>CAVRGI010000016.1:0-104911 GCA_963720665.1 uncultured Solirubrobacterales bacterium | reverse complement strand
GCCTCAGAAGCCAGGACGATCGCCGAGGTTGGCAAGGACTACGTGGTCGACCTCAAACGTACCGGGCGCAAGCACTCGACGCTGACTGCCGTGGAGTCGGTCCTGCGGGTCCACCTGGAGCCCTTCTTCGGGAACCGCGTGATTAGCTCGATCACGCACGAGGAAGTGGTGGACCTGATGTACGCGATGGAGAACGAAGACCTCTCTCCGAAGACGATCCGCAACTACCTGGGAACCCTGTCGGCGCTCTTCACCTATGCGAAGCGGCCTCGGCGCAGATGGGCGACGTCGAACCCATGCGAAGGCCTGGAGCTGCCCAGGGTCCCCGAGGACGTCGAGATCCACTTCCTCACCGTCGAGCAGGTTGAGGCACTCGTTAGGAGCGCGCAGCCAGGCCCATTCGAGGCGGTAGACCGCACGATGTACAGGACCGCCGCGATGACAGGGATACGGGAGGGCGAGCTGATCGCGCTCCGCTGGATGGACGTGGACTGGCCCGCAAGGGCGATCCGCGTTCGCCGCAACTACGTCCTAGGACAATACGGCACGCCGAAGTCGAAGCGCTCTAGCAGAAGCGTCCCGATGGCGGACCAGGTCGCAATGGCGCTGATCGGCCACTTCGAGGCGTCGGGCGAACCTGGCGACGCGGATCTGGTGTTCGCGAGTCCGAACGGCGGCGGACCGCTGAGTAAGTCAGGCATCCTGCGCCGAATGCGCGCGTCGCTGAAGGCGGCGAAGCTGGACGACTCCCATCGCTTCCACGATCTGCGGCATACGTTCGGTACCCAGATGGCTGGGAAGGGTACGCCGATGCGCACGCTTCAAGAGTGGATGGGGCATCGGGACATCAAGACCACCGAAAGGTACGCCGACTACGCACCGAAGATTGCTGATGCGCAGCTCGTCGAGGCGGCGTTCGCACGGTCGGACCCTTCTACGCCCGAGCTGCGCACCCCCGAAGCACCACTTGAAGCACCATCTTGAGAGAACCTGAGAGAACCTGAGCTACCTGAGAGCACCCAACAGAAGCGTATGCACTTGACCGTGAGGCCTGGGTTCGGTTTCGAGCCCAGTATCGCCCATCCTTGAAAACCCGCATACTGGTGCGGGTTTTCGCATGTCAGGGAACGCCTGGTGGTCCCCAACATGGCGCCTATCACGGCGGCTGCCTGTGGGAAATATGGGAACGCCCCAATGAGACGACCTGCGCTCGGACCGCTGACCGACGCGAGGCGTAAGTTGCGCATGAGCGAGGCGCCCGCGGGCGGCGCGCGACCGGGGGCGGGCGCGGGGATCAGCTCAGGCGACTTGCGCAGGGAGCAGGCCAAGGCTCATATACTGTGGCGATGCAAGGATGCATACGGGGGGCTCGGACGTGGGCGTGCGCGCTCGCGTTGTTATTAATTGCGCTCGCCGCTGTCGCGGTGCTCGCCGATGCGGCTAGGGCCGAGTATCAGGGCACGCCCGGCAAGATCGCCTATTTGGACGGCAGCGAAGGGACCTCGAGCGAATTCCCGCTGGAGTTGTGGGATCCGGGCGTCGCAACTCCGAGCGAACCCGACAAGGGCATCCAGACGCTGATTGACTCGACGTTCCACTACGCGCACGCAAACGAAGTCGTCAAGGGACAGCCCTCGACGCCCGTGTTCTCGCCTGACGGCAAGCAGATCGCGTTCTCGAAACTCGAACCGGACCCGGGCTGGCCGCATGTCACCGGCTACCACACGGCGATCTGGGTCATAAACGCCGACGGGAGCGGAGAAAAACGGCTGACAAAACCCGTCGAAGCCGAAATCCCGCCGCCCGAATGCAAAAAACCATGTCGGGGTCACTACGAGGACGACTATTCGCCGACATGGAGCCCCGACGGCAAGACGATCGCCTTCATCCGCCAGGTCGAGGCGGGCGAAGCCGATTCGCTGTACGGGGCTCGCGGCGAAAACGTCTGGACGGTGCCCGCCGCCGGTGGCACGCCGACCCAGCTCACCACGGGCGAAACCCGCCTGTTTCAGAGCGTCGTGTGGGGAGCGAAGGGCATGGTCGCCGCGTATTTCGACTTGAGCGCCGTCAAAGAGGAGCTTGGAGTGCTCCATGGCGGGGGCGCCCCCAGCGTGATCGCTGAACCGGAGGTGATCGAAGACTACGACGTCTCGCCGGACGGGGAACACGTGGTCTACACGACGGACAGCAGCAGCGGAAAAGGCTCTGACGAGTACATCGTGGGCATCGACGGGAGCGGCGAAGAACTCGTCAGCGAAAGCCTAGACTCGCCGCTCGTGCGCTACTCGAACACCGGCAACGGCCCCCTGCATCCCGACTGCAACCAGATAAACGAGCCCGGGCGCAGCGGGACGCGGTGCGGGATCTTCGAGGAACACACCCCGGAAACCGAAGGCCCGAACGAACCGGGAGATCGCTTCGCGCTCGCCTGGACTGACAGCGGCGGGGCCGGCGCCCGCGACTTCGGGTTCACGCGCGCGCTCTGGGACGTTCAGGCGCAGCAGCTGCCCGTCATCTTCATCCCTGGTTTCCTCGGCTCGGAAATCCGGGCGTGCGGGTCAAAAGCATGGTTCGGCAAGGGACACCTGAACGAAATGTCGCTCGCGTCCGACGGTGTGAGCAACGCCGTCTGCCCCGATGCCGGGCCCACGGGCGAACTGATCTCCCCGTTCGCGTATGGCGGCATCGAATCTTGGATCGAATCCCAGTTCGGGGCCAGCAGCACGCTGTTCGGCTGCGAACGCGCCAACATCTTCGGCTGGGACTGGCGCAAGGCGCCCCAGTCCAGCCTAGCCGCGTTGGAAGCGAAGATCACCGAAGCGCTCGCGCACGACAAGTGCGCCAAGGAAGAGGGCGCGAGCCGGGTCGTGATCATGGCTCACTCCTACGGGGGGCTTTTGACCCGAACGTTCATCAACTCGCCCGAACGCGCCCAGCGCGTGGCGCGGGTGCTCACGGTGGGCACCCCTTATTGGGGTGCCCCGAAGTCGATCTTCCCCCCGGCATACGGGATCGAGATGCCCGACTCCCCCCTCAACTTCTTCTTCAACGAAGAAGAACTGAAGCTCTTCTCACACAACCTCGCGGGGCTGATGCAGCTGTTCCCCTCGAACAGCTTAGGACCATGGCTGACGGTCAACGGAGGCAGCGCGCAAGGAGGCGGGCAGGTCGCATCCTTCCTCGGGCATCTGGGCGTCACGACCGGCCTGTTCCAAGCCGCGCAGCAGAACCACGAATCGATCTATGACAGCTTCAACACGAACGAGGGCTTGATCGACTACCGCCTCGTCGTCGGAACCGGCCTGCTCACCCCTGTGGGGATCAGCATAAACGGCCTCGTCGGCAGCAACGCCGAAGTGACGATGCAGTTCGGCAACGGCGACGAAACGGTGCCCGCAACGAGCGCGAACACCGGGAAGGTGGGAACGCAACCAAACGTAACCGGTGTCCATGTCCAATACATCAAGGGCATCGGGCACATGGCCGAGGCCGAATCGTCTCCGGTGAAGCAGGACTACGAAGCATTCCTCGACTACGGCCACATACCGCTGAAAACCGGAGGCGCCGGGACAGTGGAAGGGTCGCTGCTGACGGTCACTCCCGGGACCCTCGGCCCCACGATCGCGCATCCCTCCGACGGTGCGTTCCGGCCCGCCATCAAGGCGCCAGGTGAAGCGCTGAGCCTCGAAGAAGCCGCCGGAGCGGGTGAACTGCAGCTGTTCAAGTTCCCCAGTGAAGATCAGGCGCTGATCGACGCGTCGCGCCCCGTGAAGATCGAAGAAGAAGCGAACGGCCTCACCTTCACAATCACCCACCTGACCGAAGCCGGACCGCAGCAGACGATCTCCTATGGACCGCTGACCGGCCAGGTGCGGATCGAACCGTCCGAAGCCGGGGAGCAGGTGTTGCTCGACGGCGTCCCCGTGACCGGCACGGTCACCGAAGGCCCCGGTTCAGAATCGCCCGGAGGTGGTGGTGAATCGGGTGGTGGCGAACCCGGCGGCGGTGAACCCGGCGGCGGTCGACCGGTCGCGGGTGAACCGGGCGGCGGCTCGGGTGTAGGGGGCGGCTCGGGTCTTGGCGTTCTCGGTGTGGGCGGCAGCTTGGGTCTCGGCGGCTCCAGCAGTCCGGGTTCGGGCGGCTCCGGTGGCCCTCTGCCCTTCCCAGGCGGGGGCTCGGCGCTGTTCAAGGTCCTTGGTGTGAAGACCGACTCCCGCGGCGACATCATCCTCACCCTGAGCGCTCCTGGCGCGGGCACGTTCGGGGTGCGTTCCGCGGCCACCGTCCGGTCGCGAGTTGGCGCAGGCCATCGTTCCCGGTCGCACACCGTGGTCTATGGGGCCGCCAGTGCCAAGGCCCGCGGCGCCGGCGGTCTGAGACTGGTCATCGAGCCCAGCAGCGCGGGCAGACACGCGCTCGCCGGCTCGAGCAAGCTCCAAGTCCTGGTGACGGTCACGTTCACGGCGTCCGGAGGTTCAAGCCGCTCGATGACCGCGAAGGTCACGGTCGCCCGGCGGCGCGGCCGCTGAGGAGATGCTGCGCGCCGCGTGGTAGCGCAGGAGATCTCCAGGCGGGCCGATCGAGCCGTACCTGCGGCCGGTCTGGCCCGACCAATGCGCGGGATCGTTGGCTCGAGCCAGATTTGCGCTCTACGCGGCGCCTGACGGGATCCTCGCCGGTCGATCGTGGCCGCACGTGATCAGAGCGTCATCCTGCTCATCGACGAGAACCGCGGCGACTCGCCGCCCGCGCCCGCTGGGCGCAAACAGCAACGAGGCCGCTGGTGCGGCCGCTCGCCGACGCGACCCACCCGTGGCAGGCAGGCGCCGTCAGCCTCGGCAGCGCCGTGATCGCGCGTTCTCATCTGCTGGCAAAGACTTGAGGACTTCTCCAAGTCATCAAAGACAAAACTTGATAGCAGAGCACTAAGATTCTATAATGGTCCATGTTGTAGAAGACCAATCATCTTTTGGAGGTTAGTTCAATGGCGATCATTCGCTGGGAGCCCACCCGTGAGCTCCAGACGATTCAGCAGGAGGTCAACCGACTGTTCGGGGCGGCCTTCGATTCGCAGACCAGAAACGGAAGCCTCAGGCGGTGGATCCCATCGATGGATCTCGTCGAGGAGAAGGACGAGTTTGTGCTGCGCGCTGACCTTCCCGGGGTCGACGAGGCCGACGTGAAGGTTGAGCTCGAGGACCGTGTGCTCACGATCTCTGGCGAGCGCAAGTCCGAGCACGAGGAGCGCCGTGGCGGCTACCACCGGATCGAGCGCGCCTCGGGCAGCTTCTGCCGGTCTCTGACGGTGCCGGAGGGCATCGACCCTGACGCCGTCAAGGCGAGCTTTGAGAAGGGCGTCCTCGAGGTGCGAGTCCCGAAGCCCGAGGAGCAGAAGCCGCGACGTGTACCGATTAGCGTCGGCGGTCAGTCAGACGCCGCCGGCAGCTAAAGCTAACGCGCTCGCACAGCGCGTTGGCCGGCGGCGAGCTCGGCTGTGGCCGCTCGCAGCGGAGAGTCGAGCTCGCCGCCCGCTGGCAACACAGCCCGGTTGAAGGCTCCCGACCTTCTGGCCGGGCGAGACGGAGCTAGGGAGAGAGTCGCTAGCGATCCTGCGCGGCGGCACCCGAAGGCGCGCTGCCGCCCTCGGCTGACGCGCTCATGCTCTGCGAGTCCGGGCCCAGCTCAGCCGGCTGGGCGGGGGCGCCACTGAGCGACTCCTTGAAGCCGCGCATGCCCGAGCCCAACGAGCGCCCCATCTCGGGCAGGCGCTTGGCTCCAAACACGAGCAGCAGCACGACCCCTAAGAAGAGCAGGTGGATTGGGTTGTCAAAACCTAGCATTGGCGATCTCTCCGTTCGCTCGAGTTCCCGGTTGTTAATACTGATCTAGAGCCGATTTGGATCACAGCGCGCCCGGGCAGATCTGGAGCGCGGGGTGGGCGAGAGCCGTGGCCGGCGAACCTGTCGAGCTGCGCGAGCCTGCTGTGAGGCAGCGCTAACAAGGCGCGCCACCTGCCCCCAATGACGCAGGGCTCTCGCGGTTCCTTCCCAACTGCGCCCGCATGAATTGGTGCGCGTGGACCTCACCACGCTGTTGTCAGGCGCGCGACGCGGCGCGGAGCGACGACGCCGCTTGAGATCGGACGCCACCCGCAAAGCCGAGGTCGTGAACTGCTCGGCGGGTAGCGTCCGTGCCTGTCCATACCCGCCGGCCGGGAACGGCAAACCGAGACGGGCCGGCCGCTCGTTGGAGCTATCGTGAGCGGCCGACCTTGGGCCATACCCCTGAACCTACCGGGGGTGATGCCGCTACCCGAGCGTACGCCGGGCCGCGAGGCCTCGCAAGCGTGGTTTCCCGCAGCCTGCGCTGCAGCGCAGCGGGCGTGCCCGGAATGCAGACAGGCTCGGGACATGCGAACATATGTTCGTGATGATGGCAGCACGACCCTGGCGGCCGGCGGTCGAGTTGGAGGGGGCGCTCGAGCGTGGGGACCTGCATTACGCGATCACGCTCGCTCATGAACTGCGCGACGAGCAGGGCCAGCCGATCGATCTGCTCACGGCGGCCAGGTTTCTGCCCCTGATCGCGCGCGAGTCCCCCGGCGAGTACGACACGTACGCGCTGCGCTGGCTCCTGCGCTGGCTCGGGGAGAGACCCCGCACGATCGAGCTGACCGCGGAGGTCGCTACGCAGCTGGCGGATCTGCCGGCGGAGCCGTCGCTGCTCGAGGCGATCAAAATCAGCTGCCAGCCAGGCACGCCGGGCCGAGCATGAAAATGGGGCCGCGCGATAGGGCGTCGCCGACCCCCGGCACCGAAGGGGTGGCTTCGGTACGTTAGGCAGGATACCTAACAATTGGTCTGTTGGCGACGTCCTTTGGCGCCGGCCTGCGCGGGCTGCTCCGTCGCGCTTCATCGTGCGCGGATCTGACGTAACCTGGGGAGCATCTCACAGCTTGATGCGCGGGCTCGCGGCGCCTCGGCGCAGGCGCAGGGAGGCGTTCGGGCCCCGTATCGCCCAGAACAGGCGAGTGCCGGAAACCCCCGCGCTGCGGGGGTTTCCGCTTCACCGCGAGGCCGCGCTCGGATTTGGTGCAGCGCGATCTGATCTCGCTCTCGGCGCGCGCTTATCGTCTGCGAGCCGATCGCCGACCTACGATCTCGCTGATCTTCGACTCGACAGAGGAGGAACGCCTTGCTGACCCGCCGACCAGGGTCGACCGGTGCCACCGTCTCGGCGCACGGGCCGGGCTGCAGGGGCATGTCCGATCTCTACGGGCCAAGCGACGAAGACGAGAGCATCGCCACGATCGACGCCGGGCTCGACAGCGAGCGCAGCTGATGTGCGGGCGCTATACAAACACCGCCGGTATCGAGGAACTCAGTGAACGCTTCCAGGTGCCGATCGGCAGCGCCACTGGGACCAGGCGTTACAACATCGCGCCCACCGAAGACGTGCTGGCGATCGTCGCGCCGAAGGGGAGCCCGCAAGCGCGAATCTTGCGCTGGGGACTGGTGCCGCCGTGGGCGGCCGACCTGAAGGGCGCGGCCAAGCTGATCAACGCCCGCATCGAGACGGTGACCAAAACCGCGGCTTACCGGAATCTGATACCGAAGGGCTCGCGGCGAGCGCTGCAGATCGCTGACGGGTATTACGAGTGGTTGAAACCCGAGAAGCGTGGCTCCCCGCCCCAGCCGTTTCGCTTCACGGTCGATGGCGGTATTCCGTTTGCGTTCGCTGCATTGTGGAACCCTGCCAAGATCGCGGGCGAGTGGGTTGCCAGCGTTTCGCTGCTGACCTGTCCCTCCGAGCCCAACCCGGTAGCGGCCGCGATCCATGACCGTATGCCGGTGATCCTCGCCAACCGCGACCTCCAGCGCGCGTGGCTCGACCCGGCTCTCGGCGCCGACGATGCGCTCGCGCTCTGCGGGCCTCTGCCCAGCGCGCGGCTCGCGGCGAGCCCGGCCAGCCCCGCGGTCAACCGGCCCGACCCGGACCACGAGGGGCCGGAGCTGCTCGTCGCATCAAGCTGAGGCGCGCGCCCCGCGCTCGGCCAAGTTGACCGAGGATCTGCGGGACGAGTGTGGGGAGAGCCCCGAAAAGCCCAGTATCCATGCGGATTTTCGCCTACACCAGCGTCTGTGCTAGACGGGCCACACCGCCCTCTGAGAGTGGCGCCGCGGTCGCCACGGCGGGCGCGGAGCGCCGTGTTTGCTGGCCAAAAGAGCCCGTCTCCCGCCCGGTTTGCGTCTCGCCACGCATCATGACCGCTGCTTTTCCCTCCATCGTCCCTCTGCTTCGCGCCCGGAACGGCGCCTCAACGCCCACTCCAACTCGTGGGAAATAAGAACACATCCCACTCATCTTGTCAAGATACCGTGCTTTATTTGCCGCGCACAAAGAGTGTGTGAGACAGTAGCCCCCGTCTAGCACAATCGGTGGTCACGCCCGCAGCACCTGCCGAGGGTGTGATTCACGAGGCTTTCGCGAAGCCCGAAGAGTGTTATTTCGGGGCGTTCGCTGAGGCCCTACCGCGCCTCGCGGCGACGGTCGCAGAGGCGGCCGAGCGCGAGCACCATTGGCTACAGCGGGTGCGGGCCGGCCTGGTCGCAATGCTTGGCTTCCTCGACGACGAGCCACAGCGGGGGCGTGTGCTACTCGCCGGGCCGGCCGGGTCCGAGAGCCAGCGTCGCGTGCAAAGCGTGCTCGCCGGGCTCCTGGCACAGCGCTCGAGTGAAAAGGTGACTGCGGCCGGGTATACGCCTGCGCCGGGTTTGACCGACGAGCTCGTTCTCGGAGGTGTGTTTTCCGTGATCCGTCAGCGCGTGCTCGAGCCGAGCGGCCGACGACTGGTGGAGCTCGCGCCGTCGTTGATGGCATTCATCGTCACGTCCTACATCGAGCGTCGGGTCGCCGATGGCGAGCCAGCAGGCTCGCCTGCTCGGCTGGCGGGCGGGCACGCCGGCGGTTCGCTTCAGCTCGCGAGCAGCGAACCTCTAGAGCGCGCCGGACTGCCGATTCGCACCACCTACCGCACCAGTCGGGTGCTGCAGGCGATCTCTGCCGCGCCGAGGTCCAGCAACCGCGAGATCGCGCAAGCCGCTGGCCTGAGCGACGAGGGGCAGACGTCAAAGCTGTTGGGTCGCCTGGAACGTCGCGGGCTGATCGAGAATGTGGGTCTCGGCGCCGCCTGTGGCGAACCGAACGCCTGGCTGTTGACCGCCTACGGCCGCGACGTCGTGCACGCGATCGGTCACGGTTTCGGTGAGAGCGTAGACGTGCGCGGACGCCGCAGGATCAGAGGTGCGGCATGAGCTTTGCGTCGGCCGAGTCGCGCGTCGCTCAGGCGCACGACATCACCATGACCGGCGTTGGGGTCGGGGCGTGGCGCCCGCGCGCCTCGTTCGCCGAACAGCGTCCACCGGCCCGGCGTCTACGGGCGTCCGCGGCGGCGACGGGCGGCACGTGGACCGGTCCCCGGGCCGGATCGGCGTGCCGTTTCATACGAGCGACACCGGGGTCTCTCCGGGAGGAGGGCAAGGTGTCGGTCGATCGTAAATCGAGAGGAAAAGGAGTAGTGGACAAGTGAGACACGTACGGATGCTAGGGTTCTGCCTCGTCGCGGTGTGCGCGATCGTGGCAGCGGCGGCGACAAGCGCATCGGCCCTGCCGGAATGGGGAAAATGCGAAGCAAAAGCCGGCGGCAAATACAGCGATTCAAACTGCACAAAAAAAGCAAAAGTAGGAACCGGGAGCTTTGAATTCAAGAAAGGCTCCGCAGTCGGCAACGTAGCTTTCACTGGGGCAGGCGGAGCCGGAGTCCTGAATGTCAGGAACCGGATCTGTAAAGGGAACGCCACAGGCACCGAAGAAATCAGCATCTCCGAAGGCTCGGAAAGAACCAGGAAATGTGAAGAAGGCGGCGTTCAAGAATTCGAAGAACTCAAGGTCGAATGCACCTCCGAGAACGCGATTGGTGAACAGTCGGGGACCAAGGAAGTGAAAAACGTCAACGTCAGCTTCCACGAATGCGCCGCTCTAGGCGTCATTCCATGTCAGAGCGGAGCGGTTGAAGGCGAAGTCCAGACACACCCGCTGAAGGGCGCGCTTGGCTACATCAGCAAAGCCAAAAAGGAAGTTGGTGTGTCTCTCACGCCAGCCAAAGCTAAAGGTCATTTCGCCGACTTCGAATGCGGCAAACTGCTGCTCAATGGTGTGGGCGTCGGCAACATAAAAACCGAAGGCTGTGCCTACCACGAAACGACGAAATGTGGCGGCGACGGCATCATCTCGCCGATCACACCGGTCAACGAAATGACATCTCAGTTCACGCAGGTATACACAACGAATGAAGGCGACGAAAACCTTCCGACGAAATTTGAAGGCAAACCGCGCGAGTCGCTTGAAGCCTTCCTCGCGATTCTCAAAGAACAGAAAAACAGCACCCTTTGGTCCAAAGGCGGCGAGGTCATCACGAACGTGAACACCGCGGCCGAACCGGGTGAGATCAAAGCGTAACTAGACGCGAGTAAATAACGAGGAATCGTGCGTGGGTCCAACGTGGCCCGCGCACGATTCACATCGTGGGACGACGGCAATCGGTATTTGGGAAAATCGAGACGACTGGGACTGGACACGTGGCGGGGATGCAAAAAGGCACTTGGCGGCGAGATCGCGCTGCCCTTCGAGCCGACGGAGTTTCGATCCACCCGGGCTCGCGCGTGGCGCTCGTGTGCTGGATCTGCGCGGCGCTCGTGTTGCTCGGGATGTGGAGCGGCGCTCCAGCGCTGGCCTCGCGGGGTCACGAGTTCCTGTCGAGCATCTCCGAAGGGCCGCTTGGCACGCCGCTTCTCGGACCGGAGTCGGTGGCCGTCGATCACGCGACCGGTCAGGTCTTCGTTGGCGATGGAAACGGGTACGTCGAGCTGTTCAGCTCGACGGGGGCATACGAGACGCGTTTCGGCGAAGGCACGATCGAACCGGTGGGCATCGCCGTAGACGAAGCCAACGGGGACGTATACGTCGCCGAACCGGTTGGACTGACCGTCCTGGCCTACGAGCCGGACGGCGAAGGTGGCTACCGGCTGCTCTCGAGGTGGCTTGGCCACGACACCCCGGCCAAAGAATTCGGCGAAGTCGTCGGGGTTGCGTTCGACAACGCAAAGAGCGCGTCAGATCCCGCTGCGGGAGATCTGTACGTCGTCCAAAGCGAAAGCAGCGAAAGCGGAGGCTTCGGCGCGGTCGACCTGTTCAAGCCGGCACCCAATCCGGCGCATCCCGACGAAGTGCCAGAAGACGCAGGCGAAGAAGGCGCCTTTGAAGGGCGCCTATCGGGTCCGAAGCTGCAGGAACCCAACGGGGTCGCGGTCGACTCCTCGACTGGACGGGTGCTCGTGGCCGACAGCGCAGTCGGAGCAGTCGACGCCTACAGCGAGTCGGGAACCTTCGAAGAAAAGCTGACTGGCAAGGGCTCGCCGCAGGGAAGCTTCGAAGGCCCCGAAGAAGAAGCCGGCAACGTCGCCGGCCTGGCGGTCGATGAAGCCACTGGCGAAATCTACGTAGCGGAAGCCGAACGCCACCGCGTCTCGCAGTACAGCGCAAACGGCCAATGGCGCGGATGGATCACCGCTGGCAAGGGCGGGCCGCTAGGTGAACCGCGTGCAGCGGCGCTCACGTCCGCCGGCGACGTGTATGTGGCGGACTCGGGGCTCGCGCTCGTGGACGTGTTCGGACCGAACGTCGTGATCCCCGACGCGGAAACGGGCAAGATCTCCAAGGAAGCCGTGACGCGCACGAGCGCCGTGCTGAGCGGAACCGTCAACGGCGAAGGTCTACCGGCCAAGTATCGATTCGAATGGGGTACGAGCGAAGCCTATGGGCAGAGCACGCCCGCGCTGAGCGCTGGGGAAGGCGAACAGACGGTTACCTTCACGCTCGAAGGACTACACGCCGGCACGACCTACCACTTCCGGATCGTCGCAGAAAACGAAAACGGCGCGGCGTTTGGCGAAGACCGCGAATTCACGACCCTGCCGGCGGTCGAAGGGGTCAAGACCGGCCTCGCGCGGGAAGTGGAAACAGAAGCTGCGGCGATCACTGGGTCGCTCAAGCCAGGCGGCTCGGACGCGCACTACTATTTCCAGTGGGGCACGACGAGCTTCTACGGCAAAACGAGCCCCGCGCCGCCGGGCGTCGACGCGGGCTCGGGCGAAAAGCCGCTTGCGGCAGAAACGGAGCTGAGCGGCCTCGCGCCGAACAGGACCTACCACTACCGCCTGGTCGCAGAAAACGCTCTCGGCACGACCTACGGCGGCGATCGGGAATTCAAAACACTTGGCCCCCCGCAGATCTCAGACGAACCGACGACTGGCATCGCTCACGAAGAAGCGACGATCCATGCGACGATCAACCCCGAGCAGCTCGCCACCAGCTATCACTTCGAATACGGCGAAAGCACCTCATACGGCAGCGAAGTGCCTGTCGGCGGCGGAACGATACCCGCCGGCTCGACGCCAATCGCGGTGTCGGCGACGATTGGGAAACTGAAGCTCGGTGTGACGTACCACTTCCGTGTGGTCGCGAGCAACGGCGCGGGCGCGACAATCGGACGCGATCAGCACTTCATGACGGTCGCCTCGGCTGTTGTGGATGCGAGCTACGCCAGCAATGTAACCGCAACCGAAGCGACGATCGACGCCCAAGTCGATCCGCTTGGCCGCGACACGAGCATCTATTTCCAGTACGGAACAAACAGCTGTCGGGAAACGCCCGCCTCGTGCACAAACATCCCGGAACCCCCCGGTGAAGACATCGGTGCGGGGGAAACGGATGTCGCCAGAAGCGTCACGCTCAAGGAACTGAAACCGGACACCACCTACTACTACCGCGTCGTGGCCCCGAACTCGCTGGGCGAGAGCGAAGGCCCCGAGCATACCTTCACCACCAAGTCCGACCAAGCACCGGTGTCGCTTCCCGACGAACGCGCGTGGGAGATGGTCTCCCCCCCAGACAAGCACGGGGCGCCGATCGAAGGGCTCACGCGCGAAGGCGGAGTCGTGCTCGCCGCAGAAGACGGCAACTCCCTTGCCTACGTCGCCTACGGGGCTTTGACAGGCCAGCCCGAAGGCAACAGAAGCCCCGAACAGCAGCAGATCATCTCCACCCGCACCTCCGAAGGCTGGTCCTCGCAAGACATCGCCACGCCCACCAACAATCCACAGGGTGTCGACCCGGGTCGGCCGCCCGAGTACGAGCTGTTCACGCCCGACCTGTCCTCGGCGATCGTCGATCCGTTCGCATTCGGTGCGCTCGCCGAACCGCAACTTTCACCGGAAGCGAGGCAGCGGACCCCGTATCTGCGCGACAATCAAACCGCAACGTATCGCCCGCTCGTGACCGAAGCGAATGTGGCGCCGGGCACGGAATTCGGGGCGCGACTGCATTTCGTCGCCGCGACTCCCGATCTGAGCCACGTGGTCATCTCCTCGAGAGTCCCGCTTACCGGCTCGCCCGCCGGGTCGGGGCTGTACGAGTGGACCGACGGAAAGCTTCAGTTCGTGAGCATGCTGCCAACGGGGACGCCTGCGGAAAACGACGAACTCGGCTACTACAACTTCGCCGCTCATGCGATCTCAAATGACGGTGCTCGCGTCATCTGGACGAACTACGACGAAAACTCGCACAAGGGCCATTTGTATATGACCGATACCGCCAACGGCCAGATCCTTCAGCTGGACGCGGCGCAGGGAGCGCCCGAACCCGAAAATGGCTCGGCTCAGTTCCAAACCGCGACGAGTGACGGCTCACGCGTATTCTTCACCGACAAGCAACAGCTCACCCCAGAATCCACCGCCGCACCGGAAGGGGCACAAACAACCGGTCGGCCCGATCTATACGAGTGTGTAGTCGGCGAACAAGCAGGCGGACAGCTTGTCTGCGACCTCAAGGACCTTACGGTCGAGGACAACGAAGGCGAACACGCGGCTGTACAGGGCTTCGTGCTGAGCGCAGGCGAAGAAGGTACGAGCGTATATCTCGTTGCGCGCGGGGTGCTCGCGGAAAACGAAAACGGCAATGGCGAAATCGCCCAGCCGGGAGGGAATAACCTGTATGCGCTGCACGAAAACGGCGGGGAATGGACCAGGACCTTCGTCGCCACGCTCTCGAGCGAAGATAAACCTGAGTGGGAAGGGAAAATACTTGGAGACAGCGCGTTTTTGACCGCGCGTGCCTCGCCGAACGGGCGCTACCTGGCGTTCATGTCGGCTGCGCCGATCACCGGCTATGAAAATCTCGATCGGGCCAGCGGCAAGCGCGACGAGGAGGTGTACATCTACGACTCCGCGGCTGCCAGCCTGAGGTGTGTGTCGTGCAACCCCACCGGCGCCCGCCCAGCCGGGGTGTTCGACACCGCGGTATCGGGCGAAGGGCTCGGCTTGGTCGTTGATCGCCGCCTGGTTTGGGCCGAACACTGGCTCGCTGGCAACATCCCCGGCTGGACGTCCGAGAGCTTCGGAACCGCGTTGTTTCAGTCCCGCTACCTCTCAAACGAAGGGCGTCTGTACTTCAACAGCCCGGATGACCTGGTACCGCAGGCGACGAATGAAAAGGAGGATGTATACCAGTACGAGCCCTCCGGTGTGGGCAGCTGTCAAAGCCCGACGGGCGGCTGCGTAGCCTTGATCTCCGGCGGAAACGCTGAACGTGAATCGGCGTTCGTCGAAGCGACGCCAGGCGGCAACGACGTCTTCTTCTTGACAGAAGGCCAGCTGGTTCCGCAAGACACCGACACCGCGTTTGACATCTACGACGCGCGAGTCTGCACCGCAGCGTCGCGATGCCTGACCTCGCCCAAGGGCGCGCCGGCCGGCTGCAACGGAACGGAAGCATGCCGCCCGGCTCAACCCGCCCAGCAGATCGCGGGCGGCCCGACCGCCACGGCGAGCGTGTCGGGGGCCGGCAACGGGGGCTCCCGGCCTGCGCCGAGCAGGGAAGGCAAGGCGACGAAGGGCGCTCCCAAGCCTCTTACCACCGCGCAGAAGCTGTCGAAAGCCCTCGCGGCGTGCCGCAAACACTACGCGCGCTCCAAGAAGAGGCGTCATGCCTGCGAAGCACAGGCACGCACGCGCTATGCCAAGCACAAAGCGACGCGAAGCGGCAAGGCACGCAAGTCATCGGGCGGGGCCGAGCGAAGGAGACAGCGATGAAGCGCATGCGATCGAGGGCCGCGCGCGCGGCAACTGGCCATCGTCCCGGGCCCGCGCCATTTGCACCCGGGCTGCGGGTGCTGCTCGCCGTGCTCGCGAGCCTGCTGGCGACGGCGCTTGCGCACGCTCCGGCGGCGCACGCAGAAGCGCCGTTCTGGCACATCAACTCCGAAGTGTTTCCGACCAACCTGACTCCGGGAAAGGAAGGGCTGATCACGGTCGTGGCGAGCAACCTCGGAGACAAGACCAGCAACGGAAGCGGCGAACACGTGATCATCAGATACAAACCGCCCCCAGGACTGATCGTCACCGGGATCGCCGGTCCCTCGCTGAACCGCAGCCAGGTGCAATGCTCCTTCGCGTCTCTGACCTGCACGTTCGCGGGCGTGCTGTACCCCTACGAACAGATCCCGGTCACGATCAGGGTCAAGGTCGAAGAGCCGCCCGGGACGGTGACCTCGCTCAACGGAGAAGCAAGCGTGGAAGGTGGCGGCGGCGGCAGCGTGTCCAGCGTTCAGCCGATCAGCATAAACGGCGAACCCACTCAGTTCGGCTTCCAGGACTATGAACTGTCGCTGTTCAACGAGGACGGGACACCTGCCACTGCTGCGGGCTCGCAGCCATTTCAGCTGACAACCACGCTTGTGTTGAACCAGACGGCGCAGCGCCAACCGGTCGCGCTGCCCAAGGACGTGAGCTTCAAGCTCCCTCCGGGTCTGGTCGGGAACCCGACGGCGGCGAGGCGGTGCAGCGAAGCCAACTTCGCGGCTCTCGAATTCGAAGCCAACCTGTGCCCGCCAAGCTCGGTGATCGGCGTGGCGACCGTGACGGGCAATGAACCCTTCAACGTCCACGTCTTCACCAGGACGGTCCCCGTGTTCAATCTCGTGCCGGGACACGGGGAGCCGGCGCGCTTCGGATTTGAGGTGCTCGGCAAGGTTCCGATCGTGATCGACACCTCGGTGCGCTCCGGGCAAGACTACGGCGTCGACGCGAGCGTCAGCAACGCGACGCAGACAGCTGGCCTGTTGAGCAGCCAGGTGACACTGTGGGGCGTGCCGGGGGACCCTCGACACAACGCCTCGCGCGGCTGGGAATGCGTGGCCGGTGGGGCGTTCGCGGGCCAGATCAAGAAGGCCTGTCCGGTCTCCAGCGAAGAAGCGAGACATGCGTTCCTGACCCTGCCGACGTCATGCGCAGCCAACCCGCAGGCCGAACCGGTGATCTCGTCCACCGAAGCCGACTCCTGGGCCGAACCGGGACACTGGTTGGGCGCCGAATACGCCTGGATGAACGGAAACGGCCAGCTGCTGGGCTTCGAAGGTTGTAATCAACTGCCCTTCTCTCCAGAAATCTTCGTGGAACCCGAACAGCACAGCGCGAGCACCCCGACGGGCCTGAGCGTGGCGGTGAAGGTGCCGCAAAAGACGACGCTCGAAGCCGGTGCGCTCGCCGAGGCAGACGTCAGGGACACAACGGTCACCCTTCCCGAGGGCGTCGAGCTCAGTCCATCCGCGGCCAACGGCTTGGAAGCATGCTCAGAGGCGCAGATCGGCTTCACCGGCCTCAATGCCCGCACCGAAACAGACGAATTCACGCCGAAACAGGCGTCGTGTCCGGAAGCCTCGAAGGTTGGAAGCGTGCACATTAAAACCCCGCTCCTGTCCGACGAACTGGAAGGCGGGGTATATCTGGCGACGCCCGCGCCGGGAGGTGAACCGGGCAAGAACCCGTTCGGCTCGCTGGTGGCGCTTTACATCGTCGCCGAAGATCCCGTCTCGGGCGTACTGGTCAAGCTCGCCGGAGAAGGCCACGTGAACGAAGGAACCCTGCAGATCTCGACGAGCTTCCGTAACTCCCCGCAGGTCCCCTTCGAAGAACTCAAGCTCGACCTCTTCGGCGGAGCCCGCGCGTCAGTGACGACGCCGCCGTCATGTGGCAACTACGCGACCGCCGCTGCGTTCACACCTTGGTCGGGTACGGGTACCGTGAACGTGCTCTCTGAAAGCCAAGAATTCGCGATCACCTCAGGCGTTGGCGGCTCTGCCTGTCCCGCCTCGATGCCCTTCTCGCCGGGTTTCAGCGCGGGTGGTACCAACGACCAAGCCGCGGCGTTCACGAGCTTTCAGCTGGAACTGACGCGCCCGGATGGCGATCAGGCGCTGAGCGCGGTCTCGATGCATCTGCCCGGCGGGATCGCCGCGCTGCTCTCGACGGTCAAGCTCTGTGCAGAAGCGCAGGCCAGCGCCGATGCGTGCCCCGCTGAAAGCCAGGTCGGGGAGGCGACGGCGATCGCCGGGCTGGGCGCAGAACCGTATGTCGAGGGCGGCGGCAAGGTGTTCATCACCGGCCCGTACGGCGGCGCGCCGTTCGGGCTCGAGATCGTCTCGCCGGCGGTCGCGGGGCCGTTTGATCTGGGCACGGTCACCGTCCGCTCGAAGCTATTCGTGGACCCGAACGATGCGTCGATCACGATCGTCTCAGACCCGTTGCCGACGCAGTTGCGCGGGATTCCGTTGCAGCTCAAACGGGTGTTGGTGAACGTCGACCGTCCCGGCTTTGAGTTCAATCCGACGAATTGCAGCCAGATGCATATCGATGGGACGATCAGCGGCGATCAGGGCGCGAGCGCGCCTGTCTCCTCGCCGTTTGCTGTAGCCAATTGCGCGGGTTTGCCGTTCAAGCCGAAGCTGACCGCCTCGACGAAAGGGCAGGCGAGCAAAGCCGATGGCGCGAACTTCGACGTCAAGGTCGAATCCAAGGGCCTCGGCCAGGCGAACATCGCCAAAGTCCGCCTGCAGCTGCCAAAGGCGCTGCCGGCGAGGCTGACGACCCTCCAGAAAGCGTGCACCGAAGGGGCGTTTAACAAAAACCCGGCGTCGTGTCCGGAAGGATCGGTGATCGGGCAGGCGACAATCCATACCCCGGTCCTCAGCAGCCCGCTGAGGGGTCCGGCGTATCTGGTCTCGCATGGGGGTGCTGCGTTCCCGGATGTGGAGTTCGTGTTGCAGGGCGAAGGGATCACGTTGGTGTTGGATGGCAAGACGCAGATCAAAAACCAGATCACCTATTCGAAGTTCGAATCCGCCCCCGATGCGCCGTTCACCGTCTTTGAAACGCTCCTGCCCGCCGGGCCACATTCGGCGTTGACGACGGACCTGCCGGAAAAGGACAAATTCAACCTGTGCACGTCGAGTCTTGCGATGCCAACGGAAATCGTCGCCCAGAACGGCGCGGTGCTCAAGCAGACGACGAAGATCCTGCTGCAGGGCTGCACGAAGGTCAAGTCAGCCAAGCCGAAGAACCTCAGCCGCGCGCAGCTGCTCAATCGGGCGGTCGCCGCGTGCCGCAAACAGCACAAGCATGCCAAGGCCAAGCGCGCAGCCTGCGAAAAGCAGGCCCGCAAGCGCTACGCCGCGAAGAAGAGCGCGCGCAGGCGGCCGAAGTGAGAGTGGGGTGGTAGCTGATGGCGTCGGGCAGTATTCGTGAGCGCAACGGTCGGTTTTACGTGCGTACGCGAGTCTTGGCTGTCGATGCGCGGACGGGTCTGGCGCGGTGGCGGCAAGTGGAGAAGGCAGCAGGGTCCTCGCGCCGCGGGGCGCAGCGGATGTTGCGTGCGTTGCAGGAGGATGTCGATGGTGGACGGTTTGTGCCGAGTGGGATGTCCGTGCTGGAGCTTGGAAATAAGTGGCTCCTGGAGCACGTTGGGCCGAATTTGAAGCCGGGGACGGGCGCGAGTTATCGGGGAACGTTTTACTTGCACGTGGCGCCGGGGTTGGGTGCCGTGCGGGTGGATGATTGCGGGCCACAGATCATTGCCGGATTGTTGGCCGCCAAGCGGGCCGAAGGCTTGAGCGAGGCGGGGGTGGCGAAGGTGCGCCAGCTGTTGCATGCGCTGTTCGCATTCGCGCAGGACGCGGGCATCGTGTCCGTCAATCCCGTGGATGGTGCACGGCTGGGGGCAAAGCAAGCGCGGGCGCGGCGGGCGCGTGGGACCGAGCTCAGTCCCGTTCAGATCAAGCGGTTCTTGGATGCTTGCTCTGCTCGTTGGCGGCCGTTTTTCGTGATCGCGCTCGATACCGCGCTCAGGCGCGGTGAGCTGATCGGCCTGCAATGGGGGGATGTCGATCTGCTCGAGCGGATCATCCACGTCCGGCGCAGCATCGGCTGCTACGACGAGCCCAACGCACAATCGGTGAACGGCATGAGTCCGGCCGCGCGCACCTACGTGGCCGCGGGGCTAGCTGCGTACGGCAACGGCGGGCAGGCGGCCGACGGCAACGGCGGGCGGGCTGCCTACCCCAACGGCGGGCAGGACGCGTACGGCAACGGCGGGCACGCCTATCAGAATCGCTCCGTCGCAGCCGGCGGGGAGGTGATCGCCCGGGCGGGCGGGGAGCTCAGCCCAAAGACCGAGGCCGGCAGGCGGCTCGTGCCGATCCTCGCGGGTGCGCAGGCGGCGCTCGAGGAGCTCTACGCCAGCGCCGCCGACACGAGCGAGCGCGCGCCGGTGTTCGCCACGATCGAGCGCAAGCGCGACCGGGACGGCGTGATTCGGCCGGCGGGCAGGCCGTTGAGCCCGCGCATGGTCACGCTCGTCTTCCGCCGTTACGCCGAGCGCGCCGGTCTGCCGGCCCGCCTGCGCCTGCACGACCTCAGGCACACGGCGATCACCAACGCGATCGCCCAGGGCGAGGACGTTCTGCTGATCGCCGCGTTCGCCGGGCACACGAGAACATCCACCACCCTCGACCTCTACGGGCACCTGATGCCCGAACGCGTTCGCCGGGCAGCACGACGCATGAGCTCAATTTCAGACGCACCGGTCTGATCGGAGCGCGCCCACACACAGGGCTCGGGCTGGATTCAGGGCTCCGGCTCGATTCACCAGGGCGCCATGAGCAGGAGCGACGCCCGCAGGAACAGTGGCGCTGGCGCGGAGCTCAGCGACCTATTCTTCGTGTCCGGTGAATTCGATCACCTGCTGGAAGGTCGACCGGTTCGTCCATTTCATCGTGAATGGAAGGATCCCGGGCGCGAACGTGATACTCACCTTCGCCGCTCTCCAGCTGGCGGGTTCGGGCCCCTGAGCAGCCTCGAGCTGTTCGACCGCGCCCTGGACCGCGGCCCACAGCGAGGTGCGGCACGCTTCCAGGTTCCCGTTGCCGCAGAACTCGCGACTGTAGGGTTGCTGTACGGGCAGGCCGAGCTCGGTACGCAGATCCTTGTAGACGTACCCGTACCAACCGCCGCCAAAGGCGGATCCCTGTGAGGAGGGCGGGTTGTCGATTCCGTTCAGCCCGGCGAATTCGTTCAACAGTCCTTCGCCGAGGACGGGCCCGAGCACAGTCTCGGCGATCGGCGTCCAGACGGCATCCATGATCGCCGCGCCCGGTTCCTTCGGCCCCTTTTGGCCGAAGCGGCTCGCGCCGTGTTCGACCCACGTCGAGACGATGTTGGCTGCTTCTTCGGCGAGTTTGCTCGGCGCTGGACCACCTTCGAGAACCTGCTTGATCACCGGCCAGACCTTGACCGCGCGGAGGTCCTGTTGGGCGGCTCGATTCATGATCGAGGCGTCCTTGGCCTCATTCATCTTTGTGGTGAACCCCGTGTACAGCTGCACACGGTGAACCGGACCCTCGTTGTAGTTGTCAGACGCGGCTCCCCATTCGGGCGCAGGCTTGTTGTTCCAGTTGGTCAGCACGTCGCCGATTGGGTCGACTTCATGCGGATGCTGTTCTTGGGACAGGAAGCCCTGCCAGTCGTATTCGCCGTTGCCCAGCGTCGGCAGGCTCGGATCGGTGCCCGGCGCGAGGATCGGCAGACGCCCGGTCGAGAAGAACGCGATGTTCTTGCTGTCGATGTACGCCATGTTGAACGTCGTCTCGAGCTTGTTGGCAGCTTCGAAGAACTGTTCGGGCGAGTGCACGCGGTCGGAGTCGAGCTCGCTGAAGGCGAGCTCTCCGGCCGGCTCGCGACCTCTGGTGGTGCGGGCGTTGGCGATCGCGTACGGTTCGCCTTTCACCAAGACCGTTCCACTTACCGGGCCGTGCACGGTTTCTTTGATGAACACCTCGTGTTCGGGTTCACCGTTGCCCGCAGCCAATTTGCCCGCGTCGAACGTCGTCATCGGGATGCATTCGCCCTTGTATTCGTAGGATTCGGATTCGCGCGTGGGCGGGCTTTTGTCGGGGTTGCAGAGCTTCTCGAGGAACTGCTGCGTGTTCTCGCTGTCGGCGCTGGTCAGGCTCCAGGCGAAGTCGGGTCCGCGCCCGATGAACACATACGGCGAGATCGGCGCGATGATCCCCTGCGCGTCGATGCCCGGGCCGTGCAGGTCGCCCTGGAAGACGATCTCCGGGTAGAAGTAGCCGAGCTGGGGCCCCATCACCCCCACTGGGTGACCGGATTTTGTGTTTGCGGAGCCCGCCAGCAGGAAGTTCGAGGCTTTGCGCCGTGAGGCCTGCGTCGCGGCTATCGCTTTGTTCGCGGAGGCGCTCACCGATCCGCGGTCGATCACCATCGCTCCCGGGGTCGGTCCGCTCGGGACCCCGTCATACGGGAACGGCTTGCTGCCGGTGGTCGGCGCTTCGGGGTCGTTGACCTCGCGCAGGGCGCGGAAGATCTTCAAGCCTTCGCTTTCGCCGAACTTTTCCTCCAGCCCAGCAAGGAAGTTGGAGTTGGCGACTTCGCTGCCACCGCCGTTGCCGAAGATCGAGCCAATGAAGGCGAATCCGGCGATTGCGTCGCTGAGCGTCGCTTTGGGCAGGCGCGCGGCTTCAGGCAGCGTTTCCTCGAAGCCGTTGACGCCTTCCACCCAGTTTTCGAGGTCTTCGATGACCTGTTCGCCTTCGACTCCCTGTTCGAGCAGGACTTTCTTCTGTTCGGTGACGAAGTTGTGCGCCTGGGCGCTCGGGGTAAACGAGCGCCCGGTGAGCAGCAGTTCGAAGGCGTTGATTCCCGGGATGCTCAGCGCCGCCGCATATGCAGGACCGAGGCCCAGCCGCAAAAGCAGGCCCCGGTCCTGTGCCGCTACCCAACCTGAGCCGAACATGACATCGCCTCGCGTAGCCCCAAAAATGTGCGGGATGTCATGTTTGTCACGCCAGATTTCCAGGCCCGGCTGGGTAGTGAACTCCTCGGTGTCCCCAGCTTCCCCGGGCTGGCCGAACTTCTCTGGCAGATAGAACTTTTCCAGGGTGGTCGGAGACACGTGCCCTTGATGCGAGGTGAGCTTGTTGTAGAGGATTCCCTGGTCGGTCGAGAATTCGTTGGGCGGAAGGCCGCCTTCCTCGCCTGGGGCGAGGATCTGAAATGCCGATCCCGAGAAATCGGTTGCCGCGCTCGCGGGCGCCGCCGCGAGCGCCACCAGCAGGCAACCGGCAATCATGCCGAGGGCTAACCGCCAGATCCCTCGCGCTCCAGTTCCCCGAACCGACGCCATCCTAGGCTCCTCACAGTGCCGCATGCCTGCCTCCTGTCCGCCCCACATTGACGTACCCGGCCAGACTGGCACCTCCCCGGCTGGCTTGATCGTATCAACAAACTGCCCGCGACGAGCACCCAACAACTTGACCGATCTCGGCGAGTGGCTCGAGCCCGCGCGAGCGACGGCCCGCGCGGCCCTGCCCGCGCGGGCCTCGGACCAGCCACAAGCGGTCAGACGCGCGCGAAGCCGCGCGCAGCCCGTTACGCCGCGAGCGCCTGCTGCTTGATCTGATCGAACTCAGCCTGCGAGATCGTGCCGTTGTCGAGCAGTTTCTTGGCGTTGGCGATCTGCTCCGTCGGGTCGGTCTTGCCGGCCACCGACTTCACATAACCTTCGACCTGTTGTTCTGCCGTTTTCTGCTGTTTGACAGCGCGTTCGGTCATCCCCTTGTGCTCGGCGATCAGATATACGAACACGCCGAGATACGGCAGCAGGATGATGAACACAATCCACAGCACCTTGACCCAGCCCGACGCGTCGCGCCGGCGGAAGATGTCGATCAGCACCGTGATCAGGATCCAGATCCAGATGACGAACGCGAAGAAGATGAGCATCGTCCAGAACACTTCAAGCAGCGGGTAGCTGGTGGCGAGGATCATTGTCACGGTCCCTTCCTATTCAGTCGAGTTAGGGAGGCAGGCGAGTGTCTGCCGCCGGCGAGAGAGCCTACTCGACCCGCCAGCGGCGAAGATCGTGCGCCGCTTGCCGGTTCCGTTCGACCGCTCCTTGGCCGTCACGGGCCGGGAGTACCTCTGACGTTTGCGCTTGCGATCATTCGAGCACGTGAGCAAGATCTCCGTGATCCACTTCACCGATCCGGCGTGTCCATGGGCATATTCGGCAAGCCCGGCACTTGCCGTGCTGCGCTGGCGTTATCGCGAGCAGCTGGACTGGCGGCTGGTGATGATCGGCCTGGCCGAGGACACCAGGCGCTATCTGGATCTCGGCTACACGCCGACGCGCGGGACAATCGGCAACCTCAGCTTTCGCCGGTTTGGGATGCCGTTCCTGCTGGAGCCGCGCGCCCAAGTTGCTGCTACGGCCCGCGCCTGCCGGGCGATCGTCGCTACCCGCCTGCTCGACCCGGAGCGTGAGCACGAGGTGCTTCGTGCGCTGCAGCTCGGCTGGTTTACGACCACGCTCGTACTCGATCGCGACGCGGACATCGCGCTCGCGCTGGAACGCGTGGATGGCCTCGACGGCGATGCAGTGCTGGCGGCGATCGACGACGAGCGCACGATTAACGCTTATGAGGCCGACAAGCAGGAGACACGGACCGCGGAGGGCGGGCCGACGCACTTTCAGGGCAAGGCGCGCCAGACCGATGGCCCGGTTCGCTACTCGGCGCCATCGCTCGTGTTCGAGAGCGCCGACGGCCGCCGTCTGGAGGCAGGAGGGTTTCAGCCGATCGAGGCCTATGACGTGCTGATCGCGAACCTCGATCCGAAGCTCGAACGGCGGGCGCCGCCCGAGGAGCCACTCGCGGCGCTGAACGAGTTTCCCGCCGGACTCGTGACCCAAGAGGTGGCCGCGATCATGACGCCCAACAATGCCGCCCCCGACCGGCGGGCCGTGGAACGAGCGTTGATCGAACTGCTCGGAGACGGCGCCGTGCGACGCAGCGCGCTCGGCGACGACGCGCTGTGGCAGCTCGCCTGACCGGGTTGAGTTTGCGGATAGCCTGCAACGCTGCGATGCCGCTCACCGTGACACTTCCCGATGGCAAGGCGCTCGAGCTAGCGGACGGCGCCACCGGGGCAGACGCCGCGGCGGCGATCGGTCCCGGTCTGGCGAGGGCGGCGCTGGCGGTCGAAGTCAGCCATCCGGAGGCGGGCGAAGGACCGCAGCTGCGCGACCTTGCCAGGCCGCTGCCCGACGGGGCGAGCATCGCGATTGTCACGGCCAAGAGCGGCGAGCGTGCGCTCGAACTGATCCGCCACGACGCCGCGCATGTGCTGGCGACCGCAGTGATGGAACGCTATCCCGGCGTGAAGATCTCGATCGGGCCACCGATCGCGGACGGTTTCTACTACGACTTCGAGTTCCCCGATGACGTGTCGATCTCGGCCGAGGACTTCCCGCAAATCGAAGAGGCGATGCGCGCCCACGTGCGCGCGGGGGAGCCGTTCGAACGCCGGGACGTGGCGCCGGCGCAGGCGCGCGAACGATTCGCCGCCGAGGGGCAGGACTACAAGGTCGAGCTGATCGACGACCTCGTGAGCGCTGCGCGCGAGAGCTCGAACGGGTCGCTCGAGACCGTATCGCTGTACTCGAACGGGCCGTTCACCGACCTGTGTCGAGGCCCCCACTCCCCGACCACGGCGAGCGTCGGCGCCTTCAAGCTGCAGTCGGTCGCGGGCGCTTACTGGCGGGGGGACGCGAGCAAGACGATGCTCACGCGGATCTACGGGACGGCGTTTCCCGCGAGGGCAGAACTAGACGCGCACCTGGAGCGGCTCGAGCAGGCGAAAGCGCGCGATCACCGCAAGCTCGGTCGCGAGCTCGGTCTGTTTCAGTTCGCGGACGTCTCGCCGGGCGCGGCCTTCTGGACGCCCGCCGGGACGAGGCTGTTCAATCGGCTCGTGGCGCTCTCGCGCGAGATGGCGGCGGCGCGCGGCTACACCGAGGTCAAGACGCCGCTGATCTACGACGTCGAGCTGTGGAAGACCTCGGGCCACTGGGAAAAGTACAAAGACCAGATGTTCACGGTGCGGGTCGAGGACCGCGACATGGGCGTCAAGCCGATGAACTGCCCCGGTCACGCTTTCCTTTTCAAGAGCCGGCACCACTCCTACCGCGATCTGCCGGCGCGCTACTTCGAGCCCGGGCTGTTGCATCGCAACGAGCCCTCGGGGGTGTTGCACGGCCTGCTGCGGGTCAGGCACTTCGCCCAGGACGACGCGCACATCTTCTGCACCGAGGAGCAGGTCCAGCCCGAGGTCGCGGGCTGCCTGGAGCTCGCGTTCGCCACCTACCGCCTGTTCGACCTGGATGTGCGCCTCGAGCTCTCGACGCGCCCGCCCGAGCGCATCGGCGACGATCAGATGTGGGACCGGGCGGAGGCTGCGCTGATGCACGCGCTGCGGACCCAGGAGCTCGCGTACGAGCTGAATCCAGGCGACGGCGCGTTCTACGGGCCGAAGATCGACATGCACATGACAGATTCGCTGGGGCGCTCCTGGCAGCTGGGAACCGTGCAGCTCGACTACTCGATGCCGGCGCGCTTCGAGCTGCGCTACACGGGCGCCGACAACGCCGAGCACACACCCGTAATGATCCACCGGGCGTCGTTCGGGTCCTACGAGCGCTTCATCGGCATCATGCTCGAGCACTACGCGGGCGAGCTGCCGCTGTGGCTCGCCCCGGTCCAGGCGATCGTGCTGCCGATCGCCGATCGTTTCAACGACTACGCGGCGGGCGTCGCGCGCCAGCTGCGCGCGGATGGAGCCTATGTCGAGCTCGACGAGCGCACCGAGTCGGTGGCGCGCAAGATCCGCGACGCCGAGCTGCGCAAGATCCCGTACATGCTGATCGTCGGCGAGCGCGAGTCGGCGAACGCGAGCGTGTCGGTGCGCGCGCGCCACGGCGGCGACGAGGGCGCGGTCGCGACAGATGGGTTCGCCGAGCGCCTGCTGCGGGAGATCGATCGCGACGACTCGCGCGACGCCGGTTGAGCGATCCGCGAGCGTCGAGAAATTGGGGTTGCGCAGCGATCTCCCGTCGCTATACTCGGCCGACTTGGAACTCCGCAAAATCTCTTCAGCGCCGCACCTGACGTCCGCTTGAACCGCGGCGCCCACAGCTAGTGCCGGTTCCGCGCAGGTTCGACCGGCGCCCGCCAGAGCGGGACCCCACAAGGATCAACGAGCGCATCCGGGTGCCGGAAGTGCGCGTGATCGACGACGAGGGCAAGCAGGTCGGCGTGATGAAGACGCCCGACGCGCTGCGCTTCGCCCAGGAGCGCGATCTCGACCTGGTCGAGGTCGCACCGGAGGCACGGCCTCCGGTCTGCCGCGTGCTCGACTATTCCAAGTACCGCTACGAGCAGGCCCAGAAGCTCAAGCAGGCGCGCAAGCACCAGCAGCAGATAACGGTCCGCGAGATCAAGTTTCGCCCGAAGATCGCCGAGCACGATTACGACACCAAGAAGCACCATGTCGAGCGGTTTCTGCGCCACAAGGACAAGGTGAAGGTGACGATCATGTTTCGCGGACGCGAGGTCACGCATCCCGAGCGCGGTACCGCGATCCTCGATCGCCTCGCCGAGGAGCTCGCCGAGCTCGGAGTGGTCGAGCAGCGCCCGGTGCAGGAGGGGCGCAACATGACGATGATGTTGGCGCCATCGAAGGCCGTGCTCGCGGGCCGGGCCGACGCGCTGATCACGCCGGACGGCGCGACGCCGGCCGCCGCCGGGGATGCGACTCCCGGAAACGGCGCGAGCGCCCCCGCAAACCCGCCCGCACCGCAATCCGACGAGCAGCGCGACGCCGAGAGCGAGCGCGACGCCGGGGACGCCGCCGCCTGAAGCACCGCGCCGAAGACCTCGGCGCGGGCGTGTCATACTGGCGCTTCGACATGCCCAAGATGAAGACCCATTCGGGCGCCAAGAAGCGCTTCAGGCTCACCGCGAAAGGCAAGGTTCGCGGCAGGCATGCCTTCACGAGCCACAAACTCGAGATCAAGTCTCCCAAACACAAGCGCGAGTTGGGGCGCCCGGTCGAGATCTCCGCGCACGACAGGCCGCGCGTGAAGAAGCTCCTAGGCGTGAGCGCGAAGGGTGCGCCGAACTCGAGCGGCGCTTCTGGGTCTGCGGGCCGGACGGCCTCGGGAGATCGCCCATGAGGGTCAAGCGTTCTCTGCACGCGCGCAAGAAGCGCCGCGCGACGCTCGCGCTGACGAAGGGCTTCCGCGGTGAGGCCCACTCCAATTACAAGCGCGCCAAGGAGGCCTTGATGAAGGCCGACGCCTACGCCTACCGGGACAGGCGCAACCGCAAGCGTGACTTCCGCCGGCTATGGATCACGCGCATCAACGCGGCCGCCCGGCAAAATGGCATGAGCTACTCGCAGTTCATGCACGGTCTCTCGCAGGCCGGCGTGCAGCTGGATCGCAAGGCGCTGGCCGATATCGCCGTGCGCGACGCCGACACGTTCCGACGTCTGGCCGAGACCGCCCGTGAGGCGTCGCCCTCCGCTGCCTGAGCACAGCGCCGAAAAGCGACAATCTCCCGGGCGTCGGTCCTCAACAGGGCGGCGCCTTTTTCGTGTTTGCCCTCCCGAAGCGAGAAGGATCCTCCCGAAGCGAGAAAGATGACACAGACAGATAACAGCAATCCGACCTCACCAACAGCCGATTCACCAACGCGCATCGAGTTTCATCTGAAAGCGATGACACGCCGACCAGCATGACGACGATCGCCTCCCTGCAAAACCCTCGCCTGAAGACGCTACGGCGTCTGCGGACCAAGCGCGGGCGCGCGCAGAGCGGCTGCTTCTTCGCCGAGGGCGAGGACCTGGTTGCCGCTGCCGCCACGGCCGGGCGCGACGCGCTGGCGGGATACCGTCTCGCGGGCAGCGCGCTCGGCGGCAAGGCCTTTCACGACGTCGAGCCCGGGACGCTCGCCGCGGTGTCCACGCTCGGATCGGGCACGCGCGCGATCGGCGTCTACGAGCAGCGCTGGCTCACAGAGCCGAGCGGTCCGCTGTGCGTCTATCTGCACGCAGTCGCCGACCCCGGCAATGTCGGCACCGTGCTGCGCAGCGCGCTCGCGTTCGGCGCCGCGAGCGTGGCGCTCGGCCCCGGCTGCGCGGATCCGCATGCGCCCAAGGCCGTACGCGCCAGCATGGGCGCGATCTTCGCGGTCGGCCTCGCGCCGGTCAGCGACGTGCGCGACCTCCCGGGAGAACGTCTGGCGCTGGACGCGCGCGCGGGCGAGCCGCTGCCGGCAGTATCTGCGCGACTCGCGCGCGCCGGCACGATCTCGCTGCTCGTCGGCGCCGAGCGCGAAGGCCTGCCGGGCGAGGTGCTCGACGCCTGCGGGCACGTCGCGCACATCCCGATCGCGTGCGACTCGCTGAACGCGGCGATGGCGGCGACGGTCGCGCTGTACGAGCTCGCCCGGACGCACACGAGCGCGCCGTCTCCCAGCCAAACATCTAGGGTCCCCGCGTCATGATCGAGCGAATCGAACAGCTGCGCGCCGAGGCCGAGGCCGCGCTCGCCGAAGCGGACAGCAGCGAGACGGTGCAGCAGCTGCGGATCCACTACCTCGGGCGCAAGGCCGAGCTGCCGCAGCTGCTGCGCGGCGTGGCCAAGCTGGCGCCCGCCGAGCGCGCGGCGGTGGGCAGGGTCGCCAATCAAGCGCGCCAGGCGCTCGAGGCGCTGATCGAGCAGCGTACGCGCGAGCTGACCGGGGCCGAGCTCGAACGCGCGCTCGCGCGCGACGCGCTCGACGTCACGCTGCCCGGCAGCCCACCCCAGCCGGTCGGCCGGCTGCACGCGCTCACGCAGATGACGCGCGAGCTCGAAGACATCTTCCTCGGCCTCGGCTTCACCGTGCTCGAGGGTCCTGAGGTCGAGACCGTTCACTACAACTTCGACGCGCTCAACCACAGCCCGACGCATCCCGCGCGGGAGCGCACCGACACCTTCTACGCGCGGCGCGCGGGCGCGCTCGGCGGCGAGCAGCCGCAGACGGGCGCCGGCGCCGCGAACGGGCACGCCGCCGGCCGCGGCGCACCGCTGGCGATCGCAGCCCGGCCCGCGCCCGAGGATCTGCTGCTGAGGACGCAAACGTCGCCGATGCAGGTGAGGGCAATGGAGGCCCATCCACCTCCGCTGTACGTCGTGATTCCCGGCCGCGTCTACAGGCCCGACTCCGACGCCACCCACACTCCTCAGTTTCACCAACTCGAGGGGTTGGCCGTCGACGAGGACATCACGCTGGCCGACCTCAAGGGGACGTTGCTCGCGTTCGCGCGCGCCGTCTTCGGCGAGCAGCGAGATGTCCGGCTGAGACCCCACTTCTTCCCGTTCACCGAGCCGAGCGTCGAGGTGGACGTATCGTGCTTTCACTGTCAGGGCAAGGGCTTTCTCGACGACGGCGCACGCTGCTACCTGTGCAAGGGCGAGGGCTGGCTAGAGGTGCTGGGCGCGGGCGAGGTGGACCCCAACGTGTACGCGTACGTGCCCACCACCGAGCGCAACGAGCCCGGCTACGATCCCGAGCGCGTGCAGGGGTTCGCATGGGGTCTCGGCGTCGAGCGGATCGCGATGCTCAAGCACGGCGTTCCCGACCTGCGGCTCTTCTTCGAGAACGACCTGCGCTTCTTGGAGCAGTTCGGATGAGGCTGCGATGAGAGTCCCGCTGACATGGCTCGCTGAATACTGCGATCCGCAGCTCGACGTGCACGCGGTCGAGGAGCGCCTGACGATGACCGGCACCAAGGTCGAGGCGATTCACCATCACGGGGTCGGCGACGTCGAGCGCTTCGTGATCGGCCGGGTGCTCGCCTGCGAGCGCCATCCCGACGCGGATCGCCTGAGCGTCTGCACAGTCGACCTCGGCGGCGCGAGCGAGGACGGGCCCGCGAAGATCGTCTGCGGGGCGCCGAACGTCGCCGCGGGGCAAACGGTCGCGGTGGCGCTGCCGGGCGCGACGATGCCCGACGGGACCGAGATCGGCCGCGCGCGGCTGAGGGGGATCGTCTCCGAAGGCATGATCTTGGCCGAGCAGGAGCTGGCGATCGGGCCCGGGGGAGACGGGATTCTCGTGCTCGACGAGGTGTCGCTCGACGCAGAGCTCGCGCCCGGCACGCCGCTGGCGGAGCTGCTCGCGATCGCGACCGACGTGCTCGAGCTCGAGATCACGCCGAATCGGCCCGACTGCCTCGGGATCTACGGGGTCGCGCGCGAGCTGCATGCCGCGACCGGCGCGCCCCTGGCGCCGGAACCGTGGCTTGAGGACGCCGGCTCGCCCGGCCCCCTGCCCGACGCGCAGGTGACCGTCGAGTCCGCCGAAGACTGCCCGCGCTTCACGGCGCGCGTGTTCGAGAACGTCACGATCGCGCCGTCGCCGCTGTGGCTGAAGGCGCGGCTCAGCGCCGCCGGGCAGCGGCCGATCAACAATGTCGTCGACATCACCAACTACGCGATGCTGCTAACCGGCCAGCCGCTGCACGCGTTCGACCTGGACCGCGTCGCCGGGGCCCGGCTGACCGTCCGTCGCGCGCACGAGGGGGAGTTGCTGACGACGCTCGATGGGCAGGTGCGCACGCTCGATAGCGAGATGGTCCTGATCGAGGACGCGGACGGCCCGACCTCGATCGCCGGCGTGATGGGCGGCGAGCGCTCGGAGGTGCAGGGCGACACGACGCGCGTGCTGCTCGAGGTCGCAAACTGGCACGGGCCGAACATCCACCGCACCTCCCAGCTGCTCGCCCTGCGCAGCGAGGCGTCTTCGCGCTTCGAGAAGGGGCTTGCGCCCGAGCAATGCATGTGGGCGCAGGCGGTCGCGACGAGGCTGCTGCTCGAGCTGTGCTGCGCGACGCTCAAGCCGGGCACGATCGACGTCGGCGGCGAACCGCCAGCGCCCCCGCCGATTGCGCTGCGCGAGGCGCGCGTGCGCGCGATCCTCGGCATCGACATAGCCCGCTCGCGCCAACGCGAGATCCTCGCGGCGCTCGGTTTTCGCACCGACGAGGCGCCCGCTGGCCTGACGGTGACGCCGCCCGCCTTCCGCCGCGAAGACGTCACCCGCGAGGTCGACCTGATCGAGGAGGTTGCGCGCATCGACGGGCTGGAGAAGCTGCCCGCGACGCTGCCCAAGCGCCGCGGCGCCTACGGGGTGCTCTCGCTCGAGCAGCGCTTGCGGCGCAGAGCGCTCGACGCGCTCGTCGGCAGGGGCCTGTACGAGGTGGTCGGCTGGACGTTCGCCTCGCCGAGCGTCGCCGAGCGGCTGCGACTGAGCGCGGACGATCCGCGCCGCGACGCGCCGGTGATCGACAACCCCCTCTCCGAGGAGCAGTCGCTGCTGCGCACGACCCTGCTCGGCTCGCTGCTCGACGCCGCCGCGCGCAACGTCGCGCGCGGGATCGGCGACCTGCGCCTGTTCGAGCTGGGTACCGTGTTCCGCGCGAGCGCGCGCGACGGTGCCGCCGCGCGCCAGGCCGAGAGCCCCTCGGGCGGGCCCGCGCGGATCGCCGATCCCCGGCGCGAAACCGGCGTCGAGGAGCATCGCGCGCTCGCGCTCGCCTTGGTCGGCCGCGCATATGCGCGGGACTGGAAAGCGTCCGAGCCGCCGGTGGCCGACTTCTATGCCGCGAAGGGACTTCTCGAAGCGCTCGCCGCGGCGCTGCGCGTGAGCGGCATCGAGCTCGCCCAGGCTCAACAGCCGTTCCTGCAGCCGGGTCGCGCCGCGGCGATCTCGATTGGGCGTGGCGAGCCGATCGGGTGGATCGGCGAGCTGCATCCGCTCGTCGCGCAGTCCTGGGAGCTGCCGGGCGCGAGCGCGCTCGAACTCGACCTCGACCGGCTGATCGCCGCCGCCCCGCGCGAGACGGGCTACGAGGATCTGATCAGCTACCCGTGGCTGCACCAGGACCTCGCGGTGATCCTGCCTGCGCAGGTAACTGCCGCACAGATGCTGTCCGCGGCGCGTGAGGCCGCCGGCGAGCTGTTACGCGACGCGCGCGTGTTCGACGTCTACACGGGACCGCAGGTGGGCGAGGGGCGGCGCTCGCTCGCGATCGCCCTGTCCTTCCGGGCGCCCGACAGAACGTTGACCGACGAGGACGCCGCGCCCGCGCGCGCGCGAATCGTGGCCGCGCTCGCTGTCCTCGGGGGTGAGCTGCGTGGCTGATCGGCGCGCCGCGCACTCGGGCCCCGAACAGCGTTTCGCGGACGGCGCGCCGCGCGTGCTGGTCGCCGGCGCGACCGGCTTCGCGGGGGCGCTCGCCGCCTACCTGCTCTGGCGCCACCCGTACTTTGAGCTCGCCGGCGTGACCGGGCGCTCGGAGATCGGCCGCCGGCTGGACGACGTCTATCCGCGCTATCGCGTGCCGCTCGAGATCGAAGCGCTCGAGCTCGAGCGCCTGGCGAACGGCGCCGGCGCGAACGCGCGGCCGGCACTCGACGCGGCGATCGTCGCCTATCCGCACGCGGCCGCCGCGCCGACCGTCGCGGCGCTGCTCGAGCGGGGGGTGCGCGTCGTCGACCTGAGCGCCGACTTCCGCCTCTCGTCGCTGCCGATCTACGAACAGTGGTACGGCGAGCATCCGCGCCCAGACCTGCTCGCCGAGGCTGTCTACGGGCTGACCGAGCTGCACCGCGCGCGGATCGCCGAGGCGCGCATCGTCGCCAACCCGGGCTGCTATCCAACCGCGTCCGTGCTCGGCCTCGCGCCGCTCGCGCGGGCCGGGCTGATCGCCGATGTCGTGATCGACGCAAAGCAGGGGATCTCCGGCGCGGGGCGCGCGTTCGACGAGACCACGCACCTGTCGATCGCGGGGGAGAACATCGTTCCCTACAACGTCGCCCGCCACCGCCACACCCCCGAGATCGAGGAGCAGCTCGCCCTGCTCGGCGCCAAGCTGCCGGTCCAGTTCCAGGCGCATCTCGTTCCGCTCGACCAGGGCGAGCTTGCGAGCTGCTACGTGACCCCGACACGCACGGTCGCAGCCGCGGAGCTGCGCGAGCTGTACGCGGACGCCTACGAGGACGAGCCGTTCATCGAGACGCCCGAGCGCCCGCCCGGCACGCGCGAGCTGAGCGAGACGAACTTTTGCCGGATCTTCGCTGCCGCCGACGGGCATACGGGCAAGGTCGTCGTGCTCAGCGCGATCGACAACCTCTGGAAGGGGACCTCGTCACAGGCGGTCCAGAACCTCAACCTGATGTTCGGGCGCGGCGAGACCGAGGGGCTGCTGTGAGCGGAGCGGCGCCGTGATCGTCCGTGCGGAGCTCGAAGGCGATTGGCGCGAGCGGCCCGGGCCGTTCTTTCGTTCGCGCTGGGTGACGGCTCCGGACTGCGTCCGCGACCTCGGCCCGGACGGCGGCCTGCCCGACGGCTTCAGGGCCGCGGGCGTCGCGTGCGGGATCAAGCCCAGTGGCAGGCACGACCTGGGGATGCTCGTCTGCGACGGCGAGCGGCCGGTCAGCGCGGCGCGCTTCACCGCGAGCGCGACCCCAGCCGCGCCGGTGCTCGTCAGCCAGCAGCGCTCGCGCCTGGATCAGCTGCGCGTCGTGCTCGCAAACTCCGGCTGCGCCAACGCGGCGACCGGCAACCGCGGCCTCGAGGACGCCGCCAAGATGCTCGGCGCCGCCGCGCTCGCGGTCGGCGTTCGCCCCGAGCAGGTCGTGCTCGGCTCGACCGGCTCGATCCGCGACCTGCTTCCGGTCGACAGGATGCTCGAGGGAATCCTCGACGCCAGCTCGGGTCTGCGGCGCGACGGCGACGGCGATTTCCAGCTGGCGATCCAGACGACCGACGCGTTCGAAAAGCGCGCCAACCTCGCGCTTGAGCTGCCCTCCGGCACGGTTCATCTCAGCGCCCAATGCAAGGGTGCGGGGATGATCTCGCCGAACTTCGCGACGATGCTCTGCTTCGTGCAGACCGACGCCGCGCTGCAGGCGCCGACCGCCGACCTGCTGCTCGGCGTGTGCGTCGGGCGTTCGTTCGAGCGCTGCTCGGTGGACGGCCAGCTGTCCACCAATGACACCGCCGTGTTGATGTGCTCGGGCTCCTCCGGCGTCCGCGTGGAACCAGAGAGCGAAGACGAGCTGCGCTTCGGCGAGGGCCTCGATGCCTTGCTGCGCCAGCTCGCGATCCTGATGGTCGCCGACGGCGAGGGCGCCAAGCGCATCGCGCGTGTGGTCGTGCGCGGCGGCGAGGCCGATCGTATCGAGGCCGTCGCGCGCGCGGTCGCCAACTCGCCGCTCGTGAAAACGGCGCTGCACGGCGGCGACCCCAACTGGGGGCGCGTGGTCCAGGCAGCGGGCGCAGCGCTCGCCGGCAGCGGGCCGCTCGCGCTCGACCTCGCGATCGAGGGAATTCCCGTCTGCGCAGGCGGGGCGGCAGTCGAGTACGACGGCGAGGCGCTCGCCGGGGCGGTGCAGGCGGCGGAGATCGAGTACCAGGTCACGCTCCCGGGCGACGGCGCCGAAACCGAGCTCTTCTTCTCCGATCTCTCGCACGACTACGTCCGCGTCAACACCGAATACACGACATGAGCGACGGCCGCGCGAGACACGCAGGCGGCGCGCCGCAGCGGGACACCCCGGTGGGCACGCTGCTCGAGGCACTGCCCTACATCCGGGAGTTCCACGGCAAGACCGTCGTCGTGAAGTACGGTGGCGCCGCGATGGACGATCCCGAGCTGCGCGAGGAGTTCGCGCGCGACATCGTGCTGCTCAAGTACGTCGGTCTGTATCCGATCATCGTGCACGGCGGCGGCCCGGACATCACCGCCTACATGCAGCGCCTCGGGCTGCCCGTCGAGTTCGTCGGCGGTCTGCGCGTGTCGGACGAGGACACGGTCGAGATCGCCAAGATGGTGCTCGTCGGCAAGGTCAACAAGGACATCGTGCTGCGCGTCAACCGCCATGGACAGCCCGCGGTCGGCCTGTGCGGCGACGACGGGTCGCTGTTCCGCGTCACGCGCCGCGCGGCGCCCGGCGGCGAGGACATCGGCCTGGTCGGGCGCATCGAGCGGGTCGACGTGGACGTGCTCAACCACGTCGCCAGCGACTACATCCCGGTGATCGCGTCCGTCGGCGCCGACCGCGAGGGGCGTTCGCACAACGTCAACGCCGACGAGGCCGCCGGCGCGGTCGCGGGCGCGCTGGGCGCGTACAAGGTCATCTTCCTGACCGACGTTCCCGGCTGGCTGGCCGACCCCGCCGACCCCGACAGCCTGATCGCGCAGGCCAGCGTCGAGCAGGTGGACTCCGCGCTCGAGCAGCTGCAGGGCGGCATGCGGCCAAAGCTGCAGGCGTGCATCGACGCGATCGGCGCCGGCGTGAGCGCTGCGCACATCCTCGACGGACGGATCGCGCACTCGCTGTTGCTGGAGCTGTTCACCGACGCCGGGATCGGCACGAAGATCGAGGCTGCGCCGTGAGCCAGGGCACCCTCCCGGCAGCCCCCAGCCTGGCCGAGCTACAGGCGCTCGAGCGCGCCCACGCGATCCCGTCCTACGCGCGTCTGCCCGTGCAGTTCGTGCGCGGGCAGGGAACGCGCCTGTGGGACGAGCAGGGCAACGAGTACCTCGATTTCCTGTGCGGCATCTCGGTGACGAGCATCGGCCACTGCCACCCGCGCGTGGTCGCCGCCGTACGCGAGCAGACCGGTCGCCTGATGCACGTTTCGAACCTGTTCTACAGCGCGCCCGCGATGCGTCTGTCCGAGCGCCTGGCGCAGTCGAGCCTCGGCGGCAAGGTGTTTCTTTGCAACTCCGGTGCCGAGGCCAGCGAGGCCGCGATCAAGCTCGCGCGCAAGGCCCGCCCCGGCGGGGACGTGGTGGTCGCGCACGGGGCCTTTCACGGACGCACCTACGGCGCGCTGTCCGGCACTCCCCAGGAGGCCAAGCAGGCCCCGTTCGCGCCGCTCGTGCCCGGTTTCCGCGCGGTGGAGCCGACGCCGCAGGCGCTCGCCGAGGCGGTCGATCCGAACACCGCCGCGGTGCTGCTTGAGCCGATCCAGGGCGAGAGCGGGGTCAACGTGCTCAGCGCCGAGACGCTCGCGGCCGCGCGCGCGGCCTGCGATGAGCACGGCGCCGCGCTCGTCTTCGACGAAATCCAGTGCGGGATGGGCCGCACCGGCACGCTGTGGGCCTATGAGCAGACGGGCGTCGTGCCCGACGCGCTGACCAGCGCCAAGGCGCTCGGCGGCGGGCTGCCGATCGGCGCGCTCGTCACCGCGCCGCGACTCGCCGACGTGCTCGGCCCCGGCGATCACGGCTCGACCTTCGCCGGCGGCCCCGTCGTCGTGGCTGCCGCGCTCGCCGCGTTCGAGGTGACAAACGAGCCCGGCCTGCTCGCGCGCGTGCTCGAGCTCGGCCACGTCCTGCGCCAGGGGCTCGAAGGCCTCCCGCACGTGGTCTCCGTCCGCGGACGCGGGCTGATGCTCGCGTGCGAGCTCGACGTTTCCGCGCCCGACGTCGTGCGCCGGGCGCTGCTCGAGCAGCGACTGGTGCTCAACGCGACCGGGCCCGCGACGGTGCGCCTGCTGCCGCCGTTGATCGTCGACGAGGCCGAGATCGCCACGGCGCTCGCGCGCCTCGAACAGGTCCTCGGCGAGACAGGCGGCGCAGCGCAAGGGACGCGCCCCGCAGCGCAAGGGACGGGCCCGTGAGCGCCGAGGTGCCCGCCCACGGCTTTCCTCCGCGGACCGCCTCCTACGAGGCCGACCCCGACAAAGTCGCCCGCGTCCTGCTGCTCTACTCCGGCGGGCTCGACACGAGCGTGATGCTCAAGTGGATCCAGGACGCCTACGGGGCTGAGGTCGTGTGCCTGACCGTCAACCTCGGCCAGCCCGGCGAGGACTACGAGACGATCCGCGCGAAGGCGCTGCGCCTCGGCGCGATCGCGGCGCACGTGGTCGACGCGCGCGAGGAGTTCGCCCGCGAGTACGTCGCGCGCGCGATCAAGGCGAACGCCCTCTACGGCGGCGGATATCCGCTGTTCACCGCGCTCGGACGCCCGCTGATCGCCAAGCTCGCGGTCGAGCACGCGCGCAGCGGCGGCTGTGACACGATCGCCCACGGCTGCACCGGCAAGGGCAACGATCAGGTGCGGATCGAGGCGACCGTCGCGACGCTCGCGCCCGAGCTGCGGACGATCGCGCCGGTCCGTTCCTGGCAGATGGGGCGCGAGCAGGAGATCGCCTACGCGCGCGAGCACGGGATCCCGGTCAAGGGCGGCACCGAGACCGCGCCGTATTCGATCGACGACAACCTCTGGGGACGCAGCTCGGAGGGCCGCTGGATCGAGGAACTGGAGCACGCCCCCGAGGACGACGTGTTCGGACTCGTGACGCGACCCGAGCAGGCGCCCGACCGACCGCAGCTCGTCACGATCGAGTTCGAGAGCGGCGTGCCCGTCGCGCTCGACGGCGAGCGCCTCGAGCTCGTTGCGCTGCTCGAACGGGCCGCCGAGCTCGGCGCGCGCAACGGCGTCGGGATCGTCGATCACATCGAGGATCGCATCGTCGGGCTGAAGGTGCGCGACATCTACGAGGCACCGGCCGCGGCGATCCTGCTGACCGCGCACGCTGAGCTCGAGAAGCTCGTCTCCACGATCCACCAGAACCAGTTCAAGCCGCAGCTCGAGCGCCAGTGGGCCTACCTCGTCTACGCGGGCCTCTGGTGGGAGCCGCTGCGCGGCGACCTCGACGCGTACATAGACCGCGCCAACGAGCCCGTCAGCGGGAGGATCGGCATGCGCCTCTACAAGGGCAGCGCGCGCGTGGTCACGCGCGCTTCCGCCAACGCCGTCTACGACGCCGAGCTCGCGAGCTTCGCCGAGTCCGGCGGCCTGTTCTCACAGGCCGCATCGCCGGGCTTCATCGAGCTGTTCACGCTGCAGTCCCGCCTGGCCTGGCGGCTGCGCAACGAGCGCTGACGCGCTCCGCGCCGTCCGAGCCGAGACATAGGCTGCGCGCGTGATCGCCGAAGACCCACAGGCGCCGCGCGGGCGCCCGCCGCGGGCGCGTGAGCGCGACCTGTTGGCCGAGCGCCGTGCCTTGCGCGCCGCCGAGTCTCCCGAGGCGGCGCTCGCGCATCGCGCGCATGCAGCCGAGGCGACCGTCAAGACGCTGGAGGCCCATCTCGCGAGCCTCCAGCAGCGCCTGCTCGAGGCCGAGAGTGCCGCGCGTCGCAGCGCCGAGCGGCTGAACCAGCGCGAGCGCGAGCTGTGCCGCGTCAAGCAGCAGGAATACGCCGAGCAGCAGTTGCGCATCGAGGCCGAACAGGCCCTGCACGACGCGAATCGGCGGCTGCTCGCGAGCGATCAGCAGACGCAGCTCGTCGAGCAGGCGCAGATCGTCGCCGGGCTGCAGAAGCGCGTCGACGGGCTCGAGCGCCGCTGCGCCGAGCTTGCGCACGCGCTCGACGCCGAGCGCGGCGCGCGCGAGCGCACCGAGCGCGCGCTCCAGGAAATGCGCCGCAGTCGCGCCGCGGTCGCGGCGATGGTCGGCGAGGTCAGGGCGCTCGCCGGTCGCCTGCGCGCGGCCGCCGACAACGCCTCGCCGGGAGTCGCGCAGCCGGGCGCATGCTCGCCCGTGCCCGGGCGCAGCGAGACGTCCGCGGCAGCGTCGCGCGCCGCGCCCGCGAGCGCGCGCCGGCCGGAGGAGGTGGCCGACGCGCTCGCGCTCGCGAGCGCGCGCCTGCGCGCGCGCCCCCAGCAACTCGCGACCGCGCCCCGGGCGAATCCGCACAAGCACAGCAAGTCGCTGATCGGACGCTGGCGCGCGGCCCGCAAACAGCGACGTGAGGGTCAGTAGGCGGCCGCACGCCGCCTAAGATCGATCCTGGTGAGCACCCCGGCCTGCGCCCATCTGCACGTCCACTCCGAGTACTCGCTGCTCGACGGGGCGTGCAAGATCGACGCGCTCGCCGCGCGCGCCGCGGAGTTCGGCCAGCCCGCCCTGGCCCTGACCGACCACGGCGTAATGAACGGCGCCGTCGAGCTGCACAAAGCGTGCGCCAAGCACGGGGTCAAGGCGATCTTCGGCTGCGAGATCTACCTCGTCGAGGACCACGCTGCGCCCGCCGGTCCCGGCTCGCCGCGCGCGCAGCGCAACCACCTGACACTGCTCGCGGCCAGCGACGCGGGCTATCGGAACCTCGTCAAGCTGTCCTCGGCGGGCTTCCTCGAAGGGCTCAGGCGCGGCAAGCCGACCGTCGATCTCGGCCAGCTCGAGCGTCACTCCGACGGGGTGATCGCGCTGAGCGGCTGCCTGGCCTCGCGCTTCTGCCAGCGCCTGCTCGAAGATCGTCCGCAGGACGCGCGCGCCCACGCCGACGAGCTGCAGCAGATCCTTGGCGCGGAGAACGTCTACTTCGAGCTGCAGAGCAACGGGCTGGCCGCCCAGGAGAAGTGCAACGAGGGGATCCTGCGGATCGCGCGCGAAGCCCGCGGAAGCCTGGTGGGCACCGGCGACGTGCACTATCTCCGCCGCGAGGACTACGCCGATCACACCGCGCTGTTGTGCGTGCAGACCAAGAGCACGCTCGCCGCGCCGAAGCTCACCTTCGAGACCAACGAGTTCTTCCTGCGCGACAACAGCGAGATGGCGGCGGCGTTCGCGCGCTGGCCCGAGGCGCTCGCGAGCACGCTCGAGATCGCCGAGCGTAGCTCGGTCAAGCTCGAGCTCGGCAAGCAGCTGATTCCCAGCTACCCGACGCCCGACGGCTCGAGCGAGCGCGAGTTCCTGCGCGCGCGTGTGCAGCAGGGACTGCGCATGCGCTACGGCGACCCGCCGCCGCCCGAGGCGCTGCAGCGCATGGAGATGGAGCTGGGCGTGATCGACCGGATGGGTTTCAACGCGTACTTCTTGATCGTCTGGGACTTCGTCAAGTTCGCCAAGGAGAGCGGCATCGCGGTCGGTCCCGGGCGCGGCTCGGCAGCCGGCTCGATCGTCGCCTATGGCCTGGCGATTACCGATATCGACCCCCTGCGCTACAACCTCCTGTTCGAGCGGTTCTTGAACCCCGAGCGGGTGTCGATGCCCGACATCGACATCGACTTCTCCGTGCGCGGGCGCGAGCAGGTGATGCGCTATGTCAGCGAAAAGTATGGGCGCGAGTCGGTCGCACAGATCGTCACCTTCGGCAAGATGTTCCCGCGCGCCGCCACCCGCGACGCGGCGCGCGTGCTGGGCTTTGACTACGGCGCGGGGGATCGCCTGGCGAAGCTGATCCCCGATCCGATCATGGGGCGCGCGCCGTCGTTCGCGGATTGCCTGAAGACCGGCGAGCCGCTGCGCAAGGCCTATGACGAGGAGCCCGACGCACACAAGATCGTCGACGTCGCGCGCGGGCTCGAGGGGATCGTGCGCAACAGCTCGATCCACGCCGCCGCGGTCGTGATCGCCGATCGCCCGCTGACCGACATCGTGCCGCTGCAGCTCGCCGACGCCGGCGCCGACGACGACGGGGAGCGCAGCTTCCGCACGGTCACGCAATTCTCGATGAAGCCGATCGAGGACATCGGCCTGCTGAAGATGGACTTCCTCGGGCTGCGCAACCTCGATGTGATCGAGGACGCGCTCGACATCATCGAGCGCTCGAGCGCGAGCGCCGCCGGCGAGGCCGGGCGTCGGCCGGACATGACGACGCTGCCGCTGGACGATCGGCGCACGTATGAGATGCTCGCCAACGGGGACTCGACCGGAGTCTTTCAGTTCGAGTCAGAGGGGATGCGCGAAGCTCTGAAGAAGGTTCGCCCCGACGAATTCAACGACCTGGTCGCGCTGAACGCGCTGTACCGGCCGGGCGCGATGGATCAGATCCCCGTGTACGCCAAGGGCAAGCGCAACCCGGAGCAGATCTCCTACCCGGACGAGCGGCTGCGACCGATCCTCGAATCCTCCAAGGGCGTCATCCTCTACCAGGAGCAGGCGATGCAGATCGCCAAGGAGCTCGCAGGCTTCTCGGGCGCCAAGGCCGACGATCTGCGCAAGGCGATCGGCAAGAAGAACCGTGCGGCGATGGCGGCGCTCAAGCCGGAGTTCGTCGCGGGCTGCCGCACCTCGGGGACGAGACCCGAGACGATCGAGTTTTTGTGGCAGACCAACGAACGCTCCGCCGACTACTCGTTCAACAAGAGCCATGCCGCCTGCTATGCGCTGATCACCTATCGCACCGCCTGGCTGAAGGCAAACTACCCGGCCGAGTACATGGCCGCGCTGATCTCGTCGGTCATGTCGACAAAGGACAAGGTGCCGTTCTTCGTCGCGCGCTGTGAGGAGATGGGGATCGAGATCCTGCCGCCGGACGTGAACACCTCAGACCATGAGTTCACGGTCGAGGCATCCGCCGAGACAGCGGCCGCCGGCGCGGCCGCGCGGCAGGTCGGCAACATCCGCTTCGGGCTCGACGCCGTCAAGGGCGTCGGCTACCAGGCGGTCGAGGCGATCAAGCGCGCGCGCGCGCAGGACGGACGCTTTACCTCGCTGTGGGACTTCTGCGAGCGCGTCGACGCCAGGGCGGTGAACAAGAAGGCGATCGAGGCGCTGATCAAGTGCGGCGCCCTCGGCTCCACCGGCGCCAGCCGCAAGGGGATGCTGGCCGTGCTCGAGCAAGCCCAGGCCGCGGGGCAGAAGGCACAGCTCGACGCGCAGATCGGCCAGGGCTCGATCTTCGACCTGGCCCCCGAAGGCGCGGCGCCCGCAGCGGGGCACGGCGCGAGTCACGGCCCTCACACAGGCGCGGCTGCCGCCGGCGCCGGGTGGGCGCCGCCGTCGCATCCCCCGATTCCCGGCGGCGAGTTCGAGCAGGCGGAGCTGCTCGCGGTCGAGAAGGAAGCGATCGGCCTGTTCGTTTCCGCACACCCGCTGAAGCCGCTGCGCGAGGCGATGCGCACCCGCACCGACTGCGCTCTGCAGGAGCTCTCAGACCGGCGCGACAAGGAGTGGGTCACGGTTGGCGGGATCATCGTCGAGGCGAAGCGCATACGCACGCGAGCGGGCGAGCCGATGATGTTCTTCACGCTCGACGACCTCGGCGGAGCCGTCGAGGTGCTCGTGTTCGGCAACGCCCTTCAAGAGCACTCCGATGCGCTCGCCGTCGATCAGGTCGTGCTCGTGCGCGGCCGGGTCGACCACAAGGAAGCCGGCAAGACCTGTCTGATCGCGCAGACGATCGAGATCTTCGCGCCGACCGAGCAGGAGATCGCCCAGGCGCGCAAGCATGCTGACGCGCCCGCGCCGGGCGCGGGCGCCGGGCCGCTGGTCAAGCCCGTACACGTCCGCGTCGATCCGTCGAACCTCCCCCCGAGCGCGATCGACGACCTCAGACAGATCGCACAGGAACATCCGGGCCCCGCCGAGGTGGTCCTCGAGCTCGACTCCCCCCGTGGCGCCCGGCGGCTGCGCCTGGGTGACGGCGTGCGCGTGCAGGACACGCCGGCGGTGCGCGCCGAGCTCGCGCAGACGCTCGGCGCGGCGCCGGCGATCAGCGCGGCCGCCGCCCATGGCTAGCGGCACGCCCGCGCGGCGCTAGCCGCGCCTGCCGCGCGCCCGCCCGCGCTCGTGCAGGCGCATCGCGAGCTCGACTTCTGCCCGCGGCGCCGAGCCCTGACGCTTTTGCCCCGGGGTCTCGAGCACGCACGGCAGTTTCTGCACTCCCGCAGCGGACAGGAACGCGCTGCAGCCGCGCTCGCCGAGCTCGCCCTCGCCGACGTTCGCGTGACGATCGCGATTTGAGCCGAGCGGGGCCTGGGAGTCGTTCAGGTGCAGCGAGCGGACTTTGCCCCGGCCGAGCTTGCGCGAGCACTCGCGCAGCAGCGAAGCCATGCCCGCGGGCGTGCGGATGTCATAGCCCGACGCGAACAGATGACAGGAGTCAAGGCATACCCCGAGGCGCTCGCCGTCGCCCGAGCTCTCGAGCAGTCCGGCGAGCTCCTGAAGCGAGCGTCCCAGCGTCCCGCCTGCGCCCGCGGTGTTCTCGAGGTGTAGCTCGCAGCCCTCGCTGTCGGCGAGCGCCTCGGCGATCGTCTCTCCGGCGCGCGCGATCGCCTTGCCGACGTCTCCGGTCTTGGCCGAGCCCGGGTGCAGGACGACCCCGGAGGCCCCGATCGTCTGCCCGGTGCGCAGCGAATGTACGAGCGAGGTCAGCGATTTGGCGCGGATGTCCCGATCCTCGCTGGCGGAGTTGAGCAGGTAGACGGCGTGGATCAGCACCGCGTCGACCGTGCTCGCGGCCATCGCCTCGCGGAAAGCCGCGACGTCCTCGTCGCGGTAGACCGTCGGGCGCCACATGCGCGGGGATTGGTTGAAGATCTGGATCGCGCGGCAGCCTCGCTCGACGCCCCGCTCGATTGCCTTCGCCAGGCCGCCGGCCGGCGAGACGTGCGCCCCGATCAGCACGGCGCCGCAGCGGGACTGGCTGGCACTAGCATGCGCGCATCCTATGCGGGTCCGTTTCGCCCCATCGCCGACCGGCGCGCTGCACATCGGCGGCGCGCGCACCGCCCTGTTCAATTGGCTGCTCGCGCGCCATGCGGGCGGAGAGCTCGTGCTGCGCATCGAGGACACCGACCGCGAGCGCTCGACCCCTGAGAACGTCGAGCAGATCCTTGACGCGCTGCGCTGGCTCGAGCTCGACTGGGACGAGGGACCGACCTTCCAGTCCGGGCGCGCGGAGCGCCATCGCCAGGCGCTCGAGGCTCTGCTGCACGCGGGACGCGCCTACCGCTCGAGCGCGACAGCGGAGGATGTCAAGGAGTTCAAGCGCCGACACGGCGCCGAGCGCGGTTTTCGGGGCGAGCCCGAGGCGCGCGGAGCGGTGCGTCTGCACGTGCCCGACCAGGGCGCGACGATCGTGCAGGACGCGATCCGCGGACAAACGCGCTTCGAGCACGTGCATCTCGACGACCCCGTGATCGCGCGCGCGGACGACTCGCCCCTGTACAACTTCGCGGTCGCGATCGACGACCTCGACGCCCGGATCACGCACGTCGTGCGCGGCGAGGACCACCTGTCGAATACTCCCAAGCAGATGCTCGTGCTCGAGGCCGCACGGGCGATCGGACTGGGCGGCGATTGGCCGGCGCCCGTCTACGCGCATCTGCCGCTCCTGTACGGTCCCGACGGCAAGAAGCTGTCCAAGCGCCACGGCGCCGCGTCGGTGCAGGAGCTGCGCGACGCCGGCTACCTGCCCGAGGCGGTGCGTAACTACCTGGCGCTGCTCGGCTGGGGCGCAGGCGACGATCAGACTGTGCTCAGCACCGGGGAGCTGGTGGAGCGCTTCACGCTCGAGCGCGTCAGCCGCAACCCGGCGCGCTTCGATGAGCGCAAGCTGCGCTGGCTGAACGGCGTTTACGTGCGCGAGCTGCCCGTGCCCGAGCTCGCGCGGCGCGTGCAGGCGTTTCTGGAGCATGCCGACCCCGCTGCCGCGCAGGCGCTCGCTGCGTCCGATGGCGCCGCCGGCGCCCAGCCGGCGGGCGACGGGGACGAGCGGCTGAGCGGCGCAGTCGCGATCAGCCGCGAGAAGATCCAGACGCTGGCGGACTTCTGGCCGCTGTCGGGGTTCTTCTTCAGCGGCCCCGCGGATCAGTCCGACGCGCGGGAACGCTGGCTGGGCGAGCAGGGGCGCGAAGCCTTGAGCGCCGCGCGTGCGGCGCTGGCCGGGCTGGGTGAGTTCAGCCAGGCGAGCGTCGCGGGCGCCCTCGAAGCGGTCGTGGCGGAGCGCGACGCCAAGCCGCGCGAGATATACCAGCCGCTGCGCGTTGCGATCGCCGGAACTACCGTATCGCCGGGGATCTTCGAGAGCGTCGCGCTACTGGGCCGCGACGAGACGCTGCGCCGGATAGATCGGGCGCTTCAGGCCAATTGAGCGTAACTCTCAACCATTTGCCGATCTCTGCCGATAGGACCTCAGGATGCGTCTCGCAGAGAAGAAGACCAGCCATGCTCGGGGGAATGGCCATCCTCGGGGGAATGGTGCAGCAACCGGCGCCGAGGGCCGGGCGAGCAACGGACTGCCCCCGGCCCTGCCTGTCGCCAGGACGCGAGGCGATGCGGGCCACGGGAGGCGTCTGACCAGCGCGTTTGAAGCGCTCGAGGCCTTTCCCGCGCTGACCGAGTCGCGCGATCGGCTGTTGACGGTCGTCGGCAAGGAGAATGCCGCGACCGCCGACGTGGTCAGCGCCGTCGAGTCCGACGTCGCGCTGATCATCGCCGTGCTTCGCGTCGCCAATCAGGTCCAGCACCAGCGCGGGCGCGTCGACACCGTCGTCGGCGCGGTCGAGCTCCTCAGTGAGCGGACGGTGCAGGCGCTCGCCGGGCGGGTGCGGACATTCGACTTCTTTGAGCGCTCGAGCGTGTGGGAGGCCGCACCAGAGCGCTTTCGCCTGCACGCGCTCGCGACCCAGCACGCCGCCGATCGGCTCGCCGCGGAGGTCGGCTACGAGCACCGTGACCGGCTGAGCGTGACGAGCCTCCTGCACGATGTCGGCAAGCTCGTGCTGTTGCACGCCTATCCGGGCTATCCGACGCAGGTGCACCGCTCGGCGCGGACCCCGGAGGAGCGCATCCATCAGGAGCGGCGCGAGCTGGGCGTCGACCACGCGCTGGTCGGCGGGGTGCTGATCCGTCGCTGGGGCCTGCCGAGCTCGATCGCGACCGCCGTCGAGCGCCACCACAATCCCGACGTCGAGGGCGAAGTCGCGTTCATCCGGCTGGCCGACATGCTCGCCCACTACGAGCGCAGCTCCACCGTGTCTCCCGCCGAGATGCTGCAGACCGCGCGCGTCCTCGGGCTCAGGCCCGACGACCTGCGCCGCGTGATGTACGAGCTGCCCACCCCCGGCGGACAGCGCCAGCGTCACGTCGATCCGTGCCCGCTCTCCGGACGCGAGCTCGGCGTCTTGCAGCGGCTCGCCGAGGGCAAGGTCTACAAGCAGATCGCCCACGAGCTGATGTTGTCGACGAGCACCGTGCGCACCCACCTGCACAACATCTACGGCAAGCTCGGCGCTGTCGATCGGGCCCAAGCCGTCCTGATCGCGACCGAGCGCGGCTGGCTTTAGATCCGTAGCATCGCTCCTGCAGCGATGCTCTCGATCACGAGCAAGTCCCCTTATGCAGTAGCCGCGCTTGCGGAGCTCGGGCGCAGCGCGGGGCCCGGTCCGGTGCCGATCGGCGAGCTCGCCCGCCGGCGCGACGTGCCGGTCCAGTTTCTCGAGCAGCTGTTCGCGATCCTGCGGCGCGCCGGGATCGTCCGCTCGCAACGCGGCGTCAAGGGCGGCTACCGCTTCGCGCGCGATCCGTCGGAGGTGACCGTGCTCGAGATCGTCGAGTTACTCGACGGCCCACTCGGGCGCGACGCCGAGGGCGTGTTCGCCGACGCCGCCCAGGCCGCGCGCAAGGTCCTCGAGCAGACGACCATCGCCGACGTGATCGAGCGCGAGCCGCACGAGGCCGGCGCGAGCATGTATTACATCTAGATACCGTGCCTGCCCGCTTCGGAGCTCGATGGGCCCGCTGCGTGAAAATTCTCACCCGAAACCGTTGGATGTGAATATTCTCACCCCAAGCTTTGGATGTGAATATTCTCACGATTGAACTCCAAAAGAAATAAAAGACATGAACAACTACTCGGGTGACGCGCGGAAGTTAGGTTAGTTTACAAACAGGATAAGCACTCCTCCGTGGCGCGAGCGAATTAGGTAATTTCCTACCACGGACGTAGCACTACTCCAGGCGCGACGGGGAGTTTAGCTAGTTCCTAACAGCCATAACACCACTCTTGGCGCCGCGGGAGCTAGGTAAGTCTGCTAGCAGGACATGAGCGCCAGCCCGCACTCGGAGCTGGCCCGAGTTGGCGCGTGGTGGCGCGTTCTCGAAAGCGCAAAAAAGATTTGGGTCTTCCCAGGTGGAGTAACGTGCTCGCTGTGTCAACGGTCCATGACGATCCGCGCGACGATCCGCGCGTGGCAGTGATCGACGACGAGCTTAGCCGTCGTGCTGCATCGCAGGGAATGCATGATAGGGGTTTGCGCTACAGCTTCCTACGGCGCTTTCGGGGCCTGCGGCGGTTCGGGCTGACCCCGAGGATGATCCCGGAGGGCGCGATTGGGCTCGCGTTGATTGGGCACCGCGACTACGTCGGCGGCATGTGGGAGACGATGGACAAGCTGCAGTTCGACTTCATGGTGAGCCGAGGCCTTGAACCGCAACACGTGCTGCTCGATATCGCGTGCGGCTCGCTCCGAGCTGGCCGTCACTTCATCCGCTATCTGGAGGCCGACAAGTACCTCGGCATCGAGAAGGAGGGAAGGCTGATCCGGCGCGGCGTTTCCAACGAGCTGCCACGCGATCTCGTCGCGCAGAAGCATCCTGAGTTCGTCGTCTCGGGCGGCTTCGCGTTCGAGAGGTTCAGCAAGCAGGCGGACTTCTCGCTGGCGCAGTCGCTGTTCACGCACCTGAGCCCCTCCGACGTTGAACTCTGCCTCGCAAAGCTCCGTGCGAACGTAGGCGAGGGACATGCCTTTTACGCGACGTTCGCCCCTGGACGTGCGCACGAGGAAGGTTCGTCGCACGCGCGCGCCAGCTTCCACTACTCCGCGGACCAGCTCTCAGAGATGGGGCGCAAGCTGGGGTGGCGACCCGGGCATATCGGGGATTGGGCCCATCCCCGACAGCAGATAATGATGAGCTTCAACGCCTGCTGAAGCGCCCGGGCGGATCGCGACTGCTCTCGTACCTGGCGATACCAGGGGGGCTCTTGGCCAGGCCGAGGACGGCGTCTGGTTGCTTCCCACAACGCAGCCCGCCGTTACTCGCGCTCAGCCTTGACCTGCCGGCGCAGCGGCGAGAGGATGCTGCGATGAGCTACGCGACCATCACCTGCGAGCGCCGCGACGCGGTCGCGCTGATCACGCTCAACCGCCCCGATCGCCTCAACGCCTGGACGCCGCAGATGGCGTCCGAGCAGGCGGATGCGATTCGCGGCGCAAACGACGACGACGACATCGGCGCGATCGTCATGACCGGCGCCGGGCGCGGCTTCTGCGCTGGCGCCGACATGCGCGACACGTTCAAGACGCGCTTGGACGGGACCGATCCGGGCGGGCAGAGCGAGGACTCGGGTGGTATGCCGCCGGACGTCGATTGGGTCGCGCTCGCGCGCGAATCCAAGCCCCTGATCGCAGCGGTCAACGGCCCCGCTGTCGGCATCGGCATGACGATGATCCTGCCCTTCGACGTGATCGTGGCGTCAGAGCGCGCGAAGTTCGGAATGCTGTTCATCAAGATCGGGCTTGTGCCCGAGCTGGCCAGCACCCGCCTGCTCGTGCAGCGGCTTGGTTTGGGCCGCGCGAGCGAGATGTGCTTGACCGGGCGTCTCTACGACGGCGCCGAGGCACACCGCATCGGATTGGCCGATCGCCTGGCACCTGCAGAGGAGCTGCTGGACGTCGCGCTCGAGCTGGCGGCGGAGATCGCGGCCAATCCCGGCCCGCAACTGCGCATGATCAAGTTCCTGCTGACCGAGAACGCCGTCGAGACCGATCTGCACCTCGTGCAACAGCGCGAGCATGAGCTGATCCGCGAGTGCTGGCGCAGCCCCGAGCACCGCCGCGCCGTCGAGGCGTTCCTGGCCAAATCGCGCTGAGGCCGCGACCAAGCCCGAGACGGCGTGCCAAGGTGCGTTGCCTGCGACGCCAAGGCGCGTGGGGAGTGTCTACTCCTCCAATCCCTCCAACCCCACTGCTTTGAGCGCCTCGCTACGGTTGGAGTAACACTCCACGCGCGTCTCCTTGGCGTCGCGGAAGGTCCAGATCATGGCCATCGACATCTCGACGAGCATCCCGCTGATCTTGGATCTACCGTGCTGGCGCACGAGGGCGAGCACCCTGTCGCCCGCTTCGTGCAGCGAGTCGATCTCGAGCTGCCAGTCATCCCAAGCCGAGCCCCAGTCCGCGAGAAAGGCGTCTGCTCCGGCCACACCCTGATAGACCTGCTGCTCTGGCCAGCCGTGAAAGTGGGACATGTCCCATGTGAAGTCGGGCGCCGCGAGGTGAGCCGGGAATTTTTTCTTCAGCCGGAACCACTCGTAGCCGCCTCGCAATATCTCGATGTTCTCCTGCGACATCCTCAGTTCCAGTATCGGTCTTTCAGCAGGACAGAGGATCACGCCAGCGGTGAGGCGGGCCGAAGGCCGAGCCTCCTGCGGTCAGATCGTGCAGAGCAAGCGCCGCTGCCCGAGCGTCGCAAAGCCGGCGCGAGCCTCTCGGACAGTTCTTCCGCGATCAGCGCGTCACTGGCCAGGGAAATGATCAGCGCGTACACGGTGCCATGTGGCGGTCCCGTCCCCGGCGGTACGGGCACGAAGTCCAACGTGAATTGGCCGCGCATGATCACGACCACAGCTTCATGTTCGTCAGGCGGCCTTCTACACCATCGGAGACTGCCAAGGCCTTGCTCACAGTGGTGTTCAACGCTTATGTCGATTCGACCTTGTTTTCACTGTCCTGGAAGCTTGCATATCCCAGAGCTTCTTCTGCAATAGTCGCGTCCGCTCGCGAATGGGTACATTCGAGCGGAGGTGGCCAGTTCACTTCGGGTTCTGACGGCGTTTCAGGCTTCGACGTTTCAGGTTTGGGGGGTTCCGACCTTGGCGTTTCGAGCGTGCTTTCGCTCGGGTGCGAGGCTTCGCTCGATCGCGTTTCGCCCTGAGATTTTTGTTCGCTTGTCTGGACGCCGGAGCGGACTTGAACGCGCTGACCGACCGTCTCCTGACAGGCGAGCTCGAGACGGATCGCCTTTCGATTCCGGGGAATCGTCAAACGCTTCTGCGCGCAGGCCGCTCCGCGCGGGCCAAGCACGATAATTTCGTCTCTCGTGCCAATGATCGGCCGCAGGAATACCTGGCCATGCTCATCTGTGCGTGCCTCGCGCAGATCGCGTCGCGCAGATGCCTCGCGAAACCCCTGCCAGAGATGCACCAGCAACCCCGGCGCAGGGTGCCCGCTTACGAGCACCGTCACCGTCAGCATCGCGGTTTGCGGCCGCGTGGGCAGCGGTTTCATCGCGCGGGTGCCCCAAGCACCGGCAGGAAAAAGGACGAATCCTGCCAACACGCCTGAGATGAGGGCAGTTCGCTTCACGCAGAGCTCCCGGTTGCTGGAGCCTACAGCAGTGCCCGCGGCTCGCCCCGCCGCTGAACATGCGGCTGCGGATGGAGCGGGAGCGCTTGGCGCCGCGAAATCGCGCGGATGACATGTCCTCGGTGCGCTCGAGCACACTGCACGTTCGGCATCTGCGCGCCGGCGAACAGGCGCGCCTTCGAAAACTCCGGCTTGCGTCGCTCGCGACCGACCCCGAGGCGTTCGGCTCCACGTACGCTCGCGACGCCTCGCGGCCGCAGGAATGGTGGGAGCAATGGGCGGCGCAATCCGAGCAGGGAACGACGCAGCGAACGTATTTGCTCGTCGACGACGATGACCGTTGGCTGGGGCTGGCGCTCGCGCGCCTTGCCGACGACAGGCCTGCGTGGGCGCAGCTCCTGGCGATGTGGATATCGCCCGCAGCTCGCGGCCGGCGCGGGAGCCGGTTGCTGTGCGATGCGTGTGCCGCCTGGGCGCGGGAGCGCGGGGCACAGGAGCTGAGGCTCACGGTCGTGATCGACAACGTTGTCGCGCGGCGTGCCCACGAGGCGGCGGGCTTCGCCGTTTGCGAAAGCACGACCTGGTCGCGTGACGAACGGACGTTGGATGTGCATGTCATGTCGCGTCGTTTGTAGGCAGCGCGGCCGGGCGTCGAGCGCATGCGCATCGGCCGCGGGCATTATTGTCCGCGCCAGCAGATGTCCCAAATCCCGATCAACATTGCGGAGCTTGTGGGGGACACGCCAATCGTGGAGCTGCCGCAGCTGTTGGGAGAGCCGGCGCTTGAGAGCGGCGTCGAGCTGTTCGCGAAGCTCGAGTCGCAGAACCCGGGAGGATCGGTCAAGGACCGGATCGGCGTGGCGATGATCGACGCGGCCGAGGCGGAAGGTCTGATCGAGCCGGGGCGCATGACGATCGTCGAGGCGACCTCCGGCAACACCGGAATCGCACTCGCGTTCGTCTGTGCCGCCAAAGGCTATGACCTAGTCTTGACGCTTCCGCAGGGGATGAGCCGCGAGCGGGAGAGCCTGTTGCGGCTGTATGGAGCGCGGGTGCAGATCACCGAGTCGCTCGGCGGGATGAGCGAGGCGGTGAGCGCCGCGCGCGCGATGGCGCGCGAACCGGGCGTCTTCCTGCCCGACCAGTTCTCCAACCCGGCAAACCCCGCGGTCCATCGACGCACCACCGGCCCGGAGATCGAGCGGGCGCTCGATGGACGGTTGGACGTGCTCGTCGCGGGGGTCGGCACGGGCGGCACGATCACCGGCGCGGGCGGCTACCTGCGCGAGCGAAACCCGCAGCTTCAGATCGTCGCGGTCGAGCCCCGCGGATCGGCCGTGCTGTCGGGCGGGAAGCCGGGCCCGCACCGGATCCAGGGGATCGGCGCGGGGTTCGTGCCGCCGGTGCTCGACCGGGAGCTGCTGGATGAGGTCATCCCCATCTCCGACGAGGACGCGATCCGCACGGCGTGGGCTTGCGCGCGGCGAGCTGGGGTGCTCGCCGGGATCTCCGGCGGCGCCGCGCTCTACGCGGCGCTCCAGGTTGCCGTGCGACCCGAGTCCGCGGGCAAGCGGATCGTGACGATCATGCCCGACTCGGGCGAGCGCTACGTCTCACAGGCGTTCTTCGCTCCCTAGCCGAGCCCGGACTGGCGCGCACAGCCGGCTCGCTACGCTCTTGTCATGTCCGGCTTCGACGCTGTCGCGCGGGTCACCAGCAAGCTGCGTCGCGACGTCGCGGTTGCGCGCGAGCGCGATCCGGCCGCCCGAGACGTCGGACCGGTGGAGATTCTCGGCACCTGGCCGGGCATCCACGCACTGCTCGCCCACCGCATCGCGCACGCGCTGCACAATGCCGGCGTGCCGCTGCTGCCGCGCGCGCTGTCGATGCTCGCGCGCGCGGTGACCGGCATCGAGATCCATCCCGCCGCACGCATCGGCGAGGGCCTGTTCATCGACCACGGCGCGGGCGTCGTGATCGGCGAGACCGCGGACATCGGCGACGACGTCACCCTTTACCAGGGCGTCACGCTCGGCGGCACCGGCTTCGCCACCGGCAAGCGCCATCCGACGGTGCAGGACAACGTCACGATCGGCTCCGGGGCGAAGCTGCTGGGCCCGATCACGATCGGCCACGGCGCGAAGATCGGGGCCAACAGCGTGGTCATCACCGATGTGCCGCCCAACTCGACGGTGGTCGGCAACCCGGGCCACCCCGTGCGCGTCGAAGGCCGCCGCGTCGAGGGTCCCGACGCCGACTGGATCCACCTGCCCGATCCGATCGCCGAGGCGATCCAGACCCTGGCGAGCCGCATCGGCGCGCTCGAGCAGGCGATCGGCGAGCTCTCCGGCCGGGCCTCCGCGGCGGGCTCCAGCGAGGACGCGGGCGAGACCTCCGGGCAGGCGCCGGACGCGCCCGTCGCCGAGGTGACGCCGCTGCGACCGCTGCGCGGGCGCAACCCCGCGGGGGGTTGACGCACCGGCAAGATCGCCTCCGCCTTGAACCCTATGCTGGCCCCATGTCCTACGAGCTCGATGCGCCGCGCCCGCCGGGTCAGCTAGCCCCCGACGAGGAGGAGCGGATCGAGCGCCTGCTCGAGGGGCTGAACGAGCCCCAGCGCGAGGCGGTCACGCACGGCGAGGGCCCGCTGCTGATTCTCGCGGGCGCCGGGAGCGGCAAGACGCGGGTGCTGACGCACAGGGTCGCGTTTCTGATCTACACGCGGCAGGCGCGCGCGAGCGAGATCCTGGCGATCACCTTCACCAACAAGGCCGCGCAGGAGATGCGCGGGCGCGTCGAGCAGCTGCTCGCGCGCGCCACGCGCGGCATGTGGCTGATGACCTTCCATGCCGCCTGCGCCCGGATCCTGCGCGCCGAGGCCGAGCGCCTCGGCTACACCCGCCAGTTCACGATCTACGACCAGGCCGACGCGCGACGGCTGATCCGCCGCTGCATCGACGAGCTCGGGATCGATCCCAAGCGGTTCACCCCCGCCGCGATCCACAGCCAGATCTCCGCCGCCAAGAACCAGCTGCGCGCCGCCTCCGACTACCGCCACGCGGGCGCTTCGCCGTTCGAGGAGCTCGTCGCGGACGTGTATGAGCGCTACGAGCGCGATCTGCTGCGGATGAACGCGATGGACTTCGATGACCTGTTGTTCCGCACGGTCAACGTGTTCGAGCTCTACGAGGAGGTCCGCACCCGCTACGCGCGCGCCTTCAGGCACGTGCTCGTCGACGAGTATCAGGACACCAACCACGCGCAATACCGGCTGCTGCAGCTGCTGATCGGCGGCGGCCGGGCGCCGGCGCGCGGGCAGCGGGTGCAGCTGACGGGTCATCGCAACCTCGCGGTGGTCGGCGACGACTCGCAGGCGATCTACGGCTTTCGCGGGGCGGACGTGCGCAACATCCTCGACTTCCGCGAGGACTTCCCGGACGCGCGCGTGGTCAAGCTCGAGCAGAACTACCGCTCCACCCAAACGATCCTGCGGGCCGCGAACGCGGTGATCGCGAACAACCGCGGCGGAATCGCCAAGCGCCTGTGGAGCGAGCTCGGCGACGGCTCCCCGGTGCACGTGCGCGAGCTCGAGGACGAGCACGCCGAGGCGCGGTTCGTCGTCGGCGAGGTCGAGCGGCTCGTCGACGAGGGCGCCGCGCGCGCGGAGATCGCCGTGCTGTACCGCACAAACGCGATGTCGCGGGTGATCGAGGATGCGCTCGTGCGCCGCGAGATCGCCTATCAGGTAATCGGCGGCACCAAGTTCTACGAGCGCAAGGAGATTCGCGACGCGATCGCCTACCTGGCCTGGCTGGCGAACCCGTTCGACGTCGTCAGCTTCACGCGCCTGGTCAACTCCCCGCGGCGCGGGCTTGGGCAGACGTCGCTCGCGCGGATCGTCTCGCACTCGGCGACGATCGGGGTGTCGGTCTGGGAGGCCGTCGCCGCGCCGGCGCAGATCCCCGGTCTCGGCGCCGCAGCCGTGAAGTCGCTGACCCGCTTCGCTCAGACGATGGCGGGGCTGGCCGAGCTCGTGCAGCAGGCGGTTTCGGTCGGCGAGCTGCTCGAAGCGGTGCTGTCCCGTACCGGCTATCTGGCCGCGCTCGAGGCCGAGGCGATGGGCGGGGCGGAGAAGGTGATCGAGGCGCAGGGGCGCATCGAAAACCTCGACCAGCTGATCGAAGTCGCGCGCGAGTTCGACGCGACGGCGCCGGACGGCGAGAACACGCTCGATGTGTTCCTGCAGCAAATCGCGCTTGTCGCCGACGCCGACTCACGGCGCGAGGAGGATGGCCTGCTGACGCTGATGACGCTGCACAACGCCAAGGGCCTCGAGTACCCGATCGTGTTCATCGCCGGCTGCGAGGACGGGATCTTCCCGCATTCGCGCGCTCTCGACGAAGGCGAGCTCGAGGAGGAGCGACGCCTGTTCTATGTCGGCGTGACGCGCACCAAGCGCGAGCTGTATTTGACCCACGCGCGCCGGCGTTCGGTGTTCGGCTCTCCGACGTACAGTCTGCGCAGTCGCTTTCTCGATGAGATCCCCGTGGAGCTGACCGACTGCGAGGAAGAGCTCGTGCTCAGTCGCGCAGCACCGGGCGCGGTCGTCGGCGCCGCTGCGCCGCGCGGGCCTCATGGCACGGCCCGCTGGGAGGATTCCGGTGCCGCGGACACCCCCGCGGGCAAGGTGTTTCGGCTGGGCGAGGACGTCGTGCACGCCGCCTTCGGCGAGGGGGTGATCACCGGGGTCGAGCCCGGCGGGGTGATCGTGGTGCGCTTCGCGGGCGACGGATCCGAGCGCAAGCTGATGGCCGAGTACGCGCCGGTCAGCAGGCGCTGAACGAACCCGAGGTCCGGGGAGTCGAGCGCATACGATGCGCTCGATGCCGGCCACGATCATCGACGGAAAGGCGATCGCGGCGCACGTGCGCGCCGAAGTCGCCGACGGGGTGGGGGCGTTCGTCGAGCGCGGCGGGCGCGCTCCCGGCCTCGCGACGGTGCTGGTCGGCGAGGACCCGCCATCGCAGCTGTACGTCGCGGGTAAGCAGCGCGCGTCCGCGGAGGTCGGGATGGTCCCGTTCGACAAGCGCCTGCCGGCGGACGCCACGCACGAGGATGTGGTCGCGGTGCTCGCCCAACTGAACGCCGACGACGCGGTCAGCGGCGTGCTCCTGCAGCTGCCCGTGCCCGAGCACCTCGACGGCGCGCTGCTCACGAGCCTCGTGGATCCGGCCAAGGATGTCGACTGTCTGACCCCGGTCAACGCGGGTCTGCTGGCGCTCGGGCGACCCGGCTTGCGCCCCGCCACGCCGCTCGGGGTGCTCGAGCTGTTGGGCAGCGTCGAAACCGAGCTGGAGGGAGCGGCGGCGGTCCTGGTCGGACGCTCGAACCTGTTCGGCAAGCCCATGGCGCAGCTGCTGCTGGCGGCGAACGCGACGGTGACGATCTGCCACTCGCGTACCCGCGATCTCCAGTCGGTGTGTGCCCGCGCGGACGTGCTGATCGCGGCGGTCGGTCGCCCGCGCCTGATCGAGCGCGACTTCGTCAAACCGGGCGCGGTCGTGATCGACGTGGGGCAAAACCGGCTCACGCCCGAGGAGGCCGGGAACCGCAGCGGACTCGTCGGCGACGTTGATTTCGCCCCGGTCGCGGAGATCGCCTCGGCGATCACGCCCGTGCCCGGGGGCGTCGGCCCGATGACGATCGCCTGCCTGCTGCGCAACACGCTGCAGGCGGCGCGCGACCAGCAGGAGGCTGAGCGGTGAGCCTCGCGCGCCTGCGGGTCGGTGAGTTGCTCGCGCTGGCCGGCGCGATCTGCGTGATCGTGTCGCTGTTCGTGCCGTGGTATGAGAACGCCTTCGGCAAGCTCAGCGCGTGGGACACGTTCGGACCGGGAATCGTGCTGCTGATCGCCGCAGCAGCGGCAGCCCTGGCGCTGGGCGTGAGCACGCTCACCGAGCGCAGCACCGCGCTGCCGGTCGCAGCCGGCGTCTGGAGCACGCTGTTCGGGATCATCGCGGTGATCGCGGCGATCGTGCGCCTGATCGAGCGCCCGCAGGCCGCCACCGATGTGCGGGCTGGCGCGTGGCTGGCGCTCGCCGGAGCGATCCTGATCCTGGTCGGCTCCTGGCAGTCGATGCGAGACGAACGTCCCTCGCTTTACGAGCCGGCGGAACCGCCGCCGCGCGAACCGACTTCCGACAACGGTTCCGATCTCCACAGCCACGACGTGTATCCCGACGGCGGGGGGCCCGGCGGGCGGCCCTGAGGACGAATCCGCGAGCGTTGGTGACGAATCCGGGAGACTCGATGCGATGAGCTCTGGCTGGAGGCAGCTGCAGCGCGCCGACAAGCTCGTCGCTGTGGGCGCTGTCGCGCTGTTGATCTTTGTGTTCTTCTTTGACTGGATCGGCGCGAGCTCGAACGTCAGCTCGGTCACCGGCCTGAACATCAGCGCCAACTTCGGCGCGACAGGGTGGGAAGCGTTCACCAACAGTCGCTGGATCTGGCTGATCACGATCGTCGTGGCACTCGGCGCGGTCGCGCTGGTCGCGAGCCGGCGCACGCTCGACAGTCCGATCGAGCCGAGCGCGATCGTGCTTGGCCTGGGCGCTCTGTCTTCGCTGTTGATCCTCTACCGGATCGTCCACCATCCCAGCGCGAGCGCGACGATCGGGCCGGTCCACGCGTCGGTCGGCATCAGGATCGGGATCTGGCTTGGGCTGATCGCCGCCTTGGCGATCACCTGCGGCGGCTACCTGCAGGTGCGCGAAAGAACGCGCATCGCCTAGCAGCCGAGCCGAGCCGGCCGCGCCGTAGAATGCTCGCGGTGATCGACCGCGAACAGGTTCTCCACGTCGCGCGCCTCGCGCGCCTGCAGCTGGCCGAGGAGGAGATCGAGCCGCTCGCGAAAGAGCTGTCCGCGGTGCTCGACCACATCGCCCGGATCGCCGAGCTCGAGCTCGATGGTGTGCCGCCGAGCTCGCATGTCGTCGAGCTCACAGGCGCGCTGCGCGCCGACGAGCCCTCGGAGTGCCTGCCGCGCGAGCTCGCACTCGCCCAGGCGCCCGCGGTCAGCGGCGACGGTTTCGCGGTGCCGAGCCCTCAGGCATGAACGGAGCGGAGATCGTCGAGCTGTCTGCCGCAGCGGCCGCGCGGGCGATCGCCACGCGCGAGCTGTCCGCCGGGGAGCTGTTTGCGCTGTATCGCGCCCGCGCGCAGGAGCACGGCCGCGCAGCCGACGGCGGGCTGAACTGCTTCACCTGGATCGCCGATGCCGCCCCGGATGGCGCGAACGGCGACGCGCCGCTGACGGGGGTGCCGCTCGCGGTCAAGGACCTGTTCTGTACGCAGGGCATCCCCAGCCAGTCGGGCTCGAAGATCCTCGAGGGGTATCTGCCGCCGTACACGGCGACCGTCGTGCGGCGTGCGCGCGAGGCCGGCGCGCCGCTGCTGGCGAAGACCAATCAGGACGAGTTCGCGATGGGCTCATCGACCGAGAACTCGGCGTTCGGCCCCACGCTCAACCCCTGGGACAGGGCGCGCGTCCCCGGCGGCTCCTCGGGCGGCAGCGCGGCCGCGGTCGCCGCAGGCCTCGTGCCCTGGGCGCTCGGCACCGACACCGGCGGTTCGATCAGACAGCCGGCGGCGCTGTGCGGGATCGTCGGGCTGAAACCCACCTACGGGGCGGTCTCGCGCTACGGGATGATCGCGTTCGCCTCGTCACTCGACCAGGCGGGCCCGCTGACCCGCGACGTGACCGACGCCGCTCTGCTGCTCAGGCACATGGTCGGCCGCGACCGCTGCGATGCGACGTCGCTGCAGTTGCCCGACCCGGTCGAGTTGCCGACCGCCGAGCGGCTCGACGGCATGCGCCTGGGCGTGCCCGCGGAGCTCAGGTCCTCCGCGGCTCGGGTCGCCGACGCTGACATCGAGCCGGGAGTGCGAGCGGCGTTCGAGCGAACGCTCGCGCTCGCCGAAGAGCTGGGCGCGAGCGTGCGGGAGATCAGCCTGCCCCACAGCTCGCATGCGCTGTCCGCGTACTACGTGCTCGCCCCCGCCGAGGCCTCCTCCAACCTCGCGCGCTACGACGGCGTCCGCTATGGCCTGCGCGCCGCCGGCGCCCGGGACCTGCTCGACATGTACGAGCGCACCCGCCACGATGGCTTCGGCACGGAGGTCAAGCGCCGGATCATGCTCGGCACCTACGCGCTGTCGGCCGGCTACTACGACGCCTACTACGGGCGCGCGCAAAAAGTGAGGACGAAGATCGCCGACGACTTCGAGCAAGCGTTCGCGCAGGTCGACTTCGTGGTGACGCCGACCTCGCCCAGCGTCGCGTTCGAGCTCGGGGCCAGGACCGCAAATCCCTGGGCGATGTACCTGAGCGACTATTTCACCGTGCCAATGTCACTCGCGGGCATCCCGGCGATCTCGATCCCGTGCGGCCTCGGCGACGAGCGCGACGGTCGGCGAGAGCAGCAGCGCGCTCCGACCGAGCACGGCGCAGGACTGCCTGTCGGTTTTCAGATCGCCGGCCGGGCGTTCAGCGAGAATTCGCTGCTGAACGCGGCCTACGCGCTCGAGCAGGCGATTGCGTTTGACGGGAGCGCGGCCCGTGTCTGAACGGGGCGATCGGCAAGCCGGCCAGGAGGAGCAGCGGGGCTATGAACCCGTCATCGGCCTGGAGATACACGTTCAGCTCAAAACGCGCACGAAGATGTTCTGCGGTTGCGAGCTGTCGTTCGGCGAGCCGCCGAATACACGCACCTGCCCTGTCTGCCTGGGCCTGCCCGGAGCGCTGCCGGTCGCCAACGCGCAGGCGGTGCATCTCGGGCTGATGATCGGCCTGGCGCTCGGCTCCGAGCTCGCGCCGCGCTCGATCTTTCATCGCAAGAACTACTTCTATCCCGATCTGCCGAAGGGCTACCAGATCTCCCAGTACGACGAGCCGCTGTGCCACGGCGGCGCGCTCGGCGAGGTGCGAATCCACCGCGTGCATCTCGAGGAGGACGCGGCCAAGCTGACGCATGTCGGTTCGAGCGGACGGATCCACGGGTCGGAGGTGAGCGTCGTCGACTTCAATCGCGGCGGCACTCCCCTGGCGGAGGTCGTCACCGAACCCGACCTGCACACCGGCGTGCAGGCGAGCGAGTGGTTGAAGCTGTTGCGCACGACCCTGCGCCAGATCGGCGTCAGCGACGTGAACATGGAGGAGGGGTCGCTGCGCTGCGACGCCAACATCTCGTTGCGTCCCGCTGGTACGCAGGGGCTTGGCACCAAGACCGAGCTCAAGAACATGAACTCTTTTCGGTTCATCGAACGCGGCATCCGGGCGGAGGTGGCGCGCCAGGAGGAGATCCTGCGTGGCGGCGGCGAGGTGATCCAGGAGACGCTGCATTTCGACCCTGCGTCGGGGGCGATCACTTCGTTGCGCTCCAAGGAGGAAGCGCACGACTACCGCTACTTCCCCGAGCCCGATCTCGTGCCCGTGCAGATCGAGGCGGAGATGCTCGAGCGAGCGCGCGCCGCGCTCGGAGAGCTGCCGGCCGATCGAGCGTTGCGCTACGAGGATCGACTTGGACTGAGCACGGACAGCGCGCGGCTGCTCGCCTTCCGGCTGGAGCTCGGCGACTACTTCGAGGCGGCGCTCGCCGCACGGGTGGACCCGCGCGCGCCCGCGCAGACGCTCGCCAACTGGATCGCGAGCGATCTCGTGGGCAGGCTTCAGGAGGGCGAGGATCCAGCGGCGTCGCGCGTCCAGCCCGACGCGCTGGCGAGCCTCGTGGGGCTCGTCGCGGATAAGCGGATCAGCGTGGGCGCCGGCCGCCAGGTGCTCGACCGGCTCGTAGCCGAAGGCGGCGATCCCGCGCAGATCGTCGATGCCGAGGGCCTGGCGGCGATCGACGGCGCCGACGAGCTCGCGCAGGTCGTGGCCGCTGCGCTAGCCGCCAACCCGGACGCCGCGGAGCGTGTGCGCGAAGGCAACGCCAAGGCGATCGGACCGATCGTCGGGTACGTGATGCGCGAGACCAAGGGCCGCGCCGACGGCGGCGAAGTGGCCAAGCTCGTCAACGAGCAGCTGGGGGCCTAGCGCCCTGTGCGGCGCCGCCTACGCGCTCGCGCGCGGGCACCCGCGATACGCGACCAGCGCAGATTTTGGACTGCGGGCCAAAGGCAAGCGGCGGGCGATTCGCAACCATGCATCCATGGACAGACACACGATCAATCCGACCGCCGGGTCCCCGCGAAGGTTCCTGCTGCTGGCAGAGCAGGGGGACGACGTCGCCGGGCGCGGTCCGCGAATCCGCCGCTACCGGTTGGCGAGCGTCAGCCCGCGCTCAGGCGGGGGCGGCCCAGACACGGTGACAGCGCGCCTGGCCGCCCGGGATGCCGGTCCGCTCGGCGAACGCGGCTAACGCAGGACCCGAGCACGTGTAAGACCCGAACACGTCTCACTCCCTCTCCTCTCCGGTCTCCCTCTGCCGGAAGCGAGCATGGCGCGGCCGGGCGGGGTAGCGATTCCCGCCCGGCCGCTTCGGCCTCGCCCCGGTGCTCCTGCGCGATCGGTTGGACTCCGCGAGCGGCCGGCCCGTCGGCTACCCTGAAGCCATGAACCAGATGAACCAGCAAAGCTCCTCGAGGGGTTCGCTCGGTCGCACGGTCATCGCCGTGCTCGTGCTGCTCGTCGTCGGGTACTTCCTGCTGCACGTGCTGATCGGCGTCGCCGCCGCGATCGCGGGCTTCGTCCTCGTGATCGCCGCGATTGCCGCCGTCGTGTGGGCGCTGCGCGTACTGCTCTGAGGCGAAGGCGAGCGTATGGCGTATGTCATCCTCGCCATCTGTTTCGGGCTGGCCGGCGGGATCATCGGCAAGATCAAGGGGAGCTCGTTCTGGCTTTGGTTTCTGATCTCCGGGCTCGTGCCCGTCTTCGGTCTGATCGCGGCGATCGCCTACCGCTTCGAGAGCAACGAGCTGCGCCGGCGCTGCCCGCGCTGCGGGCGCGTCACCAAGGTCTATGACGCCGTCTGTACGCGCTGTGGCGCGGAGCTCGAGTTTCCCGACGTGCTGATCGCGCCCGAATCCTGGCAACAGACACCAGGCGCGCGTTCGTAGGCGCCGTTGCAGCCCCCGGCGGGCCAGCGGAGATAAGGGAGCCCGAAGCGAGCTGCTGTCTATAACCTGGTGAATGGACAGCGGAACGACGCAAGCGGCGGCGCCTCGAGGCACGTCCCAGCGGGCGCCCGAGCGGCCTGACGCGCGTAAGACGCTGATCAGCCGCTTCATTCATCGCGCGGGCTTCGCCAACGAGCGCGATTTCCTGCTGCGGGTGGTGCAGCCGGCGCTCGTCGGGATGATCGATGGCACCGTCTCTTCGCTGGCGCCGATCTTCGCGGCGGCGGTCTCGTCGAACTCCCACACCGCGCTTGTCGTCGGCATCTCGACGGCGCTCGGTGCCGGCGTCAGCATGGGCCTGTCCGAGGCGCTGTCGGACACCGGCGAAGAAACCGGCCGCGGGTCGCCGGTCGTACGCGGCAGCATCACCGGCGGCATGACCGCGCTCGGCGGAATCTTCCACACCCTGCCGTTCATCATCCAAGACGTCCACACGGCGCTGCTCGTCGCCGGCTGCGTGGTCGCCGTCGAGCTGTTCGTGATCGCCTGGGTGCGCAATCGCTTCCTCAACGTCTCGCTGCGCTCGTCGTTCATCGTCGTGACGCTCGCCGGGGCGATCGTGCTGGCGATCGGCGTGGCGGTAGGCTCTTCTTGATCTCTGACGGGTTGGTTCTAAAAATCGATATTTGAGACAGCTTCAAGAACTTGGGGTCAGTCCACGCCAGTCCTGCAATTCGCCGCCATCTGATCCTGCAGCTCGCCGCCATCTGAGGCACATGCCGCTGCAGCACATGCAAGATGTTCGTCGCGAGCCGAAGCTTTACTGGGTCTGCGGCGACTGGACTGTGGGACCGGATCGGGTACGTGCCTCGTCGCTCCTAAAACCGGCAGTTCATAAAATAGGGAGAACACCAGGCTGATGCCACCGGCGGGGCGCTGAAACTGCCTCCAGGGCTGGCCGCAGCGCGGCCGGATGCGGTCACTCTAATATCTCGATATGGGAGTCAACCGCGAGAGCACGTTGCTCACCGGGCTAGAGGATCTGGGGATAGCACGGAGCGTTGGTGCTATTGTCGCCTTGAGACTAGCGACGATCGAACGGGGGGCTTGCGTCATGCGCGTCAAGTCGTGCGCAGTGTCCATAGTGGCGCTGATCCTGGGATGTGCTGTGATGTTCGCGCCGGTCGCGGCGGCGAAACCCAAACCGAAGCCTGCCAAGGCGCTCCCCTTCCGTGGGTGTGCCGGTCTGCTCCCAGACGAGGACTTTCCAGGCGCGGTCGTCGAAGAACCCCCAACGAAAAGCGTTCGTGACGGCATCGAGATCAGCGTCTGTACGTTCGCCACGTTCAAGCCCGAAGACGCTGGCGCACATATCTTGGAATGCACGACGGAACCTACCAGCGCCATGTGCACACACCGCGGCGGCAACGACTCGCTGGTCGTGGCCGATGCGGCTCTCTATGCGAAACACCCTCAAGCAGGACGTCGACGGGGTTGGCCCGCTGGATTTACGAGGAAGAGGTTCCCCGGGATCGGTACCAACGCAGAATACGGCGTCAACGACAGCCCATCGCCGCTTTTCGGCGCGAAGCAGCCGGTAGCGTTTGGATGGCTGCAGGTTCGCAACGACACATTCGAAGTCGAATCGGAACGCGCCTCCGTGTTCGCGCTGAAGCAGGTCGCGTCTGAGCTATGCCACGAATGCAAATGAGCACACGGGCCTTCTCCCAAATACGTGGCGTGCGCCGGCGGCGGTTGCTGGTTCTCGTTTGCACCGTCGGCGCAGTCGCACCCGCGGCTGCGCTGGCCGCGCCGTCCCGAGCGCCGTTGTGGACGGCGCTCGGCCGGCGCGTAACGTGTGGCGTCGCCATCCATCCGCCCAACAGGCCGGCGACTCAGCTGCTGTGTAGCGCCAAACCGGTACCCGCTCCGAAGGCCAAGGGCATCGGCGACCCGGGCTTCGTCTTCCTCGGTTCGGTTGGCCATCCATCGCTCGCACGACTCAGCCAGGACTCCTTTGTCGGTACACACCCAGTGGCACTCAAAAGCGGGGGCAAATGGAGCGGCGGCCCGATCAAGGTGACGTGTTCAATCAGCGCAAGCGCGGTTAGCTGTGACAATCGCTCACGTCACGGCTTCACCATTACCAGAAGCTCCTACCGCGCGTTCTGAGGCTTCGCCGCAATGAGCACTTCGCTTGTCCTCATGCGCAGACGCTGAACATTGTCGAGCTAGTGGCCGCGCTTGCGCTGGCCTGTTCGTTGAGCGGCGCGTGGCTGCAGGCCGGCGGCGCGACAGCCGCGGCGAGCAAAGTCGTTCTCGGCTCGGCGTCCTTTGCACTGCCCAGCGGCGCGGGCTGGGGAACAGCCAAGCCCGCGAGGATCTTCAATGGCGGCGATCCGAGCGGCCTCGTGACCCACATCCGCTGGGCGAGCTGGGGCGGGAGCACCGCGAACGGACATGGACTCAATTGGATCTTCAAGCCCGGCGGCGGCTACTAAAGCGAGCAGGTCCGCATCGATCTGCGCGCAAGCAGGCTCGGCAAATGCACTTCAAGCGGGCCGCTCGCGTACACCGAACTATCAGTTCGCGTCTCGTCCCGTCCCGGCGGGCCGTTAGGGCCTTGGGCCTCGTGGTCTAAAGGGAAAGGAATCTGCAGGCGCGGGGCATAACCGGTCGCGCGAAATCGCCGAGACGAGCCGCGCACAGGCCCGCGAAAGCGGCGGAAAACCCACTGGTAGACTGCCTCCCTATGCGAGCGGTTGACGCGATCATGGAATGTTTGAAGGCCGAGGGCGCCGACGTCGTCTTCGGATTGCCCGGCGGCGCGAACCTGCCCACCTATGACGCGTTCGTGGGGGCCGGAATCAGACACATCCTCGTCCGCCACGAGGCCGGCGGCGGGCACGCGGCCGAGGGCTACGCGAAGGCGACCGGCAAGGTGGGAGTCGCATTTGCCACGAGCGGGCCCGGTGCCACCAACCTGGCCACGCCGATCTGCGACGCGATGATGGACTCCGTTCCGGTCGTGTTCATCACCGGCCAGGTGAGGACCGAGCTGCTCGGCACCGACGGTTTTCAGGAGGCGGACACGATCGGAATCACGATGCCGATCGTCAAGCACTCGTTCATGATCCAGGATCCGCACGAGATTCCCCGGGCGATCCACGAGGCGTTTCACATCGCCCGCACTGGCCGGCCCGGGCCGGTGCTGGTCGACGTCCCCCAGGACCTCTCGCGCGGCGAGATCGAGTACGAGCCGGTGACCGATGTGCGCCTGCCCGGCTATCAACCGACGACCGAGGGCAACCAGAAGCAGATCCGGCAGGCCGCGAAGGCGCTCGCGTCGGCCCGGCGCCCGGTGATCTACGCCGGCGGAGGCGTCGTCAACGCCAACGCGTCGCGCGAGCTCGTGGAGCTTGCCAGCTGCGACCGGTTTCCGGTGACGTGCACGCTGATGGGGCTCGGGGCCTTCCCGGCTCCGCACGAGCAATGGCTGGGCATGCTCGGGATGCATGGCACGCGGACGGCGAACTACGCGATGGACGAGGCCGACCTGATCTGTGCGGTGGGCGCGCGCTTTGACGATCGCATCACCGGCAAGCTGTCGGAGTTCGCGCCGAAGGCGAAGTTCATCCACATCGACATCGACCCCGCGGAGATCTCCAAGAACGTGCCCGCGCACATCCCGATCGTCGGCGACGCGAGGCGTGTGCTGGCCAAGCTCGCGATCGAGTACCGCGCGCTCAGCGCCGACCAGTCGCGGCTTTCGACCTGGTGGGAGCGGATCGAAGGCTGGCGCGCGAAGTATCCGCTCAGCTATGAGGACTCTGCCGACAGCGAGATCAAGCCGCAATACATGATCCAAGCGCTCTATGAGGCGACCGGCGGCAAGGCGATCATCTCAAGCGATGTCGGACAGCATCAGATGTGGACCGCGCAGTACTACGACTTCCCGGAGCCGCGGCGCTGGATCAACTCCGGCGGGCTGGGGACGATGGGCTTCGGCCTGCCCGCAGCGATGGGCGCGGCGGTCGGCTGTCCTGACAAGCTGGTGTGCTGCGTCGCGGGCGACGGCTCGGTGCAGATGAACGCCCAGGAGCTTGCGACCTGTGCGCAGGAGCAGATCCCGATCAAGGTGTTCATCATGAACAACGGCTTCCTCGGCATGGTCAGGCAGTGGCAGGAGCTTTTCTGGGACGGCAAATACAGCCATGTCGAAATGGGCAAGTTTCCGGACTTCGTCAAGCTCGCGGATGCCTACGGCGCGACCGGGATGCGCTTTGAGGACAAGGCCACGCTCGTCGCCGACATGAAGCGCGCGATCGAGACCGAGGGTCCCGTCCTGGTCGACGTCCGCGTCACCCGCGAGGAGAACACCTATCCGATGATCCCCGCCGGCCAGCCCGCCCGCGAGATGGTGGGCTGAGCGGTGGGCGAGCCCGGCACGAAGGAACCGCTGAGCCTGGCGGAGCTCGAGGCTTCGGCGGGGCTGCGAACCGGGCGCAAGCACGTCCTCTCGATCCTCGTCGAGAACAAGTCCGGCGTGCTGACGCGGATCGCGGGCCTGTTCGCGCGCCGGGGCTTCAACATCGACACGCTGACCGTCGGGCCGACCGACGACGAGCACGTCTCGCGCGTGACACTGACCGTCGACGGCGCGCTGCACCCGATCGACCAGGTGACAAAGCAGCTGCACAAGCTCGTCAACGTGCTGAAGATCAGGGACCTCGAGCCGGACGACACGGTCGCGCGCGAGCTCGCCCTGTTTAAGGTCGCGGCCGACGGCGCGCAGCGCGGCGAGCTGATGCAGATCGCGGAAATCTTCCGGGGCAAGGTCGTCGACGTGACCAAGCGCTCGGTGATCATCGAGGTGACGGGCACGACCGAGAAGATCGAGGCGTTTGAGGGAATGGTGCGCCCGTTCGGACTGATCGAGATGATGCGCACCGGCGAGATCGCGATCTCGCGCGGGCGAAGCGAGACCTAACTCCTACAAACAGTCTGCGTTGCCCGCCCACGTCCGATGACGCCGCCGAAGTTCGAGGATCGAGTCGGCCGTAGGGCAAGAGAGCGGCCGGTGCTGGGAGAGGAGGATCGCCGGGCGCTCCGCGCGCGCCTCGAACGGGCCGTGCGGCGCGCACGCCGCGCCGGGAGGCGAACCCTCGCGACGAGCACGCTCGAGCTCTCGCCGGACGTCGACCCCAGCGCGGTCGCATGCGCATCGCGGCGCCAGCACGAGCCGTGGTTCGCGCTGGAGCAGCCCGACCGCGGTGGCGCGGCGCTCGCGACGCTCGGCGAGGCGGTGAAACTGAGCGGCGCGGGCAGCGAGCGTTTCGCGACCTTGGCCGAGTGCTGGCGCCGCCTGGCCGCGGACGCCGTAGGCGGCGAGCGCAGCGAGCTCGATCAGCTCGCGGGCGAAGCGCCGATCGCCGTCTGCGGGTTCGCGTTCGCCCCCGACGGCGGCGGGTCACCCGCGTGGGCGGGGTTCGACCCCGCGTCGCTGGTCGTGCCCGAGGTCGCGATCCGGCGCAGCGCAGGCCCGCGCCGCGGCGATGAGCCAAACGTGCGCCTGACGCTCGCCGCGCTCGTCGCGCCCGACGACACGGCCGCCGAACGGCTCGAGCGCCTGGAAGCACGCGTGGCGGAGCTGCGGCTCGGCCGGCCGGGCGGCGCGCCTGCGGGCGGCGAACAGGCACGGCTGCCGCTGCTCGACCCGGCGCCGAGCGGGCGCTATCAGGTGGTCAGCGCGATGCCGCCCGAGCACTACGAGGCGGCGGTCGCCCGCGCGACCGAGCTGATCGGTCGCGGCCGTCTGGAAAAGGTCGTGCTCGCTCGCGAGGTCCAGGTGCACGCTCCGCGCGCCTATGACCCGGCCGCCGTGTTCGGGGTCCTGCGCGACGCCTTCCCCGGATGCTTCTGTCTCTGCGTGGGGCGCGGCGACGCCGCGCTCGTCGCGGCAAGTCCCGAGCTGCTGGTGCGTCGCGAAGGCAACCGGGTGAGCACGCTCGCGCTGGCCGGCTCCAGCAGGCGCAGCGCCGACCCGGCCGTCGACGACCACCTCGGTGAGCAGCTGCTGCGCGACGACAGCTATCGCGAGGAGCACGCGATCGTGGCGCGGCGGATCGAGCGCACGCTGCGCCCGCATTCGGTCTGGACGGCCGCCGCGCCCGAGCCGACGCTCGCGAGGATCGCGAACATCCAGCACCTCGCCACGCCGATCAGGGCGCAGCTGGCCGCGCCGATCGACGTGCTCGACCTCGCCGGCCTGATGCACCCGACGCCCGCGGTCGGAGGGGAGCCGCTGAGCGACGCAGCGCCGCTGATCCCGGCGCTCGAGGGGCTCGATCGCGGCTGGTACGCGGGGCCGGTCGGCTTCACCGACGCAACCGGCGACGGCGAGTTCTGCGTTGCCCTGCGCTGCGCGCTGCTGCGCGGCAACCTCGCGCGCTGCTACGCCGGCAACGGCATCGTGCGCAACTCCGATCCGCGAGCCGAGCTGGCCGAGACGGAGATCAAGCTCCAGGCGCTGCTGCCGCTGCTGGCTGGCTGAGCGCCGCGGACACCGCGCGCCACACACGGCCGTGCAGCTCGACGTTGCTCTCGCGCTGCGTGCGCGCGTGCACGATCGTCGCGCGAGCTCCCGGCGAGAGCGCTCGCTCCAGCGCGCCGCGCAGCTCGGGGATCGTTCCGACCTGCTCATACGCCAGGCCGTAGAGGCGCGCGCCGTCGGCAAAGTCGAGCCCGGTCGGGGTCGCGATGTGGCGCGTGTAGATGTCGCCCTCGCTCGCCATCTTCGCTTTGGCGACGGGCAGGAAGTCGAAGATCCCCCCGCCCGCGTTGTCGAGCAGCACGATCGTCAGCTTCAGATCCAGGCGCCTCGCGGCGAGCAGGCCGCCGATATCGTGGGCGAGCGCGACGTCGCCGATCAGCGCCACCACCGGCCAGTCCGCGTGCGCGGCGGCGCCGAACGCGCTCGAGACCGTCCCGTCGATTCCGTTCGCGCCGCGATTGCACAGCACCCGCGGGGGATCGGCTCGCACCGGCCAGAAGCTCTCGATCTCGCGCACCGGCATCGAGGAGGCGACGAACAGCGTGGCCGACTCGGGCAGCAGCACGCCCAGCTCGGCGGCGACGGCCGGCTCGCTCAGCGCGTCGCCCACGAGCTCGCCCAGGATCGCCTCGGCCGCGAGCTCGTCCGCGCTTCGCCAGGAGTCGAGCCAGTCGCGCTCGGGCGGCGCTGCGCCGCCGCTGCCCTGCGAGCTGCCGGCCCGCTCGCGGGCCGCCGGGCACCCGATCGCTGTCAGCGCCGCGACCGGCTCGAGCGCGAGCGACTCGCTCAGCACCGACGCGGGATCCTGCCAGGCGCCCTCGGGGTCGCAGATCAGCTGGCGCACGCCATCGAGGCTCGCGAGCCAGCTGCGCAGCGGCTTGGACACCGGCAGGTCGCCGACCCTGATCACGACATCGGGCGCGTGCGCTTGCGTGAACGGCTCGTCGCGCAGCAGGGCATCGTAGTGGGCGATCGCTGCCGGTCCGCGGCGCGCGCCCGACAGCGGGTCGGCCAGCAGGGGCCAGCCGACGGACTCGCAAAAGGCGGCCGCGGCCGTCCCCAGCGGGGCCGGTCGCTCGTGGCGCCCGGCGACGAGCACGCCGCGGCGCGCCGATCCGATCAGCTCGGCGAGGTCGCCCGCGGCCGCCGAGCGCAGCGAGCGCCGCCAGACGTACGGCGCGCCATCCGGGCGGCCGGTCGCGTCGCCCTCAAGCGGCGCGTCGGTGACCAGCGGCTCGCGCAACGGGAAGTTCAGGTGCACCGCGCCCGGACGCCCCTCCAGCGCGGTCCAGTATGCGCGGCAGGCGAGCGTTCTCATCCAGCGCAGCAGCGCGGGAGTCGCCGCATGCGTCTCGACCTCGAAGAACCACTTGGCGGCGGCGCCGAACAGCTTCAGCTGGTCGATCGCCTGGCCGGCTCCGGTCTCCCGCAGCTCGCTCGGGCGGTCCGCGGTCAACAGCAACAGCGGCACCCGCGCCTCGCGTGCCTCGATCGCCGCCGGTAGCAGCTCGGCCGCGGCCGTGCCCGAGGTGCAGGTCACCGCGACCGGCCTCGCGGATGCCTTCGCGAGCCCGAGCGCGAAGAACCCCGCACAGCGCTCGTCGACGTGCGAGTAGCAGCGCAGGCGCGGCTCGCGCGCCAGGCTCAGGACGAGCGGCGCGCAGCGCGAGCCCGGCGAGGTGCAGGCGGCCCGCAAGCCGCAGCGCGCGAGCTCGTCGACGAATGCGCGCAGCAGCACGTAGGTGTCGCCCGCGCCGGTCATGCGGACGTTGGCGTCCGCGGTGGTGTCGCTGTGGAGTCGGACATTACGATGCCTCGATGCCGGAAGACCTCGTTCTACTGCATGGTTTCGGCGGTACCCATCACGCCTGGGAGGGTGTGACCTCGTGCCTGCCCGCTGCACGCTACCGGGCCCTGGCGCTGGACCTTCCCGGACACGGCGACCACGCAGATTCACCCCGGCCGATCTCCTTCGCCGGATGCGTGGCGGATGTTCTGGCGCATGCACCCGAGCGCTTTGCGCTGTGCGGCTATTCGCTCGGCGGGCGCATCGCCCTGCACGTCGCGCTGGCGGCGCCCGAGCGCGTTGCGCGACTCGTGCTGGTGGCGAGCACGCCCGGGATCGAGGATCCCGGCGAGCGGGCCGAGCGCCGGGCAGCCGACCGGGCTCTGGCCGACGAGCTCGAGCAGCGTCCGTTCGATGAGTTCATCGAGCGCTGGCAGGCGCAGCCGTTGTTTGCCGGGGATCCTCCCGAGGTCGGAGAGCGGGCATGGGCCGATCAGCGCCGCAACCGCCCCGACGCGCTCGCCGCGGTGCTGCGCGGCATCGGCACCGGGGAGATGCAACCGCTATGGGCGAGATTGCGCGAGCTCGAGCTGCCCGTCAGCGTCCTCGCCGGCGAGCGCGACGCGAAGTTTCAGGCGCTGGCGCGGCGGATGGTCGAGCTTCTCCCGGATGCGGAGCTCGCGGTCGTGCCCGGAGGCCACCGTCTGCCGTTGGAGAGTCCCGACGCACTTGCGCGCGTGCTAGGGAAACGGGCCGACGCCGAGACCGGGGGCCGCGGGTAGGGCGATGCGGCCATCGACTGCGGGGAGCTCGTTCTCGAGCCCCTCGAAGATGTCGAGCGTCGCCAGCCCGCACGCGGCGACCGGTCCGCGCGAAGCGAGCGCCGCCGCCGCATGCAGCGCCGCAGCCACCCCCAGCGGGCCGTCGAGCGTCGACGCGACGTACACCTCGGCGCCGGAGTGTCGCGCGAGCGCCGCCGCCGCGATCAATCCCGAAATGCCTCCGCAACGCCCGATCTTCAGGCAGACCGCATCCGCCACGCCGGCCCCGAGCGCGCCCGGCTCGCCGGCGGTCTCGTCGATCGCGATCCTGGTGCTCACCCGCTCGCGCACCTCGCGCATCGCGCGCAGTCCGTGTGTCGGCTCCTCGACGAGCTCCAACCCGGCGGGCGCCAGCGCTTCGATGCTCGCCACCGCCTGCTCTACATCCCAGGCGCCGTTCGCGTCCAGGCGCAGCGCCGGCTGCGGGCCCGTCGCCGCGCGCACGGCCGCGATCCGCCCCGCGTCGTCGCCGAGGCCGACCTTCACCTTGATGCACTGAAAGCCGCGCGCGGCCGCCGCGGCGGCCTGCTCGGCCGCGCCCCGGCGATCGGTGGCGCCGATCGTTGCGTTGACCTGGATGTCGCGCGCGGGATCGTCTGTCAAGAGCTCCGCGATGGGTTTGTTTGCACGCCTGCCCGCGCGATCCCATAGGGCTATCTCGACGGCTGCGAGCGCCTGGGGCAGGTCCGCGATCCTGCGGCACGCGTCGATGACCTGCGCGCCATTCATCTGCTGCGCGTCCGCTAGCGCCGGCCTGTAGCGCTCGAGCGCGTCCCGCACCTCGGCAGTGCTCACCGCGTCATAGCCCTCTAGCGGCGCGGCTTCGCCGTAGCCGCATACCCCGTCCGCGTCGGTCAGCGTCAAAAGCAAAAGCTCGCGCGCGCGGACCACGCCGTGAGCCGTCTCGAGCGGGCGCTTCAGGCGCAGCTCGCGCCGCTCGATCTGGAGGTTCACGCGCGAGCCCCTCGGATCACGCTCGGGCATCCATCCGGTCGGCCGCTCGATGTGAACGTGCGCCCTCGGTAGTGCCCATGACCGGGCCTGCGGCCCCCATCAGATCCCGCCGCCGGCGAGGATCCCGGCGGCGAGCAGCACACAGAAGAGCAGTTGCAGTGCCCCCGTCCTGGCGAGCGCGCCATTCAGAGCGGGTCCGTCGACCCGGTTGCTCACGATCCGCACGAGCGCGAGCGCGAGCGGGATCGTCAGCCAGCTGAGCATCAGCCAGGGCGACATCCCGAGCGCCCACAGCACCGGGACGCTGACGAACGCCCCGGCCAGCATCGCCGTGTACAGCCGGCGAGTCCTTGCGCGCCCGAGACGCACCGCGAGCGTGCGCTTGCCCGCGCGCCGGTCGGAGTCGATGTCCCGGACGTTGTTCACCACCAGGATCGCGCTCGCCAGCAGCCCCACCGGCACCGAGCACGCGAATGCCTGCCAGGGCAGCGCCTGGACCTGTACGAAGTACGAGCCGACGACCGCAACCACGCCGAAGAACAGGAACACGAACAGCTCGCCCAGTCCCTCGTAGCCGTACGGTCGCGGTCCGCCCGTGTACAGCACCCCCGCGAGGATCGACGCCGCCCCGACCGCGAGCAGCTCCCAGCCGGCGACCGCGACGAGATACGCGCCGCAGGCGACCGCCAGACCAAACGTCACGTAGGTGGCCGTCAGCACCTGCTTGGGCGGCACCAGCCCGCCGGCGGTCACCCGCACGGGGCCCAGCCGATCCTCGCTATCCGCTCCGCGTCTCGCGTCGGAGTAATCGTTGGACAGGTTGGTCCCGACCTGGATGAACATCGCGCCGAGCAGCGCCGCGACAAACGCGAGCGCTTCGAAGTGCCCCGCGCCCAGCGCCAGCGAGGTCCCGACGAGGACAGGCGCGATCGCCGCCGGCAGCGTGCGCAGGCGCGCGGCCATCACCCAGATCCGCACCACGCTCGGGCGCCCAGCCGGCGCCTGCCCGGCGACGGTGGCGCCCGCGGATGTCACCGATGTCATGCGCGCCTCGGAAACTTCGAGTAGTCGGGTGCGCGTTTCTCCAGGTACGCGTCGCGGCCCTCCTGCGCCTCTTTGCTTTCGTAGAACAACAGGTTCGCGTCGTGTGCGAGCTGTTGAATTCCCGCCAGCCCATCCTCGGCCGCGTTGAAGCTCGCCTTGAGCATACGCAGCGCGAAAGGCGACAGCTCGAGCATCCGCGCGCACCAGCTCATCGTCTCTTCTTCGAGCTGCGCTAGGGGAACGACCGTGTTCACGAGCCCCATCTCGAGCGCCTCCTGCGCCGAATACTGCCGGCACAGAAACCAGATCTCCTTTGCCTTCTTAGGGCCCACCGTGTTCGCCAGCAGGCCCGCGCCGAAGCCGCCGTCGAACGAGCCGACCTTCGGTCCCACCTGTCCAAACCGCGCGTTGTCCGCCGCGATCGTCAGGTCGCAGACGAGATGCAAGACGTGGCCGCCGCCGATCGCGTAGCCGGCGACCATCGCCACGACCGGCTTGGGCAGCCGCCTGATCTGGACGTGCAGATCGGTCACGTGAAAGCGTCCGATCCCGGCTTTGCCGGCGCTGTCCTCGGCGAGATAGCCCGTGTCTCCGCGAACCCGCTGATCGCCGCCTGAGCAGAACGCGAGCTCGCCCGCGCCCGTCAACACGACCACGCCGATCTCGGTGTCCTCGCGCGCGTCCTCGAGCGCCCGCGAGATCTCGACGATCGTCTGAGGCCTGAACGCGTTGCGGACCTCCGGACGGTCGATCGTGATCTTCGCGATTCCCCTGGTCGGCCCGGTCGACTTCTCGTAGCGGATGTCCTCGAAAGTGGCGTCCGCCGTCTTCCAACTGGTCATATTCGCTGTCGTCATGGCGGGAAGGCTAGCTACGCTACAGGTAGCCTGTGGCGATGGAGGTGGAAGCTTGGCTCGCTCGAGCCGCGCGGGCGCGGCCCGAGTGGATCGCCCTCGAGGGCCCGGAGGAGCGCTGCTCGTACACGGAGCTGTACGCGGCCGCGAGCGCAGGCGCGCTGGAGCTGCGCGCGCGCGGCGTCGACTGCGGCGACCGTGTCGCGATCGCGCTCCCACCGGGCCTTGCGTTTGCGCGAGCGTTGCACGCCTGCCTGCTGGCGGGCGCCGTCGCCGTGCCCGTCGACGTTCGTCTCGCGCCCGCGGAGCGCGCGCCGCTGTGCGAGGACGTCGCGCTTGTGGTCGACGAGCCGCTGGGGGAGGGCCCGGCCGGGCAGACGCTCGGCGAGCAGCCCACGCACGACCTCGACGCCGTCGCCGTCGTGATCCACACGTCCGGCACGAGCGCTGTGCCACGGCCCGTCGCGCTCACCTACGGCAACTTTCTCTGGAGCGCCCTGGGCTCGGCGGTGGCGCTGGGTCGCGACCCGGGCGATCGCTGGTTGTGCGCGCTGCCGGTCTCACACGTTGGCGGCCTGTCGATCCTCTTGCGCTCGGCGATCTACGCGACCACCGCCGTGCTCGAGCAGCACTTCGACGCGGACGTCATGCTGCGCGCGCTTCGCGAGCGCCACATCACGCTCGTCTCACTGGTGGCGACGATGCTGGGCCGCTTGCTCGATGCCGGCCTGCAGCGCCCTCCGCAGCTTCGCTGCGCGCTGATCGGCGGCGGGCCGGTGCCCGCCGCGCTGCTCGAGCGCGCACGCGCGCGCCAGGTGCCGGTGTCTCTTACCTACGGCCTGAGCGAGGCTTGCTCGCAGGTCGCGACCGTCCCCGCCGCCTGCGCCGAGGGCGCTCGCGAGCAGGACGGCGATCGACTCACGGCCCGGGTCGCTGAGGCCGTCAGGCCGATCAAGGACACTTCAGAGCATGCTGGGCCGCCGCTGTTCTGCACACGCGTACGCATCGCCGATGACGGGGAGATCCTCGTCGCCGGCCCGACCGTCGCGCCGCGGTCGCCCGCCCGCGACGGCTGGCTGCACACCGGCGATCTCGGTTGGCTCGACGACGACGGCCGCTTGCACGTCAGCGGCCGCAAGGCCGACACGATCATCAGCGGCGGCGAGAACATCGCTCCGGCCGAGGTCGAGGCGGTATTGGAGGCCCACGCCGACGTGCTCGAGGCGGCGGTCGTCGGCCGCCCCGATCACCGTTGGGGGGAGGCCGTCGTCGCGATCGTCGTACCGCGCGCGGGGGCCAGCGTTGACCCCGCGACCTTGCGCGCGCACTGCGCCGAGCGGCTCGCCCCGTACAAGGTGCCCAAGCGGGTCGAGCTGGTGAGCGGGCGGCTGCCGCGCACGCTGTCCTTCAAGCTGCGGCGCACGGAGCTGGTGTGAACGTGTTCGATGCGAACGCCCATCGCGCGGCGAGTCTCGCCAATTGGGAAGCTGCCGCGCCCGGCTGGACTCGCCGCCAGGAGGCGATTCGCGGGCTCGGCATGCCGGTCTCGCGCTGGATGCTCGACGCGGTCTCGCCGCAGCCGGGCGAGCGGGTTCTCGAGCTCGCGGCCGGTCTCGGCGAGACGGGCATGCTCGCGGCCGAACTCGTCGCGCCGCTCGGCGGGGTGATCATCTCCGACCAGGCCGAGGCGATGCTCGACGGCGCGCGCGCTCGCGCGAGCGAGCTCGGGCTGAGCAACGTCGAGTTCCAGGTCCTGAGCGCCGAATGGATCGACCTGCCGCTCGCGAGCGTCGAGATCGTCCTCTGCCGCTGGGGCTACATGCTGATGGCCGATCCGGCGACCGCGCTCTCGGAGACTCGCCGGGTGCTGCGCCCGGGCGGACGGCTGGCGCTGGCCGTCTGGGATGCCGTGCAGCACAACCCCTGGGCGCTGCTGCCCAGCCTCGAGCTCGTCGAGCGCGGTCTGGCAAGCCCACCGCCCGCGAACACGCCCGGTCCGTTCGTGCTCGGCGATCCGGCTGGCGTCGGCGAACTGCTCGCCGACGCTGGCTTTGCGGGGATCGACGTCCAGGCGCTGGATGTCGTCCACCGCCACCCATCCTTCGACGTGTTCTGGGAGACCACGCTCGACGTCTCGCGTTCCTTCCACGACGCCGCGCTCAGCCGGCCCGAGGCCGAGATCGCCGAGATCCGCAGGGGCCTCGCGGCCCGCATGCAACGCTACGCCGAGGCGGACGGCAAGCTCGCCATACCCGGGCGCACCCTGGTCGCGTCCGCGCACGCGTAGCGATAGCCTGCGCCCTCAGATGCTCTACGACGACGACGCCAACCTCGAGCTGCTCGACGGCAAGACCGTCGCGATCATCGGCTACGGCTCGCAGGGCCATGCCCATGCGCTCAACCTCAAGGAATCCGGCGTCGACGTCGTCGTGGGTCTGCGCGAGGACTCCTCCTCGGCCGCCTCCGCGCGCGAGCAGGGCCTCGAGGTCGTGTCGATCCCCGACGCGGCGAGCCGCGGCGACCTGGTGATGATGCTCGTCCCCGACGAGCTGCACCGCCAGGTGTGGGAGACCGAGGTCCGCGACGGGATCGCGGCGGGCAACATGCTCCTGTTCGGCCACGGCTTCTCGATCCACTACGGCGAGGTACAGCCGCCGGCGGACGTCGACGTGGCGATGGTCGCGCCGAAGGGGCCCGGCCACCTCGTGCGGCGCCAGTTCACCGAAGGCAGCGGCGTACCGGGCCTGCTCGCGATCGCGCAGGACTCGAGCGGCAACGCGCGCGCGCTCGCGCTCGCCTACGCGAAGGGCATCGGCTGCACCCGCGGGGGCGTGATCGAGACGACCTTCAAGGACGAGACCGAGACCGACCTGTTCGGCGAGCAGGCGGTGCTCTGCGGCGGCGCCTCGGAGCTCGTGCAAGCCGGTTTTGAGACCCTGGTCGACGCGGGCTACGACCCGGAGATGGCCTACTTCGAGTGTCTGCACGAGCTCAAGCTGATCGCCGATTTGATGTACGAGAAGGGTCTCGCGGGCATGCGCTACTCGATCTCAAACACCGCCGAGTACGGCGACTACACGCGCGGCAAGCGCGTGATCACCGAGGAGACGCGGGCCAGCATGCGCGAGATCCTCAAACAGATCCAGTCGGGGGATTTCGCCCGCGAGTGGATCGCCGAGAACCGCGCGGGCCAGGAGAACTTCAAGCGTATGCGCGCCGAACAGGCCGCCACCCAGATCGAGCAGGTCGGCGGCGAGCTGCGCTCGCATATGGACTGGATCAAGCCGGCATTCTGAGGTGCTTGCCTACATCTTCTGGCATCGCCCGCTGGACGCCGCGGCGGTAGACGCGTACGAGCGCGCGCAGGTCGCGTTTCACCGCTCGCTGGGGCGCACGCCGCCGGTCGGATTTCACGGCTCGGCCGTATTCCGGATCGCGATGCTGCCGTGGCCCTGGTCGGCCGCAGCGGCGCGCGAACGGCTGCCCCAGGACGAGGGCCCGGGGTATGAGGACTGGTACCTGGTGGAGGACTACACGGCGCTCGGCGTGCTCAACGAGGCCGCGGTCGGGCGCGGGCACCGCACCGCCCACGACGCGGTCGCGAGCCGCTTTGGCGCCGGCGGCGGCGGCCTGTACGGACTCGTGGAGGGAAACCGCCCTCCGCTGCTCGCAGAAGCAGCCGTCGCCGTCTGGATCGCGCGCCCGCCCGGATCGCGCCAGCGCGCGCTCGGCGATCTGCTCGGCGATGGCATGGATCCGCGGCGCGCGAGCCTGTGGCGCAGGCAGCTCGTGCTCGGCCCCGCGCCCGAGTACTGCCTGCTCGCGGCCGGCATCGCCGAGGCTGAGCAGCCCGCCGGGATATCGGCCACGCGGCTGCCCGAGGGATGGACCGCGACGTCGTTCGCGCGAGAGGTCATCTGGAACGGCTGACCGCGCCGACGCAGCGGCGGCGCCACGAGCGCACGGCGCGCCTTTGCCCGGGAAGAATTTCCCCCGAGCCGGAGTTGTGTAGGAGACTTACCTGACGTCCCTCCGCGAGACCGGGCCGCCGACCGGCGAACAGAAACCCGGTCGTTGGTGGCCGGTCTCGCATGCACTCAAAAGGAAGAAGATGAACATGAACCGCAAGAGAATCTTCTGCACCTGTCTGGCGGCCATTGCGGCCGTGACGGCCGTCGGCGCGAGCGGTGCTCAAGCGGCGAAACAGCTCGTGCTCAGCAGCGGCGGGGTGGCGCTGCCGAAAGGGTCCACAGCGTTCAGCGAGCTGAACGTCGCGTCGTGTCTGCAGTTCGCCCAGGGCAAGATAACGGTCAACCAGCAACCAAAAGACACGCTCTCGTTCAAACCATCGCCCGGCGCGCATTGCGAATCGGACATCGTCCCCTCGGGAGGCATCCAGAAAGCCGAACTGACCTCCGGGGGTGTGGCGAAGTACACGGGCAACTACCAACTGACCACGCCCGGGCCGTGCGTGTACAAATACCCGCACTTCAAAGGCCACTTCCCGATCCCCGGCTTCGCGGTGGTCGTCGGCGAACAGGTCGGCGCGTTGATCGCGCGCGAAAGCGCACACGAATGTCCGAAGACCCGCAGCGAGCTGTTCGAAGCGGACGTCGACATCGCGGCGTTTGGAGCGCCGCTCGAAACGGACTTCGCGGCCTGAGGCGGATCCGGCCGGCGGGAGCCAGCTTCCCGCTCCGGCCGGATGCACGCTGTCGCGGCGGTCGCACGCAGCTCGTTTTCTGTGCCCGCGGGACGGGCATCGCTGCGCGCGGCCGCCGCAGCTCACGCCGCATCGCGGCCTTCGCTAGACTCGGCTGCGTCGTCGCGACTGGCGCTGCTTAGGTGGAGTCAACCACTGGGAAGCGACGAGCAGTTCAAGCCGCGCGCCTGGGCATCCCCGATCATCGACATCCCTCGAGACCGAACGCGGAGCCCACATGACGCCGAGCACCCCGACTACAGATACGCGACTAGTCATCCCCGACGAGCTGAAGCCCGCGGACGGGCGCTTCGGCTCGGGTCCCTCGCGGGTCCGCGCGCAGGCGCTCGCGCGCCTGGCCGAGGACGGCTCGGCGGTGATGGGCACCTCCCATCGCCAGGCCCCGGTCAAGGCGCTCGTCGCGAACATCCGCGCCGGTCTACGCGAGCTGTTCGCCGCGCCCGACGGCTATGAGGTGGCGCTCGGCAACGGCGGCGCGACGGCATTCTGGGACGCGGCCACGTTCGCCTTGGTCGAGCGGCGCGCGCTGCATCTCACCTACGGCGAGTTCTCGGCCAAGTTCGCTCAGGCCACGGCCGGCGCGCCGTTTCTCGAGGAATCGCTGACGATCGCTGCGGATCCGGGCGACGCTCCCGACCCCGCCGCCGCGGGGCAGGTCGCGGCCGAGGCCGGCGCCGACGTGATCGCGTGGGCGCAGAACGAGACCTCCACCGGCGTGATGGTTCCCGTGCTGCGCCCCGCTGGCACCCCGCCGAACGGACCACTGGTGCTGATCGACGCGACGTCGGGCGCGGGCGGGCTGCCGGTGGATCTCGCCCAAGCCGACGCCTACTACTTCGCGCCGCAGAAGAGCTTCGCCGCCGACGGCGGCCTGTGGCTGGCGCTGCTCAGCCCCGCGGCCCGGGAGCGGATCGCGCGGATCGCGTCGACGCCGCGCGCGATCCCCGCCTTCCTCTCGCTCGCCACCGCGCTCGAGAACTCGCGCAAAGACCAGACCTACAACACGCCGGCGATTGCGACGCTGTTCCTGCTGTCCGAGCAGATCCGCTGGATGCTCGACAGCGGCGGGCTCGAGTGGTGCGTCGCGCGCACCACGGCCTCCTCGGAGAACCTGTACGGCTGGGCGGAGCGCACCCCCCACACGACGCCGTTCGTCGCGGACCCCGCCAAGCGCTCGCTGGTCGTCGGCACGGTCGACTTCGAACCGGCCCTCGACGCGGCGGCGATCGCCAAGACGCTGCGCGAGAACGGCATCGTCGACGTCGAGCCCTACCGCAAGCTCGGGCGCAACCAGCTGCGCGTGGGGATGTTCCCGGCGGTCGACCCCGCCGACGTGCAAGCTCTGACGGCGTGCGTCGACTGGATCGCAGAGAGGATCTCGCGGTGAGCGCCGGCGCCGCCGGCGAGCGCTTGAAAGTTCTCGTCAGCGAGAAGATCGGCGACTCCGGCGTGGCGCTGCTGCGCGAGCACTTCGACGTCGATCTGGGCATCGGCTGGAGCGAGCAGGAGCTGGCCGAGCGGATCGGCGACTACCACGGCATCCTCGTTCGCTCGGCCACGAAGCTGACCGCCGAGCTGATCGGGCGAGCTGACAGCCTGCGCGTGATCGGTCGCGCCGGCGTGGGCGTGGACAACGTCGACGTGCAGGCAGCGACCCGCCGCGGGATCGTCGTCGCCAACGCGCCCGAGTCGAACGTCGTGACGGCCGCCGAGCACACGATGGCGCTGCTGCTCGCGCTCGCGCGCAACGTCCCCCAGGCGTACGTGTCGCTGACGAGCGGCAAGTGGGAGCGCGCGAAATTCTCCGGCGTCGAGCTGTATGAGAAGACGCTCGGCATCATCGGCTTCGGGCGGATCGGCCAGCTCGTCGCCCATCGCGCGCTCGGCTTCGGCATGCGCGTACTCGCGTTCGACCCGTTCGTCAGCGCCGAGCGCTATCGCGAGCTGGCGGTCGAAAAGGCCGCCAGCGCCGACGACGTCTACGCGCGCGCGGACTTCATCAGCGTGCACCTGCCCAAGACGCCGGACACCGAAGGCTTCGTCGGCCCGGATGCGTTCGCGAAGATGCGCGACGGCGTGCGCATCCTCAACGTCGCGCGCGGCGGGCTGATCGACGACGCGGCGCTCAAGGAGGCGCTCGATTCCGGCAAGGTCGCAGGCGCGGCCCTGGATGTATTCCCCTCCGAGCCGATCACCGACTATCCGCTCTTCTCCGGCTACCCGGCGGTGATAGTCACGCCGCATCTGGGCGCCTCGACCGCCGAGGCGACCGACCGCGCGGGCTACCAGAGCGCCGAGCAGGTGATCGCCGCGCTGACCGGCGGGGTCGTCTCCACCGCCGTAAACATCCCCGCGATCGGCGCCGAGGACATGGAGGCGCTCGGGCCCTTCCTGCCGCTCGCGACGCAGCTCGGGAAACTGGCGATGGCGCTGGGCGCGGGCAGCTCGATCGAGCGAATCGAGGCGGCGTTCCTTGGGCGCATCGCCGAATTCGACACGCGTCTGCTCGGGCTGGCTGTGATCATCGGCGCGCTGCAGGGCCACACCGAGGAGCAGGTGAACTTCGTCAACGCCCCGACGATGGCCCAACAGCGCGGGATCGTGCTGGAGGAGAAGGCGGTCTCCGAGGCCGAAGACTTCAACGAGCTGATCCGCGTCACCGTCGTCGCAGGCGACCAGCGGGTCGCGGTCGCGGGTACCGGTATCGGCCCAAATCGCGTTCCCCACCTGGTCGAGGTGCAGGGCCGACGCTTGACGATCGAGCTCGCCGAGTACGTCACGGTGTTTCGCTACGAGGATCTGCCCGGAATGATCGGCCGCGTCGGCACGATCTTCGGCGCGCACGGCATCAACATCTCCTCCGCAGCGGTCGGTCACACCCCGGACCGGTCCGGGCCCGCGACGGCCGCCCGCGCGTCGGCCGACGACAAGCGGCTGGCGGCGATGGTCGTCACAACCGACGCGGCCGTGCCCGACGAGGTCGTCTCAGAGATCATCGCGCTCGATGGGTTTGTCGACGGCTGGGCGGTAGATCTCGGCTGAGGCGCCGCGGCGCGATCGGATAGGCTCAGGCGTCAGCGATGCGCGCCGTCGTCATCACCAAGCACGGGGGGCCAGAGGTACTGCAGGTGCAAGAGCGGCCCGACCCGGCGCTCGGCCCCGGCGAGGTGCGGATCGACGTGGCGGCGGCCGGGATCAACTTCGCCGACGTGATGGCGCGGATGGGGCTTTACCCGGACGCTCCCAAGACGCCGTGCGTCGTCGGCTATGAGGTCGCCGGTACGGTGCTCGAGCTCGGCGAGGGCGTAGAGGGGCTGAACCAGGGCCAGCGGGTGCTCGCGGGGACCAAGTTTGGCGGCTACGCCTCGCAGGTCGTCGTTCCCGCGGCGGACGTGGTGGCGCTGCCGGAGCGGCTGAGCTTCGAGCAGGGCGCGGCGATCCCGGTCAACTACGCGACCGCCTGGGCCGCGCTGATCGGCTACGGCAGCCTGCAGTCCGGCGAGCGCGTGCTGATCCATTCCGCGGGCGGAGGCGTCGGCATCGCCGCGACCCAGATCGCCAAGCGCCAGGGCGCCGAGGTGTACGGCAGCGCATCCCCGGGCAAGCACGCGCGCTGCAGAGAGCTCGGCGTCGACCATCCGCTCGACTACACGAGCCCCGGCTGGGAGCGCGGGCTCCCGCAATTCGACGTGATCCTCGATGCGGTTGGCGGCAAGAGCTTTCGGCGCGACTACTCGCTGCTGCGCGCGGGCGGCCGCCTGGTCGCGTTCGGCGCCTCGGGGGTGGTCTCGGGCGAGCGGCGCAATCTGATCACTGCGCTGCGCACGGTGCTGCGGATGCCGCGCTTCAACCTTGTCAAGCAGATGTCCGAATCGAAGACCGTGATCGGGCTGAACATGCTCACCCTGTGGCAGGACCGCAAGACGCTCGCTCCCTGGATCACGCCGCTGCTCGAGCTGCTCGACGACGGCACGATCGAGCCGGTGGTCGCTGGCGCGTTCGCCTTCGAGGACGCGGGCGCCGCGCAGAACATGATCACCGAGCGACGCAACGTCGGAAAGGTCGTGCTCGTGCCCTGAGGCTAGCCGCCGAGCGCCGTCGCCTCGGACCCGAACGCGGCCGCGAGCGCTTCGCGCAGGAGACCCTGCGGGCGCAGCGCATCCTCCGCGCCGTACCACCAGAAGTATCCGCCCACGTAGTAGGACAGGCTCGGCGATAGCGTGTACGCCCAGGCCACGATCTGTTCAGCCGATGCGAGCGTTTTGGGCGTGGTCCGCCGCGGCAACCCGACCTCACCGAAGCCGAGCCGGGCGTTGGGGTAGAGCGAGTGCAGCGCTTCCAACGCCACCGCCACTTCGACCGAGTCGGGCTTGCGCCCCCCACACTGGGTCGGGTAGTAGGACAGCAGCACATAGTTGACCCCTGCCGACACCCGCGGCGGCACGTAGCGTTCGCTGAACTGGACCGGTGTCAGCTCGCGGGGGCCGTCGCCGCAGTGTTCGGGCCCGAACTCATTCGCGTACAGCGTCAGCGCCGTGCGCCCGCCGGCGGCGGCGACGTCGTCGTATACCTCGCTCAGCTTGGCGGCGACCGTTTCATACGGACCGGTCCAGTCGCCGTTGACCTCGTTGCCGATCTCCCAGATGTCGACGTCCGGCGCGAGCGTCTGCAGGTAGGAGAGCGCGCGCGTCTGCAGCTTCTGTGTGGAGATAGACCGCTCGTCGGAGGAGTCCAGCAGCTCTCCCATCACGCCGCTGACCGTATGGATCTGACGCACAGCCGCTTCGTAATAGGACGCCGGCTCGCGGCGGTCGAAGTACACGCGCGTGGTCGCGCGCTCGGGCAGAGCCGCCAGCGCGCTCACCAGCTGATCGGGATCGTTTACCCGGTCGACGGTGACGCCGTACAGCGGCGCGCCCGCTGCCGCCGGCGGGGCCGCGGCGAGCAGCCAGGCCGCGGCGAGGGCCGCGAGCGCCACGCGCGCGTTGCCGAGCCCCCGAAGCACGCAGCAACTATTACACGCTGGCACGCGCCAGTGCTAACCTCCGCCGCAGATGTCGTTCCAGATCTCTGATCTGCAGCTTCTTCAGCTCCTCCCCCCTCGGGGGGAATAGTGCGTGGCGGCCGCGCAGCCGCAAACCAAACGGAGAAGTTCAGCAACAGAGAAATTGAAAGGAACCTTTGGGGACGACCATGAGCGATAACGATGTTTCACCGACGTTCGAGCGGACCGAGCAGGCGCGGGTGCGGGTCTTCGACACGACGCTGCGCGATGGCGAGCAGTCGCCGGGAATCTCGCTGAACAGGCAGGAAAAGCTCGAGATCGCCGGCCAGCTCGCGCGGCTCGGCGTGGACATAATCGAGGCCGGCTTTCCGATCACCTCGCCCGGCGATTTCGAGGCCGTGCAGGCGATCGCGCGCGCCGACCTGGGGCCGGTCCAACCGGTCATCTGCGGACTGGCGCGAACCTCCAAGCAGGACATCGAGGCCGCCTGGAACGCGATCAAGGATTCCGAGCGCCCGCGAATTCACACCTTCATCGCGACCAGCGACATTCACATCGAGCGCAAGCTTCAGACGACGCGCGAGAACGTCAAGGGACAGGTCCGCGCCGCGGTCGCGCACGCGCGCGAACTCACCGACGACGTCGAGTTCTCGCCCGAGGACGGGTCGCGCTCGGACGTTCAGTACATGGCCGAGGTGATCCAGATCGCACTCGACGAGGGCGCCACCACGATCAACGTGCCGGACACGGTGGGCTACACGATGCCGCGCGAGTACGCGGCGATGTTCGAGGAGCTCTATCGCCTCGTGCCCGCCCTGCGCGACGTCGTCGTTTCGGTCCATTGCCACGACGACCTCGGCCTGGCGGTCGCCAACTCGCTGGCCGGCATCGAAGCCGGCTGCCGGCAGGTCGAGTGCGCGATCAACGGGATCGGCGAGCGCGCGGGCAACGCGTCGCTCGAGGAGATCGCGATGCTGCTGCGCACGCGCGAGCCGAGCCTCGGGCTGTGGACGAGGATCGACACGACCGAGATCGCCCGCACCAGCCGGCTGGTCTCGCGGCTAACCGGCTACCAGGTGCAGCCGAACAAGGCGATCGTCGGGCGCAACGCGTTCGCGCATGAGGCGGGAATCCATCAGGACGGCGTGCTCAAGGAGCGCACGACGTACGAGATCATGGACGCGACCACGGTCGGCCTGAGAAGCAACGCGATCGTGCTGGGCAAGCACTCCGGGCGTCACGCGCTGCGCGAGGCGCTCGAGGAGCTGGGCTACCAGCTCGACGGCCAGGCCCTGCGCACGGCGTTCACGCGCTTCAAGGAGATCGCGGACCGCAAGAAGACGTTGACCGCGATGGACCTCGAGGCGCTCGTCACCGACGAGCTGCGCGCCGGCGAGGAGCTGCCCGGGTATGCGCTGCAATGGTTCGAGGTCGACGACTCCTCGCGCCGGCCGCCGCACGCGCGCGTGGGGGTGACGCTGCCCGACGGGGGTCTGGCCGAGGGCTCGTTCACCGGCGACGGCCCGATCGACGCGATCTTCCGCGCGATCAATGCCGCTGCGAACGTCGAGGCGAAGCTCAGCGAGTTCGCGATCGGCGCGGTCACCGAGGGCCAGGACGCGCTCGGCGAGGTCTCGGTCGTCGTCGAGGTCGACGGCTGCGCGGGGGCGGGTCAGGGCGTCTCGACCGACATCATCGACGCGGCCGCGCGCGCGTACGTGCGCGCGCTGTCGATCGCGCGGGCGCGAGCCCAGGCATCGGACGTAGCGCTGGGACTGCCGGAGCCGGCTGGGCAGTAGATACACCATACGTGCGTCTGTGATAACGTACAGATCCATGGCGACGATCACGCGCGATCCGCTGGACAGCGCCGTCGACCCGGCGGTGATCGGGGCGCGCGTGCGCGCGCTGCGCGAGAGCTCGTCGCTGTCGCTGCGCGAGCTCGCCCAGCGCAGCGGCGTCAGCGCGCCGATGCTCTCGCAGGTCGAGCGCGGCGAGACCAGTCCCACGCTGGCGCTCGCCGCGCGGATCGCCGCGGGCCTGGACCTGCGGCTTTCCCAGCTCTTGCGGCTGGACGAGGACGGAGCGGTGACGATCGTGCGCAGGCGCGAGCGCCGGCTCGGGGGCAACGCGCGTAGAGGGCACCGCTTCGAGGTGATCACCGCCGCCCAGCCCGGCCAGCGCGCGGAGCTCTCGCGCCACACGCTCGCCTCGAACGGCACGACAGGCGCCGCGGACGACCCGCCGATGCACGAGCCCGGCAGCCGCGAGACCGCGCTCGTCGAGTCCGGCGCGGTCGTGTTGGTCTGCGACGGCAAGCGCTATGAGCTGACAGAGGGGGACTGCGTCACCTTCGATGCCGATTTGCCCCATCACTTCGAGAATCCAAGCTCCGACGCGGAGGCCGTGTTCCTGGCGGTCGTCAGCGCCGGATTGCGACGCAGCTAGGAAGGGTTGGCTGATTCTGATGCCGAAGACGATGTTCGAGAAGATCTGGGACGCGCACGAGGTCGAGGAGGGACTGCTGTACATCGATCTGCACCTCGTGCACGAGGTGACCAGCCCGCAGGCCTTCGAGAGCCTGCGGCTGGCCGGGCGCAGGGTGCGCAGGCCGGACAGGACGCTGGCGACCGCCGACCACAACACGCCGACCGACGGTACGCCGGTCGCGGCGCGCATCAAGGATGAGCTGTCGCGCGTGCAGGTGCAGACACTGGAGCGCAACTGCGAGGAGTTCGCGGTGCCCGTGTACTCGCTCGGGTCCGACCGGCAGGGCATCGTGCACGTGATCGGCCCGGAGCTCGGCGTCAGCCAGCCGGGCATGACGATCGTCTGCGGGGACTCGCACACCGCGACGCACGGCGCGTTCGGGGCGCTCGCATTCGGGATCGGCACCAGCGAGGTCGAACACGTGCTGGCGACTCAGTGCATGGTCCAACAGCGCCCGCGCTCGATGCGCATCCGCTACGAGGGCGCGCTCGGCTTCGGCGTGACCGCCAAGGACCTGATCCTCGGCACGATCGGCCGGATGGGGGTCGGCGGCGCGACGGGCCACGTCGTCGAGTACGCCGGTCCGGCGATCGACGCGCTGTCGATGGAGGGCCGGATGACCGTGTGCAACATGACGATCGAGGGCGGAGGGCGCGCGGGGATGATCGCCCCGGACGAGACCACGTTCGGCTGGTTTGCGCAGCAGCGCCGGCCGGGCGCGCCCGGGGGCGCGGAGCTCGAGGACGCGATCGCGCGCTGGCGCGAGCTGGCCAGCGATGACGGCGCGAGCTTCGACCGCGAGCTTCTCGTCGACGCCTCGGCGGTGTCGCCGCAGGTGACCTGGGGCACGACACCCGGGATGGTGACCCAGGTGACCGGGAGAGTTCCCGCGCCCGCGGAGTTCGACAGCCCGGCAGACCGGGAGGCGACCGAACGCGCGCTGCAGTACATGGCGCTCGAGCCCGGCACCCCGATCCAGGAGATCGCGGTCGAACGCGTCTTCATCGGGTCGTGCACCAACTCTCGCATCGGCGACCTGCGCGCCGCCGCCCAGGTGATAGCCGGTCGCCAGGTTTCGACGGGCGTCAACGCGATGGTCGTTCCCGGATCCCAGCAGGTCAAGGCGCAGGCCGAGGCCGAGGGCCTCGATCGAATCTTCCGCGAGGCCGGCTTCGACTGGCGCGTCGCCGGCTGCTCGATGTGTCTGGGCATGAACCCCGACATCCTCGCGCCGGGCGAGCGCTGCGCGTCGACCTCCAATCGCAACTTCGAGGGCCGCCAGGGACGTGGCGGGCGCACGCACCTGGTCTCGCCGCAGATGGCCGCGGCGGCGGCGATCGAGGGACACTTCGTCGACATCAGGGAGTGGGCGTGAGCAGCGCCTCGCCCGGGGCGGTCTGGCGCAGCCCCGAGATCGTCGGCGCGTTCCTCGACGGGCGCGAGCAGCTGATGCCGCTGGTCGGCCTGCAGCAGGATCTGCTCGAGCGTCTGCTTCGGCGACACTGCCATCCGATCCGCGCGTTTCTCGATCTGGGCGCGGGAGACGGCGCGCTGTCCGAGCTGATCCTCGACCTCGAGCCCGACGCGCAGGCGCTGCTCGTCGACTTCTCCGAGCCGATGCTCGCGCGTGTGCAGCGGCGGCTCGAGCGCTTTGCGGGGCGCTGGCAGGCGATCCGCGGCGATCTCTCGGACCCCGGCTGGCGCCGCGGCCTGGCCGACGCAAGCAACAGCGCCGTGGTCTCGTCATACGCGATCCACCACCTGCCGAGCGAGCGCAAGCGGTCGCTGTTCGCCGAGCTGTTCGAGTTGCTCGAGCCGGGTGCGATGTTCGTGAACATGGACTACGTGGCGATCAGCGGCCCGCTGCAAGGGCTGTTCGACGAGCAGATGGTCGCCAACGCGATCCACGCCGAGCACCAGCGCGGCGGCGATCGCTCCGACGCGCAGGTGGAGCGCGAGCTGTTCGACGACGGCGACGACGATCGACCCGACAGCGTCGAGCGCCAGCTTGGCTGGTTGCGCGAAGCCGGCTTCGAGGGAGCCGAGCTGCATTTCAAATGGGCCGAGGCGGCGGTCTTTGGCGCGGTCAAGCCCGCGCGCCGCGAACACGGGAGGTAACGAGTAGATGCAACCGATCGAAGTGATCGCGGGCCGGGTGAGCCACCTGGACCGCAGCAACGTCGACACCGATCAGATCATGCCCAAGCAGTTCCTCAAGCGCGTGGAGCGCAGCGGCTTCGGCGAGTTCCTGTTCTACGACTGGGCGAAGGAGCCCGGCTGGGACCTGCCGGCGACCCCGATCCTCGTGACCGGCGAGAACTTCGGCTGCGGCTCCTCCCGCGAGCACGCGCCGTGGGGGCTGCAGGACTACGGCTTTCAAGCGATCGTCGCGCCGTCGTTCGCCGACATCTTCTACTCGAACTGCACCAAGATCGGGCTGCTGCCGGTCGTGCTCGGCGATGAGGACTGTCACAGCCTGGCCCGCGCCGGGGCCGGCGAGATCGACCTGCGCGCGCAAGAGGTGCGTTTCGCTGGCGAGCAAATCCCGTTCTCGATCGACCACGAGATCCGCCGGCGCCTGCTCGAGGGACTCGACGACGTCGGCGTGACGCTCGGCAAAGAGGCGCAGATCGCCTCATATGAAGCGACGCGCGAGCGCGTCGGGCCGGTGACGACCGCGCTGTGAGATGGCGTATCGCATCGCCACCCTCCCCGGGGACGGTATCGGTCCCGAGATCATGGCTCCGGCGCTCGCGGTCCTGCACGCGGTCGGCGAGTTCGAGTTCAGCGAGCATCCGTTCGGCGGCGCATCGATCGACGCGCACGGCACGGCGCTGACCGACGAGACGCTCGCCGCCTGCCGCGCGGCCGACGCCGTGCTGCTCGCCGCGGTCGGCGGACCCAAGTGGGACACGACCGACCCCGCGCGTCCGCGACCCGAGCAGGGCCTGCTCGCGCTGCGCCAGGGTCTCGGCCTGTTCGCCAACCTGCGCCCGGTCAAGCCGCTGCCCGCGCTGTATGACGCTTCGCCCCTGCGCCGCGAACGGATCGAAGGCACCGACCTGCTCGTCGTACGCGAGCTGACCGGCGGGATCTACTTTGGCGCCAAGCACCGCGACGACACGAGCGCGAGCGACCAATGCGTGTACACCGTCGCGGAGATCGAACGGATCGCCCGCACGGCTTTCCGCGCGGCGCGCTCGCGCGTGTCGAGCGTCGACAAGGCCAACGTGCTCGAGACCTCGCGTCTGTGGCGGGAGACCGTGCGCCGCGTACATGGGGAGGAGTTCCCCAACATCGAGCTCGAGCACGTGCTGGTCGACAACGCCGCGATGCAGCTGGTGGCCACGCCGCGCCACTTCGACGTGATCCTCACGGAGAACATGTTCGGCGACATCCTCTCCGACGAGGCGGCGATGCTGACCGGCTCGATCGGCATGCTCCCGAGCGCGTCACTCGGCGGCGGCAACGGCGGCGCTGCCGAGCGCGGCCCAGCCGCGCCGGCAACGGGCGCCGACGCGCGCGCCCCCGGGCTGTTCGAGCCCGTGCACGGCTCCGCGCCCGACATCGCCGGCCGGGGCATCGCGAATCCGCTGGCGATGTTTCTCTCGGCGGGGATGCTGCTGAGGCACGGCCTCGGCTTGGAAAGCGAGGCCGCGGCTGTAGAATCGGCGGTGCAGCGCGCGCTCCAAGAGGGCCTGCGCACCCCGGATCTGGGGGGCGAAGCGGGGACCGCCGAGGCGACGCGAGCTGTGCTCAACCACATCGAATAGGAGTGCTGGTGAACGTGGACCCGACCGATCTGATCTGGATGAATGGACAATTCGTCGCTTGGGAGGACGCGAAAGTCCACGTGCTGACGCACGGCCTGCACTACGGCACGGGCGTGTTCGACAGCATGCGCTGCTACGACACCGAGCTCGGGCCGGCGGTGTTCCGCAACGTCGATCACCTCGAGCGGCTGCTGCGCTCCGCCGAGCTTTACTACATGCCGATCCCGTATACGGTCGAGGAGCTGCGTGCGGCGACGCTCGAGCTGGTCGCTCGCAACGGTCTGCGCTCCTGCTACATCCGCCCGATCATCAACCGCGGCTACGGGCAGATGGGCCTGAACCCGCTCGACGCGACGCTCGACGTGACGATCGCCTGCTGGGAGTGGGGGGCGTACCTCGGCGAGGATGGCAAGCGCAACGGCGTGCGCGCGAAGGTCTCCTCCTGGCGGCGGATCAGCCCCGACTCGCTGATCCCGCACGCGAAGGCCTCCGGTCAATACTTGAACAGCGTGCTCGCGAAGATCGAGTCGCTCAAGGCGGGTTATGAGGAGGCGATCCTCTTGGACGATCACGGCCACGTGTGCGAGGGCACCGGCGAGAACGTCTACATCGTCCGCGACGGCGAGATCAACACTCCCGGACAGCACAACTCGATCCTCGATGGCGTCACGCGGCGCTCGCTGATCCAGATCGCGCGCGACCTCGGCTACACGATCGTCGAGCGCAACATCGCGCGCGCCGAGCTGTACCTCGCCGACGAGGCGTTCCTGTCCGGGACCGCAGCCGAGCTCGTGCCCCTGCGCGAGGTCGACGACCACAAGATCGGCACCGGCGAACCGGGGGAGATCACGCGCGTGCTGCAGGCCGCGTTCGACGACGCGGTGCACGGCCGCGCCGAGCGCTACCGCGAGTGGCTCGACGTGGTCGACGCGCCGGCGCTGCAGACGCCGAGCGGCGCGCGCGGGGGAGGCTCGGCGCCCGCGCCGAGCGGTTCGCCTGCGGCGGGTTGATGAGCGTCCTCGAGCTCTACGACGCGACCCTGCGCGACGGCATGGGTGGCGGCGGCATGACGCTGACGGCGGAGGAGAAGCTGCGCGTCGTGCACGCGCTCGACGCGCTCGGGGTGTACATGATCGAGGCGGGTTTTCCGGCGTCGAACCCGAAGGAGCGCGAGCTGTTCGATCTGCTCTCGCGCGAGACCCTACAGACGGCCGAGGTGGTCGCGTTCGGCATGACCCGCCGGCGCGGCATCGAGGCCGACGAGGACCGCGGGCTGCGCACGCTGGCAGATTCCTTCGCGCCGATCTGCACGCTCGTCGGCAAGAGCTCGTGCTTGCATGCCGAGCAGGTCTTGAAGGTGACGCGCGCGGAGAACCTGCGGATGATCGCCGAGTCGGTCGCGTTTCTGGTCGGGCAGGGCAAGCGCGTGCTGTTCGACGCCGAGCACTTCTTCGACGGCTATGCGCTGGACGCGGATTATGCGCTGCAGTGTGCGCGCGCCGCGGCCGAGGCGGGGGCCGAGCGGGTGGTGCTGTGCGACACCAACGGCGGGTCGCTGCCGGGTCAGGTACGCGCGGCTGTCGATGCGACGCGCGCGGCGCTTGCGGAGGTCGCCCTGGGGATCCACACCCACGACGACACCGGCTGCGGGGTCGCGAACACGCTGGTCGCCGTCGAAGCGGGCGCGACGCAGGTGCAGGGCACAATCAACGGCATCGGCGAGCGCACCGGCAACGCCAACCTGGTCACGATCGTCGCGGATCTGCAGTTGAAGATGGGTCATGAGGTGCTCGCGCCCGAGCGCCTGGCGCGGTTGACCGAGACCGCGCACTTCGTCGATGAGCTGCTCAACCGCACACCCGATCCCGCGCAGCCCTACGTCGGCAAGCATGCGTTCGCGCACAAGGCCGGAATGCACGCCGCGGGGGCGCGGGCGGTGAGCGACGCATTCGAGCACGTCGACCCGGCGCAGGTCGGCAACCGCAGCGACGTGCTGATCTCCGAGCTGTCGGGCCGCGCGACGATCACCGAGAAGGCGCGCGCCGCCGGAATCTCCGCCGACGAGGACTTCATCGCGCGGGTGCTCGAGCACGTCAAGGAGCTCGAGCACGCGGGCTTCCAGTTCGAGGCGGCGGACGGTTCGTTCGAGCTGCTGATGCGCCGCGAGGCCGCCGCGGCGTATGAGCCCCTGTTCAAGCTCGAGTCCTGGCGGGTGATCGTCGAGAAGCACGCCGACGGCCGCGCGACGACCGAGGCGACGATCAAGATCTGGGTGGGCGGCGACCGCTTCATTCGCACCGCCGAGGGCAACGGCCCGGTGCACGCGCTGGACCGGGCGCTGCGCGCCGCGATCGGCGAGATCCACCCCCATCTGAAGGACATCGATCTCGTCAACTTCAAGGTTCGGATCCTCGATGAGACCAAGGGGACGGGCGCCGTGACGCGCGTGCTGATCGACGCCTCCGACGGACACGAGGTATGGGGCTCGATCGGGGTCTCGGAGAACCTGATCGCCGCCTCCTGGGACGCGCTCGTCGATTCGCTGGAGTTCGGCATGCAGGGCGATAGACGCCAGGCGCCCGAGTCTGCGGTCGGTTCGACGGGCAGGGTGTAGTGCCGGGCGACGCCGCCCGGGGCGCGGGCTCGATCGCTACGACGCCCGCTCGCGGCGGGACCGACGCGGCTGCGCCGCCCGCGATCCCCCTCGCCCAGCCGCTGATCGGCGAGGACGAGGAGCGCGCGGTGCTCGGGGTGCTGCGCTCGGGCCGGCTGTCGCTCGGCCCCCGGCTGCTCGAGTTCGAGCGCCGCTTCGCGGCTCGCGTGCGCGCGCCGTTCGCGAGCGCCGTCAGCAGCGGGACGGCCGGGCTGCATCTCGCGTTGCGCGCGGTCGGCATCGAGCCGGGCGACGAGGTGCTGACCAGCCCGTTCTCGTTCGTCGCATCGGCAAACGCGGTGCTCTATGAGAACGCAAAGCCGGTGTTCGCGGACATCGACCCGGTGACGCTCAACCTCGATCCGGGCGCGGCGGCGTCGGCGGTGACCGGGCGGACGCGAGCGATCCTGCCCGTGCACATCTTCGGATACCCGGCCGAGATGAGCGCCTTCGAGTCGCTCGCGCAGCGACACGGGCTTGCGCTGGTCGAGGACGGCTGCGAGGCGCTCGGCGCCGTGCACCGCGATGGCACGCCTGTCGGCGGGCGCGGGCATCCAACGGCGTTCGGCTTCTACGCGAACAAGCAGATCACGACCGGGGAGGGCGGCATGGTGTCGCTCGGCGACGGGGCGCTGAAGGAGCGGATCGACTCCGAGCGCAATCAGGGCCGGGCCAAGGACATGGGCTGGCTCGATCACGACCGCCTCGGCTTCAACTACCGCCTGTCAGACATCGCCTGCGCCCTGGGGATCGCGCAGCTGCGCCGGCTCGAGCAGATGCTCGCCGCTCGCGCGCGCGTCGCAGGCTGGTATCGCGAGCTGCTCGGCGGCATCGACGAGCTCCTGCTGCCGTGCGAGGATCGCGACGGCGACAGGCGCAGCTGGTTCGTGTTCGTCGTGCAGCTGCCCGGCCGCGCCGACCGCGACACGGTCGTGCGGCGCCTGGCGGCAAACGGCATTCAGAGCAAGCCGTATCTGCCGGCGATCCACCTGATGAGCTTCTACCGCGAGCGCTTCGGCTACCGGCCCGGGATGCTGCCGGTCTGCGAGGAGGTCGCACGGCGTTCGCTCGCGCTGCCGTTCTTTGCGCAGATGAGCGAAGGCCAGGCCGAGCAGGTGGCGCGCGAGCTTCAGCGGGCGCTCGCCGGGCGCTCCGCCGCAGGCGCGCTCGGCAGGGTCTGAGGCGCAGCGACGCGGCAAATAGACTCAGCGCCGTGTCGCGCTTCAGCGAATCTCAGCACCCTGACTTCAGGCGCCTGAACGCCTCGATCGCAATCGATCGCAGGCTGTGGCCGCAGGACGTCGCCCAGTCGCGAGCGCACGCGCGGATGCTCGCCGCAGTGCAGATCATCTCCGAGTCCGACCGCAACGCGCTGCTCGCCGGGCTCGATCGCGTCGCGGGCGAGCTGGCCGACGGGCGTTTCGAGTTTCGCGAGGACGACGAGGACATCCACATGGCGATCGAGCGGCGCCTGACCGAGCTCGCGGGGCCGGTCGGCGGCAGGCTGCACACCGCGCGCTCGCGCAACGACCAGGTCGTGACCGACCTGGCGATGTACGTGCGCGAGCACGCCGAGGCCGCGGTCGCGACGGTCGGCGAGCTGATGGCCGCGCTGCTCGCGCGCGCGCAGGAGCACCTCGACTGGCCGATGCCCGGCTATACCCACCTGCAGCGCGCCCAGCCGGTGTTTCTCGCGCACCACCTGCTCGCCTACTTCTGGATGTTCGCGCGCGATCGCGAACGCTTCGCGTTCGCCGCGAGCCAGGCCGGGCAGATGCCGCTCGGCGCCGGCGCGCTGGCGGGCGTCAACTTCGCGACCGATCGCGCGCTGCTCGCGCGCGAGCTGGGCTTCAAGCGGGTCGCTCCCAACTCGATCGACGCGGTCTCGGGCAGGGACTTCGCGCTCGACTACCTCGGCGCGGCGGCAACCTGTGCGATGCACCTGTCGCGCCTGGGAGCCGAGCTGGTGCTGTGGTCCAGCGAGGAGTTCGGCTTTGTCGAGCTGCCGGACGCGTGGAGCTCGGGCAGCTCGATCATGCCCCAGAAGAAGAACCCCGATGCGGCCGAGCTGCTGCGCGCAAAGGCGCCGCGGGTGCTCGGACGGCTCGCGAGCCTGCACGGGGTGATGCATGCGCTGCCGCTCACCTACAACAAGGACCTGCAGGAGGACAAGGAGCAGGTGTTCGACGCGGTCGACACGATCGAGCTCGAGCTGGACGTCGCGAGGGCGATGATCGAAGGCGTCCGCTTCAGGCGCGAGCGCCTGCGCGACGCCGCCGCCGACGAGCTGACGGCCGCGACCGATCTGGCCGATCTGCTCGTGCGGCACGGCGTGCCCTTCCGCGAGGCCCACGGCGTCATCGCCGGCCTGGTGCGCGACTCGCTCGAGCGCGGGCAGCGGCTGTCGCAGCTGAGCGTCGAGGACCTCGCCCGCCACAGCGAGACGCTCGCCGCCAACGAGCCCGCATATCGCGCGACGCTCGAGCAAAGCGCGTGGCTCGAAGCAAAGGTGTCCGAGGGCGGCACCGCGCAGGCGCGCGTGCGCGAGCAGCTCGAGCTGGCGAGGACGGCGCTAGGTGAAGGCGCGCAGCGCTGAGGTCCTGCCGCGCGAGTTCTACGCGCGGCCGGTGCTGCAGGTCGCGCGCGCGCTGATCGGCTGCACCGTCGCGTATCAGGGCGCTCGCGGGCTGATCGTGGAGACCGAGGCCTATCACGAGCAAGAGCCGGCCTGTCACGCGTTCGTCGGGCTCACTCCGCGGACCCGCACGCTGTTCGACGAACCCGGCCGCGCCTATGTCTACCGCTCCTACGGCATACACGCGCTGCTCAACGCGGTGTGCGAGCCGGCCGGCGTCGCAGCGGCGGTGCTGATCAGGGCGCTGCAGCCGCTCGAGGGGGTCGCGCAGATGCGCGCCCGGCGGGGCCTGACGCGCGATGGGCGGGCAGGCGAAGCCGAGCTCTGCTCCGGTCCGGGCAAGCTCACCCAGGCGCTCGGCATCGATCTGTCAGAGAACGGCGGCGACCTGTGCACAGGCCCGATCACGATCGGGCCCCGCCCGCCCGAGCTCTCCGACGTGCGGATCCTCGTGGGCACGCGCGTCGGCATCACCAAGGCCGCCGAGCTGCCGTGGCGCTTCTGCGCGGCCGGCAACCGCCACGTCTCGAGCCCTCGCTTGCCCGCCAACCAGGGCGCTATTGGCCCGGGCTGACTCCGCCGGTCGCTTCGCTGCCTTCCTTGGGCGCGGGAGCGCTTTCGTGCGACGGCGTCGGAGCGCTTTCGTGCGGCGGCGCGGGAGCGCTTTCATGCGACGGTTCCGGCGGGGGCGCCTGGTTTGCCGGCTGCGACGGCACGGGGGCGGCGTGTTCGTGGGGACTGCTGCCGCTCCCGGAATGTGGTTCGGGTGCGTTCTGTTCGCCAGTCGCCCCACCCGAGGGCGATGCGCGCGGGCCGGATGGCGCGGCGTGGGCGCCGGATGAAGCCGGTGGGAGGGATTCTTCTTCAGACGTGGACGTCGGCGGTTTGTGTCCCGTGGCCGCCGCCCGCGCCGCCGCTTCTTCGCTGCGCGTCTTGTCGATGCTCAGCGCCGAGATCATGAAGTCGTGCCAGATCAGCGCCGGGAACGTCCCGCCGAGCACCGGCCCGCCATCGAAGTCGTTGGTCATCGGGATCAGCTTGTTCGGGTAGCCGACCCATACCGCGACGGTGTACTTGGAGTCCCAGCCGACGAACCAGGCGTCACCGTAGTTTGAGGTGGTGCCAGTCTTGCCCGCGGCGAACTGGCCGATCCCCGCCGCGTGGGCGGTTCCGTACTCGAGCACCGTTTCCAGCATCGAGGTCTCGGTTTCGGCGACGGCGGGCGGCAGCACTTCGCGGGTATGCACGCGGTTGACGTCCTTGCGCGACCCGTCGGGTAGCGGCTTGCCGGCCGCTTCGACTTCCTGGATTCCGACCGGCGCGCCGGGTTCGTTGGCGAGCGTGCCCGTCACGCGCCGGCCGCCATGGGCGATCGTCTCGTAGGCGTGAGCCATGTCCAGCGGCGTGACGCCGATCTTCAACCCGCCGATCGTCATCGCCGGGTTGGTCGAGATCGGGGTGGTGATGCCCATGCGGTGAGCGATCGTGGCGATGCGCTGCGTGCCGACGTCGAGCCCGACTTCCGCGAAGATCGAGTTGTCGGAGTAGGCGGTCGCGCCGATCAGGGTGTTCTCGCCCGAATAGGAGCCTTCGTCGTTGTGGACGATGAACCGTTCCTTGCCGCCGGTGTTCGGGACGATGAATTCCTTCTCCCTGGACGCCCACACCGATTCAGGCGAAATGCCGTCCTCCAGCGCGCCGGCCAGGTCGAACGCCTTGAACGAGGAGCCGGGCTGGCGCTCGCCCTCGGTGGCGAGGTTGAACGGGCTTTCGTCGTAGTTGCGCCCGCCCACCATCGCGCGCACCTCGCCGGTCGAGTTTTCGATCGCCACGAGCGACGCGCTTGGGTCGCCGGAGTAGGCGAGGTAGTTGTTGATCGCTTGTTCGGCGGAGCGTTGCAGCTGCAGGTCGAGCGTCGTCTTGATGCGCAGCCCCCCGTCGAACGCGCGCGGAGCGCCATAGCGTTCGATCACCTGTTGGCCCACCCAGCTGGTGAAGTAGCCGACGTCCACGCCTTCGACCGGCTGCTCGCGCGGGGCTTGGATGTTCTTCGCCGCGGGCAGCGCCTGCTTGACGCTTTCGTGGTACTCGGACTGCGTCAGATAACCCTGCTCGAGCATCTGCCGCAGGACGACGTTGCGCCGTTGCAGTGCGGCCGCGGGATGATTCACCGGGTCATCGGCGGAGGGGGATTGGATGACACCGGCGAGCAGCGCCGCCTCCCACGGCTGTAACTGCTCAACGCACAGTTCGTGATTGGGAGTGCCGCAACCGAGGTGGTTGGCTTCTTGGCCGAAATAGGTCTGCGCGGCCGACTCGATTCCGTAAGCGCCGTTTCCGAAGTAGATCGTGTTCAGATACGCCGCGATGATCTTTTCCTTCGACCACTTGTGCGAGAGCTGGTAGGCGAGCGCCGCCTCGCGCAGCTTCTCGAAGATCGTGCGGTGCGACTGGGCCTGAAGCGCGTTCTTGATGAACTGCTGCTCGATCGTCGAGGCGCCCTGCACCGTGCCCTGGTGCAGGACGTCCTGGATGAACGCGCGCGCGATCCCGCGGATGTCGACGCCGCTGTTGGTCTCAAAGCGCTTGTCCTCGATCGAGATCACCGCCTGCTTGACGATCAGCGGGATCTGCCCGGACGTCACGATCACGCGGTTTTGCTGGCTGACGACGCCGATCGGATGGCCGAGGTCGTCGAGCAGGACCGAGCTCTTCGCGTCCTTCAGCTGCGAGAAGCGCGTCAGCGAGGGCAGGTCGGAAGCGACGGCGATGAACATGCCGAAGACGAACGAGACCAGGCCGAGCAGCAGCGCGGCGAAGAGGATTGCGATGAACCGGAGCCTCTTCAGGCGTGGCCGGCCGCGGGCGGGCGATGCGGCGAGCTCCACGGGGGGCGAGAGTCTAGCATTGGCTCGCATGCCCGACGCCGTAGACGTGGCCGCCACAGACGCCTCCGACCCGAGCGCCGAGGAGGCGTCCGGGCTCGCGCGCGGCGCCGTCGACTGCCTGCCCGCGGGAGCGCTAGCGACACGATTGCGGGCCGCCCACGCGGAGGGCCGGCCGCTGCGCGTGAAGCTCGGCATCGATCCGACCGCGCCGGACATTCATCTCGGCCACGCGGTCGTGCTCGGCAAGCTGCGCGAGTTTCAGGACGCGGGCCATCGCGTGATTCTGATCGTCGGCGACTTCACCGCGCGCGTGGGCGACCCCTCCGGACGCTCGAGCCTGCGGCCGATGCTCCCCGAGAGCGAGATCGAAAAGAACGCGCAGACCTTCCAGGACCAGGCCGGGCGGATCCTCGATCAGAGCCCCGAGCACTTGGAGGTGCGGCGCAACAGCGAATGGCTCGAGATGGGGATGGGCGGCCTGCTCGAGCTCGCGCGCACGACGACCGTCGCGCAGCTGCTCGAGCGCGAGGACTTCTCCAAGCGCTGGTCCTCCTCTGAGCCGATCTCGATACTCGAGCTGCTGTATCCGCTCCTGCAGGGCTACGACTCGGTCGCGGTGCGCGCCGACGTCGAGCTCGGGGGGACCGATCAGAAGTTCAACCTGCTGCTCGGCCGCGACATCCAACGCGCCTACGAACAGCCCGAGCAGGCGATCATGACGCTGCCGATCCTCGTCGGCACCGACGGACATCGCAAGATGTCCAAGTCGCTCGGCAACCAGATCGGGATCACCGACGCGCCGGAGGAGATGTACGGCAAGGCGATGAGCATCCCGGATGAGGCGATGGACGAGTACTACCGCCTGCTGCTGCATCGCGAGCCGCCCGCGGAGCTCGGGCCCCGCGATGCCAAGCGTCTGCTCGCGCGCGAGCTCGTCAGCTGGCTGGACTCGCCCGAGCAGGGCGAGCAGGCCGAGCGCAGCTTCGATCGCGTGTTCGTCGAGCACCAGGCGCCCGAGCAGATCGCCGAGCGCGCGGTTCAAAACAACGGCGAGGGGCTCGTGCACCTGCCCGCGGTGATCGCCGACGCGTTCGGCATGTCGCGCTCGGAGGCCCGCCGGCTGATCGACCAGGGGGGCGTCTCGCTCGGCGACGCACAGCTGCAGGCCGGCGACCACGACGTTGCTCTCGAGCGCGCCGCCGGCCAGGTGCTCAGGGTCGGCAAGCGACGCTTCTTGCGGCTGCGCGCCGGCTAGCACCAGCGCCTGCGAGCAACCGCCGGATGACCGTCCGAGCGCCGGTCTAAGGTTGGCCCTGGATCGGCCGCGTCGCGTCGCCCGCCGACGCTGCGGCCCTCGTCGGCATGCGCGCGAGCGCTATACTCCCCGGTCGGCCCTAAGGCGCCCTTGGGCGTGGGCCGGATCCGTCTTCTCGGAAGGAAACTCGGAGAGGCTTGGCGGTCTTTGAAAACTCAACAGCATGCGCACTGACGATCGACCCTCGATCGTGGTGTGCGTCCAGGTTCGACCCGCCGCCGGGCGGCGCCTTGAGTGCAGGCCCACCACCGGTATCGCCGGAGGTGGCGCCCATCAATCCCGGAGGCGGACAAAGAGTCAAGTAGGAAGCAGTACCCCGTCATGGTTCGGGACCGCTGTGTATAGGTCCCGATAGCGCCGGTTTCCGCCGAGCGAGCTTTCGCTCAGCGGCGAGCGGAGCACCCGTGACAGCTTTTCGTGAAGTTCTTCACGGAGAGTTTGATCCTGGCTCAGGACGAACGCTGGCGGCGTGCTTAACACATGCAAGTGGAGCGACGAACCAGGGCTTGCCCTGGGGCAAAGCCGCGAACGGGTGAGTAACACGTGGGTTACCTGCCCCGATGACCGGGACAACCCGAGGAAACTCGGGCTAATACCGGATGTGCCCGCAAGGGGAAAGGAAGCTTCGGCCTCCGCATCGGGATGGGCCCGCGGCCCATTAGCTTGTTGGTGGGGTAAAGGCCTACCAAGGCTGCGATGGGTAGCTGGTCTGAGAGGACGATCAGCCACACTGGGACTGAGACACGGCCCAGACTCCTACGGGAGGCAGCAGTGGGGAATCTTGCGCAATGCGCGAAAGCGTGACGCAGCAACGCCGCGTGGGGGAAGAAGGCTTTCGGGTTGTAAACCCCTTTCAGTTGGGACGAAGCTTCGCCGATGAATAGTCGGTAGGAGTGACGGTACCTTCACAAGAAGCACCGGCTAACTACGTGCCAGCAGCCGCGGTAATACGTAGGGTGCAAGCGTTGTCCGGAATCATTGGGCGTAAAGAGCGTGTAGGCGGCCCGATTAGTCCGCTGTGAAAGTCTAGGGCTCAACCCTGGAATGCCGGTGGATACTGTCGGGCTAGAGTCCGGAAGGGGCGAGTGGAACTCCTGGTGTAGCGGTGAAATGCGCAGATATCAGGAAGAACACCAATGGCGAAGGCAGCTCGCTGGGACGGTACTGACGCTGAGACGCGAAAGCGTGGGGAGCAAACAGGATTAGATACCCTGGTAGTCCACGCTGTAAACGATGGCAACTAGGTGTGGGGGGTGTCGACTCCCCCTGTGCCGAAGCTAACGCATTAAGTTGCCCGCCTGGGGAGTACGGCCGCAAGGCTAAAACTCAAAGGAATTGACGGGGGCCCGCACAAGCAGCGGAGCATGTGGTTTAATTCGACGCAACGCGAAGAACCTTACCTGGGCTTGACATGTGAGTGACCGGTGTGGAAACACACCTTCCCTTCGGGGCACTTTCACAGGTGGTGCATGGCTGTCGTCAGCTCGTGTCGTGAGATGTTGGGTTAAGTCCCGCAACGAGCGCAACCCTCGTCGCATGTTGCCAGCATTTAGTTGGGGACTCATGTGAGACTGCCGGTGACAAACCGGAGGAAGGTGGGGATGACGTCAAGTCCTCATGCCCCTTATGTCCAGGGCGACACACGTGCTACATTGGCGCGTACAGAGGGTTGCGATACCGCGAGGTGGAGCGAATCCCTTAAAGCGCGTCTCGGTTCGGATTGCAGGCTGAAATTCGCCTGCATGAAGGCGGAGTTGCTAGTAATCGCGGATCAGCACTGCCGCGGTGAATACGTTCCCGGGCCTTGTACACACCGCCCGTCACACCACGGGAGTGAGCAACACCCGAAGCCGGTGGCCTAACCCGCAAGGGGGGGAGCCGTCGAAGGTGGGGCTCGTGACTGGGGTGAAGTCGTAACAAGGTAGCCGTAGCGGAAGCTGCGGCTGGATCACCTCCTTTCTAGGGAGCACTACGGTGCCCCGATCGCAGCGACCGTCCGGTCGTCGCTCCGCTCAACGCAGAGAGCGAGCGGCCAGGCGGCAGACGAGCGGTCGGGCCTAGCATGTCGACCGAGCCTGACCGGCGCCTCGCGGCTTCCGTCGCGCCTCCGCCCTACTCGGAGGAGCCTCGGAGCGGCGACAACGACCGCGCCGGGCATGCTGTTGAGTTTTGAGAGACCGGCGCCGCCCGCGCCAGCGCAGACGCGACCACCAGTCGCGCCGACAGCGTCCTTGGCCGGGCCGCGTACGAGTTTTTCCGCGGTCCTTGAAAACTGCACAGAAGCCACATCAGCCGCCATCGATAAGCGGCGGCTGAAAACGGGTATCACCGGGCCGCTCGGGATAGCCGGCGTTCCCTAGTGGAACTCGGCGATCGCGAACGGTCTGATCACCGTCAAGATAGTAAGGGCATACGGTGGATGCCTTGGCACCAAGAGTCGATGAAGGGCGTGAACGGCTGCGATAAGCCACGGTAAGGCGCTGAATGGCCTTTGACCCGTGGATTCCCGAATGGGGAAACCCAGCGCTGGTAATGCGGCGTTATCCCCGGCTGAACACATAGGCCGGCGGAAGACAAGCGGGGGAAGTGAAACATCTCAGTACCCCGAGGAAAGGAAATCAACAGAGACTCCCTGAGTAGTGGCGAGCGAAAAGGGATCAGCCCAAACCTGGCAGGTGTAAGCGGACACGCGTTGCCTGTCGGGGGTTGTAGGGCGCCTGTTCCGAGTCGTGTCCGGCTCGGCGGAAGTTACAAAGTCGCGTGGTAGTCGAAGCGTGTGGAACCGCGCACCATAGAGGGCAATCGTCCCGTAGACGAAACCGCGTAACCTTCCGCAGGCGTTCCTGAGTAAGTCCGCTCCCGTGAAACGCGGACTGAACCTGGGGGGACCACCCTCCAAGGCTAAGTACTCCTTGGTGACCGATAGCGGACAAGTACCGTGAGGGAAAGGTGAAAAGTACCCCGGTAGGGGAGTGAAATAGTACCTGAAACCGCATGCCTACAAGCGGTGGGAGCGGCTTTATGCCGTGACCGCGTGCTTTTTGCATAACGAGCCGGCGAGTTACTCGTCTGCGGCGAGGTTAAGCGATGAGCGGAGCCGTAGCGAAAGCGAGTCCTAATAGGGCGACATAGTCGTAGGCGGTATACCCGAAACTGAGCGAGCTACCCATGGGCAGGCTGAAGCGGGGGTAAGACCTCGTGGAGGGCCGAACCGACCTAGGTTGAAAACTGGGCGGATGACCTGTGGGTCGGAGTGAAAGGCTAATCAAGCTCAGTGATATCTGGTTCTCTCCGAAATATATTTAGGTATAGCCTCGGATAAATTGCGTTGTGGCCGTAGAGCACTGTTTGGATTAGGGGCCCTACCAGGTTACCGACTTCAGGCAAACTCCGAAGACCATTACGCTTACTCCGGGAGTCAGTTGCTGGGGGATAAACTTCAGCGTCAAAAGGGAAACAGCCCAGACCGCCAGCTAAGGTCCCTAAGTACTAGCTAAGTGGGAAACGATGTTCGAGTGCACAGACAACCAGGAGGTTGGCTTAGAGGCAGCCACCCTTGAAAGAGTGCGTAACAGCTCACTGGTCAAGTGTTCGAGCGCGGACAATGTAACGGGGCTCAAGCTAGTCACCGAAGCTGCGGGTGCGTGAGACCTTCGGGTCGATCGCGCGGTAGGAGAGCGTTCCTACGCCAGCAAAGCGGCGGCGTAAGCCAGCCGTGGAGGCGTGGGAAGTGAGAATGCCGGCATGAGTAACGAAAGAGGGGTGAGAATCCCCTCCGCCGATTGCCCAAGGATTCCTGAGTAAAGTTCGTCTGCTCAGGGTTAGTCGGGACCTAAGGCGAGGCCGAAAGGCGTAGTCGATGGCCAACAGGTTGATATTCCTGTACCACGTCGCATCCGTTATCACCGATGGGGAGACGAGGAAGGCTAAGGGAACCCAGGCGATGGTCGTCCTGGGGTAAGCATGTAGGGGTGGCCCTTGTTAAATGCGGGGCCGCATAACCTGAGGTGCGATGCTAGCTGGCCCTAGGCCGGTGAATCCCTGACGCCATACCTCCAAGAAAATCCTCTAGGGAGGAAGCGCGTGCCCGTACCAAAACCGACACAGGTGGGCAAGTAGAGAATACTAAGGTGATCGAGATAACCCTCGTTAAGGAACTCGGCAAAATTGCCCCGTAACTTCGGGATAAGGGGCGCCCCAGTAGGGTGAAGCTCCTCGCAAGAGCGAGCGGAGCGCGAGGGGGCCGCAGTGAATAGGCTGAAGCGACTGTTTACCAAAAACACAGGTCTCTGCTAAGTCGTAAGACGACGTATAGGGGCTGACGCCTGCCCGGTGCCGGAAGGTTACGTGGAGTTGTTAGGGCTTCGGTCCGAAGCAGCGAAGCTAAGCCCCGGTAAACGGCGGCCGTAACTATAACGGTCCTAAGGTAGCGAAATTCCTTGTCGGGTAAGTTCCGACCTGCACGAATGGCGTAACGACTTCAGCGCTGTCTCAACGAGGGGCTCGGTGAAATTGCAGTCTCGGTGAAGATGCCGAGTACCCGCGGCTAGACGGAAAGACCCCGTGAACCTTTACTACAACTTGGTATTGGGATTCGGTGCATTTCGCTCAGGATAGGTGGGAGGCTTTGAAGCGCCGGTTGCGGCTGGCGTGGAGCCAACCTTGAGATACCACCCTTGGTGTATTGGATTTCTAACAGCGTTCCGTGAATCCGGGCGCTGGACAGTTCCAGGCGGGTAGTTTGACTGGGGCGGTCGCCTCCCAAAATGTAACGGAGGCGCGCAAAGGTTCCCTCAGCACGGTTGGAAATCGTGCGTAGAGCGCAAAGGTAGCAAGGGAGCTTGACTGCGAGACCGACAGGTCGAGCAGGTGCGAAAGCAGGTCTTAGTGATCCGGCGGTAGCAAGTGGAAGTGCCGTCGCTCAACGGATAAAAGGTACTCCGGGGATAACAGGCTTATCGGGCCCAAGAGTCCACATCGACGGCCCGGTTTGGCACCTCGATGTCGGCTCGTCGCATCCTGGGGGTGGAGTCGCTCCCAAGGGTTGGGCTGTTCGCCCATTAAAGCGGTACGCGAGCTGGGTTCAGAACGTCGTGAGACAGTTCGGTCCCTATCTGCCGTGGGCGTTGGAGAGTTGAGAGGATTTGTCCCTAGTACGAGAGGACCGGGATGAACGCACCTCTGGTGTATCTGTTGTCCTGCCAAGGGCATAGCAGGCTAGCTACGTGCGGAGCGGATAACCGCTGAAGGCATCTAAGCGGGAAGCCGACCTCGAGATGAGCTCTCCCATCCCCTTGAGGGAGTAAGACCCCTGGTAGACCACCAGGTTGATAGGCCGGATCTGGAAGGACGGCAACGTCTGAAGGAGACCGGTACTAATGGGTCGAGGGCTTGACGGATTTTTATCGCCCCTCGCGGGGCGACGATGCCCGGTGGCGCTGTGCAGTTTTGAAGGACCCGGGGAAACTCGGTCTCTCGCTGTTTTTCGGTGGTTTTTGCGAGGGGGAAACACCTCTTCCCATTCCGAACAGAGCAGTTAAGCCCCTCAGCGCCGATGGTACTTGGCTCGCAAGGGCCCGGGAGAGTAGGACGCCGCCGGTTTTTTTACATCGGGCCGCCCTCGGGCGGCTCGATGTCGTGTGCGGCCGGCGCGAGATCGCTCGGCGCCCCGGTCGGAGCGGGCCGCGGACGTGTCGCGCGAGATGGCGCGTCAGTCCCCGGGCGGCAGGGCGCGGGCAGCGGACACAGGCATACTTGCGGCGCGGCCGCTGGTTGTCCT
>CAVRGI010000015.1:0-15161 GCA_963720665.1 uncultured Solirubrobacterales bacterium | reverse complement strand
TTAGGGACCCCCCCGGCGCTATTGGGTGTTTGGCTTGCTAGAGCGGTCTTCGACCGCTGGCGAACCGCTCAGAACCGCACCCAGGGGGTCCCGACTGTGGCGCAGACTGTGGCGCACCCGGCGCGGCGGATAGGCTGGCGGGCACCAATAAGACGCCTCCGCGCGGTGCCAGCCGCCGAGGGCAGACCTACTGAGGAGGCAATCCAGCGGACGCGCGCCTGACCACAGCGTCGCCTACAGGAGGCGTCGGTAGGGTTCACCTGTGCCAATCGAGGCGGACATCATGCTTGGGGAGGTCGGCTCGCTGCTTGGAGACCGCGTCTCGCTGATTGGGGCGGGCTGGCAAGTTCGTCCACCCGAGCCGGCGGCACCTATGGCCGTCGCCGTCACGATCCGCGTGCCTCGGGACCAGGAAGGGGACCACCGCCTCCGCCTACAGCTTCAGTTCGCCGATGGCACGGCGCTAGACGACGAGTTCGCCGTCCAGACGATCGAGCTGTCCTTCAAAATCACCGGGGTCGACAACCCAAAGCTGACCGGGCCCCTTGTAGTCCCTTATGTGGCCATGCTCGGCCCGTTCCCCCTCCCTGAGGGCAGGGAGTATGTTTGGCGTCTGTGGGTCGACGACGAGACCCGGGATCATTGGGTCGCGCCATTCCGGACCACTCCACCGGAAGCTGGATAGCACCGTCTCTCCGAATCGAAGGCTCTCCGATGCCGCGTCGACTCCGAATCGAAGGCTCTCCGATGCCGCGTCGACTTCCGAGAAGCTTGGGATTACTTCCGCATGCAGGAGCAAGTAGTTCGTCGCTCGCAGACTCCCGGCCTCTCGATCGCCGATCCAGCGCGTGATTAGGATGCGATCGAGTCGCTCTGGCTGCTCATCACGAAGTTCAGCGAGCCACTCGTTTAGCTCGTCGTCATCATCGAAGTATGCGTTTTGCAGCGTGTCTACGTCGACTGCGGACAGCATCAGCTCTCCATATTCTGATCGGCATTCCTCTGCACAGGGTAAACCTTCACGACCGCTTCAGCTAAACGTCGCGGCGATCCCTTCAGCGTCTGATGGCCCTTGGGACGCGCCCGCGATCCGAGGTCCTCGTACATAAAGCCCTTGCCGGGCGTGATCCTAACCTCGGCTACATACCGAGGCATCGTGGTCTCCTCCCCGTAGTTCCTGTGGATGCGCTCGAACTCTCTCCGCGCATGCTCCAGCGTTTTGAACGTAGACATGCCGTCCAGCAACTCGGGATATGCCTTTTCGCGCGGGTCAAATGGCTCCTTTTCTTCTTCCGCGTCAGATTTGAAGTGCGCCACCAGCCGGTCCGGGTTGCGGTCCTCGACCTCGACAAACCGATAGACGCTTATGCCCTCGGGGGGCGGCTCTTTCCAGACCGGCGGCCGGGGCGTTTTCGCCATACATACATCTTCGCCGCTGCGCTCTGCCGGATGACCTCATGACCTCGGCCGGGAGCCGCATGCGGTCGAGCTGCTGCGGCTCGGCTTGGAGGCGCTCGATCGTGCCGACGAGGCGCGCGCGATGGTCGAAGCAGAGGGGATTGACGTACACGAACCGATTCGGCGAGCCACGTGCGCATCTGGCGATCGATCGGCTAGCTGCCGCTGCTCTGCTTCGACCTGAGCGCGCCTGCGCGTCCTACTTGCGCTCCTCGGCTTCGACCAGCTCGCCGAGCTCGGGCAGGGTGACCGACCAGAGCCATACGCTCCGACGGATGGGCAGGCCCGCGCACAAGGAACGCTCGACCGCAGAACGACGGCGACCGGATGGCAGCGTGGCTCAGCCGGTGAGCGAGCCCGACGCGAGCCCCGCCCGCCTCCTGCGCGATCTGCTCGCGGAAGACCGGCGGGAAGGTCTCACCTTCGATGCCGCGTGGGACGGAGACGCGGAGTACGCGTGCCGGCATCTCGGCCCGACAGAGCGGCACGCTTGGGCTGCCAGTGTTCGATGCGACGCGACCCGCCTGGGAGATCGCCTTCGCCGGCGGATCGCCGTTGCCCCGGATGGCGGATGCGCGCGATGCGGACAGCTCCAGCTCCGCTCCCCAGGCGGGCGGCGCTCGCCGGCGAGGACGTCTGGTCGCCTAGCCGGACTCCTCGGCTTCGACGGCCGCCCCTCGAGCTGCGCCACACGCCTATGGCCTCGGCGATGCGGCGGAGAAAACGAGGAGCCTCAGTCCCTCGTTGTCGAGCGCCTGAGGCGGCGGCCACTCCGCGATGCGCGAAGACGGCGTAATCGGCCAGATCCGCGCCAAGTAGGGCACGACATCGGACCTCGGCCTTTCGAGGGCAACGCCTGGCACGAGGTGCCCGATTATCCGGAAGGCGAGCTGCCCGACGCTGAGGGCTACCACGAATGGTTCCGCGTCCTTAACGTCCACCGGTCCGTCCGGACCGCGGACCTCGATGTCTCCCAGCGCACCGCGCCCGTAGTGCGTAGGGTCGCCGCCGATGTAGCGCGCAACCCAAACCTGTGTCGTGTGTGGCGGCCTCTGAAACGCATAGAACGGTTCATAGAGGCGTTTAGGGATTGTCCGTAGTTCCTCGGTGTCGGCGTGCTCCAGCATCATCGCCGTCTTGAGCGCCCAGGTGGCCGCGATGGACTGACGCCACTCGCGCCACCGCCACGGCTTGCCGCGAGCGTTGGTTGTGTCGCCCCGGACCAGCGGCTCGAGGATCGGCGCTGCGCTCTGCTCGAGCTCGGCCATCCAACCGCTGTTGCAGGTCTCGCAGACGCATTTGGCTTCGACGGTGATCGGGTACCGATGGCCTCGCTCCTCGATGGACGTGGCTCCCTCGCGCGACTCTACGACCCGATAGTGCGTTCCCTTTTCGGTTGGGAGGCATTTGGCGAGCCATTCGGGCCAGACGTGCTCAGCCGTGACAGGGCGATTGCCGCAGAACACGCAGGCGCGACCGCGACCCCCCGGACTAGTGCCGGACAGGGATCACCCGTCCTCGGCTTCGACGGCCTTCGCGAGCTTCGCCACCGAGATGTCGAGAGCCCGCGCGATCGCGCGCACCGTTGACCAGGACGGGTTGGCCAAGCCGGACTCGATCCGCGCATAGCTCGTCGTCGTGATCCCGCTCGCATGGGCCAGCGTCTCTTGCGAGACCCCGCGCGCCTGACGCAGACGGCGTAAGACGGGGCCGAGACCGGGATCGGGAGCAGACCGGGGAGCGATGCGACCGGACGCTACTGGCCTCGCCGGTCAGCGGCAGCGTCAAATACTTGTCCATACCGCGTTGACGTACCCGCGCAGACACGGTAGTGTCGCCCACGGCAATCAGAGAGAAAGTGCGCCCGCGCGGACCAAAGCCGCCGGGCGCGTGGCCGAACCTACGAAGGAGGCTCGACAACATGAAAGCTACTGTCCAGCGGCTCGCTGGAGCCGTAACCATCGCGGTGTTTGCGGCGTTCGCCGCGGCAACGCCAGCGATGGCAGAAATCGAAACCGCCGCGCAGACGCAGGCGCGATCAGCGGTCGAAAGCCAAGCGGCGGCGATCGGCGTCGCTCCGACTGAAGCGCAGGCGGTCAAGGATCAAGCGGCGCTGATGCCCGCCGTGAAGAAAGCGGTCGCGTCCGGCGTCAACGCAATGTCACTGGTCGAACATGCCAACAATCCGAGCGTAACCGCCGACGTGATCAAGGCATCGGGCGGGCTCAAGGTCAAGCGGACAAAATCGACAGCGCCCAAACACACGAAACCGGCACTAAAGCGCAACGGCACGGAAGGTAAAGAAATCACCCTCGGCGTTCAGGCTGCACGTCACAGGCCTCGCGCCCATGCGGCAGACGCGTGTTGGTCTGGCGCGTGGACGATGGAAGAATGGGCAATTGCGCCCGGTGCAATCGTGGGTTGGGTTTATGCCAACGCTGGCGCGTGGTGCGGCCGCTACGGCTGGTGGCTCTATTGGTACGGCGGACCGACACTCGCTCAGTGGTCGTGGGGTGGCGGCGATTTTTGTATGGCGAATATCAATCAGTCATTCACCTGGGACGTGTATCCGACGTGGATTCACACCGGCGAGTGGGGCACGCTCGGACTGTCCTACCCGTGGGGGTGCTGGGGCGTGTTCGGTTCGGGTCGTGCAGTCGTCCGAATCGCCGCGAATGGTTACTGGGATACGTACGATGACTTTGGCTTCTAAGGTAAGGGGGTGAACAAGATGGCGCACGCCTTCAATCGACTCGGCACCACCTGGAAGGTCGCGCTCGGCGTCGTCCTGGGCTTCATCGCGCTAAACGTGATTTGGCTGGTGGTCGCGGGCGGGCTGCTACTGCTCAGCTCGGGCGGTCACGTTTGCGGGGAAGGCGCACGGCATGTGAGCTGTTCCGGCGGTCACTACGCGAAAGCGGTCCGCCATACGATGCCCGCCGAACCGCCGCCGACATCGGGCTTGCCGCCGAGCCCCACGCTGCCCCCGAAGTAGGGGAACGGAACCGCCACGGCAAGGAGCACGTCGTGGCGGTTCCAGCATCCGCCCGGCGCGAGCTGATTGCGTCCGCAACGATCCTGTCCTGGCCCGGCTCTACCCTGATCGCTATGGCCCTGAATCCGGGGAGCATGAACAGCGAGATTCTGCGACGGGCTGGCCGAGGCGTGCGCGAAAGCGCCTACGCCCGGACGGGTCAGCTCACAGCGAAGCCGAGCGAGGCAGCCCAGGAGCTGACAGACCTACTCGATCAGCACGCGCGGACGACTGACCCCGACGATGCCGCGATGCTCTCCGATCGGATCGACTCGCTGCTAGACGCAGCCCGAGCACGTCAGAGGGACGGAGGCGACCAACCTCGCGACGATGCGGGCCGGTTCCAGTCCTTCGACGGAGGCGTCAGCAGGCGCACGTTCGACCCCGGTGTGCGCGAGGAGTCGTCGGCAGCTCTCTTCATGCGGGCAATCGCCAGGGGTCGCCAGGAAACCCACGAAGCGAGCGAGGAGCGGACCCTTACATGATCACCCCCGACCAACTACCCGCGCCGAGCGCGATCACCCACGCGAAGATTCGCGAGAGCGTCGAACAGCGCGACGCTGCGCGCGCCGCCCACGGCGAGGCTCGGAAATCCCACGTCCACGGCGAGCAGGTGCTCATACCCGAGGCTCAGCAGCGCGCGGCCGTCGCTGAGGCTGACGGCGAGCTCGAGCCCCTGGCCCACGTCGCCGAGGCCGAGCAGCAGCTCGCCCGCCTGGCCCACGCCGAGCGCGTGGCCCTGGTCCGTCTCGATCGCGCAGAGCAGCAGCTCGCGGACACCTGCGATCGTCACGGCGACGAGTACAGCGCCGAAGCGCGCAAGACTCGCGCGACCACGCTCGCGCGCTGGCATAAGGCGACCGCCGCACTGCCTGGTCTGTATGCGAGCCTCGCGCAGGCGACCCGCGTCGAAAGTGGTCTCGGGGGCGACGCTCCCGGCGTCGGCGGGATCTCATTGGGCTTGCGTCAGCTCGGCGGAATCGAAATCCCGCCCGGCGGTCCGAAGGTCGCGCACGTTGCGGTCGAGGACATCTTGCAGGAGTTGGCCAGTGTCGGCGATGCTGCGCCGGTCGAGCCCGAGCGCCCGAAGGCTCAGCCGATGCAGATAATGGGCAGCCCGAACGTCGGCCAAGCGGGAGTTGACGGCGAAATCGCAGAGCGCCAAGACTTCATGCGCCGGATGCGCGAGCGCCAAGACGCGGCATGAGCAACGAAGCAATCCAGGTAGGCAAAGCAGGCACCTGCGACGGCCGTAATCTCGTCGTGCTGCGTTCCAGCTTTCACGTCGTCTTGAGCGACGGCATCGCGCTTCACAGCGGCTACGTCATGAACGGGCGAGCAAGCGCAGACACTCGCCGCGCTCCTGTTGCGCACGTCGGAAAGCCTCAACGAGCCGACCGAGCAGGAGTCCGCACCGGCCGAGCAAGCCAGTGTGACTCGCGAGCAGGTTGCGCAGGAACCTCGGCCGCTGAGCGCGACGCTCACGCCCTACGACGAGGAGTGAGCCATCACCGTAATACAGGGCCAGCGCTACGCGAAAAACGCCCAGGAACTCAACACGCGAGTCATCCCACTGCCTCGACGTATTCGACTCTATGGCACGCATGGCTGTTGGGTCGTGGGTGTCATGGATGACGCGCCGTCGTCGTTGCTTCAGACATGGATGGCGCGATCGCGTGAAGCGATCGAACGCGACGACGACGCCGCTTCACCTGACCGCCTCGCCGCCTAGTAGGCAACACCCTCCAATCGTCTCGCCACACGTACGCCCGCCGTGCGCCGTGTCACGCCCGAGCGCATAGGGGCACTCCCCTACACGCACGCACCTGATCGCGAGAGATGGCGCTTATGCGCGTGTCAGTGCGCCCGCATAAAAGGGAGTGTCCTGCTCGCGCGCCCGCATATTCGACATCGCCTTCTCGGACCGGCCTAGCTGGACCATCCGACGACCGCCCCCCAATTTGCCCCCCAGCATCGAGCCCCCCGCAGCGCTCCTACCCCACCAACCAGTGAGCCGCGCTGAAAACGGCCCCCGAATCAACTTCCCCCCTGGGACTAGACTCCGGGTTATGGCCGCGAAAGCCGCGCGAGCACCGTCGCACCTGAGCCGGTCGTCGAAGGTCATCTGGCGAAAGCTGGCCACAGACTACGACCTGGGCCGCGAGCCCCACGCGCTGCTCGCGTTGACGGCGGCGCTTGAGGCGCGCGACCGCTGCGAGCAGGCGCGCAAGCAGATCGCGGCCGAGGGCTTGACGGTTTCGACGGAAGCTGGCTCGCTCAAGCCGCACCCGGCCGTCAACATCGAGCGAGACTCGCGACTCTCGATGCTGCGAGCGCTGCGCGAGCTGTCGCTCGATGCTGGCGAGGTCATCGGTGCCGCCAACGGCTATCACGACTCGCGACCTCCGCGCATCGGGACGGGGGCGCGGTCCTAGTGCCAGTCCGGCCGCGCCGTGGGCGAGTCCCGCGCTACCCGCTTGGGCTGCGCGAGTGGATTGATCTCTCGATTGGCCCTCCCGAGAGCGCCAGCGCCGCGTATATGGAGCGCTTGCACCTGATCTACGCCGAGCACGATCGCGCGTTCCTGGTCGATAGCTGGGCCGTCCAGTACTACCGGCACGGCCGCGACCTTCGCCAGGAGGATCGCGAGTCCTTCGCAGGGCTGGAACAGCTCGAACAGCGCGACGACCTCGCACCTGGGGAGCTGGACGCGGCGATCGGGCTCCCCGGCTCCTGAGCGCGGCAGTGGACTAAAGTCACGCCGCATTCTGGCCGCTGGCGGGCGCTCAACCTCGCCCCTGATGGGCTCGACTGCGGTAACCTGCGGGGTGAACCTTTAGGCCATCTCCGGTCCTTGGTTCGGGTTTCACCCGTGTAGACGGTCTCGGTGCTTGTGCGTTGCACCGGGGCCGTCGTTTTTTCAGCGCTAACTCCGCGGCACACGGTTATGAGACTCTCCCCCTCAACGCACGATGGCCCAGCTCAACGCTGACCGCGCGCGTACGTCCACCGTCGCGGAACTCGTCGCGGCGATGACCGCCGCACGCGAGCGTCCCTGCCCTCCGGCGGACCCCCGCCGTCACGCCGAGACCGTGCGGCGGATCAAGGTCTGGTACGCCACCGTCAAAGCGTACGGCGAAGCGATGGCCAGGGCGAACCGTTGCGGTCCCGGCCGCCGGATGCGCCCAGGAGCTCCGCGCGCGCGCCGCTCGCGTACGGCGTGCCGCACGTCGAGCAGCGGAGGCGGCGACCCTCCAGACGACGAGCCCGCCGAAGGTGGCGGGCGTGTTCGTGATCACCTAGGGATTCTCGCCCGCAAACTCCGGGGGGGTGACTGATGTCGCCCGTTCCCGTTTGTGCCGTCTGTCGTCGCACTGGGGCGGAAGCTGGCGGGATAGACAGCGTGTTTGCGGGGGGCGAGGTCCGGGATTTGTGCCTAGACCACATGTCGCCCGATCAGCGGCGCGCTTTCGCGCGCACCCTGGACAAAGAGGATTTAGAAGCCAGCGAGCCGAACATTCGCGGGCGGACCGCTCTCGAACTGCGCGGAGTTATGGACGAAGTGGTCGAGGACGTTGGCTATCTGTCCGCTGAGTCCGTTGTCGAGCTGCTTCAACGTGCGGCCTTCCTGCTAGAGCGATGATGACCGGGCCTCACGGTGTCGATCGCGTCCTTGAAGCGCTGCGCGCGACCGGACCCGACGCCTATCGCGCCGACGTCCGCAACGCTCATACATGGTGGGCATATTGCCCGGCGTGCGACTCCCGGCGGTTCGATGATCGTCGTCTTGTCCTGCGCGAGCACGGCGGTCACGTCGTGGCCACCTGCGCGCACGGTTGCAGTGAGATTCAGATAGCGCGGGCGCTGCGCGAGGCCGAGCGCGGCTTCCCGGCGACCTGGGGCGACGACCCCGAGCACCCGAGTCCCGACCTCGCGGCGAGGCTTGCCGAACACCTACTCGCGGAAGCCAAGCTGCGCCGCGAGCGCAGAGGAGGACTAGCGGCATGAGCCTCGACGAGATGCTGGACGCGACGCCGACCACCGCAGAGTTGCTTGACGATGTCGTGGCATTCGTGCGCCGGTTCGTCGTGCTGCCGAATGACGCTGAGCATGTCGCTGTCGCGCTGTTTGTGCTGCACACCTGGGCGTTCGACGCGGCGGACGCGACGCCGTATCTGGCCATTGAGAGCCCCGAGAAGCAGAGCGGCAAGACGCGGCTGCTGGAAGTGCTCGCACTCGTCTGCCGCGACTCGGTCAAGGCGGTTTCGATCACCGCCGCCGCGCTGTTTCAGACCGTCGCACAGGGCCATCCGACGCTCCTAATCGACGAGGCAGACGCAATCTTCGCCGGGAACGGCGAGCGCAACGAAGATTTACGCGGCGTCCTGAACGGAGGCAACCTCCGGGGCTCGGCGGTAAGACGCGGCGGCAAGGATGGCCAGCCCGTCGCTTACAACGTGTTCTGCCCGAAGGTCGTCGCTGGGATCGCGACCGGACGCCTGCCGGATACGGTTCGCGATCGCGCCGTCGTGCTGCCGATCGACCGCAAGCTACGGTCTGAGCACACCGAGCGGCTTCGCCACCGACGGCTACGCGGCGAGGTTAACGAACTCCGCGCGACGCTCGGAGCCTGGGCGAAGCAAGCGGAAGGCCAGCTCGCCAACTACAACCTCCCCGAACCGCTCGAACGGATATCCGACCGGCTAGAGGAAGCGTGGGAGCCGCTGCTCGCGATCGCGGACCTCGCTGGTGGCGAATACCCGGCCCGAGCGCGGGCCGCTGCGATCGACCTCGCGGGCGACGGCGACGAGTCAGCCAGCGCCAGCCATACGCTGCTGCTCGCGATCCGCGACATCTTCGACGGCGAGGACAAGATTCCAACCCGCGACCTGCTCGCTGCCCTGAATGACGATCCCGAGCTGCCCTTCGGTGCCTGGGGCGACGGTAGGGGTCTGACGCCGCATCGGCTCGGACAACTGCTCAAGCCCTACCGCATCCACGCCCGCGCGGTACGGATCGGCAGTAGCACCCCGAGGGGCTTCCACCGTGAGCAGTTCGAGCCCGCCTGGGAGCGGTATGGACCCGCTCAGACCGCAACATCCGCAACATCCCAGTCCCCGAGCGGGATTGCGGGCCACTCGGAAGCGCAACACGACCCCGGATGTTGCACTTCTGAGACCGACGAAAACCCGCACCCTAGAGCCGATGTTGCGGATGTTGCACTTTTCGACCCTCCGTCCAGCATGAACGGCTCGAATGACGCCGCCGACGACGACGCACGCCGCGCGGAAGAGTACGCCCGGCGCTTTCAGGAGGACAGCGACGCGGGCCGGTGGCGGCGATGATCGGCGAGGGCGACAGCGCGATCAACACCGCGCCGGTCCCGCTCATCGCTCTGACCCGCGAGCAGGCAGCGGCGGCGCTGTCGATGTCGCTGGACAGCTTCGAGCGCTACGTCCAGCCCGAGGTCCGCATGATCCGCCGGGGTCGCTTGTGGCGCGTGCCGGTCGCCGAGCTTGAGCGCTGGGCTGACGCCGAAGCTGGGCGGACGATCCCATGACGGTAGGCTGTACCCGTACAAGCAAGTGCCCCCGCACTGCGGAAACAGCCGGGGGCGTGGCCCAACGAGAGGAACCTCGATGAGCAAGACCACAGGTATCAGACCGCGACACGCGCGCGCGTGTCCCTACCGCACCGACAAGCAGGCTCCGTGTCGGTGCACCCCGACGTTCGAGGCGAACGTGTGGGATGCCCGCGCCAACCGGCGCATAACCAAGGCGTTCCCAACCCGCAGCGCGGCGGTGCGCTGGAGGGAGGATGCCCGCGTCGCGTTGCGCAGCGGCGACCTCTCGGCGGACCGTGGCCCAGGGTTCGCCGATGCCGTGGAGACGCTGCTCAGCCGGATGCGCGCCGGCCACGTTAGGACGCGCTCAGGCGAGCCGTATAAGCCGGCGGCGATCCGGGGTTATGAGTCCAGGCTCCGTCTGCGAGCGGTGCCCGCATTCGGCCATCTTCGGCTCGCTGAAGTCGCCAGACGCGACGTGCAGCGGTTCGTCGATGAGATGGTGGACGCGGGATTCGCCACGGCGACGATCGACAGCCAGCTAACGCCGCTCAGGGTGCTTTTCCGACAAGCCGTGAAACGCGAAGAGGTGCGCGTTAATCCGATGAGCGAGCTGGACATTCCGGCGGTGCACTGCAAGCCTCGGCGCGTCGTGCCTCACACCGACGCCGAGGCGATGATCGCCGCCCTCGAGGAAGGCGCGGAGCGTGCGCTGTGGGCGACGGCGTTCTACGCCGGCCTGCGGATGGGTGAGCTGTCCGCGCTCGGTCGCCCTGACATCGACCTCGGGGCCGGTGTGATTCACGTACATCGCGGCTGGGATTCGGCCGAGGGTTATATCCCGACCAAGAATCGCAAAGCGCGCAAGGTGCCGATCCCGGCAGTCCTGCGCGACCACCTGGACGAGTACCTGTTGAGCACCGACGCCGACGAGCACATCTTCGGCTCGCCGCGCTGGGTGAACCGGGCGACAGGTCGCGCGCGTAAGCGTTGGCACAAACGCGGGCTGCCCATCGTTGACCTGCATGAGGCGCGCCACACCTATGCGTCTTTCATGATCGCGGCGGGCGTCAACGCCAAGCAGCTCTCGACCTACCTCGGCCACGCCACGATCAAGATCACGCTCGACCTCTACGGGCACCTATTCCCCGGTGACGAGCGCGAGGCCGCGAGCAAGCTGGACGCCTACCTCGCGCGCCAAGCGGGCGGCTCGACTGTGGCTCAAGCTGTGGCGCACCCCGAGGAAACGGCGGCGCAGAGCGGGTAAGCAAGCATGTATTACATCTAGATACCGTGCCTGCCCGCTTCGGAGCTCGATGGGCCCGCTGCGTGAAAATTCTCACCCGAAACCGTTGGATGTGAATATTCTCACCCCAAGCTTTGGATGTGAATATTCTCACGATTGAACTCCAAAAGAAATAAAAGACATGAACAACTACTCGGGTGACGCGCGGAAGTTAGGTTAGTTTACAAACAGGATAAGCACTCCTCCGTGGCGCGAGCGAATTAGGTAATTTCCTACCACGGACGTAGCACTACTCCAGGCGCGACGGGGAGTTTAGCTAGTTCCTAACAGCCATAACACCACTCTTGGCGCCGCGGGAGCTAGGTAAGTCTCCTAGCAGGACATGAGCGCCAGCCCCGCACTCGGAGCTGGCCCGAGTTGGCGCGTAGTGGCGCGTTCTCGAAAGCGCAAAAAGATTTGGGTCTTCCCAGGTGGAGTAACGTGCTCGCTGTGTCAACGGTCCATGACGATCCGCGCGACGATCCGCGCGTGGCAGTGATCGACGACGAGCTTAGCCGTCGTGCTGCATCGCAGGGAATGCGTGATAGGGGTTTGCGCTACAGCTTCCTACGGCGCTTTCGGGGCCTGCGGCGGTTCGGGCTGACCCCGAGGATGATCCCGGAGGGCGCGATTGGGCTCGCGTTGATTGGGCACCGCGACTACGTCGGCGGCATGTGGGAGACGATGGGCAAGCTGCAGTTCGACTTCATGGTGAGCCGAGGCCTTGAACCGCAACACGTGCTGCTCGATATCGCGTGCGGCTCGCTCCGAGCTGGCCGTCACTTCATCCGCTATCTGGAGGCCGACAAGTACCTCGGCATCGAGAAGGAGGGAAGGCTGATCCGGCGCGGCGTTTCCAACGAGCTGCCACGCGATCTCGTCGCGCAGAAGCATCCTGAGTTCGTCGTCTCGGGCGGCTTCGCGTTCGAGAGGTTCAGCAAGCAGGCGGACTTCTCGCTGGCGCAGTCGCTGTTCACCGCACCTGAGCCCCTCCGACGTTGAACTCTGCCTCGCAAAGCTCCGTGCGAACGTAGGCGAGGGACATGCCTTTTACGCGACGTTCGCCCCTGGACGTGCGCACGAGGAAGGTTCGTCGCACGCGCGCGCCAGCTTCCACTACTCCGCGGACCAGCTCTCAGAGATGGGGCGCAAGCTGGGGTGGCGACCCGGGCATATCGGGGATTGGGCCCATCCCCGACAGCAGATAATGATGAGCTTCACCGCCTGCTGAAGCGCCCGGGCGGATCGCGACTGCTCTCGTACCTGGCGATACCAGGGGGGCTCTTGGCCAGGCCGAGGACGGCGTCTGGTTGCTTCCCACAACGCAGCCCGCCGTTACTCGCGCTCAGCCTTGACCTGCCGGCGCAGCGGCGAGAGGATGCTGCGATGAGCTACGCGACCATCACCTGCGAGCGCCGCGACGCGGTCGCGCTGATCACGCTCAACCGCCCCGATCGCCTCAACGCCTGGACGCCGCAGATGGCGTCCGAGCAGGCGGATGCGATTCGCGGCGCAAACGACGACGACGACATCGGCGCGATCGTCATGACCGGCGCCGGGCGCGGCTTCTGCGCTGGCGCCGACATGCGCGACACGTTCAAGACGCGCTTGGACGGGACCGATCCGGGCGGGCAGAGCGAGGACTCGGGTGGTATGCCGCCGGACGTCGATTGGGTCGCGCTCGCGCGCGAATCCAAGCCCCTGATCGCAGCGGTCAACGGCCCCGCTGTCGGCATCGGCATGACGATGATCCTGCCCTTCGACGTGATCGTGGCGTCAGAGCGCGCGAAGTTCGGAATGCTGTTCATCAAGATCGGGCTTGTGCCCGAGCTGGCCAGCACCCGCCTGCTCGTGCAGCGGCTTGGGTTGGGCCGCGCGAGCGAGATGTGCTTGACCGGGCGTCTCTACGACGGCGCCGAGGCACACCGCATCGGATTGGCCGATCGCCTGGCACCTGCAGAGGAGCTGCTGGACGTCGCGCTCGAGCTGGCGGCGGAGATCGCGGCCAATCCCGGCCCGCAACTGCGCATGATCAAGTTCCTGCTGACCGAGAACGCCGTCGAGACCGATCTGCACCTCGTGCAACAGCGCGAGCATGAGCTGATCCGCGAGTGCTGGCGCAGCCCCGAGCACCGCCGCGCCGTCGAGGCGTTCCTGGCCAAATCGCGCTGAGGCCGCGACCAAGCCCGAGACGGCGTGCCAAGGTGCGTTGCCTGCGACGCCAAGGCGCGTGGGGAGTGTCTACTCCTCCAATCCCTCAAGACCCTATGAAGGGTCGGCTCTCCGTCGCGGTGATGAAGGATCGGCCGGCACCCCGCGCATAGATTTGCGGGGACTGGGCGTCGGGGCGGTCCCGGCGCTGACACCCCAGCTATGGGAGGTGCCGACCATGTCGGAGAGTATGGCCCTTGTCGGGCTCGACGTTCACAAGTCCCAGACGGTCGCCGCTGTTCTGGAGCCCAGCACCGGCGAGTTGCGCGTCGAGCGCCTGCGTGGCGAGCCTGAGCGAGTAGTGCCTGCGTTCTTGGAGGAGCTCGATCGTCCGGTGGCCGCGGTGTACGAGGCGGGCCCAACGGGGTTTGTGCTCGCGCGGGTAGCCGAGCAGCGCGGGCTGGATATTCGTGTTGTGGCGCCGGGGTCCATCCCGCGAGCACCGAGCGACCGGGTGAAGACCGACCGGCGCGACGCCAAGCGGCTGGTGCGGCTCCTCGCCGCCGGTGAGCTTCGGCTCGCGTTCGTGCCGAGCGAAGCGGATGAGCGCTTCCGTGACGTGGTGCGCTGTATCGACGATGTGCGCAGAGATTTGATGCGCGCCCGGCATCGCCTGTCGAAGTTCCTGTTGCGCCGCGGGGTGCGCTTTCAGGGCAAAACCTGGACCCAGCAGCACGAGCGCTGGCTCTGCACACTTCACTTCGAGGATCCTCTCTCGCAGGCGGTATTCGTGGACTACCTCTCGGCGGTTCAGGGACTGGCCCAGCGCCGCAAGACGCTCGGCGTCGTGCTCGAACGGGCCGTCCCGGACAGCAGCCACGCCGAGACGGTCAGCCGGCTGCGCTGCTTTCGCAGCATCGACACCCTCACCGCCGCCGGTCTGTGCGCGGAAGTCGGCGACTTCACCCGCTTTGAAAAGGCCGCGCTGCTATCGGGCTTCCTCGGCATTGTGCCGAGCGAGTACACCTCCGATGAGAAGCGCACGCAGGGCCAGATCACCAAGGCCGGGCCGGCGAACGCGCGGCGCCTATTGGTCGAGGCCGCCCACAACTACCGTCACCGCCCAGCAGTCGGCGAGAACCTGAAGGCACGCCAGTCAGGCCAGGACCCTCGTGTCGTGCAAATCGCCTGGCGCTGCCAGCAGCGCCTGCACCAACGCTGGATGCACCTCGCCGGAAAGCGTGGCAAGCCGGCGGGGACAGTCGCGATCGCGGTCGCCCGCGAGCTCGCCGCATTTTGCTGGGAGGCCGCCACCCTGGACTGAGATCATCGACAGACATAGAAGGCGCCTGACGACTGCCGGGGCGCCACGAGCAATCAGAAGGCCGCCACGTCCGCCATCTACGGGCACGCGAGTAGGGGTTGTGGGCAGCCCGACTTCAGTGAAAGCGAGGTCGCGCCCGTCTCCAGAATGCAAGCCCGGCGACGAATAAGGGTCTTGAGGTAACCAGCCCTCGCATATGAGCCTGACCAGACAGGTCGATCAAGCCGGCACTTCAGCTCGTAGCGCCCCGGGAGCCGCCCACGCCACCATGCCGTAACCGCCAACCCCACTCACGGGTAGATCAGCGCCGCCCCTTGACAGCCGCCCATTCATATGAACCCCACGG
>CAVRGI010000014.1:0-157887 GCA_963720665.1 uncultured Solirubrobacterales bacterium | reverse complement strand
CGCGTAGGTGGGGGTGAAGACGAGCTCCACGTTGCTCTGCTGCGCCCACTCGTGGATCGCCGGCGTCTTGTGGGTAGAGAGGTTGTCCATCACCAGGTAGACCCGCAGCGCCGGGTCGTAGCGCATGCGGATCTGGCGAAAGTGGGCCAACACCTCGCCGGCGTTCTTGTGCGCGCGCAGCCGCCCGTGCAGGCGGTCGGCGTGAGGGTCATAGTCGCCGAACAAGTAGCGCACGCCGTGCGGACGCTTGTAGGTCGCGCGCAGCCGCTCGGGCCGCTTGCGCTCAGCCCAGCCCGAGCCCTGGTGGGGGAGCAGCTGGATCGGTCCCATCTCGTCGAAGCAGACGACCACGCCGTCCTCGGGCCTGGCCCTGTAGAGCGAAAGCACCCGCTCGGCCTTAGGCTGGAACTGCGGGTCGGGGCTCCACTTCCACGAGCGCGTGCGCTGGTGCGAGAGCCCGGCGCCGATCAGCGTCTGGCGCAGCGCCTCCGCGCTGAGGACGAGACCCATGCTGGCCAGGTGCTGGGCGAGCTTGGCAAGCGACCAGCGCGTGAGCGGGACGCCCTGATGGTCGGGGCGGGCGCGCGCGACCGCGACGATGCGGTCGCGGTCTGCAGGCGTCATCTTCCTCGGGCGCCCGCCCCGGTAGTTAGGGTCCAGCGAGTGAAACCCCTCCTCGTTGAACGCGTGGATCACCTTGCGCACGTGCGACTCGTCGCTGCGCACCATCGCCGCGATCCGCGGCGCCGCCATACCGGTCGCGGACGCCAGCAGGATCATCGCCCGCTGGCGCTTGGACTGGTACTTGGCGCGCTTGGAGATCGACTTCAGCCGCGCACCCTCCTCAGGCGACAGCTCGCGCACGAACACCTCCGGCGGACGCATGACCACCTCCGGACTCGGGGACATGCGCCTTTGTTCGCCGCCGAAGGCAAGTTTCCGGTCAAACCATTATGGACGCCCCACTAGCGCCCCTCTCGTATCTGTAGCCGGTTGCCGTCAGGGTCCTGGAACTGCGCGACGTAGCCCCATGGGAACTCGAGCACGTCCGACACGAACTCGACGCCGCGCGACTTCAGCTCCTGGACCGTCTTTCGGCAGTCGTCGCTCTCGATCGTGATCGACGCCGGGGGGCGTCCCATCGCCGGCTCGGCCTCGCCCGGTGTCCCGGGCCAGAGAACCAGCTGGAAGTCGTCCCCCTTGACGCCGACGGTCAGAAACCGCGGCCCGTCGAGCGTCGGGTTCTCGACCCGCTGCTTCAGGCCAAGGGCGTTCGTGTAGAAGTCGAGCGCCTTGTCCTGGTCGCTGACGAGCGCGCTCGGGTAGAAGACTTTCTCCAGCACGGCTGTTCCTCCAGTGGTCGTGGTCACTACTGCCATGACGCCCGGCGAGCAGTAAACGTGACAGCCGAGGACGCATACATTCGAGCTTCAGCGCGCACTGCTGCTGGCGCTACTTCTGGCGATCGCGCCGCGGCTTGGCGACGCCGACGAGCGTCCTAGCCGGCTCGCTTGGTGACCACGCACACATAGAAGAGACCCAGCAGAAACCGCACGGTCCGGACCGGTCCATATGCCGCGAGCTCGTTCCACGGTCGCGAGTAGGGATCTCCCGGCGCGAGCCGCATCAGTAGCTTTGCGATCGGCCGCAGCAGGCCGCGCAGCGCGGTGTCGGTGAGCCCCATGTCCATGACCACAACGCGAGCGGACGGCCGCAGTCGCTGCCACGCGCGGGCGAGCGCGCGAGCGGGGTCGGGGAGGACCGAGTAGCTCAGGCTGAACAGCACCCCGTCGAGTTCCTGATGCACGTCGAGCTGAGCGGCGTCTTCTTCGAGTAGCTCGACGTTCGACCATCCGTGAGCTTGCACCAGACGGTGAGCCTCGGCCAGCATCCCGGGCGATGCGTCGACCGCGATCACCTTGCCCTCGGGGCCGACCGCCCGAACCAGGTACTCGAAGTTGCGCCCCGTCCCGGCGCCGATCTCGAGCACGACGTCGCCCGGATTGAGCCCGAGCGCGGACACCGCATTTCGGCGCGCCCTCGGGAAGATCAGAAACAGCGGCTCGAGCGGGCGATACAGCCGGGCGACACGGTTGTAGCGAGCGACGACATGCCCGAGCGGCTTGCGGTCCGGGTAAGCCCCGGGCCCTCCGCCGGGCCGACCGTTGATCGCCTCGCGCACAAGCTCTGCGTTCTGCTGCTCCATCGCGGCGCAAGTATCGCGCGTCGGGCACGGCCGGCCAGCGCCCGTGTCGAGCGTCGACACGGGCGCTGGGTTGACCGTCGGCGTGTGATCAGCTGACGAGCGCGGGGTCGCGCCGGCGCGCGAGTTGCTTCTCGGCGTATGCGCGTCCCTTGTCGGGGTCTCCGAGCGCGAAGCCCGCGATGTCGGCTAGCGTGTTGATGCGCGCGGCCGCGCCCCAGGTGCCGTCAGGGAGCTCGATGGGGAACACCCACACGCGCATCGGGTCGCGTTCGTAGGCGCCCTGCTCGGCGTCGAGGACCGCCTCGGTCACCTCTTGCACCATCGCCTGCCGGCGCTCCTCGTCGAACTGGCCTTCAGGCACAGAAGCGACGATGCGATAGCGCGGCGCTGCGGCGGGCTCGCCGCCGACGTACACCGATGCGGGTCGGTGCAGGAACACCCAGGCGATCGAGCGGACGGCTGGGTTGGTCGGGTCGGCGCCCTCGTTGCGCAGGAGAATGTCGGTCAGGTTGGACAGCAGCGCGCGCTCGGCGTCGGCCGAGAGCGCGTCGGCGGGGATGTAGGCATCGAGCATCGGCATGCGGATCTCCCTTGACGGTGAAGAGCTGAGTTTTTCTGTCGAACTTAGGCTACAGGTTCTCGGTTTCGATTGTCAACCCAGCCGATATGATCTGGGCATGCACCCCGAGCGGCTTCGCTACAGCGCAGAGAACTGCTCGATCCACGCTGCGCTCGAGATCGTCGGCGAGAAGTGGACGCTGCTGGTGCTGCGCGAGGCCTTCTTCGGTGTCAGACGCTTCGCGGACTTCCATCGCGTGCTCGGTTGCGCGCGCAACATCTTGAGCGCGCGGCTGAAGACCTTGGTCGATGAAGGCATCCTTTCGCGCCAGCCCTACCGGGAGCCGGGCAGCCGCGTCCGCTACGAATACAGGCTCACCGAGAAGGGACTGGATCTGTTCCCGGTGCTCGTGGCCCTGATGCAATGGGGCGATCGTTGGCAGGTTGGTGCCGCCGGTCCGGCCGTCGAGCTTGAGCACCGCGACTGCGGGGCGCACCTGGGAGTCGAGCTGCGATGTGCCGCCGGCCACGGGCCGCTGTCGGCGCGTGAAACGAACGCGCGAGCAGGCGCCGGCGCTCGGGCTGTCGCCTGAGCCGGAACGTGTCGCGCTTGCGGATCGGCGCGAGATGATCCGCGCGATTCAGCCGCGGCGGAACGGCAGAATCGCCGCTCCGGTCGGCTGCTGACGCTCGCGGCAGACCGCGTCCTGCGCTTCACGGTGTACGCGCAGCCGCCGTTCGTATGACCAGACGGCCCGCTCGTCGCGATCGTCCTCGGGCGGTCGCGGGGGTGGCCGGCTCGCGAGAAGTCGAGCGGTAGCGAGCTGGACGTCGGCCAGAAAAAATTGACCGTCCTTGACCTCGTGCTCCGGAGCTACAGGATCAGCGGGCATTTGCATCGCCGATGTCAATCGTGTCACTGCAACGAGTTATACCGGATTGTCAAATGAGACAGCACTTACCTGCGAACGCAGGAGTAAATCTTTGTTTTTTTCCACAAATGCGGGCCATCCTAGGTATCGGAGTGGGACCGGACCGGGCTCGGCACACTTCCTATTTCGCGAGCACCGCGCCGAGTTAAGTGCGCGTATGCATAGCAAGCACCGCCGCCGACGCGCGTTGACGCGCCGAGACGACCATATGCTTAAGTAGTTAAGGTCAGAAGCTTCAGGCGGAGAAAGGTTGGACGGCCGCCTGCCTGTTGCGCGTACTCCTGCGTACGCGCTGCGCGATGATCTCTCCCCGCGGGTCGGCTGCTTCCGCGAGCCTTCGTCGCGCACGCCTGGCGCGGTTGCGCGACTCGCGGTGCTCGGCGATCGCGACATCCAGATCCAGGCCCTCCATGCTCTGCAGGCTGGCTTCGAGCTGGGAGACCAGGATTCGTAGCTCGCGCTCGGTCGCCACGCGCGCCCTGCCGCGCGCCCGCGCAAAGCGGTCCCAGGACTTCGCGAACGACAAGAAGTTCGTCCGCCCCCCCGCGCGGTGCGCTGCCAACATCGGGCACACGCCACCGCGCCCGTCCACGTATGCCCCGACGATGATCCGCTCGTTTGCGCGCACGCCGGCGAGCATCGCCTTGCGCGTAGCCAGGGGCATGCAGTCGATCGCCAGGCGCAGGCGCTCGATGTTGCTGCTGTCAGGACGGCGAGCTCTCATGGGCTTACACCCGGCGCACGCGCTGCGCGCCTGCGACCAATGCGCTGGCAAGCCTAGGGCAGCCAGTCCCAACAGGCAAGCAATTACCTGCTACTGAACGGAAACTTGCACGGACCGCCCGGGCAGCGCTCCGGGCCCTGCTACTCGGTGCCGCGCCAGGTCATCCACGCGAACAACCCTTGCACCGGCAGCCGCGCCCAGAGCAGCGACCTCGGGATGCGCCTGAAGCGCTGCGGGTTGAGCGCCATGTAGACGTTTGCCGGATAGACGGCAAGCAAGGTCGCGAGCAGCCAGACTCGCGCCAGGCGGCGTGTACGGCTCGGCAGAACTGCGAAGCCCCCCGCCAACTCTGCGACTCCACTGACGAAGACCACCTCGCGCTTGCGGCGGGCAAGCGGCGGGGGGACGATCGCTTCATAGAAGCTCGGCCGCAGGAAGTGCATCGCGCCGGCCACGGTCCAGAAGAGGGCCGTTCCCCAGCGTCTTCTCGCGCTCGCTGTCATCGCGGCAACGATATCTGTTGAGGCGCTTTTGCACTTCATGCCTTTCCGAACGGCTCAGTTCATGCTCGTGCTCTCGGTTCGTCGAGCGCGAGGTAAGAGGCGATTTCGAGAAGAAATTCTCGTGGCCGTCGGTTCGATGAGAGAGAACACTCGTCGCGAATGATTCACACGTTGACTCACACGATCGGTTCACCGCGGTCGCTTCACCCGCTCGCGTTATCTCGTCTGCTGCTGCGTGCACGGCGCAGGACCGCGTCTGCGCCGGCAGCATTACCGATCGGGCTCATCAAACGTCACCTGCACGTTCTCCTCGCTGACGCGCTCCTCGGCCTCCGCGGAGGAGGTGAGCGCGCGCCTGTCGGCGTCGAGCAAGGGATCTGAGAAGAAGCTGCGCGGCCACAGCCGGCGGGCGCGCACGACGTTGAGCTCCGCGGCGAGCAGCGTGATCTGACCGGCCAAGTAGAGCCAGGTGAGCAGCCCCAACACGAACGCGAACAGTCCCGACGTCTGCTTGGCGTGGCGCAGGACGTGGTCGACATAGATGCCGCCCACGTGCTGAAGGATCTGGAACAGCACGGCGCCCACGACGACTCCCGGGATCAGGTCGCGCGTGGCGACTTCGTCGCTTGTGAGCAGCCTGAACACGCTGAAGAACAGCAGCAGGTTCACGGCCAGCGCGAGCAAGACCCCGCCGAGAACTTCCGCGAGGCCGTGGGTGTGCGCGGTGACATATCCGGCAGCGCCGGTGGAGACGATGCTCAGCAGTCCCAGCAGGAGGAGCAGTCCCAGTCCTCGCACCCGCCACGCGAGGAAGTTGGGACGACGCTTGCGCGGAATGTGCCAGACCTGGCTGAACGCGTTCTGGGTCGCTCCACTGATGCCAAGCCCGGCCAATAGCGAGCCGACGAGGCCAATTGCTAGCCCGGCGGGACTGCCGGTCAGCGAGTGGATGTTGCGTTCGAGTTGTTCGCCGAGGATCGGCACCTGTTTGAGCGTCGAGTGCAGGACGCTGTTTTGCGCGTTCGGATTGCCCTGCAGGATGAAGCCGAGCACGGTGACGAACACCAGCAGCAACGGGAACAGCGAGAAGAACCCGTAGAAGGCGATCAGCGCTCCCAGCTGTTGCGCACCATCGTCGCTGAACTTCTTCACCAGCGCCGCGACGAAGCTCAGCCCAGGCTTGCGCTGCTGGAAGCGGTCCAGCGCATTCAGGCGCTCAGTGAGCCTCATCCCGATCTGCGCGAGACGACGTTGACGGTCTCGACTGGGAGGGGGGTCTGTACGGGACCGCGAGCGACATGTGTTCGTGTCTACCCCATCCGAGCAGCGAACGCGAGCCCTGGGCGGCAGCTGGCCTGACCGTTCCCGCACGTCTTCCGACAGCGGGTCGAGGCTCGACTGCGCGGGGTCGATGCGGCGCGGCCCGCAACACTTGCGTGCCCTGGCCGACGAGGTCGCGCACGTGAGCTGTGCCGAACGTGATCGTCTGCTTGCGGTGCATCGTCGGCGGCTGCGCCGGGAGGACCTGGAGGACTGTTACAGCCAGGCGACGCTCGAGCTGATCGCCCAGGCGTGCCGCGCAGCCCTACGGTGCTCGGGCCGCGCGCATCTGCGCAACATCCTCGAGCAGCGCTTCGTGTCACGTATCCGCGACCACCAGCGTGCGCTGAGCGGGCGCAGTCCCCGGTGGGCGATCCTCGAGCGCGCGCTTCCTCTCGGCGCGCCGGGCGAGCGCGAGCTCGAGGTCGCGGACGCAAGCGCCGACGTCGAGCTGCGGGTGATGAGGCGCTTCGAGCTGCGCTCGCTTGCGGAGGCCGCGGATGCGTTGAGCGCCGATCAGCGGCTCGTTCTCGCCAGCCAGATCGCGGTGCAGATGGGGCGCGGCGAGTTTTGTCGGAGATCGGGCTGGTCGCACGAGAAGTATCGCAAGGTCGCTCAGCGTGGGCGCGCCAGGTTGCGCCGGGCCCTGTCTGAGAGCCCAACCGACGACGCTTGCGCGTGAGCTCTGCACTGACGACCGCAAGCGACTCAAAGGTCGTGTCCCCCTCGGGCGATCCGCGGCGGAGAAGACAACAGGACCCATCTATGACCGAATCTCCCCCACATAGATGCTGCGTCCCACGGGCCGCTGACAGTCGTCCGGACGTACGCCTGATCGGCGATGCCCATCCGCGCGCAGGCGGCCGGGAGGCGGGTATCTCCCCAGCTCGGCTTCCGGTCGCTCGCGTGCCGCTGCGCGAGAGCGCACGCAACAGTGTGCGACCCGAGGCCCTCTCCCGATGAAGCCGAGGCAGCGCGAACCCGGGGCGCTGTACCGCGTATACACACTCGAGGAGTTCCTTGCGGGCGCCGACGCGCGCGGCGGTGGGACGCCGATGGCAGGCACGCGCTCGCTGGGGCGTGGCCTGCATCGACTCGCAGGAGCGGCAGCGCTCGGCGGAGCGGTGGGAGCGGTCGGTGGCGTGGTGGCGCTCGTCGCGCTGCAGGCGCATCCTGTCGCGCGAGCGACAATCGCACCAGAGTTCATCGGCCCGCGCCCGATCGCGCGGACACGGGCGATCATCCGCCCGGCCCGTCCGCTGCGACGGCGCTCTCCGCGCCCGCGACGCACGCGCCACAAGTCGGAGCACTTGTCAGCGCGCCTCAACCGAGCGACGCCGCGCCGCTCGGATCTGCACACCCATCTGCCGGCAACTGCCATGGCCGCGTCCGAGTCCGCGATCGCGGTGCCTCCCGCGTCGAACGCGACCCATCCCGCGTCGATCGCGGTGACTCCCGCATCGAATGCGGCCCCCTCAGCTTCGATCCCGGCGCGCACTGTGCCGGCGGCCACGGTTCAGGCGCCTGTGCCCACCCAAGCCCGGCGAGCGCCTGCCGAGACCGGGCCCCCGCGCTCGCCGCGGAGCGAGTTCGGGTTCGAGCGCTGAGATGCAGGGCGGACGGACAGCGCGCACGCCACGCGTGACGGTCAGTGCAACGCCGTTGTGGAAGATCAGGGCCGCGCGCGAACTCCCGCGCTACCTAATCTATGGACTGTCGATCGCCGGGCTGGCTGCGAGCGCGCGCTACGCGATCGCGCCTCCGCGGCCGCAGGCGCCGGCGCGCGTCCTCCCGGCATCTCACAGTCAGGACCTCGCCGCCGAGGGCTTCGCGCAGCTGTTCGCGCGCGCGTATCTGACCTGGCGGGCGGGCGACCCCGAAGCCCATGTCCGGGCGCTCAGCGCGTTCGTCGGCTCGGGGATGGAACCCGGTGCCGGGCTCCAGCCGCCGGCGAGCGGCGAGGAGCGGGTGCAATGGACAGACATCGTCCAGGAACGCGCGGGGACACCAGATGAGCATGTCTACACGGTCGCCGCGCAGACGGACACCGCGGGGCTCCTGTATCTGTCGGTGAGCGTCATCCGAGTGCGCGACGACGAGCTCGAGCTCGCAGGCTATCCGGCATTCGTCGGGGCTCCGGCGTCGGCCCCGGCAAGCGTCGCGGGCAGGCTGCGCGAAGTCGACGACCCGGCGCTAGAGACGGTCGTGGAACGAGCGCTGCGCAACTACTTGGCGGCTTCCAGCGCAGAGCTCGCGGCGGACCTCGCCGCTGGCGCGCGCGTGTCACTGCCAGCCCAGGCGATGAACATGGAAAGCATGCAGCGTCTGGACTGGTCTGCGGAAGGCGGACAGGCGCTGACAGCAATCGTCGCAGCACAGGACCCGCGCGGCGCGCGGTACACGCTCGCATATGCGCTCAGCGTCACCCGCGTCGCGGGTCGTTGGGAGGTCGTCGCGATCCAAATGGACCCCTACACGTGACCCCGGGGCCCCGTGCAGGCCAACGCATCGAACCGGAAGGAGCTCACATGAACGCACCCGATCGATCCATCACGCTGCGGCGCCGAAGCGACGCTTGCCGCCGCCGGTCCCCTGCGCCGAGTCGCGCCCAACTCGGCGCGGTGGTGATGCTCGCCTGTGTCCTGCTGGCTCCTGCGGCCGCCGCACACGGCGCGATCGCCACCCCGAACTCAGGCGCGGCGGAACGCTCCGGCGCCGGCCAGGAAGGCAGCTCGCTGGAATCGGCCGCGGCGAAGGCCGGGAGCACCGGCCGCACGGTCGCGATGAGCCTGCTCGGACTCGCGTTCGCGGTCGCCGCGATCGTGCTGGCGTTCAAGCGCGACTTTAAGGAGGCCGCCGGCGTCTTCGCGGTCGGGATCGTGTCGGTGTTGCTGGCGACTCCAACGGGGGTGAGCGTTTTGCGAGACACGGTCAACTCGCTGTTCGGCTCTCACTGACGACGCATGGAGATCCGCTCTTATCGCGCGGTGTTCGATCTCGAGCGACGGATCTATCGAGTCGACCGCTTGCGCCTGAACCCCAGCGGCGTGCCGGTACGCGGCGTCGTCTACTTCCTGGTCTTGCTCGCGGCGATCCTGCTCGCCGGGCGTCTGCCGCTGCTCGAGGACCTGGCGGGGGTGTTTCCCTGGTACATCGTCGACCTCGCGCTCCCCGGGCTGAGCGCCGCGCTGCTCACGGTGATCAGGATCGACGGGCGCCCTTCGCATCTGGCGATTCGATCGCTGGCGCGGTTTCGACTCGGCGCGAGCGAGCGTGGCGGGGTGTGCGCTCGCCGGTCGGGTTCGCGCGCGCGGTTCGACGCGCCGGGGGCGCGCTGGTGTCCGCAGGAGTTGCTCGTACTGCCGGACGGTTCGGACATGCGGATGCGCCGTCTGCGCTACAGAGGTCCGGGCGCAGTGCGCGTGACGGCGGCGCACTCGCATAGCGAGGGCGGCACCAGGCACGGCGTGGCGAGCTGGCTCGCGCGGCGCTATGCGATCGCGGGAGCGAAAGTGCGGCTTCGCGAAGTCGGTGACAGCGATCCCCCGTCGAAGCTCGACGTGGACGCAGCGGGCCGCGAGCGAGGCGATGGCGTGGTGATCGCGCTGGCGCCGGGGGTGCGGCTGCTGGTCGGCTGAAGCAATGCGGGCGCCGATCAGCTTCATCTACGGCAACTGCGTGTTCGGCGACGGGCTCGGCGACGGATGGGCCGCGTTCGCTGTCGAGACGAGTTCGTATCAATGGCTGTCCGAGGATGGCAAGCGCAGGCGTTTCCTCGAGCTGCTGGGAGCGATCGAAGCGATCGAGGCCGACCTTCAGGTGATGCGTGTCAGCCGCGGATGGGCGCTCGAGCGCTACGTCGGCGAACTTCAGGCGGATAGCGCAGGCGCCGCGCATCCGCGTGCGAACCGCGCATATCTACAGGAACACGCCGAGCGCCTGAGGCACGTGGGAACGGCGACGGCGGCGGTCTTTTTGATCGTCAGCCTGACGGATCCCGAGAAGGATGTCGCGACCTATGTGTCGCAGGTGGTCGAGGCCCACCCCCGCGAGTGGCTGAGGCAGTTAGGACGAGCTGTCTCCTCAAGGGACGGGCGCATGCTCCCGGTATCCGAGCTCGAGCGTGCTCGCGTTCGAGCCGACCAGGCGCACGCCCGGCTTGCGGACTTCCTGCCGGTAAGACAGGCGCGCGGAGTCGAGCTGCAGTGGCTGATCAGGCGGGCGTTCTGCCGGGGTCTCGGCGAGCCGCAGATCGACGGCCTACACGAGCCGCGGGCGCTGCTGTTCGAATGCAACGGGGAGGCGGTGTTGGCGCCGCTGGAGGGCGACGTGCTGCGCTGGCTGGACGGCTACGTGGAGCATGAAGGCAGGCGCTTGCGGATCGAGTCTGAGTTGGGGACCAGCTGGCAGGCGCAGCTGGTTGTGGGCGCGCTGCCAGAGCGAGCGACCTTTCCCGGCGCACGGGTGGAGCTGATGTTCGCGCCGGTCGAGGGCCTGCCATTCGGCGTGGACCTGTCGCTCAACGCGCGCTACCTGCCCAATGGGCTGGCCTTGCGGATCGCACGGCGGAGGATCCAGGACGCGGATCAGATCGTCAGGGCGGAGTCCGATGGCGACCAGGGCGTATCGGATCTCGGGTACCAGCGCACGCAGGAGGCGAGAGACCTGCTCGCCTACTTGCAGGCGTCGAGCCGACCGCCGCTGCTGCGCGCGACGCTCGCGATCGCGGTGAGCGCGAGCGACGAGGATGAGCTGGAGGAGCGCGTCGAGATGGTCAGACGCGCGTATGGCGAGATCAGGTTGCACCGCCCGCTCGGCGACCAGCTGCAGCTGTTCATGCAACACCTTCCGGGGCAGCGCACGCGCGTCGCGGGTTACGACGACACCCTAACGCCCGAGCAGGTCGCGGCGATGATGCCAACGGCCACGCATGCGGTGGGTTCGCGGGCCGGCTACTACCTCGGGCACACGCTCTCGGGGTCCTGCCAGCCGGTGAGGTTCAACCTCAGGGAGGGCTCCGACAGCAACCGTAACGCGACGGTGCTCAGTGTGGGCGCGCTCGGTTCGGGCAAGACGACTCTGGACCAGAAGCTCAAGTACGAGGGGTTTCTGCAGGGCGCTCGGGTGATCGACTGCGATCCGAAGGGAGATCACAGGTTTCACCTGTTGGATGAGGTGGCTCCCCATACCGAGCGGGTGACGCTGAAGCCGGACCCGGCGTTGCGAGGGGTGTTGGATCCGCTGAGGATCGCGCCGGAGCATCTCCGGCATGACGTCGCCGTCTCGTTCCTGCGGGATCTGCTGCCCGGCAGAGCCGAGCCGGCGTGGGAGACAGCGCTCCTCGCCGCGGTCGATCGCGTGCTGCGCACGGCGCGCGACGCGACCTGTTGCGAGGTCGTGGAGGCGCTCATGGAGGGCGATGACACCGCGCGCAAGGTGGGGGAGACGCTCGAGGTCTACGCGCGCTCAGGATTGACGCAGCTCGGCTTTGCGGATCCGCGCGTGCGACTGCCGCAGCTCGGCCAAAGCCAGGTGACCTACCTGCCGATCCGCGACCTGCCGGCGCCCGAACCGGGTATGCGCCGCTCGGAGTATTCGCAGGCGGAGCGCGTGGGAGCGCAGGTCGTGCGGCTGATCGCGATGTTCGCGATGCAGCTGCTGGGATCCGAGAAAGGCCGGCTGAAGTTGTTCTCGTTCGACGAGGGCTGGCGGCTGCTGGGCGATCCCGTAGGACGCACGCTGCTCGGTTCGCTGCAGCGGATGGGCCGCTCGGAGCTGGCGGTCCCGATCGTCAGCACGCAGCTCGTGACCGATGCGCTGGTGGGCGAGCGCGAGTCGCTTGAGAACCTGATCGGCGCGACATTCGTATTCGGGATGCGCTCGGAGGCCGAGGCGGCGCGTGCGCTCCAGTTGCTCGGGCTGGACCCGGAAGACAGGCGTATGCGCCAGAGCCTGCTCGAACTGGAGGCGGGGCGGTGCCTGATGCGCGACCACCGCGGACGCGTCGAGGCGATTCAGGTCGATGTCGTGGCACCCGCGCTGCTCGAGGCGTTCTCGACGACGCCGGGGCGCACGTGAGCAGGGCCTCGGCCCGTCACCTCGCGACGGCCACGTCAGCAGCGTTCGCCATGCTCATGGCAGGTGTGGGTCTCGCGCCGACCAGCGCGACAGCCGACGCCGCAGGAGCGCGCGCAGCGCTGGTATCTCGCTCTGGTAACGCTGCCGGCCGAGCGCCGAGCGGTCCGCCGCTGACGTCGGTCTCGGGAGCCGCCTCCGGAGACGGCGCCCAAGCGGAAGCGTCGCAGACAACCGCGGGCGAAGCGGATCCACTGATCGACAACGGATTGGGCAGCCCGCTGTGCCGAGGCGCACTCGGGGGCGGACTGTCGGGGGCGAGCAGGCGCGACTGCGAAACGTCGGGCTTCATCGCGGCGCCTGCGCCGACTGGGGACTACGGGATCGACGTGCACATCGAAACGGGCTTGCTGGGCCTCACTTCCGATGGGCTGCTCAGCGCGGTGCAGGACCTGTTCGTGACGCCGCTGTGGATGGCGCTCGTCTGGGCAGTGCATGCGCTGGTCGTGATGTTGGAGTGGTGTTACACGATCGATTTGCTCGACAGCACCGCGGGCGCGTCGATTGGCCGGGGCTTGCGCCAGATGCAGAGCGCGCTCACGGGACCGTGGCTGGCGGTCGTGCTCGCGATCGCGTCGGTGCTCGCCGCGTACAACGGCCTGGTCCGGCGCCGCGTTGCGGAGACGGTCGGCGAGGCGTTGGTGCTGCTGGCGATGATGGCGGCCGGTCTGTGGGTGATTTTCGACCCGACGGGGACGGTCGGCGCGCTCGGCGGGTGGGCAAATCAAGCGAGCCTCGGCACTCTCGCGGTCACCGCGAGGGGGACCCCTGCGCGCGCAGGCCGGGCGCTGGCCGACAGCATGCAAGCGGTCTTCGCGGCGGCGATCGAAGCGCCCTGGTGCTATCTGGAGTTCGGCGACGTCGACTGGTGTCGCGAACCAGCGCGACTTGATCCACAGCTGCGCAAGGTCGGGCTGCGAATCGCCGCGGGCGAGCAGGTGCTGGTGAGCTGCAAGCTGCAGGCGGGGCCGCTCTCGCTGTGCGTCCCGGCCGCAAGCGCACAGGGCCGGTCGCTCGAGCACAGCGCGCAGCTGCTGCGGGCTGCGAGCAGCAACGGCGCGATCTTTCTGGCGCTGCCCGCCAACGGGACGGCACGAAATTCGATCAGCGATCAGGACTCCCTGCTGCGCGCGCTGTGCCAGAGCAGCGAAGCGAATTCCTGTCGGGGGCCGACCGCGGCGCAAGCGGAGTTCCGTACCGCGGGCAACACATGGTCGCGCGTGGGCGGGCTGCTGCTGATCGTCGCGGGCGTGGTCGGGATGCTGTTGCTGCTGGGGTTCATCGTCATGCGGCTGCTTGCCGCTGCGCTGTTCAGCCTGCTCTATCTGCTGCTGGCCCCCGCTGCGGTGCTGGCCCCTGCGCTCGGTGACGGCGGGCGGGGGGCATTTCGCAAGTGGGCAGCGCGGCTGCTCGGGGCGGTCGTCGCGAAGCTCATGTACTCGTTTCTGTTGGGAGTCGTGCTCGCAGTCGTGGCAGTCCTCGGCGAGCTGCCCGGGCTCGGCTGGTGGACGCAGTGGCTGCTCAGCTCGGTGTTCTGGTGGGGCGCGTTTGCACGGCGCCACCAGGCGCTGGGCCTGGCCGAGGGCGCGATCGGACGCGAGCGCTCCCAGCACAGGCGCTCGCTCGCGCGGCGCGTCAGCGACGCGCTTGAGACCCCGCGTGCGGTCTGGCGGCAGACAGCTTGGGCGAAGAGCAAGCCGACGCGACCGGCGCCCAACGTCGAGCAGCGGCGCGTGCGCGCGCGGCTCGCCAGCGCGCGCGCACGCGAGATCGCCGATGCGCAGGTCGCGCTTAGCCTCGAGCGCGAGCATCGCGAAGCGTCGGCGCTCGTTGCAAGCGGGCCCGATGCGCAGGCGCGCCTCGCGGACATGCGCGCGCGATTGGCGCGTGTGCGAGATGCCGGCGAGCGGGCGAGGGCCGCCGGCGAACCGCGCCGGGCCGCGACGCTGGGTGCGCGCCGCGGGCGGATCCAGGGCGAGCTCGTCCGACAGGAGGGCGCGCTCGCGCAGGCACGGCGTACGGTCGCGAGCGGTGAGAGCGCTCGACGCCGGACCGGAGAGCTCTCCACGCGCGAGCAGCGCGAGGAGCGCGCGCGCTGGTTGGATGCGCAGGCGGCGCTGCCGGCCGCCGGGCGCGCGAGCAGCGCGGGCGAGCGCCGAGATTATCCGGCGCTCGCCGGGCTGGCGGGGCATGGGCGACGCGACTACGAACGGCTCGATCCGGTGCGCAGGCGCGAGGCGCGGATGCAGATCGACCGCGAGCTGGCCTTGCGCAAGGAGCTGGGCGGCGCCGTCGCCCAGCTCGCCCCCGCCGCCGCCGCCCGTGGGACACCCCGGGAACGGCGCGCGGCGGGCAGAGAGTTCGACCTCTTGCTGGGCGAGCGGATGCGCAAGGCTGGTCACCACAGCCCAAACACCCCGGCCGCGGGCTCGCCCCTGGATCAGTGGAAACGCGAGGGGCTCGCGGCGGCCGCACGGCGCCACACACGCGCAAACGCCTCGCCCGTTCTCGACGATGCCCGCGAAGTGGCGGCGCGGCGCAAACGCCAGCTGGGCCGGGATCGGCCATGAGCGGCCCGGCGCCGGCCGCGGCCGGCAGCGCGGGGGTGCTGGCCGCGGGCGCGAGCCTCGGCCTCGCGGCGATCTTCATGTCGGTCGCGATGATCGCCGGGGTGGGGGGCAGCTCGCTCGGGACCAGCACATCGGGCGCGGTGGCCGAATCAGGCGCCGGAGTCTCGGCGCTCGCGCGGCGCGAAATTCCCCCCGAATACCTGCGACGTTACGAGGCGGCGGCGCGACGGTACGGGCTCGACTGGGCGGTGCTGGCCGGCATCGGCAAGATCGAGTGCGACCACGGGCTCGATCCCGACCTGTCGTGCACACACCCGGGTGTGGTGAACTCCGCGGGCGCCGGCGGTCCTATGCAGTTTCTCGCGTCAACCTGGGCGACTTATGGAGTCGATGGCGACGGCGACGGTCAGATCGATCGCTGGGATCCGGCCGATGCGATCTTCTCGGCTGCCAACTACCTGCGCGCGTCCGGCGCTCCCGGCGACTATCGGACTGCGATCTTTGCCTACAACCACGCGGGCTGGTATGTCGAAGAGGTCGAGCGCTGGGCGGCGCGATACCGCGGGACGGCTACGGGGGGTCCGTCGCCGCTCACCGTCGAAGGCGGCGACGGCGAAGCTGCGGGAGCCGACGTCGCCCTGCGCGGCGAGAGCCCGACACCGGTCCGGTTCATCGCCGGTGAACGGGCGATGCTCGCGCCCGGCGACGGACATGTGGCGCTCGTGCCGATAGGCGTGCCGGCGACGGTGCAGGCAATGATCGTCGCGGGCAATGAGCTGGAGGAACTGCCGTACGGGCCGGGCGGGCATCCTGACCCGCGCGGGGCGCGCGAAGAGGACTGCTCGAGCACGGTCAACTATGTTCTGTACCGCGCAGGCGTGCGGGCGATCGAGGAAATCACCAAGGACAACCCGCTCGCGCAGGACTACGTGGGGTGGGGTCTGCCCGGTCCCGGGCGCTGGGTCACGATCTACGCGACGACCGAGCCCACAGATCATGTCTTCATCGTGATCGCAGGCCTGCGTCTGGACACAAGCCACAACGGCACCGATGTCGGGCCGAATCGCGACGAAGACGGCCCTCGCTGGCGGATTCTCGACCACATTCCGACCTGGGCCAACTGGTCGGTGCGGCATCCACCCGGGTTGTAAGGTGGCGAGCGTGGCCGCGCGCGAGGTTGACCATCTGCTGATCGGCGGAGGGCTGGCGAGCGCCAACTGCGCGCGCTGGCTGCGGGAGGCCGGGGGAGACGGAACCGTGCTGTTGGTCGGGCGCGAGCCGGACCCCCCGTACAACAGGCCGAACTGTTCGAAGGGGTACCTCCGCGGTGAGGAGCAGCGCGCCGAGGCTTTCTTTAGGCCGCAGGAGTGGTGGCCCGAGCAGGAGATCGAGCTGCTGACGCGCACCAGCGTGACCGCGATCGACCCGGCCACGCGCACCGCCAAGCTCTCGAGCAAAGAAGAGGTCAGGTTTGGTACGGCGCTGATCGCGACCGGCGCGAACGTCAAGCGGCTGAACGTGCCCGGCTGCGAGCTCGAGGGCATCCACTACCTTCGTACGCTGGGCAACGCAGACACGATCCGCGCGGGCGTCGCCGAAGCGGAGGAAGTCGTGCTGATCGGCGGTTCGTACATCGCTTGCGAGGTCGCGGCTTCGCTGAGTGCGATCGGCAAGCGGTGCAGCCTGGTGATGCAGGAGAACAGGCCGCTCGAACGGGGCTTCGGCGAGCGGGTCGGAGGCTTCTTCGGTGGCCTGCTGGAAGACATCGGGGTGAAGCTCTACGGCGAGGATGAGCTCGAGCGCTTCGATGGCGCGGACGGGCGGCTCGGCAGGGTGCTCACGCGCCGCGGGCGGGACCTGCGCGCGGATGCCGTAGTGATCGGCGCGGGCGTCACGCCCGATACCCAGCTTGCCCGGCGCGCAGGCCTGGCGATCGGAGCGCGCGGCGGCGTCGCATGCACGGCGCGCCTCGAGAGCTCCGCACCGGGGGTGTACGCCGCTGGGGACCTGTGCGAGTACGACTCGCAGCTGCACGGAGGGCCGGTGCGGATCGAGCACTGGGACGTCGCGTTCAACCATGGCAAGACCGCCGCGCTGAACATGCTGGGCGGGGACGTCGCGCACGAGGAGGTGCCTTACTTCTTTTCGGTGCTCGCGCGCCTCGGCGAGCTCGAGTACGTCGGCCCCGCGTACGCCTGGGATGAGGAGATAGTCCGCGGCTCGCTCGAGCAGCGGAACTTCACCAACTGGTATCTGCGCGGCGGGCGCGTCGTCGGCGCGCTCACCTTCGGGCGCTCGGGCGACCTCGATCTCGCGCGGCGGCTGCTCGCCGAGCGCCCCCAGCTCGACATGTCCGCTCGCGGCGCGCTCGCGGATCCGGACACGGATTTGCCTGCCGTGGGCATCGACGTCGGCTAGGAGCGGCGTCCTCGGCGAGGCCTCCAGCGATGTTCTTCGCCAGCGGGGTCATCTCCCGGCTCGGGACGGGCATGCTCGTGCTCGCCTGGGCTGGGCTGGTGCTGGGCGCGGGAGCGCTCGGCGGCTGTGGGCTTGGCGCGCGCACGGCGCCCGGTCCGGTCTCGCTCACCGTGACCCGCGATTTCGGGGCACGCGTCGTGCACGTCTGGAGCGTGCCGGCGCCACGCGGGCAAACCGCCCTCAGCCTGCTAACGCGCCACGCAACCGTCGCCCAGGGCAACGGTTTCGTGCAGAGCATCGACGGACTGCCGGGCGGAGAAGCGTCGAGCGGCCGGCGCGCTCGCTGGTTCCTCTACGTAAACGGGGTCGCGATCTCGAAAGCCGCCGCGATGACCGGTGTGCATCCCGCGGATCGCATCTGGTGGGATCTGCACGCGGCCGGGCCGGCCGCTGCTGTGCCCGCGGTCGTCGGATCGTTTCCCGAGCCGTTCTTGCACGGGATCGAAGGCAAGCGCCTGCCGGTGCGCGTCGAATGCGCGGGAGTCTCCAGCCGTCCCTGCCAGACGGTCGAGTCGCGCTTGCAGGGCCTCGGCGTGCCCGCGGCGCTGGCCGCGATCGGGCCGGGGGTCGAGCCGGAAACGCTGCGCGTCGCGATCGGGCCGTGGAGCGCGATCAGAGGCGCCCCGGCGGCGCAGGCGATCGAGCAGGGCCCGCGCGCGAGCGGCGTCTTCGCTCGCTTCTCGGCCGGCGGGAACGCGTTGCTGATCCTGAACGAACAGGGGCAGACAGCGCGCGTGCTGACCGGCGCCGGGCTGATCGCGGCGACGCGCTCCGCCGAGCAGGCGCCGGTGTGGCTCGTCAGCGGCACAGACGAAGCAGGCGTGCAGCTGGCTGCGCGCGCGCTTGCGCTACCGCTGCTCGCACACCGCTTTGCGGTCGCGCTCACACAGGGCGGCGCCACGCTGACAGCGCCGCTCCCCTAAGGAGCGGCCTTGCGCGCCCCGCGAGCCGCTATCCAGGGATTGAGGCCACGTTAAACAGGCCGGGTACGCTATAGCCGCATGTCCACGGTCTACATACCAAGCGCCGAGCGGCCTCGCGATGCTAACGGCCGCGGGGGTGCCGCGGGACCGCTGGGGATCGCCGGGCTGTGCATTGTGGCGCTGGCGCTCACCTGGGTCGTCACGGCGCTCGTCCCCGCCGGCCAATTCAAAGACGCGGTCGCGCTGCATCACTTTACGGTGCTCCGCGACACTCCAGCGCACACGCTCGCGAGCCTGGTGTTGCTGACGCTCGAACCTCAGCTCTATATTGCCGCGGGTATCGCGCTGGTCTTGCTGGCGCTCGCCCGCGAGCGAGCGCGGGTAGCGCTCGCCGTGGCGGTCGTGATGACGCTCACGCCGCTGAGCGCAGAAGCGCTCAAGCCGCTGCTCGCCCACCCGCATACCCGTATCGGGATGATCAACGTCGGCCCGGCATCGTGGCCGAGCGGGCATTCGAGCGCAGCGCTCGCGCTCGCCCTGTGCGCCGTACTGGTCGCTCCGGCCAGTCGCCGCGCGATCGTCGCGGTCGTAGGCGTTGGCTTTGCGCTCGCCGTCGGCTGCGCGCTGCTGATCCTCGCCTGGCACATGCCCAGCGACGTGATCGGCGGCTATCTGATCGCGCTCCTGTGGATGGCCCTCGCGGTCGCGGCCCTGCGCGTCACCGATCCAGGCCCTGGCGAACGGGCTGCGGCGGAGGCGCGGGCGTCAGCGCGCGGAATGCCCGCGGTGCGCCCCCGGGTCCCAGAGTGACTCGGAGCGCTCCTGGTCCGTCTGGGAGCGCTCTTGGTCTGCAGCGCTGGTGTTCGTGGCGCGGCTGAGGATGAACAGCAGATCCGAGAGCCGGTTCAGGTAGCGCACGACCTCGGGGTTGCCGTCCTCGCCCACGGCGATCGCGCGGCGCTCGGCGCGACGGCACACGGTGCGGCAGACATGCAGCTGCGCGGCCGCCGGCGTCCCGCCCGGGATCACGAACGAGCGCAGCGGCTTGAGCGTCGCGTTGACCTCGTCGCAGGCGCGCTCGAGCCAGGCGGCGTACTCGCCCGTCACGCGCAGCCGCGCCCGCGGCGCGGCGTCCGCCGACGTACCCTCCGCGCCTTGTGTGGCTGCATCTGCGGCAGCGTCTGGGACCGACAGATCTGCGCCGACGTCGAGCAGGTCGTTCTGGATGCGCTCGAGCCAGCCGGCGAACGTCGCGGGCAGGCCCGGCTGCAGCAATGCGACGCCGATCGTCGCATTGAGCTCGTCGACGGTCCCGTATGCCTCGACGCGCGGATGCAGCTTGGACACGCGACTCATGTCACCGAGGTGGGTCTCGCCCGAGTCGCCGAGCTTGGTGTAGATGCGAGTGAGATTGACAGTCATCTTCGGGCCGGCAGTCGGCCGACCAGTTGATGGTATAGGCAGCCCAGACTGCGCCCGGTCGGGGTGATCGGATACGTTCTCGCACTTCGATGAGGATTGGTGTGCCGAAGGAGACCGCCGCGGGTGAGCATCGGGTTGCGCTCGTCCCGGAGGTCGTGAGCAAGCTCAAGTCCAAAGGACTCGATGTCCTCGTACAGGCCGGCGCGGGTGCCGGCGCGCTGCTTCCCGACGCTGCTTTCGCCGATGCGGGCGCGACGCTCAGCGACGATCCGGCCGAGGTCTGGCGCAGCGACGTGGTCGTCAAGATCGCCCCGCCCGACCCGCAAGAAATCCGGGGCCTTGGCTCGGGCTCGATCCTCGTCGGATTTCTCGCGCCGCTGACCAGCTCGGAGACCACCCTGGCGCTGTCGCAGGCCGGGGCCACCGCGTTCGCGATGGAGGCGATCCCGCGCATCTCGCGCGCGCAATCGATGGACGCGCTGTCTTCGCAGAGCAACGTCGCCGGGTACGAGGCGGCGCTGCTCGGAGCGATCGATATGGGCCGCTTCTACCCGATGCTGATGACCGCGGCAGGCACGATCCCGCCCGCGAAGGTGCTCGTGCTCGGCGCAGGCGTCGCGGGCCTGCAGGCGCTCGCGACCGCCAGGCGTCTGGGCGCGCGCGCGACCGGCTACGACGTGCGCCCGGAGGTCGCCGAGCAGGTCAGGTCGCTCGGCGCGCAGTGGCTTGATCTCGGCCTGGAAGCGAGCGGCGAGGGCGGCTACGCGCGCGAGCTCACGGACGAGGAGCGCGCCGCCCAGCAGCGCGCGCTGACCGAGGCGATCAAGGGGTTTGACGTGGTCATCACGACCGCGCTCGTGCCGGGCCGTCCGGCGCCGAAACTCGTCACGGCCGAGGCGGTTCGGGGGATGAAGCCGGGTTCGGTGATCGTCGATCTGGCAGGTGAGGCGGGCGGCAACTGCGAGCTGACCGAGCCGGGGGAGACGGTCGTCAAGCACGACGTCAAGATCGTCTCGCCGCTGAATCTGCCTGCCGCGATGCCCGAGCACGCCTCGCAGCTGTTCGCGCGCAACGTGCTTGCGCTGATCGAGCTGTTCCTGGGCGAGGATGGCGCCCTGAAGTTGGACTTCGACGATGAGATCGTCGCCGGCGCGTGCGTCGTGCGCGAGGGCGAGATCGTCAACGCAGGCGCCAGGGCGGGCGTCGAAGCGGCGGGTCAGGCGCCCGCCCGGATCGCGCACGATTCGGGACGCGACGGCGGAGACGCGCCCGAGGAGATCCCCGACGGGGGTGCGCGCCGAGGATGATGCTCGCGAGCACGCTCACCACCAACCTGGCGATCCTCGTGCTTGCCGGGTTCATCGGTTTCGTGGTCATCTCGAAGGTCCCGAACACGCTGCACACGCCGCTGATGTCGGGCACCAACGCGATCCACGGGATCGTGCTGCTCGGCGGTCTACTGCTGCTCGGACTCGCCGGGCTCGACGCATTCAGCAAGGCGCTGCTCGTGATCGCGGTCGCGTTCGGCACGATCAACATCGTCGGCGGCTTTCTCGTCACCGATCGCATGCTCGAGATGTTCAAGTCGAAACCAAAGCCGGCGAAGGCCGACGACGACGTGGACTCCCGAGAGGGCGACTCGTGATCGCCCACGCGTCTGCGACCGTCTTCCTGCAGAGCGAAGACTTCATCTACGTCCTGTACATCATCGCGTTCGCGCTGTTCATCCAGGGCCTGCGCGGGCTCGCCGGACCCACCACCGCGGTTCGCGGAAACCGCATCGCGGCGCTGGGCATGGCAATCGCGGTGGTCGCGACGCTGTTGTATCCGAGCGAGGGCAACTGGGGTTTGATCGCGCTGGGAATCGCGCTCGGCGTGGCCGTCGGTGTGCCGGCTGCGCGTCAGGTGAAGATGACGGCGATGCCGCAGATGGTCGCGCTGTTCAACGGCGTCGGCGGCGGCGCGGTCGCGCTGATCGCGTGGGTCGAGTTCCGCCACCACGGCTCGACCTATGGTTCGCAGGAAGTCCACATCTTGCGCGAACCGGCTCCGGGGATCCTTCTGCACACAGGCGTGGCCGTCCACGTGGGCGGCGTGCCCACGTATGTGGCGATCTTCTCGGTGTTCGCTGCGATCATCGGCTCGGTTTCCTTCTGGGGCTCGAACATAGCCTTCGGCAAGCTTCAGGAAATCCTCCCCGGCCGGCCGATCTCGCTCGGATCGGCACAGCAGGTGGTCAACCTCGTGCTGCTCGCGCTCGCAGTCGCCGCGGGCGTCGATCTGATTGCCGGCGCGCACTCCGAAGTCCTGTTCATCGGCATGCTCGTGCTCGCCGCGCTGCTCGGCAACGCCGTCGTGCTGCCGATCGGCGGCGCCGACATGCCGGTCGTGATCTCGATGCTCAACGCCTGCACCGGGCTGTCCGCGGCGGCTACTGGGATGGCCCTGAACAACCCGGCGCTGATCGTCGCCGGAATGATCGTCGGCGCCTCCGGCTCGATCCTCACGAACCTGATGGCGGTGGCGATGAATCGCTCGATTCCGGCGATCGTCGCGGGCGGCTTCGGCGGTGGCGGCGCGGTCGAGGGTGCCGCGGGCGCCGGCGCCCACGCGGGCTCGGTTCGCTCCACGAGCGCCGCCGACGCAGCGATCCAGCTTGCATATGCGGGGCGGGTTGTTATCGTGCCCGGCTACGGTATGGCGGTTGCCCAGGCGCAGCATGCCGTTCGCGAGCTGACCAAAGAGCTCGAGGATCGCGGGGTCGAGGTCAGCTATGCGATTCATCCGGTCGCCGGGCGGATGCCCGGTCACATGAACGTATTGCTCGCGGAGGCAGACGTGCCTTACGACCAGCTCAAGGAGATGGACGAGGCGAATCCCGAGTTCCAGCGAACCGATGTTTCACTGGTGATCGGAGCGAACGACGTCACGAACCCGGCCGCCAAGAACACGCCCTCCTCGCCGATCTACGGGATGCCGATTCTCGAGGTCGCCGACAGCCGCTCGGTGATAGTCATCAAGCGCTCGATGAATCCCGGCTTCGCGGGCATCGAGAACGAGCTCTACTTCGACCCGAAGACGTCGATGCTGTTCGGCGACGCGAAGTCCGCCGTCAGTGAGATCACCACCGAGCTCGACCAGTTCTGATGGCGGGCGCGCTTCGCCTCCGCGTCAGGATCCTGGTCGCGCTTGGGGCGCTCGTGTCGGCTCCGGGACTCTTCTCGGTGGCGATGGTCGCGCCGGCGAGCGCCTCCGCGGCGCGAGCCTCTCCTCGGATAGTCGGCGGCGCGAAGTCTGAAATCGCCGAATTTCCGTTCCAGGTGGCGCTTTACCAGCCGGGCGAAACTCCGGTCGAAAGTCGTTTCTGCGGCGGGGTGATTCTCGACGCGACCCATGTGATTACCGCCGCCCACTGCCTGGCAAGCTCTGATGGACTGGTTCCCCCCGAGGACATCGCGGTGCTCGCCGGCACGGAAAACCTCGAAGAACTCGGCGAAGCCGTCGAGGATCCGGTCTCCACCACGTCGGCCAACCCCGAATGGAAACCGCAAACCGGCGAACACGACGACGGCGTGCTCACGCTCGAGCAGCCGCTCTGGATCGGTCCAACCCCGCGGATCAACGGGACCAACACGATCGCCCCGATCAGGCTCGCGAGCAAACTGCCCGAACCAGACACGCTCGTCACCGTGAGCGGTTGGGGCTACACCAAAGAACTGCGCGGCGAACAGCTGCCGACGGCAGCCGAAGAAGAAGAAGGCTTCCTCCCGTTTCTGCAGTCGGTCGAAGTGCCGATCGTCTCGCAGCAAGACTGCTCTGAAGACTGGGAATTCGAAGAACTGCTCGGCCCGGGGTTCGTCTGCGCCGGGGGACATGCCGGTGAGGATTCCTGCTACGGCGACAGTGGCGGTCCCCTCATCGAAGGCACTCCCGGACGCGAAGAAGATCGCCTGATCGCCACGGTCGATCGCGGCTACGGCTGCGGGGACAAGGGCTTTCCCGGCCTCTACCAGAGCGTCCTCGAACCGCTGAACAAGAGCTTCCTCGAGTCTGAACCGCCGCAGGGCCCGTTCGAGCAGAACGGCTCCGCCCCGACGGTCTCGGGCATCGCCCAGCCCAGGCAGTCGCTCACCTGCCAGCCGGGCTCCTGGGCCGGCGAACCGCGGCTGTCCTACGCCTTCTTCGAAGACAAATCCGAATTCTCAAACCCGTTTGATATCTCCAGGCTCACCTTGCGCTCGAGCAACCCGGTCTACGCGGTGCCGGCCAACGCCGCGGTCGGTACGCGCATCTTCTGCGAAGTCGTGGCAGAAAACGGCGGCGGCCGCGGCGACGCCACCAGCCGGGACGTGACCCTGTCGGCGATAGCGCAGCCGCCGGCCGTCTCCGCGCAGGCTCCAGCTGCAGCTCTGCCCACCGGCCCGACGATTCCCTCACCCGTCAGCCCGCCCGCGCCGCCTACGCTGCACGTGCAGTCGAAGGCCTGCAAGCACACGAGCTGCACGGTCAAGGTTCTCGCCTCCGAAGGCGCCGGCACCACGGTGGTCGGCACGGTCGAAGCAAAGCTCTCCTATCGACAGAGATTTACCTGCCGCAGGCGCGGCAAAACCGCGAGTTGCACGCGCTCGATCACGCGCAAGGTGGCGGCGAGATCGGCCCCGGGCAACCACTTCGTGATCGTCGCCTTCGGGCTGAAGCCCGGCTCCTACATGCTCTCGTTGATCGCGATCGACAAGGCCGGCCTGCGCCAGACGGCGCCGATGAGGGTCACGCTCGTGCTCACGCCGGCCAGCGACAAGAAGAAGTAGACGCGGCGCGTTCGCCGGCCCCGGCCCCGGGCGCCGAACGCCGCGACGCTGACCCCCGCGCCGGCTGGGGATTCGGTTCTGAGCGCCCCTGGCCTCTGCCAGACTGCGAAGCGTGATCGAGCGCGCCCAGGCCCTCGCGGCCCTTTCCGGCAACGAGTTCGACCTGGTCGTCATCGGTGGGGGCATCACCGGCGCTGGCGTCGCGCTCGACGCGGCCACACGCGGCTTCAGCGTCGCGCTGCTCGAGCGCGCGGACTTTGCCGCAGGAACCTCGAGTCGTTCGAGCAAGCTCGTGCACGGCGGCCTTCGCTACCTGCAGAAGTTCGACCTCGGCCTCGTTCGCGAGGCGCTGCTCGAGCGCCAGCTGCTCGTGGCTTTGGCGCCGCACCTCGTACGCCCGCTCCCGTTGGTCGTGGCGGCATTCGACGGCGCCCGTCCGGACCGGCTCGTGGGTGTCGGGCTCAACCTCTATGACGTGATGTCGGTCGATCGCGATCGGCTGCGCCCGCGCCGCAACCGGCGCGCGCGCGAGGCGGCCGAGGGCGGCATCGACCAAGAGCTGCGCTCGCGACTTGGCGAAGGCGAGTCCTGGAGCCCCGAGCGCCATCGCGTGATCGCCGGCGAGGAGGTGTCCGAGCTGCTGCCCGCGTTGGCCGGGCGCGAACCGACCAGCGGCTATCTGTTCTACGACTGCCAGACCGACGACGTGCGCCTGGTCCTGACCGTGCTCGGCGAGGCCGAGCGCTTCGGCGCAGTCTGCGCCAACCGCCTGTCCGCGACGGGTCTGCTCGAACGCGAGGGGCGCGCTTGCGGCGTGCGCGCCCTGGACGGCGAGAGCGGCCAGACGCTCGAGATCCGCGCCGCGAACGTCGTCAACGCGACCGGCGTCTGGGCCGACCGGCTGACCGCTCCCGGGGGCGGCGCGGCCAACGCTGCGCCCGGGGGCGATGCTCGCGAGGCCTCTGAGCTGCCCCAGATTCGCCCCAGCCGGGGCACCCACCTGGTGCTCGCCCGCGAGGCGCTGCCGTTGACCGGCGGGGTGATCGTTCCGGCCGGCAGCGGGCGCACGATCTTCGCGCTGCCGTGGCTCGGTCACACGCTCGTCGGGACGACCGACCGCGACTACGACGGCGAGCTCGAGCACGTGCATCCGCCGATCGATGACGTCGACTATCTGCTCACAGCCGTCAACGAGTTCTTTGACGCCAGCCTGTCGGCGCACGACCTGGCCGGCGCTTTCGCCGGCGCGCGTCCGCTGATCTCCAGCGGAGATCCGAAGAAGTCGGTCGACATCTCGCGCCGGGCCGAGCTGTATGAGGGGGCATCCGGGATGCTCACGATCACCGGCGGCAAGCTGACCACCTTCAGACGGATGGCGAAGCTCACCGTCGACCGGCTCGTCGAGCGCGACTCGCGCGACGCGCCCTGCCGCACGCACGAGATCCCGCTGGGCCAGGCGATCGCTGCGGACGAGCTGCCCCGGGTGGAGGGGGTGCCCGAGGACTCCTACCAGGCTCTCGCCGACCGCTACGGTCATGCGGCGCATGAGGCCCTCGCGCTCGCCGCCGAGCGCGGCGAGCTCGCGCAGCCGATCGTTCCGGGCCTGCCGGACATCCTGGCAGAGGTCGCGCTCGCGGCGCGTCGCGAGCAGGCGCGCAGCGTCGGCGACGTACTCTTTCGCCGCACTCGCCTCGGCCTGCTCGCCGCCCCTGAGCTGAACGCCGGCGCGGACGGGGGCGCCGGCGCGAGCGACACGCCCGCTGAGCCGGTGCGCCGGGTCGCCGGCGTGCTCGCGCGCGAGCTCGCCTGGGATGAGAAGCGCACGCGTTTGGAGATCGCGCGGTTCCTCGCAGAGGCCAGGGCGGAGGGCATCGCCGACGAAGGCGTGGAGGCGAAGCAGTCGCCTCGCAGATGAGCGCCGCGACGCTTCGGCTCGTCGTGCGCGGCCGTTCGCTTGCGCTCGGCCGGCGTCCGTTGCTGATGGGTGTGGTCAACGCCACGCCGGACTCCTTCAGCGACGGCGGCTCGGCGCCGACCCTCGATCGGCAGCTGCGGAGCGCCCGCGAGCTCGTGGCCGCCGGCGCAGACGTGATCGACGTCGGCGGCGAGTCCGCGCGCACCGACCTCGAGCAGGTGCCGATCGACGAGGAGCTGCGGCGCGTCGTGCCGCTGGTCGAGGCCGTGACGCAGGAGCTCGGCGTGACCGTCTCGGTCGACACCTACAAGCCCCAGGTGGCGGCGCGCGCGATCGACGCGGGCGCGGCGATCGTCAACGACGTCTCGGGATTGCGCGACCCCGCGCTCGCCCGCATCTGCGCTCAGACCGGCGCCGGCCTCGTGCTCATGTACACCCGCGCGGCGCCCAAGCAGCGGCTGCAGGATCCTGACCTCTACGACGATGTGACCCGCGAGGCGCTCGCATTCTTGCGCGGGCGCATCGAGCTCGCGCTCGGCGCCGGCGTCGCCTTCGAGCAGCTGATCGTCGACCCGGGACCGGACTTCGCCAAGACGCCCGCGCAAACGATTGCGCTGCTGGCCAACGTCGAGCGCCTGCACGAGCTCGAGCGGCCGCTGCTGATGGCGATCTCGCGCAAGGATTTCATCGGCGCGCTCACGTCGCGCCGTCCGCGCGAGCGGCTCGCCGGCACCCTGGCGGCGCTCGCGCACGGGCTCGATTCAGGTGCGCACATCTTTCGCGTACACGACGTCGCCGTCGCCGCGGACTTCGTGCGGGTGCGCGCGGCGCTGCGCGGCGAACTCGATCCCCGCAGGGATCTCGCGCTCGCCGAGGAAATCCGTCACGAGCGCTAGCCGCTAGGCTGCAGGCCGAGTTCGTGGGCGCCGGTCGCTGTCCAACGCGATCGGACCGCCAGCCGCCCCATCCCGACCCAAGGAGACGCGACCATGGCAGTACTCGACCGTTCCGAGCTGGAGGCCAGTCCTCTGGCCGATCTGCACGCGATCGCCGATCAGCTCGGCCTCGAAGGCTTCCGCCGGATGCGCAAGGCAGAGCTGATCGATGCGATTCTCGGTGGCTCTAGCTCGCGCCCGGATGACGCCAGCGAAGCCGCCGACGCTTCCGCCGAGGAGGACGCGCAAGCGCCCGATTCCGAGCCCGCCGGCGCGGCGGCACGTGGCGCTCGGCGGCGGCGCATCGGGCGTCCGCGCCGTCCCAGGGGGGAGGCTGCAGCCGACGAGGGGAGCGGCCGCAAGGCCGCCCGCGCGGAGAGCACGCGCGCCGGCGACGCGGACGACGCGCGCGTCGCCGATGGCGTCGTCGAGCTGCTCGGCAACGGCTCGGCGTTCCTGCGAGTCGATCCGCCCGAGGCCTCCGACCAGGACGTCTACATATCCGCAGCCCAGGTCCGACGCTGCGAGCTCGTCTCCGGCGATCAGGTCGCCGGACCGGTGCGCACGCCCCGGCGCTCCGAGCGCTACCCCTCGCTGGTGCGCATCGACACGATCAACGGCGTTCCCGCGGGCGAGGCCTCCGAGGGGGCACGCTATGAGGAGCGTCCGGTCGCCTACCCGAGCGAGCGGTTCGCACTGGATGGCGGCGACGCGACGCTCGACGCGGTTCAGTGGCTGACCCCGTTCGGGCGCGGTTCGCGGGTGCTGATCATCGGCCCGCCGCGCTCCGGCAAGACCGAGCTCCTGCGCCGCATCTTCGCGGCAATCGCCGGCTCCGCAGATCTCGAGGTCACGCTGGTGCTCGCCGGCGTGCGGCCGGAGGAGATCGCGGACTGGAGCGAGGGCTCGGTCGCCCCGGCCGTCGCGCTCAGCTTCGCGGCGTCCGCCGACGCCCAGGGTCAGGCGGTCGAGCGCGCGATCGACGTCGCCAAGCGCACGGCGGCGCGCGGCGCGGACGCGCTGGTGCTGATCGACACGCTCGACGGACTGCATCCGCACGCCGCCCGCAAGGCGCTCGCGGCCGCGCGCAATCTCCGCGACGGCGGGTCGCTGACGATGCTCGCGACCGCGACGCACGCGATCGGCGGGGAGACGACCGTGATCGCGCTCGACCGCGGGCTCCTCGGCACAGGTGGCCCACCGCTCGATCTCGCCGCGAGCGGGACCGTGCGCGCGGAGCTGCTGGTTGGCGACGAGGGCGCTTCGGCGATCGCCGAGGCACGCGCTGCCGCGCTCGCGCACGCTCGCGCCGACTAGCGCCGGTAGGCGACCCTGCCCCAGGAGGGCTCGCGCGCGAGCTCGATCGGCTCGTCGTCGCGCTGCGGCTGAACGTAGGTGAACGCGCCGGTCGCATCGTCGAAGGAGATCCCGAGCTCGCCCTCGTTGACGCGCTGATCGAGCCACGCGCCCCGAAAGACCAGCCGTCGCAGCCAGTGCACGAGCGAGCGCTCCGCCGGTCCGACGAGCTCCGGCCAGCAGTCGTTGACGTGCTCCCCGAGCGCCGACGCCGGATCATAGACCTCGCCGTTGACGGCCAGGTTGACGAGGTCTTCCAGCTCATCCTCGCCCAGCCTGCTGCCGACGAAGCCGAGCTTCAGCGCCGCCTGCTCGCAGCGCTCGGTGAAGTCCGCCTCGTTGAAAGTGAACCTGAGCTCTCCGTATTCGAGGACGAAGTCTTCACCGGAGTTGTAATTTCCGCGCTTCGACGCTCTGTCCATGGTCTCGATCTGTGGCGAGGGTGCTCAGGGCTGTGGCCGACGTCGGGATCATATGGCTCGTTCCTGCTTCGCCTCTCGTGCTGCACGCGATTTTGCATCCGCTCGTGTGTCGTCCGGCGGGCCTGATCGGGGCGCAGCTCGATTGCGAATCCCGGCTACCTGACAGATACGCTGCCGTCTAGATGGCCCGCCTGACTGAGCACGGATTGCGCCGTTCCGTCGGTGTCGGCGGCCTGTTCGCGACCGCCTACGGCAACGTCGGCTCCTCGATCTATTACGCCCTCGGGCTCGTCGCCTTCTATGCGCTCGGCCTCACCCCGCTCGTCTTCATGTTTGCCGGCGGGCTGTTCCTACTCACCGCCAAGACCTACGCGGAGGGCGCCGCGATGTTCCCCGAAGCGGGCGGCTCGTCATCGTTCGCGCGCCACGCGTTCAACGAGCTCGCGTCGTTCTTCGCCGGCTGGGCGCTGACGCTCGACTACATCATCACGATCGCGATCTCCGCGTTCTTCGTGCCCCATTACCTCGGCGCGTTCTTTCCCGGGCTCGTGCACAACCCGGGGGACATCATCGGCGGGATTGTCACGATCGCGCTGCTCGCCGCGCTCAACGTGCGCGGCCTCGGCGAGTCGGCGTCGCTCAACTTCGTCCTCGCGATCACCGACCTGAGCACGCAGGCCCTGCTCGTGATCGTCGGGTTCGTGCTCGTGCTGAACCCCTCGCTGCTGGTCGACCAGGTGCACCTCGGCACCGCGCCCACCTGGTCGCACCTGATCTTCGCCCTGTCGGTCGCGATGGTCGCCTACACGGGGATCGAGACGATCTCCAACATGGCCGAGGAGTCGAAGGAACCCGGCCGCGATGTCCCGCGCGCCGTGAACTTCGTCGTCATCGCGGTGCTCGGCGTGTACGCGGGCATATCGCTGGTCGCACTGTCTGCCCTGCCGGTCGTGCATCACGCCGGTCACTACGGCACCGAACTCGGAACCACCTACGAAAACGATCCCGTGCTCGGGATCATCAACCACCTCGGCCTACACAACACGCTGTTGACGATCGCGCGCTACTACGTCGGCATCCTCGCCGCGACAATCCTGTTCATCGCGACCAACGCCGGTCTGATCGGCATCTCGCGTCTGTCGTGGTCGCTCGCCGAGCACCGGCAACTACCGGGCCTGTTCTCGCAGGTGCATTCGAAGTTCCGCACGCCCTGGTTCACGATCGTCTTTTTCTCGGCGCTCGCCGCCCTGTTGATCCTTCCGGGCGAAACCAAGCTGCTGGGGAACCTCTACTCGTTCGGCGCGATGCTCTCGTTCACCACCGCCCACGTGTCGGTGATCGCGCTGCGCGTCAAAGAACCCGACCGCGAGCGACCCTACCGGTTGCCCTGGAACGTGCGCATCCGCGGCTATGAGATTCCGCTCACCGCGGTGCTCGGCGCGATCGGCACGTTCGCGGCCTGGTGCGCGGTGGTCGCGTTGCACGGCGAGGCGCGCACGATCGGCATCCCCTGGATGATCGGCGGGATGGGCGGCTATCTGATCTATCGGAAAAGACAGGGCCTGGACCCAGCCAAGCACTACCGGATCGAGCGCCCCGAACGTCCGCCGGACTTCCAGGAGCTCCGCTACCGGACGGCGCTCGTGCCGATCTTCGGCGATGACGTTTCCGCCAGCGCGCTCTCGAGCGCGGCCAAGCTGATCGGTGAAGACGGCGTCGTCTACGCGATCTTCGTGCTGCCCGTGCCCAGCCAGTTCTCGCTGGAGGCCGGACTCGAGGAAGAGGAGGCCCAGGGCCGCTCGGTGCTCGAGTCAGCGCGCATCCAGGCGCACCGCGCCGGGATCAAGATCCACACCGGGCTGATTCGCACCCGCAAACCCGGGGCCGCGCTCGTCGAAGAAGCGGAACGGATCGGCTCAGACGTGATCTACTGGTCGGCCATCCACGCGCCCGCGGGCGAGCAGCGCATCGGCCCGACCGCCGCGTATCTGCTCAGCAAGCGCCCCTGCCGGGTGATCATCGAGACCGAGAACCGCGCGGCGCGCTCGCACGAGCCCGCGCCCGCGTGAGGCGCGCGTGAGGACGTTCTGAGCTGCTCAGTGCGTAGTCGGCTGCAGGCCGAGCACGAGCCGCAGTCGTTCGACGCCGCCCGCGAGATGCTTGCCTCCGCCGGACAGGGCCGTCGACGCGCGAATGGCCGGCAGCAGCCCGGACAGGCTCGGGTCTTCGCTGAGTCCAAACCCTTCGAGCACGCTCAGGAACGAGACGAGGTTGACCGCGATGCTCGGCTGGATGCCTTCGCCGAGCGCGCTCTGGGCAGCGGTGTATGCGGCCGAGCTGGACATCGCGCTCCCTGGGTTGAGCGCGTCCTGGACGGAGGCCGGGCTGAGGCCGATCACGAACTTCGTCTGCCCCGCGGCGTCGCGCCCGTTGGCGATCAGGAACGTGACGGGCAGCCCCGCGGCCTTCGCTTCGGCCGCTGCGTCGGTGCCCGGGATGCTCGTCGGCGAGGCTTCGCTGCCGGCCTTGTGCAGCCCTTCCGCGAGCTTTGCGACGGCCGCGTGCGAGGCCGCCGGGTTGGTCGAGGTGATCGCGATCGCGCCCTTGAGATCGACGAGCGTGGTGCCGCTGACGAATATGCCGGCTTCTCCCATCCAGCTGCGAAAGTCGCGTCTGGCTTCGGGGGTGCTCGCAGCGAGCACGCCGAGCGGCTTCGAGATGCCTTCGATCAGCCCCTTCACGCTCAACGTCGCCTGCGGAGAAACTGGCCCCGCGGATACTCCCAGTGTCTGCACCAGCGCGAGCAGGCCGCGCAGCCCTTCGAGCGCACCGCCCTGCGCGCCGCCAATCTGACCAAAACCGGCGGCGAGCCACGATTCGCCCGGCAGTTCTCCGAACGCATGGTTGCCCGCCGCGGCCGCGCCGACGATACCGCTGGCCGCGCTCTTGGCGGGAGGGGGCGGCCCAATGTCGGCGTCGAGCGCGACCGAGTTTCCGGACGGCACGAGCGAGGCGTTGAGCGCGCGCGAGCCGGCGAGCGTCGTCACCAGCGCCGGAAGCCCTGGTTCGCCGGCGTGTGCGGGCGCGCTCGACGCGGCGCTCGCGGCGGCGTACACGTGGGCGAGCGTGCCCGCCGGCGCGACCGACAGCAGTTGGCTGTAGCTCGCGTCGCTCTTCAGCGACGGTCCCCCTTGCGCGGTTTCGATCACCTTGTGGACGCCGGTTTCGGTGCCCAGGACGACCAGTTGGTCGACGACTGCGAACGCATCGCCGCTCGCGGTCGCCTGATAGTCAACGCCGCGAAAGCTCGCGGCGTGCGCCCCGGCGTGAGCCGCGGCGCTTTCCACGAATGACTTGGCCTTGGCGAGGTCGCTCGTGTCCAGCACGACCGCGCCCTGCGCCCCGCCCGCCGCGCCGGTTCCGAACGGCCAAGCAGCCGCGCCCGCGCTTCCTTGGCCGCCGGACGCAGCCGTCAGCGTCCTCGCCAGCAGGCTTTCGAGCGAGCTCGAGCTGGCGAGCGTGCTGAAGAAGATCCCGGCGTCGGATCCCAGCCAGGGCGCGACGTCGCGCTTGTAGTCGAGCGCTGGGCTGCCCGGTGTCTGCAGCACGGCGACCAGGCGCGTGTACGGGTCAGCTTCATTGGTCAGCTTGTGTCCGGCGCCGAGCGCGTCGGTCTCGAGCGTGCCGGTCGGGCGCACCACCGCGCCGAGGTAGATGCGCGAGGCCGCCGGGGCCACGCTCGCGGGATCGGTGCTCGTGCCGGTCGACGTGCTCGAGCCGCAGCCGGTCAACGCGGGCAGCGCGGCGAGCATCGCGAGCACCAGGCCGATCGTCGAGAAGCGCGCGGCCCGGCGAGCCTGAGCGTGACCGGGATCGACCCGCATCAGGCGATCGTACCTGCAAGCGAGGTTGCACACCGCAGCTTCTGCAGGCCGGCGTGCAGCCGCCGCCGGGTCGCCGCGCCCGCGAGCGGTGCCCGCAGAAGTGGCTCAGGAGCAGGCTTTTTGCCGAGTCCGACCAGGTCATACAGGCGTTGTGGGAAAAAATGTGCAATCTGGGTTGCATTGTGGGACGAAGTGGGGTAGCTTGCACGAAAGCGAGCCGCGGTGGAGGGGCTCCTCCCACTCCTCCACCTCGGCTTGGCAACCAGATCCGAATCTGACAGCCATGGTCCCTTTTCGCGGCGCCTTCGACCATACGCTCGACGCGAAGAACCGCCTGACGGTTCCCGCTCGCTACCGGGGCGCGCTGTCCGAAGGCGTCGTGCTGGCGATGCCGGTTGACCTGGAACCGTGTGTCGGGGTGTGGCGGGAGGAGGACTATCAGCACTACACCCAGCGCGCGCTCGCGGAGCTGCCGCCGCTCTCGCCACGGCTGACCGAGCTCGAGCGCTTCTTCTACGGCAGCTCGCAGGACGCCGATCTCGATGCGGCGGGCCGGATCATGGTTCCGAGTTTCCTGAGCGAGCACGCGAGCCTGCGCAAGGACGTCGTGGTCGTCGGCGCCGGCGACCGCCTGGAGCTGTGGGATCGCGACGGCTGGAATCAACATCGACGGGCGCTGCTGGAGGGCGTCGCGGAGATCACCGCACATGTCGACCATCCTGCTTGACATGAAGACCACGCATATCCCGGTGCTCGCGGCGGAGCTGATCGAGCTGCTCGATCCCGGACCGGGGCAGACCGCGATCGATTGCACGTTCGGCGCGGGCGGGCATGCCCAGCTGATCGCCGAGCGCCTCGGCGCGACGGGCACGCTGATCGCGATCGACCGCGACCCGCTTGCCGAGGAGCGCTTCGAGGAGCTCGCCGGCGAGTTCGCCTGCACCGTCCGGTTCATCCGCGCTAGCTACGCCCAGGCGTTGCAGACGCTGCGGCGCGAGGGCGTGCGCGCCGATCTCGCCTACTTCGACCTCGGCATGTCCTCGATGCAGGTCGATACGCGCGAGCGCGGCTTTTCCTACTCCTACGACGCGCCGCTGGACATGCGCATGGACCCCGACCAGCGGTTGACCGCGCGCGAGATCGTCGCCTGCTGGGACGAGCGTAGCCTGGCGCGCACGCTACGCGACTTCGGCGAGGAGCGCCGCGCAGGCTCGATCGCACGGGCGATCGTGCGCCGCCGCGAGCGAGCGCCGATCGAGACGACGCTCGACCTGGTCGAGACGATCGTCGCGGCGATCCCCACGCCGGCGCGCTTCGCGGGCGGTCATCCGGCCAAGCGCGTCTTCCAGGCGCTGCGGATCGCGGTCAATGACGAGCTCGAGCAGCTCGATCGGGCGCTGCCGCTCGCCTGGGAGCTGCTGCGCGACGGCGGCGTGCTGGCCGGGATCAGCTTCCACTCGCTCGAGGATCGGCGCGTCAAGCGCTTCCTCGGCGCGCGCGCGCGCGGCTGCATCTGCCCGCCCGACCTGCCGGTGTGCGCCTGCGGGCGCTCGCCCGAGGCCGCGCTGCTGACGCGTCGCGCGATCGCCCCGTCCGCGGGCGAGATCAGCGACAATCCCCGCTCGGCCTCAGCGCGCCTGCGGGCGGCCCGGAAGTTGCACGATGCCCGAGGGTCGACGTGACCCCAACGGTCCCAGCTGCCGCCGCCTCGGGCGCACCCGCGGTCCGCCCGCGGACGCCGCGCCGGCCCACCACCAAGCCTCGCCGCGCTTCACCGGTGCGCGCGCCGCGGCCGCGGCGCGTGTCCGGCCCGGCGCGGGCCCGCGGCGCCTCGCGCGCGACGGTCGCGTCGCGCGCCCACGCCGTGCTCGACCGGCTGATCCGGGGACGGACCTGGATCGTCGTCGTCGCGTTCGCGCTGATCGGTGTGGTGACGATGCAGCTGGGCATGCTCAAGTTGAATGCCGGTATCGGGCGCGCGCTCGAGCACGAGGCGACGCTGCAGCGTGAAAACTCCGCGCTCAGCGTCGAAGAGTCCGAAATCGCGGCGCCGGAAACGATCGAGTCGCAGGCCGCGCACCTCGGTATGCAGCTGATCCCGCCCGGAGCGATGCGGTTCCTCTCCCCGCAGGGCTCCGCCACCGCGCTCGCGCGCGCCGCCGCGGCCGCGCTCACGCGCTCGGCGGGCGAAACGAGTACGAGCACAGGCGCGAGCGCCGGAGTCTCGCCCGCGAGCGCGACGTCAGAAACCGGGTCCGAAGCCACGTCGCAGGCGCCCTCCGAAACGACGTCCCAGGCCTCCGAAACGGGCTCGCAGGTACCCTCCGAAGCGACCTCGCAGGGGCCCGCCGAAGCGACGTCCGAAGCGCCCGCCGCAGCGACGGGCGAAGCGCGCGCCGAAGCGACGTCCGAAGCGCCGGGCGAAGCCCCAGCGAGCTCGAGCGAATCGACTTCCGAACCCGCCGGCTCCTCCGCGAGCGCACAGGGGTAGCGGGTGGCGATGATCGAGCAGCGAATCGGCTTGATCTTCGGGGTATTCGTCGTGCTGCTGGCGCTCGCGGGGGCGCGAACGCTGTATCTCGGGACGATCCACAGCGGAACGCTGCGCAAGGCCGCCCGCACCCAGCAGCTGACGACCGAAGTCGTCCCCGCCCAGAGGGGCGCGATCACCGATCGAAACGGGGTGGATCTCGCGGTGTCCGAGCCCGCTGAGGACATCTCGGCGACGCCCTACCTCGTCAAGGATCCGCTGCACGCGGCGCAAAGGCTGGCGCCGCTGCTCGGACTCTCGCAGGGGCAGGTGCTCGCCAAGCTGAGCGAGCACAGCGGGTTCGTGTACCTCGCGCGGCGCCTGCCCGCAAGACAGGCGCGCGCCGTGACGGCACTGAAGATCGAAGGCATCTCGGGTACACCGACGACGCGCCGCGTGTACCCCAGGGGCTCGCTTGCTGCGCAGGTGCTGGGCTTCGTCGGCACCGAAGGCCGCGGCCTGTCGGGGCTCGAGTATTCGCAAAATGCGCTGCTCTCCGGCCGGGCCGGCGAGCGGCGCGAGATCAGCGATCCGCTCGGACAGCCGCTGTCGATTACGAACGTGCGCACCGAGAAAGCAGGCGCGACGCTCACGCTGACGCTGGACGCCAATATCCAGCAGCGCGCAGAAGACGTGCTGGACGCGGTCGGGCGCGAATTCGCGCCCAAAGACGCGACCGCAATCGTGCTCGACCCGCGCACCGGGGCGCTGCTCGCGGTCGCCAACTGGCCGCAGGTCAACGCGAACGATCCCGGCGCGTCGCCCGCCAGCGCGCTCGAGGATCGCGCGGTGAGCTTCGACTACGAACCGGGCTCCACATTCAAGTCGGTGACGGTCTCAGGCGCGCTGCAGGAGGGTCTGATCACCCCGGACACGGGCTTCGACATCCCCGATCAGATCCAGGTGGCCGACCGCACGATCCACGACGACACCGAACACGAACCGGAGACGCTGACGACCGCTGAAATCCTCGCCCAGTCGAGCAACGTCGGCGCGATCCAGATCGGGCTGCGGGAGGGAGCGCCTGCGTTCAACGGATGGGTGCACACGTTTGGCTTCGGCGCGCACACCGGAGTCGATCTGCTCGGTGAGGAAACGGGCGTGGCGCTGCCCCTCGACAAGTACTCGGGCTCGTCGATGGGCAATCTGCCGATCGGCCAGGGCGAGCTTGTGACGCCGATGCAGATGGTCGCCGCATACGCGGCGATCGCAAACGGCGGGATCCTGCGTGCGCCGCACGTCGTCGCCAGCGTCGATGGCCGCCCGCGGCCCGAGTCGCGCGGGCGGCGCGTGATCTCCTCGACGACCTCAGCGGAGGTGCGCACGATGCTCGAGGGCGTGCTCGCCCCCGGCGGAACCGCGAGCCAAGTGTCGGTCCCGGGCTATCAGCTGGCGGGCAAGACCGGTACCGCGAGCAAGGTCGATCCGGCGACCGGCACGTACTCGCAGACCGCCTATGTGGCCTCGTTTTTGGGCATGGCGCCCGCATCGGACCCCAAGTTGCTGTGCGCTGTGATCGTCGACGAACCGGCGGCCGGGTCGATCTACGGAGGCGCGGTCGCGGCACCCGCTGTCGGGCAGATCCTCAGCTTCGCCCTGCCGTACCTCCGCATACCGCCCGGGTAGCATCAGCACATGCGACTCGACCGGTTGATCGCCGCCGAGCAGGCCGGCGAGACTGCTGCCATCGAGATCAGCGCTTTGGCGTATGACAGCCGCCGAGTGAGGCCCGGAGCGCTGTTCTTCTGCGTCCCCGGGTTCAGCGTGGACGGGCACGACTTCGCGCCCGACGCCGTTCGCAACGGCGCCGCCGCGCTCGTCGTCGAGCGGCCGACCGGCGCGGGCGCACCCGAGGTGCTGGTCGCGTCGACGCGCGCGGCGATGGGGCCGTGCGCGGCGCGGTTCTACGGCGATCCCAGCTCGCGGTTGAAGATCGTCGGTGTGACGGGCACCAACGGCAAGACGACGACTGCGTTTCTCGCACGAGCGCTGCTCGAGGCGAGCGGCGAGCAGACGGGCTTGCTGGGCACCATCAAGTCGGTTGTCGGCGGCCGCGAGCGCGCGGTGCAGCGAACCACGCCGGAGGCGATCGACATCCAGGCGGACCTGTGCGAGATGCTCGACTCAGGCGATCGCGCCTGTGCGATGGAGGTCTCCTCGCACGCGCTCGAGCTGGGCCGCGCGAGCGCCATCCGCTTCGCGGCGGCGATCTTCACCAACCTCACCCAGGACCATCTCGACTTTCATCCCACGATGGATCACTACTTCGCCGCCAAGCGCCTGCTGTTCGCGCCCCCGCACGGCCCGGCTCCCGCTCTCGGCGTGATCAACCGCGACGACCCCTACGGGCGGCGGCTGTTGGCCGAGCTCGGCGGCGCACTCTCGTTCTCGCTCGAGGATCGCGGCGCCGACTACTACGCGAGCGAGCTGCGCTGCGGCTTCGAGCACTGCCGCTTTGAGCTGCACACGCCCGCCGGCGCGCGCCCGGTCAGGATGCCGCTGCCCGGGCGCTTCAACGTCGCAAACGCGCTGGGCGCGCTCGCGGCGGTGCACGCGCTCGGCGGGGATCTCGACACGCTCGTCGCGGCCCTCGAGCGCGGGGTGCGCGTCCCCGGCCGCTTCGAGCCCGTTGACGCCGGCCAGGATTTCGCGGTTCTCGTCGACTATGCGCACACGCCCGATTCGCTCGAGAACGTGTTGCGCGCGGCGCGGGACCTGACCGCGGGGCGGACCCGCGCGATCTGCGTGTTCGGGGCTGGTGGCGACCGCGACCGAGGCAAGCGCCCCCTGATGGGCGAGATCTCCGCGCGGCTCGCGGACGCGACGATCGTCACCTCCGACAACCCGCGCTCGGAGCCACCGGCGGCGATCGTCGCGGAGATCATGGCCGGGGTGACGTCGGCACGAGCGGGATCGGTGCAGGTCGAGGTCGATCGGCGCGCGGCGATCACCCAGGCGATCGAGATGGCGCGGACGGGCGATGTCGTGCTGATCGCCGGCAAGGGACACGAGCAGGGCCAGGAGTTCGCCGACGGCGAGAAGCTTCCCTTCGATGACGTCAGCGTCGCCCGCGAAGCCCTGCGTCGGCGCGCCTGCGCGCCCGCCGGCGACGACGCGCTGCTGCGCGCGATCCACGAGACGGCCCGATGAGGAGCTGGGAGGCCGAGCGCGTCGCGCGTGCCGCGGGCGCCGAGCTGCTCTCGCGACCGCGCACCGCCGGGGCACCGGGGAGCGAGCCGGGACCGCTCGGCGTCACGATCGACTCGCGCGCGGTCTCCCCGCGGGCGCTGTTCGTCGGCCTGCGCGGCGAGCGCGCCGATGGCGGCGCCTACGCGGCGCAGGCGCTGGCGGCTGGGGCGTGGGGGGTGCTGGCCGCGCCCGAGCACGCTCGCAGCGCGGCAGCGGCGGCGCGCGCATCGGAGCCGGGGCCGGCGATCCTCGCGCACCCCGACCCGCTCGCGGGCTTGCAGGACCTCGCTCGCAGCTGGCTGCGAGACTTGCGCGCCGACGGCGCCCGGGTCGTCGCGATCACGGGGTCGACCGGCAAGACCTCGACGAAGGACATCCTCGCGGCGCTGCTGGCCGGCGATCTGCGCGCGGTGGCGAGCCCGGCGAACTTCAACACCGAGATCGGGCTGCCGCTTGCGATCCTCGGCGCTGCGGCCGGTACCGAGGCGCTGGTGCTCGAGATGGCGATGCGCGGTCCCGGCCAGATCGCGCAGCTGACCGAGATCGCCGACCCCGATGTCGGCGTGATCGTCAACATCGGGCCGGTGCATCTTGAGCTGCTCGGCTCGCTGCAGGCGGTGGCCGCCGCCAAGGCCGAGCTGATCGCTGGGCTGTCGCCCGGGGCGACCGCGGTCGTCCCGGCGGACGAGCGGCTGCTCGACGCGCACCGCCGGGAGGACCTGCGCATGGTCGCGTTCGGTCCGGGCGGAGACATCGAGCTCGTCGGGCGCGACGCGGACGCTCGCGTCGTGATCGAAGACCGGCTCCCGGGAGAGCCGGTCCGGATCGCGCTGCGCCCGTCGTTTGCGCAGGCGCACAACCTCACCAACCTGCTGGCGGCAGTCGCCGCGGCGCGTGCCCTGGGGGTCACGCCCGGCGGCGAGGTCAACGTGCGCTTCGCGGCGCTGCGCGGCGAGCGGCTTGAGCTGGGGGAAGGGATCGTGCTGATCGACGACTGCTACAACGCCAACCCGATGTCCATGCGCGCCGCGATCGACGACCTCGCCGCCACCGCCGCCGCCCGGCGCGTCGCCGTGCTCGGGGACATGCTCGAGCTCGGCCCGCGCGAGTGGGAGTTTCACCGGGAGATCGGCGCCTATGCCGCGGCCCGCGGGGTGCAGCTGCTGGTCACGGTCGGCCCGCTGGCGGCGCAGATGGAGGGCGCGTTCGCGGGCGAGGCCCATGTGGCGTCCGACGCGGACGCAGCCGTGGAGCTGCTTTCAGGGCTGCTGCTCCCCGGCGACACCGTGCTCGTCAAGGGCTCGCGCGCGGTCGGCCTGGAGCGGGTTGGACGGGCCTTGTCCCGGGCCCCGGCGCGCGCGCATGCGGGCGGACGCTGAATGGGCCGCATTCTCATCGGGGGCACCGCCGCGCTGCTCATATGCATTTTTCTAAGCCCCAAGTTCATCGAGTTCCTGCGCCGTCGCGAGTTCGGTCAGCAGATCCGCGAGCACGGCCCCGAGGGTCACCGCCAGAAGGCGGGCACGCCGACGATGGGCGGCATCATCGTGTTCCTCGCTGTCTCGGTTCCGTTCCTGATCCTGACCGACTACGACTGGCGCTCGATCGGGGTGTTCGGGGCCGCGATCGCCTGCGCGGTGCTCGGCTTCGCTGACGACTACGCCAAGCTCATCAAGCGCCGGTCGCTCGGGCTGCGCGGGCGCACGAAGCTCGCGGTGACGATCGCGATCTCGCTCGGGCTGTGGTTCATCGCCAGCCACGAGGCGCACCTCGCCAGCGAGCTGCGGCTGCGCATCGTCGACTACACGATCGACCTGGGACCGTTCTACCCCGTGCTGATCTATCTCGTGCTCGCGGGCACGACGAGCGCGGTGAACCTCACGGATGGGCTCGACGGACTCGCGGCAGGGTGCGCGGCGATCGTGCTGCTGTCCTACATCGCGATCACGTTCGTCAGCGAAGACTTTGACCTGGCGATGCTCGCCGGCTGCCTCGTGGGAGCGTGCATCGGCTTTCTCTGGTTCAACGCGTTTCCCGCGACGATCTTCATGGGCGACACCGGGTCGCTCGGCCTCGGCGGCGCGATCGCGGGGCTGGCGGTGATGACGCACACAGAGGTGCTGCTCATCCTGCTTGGCGGGATCTTCGTGTTGGAGGCGCTGTCGGTGGCGATCCAGGTCGTATCCTTCCAAACCACCCGAAGACGCATCTTCTTGATGGCGCCGATTCACCATCACTTCGAGCTGAAGGGCTGGTCGGAGACGAAGATCATTCTGCGCTTCTGGATCGTCGCGGCGATCCTTTGCGCGATCGGTTTCACCATTTATCACCAGAGCATCCGTTGAGTGCAGCGCATGCGCCGAAGCCCAGGCCGAACCTGCCTGGAGGGCCATACCTCGTCGTGGGGCTGGCGCGCTCCGGCGTAGCGGCGGCGCTCGCTTTGCGCGAAAAAGGTGAAACGGTGATTGGCGTGGACAGCCGCGCGCCCAGCGGCCTCGAGGCGTTGCTGGCGGCCGGCGTGGAGCTTCACCTGAACGCTGACGGGGTGCAGCAGCTCGGCCGCGCAGCAGCCGTCGTGAAGAGTCCCGGAGTCCCGCCGCAAGCGCCGGTGATCGCGAGCGCCCGCGCCCGCGGCCTGCCGGTGCTCGGCGAGCTGGAGCTCGCGTGGCGGCTGCTGGACAACGAGTTCCTCGCGGTCACCGGCACGAACGGCAAGACGACCACGGTCGAGCTGATCGGACACATCCATCGCGCCGCCGCGCTGCCCGTCGCCGTCGCCGGCAACGTCGGAGCGGCGCTGAGCGGCTTTGTCGGGAAGCTGACCGCGCAGGTGACCGTTGTCTGCGAGACGTCCTCGTTTCAGCTGGAGGACGCGCTCGCGTTCGCGCCCGAGGCCGCGGTCCTGCTGAACATCGCGCCCGACCACCTCGACCGGCACGCGACGCTCGAGGCCTACACGGCGGCCAAGCTCAAGATCTTCGCGCACCAATCGGCCGCGGACATCGCGATCCTGCCCGCTGGCCTCGACAGCGGACGGATCGGAGCCGCCCGGGCACGGCGGGTGCGCTTCGGGATCGAGCCTGGCGCGGAGCTGTCCGAGCATGACGGGCAGCTGCGCTGGCGCGGGGTGCCGCTGATCGCCACCGCCGAGCTGAGCCTGCGCGGACGCCACAACGTCGAGAACGCGATGGCCGCCGCGGCCGCGTGCCTGGCCCGCGGCGTCGACCCCGACGCGGTCCGCGCCGGCCTGCGCACGTTCACCGGCGTCGCCCATCGGCTCGAGGAGGTCGCGCGGCGCGACGGAGTCCTGTACGTAAACGACTCGAAGGCGACGAACGTAGTCAGCGCGCTGGTCGCGCTCGAGGCTTTCATGCCCCGCGCGCCCGCGCCCTCGGAGCGCCCGCCCGCGGGCGTGTCCGCGGCCGCCCAGCAGGGCGGCGCTCCAGTGGTGCACCTGATCCTCGGCGGGCAGGCGAAGGGCCAGGACTTCACCGCGCTGCGCGCGCCGATCGAGCGCAGCTGCCGGGCGGTCTATTTGATCGGCGAAGACACGCCGCTGATCGCCGCCGCGCTCAGAGGCGCGGACCTGCCGGTGAGCGAGTGCGGCGAGCTCGAGCGGGCGCTCGCAACGGCGGCCGCCGCGGCGCGGCCGGGAGATGTCGTCTTGCTCTCGCCGGCCTGCGCGAGCTTCGACCAGTTCAGCGACTTCGAAGCCCGCGGGGAGCGGTTTCGCGAGCTGGCCGGCGTGAGCCGGCGCTGAAGGCATCGCCGGACCCGCGTCGAAGTTGGCAGCGATGGGAGTATCCGCCGCACGGCGCGCGCCACCCGCCGCGGTCTCCGGCCGCGCGGGGGACGCTCCGCGTCGTGCGGGCAGGACCGCCGCCCGCCAGCCGACGCTCGAGCACCGCATCCTGATCACCGCCACGATGTGCCTGCTCGCCTACGGCGCGGTGATGGTCTACAGCGCCACCTCGGCGCCCGCGCTGCTCGAAGGGAGCGGCAGCGGCACCGGTTATCTGGTCAAGTTCGTCGCCTACGGCGCGATCGGAGTCGTGCTGATGCGTGTGCTCGCGCGCGACGGCGTCGCGCGGATCCAGGGGCTGGTCGGGCCGCTGCTCGCGGTCTCGATCGCGCTGGTGCTCGCGGTGCACATCCCGCACGTGGGGGTCGCCGTCAACGGCGCGCGGCGCTGGATCGGCTATGGCCCGGTGCAGTTCCAGCCCTCGGAGCTGCTCAAGCTCGCGCTCGTGCTGTATGCGGCGACGCTGCTTGCCAGGTGCCCTCAGCGCGTGCACGACCTGCGCGAACTGTCGCGGCCGTTGCTGATCGTCGTCGGGGGCGCGTGCCTGCTGGTGGTCACCGAGCCCGATCTCGGGACGGTCCTGACGATCGCCTTCACGACCGTCACGCTGCTCTTGGCCGCGGGCATTCCGCTGCGCAACCTCGCGATCATCGCCGCGGCGGCACTCGGGATCGTCGCGCTGTATGCGCTCGCCCAGCCGTACGCGCGAGCGCGCCTGACGGCGTTCCTGGATCCCTGGGCGCACGCGTCGAGCAGCGGCTTTCAGGCCGTGCAGGGCCAGATCGCGATCGGCTCGGGCGGCTTGTTCGGAGTGGGTCCGGGCCAGTCTGTGCAGAAGATCTTCTACCTGCCGGAGGCGTCGACCGACTTCATTCTCGCGGTGATCGCCGAGGAGCTCGGCGTCGTCGGGGTGTGCGCGCTGCTGTTCCTGTACGCGCTGATCGCCTATGCGGGCGTGCGCATCGCGCGAGCGGCGCGCAGCCTGCACAGCGCCCTGATCGCGGTCGGCGTGACCTCGCTGATCGTCTCGCAGGCGATTCTCAACGCGTTTGCCGTGCTCGGGCTCGCGCCGCTGACCGGCGTGCCGCTGCCGTTCGTCTCCTACGGTGCGAGCAACCTGGTGGTGACGCTTGCCGCGATGGGCCTGTTGCTGAACGTCGCCGCGGGCGGCACCGCGCACGTGCGCGCCGTGCCCGATCGCACGGCGGCGCGAGCGCGAAAACCGCCAGGATGGGGCGGTGACGGCGACGAGGATCGTGATCGCGGCGGGCGGAACGGCGGGGCACGTGGCCCCCGCGCTCGCGGTGGCCGAAGCGCTGCGAGCTGACGGCGCGGAGGTGGTGTTCGTCGGCGGCGACCGCGCGGAGGCGCAGCTCGTCCCGCAGGCCGGCTATCCGCTGCGCGCATTCTCCTCGCTCGAGGGCCTCAGCCGCCGCAACCCGCTGCGGGCGGCGCGCTCGCTCGCGCGCGCCGCGCTGGCGCTGCCGCGTGCCAGGAGCCTGCTCAGGGAGCTGTCCCCGGACGCGGTGCTGGGGGGCGGCGGCTACGTCGCAGGCCCGGTTGGCCTGGCCGCGGTGAGCCTGCGCATTCCCCTGGTCCTGACCGAGGCGGACAGCCGGCTCGGTCTTGCCAACCGTCTGCTCGCCCGCGGCGCGCGGCGGATTTGCCTGTCCTTTCCGATCTCCGGCCGCGGCGAGCGAGCCGAGAACGGCGGGCGCTATCACGTCACCGGACGTCCGATACCCGTGCCGGACGCCGAGCGCGCGAGCGCGCGGGCGCGCTTCGGAATCGCCCGCGAGCAGACGTGCGTGCTGATCTTCGGGGGATCGCTCGGCGCCCGCTCGATCAACGTCGCGGCGATCGAGGGCCTCGCGCCGCTGATCGACTCGGGCGACGACGCGCTGCGCGTGCTGCACGTCGCCGGCCGGCGCGACTACCCGGAGCTGTCGGCCGGGTTCCGCCGGCCAGGGTATGACCTGCGCGAGTACCTCGACCTGGCGGAGTTCGCGCAGGCGCTCGCGGCCGCCGATCTCGTCGTCGCGCGCGCGGGCGGCTCGGTGTTCGAGATCGCCGCGTACGGTCTGCCCGCGATCCTCGTTCCCTACCCGCACGCATCCGCCGATCATCAGAGCGCCAACGCACGCTGGATGGCGGACGCCGGCGCGGCGGTCGTCATCGCCGATCGCGCGCTGACGGGCGCGCGCCTCGCGCGCGAGGTCAGCGAGCTGCTCGCCGATCGGGCGCGCCTGGCGGCGATGGCTGGCGCCTCGCGCGGGCTCGCCCGCCCGGACGCCGCGCGCGACGTCGCCCGAGAGTTGCTCGAGGCGGCGCGCAGGTGAACGCCGCCGCAGCGCGCCCCTGGGGCGGACGGACGCTTCACTTCGTCGGCGTCGCCGGCGCCGGGATGAGCGGCTACGCGCGCGCCGCCAGGGCTTTGGGCGCGCGGGTCAGCGGCTCCGACCGGCAGCCGTCGGAGCACTCCGAGCGTCTCGCCGGCGACGGCGTGCTCGAGGCGCAGATCGGCGAGCACGACGCCGCGCACCTGCCCTCCGGGGATGACGTCGAGGTCGTCTACTCGAGCGCGGTCGCGGCGGACAATCCCGAGCGCGCCGCGGCGCGGGCGCGCGGGCTGCGCGAGCGCCCGCGCGCCGAGCTGCTGGCCGAGCTGAGCGCGTTGCGTGCGACGATCGCGGTGGCGGGGACGCACGGCAAGACGACGACGGCCGCGATGCTCGTGCACGCGCTGCGCGCCTCGGGGCTGCACCCGGACTGGCTGATCGGCGGGGTGATCGGGCCGGGCGAGGCCAACGCGCAGTGGAGCGAAGCGGGCGACTGGCTCGTGATCGAGGCCGACGAGTCCGACCGCTCGATGCTCGCGCTGAGCTTCGAGATCGCGGTGCTCACCAACGTCGAGCTCGATCACCACGCGACGTTCAGCTCATTGTCTGAGCTGCGCGAGGCGTTTCGCGAGTTTCTCGCCCGCGCGCGCTCGGCGATCGTGATCTGGGATCGCCCCGAGCTGCTCGAGCTGGCGCCGCCCGGGGTGCGGATCGTCCCCTACGACGTACGCGAGCCGTCGCTCGCCGACGGCGGCTCGCGCTTTCGCTGGCACGGGCACGACGTCGCGCTGGCGGTGCCGGGCGCGCACAACGCGCTGAACGCGCGCGCCGCGCTCGAGGCGGCGGCGCTCGCCGGCGCCGACGACGCGCTCGCGATCGCCGGCCTTCAGAGCTTCGCCGGCGCGGGCCGGCGCTTTCAGCTGGTCGGGACCAGCAGGCGCGGGGCGCGGATATATGAGGATTACGCGCATCACCCGACCGAGGTCTCGGCGACGCTCGCGGCTGCCTTGACGCTTGCCCATGCTCGGCTGATCGCGGTGCTGCAGCCACACCTCTACTCGCGCACACGGGCGCTCGCGCGCGAGCTCGGCCTGGCGTTGATCACGCGCGCCGACCTGGCCGTGGTGCTCGATGTCTACCCCGCGCGCGAGCGTGCGGAGGATCACCCGGGCGTCAGTGGTCTGCTCGTCGCCGAGGCCGCTGCCGACGCGGCCGCGGGCAGGCCGGTGTACTGGCTGCCGACGTTTGCCGACGCCGAGCTCGGCCTCGGGGCGTTGCTGGAGCAGGGCGATCTGTGCGTGGTGATGGGCGCGGGCGACGTCGGCGTGCTCGCGCGAGCGCTGGTCGAGGGCCGAGCGGCATGAGCGTTCGCCCGGCGCCCGTCCAGGCAGACTTTCCGCTCGCGCAGCTGACGACGATCAGGACCGGCGGTCGCGCGCAGTGGTTCGCGCGCGCCGGCGCCGCCCCCGAGCTGTTTGCGCTGCTCGGCTGGGCGCGAGGCGCAGATCTGGCGGTCGCGGTGGTGGGGTCCGGTTCGAACCTGCTCGTCGCCGACGAGGGCGCGCGCGGCTTGGTGGTCAAGCTCGATCGCCAGCTCGCGCGCATCGATCTCGAGCTGCCGCGGATCCTGTGCGGCGGCGGCGCGCGGCTGCCGGCGGTGGCCGCGCGCGCGGCGCGGGCCGGACTGTCGGGGATCGAGTTCGGGGTCAACATCCCGGGCACGGTCGGCGGCGCGGTGAAGATGAACGCCAATGCGTACGGCGGCCAGCTGGGAGGCGTCCTTGAATGGGTCGAGATCGCGTCGGCCGCGGGCGTGCAGCGGCGCACGCCGCAGCAGCTCGGCTTTGCCTATCGCCGCTCGAACCTGCGCGCGGGCGAGATCGTGACGCGGGCGTCGTTTGCGCTGCAGCGCAGCGACGCCCGGGCAGTGAAGGACGCGCTCGCGGATATGCGCGCCCGTCGCCACGAGTCTCAGCCGCGCGGGATCAAGACGTTCGGGTCGACCTTCAAGAACCCCGAGGATCCGCGGGCCGGGGATCGCAGCGCGGGGCAGCTGCTGGCCGAGGCGGGCTGCAACGGCCTGACCGTGGGTGGGGCGCGGCTGTCGCTCAAGCACGCCAACTTCGTCGAGAACACCGGAACGGCCACCACCGCGGACGTGGTTGCCGTCATGGCCGAGGGCCGCCGCCGCGTGCGCGAGCGCTTCGGGATCGCGCTCGAGCCAGAGGTGCAGACGCTCGGGGACGTGAGCTTTCCCTGGTAGGGGTTCCCGGCGCGAGGTCGAACACCTGGGCATGGAGCGCTCATTCGGCGTGCGTCTCGGGCGTCCGTTCGGGCTGGCTTTCCCCCGTGGTCGCGCGGGCGCCCGCCGCCGCCCGCCGCGGGGCCGTGCGCGCAGCGCTCGCCCGGTGTCCCGTCTGCCGCCAATGCTCGCCGCCGCGGCCGCGCAGGCGCGCGCGGCGACCGCCGTCGTCTGGCGGCGGCGGCGCCTGCGCATCGCGCTCGTGTGCGTGTCGGTCGCCCTACCGCTGCTCGCCGGAGGCTGGCTGTGGCTGCGCAGCTCTCCGCTGGTCGCGGTCGAGCACGTGCGCGTGACCGGCGTGGCCGCCAGCGCGGGCCCCAACTCCGCGCAGATCGAAGGTGCGCTGGTCGCGGCTGCGCACGGGATGAGCACCCTCGATGTCAACGTCGCGCGCCTGCGCGCGGCGGTCGCCTCGTTTCCGGTCGTGCGCTCGGTGCGCGCGCGCGCGAGCTTTCCGCACGGCTTGCGGATCGAGGTGCGCGAGCAACCACCGGTGGCGGTCCTGGTCGCCGCCGGGGTGCGCGCGGCGGTCGCGGCCGACGGGGTCGTGCTCGGTCCCGAATACGTGTCTGGCTCCCTGCCCGTGCTCAGCGCGGGCGGCGCCGCTGCCGCCTCGCTGTCCGCCGTCGGCGGACATGTCCGCGACGGTTCGCTGCGCGCGGCGCTCACCGTGCTCGGCGCGGCGCCCGCGCCGCTCGCGCAAACCGTGGGAAAGGCGTACGCGGGGCCGAAGGGCCTGACGCTCGTGCTGCGCGGCGGGCTGCTCGCCTACTTCGGCGATGCGACGCGACCGCACGCGAAGTGGCTGTCGCTCGCGCGCGTGCTCGCCGACCCGAGCTCGGAAGGCGCCGCATACGTCGACGTGCGCGTTCCCGAAGCTCCTGCCGCGGGCTTCCCGCCCGGCGCGGCGCGCCCCACCGTGGCCGGGGAAAGCGAAGCGTCAAAAATCGCCGAACCGGCGACCGCGCAGGCGCTGGCGGCGGGTCTGAGCGCCGCCGTGGGGGCGACCAGCGCGAGCAGCCCGGCCGCCCCGCAGGGCTCGACGAGCTCGTCATCCCCGCCGGCGGAAAGCGCTGCGCCGTCCGAAGCGAGCTCGACGAGCTCCCAGTCCGCTCAAGCCGAAACCCCGGCGCCGTCACAGCCGGGCTCGTCCAGGGGGACCGAAGCGAGCGCTGCCGCCTCCGGGAGCGAAGGGACCGAAGGCTGAGGCGAGATCGCCGGGCCGGAGCGAGCGAGATGAAGACTCATCCTAGAGTTGAGGTTGAGGCGATCGCCAAGATGCCTCTCGGGGTAAGGTTGAGAGTTCCTGGATCTGCAATGATTGTTGCAGACGCTACAGTGGCCATTGACACAGCGAACTTCCCTGCATAACGTGATGAATTCAGCGCCTCCCAAAACAGTGCGAAAGATAACCCTTAACCACTACTGAAGGCTTCGGATGGAAAGCATTATGGAGAGCGGTAGTCACAGCGGCGTCGCAGGTACGGGAAGCTATCTCGCGGTGATCAAGGTCGTCGGCATCGGCGGCGGCGGGACGAACGCGGTCAGCCGGATGGTCGACGCTGGGCTGCGCGGCGTGGAGTTCATCGCCGCCAACACCGACGCCCAGGCGCTCGCGATGTGCGACGGCGACGTCAAGCTGAACATCGGCCACGACTCGACGAAAGGCCTCGGGGCGGGCGCGAATCCCGAGGTCGGCCTGACCGCGGCGTCGGAGTCGCGCGACGAGATCAAGGAGTCGCTGAAGGGCGCGGACATGGTGTTCGTGACGGCCGGCGAGGGCGGCGGGACCGGCACCGGCGCGGCGCCGGTGATCGCGGATATCGCCAAGAACGAGATCGGCGCGCTGACCGTCGGCGTGGTCACGCGCCCGTTCGACTTCGAGGGCAGCCAGCGCAGCCACCAGGCGGCCGAGGGGATCGAGCGTCTGCGCGAGGTGGTGGACACGCTGATCGTGATCCCCAACGAGAAGCTGCTGTCGGTCGTCGAGCGGCGCACGTCGATGCTCGACGCGTTCCGCGAGGCCGACAACGTGCTGCGCCAGGGCGTACAGGGGATCACCGATCTGATCACGATCCCCGGCCTGATCAACCTCGACTTCGCTGATGTCCGTACGATCATGCACGACGCAGGCTCGGCGCTGATGGGCATCGGCGTGGCCGGCGGCGAGAACCGCACCGGCGACGCGGCGAAGGCCGCGATCGCCTCTCCGCTGCTCGAAGAGTCGGTCGACGGCGCGACCGGCATCCTGTTGAACATCACCGGAGGCAAGGATCTCGGCCTGTTCGAGGTGAATGACGCCGCCGAAATCATCCATAACGCGGCCGACCCGAACGCGAACATCATCTTCGGCGCGGTGATCGACGAGAACATGGGCGACGAGGTGCGCGTGACGGTCATCGGCACCGGCTTCGACCATCGCCCCGGCCGCGCGGCGCGGCGCGAGTCGCTCTCGAGGCGCGACCGCAGCCCGCGCATCGACGCGCGCCAGCGCTCGACGCTCGAGATCTCCGACGAGGACATCGACGTCCCGCCGTTCCTGCGCTAGCGCGCTGCGCTGAGTTGGAGGCGGTAGCGCCCAGCTTCTATTGGCGTTTTGGCGATGCGCTCAGACGCATCGTCCGCTAGCGGATGGCTGCCCCTTGACCGACAAATGGTCGCCTTCTACGCGCCGATTGTATTGCTCCACCTACTGCGAACAGCCCGAAAATGCCAAGCGGAATAATCCACCATGCGAACGACGAGCCTCCCGGCGACGTGTTTTGAGTCGGCGCGGGATCGTTCGGCTGGGATCCACCTCCGGCAGTTACACGCGTCGGGTTGGTCGGCTGTGTTTCGGTGATCTCACCCCCAACGGCATAGGCCAGATATACGACGAGTTCGTGGATAGCTTCCGGCGTCGGGTGCAGGCCCGCGAGCGCGCCCTTGAGGCAACTTCTTGCTTCTGCTGCGAATGCGGCTGCAGGCGCGCCGCCTCCCTTGTTCGCCGCCTCCGTTGCCGCGCTATTCAAGGCTGTCACAAGACATCCTTTGAGAGCGTTCTCAAGCTCGCCCTGCTCGTCTCGAGGGTCTGAGCTTAGATCCTCGGGGGCGCTCTCTCGTAAGGACTGGTCTGCTTGCTGCTGCACGGCGTCGAAGGCGGAACCCTTCTCCGCGAGAGCCGAGCGATCCGGAGCCTGCCGCATCTCATTCATCGAAGGGCCTCTTTGCGCCCCGACTATGTCGGCTATTGCGGCGCTCGCCGGCGTGACGGCGATGGCGTAGCTCCCTACGAGCAGCACGGCAGGGAGCGCACCGCGTACTAGTCGAGAGTGGCTGAGGTACTGCGCGATGGTGTTGCGGACGGCAGCGTAGGTGTGCGAGCGCGAGATTTTGATCACCCCTTTTTGCAAGCTAGTTCCTTGCCTGCATCTGGCGGGTGCGAACCGTCTCGTGTGTGCGCTACATCACGATCTACGCGAGCAGGCCCGTGCCCATGCGGCCGGACCAGGATCGACGGGCAAGGATCGAGAGATACGCGAGGGGCCGACCCGAAGGCCGGCCCCTCGACCCAGCCGGTTGGCCGCGCCGCGTCCCTACCCGCAGATGAGCCGCTTGGGCGGCTTGTGCATGCGAGAGAGCGCGTGCATCTCCGCGATCAGTCGGCCGGCTTGGGCGCTCAATTCCACTGCGGCCGACGGGCTCACCGGCAGGCCCCCGAACCCGGCTTGGTTCAGCGCCGTGTTCATCTGAGCAGCGAGTGCGTTGCGCTGCGTCGCGCACGCCTGAAGCTGCTGGTCAAATCCCTGGTAGACCTGTTCGCCCGGCGAGACGCTCTGCACGGCGGTGGTCGAGACGATCTCGCTGTCGTGCCCGAACAGCCCGAACGGGGCGTCGAGTTGCTTGTAGGCGCTCGCGAGCAGTTCAAACGCCCCTGGGTTCGACCGAATTCCCGCCGGCTGATCCTGTACGTCGAGCACCGGCGCGACGACGCGTCCGTCGGGCTGGTAGTCGTCGGCCAGGCCGAGCGCGGCGAGCATCGTCGGCTGGACATCGGTGTGATCTGTCCACACCCGGCCGGTTTCACCGAGATTGCGGATCGTCGGGCCGACGTACCCGACCCAGGTGCTCGCGATTTCCGGGTTGTCGTCACCGTGATTCCACGCGAAAGCACTTTCCACGGTCGGGCAGCCCGGAGGTGCTTCCTGGTTTTCGCATTTACCTGTTTCATAGAAGAACGCGGGATTGCCGAACAGCGTGAAGCTGGGCGTGCGCAGCGGGTCTTCGGTGACCATGTGCAAGATGCCCTCGTCGGTCTGGTCGGCGATGTGCTGCAGCACGGGTTCCGTCGTGCCGTTGATCTGATTTGACAGCGACAGGCCGGCCATGTCGCGCTCCAGACGGCGCACGTTCGGATCGTTCGCACCGGGCGGCCGGGGCGCGTCGGGCTTACAGACCGTCGAGCCTTCGGGACACGCATGCACATCGACAGTCGGCGCGTCGTCGAAGTGGATGTCAAAAGGAATTTCGTCGCTCGCCTCGCGCTTGAGCGCTTCATTGAGCTGGACGCCCTGCTCGCCGACCGCGTGCGGTCCGGACGTGTTCGCCGGACCATACGTACACGGGGTGGTTACCCCGTTACACCCAGGATTGGTGGGCGTGCCCCCGGAGAAGTGGTCACCCTCGTCGACGGTGATCACGAACAGGGTGTTGCTCTTATTGATGCCGTCGTGTTCGAGCCGTTCGAAGAATGCTTCGAACGCCTGGCTGTATTCGCGCAGCTGAGTCTCATAACCGGCTTGGCCGGGGCCGAAGGCGTTACCTTCATTGAGCATCCCTCCCGGCGAATGGTCGTCGTGCGCATCGGCGACGTATGCGAAGGTCACCGGGATCCCGGACTCCTGCATCGCGGCCACGTAGCCGAGCGACTGCGCCGCCGAGGGGTCGAATCCGGGGAAGCCTGGGTTGCCGTTTTCGTCCTCGATCGGTTGAGAGCCGGAGGGGTTGCACAGTTTGCAGCCGGGGAAGCTGTAGTCGTAGACGTCGTTGACCGCGGGCGCGACATCGGCGATAGCGTTGCCCGCGCCGAGGTTCGCTTCGGTGCCGTCGTCGGTCGTGTCGGGCAGGCCGGTGACCAGCGGGTTCACCTGCAGCGCTCCGAACAGGCCCTTGAATTCGCTGTAGCCGCCGGGCTCATCCGCGAGCGCGTCGGGCTGTCCGTTCGCGCACGCCCCGCCGGCGGTGCTGTCGGCCTGCGAGCAGTGGATCGCGATGCCCTCGAAGTCGGCACTCGCGAGGCTATTGTCCTTGGCGATGTCGCCGTCGTGATCTACATCTTCTTTGCCGAAGTTATTAAACGAGAACTTCGACAGAGCCGCCTGCGGCGAGTTGGCGCCGAAGACCTTCGTGATATCGCCCGAGGAGCTTGTCTTCGTGTTCTCGAGCTCCATGTTGGCGATGCTGAACGCACCGACGTCGCAACCCGCCCTCGTATATGGGACCCACGGCGCCGGGGTGTTCTTGCCACCGTTGGTTACGAGGTTGGGGGTGGAGTCGCTGGTGCTCAGCGGGTCGGTCCAATAAGAGAACGCCGATGGGAAGCCGGCGATCGAACCGTTCGAATTGAACTGAACGTAGCTGTTGGATACGTTCACCCCGGTGCGGTCGGGATACAGACCGGTGAGGCTCGAGACGATCCCGCCCGCGGTATGCGCGATCAGGATCGTGTGGTCGTTGTTGAGCAATGAGCCGTTGTCCTTGAGAAAGGTTCTCAGCGCCGGGATCTGTTCGAGATCCGAAGGGACGTTCGGCACGTCGCGTTTGAGGTGGGTGTTATCGAACTGGATATAGACGACATGCTGGTATTGCGAGTTCGGAAACGCGCACGTCGACGCCGCACGCGCGGGCGCCGGCCCGCCCAGCGCCGACAGGCCGACGCCGGCCAAGGCCGTCGCCGTTGAGACTGTCACCCGATTGATCCAGCGGGCAGGCCACTCTCGCGACCGTCGCCACCCCTGCAAACGTCTTCCGACGCGCGACCCGATCATGTCGTCTCCTTCTAGGAATGACTGCTAGTGGCACAACGGCGCAGCCTGCGAAAGCTAGGCCCGGCTTGCAATGCGGTTGTGTTGAGCCTGTAACCCAGTCGTGTCCTGGTTGTGAACTTCCCGGGACGCGGGTTGCGAAGGGCGCCCCTATCGGCGCGGTCCGAGCGCCTGCAGGAAGCGCTCGAGCGAAGCGCCAACCTCTGCGCGCGTTCGGCCGTCGTCATCGGCGCGCGCGATCAGCATCGCTCCCTCGTCCATCGCGCCGAGCAGCAGATGTGCGAGCGGGCTTACCGGCTGCTCGTCGATCAGCCCGGCCTCCATCGCGGCTCGCACCGCCTCCTCGATCAACCCCAAGCCGTATCGCATCCCGATCGCGCGCCATTGCTCCCAGCCGAGCACCGACGGCGCGTCGACGAGCGCGATGCGCCGCACCGCGGGGTCCTCGCACGCGTCGAGGAACGCTCGCGCGCCCGCGAGCAGCGCCTGCAGCGGATCGGTCGCGGAGGCCATCGCCGACTGCGCGATCTGCTCGACCAGCCGCCGCTCGACGTCCTCGTAGACCGCGCTGAACAGGTCCGCCTTGCCCGCGAAGTGGTGGTAGAGCGCCCCGCGCGTGACCCCGGCGGCGCGCACGATCTCCTCGGTGGCGACCGCCGCGTATCCGTCGCGCGCGAACAGCTCGCGCGCCGCGGCGATCAGCGCCGCGCGAGTCGCCTGCGATTGCTCCGCCTTGAGCGTCCCTGCTCGCTGGGCCTCCCGCTCCGAGCGCTCCAGCCGCGGGCCATCTCCCGGGTTGACATCCATGCTGTCTGTATGATAGATACATATCGCTTGTATGTGTGCTGTAGCCACCGAATTGCGCGGGCCGGCCCGCGCCGATCAAGACACGCTCGCGGCGCGGTGGGTAGCGCACTTCGCCGAGGGCTGGCGTGCGCCGCGCGGCGCGGATGCGTTCGCGCGCCATTTTCGGCCGGTGCTCGCCGAGGACATCCGCCTGATCCAGCCGCAACTGCCGACGCTGGTCGGCCGCCGCGCGTTCGAACAGCGCTTCGTCAGGCCGGTGTTCGCGCTGATCGGAGACCTCCACGGCGAGGTCGAGCGCTGGGCCGCGCGCGGCGAGACGATCTACATCGAGCTCGTGCTCAGCGGCACGCTCGCGGGCCGGCCGGTCAGTTGGCGCGTGTGCGACCGCGTGACGCTGCGCGGTGAAGTAGCGGTCGAGCGCGAGTCCTACTTCGACCCGACGCCGCTCGTGCGCGCGATCGCGACGCGGCCGCGCGCATGGCCGCGCTACCTGCGAGCACGGGCGTCCACCCTGATCGAACACCCCACGAGGAGGAACAGACGATGAACGAGTCGATGAACGCGCCGACGATCAAAGAGGCGACCCTCTCCCAAGGCGTGATCCGCTATCGCGAATACGGCGCCGGCGAACCGATCGTGCTCGTCCATGGCCTGCTCACCGACGGCGAGCTGTGGCGCGAAGTCGCTCCGCGGCTCGCGCGCGACTTCCGCGTGATTGCCCCCGACTGGCCGCTCGGCTCCCACCAGGTGCCGCTCAAGCCCGACGCCGATCTCTCGCCCCCGGGGCTCGCCCGGATCATCGCCGACTTCCTCGCGGCGCTCGAGCTCGACAACGTCACGCTGGTCGGAAACGACACGGGCGGCGCGCTCTGCCAGCTCGTCGCGGTCGCACACGCGGCGCGGCTGGGGCGGCTCGTCCTGACCCCGTGCGACGCCTACGAGAACTTCTTCCCGCCCGCCTTCAAACCCCTGCAGGTCCTCGCGCACGTGCCCGGCGCGGTCTTCTTGATCGGGCAATCGCTGCGGGTGCGCGCGATCAGGCGACAGCCGACCGCCTACGGGTGGGTGACCAAGCGCGCCGACGATGCGCTGCTCGAGTCCTGGGTGCGCCCGGCGCTGGCCAGCGCCGCGATCCGCCGCGAGGTCGCCGCGCTGCTGAAGGGCATCTCGAAGCGTTACACGCTCGACGCGGCGACGCACTTCGCGGAGTTCGCAAAGCCGGTGCTGATCGCGTGGGCGCCGGAAGACCGCTTCTTCAAGCTGCGCGACGGAGAACGGCTCGCCCGGGCGTTCCCCAACGCGCGGCTGGAGCTGATCGAGGACAGCTACACGTTCGTCCCGATCGACCAGCCCGAGCGGACCGCGTCGCTGATCAAAGCGTTCATCAGCGAGACGCCTGCCGCGGCCACGCCCGCGGGGGCCAACGCGAGCGCGACCTCCTCGTCCGCCGACTGAGCCCTCGCTCCCGAGCGAGCGAGCGCGCGCCAGGCGCCTCGAGCGCGAGCGCGCGACCCCGCGCAAGCGGGAGGGCGCGACCAGCCCGGGCCGGAGGCGCGACTCGACTCGTTAACCTGGCGCCGTGCCACCGGTTGTGTCGCGTCGAACCGCGCTCTTCGAGCAGCACCAGGCCGCGGGGGCGAAGCTGATCGAGTTCGCCGGCTGGGAGATGCCGGCGTACTACGCGGGCACGTCGAGCCCGGTCCGCGAAGAGCACATGGCGGTGCGCCGAGACGTGGGGATCTTCGACGTCTCGCACATGGGGCAGATCGAAACGGAGGGCCCCGGGTCGACCGCGCTGTTGCAGCGCCTGCTCTCGAACGACCTGGCCAAGGTGCCTGTCGGCGGCGCTCAGTATGCGGTCCTCTGCCGCGAAGACGGAGGCGTGCTCGATGACCTCTTCAGCTACCGGCTCGCGGGCGAGCGCTGGCTGACGGTCACCAACGCCGCCAACCACGAGCGCGACCTCGAGTGGTTTCGCAGACACGAGCATGAGCAGCCGGGCGCGGTCGCCGTGCGCGACCGGATCGAGGACTACGCGATGCTCGCCGTGCAGGGCCCGCGCGCGCGCGCGATCGTACAGGCGATCGCGGACGCTCCACTGCCCGCGCGGATGACCGCCGCGGAGGGCCGCCTGCGAGACGCCCGCGCGATCATCTGCGGCACCGGCTACACGGGCGAGGATGGGGTCGAGCTGCTGCTGGCCCCCGCCGAGGCGGCCGCGGTGTGGGCGGAGCTCTCGCGTCGCGGCGCGCGCCCGGCCGGCCTCGCCGCGCGCGACACGCTGCGTCTGGAGGCGTGCTTTCACCTGTACGGCAACGAGCTGTCGACCGAGCGCGGCCCGATCGAGGCGGGGCTCGGCTGGTGCTGCAAGGAGGACACCGGATTCATCGGCTCCGAGGCTGTCCGCGCCGTGCGCCAGGCGGGACCGCGACAGACGCTGGTGGCCTTCGCGCTCGATGGACCTGGGATCGCGCGCCCCGGAAATCCGATCGCTTCCGGCGGCGTGGTCACGAGCGGAACGCTGTCGCCATGTCTTCAGATCGGCATCGGGCTGGCGTACGTGCCAGCCGAGCACGCGGCCGTCGGGACGAGCCTCGAGATCGACGTCCGTGGCAAGATGCGCAGCGCCCTGGTGCGCGAAAAGCCGTTCTATCGAAAGGGGTCGTGAATGGCCGACGAGAACTACCCCGATGAGCTGCTCTACCACGCCGAGCACGACTGGGCACGCCTCGAGCCCGACGCCGACGAGCAGGCGACGCTAGGGATCACCTGGTATGCGCAGGACGCCCTCGGGGAGGTCGTCTTCTTCGAAGCGCCAGCGCTCGGGACCGCGCTCAGGCAAGGGTCTCCGTACGCGGAGGTCGAGTCGGTCAAGGCCGTTTCCGACGTGATCGCGCCGCTGTCGGGCGAGATCGTCGCGGTCAACGAGGCGCTCGCGGAGAACCCGCAAGCGATCAACGAAGATCCCTACGGCGTCGGCTGGCTGGTGCGCATCCGGATGAGCGATCCCGCCGAGCGCGAGGCGCTGATGGACGCCGAGACCTATTCCAGCGGTCTCGCTGGCTAGGCTCAAGTCAAGTTGAGCCGCTACACCGCCACCACGCCTTCCGAGCGCGAGCAGATGCTCGGCGCGATCGGAGTCGGCTCGCTGCAGGAGCTGTTCGACCGTCAGATCCCCGAGTCGCTGCGGCTCGGCCGCCCGCTCGACCTGCCGCAGGGAATGCCCGAGCAGGATGTCTATGCGCATCTGCGTGAGCTCGCCGCGCGCAACGTTTGCACCGAGGATCAGCTGTCCTTCCTCGGCGCGGGGATGTACGACCACTACGTGCCCGCGCTGATCGACATGCTGATGGAGCGCTCCGAGTTCCTCACCCCCTACACGCCCTACCAGCCCGAGATCTCCCAGGGCGTGCTGCAGGTGATGTTCGAGTACCAGACCGCGATCTGCGAGCTGACCGCGTTGCCGGTCGCCAACGCTTCGCTGTACGAGGGGCCGAGCGCGCTCGCGTCCGCGGGCTACCTGGCCAAGCTGCACAACGGCCGCCGCCGGCTCGTGGTCAGCGCCGGCATGCATCCCCACTCGATTCAGACGCTGCGCACCTACGCGCACGGGTTCGCGATGGAGCTGGTCGAGGTTCCGCTCGCCGACGGCGTCACCGACCCCGACGCCTGGGCAGCGGCGATCGACATCGACACCAGCGCGGCCTGCTTCGCGCAGCCGAACTTCTATGGCGCCGTCGAGGACGCCGCTGCGCTCGCCGCCGCGGCGAAGCGGTCGGGCGCGGCGCGGGGCGATGCCGCCGACAGGCCGGTCGTCGTCGCGCAGGTGGATCCGATCACGCTCGGCGTCCTCAAGCCCCCCGGCGAGTGCGGCGTGGACGTCGCCGTCGGCGAGGGCCAGTCGCTCGGCAACCGGCTCGATTTCGGCGGCCCCTCGTTCGGCCTGTTCGCCGCCCGCGAGGAGTATCTGCGGCGGATGCCCGGCCGGATCGCGGGCGAGACCGTCGACGTGGACGGGCGGCGCGGCTTCGTGCTGACGCTGCAGACACGCGAGCAGCACATCCGGCGCGAGAAGGCGACCTCGAACATCTGCACCGCACAGGCGCTCAACGCGCTCGCCGGCGTCGTCTACCTCGCCTGGCTTGGCCGCCGCGGGATCGTCGAGCTCGGCGAGCTGCTGCTGGCGCGCACCGACTACGCGCGCAAGACGCTCGCAGCGCTCGAGGGGGTGCGGCCGTGGCACGAGCAGCCGGTGATCAGAGAGTTCGCGCTCGCGCTCGACGCGGACGTCGCATCCGTCAAGGCGCGCTGCGCGCGCGCCGGCGTGAACCCGGGGGTCGACATCCAGGCGCTGAGCGGCCGCGAGGAGGACCGCGGCGGACTGCTGGTCGCGATCACCGAGCAACGCACCCGTGCGCAGATCGACCGCCTCGCCGATGTGCTCGGCGCCGCGGTCAGCGCCGAGCGCGAGGTTGCGCTCGCATGAGTGCCGAGGCCCCGCTGCAGCGCGAACGCGCGCGCACGATCTTCGAGAAGGGGTCTCCCGGGCGCCGTGCGTTCGTCTGTCCCGCGATCGACGTCCCCGGCGCCGCCGCCGAGACGCTGCTGCCCGCGCGCCACCGGCGGCTCGATCCTCCGGGCCTGCCCGAGGTCTCCGAGCCCGAGATCGTGCGCCACTACGTCAGCATCTCCAAGCGCAACTTCGACCTGGACTCGGGCTTCTACCCGCTCGGCTCGTGCACGATGAAGCACAACCCGCGCCTGCACGAGCGCGCCGCCGCTCTGCCCGGCCACGCGCGGCTGCACCCGCTGCAGGACCCCGAGCACGCCCAGGGAGCGCTCGCGCTGATGTGGCATCTGCAGGAGGCGCTCGCCGAGCTCGCGGGGCTCCCGTACGTCTCGCTGCAGCCCTCCGCCGGGTCGCACGGAGAGCTCGCGGGCGTGCTGCTCAGCCGCGCCTATCACGAGAGCTGCGGCCAGCAGCGCCGCAAGGTGCTCACGCCCGACACCGCGCACGGCACGAACCCGGCGACGGTGACGATGGCCGGGCTCGAGGTCGTCAAGCTGGCCAGCGACTCCGCCGGCGGCGTCGACCTCGACGATCTGCGCGCCAAGGCCGACGAGGACGTCGCCTGCCTGATGCTCACCAACCCGAATACGCTCGGTCTGTTCGACTCAAACATCGAGCAGATCGCCGCGATCGTCCACGAAGTCGGGGCGACGCTGTACTACGACGGCGCCAACCTCAACGCCGTGATGGGGATCTCGCGTCCCGGCGACATGGGCTTCGACATCGTGCACTTCAACCTGCACAAGTCGTTCACCCAGCCGCACGGCGGCGGCGGACCGGGCTCGGGGCCGATCGCGGTGAGCGAGCGGATCGCGCCGTTCCTGCCCGTCCCGCTGGTCGTGCGCCACGACCGTCGCGCGGGGCCGGCGAGCGGCGGCGCGAGCCTCCCCGGCGACGGTCGCAGCGAACGGTCGCCGGCCGAGACCGACGCGCGCACCCCCGCGGCCGTGTTCGAGCTCGACTACGAGCGCCCGCAGTCGATCGGGCGCCTGCGCGGCTTTCACGGAAACTACGGCTGCTTCGTGCGCGCCTACGCCTACATCCGCTCGCTCGGCGCCGACGGGCTGAAGGATGCCTCCGAGACGGCCGTGCTGAACGCGAACTACCTGCTCGCGCGGCTGAAGCAGCGCGGTGTCGCCGAGCGCCTGCCGCTGGCCTACGGGGAGCTGTGCATGCACGAGTTCGTGCTCTCCGGCGGAGCGATGAAGCGCGAGCTGAAGCTGAGAACGCTCGACCTTGCCAAGCGCTTGCTCGACTTCGGCTTTCACCCGCCGACCGTCTACTTTCCGCTGCTCGTCGACGAGGCGCTGATGATCGAGCCGACCGAGACCGAGACCAGGGAGACGCTCGACGCGTTCGCCGACGCGCTCACGGCGATCCTCGGCGAGGCCGCGACCGAGGGGCCGGAGATCGCGCGCAACGCCCCGTACACGACCCCCGTGCGGCGCCTGGACGAGGTCCGCGCGGCCAAGCGTCCCGTCCTGCGCCAGGCCCTTTCCTAGGCTGGGGCTCGCCGATGCGAATCTTCTCCGGCATCCAGCCCACCGGCGCCAAGCACCTCGGCAACTACATCGGTGCAATCAGCCAGTATGTCGCCGGCCAGGATCGCGGTGAAGCGATCTACTGCATCGTCGACCTGCACTCGCTGTCGGTCCCCTGGGATCCCGCCGCCCTGCGCAAGCTGGTCTACGACACCGCCGCGATCCTGCTCGCCGCGGGCCTCGACCCCGAGCGCTGCATCCTGTTTCGCCAGAGCGACGCGCCCGAGCACACGGAGCTGACGTGGCTTTTGTCGAGCGTCACCGCCTACGGCGATCTGATGCGCATGCACCAGTTCAAGGAGAAGTCCGCGGCGCAGCGCGAGCTGGTCTCGGCGGCGCTGTTCTTCTACCCGGTGCTGATGGCCGCAGACGTGCTCGCCTACCGCGCCCAAGAGGTCCCGGTCGGCGATGACCAGCGCCAGCACGTCGAGCTGATGCGCGACATCGGGACGCGCTTCAACGCGCGCTTCGGCAACGGCGAGGAAGTGCTCGTCGTGCCCGAGCACCGCATCCCGCAGGTAGGCGCGCGGATCATGGATCTACAAGACCCGAGCACGAAGATGTCGACGACCGGCGGCTCTGAGCAGGGCACCGTGTACGTCCTCGACGAGCCCAAGGCGATCGAGAAGAAGATCCGTAGCGCCGTCACCGACTCCGGCAGCGAGATCGCGCGCTCGCCCGAGAAGCCGGGTGTGTCCAATCTGATCGAAATCCTGGCCGTCGCCCGCGCCAGCACGCCGGAGGCGATCGAAGCCGAGCTCGCCGGCGCGCGCGGCTACGGCGAGCTCAAGCAGGCCGTCGCCGCCGCCACGATCGAGTATCTCGCGCCCGTGCGCGAGCGCTACGCGGACCTGCGTTCCGACGAGGCAGCGCTCGAGGCGGTCCTCGCCGACGGCGTCGGGCGCGCCCGGGCGATCGCCGCAGGCACGCTCGCGGACGTGCGCGAGCGGATGGGAGTCGGGGCGCCGGCCGGGGCGGACAGATTGCGCGTCGGGACGGATGGGTACCGTGAGTGAATGACCGATGCTGCGGTTCAGGGTTGCGGCGCGTCGTGCGCCTGTGCTGAGGGGGACGCGCGGACCGAGGCCCGGGCAGCTCGATGACGATCACCGCGCTGGATCTCGACCTCGACGTGTTCAGCGGCCCGTTCGATCTGCTGCTGGCGCTGATCCTGCGCGAAGAGGTGGACCTGCTCGAGCTTGCGCTCGCCGACGTGGTGCTCGCCTACCTCGATCATCTCGAGGCACGCGGCGAGCTCGACCTGGAGGCGACGACCGAGTTCATCGTCCTGATCGCCGCGCTGCTGGAGCTCAAGTCCAGGCTGATGCTCGCCAACGAGGAGGACGAGGAGCTGGCCGAGCTCGAGCCCGAGCAGGCGGCCGAGGAGCTGCTCGCGCGGATGCTCGACGCCCGCCGCTACCGGGCTGCCGCGAGTCATCTCAAGGAGCTGCTCGCGCGCGAGCGCGGCACGCGGTTTCGCGAAGTGCCGCCCCCCGCTCACCTGCGCCGCACCCAAATTCAGCTGCGCGAGGGCACCCACGATCCCGAGGTCCTGGGCGATGCGATCGGCCGGCTGCTCGCGGTGCCGCCCTCGATCAGCCTGCGCCACCTCGCCAGCCCGCGCGTGAGCGTCGCCGAGCGCCTGGCGCACCTGCGCCGGTTGCTGCTCCGCGGCGCGTTCAGTTTCGACGACGCCGTGCGCGGCGCCGACAGGATGACGATCGCGGTGACCCTGTTCGCGCTGCTGGAGCTGTACAAGTGCGGCGAAGCCGATTGGCGCCAGTCCGAGTGCTTCGGCGAGATAGCGATCAGCGCGCCGGCGGCGCGGCAGCCCGCCGCGCTCGCGGAGGCGGCGCGATGAGCGATTCCGCCGCCGCGCCGAACGGCGGCGACGGGGATCGGCCGATCGAGCAGATCGCGCCGCCCGACCTCGGCGCCAACGGCGAGATCCGGGTGGCGGCGACGCCGGGGGGCGGGGGCGCCGTCGCGCCGGCGCGAACGATCGAGGCGCTGCTCTTCCTCTCCTCCGATGCGCTCAGCGTCGCCGAGCTCGCCGATGCGGCGCAGCTCGATCAGGGAGAGGTGCAGGAGGCGCTCGCGGCGCTCGCCCAAAGCTACCCGCCGGGCGCCGGCGGGATCGTCTTGCGCGAGCTGGCCGGCGGCTTCACGCTCGCGACCGACGCGGCCAGCGACGACGCCGCGCGACGGCTGCTCAACCGCCCGCGCGCCGGCACGCTCACCCCTGCGCAGGCCGAGACGCTCGCGATCGTCGCCTACCTGCAACCGGTGTCGCGTCCGGAGATCACGCGCATCCGCGGCGTCAGCGCCGACTCCGCCTCGAGCACGCTGCTCGAGCGCGGCCTGATCGAGGAGGCGGGACGCTCGCAGTTCGGCGCGATCATGTATCGGACGAGCGCGCTCTTCTTGAAGCTGTTCGGCCTGCGCTCGCTGCAGGAGCTGCCCGATGTCGCGCGCTGGGATCCGACTCCCGACGAGCGTGCCGAGCTGCGCGAGCGGCTCTTGCGCGCGGGCGATGCCCGCTCCGGGAGCGGACCGCCTGCTGCCTAGATGCGCCTCGCCAAGCATCTCGCCGATGCCGGCGTCGCTTCGCGCCGGGCCGCCGAGACGCTGATCGCCGAAGGACGCGTGTCGATCGACGGTAGGCTCGTGACCGATCCCGCGCGCGATGTGCGTGCGGACAGCCGCGTCGAGCTCGACGGCCGCCTGCTCGCCGGGGGCCCGCGCAGGGTCGCCTACGCGGTCAACAAGCCCGCAGGGGTCGTCTCGACCGCGCGCGATCCCCATGGCCGCCCGACGGTCGTCGGTCTCGTGCCCGCGCCGGGGCTGCGGCTGTATCCGGTCGGCCGGCTCGACGCCGATTCGACCGGGCTGATCCTGCTCACCAACGACGGGGAGCTCGCCAATCGGCTCACCCATCCGCGCTATGAAGTCCCGAAGACCTACCGGGTCCGCGTCGCCGGCGGGCCGGTGCGCGAGGCCTCGCTGCGGGCCCTGCAGCGAGGCGTGCAGCTCGACGACGGGCCGACCGCCCCCGCCCGCGTGCGCCGGGTGCGGCGCGACGTGCTCGAGCTGACGATCCGCGAAGGGCGCAACCGCCAGGTGCGGCGGATGTGCCAGGCGGTCGGCCATCCGGTGCTCGCGCTCGAGCGCGTCGCGTTCGGTCCGCTGTCGATCGAAGGGCTCGCGCCCGGCTGCTATCGCCGCCTCAGCGCCGCCGATATCGAGCGCCTGCGCGCGGGCGCCGGCTGACCCGCGCGAGCTCTGCCAGAATCGCCGCCATGGCGCAACGACTCTTCGCTCTGCGAGGTGCGATCACGGTGCCCGAGAACGAGTCTCAGGCGATCCTCGACGCGACCGCCACGCTGTTGCGTGCGATCATGCAGCGCAACTCGCTGACGCCCGAGCACGTCGTCAGCTGCATCTTCACGGTCACCGACGAGCTCGACGCGCAGTTCCCGGCGGTCGCAGCCCGCGGTCTCGGGTTCGAGCGGGTGCCGTTGCTGTGCGCGCGCGAGATCGCCGTTCCGGGCTCGCTGCCACGGGTGATCAGGGTGCTGCTGCATTACCACGCGGACGAAGGCCACGAGCCCGCGCACGTCTACCTCGGCGAGGCGGCGACGCTGCGCACCGACCTCGAGTCCGCGCAATAACCGGCAGGGCGCGCTCGCGTTCGGGCACAATAGGTCGGCCATGGCGATCGAGTTCGCGCAGCGCATCCGGCGCATACCCTCCTACCCAGCCGCCGGCGGCTACGCCGAGCAGGCGCCGCTCGTGCGCCTGGCCAGCAACGAGTCGCCCTATCCACCGATCGCGCCGGTGCGGGCCGCGATCGACCGCGCGCTCGATTCGCTGAACCGCTACCCCGACCCGGAGAGCTCGATCCTGCGCCAGCGCCTGTCCGAGCGCTACGAAGTGCCCGCCGCGCAGATCGCGGTCGGCAACGGCTCCTGCGACATCCTGCTCGCCGCCGGCGAGGCGCTGCTCGAGCCCGGCGCCGAGCTCGTGTACGCGTGGCCGTCCTTTTCGGTCTACCCGCACCTCGCCGCCGCCTCGGGGGCGCGCGCGATCACCGTGCCGCTCGACGCCGAGCTGCGCCACGACCTGCCGGCGATGCTGCGCGAGATCACCGTCGCCACCCGCCTGGCGATCGTCTGCAATCCGAACAATCCAACCTCGACGGCGCTCCCGCTCGCCGACATCGCCGCGTTCGTCGCCGAGGTCCCGGCACACGTGTGCGTGGTCATCGACGAGGCCTACTGCGAGTTCAACCTGCTCGGCGATCCCGAATGCTCGATCGGGCTGCTGCGCGCTCACCCCAACGTCGTCCTGCTGCGCACGTTCTCGAAGGTGTACGGGCTGTGCGGCCTGCGGGTCGGCTTCGCCCTGTGCGGCTCCGAGGAGCTTCCCCGCGCGGTCAACCAGGTGCGCCAGCCGTTCTTCTGCAACGCGCTCGCCCAGACGGCCGCCGTGGAGGCGCTCGCCCACCAGGACGAGGTGGAAGACCGCGTGGCCAGGACCGTCGCCGAGCGCATCTCGCTGCTCGAGGAGCTGCCCGCCCTCGGGCTGAGGGTCGCCGACTCGCAGGCGAACTTCTGCTGGATCGATCTCGGCGAGCGCGACGAGCTGCAGGTCATGCAAGGGCTGCAGGAGCGCGGCGTGCTCGTCCGCGGCGGCCAAGCCCTCGGCAGCGACACGCCCGCGCTGCGCGTCACGTTCGGCACGCCCGAGGAGAACGCGCGCTTCGTGCAGGCCCTGGCCGACACGCTGTGAGCGCGCGGGCGCTCGGCCGGGCATCGTTCCTCGCGCTCGACTAAGCGCCGTTGATCTGCTACAAAGACCTGCAGACGGCCATGTCCGCTTGCGAACGTACATCTTCTCGGAGCACCCGCATCGCGCGGTCGTCCTGCGCCTATTTCACCTGGCGATTTATCTAGGCGCTCCGGCCTGAGCCCGTCCGTGAGCGGGCTGCAGCGGCCGCACCGGATCCCAGTCCTGGGATAGAGCGCCACAGAACTCGGTGCGCAAGCGCCATTTTCACGCCAGCAGGACTTACCATTCCATGCGCAGGTGAAAGGATGATCCGATGATGATCGTAATGAAGGAGACCGCGACGCCCGACCAGGTGGACGCGGTCGTCGAGAAGATCGAACGAGCTGGGGCGCGTGTCCATCGCAGCAAGGGCGCGCGCGTGACGGTGCTCGGAGCGATCGGCGACGTCGAGCAGGATGCGAGCGTCGAAAGCCTCGGGCTCGAGGGGCAGCCGGGCGTCGACCGCGTGGTGCCGATCCTCAAGCCCTACAAGCTCGCCTCGCTGCAGTTCACGCATGGCGAGCGCACCGTCCTTGATATCGACGGCCGTCTGATCGGCGGCGAGCACTTCGCGCTGATCGCCGGCCCGTGCACCGTCGAATCGCGCGAGCAGACCCTGCAGACCGCGCGCGTCGTGCACGACGCCGGCGCGTCGATGTTTCGCGGCGGCGCCTACAAGCCGCGCACCTCCCCGTACGCGTTCCAGGGCCTCGGCCAGGAGGGCCTGCGTCTGCTCGCCGAGGCGAAGGCCGAAACCGGCCTGCCGGTCGTGACCGAGCTGATGGACATCCGCGACCTCGATGCCGTTCTGGAGGTCGCGGACGTGATTCAAATCGGCGCGCGCAACATGCAAAATTATCCGCTGCTGTCGGAGATCGGGCGCGCCGGGCGTCCGGCGCTGCTCAAGCGCGGGCTCGCTGCTCCGCTGGATGAGCTGGTGATGGCCGCCGAGTACATCCTCAAGGAAGGCAATCCCAACGTGATGCTCTGCGAGCGCGGGATCCGCACGTTCGAGACCGATCATCGCCGCGTGACACTCGACCTGATGGCGGTGCCGATCCTCAAGGAGCTCACGCACCTGCCGGTCGTCGTCGATCCCAGCCACGCCGCCGGGCGGCGCGAGCTGGTGCAGCCGCTGTCGCTGGCGGCCGCCGCGATCGGCGCCGACGGCGTGATCGTGGAGACCCATCCAAACCCCGAGGAGGCCGTTTGCGACGGCCCCCAGGCGCTGCGCGCGGACTCGTTCGCCGAGTACGCCTCGGCCGTGGAAAGCGCCGCGACGCTCGCCGGGAAGGCCCTCAGCGCCGTCTGATGGGGGGCCGGCCGACGCCCTGCACCGGCGCGCGGCCGGCCGTCCCTCGGGGGTTCGCTCGTTGAACGTCGCCGTGCTGGGCGTCGGCCTGATCGGGGGTTCGATCGGCCTCGCGGCCCGCAGGCGCGCCGGCGCCCACGTCCGCGGCTGGGACTCCGACCCGGACGTCTGTGCCCGGGCGTTGCAGCTTGCCGCGCTCGACGAGCAGGCCCCGGACATCGCCGCTGCCGTTGACGGCGTGGACGTTGTGTTCGTCGCGACGCCCGTCGGCGCGCTCGTCCCGACCGCTCGCGCGGCGCTCGCCTGCGCGCCACAGCGGTCCGTCGTGTCGGATGTGGGCTCGACCAAGCAGGCGATCGCCGAGGCGATCGCGGATCGGCGCTTCGTCGCCGGCCATCCGTTGGCGGGCTCGGAGGCCTCCGGCGTCGAGCACGCGCGCGCGGACCTGTTCGACGGAGCCGTCTGGTATCTGGCGCCCGCGGCCGACCGCCACCCCGCGCTCGAGCAGCTGATCCGGACATTCGGCGCGCAGCCGGTTGCGATCGCGCCCGACCTGCACGACCGCCTGATGGCCACGATCTCCCACCTCCCGCACGTGCTCGCCAACCTGCTCGTCGCCCAGGCCAGCTCCGCGCTCGGCGACGGCCCGCCCGGCGCCGTCGGGACCGGGCCTAGCTTTCGCGATGCGACGCGCGTGGCGGGCTCGAACAGCGCGATCTGGACCGACATCTACATGTCCAACCGGGGCCCGCTGATCGCCGCGATCGAAGAGCTCACCGGCCGGCTCGCGCAGATCCGCGCGGCGCTCGACGCCGGCGACGCACAGGCCGTGCGCGACTGGAACGAGCGGGCCCGCGGCGAGCGCCAGACGCTGCTCGGACAGCACTCCTAGGGTGCGCACGGCGTAGGGTTGGCGCCGATGAACATGCGCTTCGACCCGGCCCGCGCGCTCACCGGTGAGCTGCGCGCGCCCGCGGACAAGTCGATCTCGCACCGCGCCGCCCTGCTGGGCGCGATGGCCTGCGAGCCGGTGGCGATCGAGAACTACCTGCACGCCGCCGACACGAGCGCGACGCTGCAGGCGGCGCGCGCGCTCGGCGCGCTTGTCGAGGTCCGTGCGGATGACGTCGTGATCCGCGGCGCCGGCCTGCGCGAGGTGCGCGAGCCCGACGGGCCGATCGACGTCGGTAACGCCGGCACGCTCTTGCGCATCCTCCCGGGCTGGCTGGCAGCCCAGGAGGGTCGCACGTTCACGCTCGACGGCGACGACTCGATCCGCCGGCGACCCGTCGACCGGATCGTCACGCCGCTCGCCCAGATGGGGGCGGAGCTGCACGCCCGCGATGGGCGCTATCCGCCGCTGAGCATCCGCGGCGCGCGGCTGCGCGCGATCTCCTACGAGCTGCCGGTCGCGAGCGCCCAGGTCAAGTCCTGCATACTGCTCGCGGCGCTCGTCGCCGACGGCGCCACCACCGTCGGCGAGCCCGAGCGCAGCCGCGACCACACCGAGCGGATGCTGTTGCGCGCGGGCGTCAGCATCCACCGCATGGGCCGCCACGTCACGGTCGTCAACGCCGACGAGCTGATGCTTGACCGCCTGCGCGTCCCCGGCGACCCGAGCTCCGCCGCCTTCATCATCGCCGCGGGCGTGCTCGTGCCCGGCTCGCGTCTGATCATCGGCGATGTCGGCGCGAACTGGACGCGCTGCGGCTTCTTGCACATCCTGCGCCGCATGCGCGGGATCGTGCTCGGCGATCTCGAGCAGGAGACCGGCGAACTGTCAGCGCACGAGCCCGTGACCGAGCTCGATGTCGCCCACGGCCCGCTCGAGGCGACCGTCGTCGAGCCCGAGGAGGTTCCGCTGGCGATCGACGAGCTGCCGCTCGTCGCGCTGCTCGGCTGCTTCGCGGAAGGCGAGACCGTCGTGCGCGGCGCGGAGGAGCTGCGCGTCAAGGAGGTCGACCGCATCGCCGGCGCCGTCGACGGTCTGCGCGGACTCGGGGCCGACATCGAGGCGACCGGCGACGGCTTTGCGGTGCGCGGCACGGGCGGCCTGCGCGGCGGCGTGCTCGATGCGCGCGGCGATCATCGCATGGCGATGATGGGGGCCGTAGCGGGCTTGGCCTCACGCGAGGGCGTCGAGGTCGTGGGCATCGAGGCGGCCTCCGTGTCGTATCCGGAGTTCGTGGAGGATCTCGCGAGGATCGCCGGATGAGATGCTGATCGCGATCGACGGGCCCGCGGGCGCCGGCAAGTCGACCATCGCCCGCGCGCTCGCCGCCCGGCTCGGATTCACCTATCTCAACAGCGGCGCGCTGTACCGCTGCGTCGCGCTGCTGTGGCTGCGCGCGCCCGACAGCGATCCCGCCGCGCTCGCCCGCGCCGCCGAGGTCGCGTTCCGCGAAGCCGGGCCCGATTCGCCCGTGCACGTCCTGCTGGGCGGCGAGGACGTGACCGAGGCGATTCGCGCCCGCGAGGTCTCCGAGGCGGCCTCCCAGCTCGCCGCCGACCCCAACATACGCCGCGTGCTCGTGAAAAAGCAACGCGCGCTACTCGCCGCCGGCGACTGGGTCGCCGAGGGTCGCGACGTCGGCACGGTCGTCGCGCCCGACGCAGAGCTGAAGGTGTTCCTCACCGCCGATCCGCGCGTCCGCGCGCAGCGGCGCGCCGGCGAGCTCGGCGCCGACCCGCGCGCGGTGCTCGCCGAGCAGGCGCTGCGCGATCAGCGCGACTCGGCGCGCGAGCACAGTCCGCTGCAGCCCGCCGCGGACGCCGTGATCCTGGACACGACCGAGCTCAGCCCGCAAGAGGCGGTCCAGCGCATCATCGCGCTCCTGCGCGCGCGCGGCATACTGGCCTGATGCTGAAGGTCGCGGTCGTCGGCTATCCCAACGTCGGCAAGTCCTCGCTGATCAACCGTCTCGCGGGCACCCGCGCGGCGGTCGTGCATGAGCGCCCGGGCGTGACCCGCGACCGCAACGAGATCGAGTGCGAGTGGAACGGCCTGCGCTTCGTGTTGATCGATACCGGAGGCGTGGACTTCCGCGCCCCAGACCCGCTGTCGGGCTCGATCCGCGATCAGGTCCGCGCCGGCCTCGCCGACGCGCAGCTCGCGCTGCTCGTGGTCGACGCGCGCGCGGGCCTGCGAGCAGGCGACGAGGAGATCGCCGATCTGCTGCGCCGGTCCTCGGCGCCGGCGCTGGTCGCCGCGAACAAGTGCGATGGCGCAGCCGACATCCCGCTGGCCGCGGACTTCCACCGGCTCCGGCTGGGCGAGCCGCTGGCGGTTTCGGCCGCTCAAGGTCTCGGTTCCGGCGACCTCCTGGATCGGATCGTCAGCCGGCTGAGCGAGCTTGGGGATCAAGCGGAGGAGCACGGCGAGGACGACGCCGTCCGCCTGGCGGTGATCGGCCGCCCGAATGTCGGCAAGTCCTCGCTGGTCAATCGCTTCCTCGGCGAAGTCCGCACGATCGTCTCCGAGCGCGCCGGCACCACACGCGACGCGATCGACACGCCGCTGCTCGTCAACGGGCGCGAGCTGATCCTGATCGACACGGCGGGTATCCGCCGCCAGGCGAAGGTCTCGGATGCGATCGAGTACTACACCTCGCTGCGCTCCCGCCGCGCCGCCGAGCGGGCCGACGTCGCGCTCGTCGTCTGCGACGCGCGCGACGGCGTCACCGCCCAGGATCAGCGGATCGCCGAGCTGGCGATGAAATCGGGCTGCGCGACGGCGCTGGTCCTGAACAAGTGGGACCTCCACGAGGGCGGCGAAGAGGAGCTCGCCCACGAGCGCGCGAAGGTCGCGCAGAAGCTGCGACTGCGCCCGCGCGTGCTGACCGCCAGCGCGAAGACCGGTCGCCACGTCGGTCGCCTGCTGAGCGAGGCGATCGCGCTGGGGGACCGGATGGCCGGACGCATCCCCACGCCCGAGCTCAACCGCTTCCTGGGCGAGACCGTCCAGGCCCGCCAGCCCCCGGTCGGGACGCGCCGTGGCTCGGGGCAGCACCGGCTGAAGCTGCTCTATATGGCCCAGGTCGGCGAGCGTCCACCGCGCTTTGCGATCCAGGTCAACTCGCGCACGCGCGTCACCCGCGACTACGCCTACTTCCTCGAGAATCGCCTGCGCGCGCGCTACGGGATGGACGGCGTGCCGCTGATCATCGACTTCGTGGAGCGCGGGCGCCGCGGACGCGACAGCGCCCGCCAAGCCACCGGGCCCAAGCGCCGGCGCCGGCGGAGCTCCGGACGTGCGAGCTCACGTGGATAGACTCTCCCGGCTTTCTGAGCGCCGGTCCACAAACTGGTCATCCCGCTAGCGATCGCGAAGCCGAGTTCCGACATGAGCCAGCACGACGAGCACGAGTTCCTGTTCACCTCCGAGTCCGTCACCGAGGGACACCCGGACAAGATCGCCGATCAGATCTCCGACGGCGTGCTCGATGCCGTGCTGCGCGACGATCCCTACGGTCGCGTCGCCTGCGAGACGCTCGTCAACACCGGACTGGTCGTCGTCTCCGGCGAGATCTCGACGAAGACCTACGTGGACATCCAGCACATCGCGCGCGAGACGGTGCGCAGGATCGGCTACGACGACGCCAACTACGGCTTCGACTGCGAAACCTGCGCGGTGATCAACGCGATCGACAAGCAGTCGCCCGACATCGCCCAGGGCGTCGATGCCGCCTATGAGACCCGTCACGACCCCTCCGACGAAGACGAGCTCGACGCCGCGGGCGCGGGCGACCAGGGGATGATGTTCGGCTACGCGGCGCGCGAGACCGACGAGCTGATGCCGATGCCGATCGCGCTCGCGCACAAGCTGGCCAAGCGCCTCACCGAGGTGCGCAAGGCCGAGGTGCTGCCCTACCTGCGTCCGGACGGCAAGACCCAGGTGACGGTTCGCTATCGGGATGGCAAGCCCGTGGCGATCGAGAAGATTCTGATCTCCACCCAGCACGCCGACGGGATCGACGCGGAGGCGCTGATCAAGCCAGACCTGTTCGAGCACGTGTTGCGCCCGGTGCTGCCTCACGCGCTCTACGACGAGAACCGCCTGCTGAAGAACTTCCTCGTCAACCCGACCGGGCGCTTCGTGATCGGCGGGCCGATGGGCGACTGCGGACTGACCGGACGCAAGATCATCGTCGATACCTACGGCGGGATGGCCCGGCACGGCGGCGGCGCGTTCTCCGGCAAGGATCCCTCCAAGGTCGACCGCTCGGCGGCCTACGCCGCCCGCTGGGTCGCCAAGAACATCGTCGCCGCCCAGCTCGCGGACCGCGCCGAGGTGCAGGTCGCCTACGCGATCGGGGTCGCCCACCCGGTGTCGGTGATGGTCGAGACCTTCGGCACCGAGCGCGGGGCGAGCCGCGCGCAGATCGCCCAGGCGGTCGAGCAAGTGTTCGACCTGCGGCCCGGAGCGTTTCGCGAGGAGTTGAAACTGCACCGGCCGATCTATCAGAAGACCGCCGCCTACGGTCACTTCGGCCGCGACGATCACGACTTCACCTGGGAGCGCATCGACAAGACCGACGCTCTGCGCTCCGCCGCCGGCCTCTGACCCAGGCTGTCGTCGGGAAATGATCCAGGCTGCCGCCGGGCCGTGACCTGGGCTGCCGCCGGGCCGTGACCTAACGTTGGTGCTCTGCGAGATACCCCCGTCTCGCTGCCAGCTCGACGGCCCCCTCGGGCCTGCTTCGCGTCCCCTCCCAATGGCCTCGATCGCTCAAGTGGAGCCGATGACCACGGCCCGCGCGCTGCGCGGCCCGTTCGACTATCGCCTGCCGCACGCGCTGCGCGGCGGGGTCGACGTCGGTTCGATGCTCGTCGTGCCGTTCGCGCGTCGCGAGGTGCTCGGGGTGGTCGTCGGGCTCGCCGACACGAGCGAGGTGGCCGAGGAGAAGCTGCTCGCGCCGCTGCGCGCGTTGGAGTTCGGCGTGCCGGTCGAGCTCGTCGCGCTCGCGCGCTGGATCGCGAGCGAATACTGCTCGACGCTCGCGCGCGCGCTCGCGCTCGTGCTCCCGCCCGGCGCCACGCGGCGTCTCGGTGGACGCAAGCGCCGCGCGATCGTGCGCTCGCAGCACCTCCCGGTCGGGTCCCGCGGCAACCCCCCGCCGGCGCTCAGCGCCGCTCAGGAGCGTGCGCTTGCAGCGCTGCGCGCGGCGCTCGACGCGCGCGCCTACGAGCGGCGCCTGCTGCAGGGCGTCACCGGCTCGGGCAAGACCGAGGTCTACCTGCGCGCAGCCACGACCGCCCTTCAGCAGGGCCGCGGCGCGATCGTGCTCGTCCCGGAGATCGCGCTGACGCCGCAGATCGTCGGGCGCTTCCGGGAGCGCTTCGGCGAGACCGTGGCCGTGCTGCATTCGCGGCTGCGCGGCGGCGAGCGCTATCAGGAATGGCGGCGTCTGCGCACCGGCGAGGCGCGCGTGTGCGTCGGTCCCCGCTCGGCGATCTTCGCGCCGGTCGCAGACCTCGGCCTGATCGTGATCGACGAGGAGCACGACGGCTCGTACAAGCACGAAGGCGACCCGCGCTACGACGCGCGCGACGTGGCGCTCGAGCGCGCGCGCCGCGCGGGCGCGCTGCTGCTGGCGGGCAGCGCGACTCCGCGTCCGGAGAGCGCACGCCGTACGACCGGCCGGTGGCCGACGCTGCGCCTGCCCGCGCGCGTCGATGCGCGTCCCCTCCCGCAGGTGAGCGTGCTCGACATGCGCTGGGATACAGCCGGTCTGCACCCGCTCACCGCGCACGCGCTCGCCGACGTCCGCGCGGGGCAGGGCAAGGCGATCGTGCTGCTCAACCGCCGCGGCTGGTCGAACTTCCTCTCGTGCCGCTCCTGCGGCACGGTCTGGGGCTGCCCGGAATGCGACGTCGCGCTCGTGCTGCACGGCCGCGAGGGCTTCCTCGCGTGTCATCACTGCGGCCATCGCGAGCCCGTGCCGCGTCACTGCGCGCAGTGCGGATCGATCTCGGTCGCGCGCCACGGCGCCGGCACCGAGCGCCTCGAGCACGATCTCGCGGCGGCGCTCGACGGCGACGGGCGCTTCCCCGTCTTCCGGCTCGACGCCGATACGCTCGGCGCGGGTCTGCCGGCTTCAGTCGCCGCGCCCGCCGGCGACCAAGCGCGCGACGCGCGCGGGCCGGCCGCGCTGCTGCGCAGCTTTGAGGCCGCTCCTGCGGGGGTGCTGATCGGCACGCAAATGGTCGCCAAGGGCCACGACTTCCCCGACGTGACGCTCGGGGTCGTGCTCGACGCCGACGCGACGCTGCGTTTCCCGGACTTCCGCGCCGACGAGCGCACCTTCGCGCTGATCGCCCAGTTCGCCGGGCGCGTCGGACGCGGGGCGCCCGGCAGGGTGCTGGTGCAGACGATCGCGCCAGAGGCGCGCGCGATCGCCTACGCCGCGCGGCACGACAGCGACGGGTTCCTGGCCAGCGAGCTCGAGCGCCGCCGCGCGCTTGGCTACCCGCCTTTCTCGCACCTGATCCGGATCGTCTGCGCGGCCGCCGAGGGCGCTCACGCCCAGGAGGCCGCGGTCGCCCTGGCGCAGCGCCTGGCCACGACCACGCCCGTTCACACCCGTATCCTCGGCCCGGCCTCGCTGTTTCGCCTGCGCGGCCAGGAGCGCCGGGTGCTGGTCCTGAAGGCGCCCGAGCGCCGTCCGGTCGTGCGGTCCGTCGGCGACGCCGTCCAGGGCGTCGCGCGCGAGCGCCGCCACCGGCGGGTGAGCTTCAGCGTGGACGTCGATCCGCAATAGGCGTAACCGCGACCGATCCGCAGTACGCTAAACCGCGACTTTACGTGCGCACGCTAGTCATGGGGAGTATGCGCCGACGGATTCACAGAAGCGCGGGCAGATTCAGGATGCGCGCCGGCGTGCGTAGCACGCGGGCCGCGTTCGCCCTGCTCGCCGCGCTGGCGGCCGCGCTGGCGGCTGCGTCGAGCAGCGAAGCTGCACCGCGCCTGCATGTCCGCTACGCGCGGGTACGGCACGCGTGTCGGGCGCCGACCGCGGGCCACGCCAGCTGCTTTGCCCTGTTTCGCGTGCCCGCGGCCTCGAGCGAAGCAACGAGCGCCGGCGTACAGCCCTACACCGAAAACGACGGGGCCGCCTCCTCCGGCCCCGCGGGCGGCCTCACGCCGCAGCAGCTCGCCAGAGCGTACGAATACGAACAAGGGCAGGGCGGCGGCAGTGGCCAGACGGTCGCGATCGTCGATGCGTACGACGATCCGAAGATCGAAAGCGATCTCGCCGAATTCGACCATCAATACGGACTCCCGGCCTGTACGACCGCCAACGGCTGCTTCGCAAAGGTCGGCCAGACCGGAAGCCCGACGTCGCTGCCCAAACAGGACAAAGCCGGCTGGTCGGGGGAGATCGCACTCGACGTGGAGACCGTCCACGGGGTCTGCCCGAACTGCAAGATCCTGCTCGTCGAGACCAACAGCGAAACCTTCGCCGATCTCGCGGCGGGGGTCAACGAGGCGGTCGCCCTCGGGGCGACCGAGGTCTCGAACTCTTATGGCGGCCCCGAGTCGCAGCTCGGAAGCGCCGAACAGGCAGCCTATGTCCATCCCGGAGTCGTGATCGCCGCCGCCAGCGGCGACGACGGCTACTACGACTGGGACCTCGTCAACGAAGGCAAACGCGCGGCGGGCAAGCCCGAGGCGCCCGCGTCGTTTCCTTCCGTGGTGGCCGTCGGGGGCACCTCGCTTCACCTCGAAGAAAACGGCACGCGCGCGAGCGAGACCGTGTGGAACAACAACGGTGTCGGCGACAAAAAAGGACGTCAGAACAAAAGCGCCGAAGGCGCCACGGGCGGGGGCTGCAGCACGCTCTTTGAAGCGCAGCCCTGGCAGCAGCAGGACGTGCCCGACTTCCAAGCGAGCGGCTGCGGCAACAAACGGCTCGCGGCCGATGTCTCGGCGGTTGGCGATCCCTTCACCGGTTTTGACATCTATGACACCGACGAATGCGGCAGCCGCTGTACGAGCGAAGGATTCGGCAAAGGCTGGATAACGATCGGCGGCACGTCGCTGTCGACGCCGCTGATCACCGCGCTCTATGCCCTCGCCGGCGGCAGCGGCGGGTTGAGCTATCCGGCGCTGACGGTCTACGCCGATGACCTCGGGTCATCGCTGTATGACGTCACAGAAGGCGCCAGCGGCTACTGCGACGGCGAGGCGCTGGCACGCTGTGCTGAACAGGATGCCGGCCTCGGGCAGGTGGATTGCGGCGAAACGAGGGCCTGCAACGCCGCGGGCGGTCTCGATGGGCCGTCCGGCGTCGGCGCGCCGAAGGGGTTGGGCGCGTTCAGACCGCAGTCGCCGACCCCGGTGATCGCCCCGCCCAGCCGGCCGACCAACGGGACGGAACTGAGCTTCAACGGCAGCGCGAAAGATCCCTACCGCGTGGGGATCGTCAGCTACAGCTGGAATTGGGGCGACGGCAGCCCTGCCAGCAGCGGGCCTGCGCCAACGCACACGTACGCCAGCACCGGGACCTACCTCGTGACATTGACCGTCACCGACAGCTACGGCCTGACCGGGACGTCGAGCACCGCGGTAGAAGTACTCACCGAAGCAGAACAAGCCAGAAGGAAGGTCCAAGAAGAAGAAGAAGAAGCGAAAAGGAAGCGGGAAGAACGCGAACAAGCTGAAAAACGCAAGCAAGAAGAAGAAGCCGCCAAAAGGCACCAGGAAGAAGAAGAAGCCGCGGCCGCGGCCAGGCGCGAAGCAGAAAAATCACCGCTGACGGCGAACCTCCCGGGCAGCGTCCAGCCCGCGGCCAACCCCCGCGCGCCCACCGTCACCCTGGCGAGCGCCTCGCTGGTGGCGAGCCCATCCGGGAGGCTGACCGTCAGGGTCGCATGCCCCGCCGGCGTGGGCAGCTGTAAGGGCACGCTGACGCTGCGTACGTTCGGGCCGGTCAGTATCGCGTCGGTCGCGAAGGCGCGGGCCACGGTGCTGACCCTCGCGAGCGCCTCGTTCACAGCCGGCGCCGGGAAGGTGGACGCGCTCACGCTGCACCTGTCGGCGAAGGCGCGCCGGTTGCTCGCACACACACACCGTTTGCGCGTGCGCAGCACGATCGTGGCTCGCGACCCCGCCGGTACGAGCGCCACGACGCAAGCCCTCGCGACGCTGCGCATGGCTAAGGCCAAGCGCGCCAGGCGCTGAGGATTCGCACAGGGCATCTCATAAACTCAATGCATCATGCCCGCACAGGACAGCACCGCCACCGAGCAGGCGCGGCCCGAGCATCCGACGACGCGCTCCGCTGAGGCCGACGTCGAGGTCGAGGCCTCCGAGCCGGTCTCGACAAGCGAAGAGCTCGACGACGAGACACGCGCGCTGCGCGACGCAGCGCTCGCACAGGTGCGCAAGCTCGGGGACCCGGTGCTGCGGGCGAGCGCGGTCGCGGTGGACCGCTTCGACGACGCGCTGCGGGCGGAGGTCGGCCGCATGGGCGAGCTGATGAGCGACGCGCTCGGCGTCGGCCTGGCCGCCACCCAGCTGGGGGTTCTGCACCGCGTCCTGGTCTACCGCGCGCAGCCCGACGACCCGATCACTGCGCTCGTCAACCCGGTCATCGAGTGGCGCAGCGATGAGCGCGAGACAGCCGAAGAGGGCTGCCTCAGCATCCCCGGGGTGCACGTCGAGGTCGAGCGCCCGGCGCGCATTCGCGCGCGCGCCCAGGACGCCTCGGGGGAGGAGCTCGTCGTCGATGCCGAAGGTCTCGAGGCGCGCGTCATCCAGCACGAGGTCGACCACCTCGACGGGATCCTGATCCTCGACCGCATCTCCCGCGAGGCGCGCCGCGACGCGATGCGCGCGCTGCGCGAAGCCCGTGAGGCCCCGGGCGGCGAGGCCAGCGAGGGCCCGGGCGGCGAGGGCAGCGAGGGTCGGCGCGGCGAGGCCAGCGAGGGTCGGCGCGGCGAGGCCAGCGAGAGCCCGGGGGAGGACGCGTCGACGGTGAGCGCGGCCGAGTCCGACGCCACTCCCTCCTAGCCGGTCAAGCGGCGCGAGCGTCGTGCGCACCGTCTTCCTGGGCACATCCGAGTTTGCGGTCGCCGTGCTGGAGCGACTCGCGGCAAGCGCTCACCGCCCGCAGCTCGTGCTCACCCGCCCGGACCGTCCGCGCGGGCGCGGGCGCAGACTGGGCTCGCCGCCGGTGGCACGGGCCGCGCGCAGGCTCGAGATCGCGACCGAGCAGCCGGCGACGGTGAACGAGGCCGCGACGCGCGAGCGGATCGCGAGGACGCGGCCCGAGGTCGTCGTCGTCTGCGCTTTTGGCGCGTTGATCAAGGAGCCGCTGCTGTCGGAACATGAGCTGCTCAACGTGCACCCCTCGCTGCTGCCGCGCTGGCGCGGCGCGGCGCCGGTGGAGCGGGCGATCATGGCGGGCGACGAGCGCACCGGGGTGTCGATCATGCGCCTCACCGCGGGCCTGGACAGTGGCCCGGTCTGCCTCGCCGGAGCCGCGCCGATCGGAGCGCAGGACACCTACGGGTCGCTGGCCGGGCGGCTGCAGACGCTGGGTGGGGAGCTGCTCGTGCGCGCCCTCGACGAGCTGGCACGGGGTACGGCGCTCGAGTGCGCCGAGCAGGATGAGCGCCAGGCGACCTACGCCGAGAAGATCGGCCCCGAGGATCGCCTGCTGACAGGCGCGCGCACTTCGCTCGAGCTCGAGCGGGTCGTCAGGGCGCTGCATCCTCACATCGGCTCCCGGCTCGCGCTGAGCGGGGGAGACCTGCTCGGAGTGCTCGAGGCGCGCGCCGGCGAGCTATCCGCGAGCGGCGGGCCTCCGGCGGGCGAGCTCGCCCGGGCTGGCGAGCGCCTGCTGTATGGAGCGCGCGACGCGCCGCTCGAGCTGCTCGTCGTTCAGCCGCCCGGCGGCAGGCCGATGGACGCGGCGTCGTATCTTCGCGGACATGAGCTGCCGGGCGAGCGCGCGTCCGCGGGTTGAGAGGCGGTGATGGCGTGAGACGCTCGTCGCACGACGCTCGCCCGCTGCCGGTCGCGGCGGCCGCGCCGCGAGCGAGCGTGGCGCCGGCGCGCGCGTGCGCGTACGCAGTCCTGCGTCGGGTGTTCGAGCGCGGCGCATACGCCGACAAGGCGCTGCAGGCGCAGGCGCGTGGCCTCGCGCCACGCGACCGGGCGCTGGCCAAGCGCCTGGCTTACGGAGCCGTGCAGCGCAGGGGCACGCTCGATCACCTGACCCGGACCCTCGCCGGGCGTCCGCCCGAACAGCTCGACGCGCACGTGCTCGCGGCGCTGCGGCTCGGGCTGTACGAGCTTCTGTACACCGCGGGCGCACCCGACTGGGCGGTCGTGGCCGATGTGGTCGAGCTGGCCAAGGGCGCGGGGCCTGCGGGCCACGGGCTGGTCAACGCGGTGCTGCGGCGCGCCGCGCGCGAAGGCGCGGCGCTGCGCGACGCGCTCGACGATCGCACGCCGCAGCGAGCGAGCGTCAAGCACTCCCATCCGGAGTGGATCGCGCACCTGTGGTGGGATCAGCTCGGCGCCGACGGGGCGCGCGCGCTGATGGCCTACGACAACGAGCCCGGCGAGCAGGCGTTGCGCGCGAACACGCTGGTGACCGATGCGCCCACGCTCGCGCGAGCGCTCGCGCGCGGCGATCCGCAGCACGGTGAACAGCCGGTGAGGGCGCGCCTCGATGCGCGGATTCCCGAGGCGCTCGTGCTCGAAGACCCGTTCGACGCGCACGCCTCGAGGCTGTGGCGCGAAGGCGCGTTCCTCGCACAGTCGCGCGCGGCGATGCTGGTCGCGCGCGCCGTCGATCCGCGACCGCGCGAGCGGCTGCTCGACCTGTGCGCCGCGCCGGGAGGCAAGAGCACCCATCTGGCGGCGCTGATGGGGGGCACGGGCGAGGTCGTGGCGGTCGAGCGAGACCGGCGGCGCGCCGGCGCGCTCGCGCGCACCGCGCGCCGGCTGCGCGCGGGCAACGTGCGCGTCGAACTGGCCGACGCGGCCCGCCTTCGCTTCGACGCGGATCGCGCGTTCGACCGCGTGCTCGTCGACCCGCCGTGCTCGGGACTGGGCACGCTGCAGGCCCATCCCGATCTGCGCTGGCGAATGCAGCCGGCGCGGATGCCCGGACTCGAGCTGGCCCAGAGCAGGATCCTGGCGGCGGCCGCCGGGGCAGTCCGTCCGGGAGGCGTGCTGGTCTACTCTACGTGCACTATCTCTGCGACCGAGAACGAGCGCCAGATCGCCGTGTTCCTCGATGCCAGTCCGCACTTCGGGCTCGATGATCTCCGCCCCGTGCTGGGCGCCTACGCCAATCCGCGCGCGCCGGAGACGGTGCTGACGCTGCCGCAGCGCGACCACACCGCCGGGTTCTTCATCGCCCGGCTGCGTAGGGAGGGCTGAGCCAGGTGGGCGAGGAGCGGAACGCGGCTGCCAAGGCCATCGTCCGGCTCGGCCCAGAATGTCCGAGCTGCGGCGAGCCGTGGCTGCGGCCGTCGAATCTCCCGGGCCGCTACCGCTGCGTCTACTGCCTGCACCGCTTCGAGCTCTCGTCGGTATGCCCGAACTGCGGGGAGCACTCGACGATCGTGCGCATGTCATCTACGGCCATCGTGAAGTGCAACAACTGCGGCGACAGCATGTTGCAGCCGATATGAACGACGCCGTAGCCGAGAGGCTCGGACGCGTGCACGTGGCGCCTTCGATCCTCTCGGCCGACTTCGCCCGCCTCAGAGAGCAGGTCGGCGAGGTGCTCGACGCCGGTGCGAGCGTGATCCACGTGGACGTCATGGACGGTCACTTCGTGCCGCCGATCACCGTCGGGCCGCTCGTCGTCGCCGCGCTGCGCGAACAGGCGGAGGGCGCCCAAGCGCTGCTCGACGTGCACCTGATGATCGAGCGCCCCGAGCGGCACATCCCGGACTTCGTCCAGGCCGGCGCCGACACGGTCACCTTTCACGCGGAGGCCACACCGCACGTCTCCTACACCGCGGGGCTGCTGCGCGAGCGGGGCGCGGCGGTCGGGCTGGCGATCAACCCGGCGACCGCGGTCGGGACGTTCGCGGAGGTCACCGGCGCGATCGACATGGCGCTGTGCATGACGGTCAACCCGGGTTGGGGCGGGCAGCAGTTCATTCCCCATTCGCTCGACAAGGTCCTGCGCGTGCGGGCGATCGTCGGCAGCGAGATCGCGGTGCAGGTGGACGGCGGCATCGATCCGCGAACCGCCGCGGCCTGCCGGGAGGTGGGCGCGAACGTGTTCGTCGCCGGTTCGGCGATCTTCGACGCCGCGGATCCCGGGGAGGCCTACCGCGCGATCGCGCGCGCCGTCGGCGCCGACTGAATCGCGCCGCGATCCAGCGTGCGCGAACCCTGGCGGTAGACCGTCCACAGCATCAGCGCGAGCAGGCCGGTAGCGCCGGCGTAGCCGATCTCGGTTCGTGACAGCTGGTTGGCGACCGCCGGGGTCAGCATCCAGCCGAGGAACAGGCCCGCTGCCAACAGCCAGCAGACGGCCGCCGCGCGCGCGCGGTTGCGCGCGAGCGCGGCCTGGTTGAGCGCACCAGAGGTGAGATGCAGCCCCATGCCGACCCCGACGAGCGCCAGGCCGACGCGGCCGTACGGGTAGTGCTGGCCGAACAGGTGTTCCATGACGAACGGCCCGATCGCCAGCAAGGCGAGCGCGACAAGGGCCGCGAAGCCACCGATCGCGAGCACGGTGACGCGCACCGCGCGCGCGAACGCGCGGTGCCCCGCGGTCGTCTCAAGGCCGGTCAGGTGCGGCAACAGCGAGGTCTGGATCGCCTGGAACAGCTGCAGCGGCGCGCGGGCGATCAGCAGCACATCGAACACGATCCCCGCGAGCGCTTTGTTGGCTGCAGTCGCCGCCACCGTCAGCACCGCCGCGTTCAACAGCGTCTGCTCGGAGAGCATGATCCCGGACACCCAACCAGCGAACCCGGTGCTGCGCCGGACCGACAGCTCGTCGTGGGCGGCTGCCTCCTGCACGCCCTCGGTGCCGGGACCCGCCAGCGCGGCATCGGCCTCATCGGCCGTGATCGGCCCCGCGAGCGCCGTGTCGGCGGCGTGCGTCGCGGGTGCATCCGCGACACCGACCCGCATCCGGTCTTCCCTCTGCCGCGCGAACGCGGCCGGCACGACGATCAGCGAAACCAGCGGCGCCGCCGCGATCCCCAGCGCGACCGCCGTCTGGCCGCTCGCGATCCCCAGCGCGACCGCGAGCGCGAAGCACAGGCGCGAGAGCGACTCCATCAGCACGAGGCCGCCGTACAGGGCGAAGTACTCGTGGCCCGCCAGCCAGCCGCGCGCGAAGTAGCTCGCCGCGTAGGCCAACGTGCCCGCCACCAGCACGTAGTAGAGCGCCGCATAGTGTTCGAAGACGTCGTCGATCAGGGTTTCCTTGAGCGCCAGGGCGGCGATCAGGAACGCGAGCGCGAAGCCCGCCTGGATCGCGACGGGCACGCGCAGCGGGTGCTGAGCATGTCCGCGCGCTCGCCGCTCGGCGATCGTCCGCGAGAGCAGCTGTTCGATCGGGCGGTAGATCACCGAGATGATCACGAACATCACCGACCACAGAAGGGCGATGCGTGACGCCGCGGCCGGATCGAGCACGTGGCTGGAGATCGCGAAGTAGGCGAGCGTCAGCAGCCCCGTGCAAGCGATTCCGATCGAGAGGATCCGCGCGCCGCGCGCGTAGGAGCCCGCGCGCGCCTCGGGATTGCGCGCCGACAGGCGCCCGGGCGCGTACGCCGCGCGCTCGGCGCCGGCGCTCGGGGGTACGCTAGAGCCGGACAAGCAGCATCGTCCACGGGAACGGCGAGCGGACCTCGACCACGCTCCCGTAGCGCGAGAGCAGCCGCACAAACCCCTGCTTGGACCAGTGGTTGAGATGACCCGGCGTGTTGCCGAGCGCGCGCCAGTAGGCGCCGCGCGCCATGTTCATCATCCGCCACAGCGGCTCGCGCGGCACCGAGACCAGCAGACCGCCGCGCGCGCAGCGCGCCATCTCAGCCAGAGTCTGTTCGGGATCGGGAACGTGCTCGAGCACCTCGATCGCACTCGCCAGCTCAAACTCGCGCTCGCCGAAGGGGAGGTTCTCCGCGCGCATCACGCGGTACTCGAGATTCGGCGCTCGCCGCTGCGACCAGCCCGCCTGAATCGACTCCTCTTCGAGATCGATGCCGACGACGCGGCAACCGTCGCCCAGCGCCCGCGCCCAACGGTGCACGAGCACGCCCTCGCCACAGCCGACGTCGAGCAGCGACGTCGGCGCGGCCTGCGCGAGCAGCTCGTCGAGCGCGCCCTCGAAGCTCGCCATCATGCGCTTCACCAGCGGATTGCTCGAGCCGTACTTGTCGTAGGTGTTGCCGGTGACGATCCCGTCCTCGGAGAGGGTCACGCCGGCGCTCACAGCCGTACCGCCTCGCGCTCCTGCGCCGGGTCTGCGCGCGCAGGCCCCGCGGCGGCGCGCTGGGTCGCCGCCCCCGCCCCGGCGGGCCGCTGCGCCCCGGCGGCGCGCTCCGCCTCGGCGGCCTCCCCGGGTTCGTAGTGCGACGGCGCAACGCCCAGCTCCAGCTCGATGCGGCGCACTCGCTCAAATGCCCTCTGGGTCATCACGCGCTGGGCCGCGAGCAAATCCCCGATCACCCCCAGCGCCCAGAGGACGACCGCCGCGATGAACAGCACCGCGCCCAGGATCAGCGACTGCACATGGCCCTTGCCGCTGCCTTCGAGATATGCGACGGCAAAGCGAATCCAGACGCCGAGCGCGACCAGGCCGATCAGCGCCGCCAGGCTCCAGAACACGCGCAACGGCTCATATTGGGCGTAGACGCGGAAGATCGAGACCGCGTTGCGGCGCACGTAGGCGCCCATCGACGGGAACAGGCGCGACTCCCGCGTCTGCGGGTTGGTTCGCACGGGCACATGGTCGATCGCGACCAGCAGCTTGCCCGCCTGGATGATCGTCTCGAGCGTATAGGTGAACCGCGAGACGACCAGCATTTGAATCGCCGCCTCGCGGTTATACGCGCGAAAGCCCGAGGTCGTGTCCGGCACGGAGGTCGAGGACGCCTGGCGCACGACCCACGAGCCGAGACGCTGCAGCAGCTTCTTTAGCGGCGAGAAGTGCGCGATGCCGCCGACCTCGCGATCGCCGATGACCATGTCTGCGCGTCCCTCAAGGATCGGGCGCACGAGCTGGGCGATGTCGGGCCCATAGTACTGGTTGTCGGCGTCGGTGTTGACGATCACGTCCGCCCCGAGCTTCAACGCCGTGTCGATCCCCGCCTGAAAGCCGGTCGCCAGCCCCTTGTTGCTGGTCAGGCGCACGAGATGGTCGACGCCATGCGCACGCGCGACCGCGACCGTCGCGTCGGTCGAGCCGTCGTCGATCACCAGCCATTCGACGGCGTCGAAGCCGTCCAGTTCGCGCGGCAGGTCCGCGAGCGTCTGCGGAAGCTGCTCCGCCTCGTTGAAGCAGGGGATTTGGATGATGAGCTTCACCCCGACGAAGCGTACCCCGTGGGGAGGTCTGTCCAGGGTCAGGCCGTTGCGGGGATAGGCTCTACGGCCCATGGCCAGCGCTACGATCTCAAAGCCGCGGCCGGGTCCCACGCCGCTCCAGCGGCTGCGTGCCGTGCGAGCCTCGACGTGGGCGATTGTCGGCTTCGCGCTGATGTGCGCAGGCGCGCTGGCCGGCTATCTGCTCTACCCGACCTACCCGACGTACGACTCGTTCTACGCGCTGCTGTGGGGCCGCGACGTGCTGCACCTAAACGTGCCCGACTTTCGCGTGTACCGCGCGCCGACCGAGCATCCGCTCGCGATCGCGTTCGGGGCGCTGTCCTCGATCTTCGGCCAGGGCGGCGCGCGCGTGATGGTGCTCGGATCGATCGCCTCGTTCGTGGCGCTCGTCGCAGGCATGTACCGGCTGGGGCGGCTGTGCTTTGGGCCGATCGTCGGGCTGTTCGCCGCGCTACTCGTGCTGACTCGCTTCTTCGTCGAGAACCTCGCGGCGCAGGGCTACCTCGACATCTCCTACGTGGCTCTGATCGTCTGGGCGATCGCGCTCGAGGTGGCGAAACCGCGGCGGGGCGCCGCCGTCTTTTTGCTGCTCGCTGCGGCCGGCCTGGTGCGCCCGGACGCCTGGGTGCTGAGCGGCGTGTACTGGCTGTGGTGTTGCTGGCCGCGGCGGCGGTCGCAAGGCGCGCCCGCGCCGGCGCCGGGCAGACGCATCCGCTACCTCGCGCTCGCGCTGATCGGGCCGGTCGTCTGGGTGTGCGTGGACACGATCGTGACCGGCGATCCGCTGTATTCGCTGCACTCGACGGCCGTCCTCGCCCAGGAACTGGAACGAACCCAGGGGCTGACCAGCGTCGCCGCCTCGCTGTGGAGCTACGGAGTGCGGATCGACAAGACGCCGGTGCTGCTCGCGGGTCTCGCGGGCGTGCCGCTGGCGATTTGGCTCGCGCCGCGCCGGGCGCTCACGCCGCTCGCGGCGCTGGCCGTGCTGGTCGGCGTGTACCTCGCCGAGGGGGCGGCCGGGGCGTCGGTAATCGACCGCTACCTGATGGGCGCGGCAACAGTGCTCTTGCTGTTCTGCGCGGTCACGATCGGGGGCTGGGCGATGCTCGAGCCCGGCTCCCGGTGGCGGCAGGCGTGGATGGTCGCCGCCGCCGCGCTGGTCGTGTACGGCGGCGCGTCGGCCGCCTCCAGGTTCAGCCTGACGAGCCTGCGCACGACGCTGGCCTACCACGAGGACTTCCACGAGGGCCTGGTGGCGGCGCTCGGCAACCCGCGAGTGAAGGCGGCGCTGAAGCGCTGCCCGCTGGTCTCGCTGCCCGACAACAAGCTGATCCCCGACGCGCGCTGGATCCTCGACAGCGTCGGCCAGCGGAATATCGTCGCGCGCAGCCAGGCGCGCGCGAACCTGGAAGCGGGCGACGACGCGCTCGAACAGCGCTTGCGGAGGGGCAGCGTCGCCGTCTACCCGCTCGGCAGCGCGGTCTTCTTCGAGGCGATCGTCGACCCCGGCGATGACCCGCGCGACCAGATCCCCCAGGCCGGCTACAGGCGCATCTACACCAGCCACTACTACGCGGTGTATGCCAACTGCTGAACCGGCTACCGGCGCATCTACACCAACCACGATTGCGCGGTCTTTGCGAACTGCTGAACGGTCTCGCACATGGGCGTGGGGAGGGCTGGCGCTCGTGCTCGGCGGGGGACTGGCGCTGCGCCTGTGGGGCGTCGGGCAGGGGCTCCCTTACGTGTACAACGCCGACGAGGCTGACCACTTCGTCCCGCGCGCGGTGAAGATGTTCGAAAGCGGCCTGAACCCGCACTACTTCGCCAACCCGCCCGCGTTCACCTATCTGCTGCACTTCCTGTTCGCGGTCTGGTACGGCGGCGGCAAGGGCACGCTGCACGCGCTCAACGCCGATCCCCGCGAGGTGTACACGCTGGCGCGGGTCACGGCGGCGGTGCTCGGCGTCGCCGCGCTGTGGCTGCTGTATGCGACGGGCGCGCGCCTGCTGTCTCGCGGCGCCGGCCTGCTCGCCGCCGCACTCGAGGCCGTCGCGTTCCTGCCCGTGTTCTACGCGCACCTGGCGCTCAACGACGTGCCGACCCTGGCGCCGCTGACGCTGTCGCTGCTCGGGACCGCAGGCGTCCTGCGCAAAGGCCGCGCACGCGATCACCTGCTCGCCGGCGCAGGCCTCGGGCTCGCGTGCGCGAGCAAGTACACCGCGGGGATCGTGCTCGTGCCCTATCTGGCGGCCGTTGCGGTGGGCCAGGCGCGGGCCGAGCACGACGCGCTCGCGCGCCGCATGCTCGGGTACGTGGCGCTGGCGGGACTCGCCGCGCTCGCGACCTTCCTGCTCGCGAACCCCTACGCGATCCTCGACTACCACGACTTCCAGCGCGAACTCGTCCACCAGTCCTCGCTCTCGGCCGAAGCGCAGGGCAAGCTCGGCGCGCCCCATCAGGCCGGGCTCGTCTACTACCTGTGGACACTCACCTGGGGGCTCGGCTGGCTGCCGGCGCTGGCCGCGCTGGGCGGCGCGCTCAGCGTCTGGCGCAAGGAGACCGCGCTCGGCTGGGTTCTCGTCCCGGCGGTCGTGCTGTACCTCGCGTTCATGGGCCTGCAGGGCCGCTACTTCGGACGCTGGCTGTTGCCTGTCTTCCCGTTGCTGTGCCTGCTCGCGGCGCTCTTCGTCTCCCAGCTCGCCGATGTGCTGGCGCGCCGGGCGCCACGCCTTCGCCGAGCCATCTCGGCGCTGCTGGCAGCAGCTCTGCTGGCACAGGGGATCGTCTACAGCGTGCACACGGGCGTGGTGCTCTCGCGCGCGGACACGCGCAACCTGACGCGCGCCTGGCTGGGGGCGCACGTGCCGGCCGGCGCGAAGATCGTGCTCGAGCCGGTCGCGCCCGAAGCGTGGCTGCGCGAAGGCGCGGGGGGCGGCGATCGCTGGCGCAAGTACGTCTCGCTGCGCTCGCGGATCTCCGCCGCCGGCGCCCTGCAGGCGCACGCGACGAAGGTCGTCGGGATCGAGGACTACGAGCGCACGCTCGCCCCGGCGCTGATCGACTACTACGAGGCCAACTCCTACTGCTGGGTGGTGAGCGGCTCGACCGAGTCCGGACGGGCCTCCGCCAATCCTGCCGCGGTGCCGCTCGCGATCGCTTATTACCGCGCGCTGGCCCGGCGCGGCGAAGTGGTCTACCGGGCATCGCCGTACGCGCGCGGGCGCGGTCCGGTCGCGTTCGGCTTCGATTGGAGCTTCGACTACTACCCGCTTGCGTACAGCCGGCCGGGGCCCGAGATGACCGTCTACCGGTTGCACGGCGGTCGCTGCGCCTGAGCCGCGCGTCGGCGCCAAGTTATCCTGGATGCGGTGATGCCGATCTACACGGACACCGACGAGCCGCATCTGCAGCGCGCGATCGAGCTGGCGCGCAAAGGCGTGGGCAAGGTCAAGCCGAATCCCGCGGTCGGCGCCGTGGTTGCGCGCCGGGACGAGGTGGTCGGCGAAGGGTGGCACGAACGGTTCGGCGCTGCGCACGCCGAGGTCAACGCGATCGAGGCCTGCGGGATGGCCGATCTCAGCGACGCGACGCTGTACGTCTCGCTCGAGCCCTGCTGTCACGAGGGCAAGACGCCGCCGTGCACCGAGGCGATCGTGCAGGCCGGCATCAGGCGCGTGGTCGTCGGCTCGGATGACCCGACCGAGAAGGCGTCCGGCCGCGGTCTGGGGATCCTCCGCGACGAGGGCATCGAGGTGGTGCTGGCCGACGGGGAGCTGGCGGTGACCGCGCGGCTGCTCAACCAGGCGTTTCGCAAGCACGCCCGCGTCGGGCGCCCGTGGGTGCTGTTCAAGTCGGCGATGACGCTCGACGGCAAGGTCGCCACCAGGACCGGTGACTCGCAATGGATCAGCGGCGAGGTCAGCCGCGAGCTCGCCCACCGCTGGCGGGCGTCGGTCGACGCGGTCGTCGTCGGGATCGGCACGGCGCTCGCGGACGATCCGCGGCTGACTGCGCGTCCCGAAGGCCTCACGGACGAGATCGAGGAGCAGCCCCGGCGTGTCGTGTTCGACTCGCTCGGGCGGCTCTCGCCCGGCTCGCAGCTCGTCGCCGCCGCGCAGGAGATCCCGTTGACGGTCGTGGTCTCGCGCGCGGCCGCACGCGCGGACACCGACGCGCTGGAAGCGGCCGGCGTGCAGGTGCTCGTTGCGACCGGCGAGAACGAGCCGGCGCGGGTGCGCTCCGGTCTCGAGCAGCTGGGCGCGCTCGGCGTGAGCTCGGCGCTGCTCGAGGGCGGCCCACATCTGGCGGGAGCGTTCCTCGATGCGGGCGAGATCGACGAGGTGCGGCTGTTCCTCGCGCCGTTGCTGCTCGGCGGCAGTGCCGCGCGCGACCCGCTCGAGGGCGAGGGCGTCGCGCAGATCTCCGAGGCGCTGCGGGCATTGACCTTCGACTGCGAGCGGGTCGGCGAGGATCTGCTGATCAGCGCTCGCCTGCGCGAGTGGTGAGCGTGTTCACGGGCTTGATCTCCGACCGCGGCAATGTCGTCGCGCTGCGGCGAAACGGCGCGGGCGCGACGCTTGAGATCGCGACACGCCTGGCGAGCGATCTGCGCCCCGGCGAGTCGATCGCGATCAACGGGGTCTGCCTGACCGCGACCGATGTCCACGAGGGGCGCTTTCGCGCCGAGGCGATCGGCGAGACCTTGCGCCGCACGGCGCTCGGCGACCTCGAGCTCGGCGCGGACGTGAACCTGGAGCTGGCGCTGCGCGTCGACGGCCGGCTCGGCGGGCACGTCGTCCAGGGCCACATCGACGGCACCGGCACCGTCCACGCGGTTCGCGAGGAGGGCTCCGCGCGCGTGCTGTCGATCGCCACCCAACCGGAGTTGAAACGCTACCTCGTGGAGAAGGGCTCGATCGCGGTTGACGGCGTCAGCCTGACCGTCAGCGCGCTCGCCGAGGATGGCTTTGAGGTGGCGCTGATTCCGGAGACCCAGCAGCGCACCAACTTGGGAGAAATGACTGTCGGGGAGCGGGTCAACCTGGAGGTTGACGTGCTGGCCAAGCACGTCGAGCGACTACTGGAGGCCCGCGCATGAACCGACCCAAGACAACCACCGCCGAGCGCGCCGAGGAGCCCGCGTCGCCGTTCGCGACGATCGAGGAGGCGATCGAGGAGATCAGGCAGGGCAAGATGATCGTCGTCTGCGACGACGAGGATCGCGAGAACGAGGGCGACCTGGTGATGGCGGCGCAGTTCGTCACGCCGGAGGCGATCAACTTCATGGCCAAGGAGGGCCGCGGCTGGATCTGCCTGGCGCTGACCCCGGAACGCTGCGAGGAGCTCGGGCTGGAGTTGATGACGGCCAAGAACGAGTCAGCGCTGCAGACGCCGTTCACGGTGACGATCGAGGCGCGCGACGGCATCACGACCGGCGTGAGCGCGCACGATCGGGCGCACACGATGCAGGTCGCGATCGATCCGAAGACCGCGCCCGGCGATCTCGTGCAGCCCGGGCACGTGAGCCCGTTGAAGGCCAAGCGCGGTGGCGTGCTGGAGCGCACGGGACACACCGAGGCGAGCGTCGACCTGGCGCGGCTCGCCGGACTGATTCCGGCTGGGGTGATCTGCGAGGTGATGAACGAGGACGGGTCGATGGCGCGGGTCGGCGACCTCACCGGCTACTGCGCGCGCCACGCGCTGAAGATGGTCACGATCGCGGAGCTGATCGCCTACCGCCGGCGCAACGATCGGCTGATCGAGCGGGTCGTCAGGACCCAGCTGCCGACGGCGTTCGGCGAGTTCGAGGCGGTCGGTTACCGCTCGCGGGTCGACGACAAGCACCACGTCGCGCTGGTCAAGGGCGAGGTGGCGGGCGCGCAGGACGTGCTCGTGCGCGTGCACTCGGAGTGCCTCACCGGCGACGTCTTTCACTCGCTGCGCTGCGACTGCGGCGAGCAGCTGGCCGCGGCGCTCGCGATGATCGAGCGCGAGGGCCAGGGAGTTCTGCTGTACCTCTCCCAGGAGGGGCGGGGGATCGGGCTGCTGAACAAGCTGCGCGCCTACCGCCTGCAGGAGGAGGGCCTCGACACGGTCGAGGCGAACGAGCGCCTCGGTCTGCCGGCCGACCTGCGCGACTACGGGATCGGCGCGCAGATCCTCGGCGATCTGGGGCTCAGTTCGATCCGGATCCTCACGAACAACCCGAAGAAGATCAAGGGACTCGAGGGATATGGGCTGTCGGTCAGCGCGCAGATCCCGATCGAGCCCGCGCCCAACGAACACAACGAGTCCTACCTGCGCACGAAGGCCCGGCGGATGGGCCACATCCTGCATCACCAGGGGCTGAACCTCGACGCCGAGCTGCTGCACTCCGAGCGCGAGCGAGACAGCAGCGAGAAACGGCGCCAGAAGTGAGGGCCGCGGGGCCCGAGCACGCGGCGGCGTCCGCGGGGGGCTTCGCGATCGCGGTCGGGCGCTTCTACGAAGATCTGGCCGAGCGCCTGGAGGCGGGCGCGCGCGAGGCGTTCATGCAGGCCGGGCACGCGGACGTCCAGATCTTCGACGTGCCAGGCGCGTATGAGCTGCCGCTGGCGGCGAAGTACGCGGCTGAGTCCGGGCGCTTCGCGGGCGTCGCCTGCCTCGGCGCGGTGATCAGGGGAGAGACCGACCACTACGACTACGTCTGCGCGCAGGCCGCGAGGGGGATCATGCAGGTGCAACTACAGACGGGCGTGCCCTGTGCGTTCGGCGTGCTGACCTGCGCGACGATGGAGCAGGCGCTCGCGCGGGCCGGCGGGGGCAAGCGCGACCAGGGGCGCCGGGCGGCCGAAGCGGTGCTGTGCATGGTCTCGCTGCGGCGCGAGCTCGCCTACGGCTAGCCGCGCCCAGGCCGCTCGCCGATCCCGGCTACACTGCACGGCGCGATGGCCAAGGTATGTCACAGCTGCGGGAAGGGACCGGCATTCGGCCAGAGCCGCAGCCATTCGATGGTCGCCACCAAGCGTCGCTTCGACCCGAACCTGCAGAAGGTCCGGATCATGGTCGGCAAGGCGCCGCGGCGGGTGTATGTCTGCACGCGCTGCTTGAAAGCGGGCAAGATCACCAAGGCCGCCTGAGCGGCGCGAGCGCGCGCCCGCCTTTGCCGCATCCCGCGGACGTGATAAGACGTGTCGCCGTGAGCGACACCAATCTGGTTCGTTTTCGCGCGGCGGTGGCGGGAGGGCTGGCGCACCTGGAGTCACGCAGGGAGGAGGTCAACGACCTCAACGTGTTTCCGGTTGCGGACGGGGACACCGGCGACAACATGGTGCTGACGCTGCGCGCGGTGCTGGCGGAGCTCGATCGCCTGCACGGCAACAACGGCGTGCGCACGATCGATGAGATCGGGCGCGAGGAGATCGTTCAGTCGGTCGCGCGCGCCGCGTTGCTCGGCGCGCGCGGAAACTCGGGCGTGATCCTCTCGCAGCTGATCCGCGGCGCTGCCGAAGAGCTCGTCAGCCGGCCCGGCGAGTTGATCGACGCGACGCTGATCGGCGCCGCGCTGGCCAACGCCGCGAACCGCGCATACGCGTCGGTGCGCGAGCCGGCGGAGGGCACGATCCTGACCGTCGCCCGCGAGATGGCGCACAAGATCATGACCGACGTCGCGCACAGTTCGGAGAACCCGAGACTGGGACCCGCGACCGACCCGAGCGGGCAGGAAGCGGCGATCGCCGAAACGCTGCAGCGCGCGGTCGACGCCGGCCAGGATTCCGTCAGGCACAGCCCGGAGCTGTTGCTCGCGCTGCGCGAGGCCGGCGTCGTCGACGCGGGCGGCTACGGGCTGACGATCATCTTTGCAGGCGTCGTCGCGGCGCTGCGCGGGGAGGAGGCGCCCGAGCTCGATCACTACGCGCCGGCGCAGATCACTCATCCGGAGCACGTCTCGAGCACGTATCGCTTCTGCGTGAACTTCGCCGTCACCGGCAGCGGACTCAGTGCGGGGCGTTTCATCGCCCCGCTCGAGGCGTTCGGCGACTCCGTGCTGGTGGTCGGGGATGCGAACACGCTGAAGGTGCACATTCACACCGACGAGCCGGAAAGCGCGACCACCACGTTCGCGGATGCGGGGGAGATTTCGCGCCTGGACATCGCCGATATGAGCGCGCAGGTCGCCGCGCGCGACGAGCGCCTGCACGGTTTCGCGCGCGGCGCAGGTACGCCGGCGCCCGCCGGCGCACCGGCGCGCTGCCGGGCGCTGGCGGTCGTGGCAGGCGACGGACTGGCGCGGATGTTCGAGGAGCTCGGCGTGCGCACGATCGACGGCGGCCCGACCCTGAACCCCTCGACGTATGAGCTGCTCGCCGCGATCCACGACGTGCCTGCCGAGGAGGTGCTGCTGCTGCCGGGCAGTGCCAACGTGGTGATGGCCGCCGAGCGGGCGGCGGAGCTGTCGGACAAGCTGGTGCTGGTCGCGCCGGCGGTCAGCCAGCAGGCGGGCCTGGTCGCGGCGGTGGCGCTCGACGAGACACGCAGCGTCGAGGAGAACGCCGGCGCGTTGGCGGAGGCGCTCGCGCACGTGCGCACCGGCGCGGTGGCGCCGGCCGCGCGCGACGACGCGCAAGGGCGCTTCGCGCGCGGCGATGCGGTCGGGTTCGTCGCCGAGGACGTGCACGCCTGGGGAGACCCGGCGGGCACCCTGAGCGCCGTGATCGAGCGGCTCGCGCAGGAGGCCGAGCTGATCAGCTGCCTGATCGGCGCCGACGCGCCGCTCGCGCGCGAGCAGATCGAAGCGATGGTCAACGGCGACGTCGAGCTCGAGCTGCGCGATGGCGGCCAGCGCGCATACTGGTGGCTGCTCGCCGCGGAGTGATGACCGCCGCGGTGGTCATCATCCCGACTGCCGATGGGATCCCCAGCCGCGACAACCGCGAAGCTCGCGCCCGGCCGGGGCGACAGCGGGCCGCGGGCGTTCGCATCGGCCAGGAGCATGACGCGACAGGAGCTGCTGGGCGCGCGCCTGCGCTGGCCCCGGCCGTCACGGCTGCAGGCCCGGCTCGAGGTGGCGTCGGGTAAGACCGCGGACGGCCTGCTGGCGCTCGGGCTGACGAGCGTCGGCGCGCTGCTCGAGCACCTGCCCAGCGACAGCCGGGATGCGCGCACGGTCGAGGGGTTGGCGCCGGGCGAGGGGGCGACGGTCGCCGTGCAGGTGCGCGCGATCGGCGCGCGTCCGGTGCGCAGGCGCGGGATGAAGCCGCTGGTCGAGGCACTCGTCTGCGACGAGACCGGGAGCATGCGCGCGATGTTCTTCAACCAGCCGTGGCTGGTGGCGCGCTACAAGCCAGGGACGAGGCTCGTGTTGCACGGGAAGCTGATCACGCGCGGGAAGTTCAACGTCGCACATCACGCGATCGCCCGCGATGCCGATCCGCCGGGGCGGACGGGAGCGACGGGCGAGCCGGGGGAGGTCGCGCACTATCCCGCGACGGAGGGCGTCAGCTCGACGCAAATCCTCACGCTGATGCGCGGCGCGCGCGGCGCGCTGGCGGACGTGCCGGAGGCGCTGGCGGCCGCGATCAGGGTCGGCGAGCGCCTGCCCGACCGGCCGGGCGCGCTGGCGGCGATGCATTTTCCCCGCGACGCCGATGATCCCGTCAAGGGGCGGGAGCGACTTGCGTTCGAGGAGCTGCTGCTGACCCAGCTAGCGTTCCTGCGCCGCCGAGCCAGGCGCCGGGCGCGCAGGGGCGCGCCGGTCCTCGATCAGCCGCCTGCGCTGAGCGCGCGCTGGCTCGAGCAGGAGCTGCCGTTCGCGCCGACCGGCGACCAGCGCCGGGCGATCGAGACGATCCGCGCGGATCTCGCCGAGGACCGCGCGATGCAACGGCTGCTGCTGGGCGAGGTCGGCAGCGGCAAGACGGTGGTCGCCGTGTATGCGGTGTTGCGGGCGATCGAGCACGGCCTGCAGGCCGCCCTGATGGCGCCGACCGAGACGCTCGCCGAGCAGCACTTCGCGACTCTGCAGGAGCTTCTCGCGGGAGCGCACGCGCACGTCAAGTGCGCCCTGCTGACGGGTTCGACCGGCGCGCGCATGCGGGCGGACATCCTCGGCAAGCTGCGCAGCGGCGAGCTCGAGCTGGTCGTTGGCACTCACGCCCTGATCGAGCCCGACGTTCACTTCCGCGCGCTCGCGGTCGCGGTCGTGGACGAGCAGCATCGCTTCGGCGTGCGCCAGCGAGCGGCCCTGGACGGCAAGGCGCGCGCCGGAGTCGCCCCGCACGTGCTGCACATGACGGCGACGCCGATCCCGCGCACGCTCGCGCTCGCGAACTACGGCGATCTGGACGCGTGCGTGTTGCGCGAGCTGCCGCGGGGCAGGCAGCCGATCGAGACGCGCATCGTCGCCGGCGAGGCCCAGCGTGCGCGTGCCTATGAGCGGCTGCGCGAGCAGCTGCGGGCGGGCAGGCAGGCGTACGTGGTCTGTCCGCAGATCGAGCAGGCCGACGAGGGCGCCTCGCGCGCTCCCGAGGATCGGTGCGACGCCGGCGCACGCGGCCCGAGCGGCGAGGTACGCGCTGCGACCGCCGAGCTCGAGCGGCTGCGCGGCGGCGCGCTGAAGGACCATCGGTTGGTGCTGCTGCACGGCGCGATGCGCCCGCGCGAGAAGGCGCAGGCGATGGCGCAGTTCGCGGCGGGCGCGAAGGACGTGCTCGTGGCGACGACGGTCATCGAGGTCGGGATCGACGTGCCCAACGCGACGGTGATGCTGATCGAGAACGCCGAGCGTTTCGGCATCTCCCAGCTGCATCAGCTGCGGGGGCGGGTCGGGCGCGGGCAGCACCGCTCGTGGTGTCTGTTGATGGGACCGCCCGGCGCGGCGCGGCTGCGGGCGCTCGCGCGCCACTCCGACGGGTTTGCGCTCGCCGAGATCGACCTACGACTGCGCAAGGAGGGGGAGCTGATCGGGACCCGCCAGTCGGGAACCGGCCAGTTCAAGGTCGCCTGCCTGCCCGATGACGCCCACCTGCTCGAGCGGGCGCGGGCCTGCGCCGAGGCGATCGTCGCCCGCGACCCGCGGCTACAGGCCCCGGAGCACGCGCTGCTGCGCGACGCGCTCGAGCGGACGTTCGGCGCGGAGGCCTCCCAGCCGATCCCGGGATGAGGGTGATCGCCGGGCGCTATCGCGGGCGCATCCTCAAGGCGCCGCGGGGCGGGACGACGCGACCTACCGCCGACCGGGTCAGGGAGGCACTGTTTGCGATGCTCGGCGATGTCGCGGGAGCGCGTGCGATCGACCTGTTCGCGGGAACCGGCGCGCTCGGCATCGAGGCGCTGTCGCGGGGCGCCGAACGGGTGCTGTTCATCGAGCGCGATCGTGCCGCGATCGCTGCGTTGCGCGCGAATCTGACGGCACTCGGGCTCGGCGAGGAGCAGGCACCTGTCCGGCGCGAAGACGCCCTCGATGCGCTCAAGACAGCACGCCAGCGCAAAGAGACATACGATCTGGTCCTGATCGATCCTCCGTACGGACGGGCGTGTGAGTGGGGGCGAAGGCTGTCGGCGCGATTGCCGGCGCTGCTCGAGCCGGGCGCGCGCCTCGTCGCCGAGAGCGATCGGCGAATGCCGCTCGAGCTCGAGCTCGAGCTGGCGCTCAGCAAACAGCGCCGGTACGGAGACACAGAGATCAGGATCTACCGCCACGAATGACACGCACAGTCCGCCCAACGAGATGACCCCGGCGAGCAAGGCGAACGAGAATTGCGGGACCGCCGTGTGCCCGGGCTCCTACGACCCGATCACCAACGGTCACCTGGACGTGATCCGGCGCGCGGCGGCTTTGTATGAGGAGGTGGTGGTGGCCGTCGTCAACCGCTCGGTGCGCAAGCAGGAGACGCTGTTCGGGATCGAGGAGCGGCTCGGCTTCATCGAAAAAGCGACCGCTGATCTGCCGCGGGTCAGAGCCGAGTCGTTCAACACGCTCGTCGTCGACTTCGCGCGCAAGGTCGGTGCGAAGGCGATCGTCAAGGGGCTGCGCGCGATCTCGGACTTCGAGTACGAGCTCGAGATGCACCAGCTGAATCGCAGGCAGGATCCCGAGGTCGAGTCGGTCTATTTGATGGCCAGCTCGCAGTACAGCTTCCTGTCCTCGAGCGGCGTGAAGGAGCTGGCGATCTTCGGTGGCAACATTGACGACCTAGTGCCCGGCGACGTGGCGCGGCGCTTGCAGGAAGAGCTCAGGCGGTGACGAACTGGACAGCATCCGGACGCCCGATGGTCTGTGCTCGCGCGACAACCGCGTCGCGCCGGCCCCCGCTGGCGTCAACGGATAGGGTGTAGCGGATGGACGTGCTGGTACTCATAGACAAGCTCGACGACTTGGTGCACAACGCCAAGACGATCCCGCTGAGCGACTCGGTGCGAGTGGACAAGGAGGAGATCTACGACATCCTCGACCAGATGCGCGCGACGATCCCCGAGGAGATCAAGCAGGCGCGCTGGATCGTCAAGGAGCGCCAGGAGATGCTCGCCGAGGCCAAGAAGGAGGCCGAGCGGATCCTCAAGGAGGCGCAGGAGCGCCAGGAGCGGCTGGTCGGCGACGAGGAGGTCACCAAGCAGGCCGAGCGAGCCGCGGAGGACATCGTCGAGGACGCCCGCGCGCGCGAGCGCGAGATCAGGCTGGGCGCGGAGGATTACGCGGACGAGATCCTGAACACGCTCGAGGTCAACCTGTCGAAGTTCATCGCTGCCGTCCAACGCGGTCGCGAGCGCCTGCAGGGCAAGGACGAACCGGCCGAGGTGGGCTGAGACGCCAGATTGAGTAGGGTGCGCGCGAATGAACGCGCACGAGCTGAGGCACAGGGCGCAGGTCGCGAGGACGCTCCTCGGGACCGGGATGATCCAGCCGATGCGCCCGGACAAGGCGCTGCGCTCGCTGCTGACTCTGCGCCAGTGGGGACCGACGCCGGCGGCCGCGTATACGGGCTCGGCGATCCGCTATCCGACGCAGGAGGCGATCGTCGACGAGCGCGGGACCCTGACGTTCGCCGAGCTGGACGGCCGCACGAACGCGCTCGCGCGGGCGCTGCATCGGGAGGGCATCGGCGAACAGGACGGCGTCGCGATCATGTGTCGCAACCACCGCGGATTCATCGAGGCGACGGTCGCCTGTTCGAAGCTCGGAGCGAGCGCGCTGTACTTGAACACGGCGTTCGCCGGGCCTCAGATCGCGGACGTGATGCGGCGCGAGAACCCGGTCGCGTTGATCTACGACGAGGAGTTCGACGAGCTCGTCGCGGAGGGCGGCACGGGGCGCAAACGCTACGTCGCCTGGCACGAGCCCGGCGAGCGGCCGTTGTCGAAGTCCGACCCGCGCCTTCAGGAGCTGATCGCGGCCGAATCGGACACGCCGCTTTCGCCGCCGGCGGAGAAGGGGAGGGTCGTGATCCTGACCTCGGGAACGACCGGGGCCCCGAAGGGCGCCGCGCGCAAACAGCCGGACTCGCTGGAACCGGCGGCGGCGCTGTTTTCGAAGATCCCGCTGAAGGCTCGCGAGACGACGATGATCGCGGCGCCGATGTTCCACTCGTGGGGTTTCGCGCATTTCACGCTCGGCCTCCCCCTCGCATCCACGCTCGTGCTGCGGCGCAAGTTCGACGCGGAGGACACGCTGCGGGCGGTGGCCCATCATCGCGCGACCGCGCTCGCGGTCGTGCCGGTGATGCTGCAACGGATACTCGACCTGGGAGAGGAGCGGATCTCACGCTACGACGTGAGCGCGCTGAAGGTGATCGCCGCGAGCGGCTCGACGTTGCCCGGCGAGCTGGCGACAAGGGTGATGGACACGTTCGGGGACGTGCTCTACAACCTGTACGGCTCGACCGAGGTGGCGTGGGCGACGATCGCCACTCCCGAGGACCTGCGCGCCGCGCCCGGGACCGCCGGCCGTCCGCCGCTGGGCACGGTGGTCAAGCTGCTCGACGCCGAGGGGTGCGAAGTCGCGCCGGGCGAGGGCGGGCGGATCTTCGTGGCCAACGAGATGGTCTTCGAAGGCTACACGGGCGGCGGCAGCAAGGAGGTCGTGAGCGGCCTGATGAGCACTGGCGACGTCGGCAGCTTCGACGCCGCCGGGCGGCTGTTCGTCGAGGGGCGCGACGACGAGATGATCGTCAGCGGCGGCGAGAACGTGTTCCCGCGGGAGGTCGAGGATCTGCTCGCCAAGCATGCCGAGATCGAGGAGGCCGCCGTCGTCGGCGTGCCCGACGACCAGTTCGGCCAGCGGCTGAAGGCGTTCGTGGTGGCGCGCAAGGCAGGTGAGCTCGACGAGGGCCAGGTGCAGGCCTACGTCAAGCAGAACCTCGCCCGCTACAAGGTGCCGCGCGAGGTCGTGTTCGTCGATCAGCTGCCGCGCAACGCCACGGGCAAGGTTCTCAAGCGCGAGCTTGAGACCTCCGCCTGAGGGGCGAGGGCCGACCGCGGCCCGGACGCTAGCCTGAAATGGATGGCCGCGCAGACCCACTGCTTCGATCTCGCCGGGCTGCGCTTGAGCCCCGGCGAGGGGCGCAGGCTCGAGCTTGAGGTGCCGATCGCGGCGCTCGAGCTGGGCGGCGAGCGCTACCAGGCGCGCCCGGCGACGGTGCCCGTGACGCTCGACATCTCGCGCATGACCGGCGGCGGGTACGCGCTGAGGTTGCGGCTGAGCGGGGCGCTCGCGGGTCCGTGCATGCGCTGCCTGAAGGATGGCGCCCCGGCGGTCGCGGTGGACGCGCGCGAGGTCAGCGTTCCCGGCGAGGGCGAGGAGCTGACGAGCCCCTACGTGCACGACGAGACGCTCGAGCTCGCGACTTGGGCGCGCGACGCGTTCGCGCTGGCGGCGCCCGCCAAGGTCCTCTGCCGCGAGGACTGCGCGGGTCTGTGCCCGGAGTGCGCGGCCGATCTCAACGAGGTCGGTGCCGAGCATTCCCACCCGCGCACGCCCGACCCGCGCTGGGCCAAGTTGAAGGAGCTGAAGCTCGAATAGGGCTGGTAGCCTGTCGCCCAAGATGGCGGTACCCAAGAAAAAGCAGTCGCACAGCCGCACCGGCAAGCGCCGGGCCCAGCATCGGGTCGCGGCGCCCGCGCTGAACGCGTGCCCGCGCTGCCACAGCCCGCGCAGACCGCACCGCGTGTGCCCCGTGTGCGGAACCTACGCGGGCCGCGAGGTCCTCGTACCGCATAGCCCTGAAGAGCACGAGCACGAACACGAGCACGAGTAGGGACGGGCACGAGCACGAGCAGCGAGTCGCCCGAACGGTCCCTGCGCGCGGTCGCCTCCGAGCAGCGTGTCCCGGGCGTCCTCGTCGCGGTCGACTGCAACGGCGCTGACCTCGGTCCGGGCGAGGTCGCGGCGGGCGCGGCGCTCGCGGCGCGCGACGGCGCGAGAGTCATCCTGTTCGGGCCCGAGAGCGAGCTTCGCGGGGCGGTCGAGGACGCGCCCCCGGGCGCGATCGAGGTGGTCCACGCGCCGGCGTCGATCGCCAAGAGCCCCGATCCCGCAGGAGCCGCGCGCAAGTGCACGCAGGCGTCGATCGTGCAGGCGGCAAGAGCCGTCGCGCAAGGCCGGGCGCAGGCGCTGGTCTGTGCGGGCGGCACCGGAGCCGCGCTGGCGGCCGGCCTGTTCAACATCAAGCGCGGGCGCGGGATCCATCGCCCGGCGCTCGCGCTCGGGCTGCCGGTCCCGGGGGCAGCGGTGACGCTCCTCGACGTCGGCGCGAACGCTCAGGCGCGTAGCGAGCACCTCGAGCAGTTCGCGATGATGGGCGTCGCGCTGGTGCGTACGCTGCTCGCGATCGAGCGCCCGCGGGTTGCGCTGCTTTCCAACGGCGAGGAGGCGCATCGCGGTAGCGACCTCGTGCTCGACACGCATCGCCGCCTGGTCGCGGTCCACGCGCAGATCGGCGAGGATCGCCGCGTCGGCTTCGAATTCGTCGGCAACGTCGAGGGCGGCGACCTGGTCAGTGGCGTGGCGGACGTGATCGTGACGGACGGGTTCACCGGGAACATCGCGCTGAAGCTGATGGAGGGGGTGTCCCAGACGATGCTCGGGGCGATCAGGGACGCCGCGATGTCCTCGCCCCGGGCGAAGCTCGGGGGGACGCTGCTGCGGCCCGCCTTGCGAGGGTTCCGCCGGGAGCTCGACCCCGAAGCCCAGGGCGGGGCGTACCTGCTAGGGCTGCGGCGGCTGGGCGTGGTGCCCCACGGCGGCTTCACCAGGAGGGGCTTCGCGCAGGCGATCCTGCGCGCAGACAGGGGAGCGCGGGAGGACCTCGTCGGGCGAACGCACGCCGCGCTCGCGCAGGCCGGCGCCCTGAGAACCGCTCCGGTGTCCGCCGACGGCAGCGCGGTGCAAGGCGACGGCGCCGGCGCGCAGGGCGACCGCGTGTCCGCGTCGAGCGCTAGCCTGCCGGACGATGAACCGTAAGCAGGTGTTCGAGCTGATCAGGGACCACTTGGCCGACGAGCTGGACGTCGAACCGGACAGGATCCTCGAGACGACGCGGTTCAAGGAGGATCTCGAAGCCGATTCGCTCGACCTGTATACGCTCGTGCAGGAGCTTGAGGACAGCTATGGCGTGCGGATCAGCGACGAGCAGGCGGCCACGATCGCCACGGTCGGGCAGGCGGTGGACTTCGTGCTGGCGCATGCGCACGCCTGATGTCCGGGCCGTGTGGGATGCCCGCGCATGAAACGCCTGAGGCAATTGCTGGAAGAGCTGCCCGCGGAGCTCGAGCGCCAGGTGTTCACGCACGCGTCGTGGACCGATCGGCGCGAGGATTCCTACGTACGGCTGGCGTTCCTCGGCGACAGCGTGCTCGCGCTGGCGGTCACCACGCACCTGTATCCGCGTTTGGAGGCCGAGCGCTTCGGCGCAGGCAGGCTCACGAAGATCCGTGCGCAGGCGGTGTCGGGACCGAGCTGCCGGGCGGTCGCCGAGCGGCTGGGAGTGCCGGCGCGGCTACGCGCGGCAGCCCCGCAGGGAGCGTCGGACGGTGCGGGCGCGCTGTCCGAGACCGAGCGCGTGCTCGCGTCGGTGATCGAGGCGGTGATCGGCGCCTGCTACCTGACCACGGGCTACGAGCGCACTGCCCAAGCCGTGGTCGATGCGTTTGCGCCGGAGATCGACCAGGCGCTGGAGAACCCGGTCGACTTCAAGTCCGCGCTGCAGGAGCTGCTCGCGCGCCGCGGAGAGGTCGTCAGCTACGAGATCCAGCGCGAGAGCGGGCCGCCGCACGAGCGCATCTACGAGGTCGCGGCGCTGGTCGACGGCGAGCTGATGGGAGGAGGCAGCGGCAAAAGCAAGAAGCAGGCAGAGCAGGAGGCGGCCCGGGTTGTGGTCGAGCGGCTGCAGTCGGGATCCTGAGAAAGCGAGTCCATCGGTGCGTTTGAAATCGCTCACCCTGAAGGGTTTCAAGTCCTTTTCCGGGCGGACCACGCTCGACTTCGGGCCGGGTGTGAGCGTCGTCGTCGGGCCGAACGGATCGGGCAAGTCGAACATCACCGACGCGGTGCTCTGGGCGATGGGCGAGCAATCGCCGCTGGCGGTGAGGGGGCAGTCGATGCAGGACGTGATCTTCGGCGGCGCCAGAGGCGTGCAGGCGCGCAACGCGGCCGAGGTCGAGATCGTGCTCGACAACTCCGACGGCACGCTCGCCGTTCCCCTGAGCGAAATATCGATCGTACGGCGGCTCGAGCGCACGGGCGACGGCGGCTACCGCTTGAACGGCGCGCGCTGCCGGCTGAGTGACGTGATCGAGGTGCTCTCCGACACCGGGCTTGGCAAGGAGACCCACTCGGTTATCTCCCAGGGGCGGGTCGAGTCGATCGTGACCTCCAAACCGCGCGAGCGGCGGCTGCTGATCGAGGAGGCGGCCGGGCTGGGCAAGCACCGCAAGCGCCGCCGGCGCGCGCAGCTGAAGCTCGAACGAACCCAGGAGAACCTCGATCGCGCGCTGGACATCGAGCGCGAGGCGCGCGCGCGGCTGCGCCCGCTCAAGCGCCAGGCAGAGGCGGCGGAGCTGCACGAGCGGCTCGAACGCCAGACGCTGGAAGCACGCTGGACGCTTGGTCGCGAGTCGCTGCGCGCCCGCAGTGTCGAGCTGCGAGCGGCCGAGGCGCGCGCCGACGCCGCGCGCGAGCGGCGTGAGCACGTCGAGTCCGAACTGCAAGCGGTCGTGCGCCGGCGCGCAGCGGCCGAACGCGCCTTGACCGAGCGCTCCGAGCGTCGCGACGAGCTGGCGCGCCGCGCCTACGGCGCGCGCTCGGCGCGCGATCGCATCGGTCTGCGCGCGGAGCAGGCGAGCGCCAGCGCGCAGGTGCTCGCGCGCCGGATCGAGCGCCAGCAGGCGGAGCTTGTCGAACCTCTCCCGTCGCCGTCCGGGGCAGCCGCGCGGGCTGCCGTCGCCGAGCAGGTTCTGCCGGGCCCGCCGGGCGAGCAGGATGCGGTCGCCGGAAGCGACGGTCGGGCGGCCTGGGAAGCGCTCTGGCGACGGGTCCGCAGCACGATCGCCGACGGCGTCGAGCGCGCGCTGCGGCAGAGCGACGACGACGCGCGCGCGCGGCTGCTCGAGGAGGCGCTCGCCGCAGCGGAGCTCCTGGCGCGCGAGGCGTTTGAGCGCGCGCTCGCCGACGCGCTGTCCAGCTCGAATACCGAGGAGGAGCGTCGCCGAGCCGAGCTCGCGGCGTCAGCGCTCGCCGAACGGGCCCAGCGGATCGAGAGTTTGCGCGCCCGGCTCGAGGCCGATCTGCGGCTGGCGCCGGTCGCGCAGCGGCTGAGCGACGCGCTGGCGAGCCTCGACGCGGCGATCGCAGCGGGCGTGGTCGGGCGCTTCGACGCGGAGCTCGACCAGGACAGCGCGGTTGGCGAGGAGGTCGCCGGCGAGCTGCGCCTGTGCGCGGGCGAGGAGGCCGAGATCCAGAGCGCACTGCGTGCTGCGAGCGAGGCCGTCACGGAGGCGGCGCTCGCCGCGCAGCGCCTGCGCGATCAGGCCGCGGAGGCCCAAACCGAGCTGCGCGACATCGCCGAGCGTCTGCAGCTGACGCCGTCAGACGAGGACGGCCAAGAGCAGCCGCTCGCGGCGGAGGAGGCCGAGGCGCTGGAGGCGCGCGTGCAGCGGCTGATGCGCCGGCGCGAGCAGCTCGGTCCGATCAATCCGCTCGCGCAGGAGGAGTACGCGGAGTCGCTCGCTCATGTCGCGGAGCTCGAGTCCAGGCGGGAAGACCTGGAGACGGCGCTGCGCGAGCTGGGTAGCGTGATCAGAGACACCGACCGCCAGATAAGCGAGACGTTCGAGCGGACGTTCACGGCAGCCGCGCGGAACTTCGAAGAGCTCGTCGGCGATCTGTTTCCTGGCGGCAGCGGACGGCTGCGGCTGGTGCGCGAGGAGCAGGCGCCGCGACCGGTGCTCGGCGCCGAACCGCTCGACGCAGAAGCTTCGCAAGCGAGCGGCGCGGCCCACGCGGACGGCGCCACTGAGTCAGTCGCGGAGATGGAGCCTGAACGAGATGAGCTCGAACGCGACGGGATGGAGGACCCGCTCGGCGTCGAGATCGAGATCACGCCGGCGGGCAAGTCGACCAAACGCCTGTCGCTGCTGTCCGGCGGAGAGAAGTCGCTGACGGCGCTCGCGTTCGTGTTCGCCGTATTCCTCGCCAGGCCATGCCCCTTCTACATCCTCGACGAGGTCGAGGCCGCGCTGGACGACCTCAACCTCGACCGCTTCGTGGGGCTGCTGCGCCGCTACGCCGACCGCGCGCAGTTCATCGTCATCACCCACCAGAAGCGCACGATGGAGGCCGCCGACTGGCTGTACGGCGTCTCGATGGGCAGCGACGGCGTCTCCAAGGTGCTCTCGCGGCGCCTGCCTCCGCAAGCTGCTGACCGGCTGGACGCGGCCGACCGAACGGAAGGGGCCGACCGGCTGGACGGGGCCGACCGGCCGGACGCGGCGGACCGGCCGGAAGGGGCCGACCGGCCGGACGCGGCGGACCCGCTGGACGGGGCCGACCGACCGGACCTGGCCGACCGACCGGACCTGGCCGACCGTACGGACACGGACGACCGAACGGACACGGCCGACCGGCTTGAAGATTCGGGGCGCGCGGCGCAGGCGCCGCCCTCCGCCCCGGGCATCGACGCGGTCGAGCGCGGCGAGCCGGCGTCCGTCGCCGAGGTTGCCTGAGACACCCCGCCGTGGCGCGAGACTGGAGCGAGCTGTTCATCGCCGGTGACCCGGCGGGCACGCCAGGCGACGGGGAGGCGTCTGCCGGCCGGCGCGAGCGCAGGCGCGGGCTCTTCCGACGCTTGCGCGAGAATCTGACGAAGACTCGCGAGGCGCTCGGCGGCGAGATCAAAGCGACGCTGTTCGGGCCGCTCGACGCGCAAGCGTGGGAACGCCTGGAGGAGGCTCTGATCGTCGCGGACGTGGGTGCGCGCACGACCGCTGCGATCGTCGCGACGCTCGAGTCCGAGGCCGACGCGGGGGAACTCGAGGGCGGCGAGGCGCTGAGCGAGCGGCTGGTCGGACTCCTGGCCCAGACGGCCGATGTCGGCGACGGGCGCATCGACATCCGAGCAAAGCCAACGGTGATCCTGGCGGTCGGCGTCAATGGGACCGGCAAGACGACGACGATCGGCAAGCTCGCCTGGCACCTGCACAAGGAGCTGCGCCGGACCGTGCTGCTCGCCGCCGCGGACACGTTCCGGGCGGCTGCCAGCGAGCAGCTCGCGGGCTGGGCGCAGCGGGCCGGCTGTGAGATCGTGACCGGCCCGGAGGGCTCGGACCCGGGCGCGGTCGCGTTCGAGGCGATTTCCCGCGCGCACGCGGACGGCTGCGACGTGGTGATCGTCGACACGGCCGGACGCTTGCACACCCAGGACGATCTGATGGCCGAGCTCGCCAAGGTCCGCCGCGTGATCGGCCGCCAGCTGCAGGGCGCCCCGCACGAGACGCTGCTGACGATCGACGCGACGACCGGCCAGAACGGGCTGCGCCAGGCGCAGCTGTTCGCCGACGCGGCTGGCGTCACGGGCGTCGTGCTGACCAAGCTCGACGGAACCGCGCGCGGGGGCATCGCGCTGGCGATCGCGCGCGAGCTGCAGCTGCCGGTCAAGCTGATCGGCACCGGCGAGACGGTCGAGGATCTCACGCCGTTCGATCCGCAGGAATTCGCGCAGGCATTGGTTGCCGGCGAGTAATCTGGAGGCATGGATGCATGGATCGTGTGGCTCATCGCCGCCTGTCTGCTCGGCGTGGGCGAGATGCATCAAGGCAGCTTCTATCTCGCCCCGTTCGCGGCGGGAGCGGCGCTCGCAGCCGTCGTCAGCCTGCTCGGGGTGGGCGTCCTGCTCAGCACGATCGTGTTCCTGGCCGCGTCGGGGATCGTCTTCGCGACGCTTCGGCCCGTCGCACACAGGCATCGCAGGCTGCCGCCGGCGATCAGGACCGGCGCAGCGGCGCTCGTCGGCAAGCCCGCGATCGTGATCGAGCGGATCGCCAACGACGAAGGCGTCGGCTGCGTGAAGATCGACGGCGAGGTCTGGACGGCGCGCAGCTATGACCAGGACGAGATCATCGACGCGGGCGAGCGGGTCGAAGTGGTGGAGATTCGCGGAGCGACTGCGCTGGTCATGCACTGAGAGAGGTGCCGTAATCGAGCTACGCTGCGGGTAGCACCTGCGAGAAAAGGAACCTGGGCAATGGTCGCAATCATCGTCGTCGTCGTGGTCGTGTTGTTCGCGCTGGTGCTGGCGGCGCGCACGATTCGCGTGATTCCCCAGGCCAAGGCGGGGGTCGTCGAGCGGCTCGGTCGCTACAGCCGTACGCTCGAACCTGGCCTGGCGATCGTCACCCCGTTCATCGACCGCGTACGCCCGCTTCTGGATATGCGCGAGCAGGTCGTGAACTTCACGCCCCAGTCGGTGATAACCGAGGACAACGTCGTCGTGGCGATCGAAACGGTCCTCTACTTCACGATCACCGATGCGCGCTCGGCGACGTATGAGATCTCCAATCCACTGCAGGCGATCGAGCAGCTCACCGTGACGACCCTGCGCAACGTGATCGGAGGCCTGACGCTCGAGGCGACGCTGACCGCGCGCGAGAACGTCAACGCCGAGCTGCGTACGGTCCTCGACGAGGCGACCGGCAAGTGGGGGATCAGGATCAACCGCGTCGAGATCAAGTCGGTCGATCCGCCGGAAGACATCAAGACGGCGATGGAGAAGCAGATGCGGGCCGAGCGCGATCGCCGTGCCCTGATCCTCACCGCCGAAGGCGAGAAGCAGTCGCAGATCCTCACCGCGGAGGGAGCCAAGCAGGCGGCGGTGCTGACGGCCGAGGGCGAGCGCGAAGCCGCGATCTTGCGCGCCGAGGGCGAAGCGAAAGCGATCGATACGGTGTTCAAAGCGATCCACGCGGGCAAGCCGACGCGCGAGCTGCTCAGCTACGAATACCTGAAGATGCTGCCGGACCTCGCCGAAGGCGACGCCAACAAGGTGTTCGTCGTGCCGTCGGAGTTCGCGCAGGCCTTCGGCGGCATCGGCGAAGCGCTCTCACGGCGCGTGAGCGGCGGCGCGGGCGACCAGCCGCCGCTGCCGCCGGCGGACGGCGAACGCTAGGCCAAACGCTGCCGGTTAACCGACGGCTGCGAGAATCAGCTCATGTTCGACGCCCTCTCCGAGAAGCTCCAGATCGCGCTCGCCGACGTGCGCAGGCGTGGGACGCTGACCGAGCAGGATGTCGACGCCGCGATGCGCGAGATCAGGCTCGCGCTGCTCGAGGCGGACGTCAACTTCAAGGTCGTGCGCCAGTTCACCGCGCAGGTCAAGGAGCGCTGCCTCGGGGCAGACGTGATCGGGGGGCTGAACCCGGGCCAGCAGGTCATCAAGATCGTCGCCGAGGAGCTGACCGCGCTGATGGGCGGCGCTGCGGCCGAGCTCGAGTTCTCCTCCAGCCCGCCGACCGTGATCCTGATGGCCGGGCTGCAAGGTTCGGGCAAGACGACCGCGACCGCGAAGCTCGCGCATCACCTGCGCGAGCAGCGCGGCGCTGCGGTCGCGGTCGCGGCGTGCGACACCTACCGGCCCGCCGCGGTCGAGCAGCTCGTCAAGGTCGGAGGACAGGCCGGGGCGGACGTCTACGAGCAGGGGACCGAGCGCGACCCGGTCGAGATCGCCGCCTGGGCGCTCGAGCGCGCCAAGCAGGAGGGCAAGGACGTCCTGATCGTCGACACCAGCGGGCGGCTGCACATCGACGAGCAGCTGATGGCCGAGCTCGTGCGGATGCGCTCCGCAGTCGACCCAACCGATGTGCTGCTGGTGGTCGACGCGATGACCGGCCAGGACGCGGCCGGCGTCGCCGAGCGGTTCGCCGAGGAGATCCAGTTCGACGGCGTGGTGATGAGCAAGCTCGACGGCGACGCGCGCGGCGGCGCGGCGCTATCGGTCAAGGCCGTCACCGGCAAGCCGATCATGTTCGCGTCGACCGGCGAGAAGATCGGCCAGTTCGAGCGCTTCCACCCGGACCGGATGGCCCAGCGGATCCTCGGCATGGGCGACGTGCTGAGCCTGATCGAGCACGCCGAGCGCCAATTCGACGAGGACGAGGCGCTCGCGCTGCAGCGCAAGCTCAAGCGAGACGAATTCGGCCTCGACGACTTCCTCGCTCAGCTCAAGACGATGCGGCGGATGGGCCCCCTCACCAACCTGCTCGGCATGCTCCCCGGGCTCGCGGGGCATCAGCTGCAGAACATGAAGGTCGACGAGCGCGAGCTCGATCGCGTGCAGGCGATCATCCTGTCGATGACGCCCGACGAGCGCCGTCACCCGGAGCTGATCAAGGGCTCGCGGCGGCTGCGCATCGCCCGGGGCTCGGGTACGAACGTCCAGCAGGTGAACCAGCTCGTCAAGCAGTTCGGCCAGACGCGCAAGCTGATGAAGCAGCTCGGACGGGGCAAGATGCCGGATATCGGGGCGCTGATGCGTCAGGGCCGCTAGGCTGCCGGCGGGCAGGCCTCCGCAGGGTGCACCGTCTAAGCTGCTGCTTGCAATCGCACGCGGAGCGGCAGCCGACCAGGCTGCACTGCGCTGATATCAAGCATCCAGAGAGGAAAGAGTGTCGGTAAGACTCAGGCTCACGCGAGTGGGCGGCAGGAAGGATCCGATCTGGCGCGTGGTCGTCGCCGACCAGCGCTCGCCGCGCGATGGTCGGGTGATCGAGACGATCGGCCAGTACAACGCGCAGACGGATCCCTCGACGATCTCGATCGACGGCGAGCGCGCGCGCACCTGGCTGGCTCGCGGCGCCCAACCGTCGAGAACCGTGCGCAAGCTGCTGCGCATCCAGGGCATTTCCGCCCACGGCGACTGACGCCACGGCAGGACCGGGAGCACGGGCTGCGGTAGAAGCGAGATGTCCGGCGAGACCCCTCGAGAACTGCTTGCGTACCTGGCGGAAGGCCTGGTCGACGAGCCTGCGGACGTGTCGGTCGAGCAATTCGAGGAGGACGACGGGACGATCGTGCTCGAGCTGTGCGTCGCGGAGAGCGACTACGGCAGGGTGATCGGTCGCGGCGGACGTACCGCACAGGCGCTGCGCACGGTCGTCAAAGCGGCGGCGACCGGCGAAGGCCGCAGGGTGCTCGTCGACATCGTCGACTGACTGACCCGAGGCGCGATGAGCGGCGAGCATCCGTTGCAGGCCGGCCGGGTCGGTCGCGCTCACGGCCTGGACGGCAGCTTCTACGTGACGCGGGCCAGGCCGCAGCTGCTCGAGCCCGGAGCGCACGTGACAGTCGACGGCAGGGCGATGAAGATCGTGCGCCGCGCGGGTACCGACCAGCGGCCGATCGTGCGCCTTGCCGAGATCGGCGATCGCGACGGCGCCGAGGCGCTGCGCGGTTTGACGCTGACCGTCGCAGCGCGCGAGGCCCCCGCGCTGGCCGACGGGGAATGGTGGGCGCATCAGCTCGAAGGCTGCATCGTCGTAGACGGCGAGCGCACGGTCGGCACTGTGAGCGGCGTGATCGAGCTGCCCTCCTGCGAGGCGCTTGAGGTGCAACCGCAGGCGGGCGGGCAACCGCTGCTGGTGCCGATGGTCAAAGACGCGATCCGCGCGGTCGATCCGAGCACGGCGAAGATCGACGTGGACATGGATTTCATCGGGCAGTAGACGTGCGACCTGACAACCCCACGCTCGCGACGCTCAGGCGCGGCGCGATCGAGACCGCGCTCGCGCCGCTAGTGCTTGCGCAACGCCACCGTCAGCCAGCGAATGTCCTGCCGAGAATCCAGCTCGAGGTCCGCCAGTGGTTCGAGCTCGGCGTGCGCGTCAACGCGCAGCCCCGGACGCCAGATCACCAACCGATCGTCCTCGGCACGGAAGTTCCACTGGTGGGGCCCGGCGTACTTCATGAACTCGCCCTCATCGATGGCGTGCTCAAGCAACACTGTGTGGCCGCGGCGCACGACGGTCAGCATCTGCCGGATCGATCGCAGCGGGTCGTAGCCGTGGTCAATGCAGTTCTGCGCGTAGACCAGGTCAAACGAGTCGGCCGGAAACATTCCGGCGAGGTGCTCGGCCTCACCCCGAATGGGCCGCACGAGCGGCTCGAAACCAGTGCGCTCGTACAACTCGGCGTACCGGTCTGCCAACGGATCGACCGCGATGATCCGCACGCGGCGCAGCGACCAGCGCTTGCCGAGCGCCGTCATCGGCCCCGAGCCGACGTCGAGGATGCGCACTCGGGACCCCGGCAGCGCGCGAACGTGGCGGCGGATATGTGGCTGCAGCGGAGAGCGCGAATTCGTGCGTTGCCGATAGACGTCGGGCCACGGTTCGCCGTGGTCGCGCAGCCAGCGAAACCAGAACTCCGTCTCCTCATCCAGGCCCGCAGACCAGCGATCCACGGCGCCCTCTACGTTCGACGTGGACCCCGCGTTCGTCGGCATCTCGCTCACCCGCGCGCATCCTAACCCTAACGACCAGCAAGGCGAGGTACCGAATGGAACAGCAAGAAGAAGAGCCTAAGCGCTCGACCGGATCGCGACCATGACAGCGGTCTGCGATGCCACGGTGGGCCGCGCTGAGGCGCTGGGCTGCGTGCTTCGGCCGAGGCGTCTACGGCGCGAGCGCCGTCTGGCCGAACCCGGGGGCTTGATCGCTCACAATGGTCGCTCCACAGCAGGGCTAATTCGATTTACTTCCCAACGCCTGTAGACGTGCAGATCGACATATTCACGCTGTTCCCGGGTTGGTTCGGCTGGTTTTTCGAGCAGCGGCACGTGCGCAACGCGCTGGCCCGCGGAACGCGAATCGAGTGCGTCAACTTTCGCGACCACACTCCACTCAGCGCCGGCCAGGTCGATGACACGCCGTTCGGCGGTGGCGCCGGCATGGTGCTGCGCGTCGACGTGCTCGACAGCGCCCTGCAGGGCCACTACGGGCTCGACTCGCTGCGGCTGCGCGAGCAGCGCCGCGTGATCGCGCTGACCCCGGGGGGACGGCTGCTCGACGACGCCCTCGCGCGCGAGCTCGCGTCTGAGCCCGCGCTGACGCTGTTGTGCGGGCGCTACGAGGGCTTTGACGAGCGGATCGTGGAGCATCTCGCCGGCGAGCAGATCTCGATCGGACGCTACGTCCTGGCCGGCGGCGAGCTGGCGGCGATGGTCGTATGCGACACCGTGCTGCGCAAGCTGCCGGGCGCCCTGGGCGACGAGCGATCGGCGGTTCAGGAGTCGTTCAGCCCGGCGCTGGAAGGCGGCCTCGAGTACCCGCAGTACACGCGCCCAGCCGAGTATCGTGGCTGGCGCGTTCCCGAGGTTCTGCTCTCGGGGCATCATCTGCGTATCGAACGCTGGCGGCGCGAACGCAGCGCCGAACGCGCCTAGCGGTCATCCGCAGCGCCCGCGGGAGGCGGTCGCGCATCGCCACAGCCGCGCACGCGGCGCTTGGATACGCGCGTTCGGTGAGGCGAAGCTTGGCGAATGTCCGCTACCATGCTGACCGCGTCGGCCGCCCGCTCTGAAGGGTTGGCAGCGGTCTTTCAGCGCGCCTCTACCCCGTCCGCTATGAGCAGCGTCATCGACACCATCGAGCGCGCGCAGTTGCGCCGCGTCCCCGAATTCGCGCCCGGCGATCGGGTCAAGGTCCACTTCCAGGTGATCGAGGGCTCGCGCCGCCGCGTGCAGGTGTTCGAGGGGGTCGTGATCAAGCGTCAAGGACATGGCGTGCGCGAGACGTTCACTGTGCGCAAGCAATCGTTCGGCGTCGGCGTCGAGCGCATGTTCCCGGTGCACTCGCCGAAGATCGAGCGCATCGAGGTGGCCGCGCGCGGCGACGTGCGCCGCGCCAAGCTGTACTACCTGCGCGATCGCGTCGGCAAGCGCGCGCGCGTGCGCGAGCGCCGCTACATCGGCCCCGAGGAGACGGTCGAGCCGGGCCTGTTGCACGAGCCCGACGGGGCGACCGATGCGGAGGGCCAGACCGCGGAGGACACGGTCGTCGAGGGAGCCCATGGCGAGGGAGCAGAAGCCGACGGCGCTCAGGCGGGCGCCGAGGCGCAAGGTGCCCCAGCGCAGACCGGGGGCGATGCGCAGCAGGCTGCGGCCGCGGGCGATGACGCGGGCGAGGCTTCTGCTGGGGGCGATGGCGGACCGTCGGATGGCGAGGAAGCGGCGGGCGACAGCGACGGCGCCGAGGCCGGTCCGAGCGGCGAGATCGAAGCGTCCGCGCGTTCCGCAGGGGAGGCGGGCGGCGAGGCCGAGGCAGCGAGCGACGATCCCCCGTCTTCCGGCGCCGGCGATTCGCCGGGGGGCGACGGGGCCGGCGACCCGCCGCCGTGAGCGCCCGCGCCAAGAAGCCCGGCGCCAAGCAGCAGCCTGGCCCGAAGAAGCGCTCGAAAACGATGAAAGGCTCGGTCGTCGAGCTCGTCATGATCGTCGCGATCGCGCTCGGTCTGGCGCTCCTGATCCAGGCATTCATCGTCAAGCCGTACAAGATCCCGAGCGGTTCGATGGAACCAACGCTCGCGATCGGCCAGCGCGTGCTGGTCGACCGGATCGGCACCCACTTCAGCGATCCCCACGTCGGCGAGATAGCGGTTTTCCATCCGCCGGAAGGGGCCAAACAGGAGCAGTGCGGCCCCGTCCCGCACACGGTCAAACTAGGGGGCGCGGCCTGCACACAGCCGGTCCCCAAGGAGGCGAGCGAAAACTTCATCAAGCGCGTCGTCGGGGGCCCCGGCGACGTGATCTCGATCCGCGAAGGTCACGTGACCCGCAACGGCAAGCGCGAGGCCGACTCGTACATCCGCCAGTGCGGCGCGAGCCCGGAGTGCAACTTCCCGGTGCCAATCCGCATTCCCGCCGGGCACTGGTTCATGATGGGGGACAACCGTGGCGAATCCGATGACAGCAGGTTCTGGGGACCCGTCCCCACCGGGTGGATCATCGGAGAAGCGTTCTTCACGTACTGGCCGCTCAGCCGGGTCGGGTTCTTCTAGGCCAGCCGCCCGCTCCGCGCGGGAGCGGCGTCGGCGCAAGCGCGCGCGCGCCGCCGGGCGCCGCCTGTTCGCGTTTGACCGGCGCCTCGGCACGCCGCTGGTTGCAGGTGCGGACGAGGCCGGGCGCGGAAGCTTGGCGGGACCGCTGGTTGCCGCGGGCGTCCTGTTCGACTACGCCGCGCTCGGGCGGCGGGAGCTCACCGCGCTCGGCGCGCTGAACGACTCCAAGCAACACAGCGCGCCGGCCCGCGAGGAGCTCTACCCGCTGGTGCTCGCGAGCGCCGCGCGGGTGGTGGTCGTCTCGCGCTGCGTGCGCGGCATCGACGAGCGGGGCCTGCACAACACCAATCTCGCCGCGTTGCGCGACGCGATCCGCGGGGTCACCGCGGGCTTGCCCGGCGAGGTGCTGTGTCTGCTCGACGGCTTCTGCGTGCCGGAGTTCGAGCGTCCGCAGCGGGCGATCGTCGACGGCGATGCGACCAGCGCCGCGATTGCGGCGGCCTCGATCGTCGCCAAGGTCACCCGCGATCGCTACATGCGCCACGCCGACACTGAGCACCCCGGGTGGGGGTTCGCGGAGCACGTCGGCTACTCCACCCCCGACCACCGCCAGGCGATCGCGCGCCGGGGCGTCTCGCCGCTGCACCGCCTGTCGTTCCAGTCCTTGGCCTATCAGCAGTTGACGCTCTAACGGCAAGCGATCACGCTGCTTGCCGGGGCTCGACGTTCTGGTTGACGCGACACACGTTCGCCGGATCGTAGGTCGCCTTCGCCGCGGCCAGTCGGTCGTAGTTGTCGCGGTAGGTTGCGCGCACGCGCGCGTGCCCCTCGTCCATCATGAAGTTGACGTACGCGCCACCGGCCGAGTGGGGATGCGTGGCCTCCCAGTAGTCGACGGTCCAGTCGCGGATGACGCCGGCGTTTGCGGGATCCGGGTCGACGCCGACGATCACCTCGGCCCAGTTCACGTCGCGGTAGCTGAACGGAGTGTCGCTATTGGCAACGTCCTGCACGGCGCCGTCGATCGGGTAGAGGTGCATCGCCGAGTGCAGCGTCGGCAGCTTCTCGGCGAACTGGGTATGGGCCGCGATCGCCTCGTCGGGCAGTTGCCGCACGAAGTCGGCGCGCCAGTACCACTGCAGACCCGGGGAGTAGAACCCGTCAAACAGGCTCTGAAGTGCCGGGAACGGCGTCGGTGCGACGCCGTGCAGCAGCGGTGTACCGATCTGTTGCGCGGGAGCGAACAGCTCCTCGGCGGCGTCCTCCGCACCCGTGTAGCACCACATCACGGCGCAGACTTTGCGCAGGTGCAGATCCGCGGGCAGGAAGTCCGCGGGCGGCACGGTCATGGTCGCGAAGAACCCGTTCAGCTCGCGCGGCGCGGCGGGCAGGAACTCGCGGTAGAAGCGCATCACCTCGGGCGTTTGCTCGATCGGCCAGAACGTCGGTCCGGCGAGCACGGTGGAGACCGGGTGGGCCCGGAACTGGAACGACGTGACGACGCCGAAATTGCCGCCGCCGCCGCGCAGCGCCCAGAACAGCTCGGGGTTCTCGTCGGCGCTCGCGCGCGCGAGAGTTCCGTCGGTGAGCACGACCTCGGCCTCGATCAAGTTGTCGATCGTGAGCCCGTACTTGCGCGCCAGATGGCCGATCCCGCCTCCGAGCGCCAGGCCGCCGACGCCGGTCGTCGAGATGATTCCCGAGGGTGTCGCCAGACCGACCTCGTGGGTCGCCGCATCGACCTCGCCCCAGGTGGACCCGCCGCCCGCGCGAACGGTGCGGGCGTCCGGATCGACCTCGACTGCGCGCAGCAGCGAGAGATCGAGCACGACACCGTCGTCGCAGACCCCCAATCCGCCGCCGTTGTGCCCGCCACCGCGCACGGCCAGCAGCAGCTCGTGCCGGCGCGCGAAGGCGATCGTCTCGGCTACGTCCTCGGTGCTCGCGCAGCGGGCGATCAGCGCCGGGCGGCGATCGATCATCGCGTTGAAGACCGCGCGGGCCTGGTCATAGCCTGGGTCGGTGGGGCCGACGAGCTCGCCGGAGAACTTCCCCCTGAGCTCTGTTCGCGCCGCATCTGCTGCCGTGATCGTGGTGCTCATGTCTGCCTCCTGCTTGTCGCTCATCCGTTGAGGGCCGGTGCCGTCTGCACGTGCCCAGTGACGAAGCTACGCGAGCCCGCGCCCGTTGTCATGACATGGATTGACACAGTTGGGGAGCAGATCAGAACCCGGCATGTCGGGAGCGATAATCAGATCTGACTACTCGACACGTGCTTCGTCATGTCTGCGCTCCCCGGCCCCCTACGACTTCCTCCCTCCTCCCCGTTCGTCGGCCGCTCGAGCGAGCTCGCCACCCTGCGGGCGTTGGTGCCGCGCGAATTGGGCGAGCGTGGTCGCGTCGCCCTGATCGGGGGCGAGGCAGGCTCGGGCAAGAGCCGCACGGTCCGCGAGCTAGCTCACGAGGTCGCCTCGGAAGGCGTGCTCGTGCTCTACGGCGCCTGCGACGCGGTCGTGCAGACCCCGTACCGCCCGTTCGTCGAGGTGCTCGCCCAGCTCGCCCGATCCATCGAGCCGGAGTTGCTGCGCGAAGACCTCGGCAGCGCCGGGGGCGAGCTTGCGCGACTCGTGCCCGACCTCCCCGCCCGTCTGCCCGGGCTGCCGGCACCGATCAGCGCCGACCCGGACACGGAGCGTCATCGCCTGCATACCTCGATCAGCGACCTCCTGACCAGCGTCGGCCGCCGCCAGCCGCTGCTGCTCGTGCTCGAGGATGAGCATTGGGCCGACACCCCGACCTTGGTCCTCCTGCGCCACCTGGCGCGGACGGCGACCGAGGCGCGCGTGCTCGTGCTCGCGACGTTCCGCGACACAGACGCCGACGTGCCCGCGGAGCTTGCCGACACGCTCGCCGACCTGCGTCGTTCCGATGACGTCGTGCGCCTGCGCCTGGATGGCCTGACCGAGGAGGACATCGGGGACTTCGTACGCCGCGCGAGCGGTGGCGAGATCGATCCCGCCGAGCCGACGCTCTCGCGCGAGATGCGCGAGCTGACCGAGGGCAACGCGTTCCTGTTGTGTGAGCTCTGGCGTGCGCTGACCGAGACCCAGACGCTTGCGGTGGATCACGGCACCGTCCGCTTGAAGCGGCCGCTCGGCGAGATCGCGACGCCGCGCAGCGTGCACGAGGTCGTCAGCCAGCGCTTGACACGCCTGGATGCACAGACCCGCGATCTGCTCGAGCAGGCCGCCGTAGCGGGATCCGAGTTCGAGCTCGACATCTTGCGCCGCGCCGCGCCGGTCGAGTTCGAGCGGATCGACGCCCTCGAACCTGCGGTGCGCAGCGGCGTAGTCGAGGAGCTGTCCTCGCAAACGCTCGCCTACCGCTTCACCCACGAGCTCGTGCGGCGTGCCCTGTACGACCGGCTGAGCTCGGTCCGCCGGGCGGAGCTGCACCTGCGGTTCGCCTTGGCGCTGGAGGCAGCTGGCGGGCTCGAGCGCGGGCCGGTGCTGGCTGATCTCGCGCACCATTTCGCCGAAGCCACGCCGGTTGCCGGGCCGGTGCGAGCGGTCAAGTACAACCTGCTCGCGGCGCAGGCCGCATCCGTCGCGCTGGCCTATGACGAGGCGACCGCGCGCCTGCGGACCGCGCTGCAGATCGGAATCGAGGACGCGCGCCAGCGCGCCGAGACCCTGCTCGACCTCGGTACGGCGACCTTCCGCGCGGGAAGGTCGCTCGACTCGCTGCAGGCGTTTCGACAGGCAGCGGAGATTGCGCGAGATCTCGGCGAGGGGGAGCTGCTTGCGCGCGCAGCGATCGGCTACGAGACGACCTGTTGGCGTCCCGGACACGCCGATCAAGGGCCCCGCGCGCTGCTCGAGGAGGCGTCTGCGGCGCTGGGCCCGGAGGATTCGCCGCTGCGCGTCAGGCTGCTCGCCTGTCTGGCCCGCGCGCTGGAGTTCGAAGGTAGCTCCGACCCGGCCGCCGGCGTGCGCGCGGAGGCCATAGCGATGGCGCGCCGCATCGACGATCGTCCCGGACTGGCGAGCGCGCTGATGGGCGTGTACTGGGCGCGGGCCACGACGAGCCTGCGAGAAGCGCTTCAGATGCTCGGCGAGGCGCGCGACCTGGCGCAAGAGCTTGGAGATGTCGAGGGCCAGGCCGAGGCCGCGGAGTGGCGCGTCTCCGCGCTGATGGCTCTCGGTCAGATCGCCGATGCACGCCAGGAGCTTGCGGTCGCCTCCGAGGCGGCGAGACACACGCGTCAGCCGTTCATCCTGCATGTAGCCGAGCACTACCGATCCGCGCTGGCGCTGCTCGAGGGTCGACTCGACGAAGCCGAGGCGGCCGCCGAGCGCTCGCGCGAACTGGGTGAGCACCTCGTCGGCCGAGACGCGTCGAGTATCTACGGGATCCAGATGTTCGGCATTCGTCGCGAGCAGGGTCGGATTGCGGAGCTCGCGCCGGTGATGCGCGTCCTCGGGTCGCGAGATCGCGAGGGCGCGGCATGGCGCCCTGGCCTAGCCGCGACGCTCGCCGAGCTGGACGCGCCCGAGCAGGTCCGCGGCGAGCTCGACCGCGTTCAGGCGGAGGGCCTCGCGCGGCTGCGAGAAGGGCTGTGGCTGGCGTCGCTCACGTATCTGACCGACGCTGCGAGCGCCGTCGGACACCGCGAGGTCGCCGCGCTCGTCTACCCGCAACTTGCGCCCCTGACCGGCACCAACGTGATGATCGGCCACGGTGTTGCCTGCTACGGCGCCGCGGACCGCTACCTGGGCATGCTCGCTGCGACGCTCGGTAAGCGCGATACCGCCGCTCGCTATTTCGAGTCGGCGCTGGAGCTCAACGAGCGGATGGGTGCGACTACCTGGCTCGCGCACACGAACTACGAGTACGCGCGCCTGCAGCTCGACGGAGGAGACGTCGCTCACGGCGAACGGCTGCTCGCCGAGGCCGTCGCTCTCGCTGAGGCGATCGGGATGCCCGCGCTGCAGGCGCGCGCCCGCGCGTTTGCCTCTGGGCCGGGCCCGCCTCCGCCCGACGGTCTGTCCGCGCGCGAGCTCGACGTGCTTCGCCTCGTTGCGCGAGGCCTGTCGAATCGCGAGATCGGGGCATCGCTGTTCATCAGCGAACACACAGCCGCCAACCACATGCGCAGCATTCTCCGCAAGACCGACAGCTCAAACCGCACCGAGGCGACGGCCTACGCCTACCGGCGCGGCCTGGTCGAGCGTTAACCGAGTGCCTAACGGATCGCCCAGCGAGTCGCTAGGATTTGATCGATGCCGATATACATGATCGAGCGTGCGTTCGCCGAGCAGCTCGAGCTGACGAGCGAGGACGTGAAGCTGATCGAGGAGGTAAACGCCGACGAGGGTGTCCGCTGGCTGTTCTCGTTCCTCAGCGCCGACCGACGCCGTTCGTATTGCCTGTACGAAGCGCCCTCGCCAGACACGATCGTCGCGGCCGCCAAGCGCGTCGGCATTCCCGCCGACGTCGTTGTCGAGGTCAATCGCGTCTCCGCGGAGATGTACGCCTAGCGGGTTCGGTACCGGGGCACGGGCGCCACAGCACGCTTCCGAGACGGCGCTTTTACCGCGCGCCGCACATTCACCACGCACCCTCCAAGTGGTCGAGTCGGACGAGATCGTGTCCGCTGTCGAGGATCACTCCGATCGCGTCGAAGCGGATCGTGTGGGCGGTGGGACGCACGCGCCCGGCGTCCGCCAGCCACGCCACAGCGAGCCGGCGCAGTCGCGCGCGCTGCCGCGGACGCAGCCGGGCCAGCGGTTGTTGATCGTCGCGAGGGGATCCGGCCCAAGGCTGCACCAGACGGCTCTTTACCTCGACGAACACGAGTGTCCGCCCGTCGAATGCGATCAGGTCGATCTCGCCGTAGCGGGTGCGCTCGTTGCGGGCGACGATCGAGAAGCCGAGCCGGCTCAGGTGAGCGGCGGCGAGCGCCTCGCCACGGCTCCCGAGCGCGCGCCGGGGTTCGACGCGCGCTGCGCCCGATCCGGACGCCGTAGCGCCCGCGGGGGGTTCGGCGCCGGGAGCCGTGTGCACACCAGCAAGTTAAGGCAGCAAATGCGACGCGCGAGACACGATTGTGACCGGACACGCGCATCACTGTGAAAACTTGCAAACCCGCGCGCCTCAGACGCGTACTTACGTCGGGGCGCGCCATCGCCGCGCCGGCGACGCCTGCTCTCAGGCGGCCATCACCTCGCGCGCCAGCGTGGCGAGATGCCTGACTTCGACGCGCTCGTACGCCGCGGCGGCCGCGGCCAGCGCCTCGCCGGCGGCGGCGGGGTCGCTGTCGTGCAGGCGCTGACCGAGGAGCAGCTCGCAGCGCGCCGCGTCGAGCGGGCGGCCGAGTCGCGCCCATGCGGCGCCCGCTCGCGCGAGCAGGTCGGGCGCGTCGGCGAGCTCGCCGGTCACGCCGCGCGCCTCGAGCACGGTCGCTTCGGCGAGCGGGTAGTGAACGCGCTCGACCAGCAGGGTGGCCTGCTCGGCGGCTTCTCGCGCAAGCGCATGCTCGCCGGCGAGCGCGCGCAGCTGCGCGCGCATCGAGGTCGCCTGGATCGACTGTCCGATCAGGCCGGCGCGCTCACATACGTCGAGCGCCTCGGCGATCGTCGCCTCGGCGTCGGCGAAGTCGCCGCGGTCGCGCTGCGCGGCGGCGAGCCCGAGCAGCGCGCTGACGGCGACCTCCGACCAGCCGACCTGCTCGGCGAGCTCGCGGGCGCGGCGAAACAGCTCGACTGCAACCTCCCATTCGCCGGTGCGCCAGCGCAGAAGCCCGCGCATCGTGTAGGGCAGGCAGAGCTTGCCGACCAGTCCCTCGCGTTCGGCGAGCTCGGCGCTCGCGTCGGTTGAGCGTGCGACCTCTTCCCAATCGCAGCGATAGAACGCGAGCTGCGCGAGCGCCGCGTGAAGCTCGATCTGGGCGGGAACGTCACCGATGCGCTGCGCCAGCGCGAGCGCGCTCGCGTAGGAAGTCTCGGCTGCGCCATAGTCGCCCTCGGCGCTCTCGAGGTGATGACCGAGCGCGAGCATCGCGAGCACGGTCTCGTTCTCGTCGGAGTCACGGGCGAGCTCGATCGCCCGTTCGAGATTCTCGCGAGCTTTGACCGTGTCGCCGATGCGACCGAACACGCGACCGAAGATGCCGTGCGCGCGGCTGGCGGCGCGGACTTCCCCGAGGCGCTCGGCCAGCCGCAGCGCCTTCTCGGAGGCGTAGATCGCGAGCATGTTGTCGCCGACCTGCATATACAGCCAGGCGGCCTCCTCGTAAAGCCGCACGAGCGCCAGCGAGGGCGGGCCGTCCTTGATTAGGTTGATCCCCTGCTGGTGGTGCTGAATCGCCTCCGCGCGATTGCCCTTGTGCGCGAGCGCGGCGCCGATCTTGCGGTGCAGCTCGGCGACGTGCTCCAGGTCGTTCTGGCCGGTGTGGTACTCGAGACCCTGCTGCCACGCCTCGATCGCGGCGTCGACGCGCCCCAATCGCAGCGAGAGGTCGCCCTGCTTCTCGAGGATGCGCGCCCGCCGAGCACGATCGTCCTTGCCCAGCGTAAGCGCTGCCTCGTAGTGACTGAGGGCCTCGTGGTTGGAGTAGAGGGCGCTCGCGGCGTCGCCGGCCGCCTCGAGGTAGTGCAGCGCCTTGTCGCGGAGCGGGGCGAGCTCGTCGCCACCGAGCCGGGCTTCCTCGCCGAGCGTCGCCGCGCGGCCATAGTGCTCGGCCAGCAGCGCGACGACCTCATCGCGGCGCTCGCGAGCGCGTCGCTCGATGAACAGGCCCACCTCGAAATGCTTGCGTGCGCGCACCGCCTTGGGCAGCATCGCGTAGGCGACGTCGCGGATCAGGACGTGCTTGAAGGCGAGCTCCTGCTCGTCGGCGAGCTGCATCCCTTCACCGGGCACGATGATGTCCTTCTCGTGCAGCCGCGCGAGCGCCTGGTGCAGATCGCCCCCCGCAGCTGCCGCCACGGGCGCGAGCGCGCCCTCCCAGAAGGTGCGACCGACGACCGACGCCTGCGCGACGAGCTGACGCTCGAGCGGGGCAAGCGAATCCAGCCGCGCGGCAACGAGTCCCTGGACGGTGTCGGGCAGCTCGGCGGCCCTGGTGCTGCCTTCCTCGGCGAGCCGCTGCACCATCTCCTCGGCGAACAGCGGGTTTCCGTCGGCGCGCTCGGCGAGCGCGTCCAGCACGTCCGGGGCCGTGCCCGGGTTGCGCAGCAGGCCGCTGATCAACTCGCGTATGTCGGCCGGTCCCAGGGGGTCGAGGAATAGGCTGCCAGCCGTGCGCCGCGAAGCTCCCCAGCTCGGGCGACGCTCGAGCAGCTCGTCTCGGGCCAGGCATACCTGCAGGACCGGTGCGCGCAGCCACTTGGACAGGTACTCGATCAGGTCGAGCATGCCCTCGTCGGCCCAGTGGATGTCCTCCCAGGCAAGCACGAGCGGCTCCCCGTGCGCGAGCGCCTCCAGACAAGCTCGCACCGCCCCGAAGAAGCTGTCGCGCGCGCTGCGCGCGTCCTCGTGCTCGCTCGTTGCGCCCGCGCCGGCGCCCTCGACCAGCGCCGGCTCGATGCCGAGCAGCCGAGCGATCGGCGCGATCCGGCGTGTCACCTGGTCATCCCCGGCGTCGGAGGCGAGCAACGGACCGAGCCGCTGCGAGAGCTTCTCCCACGCGACCTCGGGCGGGTCGCCATCGACGATCGCGCACTCGGCGCGCAGCATTTCGCTGAGCGGCCAGTAGACGACGCCCGAGCCGAACGGCAGGCAGCGGCCGCGGCGAACGAGCACGGGTGGTTCGCGGTCTTCGAGCCAGCGCTCGAGCTCGCGCAGCATCCGCGTCTTGCCGACGCCGGCCTGACCGAAAACCGTGACCAGATGCGGAGCGTCGTTGCGCAGGACCCGCGTGAACAGCGCCTCGAGCGCCGCGAACTCGTCGTGGCGGCCGACCAGCGGGGCCTCGTGGCGCAGTTCGCGAGCCCGCACGGCATGTTGCTCGAGCAGGCCGAGCGCGCGCCAGGCCGCCACCGGCTCGGCCTTGCCCTTCAGCTCGAGCGGCTCGAGCGGCAGGTAGTCGACGACGCCACTGGTCGCGCGCTGGGTGCGCTCGCCGACGGTGACCGTGCCCGGCCGGGCGCTGGTCTGCAGGCGCGAGGCGACGTTGACGGCGTCGCCGATCACGGTGTACGCCTCGCCCACCTTGCCCGCCAGCACCTCGCCCGTGTTGACGCCGACGCGCAGCGCGAACTCGACGCCATAATCGCTCTGCAGCCGCCGATTGATCTCGCCCATCGCGGACTGCATCCCAAGCGCCGCGCGCAGCGCGCGCTCGGGGTCGTCCTCGTGTGCGACCGGTGCGCCGAAGATCGCCATGACGTTGTCGCCCATGTACTTGTCCACCCGGCCTCCGACGTCCTCGACCTCCTGGCCGAGGCGGCCCAGGCAGCGCTCGACGAGCGTCTTCAGCGTCTCGGGATCGAGCCGCTCGGAGATCGCGGTATAGCCGGACAGGTCCGCGAATAGGACCGTGACGGTGCGCCGCTCCTCGCTCGTCGCGTCGCTGTCGCCTGGGTGCTCGAGCGGCCGCGAATCGGACGTCACGACGGCCGCTGCGCCGTCGCCGGTGATCGCGGGAGTAGCCGCCTCGGTCTGCTGCGGTGCGTGTGCGAGCGCACTGCCGCACGCGATACAGAACTCGGCGTGCGGAAGCGCTTTGGCGCCGCACTGCTGACAGCTGCGCTCGAGGCTCGTCCCGCACGCCATGCAGAACCGCGCCGCGGCCGGATTCTCGGTGCTGCATTTCCCGCAGGTGAGAACTTCCATCATGTTGTCAACTCATGATGACGGCTGAAACTGGCGTGCCAACGCCGCTGCTGGACTTCTGACGTAGCCTCTCCTGGCATGAACGCACGCGAGAGCCGCGGCTCGCTCGACGGGATCAGCGGCTTCATGGGCATGCGCTGGGATGACCCGCAGACGGTGCGCCTGACGATCAGGTCCGACATGATCAATGCCGGCGGCCTGCTCTCGGGCGTCGTTACCTATGCACTGGTCGACTACTGCATGGGCTCGACCCTGTGGGCGCAGACGACCGACGAGGAGAGGATCGCGACGATCAGCATCTCGATCAACTACATCCAAACCGCGACGCGGGGCGAGATCGTCTGCAAGACGACGCTCGACCGGCGCAACCGCGGCACGGCGGTGCTGCGCAGCGAGGTGCACGACGAGCAGGAGCGGCTGTTGGTGACCGCGATCGGCAGCTACGCGATCTTTCCGCCTCGTCGCAGCTCATCGCGGCCCGCTTGAGCCGCATGGCCAGCACCCCGGTAGCGCTCACGATCGCGGGCTCGGACTCGGGAGGCGGCGCGGGCATCCAGGCTGACCTGAAGGCATTCGCCGCTTGCGGCGTGCACGGCGCCAGCGCGATCACGGCTGTCACCGCGCAGAACACCGTCGGCGTGAGCGCGGTCCACGCGGTGCCGGGCGAGATCGTGCTCGAGCAGGTGCGAGCAGTCGTGCGAGACCTGGGCGTGGACGCTGTCAAGGTCGGCATGCTCGGCACGGTCGAGGTCACGCGCGCGGTCGCCCGCGCGCTCGACGAGCTGCCACCGCGAACGCCGGTGGTGGTCGACCCGGTGATGGTCGCCGAGTCGGGCGCGCGTCTGCTCGACGCCGAGGCGCAGGAAGCGCTGCTCGCGGAGATCGTTCCGCGCGCCAGCGTGCTCACCCCGAACCTGCCCGAGGCGCGGGTACTGGCCGGGCTCGCGGCGGGCCAGAGCGCGAGCCCGAGCGACGAGCTCGACGAGCGTGAAGTCGAGCGGCTCGCACGGGCGGTGCTTGCGCTCGGCCCCCAAAGCGTGGTGCTGACCGGCGGACACCGACCGCGCGCGGTCGACCTGTATCTCGAGCGCGCGCCTGGCGTCAGCACCGACGATGCGGCGCTGATCGAGATTCCTGGCGAGCGGCACGCCGAGGGCGCGGCGCACGGGTCTGGCTGCACGCACTCGGCGGTGCTCGCGGCTCAGCTCGCGCGGGGCGACACGCCACTGCAAGCCGCTCGCATCGCCCGGCTGCGAGCAGGCGAAGCGATCGCGCACGGCCTGCGCGACGTCGGCGAGGGCGCCGGACCGGTGGATGTGATCGGCCTTGTGGCGCTGCGTGGCGTGACATAATCGAGCACGATGAAGTTCCTGCGGATGAAGCCCGGTCATGGCGAGATCGTTCTGGCTGAGGGCGATGTGGAGATCCCCGAGCAGGAGCGCGAGCTGATCGAGGCGTTCCGGCGCGAGCTCGACGCGGGGATGTGGGCCGCGGTGCCGAAGGAGGCGAACGGCGGGCGGCGCGAGGCCGAGCTGGTGAAGACTTTCGCGGAAGTCCCGCGCGACGCCGAGCGCGTGATCTTCTTCCCGCGCGCGGCGGGCGGCGCACCGGCAGCCGAGCTGTAGGTCGCGATGCTGGTCGGGCTTGCAACCGCGGCGCTCGTGCTCGTCGCGCTCGTGTGCGAGCTGAGCAGGGCCAAGCTGACGGCGACGCTGGGGCGCGTACGCGGATTCTTGCGCAGCGTCACTGTGGTCAACGGCGCGGAGGCAACCGGCGGCTATGACTATGACCCGGGCCGCGAGCGCCGCGCCGAGCTGCGAGCCGGCGCGCTGCTGCGCTCGTGTGTCAACGACGAGGACTGGGCGATGTACCGCGACCTCGGCTTCTTGCGCGTCTGGGGCCAGGCCGGCGGGCGCTACGCCTACCTGATCTATCCGCACAAGCCGCTTGTCGCGTACGTCCCGAGCACGGGCGCGCTGCTCAGCGAGTACTGCGTCGCCTTTCCCGATCACTCGAGGCCGTACGGGAGTGCGCGCCTGCCGGACTCCGATGACGTGCTCGCCAAGTGGATGGCGTTGACCGCCGACGAGCATGGGCTGATCGCCGACGCCAACATGCACCTGCCGGGCAGGCAGCTCGATCCCGAGCGGGTGCGGCGCGATCTGCAGAGGCTCGCCCGCTGGGAGCGCGAGCGCGCGCGCGCCCCCGGCGGCGCCATGGCGGCCGGCGACGCCGCCGAGCGCCCCGGACGCGCCCGGCAGGGCGGGCTCCGCGCCGGTAGTGTGCGCGCCGCGTGAGCTCTTCGGGATTTGACCTAAAGCATCGCAGCAGGAGCCTCACCGAGGGCCCCGAGCGCGCGGCCGCGCGCGCCTACCTACACGGGATCGGATACTCGGCCGAGGACCTGGCGAAGCCGATCGTGGGGGTCGCGCACTCGTGGATCGAGACGATGCCCTGCAACTTCAACAACCGCGTGCTCGCGGCCAAGGTCAAGGAGGGGGTACGCGCGGCCGGGGGGACGCCGATGGAGTTCAATACGATCGCGATCTCCGACGGAATCACGATGGGGACCGCGGGCATGCGCGCGTCGCTCGTCTCACGCGAGCTGATCGCCGACTCGGTCGAGCTCGTCGCGGGCGCGCACCAGTTCGACGCGCTGGTCGCGATCTCGGGCTGCGACAAGACGATCCCCGGGACCGTCATGGCGCTCTCGCGGCTCGACATCCCCGGGCTCATGCTGTATGGAGGATCGATTCGCCCGGGCCGCTACAAGGGCGAGAACGTGACCATCCAGCAGGTGTTCGAGGCGGTCGGCGAGTACGCGGCCGGGAGGATCACAGAGCAAGAGCTGCACGCGCTCGAGGAGGTCGCCTCCCCTGGCGCGGGTGCATGCGGAGGCCAGTTCACGGCCAACACGATGGCGATGGCCTTTGAGGCGCTCGGAATCTCGCCCGCGGGTTCGGCGATGGTTCCAGCCGAGGATGGGCGCAAGCTCGAGGTCGCGCGGGAGTGCGGCGAGCTGGTGCTGGACGTGCTGCGCGCGGGACGCCTGCCGAGCGCGGTGATCACCAAGCAGGCATTGGAGAACGCAATCGCGGCGGTCGCGACGAGCGGAGGCTCGACCAATGGCGTGCTGCACCTGCTGGCGGTCGCGCGCGAAGCGGGAGTGCCGCTCGCGATCGACGAGTTCGACGCGATCTCCGAGCGCACCCCCCTGTTGTGCGACCTGCAGCCGGGGGGCAGCTATGTGGCGACAGATCTGTATGAGGCGGGTGGGGTGCCACTCGTGCTCAAGCGGCTGCTCGACGCCGGGGTGCTACACGGCGACGCGCTGACCGTGACCGGCAGGACGATCGGCGAACACGCCGGCGATGCTCGCGAGGCAGACGGCCAGCGCGTCGTGCGGCCGCTCACGGAACCGCTCAAACCGACGGGCGGGTTTGCGATCCTGCGCGGCAACGTGGCGCCGGACGGCTGCGTGGTCAAGCTCGCGGGACACGAGCGGCGCAAGCACTCGGGGCCCGCGCGGGTCTTCGATGGCGAGGAGGCCGCGATGGCGGCCGTGCTGGCGAAAGAGCTGGCTGAGGGCGACGTCGTGGTGATCCGCGGCGAAGGACCGGCTGGCGGCCCGGGAATGCGCGAGATGCTGGCCGTCACCGCGGCGATCGTGGGCGAGGGCCTGGGCGAGACGGTCGCGCTGATCACCGACGGTCGCTTCTCCGGCGCGACGCATGGCTTTATGGCCGCACACATCGCGCCCGAGGCGGTCAAGGGCGGCCCGATCGCGGCGCTGCGCGACGGCGATGAGATCACGATCGACGTGGATGCGAGACGCATCGACGTGGCGCTTGGCGACGAGCAGATCGCCCAGCGGGTGAGCGCCTACGTCCCCGCGGCGCGCGCGAACGGGCGCGCCGACGTGGCGATCCACAAGTACGCCAAGCTCGTGCAAAGCGCCTCGGAGGGCGCGATCGCGCGCTGAGCGCTACCCGCCCCGTCCGCCCGGTGGCTCAAGCGTCCAGCGCCCGGCCGCCGCGCGCTCAAGTGGTGCGGACGATCAGTACCGAGCAGGGCGCGTGGTGGGAAATCTTGTCGGGCACCGAGCCCAGCAGGAAGCGCTTGGCGCCGGTCATGCCCTTGTTGCCGACGATTACGAGGTCGGCGTCGCGCTCCTCGGCGACACCGAGGATCGCGTCGGCGGGGTCTCCCCGGCGGGCATGCGTGGTCACGCTGACGCCAGCTTCGCGCGCGATGTCCGCCGCGTCAGCGAGCGATGCATCGACCTCCTCACGCGGATTGATCGCCCACTGCACATCCTCCGGGGCGTCGCGGCGCTCCGCGCGCAGGCGCTGCTCGGAAACGGGCGTATATGCGCTGACGAGCTCGAGCTTCGCGCCCACAGCGCCCGCCATGTCGACCGCCTCGCGCACCGCCCGAGTGGCGGTGGCAGAGCCATCGGTCCCGACCACGATCAGTTTGAACACCTGAAACCACCCTCCCAGATGGACGGCCGGCCTCGCGGCCGGCAACGACCGATCATATCTGGGCCAAGATGCAGCCGCGGCGAGGTTGGGCCGCGCCACGTCGCTGCCTGTGGGCTATTCCTCGAGGAATTCCTTGAGCAGCGCGTTGAACGCCGCCGGGCGCTCGAGCATCGCCAGGTGCCCGGTGTCCTCGTAGACGACCTTGCGCGAGCCGGGGATCAGCTCGGTGTAGATGTCGGCGTCGCGCACGCTGATCACGCGATCGTCTTGGCCCCACACGACCAACGTCGGGCAGGCGACCTCGGGAACGCGCTCGCGGAAGTCGTATTGCGTGAGCGCCTCGAGCGCCGGCATGAAGCCCGCCTTGCCCGCTCCGCGCAGCTGCTCGGCCGCGAGCGCCGCGGGCAGGCGGCCAGGGTGGCGGGTGACGAGGCTCAGGGTGGCCTCGCGCAGGCGCGGCCGCCTGGTCGCGGCGGTCGACTTGGAGGCGAGCCACGCGGTGTACCCGGCGGCGATGCGCTCCAAGCGCCGCAGCGTCGGCAGCGCGCGGGTCGCGTACGGATTGTGATAGGAGCTGATCCCGGCAGGCGATACGAGCGCCAGGCGCTCGACACGCTGCGGAAACGCGTGCGCGAGCTCCACCGAGATGAAACCGCCCATCGAGTTGCCGACGAGCGCCGCCGAGTCGATCGAGAGCGCGTCGAAGAAGCGGTCCAGCAGGCGCGCGTAGCCGGAGATCGAGATCGGCTCGCGCGGCAGCGGCGAGTAGCCGAAGCCGGGTAGGTCGAGCGCGATCGCCCGGTGCTCGGCCGCGAACTCGGGCAGCTGCAGCAGCCAGTTCGGCCAGGAGCCCGACAGGCCGTGGACGAACACGATCGGAGGGCCGGCGCCCAACTCGACGGTGTTGATCGGTTGACCGTCGACGATCGTCCAGCACTGATGCTCGCGCCAGTCGATATCCAGCCACGGAGACCGTCCGAGCGGACCGTAGACTTGATCGCGATGATGTCCGTTCTGCGATGCGTCGAGGAGCGCTCCGCCGCCTGGCGTTGGCGTTGTGGGTGTCATCTCGCTAATCTAGCGGAGAGACGGGGTCTGCGGCCGGCGCGGCACGTGGCTCCGCCGCCTGGCAAAGCCATGGATCGGCATGACCGATGAGGATCGCGATCGATATCGATTCGACGTTGCACCATTACTGGGACACGCTCTCAGGGATTGCGGTGCGACGCTTCGGGATCGACCTTCCGTACGAGGAGCAGTTTACCTGGGGCATCACGCGGCTGCGTCCGGAGCAACTCGCCGTGTGTGTGCGCGAGAGCCATTGTGATGCGCGCATCCTGGCGGGGGAGCCGTATCCCGGCGCGGTCGAGACCGTCCGCCGCTGGCACGACGCGGACGGGCACTTCATCCATGTGACCAGCCATCGAGACGTACGCTGCGCCGCCGCGACCGCGCAATGGCTCACGCGGATCGGGCTGCCGTTCGACGACCTCTGCTGCTCCTATGACAAGGTCAGCCGCTGCCTGGAGCTCGAGATCGACCTGTTGATCGACGACGGGCCGCTTAATCTCGAAACCGCGCTCGAGCGGGGCATCGCCGCGGCGACTATCGCGCACCCCTGGAACAGGGATGTTTGCGAGGAAGGGGACATCATCAGCGCGCCGGACTGGCCGCAACTGGCGCGCGCGCTCGAGCCGCTGCTGTCGCGCGGCTCAGATCGTCCCGCGTCCCAGTATCACCTCGCGGTGTGAGGCAGGGTCGAGCGGTCCGCGCGGCGAAATAGGCCGGCATGGACCGCGCCTGGGACGCCGCTCTGCGATTGCTCGAGCAGGATCTGATCCGCCGCGACGCGGCCGCGCGCACCAGGCGCGCATACTGCGTCGATCTGCGCCAATTCGCCGACTGGGCAGGCGCGCGCGGCCTGTTGCCCGCGGACGTGGGCGTCAAGCACATCCGGCGGTACATGGCGGGGCTGTCCGGCAGCGGCGTCGCAGCGAGCACAAGCGCGCGCAAGCTCGCCGCGCTGCGGGCCCTGTTCAACAGCCAGCGCGAGCATGGCCAGATCGCGCAGAGTCCCGCCGAGCTCGTGTCCGCGCCGCGGCGCGGACACAGGTTGCCGCGCGTGCTCAGAGCCGCTGACGCCGCCGCGCTGCTCGACGCGATCCCGGCCGCCAGCCCACTGCAGCGACGCGACCGCGCGATCTTCGAGCTCGCTTACTCGTGCGGCCTGCGCGCCGAGGAGCTCGTGGCGGTGCGGATCGGTGATCTCGACCACGACGGCGAGCAGCTGCGCGTCGAGGGCAAGGGTCGCAAGACGCGCTTCGTGCCCGTGGGCGAGGTCGCGCTGCAGGCGCTCGCCGACTACCTTGCGCGCGGCCGCCCGCAGCTCGCCGACGCTGCCCGGCGCGAGCAGGCGCTGTTTCTGAGCAAGACCGGCCGGCGCCTGAGCACGAGCGACGTGCGTCGCCGACTGCGCGTCTGGGCACGCCGCGCGGGCGTCGAAGCGGCTGGTGCGCTGAGCCCGCACGCGCTGCGCCACAGCTTCGCGACCCACCTGCTCGACGGGGGCGCCGATTTGCGCTCGATCCAGGAGCTGCTCGGCCACGCGAGCGTGTCGAGCACCCAGATTTACACTCGAGTAGAGTCAGCCAGGCTGAAAAGCGCCTATGCGCGCAGCCACCCCCGGGCCTGATCAGGAGGTAGGGACGGACCTGGATGGAGACGAACGTCAAAACGGCCGAGCTGCGTGAACTCTGGCGGCGATACAAGGCCGACGGTGAGCCGAGCGCGCGCGAGCGCCTCGTGGTTGCCTACTCGCCGCTGGTCAAGTACGTCGCCGGGCGCACCGCGGCCGGCCTGCCGCCGCACGTCGAGGAGTCCGATTTGATCTCCTACGGGCTGGTTGGGCTGATCTCGGCGATCGAGCGCTTCGATCCTTCGCGCGAGATCAAGTTCGAGACGTACGCGATCATGCGCATCAAGGGCGCGATCATCGACGAGCTGCGCGCGATGGACTGGGTGCCGCGCAGCGTCAGGGCGCGCTCGCGCGAAGTCGAGCGGGCGCACTCCAAGCTCGAGCACAGCCTGCAGCGCGCGCCGACCGAGAAGGAGGTCGCCAGCGAGCTGGACGTGAGCGTCGACGAACTGAACGACTCGCTGCTTCAGATCGCCAACTCGTCGATGGTTGCGCTCGATGAGCTGTGGAGCACGTCGGACTCGAGCGGCGATCAGGTGTCGTTGATGGACACGATCGAGGACACGACCGCGCCCGACCCTGCCCAAGCTCTCGATCTCGGGGACCTGAAGGATCGCATCGCCAATTCGATCGCCACCCTGCCCGAGCGCGAGAAGCTGGTGATCGCCCTCTACTACTACGAGAACCTCACGTTGCGCGAGATCGGCGAGGTACTCGGCGTGACCGAGTCGCGCGTTTCGCAGCTGCATACGAAGGCCGTCCTGCGGCTGCGCTCGCGCATGCAGGACGAGGCTTTCGAGGCGTAGCGGCCCGCGAGGGCACCGCGCTCCGGTGGGGGCGCCCGCATCGCTGGCACCGAGGCCGGGACGGCGGTATCGTGCCAGACCCGCAACAAAGGAGATCCCGTCATGCGCCAAGCAGCGGACCGCATTCGCAACGTCGCCCTGGTCGGTCATCGTGGAGCCGGCAAGACGTCGCTGCATGAGGCGCTGTTGTTCGAGGCGGGCGTGATCAGCCGCCTCGGCTCCGTGCAGGACGGGACGACCGTGTCCGATTCCGGGCCCGACGAGCAGGCCCGCCAGATGTCGATCGCGACGACGCTCAGCTCGCTGCAATGGGACGAGCGCAAGGTCAACGTGTTGGACACGCCGGGCGAGCCGAGCTTCGTCGCGGACGCGCTCGCGGCGCTGCGCGTGTGCGAGTCGGCGGTGTTCGTGATCAACGCGGTGATGGGTGTCGAGGTCTCGACCGCGCGCCTGTGGCAGCGAGCCGCCGAGCTGGACATCGCTCGGCTCCTGTTCGTGAACATGCTCGATCGCGAGCGCGCGGACTTCTTCAGGACGCTCGAACAGCTCAAGAAGGCATTCGGAGCGCATGTTGTCGCGGCCGAGATCCCGATCGGCGCCGAGCACGAGATCGAGGGCGTGATCGACCTGGTCGACATGAAGGCGTTCCGGCAGGACTCGGCGGAGCGCGCGGGCTGGAGCGAGATCCCGATCCCCGAGGAGCAGGCCGACCTCGCGCAGGAATATCGCGAGAAGCTGATGGATGAGGTCAGCGAGGTCTCGGACGCGTTGATGGAGCGCTACCTCGAGGGCGAGGAGATCTCGCATGAGGAGATCGTCGGCGCGCTCAAGGAGGGCACCAACCACGGCAAGATATTCCCCGTCGTGTGCGGTGTGGCGACGCGCAACCTCGGTACCTCGCGCCTGCTCGATGCGATCGTCGAGGATCTGCCCTCGCCGGTGAAGCATGGGGCGTTCAAGGTGGGCGAGGTGGAGCTCGATCCCGATCCCGACGCCGAGCTGTTCGCGTATGTGTTCAAGACGCGAGCGGACCCGTACGCCGGGCGGATCAACCTGCTGCGCGTCTACCAGGGCACGCTGCGCGCCGACAGCCAGGTCCTGAACACGCGCGCGCACGCCAAGGAGCGGATCGGTCAGCTGATCGTGTTTGCCGGTCACGAGGTCGGCCACCTGCAGGAACTCGGGCCCGGCGACATCGGCGCCGTCGCCAAGCTGAAGGAGACGCGCGCCGGCGACTGGCTGGCGGCGCGCGACACCGCCATCGAGATGCCCGCGATGAAGCTGCCCGCGCCGGTGATGGCGTTCGCGGTCGAGCCCAAGAACAGGGGCGACGAGGAGAAGGTCTTCGCCTCGCTGCGGCGGCTGCAGGAGGAGGATCCGACGATCGACCTGCACCGCGACCAGCAGACCGGCGAGCAGATCGTCGCGGGCCTCTCGCAGGTCCACGTCGAAGTCGTGGTCGACCGTTTGCGCGACCGCTTCGGCGTCGAGGTGACGCTGAAGCCGCCACGGGTCCCCTACCAAGAGACGATCAGGGGCAGCGCCAAGGCGCACGGGCGGCACAAGAAGCAGTCGGGCGGGCGCGGGCAGTTCGGAGACTGCCACATCGAGATCGAGCCCTCGGAACCCGGAATAGGATTCGAGTTCATCGATCAGATCAAGGGCGGGGTGATCCCGAGCTCGTTCATCCCGGCCGTCGAGAAGGGCGTGCGCGATGCGATGAACGCGGGCGTGCTCGCTGGATACCCCGTCAAGGACGTGCGCGTGCGTCTGTACGACGGCGCCTATCACACCGTGGACTCCTCGGAGATCGCCTTCAAGCTCGCTGGCGCGCAGGCGATGAAAGAGGCCCTGCAGCAGGCCCATCCGGTCCTGCTCGAGCCGATCATGCTCGTCACCCTGTCCGTGCCCGAGGCGCACGTGGGGGATGTGATCGGCGATCTCAACAGCCGTCGTGGGCGCCCGCAGGGGATGGAGCCGGTCGGCGGGATGACCGAGATCAAGGCCGAGGTGCCGATGTCGGAGATGCTCAGCTACGCCCCTGACCTGCGCTCGATCACCGGCGGCCAGGGCGACTATACGCTCGAGTTCCTGCGCTACGAGGAGGTCCCTGGGCACCTCGCCCAGCAGGTCGTCGACGGGGCCGCGCAGGAGCACGCGGCGACTCACGCCTGACGCGGTGCCGCCGCGGGCGCGAGGGAGAACCGCGAGCGGGCGCGGATCGCGGGGATGCGTGGACGCTCGCCTACAGCTACCCTGACCGTCTGTGTCAACGCGCTCAATCGTCACTACCTTGCCCGACGTCGTCTGCGAGGTGTGCGGCCGTCACCTGCTGCGCGGCGAGCATCCGGATGTCTTCTTGGCCGGCGGGCGGCGGCGCAACGTCTGCGAGCTGTGCGCGCCGCGGGCCGTGGACGGGGGCTGGCTGCGCGAGAGCGACGACCACTCGGTGAGCCTCCCGCAGGCGCGCCAGCGGCGGGGCCGGGGCCTGCTCGAGCGGTTGCGCCAGCTAAGGGAGCCGCCCGCTCAGCAGCCCGACGCGCTAGTCGCGCCGGCGCAGGCGGGGACGAGCTCCTACGACTTCTTCGAGCCCGCGCAGGCCGAGCCCGAGCCCGAGCCCGAGCCCGCCGCGCCGCGCTCTGATCGGCCAGGCGCGCCTGCCGCGCCCGGCGAGGAACCGCCGCAGGCGCGCGCACGGCCGGTGCCGGCGGTCCCGATCGCGAGCGCGGATCCCGTCAGCGGCTCGGGGGCGGGCGAGGATGCGACGCTCAGCAGCGGCGAGCTGAAGGCCCGGCGCGCGCTCGAGGTGTTCAACGCCGGCCAGCATCCCCGCCGGATCGTTGGCATCGCGCGTTCTCTGGGCGTGCCCAGCGTGAGCGTGAAACCGCTCGCCGAGTCCGGCAGCATGGTGTCGATCGTCATCGCCTGGGAGCTCTGCTGGTATCGCTACATGGTCGATCTCGGCGACGAGACGGCGGGCGCGACCCTCACCGCCGAGGGAACCGAGCTGAGCGAATTGAACGGCGAGGATCGGCCCGCGAATGCCCAGGCGAGCACTGACGGCAGACTTTCACTGGTACACTCCCCGGCGCAATGATCTACTGCGTGGTTCCCAGGGCGCTTGCCGGTGAGCTTTATTTTAGGCTCGTCGATTATTACGCGCACGAGGACAATGTCACCGTAATAGTCGACCGGCGCCGATCCGAGCGCCGCACGCGCGGCGGTCGCGCCAACCGCGCGTTCAACCGGCGCCGTGTCATCCGCGATCGGCGGCGCGTGCGCATTCCCGGCGATCTGCCGCCGCTCGCGGGGATTTCCTAGCCGCCCGATTTGGCCCCTTCCGCCGCCCAGCTGCCTGCCGTGTGCACGGTGAAAAGCCCTGCCCTTTTATGACCAAGGTCGTTGTCCATGTCGACGGCGGCGCACGCGGCAATCCCGGCCCGGCAGCCGCGGCTTGCGTAATCGCGACGCCACAGGGTGAAACGCTCGCCGAGCGCAGCACGCTTCTCGGCGAGACGACCAACAACGTGGCCGAGTACCGAGCACTGCTGCTCGGCTTAGAACAGGCGCGAGAGCTGGGCGCGACCGAGGTGGAGGTTATAAACGACTCTGAGCTGATCGCCAAGCAGGTGAACGGCGAGTACAAGGTCAAGCACGCTGCGCTGCGGCCGCTGCACTCGCAGGCGCTGACGGCGCTGAACGGTTTTGCGCGCTGGAGTCTGCGCTCGGTCCCGCGTGCGCAGAACGCGGATGCGGATGCGCTGGTGAACGCCGCCTTGGACCAGGCGCGCGACGCCGGCGCGATTTGAGCGGTTGGCCTAGTGCACCGGCTGCGCCGATTTGGCCAGCGCGAGCATCTGCGGGTTGGAGAGTTCCTCGAGCAGCGTGTTCGTGAGCCAGTACAGGCCGCCACCGCTGCGCCAGCCAATGACATGGATATGCGAGCCATCGTCGATGAGCTCGTAGGAGCGCCCGTCGATCCTCTGCACCCGAGCGTGCGCGAACAGCGGCGGATTCAGCCAGTCGGTCCCCTCGAAATCGTAGTAGCCGCCGATATTCTGGCGCCACACGACCACGTAGGCGTGATGCAGCCGGCCCTGCTGGTCGGTGAGGTCGTATCTGCGCACCTGCTGCTGTTCGGCCACGGTCGTTTGCCGTGTTGGGTACAGGAACGTGAACGGCACGCCGATCGAGGTTTTCAGCGCTTCGCTGGCTCCGCCAGACGAGCTCCGTTCGAGGCCCGCGACGTGCGCCGATTCGCCACTCGAGTGGCCGTGCGACCCGTGTGAGCCGTGATGCGCTGAGTGTTTGGAGGACTGGCCCGCGGGCAGGTTCGGCTGTTCCTCACCATGCAGGAAGTCGGCGAGCGTCGCCTGCTCGAGTTCCGGCGTGGAGAGTACGAACGATTCTTTGTTTTGCTGAAAGTTGTCGTTGCTCGTCTCGAACTTCACCTGTCGCAGTGGCTTTCCTTGCGAGAAGGCGATCAGCTTCGCGAGTTCGATCAGCTCTTCTTTCGAACCGTGAAAGGTCGTGCTGATTGCGTGCCCGACTTCTTTGGCGACCGTATCGATTTGGCCCAGCTCGTTGATCGGCGAGATCTGCTCGCGCAGGTCGCGCAGAAAGTCCTGCTGGCGAGCGACACGCACGAAGTCCGAGTCGTCGTGCCGGTAGCGGACATAGCCGAGCGCATTTTCGTAGCAGAGCTTCTGGTATCCCGGCTGCAGGTTGACGTTCGAGTAGTCGGTTTCAGGCGTTCCGTTGTTCTCGTTGTAGTAGCGGTGATCGACGTTGACGTAGGCGCAGCCGAGCGTGTCGACGACTTTCATGAAACCCGCGAAGCTCACGTCGACGATTCCATTCAGCTTCAGACCGGAGAATACTTCGTGCTCGATCGTTTCGGCAGCGAGCACCATTCCGCCGCGCGTCGCGCCGAGTTTGTTGCCGATCGTGTACGCCGCGTTGATCTTCTCCTGCGAATAGACTTCGCCGTTGGAGGCCGTGATGTTGACCATCAGGTCGCGTGGGATCGAGAGCACCGACGTCTGTCCCTGTTCGGGATCGAAGCGGACGAGCAGGATCGTGTCGCTGTGCGGGGGATTTTCGCGGTCGTATGCATCCTTTGCGCCGACCCGCCGATCGGAGCCGAGGATCAAGAACGTCTGCGGGCCGCCGTTGTATTCGGGGGTGACAACGCCCTTCGGCGCGTTGATCTCGTTGAGCTTCGGGAAGACCTCTTCGGCGAGGGTCGTGATCCGGTTCGATAGCACTGTCGCGGTCGCGCCGGCGCTGATCGCGACGATCAACACGGCAGCAAGCGCAAAGCGCTTGGACATGCTCCAGCCGGGCGTGGGCGGGCGCTCGTGTTGATCGGATATCGGAAAGCCGCTCATGAGGCCGGATCGGCGGACGCCGGTTCCCGCACGGCGCGCACGTGCGCCAAGCCTAGCGAGCCCAACGGCGTTCCCGCGCCGCAGCGACGGCTACTCTCGACCGATGCTGAGCCCCAGAAATCGCGAGCTGCTCGGCCTCGTGCCCGCGGCGCTGCTCGTCACCGCGGGCTTCACGGCGATCTTCATCCAAGCCCAGAACACGACGCGCGGGGCCGCGACCAACGTAACGCTCAACCACGCCTCGAGCGTGTCGCTGACCTACGGCGGCCTGTTCCTCGCGCTGTGCGTCGCCGGGCACCTGGTGATCCGCTTCGCGCTGCCCACCGCCGACCCGTACCTGTTCCCGCTGGGCGCCGTGCTCGCGAGCGTGGGGATCGTGATGGTCTACCGGATCGAACCGACGCTCGCGCGCCAGCAGGCTCAGTGGATGGTGCTCGGCCTGGTTTTATTCGCGGCGACCATCGTGGTGCTGCGCCGCACCGGCCTGGGCGTGCTCGAGCGCTATCGCTACACGATCGCCGCCGTCGGCATCGCTTTCACCATCCTTCCGCGTCTGCCGGGAATCGGCGGCCAGGTCAATGGCGCCTATCTGGACGTGCACGTCGGCAGCGTCTCGTTTCAGCCCGCCGAGCTCGGCAAGGTCGCGATCGTGATCTTCCTCGCGAGCTACCTGCACGACAATCGCCAGGTGCTCGTGACCGCCGGGCGGCGCTTTCTCGGCCTGACGATTCCCCCGATGAAGCAGTTCGGACCGATGCTGGTCGTGTGGGGCGCGGCGATGGGCACGCTGCTGCTCACGCGCGAGCTCGGGACCTCGCTGATGTTCTACGGGGCCTTCCTGGCGCTCCTGTATGTCGCCACCGGGCGGTTCTCGTTCCCGCTGATCGGGCTCGTGCTGTTCGCGGTCGGCGCCTGGTTCGTCGCGGGGCACGTCGGGCACGTGCACGCGCGCGTGCTCGCCTGGGAACATCCGCTGGACCCGGTGCTGTACAACCAGCCGGGCGGCAGCTACCAGCTCGCCCAGTCGCTGTTCGCGCAGGCCGACGGCGGTCTGCTCGGCACCGGTTTCGACCAGTCGCTGCTGCAGTACCCGGTCGAACTGGCTAACCATCAGATCGTGCGCCGGTCGATCCTGCCGGTGCCCGAAAGCGATCTGATCTACGCGGTGATCACCAACGAGCTCGGGTTGGCCGGCGCGGCCGGCCTGCTGCTGGTCTACCTGCTGTTCGTGGCGCGCGGCCTGAAGACCGCGATGCTCGCCAGGGACTCTTTCTCCAAGCTGCTCGCCACGGGACTGTCGTTCGTGGTCGCGATGCAGGTGTTCGTGATCGTCGGCGGTGTCACCCGCGTGATCCCGCTGACCGGGGTCACGCTGCCGTTCGTCGCCTACGGGGGCTCGTCGGTCGTCATGAACTTCGTGCTGCTCGCGCTGTTGCTCGTCATCTCAGACCGCGCGCGCCGGCCATACGCCCGCGACTGAGGCGCGATGCGTGCGCGCGCAGCCGCTCGTCGGCTGTGCTCGCCGCTCCATGCGCCCGCGACGCGCTGCGCCCACCAGGGCGTGCGCCCGCGATCCGCGTTGCTTCCCTAACCGGGCTGCGGGAACTGGGCGCGCATCGCCGCGTCCCACAGCCGGTCGGGCGCGAGCCGGCGGTTGAGGATCGCCAGGCGCGCAGACGGCGTGACGCGCACGCGCGAGGGCGCCCGGCGGCGGATGATCGCGCGCTCGATCGCCTTGGCGACGGCGTCCGGACCGCCGCCGAGACGGCGCATCGGACCTTCGTAGACGCCCGCGGTCACCTCGGCGAGCTTGGCGTTGAACTCCTCATATGGCCCGCTGCCGTCGCCGACGTCCTCCATGCTCGCGACGGCCGCCGCGGCGAAGTCGGTCACGATCAACCCGGGCTCGATCACGATCACATCGATCCCGAACCCGCGCACCTCGAAGCGCAACGCATCGCTGATCGCCTCGATCGCGTACTTGCTCGCGTGGTAAAAGCCGCCGCCCGGGAACGTCAGGCGCCCGCCCATCGAGCTGATGTTCACGATCTTGCCCGATTGCTGCGCGCGCATCTGCGGCAGCGCCAGCTGCGTGAGCGCGACGAGTCCGAACACGTTCGTCTCGAACTGTCTGCGCACGGCAGCGAGCTTGACCTGCTCGACGGCGCCGCTCTGGCTGTAGCCGGCATTGTTGATCAGCACGCCGATCGCGCCGTGCTCGCGCTCGATCTCCGCGACGGCCGCGCGCATCGACTCCTCGTCGGTCACGTCCAGGCGCAGCGTCTCGCAGCCCGACTCGCCGAGGTCGGCGATCGAGTCGCGCCGGCGCGCGCTCGCGTACACGCGCCAGCCCGCCTGCGCGAGGCGCAGCGCGGTCGCGTGCCCGATGCCGGACGAGCAGCCGGTGATCAGTACCGCTCTTGAGGGCTCGGACATCCGCTGCGCAGCATACGCCGCGGCCGGTTAGTGTGCCCGATGTCATGCGCGCGGTCACCTTCCAAGCCCCGGGAGAGGTTCTCCTGCAGGACGTCCCGGAGCCCGAGCTCGAGCGTCCCGACGACGCGATCGTCGAGGTTCGCGCGAGCGGGATCTGCGGTTCGGACCTGCACATCTTCCACGGCCGCGTGCCGGTCGAGCGGGGCTTCACGATCGGACATGAGTTCGTCGGGACGGTGCTGGCGGCCGGCCCCGACGTGGATCGCGCCGCGGTCGGCGATCGCGTGCTCGGCTGCTTTAAGACCGCGTGCGGGACCTGCGCGGCGTGCATCCGCGGCGACTACCACCGCTGCCAGCACGGCCGGACTTTCGGCCACGGCTCCAAACTGGGCAACCTGCAAGGCGCTCAGGCCGAGCGCCTGCTGGTGCCGCGCGCCAACCTGACGCTGCGGCGCGTACCGGACGCGATCAGCGACGACGTCGCCCTGTTCGCGGGCGACGTGCTCGGCACCGGCTACCACGCGATCGCGCACGCCGGCATGCGCTCCGGCGACACGGTCGCCGTGCTCGGCCTCGGCCCGGTGGGGCTGTGCGCGGTGCAGGCGGCTCGCGCCGCGGGAGCGACGCAGATCTTCGCGGTCGATACGGTGGCCGAGCGGCTTGACATGGCCGGCCGGTTCGGCGCGAGCCCACTCCATCTGAGCGAGGAAGATCCCAAGCGCGCGATCCGCGCCGGCACCGACGGGCTCGGCGTGGACGTGGCCGTCGACGCGGTCGGTGATCCGGCTCCGCTCGCGCTCGCGATCAGCCTCGCGCGCGACGCGGGGACGGTCTCGGGGATCGGCGCATACGCCGGCAACGCCGAGATCCCGCTCGGCCTCGCCTGGCTGAAGTCGCTCACGCTGCGAACCGGTCTCGCGAACGTGATCGCACATGTCGACCGCGTGCTCGCGATGATCTCGGCCGGCCTGCTCGACCCGGCGCCGCTCGTGACACACCACATGACGCTCGACGACGCGGTCGAGGCGTACGGCATCTTTGACCGGCGCGAGGCCCTGAAGATCGTGCTGACGCCGTGATTGCGACGGCTCCTCGCCGCACCGCGACGGGTAGGCTGCACCTATGACCACCACCGCCTCGGTCACGCTCCCCGATGCGCTTGACGATGAGGCCCGCGAGTTCGTCGCACGAACTCATCGCCTGCTGATCGGCGCGCAGCGCCCCGAGGCCGCCGACGGGCGGACGTTCGCGACGCTCGACCCGGCGAGCGGGCGCGAGATCGCGCGCGTCGCACACGCGGGCTCCGAGGACGTCGCGGCGGCTGTCGCGGTCGCGCGCAAGGCGTTTGCGTCCTGGTCGGTCGCTCCGGCGATCGAGCGCGAGCGTCTGCTGTCGGCGCTGGCCGAGGCCGTCGAAGCCCACGCGCGCGAGCTCGCGCAGATCGAGTCGCTGGACAACGGCAAGCCTGTCAGGCTCGCGGAGATCGTCGATGTGCGCAGCACCGCGGCGCACCTGCGCTACTTCGCCGGCTGGCCGACGAAGATCGAGGGCGCGGTGCTGCCGGTCGCCGCGGGCCCGGCGATGCACTGCTATGTGCGGCGCGAGCCGGTCGGCGTGTGCGCGCAGATCATCCCCTGGAACTTCCCGCTGCTGATGGCCTCGTGGAAGCTCGCGCCGGCCCTCGCCGCGGGCTGCACGGTCGTGCTCAAGCCGGCCGAGCAGACGCCGCTGAGCGCGGTGCGCCTCGGCGAACTCGCGCTGGAGGTCGGCTTTCCGCCGGGAGTGGTCAACGTCGTTACCGGGGACGGCGCGACCGGCGCGGCGCTGGTCGAGCATCCTCAGATCGACAAGATCGCGTTCACCGGCTCGACCGAGGTAGGGCGCGAGATCGGCGCCAAGGCGGGTCGCGCGCTCAAGCGCGTGACGCTCGAGCTCGGCGGCAAGTCGCCGAACATCATCCTCCCGGACGCAGATATCGACGCCGCCGTCGCCGGAGCCTTTCAGGCGATCTACTTCAACTCCGGACAGGCCTGCAACGCCGGCTCGCGCCTGTTCGCTCCGGCCGAGCGCTTTGACGAGATCATCGGCGCGCTCGCCGAGCGCGCGGCGGCGACCGCGCTCGGTCCCGGTCTCGAGCCGGGCACGCAGCTCGGGCCGCTCGTCTCCGCCGAGCAGCAGGCGCGCGTGCTCGAGTACATCGAGTCCGGCCGCGCTGACGGGGCCGAGCTGGTGACCGGCGGCGAGGCCGCGCTGCGCGACAGCGGCGGCTTCTACGTCTCGCCGACGCTGTTCAGCGCGGCCTCGGACGAGCTGCACATCGCCCGCGAGGAGATCTTCGGGCCGGTCCTGCTGGCGTCTCCCTACGACTCGCTCGAGGAGGTCGCGCGACGCGCGAACGCTGGCGAGTACGGCCTCGCCGCCGGCGTCTGGACGCGCGACGTCTCACAGGCCCACCGACTGGCGGCGCTGTTGCGCGCGGGCATGGTCTACGTCAACACCTGGGGCGTCGCCGATCCGGCCGCGCCGTTCGGCGGCTTCAAGGCCTCGGGCGTGGGGCGCGAGCACGGCCGCGACGGCCTTGACGCCTACCTGGAGAGCAAGACGGTTTGGATGGCGCTGTAGTCGCGCCCGCCGGCGCGCGCGAGCCTCGCGCCGCCACGCGCCCGGGCGCGACTCTCGGGCGATGGGTGCCGGTCCTCGCGCTGCTGTGCGCAATCGTCGCGCTCGCGGCGACGGTCGAGATTGTCCTCGACGCCTCGCTCGCCCATTCGCCGTTGGTTCCGCTTTCGCCGCAGATCGCGCGATGGCTGCGCTCGCTCGGCGGCGAGCGCCTCGGCTACCGCGTGTTTTTGATCGCGATCCTCGCCTATTGCGCGGCGTACGCCGGCCTGCTCGCGCTCGCACGCCTCGTGCGGACCGCAGCCGCGGATCGCACCCGCTCCGCCGGCGCGGCGGCACGTGCGGCGGATGCACCGGCCGCCGGGCGCAGCTGGGCGAAGTGGGCGGTGGGGCTGATCGCGGCGCTGCAGCTGATCGTCTTTGTCGGGCCGATCCTGATCTCGACGGACGTGTTCAGCTACATCGCGTACGCGCGCATGGGCCTCGTGCATGGGGTGAACCCGTATCTGCACGGACCCCACGCGATCACCGGCGACCCCGTCGTCCGCTACGTCGGGCAGGACTGGCGCCGCGTCGCGACCGCATACGGCCCTCTGTACACGCTGCTGTCCTATCCGCTGGCGCCGCTAGGCGTGGTCGGCGCGCTGTGGGGGATGAAGGTCTATGCGCTCGTGGCGAGCTTCGTGACGCTGGCGCTCACCTGGCGCGTGGCGGTCCGCAGGGGCCTCGATCCGCTGTTCGCGCTGCTCGCGGTCGGCGCGAACCCGCTGTACGTGATCTATGGCTTGGGCGGCGCGCACAACGACCTGATCATGCTCGCGCTGATGATGGGTGCGGTCGCGCTTACGCTCGCGACCCCCGGCGAGCGCGCGGCCGGCGCAGACGCCGACGAGCAGGGCGAAACCTCAAGCGGCGCGGGTCGAGCGTGGGCGTTCGGGAGCGGGCGCGAGGTTGCCGCGGGCGCGCTGGTCATCGCCGGGGCGCTCGTCAAGGCGACGGTCGGTGTGCTGCTGCCGTTCATGGTGCTCAGCCGGCGCAGGCTGGCCCCGATCCTCGGCGCGCTCGGCGCGCTCGCGTTTGGGCTGCTCGCCGGGTACGCCGCATTCGGCAGCCACGGCGTCGATCTGATCTCCGCGCTGAACCGCGACGCCGCGTTCGTCTCGACCGACAGCTTCCCCAACGAGCTCGCCCATCTCGCCGGCAAGCCGGGCGTGTTTCCGGTCGACCACGATCTGCTCAAGGCCGCGCTGGTGCTGATCGCGTTGCATCTGTTGTGGCGCACCTGGCGCGGCTACGACTGGGTCGCGGCCTCCGGCTGGACGCTGCTCGCGATCTCCGTCACGAGCACCTGGCTGCTCGCCTGGTACATCCTCTGGCCGCTGCCGCTCGCGGTCGTCACGCGCGACCGGCGGCTGCTCGCGGCGACGCTGTTCGTTCAGGGTCTGTTCGTCGTGCATCAGACATCTCCGCTGTTCGCTCAGGTGCAATGAGCAGCGTCCGTCTCGTCGAGACCACGCTGCTGGTGATCGCCGCACTTCTGCTCGCGGTCGCGACGGTAAATGACGTGGCTCGCCAGACGCACATCAACGGTCGTCTGAGCGCCGATCTGCGCACCTGGCGCGCGCACACCGGCCACAACTATCGCAACCTGTCGGTCGATCAGATACTGCTCGGCCAAGGCAGCCAGCGCGAGGTGGTCTGCGGCAACACCGCCCCCGGTGCTCCGCGGACGAAGACCCAGCTGTGCCTCGAGATCTGGGGGCCGATCCACGACGGTCGCCGCAGCGTGCACGGGGGTTGGTATTTGCCGCCGCATCTCGAAGACCAGCGCATCTACCGCTACGGCTGCTTCGGGCAGTCCGCGCAGGGGAAATGCCCCCCGGACGCCCCGCACGCTCGGGCTTCCGCGGGCGCGACGGCCGGGGCGCGCGCCGCGGCGCAGCGAGGCGGCCGGGGGAGCGGCGGGTGAGCGCCGCCAGCGCGACGGTCGCCGGGGAGCGACCGCGGACGGGCACGCGCGCGCGCACGCTGGCTCGCGAATGGGGCCCGCTCGCGGCCCTGACGCTGCTGGCGGCGGCGCTGCGCTTCTCGACGCTCGATCTGCAGAGCTTCTGGTACGACGAGGCGTTCACGCCCGTGCACGTCCTGCACCCGAGCCTCTCGGCGACGTTGCACGCGATGGTGCACAGCGAGAACACGCCCCCGCTCTGGTACCTGCTCGCCTGGGCGGACTCGCGCCTGTTCGGGACGGGCGAGATCGCGCTGCGCTGGCCCTCGGCGCTCGCCGGCGTGGCGACGGTGCCGGTGGCCTGGGCGATCGGGCGCGAGCTGACGGGCCGGCGCGCGACGGCGTTCGCGACAGCCCTGCTCGTGGCCGTCAACCCGCTGCTCGTCTGGTATTCGCAGGAGGCGCGCGCGTACGCGCTGTACGTGCTGATGGCGGCGCTCGCGATGCTCTGCTTCCTGCGCGCCCGGCGAGCCCCGACACGGGGCAACATGACAGCCTTCGCGCTGACAGGGTCGCTGGCGCTCGTCAGCCACTACTTCGCGCTCTTCATGCTCGTCCCGATGGCGATCTGGCTCGCGTGGGGCCGCACCCGCCTGCGGGCCGCGCTGCCCGCGCTCGCAGCGCTGGCAGTCGTCGGGCTGGCGCTGCTGCCGCTGATCTCCGCACAGGCCGGGCATGGCACCCAGTGGATCGGGCGCTGGGCGCTCGCGAGCCGCCTGGAAACGATCCCCCAGTACTACCTGACCGGCTACTCCGGGGCACCGCTCGGTCACAGCGTGGAGCTGCTCGTCGCGCTGCCGATCATCGCGGGCGTCGGCTATGGGCTGTGGCGCACGCTCGACCGACGCGAGGAGCGCGGCGCGCTGATCGCGCTGGCGATCGCCGCCGGCGGGATCTTCTTGCCGCTCGTGCTGGTCGCGTTCGGCGCGGACTATCTGGCCCCGCGCAACCTCGTCGGCGCGATGATCCCGGTGACCGCGCTGATCGCGGTGATCGTGGCCTGCCGGCGCGCGGGCACGATCGGGATCGCGCTCGTTGCGATCAGCGCGATCGCGTTCCTGGCGGTGTCGCTCGATGTCGATCTGAGCCCGCGCCTGCAGCGCGGCAACTGGCGTGCCGTTGCCAGGGAGCTGTCGCTTCCGCTCGGCGTTGCGCGGCTCGAAACGCCAGCGGGGCGGGCGAGCGCGGGCCTGCGCGGGCAACGGGCGGCCCGCGTGATCACGACGGTCGAGCTGGGCGCCGCGCCGCTCGAGTACTACCTGCCGCCGCTGCGCAACCTCGAGCGCGGCCAGTCGGTCGCGGTGCGCGAGATCGACGAGACCGGCTATGCGCCGCTGCGTGCCGGCGCCGGCGAGCCGCCCGCGCCAAGCTTCCGGCTGTATGACCGCCGTGACATCGACGGGCTGATCTCCTACCGGTTTGTCTCACGCGTGCCACGCGTGGTCTCCGAGGCGACGCTCCGCCGCCACGTGATTACGCTTGCGCATCCCGAGGTATTGGTTCCAGAGGCACTGAGACCAATCGGCACGCCTCTTAGCTAACACGTGAGCGCGGACGGTGCGTGCAAAAAATGTGCCTTCAGGTGTCGTCGCGAGCGAAAAAGATCTAGGTTTCCGGTCATGTCCACTTCGTCGGTGGAGGCGCCCAGCGAAGCGCAGGTTGCACTCGAGCGGGCATCCGCCCATCTGCTGGGTCTCCAGGACCCCGCCGGCTGGTGGCAAGGCGAGCTGCAGACCAACGTGACGATGGATGCCGAGGACATGCTCCTGCGGGAGTTCCTCGGCGCCCGCCAGCACGAGGGGACCGAACGATCGGCGGCGTGGATCCGCTCCCAGCAGCGCGCGGACGGGACATGGACCAACTTCTACGGCGGTCCGGGCGAGTTGTCGACCACGATCGAGGCCTACTGGGGGCTGCGTCTGGCGGGCGATCGCCCCGAGGACGAGCACATGCGCGCGGCCGCGAGCTTCGTGCGCGCCCACGGCGGCATCGAGCGCGCGCGAGTGTTCACTCACGTATGGCTCGCGTTGTTCGGGTTGTGGTCGTGGGATGACGTCCCCGCGTTGCCGCCCGAGATCGCGCTGCTGCCCAAGTGGCTTCCGCTGAACGTCTACGACTTCGCCTGCTGGGCTCGCCAGACGATCGTGGCGCTGTCGGTCGTGAAAGCCCACCGGCCGGTGCGCTCATTGGCATTCTCGCTCGACGAGCTGCGCTCCGGCGAGCCCCCGGCACGGCGCCGAGCGAGCTCTTTGCACGGCCGGCTGCTGTCCGCTCTGGACTGGGCGCTGCGGGCGTACGAGGGTCGGCCGATCGGGCCGCTGCGGCAGCTCGCGCTGGACCGCGCCGAGCGCTGGGTCGTGCGCCGGCAGGAGGCGGACGGGTCCTGGGGAGGGATCCAGCCGCCGTGGGTGTACTCGTTGATGGCTCTGCACGTGAGCGGCTACCCGCTCGAGCATCCAGTGATGCGGCGCGGCCTGGAAGGGCTCGAGCGGTTCATGGTCGAGGATCGCGACGACGCGCGCGGCGTCGGCGCGCCGCCCGGGGACAGCCGGCGCCTGGAAGCGTGCCAATCGCCGGTCTGGGACACCGCGCTTGCGATCGTCGCGCTCAGTGACGCAGGTCTTTCGGCCGACGACCCGGCGCTCGTTCGCGCGGCCGAGTGGCTGCTCGGCGAGGAGGTGACCGCGCTGGGCGATTGGGCGGCCGCCCGTCCGGCCCTGGCGCCCGGTGGCTGGGCGTTCGAGTTCGCCAACGTCAACTACCCAGACGTCGACGACACCGCCGAGGTCGTGCTCGCCCTCTGCCGGGTTCGCGGGGAGGCCGACGTCTCGGCGCGGATCGACGCGGCATGCGCGCGCGCGGCCCGCTGGGTGCACGGCATGCAGAGCGCGGGCGGCGGCTGGGGCGCGTTCGACGCGGACAACACGCGCGCGCTCGTGCGCGAGCTGCCGTTCCTCGACTTCGGCGAGGTGATCGACGAGCCGTGCGCTGACGTGACCGCGCATGCGCTGGAGATGTTCGCGGCGCTGAAGCTGCTCGACGGAGACGCCGCTCGCCGCGGGATCCGCTGGCTGCTGGCCGAGCAGGATGCCGACGGGTCCTGGTATGGGCGCTGGGGGATCAACCACTGCTACGGGACCGGCGCGGCGGTGCCCGCGCTGATCGCCGCGGGGCTCGCGCGCTCGGACGAGTGCATCAGGCGCGCGGTCCGCTGGCTGGAGGATCATCAGAACGAGGACGGCGGCTGGGGCGAGGATCCGCGCTCCTATGACGATCCGGCGTGGATCGGGCGCGGCCCGAGCACCGCCTCGCAAACGGCCTGGGCGCTGCTGGCGCTGCATGCCGCGGACGAGCTCGAGTCGCCCGCGCTGCAGCGAGGCGTGGGCTGGCTCGTGAGCACCCAGCGCGAGGACGGCAGCTGGGACGAGCCGCAGTACACCGGCACAGGGTTCCCCTCGGACTACTACATCAACTATCACCTGTACCGGCTCACGTTTCCGATCATGGCGCTGGGGCGGTGCCTGCGTGACAGCATGAAGTGATGGACAGCGCAGCAGTGATGGGGCGCGCCGCCGGTGAGAACTTTCCGGTCGCCAGCCGCGTATTGCCGCGGCGGTTGCGTAGGCATCTACTGGCGCTGTACGGTTTCGCCCGGCTCGTCGACGAGCTCGGCGACTCCGCGCCGCCGCGCGCCGCCGATGCCGCCGCCAAGCAGCAGCGGCTGGCGGCGCTCGACGAGCTCGAACGCGACCTCGATCGAGCGTACGCGGGCGGCGCCGAGCACCCGCTGCTCAGGCGACTAGAGCCGACCTTGCGGGAATGCAATCTGCCGCGCGCTCCGTTCGCGCGGCTGATCGAGGCCAATCGGGTCGATCAGCGGGTCAGCTCGTATGCGACCTGGGAGCAGCTGCGCGCCTACTGCGAGCTGTCGGCCAACCCGGTCGGCGAGCTCGTGCTCGACGTGTTTGGCGCCGCGACACCCGCGCGTGTGGCGCTGTCGGACGCGATCTGCACGGCGCTGCAGCTGGCCGAGCACTGCCAGGACGTCGCCGAGGATCGCGCGCGCGGCCGTGTGTACCTGCCCGCCGAGGACCTCGAGCGCTTCGGCTGCGGGCTGACCGAACTGTCAGGTGAACGCGCGCGCGCGCCGTTGCGCGCCGTGCTCGCTTTCGAGACGCGGCGCGCGCGCGAGCTGCTCGCGCAGGGTGCCCCGCTGATCGACGAGCTGCGCGGCATCCGCGAGCGACTCGCGGTGGCCGCATTCGTGGCGGGCGGGCGCGCGGCGCTCGACGCGATCGAGCGCGCCGATTTCGACGTGCTCGCAGGGCCGCCGCGGGCCGGCACCGCGCGACGGCTGCTCGCGCTCGGGGCGACGCTCGCCGAGCGCCGGCGCCCATCCCTCGGAGGTCGCGCAGGGCTGCAGCCGAGCGTCGCCGAGGCCTACAGCCGCTGCGAGGCGCTGACCCGCCGCAGCGCGGCGAACTTCTACTACGGGATCCGCCTGCTGCCGCTGCGGCGACGCCAGGCGATGTGCGCGGTGTACGCGTTCGCGCGTCGGATCGACGACATCGGCGACGGAGCGCTCGGGCGCGAGGAGAAAGTCCGCGGCCTCGACGCGCAGGCACGCGCGCTGGCGTGGCTCCCGGGAGGCGCAGTCAACGGCGCCGCGCCGCCACCGCAAGGCGCCCCCACGGACCCGGTCATGGTCGCGTTGGCCGACGCATATGCGCGCTTCGCGGTGCCGCCCGATGCGCTGAGGGCGCTGATCGAGGGCGTGCGCATGGACGTCGAAGGCACGACCTATCAGACGTTCGACGATCTTGTGCTCTACTGCCGGCGGGTCGCCGGCGCGATCGGGCGCGCCTGCCTGGCGATCTTCGCGCTGCGCGATCCCGACGACGGCGAGCAGGGCCACGCCGCGCAGCTGGCCGATGACCTCGGCGTGGCGCTGCAGTTGACCAACATCCTGCGCGACGTCCGCGAGGACGCCGACAACGGACGCATGTACCTGCCGGCGGACGACCTCAGGCGCTTCGGGCTGATCGCCGCGGGCGAGGAGCGGCAGGCGCCCGCGACGATCGCCGCGCTCGCGCGCGCCGCGGCCGCGCAGCTCAACCGCGACGGCGCGGCGGCTCGAGCGCCCGCGCAGACGAGCGGCCCGCCGAGCGAGGGCGCGGAGCCGCAGACCGGATGGCTGTGTGCGCTGATCCGCTTCGAGGCCGAGCGCGCGCGCGTGTGGTTTGAGCGCAGCATCGTCCTGACCTCGCTGCTGGACCGGCGCAGCGCGGCCTGCGTGCTGGCGATGGCGAACATCTATCGCCGTCTGCTCGACCAGGTCGAAGCGGAGCCGCGGCGCGCTCTGGGCGAGCGCCTGGCGCTCGCTCCGCACGAGAAGGCGTGGGTGGCTGCGCAAAGCGTGCTCGGCGGTCTCGGGAACGGTCACGGTTGAGCTCGCGGGTCGTGGTGATCGGCGGCGGGCTGGCGGGGATCACCTGCGCGCTCGACTGCGCCGACGCGGGAGCCGAGGTCGAGCTCGTCGAGGTCCGCCGTAGGCTGGGCGGCGCGGCGTACTCGTTCGAGCGCGACGGCATCAGCGTGGACAACGGCCAGCATGTCTTCCTGCGCTGCTGCAGCGCTTATCGTGCGCTGCTCGAGCGGCTCGGAAGCACCGCCCGCGTGAGCATGCAGCGCCGGCTCGACATCCCCGTGCTGAGCCCCGGACAGGCGCCCGCACGGCTGAGGCGCGGGCCCTGGCCGGCGCCGCTGCAGCTCGCCGGAGCACTGCTGCGCTACCCGCACGTGACTGCCGCACAGCGCCTCGCGGCGGCCCGGGCGGCGCTCGCGCTCGCGCGGCTCGACCCGGACGAGCCGTCGCTCGAAGAGGAAACCCTCGGCGCATGGCTTACCGCGCACGGCCAAAGCGAGCAGACCGTCAACGCCCTGTGGGATCTGATCGCGCTGCCGAGCTTGAACCTGCGCGCGGCGCAAGCCTCGGCGGGCCTAGGGGCGTTCGTGTTCAAGACAGGCCTGCTCGTGCGCGCAGATGCGGGCGACATCGGGTTTCACGAGCGCTCGTTCGGCGAGACGATCGACGCCCCGGCACGGCGGGCGCTCGCGCGGGCGGGCGTGGCGGTGAGGCTCGGCTGGCGCGCCGAGTCGATCGCGCGCGCGGCGGGCGCGTTTCGCGTGCACCGCGCCGAGGAGTCGCAGGCACTGAGCGCGCAGGCGGTGGTCGTCGCCGTTCCCCACCCGCGCGCGGCCGGGCTGGTCGCGTCGCTGCTGCCGGATACAGCGCGGCGGCTTCAGCGCATCGGCAGCTCGCCGATCGTCAACCTGCATGTCGTCTATGACCGGCCGGTCTGCGAGTGGAAGTTCGCCGCGGCGGTCAACAGCCCCGTGCAGTACCTGTTCGATCGCAGCGCCGCGGGAGACGTCGGCGCTGGCTGCCAGTATCTGGCGGTGTCGCTTTCCGGCGCCGAACGGGAGATGCAGATGAGCCCGGATGCTCTGCGCGACCTCTACCTGCCGGCGCTCGCCCAACTGCTGCCGCGCGCCCGCGAGACAAGAGTCGAACGCTTCTTCGCCACCAGAGAGCACGCCGCGACATTCCGGGCCGAGCCCGGCGTCCGACGGCTGCGCCCGCACACGCGGACGCCTGTCGCGGGACTCCTGCTGGCCGGCGCTTGGACCGACACCGGCTGGCCGGCCACGCTCGAGGGCGCAGTGCTCAGCGGGCACGCCGCGGCCGCGCACGCGCTCCGTGCGCTCGCGATCGGCGCCGGGCCGGCGCCAGCTGCCGCTGCGGGGAGCCACGCGGGGCGGCCCGCTGCCGGCGGAGTCGCGCGCGCATGAGCGGGTCCGCGCTGATCGCGACGCCGCTGCGCGCGGAGACGGCACTGGTCGCTTCCACCGCGCGCGGGGTGACCGTGCACAGGACGGGGCTGGGCCCCGAGCGGGCGAAAGCCGCGGCGCCCACCCTCGCGAGCGCACCGGGTGAGGCTCTGCTCGTGCTGGGCTGGTGCGGCGGGCTCGACGCCGAGGCGGTCCCCGGCGAAGTGATCGTCGCTGAGGCCGTCAGCGCCGCGAGCGACGAAGGCCACGCCGCGCAGCGCGTGCTCTGCGCCGACGCCCAGGGCATGACAGCCGCGCTGCGCGCCCGCGGGCTCAGCGTGCGCAGCGGCGAGATCGTGTCCGTCGCCAAGCTCGCGCTCGGCGCGCGCCGAGCGGAGCTGCTCGCGGGCGGGGCGCTGGCGGCCGACATGGAGTCGATTTGGCTCGCGGCCGGTGCCGCCGGGCGCCCGTTCGCGGTCGTCCGCGTCGTGCTCGACAGCCCGAGCCACGAGCTGCTGCGTCCGCAGGCCGTCGCCGGGGCGCTGCAGGCGGCGCGGGCGTTGCGGCGCGTGGCGGCGACCCTGCGCGGCTGGGCGCCGGCGAGCTCGGCCCCGGCTGGCGAGATGGACGGCGAATCCGCGGGGCTTATGCGCGTGCCCCCCGAGGACTAAGGTTTGCAGCAGATGGGCGCGAGAACCTCGCAGAGCACGCGCATGGGCTGGTACCTGCTGCGCCAGCGGATCGCCAAACGCGACAAGTTCCCGTTGATCGTCGAGCTCGAGCCCCTGTTTCAATGCAACCTCGCGTGCTCGGGCTGCGGCAAGATTCAGCACCCCGATCATGTGCTGCGCCGGCGGATGTCGGTCGAGCAGGCGGTCGGGGCGATCGAGGAGAGCGGCGCGCCGATGGTCTCGATCGCGGGCGGCGAGCCGCTGATCCACCCCGAGATACATCTGATCGCCGGCGAGCTCGTGAAGCGCAAGAGGTTCGTCTACCTGTGCACGAACGCGCTGCTGATGGAGAAGAAGCTGGACAAATTCGCGCCCAGCCGGTTCTTCGCCTGGGCGGTCCATCTCGACGGTCTGCGCGAGCGCCACGACGAATCGGTCGAACGCACGGGCACCTTCGACAAGGCCGTCGCGGCGATCGAAGCCGCCAAGCGTCGCGGGTTTCGGGTGACGACCAACACGACCTTCTTCACGCACGACTCGGCCAAGACGGTGCGCGAGGTACTGGACTTCCTCAACGATGAGCTCGAGGTCGACGAGATGATGATCTCGCCCGCGTACGCCTACGAGAAAGCGCCCGACCAGGAGCACTTCCTCGGCGTGACCCAGACCCGCAAGCTGTTCAGCGAGGCGTTCGCGGACGGGCGGCGTAAGCGCTGGCGGCTCAACCACAGCCCGCTGTTCTTGGACTTTCTCGAAGGCAAGGCCGACTTCGACTGCACTGCCTGGGGAATACCGAGCTATTCGCTGTTCGGCTGGCAGCGTCCGTGCTACCTGATGTCGGACGGCTACGCCAAGACCTATCGCGAGCTGCTCGAGACGACCGACTGGAGCAAGTACGGGCGCGGACGCGACCCGCGCTGTGCGAACTGCATGGCGCACTGCGGCTACGAGTCGACAGCGGTGCTGCAGACCACGAAATCGGTCAAGCAGTCGCTACGCGCGCTCGTCGGGTAGCTCGAGGTCCGCGCGCCGCTCGCGCCCGGGCCGTATGTCGCGCCAGCTGAGTCCCTCGCCGAGCAGGGCCGGGACGCCCAGCGCGAGGGCCGTCAGGACCTCGACGGCCTGCAGGATGATGCCGTACGCCAACGCCGGGCCCGCGCCGACGCCGTACGCGGCCAGGACCACCAGGCAGGCGGCCTGAAAAACGCCGACATTCGACGGCGTCGCTGGAAGGATCGCGCTGACGTTGACCGCCAGCAGCACAGCCGCGGATGCGGCCAGTGCCGGGTGGACGGGGAGGCCGAGCGCGAGCACGAGCGCGTAGCAAGCTTGCCATTGCAGCGCCCAGGCGAACAGTTGGGCGCCTACCGCAGCGATCCCATGACGCGGGGTGACGAACACGACGAGCCCGCGTCTGGCGAGATCGAGCATACGCGCGACCGCGGCGCTGGCCTGCCGGGCGCGCCTCGAGCGCGACCGTGCACCCATGCGCAGCAGTCGCGGACCGAACAGCACGAGCGCGCAGATCAGCACGGGAACCGCGAGCACTCCGAGCACACCGGCGAGATGGCCGTGCAGTAACGGGACGCTGGTGAACGTAATCGTCGCGAGGATCGCCAGCGCGAGCAGGTTGATCAGGGTCTGCGAGAACACGGTCCCGGCAACGATCGGCAGCAATACGCTCGTGCGCCCCCGCAAATGGCGCGCGAGAACGACGACCCGCGTCGGCTCGCCGATGCGTCCCGGAAACACTGCCGAGGCCATCACCCCGATCATCGTCGCGCGCCCGACCGGCAACCAGCTGATCGGCGTCTCGGGCAGCGCCGCGCGCAGCGTCTCGTACCAGGAGACCGAGCGGAACACGAGCGACAGCGCCATCAGCGCGAGTCCCAGCGCGATCCAGCCGGGGGTAGCGGTCACGAGGACGTGGCCGACCCGGCTCAGGTTTAGCCGCGAGAGCGCGTAGACAACGATCCCGACGATCACAATCGCTGCGACGATCAAGCCTGCGCGGGCGGCGAAGCGCCTCGGTGAGCTCGGCCGCAACGATGCGCGCAGCCGTGACGCGGGCAGCGTCAGACGCGGCGCGATCGAGCGCAGGCGGCGGGTGAGCCTCGAACCGTCCGCCGGGTGAGCGCGAGGCGCGCCCTCGGGGACCTCGGGTACGTCCATCCCTCCGGGGTCTATCAGAGCCCGGCATCCCATTCCAGCGGGCGCAGCGGCGCTCGGGAGCGGCTGGGCCGGTGGGAGGGTACCGGCCCAGCCGCGAGGAGCTGTCCAAGCGACGGGGGAAGCCACTTGGATAGGGCGGAACTTACGCTGTCCGCTCACACGCGAGGCCGCCGCCAGGGCGCGGGCCCGCGGCGACGCGGATCCATGCACCCAGCTTGTGGCTGTACGCGTGTAAAACGAACATTGTTGATCAACTTTATCAAGAATATGCTGAGTGTCAAGCTGCCGGCCACTTGGCGCGCCGGCACCGCGACGCTGGCGTTCGACCAATGCCCGCGCGCCGGCTGTAGTCACTGGGCCGACAGGCCCAGCCCGACTAGACTGCGCGAGTCCCGCCGGAGTAGCTCAGCTGGTTAGAGCAGCGGAATCATAATCCGCGTGTCGGGGGTTCGAGTCCCTCCTCCGGCACTGAAAAGTCCCTCCAAATGGTGGGTTTTGGCGATACTCCCCTCGGGCAGGATGGCGAAATGTGTCCCGGATGTGTCCCTAAATCAACAAAACGGTGAGCCGCCTCGAGGAACATTCAAAGCAACTCGTCGGTGATGGCGGCGCATTGCTCGCGCACAGGGCGCGAGCGCCCTCATCTGTGAGAACGAGTCGGCCCTCCGGCCGACCCTGGTCGCCCTCCAGCGAAGCGCAGCGGGCAGTCACCGAGCGCCGCGAGGGAAACCCCGGCGAAGGCGGGGTTGACTTCCCGGCGGAGCGGAGCTATCCGCCGGGCGAGCGCGCATGCGCGCTCGCTCTCGTAGCCACCTGCCCGGCCAGCCACTCGGCGGGCGGCGGCCCGCCCGTGAAGCGCGAGTCGTAGCGGCTCGCAGCCGTGAGCTCGCGCTGCAGGATCTCGAGACGGTCGTGAAACAGCAGCTCGGCGCGCGGGTCATCGCTTGCGCCGGCGTCGAGCGACGCTCTCCACGCGCACAGCGCCGCTAGGCGCTCGACCAAGCCGCGGTCGGCCCACCAGTCCTCCGGGAGCCTCGCGAGCTGCTTTGTGTAGCGGGCGTGAAGCGCGCACACGGCCGACCACGTCTCACGCCGCCAGCGCTCGCGGCCGATGGGCCCGGGTTCGATCCAGGGCGGCCGCGGGGCGGGCTCGTCGACGTCGGGGGCAGTCGCGGGCACTGGCGCTGACGCGTGTGCGGCGTTGTTGCTGAGCAGGCCGTCTCGCACGTACCGCGCGGCCGTGCGCGCGAGCGGCTCGGTAGCCGCCTGCGCGCGTTTGGCAAGCTCGGCGTGGGCGTGCTCGTCGAGCGAGATCGCGATGCGCCTCACAGGTCGATCTCCATGCCGTGGTCGCGCTCGAGCGCGTGCTCGCGCCCGTGCTCCAGGTCGCGCCCCAGCAGCCGCTCGGTCGAGCGCTCGAGCTCCTGCGCGAGGGCCTCGTGTGCGTCGCGCAGCTCGAACTGCAGCGAGGCGGGCGCTGCGCGCGAGGCGCGCATCGCCTCTGCCAGGCGCTCGATGCGCTCGCTGTCGTGCCCATCTGTGCCGAGGTCCTCGCGAGAGACGTGCCAGTCCGTTCCCTCGCGCGCGCGGGAAGCCTCCACGTAGGCGCCCTCGCGGCTGGTCTGCCAGCCGCCGGTGACGACGACCGAGCGCGTCACGGTCGCTCCCTGCTGGCGGTACAGGTGCTGCGCGTAGCCGAGGCGCAGGCTGCGGAGCTCGTGGCTTTGCACGGTGACGTCGCGGTCGGCGCCGTCGGTGCGAATCGTCACGCGGCGGGCGTCCACGTCCAGCGCGATCACCTCGCCGCGCGTGCCGTTCTCCACGCGCGCCAGGCCGGGCGGGCGGTGCTGGGTGACGAAGGCGACACGGTCTCCTGTGTGCAGCCCGTAGGGGACGTCTGGCAGTGAAAGCTCTTCTTGGCCGAGCTCGCCGTGTTCTGCGCGCAGCTGCTGGGCGCGAGCGTTGAGGCGGTCGACCTCGAGCGTGGAGGCGTCGGTCATCAGCGCGACGTCGCGCACGTCGAGGTGCTCGGTCAGCCCTGCCCACTGGCGCGCGGCGTGCTCGAGCGCCTGCTCGCGCGTGTCTGAGAGATGTAGCTGCCCGCGGCCTACGTAGTGGGCCATGGCCTGCTCGGAGCGACCGGCGCGGAGATCTCTCCAGGCTTGGCGCTCGTGGGTGTCCTGGGCGCGGCGGACATCTGACAGGCGTGCAACCGCGGCGTGCTCGGCCAGGCGCTCGAACATGCCGCCAGCGCCGATCGCGGGTAGCTGGCGCGGGTCGCCTATCAACACGAGCTTGGCCTCGCGCGCTGCGATGAGTTCCGTCAGGCTCGCCAGGCGTCTCGTGTCGACCATCGCCGCCTCGTCGAAGTACACGGTGCAGCGCCCGTCGAGACCGACGCTGCCTGCGCGGGCGCGCGCGACCAGGGCGTCAAGTGTCATCGTGCGCCCCGCGAGCGACGGGGCATCCTGGCCGAGGCGCTCGGCCGTCGAGCCCGCGACCGCGGTCCCGATCGGCTCGCGCGCGCAGAGCGTCTCGGCGCGCGCGGCGGCGTCGATCACGACGCCCTTGCCGACGCCGGCCTCGCCGACGAGCATCACCACGCGATGCTCTGCGCACAGCAGCTGCATGGCCTCGCGCTGCTCGGCGCTGAGGGCGGCGCCGAGGCGCTCGGCGGCCTGCGCGAGCGCCTGCTCGCGGGCACGGCCGGGCACGCGTTGGCCGGGCAGACGCGCGAGTTCGGCGACGCGGAGCTCGATCTCGCGCTCCGCATCGCGGATACCCGCCGTCGTCATCATCCCCTGCTCGAGCTCGATCACCTGTCCGGAGCAACGCAGCTGTTCGACCTGCTGGCGCACGTGCTCGGGCGACTCCGATCCCACCGCCTGCTCGAGTACTGCCGCGCGCAGCTCGCGCTCTTCGAACGTGGCGCCGCTCGCGGTCAGCGCGTGTTCCACACGCTGCTCGAAGCTTTGCTCGTCGCCGCGGTGAATCGCTCCGCGCTGCGCAGAAGCCGACAGTCGTTCGGCCGCCGGGCCGTCGAGGCCGTTGGCGGCGGCGACCTCGCGCCACCCGCGATCCAAATCGCCGCGCGTCTGAGCAGTCTTGGCGCGACGGTTCTCGAGCTTGACGTTGCGAAGCTCGGCGCGCTCCGGTGCGCGGCCGTAGCGCCCACGGAAGCGCTCGGCTGCGAGCCACACCTCGCGGCTTCGGCCGCTCAGCGCCTCGCTCACCGTCGCCGGGACACCACCGATCTCGAAGTAGCGTCCGTCCCTGCCGGTGCCGGCGTCGATGTCGTATCCGCGCTCGCGCAGCTCATCGGCCAGCGCTGAGCGGTAGAACGCACCGAGCTCGCGCGCGGCGCGAAAGATCGGGCGACTGGCCACGGCGGCGATCTGGCCGTCGAGGCGCACAACGCCGCTTGCGAGCACGTGGCTGTGGAGCTGCGGGTCGGGCAGCTTACCGGCGGCGACCCCGCGCGCGGTGGTGTGGCGAAACTCGGCGGCGATCACGTCGTGGGCCCGCTCTGACAGCTCACCGCCGGCGCCGCGGCGCACGACCGAGACCTGGGTTCGCAAGTGATCGAGTGCTCGGCTCACCGCGCGGGCATGAGCGGCCTCGATCTCAGCGCGCTGCTGCGGGGAGCCCACCGCCCACAGCACCGACACCGACTTCGGCGCCGAGAAGGTCATGTCGATGCCAACCGCGCGGCGGCCATCGGAGCCGGCGCGGCGGATGAACTCGCCGCTTCTCGGATGGCGGCCTTCCATCAGCGCCACCAGCTCGCCCGCCGACACCGCCGCGCCGGGCTCAAGGCCGAGGCGCTCGAGGGTCTCGGGCAGCGCGTGCCAGCTTCCCGGTGCCTCGATCGGCTCCCCCTCGGGCGAGAGGTAGTAGTCGCCGCGCGCGGAGGCGACCGTGCGCGACTCGAGGTAGGCGCTGTAGCCGGCGGCCTGGCCGGCGCCGATGCTCGCGGCGGTCATCACAGGCCGCGAAAGCTACGCGCCCGGTCGGACAGAAGCCTGTGACGCTCTGGCACAGTGCATCTAGTCTGTGCGGGCTTAGGAGTGGCGGGGTGCTGATGGGGTGGAGCGGCTGAGGCGAAGGGAGTTGGGCTGTCATGTGGGGAGGGGAGCTGAGGGGCGGGGATACGGTCGCAAGGTGGGGGCGAGGGGAGATGCGTGAGGGAAGGCAGTGAGGACTGGGATAGGGTCAGGCCGTGATCTTGCGCTGCACGGCGAAGCTCCTCGAGTGGCTCGGTGGACCCGCGGGCACCCTGACTTACGTGCCGCCATGCGACGACGACTGGTATGCAAACGTGTTCTCGATCGAGCGGCGCAAGTGCCTTGTCTTGATGCACGCCGGCACGCTCTACCCCGTCGTCGTCACGGACGTCCGCAAGGCCCAGCTACGGCCTCTTGCCCCGTATCTCGTCTCCGTTATCGAAGCCGCGTTAGCCGAAGAGCAGCCGGCACGTGTGCAGCGCGAGGTGGGCTGCGTGCTAGGCGATCCATTGCCAATTCCCGTTGTTGTTGGCCTCGTCCCCGTCGACCAGCAGGCGCATGAAATGGCGCTCGCCCCAACGCCAGTCGATGCCGAGGTCCTTTGTCAGGAATGATCCGACGACGAGCCGGGCGCGGTTGTGCATCCAGCCTTCGTGGAGCAGCTGGCGCATGCCCGCGTCTATGAGCGGGTACCCGGTGCGCCCCTCACACCATGCCACGAACTGCCGCTCGGCGTGGCTCCATTTAATCTTCCCGCGGTAGCGCGGCTGGAACTCTGAGGTGGCGTTGCGGGGGAAATGGAGCAACACGTGGTGGTGGAAATCGCGCCAGCAGAGCTGGCGTCGGAAGGCGGCCGATCCGTCATCCGACCCCAGCCGGTGCTCGATCTCGCGGGCGGAGAGGGAGCCGAAGTGAAGGTAGGGTGACAACCGCGAAGTGGAGCTGCTGTAGAGCGCGTCACGGTTCTCAGCGTACCCCGGCAGATCGCGCGCGAGGAACCGCTCGAGGCGCTTGCGGCCCTCATGCTCTCCGCCCCGGGGGGGTTCGGCCACCTCCTGCTCGAGGCCGAGCGAGGCAAGGGAGGGGATCTCGCCCCTGGCGAGGGTCGATGGAAGCGCCGGCAGTTGGCGCGGCGCCCCAGGACTTCGCGCCGGCCCTCTCTCGCCCACGAACGGTGGAACGCGGAGAAGACCGAGTAGGGCTTGCCCGCCTGTTAGCGATGCGCCGAGGTCGTTGATCACGCTGAGGCTGGGGTGGCCATGGAGAGCGAGCCCAGGCGCATCGAGCACCTTTCGTACGGACTCCCCGCGCTGGCGTGCGAAGGGGGTTATGTCCGCGGTGAAGTGGAGCTCCTCGACTTCGATCTCCTCGGCGAGCGCTGCGAGCTCGCGCTCAGGGGGGCCGTGGCGAATGACGAGGCCGCTGCCGCGCTTGCGCAGCGACCCGTCGAGGTCTGCCAGGCGTTCGAGCAGGAACTGCGTCCGTGGGCCGGACGCGTGACGGCCATGGAGCAGACGGTCATCGAAGCAGAAGACGGGCA
>CAVRGI010000013.1:0-409245 GCA_963720665.1 uncultured Solirubrobacterales bacterium | reverse complement strand
ACAAGGCCCTCAACCTTGCGCGTCTACCAATTCCGCCACAGGCGCAGAGGGGCGAGTATAGCCGTGGCCGGTCACCGCAACATCCCGCCGGGTTCACCGCTCGAGCACCGTGGTCCGGGCCAGATCGTTCGAATGATTTGACCCTTGCATCGGTCCGAACGGCGCGCTAGGCTTGCGAACACATGTTCGTCGAAGTCCGCAGGCCACCCGACCAGGGAGCAGAGCAGACATGGATCTGACGAAGCGACAGCAGGAGATATTCGACTTCATTCGCAAGTATTCCGCGAAGTACGGCTATCCGCCAACGGTGCGCGACATCGGCAAGGCGGTCGGTCTGGCGTCATCCTCTACCGTACACGCGCACCTCGCGAACCTCGAGAAGATCGGGCTCCTCCGGCGAGACCCTTCCAAGCCGCGAGCGATCGAGCTGTTCGACCGCGCGGTCGGCAGCGCGGTCGAGAGCGTGCGGGGGATCGTCCGCCCGCAGAGCCTACCGCTGCTCGGCGCGGTTGCCGCCGGAGAACCGGTGGTCGCCGAGGAGAACGTCGAAGACTACGTGTCGGTGCCCGAGTTCGCCGGCGGGGGAGACGGCCAGTATCTGCTCCGCGTGCGCGGCGAATCGATGAAGGACGCAGGGATCCTCGAGGGCGACTACGTCGTCGTGCGCTCTCAGGATACGGCGCGCGATGGCGACATAGTCGTGGCGCTGCTCGCCGACGAGGCGACGATCAAGCGGTTCTTCCGCGAGCGCGACCACATCAGGCTGCAACCCGAGAACGAGACGATGGAGCCGATCAGGAGCGACGACGTCAAGGTAATCGGCCGCGTCGTCGGCCTGCTGAGAAGCATCTGAGTGGCGCGAGCAGAACGGTTCGCGGGCAGTTGGCGCACCCCCGCGCAGAGGGCGAGCGCCCACCGTCTTCGACCGCCGTCGCGAGGCTCGGGACGTGCCGCGGCGGGATCTCTCTTTACGGGAGCGCCACGGCGCGCTACCGTGGTAAAGGCAGGTCAGGCAGCCGCGAATGCAAAGTGCATTCGAGGAAAGTCCGGACACCGAAGGGCAGGGTGGTCGAGTGATCGACCCGGGGAAACCCGAGGGAAAGTGCCACAGAAACATACCGCCGACGTCCGCCGTCCCACGTGAACGGCGGACGGGCAAGGGTGAAATGGTGCGGTAAGAGCGCACCAGCGTCGCGGTGACGCGGCGGCTGGGTAAACCCCACCCGGTGCAAGGCCAAGACGGACCGTTTGCAGGTTGCCCGCCAAGGTCCAGGTGGGCCGCAAAGATGGATGGCTGCTCGACGACAGAATCCGGCTTATCGACCTGCTAAGGAAAGGCCCCGCAAATGCGGGGTCTTTCTATAGGTCGAGTCGCTGGGTTCTCATCATGCTAAGCGTCGCTACCGAACGTCGCGGGGCGATCTCTATGGAATCGCTCGGCGCGGGCGCCCAGGAATACCCCGGCAGCGCTCCGCACCGCATGACGGTTTCTAGCAGGCGCAGCGGATCGCCGCACCGGTCAGTCCCAGGCGGCGAGCTGACCGGGATGAATCCGCCCGCGTCGCCCGGATGTCGGGTACGTGGCGCGGGGCGACGGCGGTGGGCCATCGTCCTCGGCGAGGACCCGGGCCGCGGCGTGGAGCTCCTCGTCTGCGACGTGCGCATAGCGGGCCACCGTGGAGAGGTCTGCGTGCCCGAGATACTCGGCGACCAGGCGCGTGTCGCCCGTCGCCTGGCGCAGCCATGTCGCCGCGGTGTGGCGCAGGGTGTGCGCGGTGACATGCTTCTCAATGCCGGCGCGCGTGGCGGTGCGATGGATGATTCCGGCGAGGATCGTCGGCTGAAGCCTCGCGCCGCCCAGCCCGCAGAACACGGGGTCAGACGCGGATGCCTCCCGCGCCGCGCGCCAGCGGGACAGGCGTCGGGCGAGCTCTGTCGGCAGCGGCTGGCGTCAAGGCCTTCCGCCCTTGCCTCGGCGCACCAGCAGCGACGGGCGCGGCCCATCGAGCGTCACGTCGCGCCAATCCAGGGCGATCAGCTCGGAGCGGCGCAGGCCGGTCATCGCCAGGGTCAACAGCACGAGCTGGTCGCGCTCCACGAGGCCGGGACGCCGGCGCGCGGGACGCTCGGCGGCAGCAAGGAGCTGCGCGAACTCCTCCCGCGTCAGCCAGTCGCTCTCCTGCCTGGGCTTCGGCGGCGCCTGCAGTTCAAGAAACGGGTCGGGTACCCCGTTGCGAAGGCTGACCCAGCGCATGAAGCGCCGCAACAGCAAAAAGCGGCGATGGTAGGTGGCAGGCGCCGGGTGAAGGCGCCGGCGGTAGTCATCGAGATAGTCCACGATCGCCTGCTCATCGAACAGCTCTGCGGAGCGTTCCTCGCGCGCAGCCCAGGCGAGGAGTTCATCGATCGCGATGCGGTACGCGTTGACCGTGCTCTCGCTGCGTCGCGCGCTCTGCAGCCGTCCGAGCCACGCTTCGCGGTCACGAGCGATCAGGCGCCCGGAACGAGCCGAGGGAGCCGCGCGCACACCGAGCTCGAGAAGCGACCCGGCGAGCACTTCGAGCGCCGGGCGCCCATCGTCCGCTTGGCGCGCTTGAGACAACGCGACCTGAAGCGTCCCCAGCGCAAGGCTATCGGCGGGCACGAAGGCACGGCCGGATCGTGTCCGGTCGTCGGCCACGCCGGACATTGATAATCGTCATGGGCCATCTAGGCCAAATTAGCAAAATAAGGCAAAGCTCGCAAACTTATCGTGAGGACGCTGTCCCGTACGCCCGAACGGAGCGGACCTGTTCGAGGTCCGGTTCCCTTTCTCCCACCGGCGTGCACCCACGCCAACATGCTCGCCGGCACGAAGTTGGTGCGCAGCGAACCGTCGCGCTGGACGGCCCCACCCCCGGCCGCGTACGGTAATTCAGGCCCGAAGCACGACGAGGCGCAGGTCATGCGCTTCACTACGGCTTGATTGTGGCGCGCAGGCGTCGCGGGCGAATCATCATCTAGTGCAGTGTTCCTGAAGTAGGTTGTTGTTGTGGCCTTGGTGATGATCTGCTCGGGGGTCTTGGTCCAGATGAAGGGCTCGGCGCGCTGGTTGTAGTGCTCGATGAAGTAGTTGATCGCGGCGATGAGCTCGGGGACGTCGTGGTAGACGCCGCGGCGGACTTGCTGGTTGGTGAGGATCGAGAACCAGATCTCGATCATGTTCATCCAGGATGCGCCGGTCGGGGTGAAGTGGAAGTGCACGCGTTGGTGGCGAGCGAGCCAGCGCTTGACCTCTGGGGTGCTGTGGGTTGAGGAGTTGTCGAGCACAACGTGCAGCGGACGGCGTGGGTAGGCGCGCACGAGCGTGTTCAGGAACGCCAGGAACTCTTGGTGGCGGTGTTTGGGGTAGCACGTCCCGGTGACCTCGCCCGTCGCGATCTCCAAGGCCGCGTAGAGGCTTGTTGTGCCGTTGCGCTTGTAGTCGTGGGTCATCCGTGCGGCCTTGCCGGGCTTGATCGGCAGCGTCGCCTGGGTGCGGTCGAGCGCCTGGATCTGGGTCTTCTCGTCGATGCACAGCACTAGAGCGCCTTTTGGTGGGTCCAGGTAAAGCCCGACGACATCGACGACCTTCTCGGCCAGCTGCGGGTCTTTGGAGAACTTAAACGAACGGACCTGGTGCGGTTTGAGCTTGTGATCACGCCAAATCCGGTGCACTGTCGTGGGGGATAGCCCTGTCGCGGCGGCCAGCCGCCGCACGCTCCAGTGCGTACTACCATCCGGCGGGCTCTCCAGCGTCTTGGCGAGAACCCGCTGCACCTCATCATCGTCGATCTGGCGCGGACGCCCCGAGCGCGGCGCGTCAGCCAAGCCCGCCAAGCGACGCTCAAAGAAATTCCGCCGCCACAGCCCGACGGTGGGCAGCGAAACGTGCGTCTCTGAAGCGATCTGCGTGTTAGTCGCACCCTCGGCAGCACGCAAAACGATCCGTGCACGCGTCGCCTGCTGCTGAGGGACCGATGGCCGACGAAGCCACAATTGCAGCTCGCGCTCCTCCGCCTCAGAGAGATCAATCACATCAGCAGCACGCCCCACACCCTCAACGTACCAGAACTACCTTATGATTACAAGACACTTCCGGAACACTGCACTAGGCAGGGGCCATAGTCGCTTGGGCCCGTTCTCGTACACCCCGTAGATGTAGGGGCCGGGCGCGCGCGCCTGGCGGATGATGCGGTCACGGTTCTGTACGAAGCGCTCGGTCTGCTCGGCGCCACGCAGCTGGGCGGTAGTCAGGCAGAACACGCGAACGGCTGCTGCGATCATCGCGTCGCGCTCGGCCGGCCTGCGCCGGATGGCGTCGTCCTTCGTAAGGACGATCCACCTCTTCTCGCCTGCGTCGTGCAGCCAGACCTCGTCTGGCAGGCGTTGGGCTCGTTTCTCCCCATAGACGTCTGCCATCGAGCGGACGGTGAGTCCCGTCTCCCGCAGACCCTCCACGATGCTCTTGCCGAGGCTGCGGTCGACGAAGAATTCAGGCGATCGTTCAGTTTTACGGGCCACCGCCGGGGAGTTATCCGGCGCAGCGCGCGCGTTGCAAGACTTAGGCCGCCGCTCGCGTCGCGACGCGGATCACGTCCTCAACCTCGTCGCGAGGAACCCTGAAATCCGCCGCGATGTCTGCGACGGAGTCCCCGGCCTGGAATCGGTCAACGAGATCCTCGACTCGGGCCCCGCCATGAACCACGAGAGGTAGTCCAAACGCGACCCTGGGATCGACGAGCACCTGGGCGTTCGCGTACGTCGGCAGGCGCACTGCGTCCGCCCAGCCATCGCCTCCGTAGTGGATGCGCCTCAGGTAGCCCTTGACGACCTCGGAGAACTGACGCTGCTGGGTGCGGACCACTACGAGGTCCATCACGTCGCGATCGCCATACTTGGTCGCGTAGTCAAAGAGCACCTCGGCGCCATCGGTGTAGAGGCGCTTCGAGGCAAGAGCGTGCTCGACACCAATTTCCTTGGTGAGGACCTCAACGGCGGGTCGGATCCGCTGCAGCGGCACCCCGGCGCGCCTGAAGCTCGACAGCACGTATGCCTCCGCGAAGCCAATGAACGGAACCGTCGCCTGGCGTCCATGCGTTGGAAAACAGGTGATCAGAGATTGCTTGGTGTCCGGAGGACGTGCCCACCACTGGACCGTAGACTTTGGGATACCCAGATAGGCGGCCGTCTCGCGCAGCGTGAAGACGGCACGGGCAATCCGTGGATCGTCAGCGCCAATGCGTGTCTTCTGTTTCGTGGGAGTGTTGATCGGAGCTTCTTCCTGGCAAGGCTGGACTTGTCCATGGCGATCGTAGCTGCGTCGCCGGTCGAGTTGAGCGAGGGCCCCGGTCATCAGAGATGCGTCAGCCGAGCTACGAGGAGCTCGTGGCCGTGCCGAGGTCTCATCGAGGTGCTGTTCGAGATCGAGGTCCCGCCGGTAAACCACCATAAGTACCTGGTACACCAGGCGGGCGGTGCGGCAGCCAGGGCGTTCGCGCCTGCTGCCTCGGGCTCGCCGTGCTCGGCACGCTCGCCTGAGCAGCTGGCACGCTCTGGTGCGCGCGCCGGCGCAACCCGCCGGCCCTCACTGTTCTCAGCCAAGCTGTTCGCCCGGCCCGCTCGCCGCTAGCCCCGAGCTCCCGCACGAGCTCGCCCCGCACGACGTCCACGGTCTATCCGCAGCATCCGCGCACCTATGCTCCAACGCGGCCTTCCCGGCCGTCCGCATAGGCATCCCCTGCCGCGAAGCGTCGCTACGCTCCGCTTCGCGGCACACAGTTGCACCTAGCGATGCATCGTATACTTGTATACATGGGCAAGCAGCGACGACTGCGCGGTGAGAGGGCCGCCAAGGAGGACGCACACCAGCGCGACCGCATTGCCCGCGTGCAGGTCAGCGACGAGGTGTGGGCGGCCTTCCGGGCCCGGCTCGGGACGACTCCCGTAAATGCTGCGCTGGGAGAGCTCGTCAGGCGCGAGGTCGGTCGAAAGGCGCGCCGCTCTGCCGACGACGCCAGCGGTATCCGCATCGCGCTCGCAGATGCGCGCGAGGTCGCCGACGAACTGCAAGAGATGATCGCGAGGCTCGAGGGCCAAGCGTCCCCGATAGGGAGCATCGAAGCTCCGACCACGAGTTCAACGTAATCGGTTTCGGTAGTGGACGAGGCGCGTGTCTTCGCCTGCTTTCTCCTAATTCTTCGAGGGGGCGGCGAGGTCGAAGCCAGCGGGAGTGGACTCGCAGCCTCTTTCAGCAGGCCGCGTGTGCGATCACGTCAGAGGCAACGGACGCGCATGCCGCGGGTTCGCGACGGGGATGCACATGCACTGTTGCCGAGGCGGCGATGTTGTCGGACAGGCGCGCCTCGCTGGCCGAGGATCCGATGATCGCGACGTTGCGCGCTGTGCCCGGCGCCGTCACCCGCATCCGCACGGTGATCCTCGCGCTGTGACCCGCCTCGATCGTGCCAAGTCGGCAGACCAATGGGACTTCTTCGTTGCAGCTCCCCTGAGTGGGGTTCGCGGATACGAGCTGCAGGTCGGATATCGGTTGGTCGCCGACGATGACGTGATAGGCGGCCACCCCGCCCGTGTTTCGGGCGGTGATCGTGTACGGCACGATTTCGCCAACGGTGGCGGAGGTGCGCTCGGCGGTCTTCGTGAGCGCCAGGTTGGCGGCCGCGGCTCCGGGCGTGACCGGGGGCGGTGCGCCGGGAACGAGCGACGGCAGCTCGGGGGTCGGCGGCAGGGGGCCCGGCGGGCTCGGCGTGACGCCGGGCGGCAGGGGTTTTAGGCCGGGCGGCAGCGTCGCGCTGCGCACGTTCGTGAAGGTGCAGTTAATCTGCGGCCGGTCTTCGCGTAGGCGCACCACCACCAGTCCTGCCGCGAAGGGCTTCGACTGACCGTTGCACACGACCTGGGTGAGCGGCCAGGCCGCCGGGAGCGAAGAGACCGTTTCGGTCTGGCGGATCTCGTAGTAGCCGAGCGGCAGCTTGACTGTCGAGTCGCCGGTCGCCTGCGCCGGTTGGCCAGAGACCTTCGTCGTGGCGTGCTTCTGGTAGTCGGTTTCGCTGACGTGGACCTTGGGCTTCAGGCCCTGGAACGGGCGGACAATAAAGCCGCTGGTGCCCACCCCGCCGCGGGTGATCTCGCGAATGTTGATCACGCCGAGGTGGCGCTGACGGTTCGTGAAGGTGCAGACCGCGCCGCTGTTCACGGCGATCGTCACGGTCCCGTCACTCGGGCTGCCGTTGCAGCGAAGGCCCTGCAGCGTCCAGGCCTTGGCGGGTGATCCTTGCGCGGGCCCCTCGCTGACCTTGTAGGTGCCGGGACTGACCTTGATCGGGCTGGCGACGGCGGCGACTCCCGCCTGCGTCGTGGTGATCGTGCGCGTGGCCTTGAAGCCGGTGCCGGTCGAGGTAACCGTGAACGGAAAGGTGCCGACCCCCTGTTCGGTGATCTTGCGCAGCACGAGCACACCGGCGGTTGGGCGCAGCGCGTTCGTATAGGTGCACGTCACCGTGTCGTCGGGGGCGAGCGCGATGTCCACCCGTGCCGCGGCGCGGTCGACGGTCACCGTGCTCGCGCCGTGAGTGCATTCCAACCCGGTCAGCACGAAGCCGGGGGTCGCGTCCTCGGTGACCGTCCAAGGCGGTTCGCCCGGATAGGTGTTCGCTCGAAAGAATGTTTGTGAGGCCGGCTGGCCGCTGCTCGCCGAAAGCGCGAATGTGCCGCTCGGGTCATAGCTGATGTTGCCGCGCATCACGAACGACTGGGCTGGCCCGCCTTCGCCGCTCACGACCTTGCGGATCACGATCGTGCCGCTCGTCGGCGGTGGCACCACGTAGTAGGCGTAACAGAAGACGTGCCGCGCGCCGGTGGGAAAGCTCAGCCGCTCGACGTTATCGCCGTTGAGGTTATCCACCGCGCAGCGCAGCGCTGCAAAGCCGTAGGTGCCCGGATAGAGCTTATTCAGCACCGGGTCATCGACCGTCCCACCCTGCACCCACAGCGACCCGCTGGCCACGCGAGCCGCCTGTTCTTCGCTCAGCTCAACGGTCGTCGCGCCCGCGATCGACTCGCCCGCGACGGGTCGGCCTTCTTCGTCGAGCATCGGCGTGCTTGCGCGCGTCAGTATTTCGGTAGCGTCGGGGTTACTGACATACGACAGCGAGCCCCATGGGCCCCGCAGCGCCCCGCCGATGCCGCTACCGAACGTGAAACGCCAATTGACGATCGGCGTGCACTTCGGCTGGAACTGGTCCTCCTTAGTCGGATTGATCGGTTCGCCGGAGGTGTATGGCGTGTCAGGCCCCAGATCGCGCAGGCTCTCCTGGATGTCGTTGCGCGCCAGATTCGCGGTGACGTCGGTGTACGTCGGGCAGCTGCGAGCGGCGAACGTAACGAGCAGATCGCTGCCGTGGCCATCGACGCCATCCGCCGTCGCTACGGCAACGCCTGGGCCTACAGTCACAGCGGACACCACCACCAACGTGACCCGCAACAGGCGCGCCCGCCAAAGCTCAACCACATAACGAGTATGCCACTCAAGCCTGGCGACAGACAGGCCGTTGCGAGCGGCCCGTGCTCTGCCGCATGTCGGTGTCCCTTCCCTAGGCGGGCGGCCGGCTCACACGGAGACCGCCCGGCGCGATTCTGCGCCGGGCGCGATCGGCATGGAAGGGTCACCGCCGCCGGGTGGCGATTTCGGCGCTTCCCACCGCCGTCACTCAGGACAATGCTCCGTCGGCGCCTGGTGCTCACGCCCTCCGCGAAGAGGATGTTGCGGGAATCGGCCAAAGGGATGCCCCGCGGCGTGTGCCATCCGGGCGTCCAACCCCTCAACGGCTGCGTGGCACCATAACGACTGGTCGAGATCGTGCACGCTCCTGCCTCGCGGCATAGCGTCAGCGCTGCGCGGACTCAGCGGGACCGCGGGCAGATAACAAGCTGCAGCGCCTGACGCCTCAGCGTGCGGCGATCGCCCGCGTGTCGGTCTGCTCGCTCGTATCGGTTTCGGCCACGACGAAATGCAGGCGCTTGACCAGCTGATGGGCGGTGACGTGCGTGTAGCGCTGCGTGGAGTCCAGGTGCTTGTGCCCGAGCAGCTCCTGGATCTGGCGCAGGTTCGCGCCAGCGCTCAGAAGCTCCGAGGCGACTACGTGGCGTAGTGTGTGGGGCGTGATTCGCTTGCGCTTGGCGACGCCCGCCGCGTGGGCGTAGCGGCGAAACGTGTTGGCGAGGATGGTGGGGGAGAGACGATTGCCGAGCACGCCTACGAATAGCGCCGGGTCATCGAGCGGCGTGCGCGTCGAGAGGTAGGCGACGAACAGCGGCACGAGGCCGGGGTGGATCGGCAGGACGCGCTGGCGGCCGCCCTTGGCGTTTCGCACGCGGATCAGGCGGCGCTCCAGGTCGACGTCGTCCCAGTCCAGGCCGAGCAGCTCTGAGCGACGCAGCCCGCCGTAGGCGAACAGCGCCAGGAGCAGCCGATCGCGCTCGAGCTTGCCGGTATGCAGCCGTGTCCACACGCCCTCACGGGCGGGCACGTCAAGCAGCCGCAAGAGCTCTTTGCGGTCGAGTACGTCGGGCAGCGCTTCGCGCTTCTTGGGCGTGCGCAGAACATGGGCGGGATCGCGCTCTGAGTAGTCGCTCTCCACACAAAAGCGAAAGAAGCAGCGCAGCGCAGCCACCGTGCGTGCCTGGCTTGAGGGCGCCGGGCGATGCGTGGCCTCCTCGGCCAGGAAACGCCGCAGGTCGGGAGTGCGGATCTCCGCGAGCGCTGCGACGCCGTGACCGCGAAGGAACTCAAGACATGCGCGCACGTCGCGCTCATACGCCTTACACGTCAACTCTGCCAAGCGGCGCTCGACGCGGCAGTAGATGATGAAGTCAGAGAGGGCGTTGAACATCGGGGCCTCGGCTTTTGGGCAGGCCCCGCTAGGAGTTGCTGTCTGGTATGACGACTCTCCGGCTTATAGACCTGCTTAAGGGAAAGCCCCGCTCCGGCGGGGCTTTCCTATAGGAGCCGGCGAGATAGGCGAGCTGGCACTTATTGCTCGCGGCCGGGAATCGGCTCAGCAAGCGCGGCGCGCCCGGGAGACGCGGGGAACGGATCGGCGAAGTACTGGGTCTCGTGTGTCACAAGACCGTCGGTGATCTCCATGACGCTGAGCGAGCATGTGGGCACGCCGTCATACGTGATCACGCATTCGCTCACCCACAGGTCGCCGCAGCCCAGGATCCGGCGGATGGTGAAGTGGCGTTCGGCCGGATGCCCACCGCGTTGCGCTTGGATCCGTGACCGTCCCCTGAAGCGCTCGCCCGACTGCGGGTAGTCCAGGATCGCGTCTGCAGCGTAGATCGCATGCTCAGCGTCAATGTCTCCGCGCTCGGAAGCCTCCCAGTGCTGCTGGATCCGAGCCCGGATGTCGGCATCACCATCGATTGCGCTGTTCACCCGTTAGCTCCCACGACCATTAGGAATGCCGCTGTTTCGCACGACACAGACTACCCGAGAGTTCTCGCGTGCAGCTCTGGACCTGGTAGCGCGGTGAGACCGCGGCGACCCGTTGCCAGGACCGCAGAAGAGCACGCCTCTGGCCCGCTCTCGTGGCCGTCGTCGAGCTCCGTGGCGTCCGGGCGGTGTCGACCTCCCCGCGAGGAAGCGTCGCGGGTCGGGCGTCCGGATCTCGACGCTCCGCGACGCCACGCCCGCCTGGGAATTCGATGCTCGCAGCACTCGGTTGTTATCGCCGCCGGCTCGCGTGGCGGATGGCCTTAGCATGTCGGCGGCGAAACCCGTTCACAGACGAAGGAGCCGACGATGGCGAGCGCCTTTCGCTTCGACGTGACTAGCTCCAGCGCCGTGGCCACTGCCGAAGAGCGGCCTGCGGGAAACGGAAACGAAACGCCGGTCGTCGGGCCGTTGGCGCCCGCGCTGCTGGAGCGGATGCAGCGATACTGGCAGGCAGCCAACTACCTGACGGTCGCGCAAATCTACTTGAGCGAGAACCCGCTCCTGCGTGAGCCGTTGCGTCAGGAGCAGATCAAGCCGCGACTGCTGGGCCATTGGGGCACGTCCCCTGGGCTGAGCCTGATCTACATCCACCTCAACCGGCTGATCAGTCAACAGGATGCCAATCTGATCTATCTGACAGGACCAGGTCATGGCGGTCCGGCGCTGGTCGCCCTGGCGTACCTCGAGGGGACCTACTCGGAGGTCTATCCCGAGGCCGCACAGGACCTGGCGGGAGTGCGGCTGCTGTGTCGCCGCTTCTCCACTCCCGGCGGGATTCCCAGCCACGTCAGCGTGCACACCCCAGGCTCAATCCACGAGGGCGGCGAGCTTGGCTACGTACTGGCTCACGCCTTCGGCGCCGCGTTTGACAATCCCGACCTGATCGTCGCAGCGGTGGTCGGGGACGGCGAGGCCGAGACCGGACCGCTCGCCGGCGCCTGGAAGGGCACGAGCTTCCTCAACCCGGCTCGTGACGGCGCGGTCCTGCCGATTCTGCACCTCAACGGCTACAAGATCAGCGGCCCGACCGTGCTCGGTCGCGCCAGCGATGAAGACGTCGTGGCCCTCTTGCGGGCCAACGGTTACGAGGTGAACCTCGTCGAGGGCGATGATCCCGGGCGCGTACACCAGGGCCTCGCCGCGGCGATCGACCGCTGCTACGAGCGGATTCGCGCGATCCAGCAAGCCGCTCGCGAGCACGGTGTCTTCGAGCGCCCCCGCTGGCCGGCCATCGTGATGCGCACGCCAAAGGGCTGGACCGGTCCGAAGGTGGTCGACGGCCAGCCCGCGGAGGGCACCTTCCGCTCGCACCAGGTGCCGTTGGCACGCGTGCGCGAGGATCCCGAGCAATTCGCGCAGCTCGAGCAGTGGCTGCGCGGCTACCGTCCGGACGAGCTGTTCGACGCCGATGGCAGGTTCATCCCCGAACTCGCCGCGCTCGCGCCGCCTGGCGAGCGCCGCATGAGCGCCAACCCGCACGCGAATGGCGGCAAGCTGCTGATCGACCTGGAGGTTCCTGACTTCCGCGACTACGCCCTCGCTGTCGAGCGTCCCGGCGGCGAACGCCACGAATCTACGCGCCAGCTGGGCAAGATGCTGCGCGACATCTACGCGCGCAACGCCGCGACGAGCAACTTCCGGCTGTTCTGCCCCGACGAGACGAACTCGAACCGCCTGGGCAACGTCTTCGAGGTGGAGACGCGCTGTTTCGTCGGCCGGACGCTCGACGTCGACGATCATCTGAGCCCGGATGGTCGCGTGATGGAGGTACTCAGCGAGCACCTCTGCGAGGGCTGGCTGGAAGGCTATCTGCTCACCGGCAGGCACGGATTGTTCGCCACCTACGAGGCGTTTGCGATGGTCTCCGCGTCGATGACCGTGCAACATGCGAAGTGGCTCGAGCAGGCGGTGCAGCTGCCCTGGCGGGCGCCGGTCGCCTCGCTGAATGTGCTGCTGACCTCGACCTGCTGGCGCAACGATCACAATGGCTTCAGCCACCAGGGCCCCGGCTTGATCGACGTGATCCTGTCCAAGCGGGGTACGGTCGCGCGCATCTATTTGCCGCCCGACGCGAACTGCCTGATGTCGGTCGCCGACCACTGCTTGCGCAGCCGCGACTACGTCAATCTGATCGTGATCGACAAGCAGCCGCAGCTCCAGTACTTCGACCTCGATCACGCGATCGAGCACTGCACTCGCGGCGCCTCGGTGCTGCCGCGCCTCAGCAGCGACGGCGGCGGCGAGCCGGACGTCGTTCTGGGTGCCGCCGGGGATATCCCGACGCTCGAGACGGTGGCGGCCGCGTGGTGGCTACGACAGCTCGTGCCGGATTTGCGCGTGCGCGTCGTCAACGTCGTCGATCTGATGCGGCTATTCCCGAGCGCGTATCACCCGCACGGAATGAGCAGTGCTGAGTTCGGCGAGCTGTTCACGGCGGACAAGCCCGTTGTGTTCGCATTCCACGGATACCAACGGGCGATTCACGAGATCGTGCATGGGCACCCCCTCGTTGATCGGATCCACGTACGAGGCTTCAACGAACAGGGCACCACCACCACGCCGTTTCAGATGTGCGTCCTGAACTCCATGAGCCGGTTTCACCTGGCGGCGGAGGCGATTCGCCGCGTGCCCCGCCTGAGCGAGCGCGCACCGGGCTTGATCGCGGAGTGTCAGTCACGGATCGATGAGTCCGTGAGGTACGCGCGCGAGCATTTCGAGGATCCGCCCGAGATCCGCGAGTGGGTGTGGAGCGACTGAAGTCGCACGGCATGCGCGGCCTATCGGCGGTACAGGCCTGTGAGCGCGGGCGACCGGACTGTGGGGCGCGACCGCGGGCGTGGCGATCGCGCTCGGGCCAATCGTTGGGGGCTGGCTGCTCGAGCGCTTCTCCTGGTCGAGCATCTTCTTCGCGATCGCGCCCGTCGCCGCGCTCGGCGCCGCGCTGGTCGCGTTCAGCGTGCCCGCGTCTCGCGACCCGCAAGCCCCGGCGGCGGATCGCCCCGGGATCGCTCTGTCGACCGCCGCGATGGGGCTCCTGATCTACACGATCATCGAGGCGCCCAACTAACGGCTGGGGCGCGACACGCACACTCGCCGGGTTCGCCCTCGCGGCGACCCTGCTCGGCGTGTTCATCGCCTGGGAGCGTCGCGCGGGCGCACCGATGCTTGATCTCAGCTTGTTTCGCATTCCCCGGTTCACCGCCGCGAGCGGCTCGGTGACAGTGGCCTTCTTCTCGGTGTTCGGCTTCATCTTCCTGATGACCCAGTACTTCCAGTTCATCAAGGGCTACGGGCCGCTGTCGACGGGCTCGCATTTGCTTCTGGTGGCGACATCGGTCGCCGTCGCGTCGGTCTTGGGGACCAAGCTCGCCGTTCGCTTCGGCACCAAGCTGGTCGTGCAGGCGGCCTGTTGTTCGTGACGGTGTTCTACGTGTGGGTCGCCGCGGCGGTCTCGCTCAGCACGGGCTATGGCACGATCGCCGCGCAGATGGTGCTGTACAGGTTCGGCATGGGCTTCACCAGCGCGCCCGCGACCGAGGCGATCATGGGTGTCGTTTCGCGCGCGAAGGCGGGTGTCGGGTCAGCCGTCAACGACGCCACCCGACTGCTCGGCGGGACGCTCGGCGTCGCGGTCATCGGAAGCGTTTAAGCGTCGCTGTACAGCAGCCGCTTGACCGCGGCATTGCCCACGCGCCTGCCCGCGACCCTCGCCGTCGCAGCGCACCAGTCGGTCGGCGCTGCGCTCGCCGTCGCGGGCCACCTCGCTGGCGCCGGTCAGCGGCTGCTCGGCGCCGCGGTCCACACCGCGGGCTCGCCGGCGTTCATCCATGGTCTGAGTGTCGGCTGCCTGGTGGCCGGCGGCGTGGCAGCAGCCGGGGCGATCATGGCCGCGGTGCTGCTCCCAGCCCAGCCGAGTGACAGCGAACGCGTCGAGCCGGAGGCCCCGATTCGAGCCGAACTCGCCGCTGCAACGCACGCCGCGTAGCGTGAAGCAGACCTCGCGGCGGTTACGTAGTTAGCCACAGTCGAAGTGCGGCAAACGGCGCTGGGAGCGGCGCGACCGTTCGCATACCTTCGTGCCGCGGAGACGCGCACTTGACGGCGGGGCGGATCGTGGGCAGACTCGCGCGAGCGACATGCGACTCGAGGACCGGAAGGAGTAGCGATGCCAGCAGCAGCGAAAGCGACCAGGGGAAAAGCCGGCGCGAGAAAAGCCAAAGCGAAAGCCAAACCACGCGCGAGCGCAAAAGCGAAACCGCGCGCACAAGCCAAATCGCAGGCGTCCGCGGCGGCGCGGACGAGACACCAGCAGAACGGACGCGCGATCGACAAGGTGGCGTCATCTCTTGAAACGGCCCAGAGCGAACTCGCATCGCTGCGCGGCAGTCTCAGCTCGGGTGCATCCGATCTGCGCAAGGACCTCGGCAAGCGCCTCAAAGATGCCCGCCGGGATGCGGCCAAGTTGAGCAGGACCGTGCGCAGCGACCTCGAGCGGATGCAAAAAGACATCGGCTCCGTGACCGGGTCCGGGCGCAAACGAGGGGCGTCGGCGCGCAAAAAAGCGAGCGCCACCAAAAAAGCGACGGCGACGAAAGCGCGTTCGCGAGCGGGCAAAGGCCGCGCGAAAACGAGCCGCCGTCCGTGAGCGCTGCGCGCGCTAGCGCGTCACGCGGCGATCGGGCTGGGCTTGCGCCTTAGCTCCTCGAGCGTCGCAAGCATCGCATCCAGCTGGATGTCGACCTTAGCCGGCCAGGGCTTCGCGGGGTGGTCATCGAGCGTCTTCAGCCCGTTGCCGGTGATGATCGCCACGACCGTCTCACCGGGCGCGAACTTGCCTTCGGCTGCGAGCTTGCCCAGCACGGCGATCGTGGTGCCGCCGGCCGGCTCGGTCAGCAGGCCCTCGGTCGCCGCCAGCAGGTCGATGCCGGCGAAGATCTCCGGATCGCTGGCAAAGCCTCCCGTCCCGCCGCGTTTGCGCACGGCGTCGATCACGAGATAGCCATCGCCGGGCGCGCCGATCGCCAGCGAGTGCGCTGCGGTCTCCGGCGTGACGGGGTGAATCTCGGCCTCCTCGGCCAAGATCGCGCTGGCGATCGGGTTGCAGCCGCTCGGCTGAGCGATGTGGATACGGGTGGCGTCGGTCTCGGCGAGCCCGAGTATCTGCAGCTCGCGCAAGCCCTTGTGCATGCGCGAGGACAGCGTGCCGCCGGCGGCTGCCGTGACGATGTGCCCGGGAGCCTTCCCGCCCAGCTGTTCGACGATCTCGAAGGACTCGGTCTTGGCGCCCTCCGCATAAAACGGACGCAGCGTGATGTTCGCGAACTCCAACCCCGTGGCTTCGGCGATTTCGCGGCAGCGGCGGTTGACTTCGTCGTAGTTTCCCTCCACCTGGCAGACCTCGGCGCCGAGCGCGCGGCAGGCGCGGGCCTTCATGTCCTCGAGCCGGTTCGGGTAGAAGACGTACGCGGCGGCGCCCGCCTTCGCGGCGAGCGAGGCGACCGCGGTGCCGACGTTGCCGGTGGAGACGCAGCCGATCTCATCCTTGCCGAGCTCGAGTAGCCGCGCGATGGACATCGAGACGACGCGGTCCTTGTAGGAGAGGCTGGGCCGGGAGGTCGAGTCGTCCTTGAGGTAGAGGTTGTCGATGCCCAGCTCTGCGCCCAGTCGGTCGGCCGGGATCAGCGGCGTGTAGCCGGCGAAGCGACCGACGCGCGCCTGCGCGGAGGCGTCGACGATCGGCAACAGCTCCTCGAAGCGCCAGATGTTCAGCGGGCGCTCCGAGCGGGGCAGCTCCTCGAAGCGCCGCGCCGCGAGCTCATAGTCGTAGGTGATGTCCAGGCCCTTGCCGCAGTCCGGGCAGGTGAACACGCTCTCGCTGAGCGGGTAGTTGCGGTCGCAGCGGTTGCAGCGCAGCCCCGTCGCGCACGAGCGCGTGCGCGCGCGTGGGCCGGAACCCGTGCTCGAAGCGGACGCGGAGGGGCTCATGCAGCCACCCGGGAAGTCGCCTCCGGCCACGGCACTGGCGCATCGCCCTCGTTGCCGAGCGCGATCCACAGCTCCTCGGCGAGGTGCGGCGCGAGCGGCGCGAGCAGCTGCATCAGCACTCCCAGCGCACGCAGCAGAGCGTCGCGGTCGGCCGCCCCGAGCTCGTCGGTGCGGGCGAGCACCCGTTTCTCGAAGTCCTTGATGCGGTCGAACAGGCGCATGACGTTTCTCACGGCGCTGTGCATCTCCAAGGCGGCCATCTCCCCAGTCGTCTTCTCGACGGCAGTGTCGCACCATTTTTGAAGACGTGACCGCAGATGCTCGGTCGAGTCCCTCGGCGGCGACTGCGCGTCGCTCGAGTTCGGAGCGGTCGGCGCCGCGATCAGCCCGTGTGCGCTCGGTTGTCCGTTGCCCGACAGGGGGCCTTGCGCGGGGGCGGGCTCGGGGTCGCCCGCTGCAAGCCGTGCCTGGGTGAAATCCCACACCTGAGTGAGGAAGCGGTGGCAGCGCAGGACCGCGGAGTCGCTCCAGTTCAACGAGCGCTGGGGGCGGGCCGCGTAGAGGGTCGCCAGGCGGACCGTGTCCGCTCCGTAGGCGGCGACGAGCTCGTCGGGGTCCACGACGTTGCCGAGATGCTTGCTCATCTTGCGCCCATCGCGGATCACCATCTCGTGAAACAGGCAGCCCGCAAACGGCTCCCCGTCGGCGAGGAACGCGAGCGGGCCGATGTCGCGCAGCGCCTTGGTGACGATGCGCTGATCGAACACGAAGTTGCCGCTGTCCGAGCCCGCGACGACGCGCTCGCAGGGCAGCCACGCACGCAGGTCCTCCAGCGCGAAGATCTCCTCGAGCGGCCGCTCGCGCGTGTCGGCGGGGACGCAGGCCGGCACCCACAGCCAGAGCGCGTCGAAGTGGCAGTCGAGCGTGTCCGTCTCGCGCCGTCCCGGGCCGCCGCAGCGGGGACACGTGGTCTGGACGAAATCGGCGCGCTCGGCCAACGGGTTGCCGGTGCCGGTCCGCCTGAGGTCGAGCGGCAGCACGACCGGCAGCTGCTCGGCGGGCACCGGCACCGCGCCGCAGCCCTCGCAATAGACGATCGGGATCGGCGTTCCCCACGAGCGCTGGCGCGAGATCGAGAAATCGTTGGCCCGGTAGCGGACCGCCGGGCGGGCCCCCTCGACCTCCGCCGACCCAGCGTCGTCCTCGCCGTCCTCGCTGATCTGGAGCCCGAGTCGCCCGGCGATCAGCGCGTCACTGTGATCGCGCGCGGGGATGCCGAGGATCGCGGTCGCGCCGAAGCGCCCGTCGACGACCGGCGAGATAAGCACCGGCAGCGGCTCGCCGCCGGCGGGCGCCGGCAGCCGGCTACCGGTGTCGATCAGCGGAATCGCCTCGGCGTCGCGCTCGCTGCGCTCGAGGCCGCCCGAGCGCAGATCCTCAAGACGCTCGCGCACCGCGGGCTCCTCTGCCCAGCGATCGATGTCGGGGTGCTTGGGCGAGATCAGCACAAAGCGCGCGAGCGCGAGCGCGTCGCCGTGCGGGGTGAACGCCGTCAGCACGCCCCGCTCGGAGTCGCCGAGATCGAGCTCAACTCCGTCGACGCGTCCGAGCACGAAGCGCTGGCTGGAGAGCGCCACCTGATCCCAGATGTCGGTCTCGGCGAGCTCCTGCAGCCGGCGGTCGTTCTCCTGCAGGTATGCGCTGATGCGCAGATACCACTGCGGAAGCTGGATCAGGTGGACCGGGTTCTGGCAGCGCCAGCAGCGGCCGTTGTCGACCTGGATCGTCGCCAGGGTCGTCTGGCAATGCTCGCACCAGTCAACCGCTCCGCTGCCGCGGTATACGAGCCCCGCGTCGAGCAGCGTCACGAACAGCCATTGCGACCAGCGGTACATGACGGCGTCCGAGCTCACGAACGCGCGCTGCCAATCGAAGGAGTACCCCAGTCGATCGAGCTGGCCGGTCATGTGCTGCGCGCAGCGGGCGACCCAGTCGCTCGGCGACTCGCCGCCGGCGATCGCACCAAGCTCGGCAGGCAGCCCGAAGGCATCGAACCCGAACGCGAACAGCACGTCCTCGCCGCGGGCCCGCCAGAAGCGCGCGTAGGCATCGCCGATCGAGTACGAGCGGACGTGGCCGATGTGAATGTTGCCGGAGGTGAACGGCGCCGAGGGCTTGATGTAGCGGCGCGGACGTGCGCTGTCGATCGCCGGGGTCAGGAAAGCGCCGCGCGCCCGCCAGGCAGCCTGGCGGGCGGCCTCGATCGCCTGCGGGTCATAGGCAGGAAAAGTCCTGGCGCTCATCGACAATCGAGCATATCCGAGGCTCCGCATCGCGTCGCTGACCGGCTCCGGTGTTCATCTGCGAGAGATGCAAAGATGCGGTGATGGAGATCGAGATCGGGCGCGGCAAGAAGGCCCGCCAGGCGTACGGCTTTGATGATGTCGCGATCGTGCCCTCCAGGCGCACGCGCGACCCCGACGACATCGACATCAGCTGGAAGCTGGGCCCGTATCAGTTCGAGCTGCCGATGCTCGCGTCGGCGATGGACGGCGTCGTCTCGCCCCAGACCGCCGGAATCGTCGGCCGGCTCGGAGGGCTCGCGGTGCTCAACCTCGAGGGGATCTTCACGCGCTACGAGGACGCGGACGCGCAGCTGCAGCGGATCGCGGAGCTTCCCCGAGAGCTCGCGACGCGAGAGATGCAGGACATCTACCGCGAGCCGGTCAAGCCCGAGCTGATCGCCCAGCGGATCTCGGAGATCAAGGAGCAGAAGGTGGTCGTGGCGGCTTCGCTGACGCCGCAGCGGGTGCGAAAGCACTACGAGCTGGCGCTCGAGGCCGGGCTGGACGTGCTCGTGATCCAGGGGACGGTCGTGTCGGGCGAACACGTTTCCACCGTCTCACAGCCGCTGAACCTGAAGGAGTTCATCCCCAGCCTCGACGTGCCCGTGGTGGTCGGCGGCTGCGCCTCCTACCACACGGGCTTGCACCTGATGCGCACCGGCGCCGCGGGCGTGTTGGTCGGCGTCGGCCCGGGGGCCGCGTGCACCACCAGGGGGGTGCTCGGAATCGGGGTGCCGCAGGCGACGGCGATCGCGGACGTGGCGCACGCGCGCTCGACGCACATGCTCGAGACGGGCGAGTACTGCCAGGTGGTCGCCGACGGCGGGATGAGCAACGGGGGGGACGTGGCGAAGGCGATCGCGCTCGGCGCGGACGCAGTGATGATCGGCTCGCCGCTCGCGCGCGCATACGAGGCTCCCGGCAGGGGCTTCCATTGGGGGATGGCGACATTTCACCCCACCCTTCCCAGGGGAGCGCGCGTCGCGACCACGCAGAACGGCACGCTCGAGGAGATCCTCGTCGGGCCGGCGCGCGAGAACGACGGGACGTTCAACCTGTTCGGAGCCTTGCGCACCTCGATGGCGACCTGCGGGCACAAGGACCTGGCCGAGTTCAACCGCGCGGAGGTGGTGATCGCACCGGCCTTGCAGACCGAGGGCAAGGCCCTGCAGCGCGAGCAGGCGGTCGGGATGGGAGCGGTCAACGGCAGGGCTGCCGCGCTCGTCAACGACTGAGCGCTTCTCGAGTCGCGAATGCCGAGCACTTCCCCTATGATGGGTCTCGCGCCGCACGTTGACGTGCGGCCTTTTTCACGCCATGAGCACAGCTTCAAGCAAGACATACGTGGCCAAGCCGAACGATCGCGAGCGCGACTGGCTGCTCGTCGATGCGAACGGCAAAACGCTCGGCCGTCTCGCGACGCAGATCGCAGATCTGCTGCGCGGCAAGCGCAAGCCCGCCTACACGCCGCATATCGACACCGGTGACTTCGTGATCGTGATCAACGCCGAGAAGGTGGCCGTCAGCGGGAGCAAGCGGACGGACAAGCGCTACTACCGCCACTCGGGTTACCCGGGCGGGTTACGCTCGCGCAGCTTCGAGGAGCTGATCGCGCACCGTCCCGAGGAGGTAATCAGGCTCGCGGTGAAAGGGATGATGCCGCGCAACAGGCTGGCGCGCAAGCAGCTGACCAAGCTGAAGATCTACGCTGGCCCCGAGCATCCGCACATCGCGCAAAAGCCCCGAACGCTGGAGATCCAGGGTTGACCGACGACGAGACGCCCGAGACGCCCGAGACGCCCGCGGGCTCAGACACGCATGAGGCCTCCGAGACGCAGCAGGCACCCGCGACGCGCGAGTCCTCCGAGACCCCCGAGACGGGCGCGGCCGGGACGGGCGACGCAGCGGCCCCCGAGCAGCCGGTGACCGCGGAGAGCCGCGCGGGCGCGGGCGAGACGGCTCCACAAGAGACCGCCGCGGAGCCCGTTGCCGAGCATGCGGTGCCGACCGAGGAGGCAAAGGAGATCGCCGGCGTCGTCGAGGACGCGCCGCTGGAGGCTCTGCAGGAGAGCGCCGAGGAGCCCAAACCGGCTGCCTCCGAGGAGTCCGAGCCGGCCAGCGCCAGGCAGCCCGAGCCAGCCAGCGCCGGGCAGCCCGAGCCGGAGACGGTCGAGCAGGCAGCTCAGGCGCAGCCAGAGGAGGAGCCCGAGGACGAGCCCAAGCCGCGCGAGAAGCCCGCCGTGCCGGGCGCCCACCTGGAAGTCGACATCGTCCCCGAGGGCGTCGATCCACTCGGCCGCGACCGCGAGCGCGAGGATCCGTACACGGCCGTCGCCGAGGTCTACGAGCAGGAGGTGGCCGAGGAGGAGCCCGCCGCGGAGGGGGAGCAGGTGCTTGCCGATGAGGCGCTCAGCGAGCCGATCTCGACCGCGGCGATCGATCTCGCGTCAGGCGCCAGGTACCGGGCTACCGGTAAGCGCAAGACCGCGATCGCGCGCGTGACGCTCAAGCCGGGCGACGGCAGCTATCTCGTCAACGGCCGGGCGCTGGAGGAGCATTTCCCACGGGTCACGCTCCAGCGCAACATCCGCCAGCCGCTCGAGACGGTCGGCTTTCAGGAGCGCATGGATGTCATCGCGCGTCTGCACGGAGGCGGCATCTCGGCGCAGGCGGGCGCGTTGCGCCACGGAGTCTCGCGTGCGCTGCTGGAGGCGGATCCGAACTTGCGCGGCGAGCTCAAGCGCCGCGGCTTTCTCACGCGTGACTCGCGGGCGAAGGAGCGCAAGAAGGCGGGCCTGAAGAAGGCGCGCAAGCGTCCGCAATTCTCAAAGCGCTAGACACACATGACTCGCCGTCTGTTCGGCACCGATGGCGTGCGTGGCGTCGCCGGCGAGCTGCTGAGCGCCAAGCTCGCGCTCGGTCTAGGTAGGGCAGCGACAGCTCAGCTAACGGCCGAGCGCCCGCAGATCGTGGTCGTGCGCGACACGCGCGAGTCGGGTCCGATGCTGGAGGCGGCTCTCGCGGCCGGGATCGCATCGGCGGGCGGTGACGCGCTGCTCGCAGGGGTGCTGCCGACGCCGGCGGCGCCGCTGCTGATCGGCCGCTACGGATTTGACCTCGGGGCGGTGATCTCAGCCTCGCACAACCCCTACAGGGACAACGGCATCAAGTTCTTCGGCGCCGACGGATACAAGCTCTCTGACGAGGCCGAGCTCGAGATCGAGCGCGAGCTCGAGCGCGGCGCACAAGCGACCAGCGGGACCAATTCGCGGGCAGGGCCGCCGGCCGGCGCCGGCGCGCATGCCAACCAGCGCCAGATCGGACGAATTCGCGAGCTGCGCGGTGCCGAGGAGGACTATCTGCGCGAGCTGCACCTCCGCTTTGTCGAGCTCGACCTGAGCGGCACCGAGGTGGTGCTCGACTGCGCGAACGGCGCGACCTGCAATGTCGCGCCGGAGATCTTCAGGCGGTTGGGCGCGAGCGTCGAGACGATCGCTGACGTGCCGGACGGTCGCAACATCAACGACGGGTGCGGCTCGACGGACCCGCGGCGGCTGGTCGAGCGGGTGCTCGCCACTGGGCGAGCGATCGGGTTCGCGTTCGACGGCGACGGCGACCGCGTGCTCGCAGTCGACGGCGCCGGCCAGCTGGTCGATGGCGACGAGCTGATCGCGCTGGCGGCGATGCACCTGCGCGGGTCCAGACGCCTGGCCGGCGGCGGAGTCGTGGTGACGGTGATGACCAACTTCGGTTTTCACGCCGCGATGGCCGATGCCGGGATCGAGGTGGCGAGCACTCAGGTCGGCGACAGGTACGTGCTGGAGGAGCTGCGGGCGCGCGGCTGGACGCTGGGCGGCGAGCAGTCGGGGCATCTGATCGAGCTGGGCTTCAATCGCACCGGAGACGGGATCGCGGGTGCGCTGCTGACGCTCGAGGCCCTCGCGGGCGCGGACCTGCGCGAGCGTGTAGCGATCACCAAGCTGCCCCAACGGCTGGTCAACGTGCGTGTGCGCGACCGCGACGCGCTGAAGCGCGCGCGCGATGTGTCCGCGGCGGTGCGCGCCGAGGACCAGGCGCTCGCCGGCCGAGGGCGCGTGCTCGTGCGCCCCAGCGGGACCGAGCCGCTGGTGCGCGTGATGGTCGAGGCGCCGACAGACACCGAAGCGCAGGACATCTGTGATCGGTTGGCCGCGCTGGTGGAGCGCGAGCTGGGCTGATCGCGCTGATATCTTCGGGCGCGTGTGCGGGATCGTCGGATACGTCGGTAATCGTCCCGCCCGCGAGCTGCTGCTCGAGGGTTTGCGGCGGTTGGAGTACCGCGGGTACGACTCCGCCGGAATCTCGGTGATCGAGAACGACCGTATCGAGGCGGTGCGCGCCGTGGGCAACCTGGGAGCGCTGCAGAGCAAGCTCGACGAGCTCGCCTCGGCCGCGCCGAGCGCGCCCTCCGGATCAGCCGTCGCCGTCGCGGCGAGGCCGGCAAGCACCGGCATCGGGCACACTCGCTGGGCGACGCACGGGCGCGTGAGCGAGGAGAACGCCCATCCGCACAGCGATTCGCGCGATCGCGTGCACGTCGTCGTCAACGGTATCGTCGAGAACTACATCTCGCTCAAGGAGCGGCTCCTCGCGCAGGGCAGCGTGTTTACCTCTGAGACCGACGCCGAGGTGATCGCGCATCTGATCGCAAGTCACTACGACGCGGATCTGGCAGACGCCGTGCGGGCCGCGTACAGCGAGCTCGAGGGACACTACGCGTTCGTGGCGATGAGCCTCGACGAGCCGGACGTGCTCGTCGGAGCGCGCCGGGAGTGCCCGCTGATCGTCGGGCGTGGCGAGGGAGAGCAGTTCGTCGCCTCGGCGGTGCCCGCGTTCCTCGGGCAGACGCGGCGCGTGCAGTTCCTCGACAACGACGAGATCGTCGTCCTGCGGCCCGACGACGTCGTGATCACCACGCCCGCCGGTGAGCCGCTCGAGCGGTCCGTGCGCACGGTCGACTGGGACGAGGACACCGCCGAGAAGGGCGGCTATGAGACGTTCATGCTCAAGGAGATCTACGAACAGGCCGATGCGGTCGCCGAGACGATCGCCGATCGCACCGCCGGCGGTGAGGGCATCGACCTGGACGAGCAGGGCGCGCTCGACGAGGCGCTCCTGGCCGACGTCAGGCGAATCGTGATCGTCGCCTGCGGCACCTCCTACCACGCGGCTCTGATCGGCCGTTACGCGATCGAGGAGTGGGCGCGCCTACCGGTCGAAATGGAGATCGCCTCGGAGTATCGCTACCGCAACCCGGTGCTCGGGCCGGGCGATCTTGTGATCGGGATAACGCAGTCGGGCGAGACCGCCGACACCCTGGCGGCGATGCGCATGGCGCGCGAGCACGGCGCGAGCGTGCTCGCGATCACCAACGTGATGGGCTCGCAGGCCACGCGGGACGCCGACGGCGTGCTGTTCACGCGCGCGGGGTTGGAGATCGGCGTTGCGGCGACCAAGACATTCCTGTGCCAGGTAGCGCTCGTCTACCTGCTGGCGCTGCGCCTCGCCCAGATACGCGGCACGCTCGCACGCGGGCGCCTGGCGCAGCTGGTCGCGCAGATCAAGCGCCTCCCACATTGCATCGCCGAGGTGCTCGACCAGGCCCGCGAGCCGGTGGCGCGGATCGCCGAGGAACGCTGGCAAAGCGAGTTCTTCCTCTATATCGGCCGTCACGTCGGCCTGCCGGTCGCGCTCGAGGGTGCGCTGAAGCTGAAGGAGATCTCCTATATCGCCACCGACGCGTACGCCGCCGGGGAGATGAAGCATGGCCCGATCGCGCTGCTGGATGACTCGACGCCGGTGGTGAGCGTCGCCACCGACTCGCCCGTGTTGGAGAAGCTCGCCTCGAACATGCAGGAGGTGCGCGCGCGCGGCGCGCACGTGATCGCGATCGTGACCGCCGGCAACAACGAGATCTCAGCGCATGCCGACTCGGTCATCGCTGTCCCGGCCGTCGACTGGATGCTGCAGCCGATCCTCGCCGTCATCCCGCTGCAGCTGCTCGCCTACGAGATCGCCCGGCGACGCGGGCTCAACGTCGATCAGCCGCGTAACCTCGCCAAGACCGTCACCGTCGAGTAGCGGCTCGGCCGATCCCGCACGCGGGCGTTCGCGAAGGTCTCACGCGACCGATTAGCATCGCTCGTCGTGGAGAAGCTCCCCGACTGGCTGATCTCGCTTCCCGACGCGGAGCAGATGCGCGCGATCGACCGCTGGGCGATCGACGCCCGCGGGGTGCCTTCGCTGGACCTGATGGAGCGGGCCGGCGCGGGCGTCGCCCGCACGGTCGAGCGGCTGTCCCCGGACGGCCCCGTGGTCGTGGTCTGCGGCAAGGGCAACAACGGCGGCGATGGGCTTGTCGTCGCGCGCCTGCTGCGCGATGCCGGACGCGAGGTCACGGTCCTGTGCGCGACGCCGCCGGATCAGCTGCGAGGCGACGCTGGCGCCAATCTCGAGCGCCTGCCAGGAGCCTCGCCGCTCGAGCTCGCCCAGGGACACGACGCGCTCGCGCGCGCGAGCATCGTCGTCGACGCGCTGCTCGGCACCGGGTTTACCGGCGAGCCTCACGGGGAGGCAGCCGAGGCGATCGCCGCGATCGCGAGCGCGCGCGCACCGGTCGTCAGCGTCGACGTGCCCTCGGGCGTGGATGCCTCGACCGGGATCGTATCCGCCGCGGCGGTCAGCGCGACGGTGACCGTGACCTTCCATCTCGCCAAGCCGGGGCTCTGGATCCGCCCCGGCAAGGCGCACGCCGGCCAGGTCGAGGTGCTCGACATCGGCATCCCGCGCGGCGCCCCGACCGCCGCCCGGGTCGGCCTGATTGCGCGCACCGTCCTCGGGCTGCTTCCGCACCGCGGCGGTGACTCGACCAAGTTCTCATCCGGCCACGTGCTGATCGCCGGCGGCTCGCTCGGTCTCAGCGGCGCGCCGCGCATGGCCGCGTTGGGCGCGATGCGAGGGGGCGCCGGCTACGTCACCGCGTGTGTTCCCGCGTCCGTCCAGACGACGCTCGCCACCGGACCGCCGGAGCTAATGACCCGCGCCCTGCCCGAGCTGGACGGCGCGCTGACACCGGCGGGCGTCGGCGTTGTGCTCGAGGCGGCGCGCCGCGGCGGTGCGCTCGCGCTCGGTCCCGGGCTCGGCCGGGCCGACCAGGCGGTCGCGTTTGCACGCATGCTCGCCAGCCGCAGCGAGCTTCCACTCGTGCTCGACGCCGACGGCCTGAACGCGCATGCCCCGAGCGCGGGGGCGAGCGGCGGCGGCCATCTCGGCGACATCGCCGCGCGCCGCTGCGCGACCGTGCTCACCCCGCACGCCGGCGAGCTCGCGCGGCTCCTCGATCTCGACAGCGAGCAGATCGCGCGCGAGCGCCTCGCGCATGCGCGCCTGACCGCAGAACGGGCGAACGCGGTGGTCGTGCTGAAGGGCGATGACACGCTGATCGCCGACCCGTCGGGCCTGGTCGCTGTCAGTCCCGGCGACAGTCCCGCGCTTGCCACCGCCGGGACGGGCGACGTGCTCAGCGGAGTGATCGCCGCGCTGCTCGCCCAAGGCTTGGCGCCGTTCGCCGCCGCGGCGGCGGGCGTGTTCCTGCACTCCGAGGCCGGCCGTCTTGCGGCGAGCGTACAAGGCGCCGCCGAGGGCGTCGTCGCCTCCGACGTGATCGCGGCGCTCCCGGCCGCCCGTGGCGGAGCTGGCGCGCGCGCCGCTGAGCGGCGAGCCGGGCGGGGACACAGCCACGGCCGGCGCAGCGGTCGAGGCCGAGGCAGGGATGGCGGCAAGGGCGGGGGACGATGACGATCGCGCGTGCGCGAGCGAGCGTCGACCCGGACGCGGTCGCCGAGAACTGCACGCGCCTGTTGCGCGAGCTCGACGGTCGCGAACTGTGCGCAGTGGTCAAGGCGGACGGCTACGGTCATGGCGCCCTCGAATGTGCGCGCGCGGTGCTGCACGGGGGTGCCACATGGCTGGCGGTGGCCGCGGTCGACGAGGCGCAGCAGCTGCGCGACGCGGGCGTCGAAGCGCCGATCCTGGTGATGGGCGCCCTGCAGGACGAGCGCCAGATCGAGCGGGCGATCGCGCTCGACGCCGACATCGTCGTGTGGCGTGAGCGATCGATCGCGCTCGCCGATGCGGCGGCCCACGCGCTCGCCCGCAGCGCCCGGGTTCACGTCAAGCTCGACACCGGCATGGGCCGCCTGGGCACGCGCGACGCGGGCGAGGCCGAGCGCGTACTCGCGGCGGCGCACGCCGCTCCCGGCGTCGAGCTGATCGGGCTGATGACGCACTTCGCCACGGCCGACGTCCGCGACGACGGGGGCTTTTTCGCACAACAGCTGAGCGCGTTCGCGCGCTTCGCGGAGGCGGTCAAGCGCGAGCATCCGGACGTCGTCGTGCACGCGGCCAACAGCGCGGCGGTGCTGCGCGACCGGCGCGCTCATTTCGACATGGTGCGTTGCGGTATCGCCGTCTACGGCCTGGATCCCTTCGGGGAGGACGCGGGCGCGCGCGAGCTGCGCCCCGCGCTCGAGCTCAGCTCCTACGTGGCTGACGTCAAGCTGTGCGCCGCGGGGCAGAGCACCGGCTACGGGCGGTCGTTCATCGCTGAGCGCGACACGTATCTCGGCATGCTGCCGATTGGCTATGGCGATGGCTGGCGCAGGGGCCTGTCGAACAACGCCGATGTCCTCATCGAAGGCCGCCGCAGGGCGTTGGTCGGTACGGTGAGCATGGACAGCGTCGCCGTCGACCTCGGGCCCGATCCGACGGCGGCGCGGCTGCGCGGAGCGGAGGCCGTCCTGATCGGGGCGCGCGGCGAAGAGCGGATCTCGGCCGAGGAGCTCGCGCGGCGGCTCGGCACGATCAACTACGAGATCACCTGCGGCCTGTCCGCGCGGGTCGAGCGCTCATATCGCCGCTCCTCACAGCGGGTCCCGTGAGCGAGACGGCACCCGGCGAGGCTTTGCGGGCGGTCCGCACCGCGCTCGCGAACACCCGTGCCTGGCTGGTCGGCGGGGTGCCGCGCGACCGCGCGCTCGGGCGCGCCACCGCCGACCTCGATGTGGTCGTCGACGGCAGCACCGCGAAGGCGGCGCGCGCGGTCGCGCGCGCCGCGGGCGGAGCAGCCTGCTTTCAGCTGTCGACGGACTTCTCCGGCTGGCGCGTGATCGCGCGCAACCACGCTTGGCAGATCGACCTGCAACCCCTGCGCGGAGGCTCGCTGGCAGCCGACCTGGCGCTGCGCGACTTCACCGTAAACGCGATCGCCGAACCGCTCGCGGGGGGCGCGCCCGTCGACCCGCTGCACGGACTCGCCGACCTTGCAGCGCGGCGCCTGCGCATGGCCGGGCCGCGCGCGTTCGCCGAAGATCCCGTGCGGGCCCTGCGCCTGGTGCGTATCGCGGTCGAGCTCGGGATGCAGCCCGAGCCCGAAACCGCTCGCGCCGCCGCGCTCGCCGCGGGGGCACTCGAGCGCGTCTCCGCCGAGCGGGTGTTCATCGAGCTGCGCCGGATCCTCGCCTCGTCGCGGGTGCTCGCCGGGCTCGAGCTGATGGGCTCGCTCGGGCTGACCGCGGCGGTGCTGCCCGAGCTCGAGGCCCTGCGCGGGGTCCAGCAGAGCAGGTTCCATCACCGCGACGTGCTCGGTCACACGCTCGAGGTGCTCGAGCGTGTGACCGCGCTGCAAGCCGACCCAGCCGCGCTGCTCGGCTCCGGCGCGCACGCGGCCGACGTGCAGGCGCTGCTCGCCGAGCCGCTCGCGGACGAGCTCACCCGCGGCGACGCCCTGCGCTGGGGCGCTCTGTTTCATGACGCCGCCAAGCCGCTCACACGCGCGGTCGCTCCCGACGGGCGGGTGACGTTCTTCGGCCACGACGCGCGCGGCGCGGAGCTGGCCCGCGCCGCGCTCGAGCGCATGCGCGCGTCCGAGCGGCTGCGCGCCCACGTCGCGGCGCTCGTTCAGCACCATCTGCGCCTCGGCTTTCTCGTGCACGAACCGGAGCCGCTGGCGCGCCGCGTCGTGTTCGCCTACCTGCGCAGCACTGCCCCTGTCGAGGTCGACGTGACGCTGCTGTCGGTCGCCGACCGCCTGGCCACGCGCGGCGATCGCGCGGCGGAGTCGATCGACGCGCATCTGCGCCTGGCGCGCGCGATGCTCGCCGATGCGTTTCGCTGGCGTTCGGAGGGCCCGCCACGACCGCTCTGGCGCGGCGATCAGCTGGCCGCCGAGCTCGGCATCGCGCTGGGACCGCGGATCGGTCAGCTGCTCGGCGAGCTCGCCGCGGCCCAGTACGCGCGCGAGATCACGACCCGCGAGGGCGCGCTCGCGCACGCGCGCGCGTTCGTCGCGGCGCAGTCCGCGGCGCGATCCTCGTCCTAGGGCCGCGAACGTCTAGGCTTCGCGCTCGGTGCCCGAGCCCGACTGCATCTTCTGCAAAATCGTCGCCGGCGAGCTGCCCGCGACGATCGTCGACGAAGACGAGCGCACGCTCGCGTTCATGGATATAAGCCCGGCCACGCGCGGACACGCGCTCGTCATCCCGCGCGCGCATGCGCCCGATCTGCTGAGCATCAGCTCGGAGGACCTGTGTGCAACCGCGCTGGCCTCGCAACGGCTCGCACAGCGCGCCAAGCAGCGTCTCGGAGCTGACGGCGTCAACCTCGTGAACTCCTGCGGCGCGGTCGCGTGGCAGACGGTCTTTCATTTCCACATTCACGTCATTCCTCGCTACGCCGGCGATCCGCTCCGGCTACCATGGGTCCCGGCGCCCGGCGACTCCGCCGAGATCGCGGCTGCGGCGCAGGATCTGACGCGCGAGCCGCGAACCTAACTGACCGCAACCATCCGGGCGGCGGGCGTGTTCGTACGCATATGAAACGTGCATCCATTGCGATATTCGGAGCTCTCGCGCTCGCGCTGTCGCTGACGCTGCCCGCGCTCGCGCCCGCGACGCTCACCGAAGTCGGGGTCATCGGCGAAACGAGCCCCGCGACCGTACCGAGCTGCCCCTCAACGCCGTGCCTGGCGGTCAGCCGCACGACCGGTTTTCAGGTCAAGGTCGGCTCCGCGAGCGACCCCCTGTCTGCGCCGCACGAAGGGACGATCGTCGCCTGGACGATCACGCTTGCGAAGCCGAACGCCACCCAGATCAAGTTTTTCAACGAACACGAGGGCGGCCCCGCCACGGCGGCGATCGCCATCCTCAGACCGCAGCGCTCGCCCAACCTCACCTACAAGCTGATCGCCCAGAGTCCGGTCGTGAAGCTCGAAAAATATTTCGGCAAGGCCGCCCAGTTCCCGCTCGCGAGCACGATCAACGTCAAAAAGGGCGATGTGATCGGCCTGACGGTTCCGACCTGGGCTCCGTCGCTCGCGCTCGGGTTCGCCAACACGACCTCCTGGCGCGCCTCGCGACCGCGCAGCGCGTGCAGCAACACCTCTACGCAGACCGCGCACACCTCGATCGGGAGCAACGTGCAGTACTTCTGTCTGTACCGCACCGCGCGACTGACCTACAGCACCACGCTGATCTCAACGCCCTAGGCACCCCTGGCGCGACGGGGCTCCGCAGCTGCGGGGCTCCGGCGCTCAGGAACCTCCGCCACCGCCGGTCGGGGCCCTTGGGGGCTGCGGCGCCGCCGGTCGAGCGTCGCCGGTAGGCCTCAGGGAGCTCCAGCGCCGCCGGTGGGGCCAGGGGCTTCTTCGCCCGCTTCGCTGCCGCCTTTTTCGCCGCCGCCCCCAGCGCTCGGGGCGCTTTCTTTGGCCGCGGCGGGAGCTTCGGAGGAGGTGCCGCCCGCCGAAGCGCTTTCGCCGGCGCTGCTGCCGCCGGTTGCTTCGGCGCCGGCTTCGTGTGATTCGCCTGACGAGCTCGATTCAGCTTCGCCGGTCGGTTTCGATTTTGAGCCTGCGGTCGTCGAGGTCGTCGTAGTCGAGGTCGTTTGCGCGGCCTGCTTTTCCGCGCTCGTATCGTTTGGCGGCGTGATGTTGGGCGTGCTCTTGGGCGCCACGTCGGAGAGGTTCCCCGACCCGCCGCACGCGCCCAGCGCGACCGCGCAGGCCAGCAGCGAGAGCGTCGCCGCGACGGCGAGCGCGCCGCGGCGCGGGGAGCGGATGACGCCGATCGGCTTCGGGCTGGCGCTCACGCGCTCGGACCCCCGTCCGGCAGGCTGAGCGGGCCCATGCGCCGGCCGCACGTCGGGCAGTCGTTCAGGTCCCGCTGCGCCAGCTGATCGCACCACGGGCAGAAGCGGAGGTTCTCGACCGCCCACGGCAACATCGAGCGCGAGGGCGGCAGCGGCAGCAGCATGCCGACGACCTCGAGCTCCTCGCCGGTCTCGCGATCCCGGTAGATCTCCTCGGGCTCGGCCTCGATCACGACCTCTCGCCCGCTCGCCGGATTGCGCAAGCGGTAGCGCTGGCTGGTGGTCATGCCCTCGTCTCCAGCCAGCCGGTCCGGTCGACGGGGTCGGGCGAACTCCAGTCGCCCGTGACCGCAGATTCGCTGCTCACCGCCAGGACTCTATCTATCGGAGCGCGCCGCCGTCGCGTCTGGCGGCCCACTTTGGCGCACCGTCCGCGCTGTTTCGGGGACTAGGCTGCGCCCGATGCGCATCCTGGTCTTCCACGGCTATCTGCTCGGCGGGACAGGCTCGAACGTCTACAACGCGCGCCTCGCCGCCGCGCTCGTCGCTCTCGGCCACGAGGTCCATCTGCTCTGCCAGGAGCGCCATCCCGAGCGCCATCCATTCATCGACGCAGCGGGGACCTGGGAGCGCGGCAGCCTGCGGGTGCACACGCTGCCGGGCCACGACGGCGAGCATGTCCGCTGCACCCTCTACAGGCCCGACATCGGCTCGCTGCTGCCCGTGTACGTGGCGGATCGCTACGAGGGCCTCGAGGCGCGCACCTTCGCCGAATGCAGCGATGCGCAGCTGGCCGCCTACATCAACGCGAACGTCGCCGCGGTACGCGAGGTTCAAAGCCGGGCTCGGCCGGCGGTCGCGCTGGCCAACCATCTCGTGATGGGCCCGGCGATTCTGGCGCGCGCGTTGGCCCGGCAGCCCGGCGTCCCGTACGCGGTCGCGATCCACGGCAGCGCGCTCGAGTACACCGTCAAGCCCGACCCCGAGCGCTTCCTGCCGTATGCCCGCGAGGGCGTCGCGCCCGCGCGCTGCCTGCTCGTCGGTTCGCGGCACACGGCCGCCAGCCTGTGGGATGTGCTCGGCGACACCTCGCTTGCACAGCGCACGCGCCTCCGGCCCCCGGGCGTGGATGTCGAGCGATTCGCCGCGCGCGAGCCCGACCGCGCGCGAGCGGGCGTGGGCGCGCTGACCGCGCGGCTGCGCGCGCGCGCGGCGCGCCAAGCGACAGCTTCCCCGGGCGCGAGCGATCGCGACGCGTTCGCCCGCGATGACGCGGCGGCGGCGCGCGCGCTGGGATGTCTCGATCTCGCGCGCGATCGAGTGGTCGCATTCGTCGGCAAGCTGATCGTCAGCAAGGGCGTCGATCTGCTGATCGCCGCCTGGCCGCTCGTGCTCGAGCGGATCCCGGCCGCGCGGCTCGTCGTCGTCGGCTTCGGCGCCTACCGGTCCGGCCTGGAGAGCCTGCTCGCGGCGCTGTCGGCCGGCGATCTGCAGCGGGCTCGCGAGATCGCGCTCGCCGGCCGATCGCTGGAGGACCAGCCGGCGAGCGAGCGCGCGGGACGATCGGGCGAGCCGCCGCTGCGCCACCTGCTCGCCTTCCTGGATGGCCTCGTCGATGACGAGCGGGCCCGCTACCTGGCCGCTGCGCGGGCCCTCTCCGGGCGCGTGCTGTGGACGGGAGCCGTGGACCACGAGGAGCTCGGCGAGCTGCTGCCGGTGTGCGAGGCGGTAGTCGTGCCGAGCACCTTCCCGGAGGCGTTCGGGATGGTGGCCGCCGAGGCCGCGGCCTGCGGCGCGCTGCCGATCAGCGCCGCGCACTCCGGCCTGGCGGAGGTCGCCGCCGCGCTCGCCGGCGCCGTCCCGGCCGCGGTCGTCCCGCTGCTGTCGTTTCCGATCGACGATCGCGCGGTGCGCGCGCTGGCCGAGCGCGTCGTCGGGTGGCTGCAAGCGGATCGCGCGCTGCGCGCCGAGACGCGCGCAGGCCTGGTCGCGACCGCGCGCGCCCGCTGGTCCTGGGAGGGCGTCGCGCGGGACGTGATCGCGGCCGCGAGCGGCGAACTGGGCGGGCTGACCGAGCCCTGACCGGCCGGGGTTCGGATAGAGTTCCCGCGCCGATGTCCCGCCGCAACCTACGTTATTCAGGGAGCCCGCGCGCGTTTGCGCCGATCCTCGCGGTGTGCGGGCTGGTGCTCGCCCTCGGCGGCTGCAGCGTCAAGCAGGGCGAGAACGCGAACCTGATCGTCGGCAAGCAGCAGTTCGTCGCCAAGTGCGGCGCGTGTCACACGCTGGCGCACGCGGGGACGAAAGGCACGGTCGGCCCGGACCTCGACGAAGCCTTCCGCTACGCGGTCGACGAAGCTCACGGCCGCAGCGTGATCCGCGGCACCGTCGAATTTCAGATCCGCGAGCCCAATCCACGGGGCGCGATGCCAAAGAACCTCGTCAACGGCTCGACGGTCAGCGACGTCGCCTCCTACGTCGCGGCGACCGCGGCGTTGCCCGGCTCGGACACGGGGCTGCTCGCCACCGCGGTCAAAGCTCCGGGCGCCGGCAAACCGGCGGAAGAGAAGGCCGGCAAGCTGCAGATTCCCGCCAACGCGGAAGGCCAGCTGGCGTACGACACCAACAAGGCGACCGCGAGCGCGGGCTCGGTGAAAATCGAAATGCCCAACATGTCGGGCATCTCGCACAACATCGCGGTCGAAACGGGTACCGGCGGCGCGACCCCGGCGGGCAAGCCGCTGCTCGGCGCGAGCTCGTTCGTGACGAAGGGCACCGCGTCCGTGACCGTCACGGTCAAACCCGGCACCTACACCTTTTTCTGCCAGGCTCCCGGCCACCGCGCCGCGGGCATGTGGGGAACGCTGACCGTCAAGTAGACGCTAGAGCACCGCGCGCAGGATCAAGATCGCGGCGATCATAACGGCGAACACCGCGACCACGTACAGCAGCAGCCGGAAGGCCTCGCCCTCGCTGCGCAACGGATTGAGCACGCGCGCTCCCGGTCGCTCGTCTAAATCACGTAGACCGTCGTGTAGACGACGATCCACATGATGTCGACGAAGTGCCAATAGATCCCGGGTACCTCGACCCCGCGGTGCTCCTCGGGCGAGTAGTGGCCGCGGAACGATCTGATGGTGACGAACAGCAGCAGCAGCAGCCCAATGAACACGTGGCAGCCGTGCAGCCCCGTGAGCGAGTAGAAGATCGTCTGCTGCGCGGCATCCTGGGGAGCGAAGCCGATATTCGCGTACTCGTTGATCTGAATGAACAGGAACGTGCAGCCGAGCAGGAAGGTCGTAAGGATGCCGGCCCTCAGGCCCCAGTGGTTGCCGTTTTTGATCGCCGTCTGCGCCCAGTGCATGGTGAACGACGAGGACACGAGGATGAAGGTGTTGAACAGCGTCGGGATCACCGGCAGGGTGGTTCCGGGCGCCGGCCACGGGTCCCCCTGGGCCACACGGATGAAGAAATAGGCCGTGAAGAACGCGCCGAAGACCATCACCTCGGAGATGATGAAAAGCAGCATTCCCAGCAGCTGGGGCTCGACTCGCGAGCTACGGTTCGCGGGCGGCGGGCCGTGATGCTCGTGCTCGGGGTGTCCCGCGGCGTGTGCGGAGATGCTGGCTGCCTCCATCGCGCCTCTCCTATGCCACCGGCGCGCGGGCCGCGCTGGCGTCCTGGATGTTCACGACGACGTGCTCGACCGGAACCGAGGTCGCGCTCTTGACCCGCTCGATCAGATGGGCGCGCGTCCATCCCGAGCGCTCGTCGGGCAGGGTCGAGATGACGACGTCATCGACGCGGAACAGCTCGAGCGCGTTCAGCGTCGCGGTATACGGGTCCGGGTCGCCGATCATGCCCGACGCGAGCAGTCCCACCCCACGCAGCCGCGCGAGCATCGCCTGCAGGCGCGTTCGCGCCTGGCGGGCCGCGTGCCCGCTTCCATCCTGTTTGGGTACCACGGCGATGAACAGTCGCTGGCGGCCCTGGCTTTGCGCGGCCTTGGCCTGCAGGTGCTCGATCAGCTCCTCCCCGCTCGAGGTCTTGTTGGCGATCACGAGCGTGACCCCGAACGGCAGTCCTTCGCGCTCAAGGTCGGCGATCACGTGCTCGACCGGCAGCCCCGAGGCGTTGTGGATGCGCTCGATCAGATCGCGGCGCAACCAGCCCGAGCTGGTCGCCGGATGCGTGGAGACGATGATCTCGTCGGGCCGGTGCGTGGCGATCGCGTCCATCGTCGCCAGAAACGGGTCGGGGTCGCCGACTTCCCCGCTCACCGGTATGCCCTCCTCGGCCGCGCGCGAGATCGCGAGATCGACGCGCACCTGGGCGGATTCGCGGACCGCCTCGTCGTAGATCACGAGGCCCTGGGACGGCTTGGCCTGCGGCACGACCAGCCGGAAGTGCACGTTCTCCTCGGATTTTGCGCGCGTGCGCACGACCTCGAGCAGCTTCTCGCTACCGAGGGTGCGGTTCGCCAACACCAAGATCTCCGTCATCGCCCCGCGCTCTCTCCCGACCCCGCCATCACTCTCTGGGGGCGAACGCCACGCCTGGCGGGACGGCCGATCCCGCGCCGACCGCCGCGGGCTTGAGGATGCCGTGCACAGCGCCGGGCACGCCGTATTCGTAGGGTCCGCCGACGACCGTCGGGACCCGGTCGAAGTTGAAGATCGGCGGCGGCGAGCTGACCTGCCACTCGAGCGTCATCCCGCGCCACGGGTTCGCCACGGCGCGCGGCCCGCCGCGCCAGCTGGTGACCATGTTGTACAGGAAGATCAGCGTCGACAGGCCGAGCAGCCAGCTGCAGATCGAGATGGCCAGGTTGAGATCGGCAAACTTGGTCGCGTAGGTCGCTACGCGTCTGGGCATGCCTTCCATGCCGAGAATGTGCATCGGCGCAAACGTGAGGTTGAAGAATATGAAGGTTGTCCAGAAATGCCATTTGCCGAGGCGCTCATCGAACATGCGACCGGTCATCTTCGGGAACCAGTAGTAGACGCCGGCAAAAACTGTCATCAACGACCCACCGAACAGCACGTAGTGGATGTGCGCGACGATGAAATACGTAGAGCTGACATGGATGTCGAACGGGATCATCGCCAGCATCACGCCGCTGATCCCGCCGAGTGTGAAGGTCGTCAGAAAGCCGAGCGCGAACAGCATCGGCGTGTCCAGGTGCAGAATGCCGCGCCACAACGTCGCCAGCCAGGAGAAGATCTTGATACCGGTCGGCACAGCGATGATCGAGGTCGTGATCGCCATCGGGATTCTGATCCAGGCGGCCATCCCGGAGGTGAACATGTGGTGGGCCCAGACCGTAAACCCGAGCACGACAATCGCCAACAGCGAAAACGCCATCATGCGGTAGCCGAAGATCGGCTTGCGCGACTTGACCGCGATGATCTCGCTGATTATTCCGAATCCCGGCAACATCATGATGTACACGGCCGGATGCGAGTAAAACCAGAAGACGTGCTGGTACATCAGCACGTCGCCACCCGCGCCGGCGTTGAAGAAGTTAAAGCCGAGCGAGCGGTCGAGCAGGATGAAGAACTGCGAGGCGGCGATGAACGGCGTCGCGATCACGACCAGCAGCGAGGTCGCGAAGTTGGCCCAGACCAGCAGCGGAAGCCGGAAGAAGCTCATCCCGGGCGCGCGCATCGTGATGATCGTCACGAGGAAGTTGAGCGCAGTCATGATCGAGGAAGCGCCTGCGAACTGCACCCCGACCGAGAAGAACGTCTGCCCGACCGGCATATCCGTGGACAGCGGCGTGTATGCCGTCCAGCCATCCGCGAACGCTCCACCCGGTGCCAGGAAGCTGCCGAGCATGATCGCGCCCGCAACCGGCAGCAGCCAGTAGGAAAGCGCGTTCAGACGCGGGAACGCCATGTCTGGGGCGCCGATCATCAGCGGGAGCACGAAGTTCGCCAGGCCCGCGAACACCGGGATCACGAACAGGAAGATCAGCAACGTCGCGTGTACCGAGAAGAGGCCGTTGTACGTGTTCGCGTCGACGAACTGCGCGCCCGGCTGCGCGAGCTCGGCCCGCATCAGCATCGCCATGAGCCCGCCGATCAGCAAAAAGAAGAACGAGGTGACCGTGTACTGAACGCCGATCACCTTGTGATCGGTGTTGATCCTGAAGTAGTCCCGCCAGCCGTAGGCGCCGTGACCGGTGTGATCCTCCGGGCGCGTCGGTTTGCCGAGCGCCCAATAGAACCAGTAGTCAAAGCCGCCGATGCCGACCAGGAACAGCAGCGGCACCGTGATCAGCGAGACGGTCAGGATCGCTTCGCCGTCGATGAAGTGGTGATAGGTCGCGTGTCCGTTGGCCATCCGCACCACCCAAGTGAGGAAGACCGAGAAGGCCACGCCGGCCAGCATCATCCAGCCGGCGCGGTAGAACCCCGGCGCGCGCAGTTTCGCGCCAAACGGCTGGCTCGGGCCTGCGCCCGCCGGGGCGCCCGGCCGGACCGGACCGGGAGCCTTCACCGTGGTCGCCATCAGTGTGCCCGCTCTGCGCTTGAATGACTCATCGGCAGCGACATTATCCCGCAGCGACCCCCGCGACGGCGTCAGGTGCGCGCGGACGGCCGGTCGACGCCGTCGCCGTCGGCCGACCGGTGCGCGCCTGGGTCTTCAGCCACGTCCGGAACACCCCGGGCGGCACGACATGCACGGTCGAGCGCATCAGCGAATGCCCCGCCCCGCACAGCAGGTTGCAGACGACCGGATAGCTGCCGAGCCGATCGAGCGTCGCCCGATAGTGGGTGGTGATACCCGGCACAACGTCCTCCTGCAAGCGGAACGCGGGAATCCAGAAGGCGTGAATCACGTCTCGGGAGCGCATGTTGAAGTAGACCGTGTAGCCCTCGGGCAGGTACAGCTGGTAGCTCTTGACCGGCGCGCCTCCGGTGACCGAGGGCGGATATTCGTAGGTCCAGAAGAACTGCTGACCGGTCACGCCGATCTGAACTTCGGGGACGCCCTTCGGCTTCTTTTCGTTGTCGTGCAGCACGACGAACGAGTAGGACACCAGCCCGAGCAGCAGCATCGCCGGGATCGCCGTCCAGAACACCTCGAGCCGGGTGTTGCCGTGGATCGGCGGGCCGTCCTCGAGCTCCTGGCCGGGCTTCATGTGAAACTGCCAGACGCAGAACAGGATCATCGTGACGACGAGCACGAAGATCGGCACCGACGCGATCACCAGCACGTGGTAGAGGCGATCGGTGTTCTTCGCCTGCGTGGTCGCCGCGACCGGGAACCAGTGGATCACGTAGCTCAGCGCGATCCCGATCGCGATCGCGACGAGCCCAGCCACGAACGCCCCGATGATCGCCCGGCGGCTAGGCATCGCTCGCCCTCGACGCAGCAGCTACGCGGGCGCGTCGCGCGCCGCGCTCGCCGCTCGGCTGCTCGGACGGGGAAGCGAGATCTGCCGCGATCGGCGTCATAGCGACGATCCTATTGCCTCCAGACCCTCGCTTGCACGGCGCTCGCCGGTAAACCGGGTCAGACACAGGGGTGCTGGCGCGGCGGCGGTCGGAATTCGGACTGGCGGGCGGATTCGCATCGGACTTGACCCGAGGCGCTCGCAGTACTAGATTTCGAGCTTGAGGCAATCGTTGCAAGTGCGCGGGTGGATTGTCCAACCGCGCTGAATGCGAAAGGAGCCATCGATGCACGTCCGCGACGGTATGAGTCCAACGGTGCTCACGGTCGGGCCCAGCCACACGCTGCGCGCGGTTGCGCGGTCGATGTCCACGCGCCGGGTGGGCGCCGCGATCGTGATCGATCCCGATGGTCACGGTCCGGGGATCATCACCGAGCGCGACATCCTCGCGTCGCTTGGCTGCGAGCAGGACCCCGATCGCGAGCTGGTCGCCGATCATCTGACCCGCGACGTCGTATTCGCCGCGCCGGACTGGCCTTTGGAGGAGGCGGCTTCGGCGATGCTTCGCGGGGGCTTTCGCCACCTGATCGTCGTCGATCACGGGGAGACCGTCGGGGTGCTGTCGGTGCGCGACATCGTCCGCTGCTGGACCGAGGACCGGGCGATCCGCCCCGTGCCGGCCAGCGCGGCCGTGGGGTGAGGGGATCCAGGACGGACCCCAAGAGGGCATGGATGCGCGCGGAGGAGGGACCGCGCGCTCCGCCCCAAGCACGTCAGCTCACACCGCTGGCTAGTCGAGCGGAAGCTCGCGCACGTCGCGGCGCGTGTCTTTGATCCAGCGCACGACGCAGCCGATCGTCAGCAACGCCCCGATGACCGTCAGCTCGATCATCGTCGTGAGCCCAACGAGCGTAAGCGTGATCCCGATCGCGGTCAAGAACGGCAGGATCGTCGGGCCGGGGAGATGGATCTCCTCGCCAGCGGGGTCCGGCTCATGGGAGCTCATGAGACGTACACCGCGGCCACGACGAAGGTGATACCGAACATGAACATGCAGATCGCGGCCACGATCAGGCCGGTCGTGATGTTCCTGCGGGCCAAGCGTCTGTTCATGGCCGAAGAAGAATACCTCCCACTCGCGCTCGCGCCGGGAGCGAGCGCGACCGGCCACGGCGGGCACGGCTACAGGTGCACATCGGCGACCATCGCGCAGAACAGCAGCGCCAGGTAGGCGAGCGAGAACAGATACAGCTGAAGCGCCGCGCGCCGGTCCGCCCGGCGGTATAGGCGGATCGCGCCGGCGATGAACGCCAACCCGAGCAGCATCGAGGCGAACAGATAGAACGCGCCGAACGCGCCCGCGCAGAACGGGAGCTGGGTCACGGCGTAGAGCAGGACGGTATAGATCAGGATCTGCCGGCGGGTCTCGGCCTCGCCGCGCACGACCGGCAGCATCGGCACTCCGACCTTCGCGTAGTCGTCCTTCATCAGCAGGCTCAACGCCCAGAAATGCGGCGGCGTCCAGAAGAAGACGATGAAGAACAGGATCACTGCGGTCCCACTCACCGAGCCGGTGACCGCGGCCCAGCCGACGAGCGGCGGGATCGCGCCGGCGGCTCCGCCGATCACGATGTTCTGCGGCGTGCGCCGCTTCAGCCACACCGTGTACACGAGCACGTAGCCGGCGAAGCCGGCAAACGACAGGCCCGCGGCGAGCACGTTGACGGTCAGCGACAGCTCGAGGACCGAGAGGCCCGCGAGGGCACAGCCGAACAGCAGCGCCGCGCTGGGCGACACGCGTCCAGAGGGAACCGGTCGACCGGCGGTCCGCGCCATGAGCGCGTCGATGTCGCGGTCGAACCAGTGGTTGACCGCGCCCGCGCCGCCGGCGGACAGGTAGCCGCCGAGGCACGTCAGCGCGACCAGCAGCGCCGAGGGGTCGCCGGCGATGTACATCGTCGCAATCGTGCTCAGCAACAACAGCGATTGGACCTTCGGCTTGGTCAGCTCCAGATAGTCCGCAGCGAGCAGCCGCACCCGCGGAGCGATGCCAGCTGCCGGTGCCTCGATTGCCGAGGCCACGCCTGTCGGACGCGCGCTCATGCCTGGTCGAGACTAGCGATCGCCGTCCGCGCGGGAGTCACCGTTGAGTTCATTAGATCCCTACCTGTCGCGCGCCCGCGGGGACCGTGGCGCCGCCCGGAGCCGGAGCGCCCGCGCCGTCGCGGCGCTCGATCTCGCGGCGGATGTCCTTCATCGGCTCGGCCGAGCGCACGAGCGGGATCACGTCGAAGTTGTTCGCGGGCGGCGGCGAGGTCGTAAACCACTCCAACGTGTTCGCCTTCCACGGGTCCGGCCCGGCGATCGCGCCCCTGGAAAGGCTGCGCACGACGTTGATGATCGTCGTGATCACGCCGGCCGCGAGGATCAATGCGCCGACCGTCGAGATCACGTTGTACAGCTCGAGGTTGCCGGTGTTCGGATACTCGTAGACGCGCCTTGGCATGCCTTCGAGGCCGATCACGTGCTGGATCAGAAACGTCGTCAGCACGCCAAGGAAGATCAACGCGAAGCTGAGGTGGCCGAGGCCTTCGCTCATCCTGCGCCCGGTGATCTTCGGAAACCAGTAGTAGATCGCGGCGAAGATCGGCATCACCGCGCCGCCCAACAGGACGAAGTGCAGGTGAGCGACGACGAAGTACGTTTCGTTGACCTGCCAGTCGATCGGGAAGGTGGCCAAAAACACGCCCGAGATGCCGCCGATCAAAAAGATCGCGATCGCCCCCGCGCAGAACAGCAGCGGCGTCCTGTATTCGACCGTGCCGCGCCACAGCGTCGCGATCCAGTTAAGGACCTTGACTCCCGTCGGCACCGCGATGAAGTACGAGCTGAGCATCACGAAGATCAGCAGCGCCTCGGGGATCGGCGCGGTGAACATGTGATGCGCCCAGGTCAAAAATCCGAGGAACGCGATCGCCACGGTCGAGGCCGCGATCGCCTTGTAGCCGAAGATCGGCTTGCGGGCGAAGACAGGCAGGATCTCGGAGATGACCCCGAATCCCGGCAGCACCATGATGTAGACCTCGGGGTGCCCGAAGAACCAGAACAGGTTCTGCCACAAAAGCGGCGAGCCGCCCTGGGCCGGGTCGTAGAAGTGCGTTCCGAAGTGCCTGTCCGCGAGCAGCATCGTCACCGCCGCGGCGATCACCGGCAGGGCGAAGATGAGCAGCACCGAGTAGGTCAGGATCGTCCAGATGAACAGCGGCAGGCGCCCCCAGCTCATCCCGCGGGCGCGCATGTTGGCGATCGTCGCGTAGAAGTTGATCGCCCCGAGCAGCGACGACAGTCCGGTGAGGTGGATCAGATAGATCCAGGCGTCCTCGCCGCCGCCGGGCGAGTAGGTGGAGTTCGCCAGCGGGATGAAGCTGACCCAGCCGGCTTCGGGAGGGTTCCAGAACAGCGAGGCGTAGAACACGATCCCTCCCGCCAGCAACAGCCAGTAGGACAGCGCGTTCAGCCGCGGGAAGGCCATGTCGCGGGCGCCGATCATCAGCGGCACGAAGTAGTTGGCGAGGCCCGCCATCATCGGCACGATGAACAGAAAGACCATCGTCGTGCCGTGCAGCGTGAACAGCTGGTTGTAGACCTGCGGCGTGACCAGCGTGTTGTTCGGGGCGCCCAGCTGCAGGCGCATGAGCAGCGCCTCGACGCCGCCCAGGCAGAAGAACACGAACGTCGTGACCATGTACATGATCCCGATGCGCTTGTGGTCGGTGGTCGTGAACCAGCTCGTCCATCCCCTCCGCTCGCGCTCGACGCGGTGGGTGACGATCTGGGGAATGGGCCTTGCCACGGTGGCCATTTGCCGTCTGTTCTCCTGACTCCGCTCGCTTAGGGTTCGACCTGTCCGGCGCCGGTTTCGCTTTTGAGCTTCGCGCGCGTGACCTTCGCGGCGCCGTTCGCTTCGTTGATCAGCTGCTTCTGGCGCGCCAGCCACGCTTCGAATTGCGCGGGCGGGACTGCCCTGACCGTCGCGATCATGCGCGCGTGCCCGCGCCCGCACAAGATCGCGCACTGGCCCTGGAACACGCCGGGCTTGGCGATCTTGAACCAGGTGTAGCTGTGGTAGCCCGGCACCGCCTGGAACTTCCCGCCGAGCGCGGGAACCCACCAGGAGTGCACGACGTCGGAGGAGACGATGTTCAGCGTGACGGTCGTTTTCGTCGGAACGACCATTTCCTCATATGAATAGGGCGCGCCCAGGCCATCGCGTTCGGTCGCGCCCGGGTAGATGTACTGCCAGATGAACTGGCGACCGATCACAGTGATGTTCAGCGACTTGCCGTTCGGGGGCAGCCTGCGGTCGGCGCTCGCATACAGCACGCCGCCTCCGCTGGCGGCCGAGAGTTCGGCACCGCCGGGCCCCGAGTTGGGGGGGTTCTGGATCGGGCCGAGCTTGACGAATGTGATCACCGCGAGCGCGATCAGGACCACCGCGGCGGCGACCGTCCAGCTGACCTCCAGGCGCGTGTTTCCCCTGATCTGCGCGGCGGTAGCGCCCTTGCGCGCGCGAAACTTGAGCATCGCGTAGGTCAACGCGCCGATCACCAAGACGAAGATCACCAGCGCGATGATCAGGACGATCACATACAGCGAGTTGATCTGGTTAGCGTTCGGCGACCCGCCCGACTGGGGGGTGAAGAACGCTAGCGTTGCGGGGAGCACGTGGCCCAAAGCGCGCCGATTGTATTCACGCGCGAGCACCCCGCGCTTGATGATGTTTGCCACAAGGCGCGGGGCTTCGCGTCGCTGCACGTCTCGCGCGGGGCCGCGCCCGCGCTCGGCGGACAACGGCAGCGCGCTTTGGCTACCTGCCCGAGAAGCGGGCCGGGCGCTTCTGGATGAACGCCAGCGCGCCCTCGACAAAGTCCTCGCTTCCGGCCATCTCGCGCTGGATCTGCGCCTCGAGCTCCAGCTGCTCGTCCATGCGCGCATACAGCCAGTTGTTCAGCTGGCGCTTGGCCCCGGCATAGGAGCGCGTCGGGCCGGCCGCCAGCCGTGCCGCGAGCGAGGCAGCCTCCTCGGCGAGCTGCGCGTCGGGTACGACGCGGTTGATCAGACCCCACTGCAGCGCCCGCTCGGCCGGCAGGCGCTCGCCCAGCATCGAGAGCTCGGACGCTCTGGCCATGCCGACGCGCGTGGGCAAAAACAGCGAAGACCCGCCATCCGGGACGAGGCCGATGTTCACGAACGCGAGCAGAAAGTAGGCGCTCTCGGCGGCGAGGATCAGATCGCTGCACAGCGCGAGCGAGCAGCCGATCCCGACCGCGGGGCCGTTGACGGCGGCGATCACCGGCTTTGGCATCTGTCTGATCGCAACCATGATCGGGTGGTAGCGCTCGGTCAGCGTCTTGTAGATGTCGGGGCGCCCGTCCGCTGTCGTCGCCCCGCCGCTGACATCCTTCAGATCTGCTCCCGAGGAGAACGCGCGCCCTGCACCCGTTATCAGAACGGCGCGGGCCCCCTCGTCCTCCTTGACGGCAAGCGTCGCCGCCAGCAGGTCTTCGCCGAGCTGCGTGTTCCACGCGTTCAGCGCTTGCGGGCGGTTCAGCTCGACGGTCGCGACTCCGTCGCTCAGGCGCACGTTGACCGTCTCGAGCTGGGCTGTGTCGGCGGCGTTCATGACTCTCCCTTCGGCAGATGATCCTATGGTGTGAGCATGGCAAAACCCGTGATCGGTATCTGCGCACCGCTCGAGAACGCCCGCTGGAGCGTTTGGGACCAGGAGGCTTCACTGCTCCCGCGCAACTACGTCGACGCCATCCAGCAGGGCGATGGGCTGGCCCTGATGTTGCCGGTCGATCGCCTGTTGATCGAGAATCCGGACGAGGTGCTCGATCTCATCGACGGGCTGATGCTGGCCGGCGGCGCGGACATCGACCCCTCCAGCTATGGCCACCAGCACCACGCCGAGACGGTCCACACGACGCCCGAGCGCGACGCTTTCGAGATCGCGCTCACCCGCGCCGCGATCGCGCGCGACCTGCCGGTGCTCGGGATCTGCAGGGGCATGCAGCTGCTCAACGTCGCCTGTGGAGGCACGCTCCTGCAGCACCTGCCCGAGCGCTTCGGCCACCACGAGCACCGCCGCGTGGTCGGCTCGTTCGACGGCGCCGACCACGACGTGATCCTGAGCGAGGGCTCGCTCGCCGCGCGAGCGGCGGGGCAGCTGCGGCACGCAACCAAGTCTCACCACCACCAGGGCGTGGACGAGCTGGGCGAGGGCCTGCGCGTCAGCGGCGTCTCGACCCTCGATGAGCTTCCCGAGGCGATCGAGCTGCCGGGCAGACGGTTCGTGCTCGGAGTGCAGTGGCACCCCGAGGCCGACGCCGAAAGCCGCGTCGTCAGCTCGTTCGTGGCGGAGGCGGCCGCGCCCGCGCCGGCGGCGAGCACGGCCGGCGCGACAGCAGCCGGCTCGGGGGATGCTGCTGGCGGCGCCCACGGCGCGGACACACGTGCGACGCGCGACGGTCGCGCACCCCGCCCGGCCCGCGCGCGCGCCGGTTAGGCCCGGCGCCGAGCGCGACGAGCCCTCGTTTGCGCGCCGAGCGCGACCATATACTCCCTCGCAGTGCGGCTGTCGAGGGCGATTAGAGTCGGCGCCTGGGGGATGGTAGCCGCGGGGGTCGCGGCGCCGCTCGGGCGCAAGCGCGTCAGGGCGCCGCTGGCAACGCAGGCGCTCGCGTTCGCTGCGCCGGTTGGGCTGTGCGTGGTGGTACCGCGCTCACGCCTGCGCGACGTGGCGGTCTGCTGTCTGCAGATGTGGGCCTACATAGCCGAGTACAAGACGCCGCACGACGACGAGTCTGCCCAGGCCGGCCGCGTACACGTCGACTACCCGATCGCGATCGACCGCCTGCTCGGCTTCGGCGAGCTGCCGACGCTGCGCCTGCAGCGGGCCCTGGCGCGGGTCGATCCCGACACCGGCGTTCCCGAATGGAGGACGCTCGACCGCGTGCTCGTGTGGACACATTGGCTGTGGTTCGCGGTGCCCCATACGGCGCTCGCATACATACTGGTCTGGCGGCACGAGCAGTTTCCGCGGGCGGCCGTGATGACCTATACGGTGTTCGACATCGGCGCGAGCGCCTACTGGGTCGCGCCGACCGCGCCGCCCTGGTACGCGGCCTCGATCGCCGGCGGCTTCGACGATCGCGAGCGCGCCCTGCGCCGGATGATGGTCGAGTACGGCGAGTACTTCTGGCGCGACGGCTGGGGGCCGCTCTACAGTGTTCTTGGAGGCAATCCCTTGGCTGCGATGCCATCGCTGCACTTCGCCACATCAATGATGGCGGCACTATTGCTCGCCGACACCGGTCCGATCGCGGGCGCGCTGGGGTTCGCCTACACCGCGGCGCTCGGCTTCGCGCTCGTGTACCTGGGCGAGCACTACGTGGTCGACCTCCTCGCGGGCGCGGCACTGACCATCACCGTGCGCCGCGTCGGCCCGCGCGCCGGACCGGCGATCGCCCACGTCGGGCGTGCGATCGCATCGCTTCAGGCGTACGCCAGCGAGGCGGAGCCCAGCGCACGGTGAAGGAGATCGAGCGGCACGAATCTCAGCTGAGTGGGGCTGCCGGCGATCACGCGGGCGGCGCGCGGACCGATGCGCGCGACGCGCGCCAGGCCCAGCGCACGGCTGCGTCGGCGAGCCGCGAGGCGCCGGACGTCACGCACGCGAGCCAGCACGAGGAGATGCCGCACATCTTCCTCACCCGGCGGCGCGCGCTGCTGTTCGGGACGTTCGTGATCGTGTCGCTCGCGCTGCTGTACGTCGTGCTCCCCCAGCTCGCCACTGTCCGGCACACGCTCGCCCGGCTGAACGAGGGCGACGTCTGGTGGATCGCGATCGCGATCGTGCTCGAGCTGCTGTCGATCGCCAGCTACATAGCGATCTTCCAGGGCGTCCATGTGCCGCCCGGCTCGCCGATCAAATTGCGCGAGAGCTATCTGATCATGATGACTGGGCTCGCCGCTACCCGCCTGTTCGCGGCGGGGGGCGCGGGCGGCGTCGCGGTCACGGCCTGGGCGCTGCGCCGCTCGGGAATGGAGCGCCGCGAGGTGGCGCAGCGGATGATCGCGTTCCTGGTCCTGATCTACGGGGTCTACATGCTCGCGCTGATCGTCTGCGGGGTAGGCCTGTACACGGGCCTGTTCCCGGGACAGCACCCGTTCGCGCTGACGATCGGCCCGGCGATCGTCGGCGCGGTCGTGATCTTGCTGTTCCTCGGCATCGCGCTCGTTCCCGAAGACCTGGAGCGCCGGCTCGGCGGCGTGGGCAGCGCACGCGGGCGTGCACCCTCCCGCTGGCTGCGTCGGCTCGCGGTCGCGCCCGCCTCACTCTCGGCAGGCGTCCGCTACGCGCTCCAGCTGCTGCGCCGGCCCGAATGGGCGATGGCCGGGACGCTCGGCTGGTGGGGGTTCAACATCGGCGTGCTCTACGCGTCGTTGCGCGCGTTCGGCGAGCCTCCGCCGACGGCAGTGGTGATCCAGGCGTACTTCGTGGGGATGCTCGCAAACCTGCTGCCGTTGCCCGGGGGCATCGGCGGCGTCGACGGCGGGATGATCGGCGCGCTGGTGGCCTTCGGGGTCAGCGTCGGCTTGGCCGTACCCGCCGTGCTCACCTATCGGCTGCTCGCCTTCTGGCTGCCGAGCATCCCCGGCGCGATCGCGTACTTCCAGCTGCGCCGCACGGTGAGCCGTTGGGACGCTCCGCGCAGCGAATTGCAAGAGATCTCGCGTGCGCTGCCGGGCGGATCGATCGCCGCCTAAAGACGTGAGGTTGGCGCGCGGCCGCGCTACACTTTACAAAGTAAAGTAGCGATGAGCCAAACGGCTCCCGCGCTCGAGTAGCTTTAGCCGTTCGGCGTCGATCGGTTGGATGCACGCTTTAGCCGTTCGGCGCGTCGATCGTTGGATGCACGCGAAGACACGAGAATGGAGAGCAGATGAGCGACGTCGAGAACGTGATCATCGTCGGTAGCGGCCCCGCCGGGTACACCGCAGCCCTGTATACGGCGCGCGCGAACCTGCATCCGCTCGTGATCGAGGGTTTCGCCTGGGGCGGCCTGCTGCAGCAGACGACCGATGTCGAGAACTACCCGGGCTTCCCCGAGGGGATCCTCGGCCCAGAGATGATGGGCAAGCTGCGCGCACAAGCGGAGCGCTTCGGCGCGAGGTTGCTCACCGAGCAGGCTGACCGCGTCGAGCTGGCCGACGAGCCCGGAGGCATGCACACGGTGTGGGTCGGAGACGCGCCGCACAAGACCCGCACGGTCATCTTGGCGATGGGGGCCGAGCACAAGAAGCTTGGAATCGTCGGTGAGGAAGAGCTGTCCGGTCGCGGTGTCAGCTACTGCGCGACCTGCGATGCGGCCTTCTTCAAAGACGCGCAAACGCTGATCGTCGGCGGCGGCGACTCGGCGATGGAGGAGGCGATCTTTCTGTCGAAGTTCGCATCCAAGGTGACCATCGTGCATCGGCGCAACGAGTTCCGCGCCTCGAAGATCATGCTCGAGCGTGCTCGGGCGCAGGCGAATATCGATTTCCTCACGCCGTACACCGTCCGCGAGTTCGTCGCCGGCGACAACAGCGCCCTCGGACACGCCGCGCTGGTCAACGCCGAGACGGGCGAGACGCGCGAGCTACCGGCCTCGGGGACGTTCGTCGCGATCGGCCACGAACCGCAGTCAGCGCTGGTTCGCGGCCAGATCGAGCTCGACGAGAACGGCTATGTGCTGACGGCGGGAAAGTCCACCGAGACCAACCGGCCCGGCGTGTTCGCCGCCGGCGATCTCGTCGACCACACCTACCGCCAGGCGGTCACCGCTGCCGGCTCGGGTTGTCAGGCCGCTCTCGACGCGGAGTGGTACCTGCGCGACACGCCCGGGCTGATGGGCCCGGAGGAGATGCCGGTGGGCGATCCCGCGCTGGCCCAGTGGGCCCCGGTGGGAGATCGCGCCTCCTGATCGCGGCCGCGATCCCGGTGCAGCCGCGGCTGACGGGCGGCCTCACAAATGGGGCGGCAGGGCGCCCTCGAGCTCGAGCAGGTATTGCTTGCGCTCCAGTCCGCCGCCATACCCGCCCAAAGCGCCTCCTGAGCGCAGCACGCGGTGGCAGGGGACCACGATCGGGATCGGGTTGGCCCCGAGCGCGTTCCCGGCCGCGCGCGCACCGCGCGGGCTGCCCGCCTCGGCCGCTACCTCGGTGTAGCTGAGGTAGCCGCCGTAGGGGATCGCCGCGGTCGTCTCGAGCACGCGCCGCGCGAACGGACCGATCAGCGTCCAGTCCAGCGCGAGGTCGAAGCGGCGACGCTCGCCCGCGAAGTACTCATCCAGCTCGTGCTTGAGCGGATCGAGCAGTCGCGGCGCCTCGACGATGCGCGGCGAGACGCGCTGCGCGAGACGCTCGAGCATCTCCTCGGTGCGCTCCTCGGGGAATGCCACGCGCACCAGACCGCGTCTGGTCACGGCCGCATGGAGCGTGCCGAACGGCGAATCGACCGGCGCGTAGCCGACATCCGCCAGGCCCTCCGCCGCGATGCGCCCGGTCAGGCGCCTGGCCGCAGACGCTGCCTGAAGCGAAGTCTCCCGTTGTGTCTGCGGGTCGCTCCGCAGCAGCCTTTCGATTGCAACTTCGCTGGTCATGCTTGCGACAGCTCCTTTCTGAGCTTGGTCAGTCCCTCGTGCAGCGAGCGGCGCGCCGCGTCCTCCGAGCACCCGATCGCCGCCGCGATCTCGCGGTGGGCCAGATCGGCGCGGAAACGCAGCACGACCGCTGTGCGCTGCCGCGCAGGCAGTTCGCGCACGGCGTCCCACAGCGCGCCATCACCATCTCGCCCGCCGCCCGCAACGCCGGGAACTGCCCGGCTCGCGCCGCGGGCATCAACCGTGTCGGTGTCTGCCAGCGGCAGCGCCCGCCGAGCGCGTCCGCGATGCGCATCGATCGCCTTGCGGTGCGCGATCGTCAGCACCCATGCACGCAGGTTCGAGTCCGGGCGCAGGCGCGGATAGCCGCGCAGCGCGGAGATGAACGTCTCTTGGAAGCAGTCGTCGGCCTCGTCTGGCCCGACCGACGCGACCAGGAAACGCCACACGTCCTCGCGGTGGGTATCGAGAAAGCTCTGAAAAGGGGGAAGTACGTGGCGCACGGGATTTAACGCCGCCTGCGCTGGGAACGTGAGGTCAGCGGTACTCGAAGAAGCCCGCTCCGGTCTTGCGCCCGAGGCGGCCCGCGCGCACCAGGCGCCGCAGTTCAGGCGCGGGTCGGTAGCGCTCCTCACGGTACTCCGCGCACAGCGCTTCGAGTACGCCGAGCACCGTATCGAGCCCGATCTCGTCCGCCCACCGAAAAGGACCGCGCGGATGACTGAGCCCGAGCGTCATCCCCGTGTCGATGTCCTCGGCGCTGCCCACCCCCTCGCCGAGCGCGAACGATGCCTCGTTGACGAGCTGGCAGACGATTCGTCCCAGCACGAGTCCAGGCGCGTCCGAGACCCAGACGACGTGCTTGCCCAACGCGGCGAAGAACCGTTCGCTGCGCGCGATCGCGGCGGGGGAGGAGCGCTCGCCGCGGGCCAGCTCGACGAGCCCGGCGCGCTGAAGCGGCGAGAACGCGAAAAAACCGACCGCGTCGCCGTCGCGATCGAGGGCCGCGAGCGATCCCGCCGCGCACAGGACCAGCCTGGGGGAGTAGAGCGGCTCGGGCGCCGCCGGATGAAGCGGCTCCGGACGCGAATCTGTCCTGGAGGAGCGCGCGTCCGGCCTGGCCTGACGTCCGGCCGCCAGCGCGGCCGGTCTGCGCGGCGCGCGGGCATCGGCGAGCGCGCCGGAGCGCGCACGCGGCTCGGCGGCGGTGTGCTGGCCGCTGGTGTCATGCGCATCCGGTTCGCATTCGATCGTCAAGCCTGCGAGCTCGCGGGGCGTCGTTCGCTGCGAGCTCACCTCGTAGCCGGACTTCGCTGCGACCTCGCGCAGCTCGCGCGCAAGCTCGCTGTCGCCGAGAATCGCGACCGCTCCCTCGCCGGGCAGCTGCGCCGGCCGAGCGGGGTCCTGCGACCGGTACGGATCGCGGCTGTAGTCGTAGTAGCCGCGGCCGCTCTTGCGCCCATTCAAGTCGGCGGCGACGCGCTGGGCCTGGATCGGCGACGGCCGCCAGCGGGGCTCGCCGAAGCTGAGCTCATAGAAGCTTTCCGAAACCGCGAGCCCGACGTCGACCCCGACCAGATCGCTGAGCTCGAACGGACCCATCTTGAACCCGCCGCCCATGCGCACGATCCTGTCGATCGTCTCGACGTCGGCGATCCGTTCCGCGAGCAGCCGCAGCGCCTCGAGCCCGAACGGGCGATTGCAGCGGTTGACCAGAAACCCGGGCCCGTCGGCCGCCCTGATCGTCCGCTTGCCCATCGCGCGTCCCGTGTCCGTGGCGAGCTCGAGCGAGCGTTCGTCGGACAGCGCGCCGGCGACGATCTCGAGCAGTCGCATCACCGGTGCGGGGTTGAAGAAGTGCATGCCAACCACCCGCTCGGGGCCGGGCACCGCCGCGGCGATCGCCGTGATCGGCAGCGAGGACGTGTTGCTGGCCAACACGCAGCGGTCGCCGACGGTCTCCGCCACGCGCGCGAACAGCTCGCGCTTGAGCTCGATGCGCTCGGGCGCAGCCTCGATCACGAGCTCGCACGAGGACAGCGCCGCGAGCTCGTTCACCGCCTCGAGCTGGCGCGCGGCCACCTGCGCCTGCTCGGCGCTGAGCCTGCCTTTCGCGGATTCTTTCTCCAAGCCCGCCCGCGCGCGGCCGAGGCCGTCGCGCAGCGCCTGCTCGAGCGGGTCATACAGCAGCGTGCGGGCGCCCGAGCGAGCCGCCAGCTGGGCGACGCCCGCGCCCATCGTGCCGGCGCCGAGCACGCCGATTACCCGCGCCGCGGCCATCTCAGCTCGGCACGAGCGCGTTCACGCCGGTCATCGCACGCCCGATGATCAGCTTCTGAATCTGGCTCGTCCCCTCATACAGGGTTGTGACGCGCACGTCTCTGAACCAGCGCTCAACAGGGTGGTCGTCGACGTAGCCCGCGCCGCCGTGCACCTGGATCGCGGTGTTTGCGCACTCCACCGCCGCCTCGGTCGCGTGCAGCTTGGCGATCGACGTCTCGGTCGTGTTCGGCCTGCCCATGTCCTTGAGGAACCCGGCCCGCCAGACGAGCATTCGCGACGCATCGGTTTTCAAGACCATCTCCGCGATCATCGCCTGCACGAGCTGGAAGCTCGCGATCGGCCGGCCGAACTGCTCGCGCTCCTTGGCGTACTTGACCGACTCCTCCACGCAGCCCTGGCAGACGCCGACGCACCCAGCCGCGACCGAGTAGCGCCCGGAGTCAAGCGATGACATCGCGACCTTGAACCCGTCCCCGATCTCCCCCAGCAGCGCGTCCTCGGGCACCTCGACGTCTTCCAGCGAGATCGCCGCGGTGTCCGACGCGTGCAGCCCCATCTTGTGCTCGATCGGCTGCGCTTTGAAGCCGGGCTGATCGGTGTCCACGAGAAAGCAGCCGAGTCCGCGATAGCCCTTGTCGGGGTCGGTCTGCGCGAAGATCAGCGCGACCTTCGCGTAATCGCCCATCGAGATCCACATCTTCGCTCCGTTGATCAGCCAGCCCGAGTCGGTCTTGCGCGCGCGCGTCTTCTGGTTGGCCGCGTCCGAGCCGGTATCCGGCTCGGTCAGCCCGAAGCAGCCAAGCCACTCGCCCGAGCAGAGCTTAGGCAGGTAGAAGTGCTTCTGCTCCTCGGTGCCCCACTTGAGGATTCCCGAGCAGACGAGCGAGGTCTGCACTGAGATCACGGTCCTGATCGCCGAGTCGCCACGGCCGATCTCTTCGACGACGAGCCCGTACGTGACGTAGTCCAGGCCGGCGCCACCGTACTCGCGCGGGACGATTGCGCCGAGGTAGCCCTGCTCGGCGACCTTTCCGACGAGCTCGAGGTCGAAGCGGTGCTCGCGCGCGTCCTGCTTGGCGCGCTCGAGGATCTCCTTGTCGGTGAACTCGCGAGCAGTCTGCTTGATCAGGCGCTGCTCGTCGGTCAGGTCGAAGTCCATGTCTATCTCCCTACTCGCCCGCCCTCGCTTGGCGTGCGCTCGTGGTCAATTGCTTACGCCGCGGCTTCGCCCGCGCTCAACTTGGGCGTGCGCCAAGGCTCCTGCACGCGGCGCTCGAGCTCCTCGGCCAGCCCGCGAAGCGGCAGCCGCTGCTGCGCGAGCGAGTCGCGCTCGCGCACCGTGACCGTGCGGTCTTGCACGCTGCGATGGTCGATCGTCACGCAGAACGGCGTCCCGATCTCGTCCTGGCGACGGTAGCGCCGGCCGATCGAACCGCCCTCGTCGTACTCGGCCTGCACGCGCTCGCGCAGGCTCGCGTATGCCTCTCGCGCGAGCTCCGGCTGGCCGTCCTTGCGCACCAGCGGCAACACCGCGACCTTCACCGGCGCGAGCTTCGGGTGCAGCCGCAGCACCGTCCTCGTCTCGCCCTCGAGGATGTCCTCGTCGTAGGCGTCGACGAGGAACGCGAGCAGCGCGCGGTCGGCGCCCGCGGCCGGCTCGATCACGTGCGGGACATACCGCTCGCCACTGGCCTGGTCGAAGTACTCGAGCTTTTCGCCTGAGTACTGCGCATGCTGGGTCAGGTCGAAGTCGCCGCGGTTGGCGATCCCCTCGAGCTCCGACCAGCCGATCGGGAACAGGTACTCGACGTCGCTGGTCGCGCTCGAGTAGTGCGAGAGCTCATCGCGCTCGTGAGCTCGCAGCCGCAGGTGGTCCGGCCGCAGCCCGAGCTCTACATACCAGCGCTCGCGCTCGCCGAGCCAGTACTCGAACCACTGGTGCGCCTCGCCCGGCGGCACGAAGAACTCCATCTCCATCTGCTCGAACTCGCGCGTGCGGAAGATGAAGTTTCCCGGCGTGATCTCGTTGCGGAAGGACTTGCCGACCTGCGCGATCCCGAACGGCGGCTTCTTGCGCGAGAACTGCAGCACGTTCTTGAAGTTGATGAAGATCCCCTGCGCGGTCTCCGGTCTGAGGTACGCTGTCGCGCCCGACTCCTTGACCGGGCCGATCGTCGTCTCGAACATCAGGTTGAAGTCGCGCGCGTCCGTCAGCTGGCACGCCTCGGTTTCGCCCGGGTGCCGCGAGGGTTTGAGCCCGCAAGCGAGCTCCTGCAGATGGTCCGCGCGGAAGCGCTGCCCGCAGGCGCGGCAGTCGACCAGGGGGTCGGTGAAGCCCGCGAGGTGCCCGCTCGCCTCCCACACCCGCGGGTGCTGGAGGATCGCGGAGTCGATCGCCACGATGTCCTCGCGTTCCTGCAGCATCGCCCGCCACCACGCGTTCTTGACGTTGTTCTTGAGCAGCACGCCATAGTGGCCGTAGTCGTAGGTCGAGCCCAGCCCCCCGTAGATCTCCGAGGACGGGAACACGAATCCGCGCCGCTTGCACAGCGCAACGATCTTGTCCATCGTGACCACATCGCTCATCGTCGGCGGATGGTATTCGACGCCCGCCATCGGCCGCCTGGCAGGCTCCGGGCCAACCCGATCTGACACGATCCCGCGGGCCTCCGCCTACCCGATCTGACACGAATTCGCCTGCTGAGCTCTGCCGCGTGGCTGGGTCTGGTCCTACACGATCTGACACAAATTTTGGCTATGCACTTGACACGGGCTAAAAACTATGTTTTTCTTCAGGCAATGCACGGTAGGCCACACACGCGGAACGAACTTCTGTCGAGGGTAGGCTCAGGCTTAGCAGCCGGGGCTTGCTCGAGCGCCGCTACCCATACCTCTCCGGTGGCGCTCGAGCAGGTCTCGGCACGTCTTCGCCTGGTGCCGGCCTCCCTCAACGGGGCGTCGCAGCCTGAGGCTGCGGCGTCCGGTCTTTCTCGCGTCTCGTTGTCCTGCTTCGCTTCGAGTCCCTAGCTCGGACCTTGCATGCCTCACGAATCTCGGGGCATTTCGGGTCGGCCCACCAAATTGGGGGCCGGCCCGAGATGCTGCTCGGGGTCGGGTAGCCTCTCGCGCTAAAGCACCGCCGAGCGGCTAGCATCGCCCGCCGTGGCCCGGGTCCTGATCGTCGGGGGTGGCTGTCGCGGCCGGCTGCTTGCGGCCAGTCTTGTGGCCGAGGGAAATCCGGTGCGCATCACCAGCCGCACCCCCGCCGCCCATGACGCAATCACCCGAAGCGGCGCTGAATGCTGGATCGGCACCCCCCTGCGCCTGGCCACGCTGCGCGGCGCGCTCGACCGGGTCACGATCGGCTGCTGGCTTTTGGGCACCGCAAGCGGGCCGCGCAGCGAACTGCAAGAGCTGCACACCACGCGCCTGCGCCAGTTCCTCGTCCAGGCGATCGACACGACGATGCGCGGCTTCGTATACGAGGCGCCGGCGAGCCGCGTCGCCCCCGGCGGCGAGCAGATTGTGCGCGCGCTCGGGCAGCGCAACGCGATCGGAGCGGCGATCGTGCGCGCCGACCCCGGCGACCTGCGCGTGTGGTTGGCCGAGGCGCGCGATGCGGTGCAGTCGCTGCTCCGCGATTCGCGCTGAGCGCTCGGCGTCCGCTATTCTAAAGTCCTAATCACCCTAAAGCCGATCAGGTTTAGCTCAGGAGGCGACCTTTGTCCGATTATGCGAAGGACGTGCTCGTCGGGCCCGACTGGCTCGAGCAGCACCTCAACGACGACTCGATCCGTATCGTCGAGGTCGACGAGAACCCAGCCCTGTATGCCGAGGCGCACATTCCCGGGGCGATCGGCTTCGACTGGAAAGAGGATCTCCAGGACCCGGTCAGACGCGACTTTCTCGACCCGGGCGCGTTCGGCGAGCTGTTCTCGAGCCACGGCGTCTCAAACGACCACACGATCATCCTGTACGGCGACCGCAACAACTGGTTCGCGGCCTACACATATTGGTATCTGAAGTACTACGGACACGACAAAGTCCTGCTGCTCAACGGCCCGCGCGAAAAGTGGATCGCCGACGGCCGCGCGACCAGCACCGAGCGACCGTTCTACCCGCGCGCGAGCTTTGTCGCCCAACCGGGCGACGAGGCGATCAGGGCGCGCCGCGACGAGGTCCTCGCCGCGGTCGACGCGCCCACCCGGCTGGTCGACGTGCGCTCCCCCGCCGAGTTCGCCGGCGAGATCATCTCCCCCGCCGGTTACGAGCAGGAGGGCGCGCAGCGCGCCGGGCACATCCCCGGCGCGGCCTCGGTCCCATGGGCTCAGGCCGTCAACGAGGATGGGACTTTCAAGTCTGCCGATGAGCTACGCGAGCTGTACACCGGCAAGGGCGTGCTCGATGGCGATGACATCATCGCCTACTGCCGCATCGGCGAGCGCTCCGCGCACACCTGGTTCGTGCTGCACGAGCTGCTCGGCCACCAGGACGTCAAGAACTACGACGGCTCCTGGACGGAGTGGGGCAGCCTCGTCGGTGTACCAGTGGAGGTTGGGGCGTAGAGCCCGGCCCGTTTGGGCCTGGTCCCGTCAGGGCTCCGCCTCACCCACCACGCCCGTCGCGCCGGAATCTGCCGGCGCGACGGGCGAGCACGGGCAGCGAGGTGCAGCCCGACTATCAGAACGCCGGACCGGACGTCCCGCGGAGCAGCTCCCCGGCCTGTCCGAGCAGGTTGTCGAGAATCCGCGCCGTGGCGCCCCAGATGACGTGCCCGCCGATGACGTAGGCGTCCGTCTCGAAAACGAAGCCCCGACGTTCGATGCTCGTGCGCGTCTTGCCGGCCGCGAGCGAGTCCAGCGAGAGCTCGAGCACGACGTCGACCTCGGTGGCGGAGGCCTGCCAGGCGAGTCCCGCAGGGACCAGCCCGACGAACGGGTGGATCTCGTAGTTGGTGGCGAACGTCGAGACCGAGGGCAGCCGGCCGAGGACGCTCACCTGGGTGCGCGGCAGCCCGATCTCCTCCTCGGCCTCGCGCAGAGCGGTGTCCTGCAAGTCCGCGTCGTCCGGGTCGCGGCGGCCGCCGGGAAAGGAGATCTCGCCCGCGTGGCGGCGCAGGTCGATGCGCCGCCTGGTGAAGACCGCGTGCGGCCGGCCGGCGTCCGGCTCGAGGAACAGCGGCACGAGCACGGCCGCGGGAGTCTGTCCGTCGCTGGCCGCTATCTGTCGCCCATCGCGCGCATCCTCAGGCGGCCATGTGCACCCGCTCGACGCGTTCGGCGAACATGACCTCGCCGTCGAGCGCGCGGTGCACCGGGCACTTCGCGGCGATCACGAGCAGGCGCTGCATCTGCTCCTCAGGGAGATCGTCGGGCAGCCGCAGCACGATTTCGAACCTCGTCGGACAGCCCCGGTCGGCGGGGTTGTACTCGACATCGACCTCGACGTGGCCGATGTCCCAGTGCTTGCGTGCCGCATACATCTCCATCGTGATAGCGGTGCACGAAGCAAGGCTCACCGCGAGCAGCTCCTGCGGGTCCGGCCCCGTGTCTCCACCGCCGCTCTCGAGCGGCTCGTCAACCGTCAGCTGGTGCTCGCGCACCTGCACCGTGTGTTTGAACGTCCTGTCATCGTCGCGTCGCGCCGTAGCTTTCATGCCCGCCACCTTTCTCCTCGATCATCGACATCTGATCGACCCCCTCGATCCCTCCTTCAACGCTCATGGTACTCCGACGCCGGCGTTCCGAAAGGACGTGTCTCAAACCCAGCGAAAGACCAAGGGGACGCGCCGCCAGCGCTCACGCGAGCGGGTTGAGCAGCAGTCCGGTCAATAGCTTGGGAAAGAAGAACGTCGACTTCGGCGGCATGTTCTCACCCGCAGCCGCCACGTCTCGCACCTGCGCGACCGGTGTCGGGCGCATGAAGAACGCCGCCTCGTAGGCGCCCGAACGCACGAGCTGCAATGCCTCCTCGGTCGAGCGCGCATAGAACAGGCCGGCGAGGTTCGCGATGTCCTCATCGCTGAGACCAAGCGCGCCCTTCAGCAGCAGCGCCTCGAGCACGCCTGTGTCCAGGTGGCGATACGCCTGCGAGCGGCCTTGCAGAGCCGCATCCGCGATCGCCTGATCGCGCAGCGTCAAGCGCAGCGGGCGCCCGTCGCGGTGGTCGATGTAGCCGAGCTCGAGTGGCGCGCTCGCGTCTGGCCCCTGCGGCTCGGGTGCGATCTGCTCGAGGGGGACCTCGATGATCTCGAAGTCGCGCGCGAGCGTTCGCTCGAGCGCGCCGCGGCGCTGCTCGTCGAGACTGCCGATCAGACGATGCGTCGGGAACACCGTCAGTCCTGGGTCCTCCAAGGCAACCAGGCACATCAGGATGTAGCGGTGATCTCCCTCGGCCCCGATCTCGCGCGCGTAGGCCTGCATCGTCTCGTAACGGTGATGGCCGTCGGCGATCAGTAGCTCGCTGGCGCTCGCCGCCTCGCGCACCGCCGCTATCGCCTCGCGGTCGGCGACTCTCCAGACGCGGTGCACGGTGCCCTCCGCGTCGCTCACCTCACCCCACGGCGCTTGCTCGGTGGCGGCCGAAAGCGCGCCCCAAGCGGCCTGCGCTGGATCGGAGTACAGCGAGAAGATCGGGGAGATATTCGCGCGCGTGGCACGGGTGAGCAACAGCCGGTCCTGCTTGGGCCCCGGGTGCGTGCGCTCGTGCGGACGTACCCGGCCCGGCCCATACTCCTCGATGCGCACCCTGCAGAAGAACCCGCGTCTGGTGTGCCTGGATCCGTCTGGACCGGTGTAGTCCTGCGTGTGCGCCCATATCGCCGGCTCGTCGTCGCGCACGAGCGCCCCCTCGCGCTGCCAGCTCGCCAACAGGCCCGCTGCCCGCGCGTAGCGATCCTGATCCCCCGCGGGCAGGTCGATCGCGACGATGTTGTGCGGCGAGCGGGCGAGCAGCTCGGCGCGCTGCTCCGCGTCGATCACGTCATAGGGAGGCGCTGTGACGTCGGCCAACGGTCCGACCTTGGCGAGGTCGTAGTGCAGAGCGCGCAGGGGCTGGACGTCTGCCATCGCGGTTGGCGAGGCTAGCAGCGCGCGAGCCGGAGCCGCCGCGGCGTCTACTCTGTCTCGATGGCGGGGCGTGGCGCAGCCTGGTAGCGCGCGGCCTTTGGGTGGCCGAGGTCCCCGGTTCGAATCCGGGCGCCCCGATTGGGAAGCAGATCATGCAAGGAGGTGCATATCCCTGCAAAATCTCCTGCAAACAGCGTGCAAATGGGTGCAACGGGGTGCACCGCTAACCCGGGGCTCAGAGGTCCCTGGTGGACATTTCGGGAGCAGTTCGGGAGCAATCTGCTCCCGAGACCGCGTGAGACCCAGCTCCGGGGCAAGGATGTGCAGGGGCGGCGCTGGGTGCCAGCTGTGGATCAATGGGGCTCGAACCTGCGAGCTCCGCCTTGTCGAGGCGTTTGGTAATCAGACCCGTCGGACAAAATCGTGCCTACGCAGGGAAAACGCACGGCACGTCTGACGGGACACGACGCAAGACGCTCAGCTGATGTGTGCGAGATGTGCGTCAAATGAGCGGGCAGTAGAGCGAAGCGGCGAGCGATCAGGACCCAGGCTCTCGGGCGCGTTGCATGCCCTTCTGGCTCCTGCTTCATAGCCGGAGGCGTCTTGATTGGCGTGCGGCCGGCTGCCGCTCGCGCACCGGGTCGTGAAGGAGCGGCAGCGCGACGCCGGGCCCCAAGGGCTGTAGGTACCGTTCCGTTGCAGGTCTCTCGAGTCGTGCAGATCGACGCTCGACGACTGCCGCTTTCGCGACGAGCGCGGGCGGAAGTAGGAGCGCGGCTGGCTGCCAGCCGCGCTCCCCGATTCGTCCAGTCCGGGCGCGCGGGCTGCGTTCACCTGACGCGCTCGCATCCGCGCGTAAGCACCGGCCTGTCCCGGTGGGGAGGTAGGGGCATCGGTCGGATCATCGCCGCAACGTTGCCGCGTCGCATGGCCCGTGATCGGTTCAGAGAGCCACGGCACACCACGCCCGGTGCACCCGTTCCCCGGGCCGTAGGGCCGACGGAGGTCGCTGCATCGCCTCCAGTCAAGGACGGGATGGGTCCCGCTTGCGCACATCGTGTCGCCGCGGGCCGACGACTTGATGTGCCCCCGGCGCTTCGGCTCGCCTCCCGTCCGCTGCGGCGGACTGCCAAACACACCGTTGCTTCTGTAGGCTGATCTGAGGCGAGCCGGGAAGACTGGTCGGCAGCTATCTCCTCGACCGGTCGGAGCGAATCGTGGCCTTCCCGAACACGCTTGGTACTCGTGCAAACCGGAGGCCCGCCCGGTGCGCCGACACTGGCCACGCGCCGGCTGGCGCACAGATCGTGGTGATGGCGCCCCTCTCGCAGAGTGGAGGCACCCGCGAGCATGACGCGACCCAACTGGCGACGTCCTCTCTGCTCGCGTGATCGGAGAGCGATTCACACTGCGTCTGCGTGTGTTGGTCCGACGTCAGGAGCTCGATCAGCAGCTCGCCGAGGGCGCCGACCCGCACACGCATCCCGCGCTCGGGCTGCGGGCCGCACAGCTGTGCAAGGCTCGCACCCGGCGCGCGATCGCCCGCCGGTTGCGCCGGGCGCTGCGTACGGCGCGGAAGGCGACCTCCTCGCGCGGGGGCTCTCGGGCACTCGCCCACGAGCAGGTCCTCGGCGAGTCAGACGCGCTGATGGACCTGATCCGGCGATTGGAGGCCCGCGGAGGGGCCGAGCCGATGGGCGTCGCGCTCGCGCGGCTGTTGGTGAGCGATCCGGTCAGCCCGATCGCCGTGAAGTCGGAGCCGGGGACCCTCTACGCGGTTGTGCGCTTGGCAACCGCTGCGATGGGCCCATCAGTCGAGCGTCCAGGGGCCACGCCGCGGAGCTGACCGGCCCCGGCAAGCCACACGTTTTCGAGCCCGGCGATGGCACCGATGATCGCATTGCCCCTGTTCGTCGTTTCCCTCGTGGTCACGTTGAGCGCTGCCGCGACCTTCGCACGCCGACTCGACCGGCTCGGGGCGAGGTTCGGCCTGCCCGAGGTGCTGATCGGACTGCTCACCGCGCTGGCGGCCGACGGTCCGGAGATCTCTTCCGCCCTCGCGGCGCTCGCCAAGGGCGCGCACGAGGCGGGCGTCGGCGTGATCGTCGGCTCGAACATATTCAACCTGGCAGCGATGCTCGGGCTTAGCGCGCTGCTCGCCGGTTCAGTGCGCGTCCGCCGCGCGACGCTGATCTTCGAGGGGGGCGTCGGGCTTGCGGTTACCGCCATCGCGGTCGTGCTGCTACTGGGCGGGTTGTCTGCGATCCTCGCCTTGATCCTGCTCGCCTGCGTGCTGGTCCCCTATCTCGCGCTGGCGATCGGCGGCGTCGGTCTCGCGAGCCGCCTACGCGTGCCCTGGGTGCTCGATCGCGCGATCGAAGGCGCCGTCGACGGGAGCGACGATCGTCGTGGCCGGCACGCGGGGGTCCACTTCGCCACGCATCGCCAGCTCTCCTTGATGGCGCTCGACGTGGTGCTCATCGTGCTGGGTAGCGTCGGCATGGTGCAGGCGGCGCTGTCACTCGGTAGTCGCTGGGGGATCGGCCTCGCGTTGGTGGGGGCGCTCGTGCTCGGTCCGCTGACCAGCCTGCCCAACGCACTCACGGGTGTGCGTCTGGGCTTGGCCAAGCGCGGCGCGGCGCTCGTCACCGAGGCGCTGAACAGCAACACGATCAACCTCGTCGCCGGCGTCGCCATCCCGGCGCTGTTCGTCACGCTGACCGCGAGTTCGACCAAGGACCGGCTCGACCTCGCCTTGCTGGCGGCGATCACGGCCGCCACCGTGGCGCTCCTGGGAGCGCGACAGGGGATGCGCAGATTGGGGGGCGCGACGGTGGTCGCGCTGTACATGGTGTTCGTGGCAATCGAGCTGGCCGCCACGTAGCTGGCCAAACGAGATGACCGAGATGGCATCGCCGTGGCGTACAGCGAGAGCCCGCGGGTACGCGGTCACGCGATCGGGCCGGCAAATCCGGCGATCGTGACGGGGCTTCCTCCGGTGAACTCTCGCTCGCGCGACAAGGCGCCACCCAGGCTGAGAATGCTGCTGGTGAGGGGGAGGACCACTCTGATCTACGAGTGCAGCGCCCGCGGCAGACCACGCGACTCGACGGCTACGCGGTCGCGCTCAAGAGAAAGATATTCGTCTCGGCGGGCTCGCCAAGTGGCGGGTTCTTCAACGATTGAGGTCTGAATGATGGCGATCATCAGTCCCGTAGCTCATACCCGCCCGATACGAGCGCCAGTGCTGCGAGCGTTGGCGATGCTATGCGATAGGCAACGGCTGATACGGCAGAACGAGGCGGCACCTGGTGAGCACCCGGTCTGACGCGAATCTGCTGGACTCGTTCACTACCACGGTACGCGGGGCGTACTTCCTCGAGCTGAACGCCCTACGAGGCTGCTGGGTGTTCGTCGATTTCCGGCGCTGGCGGGGTACGAGAGTGAGAGTGTCGCTCGCCGCGGCGATAGCGGTCCGCCGGGGAAGGCTCAGCGCCGTCGGCAACGGCCTGGGAATCTCGACGATGGCTCGGGAATGTCAGCGTAACGTGGAGTCCACCGTCCGGTCGCGCGCGCGCGTCGAGCTCGGCGTGGTGCGCGTTGGCGATCGCTCGGACTATGGAGAGTCCAAGTCCCTGCCCGTCCTTATAGTGCGTCCGCCGCGGATTGAGCCGTTGGAAGGCATGGAAGAGGCGGTCGACTTCGCCGGGCGGGATGAGCGGTCCGGTGTTGGTCACTGACAGCAGGGCCTGACCCTCCTTCGCCACTGTTATGACTTCGACGCGGCCGTCGAGGACGTTGTGGCGAACGGCGTTGGTGAGCAGGTTGGCGACGAGCCGTTCGACGAGCAGTGGGTCTCCCTGGACGCGTGCCCGTGTCGTCACCTTTTCGATGTGGATGCCCAGCCGGTCGATCTCGGGCTGGAGGTCGATGAGGGTCGCTGTGACGACGGCGGTGAGGTCGACGGGCTCGTGTCCGTTCAGACCGCTTTCGCTGCTCGCGAGGGTGAGGAGGGCTTCGATCAGGCGCTCCTGCTCGTCGCTGGAGGCGAGTACCTCCTTGGCGGTGGAACGCCATCCGGCGATCGTCGTGTCGGGGTCGTCGAGTGCAACTTGCAGAAGGGTACGCTCGGCGGTCAGGTGTGTGCGCAACTCGTGGGAGGCGTTGGCGACGAAATAACGTTGGGCGGCGAACGCAGCGTCGAGTCGCCCAAACAAATCATCGAGGGTGTCCCCGTGTCCCCGAGCTCCTTGAGCTCGTCCTGCGGGCCGTCGAGAGCCAGGCGCTCATGCAGGCTGGCAGAGGAGATCCTTCGCGCCGTGCGGGTGATCGTCCGGATGGGTCGCAGCATCCTGCCGGCAACGAGCCAGCCGGCCAGGAGGGCGAGTACGGTCATGATGGCCAGGGCGATTCCCGAGTTGACCAGAAGCTTGTGCGAGTCGCCAGCGCGCTGCGCGGCTTGAACGGAGCTTGCCTGTGCCAGCTGATGCACAGCCTGCGCCAGCTGATGCTGACCCTGTGTCAGCTGAGATGCTGGACTTCTGCCAACTGGTGCTGGACCGATTCCACCTTATGCGGACCCAGTCCGAACGCATGCCCCAGGTTGTGCTGGGCTAGTGCTCCAGGTCGAGTCTTCCGCGGGTCAGATGCACCCTCAAACGGAGCGCGAGCGGAGCCGCCGAGGTTGATTGACGGGCATGGTGCCGCGGAATAACGGCGAGCGCTGTCATCGTCAACTCGGATTAGAAATGCCCGTTCACCGCGCTTGGGGAGATCCGGCGGGTGTCCTCGGGGGCGGGGCGAAGAATCAGGATCTCGGCCGGGACGCGCTCGAGCAGCCACCTCAGGTCGTCATAGCTCAGCCCCACCCGTGGGTCTTCGTCGGCCGAGACGATAATGCGGTCGAAATGCTCCTGGTCGATGAGTTGGCGTAGGGCATCGCGCGCGGACCGTCCGCGCGCGATGCGCGAGTCGACGGGGATGCCCTGCGAGGAGACGCGCTGCTCGATCGCCTCGAGCAGGGGCATTCCCGTCGCGCACTGCACCGGCAGCGCCGATTCCAGGGGCAGGCTCATCGGCACGCGGGCCAGGAACGCGGGCATAATGATCGCGTTCTCCGCCTTGGCGAGCCGAACGGCGGCCTCGAAGGCACGGCGGGAGATCTCCTGGCCGGTGAAGGGCAGAAGAATGCGCCGGACCGGCCGGGGCCGGTCGCGCGCCACGAGACGCCCGTGAGGTGGCAGCCAGTAACCCGCGGCAATCCCGAGGAGCATCGCGCCGGCTACGGCGATCACGATCACGGCGACGCTCATGGCGTCTCCTCCGCGCCCGGGCGTCGCGAGCGGTCGGCCACGATTCGCACATCGACGCCCGGCAGGCGCTGGCCGAGCCGCTGGGGCAGCGGCACGCGCAGGCGGGCGAGGCCGCGCGCCGGGCGCGAGCGGCCCATCAGGATGTAGGTGGTCCCGCGGCGCGAGGCGACATCGGCGATCGCCGCCGCCGGATCATCGGATTCCTCCTCGAGCATCGTCGCGCCGAGTACCGACGCGAGCTGCCTGAGCGCGACGAGCGAGCGCTCGTGATCGTCTGAGAGGTGCTGCCCCGGCCGGCGCACCCACAGAAGGTCGAGCTCGGCGCCGAGGCGCTGGGCGGAGCGCCACGCCCGGCGCACCAGGCGCTGGGCGCCCGGGTAGGGCTCCACGAGCGCAAGGAGCCGCTCGCCCACGGCCTGGGGCGCGTCCGCGGCAAGGCTCTCCGCGCGTGAGCCGACCAGCTCGGTGGTCAGGCGCTTGGCGCCCACCTCCTCGGCAACCTGGCGGAGCGCGACCTCGCGCAACGCGGAGAGGTTCTCGGCGCGGAAGAAGTTGTTCAGCGCAGCGTCGATCCGCTCGGTGGGGTAGATCTTGCCGGCTCGCAGGCGGTCGAGCAGCGCCTGGGGAGTGAGGTCGATGAGCTCGACCTCGTCGGCGCGCCCGAGGATCGCGTCGGGGATCGTCTCTCGTACCCGGATGCCGCTCAGCTCGGTGATGTGATCGTTGAGCGACTCGAGGTGCTGGACGTTGAGCGTGGAGAGCACATCGATCCCGGCGTCGAGGACGTCCTCCACGTCCTCGTAGCGCTTGGCGTGCTCGATTCCCGGGGCGTTCGTGTGTGCCAGCTCGTCGATCAGGCACAGCTCGGGCGCGCGGCGCAGGATTCCCGGCAGGTCCATCTCTTCAAGAGCCGTCTCTCGATAGGCCACGTGACGGCGCGGCAGGATCGCCAGGCCCTCGGCGACGCGGGCGGTCTCGGCGCGGCCGTGGGTCTCGAGCAGGCCTATCGCCACGTCTCGACCCGCCTCCTGCTCGACGTGGCCCTCGAGCAGCATGTAGTAGGTCTTGCCCACCCCCGCTGCCATGCCGAGAAATACCTTCAGGCGCCCGCGACGCTGTGCCGCTGCCGCGCTCGCCGCCGGGGGGGTGCGGAGATCGGCCTCGCTGGTCATCCTCCCAGCAGGTTGTAGACGATCAGGTCGATCAGCTTGATCCCGATGAACGGTGCGATGATGCCACCCAGACCGTAGATCCACAGGTTGCGCCGCAACAGCGCGCTGGCGCCGATCGGCCGGTAGCGCACCCCGCGCAGCGACAGCGGGATCAGCGCGGGGATAACGAGCGCGTTGAAGATGATCGCCGAGACAATCGCTGACTGCGGGTTGCCGAGGTTCATGATGTTGAGCACGTGCAACGGGCCCTTCCCGCCGGGATTCGTCGCATAGGTGGCGACGAAGATGGCCGGCAGGATCGCGAAGTACTTGGCGACGTCGTTGGCTATCGAGAACGTCGTCAGCGCACCGCGGGTGATCAGCAACTGCTTTCCGACCTCGACGATCTCGATGAGCTTCGTCGGGTTGGAGTCGAGATCGACCATGTTGCCCGCCTCGCGTGCTGCCTGGGTTCCGGTGTTCATCGCCACGCCCACGTCGGCCTGCGCCAGCGCCGGCGCGTCGTTGGTGCCGTCGCCGGTCATCGCGACAAGCCGACCGTCCTGCTGCTGCTCGCGGATCAGCGCGAGCTTGCGCTCAGGGGTGGCTTCGGCCAGGAAGTCATCGACGCCGGACTCCTCGGCGATCTTGGCCGCGGTCAGGCGGTTGTCGCCGGTGACCATCACGGTCTTGATGCCCATCGCCCGCAGCTGGTCAAAGCGCACCGTCATGCCCTCCTTGACCGTGTCCTTTAGGTAGATCACGCCGAGCACCTGGCTGTCGCGCGAGACGGCCAGCGGAGTGCCGCCCTCCATGCCGATGCGATCGAGCTCGGCCTGCAGCTCCGGCGGCGGGGAGCCCCCTTCGCGTTTGACCAGCTCGATGATCGCGTCGCCAGCGCCCTTGCGCAAGACCTTGCCGTCGATGTCAACACCACTCATCCTGGTCTGCGCGGTGAACGGCACGAACTCAGCCTCGATGGAGGCCATGTCGTGCTCGCGGATGCCGTACTGCTTGGCCAGCACGACGATCGAGCGACCCTCCGGCGTCTCGTCGGCCAGCGAGGACAGCTGCGCGGCCTCGGCCAACTCGGACTCGGGCACTCCTGGCATCGGGACGAACTCCGATGCCAGCCGGTTGCCGATCGTGATCGTCCCGGTCTTGTCGAGCAGCAGCACGTCCACGTCGCCAGACGCCTCCACCGCGCGGCCGGAGAGGGCAAGCACGTTGCGGCGCACAAGGCGATCCATGCCGGCGATGCCGATCGCGCTGAGCAGGGCCCCGATCGTCGTCGGGATCAGGGCAACCAGCAACGCGATGAGCGTGGTCTCGGAGATCGGCGTTCCGGCGAACAGTCCGAACGGGCGAAGCGTCGCCACGACGATCAGGAAGATCAGCGTCAGTGCCGCGAGCAGAATGTTCAGAGCGATCTCGTTTGGCGTCTTGCGCCGCTCGGCGCCCTCGACGAGCGCGATCATGCGATCCATGAACGACTGGCCGGGCTCCTGAGTGATTTCCACGATGATCTCATCAGAGGTCACGCGCGTGCCGCCCGTGACCGCACTGCGGTCGCCTCCGGACTCCCGGATGACGGGCGCGGACTCCCCCGTGATCGCCGACTCGTCCACCGTGGCGATGCCCTCGATCACCGTCCCGTCGCCGGGGACAAGCTCACCCGCGCCCACCACCACGACATCTCCGCGGGTCAACTCGGCGGCCGCCTTGGTGGACCCGTCGCGCATCTTTGCGACCGTCTCCTTGCGCATCGCGCGCAGCGTGTCGGCCTGCGCGCGCCCGCGACCCTCGGCAAACGCCTCGGCCATATTCGCGAACACGACCGTCAGCCACAGCCAGAAGGAGATCGTGAACGTGTACCAGGCTTCCTCGTGACCGCCGCCGAGCGGCTTGCCACCGAACGCCTGGATCAGCCACGTGACGGTCGTGATGACCGCGCCGATCTCCACGACGAACATCACGGGGTTGTGGATCTGCACGCGCGGGTTGAGCTTCCTGAGGCTGTCGATCAGCGAGCGCAGCGCGATGTCACGCTGAAACAGCGATATCGCCTGCTTTTCATGCGTCGCCGGCATCTGTGCGGACATCAGCGCGCTCCTGTCAGGCGGTCGAGGGCCAGATTCAGCTCGAGCACGTTCACTCCGGGCTCACCGGAGAAGCCGAGCCCGCGCGCATCGGTGTACTTGGAGACCAGCGCGTCCACCGTGGCGAGCGGGAGACGACGCACGGCCGCGATGCGGTAGGCCTGGATCCAGGCGTTCGCCTGCGAGATTTCAGGGTCGAGGCCTGAGGCGGAGGTGTTGACGGCGTCGACCGGGATCTTTGCCGCGGTCAGCACCGGGTCATACGGCTTGTTCAGTTCGAGGTAGGACTTAATGTTTTCTTCGTCCGCTTCCTTGGTCTTCGTGCTGTTGGGCCCTTTGTTGGAGAAGGTGCTCGCGGCCGCGTTGTTTGCCCCGCCTTCGGTGGCGGATGGACGGCTCTGGAAGTAGCGCGGGTCCGCTTCGGTGACCACGGCTCCTTTTACTTCCTTGGGCTTGCCGTTCTTTTCGAGCACCGGCGTGCCGAAGTTCTGGCCGATGATCCTCGAACCGACGAGCTTGCCGTTTACCTTGACCTGCTGGCCATTGGCGTTGCCGGGGAATACCACCTGGCTGACGCCGGTGATGACCAGCGGATAGACGAGCCCGATCAGGACCGCGAACACGATGATGCCGATGATGGATGTCACGATGTCGCGGCGCACGTCAATAGAGGTGTGCGGTCAGGCCCTGGACGATCGGTCCGAGCAGCAGGGCGGGAAAGAACGTCAGCGCGCCGACGAGGATGATCACGCCGATCAGCAGCACCACGAACGTCGGGTTGTCGGTGCGCATTGTGCCGAGGCCCGCTGGGGTGACGCGCTTGCCCGCGAGGGCGCCCGCGACGGCGAGCGCGAAGAGGATCGGCGCGTAGCGCGCGAAGACCATGTCGAAGCCCCCGAGCAGGTTGGCGAAGGTGATGCCGTGGGAACCGACGTTGCCGGCGTTCGGCTGAACGAAGCCGGTGTAGCCGGCGAACGCCGAGCCGTTGTTGTTGGCCTGGGACAGGTAGGCATAGAAGGACTCCGAGAAGCCCTGCGGCGTGTTACCGCCCGCTTTGGAGAGCGCCCCTTCAGAGATCGACGCTCGTCCGGCATGACTGGCGGTGGCCAGTGCCGTGCAGAACAGCGCCGCAAGGGGTGTGATCAGGATGCCCAGCCCGGCGAGCTTTATCTCCCTGGCCTCGAGCTTCTTGCCGAGCCACTCCGGCGTGCGCCCGACCATCAGCCCGCCGATGAACACCGCCAACAGTACGTACAGCAGGATCGAGTACAGCCCCGTGCCGACGCCGCCGAAGATCACCTCGCTGGCCGACAGGTTGGCCATCGGAACAGCGCCACCGATGCCGGTGAACGACTCGATCGCGCTGTTCACCGCGCCACACGAGGTGACGGTCGTGATCGTGTCGAACAGCGCCGAGCCCGCGATCCCGAAGCGCTGCTCCTTGCCTTCCAGGTTTCCGCCCGTCGAGCCCGAGATCACGTGGGTGTGCAGGCCGGCAGCGTGCTGGGCGGGAGAGCCGTGCGCCTCGGCGATGTAGGCGACAGTCACGGCGCCCAGGAACATGATCATCATCGTCGCGAAGATCGCGTAGCCCTGACGACGGTTGCCGCTCATCCGCCCGTACATGAATACGAGCGCCGCCGGGATGATCAGCACGAGCAGCATCTCGACCAAGTTCGTGAACGCGGTCGGGTTCTCGAACGGGTGCGCGGAGTTGACATTGAAGAAGCCGCCGCCGTTGGTGCCCAGCTCCTTGATGACCTCCTGAGAGGCGACGGGTCCCATCGCGATCGACTGCGTCAGGCCGGTGACCGTGTGGGCCGTCAGGTAGGTGGAGAAGTTCTGGATCACCCCCTGCGAGACGAGCAGCAGCGCACCGAGCACACAGATGGGCGTCATCACGTAAAGAACCGTGCGCACCAGGTCCTGCCAGAAGTTGCCCAGGCTCTTGCCGCTGCGCCCGATGATCCCCCGGACCAATGCCACCGCCACGACGATGCCGACCCCGGCCGACAGCCAGTTCTGGACCGTCAGCCCGATCATCTGGCTGAGGTAGCTCATCGTGGTCTCGCCGCTGTAATACTGCCAGTTCGTGTTCGTCAAGAACGACGAGACGGTGTTGAACGTCACGTTCCACGGAGCCGAGTGGTAACCGAGCGGGTTGAGCGCGTGGGGTACGTAGAAAGCGTTCTGCGTGCGCAGAACGAGGTAGAGAAACAGCCAGCCGGCGAGCGAGAAGATCAGCAGGCTTTTCGCGTAGGACTTCCAGTCCTGCTCGCGCGTGGCGTCGACCCTCAAGAGCTTCAGCAGGAAGCGCTCAGGACCGGCGAACAGCGGCGAGAGGAACACCCGCTTGCCGCTATACACGCTCGCCATGTAGCCGCCAAGGGGCATGGCCAGCGCGGTCAGGATGACCGCGAACAGGACAATCGTGAGCCAGCCGGTGAAAGTCATGCCCTAGAGCTTCTCCCCGCGGATCAGCGCGTAGAAGAGGTACGCGATCACCAGCACCGAAACCACCAGACCGAAGAAGTCCGCGCCGCTCATGTGCGCGATGAACGCGCCAAGGGGAAGCGGGAGGCTCATATGCGCTCGATTCCCTCGATGACGAGCAAGAGAATCGCGAACATCACGACCGCGAGAACGATGGCCACGACGTCCATGGCCCGCACTATGAAGTCCGCTGCATAACGGCCGCGTTACGATCCCAGGTCAGCGCATAACGATTTCATAACGGCGCCGTGGCGATGGACTCTCCGGCGCCGCGATAGACAGCTACTATCGACCCCAAGCTAGCCGTCAACCGTCAGCGACGAAGGTTGCGGACACAAGGACGCCGGCGCAGCAGACCCGGAACTATCGGTTTCGCGCGGATTGCGAGCGCGTTGGCATCCGGCGACAGACGCCCGCTCAGGACGAGACGCGGTCATCGGCGACTATGCGGAGCTCGCGCCCGCTTTCTGCGGCCGAGCGAGCGTGTGCTCCCGTGGGCGTCAGGCGTCGCGATGCGAAGCGGGCTGCAACAGCCGCCACGCGAATGCCGAGAGCCTGACCACGCCCTTGGAGCGCTCGGCGAGCAGCCCCGCGTCGTCAAGCCTGCCCAGCGCCCGCGTCAGAGTGCGCGCGGGCACCGCGGTGGCCTCGCGCAGCTCCCCCGGCGATGCGCGGCCAGCGCGGGCGCCAAGGGCCCCCAACAGTCGCAGGTCGACGTCCACGATCGCTCTCTCGTCACGCATCGGCTACATGGTGGCCGATTCGCCCGCGACGAGGCTGATCAATGCCGACACCGTGGCCGATGTTGCCGGCAAGGCGGCGGATCATCCCGGCATTGTGGCCGATGTTGGCGGCAACGCGGCCGAATGCCCCCGGGCGCGCGGCCGATTCACCTGACGTGCATCATCAGCTGACGCGTCACCGGAGGTACGCGCGCACCGGCAGAGAACGGGCTGTTCTCCGCCGCGGCGATCGCGTGTGACGCCGGAGCGCAGGGGTGCGTGCGCTCGCGCCATCCGGCGAGGGCGTCACATTCTCTGCCGTGAGCGCCGCGCGCAACCTCTCGAGATCCGAGCTGTCGTTCTCGGCCACTGTCGGCAAGTTCCTCGACGGCGCAGAGCTCGCGCCGAGCAGCGCCCGCGTCTACCGTCAGGCGCTCGAACAGCTCGCCGGCGAGCTCGGCCCGGTCTCGCTCGAGGCAGTCGACGTCGAGCACCTCGAGCACGCCGCGCTGCGGGCGTGGGGCGAGCTCGGGCCCGCGACGTGGAACCGCAACGTTGCCGCCCTGCGCTCATTCCTGCGGTGGGGGCTTCGCGACGAGAAGTTCGTCGACGCGGTGCAGCGGCACCTGGCGCGCCGCCGCGAACCAGACGACCGCACGCGCGCGATCCCGCTAGCGGAGCTCGAGCGCCTATGGAGCCGCGAAGGCGTGCCGCTGCGGGAGAAGACGCTTTGGCGGCTTTTGTATGAGACGGCTGGCCGCGCCGGCGAGATCCTCGCTCTGGACGTGGACGACATTGAGCTCGCCAACAAGCGCGCAAGGATAGTCAGCAAGGGTGGCGCCCTCGAGCTCGTGCACTTTCAGTCCGGCTCAGCGCGCCTGCTGCCGCGCCTGCTCGCCGGCCGTCGGCGCGGGCCAGTGTTTCTCAGCGAGCGGCCGGCGCCGCCGGGGACGCCGAGCCTGGACGTCTGCCCGCTGACTGGGGGTGCGCGCCTGTCCTACCGTCGCGCGGCCGCTCTGTTCGCTCACTACACCGACGGCTGGACGTTGCACCAGCTGCGCCACAGCGCGATCACCCACCTCGCCGAGGCCGGCGAGTCGACGGTGCTGCTGATGGCCAAGAGCAGGCACCGCAGCCTGCGCACGCTGCAGCGCTACGCACGCCCCGGGCCCGAGGCGGTAGCGGCTCTAACAGCGCGCCATGATCCCGCACGCCGGCGCCGGATGCCCGCCCAGTAGCCCGATCGCGCTGGTCTAAGCAGGCTACGTATGGCCTACAGGTCGAGCAGCCCGCGAAAGAAGCCGCCGCTCTCAGATGCGGCCGGCTACGAGCGACATCGACACGCGGGTAAAGCCCATCGGGGCGCGAGCGGACTCCGGCGGTGCGTGAGTCTCGCGCCGGGTTGAGGGCTAGGCTGTCTGGGACGGCTATGCCGTTGCGTTGTCCGGGAAGACCTCACAACTTCCTGCAGTGCCGAGCCCTCCGCGGACGACCCCGTCCTCGGGGGGCTTAGTTTTTCCATCCGCGTGGAGGCGGAGACTTGGGAGCGTGAGGTCCCATCCTGAGACAGCGTCATGCCGGACGTGACCGCCCGCAAGCAGCCCGGGTGCGTCCCCCTCGGGATCGACAGCGAGGGAATCAGCGAAGTGCTGGAGTGGTGCTGCGGGCGCGACGACACCGTCCCGTTTCGCGCCGAGATGCTTCCACAGGTCCCGATGTTGTACCTGCGCAAATTGAGGCCCGAGGACGAGGGCGCCCCCGTGTTCGCTGAGCGCGACGCGTGCTCCCCCGGGGAGTTCGGAATGTACCCAGCGAGAGACGTCGCGCGCAACGCCGTACGCAAGGCTGAGGCCGACCTGGAGACTTCTGACACGGAGCACACCTCACCGGAATGCTTGCGGCGTCTCGCCCAGGCGCGCCGCGATGAGCAGGCTGTCCTCGCCGCGGAGCGAGAACTGCGCTGGCGGGTTGTCCTAGAGCGCCGTTCGCACCTGAGTGCCCCCAGTCCGCTACGCCCAGTCGCCCGCGCGCGCTCCAGCATTGGCGTCCGGCGCCGTCCTGGTGTCCGCCGGGCTGCTCGCTCCTCGAGTACGGGCCCACCCGGCGACTCCGACTCAGACGCGCCGGGAGAGCCGGCGCCTGCAGAACCCCACGACCTAACCCGACTGCCGGCGACCGGCAATCAACCGAGCCATCTTGCGCTGCACGGCTTCGCCATTGACTATGCCGTCGCCATCCGACGGCGCTTGCCGTCGCTGAGCCGGTTCTTTGAGGGGAAAGGGGCGCCATGAGCGCCGCCTTTGAGACCGCCCGCGAGTTCGCTGACCACGGGCTGCGCGTGTTCCCGGTCAAGGACAAGCAGCCGTTGACACCGAACGGCTGGAAGGACGCCAGCACCGACGAGCGTCAGCTGCTGCACTGGGATAAGCGCTGGCCGACGGCAGAGTGGGCGGCCGCTTGCGGCGCGAACGAGGTGGGGGTCATCGACATCGACCCACGCAAGGGTCCCGACCCGCGAGAAGTAATCGACAAGTACGACCTCGGCGACCGACCGACCGTTTGGACCGGCGACAGCGACGGAGTGCGCGGCGCACACGTATACGCGAGCGGCAAGCAGACCGGCAACAACGTGGGCGTCGTCCGCGGCATCGACATCATCGGCGGTTACGTGGTTCTGCCCGGCAGTCGGCACGCTTCCGGTGTCCCGTACGAGTGGGCAAACGACCTGCGACCGTGGAACACGCCACTCGCGCCGGTTCCCGAGTCGCTGCGACCCGTGAAGACGACGGGCGCTGGGGTCATGCCCGACCGCAAGCGCAAGGTGCCGCACGGCCAGCGCCACGACCATCTTGAGGAGCTGGTTATCAGGCTCGTGCGCAGCGGGATCACCGACGCGTTCAGGCTAGAGCGGATGTTGCGCGTTGAGTACGAAACGAGCTGTGAGCAGACCCCGCCCGCGCGCGCAGATGAGTTCATCAACCTCGCGCGGTGGGGCGCACAGTCAGACATCGCAAAGCGCGAGCGGGCCACGCGCGCCGGGCGCCCGGCACACACAGACGATTGCCCGCGGGGGGCCGGCCGGTTCGTTGACATGAGCGACGCGATGCGCGACGCGCACGAGCCGTTGCCTTACCGCGTGAAACCACTGGCCGTAGACGGGATGGTCACACTCGTGGTAGGCCGGACGGGGTCGAACAAGACGTGGCTTTGTATGTTGGCCTGCGCCTCCGTACAGGGCGGCGAGCCGCTGGCCGGGCTCAACTGCCGCAACGGTCCGGCGCTCTACCTGGATGTGGAGAACGGTCGTTGACAACTGCTCGCACGCCGCTTCGTGAAGGCGGGCCTCAGGCCGGATGCGTTCCTGGTCGCGGATGGCACTGGCCTGCACCTCCCGCCTGACATCGATGAGATCACGGAGCTCGTGCGCCTGACCGGCGCGAAGCTGCTGGTGCTTGACTCGCTGCGCCGGCTCGCGCCGGGGATGCGCGAGGACAAGTCCGACGACGCCGCGCCGGTCATGGCCGCGCTTGCCGAGGTGGCCCGCGCGACCAACTGCGCGGTCGTGGTCATCCACCACCGCTCAACCAAGCCCAACGCCGCCGACGTGCGCGGGTCGAGCGTGCTTGAGGACCAAGCGGACATCGTGTTCGTCCTGGAACGGGTGAATCGCGACCCGGAGGGCCGGACCCGTCGGAAGCTGCGGTGCCTGAAGATGCGCCCCGACATCGAGCCGGAGCCCATCTGGCTCAGTGTCAAGACTGTCGCCGGGTTCATGGTCGTCGGCCCGGCCGAGCCGTTCGAGGGAGCGTCCGCCGATGCCGACGCAAAGGAACTCCGTGCCGAGGAGCGGTTGGCCGATCGAATCCGTGACTTGGCGATGAACGTGCTCGCCGAACCGCACGGTTGGACTCCCGCGCGGCTCGCCGCAGCAGTCGGCTCGGACCCAGCCAACGGCACGTTCAAGGGCGCGGTTCGGATGCTCGTCGATGGCGGCGAGTGGGAGGCGACCGGGGCCACGAAGGCGCGTCGGCTCAGACCGGTTGATTCGGGCGATTCGGGCAAACCCTTAAGAGATCGCCCGAATCGCTCGAATCAGGAGGCACTGCCTGGGGTCGATCTCGACCGTGCGGAACGGCTCATGCAGCGCTGGGCGCAAAGTCCCGACGAGGGGGCGCCGCCAGCGTGAGCGTCGAGCCGTCCAATCTCGTGCGCTTCCCGACCAAGCGGACACGACCGCGGCGGCTGCTGCCGCTGGCCGAGCTGCAAGAGCGCTTCGGCTTCAGCGAGCGATGGTGGCGCTATCGCGTCGCCGAGGGCCTGCCCTGTCATCGCTGGGGCGGCGGGCTGCGCTTCGATCCCGGCGAGGTCGAAGCATGGCTCGATGCGAGGGCGCGTGCACGATGACCGGCTATCCTCCTGCTCTCAAGTGGCCCCCGCGACGCTGGAACGTCCGAGGGCCTGGCCAAGACCTAACTAGGAGGTCCTGACAATGCCCAAACGTAGGGGAAAGCGCTGGACGGCGTCCGGCTACGACAAAGTCCTCAAACGCAAGATCCACCTCGGCACCTACGACAGCCGCGCCGAAGCGCTCGACGCCGAGGCCGACCACCGCGTGAAGTCGCGCCCGACTGGGCGTGAAACCTGCGACGACTTCGCGCGACGATGGCCGCGCGACTATCCCCGTCCCCGCGAGGCGACGACGCTTACGAACATCGAACGGCTAAAGCCGTTTATCAAGGAGTTCGCGGGCGTGAGGCTGACCGACATCGATCGGCCGCGAGCACGGGCGTGGGCGGTCAAGCACAAGCACAACGCAGAGACCGCGCGCGCGATGTTTCAGGATGCCGTCAACGACGGGCTGCTCGACTCCAACCCGTTCGCCAACCTGCGCCTGAGCACAGGGCGCGGGCGCAAGGACATCACCGCGATCACCGAGAAGCAGCTTCACCACCTCGCTGACACGGCGATCAGCGAAGCGATGGAGCTGGGGCGCTTCGGGACGCAGTACCGGGCGATGGTCCTGTTCGCCGGCTACGTCGGACTGCGCCCCGGCGAGCTGTACACGCTGCGCGCCCAAGACATACAAGGCGAGTTCTGCCACATCAGCCGCAGCCTGTCAGTCAAGACCCACAAGATCGGCCCGACCAAGACCGGCGCCACCCGCACGGTCACGATCCCGCCCACCGCGCAAGACGCGCTGCGCGAAGTGCCCGACCATCCCTCAGGGCTCTTGTTCTGCACGCCGCAGGGCAAGATATGGACCCAGCCATCCAATCACCGCTACTTCAAGCAGCTGCGAGTGCTCGCAGGGTTCCCCGGGCTCGACTGGTATGAGCTGCGCCACTGCGCCGCCACGATGCTGCTCGAGCGGGGCGTGACGCCGTGGGATGTCGCGATCCAGCTCGGCCACAGCGACGGCGGGCGCCTCGTCTGCGAGTGCTACGGCCATCCATCGCACGCGGGCGCGCGAGCCCGGCTGCTCGCGGCCTGGGATGCCCAGACGGGCCCGACGCCGATGGGCGTTTCGGGAGCATTTCGGGAGCAGACGAGCCGAAAACCCCAATGAACACGCGCGGTTGCACCCAAATTGAACCAGTCGCCCCGATTTGCGAATCTCCCGTCACTGCGGGGGATTCGCTCGTTTCAGGCGGGCCGGTGGTTCCAATAGGGTTCTATCTTCGAGCTACGCCGGACGCGGCTCGCGGCACGTCTGAACAAACGCCCAGCCCTGCCCCGTAAATCGGAGGTTCGCGATCGTGTTGCTGCCGATCCCCTCCCACGTCGCTGGTTCCTCGTGGCGCAGCACGCCTAGGCGCATGAGGTTGTCGATGCCCGCGTGGGTGACGCTTTACGGGCCCAAGTAAGCCGGACGCTTCGACGAAGGCGCCCACCGCCTCGCCGACGCTCTTGGAGACCACCTCGATCTCGTCGCTCATCGCGTGCATCATCCCTGATCGCGTCAGAACGCCCCATCCGCTCAAAGAGGGATGGACCCCTTGCCAGGGGAAGCGCGCCCCACATCGTTCCACCCGCCCATGGACGCGAGCGCGAGTTTGAGCGTTTTCGTTGCGGCTCAGTCCACGCCCTCACCGAAGACACTCTCTAAATAGCTGAGTGTAAGCCGTTTGGGGATATGGCCTTTGGCGAGCGAGCGTTCGAGAACTGATCGGCCCTTTGTTGCGACGACGAGTGCGCCGAGAGGTGCAGCGGCGAGGAGGCCATCATCGCCGTGGGGATCACGACAAGCACGTCGTGCGCGGCCTCGCCTCGCATGACGCGGTAGCTGAACGCGCGCTTGTTGCTCTCGTCGGACGCGACCTCGATCGGCCCGTCGACGATCTTGGCGTCGTCGGGCATGTGCCCAACGCTACTCCTCATGTCGCGGCACCGGACGCACCCAGGGCTGTGCGCGCGATGGCCAATCGTCCCCCGAGATGACCCGCGCCCAAGATCATCATCCGCCGGTATAGGTTTGGCTAGTCGGAGCCGAGATGCTCGTCCGGTCTGGCGCTAGTGGAGGAGTAGGGTTTCCGGGAGTGTTGGGCCGCGCGATCCGCCTCGCGATCCTGATCGGGCTCCTCGTCCCGGCGTCGGCGTCCGCGGGCATCACGGCGACGGTTGTCGGCACGTTCGCCGCTCCCACCTACATCGCCGCCCCGCCCGGAGACACGCACCGGCTGTTCGTCGTCCAGCAGTCGGGTCAGATCGAGCTGATCAAGGACGGCGGCACGCCGGCGACGTTTCTGGACATCTCGCGCGAGGTGACATACAACGGCGGCGAGCAAGGACTGCTGTCGATGGCGTTCGCTCCCGATTACGCGACGAGCGGCAGGTTCTACGTCTACTACACGAGCAAGCACTGCCCGAATTCCCCGGGCTGTGACGAGCGGGTCAGCGAGTTCACGGCCGAGCCCTCTGGGGAAACCGCCAACGCAGGCTCCGAGCGAGTCCTGATCACGATCCCGCATCCGGACCAGAGCAACCACAACGGCGGCCAGCTGCAGTTTGGTCCCGACGGCGACCTGTATGTCTCGGTTGGCGACGGCGGTGGCGAAAATGACACCGAGCAGAACGCCCAGCATCTGGGCACGCTGCTCGGGAAGATCCTGCGTATCTCGCCGCAGACCGACGGCTATTCGATCCCCGCGGGCAACCCATTCAGCGGTGGGCCCGAGTGCGCGAACGGGCCGAGCAGCGGACCGGCGGACTGCCCGGAGATCTGGGCCTACGGCCTGCGCAACCCGTGGCGGTTCTCGTTCGACAGCGCGACCGGGGACATGGCGATCGCGGATGTCGGCCAGGCCTCGGAGGAGGAGCTCGATTTCGCCCCCAGTGGCCAGAATGCCGGCGCCAACTACGGCTGGCCCTGCTATGAGGGGTTGGAGCTCGACGCCCTCGCGCCGGCGTCGGAGTGCACCCCGCTCCCTTCGCCGGTTGTCTTCCCGGTCCTGACGTATCCGCACCCGCGCAACTGCGAAGGCGCTCCCTTCTGCGGCGATGGGATCATCGGCGGCTACGTGATGCACGATCCGGCGCTGCCGTCGCTCGACGGCTGCTACGTGTATGGCGACCTCGGTACTCCCGGGTTGCGCATCGTGCACCTCGCGCAGCCGTCGGCGTCGGCGCCGGTCGCTCTCGGGCCGGAAATTGGCGGCCTCTCGACCTTCGGACTCGACGCGAGCGGCCATCTCTACGCCGCGGACATCGTCAGCGGCGACGTGTACCGAATCGAATCGGACGGCAACCCCGCCAGCGACCCGCGGTGCGCACCACCGACACCACCATCGTCACCAACGCCATCGCCAACACCCTCAGCATCAGCGTCACCGCCTCTTGCCTCCTCACAGCACGCGCCGGTCAATACGTCCGCTCCGGCGATCCACGGCTTGCCCACCCCCGGCGCGACGCTCACATGCACCTCCGGAGGCTGGAGCGGAGCGACCTCGTTTGCGTATGAGTGGCTGCGCGATGCGGCACGCCTCGCGGCCGGCGCGACCTACCGGCCGCGCGCCTCGGACCTCGGCCAGCGGCTCTCATGTCAGGTCACCGCCAGCAACGCTGCGGGCAGCGCCTTTGCGCTCAGCGCGACCGTCCGCGTCAGCCGTCCGGCGCCCAGGCTGTCGGAGTTGAGAATCACTCCGACAGCATTCCTAGCCGCGACGTCCGCCCTGAGCCGTCGGCGAAGAGGCGGTGGCGGGACCGTGGCGTTCCGGCTTGACGAGAGCGCAACGGTCATGTTCAGCGTTCAGCGGGGCGGCTCTAGACGCGAGGTCAGCGGCCGCTGCCGGCGCGATACCCGCCCTCCCAGCGGGGCGAGGCGATGCACGATCTGGAGCGCTGTCTCGGGCAGCTTCCGCGTCACGGGCAGACGCGGAACCAACCGCTTGACGTTCAACGGGCGCATCGGCGGCCACGAGCTCGATCCAGGCCAGTACCGGCTCGTTGCCGAAGCGCGCGACGCGGCCGGCAGCAGCGGCCAGCTGCTGAGCGCACGCTTCTCGATTCTCAGCCGATGAGCGAACGGGTGGCGCTGGTCAGCGGCGGGGCGCGCGGCATCGGCCGGGCAGTCGCGTTCGCGCTTGCGCGCGACGGGCATGCGATCGCGATCGGCGACCTGCTCGAAGACGAGGCCGCAAGCGTGGCCGGCGAGCTCGAGGGCGCCGGCGCACGCGCATTGGCGCTGGCCATGGATGTCGCCGACGTCACCGCGGTGAGCGCCGGCGTGGCGCGCGCGACGGCCGCGCTCGGCCCGATCGACGTGCTCGTAAACTGCGCCGGCTGGGACGAGTTCAGGCCGTTCCTCGAGACGGACGAGTCGTTCTGGCGGCGGGTGATCGCGATCAACTACGAAGGCTGTCTGCGCACCACGCACGCGGTGCTGGGCGGCATGCTGGAGCGCGGCTGGGGGCGGATCGTCAACATCAGCTCCGATGCCGCCCGCGTCGGTTCGACCTACGAGGCCGTCTATGCCGGCGCCAAGGCGGCCGTGGTCGCGTTCACCAAGACGGTCGCGCGCGAAGCGGCTGCGCGCGAGGTAACGGCGAACGTGGTGTGTCCGGGACCCACCGATACGGACTTGCTCAAAGACATGACCCAGGGCGCGCCCGACTCGGCGCGGCTGCTCGCCGGGCTACGCGCGCCGTGCCGATGCGGCGGCTCGGGCGCCCCGAGGAGGTCGCGGCCGCGGTCGCGTTCCTGGCATGCGAGGATGCGCGCTACATCACCGGCCAGACGCTGTCGGTCAGCGGCGGTCTGACGATGGCGTAGGCCTATGACCAGCTGATCGAAAAGGAGCGCGCCCCGATGCGGGAGCTGACAGACGTCCGCTACGAAGAAGACAACGGTCTCGCCTGGATCACGATCGATCGTCCGGAGCGGCTGAATGCGTTTACCGCGCACACCGTCGATGAGCTGATCCACTGCTTCAAGGCTGCCTGGGCGGCACCCGAGGTGGGCGTGGTCGCGCTCACCGGCTCGGGCGAGCGGGCCTTCTGCGTCGGCGGCGATCAAAAGCAAAGGGAGCAAACCGGCGACTACGGACCGTCGCAGAGCGGACTCTTCGAGATCGAGAGCCTGCACCGCGTGATCCGCGAAGTCCCCAAGCCCGTGATCGCCGCGGTGAACGGGCTCGCGATCGGCGGCGGGCATGTGCTGCATGTCATCTGCGACCTCTCGATCGCCGCCCAGCACGCCCGCTTCGGTCAGGCCGGCCCGCGCGTGGGCTCCTTCGACGCAGGCTTCGGCACAGGCTATCTCGCGCGCGTGGTGGGCGAGAAGCGGGCTCGCGAGATCTGGTTTCTGTGCCGGCAGTACGGCTCCGAGGAGGCCGAGCGCTGGGGCCTCGTCAACCGCGTCGTGCCCGCGGACGAGCTGCGCGCCGCGGTGCGCCGCTATGCAGACGAGATACTCGCGCTGTCGCCGACGGCCCTGCGCTTTCTCAAGCAGTCGTTCAACCTCGAGAGCGATCAGCTCGGCGGCCAGGCAGCGCTCGCCTTCAGCGGCCTGCACGAGTTCGTGACGTCCCCTGAGGCGCAGGAGGGGATCAGCGCCTTCAACGAGCGGCGCCCGCCCGACTTCGCGCCATTCCGCGCGCGCGCGTCACGCCCGCTGTGATGGATTTCGCGCCGAGCGACGAGCAGCGCGCATTTCGCGAGGCCGTCGCGGCCTTCGCCCACGACCGGCTGGCCCACGACTACGCGAAGGCCGACCGCCGCGGGGCCTTCCGCGAGGGTCTGGTGGGCGAGATGGCGCAACTCGGCCTGACCGGCCTACGCATCCCGCACGAGCTCGGCGGCCAGGGCGCGGATGCCGTGAGCACCGGGATCGCCGCCGAGGAGGTCGCGCGAGCGGACCTGAACTGCGCATATCTGATCCTCTTGCCGGCGCTGGTGGCGGAGGTCCTGGTGAGCGCCGGCGAGCGCCAGCAACGCGAGCGCTGGCTGCCACCGATCGCTGCCGGCGAGGCCCTCCCATGCTTTTGCCTGACCGAGCCCGAGCACGGCTCCGACGCGGCGTGCCTGGCGCTTCGCGCCGTGCGCGACGGCGCGGGCTGGCGGCTGACCGGCGAGAAGACGTCGATCTCGCTCGGCATGGCCGCGGACACCGCGCTCGTCTTTGCCCGCACCGCCGACCGGGGTGCGCGGGGCATCAGCGCCTTCTACCTGGAGCTCGACGACCGCTTTGTCCAACGCTCCGCGTTCGCGGATCTCGGCGAGCGCGCGGTCGGCCGCGCGTCGCTCGCGTTTGACGGTCATCCCGTGGCCGAGCGCGACCTCGTCGGGCGCGAAGGCGACGGCTTCGTGCGCTGCATGCAGGGCTTCGACTATTCGCGCGCGCTGATCGCGCTGATTTGTCTGGGCACCGCCCAGCAGGCGCTCGACGACGCGCTCGCCTACGCGCGCCAGCGGCAGGCCTTCGGACAGCCGATCTCGCGCCAACAAGGGGTCGCGTTCCCGCTCGTGGAGCTCGCGACCCAGCTGCGTGGCGCCAGGTGGCTGTGCTATGAGGCGCTGTGGCGCAAGGATCAGGGGCTGCCCCACGCGCTCGAGGCGAACATGGCCAAGTGGTGGGGTCCGCTGCTGGCGGCCGAGGTCTGCCACCAGGCGCTGCTCACCTTCGGGCACGCCGCCTACAGCGAAGAGCTGCCTCAGGGCCAGCGCCTGCGCGACGTGATCGGCCTGGAGATCGGCGACGGCACCGCCCAAATCGCCAAGCTCGTGGCCGCCCGCTCGCTGCTGGGCCGCGAGTACGCGCCGTGAATTACTCTCGGCTCAGGGTCTTCTCGATGAGCGGAACGCGTTTCTCCAGCGCCGCTTTTGCCGTCTGGCGTCACCGACGAGCTTGCTTGCACCCGCAAAATTCGCTTCAGCTTTAGTTTTCGGTTCTCCAAAGTACCGGAACCCGCACCGGGGAACATTGGCGGCAGATCCCTTGCTTGTTGGGCTCGATCAGCCTCGAATTCCTTCGCGACTGCTGCGTGACTGGGACTCTTACATTCACTCCTTGATTTTGTCTCGCGTGCGCTCTACCTCGGGACAGGATCGAGGAGCGAAGTGCTACGGAATTCCACTACGTATAGTTCACGTCGCTTAGGTCGTGGCGCGCTCGCGCAGGCGCCACTCTAGGCGCGACGTGTCATGTGAGCAACGTCACCAGCGGTCAAGCATAACCTTCGTTGTGCGACGGCGGGTGCCCGGGCTCGGGCCCCGAGGCGTCGGACCAGATCCCCCGGGCGGCTGCCCGGCCTTCGGGTTGAGGGCCTGTGGAGCCGCTCTGGGTGCGAGAATGATGAGAATTTCTTTAGGGTTTGGTAACCTATTTACCGGCCGTCGGGATCTCGCTCAAGCACATTTCTGCGGACACGAGCGCTTGCTGGAACACGGCGGCGACTGGAACCTCAACTCGCCTCAGAGGCAGCTGCCCTAGGGGCAGTATGCGGCTCTGGGCCTGGGGAATGCCGAAAAGCGCGCTTCGCGCGGGGACTCGCAATTCAGTCGAGCCTGGCGGGTCGCTGGATCGCGGATCCCGCGAATCCTTTATCAGGCAATCACGCTTTCTTTATCTGCACTTGTGCCGGCAAGGCGGCTGGGCCACCACGACTCGATAACACGGGCTGACCGCAGCCCGATACGCTGCCCAGAGTCGGGAAGCACGACCCGGATCCAGGAGACAAGGACAAGGAGGGAATAAAGGATGAAACACGTACGCATCGTCGGCTTCTGCCTCGCAGTCGCACTGGGACTGATCGGCGCGACTGCTGGCAGCGCGTCGGCCGCGGCACCGGAATTTTCGCGATCGACGAGCACGCCGGTCAAAGAAGGCGAAAAGATAACGTTTACCTCTACGGCGAAGTCGGCCAAGCTCGAATCGGTAGGAAAAGAAAAAATCGCATGTGCCACCGCCACCGACAAAGGCGAAATCGTAGGGCCCACGGGAATAAATTCGTCGTTTACGTTCAAGGAATGTGTGAAAGGCACGGAAAAATGCACGAGCAGCGGCGCTGCAGCGGGAGAAATCGTAACAAATATCTTTGAAGGAAAACTAGGAGACCTGAAATCGAGCAGCACTCCGGGAGTCTCGTTTGCGCAGGCGAAAGAAAAGACGAATGATGCGGAATTCACCTGCGGCACCGAAAAAATCGTGCTAAGCGGCGGCGTGGCTGGATCGATCACTCTCAAGAGGGCAACGTCGAAACCGCCGATCGTGTTCGTTGAGAAATTGGGGATCCAGGCGTTCGAAGGCCTCTTCGGAGGGACGCTCGAGACGCTCTCTATGACGGTCGGCACGGGCAAAGCTGTACAAGCGGGGTTGTCTCTAAAAGATGTACTCGCGCTGCCAGAAGAAATAGCAATCTCCAAAGAAGTGAAGTGGGGACGCGTGACAAAGGCGCCGTTTAAAGAAGGCGAAAAAATGACGTTTACCTCCGCGGCGAAATCGGCCAAGCTCGAATCGGTAGGAAAAGTAAAAATCGAGTGTGCGAGTGGTACCGACAAAGGCGAAATCGTAGGGCCCACGGGAATAAATTCGTCGTTTACGTTCAAGGAATGTGTGAAAGGCACGGAAAAATGCACGAGCAGTGGGGCTGCGGCAGGAGAAATCATAACTAATACCTTTGAAGGTAAACTCGGCTTCCTGAAATCAGGCAGCACTCCTGGAGTCTCGTTTGTGCAGGCGAAAGAAAAGACGAATGATGCGGAATTCACCTGCGGCACCGAAAAAATCGTGCTAAGCGGCGGCGTGGCTGGATCGATCACTCTCAAGAGGGCAACGTCGAAACCGCCGATCGTGTTCGTTGAGAAATTGGGGATCCAGGCGTTCGAAGGCCTCTTCGGAGGGACGCTCGAGACGCTCTCTATGACGGTCGGCACGGGCAAAGCAGAACAAGCGGGATTGTCTCTGAAAGACGTGCTGGCGACGCCAGAAGAAATAACGGTCTAGAAGCAATTGAAGTCTCCTGGATACGGCTAGAGGTCTTCTCGATCGCCCGGTCTTGTAGACCGACACAGGCCATGCAAAGAGCCGCGGCCCCACGTGGGGCCGCGGCTTCGTTATGGGCGAGGTCTGAGGCGACTGCGGCGATACCTTGCAGCGACTGTTGCGTGGCCGATCGCTTCGATCGCTCCTGGTCGCTGAGGATCTGCCCGCCGGCGAAGGCCCCGCGAGGATAATCTCGCGGCGCAGCAGATTTGCGCTCGGTTGGCACCCCCGCCCACCAAGGGGCGGGTCCGCGTTGGCGAGGGCAACGGACGGCAACGCTGACGTGGAACGCGGTGAGTGGCCGGGGGCGTTGATCAGCGCCGGTGCGCGCCGGGCGAGTTTCTCCCCCGATGGCATTTTGCGATCGCCTGGCGGACAATCCCCCGGCCGGCTCGGGGAGCCTGCCCCGCTTCGGCTGCGGTTGCCTGCGGCGGCGAGCGCGCGTGCGGCAAGGTAGGGTCTTGTCATATGACTGACCGTGTACTGCTGCTCTCCTGGGAGTACCCACCCGTCATCGAGGGCGGTCTGGCGCGGCATGTGCGCAAGCTCGCCGAGGCTCTCGTGCGTCAGGGGATCGCGGTCGATGTGCTGACACGCGGCCCCTCGGGACTGCACAAGGGTCGCGTCGGCTCTGCGGCGGAGCGCGATTCGCGGGCGCGATCGCAGACCGCGCGCTCAACCGCGGCGATGATCGAGCAGCCCGTGGCGAGGAACGGGCGGGGAGGGATGCTGAGCGTCGAAGACCGCGCGGGGGTGAGCGTCTATCGCGTACCCGAGCCGAGCTGGCCGCGCGATCTCGATCGCTTCGTCGCATGGGTCGAGCGGATGAACGACGACATGCTCGCTGCGGGCCTGACGCTCGCCGAAGAGCACCCGTACGATCTCGTCCACGGTCACGACTGGCTGGTCGCGCACGTCTCATCGGCACTGTCAGAGCGCCTGCACGTGCCGTACGTGACGACCATCCACGCGACCGAGCACGGGCGCCATCAGGGCTGGGTGCAGGACCCCCCGCAGTCACACATTCATTCGGTCGAGCTGTGGATGGCCCGCCGCGCCGACGCGGTGATCGTCTGCTCGCACTACATGCGCGGGCACGTCGCGGACATCTTCGACATCGACGAGCGGCGGATGACGGTCATCTCCAACGGGATCGACGCCCGCGATCTGCAGCCCGTCGAGGACCTGTCGGCGCTGCGGCGTGAGTTCGCCACGCCCGCGGAGCGGCTGGTGCTGCTGGTCGGGCGACTCGTCTATGAGAAGGGCTTCCAGCTCGCGCTCGACGCGCTTCCCGGGGTGATCGAGCGCGTCGGCGACGTGCGCTTCCTGGTCGCAGGCTCCGGCACGCACGAGGCCGAGCTCAAGGCGCAGGCGCAGCGACTGGGGCTGTCCCGACACGGCGTGTTCCTCGGCTGGATCGGCGACGACGCTTTGCACTCGCTGTATCGGATCGCCGATCTCTGCGTCGTGCCGTCGATCTATGAGCCGTTCGGCTTGGTCGCGCTCGAGGCGATGGCCTCGGGCTGCCCGTGCATCGTCGCCGACACCGGGGGCCTGCGCGAGGTCGTGCCCTCGGGCGAGCGCGTCGGGCTGCGTTTCAACGGCGGTGACGCCGAGCATCTCGGCGCGATGATCGAACGCCTGCTGATCGACAGCGAGCTGCGGGACCGGCTCGTCACCGAGGCATCCGAGCATGTCCTGCGCTTCGACTGGGACGACATCGCTCAGCGCACGCTCAGCGTCTACAGTGAGATTTCGCCGGCAAATCACCAACGGGGAGTCAGGCGGGGATGAGCGAAGCGCTTCAGGGACTGATGCAAGACGACTTCCCGCTGACCCTGCATCACATCCTCCACCGGATCCGTGAATGCCATCCCGCGAGCGAGATCGTGACGCTCGGCGAGGAGGGGATCACGACGCGCATGAGCTACGGCGAGAGCGCCGAGCGCGTCGACCGCCTCGCACGCGCCCTCGCGCGGCTTGGTGTGCAGCCTGGAGACCGCGTCGGGACGTTCGCATGGAACAACCAGCGCCACTTCGAGCTGTACCTCGCGATCCCGTGCGTGGGTGCGGTACTGCACACGCTCAACATTCGCCTGTTCGAGGAGCAGCTCAGGTACATCGTGCGTCACGCCGAGGACAAGGTGATCTTCGTCGACCGCTCGCTCGTACCGGTGCTCGCGAAGCTCGCACCGCGCCTCGACTGCGTGCGCCACTACGTGGTGATGGGCGAGCCCAAGCCCGAACCGGCGGCGGATGCCGAGCTTCAGCAGCTCCCCGGCGCCATCGACTACGAGGAGCTGCTCGAGCAAGCCGGCGCCGGCGGATTTGACTACCCCGAAGTCGACGAGCGCCAGGCCGCAGCCCTCTGCTACACGAGCGGCACCACCGGCAACCCGAAGGGAGTGTTGTACTCGCACCGCTCGATCAGCCTGCACTCGACCGGGACGCTGATGCGCGACGCCGCGGGCCTCTCGCGCGCCGACCGCGTGCTCGCGGTCGTCCCCATGTTCCACGCGAACGCCTGGGGCCTGCCGCACGGTGCCGCGCTCGCAGGAGCAGACCTGATCCTGCCCGACCGCTTTCTGCAGGCCGAGCCGCTCGCGCGGCTGATCGCCGCCGAGCGACCGACCCTGATGGGCTGCGTGCCGACGATCTTCGCCGACTTGTTGCGCTACGCCGACGACCATCCCGACCTCGGCCTGTCCTCGCTGGACAACGCCGCCTGCGGCGGTTCGGCTGTGCCGCGCCGCTTGATGCAGGACTTCGAGGAGCGCCACGGCGTACGCATCTTCCAGGCGTGGGGCATGACCGAGACCAGCCCCGTCGCGACCTATTCGCGTCCCGCCGAGAACGGCAACCACGACGATGCCTACTGGAATGACCGCGCCAAGCAGGGCCGGCCGCTCCCCTGGGTCGAGCTGCGCCTGATCGGCGACGACGGCGCGGAGGTCGCCTGGGACGGCGAGTCCACGGGCGAGATCGAGGTGCGCGGGCCGTGGATCGCCGCCCGCTACTTCCGCGGACCGGCCGATGACGAGAAGTTCGATTCGGGCTGGCTGCGCACCGGCGACATCGCCTCGGTCGATCCTCACGGGTACGTCCAGATCACCGACCGGGCCAAGGACGTGATCAAGTCTGGCGGGGAGTGGATCTCCTCGGTCGAGCTCGAGAACGAGGTGATGGCTCATCCCGACGTGCTCGAGGCCGCGGTAATCGCCAAGCCCGACCAACGCTGGGCCGAGCGCCCGCTCTGCTGCGTGGTTCTCCGCGACGGCTCAAGCACCCGAGCGCAAGACCTCGCCCAGCACCTGAACGGGCGCGTCGCCAAATGGTGGATACCAGACGAGTTCGCATTCGTCGCCGAAGTTCCCAAGACGAGCGTCGGCAAGTTCGACAAGAAGGTGCTGCGTGGCATGCTCGCGGACGGGACCCTCGAAGGGCGGAGCTCTGTGGCCTAGAAGCGTTGTCGCGGCGCTGATCGCCGGCACGTGGCTGCTCGCACTCGCGCCCGCTGGCCAACCCGCGGGTGCAGCGGCCAACGCGCCCCGCCCGCGCGTCCCGCCCGCGAAACCCACTCCGCCCGCGAAACCCACTCCGCCCGCTACGGGGCCCGTGCGCTTCCGCCCGATCGGCTGTGCGCGCCGTGGGCCTGCGGTCGCGTATGCGCACGGTCCTCGGCGCAAGGTGGTGGCGCTCAGCTTCGACGACGGCCCGTTCCCGCTGACGCCCGACTTCGTGAGGATGCTCAGGGCCAACCGCGTGGTCGCGACCTTCTTCATGATCGGCGAGCAGGTCACCTCGCGCTACCGGGCCACGCTCCACGAAGAGCTGCGCGACGGCGACGCGCTCGGCGACCACACCTACACACATCCCGATCTCCTGATCAGCGGCGGAGTGCGCAGCCAGTTGCAGAGCACCCTGCAAGCGATCCGCGGGCTGAGCGGCTACACGCCCTGCGTGTTTCGCCCGCCCTACGGCGACTACGACAGCTCGGTCGTGCGCACGGCGGCATCTCTCGGGCTGGCGACGATCCTATGGGAGGTGGATCCAAGCGACTACACGCTCCCCGGGGTCTCCGCGATCCAGCAGCGGGTGCTCGCGCAGGTCATGCCCGGGTCGATCGTGCTCTCCCACGACGGCGGCGGCCCGCGCGGCCAGACTCTCGCCGCGTACCCCGGCATCATCCGCGCGCTGCGGGCGCGCGGATATCGCTTCGTCACGGTTCCGCAGCTGTTGGGTTTTCACACGATCTACCGACGTTGCCTGCGCGACTGCGAAGGCGCCGCGATCGCCGGGCGCCCTCCCCCGGGGTCGATCATCAAGCCCGGGTGATCGCGCCGGCGCCAGCGATCAGCGCGCTGCCGGCCGGCGGCCGGCCGAGCGAGTGGGACCGATAGTCCATAGACTAATAGTCCTCAGGTCGGAAAGCTGTGGGTATGGACGCTCGATCTCCAGCGCACGTCGCCTTTGGCGGTGCGATCCGCGAGTTGCGCACGCGCGACAGCGTCTCCCAGGAATCCTTGGCGCTGAAGTGCGGACTCGACCGCACCTACATCAGCGGAATCGAGCGCGGAACCCGCAATCCGAGCCTCACGAACATCCTGCGGATCGCCTCGGCGCTCGAGGTCAGCCCGGTCGAACTGTTCGCCTGCACGCAGCAGCGCCTCGAGCGGCCCGGGGAAGCTTAGCCCTGGCGCCAGGACGGGGGCCGCGAGCGCCGCTCAGTCGCAGCGGCTCGCGCTCGGCGAACGTCTACGAGCGGCGCGCTGCCGCTCGACGGCGGCTCGTGCCGAGCGGCGAATCGAGGCTCCGAGCATTGCAACGACCGCGAGCGGCATCACCCACCAGGCCGAGCTGCCCGCTTCCGCGACGAGCGCCGTGAGGCTCAAGGCCAGCACCACCCCGAGCGCGATCCGCCAGTCGTCGCCGACGACGAACTGCCATACGCCGATCAACAAGCGTCTCACGCGCGAACCGTCTCGCGCTCAGGGGCTTCGCCCGCCATCTCAAGCTGCTCGGGCGCTGCGCGTCGCACGCTGCGGCGTACCACCCAGACCATCGCGACCGCTGCAAGCAGGACTCCGGGGATGATCGCCAGCAGCGCCGCGTCGTCGCCTGGCCAGCTCGCTCCCGCTCCGGCGGCGCCCCAGAACATCCCGAACGAGCAGAGCATCACGCCGACCGCGAACTTCATCGTGTTCTCCGGCACCCTCGCCAGCGGAGCTCTCGCGACGGCGCCCGTGGCGATCACCGCGAGCACGGCGAGACCAGCGGCCGCGGCCGCCAGCGCGACGTGATGCTGGTTGGCGCCGAAGGTCAGCACGATGAACGCCACCTCGAGTCCCTCGAGCAGAACTCCTTTGAATGAGATCGCGAACGCATAGCTGTCGAAGCCAGGGTGCGCGCTGCCGGCCGTTTGCGCCGCCGCGATCTCCTCGCCGTAGCTCTCGAGCTCATCGTGCTTGGCCTTGAGCCCCGCCGAGCGCAGAACCGCCTTGCGCAGCCACTGCAGACCGAAGATCAGCAACAGCCCGCCGACGACGACCCTCAGCACGTCGATCGGCAAGTCCGTCAGCGCCGGGCCGAGTGCCGCGACGATCGCGGCGAGCGCGAGCGCCGCCGCGCCGGCGCCGCCCATCGCCGAGGACCAGCTGCGCGTCGTGCCGACCGCCAGGACGATTGTCAACGCCTCGACTGCCTCGACCGCGCAAGCGAGGAACACCGAGACACTCAGGCCGATGTCCGCGCCGCTCATACGTGTGATGCTCTCACAAGGTCGGGATCGATGGGCCCGAAAGACCGCAGCGAGATCGCGCCTGGCCAAGGCCGCGAGTACACCGCGCACCGGCTCCACATTGTCGGGTGACATCGTCCCAGCATTCCAGTGGGAGATAGCCTTGCAAACACGAGCGGCGTCACAGTCGTCGTTAACTCGGCCACGCGACCGGTCCAATAGGGTCGAACGTCGGGTGAACGCTACGAGTACCGAGCTCGAGGCGTTTAACCAGTCGCCTGTTCATCGGTATTTCCGTATGTTGATCTCGAACAATGGAGCGACGTCACAGGTTTGCCGCATCGCCGCCGCGACATGTGAGCAGCCGGGGCGCGGCGCCCGCGCAGGGCAGATTCTCGCCACCCGGGCCTCTCGGGGTCGCGACAGGATCGAACTCCGCCGGGCATCCACCCCGTCCAACCGGCGCGGCGCGACCCCGCCCGGACACGCTGGGCCTAGAAGGAGGATGATGAGGCCGTTACGCAATTCGACCAAGTGAGGTGAGAGGGTGACCATGCGCGTTGGCGACCATATCGAGGAGCAGGCACGCTCCACGAACCGTGCCGGCAGGACCGGGGTCATCCGCGAGATCATTCGCGCGGATCCCGCTCCGCGCTACCGGATCTGCTGGGATGACGGTCACGAGAGCGTGTACACGCCCGCAGCGGGCTGCCTGACCCGAATTCCGGCGAGAGGCAGGCAGCGACAGAAGACCGCCGCCAAGGGCTGACCCCGACGCGTCCGCCCGCTAGGCTGGAGTGCGGCCGATCTACAGCCGATCCTCAATCCGCCCATCGCAAGGAGGAGCTATGAAACGCGCACTGCTCGGCGTCTGTCTGTCAGCGGCTTACGTGGCCTCGGCGCTGGCGCCAATCAGCCTCGCAAACGCCGGTGCTACGGCACCGGTCGCCTGCCGTGGTTCTGAACGGGTCTGCTCGGCGTCGGTGAGTATCGCCGGTGGCGCGAGCAACAGGCTCGTGATGATCGAACTGCCCGGGACGAGCTGGCGGTCTCCGAGCGTGAGCGTCAGTCCCGCGAGCTCACGCGGCGCGTATTCGATCAGTTCGGCACGGTTCACGCTGGGCGGATCGGCATACCGCTTCATCCTCAACGCGGTGCGGGGCAACCCGCAAAACGCACGGCTGACCCTGACCTTCCGCGCTCCTGGTAGCGCCAGGCCGAATACCGCGAGGGTCGCCTGCCGTGGTTCTGAACGGGTCTGCTCGGCGTCGGTGAGTATCGCCGGTGGCGCGAGCAACAGGCTCGTGATGATCGAACTGCCCGGGACGAGCTGGCGGTCTCCGAGCGTGAGCGTCAGTCCCGCGAGCTCACGCGGCGCGTATTCGATCAGTTCGGCACGGTTCACGCTGGGCGGATCCGAATACCGCTTGGTTCTCAACGCCGTGCGCGCGAACCCGCGAGGCTCACACCTGACGTTGACGTTCCGCAAGCGCTGAGGCCACGTGGTGGGTGGGCCGCGCCGAGCGGGTCGCTCACACCAAGCACTACTACCCGCTCTTCTTGCCGGTGGGTTTCCAGCCGTGCCGGATGCCCTCCAGCAGCCGGCGCTGGCGCTCGGCATGCTCCTTGCTGGTGTGTCGCGAGTAGACCTTTCCGGTCTCGCGATCTACGACTTGGTATGTGCTGTTTGTCTTTCTTACGCTATATGGCAAGCTCGCCGCCTCCCAGAGTCGTCCACCTGGCTCTTCGTGGGGAAGGCCGGCGGTATTGCACCAGCACTCCGAAATGCTGAGCAGGCGATGCAAAGAAGCACCGTTCCCGGGCTCTTACACGATGCGGATGAGAGGACTCGAACCTCCACCTGGTTACCCAGACACGGACCTGAACCGTGCGCGTCTACCAATTCCGCCACATCCGCGGGCCGAACCACGCGAAGATATCGCACCTGGCTTGAGCCTTCGGGGTCTGCTGCCGATGCATATAGGGACCCGATGGCGCGCCGTGAGCAAGGCTCGCACCGGGCGCTTTGCTAGCCTCGGTCCCGCAGTTGGCGAGCCGCCATCGTCTAGGGGACTAGGACGCCGCCCTCTCACGGCGGTAACACGGGTTCGAATCCCGTTGGCGGTACTGACGAAGACCCGCGCCGTGGTGCGGGTTTTTGCCTTGTTGAGCCGCGGGTCGGGAGGCGCGCGCAGGGGGCTCGAGACGGCGCGGCGTGGCCTGGCGGCTCATGCGCCTGCGAGCTCGACGACCAGCGGGATGCCCTCCGCAAACCAGCCCCCGGCCAGATCGATGATCTTCGCGCGCGTCGGTCGGCCCTTGCGCCAGGTCATGCAGGCGAGATAGTCGACCGGGCTCACGGTCCCGCAATACGCTCGCTTCGCCCGTTCGGTCTCGAGCGGGCCGCTCAGCTCGCGCGCTCGACCGACGAACGTCCCGCCGCGCAGACGCAGCCGCACCGCTGGGTCGGTCTCGAGGTTGCGCAGCCAGCCCGCCCTGGCTCCTGCGATCGAGACGATGTACACGCTGTCCCCGTGCCGGATAGCTCGCACGCATTTACGCCGCCGCTTGCCGGTCTTGCGCCCGGTCGTGGTGAGCACGCCGTAGCCACGTGGCGGCAGGAGGCTGAACCAGGGAAGCTCGAGCGCGCTGAGCACGCGGCCGCCGTGGAGGCTCAGGCCGAACAGGTTCAGATGCTGCTCCCTGATGAACGGGTTGTTTACGCGTTCGCGGGGATACAGCGACGGGACGTAGCGAGCCCGGCGCGAGCTCACTGCCGCGCGAACTGCCCGTGAAAGCCGAACGGGATGTGGTGCGGCACCTCTGCTCGGGCCAGCTCGATCAGCTCGGCCGCGTCGAGCACGAGCAAGAACGAGGTCCCTGCGTTCGCGTCGAGGACGACCGAGAGCAGCACCCCATCGTCCTCGCGCTCGGCTTCGGGGCGGGAGACGAACACCGGCTCGCCCGGATAGCAGCCGTCGCCCGACCAAGAGAACGTGGCGCGGTCGCTGGTGTCGATCTTGACGATCTGCTCGATCCAGGCGTGATCGCCGAAGCTGTTGCCCCAGACGTAGCGATAGGGCCGCTCGTTGCAGCGCCCATAGTTGATGCGGGGCAGCTCGATGGCCGTCTCGGTCAGCTCCTCGCGGCGCACCGAACGGTCCTCGAGCCCGAGGCGGAAGCGGCTCAAGGAGGCAAGCTGCACCGGCTTGCCCGCACGCAGGCGCTCGAGATACAGGTCCTCGATGATCCCCGCGTCCGGGTAGGTGCAGAGGTCGACGACCACCTCGGCGCCATGCTCGTAGGCGTTGACATGGTGGAACGCGAAACAGGGATCGGTCTCAAAGCGCGCGCCCATCTCGCCGCTGGCGCGATCGACCAGCGTGAAGCGCGTGCCGCGCTCGGGCTTCCAGCGGTAGTTCTCGATGTACGGGCGTCCGGACAGCGCCAGGCCGAGCGGGTTGACGACGTGCGGAAACTCGACCAGCACGAACCACCGCTCGGTGAGTCCGAACGAGTGCATGTACGCGGGCTCTCCGACCGGAAGTGAAGCGATCACCCGCGGCTTGCTCGCGCGCGGCGCGACTTCAAAGAAGCGGTAGCTGCTGCGCGGCCCAAGCTTGGCTGCGTAGTTGAGCATCGCTCCGCTCGCGCGGTCCAGGTGCGGATGCGCAGTCGATAGCTGCCCGGGCGCGCGATAGGGGTGCACGCCGGCGCTGCGCAGCGTGCGCGCGTCGAACTGAACGGGCAAAGGAGTCTCGGTCATAGCGATGAAGCGCTCGCCGAGGCGAGTCAGGTTGACGTTGGCGTTGTCCGGCAGCGCGTCGCTCGAGAACAGCGTCTGGACGCGTTTGAACAGCGACCGGCAGGGATCGGTTGCGAACTCTCCGTAGACGATCCGGCCCTGTTCGCGCGCGGACCGATAGGAGTGGCTTTCCAGAAAACGACTGCCGTAAGAGACCCGTCCGCTGTCGATCGTGAAGCGGTGTAGCATCGCGAGTCCGTCGAACCAGTGGCGCATGCGCTGCGCGCCAACCTCGAATTTGGCGGGGCCTGTGCGCAGCAGCGAGCCGTGAAGCCACTGCGGGAGCTCGCCGCTCAGCGGCAGCTCGTCCAGCGCCACCTCGCGCTCCAGCGTCGAGAAGCCGAGCTCCGGCAAGGTTCGGGTCGCCGCAGTGGTCACAGACATGAATAATTCCTCCTGGATCGTTCGCACCGAACGATGTGTACCGTACGCTAGTCTGGCGCGCGTGTCAAGCAGGCGTCTAACCGAGACCTCGTACATCGTGCTCGGCCTGCTCGAGCAGATCCAGCCGGCGACGCCCTACGACCTCAAGCGGCTCGCACAGCTGAGCACTTTCAACTTTTGGGCGGTGCCGCACACCCAGCTCTACACCGAGTGCGGACGGCTCGCGAACGACGGGCTGCTGTCCGAGGAGCGCGAGTCGGGCGGCCGACGCCGGCGCATCTACCGCCTGACCAAACGCGGGCGCCAGGCACTGGCGAGCTGGGCCGACGAGCCGACCGAAGACTATGAGGAAGTCCGCGACGCCGCCACGCTGAAGCTGTTCTTCGGCGGGGACCCCAAACGACTTGCGAATGCGCAGCTGCACGCTCACCGGCGCCGCCTCGGCGTCTATGAGGACCTTCGCTCGCACATCTCCGATGCGCCGCGCGGCTGGCGCTTGACGCTCGAGGCCGGCGTCGGACACGAGCGGGAGGCGATTCGCTTTTGGTCACGCGTCGCCAAAGGCGCGTATCGCTGAACAGACCGCCCGTAGCGCTTGCTCGCCAAGGGCGCCGCACTCCGGCCTGATGCGCCTGCAGCAGGTCTTATCGGGCAGGGTAACGCGCAGACAAGCGGAAAGAAAGCTTTACGACGGGCCTCGACCGCCCGACTGGAAACCATCAAGCTCTGTGCTGTGAGCGCGGCGCTCCCGTTCGGAGACACACGCGAGATCCACCGGTCGGTCGTGACCGCGTGTTGTCAGTCACAATGAATGACCGGAACGACCAGGGGATGAGCGGGAGTGCGAGGGGAAGACATGGCTTCGAGTGAGACGCCGCGCGTACCGACCGAGCCTGCGCGCCGCGGTCCGAGCGTGCTGCCGCGCGGACAGTTGAGCGAGATTCAGCGCGGACGCATCCTGAACGCGGCGATCCAGGTGGTCGAAGAAGTCGGATACGCACGGATGACAGTGGCCCAGGTCGTGGGCCGGGCGAAGGTGTCGCGCAAGACTTTCTATGACCTGTTTGACGACCGCGAAGACTGCTTTCTCGCGGCGTTCGAGCGCACGATCGAGCAGGCGCAAGCGCTCGTCGTCGACGCCTACCGGCGCGAGCGGGGATGGCGCCGGAGTATGCGCGCCGGCCTGGAGTGCCTGTTGGTGCTGATCGACCAGGAGCCAGGTCTCGCGCGGCTGTGTCTCATCGAGGCGCTCGCCGCCGGTTCGCGCGTGCTGGACCGGCGTGCGCGGCTGCTGGGCGAGCTGGCAACGGCGGTCGATCGCGGACGACTCGCGGGCGCCAGCGCCAGGACGCCGTCGCCGATCACCGCCGAAGGCGTCGTCGGCGGTGTCTTCGCGGTGCTCCACGCCCGACTGCTCGAGGATCGCGAGGAGCCGTTCGCGAGCCTGCTCGCGCAGCTGATGAGCATGATCGTGCTCCCGTATCTCGGCCGGCGAGCGGCGAGCGACGAGCTCGTCCAGCCGGCCCGGCGGCTGGCCAGGAGCGCCGGCTCCGATGCGGCGCAGAGCGGCGACCCGCTCGACGGGCTCGATATCCGCCTGACGTACCGCACCGTGCGGGTGCTGGTCGTGATCGGGGCGCATCCGGGCGCGAGCAACCGGGAGATCGCCGAAGACTCGGGCATCGCCGACCAGGGTCAGATATCGAAGCTGCTGATGCGCCTGCAACGGTTGCAGTTGATCGAGAACACGGGCCGGGGCCATCCCAAGGGCGCGCCCAATGCTTGGCATCTCACCGAGCGAGGCGTCCGCGTCGAGCGCGCCACGCGGGCGATGAACGCCTGAGCCGCAGCTGAGGTCCCACCCAGCTGAGGTCCCAGTTACGGGGCGCGGTCGGAAGGAGCGCACGAAGTGCTGCGCCTTCTGCTCTGGCGGCTGCTTGGCTTCGTCGCGCTCATCATTGCGATCGCGCTGACGTTCTGGATGCTCGACGGCGGTCTCGCGGTAGCGCTGCGAGGGGCGAGCGCTCATCGCGCGCCGCCCGTCTCGATCGCGCTGCTCATCCGCGCGCTCGCCGCTGGAGTGACCGCGGCGCTGCGCTGGGCGCCGGCGGCCGGAGCCCCTTCGCTGGGGCCGCTCGTCGCGGCTCTGCTGCCATTGGCGATGCTGGTCGGCGCCAGCCGTGGGCTCGCACGCCGCCGACGTGCCTATGTGCGGCTCGAGGTCGAGGCGTATCGCGCAGACACGACCAGCGTCGAGCGACTCGTCGCCACCTTCGAGTCACTGCACAAGCGCCTGATGCTCCGCTGGTGGCGACGCTTGCTGCGCGGCCAACCGTCGCTCGCGCTGGAGGTCCATCACGCCGGCGCGGCAGCGCCGACAGGCGATCGCTCATCGCACGAGCTGTGGCTCGCCGTGAGCTGCCCCACGGGCCTCGAGGCGATGGTCGAGACCGCGCTGCGCGGCGCGTATCCAAACTGCAGGTTGCGCTGCATGCGCGAGCAGCTCCCACCAGCGCGGGTCGTGCTGCGTCTCAAGAAGCGGTCCGGATTCATCAAGCGCGTCAAGCTGCTCGACCGCTTCGAGGATGCGCGCGAGCCACCCATGAACCGGTTGCTGAGCGTGATGGCAGCGTGCCAGGAGGCGGCGCTGGTGCAGCTCGCCCTGACCCCCGCGCCGGTGCTGTTCGAGCGCTATGCCAGGCACTTGTACAAGCGCCACGAGGTACAGCTCTCGCGCACACGGCGCGAGCATCTGCTGATGCGCGACCGCTCGATCGTCGAGGACGTGGAGTTGCGCGGCGGCCTTGACGTGCAACACCGGCCGCTGTTCTTCGCGGATCTGCGCGTCATCGCGCCGAGCCGCGCGACGTGCGAGCGGATCGCCTCCGAGCTGCGCGCGGCCGGCGCGGAGAACCGGCTGGTCGAGCGCGGGACCGCGCTCCGCCACGGCCTGCTCGGCATCTACGAGCGCCGTGTGCAGCGCGGCGAGGGCAACCCGCTGCCTTCATTTCACAAGGGCGTCTTCGCCGCAACGGAGCTTGCCGGTGTCTGGCAGTTGCCGTCGATCGATTTCGCGGTCGCTCCGTTCGCCCGCACCGGGCTTCCGTGCGCGCCCGCGCCGCCGACGATCATGCGTCCCGGCGCAGGCCCCGGGACGCTGCGCGATGCGCTCGGCGCCGTGACGATCCATCCCGAGCTGCGCAAGCAGAACACCGCGGTTCCCGGCGCCGTCGAGCAGGGCAAGTCCAGTTACCTGGTCGCGACCGTCGCCGAGGATCTGCGCCGGGAGCGCTGCGCGTTGATCGTGCTCGATCCCAAGGGCGATGCCGCCGAGGCGGCCGTGAGCCTCGTGCCGGCCGGACGGACCTGCACGGTATTGGACTTCGCCCACCCGACTTGCGGGTTCAACCCGCTGGCGGTGGACGCGCCGGCGGACGTGATCGCCGACTACGTCGTGGCCGCGCTGAAGAATCTGTTCACCGACGCCGATATTCGCGCCTCGTCCGATAGATATTTGCGCAATGCGATTATCGCGGTCTTGGCCTACGACAGGGGGTCGACGCTATGGGACGCGGCGCGGCTGCTGTCGGTTGGCGAGGACGGTTACGCATACCGCAGCGCGGTCGGGACTCGCCTGCGCGCGATGCCCGAGTTCAGCGAGATCTCCGCTTTTTACACGGCAGAGCTGACCGCGCAGCTGGCGGACGCACGCAGCACGACCACCGCCAAGCTCGACGCTCCGGTGAACAAGCTCGCGCGGCTGTTGAACTCGCCTTCGATCAAGCGCGTTTTGCTGAACGAGTCGCTGCGCGTCGACTTCGACGAGGTGATCGCCCGGCATGAGGTCCTCGTCGTCAAGGGCGCCCTCGGCGCGATGGGCGCCGGCAACACCTCCGTGCTGATGCAACTGCTGATCGGCATGCTCGACGCGGCATTGGCGCGCCAACAGGACCTCGTGCCCGCCGCGCAGCGAGTCGCGGTTGCGCTCAAGGTGGACGAGGCGCCGCTCGTGCTCAACCGGGGCTTCGCCGAAACGATGGCGCTGAAGCGCTCGGCGGGCCTCGAGACCGTCGCCTGCTGGCAGACCGAGGCGCAATGGTCAGACCCGCAGGTGCGCGATCAGCTCGACGCTCTGTTCGCGCATCGCGTCTACTTCGCGACATCCTCCGCGCGCGACGCGCGCTCGGCGATCGGTCTGACGATGGCCGAGTTCTCCGACTCGGTCCGGCCCGGTATCGAGCGGATCTCAACGCTCGGCCGTCCGGACGCGCGCCTTCACCTGCCAAAGCACCACGCGATCGCGAGCTGGATCACGCCGCAGGGACGCCAGGCCCCGTTCGTCGCGGAGACCGTGCCGCTGGGCGTCGACCGCGAGCGTCTGCTGTTGCATGCGGCACGCCAAGCCGATCGCGGCGGGCGCCATCGCGGCGACCTGCGCCAGCCGCACTGGGAGGTCAAGAGCCGTGCCGCCAAGAGGGGTCAGACTGATGCCCCGACCGCCGCCGAGCAACGGCCACCGCGTCGCGCGCGCCCGCTGTCGAGCACGCCGCCCGAGAGCTTTCGCGAGCTGGTCGAGCTCGACCGTGCTCACAGTGTGCGTTGGGCCCAGCCTGCCGCTCGGCCGCGAGCCTTGAAGCCCGAGCCGCTCGATCTCGAAATCCTCGCGTTCGTCGCCAACCTCAGACATGCGCTGACGAGCCAGATCCATCGTCGCTTCAACGCGCGGCGCGCAATGACGACAACCCAGCGGCGGCTCAAGCGTCTGTCCGACGCCGGCCTGCTCGAACGCTTTCAGTTTCACCGCCGCGACGGCGGGGGCGTGCCGATGTGCTACCTGGCGACGACCGCCGCGCGTGAGCTGCTGGGGCAACAAGCGCCGCTGCTCCGCTCGGGCGGGATCGACGGTCAGCTCACGCCGGCGCCCGTCTCCGTCGGATCGCCGCGCGCGGTCGACGCCACGACGCTGCGCGCAGACAGACGCGGACTGCGCGAGGCCCGCCGCGACGTCCACGTCGCCGGCTGGACGCTCGCACTCGAGCACGCGCTCGAGCCGAGCGCCGTGACCATCCGTGGACCGGCGGATTGTGCCCTCTCGCCTCCGTATCGCCGTGCAAACGGGCTTCGCACGGCGATTGGCCCGCGCGAGCTGCGCCTGCCGAGCGGTCGCACCCCGCATGGGTTCGTGCGCACCTGCGCCGACGGCGAGCGGATAGAGGTCGAGCGCTTCGAGACCGTGCGCCCGCACGCGATCGTCGAGCTGGCCGGCCCGCGGATCGACGTGCTGGTCGAGTTCGACGATCGTCTGGAGCCGGCGCCGGCGACCGCGAAGCTCGAGCGCTACGACCACTTCGTCGCCGGCTGGGCTACGCATACGCAGCGGTACGGCTCACAAAGGCAAGCTAAGCCGCTGGTCGTGTTTGTCTGCCGGAATCGGGCGCGAGCGAGGGAGTGCGCCCGGCGCGCCGACGCGGTCCTCGGAGCGTGCAGAGCATACGCGGGGGAGTATCCGTTCGATTGGGAGTACCCCGGGCGCGAAGCGATCGCGTTCGCGTCCGAGCGCGACGCGCACGAAGGGCTCACGCACGCCTACGGCGTGCCACGGCTGCCGCCGCCCGTGCGCGTGAGCGCCGCGCACGGCGATCCGCACGCGCGCCGCGCCGCGGCACGCGAGCTGGACATCGCCCCGACGACCGAAGACGTGGCGGGCGGCCGTTAGCGACCGCTGGCGTGCGCACGCTCGTGCATCTGCTCCCGTCGATCTTGCAGTCGGCTCCCCCCGTCGCGCAGTCGCGGACCCTGGCCGCGACTGCCAGGCGCGGTTACCCGGGGCTCGGCGGGCGGGGCGACTGCGCGCGAGCGAGCCCGCGACGTCGCCCACACAGCGAAATCATGCCATCACTCAGGGGCGACTGCGTCTGTCGCCGACGCCGATTGCATCCTTCGCGGTTGCCTCCCCGCAGGCGCCTAAGCTTGCCGTCCTTCGAATCTCCCCTTGCCACCGGCAAACGGCCGCGATGGCCGCGACAGCACGCCCGAGACCCCGCCCAGCAAGCAGCGCATCCTGGTCAGCTGCCGGGTGCCGCCCGCGTTGCACGCCGGCGTCTTCTTCAACTGATGATCTCGCGCCAACCTTGCGCGATCAAGTTGCTCGGATTCGCGATTTCCGAGACCCCTTAAGGGGCTCTCGGACTGCGCCCGCGCTTCGCCGCGCCGCTCGCGGGTTCCCTTGACGACTCGCGTCGGGAGTCCTAGAAGGCGCCGTCACGACACTACTCGGCCGCCCCAGCTCGAACAGGAGACAGCCATGCAGCGCACGATCTCGCCTTCTACAAGCCGGCCGCGAGCGCAGGCAGCGACGGCACACCCTCGCCGCGCCCGGCTGCGCGCGCAGCCGCTGAGGTCCGCCCCGGTCGCGGCTCCGCAGGGATCGAAAATCGAACGCCTCGGGCGCTACGGCGCCGCGGATGGCCGGCCGCGTGAGGTGATTGCGGCGCACGGACCAGGGGCCAGCGTGCTGCTCGTGGACCGAGATGCGCTCACGCTTGGCGATCGCCGGCTGGTTGCGCAGTTGGCCGCGGATGAGCCCACGAGCAACGCGGCGCTCGTTTGCGCCCGCTATCTCGAAGACCCCTCGCGGGGTCGCTGCCGGCGGGTGACCAGCCGCGACCTCGAAGTCGACCCCTACGCGGCACCTGAGCACGTCGAGCGTGCCACCGGCGGCTCCCCTGTGAGCGAAGTCGTCGACCGGGACGGCCGAGACGTCTATCGCCTCGAGCTCGTGCCGCTGAGGGCGATCAGCGAGTTGCGCTGGCGTCGGCAGCCGCGCAGCGATCGATCGCAAGCGCGCGCGGTGAGTCTGCGCGAGGCGATCGGCGCCAGCGAAAGCTATGAGCCCGCGCTCGCGCTCACGCTCGCCGGTTTGGCGCGGCATCGCGCCGATCCGCAGATCTCCCTCGCTGTCCTGCGAGCCGAGCTCGGCCGCCTGCGCGCGAGTCCGATCGTGCTCAACCGCAAGCTGCGCGAGGCCGTGCTCGCGGCGATCGAGCGCGACGGTCTCAGCGTCAGCGAGATCGCGCTTCGCTGCGGTCGCGTCAAGCGCGACCGCAAAGGCAACATCAGCGGCGAGACGAGTTGGCTGGCACGCCGTCTCGGGCTGGCCGCCGAGAGCGGTGCCGCGCGTCCCACCCCCTGGGTGCACAGCGACGTGCTCGCCCTGATCGCCCGCTCGGGGCTAGGCCTCAGCCCGCGCGAAGTCGAGCTCGGGTGAACGCTTGCACAGTCCCGCCCGCGCCTCCGACGAACTCCGGCCGATCCTGCTGATCGAGCCCGACCGGCGCGCTGACGAGGGGCTGCTCGGGCAGCTGCGCGCGGACGGCTATCGGACCGAGCTTGCGCGCAGCGCCGAACACGCATGCGCAATCGCCCGGCTGCGCGCCCCTTGGTTGATCGTGCTCGGCGATCTCGGCGGGGAGCGCGCCGCGCTTGAGCTGCTCGAGGAGATTCGCGCAGGCGAGCGGGCGAGCAGCTGCTGGGCTTCGAATGTGCCGGTCATCGTGCTCGGGACGCGCGCGCACGAAGTGGAGATGCTGCGCGCATTCGAAGCGGGCGCGGACGACTTCATCGCTCGCCCGATCAGCTATCTGGAGCTGCGCGCCAGGCTGCGCGCGCTGCTGCGCAGAACGGCGCCAGGGTGCAGCTGCGAGCGCCGGCGACGGGTGGGCCCGCTGCGGGTCGACCTCGAGCAGCGTGCGGTGACCCTGCACGGGATAGCGATCGATCTGCGGCGACTCGAGTTCGAGCTGCTCGCTGCGCTCGCCGCTCAGCCCGCGCGCGTGTTCGCCAAGGACGAGCTGCTGCGCACGGTCTGGGGATATCGCTCGAGCGGGTCGACACGCACTCTCGACAGTCACGCCAGCCGCCTCCGCTGCAAGCTCGCGCGCTGCGCAGACGAACGCTGGGTGATCAACGTCCGCGGCGTCGGCTACCGACTTCGCTGAACCCGCTGCCCGACGCCCTCTGACGAGCCCGCTCGGCTCGCCGCCGGTCGCGGATGCGGGTCTTCGCCCGTTGCCGCCGCGACAACGAGCTTTCCGGCGCTCGCGCCGGCTGATGTCAACCACCCAGCCGGCGCGTGCGCCGGCTCCTGCACAGAAAGGAAGACAGATGCTCTCGTCTGAGCAAATCCATCAAGCGAATATCGCTCCGCTCGCGCCCGTCGAACTGCTGGGCCATTGGCTCGCGGTCGCGACCGTCCGTTTAGCGCTCGGACTCGTGATCGGCTCGATCGTCGCGCGACAGATGCGCACCCTGCACCTTCGCTGGACGTGGGCCGCCCTGGCTCTTGCGCTGATCACGCTCAGCCGGCGCAGCCTCGGCGAGCTGTTTCCAAGCGCCGGCATGGCCGCGCTGTGCGCGACCGTGCGCGGGCGGCGTTGGCACCGCGAAGACGTCGAGGCAGGCGCAGATCTCGCGGAGATCGCGGCTGCGCGGCCCGGCCCGCTGCATACACTGCGCCGGCTACTGCGCGAGACCGGCGCGCGTCACGAGCTACTCGAGGCGGAGATCCAGCCGCCCCGCAACCGGCTGATGGTCGGTTGCGCCGAAGACGGGGAGCCCGTTTTCATCCCGTTCGGCGGCGATCGCGGCGGCAGGCATACGCTCGTCGTCGGCGCCACCGGTTCGGGCAAGACCGTCACCGCGACCAGGATCGCAACCTGTGCGATCGCCGCGGGGATGGGCGTCGTCGTGATCGACCCGAAGGGGGACGAGCGCCTGCGCGCGGAGCTCGCCGATGCAGCCCAGCGCCGCAACAGGCCACTGATCCGTTGGACCCCCGCAGGTCCATCGGTCTACAACCCGTACGCTCGCGGGGGCCCCAGCGAGCTCGCCGACAAGGCGCTCGCGGGCGAGCACTTCACCGAGCCGCATTACCTGCGCCAGGCGCAGCGCTACCTCGGCCACGAGGCGCGAGCTCTGCGCGCGGCCGGGCTCGAGCCGAGCTTGAGGGTGCTCGTCGAGTACCTCGACCCGGCGAGGCTCGAGATGCTCGCCCGAAGCGTGCCCGCGGCTTGCGCGCAGGCCACGCACGCCTACCTGGACTCGCTCACGCCGCGCCAACTGAGCGATCTCTCGGGGGTCCGCGACCGCTTGTCGATCATGGCCGAGTCCGATGTCGCGCACTGGCTCGACCCGGAAGCGGCCGGTGCCGACTCGTTCGATCTGTTCGACGCCGTGCGCGAGCGGGCAGTCGTGTACTTCGAGCTCGAGGCCGACAGCCGGCCACTGCTCGCGCGGATGCTCGGCATGGCGATCGTCATCGACCTGCAGACGACCGTCGCCGCGCTGCAGCGCAGGCCCACGCCGACGTTGGTCGTGATCGACGAGTTCTCGGCCCTCGCCGTGGAGCAGGTGACGCGACTCTTCGGCAGGGCGCGCTCGGCCGGGATGAGCCTGCTGCTCGGCACGCAGGAGCTATCGGATCTGCGCCTGCGCGGTCGCGAAACCGTGCTCGAGCAGGTGCTCGGCAACCTCTCGGCGTTGATCGCGCACCGCCAGGTCGTGCCGGACTCGGCCGAGCTCGTCGCTCGTCTGGCAGGCGAGCGCGGGGCGTGGAAGACGTCGCACAGCAGCGATGGTCGCTGGAACCGCACGCGGGCGAGCGCTCCGCTCCTGCCTGCTGAGCTCGTGCGAAGTCTTCCCGACGGCTGCGCGGGCGTGATCGACCTGACTGGCGAGTCAGCTGTGCGCGTCGCGCGCATGCTGGCCTCGGCGCCGCAATCCGAGGCCGGTTCAGCGCCGGCGATCCGGCTCGCCGGGCGCGCTCTGCGCGCGGTCCCCGCCGCTTGGAAGCGGAGGATCTCATGAGCAACCGTCGCGCCGCGCAGCGCCCCACGCACCCCGAGGTCGCGCGACGTTCGCCGCCCTCGCCCGGACAGCTCGAGATCGTTCGCTGGACGGGCTCGCTCGGAGCCGTCAGCGCCGAGGCGCTCGCCGAGCGCCTCGATGTGAGCGTGGCATCCGCACGCGCTCGCTTGAGCGCAGCAGAACGCGCCGGCTGGCTCGCGCGCCGGCGGCCACTTGCCGGCCAACCCGCGCTGTACTCGGCCACCGCGGCCGGATTGCGTGCGTGCGGCGCACGCGGGCTCGAGCCGGGCAAGGTGAGCCCCTCGGGTGCTCTGCACCTGCTCGCCTGCGCACGGGTTGCAGCAGCGCTCGAGTGGTCCTATCCGGATTATCGCGTGCTCGGCGAGCGCGAGATCCGCCTGCTCGAGCGCGAGCTGGGCCGACCACTCGCGAGCGCCGAGTTGGGGTTCGGAGCGCACGGAGAGCTGCTCCTGCACCGCTGCGACCTCGTGTTGTGGCCGGCTGGTCCAAACGCTGGGCTGCCGGTCGCGGTCGAGGTCGAGCTCACGCGCAAGGCGCCGGCGCGCCTGGCCGCTATCTGCCGGGCATGGGCCCGCTGCCGGGAGGTCGCCGGCGTGCTGTACCTCGCCCCAGCCGATGTGCGCAGCGCGCTGACGCGGGCGGTCGAGCGGGCGTCCGCGGGAGACCGGGTCGTGGTCGTCGACCTCGACGCGCTGCCGGCCCGGCGCGAGCAGCGCGATGGGTCGCGCCCGCGTTTCGTCCCAAGCGGCGCCTAGGTTTGAGCGCGGGGGAGCAAACCGCGAGAACGGAGACCGCAATGTCCTACTTCAACGTCAACCGCGCAATTTTGGTCGGGCGTCTGACGCGTGATCCCGAGCTGCGCTGCCTGCCCTCCGGTGTCACCGTGTGCGGCCTGCGAGTCGCCTGTAGCTCGAGTCGCAAGGATCCCGAAGGCGAGCGCCGTGAGAAGCGAAACTTCTTCGACGTCAGCGTTTTCGGTCCCTCGGCGGAGAGCGTCAGCCGCTACACGCGCAAGGGAAGTCGCGTCGCCGTGGACGGCCGGCTCGACTGGCGCGAGTGGGAAACCGCAGATCAGCAGAAACGCCAGGCCGTCAGCATCGTCGCGGATACGGTCCAATTCCTCGACGGCCCAAACGGCAGCTCGGAGGGCGGCGAAGAGGGCGATCGAGGCGAGCTCGACGACTTCGCCGAACCCGAGGACGATCGCGACGCGGCCGGCGAGCTGGTGGGCGCCGGCGCGCGCTCCGAGCCGAATGATCTCGCTTTCTAGCGAGCTCGATTGTAAGCGGGCATCACTCTGGGCCCGGCCGGCGGTTCGCGATTGGCCCAGCGGATCAGCAGCCGGGGGACGACACGAGATGCCGTTCCCCGGCGGGCTGCCAGGCGCGCTTTTTTGCGTTTAACCCCACCGGACCTGCATGTTGGCCCGCCCAGGCCGGCTAGAGCCTGGAGACGCCGTCCGGCGCGGAGTCCGCGTAAACTGGCCGCGCCGCCCGCGCACGAGCGGTTTGCGAGTAACGACAGTTCGCGTCAAGGAAGGAGCCTTGTTCGGTGCCAGTCAACACCACAGCGATCGGTAAGACATATGAGCCCACCACGTATGCGGTGGGTCGGGAGAAGATCAAGGAGTACGCGCGCGCGGTTGGAGAGGCGAATCCGGTCCATCTAGACGTGCAGGCCGCGCGCGACGCAGGTTATACGGATGTGGTCGCGCCGCCGATGTTCGCGGTCGTGTATTGCGCGCCGTCGATGGGGCCGCCGTTGTTTGATCCCGACATCGAAATGAACTTCGCATTGATGGTGCATGGCGGACAGGAGTTCGAATGGGGCCCGCCGGTAATCGCCGGAGACGAGATCACGACGACCGCCAGCGTTAAGGACATCTCTGAAAGCGACGGCCGCGGGTATTACGTGTTCCAGTCGGTGTCGACCAACCAGCGCGGCGAGCAGGTGTGCCTCGGCAAATGGACCAACATCGTACGAGGGGTGTGAGAGACAAATGGCCAAGCTGGACGTGGGCGCCGAGATCCCCGAGCTGAGGGTGACGCCGGACAAGTATCTGACGATCCGCTACGCGGGGGCATCCGGCGACTTCAACCCGATCCATACCGACGAGGAGTTCGCGCGCGCGGCGGGGCTTCCCGGGCGCATCCTGCACGGGCTGTGGACGATGGCGCAAGTCGCGCGCGCGCAGACCGAGGCCGCCGGAGGGCCTCAGCATCTGAAGCGCTTGTCGGTGCAGTTTCGCGGGATGGGCATGCCCGAGCAGGAGCTCGTCGTCACCGGCACGGTGCGCGAGGCGCACGACGCCCGAGTGACCGTCGAGACGGTTGCCGAGCAGAACGGCAAGCAGATCGTGCGCAACGCCGAGGCGGAGCTGGAGGTCTAGCGCGCCGGCCGGGCGACGCTTCGGGTGCTCATAGAATCAAAGGATGTTGAGTGCCCGACAGGAGCTGATCCTGGGCATCGTCGTAGACCGCTACCTGCGCACGGGCCAGCCGGTCGCCTCGAAGGCGATCGCCGCCGACCCCGTGCTCGATTGCCGCGCCTCGACCGTCCGCAACGAGCTTGCGCTGCTCGAGGAGCAGGGGCTGCTCGCGCATCCGCATGTCTCCGCCGGCCGCGTGCCCACCGACGTCGGACAGCGCTACGTGGTCGATCGGATGCTCGCCTCAGGCGACCGGCTCGAGCCGGCCCGGCACGTGGCGACGCGCCTCGAGCTGTCGCTGATCCGCAGGGAAGTCGAGCAGGCCGTGCGCACGACGACCGAAACCCTCTCGCAGGTCACCAACCTGCTAGCGGTCGTATCCGCCCCCGCGGTGAATACCGCCCGGATCAAGCACGTCGAGGTGCTCGCTCTACAGCCGCAGGTCGTAGTCGTCGTGATCATCACCTCGACGGGCGGGGTGTCGAAGATGCTGGTCACGTTCGAGCACGCGGTCGACCCGGGCCTGGTCGCGTGGGCGGGGGAGTACCTGAACGAGCGCTTGGTCGGGATCGGCCTGGGCGCGCGCATTCTGCATCAGCGGTTGATCGACCCGAGTCTGTCCGCCACCGAGCGCGCGTTCCTGCAACGGCTCGCGCCCGCGTTCGTGGAAATCGACGCCGAGGACGAGGACGCCCTGTACGTCGAGGGGACGGCGCGCCTGTTGTCGGCCGGCATGATTGAGGACGGCGCGCAGATCAACGCCCTGATGGACCTGCTTGAGCGACGCGTTGCGCTGCTGCATGTGCTGCGCGCGGCGCTCGGCGAGGATGGGCTGTACGTGCGGATCGGCCAGGAGAACGAGATCCCGCAGATGCACTCGCTCGGTCTCGTCGCCAGCGGGTACGGGGTCGCCAAGCGCAAGCTCGGCGCGGTGTCCGTGATCGGGCCCGTGCGCATGGACTACGCGGAGGCGATCGTAACGGTCCGCGAGGCAGCGCACGAGCTCTCGCGGTTCCTCGAGGCCGCCTACGCCGAGGCATAAGAGCGAAAGGTGTGAGGAAGTGAGTCGCCGATGAGCCGTACCTCGATGCCACGCGACCCGTATCAGGTGCTCGGCGTCGGGCGGGACGCGTCCGAGCAGCAGATCAAGAAGGCGTTTCGGACACTCGCGCGCGAGCTGCACCCCGACGTCAACGCGCACGACCCCCAGGCGGAGGAGAAGTTCAAGGAGGCGGCCGAGGCCTACGAGATCCTGTCCGACGCGGAGCGACGCGCGACCTACGACCGCTACGGCCATGAGGGCCTGCGCTCTGGCGGCTATGCGCCGAGCTTCGACGCTTTCGCGTCGATCGGCGACCTGTTCGAGGCGTTCTTCGGCGCTGCCAGCCCCTTCGGAGCAGGCAGCGGTCCGCTCGCCGGCGAAGACATCGCCGTCGCGGTCGACATCGATCTGCCGCAGGCCGCCACCGGCGCCGAGGTCGAGATCGAGCTCGCGGTGATCGAGCGCTGCGAGCACTGCCACGGCAACGGGGCCGAGCCGGGCACGCCGATCGAGACCTGCGAGCGTTGCGGCGGAAGCGGGCAGCTGCAGGCCATCACGCGGACGCCATTCGGGCAGATGGTGCGCACGGTGGCGTGCGACGCCTGCGCCGGCGACGGTCGCGTGGCCGCGCAACCATGCCAGGAGTGCAGCGGGCGCGGGCTGCGCAAGGCCGGGAGCAAGCTCGAGGTCGAGATTCCGGCCGGCATCGCCGATGGCCAGCGGATCCGGATCGCTGAGCGCGGGCACGCGGGAGAACGCGGCGCACGGGCCGGCGACGTGTATGTGCTCGTGAGGGTGCGGGAGGACGAGCGGTTCGTGCGCGAAGGCGACGACCTGGTCACCGCGCTCGACGTGCCCGCGCCGCTGGCGGCGCTCGGTGGGACGCTCGAGGCGCCGACGCTTGAAGGAGCGGCTGCGGTCGAGATCCCGGCGGGCACGCAGCCGGGCGAACTGATCACTCTGCGCGGCCAAGGGATGCCCTCGCTGCGCGGTCGGCGAAAGGGCGATCTGCAGGTGATCGCCAACGTCGTCATCCCGAGACGCTTGAGCGCAGAGCAACGCGAGCTGATCGAGCGGCTGCAGGGGACGCTCACCGACGAGAACCTGCGCTCGCAGGAATCGGTGCTGGCGAAGCTCAGGCGCGCGTTGCGCGGCCACGCGGCGTGATCGTCTCGAGGCGCGTGATCGGCCAGGCGACGTGATTCGTCTCGCGCTGCGGGTGCGCCGCGCCGACGCGGAGATCGTGCTGGCTGAGCTGCTCGAGCTCGCGCCGAGCGGCGTCGAAGAGGTCGAGCTCGACGAGCGCGAAATCGAGTACGCGGTGTACGGATCGGCCGGCGAGCTGCCGACGCTTCCCGACCTGCGGGCGGCAGCCGGTCTGGCGCTGATCGATGTCTCGACCAGCTCCGTGGACGACAACTGGCCCGAGCGCTGGAAGCAGTTTCACAGACCCGTGCTGGTCGACTCGCCGGCGCCCGAGCGCGTTCCCGCGATCTATGTGCGTCCTCCGTGGGAGCCGCCGCTCGAGCGCGCCGACGCGCTCGAGATCGAGATCGAGCCCGGGCGCGCCTTTGGGACGGGCGCGCACGCGACCACCAGACTGTGCTTGGAGCTGCTGCTCGAGCTGACGGCGGCGGCCGCGAGCGGGATCGCTCAGGCACCGCCGGTGCGCGGCGCAGCTCGCCGCCGACACGGTTCGCTGCTCGATCTGGGGACCGGTTCGGGAGTGCTCGCGATCGCTGCCAACCGCCTCGGCTATCAGCCGGTCTGGGCGCTCGACAACGATCCCGCGTCGGTCAGAGCCGCGGCGGGAAACGCGCAAGCGAATGGTGTGACGATCGAGGCGCGTCTGTTCGATCTGCACCGCGACGCCCTTCCGGGCGTGCGCGTGCCGGTGATGCTCGCCAACCTGCTGCGGCCGCTGCTGCTCGATCTGACCTGCGCGATCCAACGTCCCCCCAAACAGCTGATCGCGGGCGGCCTGTTGCGCGCAGAGGTGGACGAGGTGACCCGAGCGTTCGCCGCCCGCGCAGGCTTGAGCGAGCGCGAGCGCCGCTACAGCGGCGACTGGGCCGCGGTCTGGCTGACCGCGGACGGCTGACAGATCGATGATCGCGAGATCAGCGCGATCAGCGGGTCAGGCGACTTCGGGCTGCTCCGTCGCGGCGCGGACGATCGCCCGGTAGACCAGGTCGATCGCGGGGCGCACGCCGTCGCTGCTCTGCAGCAGCACCGAAGCGGCGCTGAGCGCCGAGCCGATCGTCTCGAGCGCCTCGCCGACATCGCCGGGCTCGGGATCGCGGCAGGCGGCGAGCGCCATATCGAGCATCGCCAGGGCCTGTTCGCGCGCGCCCGTGAACATCGCCGGACCCGTGAGGCTCGCATAGCCGTAGACGCGCGCCAGGCGGCCCGAGAGCGTGATCGAGGGTCCGCGCCGCGGCGGCGTGACCGGGGGCAGATCGTGACCGCCGAGCACCGCCGCCATCGTGCCGCCGAGCATCCCGCGGGTGGCGGCCTCGTCGAGCCGGGCCTGGGCGGCGACCCGCAGCGCCATGTACAGCGAGGTCGCGGGCATGCCGTAAGGTGGGTCGGACGCGAACACGATCCGCTCGATCGGGACGCGGGCGAACAGCTCGATCACATCCAGCGGGAAGAAGCAGGAGATGTCGTAGAGCACGCCCGGGTGGTCGGCGAGGCGGGACGCCAGGATGCCCTGGTCGCAGATCGCGCCATGGGCGAGGATCAGGACGACCCCGGGGTGGTTCAGCGCGAGCTCGACGAGTCCATCGGCCAGCGGCGGCAGTCCCCGCCCGGCGTGGATCAGAATCGGCGCACTGGCGCGTTCGGCGAGCGCGAAGATCTCGTCCATCTCCTCTCCGTCGAACACGAAATCCTGGGCGCGGGGGTGCAGCTTGATGCCGCTCGCGCCCGCGGCCAGGCAACGCTCGCCCTCGCTGATCGGATCTTCGGCTGGGTCCAGACGGCAGAACGGCGTGAGCCGGCCTTCGCTTTCGGCCGCCCAGGCGATGACGCGATCGTTGGGGACGCGATACGCGGGCCGGCGCTCGGGATCATGCAGCGCAAAGACGCAGGCGCGGCGTGCGCCCGCGTCGTCGAGCTGTGCGAGCAGCTGCTCGGGTGTGAGCGAGCGCCCGTCCTCGTCCAAGCCAAGGTGGGTGTGCGCGTCGATCAGCTCGACCTGCGCGGGGCGCAGGCGCTCGACTTCGGCGAGAAACGGCGCGAGGCTGTCGGCGTATCGAGACTCGTTCATCGAGCGCCACCCTATTGCGTTACCCGTGAATTCGTGTCATGGGTCTCCGCCGAGACGCAGCGCGCATCGCCTCTGCTGAATCGCCGGATGGATACATCAAGCAACCGGCGAGGGCGTATCCTGGAGTGAGATGGCGGTAGTCGACGAGCTCAAAATCGACCTGCATGGCGCGATGCGCGCGGGCGAGAAGGAGCGCGTGGCCGCGCTGCGCCTGCTGCTCTCGGAGCTGCAGAAGGCCGCCAAGGAAGGCGCGGGCGACGAGCTGAAAGTGCTGCGTCGCGAGCGCAAGCGGCGTCTCGAGGCGGCCAAGGCCTATCGCGACGGCGGACGTCCCGATCTCGCGGATGGCGAGGATGCCGAGGCGCAGCTGATCACCGGCTATCTGCCGGCGGAGCTGTCCGACGCGGAGCTCGAGGAGATCGTCGAGCGCGCGGTGCGCGAAAGTGGAGCGGCGTCGAGCAAGGACATAGGACGCGCGATGGGCAGCGCGATGGCGGCGGTCGACGGGCGCGCCGACGGGGGACGGGTGTCGGGTCTGGTCAAGGCAGCGCTCGGCGCATGATCCGGCCGGCCTCGCAGATAGGCGCTTCGGTCTCGCTGATCAGCAGCGCGCGTAGCGGCAGATGAGGACCCAGCTCGAGCTGCCCAACGACGTCGCCGCCGAGCTGGCAGGCAGCCAGGATGCGGTGCTGCGCGCGCTGGAGGCGCATCTGCAGTGCAAGGTCTTCCTGCGCGGGAATCTCGTCACGTTCGACGGCGACGAGGGCGAGACGAGAACCGGCGAACGGGTTGTGCGCGAGCTCTCGCAGCTGATCTCGCGCGGCCATGAGATCGGGCCGGGGACGATCGCTGCGGTGACCGGCGCGCTCGACGCACACGAGTCTCCGGCCGGGGTGCTGGAGGACGTTGTCTGGCGTCATCGCGGCCGCCAGGTCGCGCCGAAGACGGTCAATCAGAAGCGCTACGTGGACTCGATCCGCGAGAACACTGTCACCTTCGCGGTCGGGCCGGCGGGTACGGGCAAGACGTTCCTCGCGGTTGCGATGGCCGCGGCGGCGCTCTCGAGGCACGACGTGAACCGCATCATTCTGACGCGCCCCGCCGTCGAGGCAGGCGAGCGCCTCGGCTTTCTGCCAGGCGACCTGATGGCCAAGGTCGACCCATATTTGCGTCCGCTGTTCGACGCGCTGCACGACATGCTCGATCCCGAGAAGGTCTCGCAGCACCTCGAGCGCTCGGTGATCGAGATTGCCCCGCTGGCGTTCATGCGTGGACGCACGTTGAACGACTCGTTCGTGATCCTGGACGAGGCACAGAACACGACGCCCGAGCAGATGAAGATGTTCCTGACCAGGCTCGGCTTCGGCTCGAAAATGGTCGTCACCGGAGACATCACGCAGGTGGACCTGCCGCGCGAGCAGCAGTCGGGACTGATTGTTGTGGGCGATGTGCTCGACGCGATCGAGGGCATCGCGTTCGTCAGGTTCGGCGGCGAGGACGTGGTCAGGCACAAGCTCGTGCAGCGAATCGTCGAGGCCTACGACGAGCATGCCCAGCGTGACAGCCCGGATCGCTCGCGAGCGCAAAGCCTCGAGGGGTGGGTCGGCCAACGCCGAGCCGATCGTCGCCGCGCGTGATCCGGGACGCGAGTTGATCGAGGCCGAGGTGTTTGGCGCGGGTCTGCTCGAGGACGGCGTGACGGTCGCCGAGGTCAGGCGCCTGTGCCTCCTCGCCGCGGACTCGCGCGGGGTGCGCGACGGCCACCTGGCGGTTGAGTTCGTCGCGCCCGAGCGCATCTGCGAGCTCAACCGCGAGCATCGCGGAAAGTCAGAGCCGACCGATGTGCTCGCCTTTCCAATCGACGGGATCGGCTCAAGCCCCCAACCGCCGGCGCCGCGCGAGCTCGGCGATGTCCTGATCTGTCCCGCGCACACGAGCGACCTGCGCGCGGCGGTTGTGCACGGTGTGCTGCATCTGTGCGGCATGGATCACGAGCGCGATCAAGGTCAGATGCTCGCGTTGCAGGCCGAGCTGTTGAGGAGCCAGAAGGCTTGAGCCGCAGCGGCTTTGTCGCTCTGGCGGGCCGACCGAACTCGGGCAAGTCGACGCTCGTCAACGCGATCGTGGGCGAGAAGGTCGCGATCGTCTCCGACCGTCCACAGACCACGCGCCGCGCGGTGCGCGGAATCTGGACGCACAGCGAGCGTCAACTCGTGCTGATCGATCTGCCGGGCGTGCAGCGACCGCGCGATACCCTGACCGCGCGGATGGCCGGACGAGTGCAGCAGGAACTGCGCGGCGCGGACGCGGCGCTTTTGATGCTCAACGGCGAGCAGGGGGTCGGTCCCGGCGACCGGTTCATCGCGACGACGCTGATCAAGGCGGGTGTGCCGACCACGGTCGCGCTCAACAAGGTCGACCGGCTCGCGCGCGCCGCGACTGCCGCGGCGCTGAGCGCGGCTTCGGAGCTGGGGCTGGACGGCGAGATCTTTCCGATCTCCGCGCGCACGGGCGCGGGCGTGCCCGAGCTGGTCGAGCATCTCGCGGCGATGATGCCCGAGGGACCGCTCGTGTTCGACCCCGATCAGCGCTCAGATCAACCTCTCGAGGTGCTGCTCGGCGAGCTGGTGCGCGAGGCGGTCGTGACGCGCACCTTCCACGAGGTGCCCCACGCGGTCGAGGTGATCGTCGAAGAGCTCGAGCAACCGCGCGCGGGGCTTGCACGCGTGCGCGCCCTGATCTGGGTGGAGAGCGATTCACAGAAGGCGATCGTCGTCGGTGCGGGCGGGCGCATGGTCAAGGCGATCGGTGTCGCCGCGCGGCGTGAGCTCGAACGCGAGCTGCGCTGCCAGGTACATCTCGACCTGTCGGTGCGCGTGCGCCGCGACTGGCGCGCGGACGAGGGGTTGCTCGACCGTCTCGGCATCGTCTGACGCAGCGCTTGGACGTGTGCTCTCACAGCCGCCGCGCGAGGTGCTCGCCGATGCTCGCGATCGCCGGCGGGTCGAGCTCGGCCGTGAACACGAACGGCACGGAGAGCACGTTCAGACCACGGCGGCGCAGCCGCGCGATCTGGTTTTGCTGGGCGCGCGAGCGCTCGTGCACCGCCCGCGCGGCCAGCATCGCCGAGCGGCGGATCGGGCTCGCCCCATCCAGGCGCGCTATCCGCTCGAGCTCGTTCGCGTTAAAGCGGCGCGGCAGCGCCGCATTGGCGATCGCAGCGTGCAGCTCGCAGCCAAGCGACGAATGCAAACCTGCGGCCAGGTCGAACAGCTCGCCGACAGCCATCTCGGTCGGGTGCGTCACCCCGATGTAGCTCGTCCGGTCTGCATCCTCGAGCAGCTCGCGGATCTTCTCGGCCTGGCCGAAGACCGGGCCGACGCGGGCGATCGCGCCGAACGTGTGCGGCGAGCGCAGCAGGCCGAGCGCGTGTCCGGTGGCGGGGCCGTCGAGCAGAACCAGGTCGTAGCATCTCGCGCGCCGGCGCCAGCGCTCGGCCTGGGTCAGCTCCCAGACCCTGACCATGCTCACGAGCTCCTTCGCCCCGGGGGCTGCGGCTGCGAAGTACTGAAAGGTCCCGCTGCCCGCCAGCAGACGGCCGGGCACCCGCCCACCGAGTTTTTGCAGCCACTCGAGCAACGCGAGGTCGGGGTCGATCGTGATGCTCCAGAGGTTCTCGGCCAGCGCAACCTCCGCGGCGGCGGGCTGTCCGGCTAGCTCGAACAGCGCCGGCAGCCGGCGCTGTTCGCCGAGCTCGACGACGATCGTGCGCAGCCCCCGTCGCGCGGCGGCCAGGCCGAGCGCGGCAGCGACGGTCGTCTTGCCGACGCCTCCCTTGCCGGTCACGACCACCAGCTTGCGCTGAAGCGCCGATGCCATCGTTCCCATGCAACCTACAATCCCACAGGTGATGGCCTGTCAAGCAAACGGCAAGCTCGACGACCTGGTCAGCTACGACGAGCAAGGCCTCGTGCCGTGCATCGTTCAGGACTGGCGCAGCGGCGAGGTATTGATGTTCGCCTACATGAACGCGAACGCGCTCGCGCGCACGCGCGAAACGGGCGAGCTGCACCTGCACAGCCGCTCGCGCGGTCAGCTGTGGCACAAGGGCGAAACGAGCGGCAACGTGCAGAAGGTCAGGGCGCTGCGACTGGACTGCGACGGCGACGCGCTGCTCGCGCTGGTCGAACCTGCGGGCCCTGCGTGTCACACCGGCGCGCGCAGCTGCTTTCACCGCGGCGAACTCGAGCCCGCGGCGCCGCACGAGGCGCTGCCAACGCTCGAGCGGACCTTGCAGGAGCGGGCGCGCGAGCGTCCTGCCGGCTCCTACACGGTCGCGCTGTTGTCCGATCCGGGGCTGGCGGGCGCCAAGGTGCGCGAGGAGGCCGAGGAGGTCGTGCGCGCCGCGCGCGAAGAGTCCGACGTGCGCGTCGACGAAGAGGCCGCGGACGTGCTCTACCACCTGCTCGTGCTCGTGCACGGCCGCGGCCGGGAGCTCGCGGATGCCGAGCGGATTCTCGATGGCCGCCGCCGCTGAGGCGGTCGCGGCGAGCGCGGCCGCCGCGCCGGGGCTCGCGATCGAGCCCAGCCTCGAGACAGCGCGCGAGCTCGCGCGCGAACCGGCGCGCGGCGCGGGGGCGGGCGCGCGCGACGCGTACAACCTGATTCCGCTGCGTCACAGCTTCATCGAGGACTGCGAGACACCGGTGTCGGCGTTTCTCAAGCTGCGCGCGCTCGCTCCCGGGGAACCCGCGTTCCTGCTCGAGTCCGCCGATCAGGGCCAGCGGGTCGGCCGCTGGTCGTTCATCGGCTTTCGTCCATCCGGGGTGATGCGCTGGTCGCTAAAGGACGGAGGCGATCCATACGCGCTCGCAGCCGAGCGCGTCGGGCGCTTTCGCCAGGCACCGATGCCCGACGCGCCGCCGTTCACCGGCGGCGCCGTGGGCTTCTTCGGCTATGACCTGGTGCGCACCGTGGAGCCGCTCGGCGAGCCCGGACCGGATCCGCTCGGGCTGCCCGACATGGCGCTGATGCTGTCCGACGCGTTGGTCGTATTCGATCATCTCAAGCACACGGTGACGATCCTCGCGAATGCCGACCTCGACGCCGAGCCCGACATCGAGCGGGCGTATCGGCGTGCCGCGTCGACGATCGGCGAGGTTCGCTGCGCGCTCGCGGGTCCGGTGCCGCGCGAGCCGCCCGCGAGCCCTGCTGCGCGAGCGCTGCCCAAGTTCGAGCCGAACATGTCCGGCGCCCAGTTCGAAGCGATGGTGCAGCGAATCATCAAGTACATCTACGCGGGCGACGCGTTTCAGGTAGTGCCCTCGCAGCGTTGGTCGGCGCCGACGCCCGTACAGGCCTTCTCGATCTATCGCGGCCTGCGCGCGGTCAATCCGAGCCCCTACATGTACTTCCTGGACTTCGGCGATTTCCAGGTTGCGGGCGCGAGCCCCGAGCCGTTGCTGACGGTGACCCGCAGCGGGCGCACCGACGGGCGGGCGCGGGTCACGACGAGGCCGATCGCGGGCACCCGCCCGCGCGGCGCAAATGTCGCCGAGGACGAGCAGATCGCCAAGGAGCTCCTCGAAGATGAGAAGGAGCGCGCCGAGCACGTGATGCTCGTCGACCTCGGGCGCAACGACCTCGGTCGCGTCTGCGAGCCGGGCACGGTCGAGGTCGAGACATTCATGGCGGTCGAGACCTACTCGCACGTCATGCATATCGTCTCCTCGGTCGCGGGTCTGATGCGCGAAGGCGTCAGCGCGATGGATGCGCTGCGCTCGGTGTTGCCGGCGGGAACCCTGTCGGGCGCGCCGAAGGTGCGCGCCATGCAGATCATCGATGAGCTCGAGCCGATCAAGCGCGGCGGCTACGGCGGGGCGATTGGCTACCTGTCATATGCGGGCGACATGGACACGTGCATCCACATCCGTACCGTCGTCGTCAAGGACGGCGTGGCCCACATCCAGGCGGGCGGCGGGACCGTCGCCGACGCCAAGCCGGCGTATGAGCTGGCGGAGTCCGAAGCCAAGACCGCCGCGGTGCTGCGCGCGATCGAGTTGGCTGTGGGGCAGCCCGACTGGCCCTAGCGAGCCGCTGCACATGCGCGTTCTGGTCATCGACAACTACGACTCGTTCACGTACAACCTCGTCCAGCACCTGGGCGAGCTCGGCGCGCATGTGTGCGTGGTCCGCAACGACCGCGCGAGCGTCGAGGAGCTGCGCGAGGGCGGGTACGCGCGCTGCGTGATCTCACCCGGGCCCTGTACGCCCAACGAGGCAGGCATTTCCCTGGAGGTGGCGCGCGCGCTGCCCGAGGCCGGCATCCCGACGCTCGGTGTGTGCCTCGGCCACCAGGCGCTCGCGCAGGCCTTCGGCGGGCGGATCATGCTGCACCCGCCGGTCCACGGCAAGGCGACGACGATCGAGCACGACGGACAGACGATCTTCACCGGCTTGTCGTGTCCGCTCACCGTCGGGCGCTATCACTCGCTTGTCGTCGCGCCCGACCTGCCGGACTGTCTGGAAGAGACCGCGCACGGCGGCGGCGTGCTGATGGGCGTGCGCCACCGCGAGCTCCCGGCGGAGGGTGTCCAATTCCATCCCGAGTCCGTGCTCACCGAGGAGGGCAAGAAGCTGTTGCGCAACTTCCTCGATGGTCGCGTGGCGGGCGCTCGTCCGCGGGGCGTCGCGCCGTCGCACGCGAGCGCGGCGCCGGAAGCCCAGCTGCCGGAGGCCGGCTAGATGCCGAACGCGATCCTCACGCGCGCGATCGACGCGCTCGCCCAACGGCGCGACCTGAGCGCCGACGAAGCCGCGGAGGTGCTCGCGACGATCATGCGCGGCGAGGCATCCGAAACGCAGATCGCGGGCTTTTTGATCGGCCTGCGCACGAAGGGCGAGACGGTGGATGAGCTCGCTGGGCTGGCGCGCACGATGCGCGAGTTGGCCGCACACGTGGTCGTCGAACGAGACGATCTGCTCGACACCGCTGGGACCGGCGGCGGCGAGAGTACCTTCAACGTGTCCACCACCGCCGCGCTGATCGCGGCCGCCGCAGGCTGCGTCGTGGCCAAGCACGGCAACCGCTCCGCCACCAGCCGCTGCGGGTCAGCCGATGTGCTCGAGGTGCTCGGCGCGAACATCGACCTGCCCCCGGCCGGCGTGGCGGCGTGCATCGAGGAGGTCGGTTTCGGCTTCATGTTCGCGCCGGCACACCATCAAGCGACGCGCTTCGTGATCCCGGTCAGGCGCGAGCTCGCGGTGCGCACGATCTTCAACTTCCTTGGCCCGCTGACGAACCCGGCGGGCGCCCGCCGGCAGCTGATCGGCGTCGCCGATCCGGCATTCCAGGAGACGATTGCCGGCGCGCTTGCCCAGCTGGGCGTTGACCGCGCACTGATCGTCTGCAGCGAGGACGGTCTCGATGAGATCTCGATCGCGGCGGCCACCAACGTCGTCGAGGTCAACGGGGCGCAGATCACCCGCTACGCGCTCGCCCCCGAGGACGTCGGCGTCAGCCGGTCGGACGGCGCGGCCGACAGCCACGCGGGGAGCGGCGCGCATGCGTCGCCGGCCCGTGCGGGCGACGAGCGGCGGGCCGCCGGCGAGTGGCGGGGCGGCGATCCCGGCTTACGTGGCGGCAGCGTCGAGGAGAACGCTGCGATCACGCGCGCGATCCTGCAAGGAGAGCCCGGCCCGCGAGCCGAGCTGGCGCTGATCAACGCGGGCGCGGCGATCTATGCGGGCGCCCGCGCGGAGTCGATCGCAGACGGTGTGGCGCGCGCGCGCGAAGCGCTCGCCAGCGGTCGGACGAGCGCCCTGCTCGAGCGCTTCGTCGAGGCGAGTACGAAACACGCGCGGGCGCAAGCAGCGGCGCGATGACGGTCCTCGAGCGGATCCTCTCGGACACCCGCGCGGAGCTCGTGCGTCGCAAGCGCGAGCTGCCGCAGAGCGAGCTCGAAGCGCGGAGCGAGCACCCCGCCCGGGATCGGCCGGACGCACCGGTGGCGCGTCGCTTTCGCGACGCCCTGAGCGCGCCCGGGATCGGCGTGATCGCAGAGTTCAAGCGGCGCTCGCCCTCGGCGGGCGTGCTGCGCGAGCAGGCGGACGTGGCCCAGATCGCACCCGCCTATGAACGCGGCGGCGCGTGCGCGCTCTCGGTGCTGACCGAGGGCCCGAGCTTTGACGGCTCGCTCGAGGATCTGCGCGTCGCCCGCGCGGCGAGCCGCTTGCCGGTGCTGCGCAAGGACTTCGTGATCGACCCCTACCAGCTGCACGAGGCGAGAGCCGCGGGAGCGGACGCGGTGCTGCTGATCGTGGCGGCGCTCGACCCCCAGGAGTTGACCGCGCTGTACCGAGCGGCCGGGGCGCTCGGTCTCGAGGCGCTCGTCGAGGTGCACGACGCGCGCGAGCTTGGAGTCGCGCTCGATGCAGATGCCGAGATGATCGGGATCAACAATCGCGACCTGCGGGACTTCAGCGTCGACGTCGCGCGCACGTACGCGCTGCTCGAGCAGATCCCTCCCGATCTGGCGGTCGTGTCCGAGTCCGGTATCGCCGCGCCAGAGCAGCTCGCGAGCTTGCGCGACGCGGGCGTCGCGGCGGTGCTGGTGGGGGAGTCGCTGATGCGCGCGCGCGATCCTGCGCAGGCGCTGAGGCACCTCTTGGCTGACTCCGCGGCGCCCAGCGAGCCGGCTTCGCCGCTGCGCTGAGGTTTTAGTTGCTCGCATGTTGCGCTTTAGTTCAGCTTCATAGGCACCGATCATCCTGTTCAGCCAATGAAGCGCACGCCCCTCATCGCCCTGCTCTCCGCGCTCATCGGCGGCGGACTGGTCGTCGCCGTGGTCGCGGCTGCCGGCGGTCTCGGATCCTCGACGAACACGGTCACCACGGTGCAGTCGGTTCAGCCGACGACCGCGAATGCGGCCCAGGTGTCGTCTGGCATGACGCCGCACGAGGCGTATGTGCGCGACGCGCCCGGGGTCGTGTTCGTCACCTCGACGATCGTCCAGCGCAGCGAATCGCCGTTTAACTTCTTCGGCGGCGGCGGCGAAGGACAGAGCCAGCAGGGCAAGGCGACTGGCTCTGGGATCGTGATCGACGGCAACGGCACGATCCTGACCAACTATCACGTGGTCGAGAACGCGGTGAAGGTCCAGGTCAGCCTCGAAAAGGGCCAGAATGTCGAAGCCAAGGTGGTCGGCAAGGACCCCTCCAACGACCTCGCGATCCTGCGCATACCGACCGATGGACTGACTCTGCACCCACTGACACTCGGCGACTCGAGCGCAGTGCAGGTAGGCGATCCCGTGTACGCGATCGGCAACCCCTTCGATCTCGAACGGACGCTCACGACCGGCGTGATCTCAGCCCTGCAGCGCCAGATCACCGCACCCAACGGCTTCACCATCAACAACGTCCTTCAGACCGACGCGCCGATCAACCCGGGCAACTCGGGCGGGCCGCTGCTCAACGCACAGGGCAAGGTGATCGGGATCAACTCCCAGATCGAGACCGGCGGCAGCGGCGACGGCAGTGTCGGGATCGGCTTCGCCGTGCCGATCAACACCGCGAAGTCCGAGATCTCCCAGCTCGAGAAAGGCGGGACGGTCCGCGGCGCGTGGCTCGGCCTGCTGTCGTTGACGATCGACGGCTCGCTGTCGGCGCTCAACCTGCCGGTCAAAGAAGGCGCGCTCGTGCAGAGCGTCGAGAAAGGGACGCCCGCCGAAAAGGCCGGAATCAAAGGCGGCAACATCAGCGCCGAAGGCGGTACGGTCGAGCTCGGCGGAGACATCATCGTCTTGTTCGATGGAAAGAAGGTCACGAGCTCCGAAGATTTGGGCAGCGACGTCGCGGCGAAGAAACCTGGGGACACCGTCAAGATCGGCCTGCTGCGCGCGAACGGCAAAGGCGGCTACGAACCGAAGTCGGTCACGGTGACGCTCGGCACGCGCCCCAACTCGGTGCCGAACCCGAGTACGCCCGAAGGCTAGGGCCGAGACCCTCTCCAGGGCCGCGCGCCTCAAGCCTCGGTTTCCTGCACACGGGCCGTGGGCCGGGCGAGCGGGTCGTGAACGCGTGGCCTGAGCCGTGACGGGCGGCGAGCGCTTGCGCGCACGCGCCGGCCGCTACCGTTGGGATATGCCCGGGACATCGGCGAAGGTGAAGATCTGCGGGATCACCCACCTGGACGACGCCGAGCAGGCGGTCGCGCTCGGCGCGTGGGCGATCGGCATGGTGTTCTACGAGCCCAGCCCCCGGCGATGCTCGCTCGAGCAGGCGCTGCGCATCACGACGGCGCTGCATCGCAAGACCGAGCTGTGCGGCGTATTCGTCAACGCGACGCTCGAGGAGCTCGCGCGGCGCACCGATCAGCTCGGCTTGACGATGCTGCAGCTGCACGGCGATGAGGGTCCCGCGTTCTGCGCCGAGGTGCGGCGGCGCACCGGGGCGCGCGTGATCAAGGCGGTGCAGATCGCCGACGGGGGAGACCTCCGCGAGCTGGAGCGCTACCACGTGGACTTTCACCTCGTGGACGCGCGCGCCAAGTCCCCGGACAAGAGGGATCTGCGGGGCGGGACGGGCGAGACCTTCGACTGGAGCGTGCTCGCGAACAAGCGCGCGACGCCGCCGCTGATTCTCAGCGGCGGGCTGACACCGGGCAACGTCGCCGACGCGATCGCCCACGCCAGGCCCTATGCGGTGGACACGGCGAGCGGCACCGAGCGCGCGCCCGGACGCAAGGACGGCGCCAAGCTGCGAGCGTTCTTCGCCGCCGTGCAGGCGTCCTCGCTGGCGGTTCCGGCGTGAGCTCAGCCGAGGCGACGGTCGAGCACCGGTTCGGCCCTTACGGGGGCCAGTACGTCCCCGAGACGCTGATGCCGGCGCTCGAGGAGCTCGAGCGGGCGTGGAGGTCGGCGCGCGAGGATCGGGGATTCCGGGCCGAGCTCGAGGCGCTGCTGCGCGACTTCGGCGGACGCCCGACGCCGCTGTATCGCGCGAAGCGGCTGTCGCAGAGCGTTGGCTGGCCGGTGTACCTCAAGCGCGAGGATCTGAACCACACCGGCTCGCACAAGCTCAACAACGCGCTCGGGCAGGCGCTCCTCGCCAAGCGGATGGGCAAGACGCGGATCATCGCCGAGACCGGCGCCGGCCAGCACGGCGTGGCGACGGCCACCGTGTGCGCTCTGCTGGGGATCGAGTGCGTCGTCTACATGGGCACCGAGGACACGCGCCGGCAGCAGCCGAACGTGCAGCGGATGCGGTTGCTGGGCGCGACCGTCAAGCCCGTGGAGGCCGGCGCGAGAACGCTGAAGGAGGCGACATCGGCGGCGATCCGCGACTGGGTCGAGAACGTCCAGGGAACGCACTACGTGATCGGCTCCGCGGTCGGCCCGGCTCCCTACCCGGCGCTCGTCAGAGACCTGCAGAGCGTGCTCGGCGCCGAGGCCCGCGAGCAGATCACCCAGCACGAGGGTCGCCTGCCCGCGCGCGTGATCGCTTGCGTGGGCGGAGGCTCGAACGCAATCGGCATGTTCGGCGCGTTCCTCGCCGACGAGCAGGTGCAGCTGATCGGGGTCGAGGCCGGCGGCGAGGGCATCGATACGTCGCGGCACGGCGCGCCGCTCACCGCCGGCGGGCGGGCGGGTGTGCTGCACGGCGCGCTGTCCGCGGTGATGCAGGATGAGGAGGGCCAGATCGTGCAGGCTCACTCGATCTCGGCCGGGCTCGACTACCCCGGCACGGGTCCCCAGCACGCGTACCTGCGCGACAGCGGCCGCGCCAGCTACGTGGCGGTGACCGACGAGCAGGCGCTCGACGCGTTCAGGATATTGGCCCGCTTGGAGGGGATCATCCCGGCGCTCGAGACCGCGCACGCTCTCGCTTGGACGCTCGCGCAGAGCGACGGCGAGCTGGACCTCGTCTGCCTGTCCGGGCGGGGCGACAAGGATCTCGCGGTGGTGCTCGGCGATGGCTAGCACCGCGTCGGCCGAGACGACCGGGGTCGCACGGATCGCGGCGGCGTTCGCGGGGGCGCGGGGCAGCGCCGCGCTGATGCCGTACCTGATGGGAGGCTACCCGAGCCTCGAGCGATCGCTTGAGATCGGCCAAGCCTGCGTGCAGGCCGGCGCCGACCTGCTCGAGCTCGGGATGCCTTACTCGGACCCGCTGGCCGACGGTCCGGTGATTCACGCCGCGGGAACGCAAGCGCTCGCGGCCGGGGCCAATGTCGCAGGGGTGCTGGAGGTCGCGCGCGCGCTCGCCCCGCGGGTGCCGGTGGTGCTGATGTGCTACGCCAACATGGTGCTCGCGCCGGGCGTCGAGGCGTTCGTGTCGAGGCTCGCGCGGACCGGAGCCTGCGGGCTGATCGTGCCGGACCTCCCGCTGGAGGAGAGCGCGCAGATTCACGCGGCGTGCGTAGCCCACCAGATCGCGCTCGTGCCGCTGGTCGCGCCGACGACCAGCCCCGGGCGGATGGCCGCGATCGGCGCGCAGGCGCAAGGCTTCCTGTACACGGTCGCGGTGATCGGCACGACCGGCGAGCGCGAGGCGTTGTCTGAGCGCTTCGGGCAGGTGGTCGCCCAGGCCAAGCGCAGCACGCGGGTTCCCGTGGCGCTCGGCTTTGGCATCAGCACCCCGGCCCACGCGCGGCTCGCTGCGCAAGCGGGGGCCGACGGCGTGATCGTCGGCACCCGGCTCGTGCGCGCAGCCGGCGATGCGCCGGATGATCCGGCCGGCGCGGTCGGCGCCGCCGTGGCTGAGCTCGCCGCCGGTCTCGCACGCTGATCGCAGCGCAGCGGGCGCGAGCGCAGCGCCGCCGCGGCGGCGAGCCGCGCAACCGCCTCCGGTAGGATGCGCGACGCATGGGACTGGTCCTCACCGTTACCGCTGGCCTGGTCGTCTGGATCGTGCTCTGGGCGCTCGGAGCCAAGGGCTTCGACGCCTTCCTGCTTGCGCTCGTGATCGTCCTCGTCGGTGCGACGCTGAAGATTCTCTCCGGCTATCTGCCCGGCCGCCACGACAGCAGCGGCTGACAACCCGTGGTGCGCGCGCACCGATCACGCTTCCGCGCTGTCCTCGCGTCCGCGATTGCCACGGCGCCCGCGCTCGCGGCCGTGATCGGCGCCGCCGGCTGCGGCGGCGTGCCGGGTGCTGCGAGCAGTCAGGGCGACGAGCTGACCGTCTATTCGAGCCTTCCTCTGCAGGGTCCCTCGGGGTCGATCTCTCAGCAGATCGTCGGGGGCGAGAAGCTCGCGCTGTCCGACGCGGGCGCACGAGTCGGTCCGTTCAGGGTGAGCTATGCCCTGCAGGACGACTCGAACCCGACCAGCGGCCGCTGGGAAGCGGGCCTGACAGAATCCGACGCGAGGACCGCCGCCGACGATCCGACGACGATCGCCTACCTCGGTGATTACGACTCGGCGGCGACCGCGATCTCGCTGCCGCTGATCAACGCCGCCGGCATTCTGCAGATCAGCCCCGCCAGCCCCTACGGAGGACTGACGTCCTCGCTCGACGCAGGACAGGACGAGCCGGAACGGTTCTATCCGACCGGCAAGCGCAACTTCGCCCGGCTGCAGCCCGGCGATGAAAAGCAGGCGCGCGCGCAGATCGAGCTGATGCAGTCACTCGGGATCAGGAAGCTGTTCGTGCTCGATGACGAAGACCCGTTCGAGCTGCCGCTCGCGCAGATGATCGTGAGCGACGCTGAACATGCGGGCATCGAGGTCAAGGGCCACGAAAGCCTCGACACGAGCGCGAGCAGCAACTTCACCGGCCAAGCCATGAAGATCGCCGACAGCGGCGCCGAAGCCGTGTTCTTTGCCGGCGGCCCGGGGAAGGGAGCGCTTGCTCTGTTCGAACAGCTACACGCCCGCGATGCCCGGCTCTGGCTGCTCGGCTCCAGCGCGTTGGTCGAACCGACGTTCACTTCCGCGCTTGGCGCGGGAGCCGCGGCGCGGACGCGGCTGACCACGCCGGTGCTGCCGGCGAGCATGTACCCCGCCTCGGCTCAGCGCGTGCTCGCGGCCTATCGCAGGCGCTTCGGCGAACAGCCGGAAGCGTATGTTCTGTTTGGCTATGAGGCGATGAGCGCCGCATTGCAGGCGATCCGGCGCGCGGGCAGGCACGGCGACAACCGCGAGGCGGTGATCGATGCCTTCTTCGCCCACCGTATGCGCGCCTCCGTGATCGGCCGCTATGCGATCGAACCCGACGGCGAAACCACCCTGTCGAGCTACGGCGTGGATCGTGTCTCGGCGGGCATGCCGGTGTTCTGGCGGGCGCTGAACGTCGGTTGAGCCGCGACGTCGCGCTCAGCCGAGCACGGAGCTGAGCGCGTCCTCGAGCTCGGGATGCGCGAACGAGTAGCCCAGCACGAGCGCCTTCGCGGGCATCGCCCGCACGCCTGTGGTGATCACCGAGGCCATGTCGCCGTACGCCACGCGCAGCGCGAGCGCCGGCACCGGCAGCAATGCAGGGCGGTGCAGTGCGCGCCCGAGCGCGCGGGCGAATTCCCTGTTCGTCACCGGGTCGGGCGCGGTGCCGTTGACTGGGCCCGTCCAGCGTTCGTCGCTCAGCGCACTTAGCACCATGCCGATCAGATCGTCTCGGTGGATCCAGGCGATGTACTGGGCGCCGCTGCCGACCGGACCGCCGAGGCCGAGGCGGAACGGGGTCAGCATCCGTGCGAGCGCGCCGCCGGAGCGGTCGAGCACGACGCCGATCCGCAGCTGCGCCGTGCGCATCCCGAGCCCCTCGGCCGCCTGCGCCTCGGCCTCCCAGTCGGCGCACACGTGCGCCAGGAAGTCGCCCCCCGCCGGCGCCTCCTCGTCGATCGGCTCAGCTCCGTGGGCGCCGTAATAGCCGATCGCCGAGGCGCTGATCAGCGCGCGCGGGCGCACGCCGGGGTCGAGCCCGCCGAGCGTTTCCACGAGGTTGCGTGTCCCCAGCACGCGGCTGTCGCGGATCGCGCGCTTGACCCGCTCGCTCCAGCGCCGCGCCACCGGCGCCCCGGCCAGGTGCACGACCGCGTCCTGCGCCTGCAGAGCCTCGCGCGGCGCCGGCTCGCGGACCGGCTCCCAGTGCACGAACCCAGCGTCCAAGCTGGCCGGCGCTCGAGCGCCATCGTGCTGCGCACGGGCTGCATCGGGGTCGCGCGTGAGCACTGTCACCCGATCGCCCCGCGCGGCCAGCCGCTCCACCAACGCCCTGCCGATCAGCCCGCTCGCGCCGGTCACCGCGACCTTCATGACGTTATGTTAGGTGCGGGCTTCGCTCCCAGCGCGAGCGCGGTGCGCCGTGGCCCCGGCGGACTAGGCGAACCCCACTTCGTGCCCGGCCGCCGCCGCCCCGCTCGCGCGCGCCTCGCCGGCGACGGCCGCCGCGACCGCCGGCGCCACGTCGCGGTTGAACACCGAGGGGATGATGTAGTCCTCGCTCAGCTCCTCGTCGGTGACGATCTCGGCGATCGCGCGCGCCGCCGCCATCTTCATCGAGTCGGTGATCGCCTGAGCGCGAACGTCGAGCGCGCCTCTGAAGATCCCCGGGAAGGCGAGCACGTTGTTGATCTGGTTGGGGTAGTCCGAGCGGCCGGTGGCCATGATGCGCACGTACTTGGCGGCGTCCTCCGGGACAACCTCGGGGTTGGGATTGGCCATCGCGAAGACCATCGCGTCGCTGTTCATCTTGGCGAGCGCTTGGGGCGGCAGGGCCTGCGCGCCCGACAGTCCGATCACCAGATCGGCGCCGTCGATCACGTCGGCGGGCGAGCCGTCGCGGCAGTCCGGGTTGGTCGCGTGCGCGAACCATCGCTTCTGGGAGTTCATCGTTCCGGTGAGATAGTCCTCGCGACGTACGTGCAGCGCGCCCTGGGAATCGGCGCCGACGATCTCGGTGACTCCCGCTTCGAGCATGATCTTCGTCACCGCGATGCCGGCGGCCCCGAGCCCGATGATCAGCACCCTCAGGTCCTGGATCCGCCTGCCGGTCAGCTTGACGGCGTTGAGCAGCGCCGCCATCACGACCACCGCGGTTCCGTGCTGGTCGTCGTGGAAGATCGGGATGTCGAGCTCGCGCTTGAGCCGGTCCTCGATCTCAAAGCAGCGCGGCGCGGAGATGTCCTCGAGGTTGATCCCGCCGAACGCGGGCGCGATTCGCTTGACGCTGTCGACGATCTCCTCGGCGTCCTTGGTGTCCAGACAGATCGGGAACGCGTCGACGCCGGCGAACTCCTTGAACAGGCAGCACTTGCCCTCCATAACCGGCATCGCCGCCTGGGGGCCGATGTCACCGAGCCCGAGCACCGCCGTTCCGTCGCTGACGACCGCGACCGTGTTGCGCTTGATCGTGTACTGGAACGCCTTGTCGGGGTCCTCGGCGATCGCCAGGCACACACGCGCGACACCCGGCGTGTAGACCATCGACAGGTCATCACGCGTCTTCAGCGGATGCTTGTTGTGCTGCTCGATCTTGCCGCCGAGGTGCAGCTCGAAGGTGCGGTCGATGGTGTCGATCACCTTCGCGCCCGCCACAGCGTCGATCGCCGCGAGAATGCCCTCCCAGTGCTCGGGGCCGGCGGTGTCGACGACGAAGTCGCGCAGGATGTGTCCCGAATCGACCTCGACCGGGTCGACCGCGCCGACGATCCCGCCCGCCGAGCCGATCGCGCCCGTGACCTGCGCGAGCAGCCCGGGGCTGTCGTCGATCTCGACGCGGATGTTCATGCGGTACTGGGGGCTGGGTGTCACGCTCATAGCGGCGGCTCGGCATCTTATTTCGTCAATTCTCTTCAGGTTGCGCTGGACGCCGCTGCGCCTCGCTTTAGAGTGCTCGGTGGATGGCAGCATCTGCGACAGCCGGGGCCAAGGACGCGCGCGCGGACGGGCAGGCGGGACGCGACCGGCGGCTGTTTCTGATCGACGGCCCGAGCCTCGTCTACCGCGCGTTCTACGCGCTGCCGGAGTCGATCGCGACCTCCACCGGCGAGCCCACCAACGCGATCTTCGGGTTTGCGTCGATGCTCGTCAAGATTGTGACCGAGTTCGGCGTGTGTCCGACCGTCGTGGCCTGGGACGCGGGCACCTCAGGGCGCACCGAGCTGTTCTCCGACTACAAGGCGACGCGTCGCTCGCGCCCAGATCTGCTCAAAGCCCAGTGGCCCGCGATGGAGCCGCTGGTCGAGGCGTTCGGGTACCGCAACATCACGCTCGATGGCTACGAGGCGGACGATGTGATCGCCTCGCTGGCCGAGCGCGCCCGCGCGGCCGACGTGCCGACCATGATCGTCACCGGCGACCGAGACGTCCTGCAACTGATCGACGACGCCGGGCTCGTCCAGGTGATGGCGACCTCGCGCGGGATCACCGAGACGAAGATCTACGACCGCCAGGCGGTGCTCGACCGATACGGCATCCCGCCGGCGCTGATCCCGGACTTCTATGGCTTGAAGGGTGATACGTCCGACAACATCCCCGGGGTCCCCGGCATCGGCGACAAGACCGCGTCCGAGCTGATCCAGCGCTACGGCTCGCTCGACGAGGTGCTCGCGCACATCGCCGAGATCGGGGGAGCGAAGCGCAAACAGAACCTGCTCGAGCACAGCGAGGACGCGCGCACCTCCAAGCGGCTGGCCACCGCGCAGCGAGATCTCGACGTCGGCTTGGATCTCGACGAGGAGGCCGCGCGCGAACCGGACCGCTCGCGCCTGCGCGAGTTTTTCCGCCGCTACGAGCTGCGCGATCCGCTGCGCAGGCTCGAAGAGGCGTTGGGCGAGCGCGAGCTCGCAGCCGCCTCTTCGCCGCCCGCGCCCGGCGGCGTTTTGCGCGCGCGCGTTCGCGCAGGCTCCGTCGCGGACATCGCCGCGTTCGCAGCGCGGACGGCGCTGTGCGTCGTGGTGCGTCCGGCGGAGGTGCCCGAGGGGGCGCTGTTCGCCGAGGACATGCCGTGGCAATTCGCGGCCGCACCCGCCAGCGCCGCGGCGGGCGCCCCTGCGGACGCGTTTCGCTCGCGCCGGCGCGCGCGGCCCGTCGCGCGGCGGCCGGAGCCCGGCGTGACCGACGTGCTCGTCGGCGATTGCGAGGGACCCGAGCAGATCGTCGCCGCGTGCGCCGGGCGCGCGCTGGTCGTCCACGACGCCAAAGCCCTGCGCGCGGTCCCGGAGCTGCTCGCGCACGACACGCTGCTCGGCGCCTACCTGCTGGAGCCGGCGCGACGCGGCTATCCGTTCACGGAACTGTGCGAAGAGCGAGGCCTGCAGTCCGACGCGGACGATCCGCTGGCGGGCGACGCCGTGCTGCTCGACGCGCTCGCTTCCTGGCAGCGGGAGCAGATGGCCGAGCGCGAGCTCGAGCGGGTGATGGCCGACATCGAGCTGCCGCTGGTCGCGGTGCTGCGGGCGATGGAGCAAGCCGGCGTGCGCCTCGATTGCGAACGCCTGCAGGAGATCACCGCGCGCGTGCGCGAGGAGCTGATCGAGCTCGAAGGGGAAGTCTTCGCGCTGGCGGGGGAGGAGTTCGTGATCGCCTCGCCCCAGCAGCTCGGGGAGATCCTGTTCGAGAAGCTGGGACTCTCGCGCAAGCGGCGCGGGAAGACCGGTTACTCGACCGACGCCAGGGTGCTGCAGGCGATCCGCTCCGAGCATTTGATCGTCCCCCGGATCGAGCGCTGGCGCGAGCTGAGCACGCTGATCAAGACCTATCTCGACGTGCTGCCGCAGCTTGTCGACGAGCAGTCGCGCATCCACACGACGTTCCTGCAGACCGTCGCCCAGACCGGCCGCCTGTCGAGCACGAACCCGAACATGCAGAACGTGCCCGTGCGCACCGAGCTCGGGCGCGAGATCCGCGGCTGTTTCGAGGCGGCGCCAGGGGCGGTGCTGATCTCGGCCGACTACTCGCAGATCGAGCTGCGCGTGCTCGCCCACGTCGCGGACGAGCCGGCGCTGATGAAGATCTTCGCTCGCGACGAGGACGTCCATACCGCCACCGCCTCACAGGTCTTCGGGGTCAGCGCGGACGCGATCGACCCGGGGATGCGCTCGAAGTCGAAGATGATCAACTACGGCATCGTCTACGGCCTCTCCGACTACGGTCTCGCGGATCGCCTGAACATCCCGCGCGAGGAGGCCAAGGCGTTCATCGACGCCTACCTCGAGCGCTTCCCGCGGGTTGCGGCGTTCATCGAGCGCACAATCGAGCAGGCCAGAGACGAGGGCTATGTCACGACGCTCTGGGGCCGGCGCCGTCAGATCCCGGAGCTGCGCGCCCGCAACTATCAGGTGCGCACGCTCGGCGAGCGCCTGGCGGTCAATACCGTCATCCAGGGGACCGCCGCGGACATCATCAAGCTGGCGATGGTTCGCTGCCACGCCGCGCTCGCCGACGCCGGACTCGCGACGCGTCTGATCCTCACGATCCACGACGAGCTGCTGTTCGAGGGCCCGCCGGCCGAGAGCGACGCCGCGCGCGAGCTGATCGACCGCGAGATGGTCGGGGTATGGGACCGCCAGCCGGCGATGGCGGTGGACATCGGGGTCGGCACGAACTGGCTCGAGGCCAAGTGAGCCGGGCGCTGGCGGTTCTGTTGGCCGTCGCTGCCGGCTGCTTCGTCGGTCTGCAGGCGCCGGTCAACGCGCGCCTGGGACGAGAGGTGGGGAGCGTCCAAGCCGCGACGATCTCGTTCACGATCGGCACGCTCGCCCTGATCCTCGTCGCCTCGCTGTCGAACGGCGGACTGTCGGCGCTGGGCAACGCACCGAAGTCCCCCTGGTGGTCGCTGATCGGCGGCCTGCTCGGCGCCTTCTACGTGACAGTCGCGCTCGTCACCGTGCGTACCCTCGGGCTCAGCAGCTTGACCGCGATCGTCGTCGCCGGACAGCTCGCGATCGCCGTGGTCGTCGACCGCTTTGGGCTGTTGGGGATCGCCAGGCAGCACATCGACGCGCCGCGCATTGTCGGGCTCGTACTGCTGGTCGTCGGCGTCGTGCTGGTCGTCCGGCGCTGAGTCGTCCCGCGCTGATAGCCCTCGTCCGCGCGGCGCCGTTCGCGGGGGCCGCTCGAGCGGGCCGCGGTCTCACTCCAGGCCGTGGCGAAAGCCCTCGCGCCAACTCGCGTAGCGTGGTTGCCACTCGAACTCGCGCTTGATCCGGACGTTGCTCGCGCCGCGTTGCTCGTTGACCAGCGCGACCGCCAGCCGCCCCGCGAACAGACTGCCCACCCACGCCGGCACGCGCCACGGTGGCGGAGCCCCGACGGCGTCGGCAAACACGGGGACCCACTCGCGGACGGGCGCCGGGTCGTCGTCGACGACGTTGTAGACCGCTGGGCCGGTCTGCGCCAGCGCAGCGACCGTGGCGCTCGCGGCGTCGTCGACGTGCAGCAGCGAGAAGACGCCGCTGGCGGCGCCCACCAGCGGCAGCCGCCGCCGGCGCAGATTGACGGCCCAGGCCCCGTGTTTGGTCAAGCCCGTGCCGGGGCCGTAGAGATAGCCGTAGCGCAGCACGATTCCATCGATCTCCTGTACCTGGCGCTCGAGCTCGGCGATCGGCTCGGCCGCCGAAGGCAGCAGCGCGGTGGCGAGCGGCGCGTCCTCGTCCTTGACCCAGTCTCCTTCGGGCGCATAGACGAACGCGATGCTCTCGGCGACGACGCGCCGGATGCCGGCCGAGCGAGCCGCGGCAATGAGATTGCGCGTTCCGTCTCTGCGCAGCCGCCCGGTGCTCTCGATTTCCTGCTCGAAGCGGCGGAAGTTGATGTCTTCGGGGAGGTCGGTGAGCGCGTGCACGATCGCGTCCGCGCGGGCGTCGCCGACCACCCGCGAGAAGCGCTCTGCGTCGTAGGCGTCGCACACGACCGTCTCGACTCCTTGCGCGCCGAGCGCCTCGGCCTTGGCGGGTGAGCGCGTCATCGCAATCGGCTGGTGTCCGGCGGCGCGCAGCGCAGGCAGCAGCGCCCGGCCCAGTACCCCGCTTGCGCCCGCTACGAAGACCCTCACGCGGTGGGCTCCGCGCCGGCAGCCGAGGTCTTCGCCTCGAGCGCGGCGGCGCGCCACAGCCAGGCGAGCAGCAGCGTCCCTGCGGCGAGCGCGAAGAAATCGAAGTAGCCCTCCCAGGCAGGGTGAGCCTTGCCGATGTCGAGCAGATGGTTGAGGCTGTGCAGGGCGTACTGGATCGTCGTCAGCGCCAGCACCGGCACCCGCCAGGAGCCGCGGCTGATCGAGATCGCGAGCGCCACGCCGATCGCCGCTTCGAAGGTCGAGACGTCGCGAATGTAGTGTGCGTTCAGCGCGCCGAACGGGCCGACGGCGGTGTAGAACGCGTGCGGGGCCGCGGCCATGAACACCGCCAGCGCGAGGTGGATCGCGGCGAACACCGCGATCCCGACGGTCACCACCGACGGAGCGGGGCGCAGCGAGGCGGCGTCCGCGAAGTGCTCAGATCCGGTTGTCATGGGTTGCACGATATGAGCTGCGCGCAGTCGCGCGCAGGTCCAGTTGGGCGGGCCGCGGAGGTGCCAATCGCCGAAGTGCTCAGGCGCTCGAGCTCACCTCCGCGCATGCGCGTGCGATCAGGCGAACGCCGTGCTCGATCGCCGGCTCGGACAGGTTGGCGTAGCCGAGCAGCAGCCCCGGAGTGCCGCCATGGGCGAAGCGGTGCCAGGCAAGACCCTCCAGGCCGACGCCCAGCTCCGCGGCCCGCCTGAGCAGCGCCGCCTCGTCGAGCCCGTCGGGCAGCAGCACGAGCTCGAACAGGCCGGCCCCGCCAGAGCTGCTGGGCCTGGCCTGGGGCAGCCACAGCTCGAGCGCGTGCAGCAGCGCCTCGCGCCGACGCTGGTAGCGCAGCCGCATGCGCCGTGCATGGCGGTCGAGCTCGCCGCGTTCGATGAAGTCGCACAGCGCCAGCTGGCCGAAGGCCTCCGAGCCCCCGTCCTCGACGGCCTTCGTTCCGATCAGCTGCCAGGCCAGCCACGAGGGGACGAGCATCCAGCCGAGGCGCATTCCCGGCGCGAGGCGCTTGCTGGCCGAGCCGATGTAGAGCACGTGCTCCGGCGCGAGGCCCTGCAGAGCGCCGATCGCGACGCGGTCATAGCGGTACTCGCCATCGAAGTCGTCCTCGACGATCAGCCGCTCGCGCTCCTCAGCCCATTCGATCAACTGCGCGCGCCGCTCGCGGCTGAGGACGCGGCCCGTCGGAAACTGGTGCGCCGGCGTCACCAAGACCGCGCTTGCGTCCGTGCGCACGAGCGCGTCGACGCGCAACCCCTGTTCGTCGACCGGCAGCGGGATCGGTCGCAGGCCGGCCTGCTCGATGATCAGGCGATGCACGTGCCAGCCGGGATCCTCGACCGCGATCGCCTCGACCCCCTGGCGGTAAAGCAATCGGCAGACGAGCGAGAAACCCTGCATGAAGCCCGTGCAGATCAGCAGGTTCTCGGGGTCCGGCGCCGCGCCGCGGACGCGTGCGACGTAGTCGGCCAGCACTTCGCGCAGTCGCGGGACGCCGCGCGGATCGCCATAGCCGACAGCGTCCAGGGGCGACTCGCGCAGCGCCGCGCGTAGCGAGCGAAGCCAGCGGTCGCGGGGAAAGCCGGCGAGATCGGGCAGGCCGGGATGGAAGTGATACGGAAAGGTCGGCAGCAGCGATCGGGCCGGCGCGTGGGGCACAGCTGCACGCACGGCCTTGGCTACCCGCACCGGCGCGCCCTGGCGCGTTTCCAGATATCCCTCGGCGCCAAGTTGGCCATAGGCCTCGGTCACGACTCCTCGCGACACGCCGAGCTCGGCCGCCAGGCTCCGCGTCGACGGCAAGCGCGTGCCGCTCGGCAGACGTCCCTGGCGGATGTTGTTGCGCAGCGAGCGCTCGAGCTGCTCGTGCAGCGGAAGGTCACGCGCCCGATCGATTTCGACGAGTAGTTCAGGGCCGGCAACTGGCACGGCCAAATCAACCATTACTGGAACTGTATACCGGACCAGTTTCGGAATATCGTGGCCACGACCGTTACAGCCGCCAGGAGGATCCGATGAGCCTGCCGAATGGAAAGATCTCAACAAGTCAGATCACGATCGTGGGGGGAGGAATCGCCGGCCTGACCGCGGCGATCGCCTGCGCGGAGGGCGGCGCCGGCGTGTCTCTGCTGGAGGCCCACAGTGCGCTCGGCGGGCGGGCCCGCACGAGCGACGGGCCGTACAAGGCCAACCTCGGACCGCACGCGTTGTACAAGGACGGTCCTCTCTGGCGCTGGCTAGCCGAGCGCGAGCTGCTCCCGAGCCACGCGAAGCCGCCGCTGGCGGGCGTGAAGCTGCGCTGGCAGGGCCAGGTGAGACGGACTCCGCCATTGGCGGCGCTGCCGTCCGTGCTGCGTCTGCGCGGCCGCGAGGCGCCCGCGGATCTGGATTTTCGAACCTGGGCGACGAGTCACACCGACGAGCGCACCGCGGCGATCCTGTCCGCGGCGGCGGGTGTCTACACCTTCCACCACGACCCCGGGGCGCTGTCGGCCGCGTTCGTCTGGCCGCGCACGCTCCGGACGTTCAGTCTGCCGCCCGTCGCGCGCTACCCGATCGGGGGCTGGAGCGCGCTGGTCAGCTCGCTGGAGGCTCGCGCACGCTCTCTGGGGGTAGCGATCGACCTGGGCCACAGCGTCGATCACGTGCCCGACCCACCGGTGATCCTCGCCACCGAGCTTAGCCAGGCACGCAGGCTACTCGGGGACGACTCGGTGCGCTGGACGAGCGGTCACACGGTTTGCATCGACCTCGGATTGCGCCGTCGCCGCGGCGATCCGTTCGTGGTCTCCGATCTCGATGAGGCGGGCTGGATCGAGCGCTTCAGCGCCAGCGATCGGTCGCTGGCGCCTCGTGGAGAGGAGCTCGTGCAGGCTCAGATGCCCGTCCGACCCGGCGAAGAGATCGAGCTGGCAGCCGCTCGCCTCGAGCGGCTGCTCGATGCCTCCCTGCCGGCCTGGCGCCAGCGTGTGACGTGGCGCCGGCGCCAGGTCATGGAGGCCCGCTCAGGCGCGGTCGACCCGCCCGGTACCAGCTGGCGCGACCGTCCTGCCGTCGACCGCGGCGAGGGCGTATATCTCGCCGGCGACATGGTTTCCGCGCCGGGTATGTTGTCGGAGGTCTCCTGGGCCAGCGCGATCGAGGCCAGCGGGCTGGCGTTGAGCTCGCTGGGCGCGGCGCGGCCGCGGTTGCGCGAGGTCGCCTGAGCGCCCGGCGCGCGCACTGCGCGGGCCCGGCGCTCAGCTGCCGGCGCTCACGGCGACCTGCCGCGCTGACGTGGCTCGGCTCGGTCGCGCCGCGGCGAACGACGGCGGCGCAATCGCCAGATAGTGGTTGAACGCCCACGCGGCGAGGCGGCGCGACTCGAGCGCGCGCGAGAGGACGGTCGGGGCGGGCGTCGGCGTGAGCCGGCCGATCGCGCGCTGGACGGCCAGCAGCCACCGGTATTTGCGTGCGTGAGCGTTCGAGAACGCCCCATAGCGGGCGAGCGCCTCGGCGCGCGTGCTCCGGCCCTCGTGCACGGCGCGCAGCTCGCGCGCGCAGGCCAGACCGAAGTACAGCGCGGTCCGGATTCCCTCGGCGGTGAGCGGCAGGCAGTGCCCGGCGGAGTCACCTGCAAAGAACACCCTGTCCTCGACGGCAGCACGTAGCTGGTGCGGAATCCAGTTGCCCTGGTAGCCGTCGGGTCCGAGCCCCAGCTCGCGCGCCAGGCGCACCGTCGGCTCCTTGACGTGATGCGCCGGCCAGAACGAACCGACCCCGATGCGCAGCTCGTCGCCGGCGGGAAAGCTCCACGAGTAGCCGGCGCGTATATAGCGGTGGTCGATCCACAGCTCGAGCTCGGCGCCGGTGCCCGCGGGGTGGACCTCGAGGCCTCGCGACAGGCGCGCGTTGGGCGGCTGGATCGTGCTCGCGTTGGACAGCACGCGGCGCCAGCCGAGCGCGTCGACGATGAGCGGGGCGGTCAGCTCGCCGCGGTCGGTGCAGACGGTCAGCCCGTCACGGCCCGTCACCGTCGCGGTCTCGAACTCCGTCTCGGACTGATCCGCCTGGCTGAAGAGAAGCGCACACAGCTCGCGATAGTCGAATGTCGCGAACGACCACGGCAGCGGCCAGCGCGAGGTGGCAAACGGGGTGTGCACCACGAGCTCGGCAAACGTCTGGCGCAGCGCAGCCTGCAAGTCCAGCGCCTGCAGCCACAGTGTCGGCATCGCGCAGGCCGAGGTCTGACGCTCGCCCAGCTCGTAGCGGTCGACGATCAGCACACGCATCCCCGAGCCCGCAAGCTCGCGTGCCACCGCGAGCCCTGCAAACGAGGCGCCGCAGACGAGCACGTCGCAGTCGCGCAGTTGCTGCAAGCGAGTGCGCGCAGCCCCCCGCGTGGTGGCTCGCACGGGCATCTCCGGCAATCATAGGCGCGGCGCGGCGCGGGCGCCGATCACGCCGACCCTCCCGGGATAGTCGCGATCGTCGCTGAATACCCGGTTTCCAATGGCCAGCCCGCTGCGCTAGGCTTCGACCGGTGCATAGCGTGATAGAGGATCCTCAAGCTCACGTGGTCGAGGGGTCGAACGGACTGCTGCTTGAGGTCGACGGCCAGATCGTGCCGAACTACAACGCGACCTTCCGCGACATCGAGGAGGGCGAGGTAGTCACCGGCAACGTCGTGCGCATCGACAACGACGAGGTGCTCGTCGACATCGGCTACAAGTCCGAGGGCGTCATCCCGGCGAACGAGCTGTCGATCCGCAAGGCCGTCGATCCCCACGACGAGGTGCATCTCGGCGAGGAGGTCGACGCGATCGTCCTCACCAAGGAGGACCAGGACGGGCGCCTGATCATGTCCAAGAAGCGCGCGCGCTTCGAGAAAGCGTGGCGGCGCATCGAAACCGCGGCCGAGTCCGGCGAACCGGTCGAGGGCACGGTCATCGAGGTCGTCAAGGGCGGCCTGATCATCGACCTCGGCGTGCGCGGCTTCCTGCCCGCCTCGCTCGTCGACATTCGGCGCGTGCCAAACCTCGACGAGTACCTCGGCACGAAAATAGAGACCAAGGTGATCGAGCTGAACCGCTCGCGCAACAACGTCGTGCTGTCGCGCAGGGCGGTGCTCGAGGAGGAGCGCAAGGAGGTTCGACAGCAGATACTCGATCGCCTGCAGCCCGGCCTGGTCGTCGAGGGCCAGATCTCGAACATCGTGGATTTCGGCGCGTTCGTCGACCTCGACGGGATCGACGGGCTGATCCACATCTCCGAGCTGTCGTGGTCGCACGTGAACCACCCGAGCGAGATCCTCAACATCGGCGACACGGTGCAGGTCAAGGTGCTCGACATCGACCGCGACCGCCAGCGCATCTCGCTCGGTCTGAAGCAGACGCAAGAGGATCCCTGGCAGCGGATCGTCGATACCTACAACGTCGGCGACGAGCTCGCCGGCAAGGTCACCAAGGTGGTCACGTTCGGCGCCTTTGTCGAGATCCTCGACGGCGTCGAGGGCCTCGTGCACATCTCCGAGCTCGCCACCCACCACGTTGAAAGCCCACGCGAGATCGTCCATCCCGGCGACGAGATCCGCGTGAAGATCCTCGAGATTGATTCCGACCGCAGGCGGCTGTCGCTGTCGGCCAAGCGCGTCGAGGATCAGATCCTGCCGGTTTCCCGCCCTGAGGTTCCCGCTGGCGCGGAGACGTCCACGGAGCAGGCGCCGCAAGCCGAGGAGACGCCCGCGCAGGAGCAGCCCTCAACCGAGGCGCCGCCAGCGGCGGAGGCGAGCGCGCAGGAGCAGCCCTCAAGCGAGGCGCCGCCAGCGGCGGAGGCGCCCCCAGCTGCCGAGGCCCCGCCGGCTGCCGAGGCGCCGCCGCGTGCCGAGGCGCCGCTGGCCGCCGAGGCGCCGCTGGCCGCCGAGACACCGCCGGCCGCCGAGACACCGCCAGCGGCCGAGGCGCCGCCAGCCGCGGAGTCGGGCGCGCAGGCACAGCCGCCCTCAACCGAGGCGCCGCCAGCCGCGCAGGCGAGCGCGCCGGCACAAACAGCTTCCGAGCAGGCCGAGGAGACGATCGAGCCTCCCGCAACAACCGACGCCAACACCGGGCAGGAGCCGGCGAGCGGCGGAGCGCCCGCTGACCCGGCGGAGTCCCGCGCGCAGGAGGCAAGCGAGAGCTCCGAGGAGCCGCCCGCTTCAGGCGACGAGCAAGCCGAGCTTCAACCGGCTGGCGATCCGGCCCAAGATTGACGGGGCCCGAGCGCGACGGGCCACCCGACGGAGACGGGCACGGCGCGCCGTTCGTCGGACTGACCGGAGGCATGGGCGCCGGCAAGTCGACTGCGCTGGCCGCGTTGGAGCAGCTCGGGGCGGCGGTGCTGTCGACCGACGCGATCGTGCACGAGCTGTACGCCGGCGATGAGCGCCTGCGCGCCGCGATCGTCGCGCGCTGGGGCGAGCAGGTCGCGCCTGACGGCTCGGTCGACCGACCGGCCGTGGCCGAGCGCGCGTTCGCTTCGGCCGAAGATCGCGCTTGGCTCGAGGCGCTGCTGTGGCCGCTGGTCGGCGAACGGGTGGGGCAGTGGCTGCAGGCCGTCCGCGCCAGGCGGCCGCCGCCGCGCGCCGCGGTGGTCGAGGTCCCGCTCCTGTTCGAGGCGGGTATGGAGGGGCTGTTCGACGCTACCCTCGCCGTCGTCGCGGACGAGGGTGTGCGCCGCGCGCGGGCGGCAAGCCGGGGGCACAACCTGGAAGATGCACGCGCGGCACGGCAGCTGGAGCAGCAGGAGAAGGCGGCCAGGGCGACATTTAGCGTGCGCAACGATGGCAGTGAGGAGGACCTGACCGCGCAGCTGTCGGCGGTCCTTGAGAAGCTTCAGCGACGATGAAGACCTCGCCGTCCTCGCGGACCTCGCCCGGCGCGCGGAGGCGCACGGTATACCGTGCCGCCGGCCGTCCGCGGGCGCGCGGCAAGCGGCAAACACCGCGCGCGGGTCGCGCGCGTGGCGCGGGTCTGGCGCTCGCCGCGATACTGGCGGCCGGCGTGCTCGCGATCACGCTCGGTCCGATGCTCAGCCACACCGTACGTACGCTTGCCCTGCCGCTGAGCGACAGCGCGATCATCCGCGAACAGGCCGCGGCCAAGCATCTCGATCCGGCGCTGATCGCTGCGGTGATCTATGCCGAGACGAAGTTCGACCCGCGCACCTCCGCAGCCGGCGCCCAAGGGCTGATGCAGATTCTGCCGAGCACCGCCCAATTTCTCGCTCACCTGTCCGGCGGCACCCGCTTCACGACCAGCGACCTCGGCACCCCGGCGATCAACGTCGCGTACGGCAGCTATTACCTGCGCTATCTGCTCGACCACTACGAAGGCGACGAGATGCTGGCCGTGGCCGCCTACAACGCCGGACTGGCGAACGTCGACGGCTGGGTTGCAGCGGCGCACGCCGAAGGAAAACAGCTGGAAGTCGCTGAAATTCCGTTCCCGCAGACGCGCGCGTACGTGGAACGCGTCCTGCGCGCCCAGCACGAATACCGCGCTCTGTACGGGCAGCAACTAGGGCCGGGATAAGCTCGCCGAAGCTGGGGCTCCGCTGAGCATGGGCGCCCGTTCGCGCCCCGGCCGTCTTGTACGAGGCATATTCGACGCTCGAATCGCCGCGGCATGACGCGATGTGCGAGCAGCGCGGCGGATTTTGCGGGCCGCTAGGATCAACGTATGGGAGGTAGCACGGGTGGGTGCTCAACGCTTTTCGAACAAGATCGCCGCTGAGGGGATCGCGCTCGCTTCGGGGCGCGTTCGGCGCGCGGTCAGCTGCGCGATCCTCGCGACGCTCGCCTTTGCTCTGGCGTCGACGCCTGCCAGCGCCGAATTCCAGTTAATCGGGTCGTTTGGGGCGAGCGGCGAAGGGACGTTTGGCCCGCAGATCGCCGGCCTGGCCACCGATGCCGACGGCGACGTATACGTTGTGGACGGCGAGAGTACCAGCCGCATCGAGGAGTTCAATCCCGCCGGGGGATTCATCAGGAAATGGGGCACCGAGGGCGAAGCGGCCGGACAGATGGACTTCCCCGTCGCGATAGCAATCGCGACCGGCGGGAGCAATCGGGGAGACCTGTACGTCACCGACGCCGGCAATCGTCGCGTGGACGAGTTCGGACCGGAAGGCAAATTCATCCGAACCTGGGGATTCGCGGTTGGAAAAGCCCACAAAAACGAATTCGAAATCTGCACTGAAAGCTGCCGGGCGGGCTTTCCGAGCGGCAGTGACGAAGGAGGGTTTGAGGGTCCCTCGGGCGTTGCGGTCGATCCTGCGAGCGGCGACGTATACGTCGGCGACGCCCAAGGAGGGCCCGAATTCCCGATCCAGAAGTTCAGCGCCGAAGGAAAATTCCTGAGGACGGTGGGGCTGTCTGAACGTCTGCATGGGCCGATCGCGGATGTCTTTTCGGCACCGACTGCGCTCGCCACAAACCCAGCCGGAGATCTGTATGTGGTCGACGAGGGCAACGAACGCGTCCAGGAGCTGGGCCCGAAAGAAGAATTCCTGCGCCTGTGGGGACGGGGTGTGCACAAAGGAGAAGCCGGACCGTCGGAGCGCTTCGGGGTCTGCACGGACACAGAAGAATGCCAGCAGGGCGGACCTGGCGAAGAAGCCGGGGCGTTCGCGTTTATCGATCGGCAGGCTCCAGCGAGCATCGCGATCGACCCCTCGGGCAACGTGTGGGTCCCGGACGCCGGCAATGAGCGCGTACAGGAGTTCACCTCCGAAGGCGCATTCGTGATGGGCTTCGGCTGGGGCGTGTTCGACCGCGCCGAAAAGTTCGAGACGTGCACGGGCGAATGCAGAGCTGGTTACTTTGGCGAGAAACCCCCTGAATTCGAGGATCCGCTCGGAGCGGCCGCGGCGCCCTCGGGCTGTCCTATCTACGTAACCGATTCCGGAGCCAACGATCTCGTGGACGAGTTCTGCGAACAAGAACAGCCCAAAGAAGCACCACCGCCCCCACCACCACCACCACCACCGCCCCCAATGGAAGAAATCAAACAGCCCCAGATGCCGCCCTCCACGGGGGCTGGAGGCGCAGCCACGCCTTTCCCCCAGACCTCAACCCTCACCGGAGCCGCTACGCCATCAAGCTCGCCCGGGATCGCCACGAGCCCCCGGACGGTCGAAGAACTGTTGCTCGGCTGCAGCAAACGCTCGCTCGTGCTCAACGACGTGCTCATCCGCGGCGGTCGCGTGCTACTCGTGGGCAGCGCCGCCAAGACCCTCGACGGCAAGAAGGTGAGGATCATCTTCCAGGGCCGCCAGCAGGTCGCGAGCGCGACCGTCGGCGCGAACGGCGAGTTCTCCACCACCGCGCCACTGCCTCCGGCTCGCCTGCGCGACACCAACAGCGCGCGCTACATGGCCGAGTCCGGCAGCCAGCGCTCGCTCGATCTGAAGCTGACGAGACGGCTGGAGTTGGAACCGCCGAGAGCCGCGGGCAGGACCGTCACGCTCACCGGCCAGGTGGTGCCGCCGCTGACAAAGCCGATCGCCACCGTGACAGTCCAGCAGGAGCTGGAATGCGGCAAGACCACCGTTGCCAAGCGCTTCGTGCCCTCCGCGGGCGGGCAGTTTCACATCACCCTGACGGTGCCGAGCGCCGCCAGGGCGGGCATCTACAGGCTGATCAGCAGTGTCACCGAAAAACCCGCCGCCAAGCACGGCTTCGCCACCTACAGCCTGCCCCTTCCGGTCGCGCTCGGCTGAGCGAAGGCGGCGCCGCTAACGTAGGAGGGCCAGCCGATGCCCCGTTTCAAGCTCGATAGCGCGTTCACTCCGACCGCGGACCAGCCGCACGCGATCGAGACTCTGGCGGAAGGCGTGCGCGCGGGGGAGCGCTTCCAGACGCTGCTGGGCGCAACCGGGACCGGCAAGACGATGACGATGGCGGGCGTGATCGAGGCGGTGCAGCGTCCGACGCTCGTGATCGCGCACAACAAGACGCTCGCTGCGCAGCTGTGCAACGAGTTCAGGACGTTTTTTCCCGACAACGCGGTCGAGTACTTCGTTTCCTACTACGACTACTACCAGCCCGAGGCGTACGTGCCAAGCAAGGATCTGTACATCGAGAAGGACTCGGCGATCAACCAGGAGGTCGATCGCCTGCGCCACGCGGCGACCGCGGCGGTGTTCGCGCGCCGCGACGTCGTCGTGGTCGCGTCCGTGTCCTCCATCTTCGGACTCGGCTCGCCGGAGACGTACGAGCTCAACATGCAGATCCTCAAGCGCGGCGAGCAGATCGATCGCGATCAGCTGCTGCGCAAGCTCGTGTCGATCCAGTACACGCGCAACGACACGGCGCTCGCGCGCGGCACGTTCAGGGTCAAAGGCGAGACGCTCGAGGTCTTCCCCGCGTACGCCGAGACGGCGTTCAGGGCGAGCATGTTCGGCGATGAAGTCGAGCGTCTCGCGCAGTTCGACCCGCTCACGGGCGAGGTGCTCGAGGAGGATCTCGAGCACGTCGCGATCTGGCCCGCGACCCACTACAACGTCAGGGAGGGCACGATCGAGGCGGCGGTGAGCGAGATCGGCAGGGAACTGGAGGAGCGCTGCGCGCAGTTGGAAGCCGCGGGCAAGCCGCTCGAGTCGCACAGGTTGCGTCAGCGCACGCAGTACGACATGGAGATGCTGCGCGAGATGGGGTTCTGCTCCGGGATCGAGAACTACTCGCGCATCCTCGACGGCAGGCGGGCAGGCGAGCGTCCGTACTGCCTGATCGACTACTTCCCCAAGGACTTCGTGTGCTTCATCGACGAGTCCCACCAAACGGTCCCGCAACTGGGCGGAATGTACGAGGGCGATCGCTCGCGCAAGCAGACGCTCGTCGACTACGGCTTTCGCCTGCCGAGCGCGCTCGACAACCGTCCGCAGACGTTCAAAGAGTTTCTCGCGATCGCCCCGCTGGTGATGTTCGTCTCGGCGACGCCCGGCGAGTACGAGCGAACGGGCTCGAGCAAAATCGTCGAGCAGATTGTGAGGCCGACGGGGATCGTCGACCCGGTCGTCGAGGTCCGCGAGACGCGCAATCAGATCGACGATCTGATGAACGAGATCCGACGGCGCAGCGAGCGCGACGAGCGGGTGTTGGTGACGACGCTGACCAAGAAGATGTCCGAGGACCTGTCGCAGTACCTGCTCGAGATGGGGTTCAAGACACGCTATCTGCACTCCGAGATCGACACGCTCGAGCGGATCCAGATCATCCGCGACCTGCGTCTCGGGGAGTACGACGTGCTGGTCGGCGTGAATCTGCTGCGCGAGGGGCTCGACCTGCCGGAGGTCTCGCTCGTGGCGATCCTGGACGCAGACAAGGAGGGATTCCTCCGCGGGGAGACCTCCCTGATCCAGACGATCGGCCGTGCCGCGCGCAACGTCGATGGAACGGTGTTGATGTATGCCGACACGCAGACGCGAGCCATGCGCGCGGCGCTCGAGGAGACCGAGCGCAGGCGTGAGATTCAACTTCGCTACAACGAGCAGCACGGGATCACGGCCGCGACGATCGTCAAGGGCGTGTCCGACATCGCAGAGTTCCTGCAGAGCGACGCCAAGGTCCCGCGCCGGCGCCGCCGCGCTTCCGAGCGCCAGGCCAGGGCCAAGGAACTGCCCGAGCACGAGCTCGAGCGGCTGGTTGTCGAGCTCGAAGAGGAGATGAGCGAAGCCGCGGAGGAGCTGCGCTTCGAGTACGCAGCCCAGCTGCGCGACGAGCTGCGCGAGCTGCGCCGCGATCTGCGCGAGATCCAGGCCGGCGCGCCCGCGGCCGAGCCCGCCGGCGACGTCGCCTGAGGCGTCCGCTAGGCTTGGCCAAACCGATGGAGCTGGACCGGCAGAGCATCGAAAGACGCGACTTTCCGATCGGCCGGCGAGGGTACGATCCTGCGGCCGTCGACGCCCATCTGCGCGCGCTCGCAGGCCAGGTCGAGGAGCTCCAGCGCACCGCCTCCGGCCCCGGTGCGGACTCGCTCGCGGCGAGCACCGGCGCGCAGGTGCAGAGCATCGTCGCGGCCGCCGAGGCGGCGGCCGCGGAGATCGACCGCCAGGCGCGAGCTACCGCCAACGCCACGCGCGAGCGCGCCGAGAGCGACGCGGAGCAGGTCCGCGCGGACGCGGTCGCCCAGGCGCAGGCGCACGTGGGGGCTGTGGCTCGCGCGAGCTCGACCCTGCTCGAGCGGGTCGAATCGATGGACAGCCAGGTGAGCGCCCTGGTCGAGAGCATGCGCGCTGGAGCGACCCGTCTGTCCGGGGATCTGGCCGCGCTCGAGACGAACATGGCCGAGCTGTATGACGCGGCCGCGGGCCGCGCGCCCGAGGCGGCCCGCGAGACGCCATCCCTGGCAACCGACGTCGTCGCCTCATCCAGCCAGCCCTCGCCGAGCGCAGCGAGCGCATCCGAGCACGCGCCGCCGCCCGCGCCGCCGACTCCGCCGTCAACGGCTCCCACCCCCGCACCCGGGGCGCCGGTCCCGCCGGCGCCCGCACCGGTCGCGGCAGCGGCAGCGTCCACTGGCGGCACGCAGGAAGCAGCTGAAAATGGCCCCACAGCGCCGGTCGTAGACGCGCAGGGACCCGCTCCGGCGGACAGCGACTACGACGCTCGCCTGGTTGCCCTGAACATGGCCCTGAATGGCGATTCGCGCGAGGAGACGGATCGCTACATCGCCGAGAACTACCAGGTCGCCAACCGGCAAAAGCTGCTCGACGAAGTGTTCGCGGCGATCGAGGGGTAGCGTCCGCCGAGCACACGGCGCCGCGCGCCGCGCGCCGTCGCCCAGCGCCGCGACCGTCGGCGCGGGGTGGCTAGTCTTGTCCCGTGCTTTCAACCAACGAATTCAAGAACGGCAATCACATCGAGGTGGACGGGACGATCTACAAGATCGCCGAGTTCCAGCACGTCAAGCCCGGCAAGGGCGGTGCGTTCGTTCGCACCAAGCTGCGCCGGAGCTCAGATGGCGCGGTGATCGACCGCACGTTCAGGGCCGGCGAGAAGTTCCGGTCGGTCAGGACGGAGACGAAAAGGATGCAGTTCCTCTACGCCGACGGCGACGACGCGCACTTCATGGACACGGAGACGTTCGAGCAGATCGCAATCGCCGAGGTTGCGCTGAAGGACACGCTGCGCTGGATCAAGCCGAGCAGCGAGGTTGAGATGCTGTTCATCGACGACGAACCCGCGGACGTGCAGCTGCCGAGCGCAGTCGATCTGGAGGTGACCGAGACCGACCCGGGGCTGCGCGGCGACACCGCCTCGGGGGGCGGCAGCAAGCCGGCGACGCTCGAGTCCGGCGCGAAGATCATGGTGCCGCTGTTTGTCGATGTCGGCGAGCGGATCAGGGTGGATACCCGCTCTGGCGAGTACGTCTCGCGCGCATGAGGGCCTAGCGATGCGCCGCTCCGAGCAGCGTAGAGCGGCGGTGGTAGCGGTCTATCAGGCCGACCTGACGGGCCGGCAGGTGCAAGATGCCCTGGCCGAGAAATCCACGCCGATGACCCGCGCGCTCGCACAAGCCGCGGTCGAGCGCGCCGGCGAGCTCGACGAGATCCTCGACCAGCACGCGCACGGCTGGTCGGTGCAGCGGATCCAGCCTTTGGAGCGCAGCATCATGCGCGTCGCTCTAGTCGAGATCCTGTATGGCGATGTCGTGCCCGGGAACACGCCGATCCCTCCGGAGGGGGCGATCGAAGAGGCGGTTGAAAGCGCCAAGCTGTTCTGCGGTAGCGAGGCGCCGGCGTTCGTCAATGGGGTGCTGGCCGCGGTGTTGCGCGAAGTGCGCGAGAATGCGCCCCAGGGGGCCCCGTGAGCGGGGTGCGCGGATGCATCTGGACGGGGCTCGTAGACCACGGTCAGGAGGCGTTATGAACGAGACCGAGCGAATCGTGGACGAGCGCCTTGAGGAGCTGATCTCCAAGCTGGAACGTGCGGCTGAGCAGTTGCGCTCGGGCGAGCTGTCCTCGGACGCGGCCGCGACGCTCGTGGAGGACTGCGCGGGGCTCGCCGGCGAGGCCGCGGCCGAGCTCGAGCGCCGCGCGCGGGCCGACGCGTCGACGGTCCCACCCGGGCAGGACTCGCTCCTGTAGCGGCGCCGGTGTCGGCAGCGTGACAGCCGAGCGCCAGGAGCGCGCGGGCTACCCCGAGCATCTGCGTGCGGAGGTCGACACCTATCTGAAGGAGATGCGCTTCTCGCGCGAGCCGCTGACCGCGGGACTGGAGGAGGCGATGCGCTACTCGCTGCTCGCGGGGGGCAAGCGCATCAGGCCGGTGCTGGCGTTGGCGACGGCGCGGGCCGTGGGACTGACGCAGCGCGAGGTGCTGCCGTTGGCGGGGTCGATCGAGCTGATCCACACGTACTCGCTGATTCACGACGACCTGCCGGCGATGGACGACGACGACCTGCGCAGAGGGATGCCGACCTGCCATGTCAAGTACGGCGAGGATGTCGCGATCCTGGCCGGCGACGGTCTGTATGCCGAGGCCTTCAAGCACCTGCTCACGCAGCAGCGATCCCAGCCCGAGCGGGTGCTGCGCGCGGCCGCCGAGCTCGCGGGGGCGACAGGGGTGGAAGGGATGGTGGGGGGCCAGTTCGCGGATGTCAGCGCGTCGACGCCCGCCGGCGCGGCGGCGTTGAGGCGGCTGCACGAGCTGAAGACCGGTCGGCTGATCGCCGCGTCGGTGATTTGCGTGCTGCTGCTCGCAGGTGTCGACGGACCTGCGAGAATTGGCTTTCAGAGCTTCGCAGCTGAGCTGGGTGTACTGTTCCAGATCGTCGATGACATTCTCGACGTCACCGGCACGGAAGCGGCGCTCGGCAAGCCGCGAGGCAGCGATCAGCGGCACGGCAAGCGAACATACGTGAGCGAGTTCGGCATCCAACGCGCAAGACAGCTGGCGGCGCAGTCGCACCGAGCGGTGCGTGAGGCGCTGACCGATGCTGCGCGTACGATCGGTGGGGAACAAGCGACCGTCGAGCTCGAGCAGATAGCCGATTTCATCTACACGCGCACCTCATGAGCCGTCGCCAGCCTGACAGCGATCGCAATACGCCGGGCGCGGGCGGCGCTCCCCAGCGAAAGGGCCCGCGCAAGAAGCGCCTGCTCGACACGATCGAGGGCCCGCCCGACCTCAAGGGCCTGTCCGAGGCGCAGCTCGCGCAGCTCGCGGGCGAGGTCCGCGCGCACATCATCGACACGGTTGGGGAGATCGGCGGGCACTTCGGCGCGAACCTCGGCACCTGTGAGCTGGCCGTGGCGCTGCACTCGCTGTTGGAATCGCCGCGCGACAAGATTCTCTGGGACGTCGGGCACCAGGCCTACCCGCACAAGATCCTCACCGGCCGGCGCGACCGGCTGAGCACGATCCGCCAGTATCAGGGGCTGGCTCCGTTCTGCTCGATCGCCGAGTCCGAGCACGACGTGATGGGCGCGGGGCACGCCTCGACATCGATCGGGTACGCGGTCGGGATCAAGGAGGGGATGCGCCAGCGGGCGCGGACCCCGCGGCGCGAGCCGGCGGAGGAACGGGACGGCGAGCTGGGGGGCGGGCAGGACGGCAAGGTCGTAGCGGTGATCGGCGACGGGGCGATGACCGGCGGCGTGGCGTTTGAGGCGATCAGCCAGGCGGGCGGACTGGGAACGCCGATCGTGGTGGTGCTGAACGACAACGGGATGTCGATCGCGCCCAACGTCGGCGCTCTGTCGAGGTATTTCAACCGCGTCAGGCTCAACCCGAAGCTGTGGCATGCGCGCGCCGGCGTCGAGGGCGGGCTGGTGAAGCTGCCCGGCGGGATCGGCGCCGCGTTCGAGCGTCTCGGGCCCCAACTGAAGGAGTCGATCAAGGCTTTTTGGGCGCCGGGGCTGTGGTGGGAGGAGCTCGACTGGGCTTATATGGGCGTGATCGACGGACACGATGTGCGCGCGCTGCGCGAGGCGCTGGGCGAGGCGCTGGCCGCGCAGCGACCGGTCGTTGTGCACATCGCGACGGTCAAGGGCAAGGGTTTCGCGCCGGCCGAGGAGGGCGGGCTCGAGGGGATGGAGAAGTGGCATGCGGCCAAGCCGAAGTCGATCGCCAACGGCGCGCCTGCGCCGAGCGCACCCGCCGACGGCGGCGCACCGGCCAAGCAGCCACCACCCCAGTACACGCGGGTGTTCGGAGAAGCGCTGCTGCGCGAGTGCGAACGCGATCGGCGCGTCGTCGGGATCACCGCTGCGATGAACTCCGGAACGGGGTTGAGCATCTTGCAAAAGGCGATGCCCGAGCGCTACTTCGATGTGGGAATCGCCGAGCAGCAGGCGGTGCTGTTCGCCGCCGGCCTGTCGCTCGAGGGGGTCAAGCCCGTGGCGGCGATCTACTCGACGTTCTTGCAGCGTGCGTATGACCAGATCGTCCACGACGTATGCCTGCAGCGGCTGAACGTTGTATTTGCGATGGACCGTGCCGGGCTGGTGGGCGATGACGGGCCGACTCACCACGGCGCGTTCGATATCGCCTATCTGCGGTGCTTGCCGAACATCGTGCTGATGGCTCCCCGCGATGAGGCGATGCTCGTGCATATGCTCCGCACGGCGCTCACGTACGACGACGGGCCGATCGCGCTCAGATATCCGCGCGGCGAGGCCGTCGGCGTGGAGCTTCCCGGGCAGCCGCGCGCGCTGCGGATCGGCACCGGCGAGATCCTCAGGGAGGGCGGCGCCGGCGGCACAGCCGGCAGGCGGGTGGCGCTGATCGGCTACGGCAGCGGCGTCGGCAAGGCGCTCGAAGCGGCATGCGATCTGAGCGCAAGCGAGATCGAGGTGACCGTCGCCGACGCGCGCTTCGCGAAGCCGATCGACGCGGGCCTGATGGCCCAGCTGGCCGCCGAGCACGATCTGCTCGTGACCGTCGAGGAGGGTGTGCTCGCAGGCGGGTTCGGCAGCGCCGTGTGGGAGACGTTGAATGAGGCCGGCGCGACGCCGCGGATCCTGCGGGTCGGCTTGCCCGACCGGTACGTGACCCACGGCAAGCCGACGCTCCTGCACGAGGAGGTCGGCTTTACCGGCTCGCGGATCGCCGAGCGTATACGGGCGGCGATCCTCTCGCGCGACTCGGCCGCGATCGGAGCCTAGAAGCGCCGCGCAGGCCGGCTGGGCGCGAGCACGGCCGGTCGGCAGCGCTCAGGCCGCCGGGCGCCCGCACGGCCGAGCGCGGCAGCGAATCCGCAGCGCCACGGAACGCGAGCGCAATCGGCCTTGAAAATGAAGCGGCCCGCGGGGAACGCGGGCCGCTTCGGGGAGGAGGGATGCTGCTGTACTTCGGGTCGCCAACGATGATCGCCGGTGCGCCCGCGCGTGTCTGTGATGTTGCTCACGCTTTGCGCCTACATGTACAACAGAGAGCCAGCTCGCACCGGCGCTCGCGCGACGGTCCCTGGATGGCCTCGGCGGTTTCGATCAGCACCGCGGCCGGCCGCTCGGCGACCGCTGCGGATTTGGCGTATCGCGAGGCTGCGTCGCAAAATGAAGCGGCCCGCGGGGAACGCGGGCCGCTTCGGGGAGGAGGGATGCTGCTGTACTTCGGGTCGATCACATATTGGCGGGTCGGCGCTGCTGCATCTGTGACGTTGCTCACGCTTAGGCCGCCTCGTATAACCGACGGATATGGACTACAGAGTCGTTATCGGCAGCCTGGACGCGTTTCGATACATCCGGCCATCGATTGGACCGATGTCTTAGTGATCGGGAATCTGGCGCGGGATAACTCGGGCGATTGCGGCCGGCGGAGGCGTCCGAGGAAGGCCGACCGGCGCGGCGTCGGCGCGGGTGTTATGTGTCACGAGGGTGCATGTGTAGCACTTATGGAATGATGCCCGCCATGGCGAAGACACTTCAGGACGAAATCAAGGCTCGCATTGCCGAGGCCCAGAGTCGGCATCCGCTTGGCCACAGGCTCGCTGGACCGGCTGATCCGGGCGCTATCTCGCTCGCGGAGTCAGTCCTTGCGATCCTCGTGAACCTCGATGCCCTGACCGATGAGGTACTGCTGCTCGCGGGCGAGATAGACCGGATCAAGGCCCACAACAAAAGGAAAGCCAAAGCGGCCGGCTCGTAGGCGACGCTGTCGGCTCGCGCCGGTCCGCTGCGGCCGCTATCCAGCGATAGCGCCAGGCCGAGAGCGGATACCGTTCGGACGATGGCCGAGCCACGCGTGCGTCTCGACACCCTGCTGGCTGAGCGTGGCCTGTTTTCCTCTCGCAGCCGGGCGGCGCTCGCCGTGATGGCCGGCGAGGTGCTCGTGGGCGTCGGCGAGCGCCGGGCAAAGAAGCCGAGCGAGCTGGTCGATCGCTCGGAGCCGATCAGCGTGCGCGAGGCACTGCGGTTCGCATCGCGCGGCGGGATCAAGCTGGCGAACGCGCTCGCATCCTGCGGTCTGGACGTGCCGCGCAAGCGCGCGCTCGACGTCGGTGCCTCAACGGGCGGCTTCACCGACTGCCTGCTGCAAGGCGGTGCGGCGAGCGTCGTGGCGGTCGACGTCGGCTACGGCCTGCTGTCCTGGAGGTTGCGCAGCGACCCGCGGGTCACGGTGCTCGAGCGCACCAACGCGCGCGCGCTGACCGCGACGATGCTGCCCTACCGGCCGGACCTGGCGACGATCGATGTCGCGTTCATCTCGCTGTCCAGCGTCCTGCCCGCCGTGCTCGCGTGCATGGACGACAGCTACGACGTCTTGGCGCTGGTCAAGCCCCAGTTCGAGGTCGGCCGCGCGCAGGTCGCGAAAGGGGGTGTGGTGCGCGACGCGGCGGCCCGGCGCGGTGCGCTCGTGCGCGCTGGCGAGAGCGCGCTCGCGCTCGGGGCGAGCGTGCTCGGCTACCACTCCTCCGGCCTGCCTGGGCCGAAGGGCAACCGCGAGACCTTCATTCACCTCGCCGAGGCCACGCGCGAGGGGCGCGTGGGCGGGGTGGAGGGCTTGATCGCGATGGCGCGGGCGATAGAGCCGTGAGCGAGGACGCCCAAGGCGAGGCGACCGCGCAGCGCCAGCCGGGGCGCAGCCCGCTCGGGGGCTCGCGGCAGATGACGGTGTTCACCCACCGGCGGCCGTCCGAGACGGCGAGGGCGCTGCGGGCACTGATCGATGCGGCGGCGGCGGCGGGGGTGACGCTGCGTTTGGACGCGGAGGAGACGCGCAAGCACCGCCTCGCGCCGGAGCGGGGCGTCCTGCTCGATGCGCCCGCGAACGACGCGGTCGAGCTGTGCGTCGTGCTCGGAGGCGACGGCACGATCCTCAGGGCGTTGCAGCGCTACGCGGGTACGGACGTGCCGGTGTTCGCGGTCAACTTCGGCGAGATCGGGTTTCTCGCCACGATCGAGCCCGACGAGCTCAGCGATGGCGTCGAGCGGGCCTTCTCGGGCGACTTCGAGCTTCTCCGGCTGCCTGCGATCGTGCTCGGCGAAGCGCCGGCCGAAGGGGAGATCGCCCGCTCGCGCGCGCGCGCCGCGGGCATCAACGACGTCGCGATTCACCGCAAGGTCGGCGAGCGGGTGGCGGAGATCGCCTACGCGCTCGAGGGCGAGGTGGTCGGCAGCGTCCGCTGCGACGGGCTCGTGATCGCCACGCCGGCGGGCTCGACCGGCTACAACCTCGCCAACGGCGGCCCGGTGATGGCCTGGGGGGTGGAGGGTTTCGTCGTTTCCTTCATCGCTCCGCACTCGCTGACCGCGCGCGCTTTGGTCGTCGCGCCCAGCGACCGCCTGACGATCCACAATCGCGCGCGTGAGCCGCTGGACGTGGCCGTGGACGGACGCCCGGCGGGCGAGATTCCGCCTGGGGGGTCGATCGACGCACGCTTCGTCGACGCGGTCGGAACGATCGCGCAGCTACCCGGGTCGTCGTTCTATCGACGCCTGCGCGAGAAGTTCGGCCGCCTGGCGCAGTAGGCGCCGGCGGCTCAGGCAACCGTCTCGGGCTCGCGCGTTTCGTTGTCTCGCAACGACGCGATGAAATCGTCGAGCTGGTCGCTCGAGAAACGCCGCTGGCCGCCGGGAGTCCGGTAGCAGGGGATGTGCCCCGCGTCAGTCCAGCGACGAATCGTCGCCAGTGAGACGCCGATGTAGTCAGCCGCGGCGGAGCTCGTAAATACGAGACGCCGGTCGGAGTTGGTTTGCGTGGAGTGCATGCTGGCCTCGTCGGTAGTGGTGGACGTGAGCCATGTATCGGGCGGACAGCCCGGAAAGATTAGCGAGCTTCGCGTTTGTGGACGTTTGCGCCGCAACTCTGCCCGAGTCGGGCCCCCGCGACGCGGGATTTCACGGCAATCCTGCGCAAGTCTGCACAGCGTGGTCATCCCAGGTTATCGCGCTACGATCGTTCTCGAACCTACTCAAATGTAGCGGCTGTCCTGTGGACCCGGCTCCGCGGATGGTGCCGGCGTCAGCTGCTTCGCGTACATCGCGGCTCCCAATGACGGAGCCGGTGGAGCCGCGTGGCAAAAGGCCCCTGTGGCCCTGGGCAAAGGAGTCAGCAATGGCTGAATGGCGCAAAGTCTGAGCCGCTGCTGTACAGCTGCGCGTGCGACGCTCGCTGTGCGGAAACGACATTCGCAGTAGCTGCGCAACTTCGCGCGCGCTTGTCACCTGAATCGCCAGGTGCGTTGGCGGCTGGATCAGGGAGGCTCGCGCCGGTTTCAAGGCGCCGCGCGGGAAACCGGCCGCGGCTCGCGGCTGCGTTCAGTCGCGTGACGGGCGCGCCATGGTGCGCACGCGCCGCTCGAGCGCGAGCTCGGCCTCGAAGCTTGCCTCGGTGCGGGCGAAGGCGGCGCCTTCTCGCTCGAGCAGGCCGACAAAGCTCTCGACCAGCTCGGGGTCCAGCTGGGTGCCCGCGATCTTGCGCAGCTCAGCCATCGCCTCGCGCGGCGGGATCGGCGCTCGGTAGCCGTAGCCGCAGAGCATCGTGTCGTACGTCGAGCAGACCGCGATGATGCGCGAGGCCAGCGGGATCTCGCTGCCGATCAGCCCGGCTGGATAGCCGCCGCCGTCGACCCGCTCGTGGTGATAGAGGATCGCATCCGCGACCGGCCCGTAGCCGTCGAGCTTGCCCACGAGCGTAGCCCCGTCCTGCGGGTGACGCTGGATCACCGCCCAGTCCTCGTCGCTCAGCGAATTGGGGTGCAGGACGCTGTCTGACCAGGTGAACTTGCCGATGTCGTGCAGCAGCCCGGCGGTGTGGATCAGCTCCTGCTCGTCCTCGTCGCACCCCAGCTCGATCGCCAGAGCCTTCGCGTAGCGCGCGACCGTGGCCGCGTGCTGCGCGGTCGTCCGGTCGCGCAGCGCGAGCGCGTCCAGGAGCATCGCGAGCACGCCGAACTGCAGGGACGCGAGTTGCAGCGACCGGGCCTGAAGCTTGTCCGCGCGCTCCTCCGAGCGCAGCAGCGCAAACGTGAGATATTGAAAGATCAGCACGACCACGACCGAGCCGAGCAGCATCGCGATCCCGAAGTTGGTGTAGGCAACTGCCAGCAGAGCGGCCAGCGCGCCGGTGGCGAGCTGGCCGGGGAGCACGGCGAAGGACTCGCGCAGCTCCGTGTCGAGCGAGCGGCCTTCTTCGATGCGCGCGTGCAGGGCGATCAGCACAAAGTTGATCGCCGTCGCGACGAGGAAGGCGGCGTAGACGATCAGCGCAAACGTCGCGCCTTGTGTGAAGTGCAGATTGTGCGGGTCGTGGACATCGCCCGCCAGCGCGCGCACCATCACCCCCCCGACGAACAGGGTCACTGCGAACGTCGTCAGGTTGGCCAACCATGCGGTGGCGCGATGGCGCCGACGCGCCGATATGAAGACCATCACGACGATGCCGAACGCGACCGCGGGAGCCGGTCCGAGCAGGCTCATGGCCAGGACCAGCGCCACGAACGAGGCGCTGACCTCGCCGCTGTGCGTTTTGATGCTGAACCATTCGCCGAGCAGCGCTAGCGCGAGCAACAGCGCGACGAGCGTCAGCGGGCGCCATTCCTCGCTGCTGGATATCCACGCGGCCGCGCCGACGGTGCCGGCGAACAGGACGAGCTCCGCCGTCCAGTACAGGCGTCTCGTGAGCTGTGATGCAGGCATCTTGCCTCTGTCGTACTTAACGGCCGACGCAACGCGTCGCTAAAGGGGTCGCAAAGCTGTGGATAAGTCAAACATATTGACTTCGGTACGGCGGGACCGTGCTGTCACCTGCGCGCGGATTGCTGCGCAATCGCTCCACCGCGCGCCAGCGGAGCTCCCTCCGCGGCCGGGCGATCGGTCTCGCGCCCGGGTGCGGCCCTGAGTCCCCTCAGCGAGATCAACAGCAACCCGACCGCGGTTGCGATCGCGCCCAACCCGACCACGACGAAGGCCGGGCGCGGCGAGCTGAGCGCTACCAGCGCCCCGCCCAAGGGCAGGCCGATCGCGAGGCAGAGCGCGCTCAGCGATTCGACCGCTCCCATCATCCGGCCGTGCAGGCGCGGCGGGGTCAGCCGCTGGACGATGCTCATCAGCGAAGGCAGCTCCACTCCGTTTCCGATCCCCCCAACAAGCGCCGCCAGGCACGCGATGAGCAGGGCCGGCGCGGCTGCGAAACCGACGTACGCCAGCCCGACGCCAAGCGTGCCCGCGCTCAGCAGCGCCCCCAGCGGGCGCCGCAGCGAGCGCGCGAACACGAGGCTCCCAATGACGGCGCCCGCTCCCCAGCTCGTCAACAGCAGGCCAAGGCCGCCGTCGCCCGCGTTCAGCGTCTCCTTCGCGTAGATGACCTCGATCGGGCCGGCGGACTCGAAGAACACGAGTGCAAACGCCTCGACCAACAGCAGGCTGCGCAGCGAGCGGGTCTGGTTGAGGTGCTGCCAGGCTGCGCGCAGGCGGCTTCGCACCGAGTCCCCGCTCGCCTCCTCGACATGCGGGTGCAGGTCGATCAGCAGGGCGCCGCACAGCAGAAACGAGCCGACATCGACCAACAGCGCCCACGAGGGACCGGCTGCCGCGACGAGCGCTCCACCCAGCGCCGGCCCGGTCACGAACGTTGCCGAAAACGCCACGTTGAGTGCCGCGTTCGCACGGCGCTCGGCCTCCTCCGCGTCGGCCTCCACTGTGTCGGCCACCACCGCGGCGGCCCTCGCCGACCCATCCGCGCTGCTACCGGCTTGCACCTGATTACGCGCAGCGCGAGCGAGCTCGGCACGCAACAGGGCGCTCGCGGCAAGCGCGGCGATCCCGTCGAGCGCCGTCAATATCAGCACCGCGGGCAGCGAGAACTGCCACACGAGCACCGCCAGCGCGGCGGTCACGACCGCCTCGAAGAAGTACAGCCAGCTCAGCTCGCTGCGGCGGCGGGAGGCCTCGATGCGGGCGACGACGGCGGGTACCACGAAGGCGGGCAGCGCCTGGCCGACGAACAACAAGGCTGCGACCGCAAATGCGCTGTGCGTGTGGTCGAACACAGCGACCAGAAGCGCGAGCAGGCCAAACCAGGTGCCGAGCCGGTTAATCGCATACGCGCTGATGATCCTGCGCAGCACAGGGGAGCCCAAGGGACTCGCGGCCGGGGGGGAGGAGCCCGGCGATCGCACCGCTCCGCCGCAGCGCGAGCCGCTCAGGCCGGCTCGTCGGCGGCCAGGGTCTCGTTGGGCTCGACGCTGATCACGGGCAACCGCGGATAACGCTCACCGACGATTCGCATCACGGACTGTGCGGAGGTGTCGTCGAGGTCGCCGGCGAGAACCACGAGCCGGCTTGCGGCAGCGTGTTCGAGCAGTTCGAAGACGCTTTCGGCCTCCGCGAAGGGCGTGCTTTGCGGAAGCGTGCAGCCCAGCTCTGCCCGCAGCGCCGCGCGCCGTGCGGCGTCCGCGCCGGCGAGCAGGACAGGCGAGTTCGCCGCGTGCTCGTCCGCGGGTGCCCCCGGTCGCGGACGCTCTGAGCCGAGCCTCGGGCGCCCGGTCCATCTTTGCCCGTACTCGCGTGGCGCTCTCGCCGAGCGCATTCGCCGCCTGGCCGGCGGGACGATCGGACTCATTCGTCCAGCGCCTTCGCGATCAAGCAGCGGCTGTCGGCGAGCACACATGCCTGATCGGGATTCGACCAACCCGCCGGCGGCGCGTCCTGTCGGGTTGCGCGGTCGACCTCGAGATTCTCGCGCTCCTCTCCACGCCCGAGCATTGACAGTCCGGCGAAGCCGAGGCCGCTGAGGACCAGCCAGGTGCCGGCGATGCTGAGGGCGATCATCTCGCGCCGTCTCTAGGGTGGGCCCACGCTCGCAGGAACAGACAGTCGAGCAACGGCTGAGCGATCGGGGGCGTATCGGCGAACCCGCGTCACAGTGAAAATGATGGGCGTTGAGTATCCGTTTGTCTGTCGGGTGAACAGTGGTCATCGTGTCGTCCTGAACGTGCCGAGGCACGTCGGCCCACAAGGGAGAAACGACACGTCGGCGGCGTTCGCAGGCTGCGCGAACTTCGCTCCACCACTGGCTTTTTTCGATGCTCAGCGGTTCTTGGCAGTAATTTGCGACACCGGGCGCAGAGTGAACGCACCGCACTCCGAGTGCACCGGCGACGCGCTCGCAAGCGACTGCATCCGGGCCCCCGCATCGGCCGACGGGGAGGTACGGTGTGCGGATATGGAAGCTGTCACCTCAACCGCGGATCAGCCGATCAGAGTGATCATCGCCGACGATCATGCGGTGGTGCGGGATGGCATCAAGACGGTGCTCGACCGCGCCGCGGGCGAGTTTCACGTCGTTGCCGAGGCGACAGACGTTCCCTCGACCGTCAGGGCCGTGCGTGAGCACAAGGCCGACCTGCTGACGCTGGATTTGGCGATGCCGGGCGGATCGAGCATCGCGGCGCTGTCCTCCTGCTTTCTCGCCCAGCCCAGGCTCGCGGTCGCGGTTCTGACGATGCGCGAGGATCCCGAGTACGCCAGGCAGGCGCTGCGCGCGGGCGCGCGAAGTTATGTGCTCAAGGAGGCGGAGCCCTCCGAGCTGCTGCAGGCGTTCCGGCTCGCGGTCGCGGGAGGCAGCTACCTGCATCCCCGGCTGGGTGCGCAGATGGCCGCCGGGGATGAGGCGCGCAACGACGGTGTGCCGCTGAGCGAGCGCGAGCGCGAGGTCGTCAGGCTGATAGCCAACGGCTACACCAACCCGCAGATCGCCGAGCAGCTGCACGTGGCCGAGCGGACCGTCAAGACCTACAGGGCTCGCGCGATCGAGAAGCTCGGCTTCTCCTCGCGCGTCGAGATCACCTCTTACGCACGCAGGCTTGGCCTGGTGGAGTAGGCCGCGAGGCGCTAGCCCGCCGCCCGCTCGCTTTCGATGACGCCGGCGGGGCGTCCGGACAGCGGGACGGTCAGCCGCACGGTGGTTCCCCTCCCGCGAGCCGGTAGCAGCTCAAGCTCGCCGCCGACGAGCTCAGCCCGCTCGCGCATTCCGGATAGGCCGTACCCTCCCTCCAGCCCGTCGCCTCGCGGGCCGAGCCGGTCGCTGTCCGGGAGGCCTTTGCCGTCGTCGGTCACCGACGCGATCACCACGCCGTCGTGCTCGGTCACGCTGACGAACGCCCTGCTCGCCTGCGCGTGCCTGCCGACGTTGGTCAGAGCCTCTTGCACCACCCGGTAGATTGTGCTCTCGAGCTCCGGATCCAGGCGCTCGTGCTCGGCTCGCTGACTGAGGTCGATCTCGGTCTCGACCTGGAGCCCATCGATCGCCTGCGCCCGTCTGGCGAGCGCCTCGAGCGCCGCCGCCAGGCCAAAGTCATCGAGCGCGGCGGGCCGCAGCTCGGTGATCAGGTGGCGCAACCCCTCGATCTCGTGATCCAAGCCCTGAAGGACGGCGTCCACCGCGCCGCCCAGAGCCTCGCGGCCCCCGAGATCGCGCGCGTTCGCGAGCAGCAAGCGCAGCGCGCCCAGCCCTTGAACCGGGTCGTCGTGGATCTCGCGCGCCCAGCGCCTGCGCTCCCGCTCGCGCGCCTCCATCCCGAAGCGCAAGCGCTCGATCTCGACCGACCGCTCCGCCGCGAGCCGCTGCGCGACGCTCGCTGCGAACGCGCTCAACGCCTGCCTGTCCGGAGCCCTGAACCCGCCCTCGCGCCGCGCTGCGATGACCAGGCCGCCTCCCTGGCCCTCCATGCTCATCGGCTCAACGAGCACCACGCGCGCCTCGATCCCCAGTTCGTGCAGCAGCGCCGCGTCCTGCCCGCGGGGACGGTCGAGCGCAACGGGCTTGCCCGCGACGTACAGCGCCCCGAGCGCACTACCCTCGATCGGCACGATTCGCAGCCGCGGCGCTCCCTGGCCGCTGGCCGCTGCCACGCGAAGCTCGCCGCGCTCCTCAATCACGACAAGCAGGGTGCTCGCATCCAGCAACGCCAGGCCGCGATCGGCCATCAGGCGCAACAGCCACAGCTCGGAGCCCGAGAGCACAGTCACGCGAGATTAGCTGCAATGGTCGCGGCCAACTACGTCGATGCGCCTGCACCGCCGATGCCGGCGCGACGCGCTCCGGGTCGCGCGCGAGTGGGCGCTTAGCTGGAGCTCACACCATTGCCGAAGCCATTCGCGGCCCCGTTTCGCTTCGGACGCGCGACCGCACGGGCCTCGGCCACGAGCTGCTCGCCGCTGAGGTGCTCGCGCCAGGCAGCCAGCCCGACCGAGACGCGCAGCGGCTGGCGGACGCCGCCGGCTTCGATCTTGATTGCGTGCAGCCTGGCGAGCAGGCGTCGGGCGACGACCTCCCCGCCCGCGCCGTCGGCGCCGGGCAGCACGACGAGGAGCTCGCGCTCGCTCGGGCGTCCGACGCGATCGAAGGAGCGCAGCTCGCCGAGCAGCGCGGGCCCGGCATAGGCGACCGCCTGCTCGGGCAGCTCGCTCCCGTGGCGCAGCGCGATCTCGTCGAGGTCTTCGATCGCGACCAGCAGGCAGCTCAGCGCCGTTCCGAAGCGACCCGCGCGGTTGATCTCCTCCAGCAGGCGATCGTCGAGCGATCCGGCCGTCAAGCACTCGAGTCGCCCGGGCGAGCCGGGGGCCGACGGGTCCCGCGGAGAGGGTTCGTTGGTGCGCTGTTTGGGGTCGCTGGCAACCATGCCTGTGGGCAGACGATGTAGCTACGACGACGGCGCCACGGGGATCCATCCCATGCCGTCCCCCACTGAGTATATGCGTGTCGCTCTGGTCTCCCGGCGCGGATCCGCCCCGGTTCGCAGCGCAAATCCGTCCCCGTCCGTTGCTAGACATGCACCCGATGCTGCTCGAGCTGAACGTCGAGAACCTGCTCTTGATCGAGCACGCCCGGCTGCAGCTCGCGCCGGGGCTGAACGTGCTTACCGGCGAGACCGGCGCGGGCAAGACGGTGCTCGCCCACGCGCTGGACCTCCTGCTGGGCGGACGGGCGCGGCCCGGGATCGTCCGGCCTGGCGCCCCCGAGGCGTATGTCGAGGGTGTCTTTCATCTATCCGACCCCTTGCGCGCCGAGCTCGGCGAGCGCTTGCCTGCCGGCGCGGACGCGATCGTTCTCGCCCGCCGCGTCGCGGCCGCCGACGGCCGGACGCGAGCCTATTTGTGCGGCCGCTCGGTGACGGTCGCCGAGCTGCGCGACCTCGGCGCGCGATTCGTCTCCTTCTACGGCCAGCACGAGCATCGCAAGCTGACGCTCGCCGGCGTGCAGCTTGGGCTCCTCGACAGCGTCTGCGGTCCCGGCCAGGCCGCGCGGATCAGCGCCTGCGCCGAGGCGTACCGCCTGACGCGCAAGCTGCAAGGCGAACTCGACGAGCTCGAGGAGCTCGCCCTGGCGCGCGAGCGTGAGCTCGACCTGCTCGATCACGAGCTGGCCGAGATCGAGGCCGCAGCGCCCGATGAGTCCGAGCACGAGCGCCTACTCGGCACGCGCGAGCGGCTGCGCCGCGGCGAGTCCCTGACCACCGCCGCAGGCGCCGCCATCCAAGCGCTCGCGCCCGACTCCATCGAGGACGCCGGCGCCGTCACGCTGCTCGCCGCGGCAGCGTCGCGCCTGACGGCGGTCGACGGCGTCGACGCCGAGCTCGACGCGCTCTGCGAGCGCCTGTCCGGCCTCGTCGTTGATTGTCAAGATCTGGCCAGCGGTCTGCGCGACTATGGCGAAGGCCTCGCCGGCGAGGACCGTTCGCTCGAGGACCTCGAAGCACGCCTCGCCGCGACCGAGCGGCTGATGCGCAAGCACGGCGGCTCGATCGCCGCGGTGCTCGACCACGCCGAGCGCGCTCGCGCTCGCCGCGCGCGGCTGGCCGGCGTAGACGTCGCGCGCACCGAGCTGACGCAGGGTCTGTCCGGCGCGCGTCGGACGCTCGAGGAGGTCGTCGAGCGTCTACGGCGCGAGCGCGAACGCGCCGCACCGCGGTTCGCGCGCGCGGTGCGCGAGCAGCTCGCCGCGCTCGCGATGGCCGATGCCGACTTCGAGGTGGCGCTGTCCCGCTGCCCGCCGGGGCCGAGCGGCGGCGACCGCGTCGAGCTGCTGATCGCGCCCAACCCTGGCGTGCCGGCGGGCCCGCTGCGGGAGATCGGCTCCGGCGGAGAGCTCTCGCGCGCGATGCTCGCCGTGATCGCCGCGTCCACCGGGCAGGGTTTGTCGAAAGGCAAGCGGGCCGCTGCGGACGCGGGCCCGACGGCCGAACAAGCGACCGTCGTCTTCGACGAGATCGACGCCGGTATCGGCGGCCATACGGCGCGGGCCGTGGGCGAGCGTCTGCGCGCGCTGAGCGAGACCAGGCAGCTGCTGTGCATCACCCACCTGCCTCAGATCGCCTCGTTGGCAGCACGTCACTTCTCGATCGTCAAGGACACTTCCGCCAACCCGACAGTCGCGACGGTCGTGCAGCTCGACGAACCGCAGGTCGTCTCGGAGCTGGTCCGCATGCTCGGTGCAGACGATCGCGACAAGGCCGCGCGCCGGCATGCAAGCGATCTGCGCAGGGCAGCCTGAGTGCTACAGGTGGGTGCGCTCGATCGCCGCGCTCGTCGCGCGTCTGCCGCTGGCAGGCGGGCTAGACTCCTGAGCAGGCCCTCATGAGCTCGTACGTCTCCGACCGCCGCGCGGACACACCCTCCAAGACACGGTTCATCTTCGTGACCGGCGGGGTCGTCTCCTCGCTCGGCAAGGGCATCGCGGCAGCCTCGATCGGCCGGCTTCTGGTCGCGCGTGGCCGTTCGGTCGCGATGCAGAAGTTCGACCCGTATATCAACGTCGATCCGGGCACGATGTCGCCCTACCAGCACGGCGAGGTGTTCGTCACCGAGGACGGCGCCGAGACCGACCTCGACCTCGGACACTACGAGCGCTTCACCGACGCCAACGCGAGCCGCGCAGCCAACGTGACCGCGGGCGGCGTGTACGACTCCGTGATTCGCCGCGAGCGTCGCGGCGACTATCTCGGCGGCACCGTGCAGGTCGTGCCGCATATCACTGACGAGATCAAGCAGCGGATCTCGGTGATCGCGGAGTCCAACGACGCCGACTTCGTCATCACCGAGGTCGGCGGCACCGTCGGCGACATCGAGTCGTTGCCGTTTCTTGAGGCGATCCGCCAGTTCCCCGTCGACGTGCGCAGGCGCCGCTGCATGTTCATCCACCTGACGCTCGTTCCCTATATCGGCCACGCGGGCGAGCTCAAGACGAAGCCGACCCAACACTCCGTCAACGAGCTGCGGCGGATCGGCATCGCCCCGGATATGCTCATGTGCCGCTCCGAGAGCGCGCTCTCGCCAGAGATCCGCAAGAAGATCGCGCTGTTCGCGAGCCTGCCGGTCGACGCCGTCGTCTCCGCGCGCGACGTGGACAACATCTACAAGGTTCCGCTGGTCTTTCACGAGCAGGGCGTCGACGACTTCATCCTCGAGCACTTCGGCCTCGACGCGCCCCCGCCGGAGCTGTCGGGCTGGCGCGAGCCGATCGAACGGTCCGAACGCGCGCGCGCCGTCGTGAAAATCGCGCTCGTCGGCAAGTACGTTCAGCTGGAGGACGCCTACCTGTCGGTGTGCGAGGCGCTCCGTCACGCCGCTTCCGCGATCAGCGCCCGGGTCGAGATCGAATGGGTCGACTCCGAGCGCTTGGAGATCCCGGGCAGCGACGCCGCGCGGTCGCTCGCGGCGGCCGACGGCATCCTGATTCCCGGCGGCTTCGGCGGCCGTGGAATCGAGGGCAAGATCCTCGCCGCGCAAATCGCCCGCGAGCGGGAGATCCCCTACCTTGGGATCTGTCTGGGGATGCACGTGGCCGTCTGCGAGTTCGCCCGTAACGTGGCCGGCATGGAGGGCGCGAACTCCACCGAGTTCGATCTCGAGACCCCGTTTCCGGTCATCGATCTGCTGCCCGAGCAAAAGGAGGTCGCGGATCTCGGCGGCACGATGCGCCTCGGCGCCGACCCGATCAAGCTGCACGCGGGCACGCGCGTCCGCGAGCTCTACGGCGAGGCGGTCATCTACGAGCGCCACCGCCACCGCTACGAGGTCAACAACCTGCTGCGCAAGCGCCTGACCGACCCGTCCGGCGTCGGTTCCGCCCGGGGTCTGATCGTGTCCGGCACCTCCCCGGACGAGCGCTTGGTCGAGGCGATCGAGCTCGAGGGCCATCCATTCTTCGTGGCCTCTCAGTTCCATCCCGAGTTCAAGTCGCGCCCCGAGCGACCGGCCCCGCTGTTCCGCGAATTCATCGCCGCGGCGCTCGCCGCCCAGGGCGATGAGCCCTCCGCGCCCGCCGATGCTCCCGCGACCTCCGCTGACGCCGCCCACGCGGACGCAGCGGCGTCCTCGACTCGACGCTCGTGAGCGCGGGCGTCTCGCGTAGCCGGCGATCCGGGGCAGCGCCGTCCGGGGCTCGCTGCACGATTCGCGTCGAGACGGTGTTTCGCGATGTCTCCGAACAGCGCGCACAAGCGCTCGCCGCCGAGATGATCGACCGCGCGCACGAGCTCGCGAACCTGCCGGACTGCGAGTGCGACCTCGACGTGAGCGTCCAGCTTGCCCCGCCGCGGGATGATGAGGCTCGCGGCGCGCCGGCCGCGTAACGCCGCGCTTGCCGCGCGCGCTCCGGCAGGAGCGAGGCGGCCAGAGGCGAAGCCCGGGGAGTGACTTCGTCGCAGGCGCCCGCCGCGCAGGCCGCGGACAGCGAGCCGCTGGTGCTCGACTTCCTCGCCTACCTGGAGCTCGAGCGGGGCCTGTCGGCCAACACCCTGCACGCCTACCACTCCGACCTGCGCCAGCTGGTCGAGTTCCTGCGCGCCCGGCGCACCGATCTGCTGCGGGCAGCCCATGGGGATCTCGCCGAGTTCCTCGCGTCGCTGGCCAGCGCCGGGACCGCGCAGCAGAGCGCCGATCAGGCGCGCCCGCCGCGGTCCGCCGCGACGCTGCAGCGCAAGGCGGCCTGCGTGCGCTCGTTCTACCGCTACCTGCGCCGCGAGGGGGTGATCTCGCACGACCCCACCGCGGAGCTGCGCGGGCCACCTCGCACGCAACGGCTGCCGACCGCGCTCACGCGCGGCGAGGTAACCAGGCTGCTGCAGCGGCCCCGCGGCAGCGAGCCGCTTCAGCTGCGCGATCGCGCGCTGCTCGAGCTGATGTATGCATGCGGCCTGCGCGCGTCGGAGGCAGTCGGCCTCGAGCTCGGCGACGTCGACCTCGAGGACGGCTTGCTGCGCGCGCGCGGCAAGGGCGCGAAGGAGCGGATCGTGCCCGTCGGGCGGCAAGCGCTCGCGGCGCTGGGCATCTACCTCGAGCGCGGGCGCCCGCAGCTCGTCGGCATCAAGCCCCAGCCGAGGCTGTTCGTCAACCGCCGCGGCGATGGCTTGAGCCGCCAGGGCCTGCACATGATCGTCAGGCGAAATGCGCGCGCGGCCGGGCTCGAGCGCCGGATCAGCGCGCACACGCTGCGCCACACGTTCGCGACGCACCTGCTCGCGGGAGGTTGTGATCTGCGCTCCCTTCAGGAGATGCTCGGCCACGCCGATCTCGCGACCACCCAGGTCTACACCCACCTCTCGGCCGAGCGCCTGAAGGACGTCTACTTCGAAGCGCACCCGCGCGCTCGACGCGCGCGATAGCGAGCGCCTGACACGCAGCCGAGCCGCCGAGCCGGGCCGCGATCGCGCCTAAGCTGCTCAGCAGCGATGCCCGAGCTGCCCGAGGTCGAGACGATAAGACGCCAGCTCGCGCCGCTCGTGGAGCGCCGCAAGCTCGCTCGCGTCGAGATTCTCGACCCGCGCTGGTCGCGCCCGCTTGCCCCGCGCGAGCTCGCCGAAACCATCACCGGGAGGCGCGTGCAGCAGCTCGATCGCCGCGGAAAGTACCTGGTGTGGCATCTCTCGGGCGACGTTCACCTCGTCCAGCACCTGCGCATGACCGGCTCGATCCTCTGCGAGCCAGACCCCGAGCCCGCTCACGTGCGCGTCTGGATCGAGCTCGCGGCGAGCCGCGCCAACCCGGCCACGCGACTTGCGTTCGTCGACCCGCGCCGCTTTGGCACCGGACAACTGCTGCTCGGCCGCCCCGCGCTCGCGGACTTCTTCGCGCAGCGCCTCGGGCTCGAGCCGTTCGACGCGGGCTTCGGGCCGGAGCACCTCGCGGCGCTCACGCGAGGCCGAAGCGCGCCAATCAAGGCGCTGCTGCTCGACCAGCGCCGGATCGCAGGCGTCGGCAACATCTACGCGGACGAGGCGCTGTTTCGAGCGGGCATCCACCCGCGCCGCGCCGCCGGGCGCCTGTCGCCCAAGCAGCGCGCCCGCCTCTGCGAGACGGTCATCGAGGCGCTCGGGGAGGGGATCGACGCGCGCGGCGCGAGCATCGACGACTTTCGCGACGTCGACGGGGCGCGCGGCTCCTTTCAGGATCGCTTCCTCGTCTACAACCGCGCCGGCGAGCCTTGCGTTCGCTGCGGCAGGACGATCGTCAAGATGGTCGTAGCCGGTCGCGGCACGTACGTCTGCGAGAGCTGCCAGCCGCGTCCGCGAACGCCGCGTGCGCGCACGAGCTGAGCAGGGCCACGGCCGGACCGCCGGCGCGCTCGCGCGATCTCAAGCGGCGAGCAGCTCGTCCAGGCGGCCGCTCTCAGCGGCCGACTGCACCTCTTTGAAGCCTCCGAGCAGCTCGCCGTCGATCAGCACCTGCGGGAACGTCAGCATGCCGGTCTTGCGGGCCAGCTCCACCCGGCCGACCGGGTCCTTGGCGAGGTTGATCTCGGTAATGCGCGCGCCTCGGGCCTCGAGCAGGCCCTTCACGCGAGCGCAAAACGAGCAGGGCTCGGTGCTGTAGACCGTTACCTCACGCATTACTTCACAAAGTATAGCATCAGCCAGCAGGCGTCCGGCAGAGACCTCTGCACCGGCTGCCGGCGCTGCTAGGGTACTCCGCGCCCGCGCGCCAAACGGCCGTAGGTGCGCCGGAGGCGAGCATAAACTCGGTCGGATGCCCGGCCCGGTCAAGACAGAGGCGGTCGTGCTGCGCTCGCTGCGGTATGGCGAGGCGGACCGCATCCTGCATCTGTACACCCCGCACCGGGGGCGGGTCGGGGTGATCGCCAAGGGGGTGCGCCGCGCGCGCAGCCGCTTTGGCGGGCGCCTGGAGCCGTTCTTCCGGCTCCAGCTCGACCTCCACGAAGGCAGGGGCGAGCTGTTGACGGTGACCGGCGCGCAGACCGTCGAGGCCTACCCTCGCCTGCGCTCGGACGCCCGGGCGCTGGATGCTGCGGCGCGCACTTGCGATGCCGTCGGGCGGCTGTTCGAGACGGACGAGCCCCACCCGAACGTGTTCAACCTGCTGTGCAGGCGACTGGCCCTGCTCGACGGACAGCCCGCCGCGATCACGCGCGCCGGGGCGCTCGCGTTTCGCTTGAAGCTGATGCTCGCCGCCGGCCTCGCGCCCCAGCTCGGCGGATGCGTGTGCTGCGGGGAGGGAACGCACCTCGTCGGCTTCTGCGGCGCGTCCGGGGGGGTCGTATGCGGCGCCTGTGAGGCCGTCTCGTTCCCGCTCGCGCCCGCCGCCTATCGCTTCATGACCGACGCGCTCGGCCGGCCGCTGGCGGATGCTCCGAGCGCACCCGAGCCCGCGCTCGGGCAGGTCGAGCGGGCGATCTCGGAAACGCTCGAGCACCACGCGCACGTCCGCCTGCTGCCGGCGATCGGCGCCGGCAGCGGGTCGTGATCGGGCGTTCAGATCGGTCGAACGTCGCGCGCAGCGGTGTATCGTGCGAGCTGTGGACGAGGGATTTCCGATTGCCTATGAGGTGCTCGAGAAGGACGTCCCCGTGCTGACGTCCGACGGTGTGCGAATCGGCGCGGTTCACCACATCGTGGCGGCGCCGGAGGAGGACATCTTCCACGGCCTGGTGATCACGGTGCCGGGGCACGGAAAGCGTTTTGTCGAGGCCGCGGACGTCGCGAGCCTGCACGAACGCGGCGTGGATCTGCGCATCGACTCGGCTGCGGCGCAAGAGCTGCCGCCGCCCGGCGGCGGAGCGCTCGTCTACGACGAGGACCCGAGCATGATGAAAGGATGGCATCACTGGGTGCACGTCGCGACGCTGCGCGGCGATTGGAAACGTGAGCACTGAGCGGCGCTTGGCCGGTGGCACAATCGAGCGGTGAGCGTCGCCCGCGAGCAGGACCTGGTCGCAGCCAGCTTCGCGCAGCGCATGCGCGAGCAAGAGGAGCGGCTGCTCGCCCCGCTGGCCACGCGCTCCTACCCCGCCCGGCGCGCGCACCCGGAGCCCGACTGCGCCTTGCGCACTCCGTTTCAGCGCGACCGCGACCGAATCGTGCACAGCAAGGCGTTTCGCCGGCTCAAGCACAAGACCCAGGTGTTCGTGGCGCCAGAAGGCGATCACTATCGCACTCGCCTGACGCACACGCTCGAGGTCAGCGCGATCTCGCGGACGGTCGCGCGCGCGCTGCGCCTCAATGAGGATCTCACCGAGGCGATCGGGCTCGGCCACGACCTCGGCCATCCTCCCTTCGGGCACATCGGCGAGGAGGTTCTCGATCGCTGCCTGCGCGAGACCTTCGGCGGAGGCTTTCGTCACTACGAGCACTCGTTGCGGGTCGTCGAGCATCTCGAGCGCGACGGCACGGGACTCAACCTGACCGAGCAGGTGCGCGACGGGATCGCGCGACATTCCGGGCGCGCTGAGCTGCCGACCACGCTCGAGGGGCGGATCGTGCGCCTGATCGACCGCGTGGCGTACATCAACCACGACATCGATGACGCGCTGCGCGCCGGCCTGCTGTGCGAAGGCGAGCTGCCGGCCGAGCCGATCGCTGTGCTCGGCGAGAGCGGCTCGGCGCGGATCGACGCGCTCGTGCACGACCTCGTCGAGCACTCCGCGCGCGCCGGCGACATCCTCCAGGGCGCCGAGGCCGCCGCCGCGATGCAGCAGCTGCGCCTGTTCATGTTCGAGCGCGTCTATCTCGGCCCCGGGGTCCGCGCCGAGCACGCGCGCATCGCCGGCGTGCTCTGTGCACTGTTCGAGCACTACGTGGCTCATCCCGAGCTGCTGCCCGAGAGCGCGGCGGCGCCGCGCGAGGATCTGGCTCAGCGGGTCGCCGACTACCTCGCGGGGATGACCGACCGCTACTGCATCAGGCAGTACACCGAGCTTCGCGTTCCGCACGCGTTCGCGCGCTGAGAGACGAGCTAGGTTGAGGTGATGGCGCGGTACACCCGAGAGTCCCGAGATCGCGTGCGTGACGCGGTCGATTTCGTGAACCTCGTCTCGGCGCGCACCGGCCTGCGCCGCGCGGGCCAGCACCGGTACGAGGGCCTGTGTCCGTTTCACGAAGAGCGCACCCCGTCGTTTGGGATCGACCCGGTGCAGAAGGTCTATTACTGCTTCGGCTGCCAGGCCGCGGGCGACGTGTTCACCTTCGTGCAGGAGACCGAGGGCGTGGATTTCAAGGGCGCGCTCGAGCTGCTGGCCGACCGCTGCGGCATCGAGCTCGAGCACGAGCAGGAGGACGCGCGCGCGGCCGAGCGCCGGCGCGGGCGCGAACGGTTGCACGAGCTGTTGCGCCGCACGTCCGCCTACTACGAGCGCTGCTTATGGGAGAGCAGAGAGGCCGAGCGCGCACGCACGTATCTGCGCGACCGCGGGCTGGGCGAGGAGATCCTGCGTGAGTTTCACGTCGGCTACGCCCCGAGCGCCTGGGACCGAGTACTGGCCGCATCGCTGCGCGCGGGCTTCTCCGAGGCCGAGCTGTACGCGACCGGTCTCGCGCAGCGCTCTCAGCAAAACGGCCGCCCGTATGACCGCTTCCGCGGGCGGATCATGTTCCCCCTGTCGGATGCGCGCGGACGGATACTCGGATTCGGCGCGCGTGCCCTGGGCTTCGCCGGGCAGGAGCGGCCCGGCCCCAAGTACTTGAACACCTCCGACAACACGATCTACCACAAGGGACTGCACCTGTATGGCGCCGATCTCGCACGCGCGCAGGCCGCTCGCGCCGGCGCGAGCATCCTGTGCGAGGGCTACACGGACGTGATCGCCCTGCACCAAGCGGGCTTGCGCAACGCGGTCGGCCTGATGGGCACGGCGCTCACCGCCGAGCAGGTGGCAGAGCTCGCGCGGATGGCGCCGACGGTGCTGCTCGCGCTCGACGCGGACAGCTCTGGCCAGGAGGCGATGCTGCGCGCGGCGGCGATCGCGGCCGCCCGCAAGCTCGAGCTGCGCGTCGTTCCGCTACCCGCCGGCACAGATCCGGCCGAGCTCGTCCAGCGCGACGGCGCCGAGGCGGTCGCACGCGCGATCGAGGCCTCGCTGCCGTTCGTGCGCTTTCGCGTCGAGCGGGTGCTCGAGGCGGGCGATCACTCCAGCGCCGAGGGCCATGATCGCATGCTCGACGAGCTGCGGCCCGTGTTCGCGATGCTCGGGCCGAGCGCGATGCGGATGGAGCTGACGCGGCTGGTCGCCGGGCGTCTGGCGCTGCCCGAGAGCGTGATCGAGGCGCAGCTTGCCGCCGACACGCAGCCGCGCAGCGCAGGCCGCGGGACGGCCGCTTCGGGGCAGGCCACGCGCGAAGCGCGCGCCGGCGACGGGCTCGCGCGGCGCGAGGATCCCGAGCGGGCCTTCCTCGCGCTGTGTATCGCATCGCCCGACGCCGGCGAGCGTGCGCTTGAGGAGCTCGACCTCGACACGTACTTCACCAGCGAGCTGCTCTGCCGGGCCGCGCGGCGCCTGCGCGAGCATCTGCGCGAGCCGCTGCGCGCGAGCCGCGCGGCAGCCGCCGAGCTGGAAGACGATCCGCAGTTGAAGGCGCTGCTGGCCGAGCTGATCGTCCAGGCTGGGTCCGAGCCGGCGAACCCGACGATGCTCCCGGTGCAGCGGCTCCAGCTCGAGCTGGCACTGATCGATCGCCAGATCCAGGCGGCGCGCGCGCCCGAGCCAGCGCGCGCAGACGCCTCGCACGAGCGCGAGCAGCTCCCGGGCGACTCCGCGTCAGGGGGGCAGACGCGCGCTCAGATCAGCGAGCTGGCCGTCCGGCGCGCAGAGGTCAAGCGCGACTTCGACCGCGCCTACGAACGAGCCCTGGAGGTGACCGGATAAAGTTGGCTGTTCGATCCGGGGTAGCTCAATCGGCAGAGCATTCGGCTGTTAACCGAAGGGTTGTGGGTTCGAGTCCCACCCCCGGAGTATCTGCTCTGCTCGTCACTGCTGGAGACTCAGGGTTGCCAACAGCATGTCCCAGTCGTTGAAGCCGGTGACTGATTCGATTTCTTCGAGCTTGCCTTCGGTCTTCAGCGTGCGCTTGACGGTCGCCTTGTCGTTCGGCAGCTCGTAAGGGGCGAGCAGGCGCGCCGGGATCGGATGACCTTCGATCGCTTCGGCGTGCTGGACGAAGCTGATCGTGTCGGCGGGGACCGTTTTGTAACCGCTCGCGCGCCAGGCGCGGATGTCGCCGCAGAGGTCAGGCAGCGGCAGCACTGCGAGTTCCTGCAGCGACTTCGCATAGCGCGCCACCAGCCCTGTGAGCTTGTGATTGCTCCAGCGCAGCGGCTTGACGGCGCGCACGAAGCTGCGGATCGTGCCGGCGTCGGCGCCATAGGTGATCGACCACAGCGCGCCGGCCACCTCGTGGCTTGGTATTTGCGATTCTTCGTTCTGGGGCGAGCCTTCGCCGACGTGGGGACATTCTTGGCGAAGCTTGCGGTTGTAGCGTAAGATGCTCGACTGCGTGGGTGCAGCGATCGCGTCGCTCGCACGGACGTACGCATAGTTGGCCTGGATGTACGCGTGCGTCGACGCGACGTCCAACGGGGTGGCGGTCGCCGCGGCAGGCGCCAAGACGAAGATGAGCGCAGTGATCAGCGGCGTAGAGCGCGCGAGCATCGTCTTCAAGGGTATCTGGCGAGTTCGGTCGCGACGCCCGGTTCCGCGCCGATCTCTCTGTCGGCGGCCAGGCGCTCCACTAGCGCGGCGGCGGTTTCGGCGGGATCGTGGCTGGACGCCCAGGCGGCGAGAGAGCGCGCCCGCGCGCGGATCGACGGGTCACCGAGCGCGCGTTCGACGGCAAGGCGCAGCGGGCGGGGCGAGACGAATCGTCGCGGCAGGCGCACGCCCGCGCCGGCCCAGTCCACACGCGCGGCGTTCTCGTTCATGTCGCCCGCGGCGGGACAGGCGACGATCGCGCAGCCGCACGCCAGCGCCCGCGCCAGCGTGCCGTGCCCGGCATGGCAGACGACGATGTCACAGCGGGGCATCGTGCGCGAGTAGGACACCCACTCGACGACATTGGTGTTCGGGGGCACGGGCAGCGCTGCCGCCGGCAGGCGCCGGTTGAAGGTCGCGAGCACCCGGACCGGTGCGTCGGCGAGCCCGCGCAGCGCGGCGTGCAGCAGCCGGTGCTTGCGGTCCTGCGCGGTCGAGGGAGCGATCAGGACGAGCGGATCCTCGCCCCCTCGGCGGGCGACGCCGGGCGTGGTGGGCAGCTCGACATCGCGCGCCGGCGGCTCCCACATCAGCGGGCCGACGACGTGCGCCCAGGGAGGCCACGCGCGCGGATACTCGAGCTGGGGGAAGGTGGCTATCAGCGCCAGTTCGCGGCTCGTGCCGCCGTGGCCGTAGCCAAGTTCGGAAAGCCCGAGCCGGGCGCGGACGGCGTTGAGCTCGAGGCGGCCGCGCTCGACGCCGCGGCGAACGGGTCCCTGGGCCCGCCGCCAGAAGGCGCGCCCGATGGCTGTGCGCGGCAGGCGAGCGCCGAGCGAGTAGATCGGGAAATCGGGCTCGTTCTCGGGATGGACATGGGGCACGAGCGTCGCCCTCGGGATGTCGCACAGCTCGGCGGCCAGCGCGGGCGCGAGCGTGAGGATGTCCGCAACGACGACATCGGGAGCAAGAGCGCGGACGAGCGACAGCGTGTCCCCGGTGGCGTGCACGACCGCCTCGTAGAAGTCGAGCGGCGCGCCATCGGGGCCCCCCGAGGGAAACACCTCGTACTCGGGCGCAGGGGCGAAGCGCAGGCCCTCACGCTCGACGTGTGTCTGCCAGCGTCTCCAGGTCTGCAGGGTCACGTCGTGACCGCGCGCACGCAGCCCGCGGCCGAGGGCGATCATCGGAAACGCGTGACCGGGGTCGCCGAACGCGCCGAGCAAAATGCGCCGCGCCGGTGCCGCCATCGGCAAGCCGGCTCAGGCGCTCGCGAGCTCGGCCACGAGGCGAAGCTGCGTGAGACGATCGTCGGCGCTGAACGCGGTCGGAGTGACGCCGAGCGTGCCCACGCCCGCGTCGCGGTAGACCGCGAGCCGGTCGCGCACGACGTCGGGTGGACCGCACAGCGAGACCGTATCGATCAGTTGCGCGGGGATCGCCGCCATCGCCTCGTCACGCTTGCCTTCGAGATAGAGGTCCTGGATCTCGGCGGCCTCGCGCTCGAAGCCGTAACGCGTGACGAGCTGGTTGTAGAAGTTCTGCTTGCGCGAGCCCATCCCGCCGACGTACAGGGCGATGAACGGGCGCATCGCGTCGCGCGCCGCGTCGAGGTCCTCGCTGACGAACACGTTCACGGTCGGCGCGATGTCGAAGCCGTCGAGCGAGCGCCCGGAGCGCGCCGCGCCCTCCTGCAGCAGCGGGCGCAGCTCAGAGACGTGCTCGGGGGAGAACAGGGTCGGGATCCAGCCGTCGGCGATCTCCCCGGCGAGCGCGGTGTTCTTAGGGCCAATCGCCGCGAGATAGATCGGGATCCGATCCTGCACGGTCGAGATCGTGAGCTTGAGTGCCTTTCCCGGCCCGTCGGGCAGCGGCAGCTCCAGCGTCTCGCCCTGAAACTCGACGCGCTCGCGTGCGAGCGCCATGCGCAGGACCGCGATGTACTCGCGCGTGCGTTGCAGCTGGCGGGCAAAGCGCTGCCCGTGCCAGCCCTCGGCGACCTGCGGTCCCGACGAGCCGATCCCGATGATCATGCGCCCGCCCGAGAGCTGGTCGATCGTCGCCGCGGTCATCGCCGTCATCGCCGCTGACCGAGCGGGCATCTGAAAGATGCCGGAACCTAGCCTGATCTTCGTCGTCTGCCCCGCGAGCCAACCGAGCACCGTCGCGGCGTCCGATCCGTATGCCTCGGCCGTCCACACCGAGTCATAGCCCAGCCGCTCGGCTTCCTGGACGATCGCGAGCTGGTCGGAGGAGTCGAGACCGAGGCCCCAGTAGCCGATGTGAACGCCGAGCTTCATCGGCGTCACCCTACAGGGCGTGCCCTAGATCGAGTCCCCTGGGCGGATGAACATCATCAATAACCAGTGGCTTAGAGCCATATTTGGCTTGCTAGAGCCAAAGTCACTCCGCCCGAGTCCGACTAAATCCGATGGTGTCAGGACCAAATTGGCGCGAGATCTCCGGGAAGGTCGCGCGCGTTCGTCGGCGAGGAGGGCTTCCGCGAGCGGGTGCTCGCGGAAGGGCAGTGTACCGGGCCGGCGACACATTACTCGAGGCCGAGCAGCTGGTCGACAGAGGCGCGCAGTGTGCGCGAATTGACCGTTGCGTTTAGGCCAAATGGCCCAAACGCTGAAGTATGGCCGCTCGGTGCTCTGCGGGAGCGCATCGGACGCCCGGGACGTGCAGGCGACGCTAGCGGGATTGCCCGAGCGCCGCCGTGCCGAGGTCGAGGATCAGGTGATCATGAGAACACGGCAGGCACTCGAGCGGCATTGGTAAGACGTTGAATGGCTGGCTGAGATGCTCCAGGAGCACCCGCTGGTGGGCGTGGAATATGTAGACGGTGAGCTGGTCGCGAACATTGTGCGGGAAGTCCCGATGCCCTCAGAACGCGTCGCTGCTCGGCAGCAGCGCGTCCAGGAAACAATTGAGAAGGAAGGGTAAAAATGACGCAAGCAGCCAAGATCAAATCGAAGTTAGAAGCAGTCGGAAGCAGAAGGTGGCGGGGGCGTCGGCAAGTGAAGCGCCAGACGTCATCGCTGGGCTGAGATCACGAACAGTTCAGAATCCCGCGCTCTCCTCGCTCGAGTGCAGGTCAGCGACAAGGATTGCCGTACTCGCACCGTGCGGCAGAATCGCGCGGCGGGGTGCTGGGCCGAAGCGCAGCAGATCCGGCACAAAGAGCGTCGCAAGGTGGTGCCGATGTAAGCTGGCGACGATCGCTCTCCGACCCGTGTCGTGCTATGCAGGGCGCAGATAAACAGGGCGGCATAGAGAGTCAATTCGCTTGACTTTTTGGCGTACGCCTATAAGCTGCACCGTCACGAGGGGGACACCGTGCAGTGGGGAGGGCGTGTTGGACGGACGGTCGTGGGATGGCGAGGATCGTCGGGCGGACCGGGTTTGGCGGAGGCGTGGGGTCGTTCAGTCCGCGACTGCGACGCTAGCAATCAGGGCGAATGTCAAGCCTCCGCAAATCTGAGGGAAAGGAGTGATGTGCCATGGGGCGGATCAGAATGCTCGTGCTGGGGGTATTAGCCGCATGCGCGGGCACTGCTCTTCTTGCTGCGCCGACGTTCGCCGCAATGGTCGGCTGGGGGGTGGATCATCGCGACCAGCTTGGAACCGGATACACGATGGCCGAGCCCGAGTGGACCGTCTTTCCGGTTAGCGGCCCTAACCCTCCGGAAGGAGTAAAGCAAGTTGTTGTGTCCAAAGCTAGTGGCTATGCGCTGTTGGAAGACGGGACGGTCAGGTCGTGGGGTAATAACGAATGGGGTCAGCTTGGTGACGGGATGAAAAGGAGGAATGGAGACCGCTCGTATATCCCCGTCCCGGTGTGCACTGTCGAAATCACAGAATTGCCCTGCCCCGCCGAAGACTATCTAAAAGGCGTTAAGGAAATCGCAGCAAGCGGGAGCCACGTAATGGCTCTTCTCGAGAACGGTGCCGTAAAGACGTGGGGAGACAGTGTCGCTGGTGAGCTTGGCAATGGCACTACCTGTGAAAATAAACCAGAGCCGGAAAAGTGCTCGAGCGTGATACCCGTGACTGCGAAGCTTCCGGGTGGGGCGATTTCGATCTCGCAGAGGGGCCCCGATGATGCTGCCATTGTACCCTTCCCCGGCGAAAGCCTACTTTTTACGTGGGGCGAAAACAAATTTGGGCAGCTAGGGGATAAGACGACTAAAGAAAAAAAGCTACCTGTTGCCGCCGTGCTGCCTCCTGGAGCAAGGAGTGTGAAGACCGTCACGATCGGCGGAAACTTTGGAGATCAGGTTTCTATGCTTGCGCTCGTTGAACAGACAGACGGGACCGTGATCGTGATGGCCGCAGGAAAGAACAACTCGGGGCAGTTGGGGAACGGTAGCGTAGAAAACAGTTTCGAACTGAGGAAGGTTCTCACGAAGAATAGTAAAGGAGAAGAGATACCTCTGAGCGGTGTCAAGGAAGTTGCAACAAGTGGCGCGCAAAGCATGGCACTGCTTGAAAATGGTAAGGTTTTGGCTTGGGGCCAAAACACACACGGTCAGCTCGGCGACGGGATGCATGAAGGTCCGGAAAAATGTGGTGGTAACCAAAGACACCAGTGCAGCAAGTTTCCGCAGCCTGTTTGTGCTGAAAGCGTACGTGCGGGAGAAACCTGCCCGGAAGGTCCGTACCTGGAAAATGTCGCGCAGATCGTCGCGGGGAGCGGCTTCGGCCTTGCACTGAAGGGCAGCGGCGAACTGTTGAGCTGGGGCAATGACGACAGGGGAGAGTTGGACAACGGGACATTTACCGCCGAAGGCGACGAACCCAAATATACGGTCCCAGCGCCGGTGCATCAGCTCTCCAATGTGACGGGGATTTCAGCTAACACCGATGACGAAGAAGAAGCCGTACTTGCTTTGACCACCGAGAAAGAACCACCAATGCGTAACCTGGAAGTCTTCCCGGGGAAGCATTCGCTTACGGTGAAATGGTTCTGGAAACCACAAGAAGTAGAAAATAGATGGGAAGAAGAAAGATGGAGGGTGGCTTGGCGGCAAGGGTCAGGAGAAGAAACCAAAGAAAAATGGACGCAAGTAAAAGAACAACTTTCACCAGAACGACATGAAATTACGATAACAGAACTAGAACCTAAACCCTACGAAGTAAAGATCTCGAACTTTCTGCCAGGACACGCTAAAGAAAGGAATCCTTGGGAATTCGGTAACAGGGTGGCAATCGCTACACCTGAAGAATAGGTCCGGCAGATCGGATCACCTGATGTGAAGGAGTGATCCTGGGAGCGGCGCCCGGGGCCTTGCCAGATCGCCGGCCCGGCGCCAGGACACCGACGCTGCTTGACGCGCCGATGTCAACCGTTACGTGTATCGGTCTGCAGGGGCTGCTGTCGGACTCCTCTGGCCGCTCACGGTGACTTTTACTTCCACAGTTCCGGCGACGCGCGAGGGGACCACCACCATGCAACTGGTGCTCGATGTGCAGTTGACCGTAGTGGCTTCAGTCGAGCCGAACTTGAAGAGCGTTGCTTCGCTTCCCCGGCCGAAACCGGTTCCAGTGATTGTCACGATGCCCCCCTCTTCGTTTCGTCAGGGACCCAGTGTCGACACCAATAAAGGTGCGACCGGTAACAGTAGCCGAACGAGATGCTGAGCGACGCCGAGGACTAAATGAATTGCGGGGCACCCGAACCGCCATGCGCTTAGAAGGGACCCGTAGGCATGTCGAAATTCTTACGCGCGTGCGAACTTTCCTGACGCGCGTGCGGACCTTCGAACGGCAGGCCATTCGCAGGGCCTAGCTGCCGAGCAACGCAACGACGAGCGCCGCGAGAGTTGTCGTGGCCGCGTTGCGTTGATTGTCGTGGCCCGGGGGGTAGGAGGCCGGGCGCGAAACCCGCGCCCGGCCCCGCCTGTCGAGAAGAAGGAAGCCCGCCGTCCTAAGGCGTCCAAGACCGAGGAGGACCGGATTAGTGCCTGTCTCGCCCGCCGGGCGCAGGCGAGACAGGCCAATGGTGCGCGCCCCCCCAATCGCACCTCTGCCAATCGCTTGAGGGAAGAGCGGCTGACATCGACTGCAACTATTGACGCTGGACCAGTGCGCGTGTGTGCGGTGCGGCACAGGGCAAGCAAACCGCACCATGTTGGGGCGCTCTGGGGTCTCTTGCGACCGGGGCGTCGGAGTCTGCCGGCCTCCGCGATCGCGAGCAGAGATCCGCAAAGGGAAACGCCCCGCAGAGGGGCGCGGGGCGTTTCGGAGAGGGACTGCTAGGGCTTTGGGTCGTTGTATCTTGGTGAGGCCGACGAGTCCGCATCTTTGACGTTGCTCACACATGCGGTGCCTCCTAGCTGTAGCTAGGTCCAGGCTTCAGCACCGCGCCGCGCAGTGCGAGCGCGTCCGCCCGCGTCAGGCCGCCACGTTCGAGCAGGATCGCCCGCACAGCAGCCGGTAGCTCTGGGTCGAGGGCGTCGGCCGGCACGAGCATCCAGGGCTCAGCCGTCCCCTCGATCAGCGCGTTGGCCAGCGGGCGCACGTCGGGCAGCGCGAGCCCTCGGGACTCGGCTCCCAGCCCGGACGGGCGCGTTGCTCGGAGCGGCTGTAGGTCCGCCGGAAGACGCCGCACAGGCGGTCTTCGAGAAAGTCGCCGTCAAGGTCCATGCGAACGGATGCTCGCAGTACCAACGCTGATCATTTGATGTACTCTCAGACCGAATGTTGGGAGGCAGTCGGTGCTGGGTGTGGGTCCGACCGCACAGGTCGTAACGAAGCAGATACCGCGCCGTCTGTACGGCGTCATGCTCGCCTGCATGCGACCGTTGGGCTATCTCGCGTTTGTGCTTGCGCTCGCCGCGCTCTCGACAGCGGCCACGCTGCTTGGCGAGGAGCATGAGCTGGGCTACTTCTCCGGACGCCTCAGCGAGACGATCCGTCGGTATCCAGAGGTCACCCGTCGCGGGGTGCAGATGGCGTGGCTGGTATGGGCGGTGCTGTTTATCCTCGCCGTGAGCCCGATCTCCCCTACACATTGGGATGAGGTCGCACTTGGGGCGCTAGCTCTAGCCGTGCTCTGGCGGCGAACCCGGGCTTGAGTTCCCTCAGGCGCACGCACGCAGCGACTGGATGTGCCGTCCCTGAGAGCCCCGATGATGAGGGCCTGACAGATTTGGCTTTGTAGAGCCTAGATTGTGTCCCCGGGGCGGATGAACATCATCTCGGGGATCACGCACATCGGCGAGACCTTCAGCAGGTAGCGCACCGCCTCGGCGATGTCCTGCGGGCGGATCATCTCCTCGGCGGGCACATCCCCCTTGGCCCAGTCGGTCATCGGCGTATCCACCAGCGCGGGGCACAGCGCCGTGGACTTGATGCCCGACGCTGCGAGCTCGTTGTTCATCGAATCGGTCCAGCCGACGACGCCATACTTGGTCGCCGCATACACCGCGTTGCCGCCGATGCCGCGCTTGCCTGCGATCGAAGCTGTATTGACGACGAGCGCGCTGCGGTGCTCGGCGGCGGCCTCTCGGAGCAGCGGGATCGCCTCGCGGTAGAACAGCACGATCGAGCGCAGGTTGACGCCGAGCTGCAGGTCCAGCCGCTTGGTCTCGATTTTGTCCGCCGGCTGAGCGACGCCGACGCCGGCGTTGTTGATCAGCACGTCCAGGCGCCCGTAACGCTCGCGGTGCGCTGCGACCACGCGCTGCACGTCCTCCTCCTGGGAGACGTTTGCGGCGACGGCCTGCAGGTCATAGCTCCTTTGCTCGAGCCCCTCGACCGCGGCCTGAAGCTTCTCGGGCCGACGCGCTGCGAGCGTCATCGCATAGCCTTCCTCGCCCAGCACATGCGCGATCGCAAGCCCGATCCCGCTCGATGCCCCGGTCACGATTGCTGCTCGGTCTGCCATCGGTTCCCTCCCGGTCGTGGTTCGTCGTCTGGGACGCCGCCGCGCAGGCGACTCCGCCCCAACCGTCCAGGAGCGGCGCCGCTGAGCATTCCACATCTCGCTGCTAGCGTCTGGCACGTCGCGCCGCGCCGTCGGTCGCACGCGCGAGGGGCCCGTAGCTCAGTTGGTTAGAGCTGCCGACTCATAATCGGTAGGTCGCTGGTTCGAGTCCAGCCGGGCCCATCAAATCCGGCCCTCTGCACGGCTGTGCACAGACGCGCAAACCCAGTGTTTAAGGGCAACTTGCTCGGCAGTGCAGAGCGGTGCAGGCGGCAAGCGTGACGCAACCTGTGATGCACCCGCCGAGGGTGCCTCACTCAGGCGGGCGATTGCGACGTCCCGGGGCTCACACAGCGCCCCCGGCCGCGATGCGGGAGTTCTGGTGGGAGCGAGAGTGGCGCCACGTCGGCAAACTCAAGTTGCGTGCGGGCACCCCTCGTTTCCGATCGTGAACGTCTGATAGCCGGCGGGCACGGTGCGCTGCTGGCGACATCGCGATCCCGACATTGCTCGCCGACTCGATCATGCGCGTGCGGATCGAGTTGAACGCTGCCAGCTGACACGGTACGAGTGGGAGGAGCTGCTCGCGCGCGAGTCGGCATGGCTCGGTCGCTGCGCTGCGGCTCTGGCGAGAGACGCACCATTACACCGAGCAGCCCGCCGGATCGGTCTACGTGACCGGACCCCGTTCATCGGTCCACCTGCTGTGAGAGTTGGTGGCCGTTGTGTGTGTGAAGGGTAGGGGAGCCGCTGCCTTGCGCAGCGAGCCCGGAGGGCGAGCGCTGCAAGGCGGCGGGCGCGCTGCCGAGGGCCCCCGGCGCCGAATCGGACACATTTTCACCCGGCGGCATTGAAACGGAGCCGTTCGCGGTCGATCTGAGCGCCTTCACGGGGTCGGTGAAGGGAATTACCTTGCCCTGCTGCGTCGCCAGACGCCATCCCCTGGCGAACCGGGCTGGCGCCATCATCTGAAGCGCCGAGTGTGGCCTGCGCCGGTTGTAGTCCTCGCGCCAGTCCTCGACCATCACCTGCGCCTCGGCCAGGCAGGAGAACTGCTCGACGGCGAGCAGCTCGTCGCGGATGCGCGAGCCGAAGCTCTCGACATAGGGGTTCTGCCACGGCGAGCCCGGCTCGATGTAAGCGCTGCCGGCGCCGGAGAAGCGACACCAGTCCCGCAGCGCGTTCGCAGTCAGCTCTGGACCGTTGTCGCAGCGGATGAAGGCAGGCACCCGGCCGGTCTCGGCGACGATCCGCTCGAGCCGGCCGACCGTCTCGTCCGCGTCGATGCGCCGCTCGCAGCCGACCTCCAGCGCCTCGCGGGTGAACTCGTCGACGATGTGCAGGAGCTTCAGGATGCGCCCGTCGGCGGTCTGGTCGAACTGGAAGTCAAGCGCCCACACGTGATCCGGACGCTCCGCTGAAAGCCGCTTGGCCGGCACGGTCGAGTCGCCGAGTCGCTGGCGCTTGCGCCGGCGGGTGGGCACCCGCAGGCCCTCCTCCCGCCACAGCCGCTGCACGCGCTTGCGGTTGACTGTCCAGCCTTCCTCGAGAAGCTGGGAGTGCGCGCGGCGATATCCCCAGCGCGGGCGATCCTTCGAGAACTTGCGAAGCCGGGCCCGCAGCGCCGCGTCGTCGCCCGCCACGCACGCCGCACGTCGCTGCGTGGAGCGGTGCTGAGAAGCGATCTGGCACGCCCGTCGCTCCGAGACCTCGAGGCGGTCCATGAGCATCAGGACCGCTGCTCGTCGGCGCAACGGGCTCACCAATTTCCCTTGGCGATCTCTTTGAGCCCCTCGATCTCCACCTCCTTGTTCGCGACGATCCGCTTCAGCGTCGAGTTCTCGCGCTCGAGCTCCTTCAAGCGCTTGACGTCGTCGGCCTTCATCCCGCCGTACTGCGCGCGCCAGCGGTGAAACGTGTTCTCTGAGACCTCGAGCTCCTTGGCGACCTCGGGGATCGCCTTGCCCTCGGCGAGCAGCCGCTCGGCCTCGCGCAGCTTGCGAACGACCTGCTCGGGCGTGTGCCTGCGTCGCTTCATCTGAGTTCCTTCCTCGTCCATCATCGTGGACAGGTAGAACTCTCATAAGCACCGGACCGAACTCAGGGGGTCGGGCCATACGAGCTGGCGCACTCGCCGTCGCTCGAAGCGTGCGCGATCGCTGCTTAGGTCGTTATGACGAACTGCGGTCTCATGGGAATCGTTACCCAGGGAGGGCAGCTTCTATGATCGGTCGCTTCGCTCGACGAGGCGTCGTCGCGGGGCTTGCGCTGTTCGTCGCGTTGTGCGGGTGGAGCGTCGCAGCGTTATCAACGGTTGCGCTTGCAACAGCAGGGCCGCACGAATTCCACGCGAGCCACGAGCATTACGAAGTGTATTTGGTTGCGCCGCTCAAAGCGGGCGAGGTCGGTTGGTGCTGGGTGTTCAACACTAGCACCGGGCATGGGAAAGGTTGTCCGCTAATCCTGGCTCGTGGGCGCCCGATTCTGGACTCCGGTTTATCCGGCCTGGTACTCACAACCGGTGAAGTAGCAGCTGTCACCGTGAACGGCAGTGCTCCCATTCCGACGCGGGCCGAACCAGGTTTGCCGTACGGTCTTCGCACCGTACTCCTCGAACTCGACCCAATCAACGCAATAAACGAACCCCCCCTCATGGCTCCGCAGCTCGTCCCGGTCAATGCAAGCGGGCAATCGATCCCGCAGCCCTTCACGGGAGAACCGAAACTGGACTTTCTGCCAAGTGTGTTCTGGCAGCGTCCAGCGCGCCCGGCACAAGGTGCGTGCGAGATCAGAGCGCGTGGCGTTCCCGGCCTCACTGCCAGCTGGGGCAAAACAGTCCCGAGCGTTCGATCGTTCACCGGCAGTATCGGCCAGCCGTTCCTTACGTGTGCTAGTAGCACGTACTACCTTCGCAACTCGTTCTTCCGAGCCGCTGTCGTACTTGACGCCACGAATCCTGGCGCCAGACCGGCATCTTTGCCCCTAATGAAGCCAGTGCCTGGGGTTATTGGGTACTTCCAGGCACCGGGAGAATTCGGGCGCCGGACGACGGTTGGCCGGCGCATCGATGGCGCGTGGCTGCTCGTCGAAAGTGGCAGCGGCCTGTAGCAGCGACTCACGGTCTTGAAACACCTGCGTGCCACGATCCACCTGTAAGTGCCGTCCGTTGCGGCTACGATCACGCGGGCCAGCTCAAACCGTCTCACCTGAGCGTATTGAGCATGCAGCAACGAGTTGGTGACCGACCGCTGCTAGAGTGCTTCGCATCCCCGGCGATGCTGTTGCGAGGGTCCACTGACCAGCCGCCGGGGGTAAGCGAGGTTGTCCGGTTCGTCGTGGAACTTCGGCGGCGATCCTCACGGGTTGATGGTCACACGGTAACGGGCTTGCGAGTGTCCTGAGTGTCGCGGTTCTTCTCGGCGTCGAGGAGGGTGTGGCGCTCGATCGCGATCACGAGCTTGGCGAGGTCGCGGTAGCCGATGATCCGCCGGAACTGCTGCTCGGCGACGAGCATGCCGGCGGCCGTCCAACGCTTGCGCATGTCCCCGTTCTGCCAGCGCTTCACGTTGCGCTGGGTGTGACGGACGATCTCGATCATGGACTCGCACGGGTTCGTCGAGCACAGCGTCTTGGCCAGCTGCCCGTCGATCCCGAGCGCCATCAGCGTCAGTGTGTCGGGGAGTCCCTCGCGCAGCGAGGCGCCAGCGTCAGGCCAGGTGCGCTCCAGCTCTGAGGCGAGCAGCTCGAGCCGCTCACGCGCGAGGTGGTGGTCGTTTAGCGCCCACGCGCCACGGATCCGCGCCAGTACCTGGGACCGGTCGCGCTCGGGCAGCAGGTCGCAGACATTTCTCTCCTTGTGCCTGTGACAGCGATGCACCAACGCGTGCTCGCCGAACACGTCCTTGATCGCCTTGCGCAACGCCTTGCCGCCGTCGATCACGAACAGGATCGCCTGCTCAGGATCCAGGCCGCGGTCGATGAGATCCGCGAGCAGCATCCCGGCCAGCGTCGCGTTCTCGCTCGAGCCCTCCCACAGCCCGAGCGGGATCTTGACGCCCTCGGTTGAGATCCCGAGCGCCACGACGTGCGTGCGATCGGCGATCTCCAATCCGTCGAGCATCATCACCGCCAGGCGCACGTCATCCAGCCGGCGACTCATCAACTCACCCAGCGCCGTGCGGGTCCGCTCGACGAACAGCTCCGACACCGTCGACTTCGAGGTTGAACCCGCCTCCTGCTCGACCTCCTCACCGACCGGCTCGCCGACGACGGCGAACTTGCGGGTGGAGACGCCGGCGAGCATCCGGTCCATCACCGCCCGCGTCAACGGGTCACGATCGGCGAAGTAGTCATACGTGGCGACCGTCAGCTCCTGCTCGTCATCGGCCGTGCGCATCCGCGGGCGACGGACCGCGACACGCCGCCCGCCGAGCGTCATCGACCCGTCCTCATGGCCGTGACGGTTCGCCGTGCGCTGCGCGTTCCACTTGCCCTTCGGCCCCACGACCTCCTCGACCTCGCGCTCCATCAGCTGATGCACGACGCTCAGGCCGACCCCGACCGAGAGCGCGAGCAGCCCCTCCCTCGCCGCGCCGACGAGCTCACCCAGCGCCTCCTGAATCTCCGCAGGCAGCGGACTCTCCAACGCCTCCGAGGCCGTAACGACCTGCGGGCCAGATACCTTCTTCATGGCGGTTCCTCCTGTCCTCTCGGACTTGGTTAGCGCCCCGAACGCTCCCAACCAGAGCGGACGAGGCGGGAGGACCGCCACTCAAACTTCTACGAGGTGTCGGACAACCTCGGGTAAGCACAAGGCCCTGCAGAACGTCTGGGTGATTCGTCCCTGAAGGTCGACCACCACAGTCGTAATAACGGTCGCGAAATCACCGCAGGTAGACTCTACGCAGGTAGACTCTAGTCACCGCGATCACGCGTCTTTCGCAGCCAGTCGGTCACCTGCTTGCCGGCGTCCTCGATTGACTCGCCGAGCTCTTTGAACATGTCGCGGAAGCGCTCGGCATAGTGGGAGGCTGCATCGCTTGCATCGGCGCGCAGGTTCTGGGGTTCGCCGCGTGACACGTAGGTGCCGTCGACGATCCGGTCGTATTCGCCTGACCTGACCCACTCCATCAGCTCGTGCACGCGCTGGACCGACATGGGATGTGTGAGGTTGAGATCGCTGAGCATGCGCGAGAAACGGTCAAACGGAGACACCTTCTCGCGGTAGTCCTGGCCCTGCTTGATAAAGACGTCCAGGTCGAGGTTGCTGGCCTCGGCGCCCGCGGCGATCACCATCAGCGTGCGGCACACCGCCACGGGATCGCGGATGACCAGCGCGGCTGCGCGGTCGCAGCTCAGCTCCGCCGCGCGCTGCCACTCCATCAGCGCCGTGCGTAGCGGGAACAGCGGCACCGGGACACCCGGTAGCGTCGACAGCCTCGTCAGGATCACGAGCGCCGTTCCGTAGAGCACGTGGTCGGAGAGCACGTGCCCCGCCTCGTGGCCGAAGACTCCGCGCATCTGCTCGGCATCCAGCAGCCGCACCAGCTCGGAATTGACGACCACGACCGGTTTCCCGGCGCCGATCGTCAGGGCGTTGGCGATCGGGAATTGCGTCAGGTACAGATCCGGGACCGGACTGAGGTCGAGCGTCGCATAGGCACGGGAATGCGCTTGCCAGATCTCGCCGAGCTGATCATCTCCCAGGCGAACTGCCGAGCCGAGGATGGCACGGCGCAAGGCTCGCTCATAGCCGAACTCGATGATCTTGCGGACGACCGCGTCGAGCTGCGGGATCGTCTTGAGCGCTGTGGTCGCTGCGCGGTCGGCCGGATGCTCGTACGCCCTCGACGAGATTCCCTTCAGCTGATAACCCTGCGCAGGAAGCGACACGGTCCGGGAAAGGTACCTGCCCGGCCCAATACTCGAGTGCAACGCCGGCCGCTGCCTGTTACGGCGGCGATCAGGCGATCCCTTCGCCGGGAGGGCAGGCTTCGGCAGCGTTGCGGGCGCCGATCAGGTCGGCGATCACACTGTTTGGGGCGATCCCGCAACCGACCTCGGAGCTGCCGGCATCGACGACGACCCAGCGCTGTGTTCCGGCCGGCTGCACCGCGATCACATAGCCCGACTGAAAGCGCGATCGAAACGCCGGTTGGGCGACGAGCCGTGCGATCGCCCAGCTCTTGCTGGTCGAGGATATGCGCTGACCGGTGACGCGGTAGCGGACCGTCGGTACTTTGTCGAGACCGGCGACCGGGGATGTCCGGATGGCGCTCGCCAGCGCGCGCTGCTGCCTGGCGGTGGCCTTGACGCTCGCTGCGGCGGGAGCTGCGCAGAGCAGCACCGACACGAGTGCGACGAGCGCGAGGACTGGGCGACGGACAGAAATCACGCCGGCGCGATGACGCGCGATTGCCGACATGAGGCACCTCCTTTGGCGGAATGAGTGCCCTATATGATGACTCGATGTCGGGCGAGCTGAAGGTGCTGACCTGCGCCCAGAACGAATTTGAGGCCGAGATGATCTGCGGACCGCTGATAGAAGCCGGCATTCGCGCCACGCAGCGGCTGGCCAGCGGGTTCAGTCCAGCGGGGCGCGTCGGCGGCGGCGGAGCACGCGATGTGCTCGTCGCAGCGGAGGATCTCGATCGGGCCCGCGAGCTGCTCGACGAGTCCGCGCAGGATTGAGCTTGGCGGACCGGTCTAGCTAAACCAGCGCGGCCGGGCGGTCACTGGTTCTGGGCCCAGATGCTTCCCCAGGCGGCGCAGAGCAGGTCCGAAAGCAGCGCATCCCGATCCTCTTCGCTGCTTTCATCGATGTCGTCGATCGCGCGCACCACGAGCGCTGCGGCTGCTATCGGGTCAAGTGGCCAGTTCTGGTGTTCCATCATGTAATTCTCGGTTCATCGTGTAAGGCCAGGGTATCGCTTCGTGTAAGGTCCGAGTATCGCTTATCCGAGCTGTAGAACGTATCGGTTGGAAGGTTCATCAACTAAAGCCCTTACCAAAGACCCCGCCCAATGCCGTTTCTTTCGGCGCCAAGTGGCATTTTTCGCACCACGAGAGCATAGGTGGGTCTGTTTGGTTGCCTTAGCAACAACATTGAGCAGCCGCAGTTGCGGTCTCGTCCCCCACGTGCGTGGCCGAACTGTCCAACGATTCTTGGACAAATTGGCGTACATGAGGGTTAGGCGTTGTTTAGGTTTCGCTGCGTCGCGCGGCCGTGATGGCGCCGCTCCGCCGCGGGCCGCGAAACGGGCGCAGCGCAAGCCCGGGCGAAGCGGCGCCGCGCCTCAAATTTGGCGGGACGCGACCGCGTGCCGCCGAGGCGCCGCTGTGCAGCGGGCTTAAGAAGCTGGGCGGGGCGCTCTAACGTAGAGCGGTGCGATAGAGCGGTGCCCCACGACTCATGCATCTGGGAACCGTAGGATGCATCCCCAAGCCGCAGGGCACCGTAGGGGGGTATGGCGGCAGAGGACTCTAGGCGGCTTCTGCGGGCGCGAAAGGGCCCGACCCCGCAGTTTGCGGGGATCGAAATTCGCCGGGCGGACGAATGTTCGATAGATGGCCCATGGGCCGCCTGATAGGCGCCCCGCCGGGGCGCCGGACGAGCGCCGCTAGGTGCCGGGTGCGACGATGATCTTCCCGCGCGTGTGCCCGGACTCGCTGAGCGCATGTGCCCGCTGTACCTGGCTCAGCGGCAGCGTCTCGGCGATCTCGATGTGCACCTCCCCGGCCGCGGCGAGCCCCGCGATCCGGGCGAGCTGCTCGGCGTTGGGGCTCATCACGAGCAGGCTCGCGCGTACGCCGCGCTCGGCGGCGGCCTGCTCAGGCGGCGCGTTGGCGATCGTGACGAGCTCGCCCCCGTCGCGGACCGTGACCAGCAACGCCTCGGTCGTGTCCCCGCCGACGGTGTCAAACGCGACGTCGACATCGCTGACCGCCTCGCCGACATCCTCGCGCGTGTAGTCGATGTACTGATCGGCGCCCAGCCCGCGGACGAAATCGCGGTTGCGCGATGAGCCGATGCCGAGCGCCCGGCCGCCGCCAAGCTTGGCGAACTGGACCGCGAAATGGCCGACGCCGCCGGCGGCGCCGGCGATCAGCGCGCTCTGCCCGCGCTCGAGCTGGGCGCGGTCGAACAGCGCCTGCCAGGCGGTGAGTCCCGCGACGGGAATCGCGGCGGCCTGCTCGTGGCTCAGGGCGGCGGGCTTCGCCGCGATCATGCGCGCGTCGGCGATCGCGAACTCGGCATAGGCGCCGCTCGCTGCAAAGCCGAAGACCTCATCTCCCTCGGCGAATGCCTCGGCGCGCGAGCGCGCGACCGTTCCGGACACGTCGCTGCCCAGTATCGCCGGGAGCTGCTTTTGGGCAACACCGCGCCGCTGCTTGTACTCGATCGGGTTGATCGCGGCCGCGCGTACCTCGACCAATACCTCCCCCTCGCCGGGCACCGGCTCTTGCGCCTCCTCGAAACGCAGGACCTCGGGCCCTCCCGTCTCGCGGATCAACACGGCGTGCATGAAATCTCCTTTCGGCGAGAAGGCTGAGGGCTGGGACCGCGGCTGGCCCGGGGGGACGGCTGCGCGCCAGTCTACCCCTGCGATCTCGCGCCGAGCGCGGGCACAGCGGCGATCTCGCGCGGAAACTCGCGCATCAGCTCGCCGATCGACGCCGGATCGGGTCCGACCAGGCCGCGCGCGGAGGCGTCGTTGATCAACGCGAACAGCCGCTCCAGGAAACGCTCCCAGCGGAGCGCCGGACGCATCTGGATGCGCAGGTGCACGGCCCCCGTGCCGGGGTTCCAAGCCAGGTGGGGGATACCCGCGGGCGCGACGACGATCGCCCCCGAGCCGGCGGTCCGCTCGACCGCGCCGATGCGAAAGCGCGCGGTCCCGGCGATGACCTGCCAGCGCTCGTGCATCCCGGGATGCACGTGCTCGCGGGCGCGATTACCGGGCCGCTCCCAGAAGTCGTCCATTTCGAGCAGTTCGCCGCCCGTTTCGGCCGAAGTTCGCAGGAACACGATGCGCTCGCCGGTGAGCGAGTTCAGCAGCTCGTCGCCCGCATGCGCCATCGGCCGGATCTTGGCAGAGATCGCGCCTAGCGCTCGGCGCCCGCCTGGCGCACGAACCGGGCGCGGTCGCCCTGCCTGGCATAGCCCGCGGCCTCCCAGAAGCCCGTGGCAGCGGCATCGCCGGCGATCACGATCGCGGTGAGCCTGATCGCGCCGCGCGCGCGCAGCCGGCGCTCGCCCTCGCGCAGCAACTCGGTGGCCAGCCCCCGGCGCCGATGACCCGGATGCACGGCGAGCTTGTAGAAGCTGCCGCGCCACCCGTCCCACGCGGCGATCAGCGAGCCGATCACGACCCCGTTCTGCTCGGCGAGCAGCAGCGCTTCACGGTCGCGTTCAAGCAGGCAGGCGAGGCCCACGCGCGTATCGCTCACGCTCACGGGGCCGCCGGCGCTCGCCCACAGCCCGAGGATCGACTCGAGGTCGCGTTCGCTGGCGGAGCGGATCGCCCATTCGGGCATGCGCCAGACGAATAGCAGCACCGGCCCGGCATCGGCGTGCGCGACCTCCGGCGCGCCGAATAGGCTCAGGGCGTGCCCTGCGGCGAGCGTTTCGCGGTGATCGATCTCGGCTCGAACTCGTTTCGGCTCGTCGTGTTCATGTCCTCCGGCGGGTGGTGGAGGCGCATCGACGAGATCTACGAGGCGGTCCGCATCGGCGAGGGGCTCGCCGTCAGCGGCAGGCTGGGGGAGGCGCCGATGCGCCGCGCGCTGGCGACGCTCGACGTGTTCGACCACTTCTGCCGTGCGGCCAAGCTCGGCGCGGCCGACGTCGACGCCGTCGCGACCAGCGCGATCCGCGACGCGGACAACGGCGAGGGCTTCCTGCGCCTCGCTCGCGAGCACACGAGCCTGCCGATCCGCATGCTGAGCCGCGAGGCCGAGGCCCGCTACGCGTACCTCGCGGCGGTCAACTCGACGACGCTCGCCGACGGCTGCGTGCTCGACCTCGGCGGTGGGTCGCTGCAGCTGGTGGCGGTCGCGGACCGGTTCGCGCGCGAGCTCGGCTCATGGCGGCTGGGCGCGGTGCGCATGACCGAGCGCTTCCTGCCCGCGAACGGCGTGCCCAAGCCAAGGCAGATCGACGAGCTGCGCGAGTACGTCGCCGGCGAGCTGCTGGACGCCCGCTGGCTCGACGGCGCGGGCCGCACAGGAGCCGGCGGGCGGCTTGTCGGGATGGGCGGCACCGTGCGCAACCTGGCCGCGGCCGTCCAGCGCGCGCAGGCGCTGCCGTCCAACGGAGTCCAGGGCGTCGTCGTCAAAGCCGAGGAGCTCACCGAGCTCATCGAGCGCCTGGCGGCGCTGCCCGCGGCGAAGCGCAGCACGATCGCGGGAATCAAGCCCGCGCGTGCCGACCTGATCCTCGCGGGCGCGATCGTCCTGGAGGGCGTGCTGGCGGCGGGCGGCTTCGAGGGGGTCGAGGTGACCGAGGCGGGGCTGCGCGAGGGCGTGTTCTTCGAGCGGTTGCTCGCGCAGGACGGGACGTTGCCCCCCGAGGGCCCGGACGCTGCCGGCCGGGCGCCGCTGTTCTCGGATGTGCGGCGCGAGAGCGTGCTCAACCTCGCGGCCCAGTACCGCCCCGACACCGCGCACACCGGTCATGTGGCGACGCTTGCGCTCTCGATGTTCGACGAGCTCGCGCGGCTCGGGCTACACGACGGCGACCCGTTCGAGCGCGAACTGCTGTGGGCGGCGTGCATGCTGCACGACATCGGCATGTCGGTCGACTACGACGACCATCACAAGCACTCCCGCTACTTGATCCTCAGCCGCGGCCTGCCCGGCTATTCACCCAGGGAGGCCGCGATCATCGCGCAGGCGGTCCGCTACCACCGCAAGGGCTTGCCCGAACCCGGCCCGCTGGCGGCGCTGTTCGAGCCGGACGACGTGGCGCGACTGGATCGCTGCGCCGTGCTGCTGCGCCTGGCCGAGGATCTCGAGCGCTCGCGCGACCAGCTGGTGCGCGCGACCCGCTTTCTGGCGGCGAGCGCCAATGGCCACGGCGCGATCGAGCTGCGCTTGATCGCCGCCGGCGAGGCGACCGTGCCGCGCTGGGCCGCGAGCCGCGAGCGCGAGCTGTTCGCGCGGGCGTTCGGGCGCGAGCTGCTGGTCGCCGCCTAAGCGGCGGGCCCGACGGCGGCCACAGCCGGCTCGGCTCTGAGCGCGCGCTCGTGTCCCTTGCAGTCGAACAGCAGCAGCGAGTTGCGGTTCACCGGAGGCGGCTGCCAGGCCGCGGTGGGGATCAGCCTGCACGAGTCGAGCACGGCCGTCGCCGCGGCGTTGCCGCCGCGTTCGGAGTAGGCGCCCCCGATCACCACGTAGCGCGCTTCGCCGCGCTCGACCAGGCGGGCGAGGCCCGGGCCGTCGAGCGCGGGGTCGTAGCCGCTGTAGCCGCCCATAGCGCCCGTATCGAACCCCAGCAGGTCCAGGGGCGCGGCGGAGTCCGAAGCCTCAGTCAGCAGGTTCCAGCGGGTGCCCGGGTGGCGCTGGCGCAGGTAGGCGATCAGCTCGCGGTTGACCCGCGCGGATTTGCTGGAGACGCCGAATTTGCCGTATGCCCCCGCCGCGTGCGGGCCCGCGGCGGGGAACGTGCCCTCGACGTCGAACCCCCAGGTCGTCGAGGCGTACACGGCCGGGGCGACGAGCAGCAGCCCGAGCACGAGCGCCATCGCCTGGCTGCGCCAGCGGCGCAGCGTCAGGATCGCGACCACCCCGAGCGCGGCGCCGGCGCCGAGCAGCGGCCAGAACCAACGCAGATAGTGCTCGTCGTGCAACACCACGATCTGAGCGGCGACCGTGGCCGCGACCGCGATCGGGATCAGCGCCATGCGCAGCCGCCGGCGGGGACCCTGCGCGACGAACGCGACCGCGCCGCCTCCGACCATCGCGGCTGTGCCCGGTCCAAGCGCGGAGATGTAGTAGGGGTGGACGATCCCTTTCGAGAAGCTGAGCACGGCGAACTCGGCCAAAAACCAGCCGCCGAGGACGATCAGCCCGCCGAGCCGTGCGCGATCGTAGATCGGGCCGCGCCGCCCAAGCCGCTGTTCGAACCGCGCCTGCCCGCCCGCGGCGACGCTCGGCTGCGCGCGCGGATCGCCGACGGCCCCTGCGCCCGCGAGTGGCGCCTCGGTCTGCGCGGCGGCGCGCGGCCCGGCGAACGACCAGAACGCCAGCGCGATCAGGCCGATCAGCGCGAACGGCAGCATCCACGCGCCCTGGCCGTTGAGCTCGACGTCGAACAGGCGCAACGCACCCGTCGGGCCGCCGAACGCGGTCGGATTCCGTGCGTGGCCGTTCGGCAGCAGGGGCGGCGGCGGCGGATGCAGCTTTCGTTTCTTCGCCGCGGCGGCCGCCGTCAACGGCGGCGATTGGATCGCCGAGAGCAGGCCTTGGCGCGTCAGGCCAGACGCCGAACCGGTGCGCTGGCGCTGCAGCGCGGCCTTTTCGATCCGCGCGAGCGAACCATGCCGGAGCACGATCCGGATGTTGCCGGGCCCGCCGACCTGTCCGCCGACGCGCCCGAAGCCGTTGTAGCCGAACGCCAACCCGAGCTCGGAGTTGTTGGTCGAGCCGCCGACGTAGGGACGCCGCGACGCGGGCGTCAGTTCCACGAACGCGATCCACGCGCCGGAAACCGCGAGCAGCGCCGCGCCCGCCGCGAGCAGCTGCCAGACGCGGCGCGAGAGCGCCCCGGGCGCGCACACCAGATAGCCGAGCGCGAGACCCGGCACAACCAGGTAGGCGGCGAGCGTCTTGGTGTTGAAGGCGAGCCCGACGAGCACCGCGCAACCGAGCAGCGTGCGCAGGCGCCCGGTTTCGATCGCGCGCAGCCCGACGCCGCAGGCGAGGATCATCAGCAGGATCAGCAGGCTGTCGAGGTTGTTGTCGCGCGAGACCGCGACGAACGAGGGGAACACCGCGAGCGCGAGCGCGCTGGCGATCGCCGCAGCCGCGCCGAACCTCGGCCGCACGACCCAGTACAGAGCGGCGACGCCGAGCACGCCCATGATCGCCTCGGGCAGCAGCAGGCTGAGCGGGGTCAGGCCGAAGACCTTCGCACTGAGCGCCTGCACCCACAGGCCGAGCGGCGGCTTGTCGACCGTGACCATTCCGCCCGGGTCGAACGAGACGAACACGAAGTTGTGCAGCGAGCCGAGCATCGACCTGACGGCCGCGGAGTAGAAGATGTTCGCCCACTGGTTGTGCGACAGGCGGTTGATGTTCAGCAGCGCCGACAGCGCCAGGATCGCTCCCAGGGCGAGGTGCTCGGTGCGCACGCGCACCCGCCCGAACGGCGTGCTGGGAGCGCTTGCTCCCTTGCCGAGCGCTCCGTCCGCGGGAAGGATGGTCGTCTGCTGACTGGAGTTCATGGGGCGAGCGCCATCAGCAGTCGATCGAGGTCGCCCTCATCGTTCCAGGCTCCGACCGACGCTCGCAGCCAGGGCCTGTCGGGAATGTTACGCAAGATCACCCCCTGCTCTGCCAGTCGCTCGCGCTCGCGCTCGGGGTCGGGGTTCTCGAACGATACGAGCGTGCTCGGACCGCGCGGGGCGACCTCGCGGCCCTCCGCCCGCAGCAGTTCGACCAGCCGCTCGGCGAGCTCACGAGCGCGCTCGTGCACGGTCGGCCAGCCGGCCGCTTCGAGCACGCGCAGCGCCGCGAGCGCGGCCGCCGCGGCCTCGGCGCTGAGCGACATCGCATCGAAGCGCCTGGCGTCCTCGTGCGGCGCCGCGTCGAGTCCCGCATCGGGGTCGGCGAGGTTTCCATAGGCGCGCCGCTGCACCTGGACGCGCTCGCGCAGACCCTCGCTCACATACAGCATGCCGGTGCCGTCGGGACCGCACAGCCACTTCTGGCCGGCGCCCGCGTATGCGTCGCAGCGCAGGGCCTTGACATCGACGGGCACGGCGCCCACGCCCTGCGCGCCGTCGAGCAGCACGGGCACGTCCACCTGCGCCAGCTCGGCGGGCGCGAAGCTCCCGCTCACCCAGCCGACGTGCGAGCAGGCGACGAGCCGCGTCCGCGCGCCGACCGCCTCGGCGACACGCTGCAGCGGCACCGCGCGCACGGTCACCCCGCGCAGCGCCCGGGCGGCGCCGAGCGCGCCGAGCAAGCCGGGATGCTCCTCGTCGCTGGTCACGATCTCATCGCCGCGCGCGAGCTCGAGCCCGCCGATCACCTGCGCCATCCCTTCGCTCGTGCAGGTCGTGAGCGCGAGCTCGCGCGGGTCGCAACCGAGCAATCCCGCGTAGCCCGCGCGCAGCGTCGCGTTCAACTCGCTGCGGCGTTCGAAATGGGACCGCGCACGGCCCTCCTCGCCCTCGCGCTCGAGCTCGCGCGCGGCGGCCTGCACGGCCTTCGTCGGCAGCGGACCGTCGGTGCCGGCGTTCAGGTACGCGAGGGCGCGCAGCACCGGGAACTCCTGGCGCAGCTCGTTCTGCTCCACGATCGGCGAGCATACTTGGGCGATGAGCTCGAGCGCTGCGTTGCGTCCGATCTGGGAGCCCTCGGCGGCGGCGCGCGAGCGCGCGCAGGTCACGCGCTTCATGGCCGAGCATTCGCTGTCGAGCTATGACGAGCTATGGCGCTGGTCGGTGTCCGAGCTCGAGCAGTTCTGGGCGGCGATCTGGGACTACTGCGGGGTGCGCGCGTCACGTCCATATGAGCGGGTGTTGGACTCCCGCGAGATGCCCGGCGCGCGCTGGTTTGAAGGCGCCGAGCTCAACTATGCCGAGAACCTGCTCGCCGGTCGCTCGCAACCCGGCCCGGACCTTGGCGCGGGCTCGGACCCTGGCGCGGGCTCGGACGGTGGCGCGGGCGCTGACGCGGTGGCGATCTTGCACGCTTCGGAGCTGCGCGAGCTCGACTCGCTGAGCTTCAGCGAGCTGCGCGAGCAGGTCGCGCTCGTCGCGGCGGGTCTGCGCGAGCTCGGCGTGAAGCGCGGCGATCGCGTGGTCGCGTACATGCCCAACATCCCCGAGACGCTCGTCAGCTTCCTGGCGACAGCCAGCCTCGGCGCGATCTTCTCGAGCGCTGCGCCCGAGTTCGGCGCGCGCAGCGTGATCGACCGCTTCGCGCAGATCGAGCCGGTGGTCCTGCTCGCGGTCGACGGCTACCGGCATGGCGGCAAGGACTTCGATCGCGGCGACGCGCTGCGCGGCATCGCCGCGGAGCTGCCGACGCTCCGGCACACGGTGCTGCTGCCCTATCTCTCGCCCGACACATCCGCCGCGGGGCTGCCCGGCGCGCTCAGCTTCGGCGAGCTGCTGGCGCGCGGAGCGGGCGCGCAGGACAGGCGGCTGCGCTTCGAGCAGGTTCCGTTCGACCATCCCCTGTGGGTGCTCTACTCGTCGGGCACCACCGGGCTGCCCAAGGCGATCGTCCACGGTCACGGCGGGATGCTGCTCGAGCAGCTCAAGAAGAGCCGGCTGCACCTGGACCTGCGCGGCGGTGACCGCATGTTCTGGTTCACGACGACCGGCTGGATGATGTGGAACTTCCTCGTCGGCTGCCTGTTCAGCGACGCGGCGATCGTGCTGTATGACGGCAGCCCCGCGCATCCCGACCTGGGCGCGCTGTGGCGGCTGGCCGAGCGCACCGGGATGACCTGCATGGGCGCGTCCGCGGGCTTTCTCGGGGCGTGCGAGAAGGCGGGGGTGGAGCCCGCGCGCGACTTCGACCTGAGCGCCCTGCGCGCGATCGGCTCCACCGGCTCGCCGCTGCCGCCGGAGAGCTTCCGCTGGGTCTACGAGCATGTCGGGCGCGAGCAGTGGCTGTTCTCGACCAGCGGCGGCACCGATGTCTGCACGGCGTTCGTCGCCGGCTGCCCGATCCTGCCGGTCTACGAGGGCGAGCTGCAGTGCCGCGCGCTCGGCTGCGCGGTCGACGCCTTCGACGAGCACGGGCGCAGCCTGCTCGACGAGGTCGGCGAGCTCGTGCTCACCGAGCCGCTGCCGTCGATGCCGCTGTTCTTCTGGGGCGAGGACCCGCCGACGCGCGACGGCCGCGGCGGCGCGCGCTATCGCGAGAGTTACTTCTCGATGTACCCCGGCGTCTGGCGCCACGGCGATTGGATCCGAATCACGCCGCGCGGGGGCGCGGTCATCTACGGCCGCTCCGACGCGACGATCAACCGCCAGGGGGTGCGGATGGGCACGAGCGAGATCTACCGCGCCGCGGGCGCAGTCGAGGAGGTGCTCGACGCGCTCGTCGTCGACATCGCGCGCGGCGCGGGCGCCGAGCTCGCGATGTACCTGTTCGTGGTGCTCGCCGACGGTGTCGCGCTCGACGAGCAGCTGCGGGCGCGGATCGCCGCGCGGATCCGCGAGGACTGCTCGCCGCGCCACGTCCCCAACGAGATCCTCCAGATCGACGAGGTGCCGAGGACGCTGTCGGGGAAGGTCCTCGAGGTGCCGGTCAAGAAGATCCTGATGGGCGCCCCGCCCGGCGAGGCCGCGAGCGCCGACTCGCTCGCCAACCCGCAGTCGCTGGACTACTTCGTGAAGCTCGCTGCCGCGATCCGCTGATCGCCGGGCGGCTGATCGCGTGGCTCGCGGATCGTCACGCCGGCGCAACCCGCGCCGGCGGGCGAGCGCGGTGCAGGAGTGCGGGTCGCACCCGTCGAACAAGTGCGCCGATGAAGCGCAGCGCGACTTCAACCGCCTCGCGGCCCGCGGGCCGCTCGTTGCTCAACGGCACGAGCGAGCATCAGAGCCTGTCGACCTACATCCAGGCGCGCTTCGAGGAATGCTCGCGCTCGCAAAAGGACGTCGCCCAGTACATCGTCGACCACCTCGACGAGGCCGCGTTCCAGACGGCCGAGGAGCTCGCCCGGCGGGCGAACACCTCGAGCTCGACCGTCGTGCGCTTCTCGCAGGCGCTCGGCTTCGAGGGCTTCCCGGAGCTGCAAGCGGCGGCGCGCGAGGAATATCGCCGCGGGCACGCGAGCGGGCATGCGAGCCGCGTCGCAAGAGAGCACCCGAACGGCTCCGCGCCGCTGTTCTCCCTCGACCAGAACGAGTTCGAGAGCTCGCTCGCCGCGGACTACCTGAACGTCGAGGAGACCGCGCGCAAGATCTCGCGCAGCTCGGTCGAGGCGCTCGTCGAGGCGATCGTCGCCGCCGAGAAGGTGCTCGTCGCGGGCACCGACCAGATGGCGTTCTTCGCGAGCTATCTGCGTCATCTGCTGATGCTGCTCGATTTGCGCGTGGACGTCGTCGCGAGCCCCTCCCAGGAGGCGCTCAGCCGGCTCGGACGCATCGACCAGGGGGCGCTCGTGATCGGGCTGTCAGCCGGCCGCCCGCACCCGCTGGTGGTGCGCGCGATGAAGCTCGCGCGCCACCGCAAGGCGCGCACCGCGGCGGTCACCGACGCGACCCTCTCGGAGGTTGCCAAGCTCGCGCAGATCAAGCTCTACTACTCCTCCAACAGCCCCGCATACGTGCGCTCGCACACCGCGCTGCTCGGCATCATCCAGGCGCTCGCGTTCGGCGTCTATTCCAAGGACAGCGCCCAGTACGACGACCGCATCAGGGCGTTCCGTCTGAAGTAGGTCCACCCACCCGCGGGGCGGCGGCGGACCGCGCACGCGCGGTCAACCCTGCGCAGCCGCCGCGTCGGACAGCCGCCCGGCGAACAACACGGCGCCGGTGCGGTTGTCGCGCAGGAAGAACAGGAACGGCCGGTCGGCGTCGAATGCCACCGGGTGCACAAGCGTATGCAGCGCGGTCGCTTCGATCTCCACCCCGGTGGCGGCTGCGGCGACCGTCCCGGCTTCATCCAGGCGCAGGTCGGCGGCATGCTGGACTTCGCCGATCTTGAGGCCCCCGGCTTGGCTGATGCCCGAGAAATCCGCCTGTTCGCCGAACGCGTCGGTAATCCCGAGCGCCTCTAGCGCGGCGACGAGGCTGGTGTGAAGCGTCAGGTGGATGCGCGGCAGGCTCAGCGCGACCGGGCCCGGGTGCAGGGCGCCGGCGATGCGTGCGAGCTGGGTCGGATCGAGCGTGCGTTCCAATGCCGCGAGCGAGCGGCCGCGCGGCAGCAGCAAAAGCAGCGACAGCGTCGAGGAGCGATAGGGCAGCGCGACCGCTGCCCAGCCGCTGCTCTGCGCGTAGGGCAGCGATTCGGTCTCGTGCATGAACGGCACCTGCGCGGCGCGCGAGGCGCCGTGAAACACCGCGGGCGCGGTCGCGCCGGCCTTGAAGGGCGTCTGCCAGGAGGCCTTCAGATAGGTGGCGGCGGCGAGCACCAGGCGTGCGTTTTCGGTGAGCGAAGCGAACAGTTCGGGGATCAGCCCCTGCGTGTGCGCGCTCACCCAGCTGTCGATCGTGTGCACCGCGCCGGCGCTGTTGTGGGCGAAATCCACGCCCTGGGCGACCGCGCCGAAGCGCTGCCGCAGGGCTGATTGAAACGGCGCTTCCAGCGCGAATCCTTCCTGCACGAACAGCCCATCGGCCATGTCGAGCGTCGGCGCCTGCGGGTCACGCGCGCCCGCCGCGGCCTGCTCTGCGGCGATCTGGCCTTGCAAGGTCCCGAGGCCGACGAAACTGGCCGGGGAGGAGAGGTGAAGCGCGGCCGCGATCTGCGCAGCAGTTTGTCCCTTCGCCCCGCTGCCGGTCATCGCGAGCGCCACCGCGATGTTCTCGGGCGAGAAGACGACGTTCCCGCTGGCGAGCCTGCGCAGCAGGTCGAGCCCGAGCGCACCCGTCGCCGGCCCCGGCGCGAGCGCTCGAGGTTTGTGCGCACGCGCCCTCGGCGTCGCGGGGGCGCGCGCCGCGCGCGCGACTGCGCGTCCGGGGGCCTGCGCCGGCGCGGCGCTCGCGAGCAGGACCAGCGTGAGCGCGATCACGAGCAGCGCTGCGTGCGTCGATCTCCGCATCTCCCGCAATGATCCCACTGACACCGTCCTGCGCGGTCCACTCCTTCGCAAGGGCCGCGCCGCATGCGGCGCGGCCTCGATCAGGGCTGGCTGGGGCTCGCCAAGTCGCGCCTGCTGACCGGGATAGACTGGACGCGAGATGCGGGACGAGGTCACATTCAGGGTCAAGACGGGGCTCGCGGAGATGCTCAAGGGCGGGGTCATCATGGACGTCGTCACACCCGCGCAGGCGACGATCGCCGAGGACGCGGGCGCGGCGGCGGTGATGGCGCTCGAGCGCGTTCCCGCGGACATCCGTCGCGATGGCGGCGTTGCGCGCATGTCCGATCCGGAGATGATCGACGGCATCCAGCGCGCGGTCACGATCCCCGTGATGGCCAAGGCGCGGATCGGCCATTTCGTCGAGGCAGAGGTCCTGCAGGCGCTCGAGGTCGACTACGTCGACGAGTCCGAGGTGCTGACGCCCGCCGACGAGCGCAACCACATCGACAAGTGGCGTTTCAAGGTTCCGTTCGTGTGCGGCGCGACGAACCTCGGCGAGGCGCTGCGGCGGATCGGCGAGGGCGCCGCGATGATCCGCTCCAAGGGCGAGGCCGGCACCGGCGACATCGTCGAGGCGGTCCGCCACATGCGCGCGATCACCGGTGAAATCCGCCATCTGACGACGCTCGACGAGGCCGAGCGCGCAGGCGCCGCCAAGGAGCTGGCCGCGCCGCTCGATCTCGTGCAAGCGGTCGCCGACGCGGCAAGCCTGCCGGTCGTGCTGTTCTGCGCCGGCGGGATCGCGACGCCGGCCGACGCCGCGCTGATGATGGCGCTCGGCGCCGAGGGCGTGTTCGTCGGCTCGGGCATCTTCAAGTCCGACGACCCGCCCGCGCGTGCGCGCGCGATCGTCGAGGCGACCACTCACTGGCAGGATCCCGAGCGCGTCGCCGACGCCTCGCGCGGACTCGGTGCCGCGATGGCGAGCCTGGAGAGCTCCAAGCTCGAGCACGAGCAGCTGCTCGCCCAGCGCGGCTGGTAGCCGTCGATGAGCCCGTTGAGCGCGCCCAACGGGGCCGCGCCTGCCCCGCTCGCGAAGCCGCTCGTCGGCGTGCTCGCGCTACAAGGAGGGTTCGAGGCGCACGAGCGGATGCTGCGCGCGCTCGGCGCACAGACCCGCGAGCTGCGCGCTGCCGGCGACCTTGAGGGTGTCGAAGGGCTCGTGCTTCCCGGCGGCGAGTCCACGACGATGACGCTCGGCCTCGCCCGCGAGCGGCTCGCGCAGCCGTTGCGCGAGCTCGTCGCCGGCGGCGTCCCCGTGCTCGGCTCATGCGCCGGGCTGATCATGCTCGATCGCGAGCATCTCGCGCTGATGGACATGCGCGCCGAGCGCAACGCGTTCGGCCGCCAGCTGCACAGCTTCGAGACCGACCTTGAGGTGCGCGGACTCGCCGGGGGCCCGTTGCGCGCGGTCTTCATCCGCGCGCCCTGGATCGCCGAACACGGGCCCGCCCTCGAAGTGCTCGCCGAGGTCGAGGGCCACCCGGTCGCGGCGCGTCAAGAGAGCATGCTCGCCGTCGCGTTCCACGCCGAGCTGACCGCCGACGATCGCATCCATCGCATGTTCCTCGAGCGGGTCACGCGCGCGAAGCGCTCGCCGGAGATGCCGCGCACGAGCTGAGCGGCTGCGGCGGCGCCGTCCGTTCGAGCGCGCCCCAGCCGAGGTCGCGCGCCCTCTCCGCGTCGTCCGCGCGCGTGCCGCCGCGCAGCCCGAACAGCCGCTTGGCGAGCAGCAGGTACACGACGACCGCCACGTTGATCGCGAACGCGATCAGCTTGAACGGGGTCCTGCGGGTGACGATCTCATAGATCTCAAACGGCAGCAGCGACGTTGTGACGAGGAACGTGAGGTACTCGGCCCAGCGGCGCTGAAACCACAGGCCGACCGCCTCGATGCCCTCGAGCAGGCCATAGCCGAGCAGGACCGCCGCGAGCAGGTGCAGGTGCGCAGAGGAGGTCGTGAACAGGGTGTCCAGATCGTGTAGCAAGCCGTGCGTCCCGTGTGTTTGCCCGGAGACGACGCCTCCCTGCAGATCCGCGACAACTTTGTAAAAGGTGTCGTGCAGAGTGCGCCGGTCTGCCGAGAACAAGAGCACCAGCGCCGCCAGCCCGCCGAGCGCCACGAAGTGAAACGCGCGATCGATCGCGATCAGTCGCAGCACGATCCTGTCGCGCAGCGGCTTTCCGCGCAGCGGCAGCTCGATCTCGGCGCACTCGGCCGGTAGCCGCCTGCTCGGGTTCTGCGGCTTGGGCAGCGCCAGCCAGCTGTCGCAGCGCAAGCAGCGATACCAGCGCGTCCCGCTCGCGTCCTCGCGCGCGAAGATCTCGTCCTCCGGGCGCAGCTGCGCTGCGTCCATGCCCACCAGCGCGTGGCCGCGCAAACTGCACAGCACGAGCTCCCAATGCAAGCGCGGGCGCCAGCGGCGCGGTGGCTGTGTCCCCGGCGGCTGCTGCACCCGCCAACCGTATCCGCGCTGGGCGATAATCGCAGCGAGATGCGAATCGCGGTCGCGGCTGACGAAGCGGTGGGGATCGCGGGTGTGCTCCTCGAGCGCCTGCGCGAGCGCGGCCACGAGCTGCTCGCGCACGGCGCGCTGAGCGCCGACGAGCGACACGACTGGGCATGGTCCTCCGAGGCCGCCGCGCGCGACGTCGCGGAGCGGCGCGCAGACGAGGCGATCGTCTGTTGCTGGACCGGCACCGGCGCGTCGATCGCCGCGAACAAGGTCGCAGGGGTGCGCGCCGCGCTCTGCGCCGACGCCGCCACCGCCGCCGGAGCGCGGCGCTGGAACGACGCCAACGCGCTCGCGCTCAGCCTGCGCAGCACCTCCGAGGCCGAGCTTGCCGAGATCCTCGACGCCTGGTTCGCCGGCGCGCCCAGCAGCGCCGAGGACGACCGCGCCAACGTCGCCCATCTCAGCGAGATCGAGCGCGACAACGACCCCGAGCGCGACAGCGACCGCTAGACCGCCTCGAAGCGCACGACCCCGTTCGCATCCTCGCGACGTTCCACCACGGTGCCCGCGTCGAGCAGCAAGTCGAGGTGTCCGAGAACCTCCGACAGCGTCAGGAATGCCTGGGTGACAGCGACGTTGCCCCACAGCTCGTTGGCGATCTCATGCGCGGTCCGCGCGCGCGCGCTGATCAGCCCGCGGATCCGCTCCGCACGCCGCCGATGCAACGCGAAGCGCGTGTCGATCAACGCCCGGTGATCCGCGATCGGATCGCCGTGTCCCGCCAGCACCAGCGACAGATCCATCGCGCGGGTGCGCTGCAGCGACGCGATGTAGTCGACCAGCGCCCGCGGGCGAGGACCGCTGAAGTCCGCGCCTGCGCCCAGCGGCCGCGCGAGCAGCGGGTTCGAGGAGATGTGCTTGATCAGGTGATCCGCCGCCAGCAGGATCGAGCGGGACTCGTCCAGGAAGACCGTGTCCGAGGGGCTGTGGCCGGGGCGATGGATCACGCGCAGCGTGCGGTCGCGCAGGCGCAGCTGCTCGCCGTCGGCCAGCCGGCGCGTGACCTCGACGGCCGATCCCCACGCGCGAAAGCTCCCCGACACGGCCCGCAGCGCGGTCACGATGTCCGCCGGGATCCCGTGTTCGAGCATGATCTGCTGGGCGAACCGGTCGTCGAGCTCGGCCTCCTCGCGGAAGCGCAGCAGGTAGGGCGCCAGCGCGTCCAGCGCGGCGACCTCAGCCCCCGAGCGGCGCGCCAGGATCGACGCCAGACCGACGTGATCGATGTGCTGGTGGGTGACGATCAGCAGCTCGATGTCCTCGATCCTGTGGCCATGCGCGGCCAGCGCCTGTTCGAGCTCGTCGAGCGCCTTGCCCGAGTTCGGCCCCGAGTCGACCAGCGTCAGCGGCGAGTCCTCGATCAGATACGCGTTCACCCGCCCGACCTGAAACGGCGTGGGAATCGCCAGGCGGTGGATGCCCGCCTGCGCAGCTGCGCGTAGCAGCTCGCGCTCGTCCGCCGTCACGACCGGATCTGGTCCAGGACCTCGTCGCGCCTGCGTTCCATGTCCTCGCGCGAAACCAAAGACTCGAGGCACAGCCGCAGCAGCGGCTCGGTGTTGGATGGGCGGACGTTGAAGTGCCAGTCGGGATAGTCGATCGAGATGCCGTCCAGGCGGCTCTGGCGCGCGTCCGCATAGCGCTCGGCGAACTCGGCCATCTTCGCCTCCGGGTCCGCAACCTCGGAGTTGATCTCGCCCGAGATGAAGTAGTGCTCGCGGTAGGGCCTGAGCAGCTCCGACAGCTGGGCGTCCGCGCGCGAGACCAGTTCGAGCATCAGCAACGCGGGGATCGTGCCCGAGTCCGCGCAGAAGAAGTCGCGGAAGTAGTAGTGGCCCGACACCTCTCCGCCGAACAGTGAGCCCTCCGCGCGCATCCGCGTCTTGAAGAACGCGTGCCCGACGCGGTTCACATACGCCACTCCCCCCGCCGCCTGCACCGTGTCCGCGACCGCGCGCGACGCGCGTACGTCGTACAGCACCGCCTCGCGTGGGCGCTCGCCGTCGGCCGCTCCGTCTGCAGATCCCCCGTCGCCGGACCCGGTTCGCGCAGGCCCGTCGTCGGCGGCCTTGCGCAGCAGCGACTTCGCGAGCAGCGCCGTGAGGAAATCGCCGTCGACGAACGCCCCGGTGTCGTCGATGAAAAAGCAGCGGTCCGCGTCGCCGTCCCAGGCGATCCCCAGGTCCGCTCCCGTCTCGCGCACCTGAGCGACGATGAACTGCCGGTTCTTCTCCAGCAGCGGGTTTGGCTCGTGGTCGGGAAAGTTGCCGTCCGGCGTCCAGTAGGCCGCGGTCGTCTGCAGGCCCAGGCGCTCGAGCAGGGGGCCGACCATCGTGCCGGCCATGCCGTTGCCGCCGTCCAGCACGACATTCAGCGGCCGCACCTGCTCGACGTCGATGAACCGCTCGACATAGCTCTGAAATTCGTCATACAGGTTCGCCTGCTCGACGCTGCCGCCTCCGGGCGCCGCGCCGAGGCCCGACTCGATCGCGAGGCGAATGTCCTGCAGGCCTTCGTCCCCCGACAGCGCCAGCGCCCCGTCGCGCACGAGCTTCGCACCCGTATACGGCTTGGGATTGTGCGAGGCCGTGCACATCAGCCCGCCGTCCAGCTCGCGCGAACCGACGAGGTAGTAGAGCATCTCGGTGCCCACCTGCCCCGCATCGATCACGTGCACCCCCTCGGCGAGTAGGCCCGCGCGGTAGCTCTCAGCGAGCTCCGGCGCGCTCAAGCGCATGTCCCGGCCCAGCCCCACGCGCAAGTCCGGCGCGCGCTTTGACACGAGCCCCGCGAGCACCCTTGCGAACGCCCGCCCGATCAGCTCCGCCGCGTGCGCGTCGATCTGGGATCCATACAGCCCGCGGATGTCATACGCCTTGAAGATGTCCGGATCCAGCTGCGCCACGTCGCTGCGCATCCTAAGCGGCATCCGCTCGGCGCGCGGGGCTGGATGCCCCGCGGAAGCAGACCAGGGGTCTGCGGTTACGGGCGACGGGAGGTCGTCCGTCGTTTTCAGGACGCGGGGCTGGATGCCCCGCGGAAGTAATCTTTAAGCATGTCCGGGCACTCGAAGTGGGCGAGCATCAAGCACAAGAAGGCGGTCGTCGATTCGCGCAGGGGCCAGCAGTTCACCAAGCTCGCGCGGGCGATCACGGTTGCAGCGCGCGATGGGGGCGGCGATCCGGACGCGAACGCGACGCTCGAGAACGCGGTCCGCAAGGCCAAAGAAGCGTCGATGCCGAAGGACAACATCGAACGCGCGATCGCCAGGGGTACCGGCGAGGGCGGCGAGGGAGAGGCGCTCGAGAGCGTCCTGTACGAGGGATACGGACCGGGCGGGGTCGCGATCCTCGTCGAGGCCGTAACCGACAACCGCAACCGCACGGGTGCCGACGTCAGGCATTCGTTCTCCAAGTACGGCGGCAACCTCGGCGAGCCCGGATCGGTCGCTTACCTGTTCGACAAGAAGGGCACGATCACGATCGACGCGAGCGCGCACGACGAAGAAGAGCTGATGGTGGCGGTGGAAGCGGGCGCCGAGGACATAACCGCCGACGAGGGGCTGTGGGAGGTGGTTGCGGCGCCGGCCGACTTCATGAAGGTGCGCGAGGCGCTCGAGCAGGCTGGTGTGGAGATCGGGAGCGCGGAGATGGGCTACCGGCCTTCGAGCCTGGTGCCGATCGACGAGTCGCAGGCGACGCGGCTGATGAAACTGATCGAGGTCCTCGAGGACAACGACGACGTCAATGAGGTGCACGCGAACTTCGACGCACCGGCCGAGGTGCTTGAACGAGTTGCCGGGTAGCGGGGCGTGAATCCGTCCGGCAGGCCGCCGGTCGTGATCCTCTGCGGAGGGCGCGGAACACGGCTTCAGGAGCACACCCGCGAGATTCCAAAGCCGCTCGTGGAGATCGGCGGCGAGCCGATCGTCGGTCACGTGATCAGGCTGTACGCGGCCTGGGGCTTCGAGCGGTTCCTGCTGGCGACCGGATACAAGGGCGAGATGATCGGCGCGTACGCGCGTGAGGCGCGCTGGCCGGGGGAGGTGCAGGTGCAGTGCGTGGACACCGGCGAGAACACTCCGACTGGCGGACGGCTCAAGCTCCTGCAAGACAGGCTCGCTGGCGAGCGGACGTTCTGCGCGACCTACGCCGACGGGCTCGCCGACATCGACCTTGGCGCATTGCTCCAAGCGCACGAACGGCACGGCGCGCTCGCCACGCTGACTGTGGTCAGGCCGACGCTTCAGTTCGGCGTGACAGAGCTCGACGGGGATGGCCGGGTGACCGGCTTTCGCGAGAAGCCGCGCTCGGAGCGATGGGTCAACGGAGGCTTCTTCTGCTTCGAGCGGGATGCTCTCGAGCGGCTCGGGGGGCAGAGCGTGCTGGAGCGCGAGCCGCTGGAGGGCCTCGCCGCCGAGGGGCAGCTGCGCGCGTTTCGCCACGACGGATTCTGGGAGTGCATGGACACCTACAAGGATGCGGTAGCGCTGAACGACCTGTGGATCGCGGGCAACGCGCCGTGGAAGCTCTGGGCCTAGCGCCCGGGGAACGCGGCCCGCGCAGGGCTTCAGGCGCGCCCCGGGCAGGCGTCCGACGGTCTGCGCAGAATCCAACAGCATGATCGTGATCGGTATCGATCCCGGCCTTGCCAGCACCGGCTACGGCGTCGTGGCGCGCAGCGCAGGACGCCTGATCGCGCTCGACGGCGGCGTGATCGAGACGCGTCCGGGGGTGCCGAGCGAGCGCAGGCTCGCCGAGATCCAGTCGGGCATCGACCAGCTGCTCGCCGAGCACAAGCCGCGGGCGATGGCGCTCGAGGATCTGTACTTCGGTCAGAACGTGAAAACTGCGTTCGCGGTCGGGCAAGCGAGGGGCGCGGCGATGGTCGCCGCCGGACGCAGGCGCGTGGCCTGTGCGAGCTACACCCCGCAGCAAGTCAAGGCGGCGGTCTGCGGCAGCGGCCGCGCCGACAAGCAGCAGGTGGCGCACATGGTCGCGGCGTTGCTCGGGCTCGCCGAGCCGGCGCGCCCTGACCACGCGGCCGACGCGCTCGCGGTCGCGATTTGTCACGTCAACTGCGCGCCGCTCTCCAGAGCGCTCGAGGCGGCGCTGTGATCGGCCTGCTCAAGGGCGAGGTCGCGCTGCGGCGGCCCGACCACGTCGTGATCCTCTGCGCGGGCGTCGGCTACCGGGCGGCGGTGTCCGCCCAGACGCTGCAGCACGTTCCGGCCGCGGGGAGAGAGACCATCTTGCACACGCACCTGATCGTGCGCGACGACGCGCTGACGTTGTACGGGTTTCACTCAGAGCAGGAGAAGGAGCTGTTTCTGATGCTGCTGTCGGTGCAGGCGGTGGGGCCGAAGGTCGCGCTCGCGGTCCTGTCCGGCGGGCCTGCCCGGGATCTGCTCGGCGCGATCGCCGGCGGAGACGCGGCCCGCTTTCAGGCCGTGCCCGGGATCGGCAAGCGCACCGCCGAACGGATCATCGTCGAGCTGCGCGAGAAGGTCCTCGGCGGACACGGCGCCGGCGAGGAGATGCAGATCGCGGCGCGGCGCGGAACGGACCGCTCCGCGAGCGACCCCCGGAGCACCGCGCGCGAGGGACTGCTCGGGCTCGGCTACGCGAGCGGTGAGGTCGAGGCGCTGCTCGCGGACGCGCAGGGCGACAGCGCCGAGGAACTGATCGCGGATGCCCTGCGCAGCGCTGCGCGAGCCGGGTGATCGGAGCATGAGCGAGGCCACTGCGGGCGCCGCACGGGAGGGCATCCAGACGCCCTATCTGGTGCCCGAGGACGAGCTCGATCGCTCGCTGCGGCCGAGGCAACTGCAGGACTTCGTCGGCCAGCAGACATTGCGCGAGCAGCTCGCGGTCGCGATCGAGGCCGCCCGACGCCGCGACGACGCGCTCGACCACCTGCTGCTCGCGGGCCCTCCCGGGCTGGGGAAGACGTCGCTGGCGCAGATCGTCGCGGCCGAGCTGCAGGTGCCGTTCGTGCAGACCGCGGGTCCCGCGCTCGAGCGCAAGGGAGACATCGCCGCGTTTCTCACCGCGCTCGAGCCGAGCAGCGTCTTCTTCGTCGACGAGATTCACCGCCTGTCGCGGACGCTCGAGGAGACGTTCTACCCGGCGATGGAGGATCGCAAGCTGCCGATCACGGTCGGCCAGGGCGCGGGCGCCCGCGTGGTCACGCTCGAGCTGCCGCCGTTCACGCTCGTCGGCGCGACGACCCGCACCGGGCTGTTGACGACCCCGCTGCGCGACCGCTTTGGCATCCAGGCCCGGCTCGAGCCGTATTCGCCCGACGAGCTCGCGGCGATCGTCAGACGCTCGGCCGGGATTCTCGAGATCGAGCTCGAAGACCGCGGAGCGCTCGCGATCGCGGCCCGCAGCCGCGGAACGCCGCGGGTGGCCAACCGCCTGCTCAAGCGGGTGCGCGACTTCGCGGAGGTGCGCATGCAGGGAGTCGTGACCGCCGCCGCGGCGCACGCCGCGCTCGAGCTGCTCGAGGTCGACGAGCTGGGACTGGATCGGCTGGACCGGGAGATCCTCCGCTCGATTTGCGTGAAGTTCGGCGGCGGGCCGGTCGGGCTCTCGACGCTCGCGGTCGCGGTCGGCGAGGAGCAGGACACGATCGAGGACGTGTATGAGCCGTATCTGCTGATGCAGGGCCTGATCAAGCGGACTCCGCGGGGCCGCACGGCGACCGCCGCTGCGTTCGCGCACCTCGGCGTGGCGGTGCCCGCCGGCGCGCGCTCGGCCGGCGAACGGGCGCTGTTTTAGGACAGCCAGGCGCTGCCGCGGGAAATGAGCCCCGATTAAGCCGGCTCCCCTAGTCTGTAGCGCATGGCTCATCCCTTCATCTGTCCCAACTGCGGACATCGCAGCAGCGAGGTCGACCGCAACATCGGTTTCACGCGCCAGCCCAAGGGCTGCGCAAAGTGCGGGTTCGCATTCCTGTTCGAGCTGCTCGACGACTACTACCCCGCGCCTGACGCCGCCTTTTTCGTGTGCGACCGCGAGGGGCGCGTCATCGGCTGCGGCAAGGGCTCGTTCGAGTTCACCGGCCTCGAGGAGGAAGAGGTGATCGGCCAGCGGGTGGAGCGCGTGCTGGGACTCAGCTTCAAGAACGGCGACGACCCCGTCAAGACGGTGCTCGAGTGGGGAGTTCGCGCGCTCGAGGTGCCGGTCGTCGTCGCCGGCGAGCGCGACGTCGCCGCGAGCGCCACGGCGGACATGTTCCCCGCCTACGACGACGACGGCGGGCTGCTGCTCGTACTGACCCCGGAGAAGTAGTTGCGGACTGACCCAGGCGAAGTAGTCTCCTTAGAAATAATGACTTCGAAACCAGCCTCATGACCGACCGGCGGCGCAACGCGTTCGTCTTGCTGCTCGTCGCCGGCCTGGTCGGCGCATCGCTGGCGGTGATCCTGCTGACGCCGACCAAGCTCGGCCTCGACCTGAAGGGCGGCGTGCAGCTGGTCTATCTGGGGCGGCCCACGGCGCAAGCGAAAGTCGATACCGAATCGCTTAACCGGGCGATCGACATCATGCGTACCCGCGTCGATCAGCTCGGCGTCTCGCAGCCGGAAATCCAGCGCAGCGGCGGCAACGAAATCGACGTGGCCCTGCCCGACGTGAGCAACGCGCAGCGCGCCGAAGCCGAGGTCGGCAAGACCGCGCAGCTGTACTTCTACGACTGGGAGCCGAACGTGATCGGGCCCACCGGCAAGCCGGCCGGATCCTCCGAACCGACGGCGACCGGCGGCCCGCAGGCGGCCTCCTCCCAATTCGGGGTGCCCGAGTACGAAGCGGTGCAGCGCGCGATCAAACGGCCGCCGATCCTGCACAAGGGGGCGACCACGCTCGAGCCCGGCTGCACGCCGGCGCAGGTCGGAGGCTGCATCTACGGGAGCTGGTACCTGCTCGACACGGCCCACAAAAAGGTGCTGCGCGGACCCGAGGAAACCCAGCAGAACCTGTACGCGGACGGCTACAAAGCGCCGGCCGCCTCCAAGCCCAAGGCGGTGCGCGTGAACCCCGGCACCGTGCTCGTCCAGTCGCGCCCGCGCGAAACCGCGACCGGCAAAGTCACGCTGCGCAGTCCCAACAGCTGGTACGTGCTCAACGACGAACCGGTGCTCACCGGCGCGGACATCAGAAACCCGCAGCAGAGCTTCGACGAAGGCGCCGGCGGAAGTGGACAGCCGAACGTCAACTTCGGCTTCTCCTCGCACGGCAAGGAAGTCTTCCAGCGCGTCACCAAGGAAATCGCCCACCGCGGCCAGGAAGCGCAGCTGCCCGGCACGAGCAAGGAAGCGGCCCAGCAGCACTTCGCGGTCGTGCTCGATGGACAGGTGATCACGGCCCCGTCGATCGACTACACCCAATACCCCGAAGGGATCGACGCGTCCACCGGATCGCAGATCTCCGGCGGGTTCACGATCAACTCCGCGCAGGAACTCGCAAACGAGCTGCAGTCGGGCGCGCTGCCGATCCGCCTTGAACTGATCTCCAACTCCCAGGTCTCGGCGACGCTCGGCAAAACGGCGCTCAAACAGGGCATCATCGCGATGCTCGCCGGGTTCCTCGTGGTGTGCCTGTTCCTGCTGCTCTTCTACCGCGTGCTCGGCGTGATCGCGGTCGGCGGGCTGGTGATCTACGGGATCTACCTGTTCGCGCTGATCAAGCTGATCCCGGTGACGCTGACCCTGCCGGGGATCGCCGGCGTGATCCTCACGATCGGCGTCGCGGCCGACGCGAACATCGTGATCTTCGAGCGCGTCAAGGAGGAGATCAGGGGCGGAAGAACGATCATCTCCGGGATCGCGACGGGGTATACGCGCGGCTTCGCCGCGATCGTCGACGCGAACGTCGTCACGTTCATGACCGCCTTCATCCTGTTCGCGCTCGCGACCGCCGAAGTGAAGGGCTTCGCGCTGATGCTCGGGATCGGAACGCTCGTGTCGCTGTTCACCGCGGTGCTCGCCACGCGCGCGGCGCTCGGGACGATGGGCCGCTCGCGGCTGATGAGCCGCGCCTCCGCGCTCGGCGCGGCCAAGCCCAAGCGCGAGTGGCGCATGGACTTCATGGGCAAATCGAAGTGGTTCTTCTCGCTGTCCGGGACGATCCTGCTGATCGGCGCGCTCGCGATCGGCGGCAAAGGCCTGAACCTCGGCATCGACTTCAAGTCCGGCACGCGTATGCAGACCGCGTTCGTCAAGCCCGTCAGCTCGGCGGAAGTGAGCTCGGCGATGAGCGCCCAGGGCTATCCGACAGCACAGGTCCAGCATTACTCGAGCAAGGGCATCGGCGGCAGCGGCTATCAGATCTCGGTCGAGAAGCTGCAGCCCGCGAAGGTCAGCGAGATCCGGCGGGTGCTAAACGAAAAGTTCGGCGAGAGGAACTTCTCGAGCACTTCGATCGGGCCGACCTTCGGAAAAACGATCGCGAAGAGCGCGATCATCGCGATCATCGCCTCGCTGCTGGTGATCTCGGCATATATTGCGCTGCGATTCGAGTGGAAGTACGCCGTGCCGGTGCTGATCGCGCTGATGCACGATCTGTTGATCACCTCCGGCGTCTATGCGCTGACCGGTAGAGAAGTGACGACGTCAACGGTCGCGGCGCTTTTGACGATCCTCGGCTACTCGTTATATGACACGATCATCGTGTTCGACAGGGTGCGCGAGAACGTGCCGCGAATGCCGCGCGCCGCGTTCTCGCAGATCGTCAACCGCTCGATGTCCGAGGTGCTGACGCGGTCGCTCGCGACGAGCTTCTGCACGCTGTTGCCCGTGCTCGCGCTGCTGTTATTAGGGGGCAGCACGCTCAAGGACTTCGCCTTCGCGCTGATGGTGGGCATCGCCTCGGGCGCGTACTCCTCGATCTTCATCGCCTCGCCGGTGCTCACGCACTGGAAGGAGCGCGAGCCCGGCTACCGCAACCGCCGCGCGCGGATCGAGCGCGAAGTCGGCACGGTGCCCGCGTATGCGACCGCCGTCGGCGGAGCGCCCGTGGACGTCGAGCCCGAGCGCAAGCCGCGGCGCACCCGCAGCGGCAGCCTCGTCGCTGCGGAGGAGCCAGGCGAGCAGATCTCGGCGGGCGAGTTCCAGGAACTCGTCAAGGACCTGGACATCGACGACAGCCCCGCGCAGCCTGCGAAAGGCGCGCGCGCGGGCGTGACGCGCCAGCGCGGCGCGGCGGCCCGCTCCGACGGCGACGGCACCGCGACCGTCGAGCGCGCCCCCGAGCGCGACCCGGCCGCGGATCTGACGCCCGAGGAGCTCGTGCTCAAGGAAGCGCCCAAACGGCGCGAGAAGCGCAGGCGGCCGCGCAACAAACGGCACGGGAGGTCGCGCTGATATGGCGCTGCTCGGCTGGGTGATGATGGGGCTGGCGATCTGGCACTTCACGATCTTCCTGCCCGACCGGTTCTGGGGCGGGATCGTCGGCGCGTTCGTCGGAGCGCTGATCGGCGCCGTGATCGTCGGCCTGATCATCTCCGGGGTGAAACTTGGATCGTTCGGGGTGCCCGGCGAAAAGGCGACGGACATCGCCGTAGTGCTGTACGCCGTGCCGGGCGCGCTGATCGGGATCGCGCTGATCTATTGGGAGGGAGTCAGACGCGAAGCTGCCGGCGCCCGCGGCGGCGGCTGAGCGCAGCCGCTGAGTTCCGTCTAGTCGCGACCGTAGGGTTGCGGCCATGGGCGAACCCCGCTTTCAGCTGCGCGAGTGCCCGCCGGCGCAGGTCGCGCGGCTGCGGCGCGAGCTTGGCCTGAGCGCCGCGCTCGCGCAGGTCCTCGTGCGGCGCGGCATGAGCGAGCCGAGTCGCGCCGGCGCGTTCCTCGCGGCCGACGAGGAGCATCCGCCGAGCGCCTTCGCGGGCCTCGAGATCGCGCTCGCGACGATCGCGCGCCACCTCACGGCCAACACCCGGATCACCGTCCACGGCGACTACGACGTCGACGGGGTTTGCGCGACGGCGGTGATGGTGCGCGCGCTGCGAGCGCTGGGAGCGGACGTCGACTGGTACCTGCCCGATCGCGCGAGCGACGGCTACGGGCTGAGCGCGCAGACCGTCAGCAGGCTGCATGCCCGGGGCACGCGCCTGTTGATCACGGTCGACTGCGCGATCACCGCGGTGGCGGAGATCGCGAGCGCCAGGCGGCTCGGGATCGAGGTCCTCGTCACCGACCACCACGCGCCCCGCGCCGACGGCGCCCTGCCGGACGCGCCGATCGTCCACCCGACCGTCTGCCGCTACCCGTTCACACAGCTGTGCGCGACGGCGGTCGCCTACAAGCTCGCGCAGGCGCTGTGGCAGGCGCGGGGGCGAGACGCGCGCGAGCTCGAGCCGGAACTAGACCTGGTAGGGCTCGCGACCATCGCTGACGTCGTGCCGCTGGTCGGGGAGAACCGGGCCCTCGCCCGCCGCGGGCTGCGGGCGCTCGTCGGCACCGCCAAGCCGGGGCTGAGGGCCCTGATGGCGGTCGCGAGGGTGGACCCCGCCAAGGTCGACGAGCGCGCGGTCGCGTTTGCACTCGCGCCCCGGCTGAACGCCGCCGGTCGCATGTACACGGCTGACGTCGGCCTCGAGCTGTTGCTCACCGGCGACCGCGCGCGCGCCGCGCAGATCGCGCGGGAGCTCGATCGTGTCAACCAGGAACGCCGCAGCGCAGAGCGAAGCATCCGCTTCGAGGCCGAAGCACAGATCGCCGCGCTCGGCGACGCCGACGAACGCCGCGCGCTGGTGCTCGCCGGCGAGGACTGGCACGTCGGGGTGATCGGCATCGTCGCGTCGCGGCTCGCCGATCAGCACAACCGGCCGGTCGTGCTGATCGCGCTCGACGGCGAGCGCGGCCGCGGGTCGGGGCGCAGCGGCTGCGAGGCGTTCGACCTGCTCGCGGGGCTGAACGCGTGCTCGCAGCACCTGGCTCGCTACGGCGGCCATCGGGCGGCCGCTGGTCTCGAGATCGAGCGTGCGTGCGTGGCCGAGCTCGCGCTCGCGCTCGACGCACACGCCCGTACGGTGCTCGGCGCAGGTGACATGGCGCCGGTCGAGCACGTCGATGCCGTTCTCGACGGCGGCGAGCTGAGCATGGCGCTGGCGCGCGAACTCGAGCAGCTGCGCCCGTTCGGTCAGGCAAACCCTCCGGTCGCGCTGATGCTCTCCGACGCGACGTTCGCAGACGTGCGCGCGATGGGCGAAGGCAAGCACGTGCGCTTCAGCGTGCGCGCCGCAGCGGGCAAGGCGCGGGCGGTCGCGTTCAACACCGGAGGGCGCCTGCCGGTCGCCGAGGGCGAGCCCGTCGAGGCCACGTTCGCGCTCGAGGTCAACGAGTACAAGGGCGTGAGCGAGCCGCGACTGGTGCTGCGCCAGGCGCGGCCGGCCGCAGGCCTGACGCTCGCCGCTCGCCGCGCGGGCAGCGCTTCAGGGCGCCGTCTCCCGCCCGAGGGCCAGGCTCGCCGCCAGGAGCTGGTGTTGTTCAGCTGAATCTCTTCAATCTGAGATGGCCGTCCCCTAACCTTTGCTTATGGACTCCGCCGGAGATGCGAAGGGACCACAAGCCGTCGAGGTAGAGGAGCGCCGCCCGCTCGCGAGCGTCGACGACGCCGCGACCGACGCGGCAGCCGAGCCGCAGCAGGAGCTTCTCGAGGTCGAGCGCGACGGCGCTGCGGCGCGCGCCGCCCGATTGGATCTCAATGAGCTCGAGCGCAGGCTGCTGAAGGATCTGTTCGCGATCGTCTCAGAGCACGCCGCCGACTCCGCGGTGGAGATCGATCGCCAGCGCGTCCAGGACGCCTTCGTGTTCGCCTGCGAGCATCACGCGGCGCAGCGGCGCAAGTCCGGCGAGGACTTCATCGTGCACCCCGTTGGCGTCGCGCGGATCTGCGCGGGCATGCGCCTGGACACCGAGACGCTGTGCGCGGCGCTCCTGCACGACACGGTCGAGGACACGTCGGTCTCGATCGAGGAGGTGTCCGAGGGCTTCGGCGAGGAGATCGGCCAGATCGTCGACGGCGTCACCAAGCTGACCGGGATCACCTTCCAGTCGCGCGATGAGGCGCAGGCCGAGAACTACCGCAAGATGATGGTCGCGATGGCCACCGACGTGCGGGTCATCCTGATCAAGCTCGCAGACCGCCTGCACAACATGCGCACGATCGATGCGCTGCCCAAGCAGAAGCAGCTCGAGAAGGCCCGCGAGACGCTCGAGATATACGCGCCGCTGGCTCACCGCCTGGGGATCCACGCGATCAAGTGGGAGCTCGAGGATCTCGCGTTCGCGACGCTGCACCCGCGCAAGTACCAGGAGATCAAGGCGCTCGTAGCCCAGCAGCGCGAGGAGCGCGAGCGCTACGTCGGCGAAGCGGGCGAGTACCTCGCGCACGAGCTCGCCGAGCTGGGCATCCAGGCGCAGATCGCCGGCCGGGCCAAGCACTTCTACTCGATCTACTCGAAGATGACCAAGAAGGACCGCGAGTTCAACGAGATCTATGACCTCACCGCGATGCGGGTGATCGTCGACTCGCTGAAGGACTGCTATGGGACCGTCGGGGTGATCCACTCGCTATGGAAGCCGCTGCCGGGCCGTTTCAAGGACTTCATCGCGATGCCCAAGTTCAACATGTACCAGTCGCTGCACACGACCGTGATCGGACCCGAGGGCAGGCCGCTGGAGATCCAGATCCGCACGCAGGACATGCACGAGATGGCGGAGTTCGGGGTGGCGGCCCACTGGAGCTACAAGCAGCGGCCCGGCTCCGAGCGCCGCGGACGCGCAGGCGAGCCGGAAGGCTCCGGCGAGGACGCCAAGCTGCAATGGCTGCGCGCGATGCTCGACTGGCAGAAGGAGCTGTCAGATCCGCAGGAGTTCATGGACACGCTGCGCACGGACCTGTTCGAGGACGAGGTGTACGTGTTCACCCCAAAGGGCGAAGTGAAGTCGCTGGCGGCGGGAGCCACGCCGCTGGACTTCGCCTATGAGGTGCACACCGAGATCGGCCACCGCTGCGTCGGCGCGCGCGTGAACGGCAAGATCGTGCCGCTGCACTGCGAGCTGCACAGCGGTGACATCGTCGAGATCCTGACCGCCAAGCGCGAGCGCGGCCCGTCGCGCGACTGGCTGGCGATGGTCAAGACGACCCGTGCGCGCAACAAGATCAGGCAATGGTTCAAAGCCGAGTCGCGCCAGGACACCGAGCACCACGGACGCGAGCTGCTGCAGGAGCACCTGCGCAAGCAGGGTCTGCCCGCGCAGAAGATCACCGGTTCGCCCCTGCTCGCCGACGTGATCCGCGAGGTCGGCTATCGCAAGGCGGACGACTTCTACATCGCGCTCGGCTCGGCAAAGATCTCGCCGAAGGTGGTCGTCAACAAGGTGATGCAGCGCCTCAAGCAGGGCGAGGCCGCCGACGACCAGGACACCGGCGCGGAGCTGTTGCGGGTCGGCCGCCCGCGGCGGCGCCCGACGAAGTCCTCCGGCCAGTACGGGATCAAAGTGCAGGGGGTCGAGGACGTGATGCTGCGCCTGGCCAAGTGCTGCCGGCCGGTGCCGGGCGATCAGATCGTCGGCTACATCTCGCTCGGGCGGGGGATCACGATCCACCGCGAGGACTGCCCCAACGTCGCGATCCTGCGGCGCAACCGCGAGCGCTTCACGAGCGTGTCCTGGGAAGGCGATCTGAGCTCGGCGTTCGTCGTCGAGATCCAGATCGACGCCTGGGACCGCCATCGCCTGCTGGAGGACCTCTCGCGCGCCTTCTCCGAGACCGGCGCGAACATCCTCGAGGCGCGCTGTCTGTCGAGCCCGCCGATGGTCAAGAATCGCTTCGTGGTCGAGGTCGCCGACACGCACGCCCTGAAAGGCGCGATCACGCGCCTGCGCAACGTCGAGTCGGTATTCGACGCCTACCGCGTGACCCCTGGCGGGTCGAACGCATAGCGCGGCCGCCAGCCGACGGCAAACATCTCGGTCTGCGGCCGGCAAGCATCTCGGTCCCGTAGCCGCGGGGCCGCGCCGAGCCTCAAGCGACGACGTCGAGCGCGTCCGGCAGGATCGAGTAGTTCGCCTGCGTGACCTCGCCCAGATAGTCGCCGTCCACCTGCAGCGGTAGCGGGCGGCCGTCGCGCGAGCGCACCGCCAGCTCGCTCAGCCCGGACAGGCCGGTGACGTCGCGGTGGCGCGTGAGGCGCGCGCGGCGCGAGAACACGCGCACGCCGATCGAGGGCATCGACAGCGGATTCGCGCGCCGCAGCACGCAGCCGCTCAGCGCCCCCGAGTCGAGCTCGGTGCCGTCCGCGATCTCGATCGGACGATCGTTGAAGTAGGTGAACGGCGAGCCGTTCTGCACGATCGCGGTGACGCCCGGCACGGCCTGTCCGCGTGCGAGCGCCTCCATCTGCGGGGGACGCACGAGATAGCGGCTGACAAACGTGCGCAGCGCGATCCAGGTGAAGTAGTACGCGCCGAGGCGGGCCTTCAACCGGGGATTCGCATCGACCCGCTCGACGACGCTCGCGTCGACCCCGAGCCCGGATGCGAACGTGAAATAGCGGCGGTCGATCAGCTCTCCGTCCGCCCGGCGTGCGCTGACAATCCCCAGATCGACACGGCGGATGCGCCAGTCGTCGGCGAGCGCGAGCAGGTGCTCGGTCGCGTCGACCAGCTCCCCGGGGATGCCGAGCATCTTGGCGAACACGTTCGCCGAGCCGCCGGGCAGGCAGGTCAGCGGCGTGGACGAGCCGAGCAGGCCGTTCGCGGCCTCGTTGACCGTGCCGTCGCCGCCGAACGCGACGACCACGTCGTAGCCCTCGTGCGCGGCCTCGCGGCACAGCACGGTCGCGTGCCCGCGCGCCTCGGTGTCGATCGCGTCGACCTCATAATGCCCCTGCAGCGCGTACACGACGAGATTGCGCAGCCGGTCGGAGACCGTGCTCGCGTAGGGGTTGACGATCATCAGCATGCGCCGCTTCAGCGCCGCGACGCCGGGCGCAAAACGGTCGGTCTCGCTCGACGGCGCCCGCGCCGCCGGTTTGCGCGCGGCGGCGTCCTGCTGCAGCGAATCGCTCAGCGGCGTACCCATATGCTGCGCCGTACACCGCATGAGCGCCTGCGTTACCGCGCCGCCAGACGCCCGAGGAGCGCCGCTGGGCGGCCCGCTCGCCCCGGCGCCACAGCTTGATTCCGTCCGCCGGCTTGCTAAAGTAGCGCGCTACATAGCAGGACACATCAAGAGGGGTGGAGGGACTGGCCCGACGAAGCCCCGGCAACCACCGCCTATGGCGGGAAGGTGCCAATTCCAGTAGATGTGTGGCGGGCTTCTTGCTCTTCGCCACACCGTGTGTTACCGGCGAAGGCAAGGGAGTCCGAGACATGGCTGTGAAGCATCTGCAGTGCAAGGAGTGCAAGGCCGAGTATCCGCTGGAGGCGCTGTTCGTGTGCGAGCGGTGCTTCGGCCCGCTCGAGGTCGCCTACGACCACGGCAACCTACTCGGCGAACCCGCGCCGGCTCGGCCGAGCGACGGCGCCGTAACCCAGCTGCGCCGGCGGATCCAGGCGGGACCCCAGAACATCTGGCGCTACGCCGACTTTTTGCCGCTCGCCGGCGGCCCGCCCGGACCGTCGGGCAGATTCGCCTCGCGCGCCGGACTGCCTGCCGGGTGCACGCCTTTGATTCGCGCAGACCGCCTGGCTGCCGAGCTCGGCTTGCGCGAGGTGTGGGTCAAGAACGACGCCGCCAACCCGACGCACTCGTTCAAGGACCGGGTCGTATCGGTCGCGACGGCACGCGCGCGCGAGCTCGGCTTTGCGACGATCGCCTGCGCATCGACCGGCAACCTCGCCAACTCCGTCGCGGCGCACGGCGCGGCGCTCGGCCTCGATTCGTATGTGTTCATACCGGCCGACCTCGAGGAGCAGAAGGTGCTCGCGACCGGCGTGTACGGGACGAAGCTGATCGCCGTCGAAGGCAATTACGACGAAGTCAACCGGCTCTGCACCGAGCTCTGCGCCGAGCGCGATTGGGCGTTCGTGAACGTCAACCTGCGCCCCTACTACGCCGAGGGCTCGAAGACGCTCGCCTTCGAGATCGCCGAGCAGCTCGGCTTCGAGCTACCCGATCGGATCGTGGCGCCGATCGCCTCGGGATCGTTGTTCACGAAGATCGGCAGAGGCTTTCAGGAGTGGCGCGAACTGGGTCTCGTCGAGGGCGAGCTGCCGCGCATGAACGGCGCGCAGGCCGAGGGCTGCGCGCCGGTGGCGGGCGCATTCGCCCGCGGGGATGCGCTCTGCCGTCCTGTCAAGCCGCGGACGATCGCCAAGTCGCTGGCGATCGGCGACCCCGCCGACGGGCCGTACGCGCTCGAGCTCGCGCGCGCCAGCAACGGCGCGATCGACGCGGTCAGCGACGATGAGATCAGGCAGGGCATCGCGCTGCTCGCACGCACGACCGGCGTGTTCACCGAGACCGCCGGCGGCGTGACGACGGCCGTGCTCGCGAAGCTCGCCCGGCGCCGGGACATCGACCCCGACGAGCGCGTCGTGCTGGTGATCACCGGCGAGGGCTTGAAGTCGCTCGACGCCGTGCGCGACACGTTCGCCACGCACACGATCTCAGCCAGCGTCGATGACTTCGAAGCGAAGCTGGGCGACACCGCGAGCCCACGATTCTCGCGCGAGCTTCCCGTCTGATGGCGGCGACGGTCAAGATCCCGACGCAGCTGCGCGCCGCCGCCGGCGGCGAGGCCGAGGCGACGCTCGACGGGACCACGGTGCGCGAGGTGCTCGAGGCGCTCTATGCGCGCCACAACGAGTTGCGCGAGAGGATGAGCGACGAGGACGGCTCGCTGCGCCGGTTCGTGAACGTGTACGTCGCCGGCGAAGACATCCGCTTCCTGGAGGGCCTGGCGACCCCCGTGTCCGACGGCGTCGAGCTGACGATCCTGCCTGCGGTCGCGGGCGGTTAGCGCGACGCGCTGCCGCTAGCGACGCACGGGGGCGGGATGCGCGGCAGGCGCCGCGGTCCTGACGTGTGCGGGCGCCGGCGTGGAGCCGCTGAAGCCGACGGTCGAGACGATCCCCGCCGCGCACATCGCGCCTACCGTCAGCGCGCGCAGGCGTCGCGGACTCAGCCAGCCGAAGTTGTGGGTCTGCAACCAGACCCGAAAACCACTCGCGGCCGAACCGGCAGCCATCGCGCAGCCCACGCACATGCACTCAGGATAACTGCTGCTCGGAGGCGCCGGCGCGGGTCTCGAGGCGGCGGCGCAGCTCGGCGCCGCGACCCGCCGAGACCGCCCGCGCGGCGCGCGCGTCGGTCAGCTCGAGACCGTGCGCGCGCGCGAAGTCGAGCAACTCCTGGCGCTCCTCTCCCTCGCGCGCGGTGCGCAGGAACAGCCAGCAGAACAGCCCCAGCGTGAGGAACGACTCCTCGACCATCATGATCGCCCCCGCGATGTTTTGGTCGGCGAGCGGGGAGATGTGGTAGATCGCGTCGCCGTGGATATAGAACGGGTAGAAGACGGTGCCCGACCACAGAAAGATATTCCCGAGGATCGTGCCGGTGAGCCGCACGGCGACGATGTAGACGAGCTTGCCGAGGTTCCCGAACCAGCTGGGCATCGGCAGCGGGCCGAACAGGCACATCCACATGTTGATGCCAAACCCGAGGAACATCGCGTGCTCGAGCGCGTGCACGCCCGTGTGGCGCAGCGCAGCTTCGTAGAGGATTGGCAGGTGCCAGACATACAGGTTGATCGCCCACAGCGGGAACGCGATCAGCGGATGCGCGAGCACGCGCAGCCGGTCGAAGATGCGCACCGAGTGGACTTCGGCCTGCAGGATCGGCGCGATCAAAGGGCCGGTCAGGCCGAGCACGATCAAAAGCGCGGCGATGTCGCCGAGCAGCAGGTGCTCGACCATGTGCACAAACAGCAGATCCTCGCTGGCTTTGCCGAGCGAGGTAAGCGCGACGGCGATCACCACGAAGCCGGAGTAGAAGCACGCCTGGCGCCAGCCCGGCACCGCACGCCCCTCGATGGCGAGCGTGCGCACGCGCTTGGCGTAGAGCAGGGCGAAAATCGCCAGCGGCCCGAGCTGGATCGCTGCCTCGAGGCCGGTCGAGACGGCCAGCGGGAACGTCGTGATCATTCAGTTTCAGAGTAGGGGTTTGCGCGCAGCGCGACCGCGAGAACTCGGGGGAGACTAACTGCCTCGGCGGTCGAAGCGGGCTCGTACACTGGCCCGGGCATGCGGGCCACTCCTCGTCGCAGACTGCTGGTGGCGCTGAGCGCCTTCCTCGCGGCCGCGCTGGTGGCGCCAATGGCCGCGCAGGCGCACGGGATCGTGGGGCGCGCCGATCTGCCGATCCCCGTGTGGCTGTTCAGCTGGACGGCCGCGATCGTGCTGGTCGTGTCGTTCGTCGCGCTCTCGACGCTGTGGACGAAGCCGCGGCTGCAGGAATCAGAGCAGCATCCACGGCCGCTCGTGCGCTTGCCGGACGCGCTCGAATGGCTCGCCGGCGCGTTCGGCGTCGGTCTGTTCGCGCTCGTCGTGTACAGCGGCTTCGCGGGCGCGCAGGTGACGCAGGCGAACTTCTCGGTGACCTTCATCTACGTGATCTTCTGGGTCGGCGTCCCGCTCGCGAGCGTGCTGTTCGGCGACATCTTCCGGGCGTTCAGTCCCTGGCGCACGTGCGCGCGCGCCCTGGGAGCGCTCGCGCGACGCGCACGCTCCGCGTCCGCCTCGCACGACCCCCCGTGGCGGTATCCGCCCTGGCTCGGGATGTGGCCCGCGGTCGCGGTGATCGTCGGGTTCGCCTGGCTGGAGCTCGTGTACGTCGAACGCGACCGGCCGTCGACGCTGGCGGCCCTGTCGCTGGGCTACTTCGTGCTGATGGTCGCGGGGATGATGGCCTTCGGGGTGGAGGATTGGGGCGGTCAAGCGGACGGGTTCGGCGCGTACTTCAACCTGCTCTCGCGACTGTCGCCCGTGTTCCGCGACGCCGATGGCGTCGTCTGCCTGCGCCGTCCGCTCAGCGGGATCACCGGGCTGCGGATACGTCCGGGGACGGTCGCGCTGATCTGCACGATCATCGGCACGACGACCTTCGACGGGTTCAGCAACGGTGGGATCTGGCGCAACCTCGAGCCGAGCCTGCAGAGCGTGTTCTCGGACCTCGGCCTCGGCCCGACGCCGGCGCTCGAGCTCGCCTACTCGGTCGGGCTGTTGTTCTGCATCGGGCTGATCGGTGCGGTCTACCGGATCGGGATCGCGGGCGTACGCAGCGTCAGCTCGCGCTATGACACCTCCCAGCTGACGCACGCATTCGCGCACACGCTCGTGCCGATCGGCTTCGCGTATGTCCTCGCGCACTACTTCTCGCTGCTGATCTGGCAAGGCCAGGCGATCGGCTATCTGGCGTCGGACCCGCTCGGCAACGGCACGAACCTATTCGGCACGAGCAGCTACCAGATCGACTACGGGATCATCTCGTTCGCCGCGATCTGGTACGTACAGGTCGCCGCGCTCGTGTCCGGGCACGTCGGCGGGCTGGCGCTCGCGCACGACAAGGCGCTGGTCATGTACAGCGACGTCGAAGAGGCGGTGCGCTCGCAGTACTGGATGCTCGCCGTGATGGTCGCGTTCACCAGCTTCGGGTTGTGGCTGTTGTCGGCGGTGGGGACCTGATCGGGCGCGGCGCCTGCGTGGCCGCTAGTACGGTGTGCTGACATGCACCGCCGCGCCGCTGTCTGGCCGATCGCCGCCCTGCTGATGACGGCCACCGCGCTCTGCGCCCCCGGGCCCACCGTCGCGCAAACGACCGTCAAGGAGAGCGGCAACCCGATCGAAGATCAAGGCAGCAACTTCAACTACCGCTCGGAAATCACGAGCGTGACGCCGCGCGTGCGCGGGCTCGGCCTGCAGGTGCTGGAGTTCGCCGACCGTTTGGTGCTGACCAATCACACCGGCAAGACGATCACGATCCTCGGCTATGAAAACGAGCCCTACGCGCGCGTGCTCGCCAACGGCACTGCCGAACAGAACACGCGCTCGCCCGCGACCTACCTGAACACCAGCTTCTATGGCGACGTGACCGTGCCGCCGTCGGCAAATCCGCACACGCCCCCGCACTGGGTCGTGGTCGATCGCACGGGGCAGTTCGAATGGCACGACCACCGCATCCATTGGATGTCGCCGGTCACGCCGCCGCAGGTCAAAGACAAGAGCAAGCGCACGCTGATCTTCGACTGGCACGTGCCGATCGAGGTCGGCACGCAGACCGGCGCCGTCAACGGGCAGCTGTTCTGGACGCCGGAGAGCTCGAAGGCCTCGACGGTGGTGATCGTGCTGGGCGTGGCGATCGCCGCGCTTGGGCTGCTGCTCGTCGTATTCGTGCGCAGGCGGCGCTCGCGTCTCGCGCCGGGCGCCGGCGGCGGCGGGGCAGCCGAGGCCGATGGCGGGGGCGGGGCGCCGAAAGAGGCGTGGTGACCGTGTTAGGGTTTTCGGCGATGAGCGCCCTCGCGTGTCTGATGCACTGGTACATCTCGATGCTCTACGTCGTGCCCGTGCTCGCGGTCGGAGGCTGGGGCTGGTGGAGCGCCAGGCGCATGTCCCGCCGCTCATCCGCCGCGCGCAGCCGCGCCGGCGGTCCCATATAGCCGCGCCGCCTCGCCCGCCCGCCGACGCGCCGCTTCGCGTTTCCTTAGCGGGCATTGAATGAGGCCCACTAGGATGGGGTGTCGAGGCTCTATGGCCACGCAAGCGCCCCTCACCAGTGCGGTCGATGCCGGAGTTACCGAGCGGATCGATGTGATCGCTCGCCTGGACGAGCGCAATCGCCGGCGCGCTACCGCACCACGAACGGCCCGGCCCGGCCAGTATCTGCAGGTCGAAGGAGCCGGCGAGACCCTGCTCCTCCCGCTGCCGCGCGGCGTCATGCACATCGGTCGCGGCCTGGCGGCGAACCTGCGCCTGGACGATAGCTCGGTCTCGCGCCGGCACGCGATTCTCGTGTGCCGCGACGACGGCGCGCGGATCCTCGACGATCGCAGCGCCAACGGCACGCTGGTCAACGGAAGCCGCGTCTCCCAGGCAGTGCTGAGCAGCGGCGACACGATCGTCCTAGGTCGCGTCGTCCTGCGCTATCTGGAGGTCTGAGCCCACAAAGCGGGGCCGCGTCGAACGGTCAACGACCGGCCCCATGGCCCCGAGTAGAGACTAGCCCTCGGCGCGGTAGGGAGCATAACTAACATCGCGTTTGATCGTGTCAGCTTGGCGTTTGCTCGCGGCAGCTGGTGACTCGTGCCGCGTCGCCGCCCTCGAGGGGCCGGCCGCCGGACGGGGGTCTCGCAGCGGCCGGCCGGGGACCACGCCCCACCGTCATTGGGGATGGTTCCGCTCTCTCGACGCTAGGCGCCGCCGCCGGCCCCGCAAGAGGGGTTTCCCCGCATTGATCTCAGTAGATCATTGCAGGCTTGCGAGGCCGGCTTTGTGTTCTTTGCACGCCACGATCGCGCGGCGGCCGGTGCGCGGCGGGCCGCCCGGTCGTAGATGAGCTCTGCGTTGCGACCGAGCTAAGTTGAGCTGCGGGCGCATAGGGAAGCCCAGCGCCCGCAGCATGCCTCACGCTGCGATCCCCTCCACGAGGAGGCTCGGAAATGGCCGCGGCAGTCTAGCTGCCGAGAGCCGCGCGCTGTCGGTTAGGTTGTTTGGGCAGGGCGTCGCCGAGCCGGCCCAGCCAGGCGGGCTGCCGAGGGGGTGTGGTGTCCCTAGATGGCGGCGCCCTGCGCACATGCCCGCAAAAGGCAAGCGGCCGGCCGCTCCGAGACCAGCGGGTGGAGGCGGCCGGCCGGGACGTAACCCCCTGTCAGATCTGAGGCTACGGCAGCATGCAGGGCCTTGACATCAGGAGTTTCCCGCACCCTTGACATCTAGGCCCGCGCGCCGAGAGCAGCCGCTCGCTAACCATACGCGCGCACATCGACGTCGAGGCGCTAACAATCGGGGGGCGCAGTGCTCGGTGTACGCCCCCCGTGCTGCACCTGGAAAGGCCCCGGTGCCCTCGGGAGGATACTCCGTCGGACGGTGTCAGGTGGACGTGGTCATCGTCTGCGCCCGCGGTAGCACAGCTCGCGGAGAGAGGGCCGTCTCGCCGGGCGGCAGACCCGCGAGGCCCTTTGGACGTGCCGGTTCTCCGGCGGCGCCGGGCGTCGCTCGCCGGTTAATGTTTCTTCTGCGCCGGCGGCAAACGCTGACGCGGGGCCCTCACAAGGCCGGCCGCTTGCAGGATGGTCTCGGAGCGGCCGGCTTTTGGGAGCATCCCGCCGTCAACAGGGATGCGCCTCACACGCTAGGGCTCCCAGCAGCCCGCCGAAGCGCGGTTTTCCGTGCTCCAGATCAGTAGATCCGAGCAGACTTGATGCGGGGCTTACCGAGCGAGATCGCGCCAAGGTGGCGCTTCGAAGCAGACAGCTGCGCGGCATTGCCCCTCGCGCGCACCCCTAGACCGTCGCCGCGAGAGAGTGAAACTGTCATCAGCTCATGCCGGACCCGGGCCGCCGAAGTCGCGGGCTGAGGCGCTCGCGGTCCGCCACGACGTTCTCGGAGCGTAAGGACGAACAATCGGAGTCAATCGCGGAATGGGCTACGGACGCGCTCTGTCGCGATACCAAGGTCCTCGAGCGCGTTGCGCATGTCGCTGGCCTCGGCCGCGTGGCGGATCGTGCCATCTGACTGCTTGAACGACGCCCGCCAGCGGCCTCCCCCGAGCTCCTCAACGGCGAGGTACCACCCGTGGTCCCCGGCCCTCTTGCGGAGAGCCTCTTCAAGTTCTTCTAGTACCTCCTCGGCCACGCGCGAGAGCATACTCAACGGTCGCGATGCTCGAACGCGACGACGCCGCACGGATCGATAGGGTCCTATCGCGATAGGTGAATATGGCTCAGCCGCCGGTCCGGGACAATGGGCAGGAGGGACCAGCGAACTGGCGAGGCAGCGGACCGCACCGACCAGGCGCCAATAGAATCCGACTCTAAGCGCCCGTAGCTCAGTGGATAGAGCGCTCGCCTCCGGAGCGAGAGGTCGCACGTTCGAATCGTGCCGGGCGCGTAGGGGGTTTTGACCCTCTCACAACCCCTCAAGACCCTTCATCGATTTGCTCGAGACGTCGTCTCACGCGGGTAAGCTGCGCTTCTGGGCCTTCGCGGGTGCTACAGCGTCAGAGGTGCGTCCCCGATGACGGCGGGGATGCACTGCATACGCCGGCCGCTCCACGGAGACTCCCAGGCGGGCGGCCGGCGCTCAAGCTTGCGAGGTGGTGGGCCCCCGCTCGATGTCCTTCTGGACCGACATCAAAGTGGGGGGAACTGCGCTTGCCGAGGACTCGTGCCTGACCGTACTCTCTCGTGGGTGGATCCTCCGTGCCTCGACAGGGGATCTGACCGCTGCGGGTCGACAGCACGCAACATCGAGCGACCCGACTCGCAGAGTGATGGAACTGCAGGCCTCGCACCTCCCTGCGGGGTCTGCGGTTTGTTCGCAGCGCTGGGCACAGGAGGCGCTCGGAGTCACCGATCGCTGGTCGGTCCTCGTCGCAACCTTGCCAGCTGTTCGGCGGTGTCACGCAGCTGGTCGATATCGAAGGAGTTGACCGTGCGCTCGATCAGCCCATCGCTCCACGTCGCGACCGCCGCGTACCGTTGCTCGACCCAGCCCGGGCTGCCGACAGGCTTTCCACGCATGACATAGATGCCGAAGGTGACGCCATTGTCGAGCTCCCTGACCATCTCGACTTCCTGTTCGTAGTCCTCGTAGCCGCCCCACCAGTCTTCGAACAGGCTGCGCAGCGCCGCACGACCTTCGAAGATCCCGAGCCCGACCGGCGACATGTCCCAGACCGAGTCTGGGGCGAAGAAGCCCATGATGGCTTCGATGTCTCGGGCATTGCCTGCCGCGACCACCTGCTCCGTGAGCGTGACCAGTCCGGGGGTGGCGGAGTGCTCCCGCATCGCCGGTCAGTATCCCCTGAGCGACCCGCGCTGCGCCGCACGGGTCTGCAGCGTCCCGCAGCGATGCGATCCTGGACCTGTGCAAGCGGGATCCCAGTGTGTGACCGTTGCGACTGCGGCGGCCCGCCGAGGGAACGGTGATCGTCGCCCCGCTCGCCGTCGGACCTGCCAGCCTGTGGCGCGAGCACCGACGGTCGCGAGCGCCGGACGCAAATTCGAACGTATGTTCCCGCCGCTGTCGGCGGACACTGCTCCGATCTACGGAGCAGGAGCACGGAAAACCCCGGTTCTGAGCGCTGTCAGCGACTCGTAACGTCCCCAGAGCGGAGCCTACCTTCCATGGATGGAGGGCACTGTCCACCTGCCGGCCGCTCCGAGACCCCCAAACGAGCGGCCGGCGGTATCGCGTAGCGAGGTTGCTCACTTTTCGCACTCCCTCACTGCCCTGCTTGGCCGACGTTAACGGGGGGAACTGCGCTTGTTGACGATCGGCCGTCCGGCATAGCCTGTTCGCGGTCAGATCCTTCGTGGCCTGCCGTAACGTGGGATCCGACCGCCGTGGCCGGTCGCTCTCGACATCCAGCTGCCGGCGCGCATGTGATGCAACTGCGGGCGTCGCGACTCCCGGCGGCGTCCGCGGTTCGTTTGGCGGGGTGTCGGGCGAATCGAGTTCGCCTCTTGGGGTTTGCGTGCACTGCTCGGTGGGTACCGTCCATCACGTTGTCCCCGGCCCGTGACATCCGTGGGCCGAGGGCACGCCCAGAGGGATGCAGACTGCGGGCGTCGAACCTCAGCCGGCGCTCGCAGTCATTTTCTCGATGCGGGTGTGGCGCTCGCGCTGGGGTGCCCTCGCTCGCCGAGCACACATACTTGACCAGTCACGCCCAGTCTGACCCCGGGGACGCTCACCGATTTTCGCATCGGATGTTGTGCTGAACACCGCTGCCCCACGGCGAGCTTTCTAAGCCCAGGCGAAACGCATACGATCGGCATCAATGGTAATTTCACCTTCAACGTGAGCTGCCGTGAAGAAAACGGCGAAAATGTCGTTTCGTTCAAAGTGATGTCCGACAAGATCGCGGACCTCGACGGCAGCGGTCCGGAACAGCCAGGCACGCGGATGACTATCCATACGGACTCGGACGCGTCTCGCGGTTGCCCACGGGTCACCGAGTTGGCTGCTGAGTGTTAGCATCGCGGCCCCGCGCGATCACCAGTGATCAAGAGATGACGTGGACAGCCGGCTGAAAGCCCTGCTCGATGAGCTGCACCGCGACGGGATCGCGCATGACCGCACGAAGGCCGATCGGCTCGAGCGGCTGCGCAACGTCGAGCCCGATAGCGCCGCGCTGCTGGCTCTGCTCCTACGGGCGACGGGCGCGCGAGCGGTACTCGAGCTGGGTACCTCCAACGGCTACTCGACGCTCTGGCTGGCCGACGCCGTGGGGAGCGTCGGGGGGCGGCTGGTGAGCGTCGAGCTGGATGCGCAGCGCAGCGCTCGAGCAGCGCGAAACCTGGATCGGGGGGGCCTCGGCGGGGTGGTCGAGCTGCGCGTGCAAGACGCGGCGCAGACACTTCGCGCCTCGCCGGACAGCGCCTGGGACATGATTTTCCTCGACGCCGAACGCGACGCCTATGCCGTGTACTGGCCTGAACTGCTTCGGGCGCTGAGGCCCGGCGGGCTGCTGGCGGTCGACAACGTGCTCTCGCACGCCGACGAGCTCGGCGAGTTCCGCGCGCTGGTCGCCGCCGAGGCCGGCGTCAGCGAAGCCGTCGCGCCGACCGGGGCCGGCCTCCTGCTCGTCGTTCGCTCGACGAGCGAGTCGTGAGGGCGCGCCGCTGGATTCGCGCGGGCCGCGACCGGCGCCGGCTTCGCGCCGGCGAGATCGCGACGGTACCGTTGGCGCATGGACCTGTCTGTCTTCTTCGCCGGCACCGGCGGCTCGGTGCCGAGCGCGCGGCGCGGGCTGCCCGCGTTGCTGGTCCGCCGCGGCGGCGAGCACATCCTGTTCGACTGTGGCGAGGGGACCCAGCGCCAGCTCGTCATGTCGGTTGGGCTGGCCGATATCGGCAGCGTCTTCATCACCCACTTCCACGCTGACCACTGGCTCGGTCTGCCGGGCATGCTCAAGTCTTTCGCCCTGCGCGAACGCGCGCAGCCCCTGAGCATCTACGGGCCGCCCGGGCTCGGAGAGCTGATGGAGCGCATGCGTTTCGTCTACGCGCGTCTTCCCTATGAGCTACGCATTCGCGAGCTCGGACCAGCTGAGACGGTCGCGCGCGACGGCTATTTGATCGGCGCGATCCCGGTCCGTCACAAGGGCAACTGCTACGGCTACGCGCTCATCGAGCACACGCGCGCAGGTCATCTGGACCCGCAACTCGCCGAGCGGCTCGGCGTCAAGCCGGGTCCGGACTTCGGGCGCCTGCAGCGCGGCGAGACGGTCGACGACGTGACCCCGGAGCAGGTGCTCGGCCCGGCGCGGCCGGGGCGCAAGATCGTGATCTCCGGCGACACCGCTCCATGCGAGGCGCTGACGGTCGCGGCCCACGAAGCGGACGTGCTCATCCACGAGGCGACGTTCGCCGAGGACGAGCTCGAGCGCGCGCGCGAGACGCAGCACAGCACCGCGCGCCAGGCGGGGGACGTGGCGCGCGACGCGCAGGCCCGGATGCTCGCGCTGACGCACATCTCAAGCCGCTATCCGGGGCGCGAGCTGCGCGAACAGGCGCGCGCCGTGTTCGCCGAGACGGAGGCGCCACGCGACTTCGACACGATCGAGATCCCGTTTACCGAGCGTGGCGCACCGCGGCTGGTGCGCTGGTCCGGGCGGCGCGGGCGGGAAGACGCCCCCGCCGCCGAGCAGCTCACCGCGAGCTAGCGGCCGGCTGTCGGGATATGGCGGTCAGCCGCCGGGGGGGTTCGAGGCTGGTCCCGGCGGCGGAGCAGGCGAGAGCAGCACCGGTGCGCGCGGAGACTGAGTGAATTCGAAGTCCGATGTCAGGTCGCCGAGCCCGGGCGCTTGTTCGCGTACATCGGGGCGCATGTCGGGTCGCCCGTCGGTCGCCGGGTTCAGGCGTTGGCCGCCGAGGAAGTCGTCCTCGATGAACTTCAGGTACGCGTCGTGGCTGAGCTGCTGATGATCGATGTAGCCGGTCTTCGCGTAGGGGCTGATCACGAGGCCCGGCACGCGTAACCCATAGCCGTTTTCATCCACCTTCGGCGGAACTACATGATCGTAGAAGCCGCCCCAGTCATCCCACGAGAGGAAGATCGTGGTGCTGTCCCAACAGGGGCTGCGCATAATCGAGTTGATCAGCGTTGTAACGTACGCTTGGCCCTTGCTGATCGGATCGGGCGGGTGTTCACTGACTTCCTGGCTCGGTACGATCCACGAGACGTTCGGCAGCCCACACGCGGTTTCGTCATGTACCGCTTCGTAAAATCGCGGCAAAGTCTGGATGTTGCCAAGCTGGCCATCCTGCTGCACATCGACGAAGTCCGCGAGCGGGTTCCAGATGCCGGGTGTCTTTGTGTTCAGTTTGATCTTTCCGCAAGTCACCGCTTCGTCATCCTCGCAGTCCGGCTCGAAGCCTTCATGGATGTAATAGCCCCAGCTGACACCGGCCTTGTGCAGCAGATAGGTGATGTCAGTCCAGGAATAGTTCGCCCGCGGCGGTTCTTCGATCGGGGTCGACCAGCTTTTTGCGGGCTGTACGGCGTTCAGGCTTCCCGCGCAGTTCAGTGGATTGGGTTCGGGTTCCGCGTTAGGTTTAGGACAAACCGCCGACCATGCAGAGACGAGATAGAGGTGCTCGGGAAAGCTCCAAGAGGCGGCCGACTCGAACATGTCGTCCTGGAGTACGAAGTCTTCAGCGTAAGTCCAGTAGTTCGGGATCTGGCGCGCGTCGTGGTAGCCCATCACGTCGAGACCGCAGAGACTGGCCAACCTGCACTTACCGCAACCACCGGTTGATTTACATTCGAACTTCGATTCAGCCGCCTTGACGAATCCGTCCATCCTGCCGCCGTCGATGTCTGCGACGGCCGCTTCGCTGCCGTGCGGACCACCTGCGTTCTTGTCTTCGCGGTCGAAAAAGGGGGCGACGCAGCCGCCCTTGACATTGGGCAGGCAGACGCCGGCGGGGATCCCGTTGGCGCCGGGGTACGTGCCGAAGTAGGAATCAAAGGAGCGATTCTCCTGCATGATCATCACGACGTGCTGGATCTTGTGGATCCCGGTCGGCGAGGCTGCTTGCGCGGACGCCGCCAATCCGTCCAGCGATGCGCACGCGGCGCACGCCAAAGAGCACATGGCTATCGCTCCCACCAATGCAAAGCGCACGGGGCGCGTCAGACCGCCGTTCGACCCAACCACTGCTGCATCCTCTCTGTCATCCCTCTCTATGTCTATGCCGCGGGGGGTTGCGCGGCGCCAAGACCGTATCCGACGAATCTAAATGAAGTGTGAATTGGTTGGGCGACTCGACCGCTGCTCGGACCGAGCGCCAGAGCGAACAAGTGTTATCGCGTGCGTGTGGGCCGTATTTGCAGAGGATTTACGCCGCGTGTCGCGAAAATGAGACTTCTTTCATTGAGAATGAGAATTTCCTCATTAGTAAGACGCGAAGTTTGACTCTCGGGCGACTCTGGCCACGAAGAACCGCTAGGTAAAAGGTGACCGCTAGGTAAAAGGTGGCCGCTAGGTAAAAGATGACCGCTAGGTAAAAGATGACCGCTAGGTAAAAGCTAACCGCTCGACGTGAGATAACCCGTTTGCGTTCGGGAGCCCGGAGGAGTGAGGTAACCGGAGGCGGTCAGGCATCGGCGGAGGCGGTCAGGCATCGGGATAGCCCGCGGGCGCGCGCGAGGCCGGTGCGGCCGGCGGGCATGACGCCAGCCGAGGCTGCGCTGCCTCGTACGGACGGTGATCGGCTCGATCGCTTCGGGTCCGGTTGGCCCCGGAGCTCGCTCGGGCGCTCGACCTGCTCGCGTGCGATCGCCTCGCGCCTGCGTCCTGCGGCGCCTGGACGCGGCGCTTGGCCGACAGACCGGACCGTCGCGGCGCGCTGATACAGTTCCGTCCGATCCTTTAACCCGGTCCCGAGAGGCCAGGAAGGTGGAAGAACGTGGACAACGAGAAGACCGTCCTGCACGAGGACGAACTGCGGCGGGCGCTGACGCGAATCGCCCATGAGATCGTTGAGCGCAACCCAGATCCGCCGGCTCCGGCGCTGATCGGGATCCACCGACGTGGTGCGCCGCTGGCGGCGCGACTGCAACGGCTGTTGGAAGAACTGCTCGGCGCGCCGGTTCCGCTGGGCGACCTCGACATCGGCTTCTACCGCGATGACGTCTCCAGCCGGCCCGCGGCTCCGGTCGTGCACGAATCGCACATCGACTTCGACGTCTCCGGGCGCACGGTGGTGATCGTCGACGACGTCCTGTACACGGGTCGCACGGCGCGAGCAGCGATCGAGGCGCTGTTTGACTACGGGCGCCCCGCCCGCGTGCAGCTGGCGGTGCTGGCCGACCGGGGCCACCGCGAGCTGCCGATCAGACCCGACTACGTCGGCAAGAACCTGCCGACCTCGCGCTCGGAGCACGTCCACGTACGCGTGCGCGAGCTCGACGGAGTCGACGAGGTGGCGATCGCGCGCGCCCGCGTCGAGGAGACCGCATGAACCACCTGCTCTCGATCGAGGACCTCGACCGCCAGGCGATCGAGCGGATCGTCGATCGCGCGGCGCGCTTCGCGGAAGTGTCGGACCGCGAGATCAAGAAGGTGCCGACGCTGCGCGGACGGATGGTGCTCAACCTGTTCTACGAGGCATCTACCCGTACGCGCAGCTCCTTCGAGCTGGCCGCCAAGCGCCTGTCGGCCGACGTCGTCAATTTCGCCGCGAGCGGCTCGAGCGTGGAGAAGGGCGAGTCGCTGAAGGACACGGTGCTGACGCTCAGCGCGCACAAGCCCGACGCGATCGTCCTGCGCACGCCGTGGGCGGGCGCAGCGGAGCTGGTCTCGAGATGGTGCAGCTCGGCGATCGTCAACGCCGGCGACGGCAAGCACGAGCACCCGACGCAGGCGCTGCTCGACGTCTACACACTGCGCGAGCGCCTCGGCGAACTCGACGGCGCGTCGATCTGGATAGTCGGTGACGTGCTGCACTCGCGGGTGGCGCGCTCGAACATCATCGCCTTTCAGCGGATGGGCGCCGCGGTGACGATCGCCGGCCCGCCCACGCTGATCCCGCGCGCGATCGAGTCGCTCGGCTGCACGGTTCGCTACACCCTCGACGACCTGGCCGCGGCGGACGTCGTCTACGCGCTGCGCATGCAGCGCGAGCGGATGAGCGAGAGCTGGGTGCCCTCGCTGCGCGAGTACGCCGCCTGGTATCAGATCAACAGGCGCCGTCTGGCCCCGCGCCAGCTGCTGATGCACCCCGGTCCGGTCAACCGCGGCGTGGAGCTCTCGGGCGACGCGGTTGACTCGCCGCAGGCCGCGATCACCGCTCAGGTCGAGGCCGGCGTGGTCGTGCGAATGGCGGTGCTGTATGAGCTGCTTGCCGGGGCGCGCGCCGGCAGGTCCCCGATCGACGGTCCGGTTCCCGAACCGCAGCTCGCGTGATGGCCGCGAATCGGCTCGTCCAGGGGCCGTATCCGCCGGCCGAGCTGTTGCTGCGGGACGTGCGCGTGCTCGATCCACGGGCGCGGATCGATGGGCGCCGCGACGTGCTCGTGCGCGACGGCGAGATCGCCGCGCTGGGCGAGGCAGACACGCTCGAGGGGCCGCCGGGGATCGAGGTGATCGAGGGCGATGGCAGGCAGCTGTTGCCCGCGTTCTTCGACCCGCATGCGCACCTGCGCAGCCCCGGCCAGGAGCACAAGGAGGACCTTCAGACGGGTACCCGGGCCGCGGCGGCGGGCGGGTTCGGCGGGCTGATCACGATGCCGAACACCGACCCCGTGATCGACTCGCCGCCGCTGCTGGGTTCGCTGCGCGAGGCGGCGGGGCGCGATGCGTGCGTCCCGGTCGGCTTCCTGGCGGCGATCACCTGTGGGCTGCGCGGGGAGGAGCTCACCGAGATGGCCCAGCTGCGCGTCGAAGGCGCGCTCGGCTTCACCGACGACGGGCGCCCGGTCGCGAGCGCCGGGGTGCTGCGCAAGGCGCTGCAGTACCAGCGCCTGTGCGGCGGCGTGATCACCCTGCACGAGGAGGATCCGACGCTCTCGCGCGATGGCTGCATGCACGAGGGCGCGCTCAGCGCGGCGCTCGGCATCAGCGGGATTCCCAGCGTGAGCGAGTCGACGATGGTCGCCAGAGACGCGGAGCTCGCGCGCTACGAGGACGCGCGTGTGCACTTTCAGCACCTGAGCTGTGCCTCGTCGGTGGACGCCGTCGCCTATGCCAAGAGCGGCGGCGCTCGGGTCAGCGCCGAGGTCACGCCGCATCATCTTTTGCTCACCGACGAGAGCGTGCGCGGCTTGGATACGCGGATGAAGATGAATCCGCCGCTCGCCGACGAGGACGACCGCAAAGCGCTGGTGCGGGGACTGCGCTCGGGCATGATCGACTGCGTCGCGACCGACCACGCGCCGCACGCGCGCGAGGAGAAGGAAGTGCCCTTCGAGCAGGCGCCGATGGGCACGACCGGCCTGGAGACGGCGTTCCCCGCGCTCTACACGGGTCTCGTGCTGGGCGACGAGCTCGAGCTCGGGGTGCTCGTCGAGCGGATGACCGCGGGCGCCGCGCTGTTCGGGCTGCCGACCCCGACGATCGGCCCGGGCGAGCGGGCGAACCTCACGCTGGTCGATCTCGACGCCGAGTTCCTGGCGGGCGAGCGCGGCTGGGAGAGCCGTTCGGAGAACTGCTGCTTCGCCGGGCGCCGGCTGCGGGGGCGGGTGCTGCTGACGCTCGCCGCGGGCGCCGTTGTCTACCGCGAGCGGGTGTTCTCCGTGGTGGCCGCATGAGCCTGCTCGCGCGCGATCGCACGGCGCTGGTCGTGGTCGACGTGCAGGAGGCGTTTCGGCCGTACGGCTCGTTCGCCGCGGTGGCCGATGGCTGCGCGAAGCTCGTGCAGGCGGCGCGCGTGCTGCAGCTGCCGAGGATCGTCAGCGAGCAGTACCCGCAGGGGCTTGGCCACACCGCGCCCGAGGTCGGGCTCGAATCGCTCGACCCGTCGCCGGATGCCGGGGACGCGCCGCAGCGCGTGCTCGAGAAGACGGTGTTCTCGGCCGCTCGCGCCGACGGCTTCGATCTACAGGGGCGCGAGCAAGCTGTCGTGTGCGGTATCGAGACCCACGTCTGCGTCAGCCAGACGGTCCACGACCTGCTCGCGCAGGGTGTCGAGGTGCACGTGCCCGCCGACGCGGTCGGCTCGCGCCACCAGCTCGATTACGAGCGGGGACTGGAGCGCCTCGAGCGCGCCGGCGCGGTCGTCAGCACCGTCGAGACCGTGCTTTTCGAGCTGCTGGAGCGTGCGGGCACACCCGAGTTCAAGGCCGTGCAGAAGCTGATCCTCTGATGGCGTACGTGCTGCTGGACGACGGCACGCGCTTCGACGGAACGGCCTGCGGCGCGGCGGGGTATGCGGTCGGCGAGGTCGTATTCACGACGGGGATGAGCGGATATCAGGAGTCGATGACCGATCCTTCGTTCGCCGGTCAGCTGATCGCGTTCACCTATCCGCACATCGGCAACTACGGCGCGAGCGCACTGGCGATGGAGTCCGACCGAGCCTGGGCGCGGGCCGCGATCATGCGCGAGGCGTGCGATCGCGACGACGCGCCAGGCGCCGAGGGCGGCTGGCTGCAGTGGCTCTCAGAGCAGGGCGTGCCGGCGATCACCGGCGTCGACACCCGCGCGCTGGTCAAGCACATCCGCGAGCGCGGAGCGATGCGCGGCGGCGTGTTTGCAGCGCAGATCCCCGAGGCGCAGGCGCGCAGTCTGATCGAGGCCGAGCCGCCGATGGCCGGCCAGGATCTCGCCGCCGAGGTGACCCCGCGGGTGCGCATCCGCCACGGCGAGGCCAACAGCTGGCCGAAGATCGCGGTGATCGACAGCGGCATCAAGCGCTCGATGGTCCGCGAACTGGTCGCGCGCGGGGCGCGTGTGACGCTGCATCCCTGCAGCACCGCGGCGGCGGACCTGCTCGCAGAAGACCCCGACGCGGTGTTTCTCGCCAACGGCCCAGGCGACCCGGCGGCGCTCGACTACATCGTCTCCACGGTGCGCGAGCTGGTCGGCCGCAAGCCCGTGTGGGGGATCTGCCTCGGCCATCAGCTGCTGTGCCGCGCGGTGGGCCTCGAGACCTTCAAGCTGCCTTTTGGGCACCGTGGCGCAAACCATCCCGTCAAGGACCTGCAAACGGGGCGGGTCGCGATCACGTCCCAGAACCATGGCTTCGCGTCGCTTGGGCCGAACGGCGCCCGCACGATCGACTCCGACGAGCCCGTGCGCTGGCAGACCGACTTCGGCGAGGCGCAGCTGTCGCACGTGAACCTCTATGACCGCACGGTCGAGGGACTCGAGCTGCTGGACGCGGCGGGGGGGACCGTCCAGTACCACCCGGAGGCAGGACCTGGCCCGCACGACAGCCTGTACCTGTTCGACCGCTTCCTTGAAAGGATCGACCGGCGCAGGCAGTCCCCGCGGGCACAGCAACAGAGCGCCCAACGCCAGCAGGACGGGCTCGAGGGGACCCGCCAAGGATATGCCGAGGCGTAGCGACCTCGAGAAGATCCTGATCCTCGGCTCGGGCCCGATCGTGATCGGACAGGCGGCCGAGTTCGATTACTCCGGCGTGCAGGCGTGCAAGGTCCTGCACGAGGAGGGCTACGAGATCGTGCTGGTGAACTCCAACCCGGCGACGATCATGACCGATCCGGAGCTCGCCGACGCCACCTACGTCGAGCCGCTGCTCCCGGGACCGGTCACCCAGGTGATCGCGCGCGAGCGCCCCGACGCGCTGCTGCCCACGCTGGGCGGCCAGACCGCGCTCAACCTCGCCAAGGCGCTGGTCGACGACGGCACGCTCGCGCGCTACGGCGTGGAGCTGATCGGCGCGAGCTATGAGGCGATCGCCTGCGCCGAGGACCGCGAACTGTTCGCTCAGACGATCGCGGGCGCGGGCCTGAAGATGCCCACAAGCGCGATCGCGCGGAGCACCGAGCAGGCGTTCGCGGCTGCGCCGGCGCTCGGGCTGCCGTGTGTCGTCAGGCCCGCATTCACGCTCGGAGGGCGCGGCGGCGGGATCGCGCGCGACGAGGCGGAGCTCGGCAGGCTCGTGGCGCGCGGGCTTGAGATTTCGCCGATCGGGCAGGTGCTGCTCGACCAGTCGGTGCTGGGCTGGGGCGAGTTCGAGCTCGAGGTGATGCGCGACGGCGCGGACAATGTCGTGGTCGTCTGCTCGATCGAGAACGTCGATCCGATGGGCGTGCATACCGGCGACTCGGTCACGGTCGCACCTCAGCAGACCCTCACCGACCGGCTCTACCAGCGGCTGCGCGACCAGGCGATCGCGGTGATCAGGGCGGTCGGCGTCGAGACCGGCGGCTCAAACGTGCAGTTTGCGGTCGATCCGCAGACCGAGGAGATTCTCGTCATCGAGATGAACCCGCGGGTATCGCGCAGCTCGGCGCTCGCCTCGAAGGCGACGGGGTTTCCGATCGCGAAGATCGCCGCCCGCCTGGCGGTCGGCTACAGGCTCGAGGAGATCGACAACGACATCACCGGCGTGACGCCCGCGTGCTTTGAGCCGACGATCGACTACGTCGTCGTGAAGTGGCCGCGCTTCGCCTTCGAGAAGTTCCCGGGCACCGACTCGACCCTGTCGACGCACATGAAGTCGGTCGGCGAGGCGATGGCGATCGGGCGCACATTCGGGCAGGCGTTCGCCAAGGCGCTGCGCTCGCGCGAGCTCGACAAGCCGCCGAGCCTCGGGCGCTCAAGCGAACAGGAGCTGCTGGACGGCTTGGCTGTGCCCGCGCCGGATCGCTTTGAGGCGATCATCGAGCTGCTCGCGAGGGGCGCGAGCCTTCAGGCGATCCGTGAGCGCACGAAGATCGATCCGTGGTTTTTGCGTGAGCTGCGGGCCATCGCGCTTGACCCAGAGGTGCCCTTTCGGGGCGAGCGCGCGTTCCGCTCGGTCGACACCTGCGCGGCGGAGTTCCCGGCGCGCACGCCCTACTACTACTCGGGCTGGGAGCATCCCCGGCCCGGTCGCGCGCCCGCTCACGAGGTCGCGCGCGGCGCGCGTCCCTCGGTCGTGATCCTCGGCGCCGGACCGAACCGGATCGGCCAGGGGATCGAGTTTGACTACTGCTGCGTGCACGCCGCGATGACCGTCCGCGCGTCGGGCAGGGACGCGGTCATGATCAACTGCAACCCCGAGACGGTGTCCACCGACTACGACACCTCGGATCGGCTGTACTTCGAGCCGCTGACCCTCGAGGACGTGTTGGCCGTGGTCGCGATCGAGCGCCCGGAGGGCGTCGTCGTGCAGTTCGGCGGGCAAACTCCGCTCAAGCTGGCCGCCGGCTTGACCGCGGCGGGCGTGCGCCTGCTGGGGACCAACGTGGAGGCGATCGATCTCGCCGAGGATCGAGGCAGGTTCGGGGCGCTGCTCGCCAGGCTGGGCTACAAAGCGCCGGCATATGCGACCGCGGGGTCGGTAGCGGAGGCGCTCGAGCGCGCGCAGGCGGTCGGCTATCCGTTGCTCGTCCGCCCGTCCTATGTGCTTGGCGGCCGAGCGATGGAGATCGTCTACTCCCGCGAGGGGCTCGCGGACTACCTGACGCGCGAGGTCGGCGGCGACGACGACGGCCAGCCCCGACGGTCCCCGCAGACGCGGGCGGGAGCCGAGCTGCACGATCGCGACGCCGCTGAGAATGGCTCGCGCAGCACGATCTTCCTCGACCGGTTCCTCGAGGACGCGACCGAGGTCGACGTCGACGCCTTGTGCGACGGGGCGGACGTGTGGATCGGCGGGATCATGCAGCACGTCGAGGAGGCCGGCGTGCACTCCGGCGACAGCGCCTGCGTCCTGCCTCCCCACTCGCTGGGCGAGGAGATGCTCGGGCAGATCCGCGAGGCGACGCGCGAGCTGGCGCTCGCGATCGGCGTCGTCGGCCTGCTCAACGTGCAGTATGCGGTGCACAACGGCGAGCTGTACGTGCTCGAGGCCAACCCGCGCGCCTCGCGCACTGTGCCGTTCGTCTCCAAGGCCGTTGGCCTGCCGCTCGCGAAGCTCGCCTGCAAGATCATGCTCGGCGCGCGCATCGCCGAGCTCGCGCTGCCGCGCGAGCGGGAGGGGCTCGGCCACGGCGATCACGTGTCGGTCAAGGAGGCGGTGCTGCCGTTCGACCGCTTCGAGGGCGCCGATGCGGTGCTCGGTCCCGAGATGCGCTCGACCGGCGAGGTGATGGGGATCGCGCGCGACTTCCCGACGGCCTTCGCCAAGGCCCAGGCGGCCGCCGGCGTCCCGCTGCCGAGCGCCGGCACGGCGTTCATCACGGTCACGGACTCCGACAAGGCGGGCGCGTTCGCGGTCGCCCAGATCCTGCACGACAACGGCTTCAGGATCGTCGCAACGCGCGGCACGGCCGAGGCGATCGCGCGCATGGGCGTGCCCGTGCAGCGCCTGAACAAGATCGGCGAGGGCTCGCCGCACGTGGTCGACTGGATCGAGCGCGGAGACGTCGACCTGGTCGTCAACACCCCGACGGGCTCGGGCGCACGCACCGACGGCTGGGAGATCCGGCGCGCCGCGGTCGCCCACGGGATTCCGTGCGTGACGACGCTCGCCGCCGGGGTCAGCGCCGCGCGCGCGATCGCCCGCGCGCGGGCGAACGGCGAGCCCGAGGTGCTCTGCCTGCAGGAGCTGCATCGGTGAGCACCGCACCGCTCCGCCGACGTTTGCTCAAAGTCACCGCCAACGAGTCCCTGGGCGCCTACAAGCTGTTGCGGGTCGCGGACCCCTCGGGCCCAGCGCCGGACGCCGGGCAGTTCACGATGCTTCAGGCCGCCGAGCGCTGGGGGGGCGGCGAGGACGAGCGCCCCTACCTGGCGCGCGCCTTCTCGCTCGCGCGCTGGCGCAACGGCGAGGCCCAGTACCTGCTCGAGGACGTCGGCCCGGGGACGAAGCGGCTGTGTGAGCTGCGCGCCGGGGAGGGAGTGTGGGCGCTCGGCCCGCTCGGGCAAGGGTTCGCCGCGCCGCAGCAGGGCCGACGCGCGCTGCTGGTCGGCGGCGGCGCGGGGATCGCGCCGCTCGCCATCCTCTCAGACCGGCTGAAGCAGGCCGCGGCGACCGGCCCCGCCAACGGCGCCGAGCCGGCCGTTCAGGTGCTGGTCGGGTTTCGCGATCGCGAGCGGGCGTCGGCGGCGAGTCTCTTCAGCCACGCGACCGTCGCCAGCGACGACGGCTCTGTCGGGCATCCCGGTCCGGTTACGGATCTGCTTGCCCAGGAGCTCGAGCGCGATCGCCGCGCGGTCGTCTATGCCTGCGGGCCGGCGCCGATGCTCGAGGCGGTCAGGGGGCTGTGCGAGCGCCGCCGGACGCCCGCGCAGCTCGCGCTCGAGGCGGGCATGGCGTGTGGCTTCGGGGCGTGCTACGGCTGCGTGGTCGCGGCCAGAGGCGCAGGCTATCTGCGGGTGTGCGTCGACGGGCCGGTGATCGACGCGGCCCGGCTGGCCCGCGTCGACGAGTACGCGGGAGCGCCGGCATGAGCGCCGTCGGGCGCGATCGCGCGCATCCGAACGGCGACCGTCCGTCTCAGCCGGGCCGGCAGGACGCGGGGGCGAGCGTCTCCTTCTGCGGTCTCGAGCTCGCCCACCGCGTGATCAACGCCTCGGGCACGTTCGATGCGATCGCCGCCCGCGATGCGTTCGGCGCCGAGCTCGAACGGGACTTCCCGTTCGCGGCGTTCGTCTCGAAGACGATCACGATCGAGCCGCGCGAGGGCAACGCTCCGCCGCGGCTGTGGGAGGCGGCGGGTGGTCTGGTCAACTCGATCGGCCTGCCGAACAAGGGCCTGCGACGGTATCTCGCCGAGGATCTCCCGCTGCTGAGCGCGCTGCCGGTACCGCTGATCACGAACGTGATGGGAGCGAGCAGCGAGGAGCTCGCCCGCCTCGTCGAGGCATGCGACGAGCGGGCGGAGATCGGGGCGCTCGAGCTGAACGTCTCCTGCCCGAACGTCGCGACCGGCCTCGATATCGGTGCGGACCCGCACATCTTGGAGGAGGTCGTGCTGGCGCTGCGGCCGCGCACCCGCAAGCCGCTGATCGTGAAGCTGACGCCGAACACCGCGGATGTGGCCGCCTGCGGGCTCGCAGCTCAGTCCGGTGGGGCCGACGCTGTCTCGCTGATCAACACCTTGCGTGCGCTCGCCCTCGCGCCACCCCCGGTCAGCCGGACGCCGCGGCGCTGGCTCGGCGGCGGCGCAGGCGGTCTGTCCGGGCCCGCGATCCGGGGCGTCGCGCTGGCACAGGTGGCGGCGGTCGCCGAGCGCGTCGAGATCCCCGTAGTCGGCATGGGTGGGGTGCAGAACGCGCGGCACGCGCGCGAGCTGATCGACGTCGGCGCGACGCTCGTGGCCGTCGGTACCGAGAGCTTTCGCGATCCCGCGATCGGCGGGCGGATCGCGCGCGAGCTGGCGCGCGAGCGATCTCAAGGGAGCGAGTTGACTGGCTGGGAAGCCAAATCCTGACGCTGAGGCAAAAATCCCTGCAAAATCCGGACACGACCGTACACCTGCCTCGATATGGCTGAACCTAAGGTTGAGCTAGAGCTGAATTCGTCCGGTTACCCTTGATCGTCGCGCTTCGGCGTGTAGACTCGCCGCCCATGGCGTTGGCTACCGAGACGGCGTCCTCCACACCGCTGATGGCGCCGGAGCGATCCCTGAACCAGCGTATGGACGCTCTCGCGAGGGCCAATCTGATTCGCACCAGGCGCGCTCAGCTGAAGCGCGATTTGAAGGCGGGCCGCCGTTCGATCCATGCGCTGCTGCTCGACCCGCCCGAATACCTGGAGACCGCGAAGGTGTTCGACATGCTGCTCGCCGTGCCGAAGTACGGGCGCGTGAAGGTCAACAAGATCCTCGCGCACTGCAGGATCTCGCCGAGCAAGACGATCGGCGGCCTGTCCGAGCGCCAGCGCAGCGAGCTCGTCTCCTTGCTGCGTCGCTGATGCGGCCCCCCCGCGCGGGGCGCGCCACAACGCCGTGAGCGACGCCCGCCGCGCCCGCCGCCCGGGCGCGGGCGAGCGACCGCGCCCGCGTAATCTCCGCCCTCGACATTAGGGTCCAGTTGTGGCGAAGGTGTTCGTGATCACCGGGCCCTCGGGGGTCGGCAAGGGAACGCTCATCAGGGGTCTGATGGAGCGGCTGCCACAGCTCGAGCTATCAGTCTCGGCGACCACGCGCGCGCCGAGACCGGGCGAGCGCGACGGCGTTGACTATCACTTCCTCGCGCGCGGGGAGTTCGACCGCAGGGTCGCTTCTTGCGAGTTCGTCGAGCACGCCGACTACGCCGGGCGCAGCTACGGGACGCTGCGCAGCGAGCTCGAGCAGCGCCTCGCGCATGGCGTGCCGGTCGTGCTCGAGATCGAGGTGCAAGGCGCCAGGCAGGTGCGCGCGGCGATGCCCGACGCAGTGCAGGTGTTCATCGCGCCGCCGTCGCTGCAGGCGCTGCGCACGCGGCTCATCGGACGCGGGACCGACGACGGCGCGGAGGTCGAACGTCGGCTGGACGTCGCCGAGCAGGAGCTCGAGGCGCGACCCGAGTTCGAGCACGTGGTGATCAACGACCGCCTGGAGGACGCGCTCGAGCGGCTGAGCGCGATCGTCGCCGGCGAGCTCGACTGATGGGCGCCGCCCCGGCTGCATCCGCTCGTCCTTCGTTCGGGCGTGCACCCCCGCGCGGCCCGCGGAGCTGGCCCTGGCGCCGGACTTGGCCGGCGGCGCACTACACTTGACCATCAACCAGGAAAGGCGACCGCAACGTGATCTCCCCGCGCATTGACAGACTGCTTGAGAACGTCGACTCGAACTACGCGAGCGTGCTCGTAGCCGCCAAGCGCGCGCGCCAGATCAACAGCTACTACCACAACCTCGGCGAGGGCGCGTTCGACGAGTTTCCCCCGCCGATGGTGGAAACCGCTTCGAAGAACTACCTCACGATCGCCCTCGAGGAGGTCGCCGCAGGGAAGCTCAAGTACCACTACCGCTGACGCTCCGGCAGCAACCGCCGCGTCAGCGCTTGCCGTTGGCCGACGTCCCCTCTAAAACCTCAAGTCCATGTCGCGGATCCTGCTCGGCGTGAGCGGCGGCGTCGCCGCGTACAAGGCGCTCGAGCTCGTGCGCCTGGCGACCGGGGCGGGGCACGCGCTGAGGGTCGTGCAGACGCCCGCCAGCCGGCGCTTCGTCGGGGCGGCCTCGTTTGAAGCCCTGACCGGCGCGCCCACGCTCGCGAGCGAGTTCGAGCGCGATCCCGCGCGGGGGGCGTTCCCCGGCCAGCCGCTGCCCGCCCACGAGCCGCTGAGCCACCTGCAGCTCGTGACCAACGCCCATGTCTACGCGATCGCGCCAGTCTCGGCGAACACGCTCGCCAAGCTGGCACACGGGCTGGCCGACAACCTGCTGAGCAGCTGTGCCCTCGCGGCCGCCTGCCCGCTCGTACTCGCGCCCGCGATGAACAACAGGATGTACGAGCATCCAGCCACCCAGGCCAACCTGCAGACGCTGCGCAACCGCGGCGCGGTCGTGCTCGAGCCCGACGTCGGGCGACTGGCCTCCAAGGGCGAGGAGGGCATCGGCCGGCTGGCGGAGCCGGCGCGCATCCTCGCCGCGTGCGAGGCGGCGCTGGCGGGAGCGCCCGCGGCGGACGCGCGCTGGCGCGGGACCAAGGTGCTCGTCACCGCGGGCGGTACGCGCGAGCCGATCGACAGCGTCAGGTTCCTCGGCAACAGCTCCTCCGGGCGCATGGGTCTCGCACTCGCCCGCGCGGCGCAGGCGCGAGGGGCCCAGGTGACCGTGATCGCCGCGAACGTCGCGCTCGCACGTCCGGCGGGCGTTGTCTGGCGCGCGGTCTCGACGGCAGCGGAGCTGAGGGCCGCGTGCGAGCAGGAGTTCCCCGCGTGCGACGTGCTGCTGATGGCGGCGGCGGTCGCCGACTTTCGTCCGAAGTCGCCGCTGGCCGGCAAGCTCGACAAGGCGGGGCGCAACGGCCTCGAGCTCGAGCTCGAAGCGACCGCCGACGTGATCTCGGCCCTGGCCGAACGGCGCCGACCCGACCAGACGCTGGTCGGCTTCGCCGCCGAGCACGGCGAGCACGCGCTCGAGCGCGGGCGCGCGAAGCTCTCGGCAAAGCGGTTGGATGCGGTCGTCGTCAACGACATCTCGCGCGATGACATCGGCTTCGAGGTGGACGACAACGAGGTCGCGATCCTCACCGCCGACGGACGCCGCGAGGTCCCGCGCAGCGCCAAGGCGCGCGTCGCCGAGACGATCCTCGACGTAGTCGAGGAGTTGCGCGCCGGGGATTGAGCCGCGAGCCGGGCGCGTCGTCCTACAGTAGGCAGGATGGAAAGCGTCTATGAGCTCTACCGGCGGGGCTGCGAGCTGCTCGAGAACGGCGATCACCAGGCGGCGATCGTCCCGCTCTCGCGGGCCCGCAAGCTCGAGCCCGACAAGGCCTCGATCCGCGAGGCGCTGGGACGGGCGCTGTTTCATGCCCAGCGCTACGAGGGCGCCGCGGCCGAGTTCGAGGCGATCGCGGCGGGCGCGCCGACGAACGACTACGCGCTCTTCTGCCTGGGCCGCTCGATGCAGCTGCTGGGCCGCCATCGCGAGGCCTGCCAGCCGCTGGCGCTGGCCTGCTCGCTGAGGCCCGAGCGCGAGGACTACCGCCGCTATCGCGAACGCGCCTGGCGGGCTGCGCACGGCGATTGAAAGCCCCCAATTCGGGGCAAGTTGAGAGGCGAGCGCCACGATGCGCAAGCGCCCCGATGCTATCCTCGAGGCACAGCTTTCGTGCCGACATGAGATGTTGGCTGCCGTACCGAGAGTGGGCGCACGCCCGCTTTTTTTACGCCAGGAGCAGATCCATGAAGGCGCGGAAGACCGCGATTGCGGGACAGTGACAGCAGGGATAGAGGAGTAAGCGACAACCGATGACAGCGCTTCAGACGGATATCGAAGGACGACTCGCGCACAGCGAGCCCGAGGTCGAGGTGCTGCTCGCCGAAGTGGTGGGCGGCCGCCGGCTGCGCGTGTTCATCGACCATCCGCAGGGCGTCACGCTCGAGCTATGCGAGCGCGTGAGCGCGCACCTGAACGAGCTGCGCGAGCGCTACTCGCTGGAGGTGTCCTCGCCCGGCAGCGAACGCCCTCTGACGAAGCCGGCGCACTTTCGCCGCTTCGTTGGCCGTCGCATCAGAGTGCGCACGCGCGGCCCGCGGCTGCCGGCGCGTTCCGCGCAGAGCCGGCGGCCGGTCAACAGCTTCACCGGCGAGCTGGTTGGGGCCTCCGAGCGCGAGGTCACCGTGGCCGCCGACGGGGGGATGGTCGCGATCCCGTACGCAGAGATCCGTCGTTCGAACCTCGTCGAGGAGTAGACAATGTCACGCGAGATCCTGGAGGCGATGCATGCGCTCGCCCGCGAGAAGGGGATAGAGTCCGAGAAGCTGATGGTGGCGCTCGAGGATGCGCTGCTGTCGGCGTACAAGAAGCAGCCCGGCTCGGCCAAGTACGCGCGCGTGGAAATGGACCGCGACACGGCTGATTTCCGCGTCATCGAACTGATCATCCCCGAGCGCCTAGAGGCGCACCTGATCGTCGAGACGATCGACGAGGAAACCACGATCGATCCGGAGACCGGCGAGATGCGCGAACCGGAGGAACCGGAGATCGACCCGGCCAAGTTCGCCGAATACCGCGATCAGATCGACGAGCGCGACGTCACCCCCGACGACTTCGGGCGGATCGCGGCGCAGACGGCCAAGCAGGTGATCCTGCAGCGGATCCGCGAGGCGGAGCGCGACATGATGTTCGAGGAATACCGCGACCGCGTCGGCGAGCTGATCACCGGCATCGTGCAACAGTCGGACTCCCGCTACACGCTCGTGCAGCTGCGCGAACGCGTCGAGGCGCTGCTGCCCAAGTCCGAGCAGGTCGAGGGCGAGCGCTATGACCATTCGCAGCGCATCAAGGCCGTGATCAAGGAGGTCTCGCCCTCGACGAAGGGGCCGTCGATCATCGTCTCGCGGCGCGATCCCGAGCTGATCAAGAAGCTGTTCGAGCTCGAGGTGCCGGAGATCGCGGACGGCCTGGTGGAAATCGCCAACGTCGCGCGCGAGCCGGGATATCGCTCGAAGATCGCGGTCGTCTCGCATACCGACGGCGTCGATCCCGTGGGCGCCTGCGTTGGGCCGCGCGGCTCGCGCGTGCGCATGGTCGTCTCGGAGCTGCGCGGTGAGAAGATCGACATCATCCCCCACAACGACGAGCCGGCGCGTTTCGTGGCCAAGGCGCTCTCGCCGGCACGTGTGCGCGAGGTGCTCGTCGACGACGAGGCAAAGCAGGCGACGGTGATCGTGCCCGACGACCAGCTGTCGCTGGCGATCGGCCGCGAAGGCCAGAACGCGCGGCTCGCCGCGCGCCTGACCGGCTGGCGCGTGGACATCCGCTCGGAGACCGAGTTCGCCGCCGAGGAGGCCGAGCACGGCTACGAGGAGGAGGAGCTGCAGGGCCGCTGCGCGGCGATCCTGTCCAACGGACGCCGCTGCCCGAACGCCGCGCTGCCGGGTTCGCGCTACTGCGGCCTCGAGACCCATCAAGCGCTCGCCAACATCGCCACCGACGAGCTCGCCGACCTGAACGCGAGCGCTGCGGCGGCCGACAGCGTGGTCGCCGGCGAGGTCGACGCGGAGGTCGCAAGCGAGGATCAGGATGTCGCGCAGCGAGCCCACGACAGCGAGACCGACGCCGCCCCCGAAGCGGCGTCAGCCGAGCTTCAGGAGGGCCCGTAGAATCGATGAGCGCATGAGCAAGAAGCGGGTGCACGAGATCGCCAGGGAGCATGGTCTGCCCAGCAAGGAGCTGCTGGCGAAGCTGCAGGCTGCCGGCGTCGAGGCGAAGACCGCATCGTCCTCGGTCGACGAGGCCGCGGCGGTGAACGCCCTCGAGAACGGCGGCACGGCCGCGGCATCCGCTCCGGCGCCGGCGCAGGCGCCGCCCAGCGCCGCGACACCCGCAGCCGCCCCCGCGCTCGCCGGGGCGCCCGCGAGCACGGTCCCGCGGCCCCCTGCGCAATCCCCGCAGGCCGCACCAGTCACGGCGGCGCCCGCGCCGCCGGCCGCGCCGACGCCCGAGCGGGTGCGTCCGACGCGCGACTCGCGCACCGGCGAGCGGATGCCCGGCGGGGCGCCCGGTGGGCGCCGACGGGTGGTGATCGATTCGCAGGCCTCTCGCCGCCAGCAGGGCGGTCCCGCCAACCAGCCTCAGCGCCGCCCGCGCCGGGGCCGGCGCCGGCGCGGCACCTACGACGAGACAATCGCGCCGATCGACACGGCGGCGATGGAGGCGACCGATCTGATCCGCGTCAACTCGGGCTCGACGGTCAAGGATATCGCCGAGTACCTCGGCGCTCCGGTCCCCGAGGTGATCAAGAAGCTGATGGGCCTCGGCGAGATGGCGACGCTCACCCAGACTCTGTCCGACGACGCGATCCAGGTCCTGGCGGACGAATTCGAGAAGAGCATCGAAATCGTGCACGCCGCCGACGACGTCGAAGTCGACCCGGTGTACGAGGACAACGAGGCCGACCTGCTCGAACGCCCGCCCGTGGTGACGATCATGGGTCACGTGGATCACGGCAAGACCTCGCTGCTCGACGCGATCCGCGAGACCGAGGTCGCGGCCGGCGAGGCGGGCGGCATCACCCAGCACATCGGCGCCTACCAGGTTCACCACGGCGACAAGGAGATCACGTTCCTCGATACGCCCGGCCACGAGGCCTTCACCGCGATGCGCGCCCGGGGCGCGCGCGTGACCGATCTGGCGGTGATCGTCGTAGCCGCCGATGACGGCGTCAAGCCGCAAACCGAGGAGGCGATCGACCATGCCAAGGCGGCCGAGGTGCCGATCGTCGTCGCGGTCAACAAGATCGACAAGGAGGGCGCCGAGCCTGCGCGGGTACGCACCGAGATGACCCAGCATGGCCTGCAGCCCTCCGAATGGGGCGGCGAGATCGAGTTCGTCGACGTCAGCGCAAAGACGCGTCAGGGTCTCGATTCGCTGCTGGACACGATTCAGTTGGTGACCGATCTCGAGGAGCTGAAGGCCAACAGCGACGCGCAGGCGTCGGGGACCGTGATCGAGTCCAAGCTCGATCCCGGTCGCGGTCCGGTCGTCAGCGTGCTGATCCAGCGCGGGACGATGCACGTCGGAGACGCGCTGGTCGCCGGCGCGCACTTCGGGCGGGTGCGCGCGATGAGCGACTTCACCGGCAGGCGGGTGAAGCACGCGACGCCGGGACAGCCGGTCGAGCTGCTCGGCTTCGACGGGGTCCCCGAGGCCGGAGAGCTGGTCCGCGTCGTCGACAACGAGCGCCGCGCGCGCCAGCTCGCGGGCGAGCGGGCGAACCGCTTGAAGACCGAGGCGCTGGCCCGGCGATCGGGGCGCAAGGTCTCGCTGGAAGACGTCTTCAAGCTCGCCCAGGAGGGAGCCGTCAAGGAGCTCGGCCTGGTCGTCAAGGCCGATGTCGCGGGATCGCTGGAGGCGATCGAGGACGAGATCGCCAAGCTCCCGCAGGAGGAGGTCAAGGTCAACCTGATCCACCGCGGGGTCGGCGGCATCAACGAGTCCGACGTGATGCTCGCGGCGGCCTCCCAGGGGCTGATCCTCGCGTTCAACGTGCGGCCGGTCGGCGAAGCGCGTCAGGCGGCCGAACGAGAGGCGGTCGAAATCCGCTCCTACTCGGTGATCTATCGGGCGATCGAAGAGCTGCGCGCCGCGATGCAGGGCATGCTCGAGCCGACCGAGGTCGAGACGCCGCTCGGCCAGGCGGAGGTGCGCCAGCTGTTCCGCGCGTCGCGGATCGGCACGATCGCGGGCTCGTTCGTGACCGACGGCAAGGTGATCCGCGGCGCCAAGACACGGGTCGTACGCGATGGCACCGTGATCCAGGACACGACTATCGCGAGCCTGCGCCGCTTCAACGAGGACGTGCGCGAGGTCGCCGCGGGCTACGAGTGCGGGATCGTGCTCACCAACTTCCAGGACCTGCGCGAGGGCGACATCCTGGAGGCGTATGAGACTCGCCTGCAAGAGCGCGAGCTTTCCTGAGGCTGCGACCGCGAAGCGGCTGAGAAGCCGAGCTTGCAGCCGCGCCGTCGGCCGGGCGCTCGCTGATCGCGTTCGCGAAAGGGTAGGATGACCGCTTCAGGACGGATGCGCCGCGTCGACGAGGGAGTCCGACACGTGCTTGGCGACGCAGTGGCAACAGAGCTGAAGGACCCTCGGGTCGGATTCGTAACGGTGACGGACGTCAGGACAAGCGCCGATCTGCGCCATGCACGCGTGTACGTGAGCGTGCTCGGCGACCCCAGCCGATCGTCGGAGATCGCCGAGCGCGAGGCGACCCTCGCGGGGCTGCGCAGCGCGCATGGCTATCTGCAGGGCCGGATCGCGCGTGAGCTGCGGCTCAAGCGCACGCCCACGCTGGAGTTCATCTATGACGACACGACCGATCGGGCGCTGCGCGTCGAGGCGCTTTTGCGGCAGAGGATCGAACCCTCGTGAGTGAGGCGATCGCGAGCGCCGAGGTGGCGCGCGAGACGGTGCTCGAGCGCCTGCGCCGGGACACGCGCTTCGCGCTGGCCGCGCACGAAAGCCCCGACGGCGACGCGCTCGGCTCGCTCGTCGCGATGCACGGTATGCTGCGGGCGCTCGGCAAGGATGCGGCGATGTTCATCGGACCTGAGGACCTCCCGCTGCCCTATGAGTACCGGGGCTTCTTCGACCTGGAGGACGCGATCCAGGCGCCGCCCCAGGACATCGCGCAGCGCACGGTCGTGCTGCTGGACTGCGGCAACATCGACCGCAACTCGGCGCTCGTGCTGCGCGAGGCCCGCGCGGTGTTGAACATCGACCATCACCACGACAACACCCACTTCGGCACGCTCAACTACGTCGTGCCGAGCGCTTCCTGCACGGCCGAGATCGTCTGGGATCTGATGCACGGGCTGGAGCTGCGCCCGACGCTCGAGGTCGCGCGAGCCCTGTACGTCGGGCTGATCACCGACACGGGGCGCTTCATGTACGAGAACACCGGTCCGCGCGCGCACCTGATGGCCGCCGAGCTGATCGGTGCGGGCGTCGACGTGCAGGACGTCTACCACCAGCTCTATGAGGAGATGCCGGAGGCCAAGCTGAAGCTGCTCGCCCTCGCGCTGGGGCGCATGCAGCGCTTTGACTCGGGCGCGCTGACGCTCGCCGCGCTGACCCTCGACGACTTCCGCGAGCTCGGCGCCGAGGACAGCTACTCGGAGGGCATCATCGACCATCTGCGCGGGGTGCAGGGGACGAAGGTCGCGGCGCTCGTGCGCGAACTCGGCTCGGGTCCCCGCGGCGGCCAGCGCAAAGTCTCCTTGCGCGCGACCGGCGACGAGGTCGACGTGTCGCTGATCGCGCGCGAGCAGGGCGGCGGTGGGCATCGGCGTGCGGCCGGCTTCTCGACGATGCTCGAGGTCGATGAGCTGATCCCGTTCTTGCGCCAGGCGATCGCCGCCCAGCTGCAAGGCGCCGCGGCGCCGGCGTGAGCGGCGTTGGCGGCGCCCGCCCAGCCCAGCCCGCCCCGCGACGGCGTGATCCTGATCGACAAGCCGGCCGGCATCACGTCGCACACCGCCGTCGCCGCCGTCAGGCGGGCGCTGGGCGGCGCCAAGGTCGGCCACGCCGGCACCCTCGACCCGTTCGCGACAGGCCTGTTGATCATGCTCATCGGGCGGGCGACGAAGGCGCAGGGCACGCTGATGCAGCTGCCCAAGCGCTACGAGACGGTCGCGCGCCTGGGCGCAACGTCGAGCACGGGCGACACCGAGGGCGAGGTCAATAACACGGGTAGGCTCCCGCCCGATCCGCCCCCGTTGCCCACAGGCGAGATCCGTCAGCGCCCGCCGCGCCATTCGGCGGTCAAGGTTCGCGGCGAGCGCGCCTACCGCCGCGCCCGTCGCGGCGAGCAGTTCGAGCCCCCCGAGCGGATCGTCACCGTCTACCGGTTTGAGCAGCTCTGGCGCGAGCCCGGCACAGACGCGGGTGCGCCTCCGCGCGCCTGCTTTGCGATCGAGTGCTCAGCCGGGACCTACGTGCGCTCGTTGATCGCCGACCTGCACGACGCTTACTGCGAGCAGCTCAGGCGCACGGCGATCGGCCCGTTTGACGTTCGCGACGCCGTCTTGCTGCCGCCGCGCGGGACCCACTGGCGCCACCCGCCCGTGATCCCCTTGCAGCTGGCGCTCGCCGAGATCAGCAAAGCAGCGCCGCGCCGCGCCGCCCCCGCGCGTCGCGCGCGCGACGGGAGCGCCTCGGTTCGCGCCTCGCAATAGGCTGTAGCTCCGTGGAGCTCACCCGCCTGCCCGACGTGGTGCCGAGGTCGCGAGCGCCAGGCGCCGGCAGCGGGCGCAGCGTTGCGGTCGGCACGTTCGACGGCGTGCACCTCGGTCATCGCGCGGTGATCGAGGGGTCCGACAGCGTGCTCACGTTCGATCCCCATCCGGTCGCGGTCGTCGCTCCCCAGCACACGCCCAAGCTGCTGACCACGCTCGAGGTCAAGGCGGAGCTGATCGCCGCGCTCGGAGTGGCGGAGCTGATCGTGATCCCCTTCGATGCGGACTTCGCGGCGCGCTCGGCGGAGGACTTCGTGGAGAACGTGCTCGTCGGCGCGCTCGGCGCCCGGCGGGTGGCGATCGGGGAGAACTTTCGCTTCGGGCATCGTGCGCAGGGCGACCCGCGGCTGCTGGCAGCTGATCCTCGCTTTGAAACCGTCGTGCACCCGTTGCTCGAGGTCGAGGGGGAGGTCGTCTCGTCGAGCCACATCCGCGGCCTGCTGCTCGCCGGCGAGGTCGACAAGGCGACACGCTTTCTCGGCGCGCCGTTTCAGCTGCGCGGCGAGGTCGTGCACGGCGATGAGCGCGGCCGCGGGCTGGGCTTTCCGACCGCCAACATCGTGCCCGACGAGGCGCTCGCCCTGCCCGGGCACGGCGTATACGCGTGCATCGCCAACGGCAGCATCCCCGCGGCCGTCAGCATCGGCGTGCGCCCGACCTTCGCGACGGGCCGCGGCGAGTTGATCGAGGCGTATCTGATCGACTTCGACGCGGATCTCTACGGCAGTATGCTGCGCCTGGACTTCATCGCCCGGCTGCGCGGCGAGCGGCGGTTCGACACGCCCGCGGCGCTGGTCGCGCAGATGCGCGGCGACGTCGAACAGACGCGCGCGATCCTCCCGTCCTCGGCGACTCGCCGGTAACCCGCCCGCCAGCCGCCAGCTGTCTGCTAGCGTTGCCCGCCGATGCCAGCACTTACCACAGAGCGCAAGCGCGAGATCGCCGCGAAGTTCGGCTCCGGCGAGCAGGACACCGGTTCGACGAAGGTCCAGATCGCGCTGCTGACCGAGCGCATCAACCACCTCACCGAGCACCTGCGCGAGCAGAAGAAAGACCACCACTCGCGCCGCGGCCTGCTGATGCTCGTCGGTCGCAGACGCCGCTTCCTGGACTACCTGCAGCGGCGCGATCTCGAGGGATACCGCGGACTGATCAAAGAGCTGGGCCTGCGCAAGTGAGCGTGATTGAAGCCGGCGCTAAAGCGCCCGCGTTCAGGCTCGCGCGCGAGGACGGCGAACGGTTCACCGAGCAGGACCTGCGCGGCAAGACGACGATCCTCGTCTTCTACCCGTTCGCGTTCAGTCCTGTGTGCACCGACCAGCTGCAGCTGTATGAGCGGGCGCTCGGCGAGCTGACAGCGAGCGGCGAGCAGATCTTCGGGGTGTCCTGCGACAGCTCCTACGCGCAGACCGCGTTCCGGGAGAAGCTCGGCGTGAGCATCCCCCAGCTGTCGGACTTCGAGCCCAAGGGCGCGGCGTGCAGCGCTTTCGGGGCGCTCCACGAGGGCGGCTTTCCCCAGCGAGCGCTCGTGATCATCGGCCCAGACGGGGTCGTGCGATGGAGCTATCAGGCGCCCACGCCGGCGGAGCTGCCGGGCGTCGAGCTCCTCCGCGAGGGCCTCGCGCGGGCCGCGCGCGCCGCCGCGGCCTGATCCCCGTCGCGGTGCGCTGGGACCGCGCGCAGGGCGCATTCCCATGCGGAAGCGAGCTGCCGGCACGACCCGCTTCGTCCGCTAAGCTCCGCTGGTTCGGATACAGAGAATGAAAAAGACATTCCGCCGGGGCGCACGACGTCCATAAAGCCGACGGGCGGAAAAGGAAGGCAGAGCATATGAGCAGCAATGACGCCGTGACCCGGGTCTCGTTGGAGATCGCGGGCAGCGAGATCGCGTTCGAGACGGGGCGGATGGCCAAGCAAGCCTCGGGCGCAGTGGTCGTTCGCCAGGGTGACACGATGGTCCTCGCGACCGCCACCGCGGGCGGCCAGCGCGACGTGGACTTTCTCCCGCTGACCGTCGACGTCGAGGAGCGGATGTACGCGGCCGGCAAGATCCCGGGCTCGTTTTTCAAGCGCGAGGGCCGCTCCGGCGAAAAGGCCACGCTGACCGCACGGATGATCGATCGCCCGCTGCGCCCGCTGTTCCCGAAGGGCTGGAACTACGACACGCAGCTCGTCGCGATTCCGCTGTCGGTCGATCACGTGCACCCGTATGACATCCTGGCGATGAACGGCGCCTCGGCGGCGCTGATGATCTCCAACGTGCCGTTCGCCGGGCCGGTCGGCGCGGTGCGGATCGGCAAGATCGACGGGAATTTCGTGGTCAACCCGAGCGAGGAGGACCTCGTCGGCGAGCGCGGCGGGGAGGACGCCAAGCCGGACTCCGCCGAGGGCCAGCCGCGCGGCTCGGACCTCGACCTGATCGTGGCCGGCTCCGAAGACGCGATCCTGATGGTCGAGGCGGGCGCGAACGAGATCTCCGAGGCCGAGATCCTCGACGCGCTCGACATCGCGCACGTCGAGATCAAGAAGCTGTGCGCGCTGCAGCGCGAGCTGGCCGCGAAGGTCGGCCGCGAGAAGACGCCGGTGCAAGCCCCTGTCCTCGACGAGCAGCTGCTGGCGGAGGTTCGCGCCTCGCACGGTCAGGCGCTGGACGAGGCGACGCAGGTGCAGGACAAGCTCGAACGCCAGGACGCGACCGAGGCGGTGCAGGAGGCGATCCTCGACCAGTACGCGCCAGCGCCCGGCGAGGGCGCGAGCGACGACGAGCTCGAGCGGGCCAAGGCTCGGCGCGCTGACGCGCAGCTGGTGTTCGACAAGCTCGAGAAGTCGATCATCCGCGAGCGCATCGCCGTGGACAGGAAGCGCCCGGACGGGCGCGGCGAGCACGAGATCCGCGACATCTCGATTGAAGTCGGGGTCGCGCCGCGCGCGCACGGATCGGCGCTGTTCACGCGCGGGCAGACCCAGGCGCTGAGCGTCGCCGCGCTCGGCACGCTCAAGGAGGAGATGCGTCTGGACACGCTCGGGCTGCAGGCCAAAAAGTATTACTTTCACCACTACAACTTCCCGCCGTTCTCGGTCGGCGAGGCGGGACGGCTCGGTCCCAAGCGCCGCGACGTCGGCCACGGCGCGCTCGCCGAGCGCGCGCTCGTGCCGGTGGTGCCCTCGATCGAGGAGTTCCCGTACACGATCAGGATCGTCTCGGACATCCTCGAGTCCAACGGCTCCTCCTCGATGGCCTCCGTCTGCGGCTCGTCGCTGTCATTGATGGACGCCGGCGTGCCGCTCAAGCGTCCGGTTGCCGGCATCGCGATGGGCCTGATCAAGGAGGGCGAGGACTACATCGTGCTGACCGACATCGCCGGCGTCGAGGACCACCTCGGCGACATGGACTTCAAGGTGGCGGGCACCGAGCGCGGCATCACCGCGCTGCAGATGGACATCAAGATCGCGGGCGTCACGTTCGAGATCCTGCGCGACGCGCTCACCCAGGCGCACAAAGCGCGGACATTCATCCTCGCGAAGATGGCGGACGTGATCGAGGGCCCGCGCGCGCAGCTCAGCCAGTTCGCGCCGCGGATCCAAACGATCCAGATCGACCCGTCGCAGATCGGCATGCTGATCGGCAAGGGCGGAGAAACGATCAGGGGGCTCTCGGAGGAGTTCGAGTCCCAGATCGATGTCAACGACGACGGACAGGTGCTGATCTATTCGGCCAACGGCGATCTCGCCGACGCGCTGCTCGAGCGCGTCAGACTGATGATGAAGGAGGTCGAGGTCGGCGACGAGTACCTCGGGAAAGTGGTCAAGACGACGACCTTCGGCGCCTTCGTCGAGCTGACCAAGGGCACGGACGGCCTGCTGCACATCTCGAACGTCTCGCCGGGCGAGCGCGTCGAGAGCGTCGAGGACGTGCTCAACAGGGGCGACGAGATCAACGTGCGCGTGGTCGAGGTCGATCGCGAGCGCGGGCGGATAGGCCTGCGCTTGACCGACGATCCTGAGATCGCGGGCAAGTCCGTCGAGGAACTCGCGAGCATCGGCGGCGGCGGCCGTCCGGCACGCGACGGATCGGGCGGCGGCAGATCGGCCAGCAACGGCCGCGGCGGGCGCGGCCGGCGAGGAGACGGCGAGCGCGGCTCGGGGCGTCCCCGGCACGGGTCCGGGCGCGACAGAGACCGCGATCGCTACTGATGCCTGAAGCGGGCGATCGGGCGCCCGAGCATCGCATCACAACGCTCGCGGACGGCGTCCGCGTGGTCAGCGAACGCGTCGAGAACGTGCGCTCGGTCGCGCTCGGCTTCTGGATCGGCGCCGGTTCGGCGCTGGAGAGCGACGGCGAAGCCGGGATCAGCCATCTGCTAGAGCACATGCTGTTCCGCGGCACCGAGCGCTATCGCTCGCAGGAGATCGACGAGATCTTCGACGCGATGGGAGCCGAGATCAACGCGGGCACCGATCGCGAAGGCACTTCGCTGTACACGCGCGTGCTCGACAAGCACCTCGAGCGCGCGTTCGACGTCGCCGCAGAGATGATCTGGCGCCCGCGCTTCGAAGACCTCGAGGCGGAGCGCGAGGTCGTGCTCGAGGAGATCGCGATGTACGAGGACGACCCGCAGGACCGGGTGTTCGATCTGCTCGGCGAGGCCGTCTTCGGCGCGCACCCGCTGGGACGCGCGACGATCGGCACCGCGGGGGTGATCAGCGCGGTGACGCTCGAGCAGTTGCGCGCGTTTCACCGCGCGCGCTACACCCCCGAGCAGATCGTGATCGCGGCTGCCGGCTCGGTCGAGCACGACATGCTGGTCGACCTCGCCCGGCGCGCGGGCCCGGCGCAGAAGCTGCCCGCGGAGCGCCCGACAGCTCTCGCGCAGCCGCAGTTCGAGCGCCGCGTGCGCTTCCTCGGCAAGGACACCGAGCAGTACCACGTATGCCTCGGCGGGCGCGGCATCTCGCGGCATGACGAGCGTCGCTTCGCGTTGCGGGTGCTCGAAGGCGTGCTCGGATCCACATCGTCCTCGCGTCTGTTTCAGGAGGTGCGCGAGCGCCGCGGGCTGGCCTACTCGGTGTACTCATTCTCCAGCCAGCACGCCAGCACCGGCGAGGTCGGCCTGTACGTGGGCACGCGGCCGGACAACCTGGGCGCGGCGCTTCAGACGATTGCCCAGGAGCTCGAGCGCTCCCTCGATGACCCCGCCAGCCCGCAGGAGCTCGATCGCTCGCGCGAGAACCTCAAGGGACGCGTTGCGCTGTCGCTCGAGTCGACGGCGTCGCGCATGAGCCGGCTCGGCGGCTCGCTGCTCGGTGAGGTGCCGATCCTCTCCATCGACGAGATCATGGATCGCGTCGACGCGGTCGAGCTCGCGGACGTGCGCGAGCTCGCCCAGGAGCTGTTCGCGCCCGAGGGCCTGTCCGCCGCCGGCATCGGCCGTGACGAGGACATCTTTCATCGCGCTCTCGCACCGCTCGAGAAGGTCCCGGCGTGAGCCTCGCGCGCGCGCCCGGAGCGCCGGGATGATCGCGGTCGCGGTCGCGGGCGCGGCCGGACGGATGGGCACGACGGTGTGCGACGCGGTCGAGCAGGCGCCCGATATGCGACTCGTCGGGCGCGCGGATCCGCTGCTCGATGTCACGCTTGAGGAGGTGCTGCCCGCGGCTGAGGTCGTCGTCGACTTCACGCAACCGGCCAGCGCGCTCGCCAACGCGCTCGCCTGCGTCAAAGCCGGCGTGCACGTCGTCATCGGCACCACCGGCTTTGCGCTCGAGCCGCTGCTCGACGAGCTGCGACCGGCCGGGAGCACGCCCGATGCGCCGGCGCGCGCGAACGTGCTGATCGCGCCGAACTTCGCGATCGGAGCGGTCCTGATGATGCGCTTCGCCGCCGAGGCCGCGCGGCACATGGCTCGCGCCGAGATCATCGAGCTGCACCACGACGCCAAGCTGGACGCTCCGAGCGGGACCGCCAAGCTGACCGCGCAGCTGATGGCGCAAGCCGGCGGCGGGGATCAGCCGCCGATTCACTCGGTGCGCCTACCCGGGCTCGTGGCCCATCAAGAGGTGATCCTTGGTGACCTCGGTCAGACGCTGTCGATTCGGCACGACACGATTGGCCGCGAGGCATTCATGCCGGGCGTGCTGCTCGCCGTGCGCAAGGTGATCGACCTGCCGCAGTCGCCGCTGATCGGACTTGACCAGCTGCTGTTCTGAGATGGATGCCCTTGTCAATGGGGCGGTTGTAGTTCGTGTTGTTGGCGGTCATGGTGGTGGGTGTGTTGGGGTCGGGCGGCCGGCGCGACGGCAACGACAACTGGTCACTCTGAGATGCGCGGGTTGGGACCGCAGGACAGTGTCCGGTCGTGAGCTGCCTCGCACTAAGGTCGCGAGTCGGTATCGCATAGAACGGTCGTGGTTCCTCCGGTGGGTCGACGCCGGCCGCCTCACCCCAGCGGGTGTTCTTCTTCAGGCAGCAGCGGCCTCCTCGGCGTCGTGGAGCGGGGCGTTGGTCATCGCGGCCCAGGTGAAGCCGGTCAGCTCGCGGGCGATGGCGACGTTTGCGACGGTCGAGCGCTTGGCGTGTTCAGCCAGGACGCGATGGCGATGATGGAGGCGGATCTGGGCCTGCCAGGCGCGGGTCGCGACCTCGGGTGGGACGTGTTCTGAAAGCCGGGCCGCGCGGGTGGGTTGGCGGGGGCGATGGCGGTGGTGCCAGGCTGCCTCCAGGAGGAGTCTGCGGGCGTGGCGGTTGCCGGTCTTGGTGATGTGTCCTCGGTGCTGCTGTTCTCCGGAGGAGTACTCGCTCGGAGTTAGGCCGAGATAGCTCATCAGCTCGCGCGGGTGCCCGAAGCGGTGAAAGTCGCCGATCTCTGCGAGCAGGCCCAGTGCGGTGCGCGTGGAGATACCGCGGAAAGAGCACAGCCACGCGACCGGATCGGACCACGGCTCGCGGGTCGCGATCTGCTCGAGCTGATGGTCCAGCGCAGCGAGCTGGGCGTCGAGACCGGCGAGGTGCGTGAGCATGTGCTCAAGCGCTGCGTACGTGAGCGCATTGTCCAAGCGCCGAGACTCGATCCACGCACGATGGCGCAGGGTCCAAGCCTTGCCCTCGCGGTAGATATGCCCGTCGCGCAAGAGCGCCTTGACCACGCGATGGCGGGCGGCGGTCCTTGCGCAGCGCAGATCATCACGGCAGCGCACCAAGTCACGCAGGCCCTCCCGCACCGGTGACGGCGGCGCCACGCAAGAGAGCTCGCCGGCGCGGTATAGACGCACGAGCTTCTTCGCGTCACGGCGATCGGTCTTGACGCGCGGTCACCCGCCCTGACGGGAATCAGCGACGGCGCGATCACATCGCACGCCACGCCCATCGAGCTGAGCAGCCGGTAAAGCTCATAGCCCCCCGGGCCCGCCTCATCGGCGACCGCCAGGCCCTCGGGTCCACCCAGGCGATCGATCAAGCGGCGGATCGCACGCTCGGTGTTCTCAACGCGCTTCACCTCGGGCTCGCCACCAATCGCCGGCAGCACACCGACGACCAGTGACAACTTGTGCTGGTCAATGACAACCCACGTCCTCACTTCGGCAGGGGCGATCGAGCTAACGTCAGGCATGGGGCTGGTTCTCCTTCGTATGCGGCTCTGGCCAACGTGGCCCTAACACCGCCGAGGCTAACCCGCGACACCTGCGAACGCCCAGAGCCAGCCCCACTCGGCATCCATACTGACTAAGCCGCGCGGTGAGCGCCTGTCGACCGCGAACCAGTGCGGCCGGCATGAGATACTGCGCGCATGCCCGAACTCGAACTCGGCACGATCTTGACCGCAATCGTCACGCCGTTTGACGCGCAGGGGCGCGTCGACACGGACGGGTTCCTCGCGTTGATGGCGCATCTTGCGGCTCACGGCTCGGATGGCTTCGTCGTCGCCGGAACCACCGGCGAGGCCTCGACGCTGACCGACGAGGAGCAACTCGCGCTGATCGAGCTGGCGGCGAGCGAACGGCCCGCGGGAAGCACGATCGTCGCCGGGACCGGAACCAACGACACGCGACACGCGGTCTTTCTGACCGAACGCGCGACCGCCGCCGGCGCAGACGCGCACCTGAGCGTGACCCCCTACTACAACAAGCCGAGCAGGCTGGGCCTGAAACGGCACTACGAGGCGATCGCACAGGCGACCGACAAGCCGATCCTGCTCTACAACATCCCCGGGCGCACCGCGACGAACATGCCCCCGGATCTGCTCGCAGAGCTCGCCGAGATCGACAACGTGGTCGGCGTCAAGCAGGCCAACGCCCAGGAGCTTCAGCCGATCGACGGCCTGAAAATCTACGCGGGCGACGACGCGTCCTTCGCGCGTACTCTCGACATGGGCGGAGCGGGCGGGGTGCTCGTCGCCAGCCACATCGTCGGCGATGAGATGCGCCGGATGGTCGACGAGCCCGACCGCCGCCACGAGATCGACGACTCGCTGAAGGACGTCTACGAGACGCTGTTTTTGACCGCCAGCCCAACGCTAACAAAGGCCGCGCTGAACCTGCTAGGGCTGCCGGCGGGCGGGGTGCGCCTGCCGATCGTGGACGCCACCACGGCGGAGCTCGAGACGGTGCGCGCGATGCTGGCCCGCCACGGGCTGCTCGCGGCGGGCGAGGCCCGGGCCTCTCCGGGCGCGGCGACGGCGTCCTCCGCCGCGCCGGCGGGCGAGGCGTCCGCCGCGTGAGCGCGACGCTGCGGGTTCTGCCCCTCGGGGGGCTGGGGGAGATAGGCAAGAACATGACGGTCGTCGAGTACGACGGGCGGATCGTCGTGGTCGACGTGGGATTGCGGTTTCCGACGCCGGAGATGGTCGGGATCGATTTGGTGCTGCCCGACTTCGCCTACCTGCGCGAGCGAGCGCGCGAGATCGAGGCGATCGTCGTCACGCATGGGCACGAGGACCATCTCGGAGCGCTGCCGTGGGTGTTGCGCGATCTCGGCGAGCACGGCGCCAGCCCGCCGGTGTACGGCGGACCGCTGACGCTGGCGATGGCCCGCTCGAAGCTCGAAGAGCACAAGCTCAAGGACGTGGAGCTCAACGACGTGCAGCCGGGTGAGATCCTCGAGCTCGGGCCGTTCGAGCTCGAGCTCGTGCACATGACGCACTCGATCCCCGACGCCAGCGCGGTCGCCCTCGGGACCGACCTCGGCAAGGTGCTGATTACCGGCGACTACAAGTTCGACCAGACCCCGGTCGACGGGCCACCGGCGGACGTCTCGCGCCTGGCCGAGCTCGGGCGGGAGGGCGTGCTGCTGCTCTGCGGGGACTCGACCAACGTCGACCGGGCGGGCTTCTCGCCGTCCGAGTCGGTCGTCGGGCCGCACCTGCAGGAAGTGTTCGCGCGCTGCGAGGGGCGGATCGTCGTGACCAGCTTCGCGTCCAACATCCACCGCGTGCAACAGGTGATGGACGCGGCGGCGGCGCTCGCGCGCAAAGTCGTGCTCGTCGGGCGCTCGATGCGCAAGAACACGACGATCGGCCGCGCGCTCGGGCACATCGAGGTGCCCGACGGGCTGCAGGTGGGATTGCGCGAGCTCGAAGACTTCCCGGATGAGAAGATCGTGATCCTCTCGACCGGCTCGCAGGGCGAGCCGCTGAGCGCGCTGCGGCGAATGGCTTACCGCGACCATCCGCAGGTGCAGTTGCACGAAGGCGACACGGTCGTCTTCTCCGCGACGCCGGTCCCCGGCAACGAGCGCGCGGTGAACGAGACGATCGACCGGCTGTACCACATCGGCTGCGAGGTCGTGACCACGCGCGAGGCGCCGGTGCACGCCTCCGGGCACGGCTACGCCGAGGAGGTGAAGCTGATGCTCAATCTCGTCAAACCGCGCTACGTGATGCCCTTCCACGGCGACTTCAAGCGGCTGCGCCTGCACGCCCAGCTGGCCGAGGCGGTGGGCATCGCGCCGCAGGACATCTTCCAGGGCGACAACGGCCAGCCGCTCGATTTCGACGCGCGCGGCGTCGCGCAGTTCGGTCCGCGCGAGCAGGCCGGGATGGTCTTCGTCGACGGCGTGGAGATCGGCGATATGGCCGATGTGGCGCTGCGCGACCGGCGGATGCTCTCAGCCGACGGCATCTTTATCGTCGTGGCGACGATCGCCGAGCAGGACGGGCGCTCGGTGGCCGACCCAGAGGTGATCTTCCGTGGGGTCCCGTTCCTCGACGAGGCGGACGAGCTGGTCGGCGAGATCAAGGCGACGGTCGAGGGCTCGCTGCTGCGCGCGGCGAGCGATGAGATCAGGGAGATCGACCTGCTTCAGCAGATCCTGCACGACGATCTCGCGCAGCTCGTCTACGACCGGCTCAGGCGGCGGCCGATGGTGCTGCCTGTGGTCGTGGAGGTGTGACCGAGCTGCTCGACGCGGGCAGGGTGACGACAAAGCGCGCGCCCTGCGGCGAGCGGTTCTCCAGCTTCGCCGACCCGCCATGCGACTCCGCGACAGCCTTGACGATCGCCAGCCCGAGGCCGAACGAGCCGCTGCTGTCGCCGCCCCCGCGCACGAACCGCTCAAACAGGCTGGCGGCGAGCTCGGGGGGCACCCCGGGCCCGTCGTCCTCGACCACCAGCTCGACCCGAGCATCCGCGCCCGCGGGAGCCGGCCCGTTTGTCGCCTCCGGCGCGAGCCTGCGCGTGCCGACGCGGATCTCGGTGCCGGGCGGGGTGTAGCGCAGCGCGTTCTCGAGCAGGTTGATCGCCACGCGGTGCAGCTCATCGCGCGATCCTTCGACGGGCGCGGGCTGAGCATCGAGGACGATCTCGTGCGCGCCGCTCACCGGGCCGAGCTCCGCGGCCGCCTCGACCACGATCTGGGCGAGATCGCACGGCTCATGGGCGACGACGCGGCCGACGTCTGTCCGCGCGAGCAGCAGCAGATCGGCGACGAGGCGGCGCATGCGCTGTGAGGAGCGCAGCGCGGAGCGGGCGGCATCGCCCTCCTCGCCGTGCAGCTCGTCGGCCAGCAGCTCGAGATTGGCCAGCACGCTGGTCAGCGGGGTGCGCAGCTCGTGCGAGGCGTCGGCGACGAAGCGGCGCTGGCGGGCGAGCATCTCCTCGGTCTCGCCGCGCGCGGCGTCCAGCTCGCGCAGCATTCCCTCGAGCGTGCGCGCGAGCTCGCCGACCTCGTCGTTGGCTGGGGGCTGGGGGACCGAGCGCGACGGATCGCGGGTGCGCGCGATCTGCTCGGCGGTGGAGGTCAGCTGGGCGATCGGCGCCATCGCGCGGCGCGCGATCATCATGCCGGCCAGCAGCGCCAGAGCGGCGCCGGCGAACACCCCCAGGATCAAAAACAGCTCGACGCGGGCGACCGTCGCGTTGGTCGCGGCAAGCGAGCGACCGTACTGGATCCACACTTCGCCGATCACCAGACCGGTGGAGCGTTCGCGCACCTGCGCGCGGTGGCTGATCACGCGGTAGCCGTGGACGTCCACCGGCCGGTTCAACGAGGGGTTGCCCAGCGATGGCGCGTCGGCGGGAGCCTGTTCGATCACGCCGGCTTCGGTCAGTACCCTGATCACCGCGGTGTGCTTGGGCCCGACCAGATCAGCAAGCGGCGGTTGGATCTGGATCCGGTCGCTCGGGGTCACCGCGATGCTCATGTCGCCAGGCAGTTCGCGGGCGGTTGCTTCGACCTGGCTGTTGAAGTCCGAGCGGATACGATGAACGGTCAGCGAGCCGATCGCGACCGCGAACGCGCACAGGATCGAGAACGTCAACAGCGCCGTTACGCCGGCCAGCTTCGCCCGGATCGGCAGGCGGTCGAATGCCGCCGACAGGCGCCTGCCCGCGCGCCGAGCGGGCGCGATCGGGCTAGGCGCGGAGGACGTAGCCAGCTCCCCGGATCGTGTGCAGGAGACGCGGCTCGCCCTCGGCCTCGAGCTTGCGGCGCAGGTTCGAGACGAACACCTCGATCGTGTTCGTGGTCGAGAACGGGTCGTAGCCCCACACCTCGTCGAGCAGACGCTGGCGGGATATGACGAGGCGCTCGTTGCGCATCAGATACTCGAGCAGCTCAAACTCGCGCTGGGTCAGATCGATCGGCCGCTCGCCGCGGACGACCTCGTGCGTGTCGACGTTCAGCGACAGGTCCCCGACCCGCAGCGGCGCCGACCCGCGCGGCGGCCGCCGGCGCAGCAACGCGCGCATGCGCGCGAGCAGCTCCTGGCGCTCGAACGGCTTGACCAGGTAGTCGTCCGCGCCCGCGTCCAGACCCTCGACCCGGGACTCGAGCGCGTCGCGGGCGGTGAGGATCAGGATCGGCACGTCGTCGTCGGCGCGCAGCGTGCGTGCGACCTCGAGGCCGTCGAGCCCGGGCAGGCCGAGGTCGAGGATCACGAGGTCCGGCGCGAACGCGCGGCCGTGCTCGAGCGCCGCCGGGCCGTCCTGAGCCGCACGGACCTCATAGCCCTCCATCCGCAGCGAACGCTGCAGCGCCTGGGCGATGTCCTCGTCGTCCTCGACGACGAGCACGCGTGGTGCTCGGGAGAAGTCGTTGCTCATGAGTAGGGCTCTGTCCCTTTAAGTATCGAATATCAAGTAAAGCGCTCGTAAGGCGGTTTACTCTAGTAGAAAACCCCTGCAAATGACTGGTTTTTCACGCTGCCTGCCGATTTGGAATGTCTCGTCTGCCAATAACTGCCGTTTGCTGCTGGTCTATGTCCTCAACTTGGCCGCCTTCTACCAGCGCCGCGAGCTGCGCCTCTTGTGTCTCGTCGACTGGCTGGGCGTACACGCCTAGAGTCATCCCGGCGTGCGTGTGGCCCATTTCGACCATCGCCGTGCGCGGGTTCACGCCAAGCGCGCAGAGCACGCTCGCGAACGTCCTGCGCAGGCTATGGCAGGTCAGACCGTCCGGCAGCGGCGCGAGCCCGGCGGCGTCCAGGTCGGCGTTCGCGCGCTTGACTATCCCCGGCAGGAAGAGCCCCGACAGCTTGCAGGGGTACTGCCGCTGTCCGGTGCGCGTCGGGAACACATAGCCGTGCTGGTCGATGTCGCCGCGCGCGTGGCGGAGCGCGAGCAGCTCGTCGCGGAGGGCGCCGCGTATCCGGACCTTCCGGCGTGCTGCGTCTGTCTTTCCGCTCTGCACGGTCAGCCGCCCTCCGGCTAGGTCTACGTCCCTCCAGCGCAAAGAGCACAGCTCTCCGACACGGAGACCAGCGAACGTCATCACGGCCATCATGGCTCGCTTGGCTAGATGCTGCTGGTCCGGCGTGGCCTCGCGATCGAGCGCGCCCGCGGCGTCGAGGAGCGCTGCTATCTGGCCCGCGGTCTCGAGGTAGCTCCGCCGCGGCGCCCGTTGCTTGACGCGGCGCCCTTCGCCCTTCGCCGGATTCTTGGCGATTAGGTCGCGCTCTACCGCTGACTCTAGGATCGCGGCGAGTAGGCTCGTGGTCATGTTGATCGACCGCGGCCCGAGTTTGCCCTCGGCCACCTTCGCCGCGATGTAGCGCTCGACGGTGTCGTAGCTGATCCGATCGAGCCGCAGCTCGCCGAACGCGGGGAGGAGGTGGACCTCAAGGCGCCAGCGGTAGTCCCCTTTCGTTTCCTTGGCGAGCTTCCCCGTGTGCAGCATCCACCACTGCTCCGCGTACTCGTGGAACGTCGGGACCGGCTCTAGCTCGGGCGGCGCCTCGACTGCCTGCGGCTGCCAGGTACCACGCTCCACGTCGGCCAAAACGTAGCGCAGCTCTTGCTCGGCTGCGCTCGCGCTGACCGGGCCGAGGGTTACGTAGCGGCGTTTGCCGTACGCCGTGAAGCGGAGCGCCCGATACGTGCGCCCATCCTTGCCGACGTTCTCGATGATCTTGCCTGTCGCCTTCCGTGCCATCAGCGCGCGCCTCCCTCGACCAACTCATCGAGGCTGACGCCTAGCACTCGCGCGATGTCGACTGCGAGCGCCAGCGACGGGCGTCGTTCGCCGCTCTCTATGTGCCCGATCGTGACGCGGTTGACGCGCAGCCGGTCGGCGAGTTGCTGCTGCGTTAGGCCGGCCCGCTGACGGGCGCGACTAAGGTTCTCTGCTGGCATGGGAGATTGATCCTCCTGTGTCCTGCCCCCGGCCGTTGGAGCGGTGCGGGGGCGCTTTGTATTCATATATGCCATGTAGTCTAGCAGACCACAGGATGGGGCGACCCCGGCGTGGCCTTCATCATTGCAACGGGGGCGGAGGGGATCGGCGCTGCCCCACGCCGTCCGAGGCAGGGCCTAGGGTCTGCCTAGTTCTCATAACGTCACCGGCCAGCGCCTCCGCCCACCCGGCGGGGGCGTTCGTCGTTCTGGGCAGGAATGCGCTCTGAGGGGGTCGGGGCAGCTAAGCGGAGCCGCCCGTCCGAGGCAGGGCCTAAGTTGCCCCCGTGACCGTTACGAGGACGACATGGCCCGACCAACCCTGAAGTGGCGCAACCCGTTTAGGCGAAGGCGAGCGACCGGGTTCGTGCTCTACTGCGAGGCGCCGAAGCGCAGCAGCAGCGCGGATGTGCGGCTCCTTCGATCGTACAACGAGCGCGGGGGACTGCGGCTCACTGCCGTGCGGGTACCGCAGCAGCAGCATGCCCGTCCACGCACCAGACACCGCGGCCCTCGAGTTCGTCGACCTGGAGCACGTCGAGCACTCACGGCCACGCGCGCCGGCCCCTCGGACAGCGAAGGCTCTGAAGGCGAGCCAGCTAGCGGCCGGCGTTTAGCAGCAGACGATCGCGGGGGTGCGTCGTGACCGATCTATGTCGACAACCGCACCTGCCGGTTTCAGAAAGCCATGCGCGCTGCGACTCTTGCCGGTCCCGTCGGATAGACCTCGACATGGCACTAGAGACGCAACACTCAGAGACACAGCACCCACTGCGCACGATTCGGCGCCAGCGCGGCTTCAGTCAAGAGCAATTGGCGGTCTACTCCGGTACGTCCGCGAGGACGATTCGCTACGTCGAGCTGGAAGGCGTCCACCCCCAGCGCGCGACGCGACAGGCCCTCGCGCGTGTGCTCAACGTCCCGGTCGAGGATATCTGGCCCAGAAATAGCGAAGGCCGGCGGAGACCGGCCAACGCAGGAGGCACAGGCGATGTGCGCGCCCGCACCGACTAGGTCTATCGGGCACGAACCGGCGCCCTTCGCGCTGATCGCGTCGAGAGCGTCGTCGCACGAACGCCTAGCAGCCCTGCACCGGTTACCACAGCTTGTGCAGGACGCCGCCTGCGTCGAGCTGCGCCGCGAAGTCGAGCACCGCGAGCGACCAGCGCGCGAACGGGTGGTAGCTCCATGAGTCCGCTCGGAGAAGCTGCGCTCGAGCTGGCCGCGAGGGGCTTCCACGTCCACCCCCTCCGCGCACGATCGAAGACACCCGCGACCTCGTGCGGCTTCAAGGACGCCACAAGGACCCCGGACACGATCCGCGCCTGGTGGACTACGACGCCGGACGCCAACGTTGCGATCGCGTGTGGCGCATCGGGCGTCGTGGTGTTCGACATCGACACCAAGGCCGGCGCCGACCCGCGCAAGATCCTGGCCGAGGTCGATCGCATGGGCGCCCCGATCGTGGGCACCGGTGTCGCACCCGAGCCGTGCAGCAAGCATCCGGACAGCTTGGCCGGCCGGCGAGGCGCCCAGGTGTACTTCCGCGGATCGATGTCGAGCACCAAACGGCTCGAGATCGCCGGCTGTGAGATCAAGGGCGCCGGTGGCTACGTGGTTGCGCCCCCGTCCATACACCCGAGCGGCGTCGAGTACGTGGGTGATCTTCCACCGGTTGACGAGCTACCACCGGTGCCGGACGCTTGCGCAGCGCGCTGGCGTGCGCGGCCTCGATCATACCGAGCACACGCTACGCAGGCTCTCACAGAAACGCGATCTCAACGACAAGGGCCGCGTCCAGCTCGAACAGGCGCGTGCAATCGAAACGGCGCAGGCCAACGACGAGGTAGTAAAACTGGCACGCGAAGGTCGCTTCGATGAGATGCTGGTGGCCGCGGACCGCCGCGACGCGAAGCTAAAGGCCCTCACCGCCGGGGATAATCAGCGCCGGCGCGAGTACGACGCGACGACGAGTAACTTGGTCAACGCGGAGATCATACAGCTCGCCGCGCGCATCGAGGATGACGCACTCGCGCAGAAGATCAAGCGCCTGAAGGAACACAATCCTGCCCTGACAGACGAGCAGGCGCGCGAAGACCGAAGTCGCCGAGCAGCGCGCGAAGACTGAGGCCGCCGAGTCCGAGGGGCAGATCGCGGCCGTCATCAAAAGCGGCAACGTTCTGCGCATCCGAAACCACGAAATCGGGCCACTCGGCTACCAGTGGCGTGATGCTGTCGAAGCGATGTGGAGCGCCTGGGTCGCCATGCGGGCTTGATACAGGCTTGACAGTCGCACGCAAGTGTGCTTATGATTAGGGCGTCGTTCAAAGAGAGAGGCCGCTCGGAGGGCCGCTCGGTCTTGTCGGGCGGGGGGTGCAAAGGAAAGGATGCCGATCCTTGTGAGGGGCATGTTTGCCGCCAGGGGACCGTGCTGTCGTCGGCCCTCTCGCCGCGCGTGCGCGGCGGATGCGGCGAGCCCCGGCGACGTTCCTGCCGATCGCCCCCGTCGATAGACCGGAGGTCTCACAGCGCGTTATCCGTGCGGGACCGATGGTCGCGTCGGGCGTGCTGTCGGAAAACGGTGATGCCAGGGTGTTCTGGACGAGGCCCAAGCATCGGCCGATCATAAATCGAGAGAGGAAAAGGAGTAGTGGACAAGTGAGACATGTACGGATGCTAGCGCTGTGCCTCATGGCAGCTTTCGCCGTTGGTGCGTTGGCGGCCTCAAGCTCGTCAGCGGCCCTGCCGGAATGGGGGAAGTGCGTCAAGCTGCCCGCCATCATAAAAGGCAAAGAAAAGACAAAAGGTAAATTTGGAAACGCCAACTGTACTGAACCGGGCACCGAATACGAATTTCAGAAAGGCACGGCGGAACTGCCGAGCACTGAATTCGAAAACAACATGACGTCGGAAAAAGCGGAACTCGAAACGTCGTTTGGCCTTGGAGTGAACTGCACAGGTCAGACCGCTAGGGGTTTCTTGTCGGGCTCAAAAGAAGTATCGAACGTGTCAGTCACGTTCACAGGATGCGCAGTCAATGTCATTCCAGAATTCGTGTGTGAGAACACATTCAAGGAAGAAGAAGGAGAAGAACGCAACTTCAAGTACATAAAGGGCGAAATCAGAACCTTTGGCCTGAAGGGTAAGCTGGTGTACATCTCCGGCGCAGGCACGTCAGAACCGGTAGTGGGCTTGCAGCTCGAACCAAACCAAAAGAAAGGCTGGTTCGCGTTCTTCGGCTGCGGACCCGGAGGGGCGCATCCGCTCCCGGCCATCAAGACGGTCGTCGGTCAGAAACCGACCGGCGAAAATGGCGGGGACAAGGTCGTTTCGCCGATCACGCCGCTCAATATGATGGGTACGGAAACCACGCAGACCTACAGTTCAAAAGCGCATACAAACGAAGAAACGGGCGAAGTCGAAGAACGAGGCGTTCAGGACCCGAACGAAATCAACGGTAAACCTGCCAACCTCGAATCCCAGCTCTTCATCGAAAGTGAATCAGAACCAACCGAATGGGGGAAATCGGCTCAGATAGAGACCGCGGTAACCAAACTGGCCTCTGGTGAAGAATTGGAGATCAAAGCGTAGTAAGAGTCATCATGTATCAGGCTAACGAGCCGAGTGCGCGCTGGAGCATATGGTCAACGCACGCGTTGACATGTGTTTTCACCGCATGCTTGACAGTTAGCTCGGTATGATCAGCCACATAGGGGGCCCGCCTCTTGCAGGTGGGTCCCCTTAGAGCTTGTTTCAGAAAGAGGGTTGGCGTGGCTGAACGTCGAAACCTCCGGCACGTGTGCTCGACTGTTGGAGGTGGAGATGTCGCTGGGTGGAGGTTTCCGATGAGCTGGGGAGGTGGTCGAACCGCTGATCCCACAGGTACCGCGCCGGTTGCGCTACCCAGGCCGCAAGCGGCTCGATGATCGCCAGGTCCTGAACGGCATCCTGTATGTGCTGCACACCGGGATCGCCTGGCACGACCTGCCGCAGGAGTTCGGGTATGGCTCAGGGGTGACCGTGCTGGCGGCGGCTGCGCGAGCGGCAGCAGGCGGGCATGTGAGAGCGCCTTCACCGGGTCCTGCTCGAGCGCCTGCACAAGGCCGGCGAGATCGACTGGTCGCGTGCGATCGCCGACTCGAGCCACATCCGCGCACCTTTGGGGGGCTCCAGACGGGGCCATCCCCGGTCGATCGTGGGCGCACCGGCTCAAAGCACCATCTCCTGACCGACGCCACCGGCGTGCCGCTGTCGATCACGCTGACCGGCGGCAACCGCAACGACGTGACCCAGCTGTTGCCGCTGATCGAAGGCGTCGCACCGCTGCGCGGCAGGCGCGGGCGGCCCCGCAGGCGCCCAGCAGGTAATCGCCGACCGCGGCTACGACCACGACAAGTACCGCCGCGAGGTGCGCAGGCGGGGCATCAAGCCAGTGATCGCCCGCCGCGAGACACCAGTTCCGCCGCCTGCGCACCCGCTACGAGCGCGACCCCGAGATGCACGAAGCGTTCATGCACCTTGGCTGCGCGATCATCTGCTGGCGGCGACTCGCCACAGCCTCATTGTGAAACAGGCTCTAAGCGCTAGCGCGAATCGCTCGGGCGAACGTGTGAAAAAACGGGAGGGTACCCTCCTGCGAAATTAGAGGGGGTCCCTCCTTTCCGGGGCTGCGTTCCCGCGCGCGGCGCGCGAGCCCCTCGGGCGCGTGGCCGGTTAGTCCTCGTCGGGAACCGGAACCATCTTCAGGACTTCTTCCCGCGGCGCCGGGCTGAAGGGCCGGGAGACGACGCACCGTAGTGGTGCGCCGCGCCCCCTGCCTTGCCGCGCCACGCCGGAGCGTAGCCGCGCCAGTGCCCCGCCGTGCCTTCCGTTCGTTTCGTCACTGATGAGAGCGTCCGACACCAAGCCATGAACGGTACACAGAGGCATCTTGGACATAATGCAGCGGTAGGGCCATGTCGGCCTTGTTCAGGATTCCCTCTTTTGCGATGATCCGATGATCGGTGACGACGTACCACGCGACTCGCCACCATAGGATATAAAGCCCAAGGGTAACAATCTTGCGGAGTGTCTCCACCCAGCTTGTGCGGCGGGTTGCGAGGAGCACACGCTCCCCGCTCAACAGCCGCAGGGATGACTCAAGTCTTGGATCGAGCGGCGGCTTAGCCTGATCTTCAGTTGCCATGACGGACGAGCACTCTACCCGAAGGCGGCTCGTCGAGTTAGGAGTGGTTGAGCGAGCCCGCGACGGCCGATTGACTCGACGCTGGCCCGTTGGTTGCCTGCGACCCAGATCGAGGCATTTGTCCCTTTACGCGATCAACTGCCCCGGTCGTATGGATCAACTGCGGCTGAGCCGAAGGACTGGGGAGTTACCTCGATCAACAGGAGGTCATACGGGTCCTTTTTCGGGGCGGTATCGTTGATTTTCACCGACCGCCCGGCTTTGGACGTTGGCAGGTTCTGACACTGCACCCAGTTGGTGTAAAGCGGGGACTCATGAATGAGCGACTGGGCGAGCCCTGGCGTCCTCGGGGTAGAAGCCAACCAGTCGTCGCCTACGGCAAATACCCATGAGTTCTTCTGAGAAGCAGTCAAAGTTCCTTTAGGCGGACCTTTTTCACTGGTGACACCTGCGAAGCTACCGGTGTCTGATGCACCTGTGAACGCGAGCACAGTAAGCGCCTCTTCGTGTTCGCCCTCGAGCGTGGCCGCGATCTGCGCTTCGTTCAGTACGCCGGTGGCCCGGGCCGTCCAGACCTCCACTGCGCCTTGTCCTGCGTTCTCGCGTGCGACGAGCGTCCAACGGACACCTCCGCCGGATACCACCGAAGTCTCGCCGCCGTTCGGTGCACGCCCACTAGCGACGAAAGCAACCAAGAGGTCGCCGGCCGCGTTTGTCGAGAGGCGCGCCGTCGCACGCTGGTATTCGCGCGCGCTGGCTTCGCCGTCGATTAGCGGCGCACCTGCGACTTGTCGGAACGTGCTAAACGCATGGTCACTGCCATAGCTGGTGCCCGCCGAGTTCGTAGCGACAGTGCGGTAATGATAGACGTGGTTTTCACTCAAGCCGGTCAATGCGGAAGAAACCGGGACGGGGCTTTCCCCTGCACCAGGCGACGGCGAACAAGGCACGCTTGAGCCGTATAAGGCCGACGTTCCGTATTGGAAGTGACAGTCGCTCACTTCCTCGCCGTTCGGATTCACTGTCGCGTTGAGAGTGGCCGAGGTTTGCGTAATAGCAGACGCCGCTTCGGTCACCACAGTCGGGGACGGCCCGGGGTAAGTCCAAGAGATTTCGATCTTCGACGGCGCTTCATTTTCGTCCAGCCCAGCCGTCCCACCAGCAGGGACGAGGCTAGATCCACCTCCACCACCCGCACCCGTGCCGGCTTTGCAGCAATTCCAGCCCGCACCGCCTCCGCCACCCCAGTAGCCGCCACCGCCACCGCCCCCCGTTTCTCCGCCGCTGCCGCCAGAACCGCCGGAAATGCCGTTAAAAAAAGATTGGCCGTCGCCACCGGATGACGACGCGTTACAGAAAGAAATACCACCCATACCTCCCGCCACGCTCGTTCCCGCTCCACCACCTTCCAAGACGTAGCGTCCGCCGAACTCGCCGTCGCATACCGAGTTTTCACCGGCTGACCCGGCAGCCCCACCAGCGGCATTCCCGAAGCGCGAGCCAGAGCCGCCACCACCTCCGGCAACCAGCAACAGGCCTTCCGAGTCCCTGATGCTGGTCGCCCCGCCACCCCCACTACCGGTGAATTCAGTGTGGCCTTCAGGTGATTCCCCGCCACCACCAAAACCACCCGCAGAAGGTCCGGGGTTCGGGCAAAGGTCGTCGCAATGACCGTTAGCACCATCGCCCGCGACGATCAAGTCGAGCACATCACGGGGGTTGACCGCGAGATTCGCCGTCACCGTCGCCCCGATCCCTCCCTCATGTGTGGGTTGTGGAGCTTCGGGGGTGCCGCCTTTGCCGCCAATCGCCGTGACCGCGAGGCTCGTCACACCCGCCGGCACCGTGAAGGTTTCTTGGGTGCCGGTGTAGTCGAACGTCTGCGTGACAGCGCCCGCTGTTGACGCGCCCACCAGCGCGATCAACACCCCAAGCACCGCCATCGTCAGGCCAAGCATCATTCTTCGCCGAGGGCCCCTCGACGCGGACAGACACTTTGTGCACCTCGCTTCTGGTCCTCGCCTGCTCAACGTTTGCCGGTTGGCGGGACAGCCCGCCATCGCTCCCGCGATCAGCGCCCACTTCCTCAGATCGAGCGCCGCAGCACTGTGCGCTCCTTGACTGCTTACCCACCCCGTCATGCTCGGCATGTCGCGCCCCCCGTTCCGTTGGCCTAGACGTAACGCTCCTTCGCAGTAGGAGCTTCCGTGGACGCCGGGTCCTACACGCGCATCGAGCACGCGCACCTCGCCATGTTCCGCATCGTTGGTCTGATCGCCGCGGCTTCGAGGTGACAATCGGCTTCGCGCCGCGGCTGGAGCACATCCGCGGCGAGCTGGTCGGCGTTTACGTCACACTACCGAGCCGGCGCGAGCCACCGTCGCGATCCTCGGCGCTCGGCCAGTCCGATCAGGAGCACCGGCCACCACCAGCTCCAAGCCTGCGCGAACTTTCGCTCGATACGTCCTCCTCTGCCCGTAATTCCCAGACCTGGGCCGTCGATTCGAGGAGCACACAGAGACTCAGAGCCTGGGCGACGAGGCCGATGAGCAGGCAGATGATCCAGCCTTTGCTGATGTGGGCGACGGTCGATGCTAACGCGATGGCCTGCGTCACCGCGAACCACGATCCTGCGAGCGTGGCTTGGCCCCGCGCCTTGTTTTCGTACCGTTCGGCAAGGCGTCCCTCGGCTTCGGTCGCGGCGCGGGCTGCATCCAGCATGTGTGCGACCGCGCGCAGCTCGCGCGCCACTCCGTCCGCATCCGTAACATGGCGACGCACTGCTACGACCCCGCATCCGGGGAACCGGTCCCGGCGCCGAGCTAGCCGATGCGCCGCGCCGTCATCGTCCTCCTGGCGGCCGTCGCCGTCGCCGGCCGCTAGCCACGCACGCTCCGGCGAAGCCCGCTCAAGGCTTTCCGGCCGCCTGTCGATCCAACTCCGTGTCTCCGACCTCAGGTAGCACCGCTACCGCCAGCGCTTCGCACGTCGCTGCCGAATGTCCCGAGTGCGTTCGCATCGCGCGGCGCTACCTCCGTATTGGCAGGGCCTGTGCGTCAGGACTCGTCGTCCTAGCCTCGATTCGTCAGTAACGCCTGGGGTGGGGTGCGCTGAGGAGTCTGAAACGTCCGCCTGAGCAGGGAGGATCGGGGATGTCAGTCGTAGATCCCCCCGCTCAGGAGGTTCACCTTGAAGGTGATGGGACGTTGGAGTGCAAAGACCGTAGATGTCAGGGCGGACGGCACGAGCTTGTCCTCTCGTGCGGGTACGTCGCTGCTGGCGCTGGTTGCCGATCGCGTGGGCCTCACGGACGGGCTGTGCGACGCGCTTCAGGACACGCGTCAACGGCGAGGCGGGCACGAGCCAGGGCGGGTGTTCTGCGACCTGGCCGTGATGCTCGCCGATGGCGGACGATGCGTGTCTGACCTGCAGGCGATCGCCGGCCAGTCCTCGCTGTTCGGGGACGTGGCGTCGATCTCGACCGCGCGGCGGGTGCTGCTGTCGGTTGGCGAGAGCGAGCTGGATAGGATCCGTGCCGCCCGGGCACGCGCTCGCGCCCAAGCGTGGGACGCAGGCGCGGCGCCTGAGCGGGTGATCCTCGACTTCGATGCCACCCCGATCGACGTGCATTCCGAGAAGCAACAGGCGGCCGGACACTACAAGGGCGGGTTCGGTTTCAACCCGCTGCTGGTGTCCTGCGGGCGGGAGGTGCTAGCGGGGATGCTCAGACCCGGGAACGCCGGCGCCAACAACGCGGAGGACCATCTCACCCTGCTTGACCTAGCGCTCGAGCAGTTGCCGGGGAGCGCGCTCGACGCAGACATCCTCGCCCGCTCGGACTCGGCTGGCGCAAGCCACGATCTCGCCGACGCCTGCCGCGAGACACGGATCCGTTTCTCGTTCGGCTATCCGCTCACCGAGCGGGTTCGCGATGCGCTGCTCGGTCTTGGGGAATCGGCGTGGCAGCCAGCGATCGAGAAGGACAGCCAGCCGCGTGAGGGAGCGTGGGTCACGGAGTTGACCGGCCAGGTCAACCTCGAGGGCTGGCCTGAGGGCACTCGGCTGATCTGCCGTCGCGAGCGTCCGCACCCCGGCGCGCAACTCTCCTTCACCGACGTTGACGGCCACCGCTTCCAGTGCTTCATCACCGACCAGCACGGCAAGGACATCGCCGCGCTCGAGGTCCTTCACCGTCAGCACGCTCAAATCGAGGACCGCGTCAAGACGCTCAAGGCGACCGGCGCCGGCTACCTGCCGTTTTATGATTTCGCCGCGAACGCCGCATGGTTCGAGCTCGCGCTCACGGCACACGACGTCATGGTCTTTACGCAGCTGCTCACGCTCGACGGCGAGCACCAGATCTGTGAGCCCAAGCGGCTGCGCTACCGGATCCTGCACGTCGCCGGGCAGCTGACCCGCCACGCCCGCCGCGTCACCCTGCACCTTCCAGCCGACTGGCCGTGGGCCGACGCGATCCTCCGCGCCTTCACACGCCTCCAAGTGCTTCCCGCCCCCGGCTGACCCGCCGGCCGGACCACGACGACGATCCAAACGCGACTGGCCGCTGGCCGCTGCCCGCAAACCGCCGCCGGGGCCCGCGACCGAGCGCAAACAGAGCCCCATCCGCTCGACATCAGCCAACAGCGCCATCACTCACACCGCACCGGCCCGCCGTCGCCTCACCCGAGCCTTACTGACGAATCGAGGCTAGGCGGCGCCGGCGTAGCTTCAGCCTTCCTGCTGACCGCTCCGACGCTGCGTCCCGAACAGTGGCTGGCCTTAGAGATATGTTTTGACCTCCTCTGGCTTGCGACGTGGATCTTCGCGACGGCCGCGTCAAGCAGGCTTGAACTCACCGGAGACGGAATCACGGAATGGTCCGGCCATTACGCCATCTTTGGGATCGTCATCGGTGTGCTCCAAATCATCTACACCGCCGGGTTGTACCCCACGTATCACCACGAGCTTTCAACCGCCCCCTTCGGCTATGTCTGGTGGAACCTGTTCGGGCGGGGTGCGTTCGCGGCCGTCGTCGGTGTCCTGCTGCGCGAGCTGTACTTCTCCGAGCTGCTCGAGCGGCACCCCCAGCCCTGATCAATCTCGACCCTGCTCCTCTAATCGGAAGCTCGAGTCCGGCTGCTAGCTCGCCAGGATCTCCGAGACCGCCGCGTTGCCGCGCCTGGCGGTGCGTACGGGATGATCGTCCAGGGCGGGCGCCCGGCGATCCATGCAGTCAGCGGGCCACCGGCATTTGCAGCTCATAGGACGGACGCTGCAGCCGCGGCGATCATCCGCCAGTCTAGGGCCCGAGTCAATTGGCAGCCCTGCCACTATCCCGCGTCATCGCGCGTTATAGCGTTCATGGGCTGGGCACACTTCAGAGACGGCAAAAGGGCGAATCCCCACTACTGGTGAGGTTTTCGCCCCTTCGTCGATCAAAACGCAGACGCTCGTAAGGCAGGTTACGAAGGGTCCTGATTGGGTTGGTAGCGGAGTTTTGAGCCGTCGCCTTGCGCGTTGTCGGCTCGTCTGCCAATGACTGCCATTCGAGGGTCCATCAGCGCCACGAGCGCTGCCTTCTCATCCTCGCCACGGCGCCAGACGGGGATGAGGACGAGAACGAGGGCGAGCACGGCGCCTCCCGTCCCGCCACTGCCGAAGCTCGGGTCAACTCGATCACCTCGAGTAGGACTCGATCATCTCAACCACGGTCTCTTCGGCCTGGAGGCGGCTGAGCTGCATGTCGAGTCGCAGGAGCTTCCACACGAGCACGTCCGTGGCGATGACGACGGCCGTGAGCCGGCGCTCTCTGGATGCGCGCCGCAGGCCGGCGAGCAGCGGCTGGAAGACCCTGCTCGCCCAATCGCGGTGGTAGTCCCTGCCCCTGTCGGTGAGGTCGCGGACCGCGGGGATGCGGTCCTCCTGGGAGAGCATGCGCAGAATCGCCGTTCCGTGCGCCTCGTAGTGGTCGAACACGTTGGCGACGGCCTCGGGGAAGCGGCCCACGGGAGCCGCGTCGCGGCGTGATTTCTCGCTCATCGCCCACCATCCGTACGCTGCGGTGAGCAACTCGTCCTTGGAGTGAAAGCGCGCGAGGAGCGTCTGTTCGGTGACGAGCGCGTCGGCGGCGATCTCGCGCAGGCGCACGTCCTCATACGGTCGAGTGCCGAAGTGCTTCCACGCCGCGGCGAGCAGCCGCTCGCCGGTCGCGGCGGCCGCATCGGCGCGGGCGGTCATCCGATAGGTGCGTTCCTTGCGTGGGGCGCTTGACTTTTTCATCTTGGTCATACTAAGATGAAGTATATGCGAGTCTTCCAGACTCTGTTGGCGTTCAGTGGCAACGCCCCACCACAGCTAGCGCTCACACGGGAGCTCGTCGAGCGGGGCCACGAGGTGCGGGTCCTCGCTCACCGCGCCGCGCGCGAGCGGATCGAGAGCACTGGGGCTGAGTTCGTCGCGATCCGCCGGTGGCTTCCCGACCTCGACATCACGCATCCGGAGACCGACCCGGTTCGCGACTGGGAGGCGCGCACGCCGCTTGGCGCCGCGAAACGAATGCGCGATGCTCCGATCGCACCGCTGCGGGATGCGACACGGGAGAATGTCGAGCTGCTCGGCGACTGGAGCGCCGACGTGATCGTGTTCGATTGGCTTTTCATCGCCGCGCCAGTCGCTGCCGAGCGCGCAGGCATACCTGCGGTCGCGCTCGTTCACTGCCCGTATCCTCTTCCAGTTCGCGGGGCGCCGCCGCTGTTCAGCGGCCTGAAGCCGATGGGGGGTCCGTTGGGATCTGCGCGCGACCGCCTGCTCAATGCCATGACCCGCCGCTTCTCGGCAGCCGGGCTGCCGATGCTCAACGATGTCCGTGCCGAGCATGGGCTCACGCCGCTGAAAGACTGGAACGACCAGCTCCTCGGGGTGCGGGCGATCTACGTGATGACCGCCCCGGAGCTCGACTTCTCGAGCAAAGCCCAGCTCCCCGCGAATGTCCACTACGTGGGCCCCGCGTTCGAGCCATTCGAGAAGGAGTGGGAGTCACTGTGGCCTTCAGAGAACGCCGATCCGCTGGTGCTGATGAGCTTCAGCACGAGCTACATGAACCAGCGGGCGCTCGCCCAGCGTGTCCTCGACGCCGTGGCCGGGCTGCGCGTCCGAGCGCTGCTTACGGCCGGGCCCGCGCTCGACCCGAGTCAGCTCCGCATCCCCGACAACGCGCGCAGTGTGGCTTATGTCTCGCATCGAACCGTTCTTCCACACGCGGCGCTCGTCATCACCCACGCGGGCTGGCAAACGGTCAACGCCGCCCTCGCCGATGGTGTTCCGCTCGTCTGCATTCCCGATGGTCGCGACCAGCCGGATAACGCCGCCCGCGTGGTCGTCGCGCACGCCGGCGTGAGGGTCAGCAAGAAGAGCTCCCCCAGCAAGCTGCGCAGCGTGATCGCCAGCGCCCTGGAAGACCGGTCGATCAAACAGGGTGCCCGCGCGATGGCCGACGCCCTCGCCCGCAGCGACGGCGCCAGCGTCATGGCCGACGCGCTGGAGCACCTCCCTGTAAGCAACGTCGTGAAGGCAACTACACCCGACGGATCAGCCGCACCGTGAGGTCGCTCTCACGACGCGACTCACGTGCTCGGTCGGGGGACGTGGAGAAGGCCAATGACTGCTAGGTGCACTGCAGATACGGCAAAAGTGGCGAATCTCCACTGATAATGCGGTTTTCGCCCCTTCGCCGGTCACAACCGAGCTGCTCGTAGGCAGGTCCCGAAGAGTCGGCGTCGAAGTTGCGCGGGATGCCCGCATCCCGACGACGTGCCAAAACCAGGCGCAGCGGCGCCCGGCGAAGGACTACGCGAACCCGCAGACGGGCGCGCCGCAAGGGGATCTGGGCCGCAGCGCTCGAGCTGCTGACGCGGCCCTGGTCGCTGCGGCTGCCCGAGCTCGACCCGCGCCAGCGCGACACGCTCGGGCTCGCGGCGATCGCGACCGGTGTGTACCTCGGGTTCGTGCTCTACGGCGGCTGGGATGGCGGGCGCGTTGGCGGCGGTCTCGCCGAAGCGCTCGGCTGGTGCGTGGGCGGCGCCAAGGACCTTGCGCCGATCGCGTTGGTACTCGGCGGCGGGGCGCTGCTCGCGCGGCCGGTGTGCCCGCAGCTGCGGCCGCTGCGAGCCGGCGCAACCTGCCTCGCGGCGGCGGTGACGATGGCGCTGGCGGCGGGGACCTTCGGGCTGAGCGCCGGTCCGAACCCCAGGCCAGGAGAATCAGCGTGGTCGAGCGTGTTCCTGCAGGCGCACGGGGGCATCGTGGGCGAGTCGCTCTACCAGGTCGCCCACCACCTCGTGCAGCGCGTGGGCGTCGACATCCTGCTGGTCTTCTTGCTGTTCCTCGGGCTGACGCTGATCACCGGAAGCTCGCCCGCCAGCGCGATGCGTCGCCTCGCCAACGGCATCATCCGGGCGACGCGCGCCTTTCGCGCCTGGCCGAAAGCCGCGTTGAGCAGGCGCGGCGCCCGCTCCAGGCGAGCGGCGCGCGCTTCGGGGACGACGCTCGCCTCGCCCGCGGACCCTGCGGCGATGACCCCGCCCGACCCCGCTCCTGCGCAGCTGATCGTCAGAGCGACGCATGTCGAGGCACCCTCTCAGGACGAGGCAGCGCTCGACGCGCGCGGCGGCGGCGGGTTCGCGGACCTCGCCGACGCCGCGCGAGCCGCGGACGGCGATCACGCGGGCGCAGGGCGCGCGAGAGCCGCCGACGTTCCCGGCGAGCCCCTCGAGGAGGAGATCTCGGGCGTCGCGGCGACCGACCCCGGCGAGCTGACGCCGGCGGGTCGCTATCGGGATGCGCGCACGCAGGATCCGAGCTTCGTCTGGGAGCTGCCCGATGCCGCGCGACTGCTTACGCGCTCGAGCGGCGAGCAGGCACGGCCCGACACGGCCGGACAGGAGCGCATCGCCGCGAGCCTGATCGAGGCGCTCGGACACTTCGGCGTCGAAGCGAAGGTGATCGGAACCGTCGCCGGACCGCACATCACCCGCTATGAGCTGCGGCTCGCGCCGGGCACGAAGGTCGCGAAGGTCGCGCAGCTCAAGGACGACCTCGCGTACGCGCTCGCCGCGACCGAGATTCGCATCCTTGCTCCGATCCCCGGCAAGCAGGCGGTCGGCGTCGAGGTGCCGAACCTGCGCCGGAGGATCGTACGACTCGGGGATGTCTTCCAGCGCCCGCCGAACGACTGGTCGCCGCTGACGGCGTGGCTCGGCAAGGACGTCGCGGGCAAGGCGATCGGCGCGGACCTCACGAAGATGCCGCACCTGCTCGTCGCGGGAACGACCGGCGCGGGCAAGTCGGGCGCGATCAACGCGATGCTGTGCAGCGTGCTGCTGCGCGCTACGCCGCACGAAGTGCGGCTCGTGCTCGTCGATCCCAAGCAGGTCGAGCTCAATCACTACGAGTCGATCCCGCACCTGCTCACGCCCGTGATCACGAGCCCGCGGATGGCGGCCAACGCGCTGCAGAACCTCGTCAAGGAGATGGAGCAGCGCTACGGCACGATGTCGCTCGCGCGGACCCGCAGCCTGCCCGAGCTGAACAAGGCGCGGTCCCGGCGGGGCGAGCCGCCGCTGCCGTACATCCTCTGCGTGATCGACGAGCTGGCCGACCTGATGATGGTCGCGCCGGCGGACGTCGAGGACTCGATCATCAGGCTCGCGCAGAAGGCGAGGGCGGTCGGGATCCATCTCGTGCTGGCGACGCAGAGCCCACGCGTGGACGTGATCACGGGCATGATCAAGGCCAACGTCCCCTCGCGTATCGCCTTCGCCGTCTCCAGCCAGACCGACTCGCGCGTGATCCTCGACCAGAACGGCGCCGAGTCGCTGCTCGGCCAAGGCGACATGCTGTTCAGTCCGGTCGGCAGCTCGCGCCTGCAGCGCATACAGGGGGCGTACATCGACGAGGAGCAGATCGCGCGGCTCACCGAACTGTGGCGCAAGCAGGGCGAGCCGGAGCTGCGCGAGGAGCTGCTCGAGGAGGTCGAGCCCTCGGCGGAGCAGGGCTCCGGCGCGGAGGAGTTCGACCCGGACGAGGACCCGCTGCTCAGGGACGCGATTGCGCTGGTCGCGGAAATGGGCACGGCGTCGACCTCGATGCTGCAGAGGCGCCTGCGCCTGGGCTACACCCGCGCCGGACGCCTGATCGACATGCTCGAGCGCCGCGGGGTGATCTCCGGCTATGAGGGCTCGAAGCCCCGGCAGGTGCTGGTCACCGAGGCCGATCTGCCGCGCGTTCTGGCGTCGCTCGGGGAGCCGACAGTGAGCGCGAGCGACAACAAATAACGAAAGTCTGCGGAAGACTACGCGTAGGCGACCCCGGGGAGCTGCTCGACGGCGAGGACACCTTCGAGTGCGAGAGATCGCGTTCGGGCTGCGCCTCGACCGGACGGGGTCACGTTTCAGTGCCTGCGCGTGCGCGCCCGCTCAAAGGTCGCTGATAGCCCGTTACTGAGCCGTTTTGCCCGCTCGTACGGGGCGCACGCACGCGAGCCGTAGCCGAGCTGCGTGCAACACTGCGCGGCCCATGAATCTGGTTGAGGTCGCAGCTACCCTGCTATGGTGCTCGGCGGACCGTTCCGCGCGGGCTGCGGAGCGAGAGCCTCGGCTCTCACAGGGAAAACACGAGCTGGCCCAACAGGAGGATTCCCCGTGAGAAAACCGAGCGTAGTCCCGAATGGCGATTGATCGACCGTCGCCCGTCGGGGCATCCGCGATCCCGAACCCGTTGAAGCTATCACCGCGCGCCGAGCTCGAAGCGCGGCGCATCCTGGACGCTGCCGCCCGTCGGCTGCTAGCTGAACGCGAGGCCCAACGCCGCGAGGGCGCCCGAATGCTGCCGTGATTTCAAGGGCCAAGGGGATTCCCCGTCCTACGGATTTCGTCGCCCTACGGACACGCTTACGCGTGTCTGGGGGCAGGCTATGAGCGTCGCCGCGATAGAGGAGATCGAAGGCGGCACACTCGAAGGCGAAGTCCTCGGCGGACGCCGGCGCGACGGTCGTCTGCCTTGTCCCGGCACGGGTTGATACGAACTGGTGGTGGGATTACTGCCGCTGTGGGGAGATCCGGTTCCTGAAGGGGCGGCTGCAGTTCGAGGGCGCAGAGTCAAGCGCCCCGTTCCGAGTGCCGTCGTTATCTTCGGTCGTGAGGCGAAGGTCGTGTGGTGGGAACGGCAATAGTCTGAAAGGTGAATTGGCCTAATTTTCCGGTGTAAATTCCCGAAATGACTAGAAACCGTAGCCGCCGCCGATGGTATGCTTGAAGGACAGGGTGAATTTCGCAATACCACATCGAAAACAAAACCGTGTCCGGGGCATTTGACATGATCCCTGGTGAATGTTCGCAATGCGGCACCTAAAAGATTTCAAAGACCTTGAGCCGCTTAGCGGCGGCGCAAGAACAAGGTTTTCGCCAACCCGCTTGAGTTGTCAGAGCCGGGGCTTTCGTCGGCCCCGGCTCAACAATCAGGGCAAACTGGCGAAATGAAAGGCAACACTCAAGTGATTAGGCGACCCCATGGAAACAAAAGAGCAGCATCTCGCGTCGCAGGACGCGCTAGAAATTCTCAACCACATGAATCCCCAGATCCGCGTCTCCGTCGGCGGCGTTGCCCGACTGGAGCGTGGCGCGCTCGTCACCGGGCGGGAGTTCCTGCAGGCCAAACGGCCGCGTCGTAAGCCAGCCCGCGTGAAGCGGGCTCTGCCGCGCCGCGCACGTTCGACCATTGGCGGTCGACGCCGGCCAGGCGTTCGCCGCACCGCTCGAGCCGCTGCGCCACCAGGCGGCGACGACGGCTCAGACCAACCAGGGCCCGAATCAGGGCCTCGAATTTGCGCATGTGGCTGCGGCGAAAGCCTTGAGGGCCGACGCCCGCAGACACGATTCTTCGATGACGCCTGTCGCAACCGGCACCACAAACGCGAAAGGCGACTGCGCGAGCCAAGGCCCGCTGGTGAGGCGGACACGGCATTGCACGGTTATACGTGTCGGTGCGGTCTGTGCAAAGTCGAGCGCCAAACCCTAGTCCGCGCTAAGGAGCTCGAGGACAAGGGCGAGCACCAGCGCAGCACGCTGCAGCAAGTCGTTGGGGGCCCGTGGCCGCACATCCCCGATAGGGACTTCTACGAATGCGGCCGGTTGGTCTACAGAAATCGCGGGTTTGACGAGGAAGGCGGTCCTGTCGGGAAGCCCCACGTTGACTGGAGCATGGTGCCGATTGACCGCGACGAGCCGTCCAAGCGGAAATGGAAGAGCCGTTCCGGTGGCGCGCTAAAACCCGGCTGGATGCGTGAGCCCGGCATCACCGCCAAGCATCGGCAAGAACTGCGAGCTGCCAGTCGACGAGTGGAATTGCTCTACGCCGAGCGGCGAAGGCGCGAAGTGGTTAGTACGGACGCCATAACGGGGGTGCTCGTATGAGTGTCCGCTGCGGCCATAAAAAGGAGCCGCGCCGAAACCCGGCAGCGACTCCTTCGGAGGGCCCACGTTTTTCTGCGGCCCTGAAATTGGAAAATCCCCCGAACGAGGAGACAACAACACCGATGATATTAGCACAGGACGAGGCTCGCGTTGAAGCAGCCTTGAAGCGGGCATGGAACGCGACTGCCAGCGAGGGACTTATGGAGCGCCTAGTTCTCCTCGCGATGGTTCTCGAATCAGACAAGGATAACCGCGTCGCACTCACCGACGAGGAGCTCGAAAACGGCGTTGATCGTGTCGCCCAGATCGTGGGAGAACTTGCACCCAACTGCACCGTCAAGCAGGCTGTCCGGCACATCATGCGCGCTTGGAGGGCCGGACGATGAGTCTTGAAGCCATGGCGTGGTTCTATGAGGACGCGCCTTTTACCGACAGAACCGCTCATGACGTGTTGGGCTGCCTTTGCTTTCACGCCAACAAGAAAGACCAGCAGAAGGTATGGATCTCGCAAGAAACGCTCGCGCGTGAGACCCACTACCACCGAATAACGGTAGGCCGGGCGCTAGGGCGCCTCGAGGCGGCTGAGCTCATTACGAACACCGGGGAGTGGCGCAATCGCTGCATCGTCTGGCAGATCAACCTACATGACATGAAGCCCCCAGGGCTACATGTCGAGCCTCCGGGACATGTAGCGCTCAGGACCACGACATGTAGCGCTCAGGACGGCGACATGAAGTCCCCAGGCGCTACACAAACAGAAGAGAACGTAAACCTAGAACATAAAGAGAACAAGGGTTCTTCTGGGTTTGGAGTTGATGGACAGGCATCGAGGAACGGTAAGGACGAGCATCCCTCACCCCTCAATGCTCGCGCTGCACAGAACGGCTCGCAAAGCATCTCCCCGGCGCAAGTTGCAGATGATACGACCGTAGCCGAAGGGCTTTGCGAATTCTTCGCGCAGGCGAAGCTCCGGAAAGACTCTCACGCCAAGGTCGAACCGAAGTCTCTGGCGTGGCTCGAGCCGATGCGCCTGCTCGTCGAGGACGACGGTCGCAGCGAGCGTGAAATACAGACGGTAGTTGACTGGGCGTTGCGAGACAAGTTCTGGACGGCGCAAATCAAGACGCCGGGCCTCCTTCGGAGCAGGTTTGAAGACCTTTACCCGGCCTGTAGTGCGGACAGAGCTGCCCACGGCTATCTGCCGCCGGGCATGAGGCTCCACGACCTGCAGACGCCGAGATCATGACCGGCGCGACGAACTACGAGACGAAGGACAGCGCCGAAATGGACGAAGAAACCCACGAAAACGAACTCCAACGACTGGAAGACGAATTCGACGAGCGCATCAGACGCGATCCCTAGCACGATGACCGCCGCAACCCAACAGGCGTTCGACGATTGGCTGCACAACGACAAGCCCGCAGAGAACAAACATGCAGAGGACGTCGCTAACCAAATCAGGACTCGGTTCGGCATCGCCCTATCGCCGGCCGCGATCAAACGGTTCTGCGAGTTTTGCAAATACCGGACACCGAATAGCGAGGAAACGACTTGAGCACGACAACAGATAGCATCGCCAAGCACCGGGCAGCGGGGGATCTCGAGCAGAATCGGATTCTCGAGGCGCTCAAACCGCAGATCGTAGCTCGGCGCGAACGCGAACTTGAACGTGTCGCGATCTTCCAGCGCGCGATTCGTGAAAGGCGCAGTCTGCCGCCATCTGAGTGGAAGGAGACCAGAAAATGAGTCAGTGGCACGACCAGCTCCTCGACGGATTGGACGATCTACAGCGCTGCTTCGAGGAGTTCAGCTATCCGGAAGCGTGCGCGTTTTATCATCGAAACGCCCACGTCGCGGCAAACCTGAATGCATCATTCGACGAACGTCGCCGCGCGGCGCTTGCCACCCTTATCGCTGATTGTCTGTCTGAAGACAACCCCATTGATCGCGACTTACTCTACGAATGGATCAAGGCCGATCCACAGCTCGACACGATTAGCCAAGTGCGGATCTGCGACGCACGCCCACGTCGCCCACGTAAACAATCCGAAAAGAGCACCGTATGAGCGACCCGAAGCCAGCCACGTTTACGTGCCCTCACTGCAACGGCTCGATGATCTACCAAGTGTCGGCGAAAGCCTCGCAGTCTGGGGCTACCGAGCTAGACATTAGCTACGATCACGTGGCTACTCGAGCGCTTGGGCAAAGCATCAATCCGCCGGTTGCTCGGGTAAAAACCGTGCACCGTGACAGCACCGGCAGAATAAGCCACATCACAGAACAGGCCGCAACTGTGGAGAGCGAAACATCATCATCCACATCGTTCGGCTTCAAGTGATGAATCGTAATCAACAATCGCTGTCGTCATCACGACTCGATGAAGCGGCACAGGGCAGCGATGCTGAGCCACCCCGTGCCAGTTCCACCAGAGCAATCGCCACGAGCACACCGCATACAGCGCTCAACACTCACAGCCCGCGTAGGCCACCTGTGAGCGTAGGACGCACGAACCCGCAAGTGGTAGTCACCGAGACCCCACAGCACGGCCTAGTGTGCGTCTCAGGGGATGCTGACAAACGGTGCATACCCCCGGTACATCCGAAAGTTCACGATGTCAGTCACTGACCCGCTTTCAGTCAGCAAAACCCTCTCCCACGTTTCAAGTCCGTTTTTGTCTCAAGTTGATTTTTCGATTTCGCGTAAAGGAGGGCCTAAATGGGCTCCAGAGGGCCAATAGCGAAGGGCCAGAAACTGGGCCATCGCACAAAGGCTGAGCTCGAACGACAATCCGGGCTTTCGCTGGTGACTTCGCCAGCTGGTGGTGTGCCTCGAGCGCCAGTGTCCCTAGGGGAGTCGGGTAAGGCATCGTGGAAAGCGGCGTATGGCTCGGCGCCATGGATTTTCGGCGATGAGTCGAGTGAAGAAGCACTCGAGCGCTATTGCCAGGGTGTCGATGAACGGGCGGAGCTTCGTGAGCTAATCGAGCAGGAGGGTAGGACTGCGAAGGGCTCGATGGGCCAGCTCGTGGAGCACCCTCACGCGGCCGCGCTGCGTCAAGTCGAGGCGGGGCTTGCCCGTCAAGCGCAGACCCTCGGCCTGGGCCCTGCGAATCGCGCGAAATTGGGCTTGCCGCCCGTATATACGAAGCCGGTCGGCGATGACGTGCAGCGTCTGCGGCAGAAAATCAAGGACCGATATCGCGAAGTTGGGCAGGCCGCTGAGCGGAAGGGGCGGCTATGAACATGAAGCCGCCGATCCAAGTCGACGCTGCGCGGATAGAAGCGATCGTCGACGAGCCCAACCCGTGGCGGGCCGAGGAAATGCTCAAAGCCTATGTCTGCGAGCTGCGGTCGCTCAGCGAAGCAAGAAAAGCGCTCGAAGCTATGAGGAAAGCACCCGGCAGATCAAGACGAAACTTACCGATAAGGAGCAAGCAAGAATGACAAGATCAAATCCAACTGAGCTCGAAGTGAAGGTGGCGCGCCTGGAACGCGCCATTGCCCAGGTCGCCAGCGCATTGCGCGTCTGCAGTGGATGGCGCCCTGTCGAGCATAATCAGGCCGAGTTGCAGGAAATCCTCGACGCCCAGCGGTCGCTCATCGAGCTTGAGCGCCGACTGGGCGCGGACGTCTGATCTGGCCCCACTGTGGACGCTTGATGTGGCCCCACCCCGTCCGACGTGCTGTCGACGGTTCGAGTTTTGGCGAGCTCGAGCGGAAGGCGGCGGAAAGGGATGGGATCACGTATGGAGCTGTTCGAGCTGATCAGGCGCGACCGCGATCGGGAGGGCCTCTCGATCCGGGCGCTGGCGGAGCGTCACGGTGTTCATCGACGGGCGGTCAGGCAGGCGTTGGCGTCGCCGTTACCGCCGGAGCGTAAGCGGCCTGAGGGTCGTCCGGCGCCGAAGCTTGGTGCCTATCGGGAGCTGATCGACGGCTGGATCGAGGCCGATCGGGGTGCGCCGCGTAAGCAGCGCCACACGGCGCGGCGCGTGTGGCAGCGGTTGGTCGAGCAACACGGCGCGCGGGTGTCTGAGCGTCAGGTGGCGCGCTACGTGCTGGCGCGACGGCGCGAGCTGGGTGAGCCGCCGATGGCGATGATGCCGCTGGTGCACGACGCTGGCGCGGAGGCCGAGGTCGACTGGGGTGAGGCGTTTGTGATCCTGCGCGGTGAGCGGACGAAGGTCTACGTGTTTCACATGCGTGCCTGCCATTCGGGCGCGGCGTTCGCGATGGCGTTTCAGCGCGAGACCCAGCAGGCGTTTCTGGAGGCGCACGTGCATGCGTTTGAGTGGTTCGGCGGCGCCTTTGGCCTGGTTCGCTATGACAACTTGAAGGCCGCGGTTCAAAAGGTGCTGAAGGGCCGCCGGCGCGTGGAGTCAGATCGCTTCGTCGCGTTGCGCTCGCATTATCTGTATGAGTCACAGTTCACGATCCCAGGGGTCGAGGGCGCCCATGAAAAGGGAGGTGTCGAGGGCGAGGTGGGGCGCTTTCGCCGCCGCCATCTCGTGCCGCTGCCCGAGGTTCAGAGCCTGGGCGAGCTCAACGAGCTGATTGCCGCCGGGTTCATCGCCGACTTGCGTCGGCGCATTACGGGGCGCTCAGAGACGGTCGGCGAGACGCTGATGGCAGAGACCGCGCTGTTGCGCGCGCTGCCGCAGCAGGCGTTCGATGCGCGCGAGCAGAGCACCCCGCGGGTCGACTCAAAGGCACTGGTGACGGTCAAGCAGAACCGCTACTCGGTCCCGGTCGCGCTCGTCGGGCGCAAGGTGCTGGTGAAGATCGGCGCGCGAGAGGTTGAGATCTTCCACGAGCAGCACATCCTCGCGCGTCACGAGCGGCTGCAGGGCCGCTTCGGCGTGGCCGCCCGTCTGGACCACTACCTGGAGTTGCTCCAGCGCAAGCCGGGCGCGCTGCGCTCCTCGCTGCCGTTGCGTCAAGCGCGAGAGCGCGGTGCCTGGCCGTCCTGCTTCGATGAACTGTGGTCAGCGATCGAGGCACGCTACGGCTCTTCAGAGGCCGCGCGGCAGATGGTCGAGGTGCTGCTGCTCTGTCGCGAGCTGAGCCCGGCGCGGGTGGAGCTGGCAACGCGAGGCGCGCTCACGGCGGGTGCCACTGACGGGCGCGCCGTCGCTGTCCTCGCGCAGCGATCTGAGCGAGGTGACCCCGCCAGCATCGAGCTCGAGCCCCGGCTCGCCCAGATCGGCGGCTGTGAGCCGAGCCTCGATCACTACGACCAGCTGCTGGTGAAGGGAGGATCCCGATGAGCACGCCCGCGAAGACCCAGGCGATGCAGGCGCTGATCGAGGCGCACGCGATCGAGCTGAAGCTGCCGACGGTCCGACGTCGCTTCCGCACCCTGGCTGAGGAGGCGCTGCGCGAGCAGCAGACGCCCCTCGCCTACCTCGCGGCGCTGCTCGAAGCCGAGATGACCGAGCGTTCAGAGCGACGTGAGCGCCGCCGGCTGATCGAAGCCCGCTTCCCGGTGCTCAAGCGCCTGGAGGACTTCCGCTTCAGCGATAACCCGAAGGTCTCCCAAGCGACGATCGCCGCACTGGCGGAGGGCTCCTGGATCGATGACCGCGAGTCAGTAATCCTGCTCGGTGAGTCGGGCACCGGCAAGACGATGCTCGCGACGGCGCTCGCGGTCTGCGCCTGCCAGCAGGGTCGCAGGGTGCGTTTCACCACCCTCGCCGGCCTGGCCAACGAGCTCCAAGAAGCCGAGAGCCACCGCGAGCTTTCCCGCGTCGTTGCCCGCTACGCGCGCACCGAGCTCGTCGTGCTGGACGAGCTCGGCTACCTGGCGCTGCCCGAGGGCGCCGCCGAGCTCGTCTTCCAGGTCATCTCAGAGCGCAACGAGCGCGGCTCGCTGATCGTGACCACCAACCTGCCATTCGGCGAGTGGACCAAGGTGTTCCCCGACCCCCGCCTGGCCAAGGCCGTCGTCGACCGCATCACTCACCGCGCCCACATCATCGAGACCGGCTCAGAGTCCTGGCGCTTCCGCCACGGACTGCAACGCAAAAAGCGGGAGGCCACCCGATGACCCACCGGCGACCTCTGCGCTGCGCGCGCCCTACGGGCTTCGCTGCGCTGCGAGGTCGCCGTGAACCCAACACGGACATCAATCAGAGATCATCTACACACACCACCAACCAACACGGGGTGGAGCCACCTCAAGCGTCCACACCGGGGCCACTGCAAACGGCCACGCCGACCGACCCCACGCAACGCCGCCAGGCGCAGGCTGAGGGCGTTGAATACCGCACCAACCCGAACAGAATAACGGAGTCAAGCTTCGCGCCTCCGCTGTGGAGCATCGAACATTTTGCGACGGCACCGCGCCCCAAGCGCGTGCTCGCCGGGATGCTCGCCAGCTTCCCGCTGCCGCAGGGCGTGTCGGAAGTCAAGCTACCGAGAATCACGACCGGAACGGTTGCCGGGACGCAGGCGGACGGTGCAGGCGTTCCCTCGCAGGACGTAGTCACGGCCGCCAGCGAAAGCGTCGCGATGACAGTCGACGGCCAGAGCGACTGGCCGCTACAGGCGCTCGAGCAGTCTCCACCCGGTGCGCATTTGGACTGGGCGATTCTGAAGGATTTGACCGAGGCCAGCGACGCAAAGCTTGAGGAAGCGCTCTTTACCGCCTCGGGCAAAGGCCAAGAAATCACTGGGCTTCTGAATGTGCCAACGGGCACGGGAGCCGTTTCTAGCGTGACGTTCACGTCGGGGAGCCCGAAAGCGACCGAACTGTATACCGCGGACTCAACTGGTCGTCGCAACATCTTGATCTTGGAGGTGTTGATGGGCAGGCCAGCGGGGTGGATGAAGGAGTTGACGGGCAGGGCGCCGATGAAGTCGCCGGGGAAGCCGTCGCTTCGTCGGGACGTGGAGCGGTTGTTTTGGCGTGAGATCGGCAAGGGATTGAGCAGTGAGGACGCGGCGCTGGCGGTCGGTGCGTCCCAGGCGGCAGGCAGCCGCTGGTTTCGAGAACGTGGCGGTATGCCAACGTTCATGCTTGCCCAGCCCTCGGCGCGGTATCTGTCGTTTGAGGAGCGGGAGGAGATTGCGATGTTGAAGGCACAGGGCGCCGGGGTCCGGGAGATCGCCCGTCGGTTGGGGCGTGCCCCGTCAACGATTTCCAGGGAGCTGCGCCGCAACGCAGCCACTCGCGGCGGGAAGCTCGACTATCGCGCGTCGGTCGCGCAGTGGAAGGCAGAGCTGGTGGCGTGCCGCCCGAAGACCGCCAAGCTCGCGGCCAACGAGCGGCTGCGCGAGTACGTGCATGAGCGACTGTCCGGCCAGGTTCGCCGGCCGGACGGGACGGCGGTGCCGGGGCCCGCAACGGCGCCCTGGAGGGGCCGGAACAAGCCGCGACGCCAGAACCGCAGGTGGGCGAGGGCGTGGAGCCCGGAGCAGATCTCCAACCGACTGGAGATCGACTTCCCCGATGATGAGTCGATGCGGATCTCCCACGAGGCGATCTACCAGGCGCTTTATGTGCAGGGCCGCGGCGCGCTTCGGCGTGAGCTCACCGCCTGCTTGCGCAGCGGCAGGGCGCTCAGGGTTCCCAGAGCCCGCGTACGTGGCCGCGGCAAGAGCTTCGTCACCGAGCAGATCATGATCAGCGAGCGTCCCGCCGAGGCCGAGGACCGCGCCGTGCCTGGCCATTGGGAGGGCGATCTCATCCTCGGCACAAACCAAACAGCGATCGGAACGCTCGTCGAGCGCAGCACCCGGTTCACGATGCTGCTTCACCTACCACCGATGCCCGGCCACGGCGGCCCAACAGTGAAGAACGGGCCGCCGCTCGCCGGGCGTGGAGCTGAAGCGGTGCGTGATGCCATCACCGCTCAGATCACCACCCTGCCCGAGCAGCTATGCCGCTCGCTCACCTGGGATCAGGGCGCGGAGATGTCACAGCACGCAAAGCTCACAATCGACAGCGGCCTGCAGGTGTATTTCTGTGACCCTCAAAGCCCATGGCAGCGAGGGACGAACGAGAACACCAACGGCCTGCTCCGCCAATACTTCCCAAGAGGCACAAACCTCGCCAGACACACCGCCGAGGAGCTCAAGGCAGTCGCTGCAACGCTCAACAGCAGGCCACGCAAGACGCTCGGCTGGCACACGCCCGCCGAGGCGCTCGACGAGCATCTACGATCCCTTCAAAAACAAACTGTTGCGAGCACCAGTTGAATCCGCCTACGGCACTCGGTAAGACGGCCGCACAGCTCGGTGATGCCCGCAGCGCTCCGCCTCAATGCTGGCTTGCGCGCACAGCTCGCTGGGCGTGGCTGGCAACGGGCGAGGACGAACAGAAGAGGCCCATATTGGTTCCCGGCGACGCGCCGCCTGATCCGTTCAGCCCCTACGCGGGCGGAGAAGGCGAGATCAAGTCGCCCGCGCCGCTGCTCGGCTGGCCGTGCTATCTCAGCGATGCAATCCCCACGACTCTCGGCACGGCGAAAAACCAAGATGTGGTCGTCTGCATTCGCCCCGGGGATCAAATGCTGTTTGAGTCCGAGCCGAAGACGGCTGTTCATCAGGAGGTGCTGGCCCGCACCGTCGGCGTTCGCTTCCAGCTCTGGCGCTACGCGGCCGTCCTTTGGCGGTATCCGACCGGCATTGCCACGCTCGGCGGCACGGGCCTTGCGATACAGAGTGAATTCTAAAGGAGCAGCTTTATGACACAGACACTTACCCTCGATGAGAGGATCGCGGCTCTCGAGCGCGAGCGCCAGGCGGAGCACGAAGCCAAGACGCGCGTCGTTGAACCGCCCCATAGTCCCCAATGGCACAGAATCGTCAAGCGCGACATCGCGCTGGCGAAACGCCAACAGGAAATCCAGGAGAAACGCCAAAAACGGGAAGAAAAGCTCGGACTGCCTGAGGTGCGCGCCAAGTGCGCTGAGGCGCAGCGGCTAGCATGGGCCGAGCGCGAGGGCGCACTTGCTGAGCTGAACGCGAAACACCAGGATGCGTGCCAGGCGGTCGAGAAGCGTTTTCGCGCAAAGCACGACGCCGCGCAGACTTTCCTGGACGGGCAGGAGGCGAAACTATGAACGGACACTTTGAAGTGCGCGTGATCGACGGTTCCGATCCCGGCGGAAATGGAAAACTGCTGCTTGAAGGCTACGCGAGCCGGAGCGAGACGCCGTATGAAGTGGGCGCGTTTACTGAGACGATCAAGCGTGGCGCTTTCAAGCGGTCGCTGGGCGAACGGCCCGACACAAGCCTATTGGTGAACCACGTGGGCCTTCCGCTCGCACGGACTACTTCCGGGAGCCTCGAACTCAGCGAAGATGCCCGCGGCCTGAAGGTCCGGGCACATCTCGATCGAGAAGATCCAGACGTAAAACAGATCGAGCCCAAGATGCGACGCGGCGATCTGTCGGAAATGTCGATCGGCTTCCGTGCCACGGAACAGGAATGGTCGGACGATTACACCGAACGCACGATCCGTGCGGTTTCACTTCACCGCGGCGATGTTTCGCTCGTATCGATGGCCGCCAACCCGGCCTCGACGGCAGCTCTGCGCTCGGCTGGCACACTTGAGCAGCGCAAGGCGCTAGCGGAGAGAATCGGGGGGCGCATCTGTGGTCCGGGGCTCAGGTTGTACGACGCGCCCGGTGTCAGTCGGGGTGGAAGCAGCTGGCACGGGCTCGAGCTCATCAGACAGTCCTCAGTGAACATCGCCCGCGCGAGAAAAGCGAAAGCTATGCTCGGCGTCCCGAGGGAGGACCCGATTGCGCGTGAGCGCAGGCGCAAGGCGATGGCGATCGCAGGGGAGAGTGAAACCCGCTCGGGATACGCCGCACACGAACTCGCGCAGCTCGGGGCAAAAGGCCAAGCGTTCGCGAATCCTGATGGGCACTGGAGTTTTCCGACAAAGACACGCGACGATCTCGAAAAAGCCATCCGCGCTGTTGGGCGGTCAGGTGCCGCACACTCCGCTGTCAGGCGCTACCTGATCGGACGTGCAAAGGCGATGGGCCTCAGTCGTTTGATCCCGAACAATTGGGCACCGTCTGGTGCGCTGCGCTCATGACGCGCCGGCCGATTGAACTCAAGGGACAAGAGGCTCACCGTGCTCTATCGCGTTAAGAGCACGCGCCCAGTGGCGTTGTGCGCCGGCCCTTCGGCTCGGACGGGGCTGGGCACAGGGCCGTAGGGATCCCGGCGTTGCCATCAGGGGATCGCCCTACGGACCATAGCCGGGCAGGCCGGCTGCTCATGCAGTCCGGGTGAGCGTCGCGCCGACTATGCCCAAATGAAGCTGGGACAGAGTCAGCGCGACACAGATTCGAGGGTCATTCGTAGGTGAACTGGTCAGCGGGAGGATTCTTCTTGCCAAACAGGCTTATGATTTTGTGCGTGTAAGAATGGAAGCCGGCCCGGACGTCCACGGTCCCAGCTGCGTGTGGGGGGGTTACGACCGTGCACGTCGTAGCGGAGATGCAGTTGACGGCGCCGCCTAGGGCGCGTTTGCCTGTGCCGAAGCTAAATAAGGAAACGGAGGCGAATCCGTCGCCAGTTATGGTCACGCTTGTGCCCCCAGCCGTAGACCCAGTATCGGGGCTCACGCCGCTCACTACCGGCAAGAAGGTAAATGAGACCGGATCGCTAGTGCCACCTTCAGGCGTGGTCACGGTGACACCAGCAACTCCCGCCGCCGTCACGGCGGGCGAGATTGCGGTGATGGACGTATCTGAGGTAACGGTAAAACTGGCCGCGCTGGTGGAGCCGAATGTCACGGCTGTGGCTCCGGTAAAGTAAGCACCGGTCAGCTTCACGGTGGTACCGCCTGAGGCGGGCCCAGTTTTCAGTTTGGCGCTCGTTATTTTGGGCGCCGTATATGTCAAATTGCCATACGCCAGGCTAGTGTCGGTACCCGCTGAGATGCCTACGACTCCGTTCAGCCCAGGATCCAGCACGGGCACGTCGGTTCCGGTGAAGGTGCCGTTGCCGAGCTCCCCACTCGCGTTGCGGCCCCAGCCCACCAGTTTCGCATTGCTCAGCAGCGCGAGGCTGTAAAAGTCACCGGCCGAGACGGCTGTAACACCACTCAGGCCGCTGACCGCCACCGGCACATCGCTGCCCGTGGTGCTGCCATTCCCGAGCTGCCCGAATTCGTTGCCGCCCCAGGCCATGACCGTGCCGTTGTTCAGCAGCGCGAGGCTGTGTTCACCGCCAGCAGCAATGGCGATGACACCACTCAGCCCGCTCACCGCCACCGGCACATCGCTGCCCGTAGTGCTGCCATTCCCGAGCTGCCCGAACTCGTTGCCGCCCCAGGCCATGACCGTCCCATTGCTCAGCAGGGCTAGGCTGTGTTCACCGCCTGCTCCCACCGTCGGATGTGCGTTGGATCCGGAACTAGAGACGGCTGTAACGCCGCTCAGGCCGCTGACAGCCACCGGCACATCGCTGCCCGTAGTGCTGCCATTCCCGAGCTGCCCGAATTCGTTTGCGCCCCAGGACACGACCGTGCCGTTGCTCAGGAGCGCGAGGCTGTGGTTGGTGCCAGCTGAGATCGCCGAGACTTTGCTCAGCCCGCTCACCGCCACCGGCACATCGGTACTGGTCGTGTTGCCGTTGCCGAGTTGCCCTAAGCCGTTTGCACCCCAGGCCATGACGACGCCTTTACTCAGCAGCGCCAAGCTGTAGAAGCCGCCGGCTGAGACGTCTGTGGTTTCGGTCAGCCCGCTCACCGCCACCGGACTGGTGGAGCACGCCTCACCAAATTCACAAATCTGTTCCGGTCCAGTATTGGTTCCGTCGCCGAGTTGACCTTCCTGATTGGACCCCCACGCCATGGCTGTGCCGTTATTCAGTGCCGCGAGGCTGTGTGTGCCACCCGGCTCGCCGCCCACCGAAACTGCCGCGACTTCGGCCAATCCAACCGGTGACACCGGGCGGCTGCTGTAACAGAAGAACTCCGCGCACCCTTGTCCGACGCCAAGCTCGCCAAAAGTCCCCGCCCCCCAGTCCATGGCGTTGTACGAGGATCCCGACGCGCATGTGGCGATGATCAGAGCGGCCGCGAGGACCACTAGTCCAACCCCCGATGCTCGAAAGCGCAGCCCTCTCATGCGACGTTGCGCCAAGAAGTCCACCATCGTCCCCACCCCCGCTTTCTGGGCGGCTCTGTGCCGCCACAAGTAGGCTATGTCTTGCGTCTGACCGGTGCGCTCGCGTCAACGAGGAAGCATCGAAGCTCGCGTCTGATCCTTTATGGATACTACTCTCCTAACACTACTCTCTTCAAGCACACCCTGACAGGAAAATCAAGATTTCGGCATCAATCGGCAGCTCGCAAAATGCCGCTAGTAGCGACATATTCCGAAAAAGGCGACCAGAACGTGAGCGAGATCGCCAAGGCGCTCCGGAGACCACCAGAACTCGGAGCAGAGCTCGTCAAAGCTCTCAACCGGCGCAAGTGAGCGTCAACAAGGCTCCTGTCTCAGACCCAGCGGCCCCGGGAGCTTATCCCCGGGGCCAAAGCTTTCGCGACAGTCGCTGCGCCGGTACCGGTCAGTTGTACGTGAACCGATCGGCCGCACTCTTGGGGCTCTTCTGCCCGCTCACCGTTGCGGTGATGTCCACCGTTTCAGCCGCGTGCGATGGCGCGACAACGGTACAAGTAGTGCTCGATGTGCAGTTGACCGTAGTCGCTTCAGTCGAGCCGAACTTGAAGAGTGTTGCTTCGCTTCCGAGACCGAAGCCAGTGCCGGTGACTGTAACTGAGTTATTGCCTTCGATACCCCCGGTGTTCGGCGAAACACCGGTCACTGTGGGTGGGCCGAACTTGAAGTGATCAGCGGATGAAACGAAGCTCGGCCCATTCGGCGTCGTGACCGTCACGTCGACTGCCCGCGATACCTCGCGGGGCGATTCCGCGACGATTGTGGTCGATGATTTCACTAGATAGTTCGCCGCGCTCTGCGAGCCAAACTTGACCGCGGTCGCTCCCGTAAAGTATTTGCCTGTAATAGTGACGGTCGTTCCTCCGCCCGCTGGCCCCTTGGTGGGCGATACTTTTGTAACCGTTGCTCGGCTTCCGAGCGTCTGAAAGGTGCGGTCGTTTCCTTCGCTCGTTCCGCTCAGGTTCGCTGCGACGATCCGGAAGTGGTACATAGTCGCCAGGGTCAAGCCGGTGAGCGAGGCTGACACTGGAACGGGTTCTTTTACCCCCGGTTCGGGCTCTGGCGAGCACGGCTCGGACGTTCCGTACGAGGTGGAGAGTCCGTATTCGAAATGACAGTCGCTCAGGGTCGTGCCTTCAGGGTTGACGGTTGCGTTGAGGGTGGCGATGTTTTGTTCCACGCCTGTCGCCGGGTCCGTAACGACCGTCGGAGGATTCGCCGTGGCGAACGAGACGTTATGCCCGTGACGTGTCGCGGTTGGGTTTGTCGCCACGATCCGGTAGTAGTAGGTCGTGTCGGCTTTCAGGCCGCTAAGTGCGGCTAACTCGGGGACGGGACTGGTGCCAGAGCCCGGCAACGAGCCACACGGGATACTCGAGCCGTACGCGGGAGTGGTGCCATATTCGAAGTGACAGTCGCTGACGGTTTCACCTTCAGGGTTGACGCTGCCACTCAGCGTCGCCGAGTTCCGTTTCACGTCTGACGGAGTATCCGTGACGACTGTGGGACCCCCGTAAGTGATTTCTACTCTGGGTTCGGTAGTAAGTCCTTCTTCGCGACCGCCCGCAGGCACCAGCGACGAACCCCCTCCGCCGCCGCCACCAGGGGGTTCCACATTAGCTCCGCCGCCTCCACCGCCGTAATAACCGTCCCCGCCAGAGCCGCCTTCCGAGGACCGTTCACATTCGCGACCTAGTACTACGAAGCTCCCGCCGCTGCCGCCCTCGCCGAGTTCGCCGTCGTGGCCGTGGCCACCTTCACATTGTTCACCTCTGGGCTGACCCCCCGCACCCCCACCGGTCTGGGTGCCCGGCTGACCGGCGTCTTCGTGGCTTCCTCCGCCTGCTTCGCCTGCGTTACCGCCGTCGCGACCTGAGAGGCAGCCTTCGTCATATGGATCATATTCGCCTTCGCTTGCGTCACCACCGGCGCCAGCCACAATTAGTCTGTCATCGGGAATCAACCCGAACGATGGCGGCGACGTTCGCACGTCCGACGCTTCGGCGCTTTCAGGTTCCCCTACCTCGACGTAGAGCGTCTCGCCCGGCATCACACTCAGTTCTCCGCTTACGAGAGCCCCCTCTCCGCCGACAGCGTCCAACCCGGGCCCCCGGGTCCTCTTACACGGTTCTGGCGCGCCAATTCCTCCCGCAGCGGAAACCTCAAGATTTGTCACGCCCGAAGGCACAATGAACTGGTCATTAGACATGAACGTCACGGTGGTCGCATGTGCTTGCGCACCTGACCCGACCAAGACCCAAAGAAATGCGCAGAGCGAGCAGAGCGCTGCCCTGCCGCTCGTGCTCACTCGGCGGATACGCAAAAGCGCAGCCGTTCGCACGCGCAGACAATGCAGATTTCGAAGCTCCGGCGCCGCAACACTACACGAGAACTTCATCGATGCCCCCCTCTTCGTTTCGTCATGGACCGAGTCGGCACCATGCAGGTGCGACCATCAAAAGGTATCCGACGAGAGAGCCCGAGGCGGAGGAACTAAACGAATTGCGGGGCGCCCGAATCCGCTAGACGTTGAAGGGCCCACGAGCGCGTCGGAATTCTGACGTGTGGACCGTCGCCCGGGACATTCGCGGGGCGTAGCTGCGGAGCAGCGCAACGACGAGCGCCACGAGAGTTGTCGCGGTCGCCATACGTTGTTTCCTGTGACCCTGGGAGGTCGGAGGCCGGGCGTCAACCGTTCTACGCCCGGCCTCGCCTCTCGAGAGGAAGGGAACCCTCCGTCCTGGCCCGACAGGGGGACTGCCGGGGACGCTCTGTAGATGGCCAGCCCGGCCTTCGTGCAACGCGCGGCAACGCGCCGCCTCGTTCAGCCGAGCGGGCGGTGGCCGGGCGCCGAGGGATGGCGTCCGCCCGCAACAGTCATCCAAGACCCGGGGAGGACCGGGTTAGTGCCTGTCTCGCCCGCGGGGCGCAGGCGAGACAGGCCAATGGCGCGGGCCCCCCAATCGCACCTCTGCCAGCCGCTTGAGGGAAGAGCCGCTGACATCGACTGCAACTATTGACGTTGCACCAGTGGGCGTGTGCGCGGTGCGGCACAGGGCAAGCAAACCGCACCATGTTGGGGCGCTCTGGGGATTCTCGCGACCGGGGCGAATCTCATGGCGCGTTAGGCAGACAACGGATCGCGCCGCGAGCCATTCGATCCGCGACTCGTCCCGCGGTTCGCCGAAGCCTGCCCAGCCTGCGCGATCGCGACCAGAGATCCGCAAAAAAGAAACGCCCCGCAGGGGGGCCGCGGGGCGTTTCGGAGGGGAAGAGGTAGGACGTGGGTCTTTCATCATCCTGGTGGGGTCGGTGCGGCCGCATCTGTGACGTTGGTCACACATGCTGCACCGTGCTAGCTCTAGCTTGGTCCCGGCTCGTCGAAGCGGACTAGCCCAGCAGCGCGCGGCGCAGTGCGAGTGCTTCCGCACGCGTCAGACCGCCCCGTTCGAGCAGGATGGCCCGCACAGCAGCCGCTAGCTCTGGGTTGAGAGCGTCGGCCAGCACGAGCATCCAGGGCTCAGCCGTCCGCTCGATCAGCGCGAGGGCCTGCTCACGCAGCTCGACGTGCCGCTTGCGAGCGCATGTCGGGCAGCGCCAGCCATCGGGACTCGGCTCCCAGCCCGGACGGGCGCGTCGCTCGGAGCGGCTGTAGGTTCGGCGGCAGACGCCGCACTGTCGGGCTTCGAGATACAGGTCGCCGTCAAGGTCCACGAACGTATGTTCGCACTGGCGGCCACCTACGACGCGAGCGAGCGAGCCCGGGGGAGGGGGCTAGCGCAGCGTGATCTCGATCCGCTCAGCGCCGCGCCCGGGTCGCACTCGCGCCTCGGCGACGACCGCGCGAACCAGCCCACGGCGCTCATCGAGCGTCAGCCGGTCCCAGTCCGCATGGGCGCCGATCGTCAGCACGGCATCGGCGCCGCGTAGGTCGTCCAAGCGCTCCTGCGCCGTGTCGCGCTCCTGCTTCAGCGCCTCCAGGGTTTCGACGGTGGCCGGCTCACTCGCTAGCGTTGCCAGTGTCCTGATTGCGTTGTCTAGCGCGCCTTGAGCCCGGTCTAGCTTCGTTTCTGCGTCCTGGACGCCCGACTCAGCGGATGCTTCCCCGCGCATGTCTGCGAGCGCCCGCCGCACCCGGTCGCTAACGACCTTGTCCGCGATGTCAGCCGAGATAGTCATACGCTGCTCGCAGTCCCCATTGGGGGGGGAGCACCTGTAGACCGCCACGTCTCCGCTCGCCCCGGTTGTCTGGCTCATCCTCGAGCCGCAAGACCCACATACCAAGACCCCCTGGCGCGCGAGCAACCGCTGAGACTTCGCCCGCCGACCGCAAGGGACTACCTGACGCTGGACACGACGAAATAGCTCCGCGTCAACCAGGGGCTCATGCGCGTGATCGTTGACCATCTTGCCCTTGCCAAACTTGACCCTGCCGAGATAGACCTCGTTCTTGAGCATCCGCACGACCGACGCAAACGACAGCTCGATCCCGTTGGCGCGAAGATGCTCGCGAATCGTCGCGATAGTGGCTCCGTTGTCCCGCATCTCGAACGCTTGGACTGCAACCGGAGCGTCTGCGGATGGCCGCAGGACTCCATCGTCCCGGCGCTCATATCCGGGCGGAATGTAGGGAGTGGGGCGGACGCCACGGGCTACGGCCCGCACCTGTGCTCCCCGTGTCCGTTCGCGAGTTGTCCGACGGTGGTACTCGGCCACGGCCCCCAGCATGGTCCCGCTCAGCCACTCTCCCGCGGTCGCTTCCCCGACTTTCCCGACATCGACTGCGAAGACGGTCCCGCCCGCTGCTTCGATCCGCTGGACAACCTCAGCCTGCACGCCGAGGTCCCTGAAGAATCGGTCGAAGTAGGCTGCGACGATCACGTCTGCAGATCCGTTCTCGATGGCCTCTACGGCGCTTCTAAGCCCGGTACGATGCGCCAGTGACGTCCCGCCCGACACGTCCAGCTCGTCCTCGGCGCGTAGTAGCTCGAGGCCCTGGCGCTCGCACTCAGCCTCGACCCGTTGGCGCTGCTCTTTGGGCGAAGCGAAGGTTTCGCCCTCCCGACCCCGCGTCTGTGATACGCGAATGATCCCGATTGCTCTACGCATGAGGCATATGCTATCGCTTGCGAGCGCGAGCGACTAGCCTTCAGGCGGCATGCCCGAGATCGGCGAGACGCTGCGCGAGGCGCGGATGCGCGCGCGAATCGACGTATCTGAGATCGAGTCGACGACCAAGATCCGGGCGAAGTATCTGCGCGCGCTCGAGAACGAAGAGTGGGATCTGCTGCCCGGCCCGACGTTCGTGAAGAGCTTTCTGCGCACATACGCCGACGCGCTCGGGTTGGACGGCAAGGCGCTGGTCGAGGAGTACAGGAAGTCCGCCGAACCGCCCAGCGAGCCGATCGAGCCGATCCGCAATTCGCGCCGCATGCGCGTCCCCACGGACAGCACCTCGCGCGGCTACATCGCCCTGATCGGCGGCGTGGCGGTGCTGATCATCTTGCTGATCATCGGGCTGGTCTCGAGCGGGGGAAAATCCTCGAACAACGGGGCGAAATCGCCGGCGCGAAGCGCCGCGAAGCGGGACGGGCACGGCGCCGCGGGCGCCCATGCCGCTCCGGCCCCTTCGCCGATCATCTCCGTCGCGATGCAGGCCACCGGCAGGGTGTACATCTGCCTCGTCGGCGAAAACGGGCAGAAGCTGGTGCCCGGAGAAACGCTCGAAGCCGGCTCGCGGACGGCGACGTTCCATGGCAAGCGCTTCGAACTGACGCTCGGCAACAATGAAGTGACGCTGCTGATCGACGGCACCCGCCGGGCGGTGCCCGAAAGCACGCAGGCGATCGGCTATGTGATCACAAAGGCCGGCCGCAAACCGCTCGCGCCCGGGCGTCTGCCGACGTGCGAATGAACGCCGATACAGCCGGCGCGCGCGCGACGCGCGCCGGGATCGTGGTCACCGGAACGGAGGTGCTGAGCGGGCGCGTCCGCGATCGCAACGGGCCGTGGCTCGCCGACCGGCTGGACGAGCTCGGCGTCGATCTTGCGGCTCTGACGATCGTCGGCGATCGCATTGCCGACATGGAGGCCGCCCTCACGTTCATGCGCGAGCAGGGGTTGGACCTCGTCTTGACGAGCGGCGGGCTGGGGCCGACCGCCGACGACCTCACGACCGAGGTCGTCGCGCGTTTTCAGGGCAGGGAGCTGGCGCTCGATCAGCAGCTCGAAGGACGGATCGCGCAGATCGTGCGCCCGCTCGCCGAACGCTTTCCCCATCTCGACCGCGAGGCGCTGCAGGCCGGGACGCGTAAGCAGGCGATGGTCCCCCGGGGCGCGACGGTGCTCGCCCCGATCGGAACAGCGCCGGGGCTTGTGGTGCCGGCGAGCGATACGGCCGAGCGAAGCTTCACGGTGGTCGTGCTTCCGGGTCCTCCGCGGGAGCTGCAGCCGATGTGGCGCGAAGCTGTCGCGACCGGGGCGCTGGACGCGGCGATCGCCAACGCGACGAGCTACAAGCGCGCGACCCTGCGCTTGTTCGGAATACCGGAGTCGGAGATCGCGCAGACGCTGCGCGACGCCGAAGCGCAAGCGATAGACCTCGCCCGGTTGGAGGTCACGACGTGCCTGAAACGGGGAGAGATCGAGATCGTGACGCGCTATGAGCCCGCCAAGGAGCCAGTCTATGTCGCGTTCGAGCAGCTGGTGAAGTCGCGCCACGCAGACACGCTGTTCTCCACGGACGGAAGCACCGTCGACGAGCTGGTGGCGGGGCTGCTGCTCGAGCGCGGCTGGACGATCGCGTTGGGGGAGTCCTGCACCGGCGGCGAGCTGGCCGCGCGTCTGACCGCGCCGGCGGGCGCGTCACGCTATGTCACGGGCGGCGTCGTCGCGTATGCGAACGAGGCGAAGATCAGTTGCGCCGGCGTCGAGGCGCAGCTAATCGAAGAGCACGGCTCCGTGTCCGAGCAGGTGGCTCGGGCCCTGGCGAGCGGCGTGCGCGAGCGCCTGCAAGCCGAGGTCGGCGTCGGCATCACCGGCGTAGCCGGGCCGGGAGGCGGAAGCGAGGACAAGCCGGTCGGCCTCGTCTGGCTGAGTGTCGCGGGCCCCGAAGGGGAGGAGATCACACGCTCGCTGAATCTCCCCGGCGGGAGGGCCGATGTCAGGGACCGTGCGACGACCGTCGCGATGCACCTGATCCGGCGCCTTCTGCAGGGTGAGTCCGACCGCCGACCATGACGGCCGCAACCGCGCGCCTGTTCATCGCGCTAGATCCGCCGCCGGACGTGGGGGAGCAGCTGGTCGCATGGGCGCGCGAGGCGCTGCGCGGGGCCGGCGCGCGCGGCAGCGGGCCGGCATCGGTGCGCGTGCTCGATCAGGCGCTGCTGCATCTCACGCTGTGCTTCCTCGGCAACCGCTCGGTTGAGGAGATCGCCATGCTCGGCGACGTTTTGGCGACGTGCGCGACCCCCGTTGGCGAGCTGTCGATCGGCGCCCCGTTGTGGCTGCCCCCACGGCGCCCGCGCGCGCTCGCGGTGGAGATCCACGACGATTCGAGCGGCGGCCTGCAGGCTCTGCACCGCACGCTGCTCGAGGCGCTCGCGAGCAGCTGCGGCTTTCGCGAGCCGCGTCGCCGTCGCTTTCGCGCGCACGTCACGCTCGCGCGCATCCGCGAGCGCCGCGTTCGGCGCGGCGCCGAGCGGCTGCCCGGCGAGGTGCGCACGCTGCCGGCGACGCCCCCGCTGTCCTTCACGCCCGAGGCGATCGTCCTGTACCGCTCGTGGCTGTCGCGAGCCGGCGCGAGCTACGAGGCGCTCGCGGTCCAAGCGATCTAGCAAAGCGCGCCGGCTCGGCGCAGCCTCGCAGCTCCCTGTCGGTCTTACAAAGTCCCTACGCCGGCCTAGCGCGACTCTTAGTTGCCGCTTGTGGCGACCTTAGCGCCCGCGGCGACGATTGCCCCTCATCCGACGAAAGGAGGTTTGACGCAATGAACGTCTCGAAGATGCTCCGCGCGACGATAATCGGCGGGGCGCTCGCGAGCGCGGGCGCCGTCGCCGGCCTGGCCGGCGCCGCGGCAGCCCCGAGCTCGAGCAGCGGCTCGAGCGCCGCCGGGACGAGCACGACGCCGTCCACGACCACTCCGACGACTCCGGCTAACCCGACGCCTGGTCACGGGTCGGGCACGCCGCCGAAATCCGGGTCCTCTGGAAAACACCCGTGTCCGAACATGGGCTCGGGCTCCAATCCGAGCCCGGGTTCCGGCCCAGCCCCGGGATCGGGGTCGTCCGGATCCGGCTCGGGCGCGAGCGGTCCCCCCGGACCGCCTGGCGCCAGCTACCAGTAGCTCACGCTACCGCCCTCGCCAGCAGACGTTCGGCCCCCGCGAGCGTCTGACTGGTGGCGGCGGCGATTTCTACCTGCGCGAGCTCACCCGCCACCGCGAGGCCGGAGAAGTTGACGACCTTGTTGTGGCGGGTCCTGCCGCGCAGACGCTCAGGGTCGGTGCGCGAGGGACCTTCCACCAGGACCTCGAGCGTACGCCCGAGAAAGCGCTGCGCGCGCGCCTGCGCGTGGCGCTGCACCGCGTCGACGAGCCGCTTCATCCGCTCCACCTTGACCGCATGGGCCACGATGCCCTCGGTGATCGCGGCCGCCTCGGTGCCGCGCCGCGGGGAGAACAGGAACGTGAATGCGCTGTCGTAGGCGACGCGCTCGACGACGTCCAGAGTTTGAGCGAAATCCTGCTCGGTCTCTCCGGGAAAGCCGACGATGATGTCGGTGCTCAGCGCCGCATCGGGCACATGCTCGCGAATCAGCGCGACCCGATCGAGGTAGCGCTCGCGATCGTAGGTGCGCCGCATCGCCTTGAGGATCCGGCTTGAGCCGGACTGAAGCGGCAGGTGGATGTGCTCGCATACGCTCGGCAGCTCGGCATGCGCGCGGATCACGTCCTCGCGCATATCCTTCGGATGCGGGCTGGTGTAGCGAATCCGCTCGATTCCCTCGATCGCGTCGAGCTTCGCGAGCAGGCCCGCGAACGTGGCCCGCTCGGGGCGCAGATCGCGCCCGTAGGAGTTGACGTTCTGTCCGAGCAGCGTCACCTCGCGCACGCCTTCTGCGGCCATCGCCTGTGTCTCCGCGACCAGCTCATCCACCGGACGCGAGACCTCGCGCCCGCGCGTGGAGGGCACGATGCAATACGAGCATGCGCAGTTGCAGCCCACGCTGATCTGAAGCCAGGCCTGGAACGCGCGCGCACGGCGCGCCGGCAGGTGGCCGGTGAAGCCCTCGAACTCGAAGTAGCCCTGCGCGCTAAGCGAGTCACTGGTGAGAAATTCGGCGAGCTTGTGCACCTGGCCAGGGCCGAATGCCACGTCCACGAAGGGAAAGCGCTCGAAGACCTCCTCCTTGACCGACTGCGCCCAACAGCCGCCGACGCCGACCACGCGCTCGGGCCGTTCGCGCTTCAGCCGCTTCGCTTCGCCGAGATGCGCAAGGAAGCGGCTGTCCGCGGACTCGCGGATCGAGCACGTGTTGAACAGGATCAGGTCCGCATCGCCGCGCTGCGGCGCCTCGCTGAAGCCAAGCATCTCGAGCATGCCCTTCATCCGCTCGCTGTCGTGCTCGTTCATCTGGCAGCCGAACGTGGTCAGGTGGTAGCGCTTGTGCATTTGGGCGCCGCTGGGCATACCGTCAATCATGCCATCCTCTGGTGCCGAGCTGTAGGATCGTGCGCATCAACCAGAAAGGCAAACGGAGGATGAGCGGTTCCGCTCGCCAGAGGACCAGCGGGACCGGTTCGCGGCCGAGTGTGCCCGCGAGGCCTTGGCGCTCCTAGATGTATACGAAGGGATAGCCGTAAGCGGGGCACGGCTCCGAGGGAACCGTCCAGGCTTGAGCAGGCGATCGCCCGCGCTAGAGGCTGGCCAAGCAGAGGTCACCTACGGCCCTGGTAACGCTCCGTGGTGTGGCAGTGGCAGTGAGTTCGGCCGCACATGCGAGTAGTGCACGGGGCTGCCCGAAATGATCGAGTGCGCCAGCCCAGTAGCCCAACAGCACGACTGCCAATAGCGCGGCGAGCGTCAGCGCGGCCCTCGCGGTGACCGCGGCAGTCTTGGGAACCAGGGCTTTAGTCGCATTGATCTTCATTTGACTTCGGGTGGTGGGAATGGGTGTTTCCATATCAACGCCTGATTTGATATCCGTGGACATCCCATCCCGACGTGTATGAACGAGCCTTCCCGCTTCGTGAACACGGTACGGCTCGGGCATTTGTAACCTGACGGCGTCCAAGCATAGATGCTGTAGAGCTTGTTTGGCAGTACTCGCCAACACGTCTGGCCGTAGATATTCATCCACATCCGCTTGTGCGCCGAGCCTTTGAGCTGCACAGCAACCAGCCAGCCGTTATTGCTTTGCACCTTGCGATGCTTGGCGTACTGCTGCACTTCGAGCTCGACTGAGTATTCCGTTGTATAGCAGCGGACTTCGGGTTTCTGTGTTTCAACTACGCCGACGGAGCAACGCGGTAGGTTTGGACAGGAGCATCGTGAAGCGTTAGCGACCGCCACGATTGCCGGCGGACAACCGCGACACCTTGAGATACCTTCTTCGCCCGGGTAGGGCGGCTCGTATGTTGGTATCGAGCCGAATGTTTCTGCTTCGATTCTGTAGCTCGGGGGTTGCGCCTGTGCAGTCCCTATCAAAAGAAATAGCCCAGGCAAGACTGTGAGTCCTAACCTGGTCAAGGCATGTCGCCCCAGCCATGGGTGCAGCTCTGAGAATCCATCACTTCAACGCACACATCGGATCGTGCACCCTCAACGTCATCGTCTATCTCCCTACCTCCACGGAGCCCCCTGTGTGCGCTGGGCCTTAGCTAGGACCACCTGGCGTCCTTGGTCGGACACCACCAAGAAGCATATATCAAGGCGTACAAACGCGCGGGACGAAGCCACACTCCGACCGGCAAAAGTGTGGTGCCGTGACTGGACCGTGCTACCGGCAATTGACGACTACGTGCTCGGCTCTCCGACTGTCTCGCCCAGCGCGCGCAGGCAGAAGTCGCGGTTCCTCTTTGTGTGCTCGCGATGAACGTCGGGCAGGTCATCGAACATCAGCAAGCGATCACATGCAGCCAGCGAAGCAGAGATGTTGCCAACCCAATAGCTGGTGATCGAGTACTCGATCAGCAATCCCCAGCGGTAGATCCACGGCGCCACGAACAGGACGTCATCGGGGCGGGGCAGCGGCTCCAGCCCCTCGGCCAGGCGGGCGAACTGATGCGCCGCGTGGTACTGCCTTCGTAGGCGAAGGCGACTGGCCAGCTCGTAGACCGACTCGAGGCGACTCGGCCGAAACTCCCACGCGGCGATCAGTGCATCCAGCGCGGTCGGCCAGTCGCCGGCCTCGGCGCTGAGAACGCCGACCTGATGTTGCGCCCAGAACGTCTCCTCGTCGAAGCCCGACATCGCCGCCCGCCGCCTGTACGTCGCGACCGCACGGTCGCGGTCGCCGAGCGCGAGGTAGCTCTGGGCGAGGTAGAAGACCGACCGCGCGTTGTCGGGGTTGCGCAGAAGATCAGCCTCCAGCAGCGCGGCATCACGGCGCCAGCGCCCCGTACGCGGTCCGCCAAATCCCCACTCGTGTATGAGAGCGCCGCGCAAGCGCTCTGTCCTGCATGGTCCGCGGGTTTCGATGTACTCGTGGACCGCGCCGACATACCGCCAGTCGCGATCGCCACGGACGAGAACTCGGGTCCAGTACTCGTATTCGGACTCGTGGAGGACTAGATACGCGTCCGCCCGGAGAGCGTCTAACGCACCGGCCTCGACCCTCACGGTCCAGTCGGCGTCCATCAGCAGGAGGTAGTCACCTCGCCCCCGCGCGAGGCGCATGAGCTCCGAGCGATTGTGCCCGAAGTCCACCCACGGACACTCATGTAGCTCACCCGGTATGTCGGCGAGGGCCTTTCGGATCAGATCCTGCGTGCCGTCGCTCGAGCCGGTGTCGCAGATGACCCAGTAGTCGATGTGGTCGCGGACCGAGTCGACACAGCGCTCGATGACTGCCGCCTCATCGCGAACGATCATGCAGAGAGCGAGCGTCGGACGACGCGGACGCCTATCAGGACGCGTCGCGGTGACAGAACTGGCGCGAGCGACCGGCTTGACCATCGCTCAAGTATGTCCGACTGAAAACGAACAGGAGCGCGGTCCCTCGGCTTAGGGGTTGCCCGGCAGGTAAGCCTGGCGTCAGGCGGCGCGCACAGTTGCCCGCGAGGTCGGCGGCTCCCCGGCCGGCTTCGCGGTTGCCAGCTGAGGCGCGGCCGCGCTGCCGTCGCGATCGATCGGGGTGACATGCTCGTGGCCGATGTCGAGCACCGTGTAGATCTTGCGTTCGATCTCTTTCGCGATCTTGGGATTGGCGTCGAGATGCGCCTTGACGGCGGCGCGACCCTGGCCGAGGCGGTCCTCGCCGTAGGAGAAGAACGAGCCGGACTTGGACAGGATGTTGTGCTCGAGGCCCAAGTCGATCAGACAGCCGGCGGTGGAGATGCCCCTGCCGAACTCGATGTCGAACTCTGCCTGACGGAACGGCGCCGCGACCTTGTTCTTGACGATCTTTACGCGTACGCGGTTGCCGACCGCCTCGGTCCCGTCCTTGAGCGTTTCGATGCGGCGGATGTCCAGGCGCTGGGAGGCGTAGAACTTCAGCGCGCGCCCGCCGGGCTGAGTCTCTGGCGAATTGTGGACAACTACGCGGTCAACCAGGTAGGTGTGGTTTCCCTCGACCTGCAGGTCGTAGCGGCGTCGCTGCGGCGGTCGCTCGTGCTGCGGGGGAGGCGCCGGCTTGCGGTACTTGCGCAACACCTTCATGGGTACGGGGCGCAGTCGAGTCCGCGTCTTGAGCCGCGTGCCGTTCAGATGCGCGTCGCTCGTATCGGGATCCCAGGCAAAGCGGCCGCGCAGGTTGGGGTGGAGCTTGTAATCCAGCGAGGGATGAACGTATGGAGCGATCTTCTCATGGAACATGCGCGTGCGCTCGCCACTGAACAGGAGACCGACGTCGGTGACGGTCGGGCGCCCCATGCCAAGCTCCTCGCAGCGAACGGCTAGACGCCCGCGATCGTCGGCGCTCAGCGCCTTCGCACATATCTCTGCCTTGCCGTGGCCCCAGCGCTTGTAATGACCGGAGAACGTCCCGTCGTCGCAGTACCACGCGGCGATCGAGCGCTCGTCGAGCCCGGCGAGGAGCTTCTCGTTGATCGTTCGTCCACCCGCCTTCGCGTAGACAGCATCATGCAACCAGCGAAGCTGATACATCGGGATTGTGTCGAAGCCGACGCCCGCGCCCGTCGGACCGACGTTGTTCGAGAACGGTGCGAGCATCTCGTGCTTCCACTCGCAGTAATCGCGCTGCCTGTGTCCATGTCCGACACGGAAGCTGACATTGTGATCTGAGGCATAACGCAGAGAGCCATCTCCGAGGATGCTGCCGAGGATCAGTTGCAGCTGATCCTCACGGACGTCGTAATGCTCGACCGCCACCAGCACCTCTTCGCCTTCCTCGATCTCAAACGCGTGTCTCTCGCCCTCGGGCGTGAAGATCACGTGGTTGGGCGTGCAGGCGAACTTGCGCTTGCCCGAGGCGCCGCCCGCCTCGACCTCGAATTGCAGCCACTCATCGGTCTCACCGTTGTCGTAGTAGTTGACAATCTTGCGCGGCGAGATCTCACCGGTCGCGGGGTTCATCGACATCACCTCGACCGGCAGACGCTGGTTGACGATCTTGCCGATCTTCTCGGTGCTTCCGTCCGCAAGCACCACACGGGCGTTGTAATGAAAGCAGCCAAACATTACCCCGACCTTTTCGCGGATCTGGTTGGTAAGGATGCAAAGCGTCTGCGTGCGATTGAGGTTGCCCGCGAGCTTGCGCATCGCCTTGGACATCATCCGCGCCTGCTCGCCGACGGTCGTGTCGTCCATCTGCCCCTCGAGCTCCTTGCGCGGGGTGAGCGCGGCGACCGAGTCGATCGCCACCACGTCGACCGCGCCGGAGCGCACCAGCATGTCGGCGATCTCGAGCGCCTGCTCGCCGTAGTCCGGCTGGGAGACGAGCAGCTCGTCGATGTCCACGCCGATCTGCTTCGCGTACAGCGGGTCCATCGCGTGCTCGGCGTCGATGAACGCGCACACTCCGCCGAGCTTCTGGGCTTCCGCGAGCACGTGGTAGATGAGCGTCGTCTTGCCCGAGGACTCGGGGCCGAAGACCTCGACGATGCGCCCGCGCGGCACTCCGCCGATGCCGAGCGCGAGATCCAGCGAGAGCGCCCCCGTGGGGATCGCGTCGACGCGCACCTGCGCGCCCTCGTCGCCCATGCGCATGACCGTGCCCTTGCCGAACTCCCGCTCGATCTGCGTGAGCGCGCCCTGTAACGCGGCATCGCGTGCCTTGGCGGCCTTCTCCTCTTCGTTCACAGGCATGGTCGGGCTCCTCAGGTTGAAATTGAGGAGCACAAGCTAGATGCAGCTTCGGACGGAACGTCTGTTCGTGTGAGGCCGCCGCCAGGCGAAGCGAGCGAGCGATTTAGCGCTTGTCGCGCAGGCCTTGCTCCATTTCCCGCGCGATGTCGAGCCCGCCGAGGCGGCGCACGACGGTCGTGGCGAGATTGGGGGACAGGCCGGCGATCACCGCTCCGCCGCGCTGGAACAGCGACGCGACTGTCACCTCGCCGCGGTTGTGCTCGATCGCGTGCACGGTCGCCCGGGCGACGTCCTCGGGCGAGCGCGTGCCGGCTCCCGGCGGCAGCTTGGCGCCGGACTCGGCGAAGATCCCCGCCTCGCGGATGAACCCCGGGAAGATGCAAGAGACGCCGACGCCGCTGCCCTGCAGATCGGCGCGCAGACCGCCCGCGAAGCCGCGCAGGCCGTACTTGGTCGCGTGGTAAAGGGGATTGCCGGGCACCGTCGTCTTGCCCGCGAGCGAGGAGACAAACAGCAGGTGTCCGCGCCGTCGCTCGAGCATCCCCGCAAGCAGCGCATGCGCGAGCGCGACGGGAGCGCGCAGGTTGACGTCGAGCGTGCGGTCGACTTCCGCGAGCGTGAACGACTCCAGCGTGCCCGCGGCGGGGATGCCGGCGTTGGCGATGAGGATGTCCACGTCGCCGGCGCCACCGGCGAGCTGCTCCACGGCGCCCGGGTCGCGGAGATCCACGGCGAGCGCACGCGCGCCGTCGAGCTCGGCGGCGAGCGGCTGCAGCACGTCGATGCGCCGCCCGGTCAGGATCAGCTCGCCGCCGCGGGCGTACACGCTGCGGGCGATGGCCTGGCCGAGGCCGCCGCTCGCGCCGGTGAGCAGGACCCTGGAGCCGGAGATCTGCATCGAGCTGCAAGCCTACGGCCATGCGGATCCTCGCGCTGTTCGGCCCCACGGGCGTGGGCAAGACGGCGATCGCCGTGGCCCTCGCGCGGCGGCTGAGCGCGCGCGGCGAGGATCCGGTGGCGGTGTCGGCGGACGCGATGCAGGTCTACGCGGGACTGGAGACGCTGACCGGCGTCGCGAGCGCCTCCGAGCGCGCGCAGCTCGAGCACCGGCTGGTGTCCTTCCTGCCGCTCGATGCGACGTTCAGCGTGGGGCAGTACGCGGAGCTTGCGCACGCCGAGATCGACGGCCTGCTGCAGGCAGGACGGCGGCCGATCGTGGTCGGGGGCACGGGCCTGTACCTGCGAGCGGCGCTCACCGACCTCGACCTGAAGCCGCCGCCGGCAGAGGGCGTGCGCGAGCATTGGCGCTCGCAGCTCGAACAGCACGGCGCGCCCGCTCTGCACCGGCAGCTTCGGGCGCGCGCGCCATGGGCGGCGGCGGGGATCGATCCGCACGACCAGCAGCGGATCGTGCGTGCCCTGGAGCTGCTCGATGCCGGCGAGCTGCAGCCGCCGGAGGAGGTATCGCAGCTGTGGAGCGATGAGATGCGCCGGCCAACCACCCTGATCGGGCTGACGATGGAGCGCGAGGCGCTGTATCGCCAGATCGACGCACGCGTGCAGGCGATGCTGACAGCGGGCGCGAGCGAAGAGGTCAGGCGAGCGCACGACGCGGGCGCGTCGGCGACCGCGCGCAAGGCGCTGGGATTCGAGGAGCTTTTGGCGGGCGACGCCGAGACGATGCAGCGCCGCACGCGCAACTACGCCAAGCGTCAGCTGACCTGGATGCGCAAGCTCGCGGGAGTGCGGACCCTCGAGGTGACCGGTCGCGATCCCGATGCGGTGGCTGCGGAGATCGAGCAAGGGCTCGACGAGCGCCCGGCGCGAGCCGCGGCTGTGCGCGGGGAGAGATCGGGGACGTCATAGACTCACGCGCCGGATGTGCGAACCACGGACAGGACGGGCGCGTGAGGTTTGAGAAGTGGCAGGCGCTGGGCAACGACTACCTGATCGTCGAGCACGATCAGCTGCCGTTTGCGCCGACGCCGGCGCGCATTCGCCGGCTGTGCGCGGGCCACTTCGGGGTGTGCGCGGACGGCGTGCTGCTGCTCAGCCGCCCCGCGGACCCGGCGCACGTGGCGCATCTGCGCATCTTCAATCCCGACGGCTCGGAGGCCGAGCTGTCGGGCAACGGCGTTCGCGAGGCGGTGCTGTATCTCCGCCGCCGCGGCTGGACCGGGCAGGACAGCTTCTCGATCCTGACCCGCGCCGGGGAGATCCGTCCGAGGATCGTCGCTCCGGACACGTGCACGGTCGACATGGGCAGAGCGAGGCTCGTGTCCGCGGACTTCCCGGGCGGCCCGCCGAACGGCGTGGCCGAGCTCGAGTCGCGCAGCGACGGGAACCGAACGAGGTGGCGGTTTCGGCACGTCTCGGTCGGAAACCCGCAATGCGCGATCGCGGTCGCCGAGCTGACCGTGCTCGAGGCGCTCGATCTGGCAGCGATCGGGCCCTCGATCGAAAGCAATCGCTGCTTTCCGAACCGCACAAATGTCTCTTGGTACGCGGAGCTCGCCGCGGGTCCGCCCGCGCGGATCCGCGCACGGATCTTCGAGCGCGGCGTCGGTGAGACGCTGTCTTCGGGCACCGGTGCCACGGGGGCGGCGATCTCCTACGTGCTCGACGCGCGCGAGCGCGATGACGGTGATCAGCGCATGCAGGGAGGGCAGACGCCGCCCGCGGGCGCGGGGCGCGAGCGCGTCACGGTCGTGCTCGACGGCGGCGAGCTGACCGTCGACATCGGCCGAGAGCTCGAGGTGAACCTGACGGGGTGGGCGCAAGCGGTATACGTGGGCCATCTGAGCGAGGAGTTCGTAAAGGAGCTGGAAGGGGTGACTGATGAGAGCGAGTAAGCGGCTGCAGCGAATCCCGCCGTACGCGTTCGCGGAGCTCGAGCGCAAGATCGCCGCCAAGCGGGCGGCGGGGATCGACGTGATCAGCCTGGGGATCGGCGACCCCGACCGCCCGACGCCGCCGCTGATCGTCGAGGCGATGCAGGAGGCGGTGAGCGAGCCAGAAACGCACAAATACCCGAGCAACCGCGGTCGCGCGGAGTTCCGGGCGGCGGTCCGCGACTTCTACGCGCGGCGGTTCGAGGTGGAGCTCGATCCGGACAGCGAGATCATCCCCGCGCTGGGCGCCAAGGAGGCGATCTTCAACCTCAACCTCGCGTTCTTGGATCCTGGCGACTACGCGCTCGCGGCGGACCCCGGGTACCCGGTCTACACGGGAGGGCCTTGGCTGGCGGGCGCGGAGCCGGTGCTGATGGCGCTCGTGCCCGAGCTGGGCTTCGTGCCGGACCTGGCCTCGATCGAGCCGCAGATCGCGAGCCAGGCGAAGCTGATGTACCTGAGCTACCCGAACAACCCGACCGGCGCGATCGTGCCCGACGGCTTCTTTGCGCGCGTCGTCGAGTTCGCGCGCGAGTACGACATCCTGGTCGTGCACGACAACGCCTACTCGGAGATCTCCTACGACGGCTACCGCGCGCCCTCGTTTTTGGCGACGCCTGGCGCGAAGGAGGTCGGGATCGAGGTCTTCTCGCTGTCGAAGGGCTACAACATGACCGGCTGGCGCTGCGCGGTCGTAGTCGGCAACGCGGATGCGCTGCACACCTACTGGCGTTTGAAGACGAACGTCGACTCGGGCATGTTCGACGCGGTGCAGCTCGCCGGCGTCGCCGCGCTGTCGCCGGACGCAGACACGGAGGTCGCGGCGATGAGCGAGCTGTACACGCGCCGGCGAGATCTCATCTGCGACGCGCTCAAGGGGATCGGCGTCGAGGTCAAACCGCCGCACAGCACGATCTATGTGTGGGCGCCGGTGCCCGAGGGCTTCGCGAGCTCGGCGGCGTACTGCGAGCACGTGCTCGAGCAGGCGGCCGTCGTGCTCTCGCCGGGCGCGATCTACGGTCCCGCCGGCGAGGGCTGGTTCCGGATCTCGCTGACGACCCCCGACGAGCGGCTGCTCGAGGCCGTGCAGCGGCTGGGCGCCCTGGGAGAGCCCAAACCGGACCGGGTGGCGTCCGCCTGAGCCGGGGTGTCGCAGCGGCGGCGTAGAATCGAACATGAATGGAGAGAGGCCGTCACGGCAATCGCGGCAGCGGGGGCAGAGGACGCCCGGAGACGCTCCCGTCAAACAATGGCTCGCAGTCCTCACAGCGCGCACGCCAGCGCGCGCTGTGCATCGCCGCCCTGCCCGAGGACGGCGAGCTGGCCGAGCTCGGCGAGCTGCTGCGCACCGCCGGCGTAGCGGTCGTCGGCGAGCTGATCCAGCGGCGCGACAGCCCGCATCCCAACACCTATCTCGGTCCCGGCAAGGTGCGCGAGGCGCGCGAGCTCGCACGCGCCTGCGACGCGAACCTGATCGCCTGCGACGACGAGCTGAGCCCGCGCCAGGAGCGCAACCTCGAAGAGGCGTTGGCGCTGCCGGTCGTCGATCGGACGGCGATCATCCTCGACATCTTCGCCGACCACGCCGCGAGCGCCGACGGCAAGCTGCAGGTCGAGCTGGCGCAGCTCGAGTACAACCTCGCGCGCATGCGCGGGCTGTGGAGCCATCTCGAGCGGCTCGGCGGCGGCATCGGCACCCGCGGGCCGGGGGAGAGCCAGATCGAGACCGACCGACGCCTCGCGCGCGACCGGATCGCGGCGCTGCGCAGACGGCTCGAGCATGTCAAGGGCACGCGCGCCGTGATGCGGGCCGAGCGCGAGCGCGGCGCGATGCCGAGCGTGGCGCTGGTCGGGTACACGAACGCCGGCAAGTCGACGCTGCTGAACGCGCTCACGGGCGCCTTCGGCGCGGGCGAGCGGGCCTCGGTGCAGGTGCGCGACCGCCTTTTCCATACGCTCGACCCGACGGTCCGCACCGTCAAGCTGAACGGCCGCCAGCACCTGATCACTGACACGGTCGGCTTCATTCGCAAGCTTCCCCATCAGCTCATCGACGCGTTCGGCGCGACGCTCGAGGAGACCAGACGCGCGGAGCTGCTCGCGCATGTGCTCGACGCGAGCGCGCCAGAGCCGGAGGTGCTCGCGATGAAGCGCTCGGTCGACGAGACGCTCGCCGAGATCGGCGTGCCCGACGCCCAGCCGCGGGTGCTCGTCCTGAACAAGGTCGACCTGCTCGACGAGGAGACGCGCGATGATCTGCGCACGCGCCACCCCGATGCCGTGCTCGTCAGCGGCGTTAGCGGCCTTGGCCTGGACGAGCTCGGCGAGCGGATCGAGCGCGAGCTCGCGCACACGCTCAGGCCGCTCGAGCTGCTGGTGCCCTACGCGCATGGAGGCTCCCTCGCGGAGCTTCACGACATTGCGGGCGACATCGCGCGACTGGACACGCCCGAGGGCGTCAGGGTGCGCGCGCTCGTGCCCGCCCGCTTCGCCGGACGCTGGGAACAGTTCGCGGTTACCCCATCGACCTGAACTCCCGGCGGCGCACCCGCCTCAGCGAAGTCTTCGGGCGAGGAAGGCCCCGAACTCGTTCCCTGTCCCACGTCCGCTGAACGCTTCAAAGTCGTCGAACCGACGATCACGAGCGTCACGCCTGACAACTGGTCGACCGCCGGCGGCACGACCGTGACGGTCACCGGGACGGGGTTCGGCGTAGGGTCGACGGCGACGACCTTCAAGTTCGGCTCAAGCCCGGCGACCTCGGTCGGCTGCGCATCGATTTCGACCTGTACGGTCGTGGCTCCGGATGCGACTGGGAGCGTGGACGTGCGAGCGACGATCCCGGGAGCAGAAGTCACCGGAAAGCAGACCAGGAGAAACCCTCCCGCGGACCAGTTCGCCTACGAATGACCGTCGGCCGAGCGTCGGTGACGAGGTTAGCGGTGATCAGGCAGGTACGAGCCGCGCCGGCGGTCCCGAAACCCGCCGCTAGCGTTCGTCGCCGCTGCCCGAGAGCACCCCGCGCTGCTGGCGCGAGAGCAGCTTCTGAAGGTTGGCGGCGGCGATCTGATCGAGATCCAGCCCCAGCTCGGTTGTGATCTGGGCCACATACCAGAGCACGTCGCCGAGCTCAGCGGCGATCGCGCTGCGGCGCTCGTCGCTGACCTGACCGCGATCGTCGCGGATCGCCTTCTTGGCGTGCTCGGCCACCTCGCCGGCCTCGCCCGCGAGCCCCAGCGCGGGATACGCAAGCCAGGCGTCGCGCGGATACTCGGCGGTGCGGCGCGACAGACGCTGGTAGTCGGAAAGCTCCATCGCGCGATCCTCCCAGATCGCCGCCGGCAGGGCACGGAACGACGCGCGACTTTGCGACGATCGCGCGCGCCGCGATCGGAGCGCTCCGCGAGATGTTCTGGGTTCAGCAGGTGTACTTTCACTACGATCTGGAGCGTCATCGCTGGACGCCGATGCGAGAGGAGTCGGCCGACATCGAGAGCGTCTACAGATGCCACTTCGCGCGAACGTGCCTCATACGGAGACCTGGAAGGTCCCCGATCTCGCGGAGCCGCGGTACTCGCAGTCATTGGAGCGCGGCCTGGCGATCCTCGAGTGCTTCACGTCTGGGCAGGCGCAACTCGGCGTCGCCGAGGTCGCCGATCAGCTGGGGATGAGCCGTTCGAGCACCCACCGCTACATGACCACGCTGGTGGCGCTTGGGTACCTTGCGCAGGGCACGCGGCGCAGGTACCGGCTCACCCTGCGCGTCACGAGGCTCGGCATGTCCGCGGCCAGCGCGACCGGGCTGCGCGAGCAGGCCCATGCGGATCTGCTCGAGCTTGCGCGCCGTTCGGGGCATCCGGTCGCGCTGGCGACGCTGGACGGGCCCGAGGTCGTCTACGTCGATCGCGTGCGCGGCCGGCGTCTGCGCTCGGGCGGCTCGGAGGTCGGCGGCCCCGCTCGGGGAGCGCGAGCGCCCGCGCACTGCGTCGCGCTCGGCAAGGTCCTGCTCGCCGAGGTGCCCGAGCAGGAGCGCCGCCGACTGCTCGCACACACGACGCTCGCCCGGCGCGGGCCGAACACGCTCACGCGCCGCGGCGCGCTGCGCGAGCAGCTCGAGCGGGTGCGCAAGGATGGCCTGGCGCTCGAGGACGAAGAGTTTTCCGCCGGCCGGATCGCGATCGCCGCGCCGCTGCGCGATCACACCGGAGAAGTCCGCGCCGCGTTGGACATAACCGCCGATGCCGCCGCGGTAGCGCTCGCGGAACTGGCCGATGCGCTCGGTCCGCATCTACTGGCGACGGCTGACGACATCTCGGCGCGCCTCGGGTATCGCCGGCACGACGGATCACTCGACTCGGCTGCGTCGTTGCGTCACGACGGCGCTCTCGCGCGCCGCGCGGCGGGCGTCAGCTGAGATCTACACGCCGGCGGCGCGACGCGCGCTGAGATGGGCGTCGCGCTCGAGCTCGTCGTCGAGCGCGGCGAGCTCGTGCGGCGGCAGGCCGAGAGCGCTGGCCAGCAGCCAGTCCGCAAACCACGCGTTCTTCGGCAGCAGCGGCCCGTGCAGATAGGTGCCGATCGTGTTGCCCTGCCGCGCGCCCTCCCAGCCGGAGCGACCGTCGTTGCCGTAGCCGCGCAGCACGCGCCCGAGCGGTCGCGCGCCGGCACCGAGCTGCGTCCGTCCAGCATGATTCTCGAAGCCCGCGAGCACGCGCGGCCCGTTCCCGGGCGACTCGGCCTCGAGGGCGACCTCGATCGCGACGTTGCCGATCAGACGCGGACCGGGCTCGCGCACCGTGCGCACATCGAGCAGCCCGGCGCCGTCGATCTCCTCGCCCGCCAATGCATACGAGCGACCGAGCAGCTGATAGCCGCCGCAGACGCCGAGCACTAGCTTCTGCTGCTCGGCGGCCGCGCGCAGGGCGGCGCGCTTGGTACGCAAGAGATCGTCCGCGCACAGGCGCTGGTCGCGGTCTTGGCCGCCGCCGATGTAGAACAGGTCGTGCGCCTCGGGGTCGAGCGCCTCGCCGAGCCCGCGCGCGACCAGCTCGAAGCCGATCCCGCGCCAGCGGCAGCGGCGCTCGAGCACCAGCAGGTTGCCGCGATCGGCGTAGATGTTCAGCAGCTGCGGGTATAGAGCGCAGACGCGCAGAGCGGGGGAGGGGGAGGCCATCACTCGGCGGGGCGCGCACTCCCGCGCGAGACGAGCAGCTCGCGCAGCGCGAGCATCGCGGTGTAGGTGGGCAACGCGTACAGCGGCGCACGCGCGTCGGCCTGGGGCAGATCGCGGGCGGCATCGTCGAGCGCGCGCGACAAATTCGCCTGCGTCGCGATCCGGCGGGAGTCGATTCCCGCGTACTTCAAGCGCATCGCCAGCTCCGCCGCGCGGGTGCCGGCGCAGGTAACGTGGCGCACGCGACCGGCGAGCAGCTCGAAATCGGCGTCCCAGATCCACGAGATGTCGCGTCCGTCGGCGATGTTGTCGTTGAGCACCGCGAGCAGGTCGTGCTCGCCCGGCTCGAGCGCGAGCGTGCGCAGCACCTCGTTGGCACCCGTGGGGTTCTTGACGAGCAGGATCTGCAGCTCACGTCCGTCGAGGACCACCGTCTCGGCGCGTCCAAACGCGGCTCGCGCGCCCTGCAGGCCGGCCGCGATCGTCTCGAGCCCAACCCCCAGCGCGGTCGCCAGGGCTGCGGCCGCGAGCGCGTTGTAGACGTTGTACAGGCCCGGCAGCGTCAGCGCGATCTCGGCCTCGCCAGCGGGCGTCGTGAGCTTGAAGCGGCTGGAATGAACGCCCTGCAAAGCGACGCTGCTCGCAGTCACCGCCGGCGTGGGCCGCGTCTGAGCGCAGTTCGGGCAGTGGTAGCGGCCGAGGTGGCCGAGAAATACCACGTCGAACACATACGGCGCCCCGCAGCGCCGGCAGTGGGTGGCGTCCGCGGCATGGGCGAGGCGTGCCAGCCCGGTCGAGTCGTCTTGCAGCCCGAAGTAAACGACCTCCTGCTCGGCGCGCTCCCGGCCAAGGTCGGCGATGAGCGGATCGTCGGCGTTGAGCACCAGCGTCGCCTCGCGACCAGGACCGTCGCGCAGGGCTGCGGCCCAGCTGTCGGCGATCGCCTCGAGCTCGCCGTAGCGGTCGAGTTGATCGCGGAACAGGTTGGAGAGCAGGATCGCGCGCGGGCTCGGCAGCTGTGCGGCCACCGGCGCGAGCCACAGCTCGTCGAGCTCGAACAGGCCGAGCTCGCCCGCGACGCGGGCACGCGGGCGCGCGGCCGCGAGCAGCGTCGAGGCGATTCCGCCGGCCATGTTCGCGCCCTCCCGGTTGTGCACGAGCGCGACACCAGCGCGCTCGAGAATCGAGGCGGCCATCGCGGCGGTCGTCGTCTTGCCGTTGGTCGCGGAGATCAGAACGCTGCCCTGCGGCAGGCGCGCGGCGAGCGTGCGCAGCGCATCCGGCTCGAGCCGCAGCAGCAGCTTGCCAGGGGCGCTGGTCGCGCCGCCGCCGCGCAGGCGCGAAAGCGCGCCCACCGCGCGCGCCAGCGCCAGCTTGGGGCCGAGCAGGCGGGCCATCAGCTCTCCGGGGAAGGGTCTTGCGCCGCCGGGCCAACCGCCGAGGAGACGGACGGGGCGGACGACGGGGTGCCGAACGCGGCGTCGCTGGTCGGCCCCCTTGGCACGAGCATCGTGACCGGCCCCGCGAGTGCGCGCACGCGCACCGGCAGCTCGCCGATCGGGTCGCCGTCCGCATACACGGTGAAGGGACGGTCGGCCGCGATCTCGACCTCGGCGGCGCGAAACACGCGTACGGACGACAGCTGCACGTGAGTCCCTTTGAAGACCCTCGGCAGGATTCTGCTCAGGAACGTCAGCTTGCTGACGCTTTCTAGCACCGGCACCTCGAGCAGGCCATCGTCGAGCAGCGCATCCGGCGCAGCGCGCATCCCGCCCCCATAGGCCTTGGAATTGGCTGCCCCCACCGAATAGCCCGTGAAGCTACGGCGCTCGCCCGGCGGATCGAGCTCGATCTCGAAGCGGGCGGGCCGCCAGGACACCAGCGCCCGCAGCGCCGCGTACGCGTATACAAGCTCTCCGAGCCAGGACGGGGCCGCGTTGGCGATGCGGTTGGCGTCGCTGTCGAAGCCCGCGGAGGCGATGCCGACGAACGCGCGCCCGTGCGCGCCCGAGCGCCGATCGACCACGACGCCGAGATCGATAGCTCGCGGCACGCCGTCCGCGACCGTCGCGCACGCAGCGACCGGGTCCTGCGAAATGCCCAGCACCCGCGCCAGGTCGTTGCCGCGTCCCCCCGGCAGCACGCCCAGCAGCGCTCCCGGAACGGTGCGCAAGCCGTCCGCGACCGCGCCGATCATGCCGTCTCCGCCGAGCACGACGACGGTCTCGCCGGACCCTGCTGCCGCGATGGCGAGCTCGCGCGCGTGATCAAGGTCGCGCGTGTCCGCGCGACGCACCTCGAGCCCCAGCTCGCCCAGTGTCCGGTGTACGTCGGGCGCCGCGCGGCCCGCGCGGCCGCCGCCGGCCGAGGGATTGACGAGCAGGCGAACCGGCGCAGGCACCCTTCAACCCTATTGCCCAGGGCGGGCCCGGCTCGAGGCCAGCCCGGCCCGGCGGCGCTCAGTCGTTTGCGGTGAGCGCGCCGAGCAGATCCGCGAAACGCTCGCGCGCCTGCTCGCGGCGGGTGGGTATGTGCTCGCTGGGCACCTCGCCGGGCGGCGGCGCGTACCCGTGCAGGATGCGTCTGGCGACCGTCTGGCGATGGACCTCATCGGGCCCATCGTAGATGCGCGCGGCCCGCGCGAAGCGGTACATCTGCTCAAGCGGCAGGTCGGTCGAGTAGCCGAGCGAGCCGTGCACCTGGATCGCGCGATCGATGACGTCGTGCAGCACCTTCGCGCCGTAGAACTTGATCAGGGCGATGTCCACGAGCGCCCCGCGCGCGCCCTGCGTGTCCATGACCCAGGCCGCGTGCAGGGTCATCAGCCGCGCCGCCTGCATCTCGGCGGCGCTGTCCGCGATCCAGTTCTGCACCGTCTGCTTGTCCGCCAGCAGCGAGCCGTGCGCGTGCCGGTAGGTCGCGCGCTCGCACATCATGTCGAACGCGCGCTGCGCCACCCCGAGCCAGCGCATGCAGTGATGGATCCGGCCCGGTCCGAGCCGCTGCTGCGCCAGCACGAAGCCGCCGCCGATCGGACCGAGCAGCGCGTCGGCGCCGAGCCGCACGCCGCTGTAGACGATTTCGGAGTGCCCGCCGTACGCCCCGAACTGCTCCCAGGGATGCTCCATCGTCGGCACGTCGCGGAGGATCTCGACGCCCGACGTGTCGCGCGGGACGACGAACATCGACGCGCGCCCCGAGGGACGCGCATCGGGGTCGGTGACGGCCATCACGATCAGGAAATCGGCGATCGAGCCGTTCGAGGAGAACCACTTGCGCCCGTCGATTACCCACTCCTCACCATCGCGCACGGCGCGCGTCCTCAGCTGCGTCGGATCCGACCCGGGCGTGTCCGGCTCGGTCATGCTGAACGCGCTGCGCAGGTCACCCGCCAGCAGGGGATGCAGCCAGCGGTCCTTCTGCTCGGGCGTGCCCACCAGGGCGAGGATCTCCGAGTTGCCGGAGTCCGGAGCCGCGTTGCCGAATGCGAGCGGAGCGATCGGCGAGCTGCCGAGGATCTCGTGCATCAAGCCGAGGCGCACCTGGCCCATGCCCTGGCCGCCGAGCTCCGGCGGGAGGTGCGTGGCCCACAGGCCGCGGGCCTTGACCTCCTGCTGCAGCGGCGCGATCGCCTCGCGCAGTCCGTCGGGCCCGAGCTCGCGCCAGACCGTCTCCAGCGGCCAGATCTCGCGCCGCACGAAGTTCCGCATCCAGTCCAGCTGCAGCTGAAAATCGGGCTCGGTGGAGAAATCCCAGCTCATGTGGCGCAGTCCTTTCGTCAGGCGGTTGGCAAAGATGCTACCGGCGCTACGGTTCATCGCATGTGGGCGCAGCGCGCAATCCGGCTCGAGCCGCGACCGCCGGGCTATCACCTGATCACGCGCGAGGTGCTCGCAGCGGTGCCGCAGATCGCGGAGGTGAGCGTCGGGCTACTGCATCTCTTCCTACGGCACACTTCGGCCTCGCTGACGCTCAACGAGAACGCCAGTCCCGACGTGCGGCGCGATTTCTCCGCGTTCTTCGCTCACGCGGTGCCCGAGGATGCGCCGTATTGGACCCACACCCTCGAGGGGCCCGACGACATGCCCGCGCACATCAAGGCCTCGCTGCTTGGCACATCGCTGTCGCTGCCGATCGCCCATGGCCGACTGGCACTGGGCACCTGGCAGGGGGTCTACCTGTGTGAGCACCGCGACGCCGGGGGACCCCGTTCGCTGATCGCGACCGTGTGGGGGGAGGCGGCGGCCTAGGTCGCAGATCGCTGTGCGGCTCGGGCGCGATCGCGCCGGCGCCGGCCGATCGCGGTGATCACGCCCAGCACCACGAGCACGACAAAGAAGCCGAGCAGGATCCCGGGCGCCAGCCCGATACCGCCGAACGGCAGCGCGATCAGCTCGACGATGCCGAGCCCGACCGCAAGCAGCACGATGATCAGCACCAGGATCAGAAAGATTCCGCGGATCCGCGCGAGAATCCCCGCGGAGCTCGCCGGCAGGAGCAAGCCCATCGCGCGCAGGGCGAGCATCTGGCGGCCGCTGGGTGGCTCCTGGCCGAGGCGCTCGACCGCGTCCTTGAGGTCGCCCGCGCGCCGTTCGGCCAGCGCCAGCGAGGCATCGGCCATGCGCCGCAGCTGCATCCGCTCCTGCGGGCGCGCGGCGGCGATCGCGCGTTGGAAGTAGCTGCGCGCCTGCTCGGCGTCGAAGCGCTCGGACGCCCGCGCGCCGAGGATCGCGAGCGCGGCCGACTTGTACTTGGTCTCGCTCTCGAGCTCCTCGTCGGAGCGCTGCTCGAGCTGCTGCATCGCGGCCAGGGCGCCGCGCTGCTCGATCCGTACCTGTCGCTGCTTGGGAGCCATCGCGCGGTCATTCTACGGTCTCACAAGCGGTATGCTCGCCAGCATGAGCAAACTGCTCACGGGCCGTCTTGCCTGCGTCTGCGCCGTGCTGGCGCTCGCGCTCGCCTACGCGAGCCCGCCGAGCGCGCTCGCTGCGGCCGCCGGCGAAGGCAACGCGTTCAGCGAACTCACCGAAGGCGGCAAGGAAGAAGAATCGCAGCTCAAAAAAACCACGAGCACGGCCACGACCGGAACGTCTTCGTCTAGCTCGGGCTCGAACACGGGCACGATCCTGATACTGGGGCTCGGCGCCGCGGCCGTGTTGCTGGGCGGGATCGCGTTCGTGATCCTCCGTGACTCGCGGCGCGTCGCGCCGGTTGGCGACGGGCCGGTGACGGGGCGCCCCAGCCGCGACCCCGCCGTCGCGCTCCGCAAGCGCCGCGCGAAAGCGAAGGCCGCCCGCCACCAGCGCCGTCGCAACCGCTGAGCGAAGGACACGGCGAAGGCCTGCGCGGAGGCATGCCGCGGGCGCGCGTCTTGCTGCCGCCCTCGTCGTCGGATCCATCGGACGGCTCGGCATCGGCTACGTCGGACATATTCATCGCCTCGTCGCGACGCAACGGGATCCAGATCATGGCCGCAGCGATCGGTAGCTTCAGGAGCCCGAGCAGCACGATCACGATCCAAACGGACACGGTAACGATGCTACTACTGGTCGGTGCGCTCGAACAGCAACGGCGCGCGACTGGAGTTGCTCGCCGCAGATATCGTCCGTTGCCGGCGCTGTCCGCGCCTGGTCGCCTGGCGCGAGCAGGCCGCACGCCAGCGCAAAGCGGCGTTCGCGCACGAGCGCTACTGGGCCAAGCCGCTCCCCGGCTTCGGCGACCCCGCCGCTCGCCTGCTCTTGCTCGGGCTGGCACCGGCCGCACACGGGGGCAACCGGACGGGCAGGATGTTCACGGGCGATCGCTCGGGCGACTTCCTGTACGCGGCGATGTGGCGCGCCGGCCTGGCCAACCAGCCGGGCGCGACCCGGCGCGACGACGGCCTGCGGCTACTCGACGCCTGGGTGACGGCGCCGGTGCGCTGCGCGCCGCCGGCCAACAAGCCCACGCCGACTGAGCGCGACAACTGCCTGCCCTGGAGCGTGCGCGAGCTTGCGCTGCTGGCGCGGGTGCGCGTGCTCGTCTGCTTGGGTGCATTCGCCTGGGACGCCGCCTTGCGCCTCGATGCAGCCGCCGCAGCGGACGGCGATCCGCGCGCGGCGGTCCCGCCGAGGCCGCATCCGCGCTTCGTGCACGGCGCCGAGCACGCGGGCTCTCGCTACACGCTGATCGGCTGCTATCACCCGAGCCAGCAGAACACGTTCACCGGCCGGCTGACCCCGGCGATGATCGACGCGGTGTTCTCGCGCGCACGGGCGCTCGCGAGCGGGGGGCGTGGCGCCCACGCCTGACGGGCCGAGGTACGGCCGGGGGCACCTGCAGCCCGACTGGGCTGCGGGCGAATGCGGACCCCCGGCAGTAGGCAGTGCGGATGTACCCCGGGATGGGGCCCGGCATGATCACCCGAGATCACGGGCTTGCTCCGAGCGGACATACCGGCAAGGCAGCCACGACACACAAGACCACGCGAACCGAAGGATCGAACGATGACCCGCACGAAACCGACCCAAGCCGTCAGCGCCGCCATGCACCGGGGGGTGATCGACATCCCGCCACAGGCCACGCTGCAGGAGGCTGCCGCCGAAATGGCCGCGCACCGCACGCACTGCGTGGTCGTGGACGGTCTCGCCAGGGGCCGCGACCAGCAGCAGACGCTCGTGTGGGGAATCCTCTCGGACCGCGACCTGATGCGCGCGATCGCTTCCGAGCGCCTCGACGCGGAGGCCGCCGACCTCGCGGAGACCGAGATCGTGACGATCGAGGAATCCGAGACGATCGGTCAGGCGGCGCAGCTGATGAGCGACCACGACTGCACGCATCTAGTGGTAGTCGCGCCCTCGGGAGCACCCGTCGGAGTGATCTCGAGCCTCGACGTCGCTTGCGCGGCGACGCTGTCCGAGTCGCCGGCCGGCGCCTGAATCGCAAAAGCGCCCCAGCCGGGGCGGCTATGCGGGGCAAACGAAGCGTCGCGGGCGCCAATGCCGAAAAGCGACGTCTCTGCTTGTTGGTTTACATAACATCGATTATCGAGCGTTAGCACGGTCGCTGCCGATCCTCTCTGGCGTGCCTGGATGTCCGCGGCCCACCTCGCGCTGCGCCCTAGCAGGGCGCCCCGCGCCGCCTACGCCGTCAGCCAGCGCTTCGGGTTCTCCACGAAAACGGTGTTGAAGGAGCCGTCGTCGAGCGCCCCCTGCTCGCGCAGGGCGGGCACGACCTCGTCGAACACGAGCGTCATCGACCAGTTTCGGATCGCGCCCTGGCTCTCGAACACCGCCTCGGCCTCAGGCGGGAACCAGTCGATCGAGGCGCAGTAGTCCTGGGAAATGATCAGCTGCTCGGCATGGCCGCGGCGCAGCAGCTCGGCGGCTGTGGCGTTGCGCTTGTCGATCGGCAGGAACATCTCCAGGCCATAGCGGTCGAGCCCCACGTACACGCCCTCGTCGATCAGGCCCTGGATGTAGCCGACGTCGTCGGTGTCGCCGCAGTGGGCGATCTGCACCCGCGCCATGTCCACACCCTCGTCCTTGAAGATCGCGACCTGCCGCGGGCCGGTGCCGACCGCTGGCATCGAGTGGGCCATGATCGGCGCGCCCGTCTGCAGGCTGGCGCGCGCCACCGCCCGATGGATCTTCTCCACGTGCTCGGTCACGCCGGCGGCGTCGGCCGCGCACTTCAGGAACGCGGCCCTGATGTCGGTGCCCTGCACGCCCCGCTCGAGGTCCGCGACGAAGTGCTCGGCCATCGTGTCGGTGTCGCGGTTCTCGAAGTAGTGAGGCAGGTAGTCGTAGCTGTAGATGCCCGTGCAGGCGACGATGCTCACCCCCGTCTCGTCGGCGACGCGCTTCATGAAGCGCACGTCGCGCCCGCCGAACATGGCGGTCGGATCGACGATCGTCTGTACCCCGCGCGACTTGGCGGCCTGCACCGCCTGAAGGGCGGCGTCCAGTTCGGCCTGCTCGTCGTAGCGCTCGGGCCACTCCGCGGCCACTGCCTCGTCGCGGAAGCGCACGTGCTCGTGCCCCAGCACGAGTCCCAGCTGATCGGCCTCGACGGGCCCCTGGACGGTCTGAACTGTGGCCATGGCTCTCCTCTCGACTCGGGTGGCTAGCGCAGCGGCTCGCCCCAGTCGGTCTCATCGCGCAGCTGCGCCTTCAGCACCTTGCCGCCCGGGTTGCGCGGCAGCGGCTCGCTGCGCAGCGCCACGAACTGCGGCACCTTGAAGTCGGCAAGGCGCTGGCGGCAGTGGGCCACGATCGCGGCGACATCCGGCTCCCCGCCGGCCGCGGGCACGATCACCGCTCCCACCTTCTCGCCCATCATCTCGTCGGGCACGCCCACCGCCGCCGCCTCGCCGACACCGGGCGCGGAGGCGAGCGCGTTCTCTACCTCGATCGAGTACACGTTCTCGCCGCCTCGGTTGATCATGTCCTTCTTGCGGTCGACGATGTACAGCAGGCCGTCGTCGTCCACGCGCGCCAGGTCGCCGGTGTGTAGCCAGCCGTCCACGAACGTCTCCGCGCTGGCCTGCGGCTTGTTCCAGTAGCCCGCCACCACGTTGGGCCCGCGCACGAGCAGCTCGCCGGCGCGCGTCTCGGGGTCGGGCTTGTCGATCGCGAGATCGTCGACCGGCATCGCGAAGCCAACCGAGTCGGCGCGGTCAGCGGCCTCCTCGTGGGGCAGGAAGGAGGTCAGCGAGGAGGTCTCGGTAAGCCCGAAGCCGTTGCCCACTCGCGCGTTGGGGAAGGCCTCCTGGATGCTGTGCACGAGGCTCTCGGCGATCGGCGCGCCGCCGTAAGAGATCCAGCGCACCCCGCTCACATCCAGCTCGGCGAAGCGCGGGTGGCGCAGCACCGCGTGGTAGATGGCGGGCACGGATACGAGCTGGTTGACGCGGTTCTCGCCCACCGATGTGAAGAAGCCGTCCAGGTCGAGCGGCCCGGACAGGATCTCCACCCGCCCGCCCCACTCCATGGCCGGCAAGAGCTGGCTGTTGCACCCGGTCACATGGAACAGCGGCACCGACACCAGCGTGGAGATGCCGGCCAGCTCCGAGCGCTCTACAGACAGCACGCGGAAGCAGTTCTCGATGTTGGTGGTGAAGTTGGCATGCGTGGTCATCGCGCCCTTCGGAAAGCCGGTAGTGCCGCTCGTGTAGAAGATCGCCGCGAGGTCGCCTGGGGCGAGGTCCTCGCAGGCGAGCAGCTCGCCGTCGGGCAGCGCCGATCCGGGCGCGAACACGAAGGCAGCGCCCGAGTCCTCCACCACGTAGGCGACCTCGTCCTCGGTAAAGCGCGTGTTGACGGGCACAACCACCGCGCCCGCCAGCTGGGCGCCGAAGAAAGCGAGCACCCAGTCGATGCCGTTGGGCAGGCGCAGCGCGACGCGGTCCCCGCGCTCGATGCCGGCCGCGCGCAGGCCTCCGGCGACGCGGCCCGCGCGCTCCCACAGCTGGTCGTAGCTGACGGACTCGCCGCCAACCTCCAGCAGCGCCACGGCGTCGGGGTCGCGCTCGACGGTGGCGCGCAGCAGGTGCACGAGCGAGTCGGGGCGGTCGCGGTAGCGCGCGATCCCGTCGGCTCCGCGCTCGATGCCGGTCGGGTCGAACGGATTGCGCCCGCGGGGCGCGGGCTCGACCGCACCGGCGCCGATCTGATCACCTCCCAGGCTCATCACAGGCAGCTTACGTGGATTGCGCCCCGGCGTACGACCCGGCGGCGCTGCCGCGCAAACGCGGCTGCGAGGGTCTGGGGCTCGAGTTCTGCATCGGCCTCAACTACCGCGACGACGCCGAGATCTCAGCGGGCGGGCTCGAGCTCGCAAGAGGCGCGAGTCAAGGCCCCGGAGGGCAGCCTGGCGCTTGCGCGGCCGCTTTCGCGGTCGCCATCGGGCGTCATGGGTCCTGCAGCAGCCCGAGGACGTTGCCGTCGGGATCGGTGACGGTGGCCACCAGGCGGCCGCCACCGACATCGTGCGCCGGTTCCTTGACGCTGGCACCGGCGGCGGTCACCTCGGCCAGCTTCGCCTCGATGTCCGGCACGCGCCAAAAGGCCACCGGCGAGGTCATTCCCTGCGGTCCGCCGCCCGGGACAAGCCCGATCTGCTGGCCCTCGGCCTCGAAGCCTACGTAGTAAGACCCGTCGGCCGTCGGGGCGACACCGAGCAGGGCCGTGTACACCGGCTTGGACGCCGCCAAGTCGGAAACGGGATGCAGCACGATCTTGATTCCCTCGGTGGAAGAGCCGGTCATGGTCACTCCTCAATCGCGTCAGTGGTGATGTCCATGGCGGTCACTCTAGTTACGCGGCCCGGCGGCGGCTGCGGCCGCTGGCGCGCGGTCGAACTCCTCGTCAAGGGTTGAGATGACTTTGCCAGTCCGGGGGGACCGCCCCCGCCGGTCCCGGCACCGGCTGGTCGAGAGGATGGCTCTCGGGCGCCGCCAACGCAGGTCCGCGCAAGGACTCGCCCGTGCGGTAGTCATAGAACCAGGCCTCCCCGGGCTCGAAGCTTCTGATGATCGGATGCCCGCTCGCAGCGTTATGAGCGCTGGCATGCTGGCTCGGGGAGTTATCGCAGCAGCCGATGTGCCCGCAGGCGGCGCACCTGCGCAGATGAAGCCACCAGCCGGGAGACGCACCGGCCAGGCACTCCATGCATCCGGTCCCGCTGGGAGGAATCGAAGGATTGATCTCGCCGGTGTCGGAGCTCATCACGCGCAATCTGCGATGGCCAAGCGCCGGCGACCAGCGCGTCGCTCGCCTGCGGCGGCCGGGTTACCCATGCGCTGGAACGATAGCTCCCTCGCGACAACAACCTGATCACCGACCCAGCGATCGCCGGATTTGCGCGCTGGTCGCGCACGACGCGAGGAACTGGAGCAGGACGATGTCCAGCGTGACTCGTTCGGCGTCGGCCGCTGCCCCAACGCCGGCGATTATGCTCCGGGCGCACGAGTAACCATGCGACTCGTCAGCTACATAACCGACGGGCGCCCGACAGCCGGCTTTCTGCTCGGCGACGAGGTCGTGCCGACCGCGGCGCTGGACGCGCCGACGAGCGCCCGCGAGCTGCTCGCTGCACGCGATCCCGACGGGTTGCGGGCACTCGGAGATCAAGCCGCTGACTCCCCGGCAGAGCGAGTCGGGCTGAGCGATTTGACGCTCGGCGCGCCCGTTCCGGATCCGCAGAAGATCATCTGCATCGGCCTGAACTACCGCGACCACGCGCAGGAGACAGGGCAAGAGATCCCCCAGGCACCGATGTGGTTCGCCAAGTTTCAGAACTCGCTGAGCGGCAGCGGCGCCGACATCGTCCTCCCCTCCGCGCACCCCGACCACGTCGACTATGAGGCCGAGCTCGCGCTCGTGATCGGGCGCCCAGCGCACAAGGTCCCCGTCGAGGACGCGCTCGGGCGGATCGCCGGCGCGATGCCGTTCAACGACGTCAGCGCTCGCGATCTGCAGTGGCAGAACCCGCTGTGGACCAGCGGCAAGGCGATCGACACGTTCGCGCCCTGCGGCCCGGCGCTGGTTACGCTCGACGAGATAGGCGACCTCGCCGCGCTGAAGCTGCGCACGCGCATCGACGGCGAGACCGTCCAGGAAGGCACGACCGCCAATCTCATCTTCAGCCCCGCCGAGCTCGTCTCCTGGCTTTCCCGCACCATGACGTTGCTGCCGGGCGACATCATCGCCACCGGGACGCCGGCCGGCGTCGGGGCAGCGCAGGGCAGGTTCCTGCGCGACGGCAACGTCGTCGAGATCGAGGTCGACGGTCTCGGCGCGCTCACCAACCGGGTGCGAGCGGAATGAGCCCGCGAGCTACCTCCAGCATGGCTGGGCGGTCCGGGCCGCAACCGCTCACAGCTATGGGCTGCGTCGGGGGTGCCAAATGACCTCCCACAGGTGTCCGTCGGGATCGCGGAAGTAGCCCGAGTAGATGCCCCAGGGGCGCTCATGCGGCGGCTCGGTAAGGGTCGCGCCTGCCGCTCGGGCCTGTGAAAGGAGAGCGTCGACCTGGGCTCTGTCCGCGACCAGGTGGCCGATGCTGAACTCGCCCGGCTTAGGAGGCCCGAATGCGACGTTCGCGTCCTTGGCCAGCTCGGCGCGCGGGTACAGCGCGAGGAGCAGGTCGCCGTGCAGCTCGAACAGCGCGATCGCCCCCGCCGGCGTGACGTCGTCGCCGACGAACTCCGTGGCGACGACTCCCCTGGAATCGAGCCCAAGCCCGTCGCGGTAGAACGCGAGCGCTCGATCCAGATCGGCGACGGCAAGCGTGATCACGTCGATACGTGCATCCATCCTGATCCTCTCGTGGTCGTCGCCCGTCGTGCCCGCGCGAAGCCACGCGCGGAAGTCTGACGCTTCGAGCTAGGCTCGTGCGGCGAGGTCGGGCGTAGGCTCGAGCAGACGAGCGTGAACAGGAGCCGTGATGGATGTCCTCGACGTGATCTGGCATGGGCTGAGGGATTCGCTCCTGATGGCCTGGGCGGTCTGGTGGGCGCTGGTGCTGGGCTTCACGATCTCCGGCATCGTGCAGGCCTGGGTGCCGCGCGCGCGCATCGAGCGCTCGCTGTCGGGTTCCGGCGCGCGGCCCGTCGGCCTGGCCACCGCCCTGGGCGCGGCCTCGAGCTCGTGCTCCTACGCGGCGGTCGCGATCGCCAAGTCACTGTTCCAAAAGGGAGCCTCGGCCGCGACCACGCTCGCCTTCCAATTCGCCTCCACCAACCTCGTCTGGGAGCTGGGTCTGGTGTTGTGGGTGCTGATCGGCTGGCAGTTCACCCTGGCGGAGTACGTCGGCGGGATCGTGATGATCGTGCTGATGGCGATCCTGCTGCGCGCGTTCGTCTCGCCGCGCCTCGAGGGCGCCGCGCGCGAGCACGCCCAACAGGCGGACACCGGCCACCGCCACCAGCCGGCCGCCACTCCCCCGGCGAGCTGGCGCGAGCGCGTCACCTCCATGGCGAGCTGGTCGGACGTCGCGCACAACTTCCGCGGCGACTGGCAGATGCTCTACAAGGAGATCGCGGTCGGGTTCCTGCTCGCGGGCTTCATCGCCCAGCTCGGCAACGACTTCTTCAACGGGCTGTTCCTCGAGAGCTCGCGCGGCACGCTGAGCACGCTCGAGAACGTGATCGTGGGCCCGATCATCGCGGTGCTGAGCTTTGTCTGCTCGGTCGGAAACGTGCCGCTCGCGGCCGTGCTGTGGTCGGGTGGGATCAGCTTCGCGGGCGTCTTGGCCTTCCTCTTCGCCGATCTGATCGTGCTACCGATCATCGCGATCTACCGCAAGTACTACGGAACCGCGTTCGCGCTACGAATCGTCGCGCTGATGTTCGTCACGATGGTCGCGGCGGCGCTGCTCGTCGACGCGCTGTTCAGCGCCCTCGGGCTGATCCCCACCGGGCCGCGCCCCTCTCGCAGCGAAGTCTTCGGCTCGGTCGGCCTCAACTACAAGCTGGTCCTGAACGTGCTCGCGCTGGGGATCTTCGTGGTGTTCTTCTGGCTAACCCAGCGTCGCGGCGTGACCGACCCCGTGTGCGGGATGACGGTCGATCGCGCGAGGGCCGTGCGCAAGGAGTTCGCCGGCGAGAGCTTCTACTTCTGCTCCACGCACTGCCTGCACGCCTTCGAGGTCGACGCGCGCAGCCAACACCGCGAGGACGCCCTCCAACCGGGCGCAGCTCGTGCCCACCCGGGCTGACTCGTGATGCGCTGCCCTGCAGCGCGGGGACGACCTGCGAACGGCGCTGCGCGGCGGCGCGCGCAGGTCACTGCGACAGCGAGGCCTCGGGGCGGGTCGGCTCGAACAGCTCGATCAGGTTGCCCGAGGGGTCTTCGACGAGGATCTGCTTGCCGCCGACCCCGGCGACGAGCTCGTTGCGGAACGCGACCCCTGCGTTGCGCAGCCTGTCGACCTCCGTCTCAAGCTCGCTGACCTCGAGCTGAAAGCGGTTCCAGCCCCCGGGGGTGGGCAGCGTCCCGTCGGGCATCGCCTGGCCGCCGCCCGAGCCCCCTCCCGGCGCGCTGAGCACCAGCCGCAGCTCTCCGCGCATGAGCATCGCGAATGTCGGCGCAGGGTGCATCACCTCGCTGAAACCGAGCTGTCCGCAGTAGAACTCGATCGCGGCGTCGACGTCGTCCACGATGTAGCGCACGCTCACACTGGCCATGTCGCTCCGTTCTATCCGATTTTGTCCGTTGGCTCGGTTGGCGCGGGCGGCGAGTCAGGTCAGCGGGTGCGCGGCGAAGGCCCGGCGCCCGATCTCCGGATCGACATCGAACGCAATCGCATAGCGCTCGTGCACCTCCGGCCACAGCTGAAGCGAGTCGGCCTCGGACAGCTGCTCCCCCGCAAGCAGCGCTTCGAAACGCGCAAGGCAACGATCCCATCCCGCCGCGGTGCGCGCCGCGGTCTCGCGCTCGCCGATCGCGTGCGTGAAGACGAGCCGGCAGCCCTCGGCGTCGCGCTGCAGCTCAAAGCGCAACCGCTCGCCGTACCAGGTGCCCTCGAGCACATTCGGCGGGTCGCTCAGAGTTACCCTCAGCGGCTCGCCGCCCGGAAACCACGCGGCCGTCTCATCTGGATCGGTGAGCGCTCTGAAGACGCGCTCGATCGAGTGGCGATAGCGCCGTTCTAGCCTCAACGACAGACTGTCCTCGCCCAACGTTGCGTCGCGGAAGGCCATCCCGGCGATCATCCGCCGGCCGGGTGCCGGGTCGAGATCGAACAGCGCGGCATAGCGCTCGTGCAACTCCCCCACCGGCGCGTGCGCAACCTCGACCGTGACCGTTGCGCCATTCAACGTGCCCTCGAGCCGGTCCAGATAGGCCTCCCAGCCGGCCGCGTGCTGGGCGCCGAGCGCGCGCTCGGTGAGCACATGGGTGAAAACGAGGCGACATGCGTCCCCGTCGCGCGAGAGCTCGAAGCTGAAACGTTCCCCCGCGAATATCCACTCGAGCAGCCGCGGCGGGTTCACCGCGGTCACCTCTCCGCGCTGGCCGTACGCCTCGAACGTCTCGCCCGTGATGGGCGTCCAATGCACCGGGGCGACAAACCAGCGCGCGAGTTCCTGCGGCTCGCTGACCGCGCGCCAGACGCGCTCGATCGGGTGCGGCAGGTGGCGCTCGAAGCGCAGCGCAGCGCGGCTGTCGATCGTCTCAAGGGTTCCGCTGGTGATCATTGGGGATGCTCCTTCAGGTGTCGTTCCAGGGCGTCGAGCCGCTCGGTCCAGAACGCGCGGTACGGCGCAAGCCAGACGTCCAGCTCGGCCAGCGGCGCAGCGCGCAGCGAGTAGCGGCGTTCGCGACCGTGCGGACGGACCGTCACGAGCCCAGCCTCACGCAGGACCTTGAGGTGCTTCGACACTGCGGGCTGGCTCAGGTCGAAGTGGGCCAGCAGTTCGGTGACGGAGCGTTCGCCTCCTCGCAGGAGGTCGAGGATCTCGCGGCGATGCGGTTCTGCCACGGCCGTGTACGGGCTCACCGCCTCATATTACCATATGGCTATATGAACCTTCCCCCAGCGGGCGTAGCCGGGGGCTATGCGCGCGCGGCGCGCGCATGGTGTCCTTTGTTCACGGTGAGTAGACCCGGGGCCGCTTCGAGTGCGGCTTCCCTGGTCCCAGCACGGCGAGAGCGAGGCCCATGCGCAACTATCCAGCACAGATCGTTTCGGTCAACCACGTCGAGCCCGTTCCGCGGCGCGTGCGCGCCTTTCTGAACGGCGCGAAGGTGCTTGACAGCACGCGCGCGCGCTACGTCTGGGAGACGCCCAAATACCCTCAGTACTACGTTCCGGCCGAGGACGTTCGGGGTGAGATCCTGGTCACCGAGGGTGACACGCAGAGCACCAGACGCGGCACCGCCGAGCTGTTCGGGTTACGCGTCGGCGCCGCCGAGCGTCTGCACGCCGTGAAGTCCTACCCGCGATCCCCGATCACCGGGATTGCCGGCACGATGCGCTTCGAATGGGACGCTCTCGATGCGTGGTTCGAGGAGGACGAGCAGGTCTTCGTCCACCCTCGCGACCCCTATGTCCGGGTCGACGCGATTCGCTCGACGCGTCAGATCCGGATCGAGCTCGGCGGTGTCCTGCTCGCTGAGTCCAGCTCGCCGGTGATGGTCTTCGAGACGGGCCTGCCCACGCGCTACTACCTCGATCGCACGACGATCGACTTCGCCCGGCTGATACCCAGCGACACGGTCACCGCGTGCCCCTACAAGGGCAGCACGAGCGGCTACTGGTGCGCCCGCGTGGGCGAAACCGTCGAGCCGGATATCGCCTGGGCGTATGACTTCCCCAGCCATCAGTTGCTGCCGATCGCTGGCCTGATCGCCTTCTACAACGAGAGGGTGGAGATCTGTCTCGACGGCGAGCTCGTTCCGCCACGCGAAGCGCTAACCGCGACGCCCAGGCGGCCTAGCGTATCGGGACCGCGATCAAGCGCAGATTAACTGTATTTGAAGACAGTCGCCGTGTGCGCCGGCGGTCGCGCGAAATCCCCTATCTCCCTGTACTCAGCGTGAGGCGTGCTCCGCCCCGGTCTGGATCAAGACCAGATTCATCTCGGCCACGAAGCGTCGCAGCTCGCGCTTTGCGAGCCGTCGCTGAGGCGCCTCGCGCGCCATCTGCAGCAGGCCGAGGTAGGTCGCGTACGTTAGCCGCGCCCGGTCGGCGGCCTGTGGTGTCGCGAACCCCAGCTCCCGGTACGTCCGCGCCAGCAAGCGAATCCGCGACTGCGTCACCCCCGCGACGGCCTCGCGCACGCGTGGGTCGCCGAGCTCGCCAAGCAAGGCCACGTGGACCGACGGCGAGCCGCTCTGGCTGAAGGTGACCGCTGCAAGCAGCACCGCCTGCAGCCTCGCGGCCGGATCTTCGATCGCGCTGAAGCGCTCGAGATCGGTGCTCCCGTGCGAGCGCCGCCAGTTGGCCAGCGCGGCCTCGACGAGCTCGTCGCGACTCGAGAAATGCGCGTAGAAGCTGCCCTTCGTTACTCCCAGACGGGCGGCCAGCGGCTCGACGGCCACCGCGGCAAGTCCTTTGTCGGCGATCGCGTCAAGCGCAGCCCGCGTCCAGTCGCCGCGACTCAGCCGGCGCTTTGCCGCTGCTTGTGAAGCCGATGCCATTGAGCGATCATACGCCACCGCATGGATACTGTAGAGTACGGATACGCAAGCGTATTGTTCTGCCATGGAGGTCCCAAAATGCAGCAGCTAGCCGATGGGGTCTGGCGGCTCTCCGAGCGCCCCGCTCCGCTGATCAACGTGTATCTCGTTGGCGATGTCTTGATCGACGCCGGGCGGCGGACCGACCGACGTCGCATCTTCAGGCAGCTGCGAGACCGCAAGCTCGCGCTGCTCGCGCTTACACACGTGCACCCGGACCACCAGGGGGTCGCGAAGCGGCTCTGTGAAGAGCGCGGAATCCCGCTCGCCTGCCACGTCGACGACATCGAGGCGATGGAAGGTCGCCGTCCCCCGTCCGCGGACGCTCTGGTCACCCGGCTGATCGTCCGTCTGTGGGAAGGGCCGCCGCACCGGGTCGATCGGCCGCTGCGCGAGGGCGACGAAGTCGCCGGCTTCCGCGTCATCCATGCACCCGGGCACTCGCCCGGCGAGGTGATCTTCTTTCGCGACACCGACCGCGTGGCGATCTGCGGTGACGTGATCCGCAACCTCAGCTACGCGACGATGCGCTCAGTGATCAAGGAGCCGCCGCAGGCGTTCAACGACGACACGGCTGAGAACCGGCGCTCGATCCGCAAGCTCGCCGCGCTCGAGCCATCGGTGATCCTCCCGGGCCACGGCGCAGCGGTCGCTGACATGGCCAAGTTCGAGCGGTTCGTCGAGGGTTTGCCCGACGGCGCCGCGCCGGCGACGGGCCGCGATGCGGAGGTCTCGACCGCCCGCTCGTAGCTCGCCCGCCGCCCGATTGCTCGGTTCGTCGGCGGCGCGTTCGCCCGCGCGCACTGCGACGAGCCCGCGACCGCGGCGATTAGACTGATCCGTACAGGGACGCCGCGATCGCCTTGCACGCGCAGACCCGCAGGAGTAGCGTCCGCTATGTGCCTGGTTGACGTTGACCGCTTGCTTACGCCGTCTACCCTCGTCCGCCCCCTGGCGGGCATTTAGGTTTGCCACAATCGACGGCGCAGCGGCGCGGATGGACGAGGGCGACCCGCGACCGGGCGACCCGCGACGTTCGCCCGGCGCGCGGCGCGCATGCGGCGCTCGCCCTGACGAGCGCCTGCGCGCTCGCGCTGTCGGTCGGCGCCTGCGGTACCTCTGAAGTCGTCTCGCGCACGGGCTCAGCCGGCGCGCACCATCGCAGCGGCGCCCAGATCTTTAGCGAAAGGACCGCCCCCACTTCGGCGACGACCTCGACCGCAACCGGCGCGCAACCTCCCGGTGGGACCGGCGCCGCCGGCGGCCGGGGCGGCGAAGTGTCGGCCAATGCGACCTTGAGCCGCGCGCCGCGCGTCTCCGGCCACACGCTCGACGTCTCCGGGAAGCTCAACGGAGCAGACAAGCTCCCGGCTGCAGCCAAGGGCTCGCAGATCGCCGCGGGCGCCCCGTCGGACGCCGAAATCCGTGCCGAGATCGCCAGGGAGCGCAAGGCCGGGATCGTGTTGCCGAATGGCAATAGCGCTCAGTCGTTCGAGCAGGAAGCGACCAAGGTCTATGCGCCCGGCAGCGGCGACTGGGTGTTCCCGATCCAGCCGCTCTCGCTGGTGCTGACACCCTCGACCTGGAGCGAGGACCAGGGCGTTGACATGGCGACGATCGGGGGCGCGTGCGGCAGCGAGGCCGTCGAGGTGGCTGTCACCAGCGGCACGGTCGTGCAGGAGGGGATCTCAGGATTTGGCCCGTATGCCCCCGTGATCCGCATCGACGCGGGCACATACCAGGGCTGGAACGTTTACTACGGTCACGCGGCGCCCGCGCTCGTGCCGGTGGGCGCCCACGTGGTCGCGGGACAGCCGGTCGCAGAGGTCGGCTGCGGGATCGTCGGCCTGTCCTCGGGCCCGCACCTGGAGATCGGGCTCACGCCCCCTGGAGCCACGCCGTGCTGTCCCGGCTGGCAGGTCACCTCGCCCGCGGTCGACGCGCTGATGCAACAGCTGTACAGCCGCTCGCGAAGCTGAGCTGCGCTCAGGCGAGGAACTCGACGATCGCCTGCGTGAAACGTCGGTCTGCGACCGCTTCCAGGTGGTCGCCCGCGACGAGCCGCAGCTCGGCCTTTGGCAGCGCCTGTACCAGCACCTGCGGCCGGACGGCGAGCGGGTCCCGGTCGCCGGCGATCACCAGGGTCGGGGCCGAGATCCGCTCGAGGGCGATCTCGCCGCGGTACAGCGAGCGGGCATGCGCGACGAGCGCCTCGCGGTCAGCGCCGACCGCGTCGGCGAGCACGTGGTAGGCGCTCGCGCCCGGCGCTGCCGGCGTGGACCCATCCTCGGCGCGCAGGGCCGAGATGATCGAGTCGTTGGAGACCGCGCGCCTGTCGACTCCGCCGCACTCGACCACGCCCGAGCCGACCCCGCCGACGACGAGTCGCCTCACTCGCCGGTCATCGCTGGCGAAGATCAGCGAGACGATCGCCCCCATCGAGTAGCCGACCAGATCGATCTGCTCGAGCCCGAGCCGGTCGAGCAGTATCCCGAGGTCGCGCGCCATGCGCGGCTCGCCGTAGGCGCTCGGGTCGTGCGGCTTGCCCGAGTCTCCGTGGCCGCGTGCGTCATGTGCGATCACGTGCCGCCCGGCCGCCACGAGCGCGTCGACCACGCCGGGGGCGACCCAGTTGGCGTTGGCGTTGACGACGAAGCCGTGGTGCAGCGCCACCGGCGGCGACGAGGTCTCGTCGCCCCATTGTTGATACGCGATCTCGACGCCATCCCAGCTCGTGAAGGTCTGCATACGGCCTCGCGCCGGGAGCCTATCGCTCCGGCCAGGCGCTGCCGTCCGGGCCCCGCAGGACACTCAGCAGATCGCGCGGCCGGGGGCTGAGACGGCTCGAGCGACACGCGAGATGAGCGTTCTTACAGAAGCGAGAAGCACTTTGTGGCCCGCGCCCGGGGACCGTCACGGTCCGCTTGCGCCGATGCTCCTCGCGCTCACGCTCGTCACGGGCCTCGTCGACGCGGCCAGCTACCTGAGGCTCGGACACGTGTTCGTCGCGAACATGACCGGCAACGTCGCGTTCCTCGGTTTCGCGCTCGCCGGGGCGCGCGGGCTCTCGGCGGCTGCGTCGCTGATCGCGCTCGGCGCGTTCCTGCTCGGCGCGCTCGCGGGCGGCTGGCTGGCAATGCGCAACGCCGACCATCGCGGTCGCTTCTTGCGCGCTGTCGGCATGGTCCAGCTGCTGCTGATGGCGGCGGCGGCGGCGGTTGCCGCGCTCGCGCCGACGACGCCCGATCGGACGATTCGCTACGTGCTGACCGCGTTGCTGGCGCTGGCGATGGGTATCCAGAACGCGGCCGCGCAGCTGCTCGCCGTACCCGACCTCACCACCACCGTGCTGACCAAAACCTTGACCGGGATCGCGGCCGAAGCGGCTCTCGTCGGCGGCGCCGGCGCCAAGGTGGGGCGGCGCGCGATCGCGGTTGGGACGATGCTCGTTGGCGCGCTGATCGGCGCCCTGCTTGCGCTGAAGGTATCTCTGCTAGCAGATGTGGCGGTCGCCTTTGCCGTGGTCTCGGCGGTTGCGCTGGCGGGCCAGATCGCGTCCCACGCAACTGCCGTCTGGACGCGTCCGTGACCCGCTGGCCGCATCCCGACCTATTTGACCGTCAGCGTCCCTTCCATCCCGGCCATCCGGTGCCCGGGAACCGAGCAGAAGAACTTGTAGGTGCCGGGCTTGAGGTTCAGCGTCAGCGTCTTACTGGCGCCCTGAAAGGTCGGCGTGGCGCCGAGCTTTTCGCCGGTTGACGATTCGACCGTGACGTTGTGCGCGAGCGGGGCCATGTTCGTGAAGTCGATCGAGACCTTCCCCGCTTTGGCCGTCAGCGAGGTCGTGTTGTATTTCAGCTGTCCTTCAGGATTGGCTTCCAGGCTCAGCTTCTGTTCCGCGCCGGCGGCCGGGGCGCTCGAGGTCGTGGAGGTGCTGGCGGGCGCGCTGGCCGGCGTCGTGCTCGTCGACGTGGTGCCGCTCGAGGAGCTGCCGCAGCCGGCGATCGCGACGCTCACGAGGATCGTCAGCGTCAGGAGCCCGGTCGGCCGTTGCGTCGCCTGCCTCGATCTCAAGCTGTTCATCGTTTCGTCCTCCTCGTGTCTCGCGTTGCGGTCATCCTGTCACGTGGCGCGGTCGTCAAGCCATCTCTCGCGCTCCCGCCCGCGTCGTGAGCACTGCGCGGGCGGGAGCGTGATCGGTAGTGGACATACCGGACGCGAGAGCTGCTGCGCGACAAGTTCGCGGGCGATCGCTCGCCTGGTCCTTGGCGTTTGCGTATGCGTGTCTCTTCGCCTGAGACGCCGGTCGACGGGGATCCTTCCCGCGCGTTGCCCGCCGGCCGCCGCGGATCCGACCGCTCGCGCTGGACCTGCGCTCCAGGTCTGCGCTCAGAACAGGGGCTGCTGGCCGCGGGGATCGGTGTCGGAAGGCTCCGCGCCAGGGCTGGCCGCGAGGTGCCCGGTCTGCCGGCGGCCGGCGCCGAACCGCGCGGAGGTTTCACGTCCCCGGCCGCGCGCCAGGCGCGCAAGCCGTTCGCGTTCCTCGCGCGGCGCGTATGCGCCGCGGCGGTAGATCTCCTCGTAGCGCGCGACGAGATCCGGGCGTTGGTCTTTCAGCCAGCCCATGAACACCTCGCGCACCTCGCCGCGCAGGTGCAGCGCCACGCCGGCGACGCTGGTGGCGCCGGCCGCGGCCGCTCGCTGAAGCAACGGCTCGACCTGCTCGGGCGCATCGTTGATCCCGGGCATCAGGGGAGCGATCAGCACGCCGGTCGGGATCCCCGCCCGGTTCAGCTCGGCGACCGCCTCCAGGCGCGCGCGCGGGTTCGGCGTGTGTGGCTCGGTTGCGCGCCAGGCCTTCTCGTCGAGCGTCGGGATCGACAGGCAGGCGCTGATGCTCGTGCGCTCGGCGACCTGCGCCATCAGCGAGATGTCGCGCAGCAGCAACGGAGACTTGGTCAACACCGAGCACGGGTTCGCCGCGTCGCGCAGCGCCTCCCAGATCCCCTCCATCAGCCGGTAGCGCCCCTCGACCCACTGGTAGGGATCAGTGTTGGTGCCGAGCGCGATGTGTTCGTGTTTCCACGAGCGCCTCGCGAGCTCGACCCGTAGGACCTCCGGCGCGTTGACCTTGACCACGATCTCTCGCTCGAAATCGCGCCCGGCGTCAAAGCCGAGATAGGTGTGCGTCGGCCTGGCGAAGCAATAAACGCACGCATGCGAACAGCCGCGATACGGGTTGATCGTCCAGCGGAACGGCATCTGAGATCTGTCCGGCACGCGGTTGAGCAGCGAGCGCGCGCGAATCTCATAAAAGCGTGTGTCCAGCGCCTCGGGCGCGTCGAAGCGGCGGATGAGTGCCTCGTCGCGGTAGCCGGGCAGCCGGCGCGACCGCTCCTCGTCTACCGTCAGGTTCGACCAGCGCACGAACACATGTTCGCAAAGCGGGCGGACGCGTGCGGCTAGCGCACCTGCCGGCTCGGCCGCACCAGCAGCTCGTTGACGCTGACGTTGTCTGGCTGGCCGATCGCGTACAGGATCGCGTCCGCGATCTGCTCGGCGAGCAGTGGCGCGACGCCCTCGAACTGTTTGGCCATCTGCTCGATGATCTCCGGCCTGTTGTGGCCGGGAAGCTCGGTCGCCACCGCGCCCGGCTCGATCAGCGTTACGCGCACGCCAAGCGGCACGGCCTCCTGGCGCAGCGACTCCGAGAAGGCCCCCACGCCCCACTTGGTGAGGTTGTACACGCCGGAGCCGAGGCGCGCCACGCGACCGGCCACGGAGCTCACGTTGACGATGTGGCCTGATCCCTGCGCGCGCATCAGCGGCAGCGCGGCGTGGGTGCAGTAGAGCACGCCGAAAACGTTTGCCTGGATCATCCGACGCCACTCCTCGGTAGGAGCGTTCTCGATCGGGCCCAGGAGCATGACTCCGGCGTTGTTGACGAGCACGTCTAGGCGCCCCAGCTCCGCGTGGGTGCGCTGCACGAATGCGTTTGCCTGCTGCTCCTCCCCCACGTCGGCCGTGATCGCCAGCGCATGCCGGCCGTCGGCGGCGATGCGCTGCGCCAGCGCCTCGATCCGGTCCGTGCGTCGCGCGGCGAGCGACACGGCGGCGCCGGCGCGCGCGCACACCACGGCCGTTGCTTCGCCGATCCCCGAGGAGGCTCCCGTGACCGCGACCACCTTGCCAGCGAGGTCGACCTGCATGCGGGCAGCTTACGGACTCCTGCTTCGACCGGCGCGCCACGCGGTGGGCGCCGGGATCCCGACCGTGCCCGCGAGGAGCAGCGTCTGGCGCGTGGACCGCTGTTTGCTCAGGTACACAGCGACTTCCGTACCGTTCGCGGGTTCAAAGTGTTCCGGAGATCCGTTCTCGGGGTAGTCGCTCTGTACGACAAGGCCAACGCGCGAGTGTTTGCAAGCATTAGCACAATGTTCGGGGACTGCGCGCGGCGAGCCACGGTCGGCCCCCAAAGCCGGCGGGAACGGTCCGCAGAGCTGACAGGAACTGTGCCCCGACTGCAGGGAGCGGCGCGCGGCCGTCGAACAGACGCACGTCCGGCGAACAAAAAGAATGATTGACAACGCAACTATCGCAGCGTATAATTCCGACTACGAGTATCGGATTAGAAGGACCAAAATGGCAGACACACTCCGCAAGACGATTCCCAACGGCGTGAGCGGTGCCCCAGACGCGACGCTCGACGCTTTCATCCCCGAGTCTGTGGACCAGCTCCTGGCGCATTCGCGGCGCTACCCCCTGCTCACGCCCGCGCAAGAGATCGAACTTGCCCAGAAGATCGAGCGCGGCGACCTGCAGGCCAAGGAGCTGTTGGTCAACTCAAATCTCAGGCTGGTCGCCTCGAACGCCCGGCGCTACCAGAACCAGGGCCTGCCCCTGGCCGACCTGGTGCAGGAGGGAATGCTGGGGCTGATCCGCGCCAGCGAGAAGTTCGACTGGCGCAAGGGCTTCAGGTTCTCGACCTACGCGACGTTGTGGATCAGGCAGGCGATCCAGCGCGGCCTCGAGAACTCCGGGCGCACGATCAGGCTGCCCGTGCACGTCGCACAGCGCTCGCGCAAGGTCGGCCGGGTCGAGCGCGAGCTGTCGGTGCGGCTCGGACGCGAGCCGACGATCGATGAGCTGGCGGCAGAGACCGGACTCGACGTCGAGCAGATCGAGGAGGTCCGCCACCAGCGGGCGGCGCTCGTAAGCCTCGACCAGCAGGTGGGCGAGGACGGGGATACCGCCCTCGGTGACCTGCTGCCGTCGGACTCCGAGGCGCCCGAGGAGACCGCCTGGGACAACGAGCGCGAGCGAATCGTGCACGAGGCGATCGCGCAGCTGCCGGACACCGAGCGCACCGTGCTGACGCTGCGGTTCGGCACCGGACGCGAGGAGCCCCAGACGCTCACCGCGATCGGCAAGCGGCTCGGCTTCTCGGCCGAGCGCGCCTCACAGCTCGAGCAGCGCGCGCTGAAGAAGCTCGCCGAGTCGCCCGAGATGGCGGCCCTGCGCGAGGCTGCCTGAGCCGCCGCGGCGCGCCGTCCCCGCTTGCGTCTAAGCTGATTCGCTCCCTGCAGGCGAGCGGCGGAGGTGAGCCGATGACGAGCGACGCGGCAGCGAACAAGTCGGTCTGGGAGCGCACGGTCGAGGTGACGATCGCGGTCGGCGAACGGGTGCTGGCGCCGATCGAGCGGTTCATCGGCAAGCGCTCGCTCGTCGGCGACGCGACGTTCTTCGCGAACGAGCGCTTCCCCTGGATCGAGCAGCTCGAGGCCAATTGGCTGACAATCCGCTCCGAGCTCGAGCACGTGCTCGAGGACCGCGAGTCGCTGCCCAACTTCCAGGACATATCCAAGGATCAGATCGAGATCACCGACGACGACAACTGGAAGACGTTCTTCCTGTACGGATACGGCTTCGAGGCGAAGCTCGGGACCGAGATGTGCCCGAAGACGGCCGAGTTGATGCAGCGGATCCCGGGGATGACGACCGCGATGTTCTCGATCCTCTCGCCGCACAAGCACATCCTCGATCACCGCGGCCCGTACAAGGGAGTGCTGCGCTATCACCTCGGGCTGGTCGTTCCGCGCGATGCCGCGGCCTGCCGGATCAGGGTCGGCGAGGACTTCAGGCACTGGCAGGAGGGCAAGAGCCTGGTGTTCGACGACACCTTCAACCACGAGGTATGGAACGACACCGACGAGGTGCGGGTCGTGTTGTTCGTCGATGTGCTGAGGCCCCTCCCGTCTCCCGACTCGCTGATCAACCGAGCGATCGTCAAGGCGATCGGATACTCCCCGTTCGTGCTCGACGCCAAGCGCAACCAGGAGGCCTGGGAAACGCGCTATCTCGAGCGCCGGCGGGCGCGAGAGGCCGCGCCCGCCTGACGCAGCGACGGCGCGCGCCCGGTTCTCGGCGAGCACGTCAGTCGTGCTCGGTGTGGACCGAAATATCGATCACGTCCGGATGATCGGCACGCACGCGGCGCTCGATCTCCGCGCCGAGAGCGCGCGCGTCCGCGAGCGTGTGCTCGGGCCCCAGACACAGCGTCAGCACCGCCCGCGGGCCGTGGGCGACATGGCGCGAGTCGAGCGTCGCGTCGGGCTCGACATGGACGACAACGTCGCTGCCGGGCAGCGCACGCTCGATCGCGTCCTCGATCGCGCTGGCCACCGCGTGGCCATGCGCAAGGTCGGCATCGGGCTCGACCCCCACGACGACATCGGCGAAATGCCGGCCGCCTGACTCGCGCATCCGCAGGCGGCGCACGCTGACCGTCTCATCGATCCCTCCGATTGCCGCGCGCGCGGCGCCTTCCGCGGAACCGGAGGCGGTGTCCATCAGCACGCGCACGCTGCCGCGCATCAGCCGCCCGGCGGAGAACAGCACAAGCCCGGCCACCAGCAGCGCGGCGATCGAGTCGGCCGCGGGATGCCCGGCCCGCACCAGCACGAGCCCGATCAGGACGGCGATCGAGCCGACGAGGTCGAGCGTGAAGTGAAGCGCGTTCGCGCCGAGCGCCGCGCTCGAGTGGCGGTGGGCGGCGCGATGCGAGGCGTACGAGCGCCCGGCGTCGACGACGATCACGGCGCCGACGACAGCGAGCACATACCACTGCGCTTCGGCCGCGCGGCCGTTGCCCGCGAAGCCTCGCGATCGCCTCGACCACGATCGCCACGCTCGCCGCGATCAGGATCGCGCTCTCGCCCAGCGCCGACAGATGCTCGGCCTTGCCGTGACCGTAGGGGTGCTCGCGATCGGCCGGGCGCCCGGCGACGCGCACCGCGAAGAACGTCAGCAACGCCGCGACCAGGTCGGTCGCCGAATGAATCGCCTCTGCGATCAGCCCGAGGCTGTGGGCGAGCAGGCCCACGATCAGCTTGATCGCGACCAGGGCCGCCGCGGCGAGCACTGACGCCAGGGCGGTGCGCTGCGCAGAGGGCGCCGAGCGGACCCGCGAGTCAGACGCCTGAGACGTCATGCGGGCACCGTAGCGCTCAACCGGCGTAGAACCGGCCCCGATCGGCTGCGAGCCTCGGCAAGTGTCCTCCCCGGCCGGGATCGTAGCGCTTGAGAAGCACCCGGTTCTCGGCCAGGGAGAACGCCAAGCCTTGCCGGACCTGGACGCCTAGCCGCGCGGACGGCGACCGGCGTCCACCACAACCATCAAGGTCTCGGCAGCGTGACTATAAAAGAGTCGTTGGTAAAAGGTGCGGTGAAATCATTCTCGCCATCGACGAAGAATTCGTTATCGCTTTCGGGGACTTCCATTTCGCCTGTGACCTTCGCGACACCCGCCGGGGACGTTGTGAAGACAGTGGCTGTTCCGAGAAACTGGCAATTCCCGGCGGTGGCGTTGAAGAAGTTCAATTCGTACAGCGTTGATTTTGCGAGATCTTTGGCTTTGTAGGTCACCTTGAGTTTGTTGAAGGTGCGGGTGAACTTCGCCGACCCAATGATCTGGTTGCCTTGTTCGAGTAGGCCGCAGCTGCCGTTGTTTTCTTGCACCAGCGAGGTCGCGGTGAAGCTCAGCGCGGACGCGCTGCCTGCCATACCGGCAACGAGCGCGGTTGTCGCGACGAGCAGCAAAACCTTACGCATGTTGACCCCCCAAAACGATTCTGCTCAGTTTCATAGTCCTGCCTTTCTTTATCAGTACGTGCGGTACCGGGACACCTCAGGGCTGGTTCCTGGGCCCGGTCCGCCCCCCCGAGTGGTCGGTAGGTGCCCTACAAAACTCCGATCACGTAGAATTCTTCCCGAGATTCATCGCCCGTCAACGCGTGCTGCAGCTCGGGTCACAAACGACGAAGGACCAGCGCTGACCGGTTACAGGGATGGGCACGGTGTCTCCCCCGCCCGAGATTGTGAGCTTGAAACACTCGCTTCCTCAGGCAGGGGAGAACGCCAAGCCTTGCCAAGCTAGCCGCCTAGCCGCGCCGGCGGCCGGTATCGCACGACAAAAATCAGGGTCTGGGCAGCGTGACTATAAAAGAGTCGTTGCTAAAGGGTGGGCCGCCAAGCGAAACGCCGTCGACGAAGAAGTCATCGTCTTTTTCGGGGATTTCCAGTTCGGCTGTGAACGTACCGACACCTTTTGCGGTGGTGACGAAGTCACCGTTCGATCCGAGAAGTTGGCATTCTCCACCGGTGTCGCTCCAGAACTGGAGTTCGTACGTGTTCAAGTTTGCGAGCTGTTTGGCTTTGTACGTGACCTTGAGTTTGTTGAAGGTGCGAGTAAATTTCGCCGATCCGGTGATCGGTTGGCCTTCGACAAGTTTGCCGCAGTTGGCGTTGTTCTCTTGCACCAGCGAGGTCGCGGTGAAGCTCAGCGCGGACGCGTTGCCTGACATGCCGGCAACGAGAGCAGTCCTCGCGACGAGCAGCAAACCAGTTTTGATCCGCTTCATAGTCCTGCCTTTCCTTTGTGAGTGCGTGCGGAACCGGGCCAGCTCAGGGCTGGTTTTTGGTCCACGGTCCGCGGCTTGGTCCCCCCGAGCGGGTCGGTAGGTGCCCTACAAAACTCCGGCTACGTGGAATTCTTCCCCGGGTGAGTCGATGCCAAGGCGGTGCGCTGCTGGGAGGGCGCCGAGCGGACCCGCGCGTCAGACGCCCGAGACGTCGAGGCCCGTGCCGTGCAGCAACGTGTTGGCCTTGGCGTTCAGGATCGTGAACTCACCGGTCAGGATCAGCAGGCCCAACGCGATCATCACCGCGCCGCCCACGCCGATCACGATCGGGAAGTGGCGCCTGACGACCGCGAGCGCGTTGGTCGCGCGTTCGAACGCGAGGGCGATCACGAGAAATGGGATCGCCAAGCCCGCCGAGTAGAACGCGAGCAGCAGCGCGCCGTGGGCAGCGGAGGTCGAGACCGCCGCCTGGGTGAGGATCGCCCCGAGGGTGATGCTCGTACAGGGGGTCCAGGCGATCGCGAACGCCGCGCCCGCAAGCAGCGGGCCGCCGCGACCGGCGAGTCTGAGCAGTGACTCCGAGTGCCACTGGAAGTTGAGCCGATCTACGAACGGAGTCGCGAGGAACACGACCCCCATCAGCAGGATCAGCACGCCCCCGATCCGCTCGAGTGTCTCGCGGTGATCGTTGAGCGTCGATCCGATCACGGTCGCACCCAGACCGAGCAGGATGAAGATCGCGGAAAAGCTCGCGATGAACAGCAGGCTCGGTACGAGGACGCGCCGCGTGCCCGCGTGCTTGAGATCCGCGGGCGCCACCCCGATCACGGTCGAGAGATAACCGGGCACGAGCGGCAACACGCACGGCGAGAGGAATGACACCAAGCCGGCGGCGATCGCCAGCGGGATACCGACACCGGTGGCCGTGTCGGCGGAGGACGCCGCGGCCAGGATCACATCACACCCGCCGGGCTCTGGCGCGCGCGCAGGTCGGCGACTTCGCGCTCCAGCCGCGCCACCCGCTCCTCCAGCCCGGACAGCGGCGAGCGGGCGGGGTCCTGCGCAGGCCGCGCAATGGCGTCGACCGACGGCGCGGCCGCTGGCGCGTGCTGGGGCGCGCTCGACGGCGCGGACGCCTCGGCCGCCGCGCCGGCGCCGAGCAGCTGCTCATAGCGCTCCTCCTTCTGCCCCGGCCTGCGCTCCAGCCGTGCCACCAGCGCCCGTGCGATCAGGCGCTCGAGCGTTTCGTTGATCGCCTCCAGGCCGGCGAACGCGTGCATGCGCTCGGTGCGCTGCTTGAGCTCTCCCGGGGTTTGCGCTCCGCGCAGCATCAGCACGCAGAGGACCGCATGTTCGTCGCCGCTCAGCGGCAGGGCTTCGCTGAGCAGGTGGCGATACTTCGCCGCGCGGCTGCCGCGCCCGCTCGCCAGCCGCGCGTATCCGCGGCGCTCGAGGCGATGCAGCGCGTCGCGCAGGAGCGACTCGTCGTAGTCGACGACCGGGTCGCGGTTGGTCGACTGGTTGCACGCCAAACGCAGGCTGTTGAGCGTCAGCGGGTAGGCATCGGGCGTCGTCAGCTGCTTTTCCATCATGCACCCGAGCACGCGGACCTCGGGCTCGCCGAATCCGTAAACCTCCGCAAACGAGCGGCTTGTCGCGTCAGGCTGCTGCACGGTTCACGCTCCCGTCAGTTGACGATACGCCTGGAGTGCCGGTCTGCCGATCGTACGCTTGCACGCGCTCGCCGGCAACGGCGCGAAGGGTCTCGGGTTGGAGGTGGATATCTGCATGCTTCACCGCACCTTCGAGGGTATCCGAGCGCAGTCCCACCGCGTGCCGGCGGGGCCGGATGGCTCGTCGATGCACGTCGCGCGCGACCCGCCCGCGGGCGCCTGATCTACTCACCGTGACCAGGCGCACAGAGCGCGGAGGGTCCACCGTGACCACGCGCACAGACAGGCGTGGAGGCGTGAGACATCCTGGGCGCACAGCCAACGAGGCCGCAGGAGGAGGGTCGAACTGCACACCGGGGCCGCCCGCCAACGCTCATCCAAACCACTGACCTGACGCTCAAACCGCACTGAGCTGACGCTCAAACCGCTGATCTGAAGCTGCGCCCGCGGGGGGGCGGGCGTAAAGCGGGACCGCCCGGGCGCTCGTGGCCCCTGCGCTCCACAGGGGCCAGTTCTCCAGAGCGATCCGGGGCGGTCCCGTGCCTCGGGACCTCGCGGCCGGGGGGACCTAGTCTGCCGCGAGGGCCCGAGGTCCACTCTAGCCAGCCCTAGCCGGCCCACTAGAGTCAGCGACATGAGTCAACAGCCCTTTTACGAGGGACGAGGCCGCGGGGGCCGGCATGAGCGGCGTGCGACTGCGGCGGCTGCGCGGCGGCCCGGCGGCGAAGGGTCGTTGCGCCCGGAGGACATCCCTGACCGGCCTGTGTCGTTGCGGCGGATCGCGCGTCTGTTCGTGCCCTACCGTGTGCGGCTCGGTGGTCTGCTCGCGCTGATCTTTCTGACCTCGATCCTCGGCGTGATCTCGCCGTTTTTGCTGCGCGAAGTGCTCGACACGGCGATCCCCGAGCACGACGTCGCGCTGCTGTCGCTGCTCGTCGGCGGCATGATCGCGCTGTCGATCATCACCAGCGTGATCAGCGTTGCTCAGACGTGGATCTCAAACCAGGTCGGCCAGCGCGTGATGCACGATCTGCGCGCAGCCGTCTACGCGCATCTACAGCGGATGTCGCTGGCGTTCTTCACGCGCACACGCTCGGGCGAGGTCCAGTCGCGGATCGCCTACGACATCGGCGGGATCGACGATGTCGTCACGAGCACCGCGACCTCGACCGTCTCCACGGTCACGACCGTCGGCGCGACGATCGTCGCGATGTTCGCGCTCAGCTGGCTGCTCGCGGTGTTCTCGCTCGCGCTGCTGCCCTTCTTCGTGTGGCTGACGCGCCGCGTCGGCAACGAGCGGCGACGCATCCAGTCGGTCCGCCAGAGCCGGCTGGCGGACATGTCGACGCTCGTCGAGGAGTCGCTGTCGGTATCCGGGATCCTGCTCGGCAAGACGATGGGCCGCTCGCAGGAGCTCGTCGACCGCTTCTCGGCGGAGTCGGGCGAGCTCGCGGACCTCGAGGTGCGCGCGCGGATGACAGGACGCTGGCGGATGGCCACCGTGCAGATGAGCTTCGCGATCCTGCCCGCGGCCGTCTACTGGTTCGCGGGCTACAGCATCGCCCACGGCGACCACGCGCTCTCGATCGGCACGCTCGTCGCGTTCACGACCCTGCAAACGCGGCTGCTCTTCCCGATGCAGCAGCTGCTCTCGGTCGGTCTCGAAGTGCAGACCTCGCTTGCGCTGTTCGGGCGCATCTTCGAGTACCTCGATCTGCCGATCGACATCGAGGAGCGCCCCGACGCGCATGCCTTGCGGGCGGTCCGCGGCGACGTGCGCCTGCATGACGTGTGGTTTCGCTACGCGCCCGACGCGCCCTGGACGCTGAGCGCGATCGAGGCCGAGATTCCCAGTGGAACACGAACCGCGCTCGTCGGCGAGACGGGATCGGGCAAGACCACGCTCGCCTATCTGGTCGCGCGGCTCTACGAGGCCCAGCGCGGGCAGGTGATGATCGACGGCGTGGACATTCGCGACATGACGCTCGAGTCGCTCGCCGCGACCGTCGGATTGGTCTCGCAGGAGACCTATCTGTTTCATGCCTCGATCCGCGAGAACCTCCGCTTCGCGTGCCCCGACGCGACCGACAGCGAGATCGAAGACGCTGCCAAGGCCGCCCAGATACACGAGCTGATCGCGTCGCTGCCCGACGGCTATGAGACGCCGGTGGGCGAGCGCGGCTACCGCTTCTCGGGCGGCGAGAAGCAGCGCATCGCGATCGCGCGAACCGTGCTGCGCAACCCGCCCGTGCTGATCCTCGACGAGGCCACCTCGGCGCTCGACACCGAGACCGAGCGCGCCGTGCAGCAGGCGCTGGACGAGCTCAGCCGGGGGCGCACGACGATCGCGATCGCACACCGGCTGTCGACGATCCGCGACGCCGATCAGATCCTTGTTCTCGACGGCGGCCGGATCGTCGAACGCGGGACGCATGACGCGCTCGTCGCGCGCGGCGGGCGCTACCTGGCGCTGCTGCGCGGGGCCACGGTTGCCGATGAGCAAGCGCCCGCGCCGGACGGTCTGCAGGCGCAGGCGCCCGCCAACGGCAGCGCGCGCGCCACGCTCGCCTAGAAGACCGACTCGGCCCCAGCCATCGCGCGTGGCCGGAACACCCGCCGGCGGACCAACCCCCACCGCTGAGGCCGCTCAGGGCAGCCTGGGTGCCGCCGTGCCGATTCGGGTCACGTTCGACAGCTGACAAGCGCCGGGTGCCCGGCGCGCCTATGCGACCGCGTCGATGTTCAAGCGCACGTAGTCGACCACGACCGGCTCGCCGAGCTCGGTCATGACCTCGCCCATGAACCGCTCGCGCAGCGCCTCGGGCAGACGCTGGACCATCGGGCCGAGGATGATCGTCGCGAGGAACTCGCGCGGATGCTCCGGCTGCGTCGGCGCGGGCGCGAGCCAGCAGCGGGCGCTCGCGAAGCCGGCCCGGCGCAGGCGCAGCTCGGTCTCCTGCGCTCCCGCGTAGTTCCAAGGCGGGGACCAGTCGCGAAAGTGCTCGGCATAGGGTGCTCGCGCGAGCACCACGCCGGCGCGCGCGCGCAGCCCGGTGATGTTGCCCTCGCCGCCGCACTGGGCGCTCAGCTTCCCGCCGCTGCGCAGGGCTTCGCGCAGGCGGGCGAAGAGCAGATCGTGATCGGAGATCCAGTGAAACGTCGCGGTCGAGAGGATCGCGTCGAGCGGCTCGTCCAGCGCGAGCTCGAGCAGGTCGCCCCGACGCACGTCCGCTCCCGGGCCGAGTCGCTCGCGCGCAGCCGCGACCATCGATGCGGAGGCGTCCAGCGCGATCACCGTGCCGCGCGGCACCCGTTCGATCAGCGCCTGCGTGACGCGTCCCGAGCCGCAGCCGGCGTCAAGCACGGTCTCGTCGCCGTTCAGCGACAGGCGCTCGAGCACTTCCAGGCCCATAGCCAGCTGCGGAGTCGAGATCCGGTCATAGCACCGCCCATCCCAGCTGCGTACCTCTGGCATACGCATGTACGTTATCACGAACGCCAGGCGGCGTCCGTGGCGAGCTCGCCGAGCAGCTGCGCGACCCGGCCGCCCTGCCACGCGAGCGGCGCGGCGTTCGCCTCCTCGACCCGCAGGCGCGCGCCCGCGATCGCGTGCGCGTAACGTTCGGCGACCGCGAGCGGATGGGCGCGATCGGCTTCGTCGCGAGTCGCGATCACGAGCGTCGGCGCCGAGATCCGCTCGAGCTCGTCGATTCGCTCGAACGGGCGCGAGCGCGGTACTGCTTCGAGCGCGTCGGCGACCGCGGATGGGTGCTGGTGCGCGGCCAGCCGTTGGCGCAGCGCCGTCTCGATGGTCGCCCGCCAGCGCGCCGGGACCGCCGCCAGGTCGTAGGCGTGAACGAAGCCCTCAACCCCGCCATCGCGCAGACCGCGCGCGAGCGCGTCCCAGCCGGCGAACCCGTCGGGCTCGCGCGCGCGGGTCGCGGGGTCATAGGCGGGCGTGATCAGCCCGAGTCCCGCGACGCGCGCCGGATGGTCGAGCGCGAAGCGCGCCAGCGTGTGCGCTCCCATGGACACTCCCGCGAGGACCGCGCGCCCGACCTCTAGCGCATCAAGCAGGGCGAGCAGGTCGCGCGCGAGTGGCGCATAGCCGTACGCGGACGGGTCCGGGGCCGGCGCAGAACGGCCGTGGCCGCGCACGTCAAACGCGACGACCCGCAAACCCGAGCGCTCCAGCGCACGCGAGCCCATCACCACATAGCGACGGGTGCCCGTCAGGCCGTGGAGCAGGACGATCGCCGGGCCATCGCCCGTCTGTTCGCCCGCGAGCAGCACCCCATCGTCGGTCTGGACGGTCAGCTCGACCGGGTCAGGCATGCACGGCGGCGTGCGTGCGCAGCAGCTCGGCCGACCGCGCGGGCTGCTCCCAGAAGAAGAGATGCCCGACGCCGTCGAAGATCTCCAGCCGAGCGTCGGGTATCAGCGAGGCGATCATGCGGCCGTTCTGCGGCGGGAGCATCTGGTCGATCGCCCCGTGTGCGACGAGCGTCGGCAACTCGATCTCGGGCAGCCGCTCGGAGGTGTCGTGCGCCAGCACCGCGCGCACCTGCTCGGTGATCACCTTCACCGATACCGCGCGCCGCAGCCCGATCTCCTGAAAGCGCGCGTATGCGTCGGCGTTCTCAGCGAAGGCGGGCGAGACGTTGATCTCCCAGCCGATCCGCACGGCACGGGCGCGGTCGCCGCAGGACATCGCCTCGCCGAGCTTGCGCTGCACCTCCTCGCCGGCCAGCGCGCTGCCCTCGCCGCCGCAGTAGGTGCAGCCGAGCGCCAGCGTGCGCACGCGCTCGGGGTGTCCGAGCGCGAGCTCCTGGGCGACCATCCCCCCCATCGAGACCCCGAGCACGTGTGCCGACTCGAGCTCGAGGGCGGCGAGCAGGCCCGCGGCATCTTCGGCGAGCCGCGCGATCGTGATCGGGCCGTGCAGGCGGCTGCTCGCGCCGACGCCACGGTGGTCATAGACGATCGTCTCGAAATCACCGCGCAGCTCCCGCAGGAAGCCGGCGTCCCAGTGGTCGAAGGTCCCGCTCATGCCCATGATCATCAACAGCGGCGGACCGGACCCTGCGCGCTCGTAGCTGAGCTCGATCTCCCCGACTCGCGCGAGCGGCATCCGCGGATCCTAGCGGAGCAGCGAAAGCTGCGGGCGCCCTCGCTCGGCGAGATCGCCGGCGTGCGCCACGGCCGCGGCGGAGCTCAGTCCCGCGACCCGCACGCCGAGCAGGCGCACCGGACGTGGCGGCGCGTAATCGGCGAACAGGCGCAGCGCGACCGCCGTCACCTCCCCGACGTCGCTGGTCGGCGCCTCGATCGTGTGGCTGCGCGTCACGGTCGTGAAGTCGTCGAGCCTGACCTTGATGCCGATCGTCCGTCCGCGCCGTCCGTGCCTGACGAGGCTCGCGCACAGCTCTCGGGCCATGGCCGTCAGCGCTTCGCGCAATCCCGCCGCATCGTCGAGGTCGTGGTCGAATGTGCGCTCGCGCGACTCGGACGCCACCTTGCGCGCCGCGCCGACGACGCCGTTGTGCTCGAAGCGCGCGCGCCGCCGTAAATCCGTGCCGAGGTTCGGACCGAAGCGCTCGGTCAGCAGCGCCGCGGGCGCGTCGGCGACGGCTGCCAGGGTCGTCAGGCCGAGCTCGGCCAGGCGCGCGGCGGTCTTCGGCCCGATCCCCGGCACGAGCACCGGCGGGGCATCGGCGAAGCGGGCGCACGCCTGCTCGCGCGTGAGCACCACGAACCCGGCGGGCTTCTCCGCGTCGGAGGCGACCTTGGCCACGAGCTTGTTCGGGCCGATCCCGACCGAGCACGTCAGCTGGGTGGCGGACTTGATCTCCGCGACGAGCCTGCGCATCGCCGCATGCGGCGAGAACAGACCGCCGAGGTCGAGGTAGGCCTCGTCCAGACCGACCACCTCGACCCGCTCGACGTGTGCGCGCACGATGTCCATCACTTCGCGCGAAGCCTCGCGATACGCGCTGAAATCGGGCGGGAGGAAGACCGCCTGGGGACATAGCCGCCGCGCCCGCGCAGCCGGCATCGCCGAGCCGACGCCGTAGCTGCGGGCCTCGTAGCTCGCGGTCGTGACGACCGCGCGGGGGCCTGCTCCTGCCACGACCACGGGTCTGCCGCGCAGCTGCGGATGCCGGCGCAGCTCGATCGAGACGTAGAACGCGTCGCAATCGAGATGCGCGGTGCTCAGCAGGTCGGGCGCGGCTGACATCCGCCTCGAATCTAGCGAGCCGCCCGGCGGCCCGGGACGCCCGGATGCGAGCGGGGAGGTACCCTTCTGCGTCCATGGACTTGAGCTTCAGCGAGCGAGAGACCGCCTTCCGCGACGAGCTGCGCGAGTGGTTGGCGGCCAACCGCCATGACCCTCCGGCAGCGGCGGTCGGCGAGGAGGCGCACTACGCCTGGCGGCGCGATTGGCAGCGCCGGCTGTACGACGCCGGCTGGGCGGCGCCGAACTGGCCCGTCGAGTACGGAGGACGTGGCGCGAGCCTGACGGAATCGGCGATCTACTTCGAGGAGATCGGGCGCGCGCGCGCGCCGCTGCCGGCGAACATCCTCGGCCTGCTGCTCGGCGGCCCGACGTTGATGGTCTGGGGGAGTCCCGAGCAAAGGGACCGCTATCTGGCGCCGATCCTGTCCGCCGAGGAGATCTGGTGTCAGGGTTTCTCCGAGCCCGACGCCGGCTCGGACCTCGCATCGCTGAAGACGCGCGCGGTCAAGCAGGGAGACGAGTGGGTGGTCAGCGGCCAGAAGGTGTGGACCAGCGGGGCCCAGTACTCGAAGTGGTGCATGCTCGTCGCGCGCACCGACGCCGAGGTGCCCAAGCACAGGGGCCTCACCTACTTCTTGATGGACATGGAACAGGAGGGCGTGCAGGTTCGCCCGCTGCGCCAGATCACCGGCGAGGCGGAGTTCAACGAGCTGTTCATCGAGGGCGCCAGGATCCCCGAGGCAAACATCGTCGGGGGAGTAGGCAACGGCTGGAAGGTGGCGCTGACCACGCTGATGAACGAGCGCGCAGGCCTCGGCTTTGCGCTGCAGATCCGGCTGCGCCAGCTGCTCGACGACCTGATCGCGGCGGCTGCCGAGCGCGGCCTGCTCGAGGATCCGCTGTACGCCGATGCCCTCAGCGAGCTGCACGTGCGCTGCGAGTCGATCCGGCTGCTCGCGTGGAAGAGCTTGAGCGACGTCGAACGCTACGGCCAGCCCGGGCCGGAGGGCTCGCTGGTCAAGTGGCTGTGGTCGGACACCAACCAGCGCCTGACCCAGCTCGCGGTGGACATCCTCGGACCCGCCGCGTTGAGCGCCGGGACGAGCTGGAGCTACGAGCTGCTGCGTGCGCGCGGCAACACGATCGAGGGCGGCACGACCGAGGTGCTCAAGAACATCGTCGCCGAGCGAGTGCTTGGGCTGCCGCGCCTCAAGGCCGCGGCGTAGTGGCGCATGGACTTCGGGTTCAGCGACGACCAGCGCGAGATCCAGCGCACCGCGCGTGACCTGCTGGCCGAGCGCGCGCGGCCCGAGCGAGTGCGCGAGCACGCCGAGGCGGCTCGCAGCGACGAGTTGCTCTGGCGCGAGCTGTGCGAGCTCGGCTGGCCGGGAATCGCGGTGGCCGAGGAGTACGGCGGCCAGGGCCTCGGGCTGATCGAGCTCGCGATCCTCTGCGAGGAGCTGGGACGGTCGGTCGCGCCCGTCCCGTTTCTACCCACGACGCTCGCGAGCACGCTGATCGAGCGCGCAGGCTCCGCCGACCAGCGCGAGCGCTGGCTGCCGCAGCTCGCCCGCGGCGCGATCACCGGCGCCGTCGGCGTGGGGGTCGACGGAACTGCCGAGCTGGTGATCGGAGCGCTCGACGCGTCGGTGCTCGTGCTCGTCGAAGACGACCGGATCGCCCGGGTGCTCACGCCCGAGCAGGCCGAGGTGAGCTCCGTCCCGGCGATCGATCCCACCCGGCCCAGCGCCCGGGTCAGCGCCCCACCCGATGCCGGAGAGCCGCTCGGCGAGGGGGTCGAGACCGGGGTCGACTGCGCGCTCGTCGCGGTCAGCTCAGAGCTCGTCGGGGTGTGCGAGCAGGCCTTGGATGCAACCGTCGCCTACGTCAAGGAGCGTCGCCAGTTCGGCGTGCCGGTCGGCTCCTTCCAGGCGGTCTCGCATCGCTGCGCGCAGATGCTGCTCGACACCGAGAAGGCGCGGTCGGCGACCGCCTACGCGGCGTGGACGGCGGACGCCGATCTCGAGCGCCTGCCCGAGGCCGCGTCGATGGCCAAGGCCGCCGCCGCCGACGCCGGTCGCGAGGTGACCGCCGGCGCGATCCAGGCGCACGGCGGCATCGGCTTCACCTGGGAGGCGGATCTGCACTGGTTGTACAAGCGCGCCCAGGTCGACGCAGCCCTGCTCGGCGGCGCAAAGCAGCATCGCGCGCGTCTGGCCAAGCTCCTGGCGGGGCGGGTCGGCGCCGCGGGGGTCGGCGCTTCTTCTGGCTGAGCGCGCGTCGCCGGCGATCTCCGCGAAGATGCTCGCAGTGACTCGGGCACTCGGCAAGGAGGAAATCATGAGCGAAGTTGTGCAGCAGACCATCGAGGGGGGCGTCGCGACGCTGACGCTCAACCGCCCCGATCGACTGAACGCGTGGACCGTCGAGATGGAGCAGACCTATTTCGGGATGCTCGAGAGCTGCGCAGCAGCGGAGGACGTTCGCGTGATCGTCGTGACCGGGGCGGGCCGCGGCTTCTGCGCGGGCGCCGACATGCAGGACCTGCAAGAGCTCGGCGCGGATGGAGCGCAGGCCCCCACGGCGCGCGCCGAGCGCCGCGAGCAAACGTTCCCGCTGTCGATTCCCAAGCCGATCATCGCGGCGATCAACGGCGCCTGCGCCGGCATCGGTCTCGTACAGGCGCTCATGTGCGATTTGCGCTTCGCCGCTGCCGACGCCAAGCTGACGACGGCGTTCTCGCGCCGCGGGCTCGTCGCCGAGCACGGGATCGCGTGGATCTTGCCGCGTTTGATCGGTCCGGCGCGGGCGCTCGATCTGCTGCTCTCGGGACGAGTCGTCCTGGGCCGCGAGGCCGCAGAGCTCGGCCTGGTCAATCGCGCGCTCGAGCCCGACGCGGTGCTCGAGCACGCGCTCGGATACGCGCGCGAACTGGCGCGCAACTGCTCGCCCGCGAGCATGGCGGCGATGAAGCAGCAGGTCTACGCGGGCCTCGACAGCGCCCTGCCGGCCGCGCTCGCGGAGGCCGACCGGCTGATGCTCGCTTCCTTCCGCGCGCCCGATTTCGTCGAGGGCGTCGCCAGCTTCGTCGAGCGCCGCGAGCCGGCGTTCGCGCCGCTTCGCGGCTAGTCCTCTGAGAGCAGCCGCAGGCGCACGCCGCCCACCTCGATCGTCTCGCGTCCCCGGCGCTCCTCGTCGGGCAGTTCGACCGCGATCTCGACCAGGCCTTCCCCCGGTTCGTCGCGCGCCTGCTCAAAGCGGACCTCCGCCCCCTCGAGGGGCAGCGTGGGCCGCTGCCCGTCGCCTGGCGCTACGCCCAGCACCTGTCCCCAGCGCGCAGCGACGGCCGGCGGGTCGGCGACTGCGATCGTGACGCCCGCCAGGCGTCCGGGCGCGCCCCGGCCGACCTGTCCCGTCCACTCGGGCCCGCCCCAGCGCCATGTCCCATATGGCTGGGAGCGGTCGAGCGAGACGATCGCACCGCGCATGTCGGCCGGATGCAGGTGCGTGCCCGCGATGTCGGGCAGGTCGATTCGCCACACCACCCGCACGCCGAGCTCGGCTGCGCGCTCCCGCGCACCCTCGAGATCCTCGAGGTCGAACAGCACCATGTAGCCGCTGTCGCCGTCGTGGCGCTCGAGGTAGCGCCCAGCGGCCGTGCCCGCTCGCGCGGGAGAGACGATCTCCAGAAAGCAGTCGCCGAGCGCGAACACAACATTGGTCAGCCCGAACGCGGCCACGCCGGGATCGCGGAACGGCTCATCCAGCCCGAGGGCGCTCTGCAGGGCGGCAGCCACCGTCTCGAGCTCGCCGGCTGCGAGCACCGCCTGACGCAACCTCACCTGGGATCGCACCTGATTCACACGCTCAAAGAGTACTCGCGGCGCGCGTGAGCGATACTCGCGCGGTGAGCGCGTTCGTCACCGCCGGCGCAGGGTTCCTGCTGGCGGTCTTGTGGTTCGATCTGATGTTCGACGTGCAGACGCTGGGGCGCGGCGAGCGCGAGCTGCCCGAGCAGGTCCTCGCGTCAATCGCCGCGTACTATCGCCGGGTGACGACCGCCGCGCGACCGATGAACCGGCTGATCGCGGCGGTCATGCTGGCCACGCTCGGCTGCGTGATCGCGCAGATCGCACACGCAGAACAGCCGCGCTGGGTCGGCTGGGCCACGCTCGCGCTCGTCGCCGCGCCGGTTCTGCTCGCGCTCGCGCACACCGTGCCGAGCGCCGTTCGACTCGGCGCGCGTACGGACTCGCGCGACCGCCAAAGCACGCTCGCCAGATCGATCTGCCGCGATCACCTGCTGTGCGCGGGCCGCGATCGCGACGGCGCTCGTGCTTCAGCTCGCCTTGGTTTGAGATTCAGCTGTCCCTGGTTTGAGATCCGTCTCGACCGTCAGCTCGCCCACCTGCAGGCGCGCGACCTTCAGCTCGCCGATCTCCAGCGAGCGAATCGCGCCACGCCGGATCGCGAGCCTGCCGATCGCGAGCGCCCCGATCGCCCCCGCGCCGGTCGCGAGCGCGCCGAAGGCGATTGCCCCGACGGCGCCGGCGCCCAGCGCGGCGGCGCGCTGCTGCTGTGGCTGGCTGAGGGTCCGCTTGATCATCGCCTTGGCCGCGAGTCTACTCGCGGTCGGTGGCGCCGGGCTGCGCGCACCCCCAGTCCGAGCCTCGCCGTCCTAGCCGACAGTGCCGTAGCGGACTTCGCAAAGGTCGCTGCAGGAGATCGCAGCCTTTGCCGCCGCGTCGAGGTCAAGCACGCGCCCGGCCACGAACGGGCCACGGTCGTCCACGGTGGCCGTCTCGCAGCCCTGGTAGCAGATGCGCAGCTTGGTGCCACAGGGCAGGCTCTTGTTGGCCACGCCGAGACCGGCATGAAAGCCGCAGGCGGTCGCTCCGCCGTCTTCGTACCAGCTGGCGACCCCTGCCTGCACGTCAGCTGGCTTCGCCTGGGCCGGGCGGGACACGTTCAGGTGCCCGACGACGCGGGACGCACGCCGGTCTTGCGGGTCGCTGCCGAACCTGAGCCGCAGCAGCTCGCTGCCGCTGTGTCTCGGGACGTAGCGGACGCGAAAGCGCCCTCGCGGCCCCGTGTGCGTGCTGGCGATCGTGCTCCAACCGTGCCCCCGGCGCGTCTGCAGTGAGAGCCGCCGACCGGACAGGCCTCTCGGCTGCCCGCCGCCCAACAGATGACCTGAGACCACGGCTGCATGACCGGTCAGGACTTTCAGCTCGCGCCGGCTGATCGCCAGCGAGGTGGGCTTCGGCGTGACGGCTTCGGGGGCGGGCACGAGCAGCGGATCTTCGCCGCCGGATGGCGCGCTCGCGGGGATTTCAAAGCGCGCGAGCGGGGCATCGGCGAGCACGGCGCGCACGGGCGTGGCAGGTACGTACATACGGGTGAACCTCCGTGTTCCTCGTTGTCCGCCTACGGGGTTAGCTGTCGGGCTCACGCGCGGCCGCGTGCGCGCATCGGGCACGCCTCGGCCGGGCGTTACGGCCACATCAGCGGCCGATTCGCCCCATCCAGAGCGCCCTCAACAGCAGGCACTCCGGCATTGGGTCCCCCGCTTGCCTTTTCTCCAAAAGGCAACTCGGCAGATCGATTGAACCTCGACGCTAGCCGCGTGACCACGGGCATTTGTGTGACGTTGGTCACACATCGATGCCCGCACTTGTGCTACATAGCGCGCGGTGCCGGCCGCCCGGACGGCGCCTTCGGTGCCATTTCCCGCGCTGAATTGACGCGGGAAGCTCCAGGCGCGACAATCACCCGATGGCCAACCCCGACCGGCTCACCGCCCTCGACTCCACCTTCCTGCATCTCGAGGACAACTCGACCGCGCATATGCACGTGGCCTCGGTGATGATCTTTCAGGGAGTCGCGCCCGGGCCCCAGGAGCTCGTCGACCACGTTTTGAGCCGGCTGCATCTCGTGCCGCGCTACCGCCAGCGCCTTGCGTACGTCCCGCTCGACCAGGGGAGACCGGTGTGGGTGGACGACCCCTACTTCAACCCCCGCTACCACATCCGCCACACCGCGCTCCCGCGCCCCGCCGACGACGCTGCCCTCAAGCGGCTGGCCGGCAGGCTGTTCTCCCAGCGCCTGGACCGCTCCAAGCCCCTATGGGAAATCTGGCTGGTGCAGCGCGTGACTGGCAACCGCTTCGCGCTGATCGCCAAGACCCACCACGCGCTCGTCGACGGGATCTCGGGCGTGGACATCACCACGGTGCTGTTCGACACCTCGGCGGAACCGGCCGGCACGTCCAAACCGCCGACGCCGTGGACCGCCAAGCCGCTACCCGGATCGGCCAAGCTGCTCGGCGAGGCGCTGGTCGAGCGCGCAACCGTCCCCGGCGAGATGGCTCGCGGTGTCCGCGCGCGCCTGCGCGCGCCGCGCCGGGCGGTCACGCAGGTAAGGGAGGGCCTCGCGAGCATCGGCGCGACCACGCTGTCCGGCCTGAGCGCCCCTGCGCCGCCGAGCCCGTTCAACGTCGACATCGGCACACACCGCCGCTACACCTGGGTCGACGCCGACCTGGCGCGCTTCAAGGCGATCAAGGACTCCCTCGGCGGCACGCTCAACGACGTCGTGCTGGCCACCGTGAGCCTCGCGCTGGGAAGCTATCTGCGCGCCCAGGGGTATCCCACGCGGGACCTCGTGCTGAAGGCGATGGTCCCCGTCTCGGTGCGCGCGGACTCCGATCGGGGCGCGCTGGGCAATCAGGTCGCCGCGATGTGGGCACCGCTGCCCGTCGGCGTCGAAAACGCCGCGGAGTGCCTCGCCGAGATCCGTGCGGCGATGGAGCATCTCAAGGAGTCGCGGCAGGCGGTCGGCGCGCAGGTGCTCACCAACCTCGCGGGCTTCGCGCCGCCCACGATCCTCAGCCAGGCGGCACGACTGCAGGCGCGCCAGCGCTTCTTCAACCTGGTCGTCACGAACGTTCCGGGCCCGCAGTTTCCGCTCTACGTCCTCGGCCGGCGCCTGCGTGAACTGTACCCCGTCGTCCCGCTCGCCAGCCGCCAGGCGCTCGGCATCGCGGTCATGAGCTACGACGGCCATCTCGGCTTCGGGCTGCTCGCCGACTACGACAAGCTGCCGGAGCTCGAGGCGATCGCCCGCGCGATTCGCCGCGCGATCGCCTCGCTGTCGCGCGCCGCGGCGGTCCCCGCGCGGCCGTCCCGCGCACGCTCTACACGCGCCGGCGCCGCGTCCTCGGCCAACGGGCGCGCCCGCGCCAAGCGGGCCGCAAAAGCTGACGCGCGCGCCAGCGGCGGTGAGAGCGAGACGAGCGAGCGCGCCTCCCGCAGGCCCGCCGCGCGGAGCTGAGCGGACCCGCTCTACTCGCGGCCCGGCTGTGTCGGCCGAGCCGCCAATATTCCTATTAGCCGTCGGGTTCTGGCCTATTCGTAGGTGAAGTGCGCGGCTTTTGTGGTCGCACTGTTCACTTTGTTGACCGTCGCTTTCACTGACACCTTGCCGGCCGCGTGGGCCGGCGACACGAGCGTGCATTCCATGCTTGAAACGCAGTTGACCGACGTCGCCGGCGTCGATCCGAACTTGAAGACGGTAGCTTCGCTGCCGAGCCCAAAGCCCGCTCCGGTCACAGTCACGCCAGTGCCGCCCGCTGAAGGGCCCGTGTTCGGGCTCAGCGCGGTGACGGTGGGCTTGAACTCGTATGCGTCGTTCGCTGTTCGCAGGCTAAGTCCTCCGGTTGGTGTTCTCACGGTGATGTCGACCTCACCTGCGGGCGCGCGAGGAGAAACCGCCATTATCGAGCTTGGCGAGTCGACGGTGAAGCTCGCCGCTTTGAGCGAACCAAAGGACACGGCAGACGCTTCAACGAGATTGTTGCCGGTGATCGTCACGGTCGTTCCACCGCTCGCGGGACCTTCCGCCGGCGCGACGCTCGCAACTTCTGGCCGCGGCGCGCTCGTGTTTTCAAACGCCCACACAGCGCCTCGAAAGCCTTTGTCTCTAGAAGCGCCGACGAGCGCGCTGTTCGCGTCTGCCGAGATTGCCACGCTAATTCCAAAGTCGCCCTTGCCGACCCCTTCGCTGCCGCCGGTCAGCTTCGGGCCCTGTTGCGTCCAGGTCGAGCCCGAGCGAGTGAACACCCACGCCGCACCACGGGTGTTGTCGGCATACGCCCCAATCAGGGCCGTATCGCCGTCACCGGTCAGCGCCACGCTGAAGCCGAAATGGCCTTGCCCGACCTCTTCGCTGCCGCCGATGAGCTTCGGACCCTGCCGGGTCCAGGTCGATTCCGAGCGGGTGAACACCCATGCCGCGCCTGCTTCGCCGTTGTCGTCAGGGCCGCCGATCAGGGCGGTGCTCCCATCTGCAGAGAGCGCCAGGGCACAGCAGCCGAAAACGCCTTCGCCGACCTCTTCACTGCCGCCGGTGAGCTTCGGACCCTGCTGTGTCCAGGTCGAGCCCGAGCGGGCGAACACCCACGCCGCTCCTACGTTGTGGTTGTCTTTATAGGCGCCGATCAGGGCCGTGTTCCCATCTGCCGACAGCGCCAGGGTAGCGCCGAAACTGTCTCCGAATCCGAAACGGCCTTTGCCGACCTCTTCGCTGACGGTGAGCTTCGGACCCTGCTGGATCCAGGTCGAGCCCGACCGGGTGAACACCCACGCCGCGCCATGGAACTTATTGTCCTCGGGAGCGCCGATCAAGGCAGTGGCCCCGTCTGCCGAAAGCGCCACGCTGTTTCCGAAGTCTCCGCGTTCGACCTCTTCGCTGCCGCCGGTAAGCTTCGGACCCTGCTGCGTCCAGCCCGATTCCGAGAGGGTGAACACCCACGCCGCGCCGGCGTTGTTGTTGTCATCGGGAGCGCCGATCAACGCCGTGGCCCCGTCTGCCGAGAGCGCCACACTGTCTCCGAATAATCCCTCGCCCACCTCTTCGCTGCCGCCGGTGAGCTTCGGACCCTGCTGCGTCCAGCCCGATTCCGAGCGGGTGAACACCCATACCGCGCCACGGAAGCTGTTGTCGGCATACGCTCCGATCAGGGCAGTGTCGCCATCTGCCGAGATCGCGACTGTATCTCCGAAACCGCTTTTGCCGATCTCTTCGCTGTCGCCGGTGAGCGTTTCGCCCGGCTGCAGGAACGGGTCGATGTGCAGCGGGTAGATCGCGCCGCGCGTGTCGACGCGTAACAGCAGCCGCCCCTGGTGCACTTCCAGCCAGCTGGCCAGTTCGTGACCGCGGGCATCGGTCGCGCTCAGACCCGAATACCGAAGCGACGGTCCGGCGGCCCGACCGAAGCGTGCACTGTGCCCTCCGCCCACCAGCGAAACCGGCACCCGGTCCCCGACCGTCAGCGCCAACGTCAATGCGCCGCTTCTCGCGTGAGTGTTCGGACGCGCGATCGTAAAGCCCTGCTCCAAGCCCAACGGCCCGTTCACAAACCACGCAGACAGCCCCGGATAGCCGTAGGAAACGCGGTTGCCGTGCGCCCGCGGTGCCACTGCAGGCAGCGCTCGAAGCGCCGAACCGTAGCCCACGCCCTGGAGGCTCAGCTTCACCCGCAAAGCACCCGAGCTGATCTGGGCGCCCGTCGCGTCAAACCGAGCGCCGAGCCGCTGAGCGGGATTCTGGATGGCAAAGCCACCCGCAGCTGCGCGTGCGCCATAGCCGCGCTCGTCCGCGCCAAGCGACGCCGAGACCGGGCCCTGCAACGCGAGGGGAAGGCTCGACAGCCCGGGCCGAGACGCAGCCGCCTGCCGCCCGGCCGCCGCACCCGAGTGTCCCGCCCGAACACCCACCAACGCAGCGCCTCCCGCCAGTACCGCCAACACTCCAGCGCACACCAACGCACGCAAAGAAACGGCCGGTCGCGTGTGCACAGCCCCGTTCGACCCGCCACCGACAACCGCCACCCGCACAGACTCGTCGCGCAGCACGATCACGTCTCCCTCCTGTCGCGCGACCACCCCAGAACTGGGTGCGCCCCTCGAACATCCCTCGCGGCGTCGATATGTCCGACGCCACTCGCCAGCTTACATCGAGACGTACAAAACGCAACCAAGCCCGCGCGCGCGATCCGGTGAATAGCATTCTCGCCATGCAATCGAGATACCCCGTGAAAGCGCGGCCGCGGTGAGGCTGGCGCTCTGCCAGATGAACGCCACCGTCGGAGACATCGACGGCAACGCCGAGCGGATCCTCGCCGGCCTGCGCGCGGCGAGCGAGGCGGGCGCCGAGCTGGCCCTGTTCCCGGAGCTCGCGCTGACCGGCTACCCCCCGGAGGATCTCCTGTTGCGCGAGCACTTCCTCACGGACGCGCGCACCGCGCTTGAGTCGCTCGCGGGCGAGGTCGCCGACACGGTCGCGATCGTCGGCTTCCCCGAGCTCGCCGGCGGCCGCGTGTACAACTCAGCCGCCGCGCTGCGCGCGGGCGCGATCCGCGCGATCTACCACAAGGTGCACCTGCCCAACTACGGCGTCTTTGATGAGCGGCGCTACTTCTCGCCGGGCGAGTCCGGCGCCGTGATCGAGCTGGGCGACGCGCAGGTGGGACTGACCGTCTGCGAGGACCTTTGGCAGCTGGGCAGGCCGGCCAGCAGTGAGGCCCACACGGGGGCACGGCTGATCGTGAACATCTCGGCGAGCCCCTACCACGCGGGCAAGGGCGCAGAACGCGAAGAGCTGTTCGCGATCCGGGCCGTCGAGTGCGACGCCTATATCGCCTTCTGCGCGCTCGTCGGCGGCCAGGACGAGCTGGTCTTCGATGGGCACTCCTTCGTCCTTGACCCTGCGGGCGCGACGATCGCGCGCGGGCGCCAGTTCGCCGAGGACCTGCTGATCTGCGATCTCGAGCTGACCGGAGGTTCAGATTCGCGGGCGGCGCTGTCCTCGCAGCGCGCGCCGATCGCGCCGATCGAGGCCGAGGTCTACGCGGCGCTGCAGCTCGGCCTGCGCGACTACGTCGACAAGAACGGCTTCGCGGAGGTCGTCCTCGGCCTCTCCGGCGGGATCGACTCGGCGCTGGTCGCCTGTCTGGCCGTTGACGCGCTCGGGCCCGAGCGCGTGAGCGTGGCGATCATGCCCTCCCCCTACTCCTCCGCCGAGACCCAGGCCGACGCGCACGCGCTCGCGTCAGCGCTGGGCATCCGCACGCACGAGCTGGCGATCGCCCAGGTGATGAACGCCTACGAGCAGGCGCTCGAGTCCGATTTCGCGGGGCTGCCGGCGGACCTGACCGAGGAGAATCTGCAGGCGCGCATCCGTGGCAACCTGCTGATGGCGCTGTCCAACAAGTTCGGCTGGCTTGTGCTCACGACCGGAAACAAGTCCGAGATGTCCGTCGGGTACACCACGCTCTACGGCGACCTCGCAGGGGGCTTCGCGGTGATCAAGGACGTTCCCAAGACGCTCGTCTATCGCCTGTGCGAGTGGCGCAACTCACGCGCCGGCGCGCGTCTGGCGCCTGCGGAGGTCACCCCGGTCGCCGCCGGCGCGCCTCTGGGCAGCGTCGGGGCGGCCCCGGCCGAGCCCGTCGCCCGCGCGAGCGCCCCAATCCCCGCCTCGATCATCGCGCGCGCCCCTTCCGCCGAGCTCAGGCCCGATCAGCGCGATGCCGACTCGCTGCCCCCGTATGAGCTGCTCGACCGCATTCTGCACGGCTACATCGAGCTCGATCTCAGCCGCGAAGAGCTCATCGCAAACGGCCTGCCCGAGCGGGAGGTCGCGCAGACCACCCGGCTGGTGGACCTCGCCGAGTACAAGCGTCGCCAGGCGCCTCCCGGGATCAAGGTCACGACGCGGGCGTTCGGGCGCGATCGGCGCATGCCGATCACCAACCGCTACCGAGGCTGAGAGCGACATGAACCGCGCGCGAGGACTGATCACGCTGAGCGCTGCTTGCTGCGCGCTGAGCGTCGCCGGATGCGGCAACACGCTCCAGGACCAGCCGATCCCGCACAACTCGCTCGAGGCGTTCGAGCTGGCGCCCTACCCGGTCTACTGGCTCGGCGCAAGCTTCCACGGGCTGGCGATCACCGAAGCCAACGGCGATCCCAGCGGGGCGTTCACGATCCAGTATGGCAACTGTCTCGAAGGCGGCCAGAGCACCTGCGTCCCGCCACTGAAGGTGATCACCTCGCCGGACAACAGCTTCATCCCGGGGGAAACCACATCCTCGAGCACCTCCCTGCGAGGCGTCAGGGCGTTGCTCGCCGACGGCGGCACGACGATCGCGATCGCCACGGGCCCGGTGATCGTCGACGTCTACGCGCACACGCCCGCGCTTGCGCACGCCGCCGCCGAAGCGGTCGTGCCGATCAACTTCCCCGGGTCGCCCGGTTCGCGGCTGGCCGCGCCGCGGCCCAACACCGGCTTCGGCGGGCGCCCCCTGCCAGCGCAGGTCCCGTTGCCCTTGAAGCCGCTGCACTAGCGCGGCGCGGCCTGCGCACCGCTGGTGTCGGGCGGCCTGCGCCGCGGTGGCGTCGCGCGCGGGCCGGCGGGAACCCTAGGACGCGTCGGGCAAGGGCCGCACGGCGACCGTCATCCGCGTCACCGCGCACGTCCTGCCGGCGTCGTCGCTGAAGCGGACATCCCACACCCATGTCGTCCTGCCGCGATGCAGTCGCTCGGCACGGGCGTGCAGCGTGCCTTCGGTGACCGGGCGCAGAAAGCTGGTGGCGTTCGCCATGCCCGTCGCTATCCGGCCGTCTTCGGCGACCGCGAGCGCGGTCGCCAAGGAGGTGATCGACTCCGCCACCGAGGCATATACGCCGCCGTGCACGAGCCCCATCGGCTGCTTGATCTCGTCGCGCACACGCACCTGAGCGCGCACCTCGGCATCGCTCAGCTCGAGGAACTCCAGGCCATAGAGGCGATCGAAACCGCTCAACGCCTGGTTCAGCTGCTCGGTGCTGACGGTCAGCATCGGTGCGCCACGATAGCCTAGAGAGCATCAGGACCCTGCGGCCCTGGCGGCTGAGCTGGGCCCTTTGCAGATGAGCCGACTCGACGAACTTCCCCCCGACCTGCGCGCGACGCTGTCCCTGCTCGTTGACCGGGGCAAGAGCTTTGCCCAGGTCGCCGAGCTGTTGGGGATCCCGGAGAGCGTCGTGCGCGACCGCGCCCACGCCGCCCTCGACGCGCTTGCGGGCGCTCCCCGGTACGCGGCGGTGAGCAGCGGCGCGGGCGCAGCGGGCGCGGCCGACGGCCCCGCCGGGAACGCTCACGGCTCGCTCGACCGCGCCCCGGCCCAGGACTCCCAGCCGCCCACGGCGGGGCGCTCTTCCTCACGCGAGCCAGGCCTGTCGCGCACGTCGCCGGCGCTGCCAGTCTCCAGACGCGGCGGAGCGGCGCTGCTCGCGGCGATCGTCGCGATCGTCGTCGTCGTCGTAGTGCTGCTGATCAGCGGGGGTGGATCGAGCACGTCGCACGCGGGCAAAGGGGCCAGCGCCGCAGCGAGCAAAAAAGCGGGCAGCAACGCGAGCTCGACGTCGGGGAAGGCGAAAATCACCAAGCAGATCACGCTCAGCCCGGCCGAACCGTCGAGCAAAGCGATCGGGATCGTCGAGGTCCTCGCCGAAGGCAATCAGCATGCCATGTTCATCGCCGCCGAACACCTCGAACCGTCGCACGGGTTCTTCTACGCGATCTGGCTGTACAACTCGCCCTCCAAGGCCGAGGCGGTCAGCCGCAGCCCAAATGTCGGCTCCAACGGTCGCCTGCAGGGCGGCTCGCTGCTCCCCTCAAACGCCGGCGAATTTCACCAGGTCCTGCTCACACGCGAGACCAGCGAACGTCCGGTGCACCCCGGTCAGACGGTGTTGAGCGGGCCTTTCAGCCTCGGCTGATCAAACAGCTCACTGCAGCGGCTGGCTCACTGCAACAGCTTGCCCGGGTTCATGATCGCGGCCGGGTCGAGCTCGGCCTTCAGCGCACGGATCGCCGCCACCCCGCCGCCGCCGATCTCCTGCGCCAGCCACCGCGCGTGGTCGCGCCCGATCGCGTGATGGTGGGTGATCGTGCCGCCGCCGTCGAGGATCGCCTCGCTCGCGGCCCGCTTGACCGCGTGCCACTGCGCGATCTCATCGCCGTCGCGTTGCCTGGCGATGTAGGTGAAGTACAACGACGCGCCCGTCTCGTACAGGTGCGAGACGTGGCACATCACGATCCCGGGGGTGCCCTGTGCTGCGAGCGCGCCGGCGATCGCGTCGCCAACCGCCCCATGCAGGCGCTCGACGTTCGACCAGCGCGTCGCGGTCTCGAGCGTGTCGACCATCACGCCGTGAGCGAGCAGCTGATCGCGCAGATACGGCCCCTCGAAGCGCTCCTGGCGCCAGGCCTCGCCGGGCGACCGCCCGAGCGAGAGCCCGCCGTGGCGGCGCGTCAGCGTCTTCGCCCGGCGGCGCCTGACCCTCACCTCGTCTCGCGTTCCGTCGAACCCGAGGATTGCCAGACAGCGTCCCGCGGCTGACTCCCCGCGCCCGCGCAGGGCGAGATACGCCCGTCCGAGCCGGTCCGTGACGCCCCGGTCGCCCGCGCCGGCGAGCGCCAGCGACAGCCAGGTCTCCGGCGCGTCGGACAGGCGTGCGACCTCGGGCAGCGCGCGCTGCTGCGCAAGCGACCGCAGCGCTGCCACGCCCGCGGAGAAGCTCTCGAACAGCGCGCCCTCATACAGCTGCTCGACGGGCGCGCGGCGCACGCGCAGCGCCAGCTCGTCGATCACGCCAAATGCGCCCTCGGACCCGACCAGCAGCGCGCGCAGCCCGGGACCGGCCGCGCTCGCGGGCATCGCGGCCAGCTCGATGTCGCAGGCGGGCGCCGCCAGGCGCAGCCCGAGAACCATCTGCGCGATGCCGCCGTAGCCGCTCGACGCCTGGCCTGCAGAACGGCTCGCGACGCAGCCGCCGAGCGAGACGTACTCGAACGATTGCGGCCAGTGCCCGAGCGTCAGCCCCTGCCCCGCCAGCGTCCGCTCGAGCGCCGGTGCGCGGATCCCCGGGCCGACCCTGACGATCCGCGACTCGGCATCGAGCTCGTGCAAATCGGCCATCCTGCGCATGTCCAACGCGATCACGGCCTCGTGCCCGCCGCGCAGCGGCTCGACGCCGCCGACCACGCTCGTCCCGCCCCCGAATGGCACGACTGCGAGCGAGTTCGTCGCGCACACGTCGAGGAGCGCCCGGACCTGCTCGTGGCCGGCCGGCAGAACGACCGCGTCCGGCGCGGCGTCCGGCGTTCCCGCGCGCATTCTCACGAGGTCCAGGTATCCCTTGCCGGCCGCGTGAGCCACCCGTTCGCGCCGGTCGTCGCGCACGCCGTCGTCGCCGACGATCCTGCGTAGCGCGTCGCGCGCGGACTCGCGCAGCCGCACCTCCGGCAGGCGCACCGCCTCGAGCGACACCGGCGCGCGCGGGCGCTCGGCGACCCCGACGCGCTCGCGCAGGAGCTCGAGCGCGCCCGCCGGCATCGCCTGCGGCCGCCCACGTACGCCCCACCCCCACCAGTGCATTTGCGGCGGCTCGACCGGCTCAGCCACTGATCCGCTCGAGGCCATCAAGCGCCTGCTCGATCGTGCTCGCCGCGGCTTTGCGAACCATGTACGAGCCGAAGCGCGACAGGAATCCGTTGAGCGCCTGCCTCAGCTCGATCGTGACCGCCGTCTGGAGCCCGCCCTCGCCACCGGTCTGCTCGAGCGACAGCTCCGTCTCGGCCGACTTCAACAGACGCGCGAACGGGCTGCCCTCGAGCCGCTGCTCCCAGCGCAGCCTGCGGGCGGCCTCGTCGCGCTCGGCCAGTGTGAAGTCGGCGCGGACAGCCTTTCCGCTGGCCGTCTTTAGGACCTCGGTGAACGCGTCGTCGGTGACGTCCTCGACCCGGCTCACGCGCGGCCACCAGCGCGGGAGATGATGCGGGTCGGCGACCGTTTCCCACAGCTCCTGCGCGGGCGCAGCGATCGTGCGGGTGCGGCGCACTGTCGGCATCGGCGGGCTCGCTCCTCGCTCAGGACTCGTAGGTGATCAGCGCGTGCGCCGGGTACGGAGCCAGGCGCTCGCGCCCGTTCAGAAACGCCAGCTCGATCAAGAAGCCGCAGCCGGTGATCTCTCCGCCGAGCTGGTTTACGAGCTCGCACAGCGCCCTGGCCGTGCCGCCGGTCGCGAGCAGGTCGTCGTGCACCAGCACCCGCCTGCCGGGTCCGAGCGCGTCGCTGTGCAGCTCGAGCTCGGCCGACCCGTACTCGAGCAGGTACTGCGCGCGGATCGTCTCGTACGGCAGCCGCCCGGGCTTGCGCGCGAGCACGAACCCGGATCCCAGCTCGAGCGCGAGCGCGGGCCCGAGCAGGAAGCCGCGCGCCTCGGCCGCGATCACGCAGTCGACTTCGAGCGGGCGCGCGTACTCGGCCAGGCCGTGCACCGCGGCGCGCAGCGCGCCCGCGTCGGCGAGCAGCGGCGTGATGTCCTTGAAGCCGACGCCCTGCTGCGGGAAGTCCTGGATCTCGCGCACCAGTGCCCGCAGCTGAGCGTTTGCGCCGGCAGCGCCCATCGCCTCAGCGCACGATCTTGCGCAGGTCGCGGACGAGCAGCAGATGCTTGAGGTGCGTGGTCACCGCCGCCAGGTTCTCGAGCGCCTCGACGGCCTCCTTGCGGCGCTGCGGATTGCGCGAGCGCAGCGCCGGCGCGAGGATCTGCTGCAGGAGCGTCGCCTCGCTGTCCGCCGAGGAGCGGAACACGCGCAGGTTGCGCCCGCCGACGCCGTAGCGGGCCAGTTCCGCGACCGCGCCGATGATCTCCCGCTCGGTCTCGTCGAAGTAGCGCACGCCGCTGCGCAGCTCGCCCTTGACGACTCCGTAGTCCTCGAGTTCGTGCACGAGCTTGGCGGTCGCGCTCGTCTCCTCGAGCACGTCTTCGAGCGAATACAGCGCCCCGGTCGCCTCGCGCACGCTCACGCTCGTGCGCAGCGGCCGCCGCCCCTCGCGCGCCGGCCTGGTGCCGGGCATCAACGAGACCGTCTCGCCGGCGCGCCCCGCCGCGAGCTCCTGGCGGATCACGCGCAGCGGCAGGAACTCGTCGCGTTGCATGCGCAGGATCGTGCGCAGCCGCGCGACGTCCGCCTGCGTGTACAGGCGATAGCCCCCGGGCGTGCGTCGCGGCGTGAGCAGCTTCTGGTCCTCGAGGTAGCGGATCTTCGAGATCGAGATGTCGGGGAACTCCTGCGCGAGCGCCTTGCACACCGTCCCGATCGTGATCGACTTCGGCCGCGCCGCGCCCGCGTTCACGGCCGCGCCCGGCGCGTCCTTCAGCTCGGCGGGCAGCTTGCCGGCGTCCGCCTGGGGAGCTTGCGTGGTAGCACGAGGGGTCGTAGCCATCAGCGCGCGTGAAACGTCAGCTTGTACTTGCCGATCTGCACCTCGTCACCCTCCTCCAGTCGCTGCGACTCGATCCGCGTGCGATTCACGTACGTCCCGTTCAGCGAGCCGCAGTCGTCGAGGTGCCACGAATCGGCGCGCCTGATCAGCAGCGCGTGGTCGCGCGAGACGGTCACGTCGTCGAGGAACACGTCCGAGTCGGGCCGGCGCCCGATCGTCATGCGCTCGCCGTGCACCTGAAAGCTCTCGCCGACGCGCCCTCCGCCCGCGCGAATCACGAGCGCCGGGCCTCGCGCGATCACGTCATCGAGCTCGACCGGCACGAGCTCGCCGGCCTCGTCGATGCGGTAGGTCGCGGTCACCGGCTCGCCCGAGCCCTCCGAACGGGGCAGCAGCGAGCCGCAACGCTGGCAGTAGTTGGCGCCCTCGGCGTTGACGAAGCCGCACTCGGTGCAGTGCAGAGCCATCGCGATCGCCTCCGCTCCTCCGGCTCGGGCTACTCGGCGTCGGTCGTCAGAGGCGGCTGATGGCTGGCGAGAATGTCCGTCAGCTGCTGCACGTCCTCGCCGCTGATCACCGGCGGAGCACCCCCGTTGTGCTTCTTGCGCAAGCGGTTCACCAGCTCTGCGCGCAGGATGTCGATCTTGCCGTGCAAGATCCGGCGCTGATAGGAGATCTCCGTCTCTTCGTCTGTCAGCTTCTTGATCAGGTCCTTGAGTTCACCGTCGTCCAGCGTGCCGAGGTCTGGAAACGTGTCCATCGCCGATCGCCCTCCTCTCGCACCTGCCCTATAGCGGGCGCTGATCCGCCCGTTCCTACGCCTGCTCGCAGGACTTTACCGTAAAGCTGAGCTTGAGGGTAAATCCGTTCGCGCGCTTGCACGCGGCGAGGCCCGCGTCAGCCTCCCTGCAGTAGTCGCAACTGGCGCAATCCGGTCTGCGCGTAGCGCACCGTTGCGCTGAGCGCGAGCGCGAGCCCGACGTAGAGCATCACGGCGCCGACCGTTTCCAGCCCGGCCATCGCGAAGAACAGCGCCCCCATCAAAAAGCCCACCCCAATTCGCCCCGGCCAGTTGATGCTGATCTGCACCCCGTGCGTCAGGGCGTAGCGGCCGAGCGCGAGCATCGCGAGCTCGCGCAGCACGAGCACGGCCAGCGCCCAGCGCGGCAGCAGCGCGAAGTGCCAGCAGACGACGACCCCGGAGATGACCAGCAGCCTGTCGGTCACCGGATCCATCAACGTCCCCAGCCGGCTGTACTGGCCGGTCACGCGCGCTGCGATTCCGTCGGCGTAGTCCCCCCAGCCGATAACCGCAAACAGCGCCGCCGGCGCCGCGCCCGTGCCGTCCGAGCTCGAGAACGCGACGATCAAAAAGACCGGGATCAGCGCGAGCCGCAGAAAGCCGATCGCGTTCGGCACGGTCCACGGACGCAGCGGCGCGCCCGCCAGCGTCTGCGGCGGCGGCGGGCCCGAGCGGTCCAGGCCGAGCAGCCGGCGCGCTGTGATCGGTGGCATCGACCGACCTGCTGCGAGCGCTCGCGCAAGCATGCATCGAGCGTATACGCCCGCCCCGCAGGATGCCGCTCAGCCAGCCTGCGAACGCGCTCGGCTAGCCATCGAACGCGTAGGCCTGGGACTGTATGGCGACCGTGTTGACGAGGTTCCCGGCGGCGATGTTGACGTCGTAGAGGTGCAGGCCCCAGTCGGGTCCGAGCAGTTCCTGGGCGAGTTCGTGGCGTTCTTCGCGTTCTTTAAGCACCGCTTCGCTGGGGCTACCCGCGACGCTGATCTGTAGCCAGCTTGCACCGTTTTCGTGCTTGCACTGGGCTTCGGCAAGGCCGGGCATCGTGACCCACGGCGTCGGCGCCGACGGCGCCGGCTGGACGAGGCCGAGCAGGCCGGGGAACGTCGTCGTCGGCGCGTACGGCAGCAGCGGCCCCGCAGCGCCGGTCTGGGTGAGTAGCGTCGGGTTGACGCACAGGACTTCCGAGCCTTCCGGTGGCGGTTCGCCGGTCGCATTCAGCAGCGGGCTGTCGGGCCGGCCGAAGAAGGCTCCTTCGGGCGGTTCCTTGAGGAAGCTCGAGTAGGCGATCACGCAGCTGGTCTGAAGCGCGGACTGGCAGGCGGGAATGTTCTTGAACGAGCCGCCGACGAGCTGGCCTTCGGGGACCAGGACGTTGCCGCCGAGCAGGATCGCCGACACCAGCTGTTTGCGCAGCGCCGGGTTGGGGTCGATCTGTTCCTTGAGCAGCTGAATCAGGACCAGCGAGCCCTGCGAGTGTCCGATCAGCACGACGCCGCGGCCTTTGTTGAACTTGTGCAGGTATTCCTGCCACGCTTCGAGCACGCCCAGGTACGCCCTCGCGGCCTCTTCCAGCGTGATCGATCCCGAATTCAGGATCGCCTTCAGCGTCAGCTGGGGATACATCGGGGCGAACACGCGGCAGTCCTGGGAGAAGCGGGAGGCCTGGTCGATCGCGATCTGCGTCTCCTGCGGTTCGATTTCCAGGTTCGCGTTGGGGCCTTCCTGTTCGCTGACCGTCGGGTAGACGTAGAAGCAGTCGACCGGCGGTGCGCCCCGGCGCGTGGGCTTTTGCAGCTTTTCCATCCGCGTCGAGCCTTCGTAGGTCACGCTCGTGGCGGTCCGGTCTTCCTTGCAGGGGTCGGGTTTGAGGCCTGGTTTACACAGCCACACGGTCTTCGCGCTCGCCGGCGCGGCGGTCGCGAAGCCGATCAGCAACGGCGCCGCCAGCGCCAGCACGACCAGCAGCGCGATCCGTTGACAGCGCCGCGAGCCCCGGGCCAGCCGGTACTCCATCATCGCTCTGCCCCTCCTCCTGTCAGACTCGCACCGGCCGGCTCACGCCGAGCAGCGCCGCCTCGATCTCGCGCAGCCGCTCGGTGTCGCCCCGGATGCCGATGATTGCATCGTTATACAGGAATGCCTCGCCGAGGCGCACCATCGCGTATGCCAGCACCGCCGGGGAGACGGTCGGCGCGAACTGGCCGGCCTTCACTTCCTCTTCGATCAGGCGCTCGACAGCCGCGACTATCCGCGGCTGCACGATCCCGCCGCTCGAGGTGAGGATCCGCAGCGCGCGCTCCTGCTCCTGCTCCAGCAGCACCCGCATGCCCGGCGTCCTCGTCAGATCGCGATTGAACCGGTCAAAGATTTCCAACAGCCCGCGCGCCCCGTTGCGCGGAGTTTTGCGGCGGATCTCCGCGATCCGCGTTTCGGCCATGTTCGCGAGGACCTCGCCGAGCAAGCCCTCGCGCGTCCCGAACCAGCGGTGGATCGTGGCCCGCGCGAGGCCGAGCTGCTTGGCGATCGCCTGTACGTCCACGCGCTCTCCCGCCAGAAAGCGGTCGGTCGCGAGGCCGATCGCATCCTCGCGCGTGGCGGCAGCTGGCCGCCCGGGACGTCCGGGAGCGAGCGAAGTCATGTAATGAGCGTAACGGCTCTTGCGCGAGCCGGGCACCGCCGCAGGCTCGCGCGCGCTTACGAACACGGTCCGGCCTCTGATAGAAACAGCTTGCGCATCACGCCATCGACCGAGACCGAGAAGGAGCCCCCATGGCCTATACCGTCCCGCCGCTCCCCTACGCCTACGAGGCGCTCGAACCGCATATCGACAAGGCGACGATGGAATTCCACCACGACAAGCATCACCAGGCCTACGTCGACAAGGCGAACGCTGCGCTCGAGGGGACCCCGCTGGCCGGCGCCGCGGTCGAGGACGTGCTGCGCGACCTCTCGCAAGTCCCCGAGGACCGGCGCACGGCCGTCCGCAACAACGGCGGCGGGCACTACAACCACACGCTGTTCTGGGAGAGCATGTCCCCCGACGGCGGCGGCGAGCCGAGCGGGGGGCTCGGCGAGGCGATCGCTCAGGCCTTCAGCTCCTTCGCGGGCTTTCAGGCGCAGCTCAAGGAAACCGGCGTCAACCAGTTCGGCTCGGGCTGGTCGTGGCTGGTGCACGACGGCTCGGGGCTGGCGATCGTCGGCACGCCCAATCAGGACAACCCGATCTCGGCCGGCCAGACGCCGCTGCTGGGCGTCGACGTGTGGGAGCACGCCTACTACCTGAAATACCAGAACCGGCGCCCGGACTACATCGACGCCTGGTGGAACGTCGTCAATTGGCCGGCGGTGGAGGCGCGTTTCAGCGTCGCGTGAAGCGCCTGCCGGCGACCGGGCTGGCCGACTCGAGCATCGACTCGAGCACCGCGTCGGCCTCGTCCGCCGCTGCGGCCTCCAGCGCAGCCATTCGCTCAGGCGTCATCTGCGTGGTGTCCTCGTTCTGCGCGAGCCACTCGCGCGCCTCGGCGGCCGCGTGCTCGTCGCGCTGGACGCTCTTGCCGGCCGCGTAGTAGCGGTCGATCTCCTTGAACAGCTCGTCCACGAGCTGCTCGGTGGGGACCTTCTTCAGCGGCTCGCCCTTGGAGTAGATCATGCCCATGTCTTTCGCGCCCGTGATCCCGAAGTCGGCGTGCCTGGCCTCGCCGATGCCGTTCACCGCGCAGCCGAGGACCGACACCTCGATCGGGTCCTCATAGGCCTCGAGCCGTTGCTCGACCTCGGCCACGACCGTGTCCATGTCGAACTGCAGTCGCCCGCACGTCGGGCACGCGATCAGCACCGGCCCGCGCTCGCGCAGCTTCAGCGCCTTGAGGATCTCCCAGGCCACCTTCACCTCCTCCTCGGCGTGGAACGTCGACAGCGAGATCCTGATCGTGTCGCCGACTCCGTCCGCGAGCAGCGTGCCGAGCCCGACCGCCGACTTCAGCGACCCCGACCACTTCGTGCCCGCCTCGGTGATCCCCAGGTGAAGCGGATACGGGATGCGCTCGGCGAGCATCCTGTTGGAGGCGATCGTGTTCGGCACCGATGTCGACTTCATCGACACCTTGAAGTTGGTGAAGTCCAGGCGCTCCATCAGCTGCACGGTCTCGACTGCCGCCGTGACGAGCGCCTCCACGGGATTGTCGTACTCGAGCTGGCGCAGGTGCCGTGGCAGCGAGCCCGAGTTCACGCCGACGCGCAGCGGCGTACCGCGCGCGGAGGCCAGCGCGGTCACCTCGGCGACCTTGTCCGGTCCGCCGATGTTGCCCGGGTTCAGCCGCACGCAATCTGCGCCCGCCTCGATCGCCTTCAGCGCGAGCGTGTGGTTGAAATGGATGTCCGCGATCACCGGAATCGGCGATTGCGCGACGATCGTCTTCAGCGCCTCGGCGTCGTGCTCGCGCGGCACCGCCACGCGCACGATGTCCGCGCCCGCGTCCGCGACCTCGCGGATCTGATCCATCGTGGCCGCGACGTTGGCGGTCTCGGTCTTGGTCATCGTCTGCACGGCGACCGGCGCGCCGCCGCCGATTGGAACGGTTCCCACCGTGATCTGCCGCTCAGATGCCATCCTGCATTGATTCTACGATGAGCGCCCCCTCCTTCGACGTGTACGCGACCGCGCGCGGGCCGCTGGCGCGCCTGGCCTCGCCGCTCGCCGCGCGCGCCCGTGCACGCCGCCACGCCCGCTTCTTCGCGCTCGCGCGGCTGCCCGCGGGGGGACGCGTGCTCGACCTGGGCTGTGGGCGCCTGGGCCTGCGCGCGCTCGAGCCGGCGCTGGATATCACCGGCCTCGATCTCGTCGACCGCCCCGACTATCCGGGGCCATTCGTGCGCGCCAACGCCGCCGAGGGCCTGCCGTTCGCCGCGGACGAGTTCGACCTCGTCTACTGCTCGAGCGTGATCGAGCACGTCCCGCGTCCACAGCGGGCGGCGTTCGCGGCGGAGGTCCGCCGGGTGGGGCGCGGCTGGTTCGCGCAGACACCGGCGTTCTCCTTCCCGCTCGAGCCGCATGCGCTGTTGCCGTTCGCGCACTGGCTGCCGCCGGGCCTTCGCCGCCACTACTGGCGGTTGGGCGCTGCCGGCTCGTGGGAGCAGATGGCGCTGCTGCGCCGCTCCGAGATGGAGCAGCTGTTCGGGCCGGCGCTGCCCGAGCGGCTCGGCCCGCTCGTCAAGAGCTGGGTGTGCGTGCGTCCTGTCGACGCCTGAGCGACGACCCGGCCGATAAGCGGCCGCTCAGGCCGCGAGCCGCTGATCGGCTCGCGAGCAGCCGATCAGCCGCCGGGGCTGATGTCGTTGGAGAGTCCGTTGATCACCAGGAACAGCAGCAGCACGATCCCGACGGAGCTGAAGCGCCACATCGCGGCGACCGAGATGCGCCGGCCGCGCAGCTTCTCGGCTACCGCCCACAGCACGTGACCGCCGTCGAGCGGCAGGAACGGCAACAGGTTCAAGACCGCGAGCACGAGCGACAGGAACCCGACGAGCGCCAGCGCGTACCCGGCTCCCGCCGCGACCGCTTCCTGGGTTAGCTCGGTGATGCCGACGATGCTGTGGAATTCGTGGCGGACCTTGGCGCTGGTGAAGGCCCTGCCGAGGCTCGAGAGCAGGTGTGTGGTGGAGCTCCACATCTCGTGGACCGCGACGCCGGCCGCGGCCGGCGCCGACAGCTGTCGCGCGGCCACGGCGAAGTCAAAGCCGACGATCATCCGCCCGGCCTGCTTGTTGTAGCGGGGGTAGGCGGATACGGTCAACGTGCGTGCGCCGCGTCTGATCGTGAGCTGCACCGGCGTGGCCGCCCGGCAGCCATCGGTCTGAGCCCCCGGGCAGCGGTGCGCGCCGATCGCACGCTGCGCGGAGAGGACGGTCATCGATTTGCCGTCCACCCGCAGGATGCGGTCGCCCCTTTTGAGGACGCCAGCGGCCGGCATCCCTGGCTCGATCGCTCCCACGCCGGTCGTCGATACCACGCGCGCGACCGACGGATTGAGGCTGGCGAGCATCTCGTTGCCGTCGAGGTTGCCCGTCGCGATGATCACCCAGAACAGCACGAACGCGATCAGCAGGTTCACGCCCGGGCCGGCGAGGATCACGACGACGCGCTTCCACGGCGCCTGGTTGTAGTAGGCGCGTCGCGCCACCTCGGGCTCGAGTTCGGCGATCTCCTCGGGGTTCATGCCGGTGATCTTCACGTAGCCGCCCGCCGGGATCGCGCCGATCGCGTACTCGGTCTCGCCCCTGCGCAGGCGCGCGAGCGTCGGCGGAAAGAACAGCGAGAAGCGCTCCACCCGCATCCCGACCGCCTTGGCGGCCAGGAAGTGCCCCAGCTCGTGCAGAACGATCAGCAGGACGATCCCGAGGATCGTCAAGAACCAGCTCATGTTTGCAGTTTGGCAGCCACCAGCTCGTTTGCCGCCGCTCGCGCCAGACGGTCGGCCTCGTACAGCGACTCGAACCCTCGCAGCGGCTGGCCGCCCAGCCGCTGCAGCGTGCGCTCGATCGTGTCCCCGATCGCGTTGAACTCGAGCGCGCCGCGCAGGAACGCGTGCACCGCGACCTCGTTGGCCGCGTTCAGGACGCAGGGCGCGGTCCCGCCCGCCCGCGCGGCGTCTCGCGCGAGCCGCAGGCATGGAAACGCCTCGACGTCGACCGGCTCGAACGTCAGCGACCCCACCTGCGCAAGATCCAGCGGCACCACCGCGCTGGGCCCGGCCGAGCCGCCGTTGCCCGATCCTCGATCGCCGGCTTGCCGATCCGCGAGCGCCACGCTCTCGCCTCCGTGCAACGCATAGGAGATCGCGATCCGCATGTCGCGCGGCCCGAGGTGCGCGAGCATCGCCCCGTCCGCGAGCTGGACGAGGCCGTGGACGAGCGATTGCGGGTGCACGACCACGTCGATCCGCTCGTAGGGCGTGCCGAACAGGTGATGGGCCTCCATCAGCTCGAGCCCCTTGTTCATCAGCGTGGCCGAATCGATCGTGATCTTCCCGCCCATCGCCCAGGTCGGGTGCGCCAGCGCCTGCTCGACCGTGACGCCCTCGAGCTGGGCACGCGTGCGTCCCCTGAACGGGCCGCCGCTGGCGGTGATCGTCAGACGCTCGACCGTGCCCGGCGGTTGTCCGGAGAGCAGCTGATGCAGCGCGGTGTGCTCGGAGTCGACGGGCGTTATCCGCGCACCCGTAGCTTCGGCGAGCGCGCTCACCAGCTCACCGCCGACGACCAGCGACTCCTTGTTCGCGAGCGCCAGGTCGATTCCCTCGCCGAGCGTCGCGACGGTCGGCCCGAGACCGGCCGATCCCACGAGCGCGTTGAGCACCAGGTCGGCGCCCGACTCGACGACGAGACTAACCAGTCCCTCCGCGCCGCTGAGCACCTCGCCCGCGGTCCAGGCCTCCGCCGCGCAGGCCGCGGCGTCGGCGTCGGCCAGAGCGATGCGGCCGACGCCGTGTGCCTGCGCCTGCGCCACCAGCGTCTCCCACGACTGCTCGGCCGACAGCCCGACCAGTTCGAAGCGGCCCGGCTCGCGCACGCACACATCGAGCGCCTGCGTGCCGATCGACCCGGTCGAGCCGAGCACGAGCAGCCGGAGCGGAGCGTCGCTGGACATATGCGTAGAGCATCGCAGGCGATTCGGCATGGCGCCGCGGCCCGCTGTACACTCAGCGCCGTGTTCTCGAAGCGAACCGATCGTGATCGCCAGATCGATCAGGCGCTCCTGGCGACGGCGACGGTGGCGGGATTCGTCTACGTGCGGCGGCGCATCCGCCGGCTCGTTCAGGAAGCGATGATCGGCGCCGCGATCGCCGCAGGCCTGGGCGCGCTCGGAGCGGCCGGTGTGGTGGCGGCCTGGCGCCGAAACCGGACGTCCAACTCCGCCTAGAGACCGGACCCCGATCGCCGCCTGGCTTCCGCCTGACGCCGGGAGTATCTTCCTGGCATGGCATCCTCCGATACACGGCCGGCTGCGGCCGCCCGGCGCAAACCCTCTGCCAGGACCATCGTCGCCGGCGTGCTGTCCGTGCTGCTGGTCGTGTTCGCGATCCTCAACAGCCAGACGGTGACGGTGCACTGGATCTTCGGGACGAGCGACGTTGCGCTGATCGTGGTGATCGCGCTGTGTGGGGTAGTCGGCTTCGCCGTCGGCTGGCTGCTCGCGCGACACCAGGCGTCGCGCAGGGGCGCCCGCTAGCAGCCCCGCGACCGGTTGAGCGCTCTATCGCCGGACTGGGCTCATGCCCGCTGCGAACGCGCGGGCGGTCCCGCGACGGCGCAGGAGTAGTCGGTCGAGACCCGGACCGGCGATTCGCCGCGGCGTTCGGGTTCGCTGCTGAGCGCGTCGTCGCTGAGGCCCAGCCACGCGACGACCGCGCCCGTGGCGGCGATTGCCGCCGCGACGATCATCGCGACGTGGAAGCCGTGGGTCATCGCCGCGGGTTGATAGAAGCGTTGACCGCCGAGGTCGGCGACCAGCGGCAGCAGCGCGACCGCGATCAGTTGGGCGATGCGCGCGACAGCATTGTTGATGCCCGATGCGATCCCCGCATGGCTGGCGTCGGCGGCGGCGAGCACGGTTGCCGTGACCGGCGTGACGACGAGCGTGAGCCCGAGGCCGAAGATGGTCACTGGCACAAGCACGCTGCCGAGGTAGCTGTCGCCGGGGTTGATCTGGGTCAGTAGCAGCAGACCGGCGGCGATGATCAGCGGGCCGACCGTGAGCGGGATCCGCGGCCCGACGCGCTGGGCGAGGGCGCCCGAACGCGCTGACAGCCCGAGCATCAGCAGCGTCACCGGGATGGTCGCCGCGCCGGCGGCAACGGGCGAGTAGCCGAGCGAGATCTGCAAAAACGAGACGACCAGGAAAAAGAAGCCGCCGATCGCCAGGTAGACGACGAACGTGACGAGGTTCGCAGCGCTGAACTGGCGCGAGGAAAACATGCCCAGCGGCATCATCGGATTTGCGCTGCGCTTCTCGGCGATCAGGAACGCGGCGAGCGACACCACGCCCACGACGCCGGCCAGGGCGACCGACGCCGAGAGTCCGTGTTCGGGCGCGTCGATCAGCGCGATCGTGAGCCCGGCCAGGGCGAGGACCCCGAGGGCGGCGCCGCCGACATCCAGACGCCCGTGTGCGGTCGGATCCCTGGTCTCCGGCACGTGGTGGGCCAGCGCGAAGACGGCCGCCCCGATCGGCAGGTTGAGCACAAAGACCGCGCGCCACGACACCGCCGAGACGAGATAGCCGCCGAGCAGCGGCCCGACTGCGGTCGCGACGCCGGTGAGCCCGGACCAGGCGCCGATCGCGCGGGGACGGTCCGATTCGCGGAAAGTGGCCTCGATCATCGCGAGGCTGCCGGGCGTGAGCAGCGCGCCCCCCACCCCTTGTGCGACCCGCGCGATGATCAGCACCTCGACGGTCGGCGAGACCGCGCACAGCGCAGACGCCACGCTGAACAGGCCCACCCCGATCACGAAGATGAGCCGGCGGCCATAGCGGTCGCCCAGCGAGCCGCCGAGCAGGATCAGCGACGCCAGGGTGAGCTGGTAGCCGTTGAGGATCCACTGCAGCGAGCTCGTCGAGGCGTGCAGGTCGCGCCCGATCGTCGGCAGCGCAACGGTGACGACTGTGGCGTCGAGGAAAGCCATCCCCGAGCCGAGCACGGCGACCGCGAGCACCCACCGTCCAGCGCTGCTGGAGAAGGCGAGCTGATGCGTCATCGCGGGCGATTCGGCGGATCGGTCGCGCGTCATCTTTCGGCGCCGATCGCCGCAATGCCCTCCCCTGATCGGGTCCAAGCTCGGTGGAGGATCTCGGGGATCTTATCCGCTGTCGCCCCTGCTACTGAGGCAGGGTTACCAGCCCGGCGACACCGAGCCCAAAGACGACCACTGCGACCAGCGAATCGGGCCCGAGCCTCGCGAAGCACCGTTCCGGGCGAAGGATGACGCCAAAGGCATAGATCGCCGTCAGCGCGACGCCGAGCGCCGCCAGCCAGCCGTTCAGGCGACCCGCCGTCGGCAGCACAGGTGCTCCGGCGATGAGGTCTGCCGGCAGGAACAGACACGCCTGGAAGGCGTTGCCGCCGAAGATGTCGCCGAGCGCGAGCGCGTTGTCGCCGAGCTGCACAGCCGCGATACCGGAGCTGATCTCCGGCAGGGCAGTCACGGTCGCCAGCACCGTCGCGCCGAAGATGACGCCGTTGATCCCGGCCCGGTCGGCGAGGGTGTTGCCGGTGAGCTCGAGTGCAACGCCGGCCACGAGCGTGACGGCGCAGGCGCCCGCGAAGATCCCCGCCACCTGCGCCGTCGACCGTTCCGCAAAGGGGTGCGGACCTCGCTACGCGGTTCGCCGTGCCGCCGCCGCCCGCGCCGGCTACCCGGCATCGAGACCCTCCAGCGCGGATTCTTGCGCACATGGTTGATCGCATAGACGCCGGCCACCCAGACGACCACGATCGCGAGCGATGCCGGGCTGACGATCCCTCCGATCGCGGTCGAAGACGTGAGCAGCGCGCCCATCAACACCCGAGATCGCCAGCACCACCAGCAAACCCTCGAGCACAGGTGTGAGCGCCCCCACCAGGAAGGTGAGCGGACGCTCGCGGCCGGCGACCGCGTCGCAGATGACCAGCACCATCGTCTGGACCGCGATCCCGCCGATCAAGTTCCCGGCGGCGAGATCCAGTTTCCTTGCGCCGCCGCCGACACCGTGATCGCGAGCTCCGGCAGCGTGCCGGCGATCGCGAGCAGGATGATCCCGCCAAGCTCTTCGCCGAGGCCGAGTCTCGCGTCCAGCGCATCTGTCGTCCTGGAGCGGCTCGTCCCCGCAGCCCATGTGGCGACCGCACCGGCGACGAACACCACGACGAGCCATGGCGTGGCGAGACCGGACATGATCCACCCGTCTTCGCCGGGACCACGGCCTAATCCTGCGCGCTGCCGGCGTCGCCGCTAGCATCGCGCCCGATGACTGACTCGCCGCTTGACCGGCTGCTCGCAGCTCTCGACAGCCTCGACGTCGACGCGGTGATGGCACTGCTGACGCGCGACGCCAAGTTCCTGACCATAGACGGCGGTCGCGCGCAAGGAACCGCTGCGGTGCGAGAAATGCTGACGGACTTTGTCGCACCGCTGCGTGCGACGACGCACAAGGTGACGGCGGAATGGCACGCGGACGACGTCTGGATCGCCGAGGTCGATGCGACCTACGAGCGAACCGACGGAGAGCAGACAGGCGAGCTCGCGCGCGTGATCGTGCTCCGCGAGCGACCGGACGGCATCGCCGACCTCCGCGCGTACGGGGCGCAGGCACCGCTGCTCACCGACCCTCACGGCGAGGAAGCGGGGATGAGACTCGGGGGGCGTTGGATCCCGCCGCTGTGACGCTAATGCACGTACGCGTACCATCCGTTGCTACCCGCTCTACAGAGCCAAATATCGCACCCTAGAGCCAAACACACTCCGATGGAGTCCGGCTGAATCCGGTCGGATCAGAGCAAAACTGGCGCGAGAATGGCGCGAGCTGCGGCGTCATTCCTGCCCCCGCTCCGCGGCCTGCTGGAGATGGCGCCAGAGATCGCCAGCATCCGTTGATAAGGCATCGAGACGTCGGTCGAAGGACACTCCGTTCGGAATCCGAGAGTGTTTTTCAACGACGCCAGCAAACAGGAAGATGAAGCACACAGTCCGGGCGAGCAAACTCTCCGGGCGACCCGGCGGGGCATGCGATTGGACCAGCGCTGCGTCTGTGGACTCCAGCACCGCCTCGACCAGGCCGGAAAAGTGATTGCGTAGAAGCATCGCTGCGGCCGCATTTGCGTCCTGCTCGATGGGCTTCAACCGGTAGAGGTGGAGTGATTCAGGGAGATCTCCTGCCTTGAGGCCAATCGCGACGTCGGCACATTCGTCAACGTCAAAGAGCGCACCGCCACATACCATCCGCTGTCGAGCATGCTCAATCTCGTGCCGCAGCGTTCCCGCCAAGATCGCCATTGCCACGGGGTCTTCCGCGTCGACGTCCTCGAATACGGCGATGCGGTGCTTCGCGCGATGTTCGTCCTTGTTTGCGTCGACGAGGACCCCACCGGTTAGGAATTCGTCCTCGACCAGCTCGATGCCCGGCGGATAGGTGGCTCCCTTGGCATATCCGTCCACGGCCGTGCCCGGGCAGGCGAGCAGGTAGAAGTCGTCGCCGCTCAGACCGGAATGGTCGAGCGCCTGCAGCCAGGTGTCGCGAAGAAGAGACTCCATGCCGCTATTTGATGCGTTGGTCTTCGACGGACGAGCGATCGTGTCTCCGGTGTTCAAGTGCGGCCGCGCGTCGTTGCTCCGGCGGCGCGGCCATCAGGCTCTCCTTGCCGCACGCGCCAGGTATGCGTCCAGCAGACCGGCGGCCTTCTCCTCGTTGCCAGGCATCATGTGTCCGTACCTGTCGTAGGTGATCGAGATGTTCGCGTGCCCCATGTACGTCGACAGGGCCTTCGGGTTGAATTCGCCAGCCTCGCTCATCGCCTCGATCATCAGCGAAGCGTAGGTGTGTCGGCACTCATGCAGCGTGATCCGCTCCAGCCCCGCCGCCTTCCATTCGCGGTCCGCACGGAACGCGAGCACAGAGCCGGCGAACGGCTGCGTGGGGCTGGTGCCGAATACGAGGCCCTCGCGCCAGCCGAGCTGCAGGAGGTGTTCGGCCAGGTAGGCGCGCAGCGCGCCTGCGATCGGCACCTTGCGCTCGTTGCTTGACTTCGTCGCGATCGCGCCCTCGTACTGGTCCCAGCCCCGGCGCACGCTGATCACGCCGCCGGGCAAGTCGATGTCCCCCACCCTCAGCGCCATCAGCTCGCCGCGGCGCAAGCCCGCGTACATCGCGGTCGCCCACAGCGCCCGGTCGCGCTCCGGCAGCACGGCGAGCAGGCTCGCGCACTCTGCGGGCGGCGCGACACGTTCACGCCTGCCCTTCGTCGCGGGTAGCTCGAGGCCAACCGTGGGGTTAACGACGATTCCGCTGCTCGGCGTCTTCATCGCTTGGCGGAAGATGGCGCGCACCGGCAGGATTGTCGCCTCGATCAGTGCCGGGCTGCGACCGTCCGCGGTCATCCGGTTCACGAACGCCTGTAAGTCCTCGCGCTCGATCGCCGATAGCTTCCGGGCGCCGAGCGCTGGCAGCACCCGCAGCCGTAATCCTCGCTCGTAGTGGCGGAGCGCGGCTGGCTTGTATGGCTCCCCCGACCGTGGACGGATCAGACCCGACCGAGCGCCTTCGAGCCATGCCTGCGAGGCCTCGCGCAGCGTTTCCGATGTTGGGGCCCGCATCCGCCGCTGGCGCACCGCTGAGCGACTGTCCTCGCGCCATGCCTGCGCCGCGGCTTTCGTCGGGAACGTCTTTCGGATCTTCTTCTCGTCCCGCTTGGAGTAGACGCTGGCCTCCCAGGGGCAGTTGCAGCCGCTCGTGCGTTTGCAGCGGTTGCCGTGGCGTTGACGTATTCCGGTGGCGCCCATCACGCATCACCCAGCTCACGGCGCACAACTGCGGCGACGAAGGCTTGCATGCTCGTGTCCTCTTCAGCCGCGCGGATGCGTAGAGCGCGCCATTGCTTCTCAGTCAGGGTCAGGCGCAGTTGCTTGGCGCGTGGCGCGTCAGTTGGTGGTGCTGCTGTTTTAGTCGGCATAGTATGTGAAGCATACCAGACAGACCGGGCAACAGCGATCAGGGGTGAGTGACGGCCCAGACCTCAAGGCTCGGGTCGCCACTGAACACGGCCATGTAGAACTCTTCCGCTTCGGTCTGCGTGGGAAAGCCGTCCGATGGCTGTGCGTCGGCAACGTCGCCCGTGCTCACACGCACGATGTACCACCGGACTGGCTGAGGGGTGTCCGCCATGCAGTAAGCCCCGAGAGGGCCGCGTAGAGCCTCTAGCAGCTGATCGGGGCTCAGCTGCTCCCTATCAGCCGTCTGTCCGCCGAGTTTGCCCGCCTGCGGCACTTGTCGCTTTTCCCAGTAGAGCTTCCCGTCCTCGGCTTTGCCGGCGCATAAAGCCCACGAGCGGCCCGCTGCCCACATTCAGGATGAGAGTCTCCGCGCTACCTTCGCGCCAGTCGCGTTCGCCTCCCGCCATGCGGCGAGTCTACGCCTCACTCGCAAATAAGCCTCTCTGAGCCGCGTTCGTTGACACGCCGTTGACAAGGTGCATCAGTCCACCACCATGATCCCACAGCGACGCATGTACTCCTCGACGGACCCTACGCCAACGGATGCGCCCAGTTCATCGAGCAGCTCAACGAGGTTGAACTGCCAACGAGTCACCCTTAGCGCCTCCGGTTCCGCGGGGATCGCCGATGGCCACGGCACCAGCCCGTGCGCGTTGTCCACCGTCGCGTAGACCTCGCGATCAACTGGCTGGCCACGGTATAAGACCTCCACTACGTCGGGGTAGGCCTCCCGTGGACGGAAAGCCTCAGTCCAATGCGGCTCCACGGCTTCGTTGTGCGGGTCCGCCGTCATGCCCCACACGAGCCCAATATCGACATCCCCGCGAAGGACGGCACGCTGGTCATGCTGGAGGAACTCCCGCCAGCGCTCGCCGTCCGAGTGGCGCTCGACGAACCGGCCGATGTATGTCGGCGCATCGCCCTTCAAGACGTGCCACGCCTCCCTGCTGCTGTCCGCAACGACTCTGCGAATCTCATCGAGGGTCATCGCCACAATCTACGCCACGGCGCGTCAGCGTGGCCTGGGTCCATCCTACTTGCCGTCCTCGGCTTCGACCAGTCGCCCAAGCTCCTGCATCGAGACGTCGAGCACTTCGGCGATCCGACGAGTGTCGATCAGCCCGGCGTCTTGGTTTTCGTGAGCTTCCGGCTATCGGCCATCAAGCGCGCCCCACCACGTCTTCGCCCATAGGGCTCAGACACAAACGGCCGTCGGCGTCCCTCTCGAGCAAACCTTGCTGAAGGTGGTGCTGAATTTGGCGCAAAACCTCCTCGGCCGTTAGGCCCCAGGCGAGCAGCTCAACACACTGGCCGTCGTGCATAGGCTCGCGGCTTATGGCGGTCAGTACAGCGTCCATCAGGATCTCCTTTGTGCGTATCGAGCCGTAAGTGCGGGCATATGTTCGTGGACCTTGACGGCGATTTCCTGGAAGAACGGCTGTGTGGCGTCTGCCGGCGAACATATAGTCGCTCCGAGCAACGCGCGCTGCCTGGCTGGGAACCGACTCCCCGAGGCTGGCGCTGCCCGACATGCGCTCGCGAGCGGCACGCCGAGCTGCGAGAGCAGGCTCTCGCGCTGATCGGCGAAACGGACGAACCCTGGAGGCTCGTGCTGGTCCAGGACGGCGACCAAGAACTTCTGGCCGCCGTCCGGGCCATCTTGCTTGAAAAGCATGGCCTAACCCGTGCGGAAGCGCTCGATCGAGAGCAGCCGTGTCTCGTTCTCGGGGTGCAAGCTGATTGCGGTGGTGGTGACGATCAGGCCGGTGGGTCCGTCGAGTTCGACCAGCCTCCCCTCGATCTCCCCGCCCTCGCCCTTGCTCGGCATCTGGTAGCGGATGCGTCCCTCGGAGAGCAGCGAGCGGATCAGGTAGCTCTGCATGTCGCCGGCCATGCCGGTCGCCTCGAAGAGGACGAGCATCCGGTGGGACATGTCCTCGCCGATGAAGATCAGCCCGCGTTCGGACATCCCGGTCAGGAGGTAGAAGGCGGACGGCGGAAAGAACTCCAACGTGCGCTCGACCACGATGGACTTGCCGGCTGCCGAGGGGCCCTTGACGCCCTCCGAGACGATCCGGTCGAACAGGCGCGATGTCACGGCCAGGTAGGTCAGCTTCGCGAACCGCTCCTCGCCCACGATCCCCAGAGCACGCAGATCCTCGACAAAACGGTCCAGGATCCGAGGCTCCGACGCGAGACTCGCACACTGCTCGCGCAGCTCCCGGCGTTCAGCATCCTCAAAGGCCGCCGCGCGAGACCGCCACGGTTCAGCCGTATCTAAAGCCTTCCGGAGGTTTTCCTTGAAGTGCTCGAGATCAGCGAGGTACAGCGCCGACACATCGCCGCCGGGTATCTCCACGAGCCAGGCGCGGTCGCGAAGCTTCGAGTCAGCCAGCCAGCCCTTGACCGCCTCGCCTCCCTGGTCTGGCTCAATGACCACGAAGACCCGATCGAGGCCGTCGAAGTGACGAAGGTCGCGCCCCTCGCGCCACATGCCGGCTCCCGGCAGCCCCAGCGCAGCGACCCCGTGGTGCCAAAGCGTTTGGCAGTCGCTTTCGCCCTCCACCAACAGTAGAGGGGGAATGGGTCGGAGGTATCCGATACAACGCGCAACCGTGCAACCGCTCGGTGCCGCCACAGTCCATATAGGCATGGCTTGGAGCCCTTGCGCCACAGGAATCGCTCGTCGGTGCCGTCCTCGCGCTTGTGTAGTTCCTTGCGGATGCGGACGGCCGGCTCGTTGCCCTGCGCGTCCTTGTAGGGACGCGGAGCACCTTCGCGGGAAACCGCGAGTCCTTGTAGTCGGTTATCCCCAGGTCGCGCAGGAACCCGACCGGAAGGCGCTTCGCCTCGGCGTACTCCTCTAGGGAGCAGCCAACTGAGGGGGGTTGCACGGTTGCATGGGCATTCGGAGACCTCCCGGCACCTCCCCCCTCAGGGCGGCCGGTGCGCCGACGCAGCTCCGGAGGTTGTCCGACACCTCGTAGAAGTTTGAGTGGCGGTCCTCCCGCCTCGTCCGCTCTGGTTGGGAGCGTTCGGGGCGCTAACCAAGTCCGAGAGGACAGGAGGAACCGCCATGAAGAAGGTATCTGGCCCGCAGGTCGTTACGGCCTCGGAGGCGTTGGAGAGTCCGCTGCCTGCGGAGATTCAGGAGGCGCTGGGTGAGCTCGTCGGCGCGGCGAGGGAGGGGCTGCTCGCGCTCTCGGTCGGGGTCGGCCTGAGCGTCGTGCATCAGCTGATGGAGCGCGAGGTCGAGGAGGTCGTGGGGCCGAAGGGCAAGTGGAACGCGCAGCGCACGGCGAACCGTCACGGCCATGAGGACGGGTCGATGACGCTCGGCGGGCGGCGTGTCGCGGTCCGTCGCCCGCGGATGCGCACGGCCGATGACGAGCAGGAGCTGACGGTCGCCACGTATGACTACTTCGCCGATCGTGACCCGTTGACGCGGGCGGTGATGGACCGGATGCTCGCCGGCGTCTCCACCCGCAAGTTCGCCGTCGTCGGCGAGCCGGTCGGTGAGGAGGTCGAGCAGGAGGCGGGTTCAACCTCGAAGTCGACGGTGTCGGAGCTGTTCGTCGAGCGGACCCGCACGGCGCTGGGTGAGTTGATGAGTCGCCGGCTGGATGACGTGCGCCTGGCGGTGATGATGCTCGACGGATTGGAGATCGCCGATCGCACGCACGTCGTGGCGCTCGGGATCTCAACCGAGGGCGTCAAGATCCCGCTCGGGCTGTGGGAGGGCTCGAGCGAGAACGCGACGCTGGCCGGGATGCTGCTCGCGGATCTCATCGACCGCGGCCTGGATCCTGAGCAGGCGATCCTGTTCGTGATCGACGGCGGCAAGGCGTTGCGCAAGGCGATCAAGGACGTGTTCGGCGAGCACGCGTTGGTGCATCGCTGTCACAGGCACAAGGAGAGAAATGTCTGCGACCTGCTGCCCGAGCGCGACCGGTCCCAGGTACTGGCGCGGATCCGTGGCGCGTGGGCGCTAAACGACCACCACCTCGCGCGTGAGCGGCTCGAGCTGCTCGCCTCAGAGCTGGAGCGCACCTGGCCTGACGCTGGCGCCTCGCTGCGCGAGGGACTCCCCGACACACTGACGCTGATGGCGCTCGGGATCGACGGGCAGCTGGCCAAGACGCTGTGCTCGACGAACCCGTGCGAGTCCATGATCGAGATCGTCCGTCACACCCAGCGCAACGTGAAGCGCTGGCAGAACGGGGACATGCGCAAGCGTTGGACGGCCGCCGGCATGCTCGTCGCCGAGCAGCAGTTCCGGCGGATCATCGGCTACCGCGACCTCGCCAAGCTCGTGATCGCGATCGAGCGCCACACCCTCCTCGACGCCGAGAAGAACCGCGACACTCAGGACACTCGCAAGCCCGTTACCGTGTGACCATCAACCCGTGAGGATCGCCGCCGAAGTTCCACGACGAACCGGACAACCTCCAGCTCCGCGAACGCATCCGCAACGCTAGAGCCGCGAGCAACCAACGCGTCGATCGCCGTGCCGCCGGCGCCGCACACATGACACTTCCACAGCCCGTAGCCATTGCTCGAGGCGAGCGTGACCGGCGGGCTCTTGCCTGTCTGCTCGTGCTCTGAGCTCGGGCAGGGGTAGGAATGACCGCGAGCATCAATCCCAGCCAGCTCGACCAGCAGCGCCCCGAGATCGACAGCCGCAAGCAACTCGTTGCGATCGTCGGAGGTCATTCCGCGCCCTCCCGCTCACGTTCGGTCGCGTGACGCAGTTCACGCCAGGCCTGCTCCTGCATGTCCCGGGGAAGCGAGTAGAAGACTTCCAGCCGACGGGAGCCCGTCATCGTGGCCGTGGCGGCCTGGAACCAAGCGAGCGCGGTTTGCTCGATCACCGCCTCGTGCGAGCAGCCGCAGTCTCGACATCGGCGTGGACTAGACTGGCCTTTGGCCGCCACCACGGCCAGCTTTCTCCACGGCCCGGTTTGCCTCCGGGTCGTGGTTTCTCTGGACCTCTGCTCGCTCCAACGCTGCGGTGAGCGCCGCCAGGGTGCTCGGATGTGGCTTGACGAGTTCGCGCTCAGCGCGCTTTATCGTGGCGGCCGAGATACCGCCAGCTGAAGCCCCTAAGGCTTCACGGCTGAGCCCGAGTTTCAGCCGGCGCCGCTCTAGCGCGGTTCCGAGTATGGCCGGGGTTACCATCTGTGCGGTCAAATGCACAGGAGAAGTCAAGAGGACAAACGGGACCGGGGCGTTTCACTAGTGGCCTCGAAATGAATCGCTTCGACGCTCCGATCGAGCGTGCGCAGAGCTACGCACGTCAAGCGATTCTCAACGAACCTGACGTGATCGACCATCTTGTGAGCCTCGGAGACCTGCTGCACGCCTCGCGGCTCTTCCGCGCCGGCCCGCTTCCCTATTGGCGAGCGCGGGAAAGGAGCCCACTCCGGGAGCATTTCGCCGCGGGCCAGCTCGACCATTTCGCCGCGGTCATTCGTGGCCGGCTTCACCTCGAATGCTGGGGCTTGGCGATCCCTGTGGGCGACAGCAGCGCGGGCTATGGGCGCCAGAAAGCGCGCGCCCGTGCGATGACCGTTGATGCGATCGAGCTCGGAGTTGCCGATCTCGCGCGTAAGCTCAACCCTGAGCGCGAGCCACGAGCACTCGCGGAATCCCACCCAGGCACGGTGCGCACGGCTCGCCGGCGGCTTCGGCGACTGCCGGCGCTCTAGGCGGCCTAAACGACGATCTCCACCCTGCGGCGTGACGTCCCGGCCTCTCTACAGGGTCTATGTCGATGAGACCGGGGCTGGGGCGGGCGCGCAAGCCCGATATTTGTCCTCTCCGCTGTAATCTTGCGTGACGGCTATGAGGGGCGCGTTAGCGAAGCTCTCGATGCCATCAATGCAGCGCTCAGGAAACCCCCGGGTACAGTGCTCCACTGGGCCGAGAACGTCAAGACGCACCCGCAGCGAAAGCACGTCGTGCGGGAGCTTGCGGCCCTCGACGTGACGATCTCAAGCGTGGTCGTGTTCAAGGCTCCGCTGATGGGCTCGCGCAGCGGCCTGAGCGACCCGGCGATCATCTACAACTATGCCGTTCGCAGACTCCTAGAGCGCATCTCATGGTTCGTGGACGACGCAGGCGCTGAAGCAAGCGTGACGTTCGCCCACATCAAGAACTTCCCCTACGACCGCCTGCGGAAGTACGTCGAACTGCTGCGCGGGTCGAGGACAACGGTTCGGTGGGGCGCCTTCGCCGGCAATCCCAAGCACGATCAGCCCTCACGCATCCGTCCGCTTCAAGTCGCCGACCTTGTTGCCGGAGCCCACAGTTCGGCGTTTCGGGAGGACGCCTATGGCGACTATGAGCCCAGCTATCTCCTCGAGTTGGCGCCGCGCATCTACATCCGTGAGGGAGGGCGAGTCACGTCCTATGGACTCAACCTGATCGGACCACCCGACCACATCACTACCTACCCCTGGTGGCCGGCGCTTGAGGACGCCTGCGCGGCGCGCGGGGCAAGGACCGGGCCGGCATAAACCGCCACGGACGGGTGTCGAGGGTTTCCACGACTGACGGGACCCCGGCCCATGCGCCTAGGCACCATGATACTCGCACGAGGCGATGGATGATCGTGCTGCCCGATTCGCGCCCGTACCCGACTAGTCAAGAAGCTGGCGCGAATACTCGCGCGATCCCGACCGGGTTCGCGAGATCAACGACGCGATGTACGCGCAGCAGCGGCCGTAAGCACCGGGTGAGGTTGAGCGTCTCACCCATCTTTGGGCCGCGCCGAGTAGGGTGGCACGGTGGAAGCCCTGACTATCGACTGGGACAACGCGTCCGTGTCGGTGACCCCGAGGGGCTTGCTTGAAGTCGAGGTCGCGCTGAGATCGGCGCCGGATGCCGACTGGACCTTGCTCTCAGGGTATGTCCGCGCATTGTCTGGCAAGGGCATCGTGAGCGCCGAATTGAACAGGAGCCTGGTCCAGCTGCAGATCGATGCAGACGCCGACGTGCACGCCATCAAGGACGCCCTGGCAGCCGCGCTCGATGAGGCCGTCAAGGAGGCCGAATCCGACCGACGCAAGCGCCAGGAGGCGTCCGCCGAGATACAAGCCAGGATTGACAAGGCGGAGGAATCCGCCGCGGCGGTCCAAGCACGTTTTCGTCAGCCGCTGGACTGATCTCCGCCGATCTTTCCCCGCTACAGCCGGACCAGGAGCGACTTACCGAGCCCAGGGTGGAAGTTACGGCGAGCTTGCACGACTGGCGCGGATACTGGCGCGAGCCAACCATGATTTGGCTTTATAGAGCCACAGGACGGCGCTAATGCACGTACGCGTACCAGATGTAGTAGCTCACGACCACCGCGAACATGACCGCGTCGAGGCGGTCCAGCGCGCCACCGTGCGCGCCGAACAGGCCGCCCGAGTCCTTTACGCGCGCGTCGCGCTTGACGAACGACTCAAACAGGTCGCCGATCGGCCCGAGCAGCGCGACGCCGAGACCGAGGACGAGCGCATGCGTGCCCGGCAGCCAGCTCTGGTAGCGCCCGGCCAACCACACGCCGGCGACCGCACAGGCCATCCCGACCACCAGGCCCTCGACCGTCTTGCCCGGCGAGATGCGCGGCGCGAGCGGCCGGCGGCCGAACAGACGCCCGCCAATGTAGGCGCCGGTGTCGCCGAGGAACGCTCCGATGAGCACGTCGATCATGACTCCCTCGCCGTGCGGCAGCCCGCGCAGCAGCACGGCATGCGCGAACGCGAAGCCGATCCAGTAGATCCCCAGCACCGTCGCCGCGACCCCGGCGATGCTCGGTGTCGGTTGAGCGAGGGTCAGCGCGAACAGCAGCGGTAGCGCCGCGACGGCCGCCAGCAGGATCTGGAACTGGCCCCCGTAGAGCGCCGCTGCGAGCAGCCCCGCGAGTGCGATGAAACCGCCGAGCCTGACGGGGTGTGTGCGCGCGTACATGCGGTAGAGCTCGTGCATGCATACGCACCCAAGCGCGAACAAGCCAATCGTGTAGACGAGGCCGCCCTCGATCACGAGGAACAGCGCGAGCGCAATCGCGGGCAGCGCGGCGAGCACGCGCGCGGCGAAGTCCGAGCGCGCCGCCGGGCGCCCCTCGCGCGAGGCGTGCGCGTCAGCGCGGCGCTCGACGCGCCGCTGCCGGGCGCCAGCATCCGCACCGGCGGGAGCGCGTTCGCGGGGGCGCATCAGCTGCATGCGTTCATCGCCCGCCGAACCTGCGGCGCCGATCGGAGAATTCGGCTAGCGATTGTTTGAGCGTCTCGCGCGTGAAGTCCGGCCACAGCTCGTCGCGGAACACGAGCTCCGAGTACGCCGACTGCCACAGCAGATAGTTGGACAGGCGCCGCTCGCCGCTGGTCCGGATGATCAGGTCCGGGTCGTGCATCTCGGGCGCGTACAGGCTCGATCTGAACTCCTCCTCGCTCGAGCCCGAGAAGCGTCGAGCCGCGTCGACGATCTCGGCGCGCCCCCCGTAGTTGAAGGCGACGAACAGCGTTATCCGCTGATTGGAGTCGGTCAGCTCTTCCGCCCAGGCCATGTGCCGCACGAGCTCCGCAGGGATCCCCTCGCGCCGCCCCAGGAAGCGGATGCGCACGCCCTCCGCATGCAGCTCGGGCGTCTCATCGCTGATGCGCCGCGCGAACATCTCCATCAGACCTTGCACCTCGTCGGCCGGCCGCGACCAGTTCTCGGTCGAGAACGAATAGACGGTCAGCTCCTTGACCCCGAACTCGACGGCGTCGCGCAGGCGCGCCTTGACCGTCTCGGCGCCCGCATCGTGGCCCTCGTTGACCGTCAGCCCCCGCGCGCGCGCCCAGCGGCCATTGCCGTCGGTGATGATCGCGACGTACTTCGGGCCGGTCTCCAGCCCGGCGACAGCCTGCGCGCTTGCGGAGGCCGCGGGCATCAGACCTCGAGGATCTCCTCTTCCTTGGCCTTCAGAACGCCGTCGAGCTCGCCGACACGCGCGTCGGTCAGCTTCTGCAGCTCGACCTCCGCGCGATGCTCGTCGTCGGACGACGCTTCGCCGGCCACCTTCAGCTCGCGCAGGTGTCCGAGCACGTCGCGCCTCACGTTGCGAATCGCCACGCGTCCCTCCTCAGCGAGGTTGCGCACCACCTTCACCAGCTCGCGACGGCGCTCCTCGGTGAGTTCGGGCACGCCCAGGCGGATCAGGTTGCCGTCGTTGGACGGATGCAGGCCGATGTCGGACTCGTTGATCGCCTTCTCGATCGTCTTGATCGAGGACTTGTCGTAGGGCTGGACGGTGATCAGCCGTGCTTCCGGCGCGGAGATCGTCGCCAGCTGGTTCAGCGGCGTGGGCGCGCCGTAGTAGTCGACCACAACCCGGTCCAGCAGCGCTGGGCTCGCCCGGCCGGTGCGCACCGTCGAGAACTCATGCTGGGCGGACTCGACCGACTTGGCCATCCGCTCGCGCGCGTCCTCGAGCAGCGCGTCGATCATCTCAGTTGCCATCGTCATCTCCTGTCGGTGTCGATACGAGCGTGCCCACGCGCTCTCCGGAGATTATCCGCGCGACGCTCGTCTCATCGTCCATGTTGAACACGTTAAGCGGCATCCCGTTGTCCATGCACAGCGCGAGCGCCGTGGAGTCCATCACGCGCAGGCGCCGCTCGATCGCCTCCATGTGCGTGATCTCGGGGATGAACGTCGCATTCGGGTCGGTCGCCGGGTCGGCGCTGTACACGCCCTCGACGCCGTTCTTGGCCATCAGGATGATCTCCGCGTGGATCTCGGCGGCTCTCAGGGCTGCGGCGGTGTCGGTGGTGAAGAACGGATTGCCGGTTCCCGCCGCGAAGATCACGACCCGGCCCTTCTCGAGATGGCGCATCGCGCGCCGGCGGATGTACGGCTCAGCGACCTCCGACACTCCGAGCGCCGAGAGCACGCGCGTGTTGGTGCCCGTGTTCTCGAGCGCGTCCTGCAGCGGCAACGCGTTGAGCACCGTCGCGAGCATCCCCATGTAGTCGGCTGTCGCCCGGTCCATTCCTTGCGCGACGCCTTTCATCCCGCGGTAGATGTTCCCGGCTCCCACCACGACCGCCACCTCAACGCCGCGGTCTCGGACCGCGCTCAGCTGGCGCGCGACGGCGGTCACGCGCTGCGGGTCGGTCCCGTATTGCAGCCGGCCCATCAGGGCCTCGCCGGAGAGCTTCAGCAGGATGCGCTTGAACACGGGCTCGGCGGACATCCGCCGAGAGCCTACTGCCCGATAGCGAAGCGTGTAAAGCGGCGGATCACGACATTCTCGCCCGTCTTCGCGGCGAGCTCGTCGCGCAGCTCCTGGACCGTTTTGCCGTCGAACTTGGGGTTGTGGAGCTGCTGCTCGAGCAGCACGATCGTCTCGTACCACGAGTCGAGCTTGCCCGTGACGATTCGCTCGCGCACGTTCTCCGGCTTGTCGGCCGCCTCCTGCTCGTAGATGCGCGCCTCTGCGTCGCGCACGTCCGCAGGCACATCCTCACGCCCGACATAGCGGACCGTCGGCGTGGCCGCGATCTGCATCGCGACATCGCGCGCGAACGTTACGAAATCCTCGTTGTTGGCGACGAAATCGGTGTTGCAGTCGACCTCGATCAGGACACCGACCTTTGCGCCCGGGTGAATGTACGCCTGGACCGTTCCCTCGCTTGCGGTGCGCTCGCCGAGATCCTGGACCTTCTTGCCCTGCTTCAGGCGCAGAATCTCGATCGCCTTCTCGACGTCGCCGGCCGCCTCCGCGAGCGCCTTCTTGCAATCCATCATCCCCGCGCCCGTACGGTCGCGCAGAGCCTTGACGTCCTGGGCGGTGACCGTCGTCTCGCTCACGATCCTTGGTCCGTCGCCGCCTCGGCGCTGTTGCCGGCATGGTCAGCTGCAGCCCCGTTCTCTTCGCTCTCCGCCCGCGTCGGCTCAGGCGGCTGCTGCTCGGTCTCCGCCGGCTGCTCCGGGACGGTCTGCTGCCCCGGCTGCTCTGGCGCAGGCTGCTCTGAAGCGGGCGACTCCGGGGGTAGCGACCCGGAGGCCGGCGGCTCGGGGACCGGCGACTCGGAGGCCGCCGCCGACTCGGCAGCTGGGGACTCGGGGGCTAGCGCCTCCGCGGCAGCCGGCTCGGGCTTCGACGGCTGCGAGGTCGCTGCCTCGGGCGGCGGCGGGGCTGGCGCAGGCGGCTCGGCCGGGCGCTGCTCCGGGGCCGGCTGCTCTGGCGCGGTCTGAGCCGGCGGGGGCTGCTGCGGCGCGGTCTGAGCCGGCGGCGGCGGCTGCGGCGCGGGCTGAGCCGGCGCGGGCTGCACCGGCGCCTGTTGCTCTGCGGCCGCCTGTGCCGGGGCTGGCGGGGCGGGCTCGCGGGTTGGCGCGGGGGGCTGAGCGGAGGCGGCCGCGGCTGCTGCTGCACGCGCCTCGGCGGCCTCGCGCGCGGCCCGTTCCTCGGCTTCGCGCTTTTCCTGTTCCTCGGCTTCGCGCCTTGCCTGCTCCTCGGCTTCGCGGCGCGCCCGGGCCTCGGCCTCGAGGCGAGCGCGCTCCTCGGCTTCTTGGCGCGCGCGCTGCTCCTCGGCGCGAAAGACGCTGTGGCCCTCGGCGACGACTTGGCCAACCGCCTGGGTAATGAGCGAGCAGGAGCGGATCGCGTCGTCGTTTCCGGGGATCACGAAGTCGATCCCGTCGGGATCGCAGTTGGTGTCGACCAGGCCGATGATCGGGATGCGCAGGCGCTGAGCCTCGCGGACCGCGATCACCTCGGTTTTGAGGTCGATCACGAACATCGCCTCGGGGACGCGCTGCATGTTCTTGACGCCGCCGAGGTTGGCACGCAGCTTGGCCAGATCGGCCTGCGCCGACATGCGCTCGCGAGTTGGCAGCAGCTCGAGCTGACCCTCTGCCTCATAGCGTTCGAGGTCGTGTAGGCGCCGGATGCGCTGGCTGATCGTCTGGAAGTTGGTGAGCAGCCCGCCGAGCCAGCGGTGGTTGACGTACGGCATGTCAGCGGACTCGGCGACGTCGCGTATCGTGTCGCGCGCCTGCTTCTTGGTGCCGACGAACAGGACCGTACCGCCGCGATGAGCGAGCGAGCTGGCGAACTCCTGCGCTTCGTTCAACAGCGCCGAGGTCTTCAGCAAGTCGATGATGTAGATGCCGCCGCGCTCGCCGTAGATGAAGCGGCGCATCTTCGGGTTCCAGCGGCGCGTCTGATGGCCGAAATGAACGCCGGCCTCGAGCAACTCCGCGATGCCTACCTGAGCCACAGGTATCTGCTCCCTTGTTGGAACGTTGATTGAGTCTTCCGAGCGGACACAGCGGACCCGGAGCCGGCGGGGAAAACCTCGCCATCCGGGCAGGGCCGCGTGCGGCTCCGCGCGGGTCGAAGGTCAGAACAGCGCTCAGAATAGCCAACTGCGCGTTGCAGCGCCAGTCAACGCCGGCGCCGAACGCCGATCGGCCAGGCGGGACGCCGCAGCGAGCGCTGGCGCTCGCGTCCGTCAGGGGCTACATCGCGCGTTCGGCCCGTTCGAGTGCGCCGGTCAGATCCGCGGGCAGGTCCGAGCTGAGCTCGAGTGGAGCGCCCGTGAGCGGGTGCGTGAACGACATCCGCGCCGCGTGCAGGAACTGGCGTTGCAGGCCCAGCGCGCCGGCCGCCGCCGATCGACCGTAATCGGGGTCCCCCGCGATCGGATGGCCGATCGCTTGCAGATGCACCCGAATCTGGTGCGTGCGTCCGGTGTCCAGGCGCAGCCGCAGCAGGCTGTACTCCCCAAGCGAGCGCTCGATAGCGAAGTTGGTGCGCGCCTGACGGGCCCTCGCGCCGTCGACCGCCATGCGCGTGCGCATGCGCGGGTCGCGCCCAATCGGCGCCTCGATCGTCCCGGTGCGCGCGGGGGGACGGCCGTGCACGAGCGCGAGATACTCGCGCGTGATGCGGCGCGCCGCGAGCTCGCGCTGGAGCAGGCGCAGGGCCTCGTCGGAACGAGCGACGACGAGCAGGCCGGACGTGTCTCGATCGAGCCGATGCACGATCCCGGCGCGCTCGGGGTCCGGTCCACCGGCAGCGGCGGAGCCGAGCAGTTGCGAGAGCGTGTCCTGACGATGACCCCGGGCCGGGTGCACGACGAGGCCCGCGGGCTTGTCGATCACGAGCAGGTGCTCGTCCTCGTAGGCGATCCCGAAGGCCGGGGTCATTGCGGCCGCGTGCGGGGCGACTCGAGCACGAACAGCAGAAGCAGAACGCCGATCACGATAGATGCGTCCCCCAGGTTGAACGGCGGCCAGCCGAGCGGCAACTTGATGAAGTCGACGACCGAGCCGACGCGGACCCGGTCGAGCAGATTCCCCAGCGCGCCGCCGAGCAGCAGGCCTGTCGGCAGCCAGATCAGCGGCCGGGAGGCGTGCGTGGCAAAGTAGATGAGCAGTCCGAGCAGCGCGACGCCGACCAGGATCGTGACCACGATCTGGCTCCCGGCCTCAAGCCCGAAGGCGATGCCGTGATTGCTCGTGTTCACGAGCTGGATGCCGGGCAGCACTTTGACCTGTTCACCGGGGACGATTGAGTTCTGCACCAGATGCTTGCTGAGCTGGTCGATGGCGAGCACGAGCACGAGCACGAGCACGACCCGGACATAGGCGCTGGCTAAGAGGGTGCGCACCGACGCTGCTCTGCTCGCGGGCGTCAGCCGTGGACGATGCCTTGCACGACGATCTGGTTGAACAGCCCGAGCACGATGATCGCGATGATCGGGCTGAAGTCGATCCCGCCAAAGCTCGGCAGCACGCGCCGGAATATGCGCAGGTAGGGCTCGCAGACGTCGCGCAGGAAGCCGAGGATCGCATCCGTCACGCGTGAGTACGGGGGCCGCAAGCCGGCGGCGAACAGAAGGTTGACGACGATGTACACGATGATGATCACCGTGTAGACGTAGATCAGCGTTGACAGGTAGTCCGCGATCTGAGTGCGCGCGGTCGCAGTCACCGCTTGGTCCCGAGCACGGCGTCGAGGGCATCGCTGAACGCGGCGCGCAGACCCGCGCGCTCGAGCGCGTCGAGGCCGCGAGCGGTGAGCCCACCCGGGGAGGCCACCTCGCGACGGATCGCTTGCGTGTCGTTGTCGCGCCGGCGCAGCAGCTCGGCTGTTCCTGCAAGCGTCTGCACGACCAGCTGCGCCCCTTCGGGGGCCGGTATGCCGTGACGTACGCCGGCGTCGATCTGGGCCTCGGCGACCAGCGCGACATAAGCGGGAGCGCAAGACATCAGGCCCATCGCCACGTCGACCAGCGCGTCGTCCAGCAGGACGAGCGTGCCGAGCTCGGCGAACAGCGAACGCACTTCGGCGTCGAGCGTGTCCTCGCGGGCGCCGCGGGACCGTTCACGGTCGGGATCGCGCGCCTGGACGACGGCGCCCTGGCGGACCTCGACGGGAAGCGACGGGATGAAGCGATAGACAGGCTTGTCCGGGTAGGCGGCCTTCAGCGCCGCCAGCGGCGTGGCGGCGAGGATCGACGCGATCGCACGCGCGTGCGGGGCGACCTCGGCGGCGACGTCGGCGAGCTGGGCGGGCTTGTGGCAGAGCACGACCAGATCCGCGCGCTGCGCCACCTCCGCGTTGCTCGCCAGGGCCTCGCCGCCCGACTCCGACGCCAGCGACAGGGCGCGCTCGCGAACGGGATCGGAACAGAGCACCGGACGCTGCCAGCCGCGCGCGAGCGCGCGCGCCATGTTGCCGGCGCCGATCAGGCCAACTTGCATCCGACGCTACGACTGATTGAAGAAGCCCTTCTCGATCAATCGCGCGCGCTCCTCCGCGGAGATCTCGACATTGCGGGGGGTCAGCATGAACACCTTGTCGGCGATCCGCTGCATACCGCCGTCGAGCGCGTAGGTGAGGCCCGAGGCGAAGTCGATCAGGCGCTTGGCCAGGTCCGTATCGGAGCTCTGCAGGTTGAGGATGACGGGGATCGAGTCCTTGAACTTGTCCGCTATCTGCTGGGCGTCGTTGAACGACTTGGGTACCACGAGATGGACGCGCACGTCCCCGTTGCCGCGGCTGCCCACGGAGCGCAGCACGGTCGCCGAACGGCCGCCGGCGCGAGGCTCGTCCTCGGCGAAGATGTCATCGAACTCGTCTCTGCGGCGGCGCAGGCGGCGGACGTTGGGCCGCTCTCGGTAGCGGTCCTCGGCGTCGGGCTCAGGAGCGTCCTCGTAGTCGTCGTGGTACTCCTCGGCGAGGCCGAAGTAGACGAGCGCACGATGCCAGGAATCGCGAAAAGCCATTTCTAGACGCTGGTTAGATTTCGTTGACCGACGCTTGGTTGACCAACCGGAGAGAGGTCCGAATAGCGGTTTTCGCCCGGAGCGCGGGTTTCCCTGCTCATGTTACGACCAGACGGGCTCGACCGGATCATGGAAACGGGTGCTGTTCGGATCCTCGAAGCGGCACTAAGCGTACAGCCTGGTGCCGATGCGCACGATTGTCGCGCCCTCCTCGACCGCGACGACGTAGTCCTGAGACGTGCCCATCGACAGCACTCCAAGCCCGCGTTCGGCCGCCAGCTCGCGCAGCGCCGAAAACCAGCGCCGGCTCTCGTCGGACCGGCCGCCGTGGGGGGATCGGGCGAGCGGCGGCATGCACATCAGGCCGACGATCGGGACCGGCGAGCGCTCGAGGTAGGCGTCGAGCTCGCGCGGATCGATCCCCGCCTTGCCTGGCTCGCGCGCGATGTTGACCTCGACCAGCATCTCCAGGCCCGGCCGGATCAGCTCGCGGTGGCGCTCGAGCTGGCGCAGGACGGACTCGCTCGCGAGCGAGTGAACGAGCCGGACGTGCGGGACGATCGCGCGCACCTTGCGGCTCTGCAGCGCGCCGATGAAGTCCCACTGAAACAGATCTCCGTGGGCCGCAACCTTCACCTCCAGGTCCCGCGCGCGGTTCTCACCGACGAGCCGCACGCCGGCAGCCGCGAGCACCGGAAGATCATCCGAGGCCACGTACTTCGTCGCGGCCAGAATCTCGACCTCGCCAGGGTCTCGCCCAGCACGCCGCGCGGCGTCGCGCAGCTCCTCGCGTACAGACCCGAGATTCGTGCGGATCCGCTCGGCGTCGGCGATCGGCTTCGGCTGACTCAGCGCAGCCACGCGATGCCCGCCTGGCGTCCGGCCGCGGAGGATTCACGGCGATGCGAGAAGAAGCGCTCGTCGCAGATCGTGCATATGCGAGCCTGCTCGATCCGGTCGACGCCGGCCTCGAGCAGGTGTTCGCGGGCGAGCGCAGGGAGATCGAGGTTGCGCCCGTGACGATGCGCGCCGGAGAACGCGGCGTGCACCTCAGCGCCGACCTCATAGCAGCACGGACCGGCGCTCGGACCGATGATCGCGACGATCGGCCCCGCGGGCGCCTCGCTCCTCGCGGACGAGCGCGCTTGCGCCTCGGTCTCGTGCTCGCCTGCGCCGGCGAGCTCGCGGACGGCGCTCACCCCCTCCTCGAGCACGCCCGCTGCGAGGCCGCGCCAGCCGGCGTGCACGGCGGCGACCGCGCGCCCGCAGCCGAGCAAGACGGGCAGGCAATCGGCGCTCAGCACCATCACGCCGACCCGCTCGAGGTCGGTCGCGCGGCCGTCCCCCTCGGTCGTCATCGGCTCGCCGCCGCTGTGCTGCTGCTCGCGCACGCGCTGGACGATCGCGCCGTGGACCTGCGGTCCAGCGCACAGCCAGCGCAGGCGCAGCCCCGCGCAGAGACGCGCGCGTTCGCGCGCTCCCCGCTCATGCCCGGCGCCTGCCCGCAACGAGAGGTTGCCTTCGGTCCGGGTCGTGAACACGGCCTCGCCGCCGGGCAGCGCGTAGCGCATCAACGCTTCAGTCCCCGCAGCGCCGCTTGCAACTGGGCCTCGCGCTCATCGGGCAGATCGCCGTCCAGGCGGCCGCGCAGGGTCTCCTCGAGCCGCCGTCCGATCTCGGGGCCCTCGGGGATCCCGCTGGAGCGCAGGTCGTTCCCGTCGATGCGCAAACGCACGTTGCGCAGCTCCTGCAGCCATCGGCGCGCCGGCTCGGCGGCGCGGGCGCTGACGCCTCCGGCAAGCGCGACGCCCTCCAGCGGAGCGTCGGCGACGAGTGCGCGCAGCTGCGATGGGCGTTCGGCGCCAGGCAACCCGGCGATCAGACGCGGCGCCGCGATCGCCGCGGCAGCTGCGCGATCGCGGTCACCCGCGGGAAACGCGAAGCGATCCAGCAATGCCGCGATCTGGGCGCGGCGATCGCCGTCGGCCGGCAACGGAGCTGCGTCCGGCGCCAGCAGCAGTCCGGCGAGCGCCAGCAGGTCTGGGCGCCCATCGTCGGGCAGCAGCACGATCGCGCGCTCGATCGCCCGCCAGCGGTCGCGGCGCGACGCGTCGGGCGGCCGCAGCTCGAGCGCGGCGAGCAGGCCGAGATCGTCCATCGCCGCCAGCGCCGCGGGCGCATCCGCTTCGGTCAGGGCGAGCCTCAGCTCGCTGCCGGTCCGCGCGCCGGAAACGGTTGTGAGCGCGCCCGCTGCCAGCGCCTGCCGGGCGAGCACGGCGGTGTGAGGCTCGATCTCGAAGCGCAGGCGGGCGCGATAGCGGGCCAGTCGCAACAGACGAGTCGGATCGTCGCTGAAGCTCGCGTCGTGCAGCACGCGCAGCTGTCCGCGCGCGAGGTCTTCGAGCGCGTGCTCGGCCGCCCGTGGCGTGCCGGCGCCCGCGCCCGACAGCGAGACGGCGATCGCGTTGACCGTGAAGTCGCGGCGGCGCAAATCCTCCTCGGGCGTGCCTGCGCGCACCTGCGGCAGCGCGCCCGGTGCCGGATAGCCCTCGCTACGGCGAGTCGCGACGTCGATGCGGATCGCTCCGCGGGACACGACCACGGTGCCGAAGCGCTCGTAGAACGTGGGGTCCTCCTCCCGGCCCCGACCGCCGTGCTGGGCGAGCCGAGCCGAGAGCTCGAGGGCGAAAGCCTGCGGCTCGCTCGCGACGACCACGTCCAGCTCGCGCGGCTTGAGACCGAGCGCCAGATCGCGTACCGCGCCGCCGACCAGCTCGACGTCCTCGCGCGCGCCCGCGACCTCGAGCAGCTCGCGGCCGCCGGGCAACGCGCGCAAGCGTTCGAGCACGGCTGCCCCGTCGAAAACACTCATCCGCGTCAACGCCGCTCCCGCAGTCCCGGCGACAGCCACCTCAGGCGGTTCGCACGGGCACGCCCGCGGAGGCCAGGTACGACTTGGCTTGGGCGATCGTGAACCGGCCGTAGTGGAATATCGACGCGCACAGCGCGGCGTCCGCTCCCGCGCCGAGCGCCTGGGCCAGGTGCTCGAGCTCGCCGGCGCCTCCGGAGGCGATCACCGGCACGCCCACAGCCTCGCTGACCGCCGCTGTCAACGCCAGGTCATACCCGTCGGTCGTGCCGTCACGGTCCATGCTCGTGAGCAGTATCTCGCCGGCCCCCCGCTCGACGGCCTCGCGGGTCCAGGCGACCGCGTCGCGCCCGGTCGAGGTGCGTCCGCCCGCGACGTACGCCTGCCAGTTCGTTTCCCCGTTTGAGGAGACCGACTTGGCGTCGACCGCGAGCACCACGCACTGCGCCCCGAACAGCTGCGCGAGCTCGTCGATCAGCTCGGGCCGCTGCAAGGCGGCGCTATTAACCGCGACCTTGTCCGCGCCGGCGTCGAGCACCGCCTGCGCGTCCCTGGCCGAGCGTATGCCTCCGCCGATCGTGAACGGCACGAACACCTCGTCCGCGGTGCGGCGCGCGAGCTGGGCGATCGTCTCGCGCCGCTCGTGCGTGGCGGTGATGTCGAGGAACACGAGCTCGTCCGCTCCCCCGCGGTCGTAATACGCCGCCAGCTCGACCGGGTCGCCGGCATCGCGGATGTCGACGAATTCGACCCCCTTGACAACGCGGCCTGCATCGACGTCCAGACAGGGAATGACGCGCTTGAAATGCACGCGCTCACCGTAGCGGGCAGACACCGCGGGCACCGCCCCGGCCCGGTCAGCGATCGAGCGCCGCGAGGGCCTGCGTAATAGTGAAGCGGCGCTCATACAGCGCCTTGCCGACGATCACACCCTCGACGCGGCTGCCATCGGGCAGCGCCGCGAGGCCTTCCAGGTCCTCCAGGCTGCCGATCCCGCCCGAGTAGATCACGCTTCCCCGCGCCCCAGCTGCGACACGCGCGACCTCGTCGATGTCAGGTCCTTCGAGCATCCCGTCGCGGTCGACGTTCGTGTAGACGAGCTCGCGCACGCCCTGCCTGTGCAGGCGCTCGATCACCTCGGCGACACCTAGGTCGGTGGTCTGCGTCCAGCCGGCGGTGGCGACCGCTCCCCCGCGCGCGTCGACCGACACGAGCACGCGGTCCGCTCCGTGCTCGTCCAGCACGGCGCTCAGCAGGTCGGGGTCGGTGAACGCCGCCGTACCCAGGATCACCCGCCGCGCGCCCGCTCGCAGCGCGTCGCGCACGGACGCGGCCGAGCGCAGCCCGCCGCCGTACTGGACGGGAACCGGCAGCTCTGCTGTGATCTCGCGCAGGTGCTCGAGGTTCCGTGGCGTTCCCGCGCGCGCGCCGTCGAGGTCGACGACGTGCAGATATCGCGCGCCCTCCTGCACCCAGCCGCGAGCCGCCGACAGCGGCTCCGCGTCGTACACGGTCTTCGCCTCAAAAGACCCCCTCGTCAGCCGCACGGCGCTGCCGCCGAGGATGTCGATCGCCGGGTACAGCCTCACCGCGGCCCCACGCGCGGGTTCAGCGTTCGCGCCCGACGGAGATGTGACGGGCAGAGATCGCGCCGTGGAGCATCACAGCGTCGCGGGCGCCCTCGCGCCGGCACAGATCTGGGCGAAGTTCGCCAGCATCCTCAGCCCCGCCGCGGACGACTTCTCGGGGTGAAACTGAACGCCGTGGAACGACCCGCGGGCGACAGCGCTGACGAACGGCGCACCGTATTCCGCGATGCCAAGCGCGTCTCGCTCCTCTGCCGGTGCCGGCGCGAAGGAATGCACGTGGTAGAAGGCGCACACCGCCGGCAGCCCGGCCAGCAGCGGCGAGTCTCCGTCGCGGAAGCGCACCTCGTTCCAGCCGATGTGCGGCAGCTTCAAACTGCCATGCTCGAGCACACGGACCTCCCCGGGCACGATCCCCAGGCCCGCTGCTCCACCCTGCTCGGGCGAGTGCTCGAACGCCAGCTGCATCCCCAGGCAGACGCCGAGCAGCGGGCGTTCCTGGGTGAGCACCCAATCGCGCAGGAACTCGTCCAGCCCCAGCTCGCCGAGATTGGACATCGCCCGCGGAAACGCGCCGACGCCCGGCAGCACGAGCCCGTCCGCCGCGTTCAGCGCCGCCGGATCGCTGCTCACCCGTGCGCGCGCGCCGACGTGCTCGAGCGCCTTCTCGACCGACCGGCGGTTGCCCATGCCGTAGTCGACCACGGCGATCTCGAGCTGGCTGTGAGTGCGCGCGCTCATCCTCGGCTCACCTCGGTCACCAGCAGCGATCGATCGATCGTAGATCCCGCGATCATCGCCTCATCCTAGAGCCAGTGAGTCGAGCGGCGCGAGCGGCAAACGCGGTCAGGTCAGCGTGCCCTTGGTGCTCGGCACGCCGCGCTCGGATGGATCGATCGCGACGGCCTGGCGCAGCGCGCGGGCGAACGCCTTGAACGCCGCCTCGATCATGTGGTGCGCGTTCGTCCCGGCTTCGACACGTATGTGCAGCGTCAGCTTCGCCGTGTTCGCCAGCGCGCGGAAGAACTCCTCGGTGAGCTCATGCCCAAAGCCCCCGGTAGCCCCCGGCGGCAGCTTGGCCTGAAACAGGGTGTACGGGCGCCCCGAGATATCCAGCGCGCAGCTCGCGCGCGCCTCGTCCATCGGCGTTGTCGCCGCCCCGTAGCGGGCGATCCCCGAGCGGTCGCCGAGCGCCTCATCGAGCGCTTGTCCCAATACGATCGCGGTGTCCTCCGTGGTGTGGTGCGCCCCCGTCTGGAGGTCCCCGTCGGCCTTCACGTCCAAATCGAGCCGTCCGTGGCGGGCGAGCAGGTCGAGCATGTGGTCGAGGAAGCCCACGCCGGTGTCGCGCGTGCCCGCGCCCGAGCCGTCGAGCGTGAGCGTCAAGCTGATGTCGGTCTCGCCCGTCCGGCGCGCGATCGTGGCTGTCCGGGTCATCGTCGTCAGCTTACGTCCCGCCCGCGACGACGCCCGCCTGCGGGCCGCCGGTTGCGCGCGCCTCCATCGACTGGGCATGCGCCTCGAACCCCTCCGCGCGCGCGAGCGGGGCGCCGGCCGCGGCGAGTTTGGATACCGTCTCGCCGCCGTCGGGGCCGAGCCGAACCTCGGCCATGCGCCTGCGAAAGTGCCTCGGCGACAGAGTCGAGGCGAAGTGCGCCGAGCCGCCCGTCGGCAGCACGTGGTTGGAGCCCGCGACGTAGTCCCCGAAGGCGGTGCCCGCGCTCGCGCCGACGAACAAGCATCCAGCGCAACGCACCATTCCCGCGAGGGCCTCCGGCTCGGCGCCGATCAGCTGCAGGTGCTCGGGCGCGAGCGCATTCGCGAGCTCGAGCGCTCCGCGGGCGGTCTCGGCCTGCACGAGCGCACAGGCCGCATCGGCGACGGTGGGGTACCGGACAACCGTCTGCTCGAGCGCTTGGGCGAGCGCGTCGAGGGTCTGCGCGGAGGGCGAGATCGCGACGATCAGGCTGCCAGCGCCGTGCTCGCCCTGCGCGACCATGTCCAGAGCCGCGAGCTCGATCTCGCGGACGCTCGCGTCTGCGCCGAGCACGACCGCGAGATCGCTGGGCCCCGCGAAACCGTCGATCCCGACCAGCGCGGACAGCTGGCGCTTGGCCTCCTGCACGTACAGGCTGCCGGGCCCCACGACCACGTCGACGCGCTGCACCGTCTCGGTGCCGCAGGCAAGCGCGGCGATCGCCTGCGCGCCGCCCATGCGGTACACACGCTCTACGCCGCACAGCCGACACGTGCCGAGGATCAGCGCGTCGATCTCGCCGTCGCGACCGGGCGGAGCGCAGACCGCGACGTCGATCACCCCGGCAGCCCGCGCGGTGACCACGCCCATCACGACCGTGCTCGGATATGGCGCGCGTCCGCCCGGCACGTACACCGCAGCCGCCTGCACCGGCAGCTCGCGCAGCACGATTCGGTGGCCCTGGGGCAGCTCGACCGCCACGTCCTCGCTGACGCCCGCCTGGGCGACGAGCGCGACGTTGGCGATCGCCACCTGCAGGCCCGCTACCAGCCCCAGATCGAGGCGCGTGAGCGCCGCGTCGAGCTCCTCCCGCGCGACCACCAGCGGCCGCGGCTCGGCAGCGGTCGCGTCGAAGCGGTGCGTGTATTCGCGCACCGCCTCGTCGCCGCGCGCACGCACGCCCGCGACGATCTCGCGCACCGCCTCGGCCACGCTCTCGCCGCCGGGTACCAGCGCGCGCAGCCACTCCGCGGCGGCGAGCGGGCCGCCGAGCCCCTGCACCTGCGCGGCGCCGAGCCGCTCGATCCTCATCTCAGCCGCACTCCGTGCGCGAGCCCGCCGTGGGTGCGCCCGCGCGCAGCCGCTCGAGCAGCTGGTCGATCGCGGCGGCCTTCAGCTTGTAGGCAACCGGATTGGCGATCAGCCGCGCGGTGCACTCGACGATCCGCTCGCGCACGACGAGTCCGTTTTCTCGCAGGGTTGTGCCCGTGGCTGTGAGGTCCACGATCGCCTCCGCCAGGCCCGTCATCGGCGCCAGCTCGACCGATCCCTTGACCTCTACGATCGCGCCCTGCCTGCCGGTCTCCTCGAGGTGGCGCGCCGCGATCCGCGGATACTTCGTCGCCACGCGCATCACGCCCAGCCGGCGCAGCGCCTCGGCGGCCGGATTCTCCCCATGCTCGTTCAACCGGTCGGCGGTGGCGAGCACCATCGTGCAGCGGCCGTAGGACAGGTCATGAAGCTCGTAGATCTGACGCCTGCCGCGCTCGCGGGCGTCCGCGCCGGGCCGCTCGAGCAGGACGTCCTTGCCCGTGATCCCGAGGTCGGCGGCGCCCGCCTCGACGTACGTCGGCACATCGGACGGCCGCATCGTGATCACGCCGATGTCCTCGAACAGCAGCTTGCGGTCGTTGCTGCGCAGCTCGGACGTGTCGAGCCCGAGCTCGCCGAGCAGTTCCACGGTCCCGTCAAACAGCGCGCCGCGGGGCACCGCGATCGTCAGGCCGTCAAGCGAGCGTGCGCTCATCGCGCGAGCGCCCCCGTTCCCCGCTCCTCGCCCGCGAGCGCGATGTGCAGGCGTTCGACGTCCAGCGCGAAACCCACCGCTGGCCGGGACGCGCCGAAGGTCCCGAGCAGGGCGTCATAGCGTCCGCCTCCGCCGATCGGCACGCCGAGCGTCGGGTCGTAGACCTCGAACACGGCACCGGTGTAGTAGCCGATGCTGCGCACCAGCCCGAGGTCGAAGATCACGCGCCGGGCCACCTGCTCCTCCAGCAGCTCGCTGACCTGGCGCATGCCCGCGATCGCATCGCCTGCGGGCCCCGGCCGCGCGTCGAGCACCTCCGGCCCGCCGCGGCGTTGGGGGAAGCTCAGCAGCAGCTCCGCCGCCTCGCGGGACAGGCCGATTCCGGCCAGGCGCTCCTCGAGTTCGACGAAGTCGCGCCGCGCGAGCGCCTCGAGCAGCCCCGCGCGCGCGCCGGGCGCGATCTCGAGCCGGTCCATCAGCGTCGCGAACAGCGACGCGTCACCGAGCCCCACGCGGTAGTCCTTCAGCCCGGTCGCGTCGAGCGCGGCGCACAGCACCGTCAGCGCCTCGGCGGTGCCGGTCGGCGCCGGCGATCCGATCAGCTCGATGCCCGCCTGGAGCATCTCGCGCGGCTGGCTCCACTGCGGTCGGATCCCGCGGTAGCAGTGGGCGAAGTAGCAGAAGCGCAGCGGCCCCTCGACCGTCGGGTAGCGGGTGGCGACCAGCCGCGCGATCGGCACCGTCATGTCGGTGCGCAGCACCAGCGTCTCGCCGGTCTCGTCGAACACGCGATGCACCGGCCCGGTCCCCGCGATGTCGGCGTGGGCGAGCACCGACTCGTACTCGAGCGCAGGCGTGTACACCTCGCCGTATCCGCGCTGCTCGAACACGCGCCGCAGCGCGTCCGTGATCGCCCGCAGCTCGCGCGTCTCGTCCGGCAGCACATCGCGCGTGCCGCTCGGGATCGCGTGGATCGGGATCGCGGGTTTTGCGTTCATGAGCTTGCCATTCAAGCGGACCGTCGCGCTGCTCCGTTGCGCCTGCCCGCTACGCATGCCGTGCGCGGCGCGCGCAGCAGCGGCTCACGCTTGCAGCGCCGGCTCCGTCGCGACGCGCTCGATGTTCGCGCCAAGCTCGCGCAGACGCTCGTCGATGCGCTCGTAGCCGCGGTCGATCTGGCGCACGTTGCCGATCTCGCTGCGACCCTCGGCGCACAGCGCCGCCAGCAGCATCGCCATGCCCGCCCGGATGTCGGGCGACTCGAGCCGCTCGCCGCGCAGCCTCCGGGGGCCGGTGACGATCGCGCGGTGCGGGTCGCACATGACGATATCGGCGCCCATCAGAATCAGCTTGTCGGCGAAGATCAGCCGGTTCTCGAACATCCACTCGTGCACGAGGATCGAACCCTCCGCCTGTGTGGCCAGCGCGACCGCGATCGAGGTCAGATCGGCGGGAAATCTCGGCCAGGGTCCATCCTGGATCTTGCTCTTGTACTCGCCTACGTCCGCCTGCACGACGAGCTTCTGCCCGCCCGGCACGAGCACATCGCAGCCGTGCAGCTCGGTGCGCAGGCCCAGGCGTTCGAACACGAGCCTGATCATCCGCAAGTCGTCTGGGACCGTGTCCTTGACGCGCAACTCTCCCCCGGTGACGCCCGCCAGCGCGATGAAGCTGCCGATCTCGATGTGGTCCGGCGCGACTTCGTGCACGCAGCCATGCAGGCGCTCGGCGCCGTTGACGGTCAACAGGTTCGAGCCGATCCCTTGAATGTCCGCCCCCATCTTCACGAGCATCCGCGCGAGATCCTGCACGTGCGGCTCGCACGCGGCATTGCCGATCACCGTCGCGCCCGGCGTGAGGGCCGCCGCCATCAGCGCATTCTCGGTCGCCATCACCGATGGCTCGTCCATGAACACGTCAGACGGGCGCAACCCGCGCGGCGCGCTGAGCACGATGTCGCGCCCGCAGTCCGCCGTGACCCCCATTGCGCGAAACGCGTCGAGGTGCGGGTCCAGGCGCCTGCGCCCGATCACGTCGCCACCCGGCGGCGGCATCACCGCGCGGCCGAAGCGCGCGACCATCGGCCCCGCCAGCAGGAACGACGCCCTGATCAGCTCGGCCAGCTCGGCGTCGATCTGCGCCTCGCGGACCTCTTTGGCGCACAGCGCGATCTCGTTCGGCCCGCGCCATGCGACGCGTACCCCGATCCCCTCGATGATCCGCAGCATCGCGTCCACGTCGCGGATCCGCGGCACGTTGCCGACGACCACCTCCTCGTCGGTGAGGATCGCCGCAGCCAGGATCGGCAGCGCACCGTTCTTGTTCCCGGCCGGAACAATTGTGCCCGACAGCGGGGCGCCGCCTTCGATGACGAACTTCTCCATGAGCTGAACGCGCCCTCGCCGTCCCACGATCGAGCGGCCCCGGAGGCGTGTCGAGAGCGTAACAGTCATCGTGAGCCTTGTTCGTCCGCCACACCCTAGACCCTGCCTCGGGCGTAACGTGGCTGCGCGCTTGGGGCGCGAGGAGCTGTACGAGCCCGCGGCGACGCAATTTTCGTTGCATCTCCCGCTCGCCGGTTTGGCTCTAGCAAGCCACTTCTGCGTGAGCCGCCGGCGCTGACGTGGAGATCGCCCCGCGTCTGTCCGCGGCGAAACATAGGGTGCGAACATATGTTCGGAAAGCGCGTCCCCTCCAGCTCTCGGCTCGCACGGCGCCTGCGCGCCGTCGTTTCTCTCACCCGCTCGTTTTTGCTGCTCGAGGACGACTACGAAGTCGACTGGGAGCTCGACCTGGACGAGCCCGACCCCTATGAGATTCCCGACGTCCGACATCCACACCGTCAGCGCTTGCGCGGCCGGTTGAGCGCGCCCGGCTCG
>CAVRGI010000012.1:0-941281 GCA_963720665.1 uncultured Solirubrobacterales bacterium | reverse complement strand
TCGATTAGGTACGAGCGGCCCGACCGGCCTGCCGGGCGGTCGGTGACGCGCACGACGCCGTCGATCCGCTGGCCGTAGAGGATGCGTTCACCGCCGCTGACGGTGTAGCGGGCGAGCTCGACTCGCTCGCCGACGCTCGGCGTCGGGTGAACGACGTTCTGGCTCATGGGGTTCTCCTGTCGGTCGGGGTTGAGCACGCTCCGGCCAGAGCGGGCCGGCGAGGCGGGTCAAGCCCTGTCCCGTCAGGGATCGCGGCAGGCGACGCGAAGCGCAGGGCTTTACGCGCCGTCAGAGCCGGTCTGCTGGCCTACCGTGGTGGGCTCGGCCGCGCCCGGGAGAACTCATGCCTTACAGCGCCTTCCCCTATCCTCGCCGTCGTCAGGAGGCGGTCGAGGGCCTCGGCCAGCTCGCGTCGCGCATCGCAGACTCTCAGTCGGGCGTGTCCGGGCCCGGCCGCCGGTGGATCGCAGTGCAGCCTGCCGGAGCACCGGGTAGGATGCTCAAATGAGCAAAGACAACGTTGCGGACACTGATGAGCAGATACTCAGCCACTTCAAGGACGGTATCGCGACCTGGGCCGGCGCCGTTGAGGCGCACAAGCAGGCGCCCCCGGATCAGAACTTCGCACAACGCCTGGCGGCGCTTGGCAAGGGCGCGAGCGAGGCGGCCCGCGTCTGTCGGGATGCCGCCGCCGCGGGCTTTCAGTGGCCGCCCGCCCGCAAGGCCGACAGCGAGCCGCCGTATGAGCTGCGCCCGGGCACCGGGCGGCGTGGCCCGCAGGAGCTCTGGCAGCGCTTTGACCAGGCGATAACGCGCCTCGGCACGATGGCGGCGGGCGAGGACATGCTCGAGGTTGCGCGCGCATACGAGGAGCTCGCGGCGATCGCCGGGGAGCTCGCGCAGGCGGTCAAGGCTGAAGAGCGCGCGAGCCGCCCTCGCCCGCGGGCGCGCGCTCGGCGCTCTGCCTAGCTTGGGCAGGCCTCGCGCGGCTCGGGGATCCTGCCTGCGATCGGGAGTCAGAGCGGCTCAGCTCCATGCGTGCAGCGGGGTATGCTTGGCGGTCGGGTGCCCATTTGGGCGCTAGCCAGGAGGGCGCCGCGACGAACCGCTCGGAGCAGGAAGGAATCTCTGCACGCCACCTGTGCCAGACATCCACGCCAGCCGCACGGATCGCGCCAGGAGCGCCGCCGACGGTAGGGGCGCACTCAGCGCGTGCGTAGGTTCACTTGCGTGGCAGGATCGAGCGAGCCGTGTCGTCCCAGATCGACGGCTGCCGGGGACCATCGTGAGGACGGTAGGGCGTCCCCAGGGTCTCCGGAGCCCAGAGATCGCGATGGGTTCCCAGGGGCGCGGTTTCGCCTTGGTGGCGGAGCATCATCGCGTCGACGTCCTCGCGCCTGACGCGGTAGACGTGGCCGATCTTGACCGCGGACAGCGCGCCGCTCTTGATCCAGTTGCGGATCGTCTGGGAGGTCAGCTGAAACTCGGAGGCGATCTGCTCGACCGTGAGGAGCTGCTGGTCAGTCATAGCAAAATGAGCAAAAACATCTCTAGGTAGGTTCAGTATGATAACGCCGCGACGGCTGGAACGTAAGGAGAAACCATAGTGCCACCGAGCGATGGCGAAGGGACTCCCCCCGACGGCGATGATGAGCTTCTGGCGAAGGTCATCCCGCTGCGCCGCCGAGGAGGCGAGCCGCCCGCGGCGCAGATCCTCGCCGACGAACCGCGCGGCACGTCCGACCCAGCAGAGGGTGCGCCGACGCCCATCGAGTGGTCGATATGGGAGGCGCCGCCGGCAGAGCTGCGCCCGCGGGAGCGCAAGCCGTCCGCGAGCGAGATCCTCGCGGACGAACCCAGAGGCGCGTCTGACCGACCGGGAGATCCGCCGGCGCTCACCGAGTGGTCGGTCTGGGATGGGCCGCCGCCCGAGCTACGTCTGCGTCGCGCTCCAGATGCCGCCCAGCCGCCCGGCGCACGCGCGCCTGGCCGTCACATCCTCGCGCGCCGCCCTCCACGGCGGCTCATCGGCACGGTGGCTGCGACAGCGGCAACGATCACCGCGGCGACGGCTCTTGCGCTCGCCCTCGGCGGACTAAACGGACAATCTGGGCCTGCATCACAGCGAACCAGCTCCGGTCTGCGGGCCAACCGGCCGACACGCGGCTCCCCGGGACTCGCGAAGCGATCCCGATCGCGACGGCGCCGCTCCACGGCTGCTCGTGCAGGGATCTCACAGAAGGCCAGCCCCACAGCGCACTGTTAAGACCGCGAGCACGGCGCCGAAGCTCGCCTCCGGCGGCTCAGGCAGCGGCGTTTCCGCGACCGTCCAATACCGCTCAGCGTCAGTCCAGCCGCCTACACACACCGACACGTCCTCCTCCCCGGCCGAAAACGTTCCGGCTCCGCAGGAAAACTCAGCGACCGCGCCCACACGCACCGCCCCGTCACCGCCAGCCGAAAGCACCCCGACGGCGCACGACAGCTCTTCTACCGCCAGCGCCAGTCACGAGTTCGGTTTCGAACACTAGGCACCGCAATGCCAGAGCGCTTGATCACTCCACCTTCGGTGCACCTGGATCTACGGCCGCGTCCTCGATCCGACGGGCGAGGCGGTCGATCAGCGCCGCCGTGCGCTCGAGCGTGTCGATTTCCCCCTCGCCGGACCACGAGGCGAGGTAGGGAATCGAGTAGCCGGCGCTGTCAAGCCCGAGCGCTCCACAGACGGTGTAAGCGACCGACTCCACCACGAGCTCCTCGGCGGCCTGCTCGAGCGCGGGGTCGTCCTCTGAGGACTCGGCTCGCAGCAGCGCGTGGGCGGGCTCGTGGATGAGCGTCTTGACCTGTGCGTTTGCCGGCATGTCCTCGCGGATCGCGATGCGCTGGCTCTGCACTTCGTAGTAGCCGCGCCGCTGACCGGAGATCGCCTCGAATCTCGCGGCCGAGCGCGATCAGGCGGGGTAGGACCGGTGCGAGATCCTCGCCGGTGACCTCGTGCAGGGGTGGGTCGAGCGGTAGCGGCGTGGCCGGCGGCGGTAGCGGCCCTACCTGCTCGCGGTCGAACACGGGCCGGCCTGAAACAGGTGCGCGGCCGCCTCACCGGATCGGAGCCGGCCCGCTCCCACTTCTCCAACTACTTGCGCGACGGTGAAATTGGCACCCAGATGCGGATTGCCCTCTCACCGCGCTGAACGCTGTAGCCGAGCTTCAGCCAGGCGCGGAACCCAGCCACGCGGGTGGCGTCGGGGCGCTGCATGGCGATGAGCAGCTGGTTGGTGAGGCTGTAACAGTGAAAGTGCCGGCGGGTGGCGAGCCAGCGCTGCCAGCCCTCGGAGCTGCGTAGCTGCTCGACGGCCTTGCGAGCGAACTCGCGGTCTGCGCGGCGTCGCTCGGCGCGCTCGTCCTCTGAGACGGGCTTCCTGGACTCAGGCATTCGGGGCCTCCTAGGGTTCTTGGCCCCGCCCGCTGCGGGGCCTACCCTCGACCCGCGCACGCGCAGCGTGCGATCATCGGGAGGAGTCGCCCCGCTCGAGGGCCGACACAGACGCGCCAGTACGCAGCCGAGGCCAGGCCCCCCCTAATCGTTGCCTGGCTTGAGAGCGTCGGGCCGCGTTGCTCGGTGAGACTCGGGCCACGTTGCTCAGTGAGACCAGCGCGCATGCCCGAGGGCACTGACGACGGGCTGATCGCGCCACCGTTGACCTGCCCGGACCTAGACTGGAGGCGGACGAACGAAACACGAAGGAAGGCCGGCATGGCGGTGAGGACCAATGCCGTTGGCAAGACCTATCCGCCGTCGATGTATGCGGTCGGGCGCGAGAAGGTCCGCGAGTATGCACTCGCGGTGGGCGAGACCAACCCTGTGCACCTCGACGAGCAGGCCGCGCGCCGCGCCGGGTATACCGATCTCGTGGCTCCGCCGATGTTCGCGGTTGTCTACTCGACGCCGGCGGTCGTGTTGGCCGTGTTCGACCCAGAGGTGGCGATGAACTTCGCGATGGAGGTTCACGGCGCCCAGGAGTTTCGCTGGGGTCCACTGGTCATCGCCGGCGACGAGATCACCACGCGGGCCTCGGTCAAAGACATCTACGAGCACAGCGGGCGCGGGTTCTACGTCTTCGAGACGGTCTCAGTCAACGAGCGCGGCGAGACCGTCTGCACCGGCACATGGACAGACATCGTCAGGAGCGCCTGACGACGACTCCCACCTTGCGGACGCGTCCGGCCCACGCTACTGCTATCGGCCGAGGCTGACGCGTCGCATAACGTCGCTCGTAAAATCCGGGCTGTGTTTGCGGTGACGGCCGCTGAAGGGGGTTGGCAGCCACGAGGCCGGATCGGCGGCGCCGTGTCCGAACAACGAGTCTCGGGCTTTCGGACCCGACGGTAGGAAGGCCAGTGCGGCTGTTTGTGCGACAGCGTCCCTGGCGGCCCGCCGCCGCCCGTGAGGGATGAGAATCCCTTGGGTAGGTGCTGCCCGGATTGACGCCGACGTGGCTTGGTGCGTGAGAGCCCGTGCGACAGCGTGGCGCGGGGACCTGTGGAACCGTTGACTGCTGCTTCGAGCGCGTAGGACAGACTCATCCTTGGAAGGTTCCCTCCGGGCGATATGTAAACGGCTTCGGAAGGGGAGCAGAACGATGGATGTGATCGTGGAACGGTGCGCGGGTCTTGACGTGCATCGCGACGACGTGGTGGCTACTGTGCGCGTCCCGGGCGTCGGTCGTCGCCAATGGGATCAGCAGACGCGAACCTTTCGCGCAACCCTCGCCGGCCTTTCGGCGCTCGGCGAGTGGCTGACGGAGTTTGGCGTGACGCTGGTCGGGATGGAGGCCACCGGCGTGTATTGGAAAACGGTCTTCCAGGCACTGGAGGATCGGCTCGAGTGCTGGCTTCTGAACGCGCATCACTTGCGCAACGTCCCGGGGCGCAAGACCGACGTGAAGGACTCAGAGTGGATCTGCCAGCTCGTGCAGCATGGGCTTGTGCGCCCGAGCTTCGTGCCGCCAGCGGAGATCCGTCGGCTGCGGGATTTGACGCGTCTTCGCAAGGCGCAGATCAACGAGCGCGCCCGCTCGATCCAGCGGCTGGAGAAGGTTCTCCAAGACGCCGGGATCAAGCTCACGAGCGTCGCATCGCATACGTACTCGAAGTCCGCGCGCGCGATGCTCGAAGCGCTCTTGTCCGGCGTCACCGACCCGGAGCAGCTCGCCCAGCTCGCAAAGTCCAGGATGCGCGCGAAGATCCCGCAGCTGCGCGAGGCGCTTGCCAGCCGCTTTCAGATCGAGCATCACGGGGTCATCGTCGCGCAGTTGCTCGGGCACATTGACACGCTCGACGCCGCGATCCAGAGTCTGAGCGCCCGGATCGAGATTGTGCTCGCCCCGCACGCCCAGATCATCGAGCTGTTGTGCACGATCCCCGGCATCCAGACCCACGCCGCGGAGGTTCTGATTGCCGAGTGCGGCCTTGACATGTCCCGGTTCCCGACCGTCGGGCACTTCGCCTCGTGGGCGGGCGCGTGCCCCGGCCACCACGAATCAGCCGGTCGTCGGCGCTCTGGTCAAACTCGTCCCGGGCCCCGTTGGCTGACCGACGCGCTGACCGAGGCCGCGAAGGCCGCCGCTCGAACCAAGGGCACCTACCTGGCCGCCCACTTCGCCCAGCTGCGCGGACGGCGCGGTGAGCCCAAGGCGATCGGTGCCATCCGCCACGACATCCTCGTGGCCTACTACCACATCGTCCGCGATCAAGTTCCGTTCCGAGAGCTCGGACCCGACTGGCAGCGCAAGCGCTACTCCGCCAAACACCGGGCCCGCCGACTCCAACGCCAACTCGAAGCGCTCGGCTACACGGTCACGCTCAACGCGATCGACGAGGTCCAACCCGCGGTCTGAAAAATCAGACCCAACCCGAGCCACACCGACGTCGGCCTCCTCACCGATGAAAACAGTGCTGCTCGAACGCAGTCACCAACACGGGGATTCACAGGACAGCCTGACGAGGAGCAGACCCACGCTGGTTGCCCGAGCTGCGGAAGGAAGTCTTCGCCCGTGTCGCTCCGCGCAGAACGGTTGCTACGCGGCGCGGCGCACGCGGTACAGGCCGACTGGCTGGGAGATCCCCTTCAGTTCGCGGTGACCCGCGGTGGAAAAGCGAAAGCCGCCAGCAGCCTTCGCGTTGCCGACCGCCTGCCGCACGCTCTCTGCCGCCAGCACGCTGCCGGGACGGGCGATTCCCGTGATTCGGCTTGCCAGGTTGACGGGTCGCCCGAACCAGTCACCGGCGCGACTCAGTGCCGGACCCGTCGCGACTCCGGCGCGCAGATCCGGGAGGCCGCTGTCTTCCTCGCCGGCGGCGTCGATGAGCGCCAGCGCGGCATACAGCAGACTCCCCGCGTCCGGGGAGACGAGCATCACGGCGTCGCCGATCGACTTCACGAACCGCACCGGCCGGGCGATCATGTCGAGCGTCAAGCGCTCCAGGTGCCCAGCGATATCCCCGAGCTCGTCGGCCGGAATCTCCTCGCCGACCCGCGTGAACCCGACGAGGTCGGCGAAGCACACCGCGACGTCGCGAGATCCCGGAAGGCGTCCGGCTTGTCGCTCGGCCTGGCTGATCATCTCAGTCTCGGTGACGGTGCGTAGCTGCAGACGCATCATCTCGCCGAGGAACGGGTCGGTCTGCGGCATCAGCCTCTCGGCCGCCTGGGCGAACTCGAGCGCCAGCTCATCCTCACTCACCCCGGGGCGCAGCGCGAGCTTCATCGCGATCTTCCGCATCGCCTCAGCAACCGGGGCGAGGCCGCGGGCGACCAACCTGATCATCTCCAGCGAGTCCGCATCGGGTAAGCCGAGCTCGCGATAACGCTTCCCGATGCGCGCAAGCTCGAGGTCCCCGGGACTGAGCACGACGTCATCCAGTGGCGGTATCGCTTGCCCCGAGGCACGCATCGACGCGAGCTGAAACTCCAATCCGAGCCCAGACAGCTCAGCGATCTGCCTCACGCTGTACCGCGAACCGCCACCGACCAAGCGGTCGGCGCCCAGCAGCACGACAACGCCCGCTTCAGTCGCCTGCTTGAGATCTCGAATAGACACGCCATCCGCATGCAAGCGAGCGAGCAGACGCTCGCGCCCCACCCGCTCCTCCCTCCCAAGACCGTCGAGCAAACCCAGCGCCGCGAAATCGACCTCCTCACTCACCAGCGTTAGAGCCTACCCACGACGATCAAGCCAAGACCGACCGAAGCGTGTCCGGCGCCGACAGCGTCGTTGGGGCCAAGCGCGCGTGCGCGGGTGGCAACCATCAGACGACGGCTGAACGAACGAGCAGGTGCAATACCGACGACCGCCCGCCACCCATACTACCTCTGCCGGCACACGCGCAAACGCTCGTTTGGAGCTCGGTCCCGCACGCCAGATGTCAAAATCACCGCCATGGCCAAGGTCACAGCGCGTGCAACCAAGCAGCTCGGCGCTCCCCCGGAGCGGGTGCTCGGGTTCCTTCGCGACTACCGCCAGTCACGACCTCGGATCTTCACCGGCAACTACACCGCCTACAGGGTCGAGCGGGGCGGCGAGGGCGAGGGAACCGTGATCGGCTATCACTTCGCCGCGGGCGGGCGCGAGCGCGACTATCGACTTCGCGTCGAGGAGTCCAACGGCGCGCTGATCGAGCACGACGAGCTGTCGTCGTTCGTCAGCAAGTGGACGATCGCGCCGCACGGTTCGGGCAGCGCCGTCACGATCGAGGGCTCGTGGGACGGCGCCGGCGGGATACCCGGCATCTTCGAGGGACTCTTTGCGCCGCTCGGTCTGAGGCGGATCTACGGCGAGGTGCTGGACAAGCTCGCCGACGCGGTCCCGGACTGACCCAGTCGTAGGTCTCCTGCAGCGCTTTCCGCGGAGGCGTTTCCACGCAGGAACTAGCTACGAAAAGCCCGCTGCCGCCTGCCACCGCTTGCAGGCCTTCAGCGAGGGGCCCCCAGCAGCTCCGGTCCCTCGCTGCCGCCAACCCTGTTGAGCGCTGGGACGCCCCGTCCTCGTCCATCTCTAAAGCATGCTGGCGCTGGCGAGCACTCCTCCTTCACCACGTGTGGGTGTCGCGCAAAGGGATCGCGGCCGCAGCGGTCGTGAGGTGGAAAACAGGCGAGACGCTGGGATCTCGCGCATCGCGGAAGCTGATTCCGCCGAGTTGGCATCGGGGCAGTCCGTTGCGGGGCTATCGCGCGGCCTCGAGCCGCTCAAGCGCGGACGGCTCGCCGCGTACCTTGCGGCGTGCCGCGGCGAGCTGATCGCCGACGATCACCGCGACGAGCACCCCGAACAGCAACCCCGCGATGACCAGCGCGGGTGCGAAGGTGCCGATTACGCCGACAGCGAGGCAGGCGAGCGCACCCACGAGCCGCCTCACGCCGACCGTCCCGGTCATCCTCAGCCGTAGCATGACATGGGCGAGCAGGTAGAGCGCAGGGCCACAGACCACCGCGATGAGCTCCGCGTGGTTTAGCTCGTCGGTCGCGTGCGCGATCACAAGCTCGTCGCCGACCGCGGTCAGGAGGATCCCGGCGACAATGACTACGTGCAGGTAGGTGTAGGCGTCGCGGGCGAGGAGAGTGCGCTTCTCAGCGTTCGCTAGCTGGCGCTCGGCGATCGTCGCTACAAGGTTGAAGTAGAGCCACCAGAGAGCCGCCGCGGCGAGGAAGGCCAGCCCGAAGGCCGCCACGGTTGGTGTGCTGAGCTTGAGCTGGGCCGTGGTCGTGCCGGTGATCACGATCGACTCCCCGAGAGCGATGATGATGAATAGCTGAAACCGCTCGGCGAAGTGCTCGGTGCCCACCTCCCATGCCTCGGGGCTCAGCCGTGGTCGCCCTGGCAGCCAGAAGGTCACCAGGGGCGCCCCATAGTCAATTGCGAGGGCCGCGAGCCAGAGCGCGGTGCGTGTCGAACCACCCGCGAGCGCGCCCGCGATCCAGAGCACACCCGCGGCCACGAACCAGGTGAGGATGCGCCCCGCCCGTTGGCGCTCGATTGTGCCGCGATCCGCGGCGGCGAACGTGAGGAACGAGTGGCGCCCGACCTGGATCGCGACGTAGCAGGCGACGAAGAGCAAGGCCTTGTCGCCGAACGCCCGCGGAATCGCGATCGCCATCAAGAGGGTGGCGAGCATCAACGCGATCAGCAACAGACGGACGACGATCGATTCGGGATCGAGCTCGTTGGTCGCCCATGTTGTGTAGTTCCAGGACCACCACACGACAAGCAGCACGAGCGCCGACTGACCTGCTCCTTCCCAGGTCAGCCGCTGCAGCAAGAGGTGGGATACCTGCGTGATCGCAAAGACGAAGACGAGGTCGTAAAAGAGCTCGAGCGTGCTCGCGTGTTGATCGCCGCCGCCATGGCGATGCAACGAGGCTCGGACGAACCGTGGCATACCGCCTCGGGCTACGCGGTGATTGTCATCGACCGCAGCGTCTCGTCCTCGACTGCGAAGACGAAACGGCTATAGCCGTTGAAACCGTTGGAGGAGACCTCGATATCGACCGCTAGGCCGACAGCGGTCGGCTCGCTGCCGGTAACATCGAAGTGGCTGTTGGCGCCGATCAGCTCGCGATCACTCCAGGCGCGCATCTCGTCGCGTCCGACGAAGCGCCTGCCGTTGTCGTCGATCCAGCCATCGCCCACGAACTCGTCAAGGAAGGCGTCGGTGTCGCCGGCGTTTACCGCGTCGATAGCTCGCGCGACGGGCGCCGGTAGGGACTCGGTCACTGCGGTACTCCTCTCGGCCGGGCCGGGTGCACCACGTTCTCCAAGCAGAATGCTAGCCGCGTAGTGCTGCTCACGAGCCGAAACTCGCCCACGAGCCGATCCCCCAAACGAGACATCGCTCCGCATTCAGAACGCGAGCGACCGCGCACTCTGAGCCCGAACTCACAGATCGTCTAGATGTTCGATGGACATGTTCATGAGTGGCGAGAGGGCGGTGGTGGCCGGCTTGTCTTAGCGGTGACGCGTCAGCGGCGGGCGAGTCGGCGTCCGCTCTCGGTGTCGATGCCACAGTGACCGGGAATCTTGTCGTGGGGCTGATGACCTCGGGCGGGCCGGCGCCTGAGCTGGAGGGGATCTCTGAGCTCACCGGTCAGCCGACGTGGTCCCTCAGTCCCAGCTCGGCGAGGGCTGTTGCCACATCCGGGTAGCCGATGATCGCGAGGCGAATCTGGCCGGCCTTGAGTTCGTAAGCGTCCGCGAAACGAACCTCGTTCGGTGAGTCGCTGCCCTTGTTCTTGCCGTGCCAGCGCGTGTCGCAGATGACCCACGGGTCAGCATCGATGTACTGGTAGACCTCTGCTCCGAACTCGTCGTAGGGCGCAGTCCAATGTGCTACGACGCGGCGAACGCCCTCACGGCCCCGAAGCACCTCGGGTATGTCGGGAGGGGGCTGGACATCACGAAACTCAACTTCGACGTCAGGGTGATACAGCTCGAACAGGGTGTCCCAGTCGCCGACGTTCAGTAATTCGGCGCAGCGACTGAGAATCTGCACGTTCTTCGGCGACATCCCCGTCCAGTATTGCGCAGACGATGTCGGTGGCGCGCGTGGCCTTATCGCACCTGCCGCATCACAGCAGCCAGCATCGTGTCTTGTCTCGTCAACGTACCGCTACTGGCCGGCCAGGAATCGGACGAGCCACGACGAGGTCGTCGGGCGCTCATCCATCGGGGGCGGGGATACGCCGATGCACCTCGGGCCTACATTCTGCCGCGCAGACTGCCCCGTGGGCCTCGGTTACAGCTCCTGTTCCATCCGCTGGGTGTTCTCGGCGTCGCTGATCGCCCAGCTGAGCTCAATCGGCTATGTAGCGTTGTGGTCGTTGTCGAGATGTATCGAGTAGACGTTCTCGTCCAGCAGAACCGGAGCGGCGCGATCGGGCGTGGGATCGGTCGTCACGACGTCCAACTCGACAGTCTCGATCGCGGTGAGCGAGACGCCTGCTAGCGCTGTGGAGCGTGAGTTCGCTTGCGGAGCCGAGATCGGGGTGCGCCCAGGTGAGTGCTTGCTCAGCGTCGGCGCAGGCACAAGCAGCAGCTGAGGGCAGACGAAGCCAGCGCGTGGCGGCCACTGGACAGTGCCCACATAGATCCGGACACGAGGGTCGCGCCATACGCGACGACATCGCGGGTGATCCGCGTTGGTCTCAGAGCAGCGCTGCTTTGCCCATAATCGGTGCGGCCGGTCAACCAGCGAGCGAGAGGAGTCCTGCGTTGAGCCCCGATTCTGAGAACCAATCTGTCCCGACGCTCACGCGAGAGGGCGACGTGTTCCTGCTCGATCTCGGCTCTGGCGAGAACCGCTTCAACGCCGTTTTCGGCAACACACCCGAGCTGCTAACCGCGGCGCTAGTGGTCGGTGCACGCGTGCCGTTCGCGCCCCTATCTGAACGGCTGGTCGCCGTGGAACTTTGCCGGCCCTGCGGTCACAGCGCAGCGGCTGCGCGCCGCCGGCTTCACGGACATCCACACCGGCCTCGTATAACGCCGCGCGCCGTATGAGGACCTCCACGAATGGCTGCGGACGAACGCCCTCAGGGCCCACCTGCTACGGCTGCCCACCGACCTACGCGAGCGCTACCTCGAGGAGATCCTCACGGCGCTCGGCCCGAAACCCATGATCACCTACATCCGCCTCGACATGGACGCCACCGCGACAACCTGACCGCGAGGATCTGAGACGCCGACGCTCAGGCACCGCGATAAGCCGTCCTCGCACGCAGCGCGAGCGTCACATGGCCCGCTTGAGCGTACATTTGACCAGTATCGAGTCTCCCGGAGCTGCGGATACCCGTCTAAGCGGCACGGCGCCAGCTGATCCGCGATCCTCATTTAATTAAGGCGACCAGCGAGGACGCTGATGGCTTGTTCTTCGCCCCCGAGACAACGATCGCTGTCGGATTTCCCGGCCCTCCTCTGCGTCGTCACGAGCGGGTTGCACGAATGCTCTTCGCCTGTAGGGCTCAACTCCCGAAGGCCGAGCCCGGTCGTCGCGGCGCCGGCACCTGCCAGCTCCAGAGGCTCTTACACCGCAAGGGCGCGCGTTGTACCCGTCTAGTTGCGATCGGCGGCTTCTCCGTCCAGGGTCGCGCCGAGTCCAACACGGTGCTCTTCGCCGGCAGGCTCTCGCGCGTCGGTCGACTAACCCCTGGCTCCTACTCCGTCACGGCGAGGACGATCGAAGCCGGCCGCGCTATGGGACAAACTCGGACGGCCAGCTCACCGTGATCGGTTCGGTCTCATTCGGACGTCTGATGACGCTTACCCCTGACGGGCCGACCGCCGCGCGGGCAAGCTCCCCGGACGGCATGCGCTAGCCACGCCGCTGGCTGGACGGGTTGCTGTCGGTCATGGTCTCCCGGAGCGGCACTTCGCACCTCGGGCAGAGCCCTGACATCGATCCCGGAACAGGGCGTCGCTTACGATGGATCGGCGCATGGACCGGTCCGCCGCTGCCCAGTCCGCTGTCCTGCTCGAGCGCGAGCACGAGCTCGGGCGGGTCCAGGCCGCGCTGCGAGCGGTGGGGCAGCGAGCCGGGGGCACCGTGGTCATCGAGGGCGCCGCGGGGATGGGGAAGTCGCGGTTGCTGGAGGCGGCGCGCGAGCGCGCTTCGGATGTTGGCGTCGAAGTCCTGAGCGCGCGCGCGACGGAGCTCGAGCAGGGGTTCCCGTTCGGGGTCGTGCGCCAGCTGTTCGAGCGCAGGTTGTTGGAGGCTGATGCCGCTCAGCGCGAGCGCTGGTTGGCGGGCGCGGCGGCGCTGGCGGCCGAATTGCTCACAGGAGCGCCAACGTTTCCCTCGAGGGCTGGGCAAGGCCCATCCGCCAGCGATCCTGGCTACGCATGGCAGCACGGCCTGTACTGGCTGGCATCGAATATCTCCGCGGACTGGCCACTCGCCCTGGTGGTCGACGATCTGCAGTGGTGCGATCCGCCATCGGCACGCGCGTTGGCGTTCATCGCGCGCCGGCTGGAGGGCCAGCCCCTGGGACTGATTCTGGCGACCCGGCCGCCTGACCCGGCGCTGGCGCCAGAGCTGGCGACGTTCGTCGCCGATCCCTCCGTGGAATTGCTGCGCCCCGCACCGCTGACACGGCAGGCGATCCGCACGGTAATCGCCAGCCGGCTCGCTGGCGAGCCCGACGATCGATTCGCCGACGCCTGCGGCGAGGTGACCGGCGGCAATCCGTTCCTCCTCGGCGAGCTACTCGACGAGGCAGCGGCACGCCAGCTCGCACCAACATCCGCGTCGGCCAGCGAGGTCAGCGACATCGTCCCGCGCGGCGTGGCGAATGCGGTACTGCTGCGCCTGACCCGCCTACCGGCCGGGGCCGCCGAACTCGCCCGCGCGCTGAGCGCGCTGGGCGACGGCGCACAGATCGGCGATGCCGCTCGATTGGCGGGCACGACCCGCGTCGAGCTCGAGCCGGCGATTGCGGCTTTGGTCGCCGCGGGCGTCATGGAGTCGGGCGGCACGGTGCGGTTTGCGCATCCGATGCTGCGCGCCGCGATCTACGGCGACCTGTCGCCGGCCGAACGCGAGCGGCTTCATCAAGCTGCTACGAGGGTCCTTCACGCGCGCGGAGCGCCCGCCACCCAGGTCGCCGCCCACATCATGCAGACCGAGCCGGCCGCAGACTCGGACGCCGTGGCCCTGCTGAGGGAGGCCGCGCGCTACGCCCTTAACCTGGGTGATGCATCCGGCGCAGCCGCTCTACTCGCCCGCGCACTCGAGGAGCCTCCTCCCGAGGGTGACCGCGAAGCGGTCGTGCTCGAGCTCGGCCACGCGCTCGCCCGCGCCGGCGCACCGGAGGCGATCCCTCTCCTGTCGGAGAGCTTGGAGCGCGGCCAGGATCACGGCACCGTTGCTGCGGCGGCAATCGATCTCGGCAACATGCTCTTCTTCGGCGGCCGGATAGCGGAGGGAGCTGCGGTGCTGCGCCGCGCCAAGGCGCGGCTTCCGGCCGGACATCCTGCACGCGAGCGGATCGAGGTCACGCTGCTGGGTATCGCGTACACATCGCCGGCGGCGCGCAGCGAGGCCGACGCCGTACTCGCCGACCGGCGCGAGCCCGACCGCGCGGCACGCGGCATGCTGCCGGCGGCGACACTCGCCACTCTTGCAATGGACGAGGTGACGTGCCTCGGTTCGGCGGCCACCGCCAGCGACCTCGCGGAGCGCTCGCTCGCGGCCGGCCTCCCGGCCGAGCCCCATCACGCCTGGACGACGCTGTCGTTCGCCGTCCTCGCCATCGCCGATCGTCTCGACGTGGCACGCGAGGGGGCAGATCAGCTTCTCGCAGACGCGCGAGGCCGTGGCGATGCACTCAGCGTTGCAACTGTCTTGGCGCATAGAGCGTTCATTGACATACGCCGCGGCGACCTGACCTCAGTCGAGGCGGACACGCAGGCGGCGATCGAGCTCGCGTCCGACCTGATGGGCGCCGAGTTCGTGATCGTCGTGGCCGCGCCCATGGCCGTACTCGCGGGCATCGAGCGAGACACGACTCTTGCCTCTCTGCGGCGCCTCCTCGACCACCCCGCCATTCGCAAGGAAAGCGCGTTCCTTGCTCGCTCTTTGACGCGTTACTCCTCTGGGGTCCTGCGCGCCGCAGCCGGTAACCACGAAGCGGCGATCGAGGAGCTGCGCGGCTGCACCCAGGGCCATCCGATGTTCGGCGGCGAGAATCCGGCGTTCGTCCCGTGGCGATCAGCGGCGGCTGTGTCGCTAGCAGAGCTCGGTCGTTCCAAGGAGGCGCGCAGCTTGGCAGCCGACGAGATGCGCCGCGCAGAGTCGTTCGGCGCGCCGCGCGCGATCGGCATCGCGCTGCGCGCCCACGCGCTCGTCGGCCCCCCGGCAGCCCGCTCAGACGGACTGGCAGCTGCGCTCGAGGTGCTGGGGCCATCGGGTGCGCAGCTAGAGCACGCGCGCGTGCTGCTCGACTTCGGAGCCGCGCTGCGCGCCGCCGGACAGCGCACCGCAGCGCGCGAGCCCTTGTCGGAGGCCCTGGCGCTGGCGGCTCGCTGTGGCGCTCTTGCCCTGGAGCGCCGTGCCAGGACAGAGCTCGCGTCGATCGGCGTCCGACCCCGGACTAGCGATCGCGTCGGCGCGGACTCACTGACGCCCAGCGAGCGGCGAGTGGTCGATCTCGCTGCCGCCGGCGGCACGAACCGAGAGATCGCCCAGGCGCTATTCGTCACCGAGAAGACCGTGGAGACCCACTTGGGACGCTCGTTTCGCAAGCTCGACATCTCCTCTCGGCGCCAGCTTCCGGATGTGCTCGCACGCGCGGCTGGCTAAACAGCTCGACACACAGTCGACCGCGAGCGCGTGCTCACCAAGGTCAGGCTCCACTGGCTCACCAGCACGCACGATCGTCAGCCACGGCAATCTGCGAGCACGACCGTGACCCGTGCTGTGGGCGCCAAGAACACCCTCGGGCGTTTCGGACGGGCGTGGCCGTCTTCCCCACCGACATCGCCATCCGGCGCTTCGCCGAGCGTGCGCACACGAAGTTTCGAGCGCGGGACACCTCGCCGCGCTCGAGCTGCCGACCTGCTCGTCGAGGACGCGTGCACAATCCCTCAACAACTTGCGCTGAGCTGAGCAGGAGCGCGGGGGCGCACCAAGCTCACGGGGCTATCGCTTTGCGGTGGGTGTCGCGCAAACGGTTGAGCCTGGCGCGGTGACGCCGTTGGTGGCGGCGATTGCCGAAAGATCCATCTCCTCCACCGACGCCAGCACGAACCACGCAACATGACCCTCCGGCAGCCACTCCCGCGGATCCGGCGGCATCGAGAAGCCCTGCTCACGACCACACTCGAGAAAATTCTGGGGCATCCCCGAATGGTCTTAAGTTAAAACCCCTCGGACGGAGCCAGATTTGCGCGACACCCACCGTCCATCTCTAAAGCAGGGCCGGCGCTGGCGAGCACTCCTCCTTGACCACGTCGAAGCAGGAGTGTCGCGAGGCTAAAACCTCGCTGCCGCGACCGTTCCAATGGGGCACTCCGCCGCGGCACGAACCGACGTATCGACAATTCTGCTTCGCGGCGCCCGCGCACACAAGCAGGAGCGACCGAGCTCGTCCTCGGACCGCTGGTCCTCGTCCGACGCGGGCACGTTGAGCCAGACTCATCGCGCGCTCCCTCGGCTGCGAGAGCAGCAGCCAAGCGCGTCCAGCCTGCCCACTCTCAGCTCAGAGGTCCGCTGCTTTGGGGGATACTGCCAACCAATGTCTGAAGAGTCCACGACCCCGGACCCACTTACACTTGTGCGCGGTGTCTAGGACGCTGTGGGGCCGCGCGACCTCGATGCTCGACGGCACGGGTAACTGGTGTACGTGAGGGCTCTCGGCTCGGCGAACCGTCGTCAGCCCGCGGTCGTGCTGGCGATTGCGGCTCTGATCGTCCTTACGTTCACAGTGTGTGGGCAGTCCGCCGCTGGCTCATCCCCGCGCGGTCGAACGGACGACGCTTCAGGTGCACCGGACGGGCAGCATCCACCGGTGGCGAGATCGCAGGGGCCGAGCCCCGACGCGACCCTGCCGCGGGTGAGCGCCAGCGGGGGGACTGTAAGGGTGCTGTGGCAGCGGCAGCTTGTCTACCCGGCGATCGTCGGCGAAACGGTCGTGGGCCTGACGGAAGAGGGACCGGCGGCCCGCATCAAGGCCGTTTCGGCGCTCACCGGCCAGCCTCGCTGGTCCGTCCCGACACCTGCCGAACCCCAGGTGCTGGGAGTCTCGCTTGAGGGGTCGGCGGTGATTGTGGAAGCCGGCAGAGGGCTCGACGATCCGGCGGGAACGATCGTCGTCAAAGAAATCGCCGTCTACTCGCTCGCCGACGGTTGCCCGCTCTGGCGCACACCGGTGGCTGACAGCCCGTCTCACCTGCCCGGCAACCGGCTCGTTTACGCAGCCGGGACAATCGTGATGGCTGGCCCAGATGGAGAACTGGTCGCCCGCCGGGCGACCACGGGAGCCGTCGTCTGGCGCGCGAGCCGGCCACGGTCGTGTCCGTCGCGCGGTGGCGCCGAAGACGGCACTGAAGCACGCGTCTCAGCGGACGGAACCCTGCTGGTCGTCTCCTACCAGTGCGTAGGGAGCGGGCGCGCACATGTGCTCGTCGAGCGGCGCTCACCGACGAGCGGCAACCCTATATGGAAATGGCAATCCGTCTCGGTCCGAGCAACGGCGGAATCTTTCATCGGCCTGTCGGTAGTGGATGTGGCCTCGGCGGGGAACATCGTGCTGCTCTCGGGACAAGTGAGCAACGCCGGACACTACGTGCGGACTCTCCCTAACGCGCGCGGCTGGCCAACGGCGCTCGGGCCGGAAGGCAGCAACGAAATGCTGCTTGCCCTAGACGCCCGCGACGGACGACCGCGTTGGAACGAGTTGGGCGGTCAGCTCCCCGAACTCGCGCTCGCCGACGGTGTCGTGTGCGAGTTTCATGTACAGGGCGTGGAGTGCCGGGACGACTCGACCGGCCGCCCAAGTCGACCGTTGCTGAAGACCGGCCTGTCGGAACTCGAATCGGGGCCGAACAGAGCCGGCGACGAAACGGCCGGCGTCGCGGACAGCCTCGCGGCGGTGGCGCTCAAGCGCAAGAAGGGCGAACCGCTGGTCGTGGAGGTGGCCCCGCTGCGAGGCAGCGGCAAGGCGACGCGAGTGCTCCTGTGGCTCGGACCCAATCTGCCGGAATCCGCTCACTCGACACCGCTGGTCGTGCGAGCGGGCACGCTGGCGAATGGAGCGACGCTGTTGCTGCTGCGCCGCATCGACGTGCCAGAAGATCCGCTCCTCGCGCTGCGGGTCAGGCCCGCCCGAAACGGCTGAGCGCCGCAGGGCGGGTGGATCCCGCCATCGCCGTCTGCGAGATGTAGCGCCCGAGCCAGCTCGCAGCGTCGCCCGCGTCCGACACCAAAGCGATCGTCTCAGTGGCTCCACGTTGGGCGACCGCTGGACGAGGGCGAGCTGCCGAGGGCGACGACGTGATCACGCCTGCTTCGCTCATGCGTAAGCGATCGTCTCCAGGGCGTCAGACGGCGCGATCGAGATCGTCCGAAGCAGGCACGTCGGACTCGACCATCGAAGCGCTCGCGTTCGGTGGAGAGGAGAACTCTAGCTTGGTGCTCGTTGTTGCCAATATGAGACGGCGTTGGACACATCGGACGTATCGGAGCGTATGGGACGTCGCCAAGGCGTTGCCACGGTGCAGGACGGGTGATGCCCCACCGCGCACAACTCTTCGATCGGTGTCGTGTTGTGGTGAGCATGGGATTAGGGGGCGTGGTTGATGGGAGATGCCGCGGCCATGGCCGCGCTGTGGTTTGCCTGTTTGCCCTCACGGGCGCTTTCGTGCTCGGAGTGCCCGCGATCACTCAGGCGCGCGCCCCCGCGGCGACTTTCTCCTGGCTGACCGAAGGCGTACCCACTAAAGTCGCCGGGCTGCCTTCGCTTTGCTGCTCGTATCCAGTTGCGATGGCTGTCACATCCGACGGGGAAGTGCTTGCCGACGAAGGCTACTTCAACTCGCTGGGCAAGATGAGTCTGCGCCCCATCCCTGGAAGCGGGGAGATCGTGTCGCTCGTGAGCGCGCCAGCTGGCCCACCGTGGGCATTGCGTGTCGCAGGCGAGCGATCTGGCGAAGTCGTCAGGAGCGGTCCAAGCGGATTGTCCGAACGCTTCACAGTTGAAGGTCTCCCGGGCGGGATGACGTCAGGACCAAATGGCTCTCTTTGGGTGACAACGGATGGGCTCGGGTTCGGCGGATCGGACGGGCCAGAGGTCGTTCAGCTGACCCCAGGAGGAGGAGAGCATGTGTTTCCGCTGCCCGACAGGGTCGAACGGCTCGGCAAGATCGTCGCTGGAACAGATGGCAATCTATGGCTCGCGGAGGAGGGAGGTCTCGCCGTGGGAGAAGGAGCGCAGCCAGCGACGCGGATCGCGAGGCTGACCCCGACCGGCCAGGTGACATCTTGGCCCGTCGGTTCGTCGGGGGAAAAGCTCCTGGGCCTGGCCGCCGCGAGCAGCGGCGTTTGGTTCACATTGGGACCGAATAAGGTCGGTCGGGCCAGCTATAGCGGACAGATCAGCATCTTCTCGCACGGTATCCCCGACGGCGCGTTCCCCGACGGGATCACCAAGGGTCCAAGTGGTGCGATGTGGTTCGCCGAGCTGGGAGCTGACGCTATCGGCAGAATCACGATCAACGGACGGATAACACAGTTCCCCTGGGCACGGCTCGGTGTGTATGGCTCCGACTCGGCGGGCAACCCGTGTGGTCCATGTCTTCCCGGTGGAGCGGATTCGATCGTGAGCGGTCCCGACCAGACGCTCTGGTTCTCTCGACCAGGCGCGGATGAGTTCGGACGGTTGAGCGTATCGCCGCATTGCAGCGTGCCGAGTCTCCTTGGGCGCGATGTGTCGAGTGTCAAGAGTGTGCTCGGCGCTGCAGGCTGTCGTCTGGGCTACCCCCGTGCCCAAAGTCCGTCATTCGTGGTTGTGCGACAGAGCGCTCAGGCTGGACGCCTGCTCCCTGCTGGCGCCGCGGTCGGCATCGAAGGTGTGGCGGTTCGCTCTGCAGGGCGCACATGCGTCCCGAACCCTTTGCAGAGGGTGGTCCTCGCCGATAGGCGTGTGTCACTACTCGCGACGCTCGAACCGACGCACACGAGAGAAGAAGGGACGCCGTTTCGCTACCTCCTCTGCGTCGATGGCGGGAGCGGGCCGCACCGCGTGAAGCAGATACAGGAAACACTGGGCGGAGGCAAGTATTCGGGCGCCCAGCCCGGCCTGTTCACCTTGTCCGGCGACTACCTCGCATGGCAGCAGACAAGCTCGTCTTACGGCAACCCCTTCGCCGAAATCACGATTCTCGACGCGCGCTCAGGCAAAGAACGGCACACAGGCGACCTTTCAATGTTCGATGACTTCAGTGGCGACGGTGCCTCAGCAACCGTGATCGCGCTCGACACGGCTGGTCACGTCGGATGGCGACTTAAGCAGTTCGGCGGCCGCGCCAACCCAACTCAGGCGGAACAGGTCCAAGCGCTAACACCAGCCGGCGTCCGCACACTGGAAAGCGGCCCGATTGGAAGCTTTGAATCCCTGAAAATTGCACCGGTTAGGATGCTCACCTGGACACGCCACGGAGTACAACACAGCTACCTATTTCAGGGCTAGGCAAACCGGCTCGCGCGATCGGGTGACTTGAAGAGCTTCCACGGCGGTGCGTGGGGCGTCCGCTGGGGCGGTTCCGTCTGGGTTTCGCTTCAGGGACTAAAGCGCGCGCATGAATCATGTCCGCGCCCAACCGTCGCATCGGACGAATACGAGGCGTCCGTGACCGGTCCGGCCTCGCGCCTGCTTTCGGAGCGCACCGGAACTCTCGCCGAGGGACCTGGTCTTGAGAAGCCGGAGGCCAGTGACGAACCTGCGGCCGGCTGCTGGTCCCGCAGGCGGACGTGAGCAAGCAGGAGCGAGCCTAGATCGGCCGAGTGTGTCGAGGACGTTCCAGAGCAGGTTTGTGGAGAGCCTGGGTCCGCGCCCGGAGACTGCTGCATAGGCGACATAGCGGCAGTGCGGGTCGGTCATCGCTCACCCGAGTCCCTGCGCGAAGCCCTGGCGCCAGCTCGCATAGCGCGGCTGCCAGGCGAGCTCGCGCTTGGCCTTCGCGTTCGAGGAGCCCCGCGACTCGGTCATCATGAGCGTCGCCGCCTCACCGGCTGCCAGCCGCCCCAGCCAGCGTGGGATACGCCTCGGCGGCTTGGCATCGAGCGCGCTTGCCAGCACCGGCAGCCACTCCCGCACCGGCGCGGGCTCGTCGTCAACGATGTTGTAGATACCCGGCTCGCCGCGTTCGACCGAGGCGATGGTAGCGGCCGCGGCGTCGTCGATGTGGACGTGCGACCAGACACCACCACCGTCGCCGATGATTGGAAACCAGCGTTTGCGGATCGGCGCCGCCATCGGCGCGTCCAGCGCCCGGCTGATCGCGGTCCCCGGACCGTAGAAGCCGCCATAACGTAACACGAGGCCGTGGCCCCAGTCGATCGCCGGCACCGTCCGCTCCACATGCAGGATGCCCACCAGCGGAGCGCGTAGCGCCGCCGGCGGGTTGTCATCGACGGGATCGGCCTCGGTCTGCACCAGCCCGCCCGTGCGCGCCCATCGAAAAGCCGTGAAGCTCTGCGCGACGAACCGTCGTGCCCCCACGGTGCGGCCGGCCGCCAGGAGATGGTCCGTCCCCTCGGTACGCAGTCGGTTGGTCATGATCGCCGCAGAGGAGCGCTCGGGGTGGCGCATGTCCCTCGCCGACAGCTTCCCGGACAGCGCTGTGAGCTGATGCACGATCACCTCGGGCTCGGCGGACGCCACCGCCTGGGCGAGCGCGTCGCCGTCGAGGGCGTCGGCGACGACCGGGCGCGCTCCCAGGCCGCGCACCAGGTCCTGCTTTGATGCGCTCCTGGTCATCCCGACCACCTCGTGGCCTCGCCCGACGAGCTGCGGGATGAGCTCTCTGCCGAGAACGCCTGTGGCGCCGGCTACGAAAATCTTCATGACTGCTCCTCTCGTCTCACGTTTCATGGGACGCAGCAGAACCGCCGCGTGTGACAGTGCTCAGCGCGCGACGCTCACCGCGTGCACATCCGACCACGGCGCGTGTGCGCCACCATCCGTCCGGCGCTCGTCCGCGCCACGATCATGACCCCGACCCGCGCAAAACGGGTGCGCGCCGCAGACCGCGGGCTAGGCGCTGTGCAACAGGAGCGGGTGCCGTGTGCGCGCTGGGCGCTACCGAGGTGCTCAGTCTCGGCAGCGCAGGCGCGACCGAGGCTCTCGGCTGTGTCCGCTCCAGGGCTAGCGGCCCTCTCGTATTTGGAGCCGGTTGCCGTCGGGATCCTGGAACTGCGCGACGTACCCCCATGGGAACTCGAGCACGTCCGACACGAACTCGACGCCGCGCGACCGCAGCTCCTCCACCGTCTTTCGGCAGTCGTCGCTCTCGATCGTGATCGACGCCGGGGGGCCTCCCATCGCCGGCTCGGCCTCGCCCGGTATCCCGGGCCAGAGAACCAGCTGGAAGTCGTCCCCCTTGACGCCGACGGTCAGAAACCGCGGCCCGTCGAGCGTCGGGTTCTCAACCCGCTGCTCCAGGCCAAGGACGTTGGTGTAGAAGTCGAGCGCCTTGTCCTGGTCGCTGACGAGCACGCTCATGTAGAAGACTTTCTCCAGCACGGCTGTTCCTCCAGTGGTCGTGGTCACTACTACTCCCATGACAGGCGGCCAGCGGTAAACGTGACAGCCGAGGACACATGAATCACGGCAGTCCGCAACTGGGTTCCCGTCGGAAGCGAGCGGCACCGAGCGGCGAGTGCAGACGGTTTCGCCGTCGATGCCAGTGCAGTGACCAGAGCCGAGTCGTTGCGCCCCGATCCAGCCGGCGACGCTAAGGGGAAACCGGAGTGATCTCGAGGTAGGTCATGGCGTCCGTGCGTCTGCGCGTTGGCGCCATATACAGTTTGCGGCCGAGGCCATAGTTGGCCGCGATCGCGCACTCTGCTCGGCCCCAATCGGCCTCCGGGAGGATGCGAGCGCGGCCCTCGATCGCGGGTCCCAGCGGTTTGCCACGCTGGTCACAAGGCGCGACCACGGCACGCGCGTCCCGGCCAATGCGCTTGACCTTCCACGAGTCCGCGAACGTGTTCGTGTACACCTTCCCGTCGTCGCCGAGCCCGAACCAGCTGGGTGTCGGGACAGCCTCGCCGCTGCGCTTGAAGGTGACGACCAGCGCGTACTTGCGACCCTTCAGCGCATCGAAGCTGCCAGGAACACCGGACGTGACCTCCGACGCGCCGCGGTCGCGAATCCGATCCCACACGTATTTGTCCAGCACCTTTCCAATCCGCACCGCGATGCTCATAGCGCGAGCATATAGATCGACCGTGCCTCGGCCTGGCACGCGCAGCAGCACAGCCTGTCGCGCATGTTTCTGAATTCGCCGACGGAAGCGGAACAGTCGGCCTTCGCTGCCCGTTCTGAGGAGCCTCGACGCCCTGGCGCGCCCACTACGGGCTTCTGCTTCGTCGCCGCGCGGTGACAAGGCGGCAGCACGCGCCACCACCGGTCGCGATGGTGCTCGCGTTCCGATGGAGAAGCGTCAGAGCGGGAGGCGATACTTCCGCTCGGAGCGGAAGCGCCTGTGGGGTGGCGGCGATCGATTGGCAGTTGCCTCGCATCCAGGTGGCGCGACAGTGGCCCGGCCGAGGTCGTCTGTCCACTGACTCGCCAAAACTGTCAAGGCCGGTCGAAAGTTGACCCTGTAGCGCCGGTTGAAAACTGACCCCCCTGGGGGTTCGCCGGCTGCGTGTGGAGCGAGGCGCGTAGCGCGGAGCGGAGCGCGCTGCCGGCGGCGGCCGTGAGGGTCAGGGGGTCTGTTGCGGTTGGCGGCTGGGATGGGGCCCGAGATCGCGGTCCTTGAGGCGGTAGCTGTCGCCCTTTAGCGAGAGGATTTCTGAGTGGTGCACGAGCCGGTCGACCATCGCGACCGCGACGGCGTCGTCACCGAAGATCTCGCCCCAAGCGGAGAATGGCTTGTTGGAGGTGACGATCAGGCTCGCGCGCTCGTAGCGACGGGAGACGAGCATGAACATGAGGTTCGCTGCCTGCGGGTCGAACGGGATGTAGCCGATCTCGTCGCAGACGATCAGCGGGATCCGCTCGAGCCGTTTGAGTTCCTCCTCGAGGCGGCCTTGGCGTTGCGCCTCGCCAAGGAGGGCAACCCACTCGGTGGCGGTGCGGAACAGCACGCGCTGGGCGGCCAGGCAGGCGCGGATCGAGAGCGCGATCGCGAGGTGCGTCTTGCCGGTGCCGGGCGAGTAGGCGTCGCACTACTCATGTTGTCGATCCGTTGCCTGGGCGGGTGCGGCTGATCGCCGCGCCGGGGGCGCTGCGGGGCACCGAGCTCCGGGTGTTCGGGTGGCGAACTGAGCATGGCGAGACGATGCTGCGCTGTCGGCTGGTCGACGGGAGCGTGGGGACGATCCCGGCGAGCTGGACCGATCTTCCAAGGACGGTGGTCGCGCCCGCCGCGGTTGGTGGTGTCGCCTCGCCGGAGGCGTGGCGGCTGCTTGCAGAGCGGATCGAGGAGCTACGCTCGCGTCGTCCGCGGCGCGGCGCAACCTGCGCCGAAAACGGAGGTCGCGATGTCCGGACAGCTCGCGCTTGGCTTGAGCGAGATGCTGGTCGCGGCGGCGGTATGGGAGACGCTGCCGCCGGAGCGCCAGCGGGAGGTGACGATCCAGCTCGCCCGGTTGCTGGCGCAGCTGGTGGAGGCCGGGCGCGATGAGTGACCGCGGGAAGGTCACCGAGCAGCATCGGCGCCGGCGGGCAGTCGTATATGTGCGCCAGTCGACGCTGCACCAGGTCGCGCGCAACGTCGAGTCCTCGGCGCGGCAGTATGCGCTCAAGGAGCGGGCCCTCGAGCTCGGCTGGCCGGCCGAGTCGGTCGCGGTCGTCGATGAAGACACAGGCCGCTCGGGCAGCTCGAGCGAGGGTCGCATCGGCTTTAAGGAGCTGGTCGCCGAGGTCGGCTTGGGCCACGTGGGACTGGTGCTCGCGCTGGAGGTCTCGCGGCTCGCGCGCTCCTCGGCGGACTGGCATCAGCTGCTCGATCTGTGCGCGCTGACGGGGACGTTGATCGCGGACGCCGACGGCCTGTATTCGCCGAGCGACTTCAATGACCGGCTGCTGCTCGGCTTGAAGGGCACGATGTCCGAGGCGGAGCTGCACCTGATCCGTGCGCGCCTGGATGGCGGCCTGCGACACAAGGCCGAGCGCGGCGAGCTGCGCCTGGCGCTGCCGGTGGGGCTTGACCGCGACGAGAACGGTCAGATCGTGCTCTGCCCCGATCAGCAGGTCCGGCACGCGATCGAGCGCGTGTATGTGCTGTGGCGGCGGCTCGGGTCCGCGCGGCAGGTGGTGATGGAGCTGATCGCCGAGGGGCAGCAGCTCCCGCGACGGACGGTCGGGCAGCGGCGAATCCGCTGGGCGCGCGCGAGCTATGGCGCGGTGCACGACTTCCTCACCAACCCCGCGTATGCCGGCGCGTTCGTGTTCGGGCGCAAGCGCCGGCAGAAGCGTCTGGACGGCAACGGGCGATTGCAGCTGCGCGACGTCGAGTTGCCGCTGGAGGAGTGGTCCGTCTGCTTGCCCGAGCACCATCCCGGCTATGTGGCGTGGAGCGAGTACCTGCAGACGCGCGAGCGGCTGCGCCAGAACGTGAGGCCCCGCGGCGAAGGCGGGGGCGCGGCGCGCGAAGGCGCGGCCCTGCTGCAGGGCTTGGTGCGCTGCGGGCGCTGCGGCAGGCGGATGCAGGTCGCGTATGCGGGGACCGGGGGCAAGGTGCGACGGTATGCGTGCGTTCGCGGCCACGTGCTGCACCACACCGAGCACAGCTGTCAGTCACTCGGTGGCGGCAGGCTCGAGCGGGCCGTCGTCGACGCCTTCCTCGCGGCGGTGACGCCGGCGGGCGTGGCCGCGACCGCGGGCGCGATCCGCGAGCTCGAGGACCAGCACCAGCAGCTGGTGTCCGGTCAGCGCCTCGCGCTCGAGCGAGCCGAGTATGACGCCGAGCGAGCAGAGCGCCAGTTCGACGCCTGCGAGCCCGAGAACCGGCTCGTGGCAAGGACGCTCGAGCGCAGGCTCGAGCAAGCGCTCGCCGCGGTCGAACGCGAGCGCGGGAAGCTCGCCGCGCTCGAGCACGCCCGCCCTCAGCCGCTGAGCGACGAGGAGCGCCGCGCGCTGTCAGGGTTGGCGCGCGATTTGCCGCGCCTGTGGGGCGCGGGCACGACGACCGATCGTGACCGCAAGCAGCTGCTGCGCACGCTGATCCGCGAGGTCGTCGTGACCGTGCATGGCGAACCGCGCCGAGCCGCAGTGGAGATCTCCTGGGAAGGCGGCGCGCGCAGCGAACTCGCGGTCAAGCTCAACGCGCGCGGCCCGGACACCCGCCGCCTGGGCGAGGGCACGATCGAGCTGATCCGTCGTCTCGCCGAGCACCACCCCGACAGGCAGATCGCAGCGATCCTCTCCCGCCAGGGACGGCAGACGGGGACCGGACTGCCGTTCACCGAGGCGCGCGTCAAAGCGGCACGGCAACGTGCAGGCATCCCGGCCGCGCCGCCAGCCGATCCCAACAGCGATCTGGTCACGATCCAACAGGCTGCGTCGGAGCTGGGCGTTTCACTGTTCACCATGCGCCGCTGGCTGCGCGAGGGGCTGCTACCTGGCGAGCAGACGACTCCCGGTGCTCCGTGGCGGATCGGCCTGACCGACGACGTTCGAGCCCGCTTCGTGCCCGATGTCCCTGCCGGATTCGTGCCGCTCAACGACGCCGCCCGGCTGCTCGGCTGCGCTCGTCAGACCGTGTTGCACAAGGTCCAACGCGGCGAGCTGCGCGCCATTCACGTCACCAACGGACGGCGAAGAGGCCTAAGAATCGAGGTCCCCGACGTGGGACTGGACCAACCGATCAACGAGTGACTGCGGAGGTGCAGTGTGAAACAAGACCGGGCGGTCCCAGGAGGACGACGTTTTCGCGGGCATGCAGGAAGTCCAGCTGGCCAAGGTGCTCGATCACCTGCTTCTTGATCGAGCGCTGGAAGGTGAAGTCGAACTCCTCCAGGGTCTTGCGCGCGGGGAACCGTGCGGAGCGGATGCGGGCCTCCCCGCCGTGCGCGTCGCGGGCGGCGGTCTCTGTTGAGAGCAGCGCCTGCGCGAAGCGCTCATAGCTCCATTCCTCTGAGCGGGCGCGCTCGGCGAGCTTCGGCAGCGCCTTCGCAGCCGCGGGGGCCTTCATCGCCCGGAACAGGTACTGCAGCTCTGAGGTCGTGCTCACGCGATCAGCCGGTCATAGACGGCGAGCGGGCGCTGCTCGACAACGACCTCCCGGCGACGCTCCCCGCGGCGCTCTTTGAGCGCGCGTGCGTGCTCGAGCGCGGTGATCGTGCGGTTCTTCGCGAAGCAGCGCTCGTGCCGGGCGCCAAGCTGTCCGCTATCCAGCGCGCTCGCAGCGAGCTCCCGCTGAGAGACCCGCACTTCGACCCTGCGGCCGACGAGGCCGGGGTCCAGCGAGTAGTCGTTGGTGTCAAAGCGCAGATACGGGTCTGGCGGCACTCTCATGACCCAACGCCGGTCGCTATCAGGCGCCTTGGCCGGTAGCGGCCGCATCATCTCGCGCTCCTCGGTGAGCCGGTCAATCGGGCGGGCCCTGATCGTGCGGTGCGCCCGGCCGTTGGCCTTCTCAAACCAGCCATCGAGCTGCAGCTGAAAGTCGAGGTGGTTGGCGAACTGTCGGCCGGGCTCGAAATTGCTCTCCAGGTACTCCTGCAGCCGCTCGACCACACCCTTGGCCTGCGGATCTGCGGCTTCACAGAAGTACCAGTCGACAGGCAGCCGCCCGCAGAAGCCCGCATAGGCCTCGGTCGGCCGCCCGCCGCCAGCATGCAGGCACCCCTCGCGATCCCACACCAACAGCTCCGGCAATCCGCCAAGGCTCCACAAACAGCGGCTCATTGCCCACAGCACATCCGGTGCCTGCTTGCTGAAGATCAACGCGCCAGCCCCAGCACGAGACCAGCCCATGCACGCCACCACGACCCACGCCCGCCGCCGCTGACCTTGCCCGACCGCCACCAGCTCAGACGGCTCCCACAAATCCCACTGGCAGATCTCCCCCGGCCGATACACCGTGCGCTGGAACGTCCTGGGCGCCAAAAACAGCGGGCGCACCTCCCGCAGGTAGTCATCCACGATCGTCTTGCCGCCACGAAAGCCAAGCGGCTCGATCAGCTCCCTGACCCGCACCCCCGGCAGCCGCGGATCCCGACGCAAAAGCTCATGGATCTCCTCCTTGAACGAGTCGAGCTTCGACGCCGCCGACGGCCGCTCATACCGCGGCGGGCATTCCGAACGCAACGCCAGCCGAACCGTGTTGCGCGAAAGACCCGTCCGCCGCGCCAGCTCCTTGATCGAGACCCCACGAACGAAATGCTCCCTACGCAGCTCCGCCCACCGCTCCACGTCCAACACGACCCTTCTCCCGGTCTCGACGACATGACCGAACCAGGCTCAAACAACCCCCGGACGCCTCCGCCACCATCCAAAGGGGGTCAACTTTCAACCGGCGAAGAGGGGTCAGTTTTCCACCGGCGCCGACAAAAACGACAGCCGGCCGTTGCCGCTGCCTAGACTGTTTGCGGTGGAGCACCTTTCCGAGGAAAGCCGAAGCGCGGACGGGTCCACCTCGATCCGTTTTTCTTTCAGCCCTGGTCCGGTTCAGCCGCCACCCGCGCCACAAGCTCTCCCGGCCTCGCTTGCGCCAGCCACGGAGGCCGTTCTGGGAGACATGCAACAGCCGACACCTGTGCCTCTAGCGGTGGGCTATCGGCCCGACAAGGAGCTGGAGGACTTCGGGGTAGTGATGTTCCGCGAGCCGGACGGAACCGCATTCAATTTCGGCGTAAGCACGGAGGCACCCACGACCGAGCTGCTGCTGTCGCTCGCGTCCGGGCTCCAGGAGAACTTCCCGGAGCTTTCGGCTGCATGGGGCGAGGCGCGACCCGCCTGCCCCGGACATGGGCATCCGATGCAGCCGCGCGAGCATCGGGGTGAAGCATGGTGGGTTTGTCCGCGCGACAACCGACCAGTAGCACCGATCGGTAGCCTCGGACACGCGGACAGCTAGCCCCGGCGCGCGTGTCAGGCTCGCCCTCGCCTTCGGTCAGGTCATCCGGCGCCGCACTACTCCTGACGCGAAGGTGGCGCTCCGAGCGGGCAGCTCAGCCGGTGACGTTCCTTAGCGGAAGTCTCCCGAGCGGAGGTGGTCGCCTCGAGGCTGTCGCTCGCAGCAGCTCCTCGAAGGCAAATCAAAACTTGATCCTTACGCCCAGGAGCGGCAGGGCCTCTAGCATCGGAGCTTGGACGCCCTCAGTCGCCGGTCTGGTGAGCGCCGGTGGCCGCATCGTTGCTACTCGACAGCCTGGAGCCGATCGCAGTGATCGTCAAGCCACTCGCGGTCGCAGTGAGGCACGTCGGGCAGATTCCGCAGCACGCAGGCGACGCCTCGACCCAGCGACCGAAGAACGGAAGCAACCTGACGAGCCAGACTCGCAACATGGCCATCAGGATAGTTCACGACGCGGAATCCGCGAGGTTGTCCGGGTTCTCGTAGAAGTTTGAGTGGCGGTCCTCTTGCCCCGTCCGTTGCGGTTGGCAGCGTTTTGGGCGAGTGAAGTCCATCCGAGACAGGAGGAACCGCCATGAAGAAGGTATCCGGCGAGCAGGTCGTCGCGTCTGTGCAGGCGCCCGCAAGTTGGCTCCCACCGCAGATCCAGGAGGCGCTCGGCGAGCTCGTGGGAGCTGCGAGGGAGGGTCTGCTCGCGCTGAGCGTCGGTGTCGGGCTCGGCGTGGTGCACGAGCTGATGGAGAGCGAGGTAAAGGAGGTCGTGGGCCCGAAGGGCGAGCACAACCCGGAGCGTGTCGCCGTCCGCCATGGCCATGAGAACGGGTCGATGACGCTCGGAGGGCGGCGTGTGAAGGTCTCTCGTGTGCGGGTGCGCAGCGCCGACGACGAGCGCGAGCTGCCGCTCGCCACCTACGAGTACTTCGCCGAGCGCGACCCGCTGACCAGGGCGGTGATGGACCGGATGCTCGCTGGGGTCTCGACACGCAAGTTCGCCGATGTCGGCGAGCCCGTCGGTGAGGAGATCGAGCGCTCGTCCGCCGCCACCGGCAAGACGTCGGTCTCGGACATGTTCATAGAGCGCACCCGCACCGCGCTTTCTGAGCTGATGGGCCGCGGGCTGGAGGACGTGCGTCTGGCGGTGATGATGCTCGACGGTGTGCAGATCGCCGATCGCACCCACGTGGTGGCGCTCGGCATCACGACCGAGGGCGTGAAGGTCCCGCTCGGGCTGTGGGAGGGGTCGACCGAGAATGCCACCCTTGCCCGCACGCTGCTCGCTGATCTGGTCGACCGCGGCCTTGATCCCGAGCAGGCGATCCTATTCGTGATCGACGGCTCAAAGGCGCTCAGGCGCGCGGTCAAGGACGTCTTCGGCGAGCACGCGCTCGTCCAGCGCTGCCACCGCCACAAGGAATGTCATGGAGGAGGGCCTCCAGCCGGCGCAGACTTCTGCGTTGGTAACTATCCGAAAGGAGGCCCTGAATGGAGTATGTCGGGATTGACTGGGCGTACCGGCGCGCGCGGTGGTGCGCGAAGGATCATGGCGGACGAATTCTCGGCGAGGACTGGATCCCCGCTGACGAGGACGGCCTCGCGCGGCTGGTCGTCGCGCTCGGCTGTGATGTCAACGCGTGCGTGGAGATGATGAGCGGTGCAGCATGGGTGCGGGACAGGCTGGCCTCGGCAGGCTGGCGCGTGCAGATCGCCGATGCCCGCAAGGTCAAGGCGGTTGCCTCGCTGGCAGTGAAGACGGACGTGATCGACGCGCGCGTGCTCGCGGAGCTCGCTCGGCGCGATCTCGTGCCGGAGCTGTGGGTGGCCTCGCTTGATGACCGCGCGCTGAAGGAGCGGCTCCTGCGGCGGATGCATCTCGTTCGGCTGCGCACGTCCGCGAAGAATCGAGCGCAGGGGATCCTCACGCAGTGGGGGGTGAAGCTGGCGTTCAAGCGGTTGGCGGCACCCGACGCGTCCGAGCTACTTCAGCGAAGAGGGGTTCCTGAGGTATGGCGGCGATCGGTCGCTGAGGCCGTCGCGGTGGTCGAGCTGCTCGACGGCCGGCTGCGTCCGTTAGAGCGCGAACTGCGCCCGCTGGCGCTGGCCGACCCACGTGTCGAGCTGCTCAGGAGCATCCCGGGCCTTGGCGATCTGCTCGGCCTCACGTTCGCGGCGGTGATCGGCGACGTCTCGAGGTTCCCCAGCGCGCGCAAGCTCGTCGGCTACTCAGGACTGTCCCCGCGCGTCTCGCAGTCAGGGGAAAGCTCGCGCACTGGCCGGCTTTCCAAAGCCGGGCCCGGCCTGCTGCGCTGGGCCGCGGTCGAGGCGGCGCAGAACGCCTACCGCCCGACGAACCCATGGCATCCGCTCTACCGCGACGTCAAGACCAGGACCGGCGGCAAGAGCAACCCCGCGAAGGCCGCCGTCGCTCGCAAGATCCTGATCGCTGCATGGCACGTGCTGAGCCTGCAGGAACCCTTCAAGGCTTCGCGTCGACGCGACGCGACTGTCACGGCAAACTCCCGTTGCGTTCTGGCCGAGGTGAGGCCCAACTAAGGATTTGAGTCGCCGCGACAGCTCCCACCGACACGGTGTGCGCAAAGAGAGCGCCGAAATAGAGATGAGCTCCACCGACCACCACACCCCGCAGGAGGTGAACAAACACAGCGAGCTTGACAACCGGCCCTCCACCAAATAGAGCGCAACATGTGCGATCTGCTGCCCGAACGGGAGCGTGAGACCGTCCGCGGACGGATGCGCTCCGCGTGGGCGCTCACCGATGCCGACGTCGCCGAGCAGCGGCTGCAGCTGCTCGCTTCAGAGCTCGAGCGCTCCTGGCCCGACGCTGCCGGTTCACTGCGCGAGGGCATGCAGGACACGCTGACGCTGATGCAGCTCGAGATCGGCGGTCAGCTCGCGAAGACACTCTCCTCCACGAACCCCTGCGAGAGCATGATCGAGATCGTCCGCTACACACAGCGCAACGTCAAGCACTGGCGCGACAGCGACATGCGCAAGCGCTGGACCGCCGCCGGCATGCTCGTCGCCGAGCAGCAATTCCGACGCATCATCGGCTACCGCGACCTCGCCAAGCTCGTCATCGCGATCGAGCATCACGCCACTCCCGCCGCGGCCCCCACCAACCCCGAGCGCCAGGAGGTCCCCGAGCCCGTCACCGTGTGAAAATCAATCCAGGATCGCCCTCGAAGTTCCACGACGATCCGGACAACCTCGAATCCGCAGCTCCTCGAAGCTAATCAAAACCGACTGATATGCCCAGGCGTGGCGCGCTCTGCAGAGGCGGGGTCGCGCGTAAAGTCGGCGGTGTAGGCTGGCGGACGTGGACCCGCGGCTCGCCCGACGGCTCGCCCGCTTCAACAAGCACGTCACCAACCGGTTGATTGCGCCGCTGGCGGTGCATCTGCCGGGGTTTGCCGTTGTCACCCACGTCGGGCGCCGGTCCGGGCGCACGTATCGGACGCCGGTCAATGTCTTCTCGCGCGACGGTCAATTCGTGTTCGCGCTGACGTATGGCCGCGACGCGCAATGGGTCCAGAATGTCCTCGAGGCGGGCCAGTGCGAGCTCACCACGCGCGGTAGGACCTACGCGCTGTCCAATCCGGAGATCTTCCGCGACGAGACTCGGCGCGTCGCCGCGCGCATCGCACGGCCAATGCTCAGGGTCGTTGGGGCAGGCGACTTCATGAGGATGAGGCTGCTGATCCAAAACTAACGACCGCTCAGCGGCGTCAGCGCAGTATTCGCAGCTCCTCGAAGCTGACAAAACCGATTGATACACCCAGGCGTAGCGACCAGTTGTGATCAGTCCCTGATCGGCGCTGCTCCTTCCCGACTATTTCAGGACCGACGTCGATGCTTCCGGATCTGAGGAGCCTCGACCCCCTGGCGCGCCCACTACGGCCTTCCGCTTCGTCGCGGCGCCGCGACAAGGCGGCAGCACGCGCCACCACCGGTCGCGATGGTGCTCGCGTTCCATTGGGGCACTCTGCCGCAGCTCGAATCGACGTATCGACACTTCTGCTACACGCCGCTCGCACGCACAAGCAGGAGCAAAAACAAGCTCGTGCTCGGACCGCTGGTCCTGGTCCAACGCGATAGCAGAGAGCCCGGCCCGCCAGACGCTCGCTTAGCTCCGAAAAAGCAGTGGACCGGGATACTCCTGCCGTGCCGGAAGAGCCCACGACCCCCGACCTGGTCGCGCGGATGCAGCGATATGTCGACGCGGCGAACGCGCACGACGTAGACGCGGTAATGAGCCTCTTTGCTCCCGACGCTGTGTGGGACATGGGCGAGGGGAGCATTAGGGTCCTGAGGGTCATACGGCACTGCGCGAGTTCTTCAGCGAGTGGATCAGCGTGTGCGAGGACTTCGAGGTCGAGGCGAACGAGATTCAGGATCTCGGCAACGGTATGATCATCTGTTCGATCGCTCAACGGGGAAGGGCTCGCGGCAGCAGCGCGTTCGTCGGGGTGCGCCATGCCACCGTTTGGGTGTGGACTGACGGACTGGTCACGCGGACGATGAGCTACTCCAGATCGATGAGGCCCGTGCTGCCGCCGAACGCCTCGCCGATGAGGGGCGTTCACTTGTGCCCGACGCGGGCTCGGGGAGCGGCTGCCACACCACGGCGTCACCCTCGACGTACTCGGTACGCAACCGCGGCACGAGCCAGTAGCGCCGGCCGGCGTCGGGCACTTCCGCGTCGGGGCCGTCGTGCTCGGCCACGCCCTCGCCCTTGCTCGGGAGCGCGAGCACAGCCGGGCCGTCCTCGGTCTGGACCGTCTGGAGTCCCGGCGCGCCGTCGCCGACCAGCAGGAGAAGATCGAAGCCGGCGAACATCGACCGGAGGATGCGCCGGAGCTCGTCCAGGTTGGCGCGCTTGAGCGCGTCGAGGCTGTCGCGGACCGGCTGCAGGTCAGCCTCGGCAATCTCCCGCTCAAGCTCCTGTACGTGAGCAGGCGGCGGAGCAAGTCGCGACGGTCGGCATCGACGGGGCGTACCTGGGCTGACCCGCATCGGGGCCGCGCGTCTATGGCCTCAAAGGTTTAGGGTCCGAGCTGATTTCGATATCGCTCTCGCCTCGCGATGGCGTGCCGAAGGTCAACCGAAAGGAAGATGCATGATGTTGAGTCGCTTCAGTAGTAGCCCGCTCAAGGGCGTGTTCGTCGCGGCCGTTCTGACTGTCGTCGGCCTAGCGGCGGCGGGTGCCGCGCAGGCATCCCCCCTCCCAACGCTCTCGATCGCCGTCGGCAAAGCCTCTGCGACCGTCACGGGGCCCCTCGAATCGGGTGGCGTCAACGTGGTCACGACCAATACCGGCGTCAAGGAAGCAAGCGTCATCTTGTTTCTCCTGAAGCCTGGCGTGAGCGTGGCCCAAGCCGAAACCTTCACCAAGGAAAAGCGGGTGAAAGGCGACCCGAATAACACGGAGGGGCTCGGCTCGATCGTGTTCGATGCCGAAGCGGCTCGTGGCAAGACGGGCGAAGCGCAGACCGAACTTCAACCTGGGACCTACCTCTTGCTCGTCGGTTCGGGCGAAGGGGAAGCGGCGTTACGCGGGAACTTCGTCGTGACGGCCGCCAAATCCCCCGTAAAGCTGACGGCGCCCGAAGCCACGGTCCGCACGATTGAGTTCGCGTTCCGCGGCGCTAAGCAGCTGCATGACGGCGAGCTCGTCCGCTTCGAAAACGAAGGCTTCGTCGTCCACATGGACATCGCGGCGCCCGTGAAGAACATGAAGGCCGCCGAACAGCTCATCAAGGACCTGAAGGCGGGCAAGGAAAAGGCGGCCGAAAAGCTGATCATCGGTCCACCCGCGGGCTTCGCTGGTCCTCTCTCCAGGGGGGCATATCAGCAGGAGACGATCACGGCGAAGCCTGGCGTCTATGTGCAGGTTTGCTTCATGCAGACACAAGACGGGCGTGACCACGCGGTGCTCGGCATGGAGCGGATCATCAACATCATCAAGTAGCAAGCAACGATGCCTCCAGCCCCGCCCCACTTGGGTGCGGGGCGGGGCGCGTCGCCGCGCTCCCACGCCGGGTAGATCGAGCGCACAAGGTCGAGGTTCGCAGAGGACATCGAGGGAGTGTCCCGCTCACCCTGTGGCGAGGCGTTGCGGGCGGCGGGCCTCTCCGAGTAGGGGTCAGGTGCCGGTGTCCGGCGACCGCTGCTTCGATGACCAAAGCGGACGTCTGAGCACAGGCCACGCTCGCTAGCGCAAAGGACGGTGGGTGTCGCACAAAGCCCGGCTCCGTCCGAGGGGTTCAAGACGATTCCGGTCATGCCCCAGAACTTTCTCGAGTGTGATCGTGAGCAGGCGTTCTTGATGCCACCGGATCCGCGTGATTGGCTGCCGGAGGGCCATTTGGCGTGGTTTGTTTTGGCGTCGGTGGAGCAGCTGGATCTCTCGGCGTTCTATGACCGCTACCGAGCGGACGGCTGGGGCCGGGCGGCGTTTGAGCCGTCGATGATGGTCTCGCTTCTGCTCTACGCCTACGCACGGGGTGAGCGCTCATCGCGGGGGATCGAGCGCAAGTGCGTCGAGGACGTCGCCTATCGGGTGATCGCAGCCCAGCAGAAGCCCGATCACGCGACGATCGCGAGGTTCCGTGCCCGCCACGAGGACGCGCTGGGGAAGCTGTTCAGCTCGGTGCTCTCGTTGTGCAAGGAGGCCGGGTTGGTGAAGGTCGGGGTGATCGCGATCGACGGCACGAAGGTTCATGCGAACGCCTCGCATCACTCGAACCTCGACTACGAGCAGCTCGCCAAGGAGATCCTCAAGGAGGCCTCAGAGACCGACGCGGCCGAGGACGAGCTCTACGGGGATGCTCGTGGCGATGAGCTGCCCGAGCACCTGCGCACGAGCGAGGGGCGCCGTGGCGCTCTGGCAGAGGCCAAGCGCAAGCTCGAGCGCGCACGCAACGCGAGCCCCAACAGCGAGGCGGCCGAGGTGAAGATGGAGCTAGATGCCGAGATCATCGTCGCCCGCAAGGAGGGCCGCGATGGATGGTTGCGCGAGGCTCGCCGTCAGCTTGATGAGCGGCGCCGGCGTGAGGCAAAGCCGATCTGTCGCTCGCGTGCGGAGCGGTTGCTTCAGTCCGAGCTGCGGCTTCAGCAAGACCTCGCGGTCGAGCGCTTGGCGAACGAAGCGTATGAGCACTACCGCGCGCATGGACGCGACACTCAAGGCCGACGACTCAGTCGCCCACCGAGGCCATACGAGCCGCCTGAGATCCCCTCGGGAAAGATCAATACGACCGATCCGGACTCGCGCAACGTGAAGACCCCGCGCAGCTACACGCAGGGCTACAACGTCCAGGCCGTCGTGAACGAGCAGCAGATCGTGCTCGCGGCTGAGGTGAGCACCAGCTCGCCGGACTTCGGGCATCTGCAGCCGATGGTGAAAGCCACGAACAGGGAACTCCAGGCGGTTGGTGTTACAGAGCAACCCGGGGTCGTGGTCGCCGACTCGGGCTACTGGCACGAAGAACAGATCGACAACGTCGTGGGTAACGGCACCCAGGTACTGATCCCGCCCGACGCCGGCAAGCGCAACACCCCCCGGCCGGGATGGCAGGGAGGTCGGTACGCGTGGATGCGCAACGTGCTCGAGACCGACTACGGCGGCGGGCTATACAGACGACGAAAGGTGATGGTCGAGCCGGTGTTCGCACAGACCAAGCACAACCGCAGGATCGACAGCTTTCGACGACGAGGCAGATCCGCCGCGCTCTCCGAATGGCGGCTGATCACCGCGACCCACAACCTACTGAAGCTCCACAAGCACCAGATGGCCCTTACAGCGGCCTGAAAGCCGCCCTGGCCGTCCGTCGTCGCGCCCTGCAGCACCTGCGCCACAAGGACCATCGACCACAGGCCGGGTCATCGTCGCGACCAACGCCCGTCACTGCCCCGGCTCCAACCCTTTACGCGACACCTACGACGACTCGCGAGCGTCTCGCCCAGCACTCGCGAGACTCCTCCCTCGCCAGGCGAAGCGAGCGTCTGGCGCGTCGGAGCACGGACGAGTGCTCGTCGTCCAACTCGGGCGTCTCCCTGGCTCGGCGGGCGCGCCTGCTTTCCGCGCAAGGCAGGCGCCGGGATGCTGGCGTGAAGTGACGCGCCGCGATCACAGCGAAACGGCGCAGCGCCTGTGTGTCAGCGTTTCCGGTACGCCGCGAGGAATGCGCGGACACCGAGGTCGGCGTAGCGCCTGAGCTCGGAGGGGGTTGCCGGCTCGTTCTCGCCTAGCAGCATCGCCTGGTTGAGTGGGATCGACATCACGAGCCAGTTGAAGTGCGCCGCGGCGAGGAGTGGGTCGTCGAGCTCCAGCGTTCCCCGGGAGGCGAACCGCTCGAACATCGCCGCGAGTGCGTCGATCGTGCGTCCTGGTCCTCGCTCGTAGAAGAGGCGGCCGAGCTGGGGGAACCGCTCGGCCTCCCCGATCAGAAGCCGCCGCAGCTGCAGCAGGCGCGGCTCCATCACCGCGCGGAGCTGCCGGCGGGCGAAGTCGCGCAGATCGCGCTCGAGGTCGCCGGTGTCCTTCAGGTCCAGCACCGCGTCGGTGTTCGGATCGGCGATCTCGTCGACCGTGGCGGTGACGATCTCTGAGAACAGGCGCTCCTTGTCGGCGAAGTGCTTATAGACCGTCTGCTTGGAGACGTGGGCGAGCGCGGCGATCTCGTCCATGCTCGTGCCCAGGTAGCCGTTGCTCAGGAACACGGTCGTGGCCGCCTCGAGGATCGCGCGGCGCTTGCGTGTGGATCGTCGCTCGTCCTCGACCTGGTTGTCGCTGTCCTTGGTCGACATCCCGATCATATGGTACTAGACAGTGCAGTTCTAGATTTGGTACTGTACCGTCCAGTTCCATTCGAGACCTCGAAAGGAGGCGCTTGATGCGACTCGTTGTGATCAACCACCTGAGCCTCGACGGCGTGATGCAGGCCCCTGGCCGACCGGACGAGGACACGCGCGGCGGCTTCAGCCACGGTGGATGGGCGGTCCCTGGCAATGACGAGGTGATGGGCCGCGTGCTCGGGGCGCGGATGGGCCGGCCGGATGGCGCGCTCCTGCTCGGTCGCTGGAGCTATGAGGAGATGCTGGCCTCCTGGAACGCGAAGGGCGGTCCGTTCAAGGACGCGCTCAACAACGCGCCCAAGTACGTCGCCTCGAGCGACCCGGCCGCGATAGTGCAGTGGCCAAACTCAACCCTGTTGCACGGCGACATTCCCGCCGCCGTGGCAGAGCTGAAGCAGACCCAGACGGGCGACCTGGTGATCATGGGTAGCGGCCGGCTGATTCGCTCGCTGCTGCCACACGGACTGATCGACGAGTACCTGCTGTTCATCTACCCGCTCGTCCTCGGCTCCGGCCAGCGCCTGTTCGATCACGACAACCACCTCGTCAAGCTGCGCCTCGTCGAGAGCGTCACGACGACCACCGGCGTGATCGTCGCCACCTACCAGCCCGAGCCATGACCACGACCGCGCGCGTGGTGCTCGACGGCCTGGGCTTTCCCGAGTCAACACGGTGGCACGACGGACGCGTCTGGCTGTGCAATTGGGGCGCGGGCGAGGTGATCGCCGTGACGAGCGGCGGCATGCGCGAGGTGATCACGCGCGTCGCTCCGCAAACCATTCCTTTCAGCATCGACCGGCTTCCGGACGGGCGGCTGCTCCTGATCGACGGACCCCGGCGACTGCTGCTGCGTCTGGAGCGTGACGGCGCCCTCGCTACCGTCGCTGATCTCAGCGGCTTCGGCCCCACCCCGTTCAACGAGCTCGTCGTTGACGCCACCGGCAATACGTACGTCAACGGCGGACCGGGCCTCATCGTCTGCGTCGCGCCGGACGGTACCGTGCGCGAGGTCGCCGACGGGCTCAGGTGGCCAAACGGCATGGCGTTGGTCGACGAAGGCCGGACGCTGGTCGTCGCCGACTCGCACGCCCAGCAGCTGGTCGCCTTCGACGTGCAAAACGACGCGACATTGGCCGGCCGTCGCACGTGGGCCGATCTCGAGCACGCTCCCGACGGCATCTGCGCAGACGCAGACGGAGCGATCTGGGTCGCCACCGTCCCCGGTGAGAGCTGCATGCGTGTCCGAGACGGCGGCGAGATTCTCAACACAGTCTCCTCCGACCGAGGCTGCTTTGCTTGCATGCTCGGCGGCGAAGACGGGCGGACGCTATTCGTCGCTGCCGCGCGATGGCGGGGGATGGAGGCGGCTGTGAACGAAGGGCCCGGGCTGACGGGCCAGCTGCTTGCTGCCCCCAACCAACCCGCACCACACGCCGGCCGCCCATAAGCGCTTTCAGGCGGAGTCCGGAACGCGGATTACCGCGCTGACAGCGAAGGAGGACTCACCCCCTGTCGACGTGGAGGTTCCCGCTCCGCGCCATGCGCGAATCCGCACGCTGGCGCTCGGCCGCGAGGCGGGACGCTGCTCTCCTGTCCGCGCGTTGCGGGTCTCCGGGCGCCGACGCCCGGATGCTCGTCGTGACGGCAAAGGAGGAGTGAGGAGATTCGGCGCTCGAGCTCCTGGGTGCTCCCCAAGGAGGCGCCTGGTGCACGCTCCCGCTCCGCCGCGAACCTCGTCCTCGGGGTCGCGCTGTTCGGCGTGCGTCAAGAGCGGGGGCCTCGCCCGGACGCGCAGGGTGGCTGGGGTGTGGCTGTTGCGCTCGTTACCGCCGCCGAGGGCTGGAAGCGCTCGCTCGCGCTGTTGCGCGGCGGCTGGGCGAGTACGCGCGGAAGCCCTGAAAGCCGCGCGCTCGCCGAGCCATGAGGGTGCGTCAGCCGGCGGCGGCTGCGGGAGCCGGCTCGCCGCTGCGGACGGCCATCGAGAGCTCGTGGCTGGCCATCGTGCTGATCTCCTCGCGAGACAGGACCGCACCGGCGACGGCGAAGCCGGCACCGACCAGGAACGCCCGGTCGAACCCGTTGGTCAGGGCGCGCGCGGAGGCAAGAACCCGCTGCGCGTTTTGCGCCAGGCGCTCAAGGACCGCCGCTCGATGGGTGAGGTTTAGGTGGGACAGATCCGGGCATTGTCTAAGGGTCAGAGAGCCATGAAAGCCTGACGGCGCGGGCGATGGCCCCGTCGCGGTCTGCGGCGTCATGCGGGACGTCGTTCAGCGAGCACAATCCAACGTTTTGATGATCCCCCTAGCCGCCAGCTTCTCCGAAGCGATCGTCGCGATACACATCCTCGGCGCTGTGATCGGCCTCGGGGTGCTTTTCGCGTACCCCATCGTCTCCCTGGTCGGGGCCAAGATCGACCGCCGCGCGATGCCTTCGTATCACCGGATGCAGGAGCTGTTTGGCAGCTACCTGGTTGCTCCCGGGCTGGTGGTGATTCTCATCGCCGGCATCTATCTGGCCTCCGACGAGCATCAGTGGAGCAAGTTCTACGTGCTGTGGGGGTTGGGCGCGGTCGTCGTCATCGGCGGGGTTGGCGGTGGCTTCCTCGGTCCGCGGGAGGGCAAGCTGGCTAAGCTCGCCGCACGTGACGTCGCCGGGACCGCCCCAGATGCCGAGGTCACATGGAGCGCCGAATACGAGGCACTGAACAAGCAGGTAGAGATCGTCGGATCGATCTTGCTGCTGATCATCGTGTTGACGGTCTTCTTTATGGCGCTTCACCTCGGCGCCTGAGGGCAGTGCAGCCGCCGCCGCAAGTGGGGTGTATTCGCCGGAGGTATTGCCTGCCACGGGTGCCAGGGCGGTGCGGCGACTCACCGTCCGCCCCAACGGCGGCGGAGCCCATTACGAGCGTGGGGTAGACAACAGTGACCAGTTATCTTCCGATCGCCGATCACGGTCTGATCGGCGACCTCCGCAGCGTTGCGCTTGTCGGCACCAATGGAACGATCGACTGGTATTGCTGTCCGCGCCTTGACTCCCCGAGCGTCTTCGCCTCGATCCTCGATGCGCAGCGGGGTGGCTACTATCGCTTGGCTCCGGCTGATGGCGGCTGGACGTCTAAGCAGCTGTACTTTCCCGACACCAACGTTCTGATCACTCGCTTCTTGACTCCCGACGGTGTGGGCGAGGTCGAGGACTTCATGCCTGTCGCGCAGAGGAACGACGGACATGGCCAGCGATTGGTCCGCCGCGTCGTAGCGGTGCGCGGTCAGGTGCACTTCGAGCTGGAGTGCTCGCCGCGCTTTGACTACGGCCGCGCCGAGCACGCGGTCGAGCCCCATGAGCATGGTGTGTTGTTCCGCTCAGAGGACTGCGCCCTCGCATTAGAGACCGAGATCCCGCTGCGGGTCCGCGACGGCGCGGCGCTGGCCTCGTTCGGTCTTTCGCAGGGCGAGAGCGCAACCTTTTTCCTGGAGCACGTGGCCGGCGCCTATGAGCCCCACGTCCATTCCGCGGCGCAGACGCGCGAGCTCGCCGAGACCACTGTTGCCTACTGGCGGCGCTGGCTGTCGCAGTCGCGCTACACCGGACGGTGGCGCGAGATGGTCCACCGTTCGGCGCTGACGCTAAAGCTGTTGACCTACGAGCCGACCGGGGCGATCGTCGCCGCGGCGACGACATCGCTGCCCGAGCACCTTGGTGGCGAGCGCAACTGGGACTACCGCTACACCTGGATCCGCGACGCGGCGTTCTCGCTTTTCGCCCTCCTGCGCCTGGGCTTTGGCGAGGAGGCAGAGGCGTTCATGGGCTGGCTCACCGAGCGATTTCGCGACTGTCGCACCGGCGAATCGGGGCCGCTGCAGGTGATGTATGGCATCGACGGGCGGGCCGAGCTACCCGAGGAGCAGCTGACGCATCTGGAGGGCTATCGAGGGTCCGCGCCGGTGAGGATCGGCAACGGCGCGGCCGATCAGCTACAGCACGACATCTACGGAGCGCTGATTGACTCCGTCTACCTGTACAACAAGTACGCCGCACCCATCCACCACGACAGCTGGCTCGATCTCTGTCGCATCGTCGAGTGGCTGTCTGCGCACTGGGACCAACCCGATGAGGGCATCTGGGAGACCCGCGGCGGGCGCCAGCATTTCACGTACTCGCGGCTGATGTGCTGGGTGGCCCTCGAGCGCGCCGGGCGGATTGCGCGCCAGCGTGGCTTACCCGGTGACATCGTCAGCTGGATGGCTACCCGCGACGAGATTTACCGGCAGATCATGTCGCGAGGATGGCACCAGCGCCGGAGGGCGTTCGTCCAGCACTACGACACCGAAGTCCTGGACGCCTCGATCCTGCTCATGCCCGCGGTCAAGTTCATCTCACCGGACGACCCCCGCTGGCTATCGACACTCGACGCGATCAGCCACGAGCTCGTCGCCGACAGCCTGGTCTCGCGCTACAACCCCCAGGCTTCCCCGGACGGCCTGCGGGGCGACGAGGGTACCTTCTCGATGTGCACGTTCTGGTATGTCGAGGCGCTCGCCGGCGCCGGGCGCCTCGACGAGGCGCGGCTCGTCTTCGAGAAGATGCTCACCTACGCCAACCACCTCGGCCTCTACGCCGAGGAGATCGGTCGCACCGGCGAGCAGCTGGGCAACTTCCCCCAAGCCTTTACCCATCTGGCCCTCATCAGCGCAGCCACGAACCTCGACCGCCAGCTTGGCTGACCGCGCCGCTCGCACACCACTCGACCGGCTGTCGTGAGCTCGACCTGGCACGATCAACGCGTCACAAGCTACAACGCGACTCTCCCTACTGCTCTCGACGACCGATGTGCACGAGTCCGTGCTCCGAAGAGCTAGATGCTCGCTTTGCCATGGCAGGAGTCTCGCGAGTGATAGGCGAGACGCTCGTCGGTCGTCTCAAGCGATAGCGTCGGGGCAGTTCTCCCGCATGCTCGCTCAGCTGAAGAAGCAGCGGTGAGGGGTCCCCGACCACGCGCATTCTGCCTCCGCAAGGTGGCCGGCCTCCAACTCCACAAGCGGCGTACGATCGCGCGGATCTGCTCGAGTTGCCGAACGCTGGCGCCGCCTGCAGGATGGTTAGGGCCGAGTTCGAGCAGTACCTTGATGAACGAGCCCGCCTCGAAGTCGTCGCGATGGAACGACTCGTCGAGTACATCGAAGATGGCGAGTAGTCGCTCCTCGGGGTTCGAGCCGCGACGTATGCCCCCGGCTTCAGGGAAGCCGGCCTGCGCGACACCGATTCGTTCGCGCGCTCGTGGCACATCCGCAAGCCGCGCGGCGAGGCAAGTCGATGGCACGCAAGCTCGGCGATCAGTCCCGATAGCGCTCCACGGGCGCCGACTCGGGCTCCAGCGGGCGTCCGGCCATCGGGTGGGTTCACGTCCCGCCAGCGAAATCGGTTTCAAGCATGCGGTGCAGGGGTAGCTCTAGACGGAACGCTCTCACCCCGAAGACCCAAGCACAAGCAAAGGACCAGAGCTCATGATCTTGATCACCGGAGCCCCCGGCCACATCGGGTCGGAGCTCATCGCAGCACTCCTCCCCGCCCAGGCAGGCCATGTACGGGTCCTCACCCGCAATCCTGACGCGGTTTTCCCCGACGGCACCGAGAAGGTCGTGGCCGATTTCGGTGACAGCGACCTGGCACCCGTGCTGGACGGTGTGCACGCGGTGTTCTTGCTAACCGACGGGCTCAACATCGCCGCATACGATCACCGGCTCATAGCCGCGGCGCAGCAAGCGGGCGTGGAGCGGATCGTCAAGCTGTCCGTGCTCAGCGTCGCACACGGCGGCACCGACCTGATCACCACCGGGCACCGGGCCGGCGAGGAGGCGATCCGCGACAGCGGCATCGGGTGGACGTTCCTGCGGCCTACCGCGCTCATGTCCAACGCGCTCAACTGGGCGCCGATGATCGCGGCGGATCAGGTCGTGCACGCCCCCTTCGCCGTTGGCCGGGCCGCTGTCGTGGACCCGGCGGACATCGCAGCGGTCGCCGCGGCCAGCCTCACCCATGACGGCCACAACCACCAAGTCTACGCGCTCACCGGCCCCGAACCGCTCAGCCCCCCTGACCAGGTCACAATCCTCAGCCAGGTGCTGGACCGCGACCTGCACTACGCCGAGGACGATCCTGCCGACACGATCGCGCAGATGGTGTCCTACGGCATGCCCGAAGAGCTGGCGGACGCCATCATCGCGATGTTCCGCTCCACCCTGGAACCGTACAACTCCGAGCCGACAGGCGACATCACCACAGTCACGAGCCGCCCCGCACACAGCTTCACCGACTGGGCCCAGGCCCACCGCACCGAGCTCCTCACGCCCGCCAGCTGGTGAAGGTGATGCCGGCGACGGCGTGCTGACCGGACTCCGCTCATCGGTCCACCTGCTGTGAGAGCTGGTGGTTGGTGGGTGACTGCAGGGTATGGGTGCCGCCAGCGTCGAACGGAGCGAGCGCGTAGCGATCGGGGAGTTCGGCGCTGGCGGGCGCGGCAGCAAGGTGGGCCGTCCGGTAGCCGACGGCGAACGCGGCGGTGGTCATCATCCCGAGCGCGGTGTGCGGTACGCGGTGGTTGTAGTCCTGGCGCCAGTCCTCGATCAGGACCTGCGCCTCGGCGAGGCAGGAGAACATGGCTCAAGCGCCCAGCCCCTCGTGAGTCTTGTCCCCGACCGGTGCCCTGAGAACTCGTCCGCGGGCGCCTTCGGCGGTCGAGGCAGCGGCCCCCGCGCTAGAAGCAACGTCCGCGAATGACCCCGCGGCGACAAATCACACGGTTTGGGTGAAGCGACTAGCAATGCCCCGCGACCCTCGCGCTGCCGTAACGAGATTGCTAGCTGGAGAAACGAAAGGTGATTGATCATGAGCACAACGCCCCTCGCGATTACGGTCCCTCCATACCACGTTCAATCCACCGCCGAGGACTTACGTGCCGGGTTCCCATACTTCTCGTTCCACGAGTCCGTCTCCGCGCTTTGGGCGACGAAGTGGCGCCCCGCTAGCGCGCACGGGATCTACCCCTTCATGGACGGCAGAGTCCAGGACTTCGATCCTATCTTTGCCCAGCTCGTCCAGCTCTCTGGTGACGATCCGGCAATCCTTTATCGGCCAGACGACTACGCGAAGCCCTTCCTTCCGGCTGCCGAAGAGCTGATGTCGGATGCCGAACGGGCGCTTTCGGCTGGCGAATCTCTCGAGGCACGAGATCTCTATCTGCGAGCTGCCGCCGTGTACCGGATTGCACGCTTCCCGATCAACCGGTCGAACCTGAGTGAGCTGGCATGGCGCAACGGGAAGGCCGCGTACGAGAAGGCGGCGGCTCTGCTTGATCCGCCGAGCAGCGCGGTCGAGATCCCGTTCGTCCACGCTGAAACTTCCGTAGGCGATCGCGGCGTGCCAATCCAAGCGTACCTTCGGTTCCCCACCGGCGAGACGCCACCCAGTGGATGGCCGTTGGTGCTGTTCATTTGCGGGCTCGACGCATACAGAACCGACAACACGCCGCGCACGCAGTCGCACGTCGACCACGGCTGCGCGACCCTGAGCTTTGAGATCCCAGGTACCGGCGACTGTCCGGCCGCACCGAACGACCCGATCTCGCCTGACCGCCTAATGAGCAGCATGCTCGACTGGGTCGACGCGAATGCATCGAACTACGGCTTCGACCCAACGAGGGTCGTCGCTCGTGGGATCAGCACCGGCGGCTACTACGCCTTCCGGATAGCGCATACCCACGGCGACCGGCTGTTCGCCGCAGTCGCGCAGGGCGGCGGCTCACATCACATGTTCGACGGTGCGTGGATTGGCGCGCAGAACCAGATGGAATATCCCTACGCACTCGCCGATGCGCTTGCGTACAAGTTTGGATACCGCGATGCCGACCTCGCCACCGCGGTCGCGCGCTACCAGACCGACGCGCCGAAGTTCAGCTTGGTCGACACCGGGGTACTTGGATCGCCAAGCTGCAAGCTCCTCGCCATCAACGGCATGGAGGACTCGATCTTCCCGATCGAGGACAACGTCATTGTGGCGACGAGCGGCAAGGAGACGGATCTCGTCGCTCGGGCCGGGCTGGGGCACATGGGCAATCCAGGCGCCGAAGAGATCATCGACGAGTGGATCGATAAGGCGCTCGCTGAGGCAGTCTAAGCTGCTCACGCGACGCAGGGCAGCCACCGCCGCGGGTCGAACTGCCTGCTTGGCCGAGATAGCACGGCTCCGGTGCGACTGCGACGTCGTCGGTAATTGCCGTGGTTGAAGATTGACCTCGGCGCACTGGCTCCACGGCCCCCACTTGCTTGCGCCTTGCTGGGGGCTGCGTGCCTACCGCGCCGAGCGGAAGGCGTCGCGGAGGCTACGGATGAACAGTTCGGGCTCTGCGACGGCGGGGAAGTGCCCGCCGACCGGGTGCTCGGCCCAGGCCGCGATCGTGTAGTAACGCTCCGCGAGCTCGCGGGGCGGCTTCGGGAACGGGACCCGCTCACCGCCGAAGATGCTCACCGCCGTCGACACGGGACAGGGATCGTCCGTGGGGAGCGCGGCGTCGGGGCTGTGGCGGTAAGCCCAGTACGGCAGCAGCGACGTTGTGATTGTTCCTGTCACCCAGTAGAGCGTGAGCGTCGAGAGCCGAGGATGTCCCGGATCGCGTGGAATTTCGGTGACGGTCCGGGGGTGATTTTCAGGCGACTGTGAGCGTAGCGGTCTTCTCGGCCGCGGGTGTGGCGGCGGTTTTGGCGACCTCGTGTTCGACAGCGAGCGCGAGCTTGGCGAGGTCCTTGTAGCCGATGATGCGCCGGAACTGGCGCTCGGCCTCGAGCATCCCGGCGGCCGTCCAGCGCAGGCACATCTCTCCCGAGGAGAAGTGCTTGACGTTGCGCGAGCTGCGGCGCACGCACTCGATCATGGACTCGCACGGGTTCGTGCTCTGCAGCGTGCTCTTCAACGCTCCGCGGGCACCGAGACGGGTGACGGTGAGCGTCTCTTGCATCCCCTCGCGCAGGGAGGCGGCGGCACCGGGATGCGAGCGCTCGAGCTCGCCAGCGAGCGTTTGCAGCTCGCTGAGCGCTTGGCGGTGATCCTCGCGCGCCCACGCCGCGCGGAGGCGACGCTTGATCTGTGGGCGGTCGCGCTCGGGCAGGTGCTCGAGCACGTTGCGTTCCTTATGCCTGACGCAGCGATGCACCGGCGTGCGCGCTCCGAGCACCGCATTCACGGCTGCCCTCAACGCCTTGGAGCCGTCGATCACTACCAGCACGCCCTGCTCGACATCCAGGCCGCGCGCCACGAGGTCTGAAAGCAGCGCGGTGGCGACGGTCTTGTTCTCGGTCGAGCCCTCCCACAGCCCGAGCGGGATCTTCACGCCGTCGGTCGTGATCCCGAGCGCGACGATGTTGGTGTGGCCTTTCAGCTCGATCCCGTCGAGCATCAGCACCGCCAGGCGCACATCGGACAGCGTGCGGCTCATCAACTTCTTCAACGTCTGCGCGGTGCGCTGCACAAACGTACGCGAGATCGAGCTCTTGGACGTCGAGCGCGCCTTCGCCTGAAGCTCCTCGCCGACGGGCTCTGAGGTACGCACGTAGCGGCGCGTGGAGACGCCAGCGAGCATCCGCTCAGCCACCACGCGTGAGAGCGCGTCGCGGGAGGCGAAGTGCTCATAGGTGGCAAGCGGGACCTCGCCGCCCTCCTTGGCGCGCATCCGCGGACGCTCGACCTGGACCCGGCGGCCGCCGAGCGTCACCTCGCCGTCGTCTGAGCCGTGGCGGTATGCGACACGCTCGGGATCGTGCCTGCCCCTCGGGCCACACACCTCACCGACCTCCTCGGCCATCAACTCGCCGAGCACGCCCAGGCCGACCCCGACACTCAACGCCAAAAGACCCTCCTTCGCTGCCCCGACCAGCTCGCCAAGCGCCTCCTGCACACGCTCAGGCAACCCCGCATTCGCAGCGGAAGCGACCTCCTCGACCTGTACCTTCCTCATGGCGGATCCTCCTGTCTTGTACGGATTTGATCGCCCTGAACGCTCCCAACCAGAGCGGACGAGGCGGGAGGACCGCCACCTCAATTTCTACGCCGCGCGGGACAACCTCCCGAGAGCAGCAGCTCACGCTCAAACGCGGGGCTTCCGTCCGCGGTAGCGCTGCTCCACGAGATGACCTTCTCCGCCACCCATGCGGCCAGCCCAGACGGGCTGTCCGATAGCGCCGCCCCGAGGGTGCTGGGCTTCGTGGCGTGCTCGTGGCCATAGCCTCCCTCCTCTGCGGTCCAGGCCTTGACCGCGGCAGCGAACTCCTCCTCCGCAGCCGTCCGTGTAGGGGCGATGGGGGCAAGGCCAGGCGTCGCGAGATGGATCGCCGCGACGGCCTGGGGTTGGTCTCGGGCGAGCCACGCGGTGACCCCAGCACCAAGATCGCTGCCGTGCGCGACGTAACGATCGTAACCCAGCCCGTCTGTGAGCAGGGCATGCCACAGCCGCCCCACCTGCTGCGCGGTCAGCCCGGGCGGGGGAGGCGCGGCACTGAATCCAAAGCCGGGCAGCGATGGGACGATCACCGTGAATGCGTCTGCCGGGTCTTCTCCATGAGCGCCGGGATCGCACAGCGGTTGCAGCACCTTGAGGTACTCAAGAAACGAGCCCGGCCACCCGTTCGTGAGAAGCAGCGGCAGCGGGTCCGGACCACGCCCCTGCGCATGCACCAGATGCAGCGTCTGCCCGTCGAGCTTCGCCCGCAGATGGCTCAAGCGGTCAAGGCGGTCCTGGAACGCGTCGGTGTCGAAGACACGCCAATCCTCCAGCAGCCCGCGCAGCCAGTCACGTGGCACGCCTCGCTCCCAGCCAGAGCCGAGGTCCGGCGGTAGACGGGGGCGGAGCAGTCGCTCGCGCAGATCCCGGAGTCCTTCGCTCGCCAGCCGGAACCGTTCCTTGGTGATCCGCACATCGCTGCCGCCGTGCATGATGTGGATCCTGGCAAGCGGTGCGGCCGCAGATCAAGCGGGATACCGCACTCACACGAGAGCAGGTCTCCAGTCGTCAATCGGTGGCGTCCATTTGCCGCTGTAAATTCGGCGCGGGCTTTGGTTCCCGAGTGTGAGTTTAGGCGGCGGTCACCTCCTCGTCGAGCGTGTTGGGGTCGGCTTGTTGGTACTTGATTCGGTAGAGGTGCTGGCGGTCGACGTCGGTGAATGTGGCGCCGTTGCTGGCGTGGCTGAAGAACAGGTCGAGGACCGCCCAGACGAGGGATAGGCAGCTGGTCTCGCCGGGGAAGCGGCCCATCACCTTCGTGCGCCGGCGGACCTCGCCGAGCGAGCGCTCCAGCAGGTTCGTCGAGCGCCACCGCTCGCGGTGCCTGAGCGGGTAGCGCAGATGCACGACGAGCGCGTCGAGGTCATCCGCGAGGCAGCGGGCAGCCGACTCGTAGCCGCGGTGCTCGAGCTCTGAGATGAGGACCTGCAGGCGCAGCTTGCCGTCCTTGACGCTGGTGGCGTCGGTGAGCGCTGACCAGTAGTTGAAGCGGATCCGGTCCTGCTCTGCCTTGGGGAGCTTGGCCAGCAGGTTGCGCAGGCGGTGAACGGCGCAGTGTTGACGGTCCGCGCGCGGCCAGATCTCCCCGACCGCCGAGATCAGTCCGGGCGCCCCGTCAGCCACGACCAGCCGGGGCGCCGCCAGCCCGCGGGCAATGAGATCGCGGCCGAGCTCGACCCAGTCTTGCTCTGACTCGCGAGCTCCCAACCGCACCGAAACCAGCGCCCGGTGGCCGTTCTCGTCGATCCCCCAGGCACAGATCACGCCCTCCTTCGGGCCGCTGGGACGGACCGGGAGGTAGATCGCGTCGAGGAACAGCACGACCAGGTTGACGTCGTAGAGCGAGCGGCGACAGAACGCCTCAAACCGCTCGTGCAGCTCCGCGCAGATCGTCGCGACCGTCGACTTCGACGTCTTCCCGAGCCCGGCCTCCTCGCACAGCGACTCGACGTCGCGCATCGACAGGCCACGGACGAACCCGCCGATCACAAGCGCCTTGAGCGGGTCCGTTCGCAACAACCGCTTGCAGTGCCACCTCGGAAACAGCTTCGAGACGAACGGCATCGCCGCCTCCCGGGCCTGCGGAATCTCGATCCGCAGCTCCCCCTCCGCGGTCTGCAGATGGCGGGGGCGAAACCCGTTACGCAGCCCCGAGTCGTAGTTGCGCAAGCCCCGCTGACGCTCCGGCCGGCGCTCATATCGCGCCCGACCCAACCACGTGTCGAACTCCTCCTCCACCGCCCGCTGGATGATCAACCGGGCGCCCAGCCGGGCGAGCTCGGAGAGCATCTTCTGGGGATCATCGACCATCCCCCCGGACAGCAACTTGTCGATCTCAGCTTGTATCTCCGCCGACGGCGGTACGGTGCGTCTCACGGCGTAGGCCTCCTTCATCGTCTGCCAGGACTTGAGGGAACCTACGGGCATGAAACTTTCCTGCGGGAGGCTGTCCGGCCCGGGCCATAGCTTCGGCTGATCGGGACAGGGGCCTTCCCGGAGCAGACGAAGTGGGCAGGCCGCTACGGCGTTTGGGCTGTGAGCCCGTGAACCTATGTGGCCGCCCCTGCGACCAGCCCGGTTGCGCTGCGAGCGCGAATCCGTAGTTGTCGTTTGCCCCCGAGCTGCTCCACCGTTAATCGAGACCAAGGGAGGAATATGCGCCAGGTAGCACTCGACATCCATCAGAGCTTCTGCGAGGTGGCGATCCGCGATGCTGGGAGGACACGCGCGGCTGGCCGCATCACAACCGATCGCGCCACGCTTGAGCTGTTCGCAGGAAGCCTCTCCCCAAGCGATGAGGTAGTGATGGAGGCAACCGGTCCCGCGATGGAGATCGCCCGCATTATCGAGCCCCGTGTCGCACGTGTTGTGGTGGTCAATGCTCAAGAGGTGCGTGCGATCTCCCATGCGCGGGTGAAGTCCGACCGCTTTGACTCGCGCACGCTGGCGGAGCTGCTCGACGCGGGCATGCTCGAGTCCGTGTGGGTCCCAGACGCCGAGATCTCCGCCTTGCGTCGCCGGGTCGCGCGCCGCGCTGCTCTTGTACGTCAGCGCACCCGGGCCAAGAACGAGGTCCATGCAACTCTCGCACGCTGCCTGCTCGGACGCTCGCCCACCTCGGACCTGTTCGGCAAGGAAGGACGGGCGTGGCTCAAAGAGCAGGAGCTCGACGATGCGGAGACAGAGACGATCGATGGCTGCATGCGTCAGATCGATTTCCTCTCATCAGAGATCGCCGAGATAGACCGCAAACTCTCACAGTGGGCGAGCGCATCTAAAGAGGCCAAGAGGCTGATGACGATCCCCGGCATCGGTGCCGGCACAGCCGCCACATTGATCGCGGCAATTGGCGATATCTCGCGCTTCTCCTCGCCACGAAAGCTCGTCGCGTATCTAGGACTGGATCCAAAGGTCCGTCAGTCCGGCGATGAGCCCGCCCGCCATGGGCACATCTCTAAGCGCGGCAACGCCCAAGCACGCTCGGTCCTGGTCGAGGCCGCCTGGACCTCAATTCGACAGCCCGGCCCACTGCGTGCCTTTGCAGAGCGGATCCGCGCTCGCAGAGGCGCTCAGGTGGCGGCAGTAGCGATCGCGCGCAAGCTCGCCTGCCTTTGCTGGGAGTTGCTGACGAAGGAACAGGACTACGCCTTCGCACGCCCATCGATGGTCCGTTCAAAGCTGCGCCAGGTCGAGCGCACCGCAGGAGCAGCGCGACTCGCGACACGCCACGACGGCAAGCGCGTCAGCGCCAACGCAGCCGAACGCAACGCCGAGCGCGAGCTTGTAGAGCAGGCCGAGACCGCCTACCGACGGCTGATCGCCGACTGGAAGGCAACCGGGCCACCGAATACAGGCGCCGGCGCGACACGTGGGCGCGCACCTTCAAGGCCGTCAAAGCGGCAAGCAGCGCGGCAGGCGACAGCCCAAACGCCTGCGCTTTAGCTCGTCGTCACCGGCGCCACACGAACTGTTGCACGATCCCATGCAACGGGCTCCAAGGATTTGACTTTCATCCGTACGCCGTCGCTCTGACAGCACCCACACCTATTTACAGCAGTCTTTGGACGCCACCTCGTCAATCATCCGGCACCCGGTATTCGCCAGAAGCAGGAGCCTCGGCCAGGCTCCCCCTTTTGAGGAGCCGGAGGCGAGTTGAGGAACCTGCGGCCAGCTGCTGGTCCCGCAGGCGGACAGTGAGCAAGCAGGAGCAAGCCCAGATCGGCCGAGGGTGTCGAGGACGTTCCATTGGGGCACTCTGCCGCGGCTCGAACCGAGGTATCGAGACTTCTGCTTAACGCCGCTCGCACGCACAAGCAGGAGCAGGACAAGCTCGTCCTGGGACCGCTGGTCCTCGGGGCATGAAAATGCCGACTTGAAGGCTGCTGTTGGGGGCTGATCGTATTAGGGTCGGCTGACCGGGACGGGGGCTTTCAGGGAGAACGTGGTTGGGCAGGCCGTTTTGGACGATGGGCTTCGAGCCCGAGGATCCTCAGTGGCCGGCCCTGCGACTTGCCCGGGTGAGCCGTGAGCTCGTATCGGTCGTTGTCGTTAGCCCGCTGCTTCTCCGCGAGTTCAACAACCAAGAGGAGGACGAGGTGAGATCGGTCGGTAGGTCCATCGGGTTGGACGTGCACCGCGATTTCTGTGAGGTTGCGATCGCGCAGGAGGGTGAGGTGCGCTCCTCGGGCCGGGTCGATACGACGCCCGAGCGACTAGATGATTGATTCCGAATTGCCGAGCGACCGCGAGGAGACAGTGCAAAGGTCGCCGAAGGTCAGCGTTGCTTTTGCAACGTCGACCACGGAGGTGGCCTCGTGCACGCTGACCTCGACGACCTTCTCACGGCACTTTATGTGCTGGTGGACGATCTCCTTCCCGCTCGCCGGGGTGCGGGCAGGCGCCCAAGGATCAGCGACGCCGAGCTCATCACGTTCGCGGTCGCGCAGATCGTGCTGCGCTGCGCTACCGAGCGGCGCTTTTTGCGCCTGGCCCGCAGGCGCCTGTCGCACCTTGTTCCCCTACATACCCAAGCAGTCCGGCTACAACAAGCGGCTGCGGAGACCCCAGCCCTTGATTCTCATCGGTCGTCCCGAGCGAGCGTGGGCGCAGGCACCGATGGGACGCTCGCTCTCATATGGGCGTACCTGTCTTCGCCGGTTCGGCGACTGCGCGGGCGAGTTGCGTGCGCTTGTGGATACCGAGCTTGCGGAAGAGCATCTCCTGCGGCGTGCTCGTCCAGCGCCTCGGCGATTCGCGTGCGGGCCTGCTCGCCGCTCGCGAGCAGCTCGACCCGCACATGTTTGGGGAACGCTTCGGCGCCCATCGAATCGAACATCTCGAATGCGGTCCCTAGCTGATCGCGGGCGTCGCTTCTACGGCCGGGACTGGGTGGCCGCTCAATCGGCGTAATGTTGGCACCCATGAGCGCGGTCAACGACGTCAACGAGGAGGCGCTCAGAAGCCTCGCGCAGACGAGGGCCGAAGAGGAGACGGTTCTCAGCCTGTATCTCGACCTCGATCCGCACCGGTTCGCGACGGCCGCGACACGTGCCAGCGAGATCGACTCGCTGCTGGATGGCGCCCATCGCGAGACCGAGTCCGGCGAGCGCTCGCACGCTGAGCGCCAGGCGCTGCGTGGCGCCCTGGAGCAGGCCCGTGGCCTGCTCGCAGAGCAGTCGTGGGCCAAGGGCGCGCGTGCGGTCGCCCTGTTTCTTTGCGAGCCGCTCGAGCTGTCAGAGATGCTGCGACTGCCCCATCCGGTGATGAGCGCGTTCGTGATCTCAGACGCTCCATTCATCGCACCACTGACCGAGTTCGGACCGGTGGGGCACGTGTGCGTGGCCCTCGTGGACGAGCGCTTCGCGCGCATACTGCGGGGCTCGGCCGACCGGCTTCATGAGGCGCTTTCCTTCGGCGATGACGTCCACGGCCGCCAGGATCAGGGCGGCTGGTCTCAGGCGCGCTACCAGCGTTCCCGCCACGAAGACATCAAGGCGCATCTGCGTCACGTCGCGGGCACGCTCCAGCGGCTGCTTCGAGTGGCTCCCTATGAGCGCCTGCTCATTGCCTGTACCGAGCAGCTGTGGCCGCGCGTGGTGGAGGAGCTGCACCCCGACGTGCGCGCGCTGCTGCATGACGAGCGCCTCTCGCTCGACGTCAGCGACGTCGGTATCGAGGACGTTGTGGAGGCGACGGAGGCCGTGCTCGCCGAGGAGCACCGCACGCACGAGGACGCCGCGCTGGCGGAGTTTCGCGAGCACCACGGCCGCGACGGCGGCGGGCGGGCGGCGGTTGGGCTCGAGGAGGTTCTGAATGCGCTCGTCGAACGGCGCGTAGCCACCTTGCTCTTCGAAGCCGAGCTGCGACCTTCCGGGGTCCTCTGCCCTCGCTGCGGTTGGATGGGGGTCGCCGGTGAGAGCTGTCCGCTCGACGGCGCTTCGCTCGAGCTCCGCACGAGCATCGTCGAGGACGCCGTCCGATCGGCCGTCAGCCAGTCCGCCGAGATCCTTCCATTGCGCGATCGCCCCGAGCTGGGTTCTTTTGGGGGCATCGCCGCCACGCTGCGGTTCTGAGCCGCGAGCGTTTCTACCAACCCGGATCGCCTCGCTAGCCGAGCGTCGACCAGCTTACGGCTGTCCTCAATCATGAGCGGGCGACGTCGCCGCGAACAACTTGCCCACGTGATGGCCGGGGAGGCGAATACTGCTGCTCCCGGGTGGCCGCGGTACTCCGCCGTGCCGGCCGTGGCGCCGTCCAAATCGTTCCGGACGGGCAGCCTGACGACGCCTCAAGCGGCAGCCCGAGGCTTCTGCAAGCGGCCGATTGCACCAACCAGGTCAGTTGGCTGGCAGACCCTCGCAATGCTCTCGGCGGTGCGCTGGGCCGCCGCCAGGACATGACTGTCGCGGTCGAACGTGGGATCGATTTGCGCTGATCGCGACTGCGGCGACGCTGAGGTGCTCGCACGAGAGCCCAGCGTGCTCGCTCGCCGGCGCCTATCCGTGTGGGCAGATCACGGCACGCCCGGGAATCTCACCGCGGCGCAAGCGCTCGTAGACGTCGGCAGCCTGCTCCAGCGGATAGCGCTCGACGTGGGCACGGATCTTGCTGGCGCGCGCCAGCTCGAGCACCTCGATCAGCTCGATCGCGCTCCCCCAATACGTCGTCTGAAGCGAGCACTCATACGGCTGCGAGAAGAAGGAGAACGGCAGTATCCCGCCGGCCAGGCCGACGAGCGCGATATCCCCCTCGAAGCGCCCGCACCGCGCTGCCAGGGCGACCGTGTCATCGCTACCGACGAGGTCGAGCACGAGCTCGCCACCGCGGCCGTCGGTGGCCTGCATGATCGCCTCCGCCGCATCCTCGCCCGCAGGAACGCTCACTTCGGCACCGACCTCAGTCGCGAGCGCAAGCTTGTCGGGTGGCACTGTCCACCGCCACAATCCGCGCGGGCGAGATCGCGTGCAGGATCTGCACGGCCATGTGCCCCAGCCCGCCGACGCCGATCACGACCGCGCTCGAGCCCGGCGCGAGCTTGTGCAGAGAGCGCTTGATCGCGTGATACGGCGTGAGCGCAGCGTCGCTCAGCGGCGCGACCTCGCGCGGGTCAAGGTCGCCGAGCGGGATCAGCAGACGCGCCGAGGGAGCGATCATGTACTCAGCCATCCCGCCGTCGCGCCCGAGGCCGCCGCCCATCACCGCGATCTCGGCCTGGCGCTCGCAGTAGTTCTCGGCAGAGCGCCGGCAAGCCCGACAGCTCCCGCACCCCCACGGCCCGTAGACCGCAACCGCGTCGCCCGGCTTGACGCTGTCCACGCCGGCGCCCGTGCGCTCGACCCACCCCGCGTTCTCATGGCCGATCGTGAATGGTGGCTCGAAGGCCATCTGCCCCGGCGGCCATTCCATGAGGTGAAGGTCTGAGTGGCAGGCGCCGGCGCCGCCGACCTTGATCAGCACCTCGCCCGGCCCAGGCTCGCGTACAGGAACTTCGCGCATCTCTGGCGGCTGCTGCCAGGCAACGAGCTGAAAGGCATGCATCGTCTCGGGCATCGGGTTCCTCCTGGCGGTGTTTGGAGAATGCTGCACAGAAGCGGCACTCGCCGCAGACGCTATAGCGCTTGCGCCGCCGCGTAGTCCGTAGAAGATGCGGTACGGGCGGTGGTCATACGCGGATCGGCCGCGCGCAAATCCCGCCGCCGTGGCCAGCCAGTGCAGGATGATCTGGGACGCTCCAATCACCCTCGTGCACGCCAACGGCCTCCGCGCCACCCCGATCATAGGTCGACGCGGCAAGCCGCCGCTACGTCAAGACAGATCTCAGCCACAACACCGGAGGGCGAACCGTCGAGCAGAGCGCCACCGTGCCGGTTTACCTCGCGACCCTCGATAGTGACGGACCTACTGGCCTGTTCATCACCGAGGACGGCCACCGGAAGGCACCCCCGCTCGATGGTGACGCGGACACGGCCGACTTCGGACCCCAGCCACGCCCGCCCGAAGCGCGCCTGGTTTCGCTGCCCGATGGCCACCGCGGGGTCTGATAGCCAGGACGCGGCAACCTGTCCCAAGCAGCCCTGCTCGTCGCCAGCAGAAGTCGCAAGAGGCCGTGCTGCGGCTCGTGCTACTCGGCATTGGGCCCGTTGCCGCTCCGAGATCCCCTTGGGAGGACTCCTAACCGTAGGGACGAAATGAGGTGGCTGTGCCCCCACCAGTAGTCAAGACCCGCGAGCAATTCCCCAAGGTGGTCACCTTCTCCCCCGCGGAGATCAAAAAGGCCGTGAGCGAGGTCGAAGGTTTCAACGCGAAGTTCGCCGTACTGATCACGCGGGGAGTGGGCACCATGGCGTGTGCCTATCTCTTCGCCCTGATCGCCTTCGTCAGCCTGCCAGCGATTCTGATCCAGGCGGGGGTCCTGACGAACAGCGACGTGCCGAACTTCCTTACCAAACCGGGACTGATCCTGATCGTCTCATGGATCGCACAGACGTTCTTGCAACTCGTCCTCCTGTCGATCATTTTGGTCGGCCAGCGTGTCCAGTCCGCCGCGTCGGATGAACGCGCTGAAAAGGCTTTCACGGACACCGAGGCTGTTCTAGACGCGCTGAACCTCAAAACCCGAGGCGGTCTCACGACGATCCTCGAAGCCGTCGAAGGCAAGAGGACCAGTGGGCTGAGCGGTCGGTGAATCGCTCCGACCGCGAGCGACATCGGCCAGAAGAATCTAGGCGTGAGCGGAGAGCGAGGCCTCCGGGAGGATCGGCTCGAACAGCTCGACTGGATCGCCCGAACAAGAGCCCGACGCCTTGGCCTTTACTCACCGCAAGCAGTACGCGCGCTGGGTGGGCGACGCCAGGCGTCAAGAGACCCGGGACCGCCGCGTGACCAAGGCTCTCCAGATGCTGCGCGAAGGTAAAAGCTCAGCTGACCGCAGCGCAAACGAGCCGGCGCCCTTTCCGCGCGTTGCAGGGCCGAAGCCGACAAGAACGAGATGCACGCGCCACCAATACAGCAGGAAGCCGTCGAGCAGAGGATCAGAGTGGTCCTCCTCCTCAGAGGCGACATTCTGTGTGCGGCTCCTGCTCTTGGCGACGGGCAGGGAGGCGACCGCCGCACGCTCAGACGCTTGGCTTCACCATCCTGCGGGCATTTCGCGTCACGGAAGCATCCGGAGTTTGATGCGTCCTCGTTCCGGCACGCCGGACGGCGCTCAGGTAGCTCGGCACGGTTGTTGGCCAGCGCCTCGGTACCGTGGCGGCCATGTCCGCGGGTCAGAGTAAGGCGCTGGTGGTCGCGACAGAGGTCGCGTGCGGGGTCGTTGCGGGGCCTCTGTTCGTGAGTAGCTTCACGGTTATCGGCGCGAGACGCGCCGGATACGACTGGCGGCGTCACGCAGTGAGTTCCCTCGCGGCCGGTCAGGGTCGCTGGTCGCAGCGTGCGAACTTCGCGCTGACGGGCGCGCTCTACTGCATCGCGGCGCACGGCTTGGCGCGGAGCCCAAGGCGGACCGTAGGGCCGCGCGTGGTGCCAGCGCTGATCTTCGGGGTTGGCGTTGGCCTGGTCGGTTCTGGATTGTTCGTGACTGACCCGGTCGCTGGCTTCCCGCCGTCGTCTCGTGATCAGGATGGTGCCGACGGTGCGCTCCCAGTTGCACCCACTCGCAGCGGAAAGCTGCACAACCTCTGCGCCTTACCGATCTTCGCCGGGATCCCTGCTGCGGCCCTGACTTGCGCTACGTCTGCCGCTCGGAGGGGTGAGTACTGCTGGGCTTCGTATTCGGCTGGCTCAGCTATTGCGATGACGAGTGCGTTCGTGCTGTTCGGGGCGGCATTCGGTGGTGCGCCGCGCCTTGCCGGGCGGGGCGGTGTCTTTCAGCGTATCTCGGTCACGGCCGGGTTCGGATGGCTGAGCGCGCTGTCACTTCGCACACTGACCTCGGTCCTGCCTGTCTCCTAGACCGTGGTTTCCGGCCACTACACGCCGATGTCTCGCTTGGCGCGGACTCCAGGTCTCCGGGAGACGAAGCCGGTCCACTCGCCAGCATCCACTCGCCGGCAAGTACGCCGGCTCAGCGACGACCGGGCGGACTCCCACTCGAACACCCATCCACAACGCTCAGAGACCGCGGGCGCGCACCTGAGGAGTCTTCGCTGTTGGCACCGTGGTCGCTGAGTTCGACGACACCAGGCCTCTCGCCATGCCTGGGATCTCCCCCTCCATCACGACAGAAACTCCGCACCGACGCTACTCCTTTCGCGCAGGGAGCGTCGCCGCACGCCCGCATCGTGGGATGCTGCGCGCATGATGTCCCACGAGGCTGCGGCGCAGGGGGCAGGGCAGGAGTCGGTCGTCCTCGCCAGTTTCGAGAACCGCCACGCCGCGGAGCACATGCTGCTGTCGCTTGGCCGGGGGTTCCGCAAGAAGGCGCGCAAGGGCGGTGCGACCGCCTTCGTGGTGAGCGAAAACAAGGACGGCTCGCTGAAGCTCACCGAGTCTCGGGTCCTTGAGGCTGGCGATCTCACGGCCACGCTGCTGCGCATCTCGGTGTCGTGGATGGTGGGATTTTGGGGCACGCTCTCGACCCTGAAAGGCGTCAAAGCCGGGGCCCACGCCGCCCACAAGCGCAAATCGCATGTCGGATCTCATGAGCAGCGGGCCCACGAGATCCTCGCTGAAGCCGGCCCGAACGCGGCCATCGCGCTCCGCCGCTGCAAGGACGCAGAAATGGGGCAGGCCGTTGCAGCCCGAGCCTTCGACCGAGGCCGCCATGCCTGGCATGGGTCGCTTCCGAAGTTCCTCGCTGGCCTGGACCCCGGCAGCAAGCATGACTGGGTTCGCGCGGCGCTCGGCGAGCCCTCCAGCGCGACCAGCTAGCAGGTCGGCACGCGCCGCTGGGGTGATCTGATCCGCTTCTGCTTCAACGCCGTGTCTTCACCGATCGCAAGGAGGTCGCAGCCATGACCACACCCGAAGGGACAACAGCCAGTCCTCCTCCGGCGAACCCTCGCTTAGCACCTATCCCGGTTGGGTGGCGGCGAGGGTCGCGAGGTTGGCCTTCTTGAAAGCGATTAGGCCGCTGGCGAGCTGGAGGAGGGCGAGGTGATTCTCGTCCTTCTTGGACCAGCGGATGAGGATGGCGCGGTTGCGGTTCAGCCAGGAGTGGGTGGCCTCGAGGACCCAGCGTCTGGCTCGCCAGCCGGGAGTGCGTAGCTGCTCGGTTATCTCTTCGGTGCGCGTGCGGATGTGCGGTGTGTAACCGTGCTTGACGGCCAGCTCGTGCACCGGCGGCGAGTCATAGCCACGATCAAGGCAAAGCGCTTGCGGTCGCTGCGCGGTTGCCTTCGACCGCTTGATCGGGATGCTTTTGAGGGTCGGCTCTAGCAGTCGCTGGTCGTGGCGGTTGGCGCCGTCGTGCGCCAACCCGATCGGGACCCCCGCTCCCTCGCTGAGAACCGAACGCTTCGCCCCTTTTTGGCTCTGTCGGTGGGATTCGACCCGGTCTTCGGGCCGCCGAGCGGTGCCTTGGTCATCGCCCCGTCGGCTGCCAGCCACGCCCAGTCGATGCCGACGATCTTGTCGTACTCCAACAGCCCCTGGCGCCAGATCTCGGCGAACACACCGGCCCGCTCCCATTCCTGAAAGCGCCGCTGAACAGAGCTCGAGGAGCAGACCCCTGTTGCATTCAGCGCGTTCCACTGCATGCCGGTCCTGAGCACCAGAAGGATCGCGTCCATCGCGTCACGATCGGGCACCCGCGAGCGATGAGTTCCCAAAGGGTGAAACGGCTTTGGCGGCAACAGCGGCTCGATCCGCTCCCACAACCAGTCCGGCATCCGCCAGCCGTCATCGCGACTGACCAGTCCCATGCCTACCTCCTGATCGAATGACACAAGGCCGGCCAACCAAAGGATTCGACCCAGCTCTACATCATCCTTCCGAGATAGGTCCTTAGTGAACCTCGTGCAGAGGAAGCCGCTGACGGCGCGGCGGGCGCCGAGAATCATCGCGTCGGTCACGGTGTCGATAACGATCATCGGCGGCGTGCTGATGCACTTCACCGACGAGAAGACCTACCCCCCCGATCGGCGACGGCCTGTGGTGGGCCATACAGGCCATCACGACCGTCGGCTACGGGGACCTCGTGCCGACGAGTACCGCGGGACGCCTCGTCGCCGCGCTCGTGATGATTGTCGGGATCGGCTTCCTGACCGTCGTGGGCGAGCTGACCTCGCTGATGACGCTCACAGAGCTGGGAGACGTCCAGCGCCTCTCGGCATCACGCAAGGCAGTGCGGATGGCCGGGATCGACATCGGCGTGCACCGCTCCGATCAGCGCTCACGCGTGGGCAAGCTGAACCGTCAGGGCTCACCGCATCTGCGCTGGGCGCTGTATGAGGCCGCCCTGTCAGCGTGTCGTCCCGCCAGTCCCGACCATGAGGACTACCTCGCGCTGAAGGCGCGCGGGCTCTCGCACACGCGCGCGTCGCTGACGATCGCGCGCAAGCTCGCGCGACGCTCCTTCCACATCCTGCGCGAGCTCGGCCCGGCAGCGCTCGAGCCGATCACGACCACCTGAGAGCAATCCGCTTCCACCGCTCCGCTGCCCACGACTCCGAGATGGCACCCAAGCTTCCGACCAGCTCCCAGAACGACTGTGGCTCCCGCGTCAGCGTGGCGGCCCGAGAAAGACCGAGCGGCCGGAATCGCTCCACCGGGAACGACCGATCAACCATCACGTCACCGACCATCAGGTCGCGGACCCAGATAAGCCCGGGCATCCACGGAGCGAACCACGACCCCACCAAGCACAACCACTCACCCCCCAGGCACCGCCACTTGACGGGAGGCCACAGTTCAGATAGGCAGTCGTCTGTCGCCGCGTGGACGAAGACTTCTGCATCGATGAAATGGAGCAGCCAGACCGGCCACCAGGGAGCACCTCAAGACTGTTGAGTTGATCGAAGACGAGAAAACGCGCTCATCTGTTCGGCGGTTCTGGTTCTCGCGCGGAGCGAGCATCTGGCAGGCGCGCTCGCGGTCGTCCGCTCGTCGCGCAAGGGTCCATGGTGGGAAGGTCGATGAGCGAATGAGTTCGGGTGCGGAGACGACGGCGCGGTGGACGCGTCGGGCTCGGGACAGCCGGCATCACTCCGCCGACGCGTTTAGTGCCACGCCCGACAGCTCCAGACGGCCGTTGGCGCGGAAGTCCCCGGCGGCCCGCTCGACCAGCGAGCGTACGGCCTCGCGATCTGCCTCGGGCATCGCCTGCAGCACCATCGCGATCCCGCCCGCCAACTCGGTGACGTACCGCCAGTAATCATCAAAACGCTCGAAGTGCCAACTCACCTCGACCTCCTCGAGCCGCGGGTCACCAAAGCCCGCGCCCCGCAAGAGCGAGCGCACCCGCTCGGCGTCGGCCAGCGCGAAGATGCCCGGGTCTTGCGGATTCGGCGGCGGCGCGCCGGTGTGCTCCATCAGCGCGCGGCCCGGTATAGAAGCCCACGGGTTGCGCTCGGCGGCGCCCCAAACCGAAAGCGACACCCGCCCGCCCCGGCGAAGCACCCGCCGGGTCTCCGCCAGCGCCGCCGCGGGATCGGCCATCAGCATGAAGCCCCAGCGGCAGAGCACGCCGTCGACGCTGTCGCCTTCAAGGTCCATGCGCTCGGCGTCCATCTCGCGATGCTCGACGTTGGCGAGACCAAGGCGCTCAGACTCGCGCCGCGCGGCCGCCACCATCTCGGGCGCGAAATCGGTCGAAATCACCCGCCCCTCCGGCCCAACCGCGCGGGCAGCGGCGAAACCCGTCTCGCCTGTGCCAGCCGCCAGCTCGAGGATCGTCTGGCCGGGCTCGGGCGCCAACGCTTCGAGCAGGTTCTCAGAGACCCGACGCGAGGCCTCCCACATCCAGCCCCGCTCGCGGTCCCAGCCCGCCGCCATCGCCCGCCAGATCTCATAGCTGGCCCTGCGGTAGTCCTCCGTCGTCACGGGCGCGATCGTATTCGACCAACAACCCCCGTGCAAAGAGCGCGCGGATCGTGATGTTGTGGTGGGCAACCAGCAGCCCGCGGGGCGGTGTCGCTTTCATGAAATGCACGAGACAGCGCTTATTTGACGTCAGTCGGACTGCCGGCCTCGCCGGGTCGGGGTGCGCGCTCGCGTCGAGTCCGCTCTCCGGTCTGGGGTGGTCGCGTCATCCCTGTGTTCTGACGCGTGCCGCTCGAGCACGCCGATCGCCGCGGCGGGATCCTCGATCTGCGGGTAATGGCCGAGGCCGGGTAGCCGTGTGACCTCCGCGCGCGGCCGCAGCGATAGAACTGCCTGCAGAACCGCCTCGGTGCAGATCGGATCGAGCTCCGCCCACGCGAGCTCGAGGCGTCCCGGCCAGTCCCGCAGCGCGGCATGCCACCGCTGCCCCGGCGGTCCCACCCGCTCGTGGTTGTAGTAGATCAGTCGCTGGAGCAGCCGGTGACCGCCGTTGTTAGCGAGCAGCGACCACTGGTCGGTCGCCTCCTCAGCGCTGAGCGGATGCTCGTGTGAGAAGACTCCGCCGAACTGGCGACGGAACACGAACTCATTCGTCAGGCGAGCCGCCAGCGGCCCGAGGCGGCTGAGGAGAAGTCGTTGGCCCCAGAGCAGGCTCGCCCGCTCGCGCACGAGGCTGGCGTTGAACAGCAGCGCCGAGGCGAGCTCGAACGTTAGCTTTCCCTCGATGTCGCGCGCGAGGAGCTCGGTCGCGACTGAGCTTCCCATGTCAACACTTATCGGCGACCAGTAACGGCTGGCCGTAGTCTGCCCAAGACTGAATAGGAGTTCCTGCGGATGGCAGGACCACCCATCTCACCTACGTTCACGGCGAAAGCCGGAGTCTCTGCCATCCATGCGTCGAGGGTAGGCAGTGGAACCGGCTTTCCCAAGCTACGTGAGACCATATCTCGAAAGGGGTGAAGCTCATGCCGGAGACAAGAGCCCAGCAACGCCGCCCAGCGGCAAAAAAACAAGCCTCGGCCCGCAAACAAGTGTCTACTCGCAAACCGCGCCAGGCCGAGACAACCAGCGGAGTGGATCGGACGACGCAGCTCTCAGAGGACCTGCTCAAGTCGCTCGAGGAGGGCCTGCGGAACGCACTCGACGCGATGCGCAACTTCATCGAGACCGTCGATGCGCTGCCGCTGCACAGCGAGGAGGGACCTCGTAGCAGGGAGGAGATCACCGACTCCGCCCTGGACATGGCCCAGCGACTAATTGACACCCAGTACGAGTTCCTGAGCAAAGTCGTGGACTACCGGCGGGAGCGGATTCACCATCGCCGTGATCGCCGTCGAAGCCACCGGCGCCATGCCAGCAGAACGGCGACGAGATCACACGAGGCGGAGTAGCACGGCAACGACACGGCCCGCACAGCCGCCGAGCGCCTCGCCCGAGGAACGGGGAACGTGAGCAGATCCGAGCAACCGCGGCTAGTCTAGCGTCTCGCAAATAACTGGTGTTTGTGGTATGGTGTTGGCATGCGCCTGGCTACGGCACCGTTGCCGCTGTTGGCTGGACAGCGGGAGGTCCTTGAGAGGCTGGTGAAATCACGGATGGCGGCGCGGCGCGAGGTCGAGCGGGCGCGTGTCTTGTTGCTCGCGGCCGACGGGGTGGCGAATACTCAGATAGCGGCGCGGGTGGGGGTCTCGCCGGCGAGCGTGCAGAACTGGCGGGAGCGGTTTGCGATTGACGGGCTGCGGGGGCTTGGTGTGGTTCGCCCTGGGCGTGGGCGTGAGCCGTCGATTCCAGCGAAGAAGGTGGAGGCGATCGTGTACGCGACGCTGCATGAAAGGCCGCCGGGCGAGACGCATTGGAGCTGCCGTTCGATGGCCAAGGTGCAGGGTGTCAGCCCAGCGACAGTGCAACGGATCTGGTCAGCGCGTGATTTGAAGCCCCACCGCGTGAAGACGTTCAAGCTGTCGAACGACGAGCGTTTTGAGGAGAAGCTCGTCGATGTCGTCGGCTTGTATTTGAACGCACCGGAGAAGGCGATCGTCCTCTCGATGGACGAAAAGAGCCAGATCCAGGCTCTGGACCGCACGCGGCCCTCGCTGCCGATCAAGCGGGGACGCGCGGGCACGATGACTCATGATTACAAGCGCAACGGGACGGCCACCCTGTTCGCGGCGTTGGACGTGCTTACGGGCACGGTGATCGGTGAGTGCCTTCCCCGCCACCGTCACACAGAGTTCGTGAAGTTCCTACGCACGATCGACCGTGAGGTCCCCAACGGCCTGCAGGTCCACCTGATCCTTGACAACTACTCAACCCACAAGCACGACGACGTCAAGAAGTGGCTCGACAAACACCCGCGCTTTCACCTGCACTTCACCCCGACGTCCAGCTCTTGGTTGAACCTCGTCGAGCGCTGGTTCGGAAAGCTCACCGAAAAGGCGATCCGCCGCGGTGTCTTTCACAGCGTGCCCGACCTGATCGCCGCGATCGACGACTACCTCAAAGCGACCAACGAGAACCCCGAGCCATTCATCTGGACCGCTACCGCCGACTCGATCCTCGCCAAGGTCCGCCGTGGACGCGTCACCCTCGAAACAATCACCACCTAAAACTGAGACGCTGGACTAGCTGACTTCTTCTTCGTCCTGCCGCAGTCCGAGAGCGGCAGTCCGGCGAACAGCAAAGCGCTAACCCGGCCATCCTCAATTGGGGAAGCCAGCCCTTGGTTGCTCCTATCCCCACCATTCCGGAAGCGTGAAGGGGGGATCCCGGTAGCCCAGCTCGGTGGATCGGCCTCGGGGATTTCCAGGCCGGGCCAGGGCTCGGGGAACTGCAGGCGCCCGAGCAGTTCTCGGCCCCTGCGGCCGAACAGGTCCGACACCGGACAGGCGTGGCCAAACGCGAGCAGCTGCGCGTGCACGCGGTGCTTGAGCGAGCTGCGCTTGCGCACCAAAAACAGCCGCCTGCGCCCGGTGAGGCTTCCACTCCCCGGCGCGCTGGCGCGGCGCCCCGGAGGGAAACCGCTGGCGCCTACGGGCAGCACCCAGGCAACCGCCGTCACAGCCACGAGCAGGCCCGCCACGAGCGAGGGACCACACAGACGGGTGCGACTCATGGTTCCGAGTCTAGTGCAGTGTTCCGGAAGTGCCTTTGTAATCATAAGGTAGTTCTGGTACGTTGAGGGTGTGGGGCGTGCTGCTGATGTGATTGATCTCTCTGAGGCGGAGGAGCGCGAGCTGCAATTGTGGCTTCGTCGGCCATCGGTCCCTCAGCAGCAGGCGACGCGTGCACGGATCGTTTTGCGTGCTGCCGAGGGTGCGACTAACACGCAGATCGCTTCAGAGACGCACGTTTCGCTGCCCACCGTCGGGCTGTGGCGGCGGAATTTCTTTGAGCGTCGCTTGGCGGGCTTGGCTGACGCGCCGCGCTCGGGGCGTCCGCGCCAGATCGACGATGATGAGGTGCAGCGGGTTCTCGCCAAGACGCTGGAGAGCCCGCCGGATGGTAGTACGCACTGGAGCGTGCGGCGGCTGGCCGCCGCGACAGGGCTATCCCCCACGACAGTGCACCGGATTTGGCGTGATCACAAGCTCAAACCGCACCAGGTCCGTTCGTTTAAGTTCTCCAAAGACCCGCAGCTGGCCGAGAAGGTCGTCGATGTCGTCGGGCTTTACCTGGACCCACCAAAAGGCGCTCTAGTGCTGTGCATCGACGAGAAGACCCAGATCCAGGCGCTCGACCGCACCCAGGCGACGCTGCCGATCAAGCCCGGCAAGGCCGCACGGATGACCCACGACTACAAGCGCAACGGCACAACAAGCCTCTACGCGGCCTTGGAGATCGCGACGGGCGAGGTCACCGGGACGTGCTACCCCAAACACCGCCACCAAGAGTTCCTGGCGTTCCTGAACACGCTCGTGCGCGCCTACCCACGCCGTCCGCTGCACGTTGTGCTCGACAACTCCTCAACCCACAGCACCCCAGAGGTCAAGCGCTGGCTCGCTCGCCACCAACGCGTGCACTTCCACTTCACCCCGACCGGCGCATCCTGGATGAACATGATCGAGATCTGGTTCTCGATCCTCACCAACCAGCAAGTCCGCCGCGGCGTCTACCACGACGTCCCCGAGCTCATCGCCGCGATCAACTACTTCATCGAGCACTACAACCAGCGCGCCGAGCCCTTCATCTGGACCAAGACCCCCGAGCAGATCATCACCAAGGCACAACAACAACCTACTTCAGGAACACTGCACTAGGCAGCGCGGCTCACACCTACCTCGGGGCGGGATTCGCGCGCCGCTGGCCGTTTCGACGGTGCCCGCAGCGCTTCGACATTCCGGCCGATCAGCCCCAGATCGAACCTGGCGCCGACTCAAGTGCCGCGGCGGCTGCGCGTCGACCAGACTCGCGCATCAGGTCGAGGGCGTGGAACTCCAGCCTGCCCACCGCTTCGTCGGCAGGGGTGATCAGGAGATCCGCGTGCCTGCGCGCTTGAGCGGTCGTGTTCTCGGTCCCGAGCAGCATCACACGCGAGAGGGTGTCAACGAGTCCAGGGCGCGGCAAGTCATCGCCGGGAGCCAGCTCGCGCTGCTCCGGTTCGGTGACGTCACAGGCGATCACCGGCCCCTCGGCCGCGCCCGACATGGTGGCCACCGGCAGGTTGTCGAGGACTCCCCCGTCGACGAGGAGCCGCCCGCCCATGCCGACTGGCGGGACCACCCCCGGAAGCGCCATGCTCGCGCCGACCGCCTGGGCGAGCTGCCCACGCCTGTGCACGACGAGCTCAGCGGCGATGATGTCGGTGCTCACGCAGTAATAGGGCAGCGCGAGATCCTCAATCGACCCAGGCAAGGTCCGCTCGAGCATCGCCTTCGCGCGCGCGCCCTTGATCAGGGCCCGTCGCGGAAAGCGGTAGTCGCCGAGCGGGCGCCGGCGGACCCACTCCTCGAAGCAGACCGCGTCGATCGCCGCCGCGTCGAGCCCGCGTGCGAGCAGAGCGCCCACGAACGCACCCATGCTCGCTCCGCCCACCCGATCGATTCGCACGCCCGCCTCCACCAGCATTTCCACGGCGCCGATGTGCGCGAACCCGCGGGCCCCGCCGCCGGACAGGACCAGACCCACTGAGCGCCGGGCGAGCCGCCGGGCGAGGCGTGCAACATCTTCCCCGCGAGCCTGCCCCGTCGCGATCCGTTGGATGGATCGTGGCTGCAGAGCATCGAGCTGCTTGGCGGCCGACCGGTGCCCGGCAGGCGCGAGCAGCGCCACGTCACAGCCGCGCAGACCCTCCAGGAGCGCCGGCTCGACGTCGGTGCCATCGAGCATCACGACGATGCGATCCGCCTGGCGCACGCACGCCTCACTCCAGGGACCGTCGCCCGGGTGGCCCGCCAGGAGAAGCACGAGCTCGTGGTCGAGCTCGAGTTGGTCCAGCAGCTGGCCCAGCCCGGTGCCCGACCAGTCAGGGTGCATCGAGCGGGCTCGCTCAGCGTCCAGCCAGGCGAGCGCAGCGATGTGCTCGAGAGAGGCCAGCAACTCGGCCTGCACCCGCCCCCCCTCGCCCGTGAGCGAGACCACGGCCAGCGTCCGCGTCTGCGGTCCGTGCTCGTCGTTCAGGCGCCGGCTCGCCTGTAGCTCCACTCCGAGTACGCGCACGAGCGAGCGAGCGAACCCAGGGGATCGGTCGAACAGGGCGTCGAACTGGCGCTGCCCGAGCCTGAGGAGGGTGGCATCTCGACGGATCAGGATCGAGGTGGACCTCGGGGCGCCCGAGAGGAGCGCGAGCTCACCGACGACGGCGCCCGGACTCATCTCGCGCAGTCGCTCTCGGGTCCCGTCTGGCAGCTCGGCGAGCACCTCCACGCGGCCGCTGCACACGATGTACAGCGCGTCAGCGGCATCGCCCGCTCGGAAGAGCCACCGGCCCGCCTGAAACACCATCTCCTCGCAGCTCGCGGCCAGAAAGGCCAGCAGCTCGGTCGGCAGGCTGGCGAACATGGGCACGCCCGCGAGCAGCTCCTCGGTGGTCTGGGCGTGGCGGGGGACCTCGGGGGGACCCGCGCGCCGCTCCGGCGCCGGCGGGGGCGCGGCGCTCCCCACATGACGGTGCTCCAGCTCACGCTCTACCTCTGGGAGCGTGGCGGCGAAAGGGCGCATCCCGACGGAGGCCGCGGCGACGAAGCCGAAGCAGGCGGCGGCGAAGACCCAGGCGCGGTGATAGGGCGAGGGGACGCCGGTCTCGGCAGCACTTCCGATGAGTCCGGCGAGGATCGCCAACCCCACCGTGGCACCGAGCTGGCGGATCGTTCCGTTGAGCGCACTCGCCCCGGCGAATCGCCCGCGCGGTGCCGTCGAGACGACCGCATCGCTCACCAGCGGAAACGTGATCCCGACCCCGATCGCAAGGAGGACCGCCGCCGGCAGGTAGGCACCGAGGTAGTCGGGGTGGGGCCCCATGCGCCAGAGCAGAAAGAGCGGACCGCACGTCCAGACCAGCGCTCCGGCGAGTACCAGCCTGCGCGGCTCCACCCGGTCGGCGAGCCGGCCCGCCGAGAGCGCGGTGATGGCCGCGACGAAGGGCGCGGGCGTGATCGCCAGGCCGGCGATGAGAGGCGTGTAGCGCCACACCAGCATCAGGTAGAGCAGGTTGGCAAGGCCGAGCGCGAAGAAGCCGGCCGAACCAACCACCGTCATGACCGCATTGAGGCGGAAGCCCGGCATCGTCACGAGCTCGCGGTCGATCGCCGGCGCGGGATGCGATTGGGAGCGGCGGGCCAGCGCGCTGGCGGCTACGAGCGCAACGGCGGCGGCGGCGATCACCAGGCCGCTGGCCCAGCCGACTTCGGGACCCTGCACGATGGCGAGCGTCAGCGCACCGATCGCCACGGCCAGCAGCGCGGCGCCAGCGAGGTCAGGTGGCTCCCGGCGTCCTGGCGCTCTGCTCTCGACGAGCTCACGGCGTGAGAAGAACCACGCCAGGGCCCCCACGGGCACGTTGATCAGGAACACGAGGCGCCAGCTCGCCAGGTCGACGAGCACACCGCCAATCGATGGCCCGATCCCGGCCGCGAGCGCGGCGGTAGCGCTCCAGGCACTGAGCGCCAACACGCGCCGCTCGGGGGGGAGCTCTCGAGCACGAGCGCGAGCGAGGACGGCACGATCAACGCAGCGCCGATGCCCTGCAGCCCTCGCATCGCGATCAAAGCCGCCACGGACGGCGCGGACGCGCACAGCGCGGAGGCGAGCGTGAAGAGCACGAGACCTGCGTTGAACAGGCGCCTTCGGCCGATCAGATCCGCGAGCCGCCCCGCCGGCACCAGTCCCACCGCGAAGGCGATGTTGTATGCGTTGAGGACCCAGGAGAGCTGGGCGAAGCTGGCCTGCGGGAACGAGTGGACGAGGTTGGGAAAGGCGATGCCAACGACCGTGTCGTCCATGAAGGCCATGAACACGCCCATCGAGGCGAGCAGCAGCACGACCGCGGGGCGGGCCTCGCGACGGCGCAGCGCCCGGCCCGTCGAGCTCGCAGCTGCCGCGGGGTCACCCGTGCCGGGCACGAGCGGCGCGCTGTCAGCCATGGTCAGAACGCCATCCGGAGCCGCCTGCACGCAGCTGCGGATCGGCCGGGCCGATGGGCGAAGATAGGTCTATCGAGGTCATACGATGAGGTCGCGCAGACAAGCGAGCGGGGGAACACCGTTCGATTCGGGGAGATCGACGCGAACGGCCGCGGCGGCGCGCCGGCTCGGCCTCGCGACGGCAACGCCGGCATGGGTGCTGGCGTGCGCTGCGGGCAGTCCGCTCGCCGCGATCATGGCAACTCGAACGCGCGGGTTGGTCCGTGGCGCCACGCTGCTCGCCGGTCTCGCCAGTGGCTTCACGGTCGCATTCTTCAGGGATCCCGAGCGCCGTCCCGGCGACGCTGCCGTGCTCGCCCCCGCCGACGGGGTGATCGCGTCTGTCGATCGCACCGACGATGGATGCTGGGCGATCGCCACCTTCATGCGCCCTCACGACGTCCATGTCAACCGTGCGCCATGCGACGGCGTAGTGCGCGCGCTCACCCATCACGCGGGAAGCTACCGGCCGGCATTCAGCAAGGCGTCCGACTCCAATGAGCGTATGTCCTGGTCAATACAGTCGGCCCACGGAGAGCTCGAGCTGTCGCAGATCGCGGGACTCGCGGTGCGGCGGATCGTGGCCTACCGGCGGGTCGGGGATCGTGTGGCCAAGGGCGAGCGGATCGGGATGATTCGGTTCGGCTCGCGTGTTGCAGTGGTCATGCCGGCCGGCATCGAGCCATCGGTCAGCGTGGGCGATCGCGTGCGGGCCGGCGTGACCGCGCTCGGCTTCGCCTGAGCATCGTGAAGCATGCCGGCGAAGCCGAGCGGCAGCGCACCATCGCGCGAGGGCCGAGCGAGGATCGGGGCGAGCGGCAGGCACGCGAGCATGAGGATCGCGAACGGCCACATCGGTAGGACACCCGTGAAACCCAGGACCGCGAGGACCCACACGCTCACGAGCAGCGGTGCAACACGAGGCCCGAAGGCCGGATACGGCACTCTGGATAGGAGCAGCGCGGACACCGTCACCGTCCCCGCGAGCAGGACCGCGGCACCGGGGTGCAGAAACAGCAGCGCGACCACCGCACTCGCGCCCCCTGGCATCGTCAGCCCCGAATAGGTGCCGCCGTGGTGATCTGCCCCGCTCTGGGACAGGCGCAGCAGCGAGGCCCCGAGCAGGATCACCCCGGCCAGGACGCCCGCCAGCTTGGCCACGACGGAGCCCGCGGTCTGGGAGGCCACCAGCAGGGTGGCGGGAGCCGCCGCGAAGGTGATCACATCGCACATGGCGTCGAGCTTCTCGCCGCGGCCACTCGACCCCCACCGCGCGGCGGCGGCGCCATCCAGCACGTCGAACAGGCTGCCCGCGGCCAGCAGCGCCCCGCACGCGACGAGCGTGGCGCTGTCCAGCTCGATGGCATGACGGCCAGAACGCAGGAGACCAGCAGCTACGAGGACGATGCCCAAGCCGCAGAGGCCGTTGGCGATCGTCAGCAGGTCTGCGACGGTGACCCGCGAGCCGCCGTCTCGTCCAGCCCTGCTCGAAACCCCGATCTCACGCATGGCGCCCCCCTACGTGTATCGCTTCAGAACCCGGATCGCACCGTTCCCGTCGACCCTTCGCGCTGCCTATCTTACCTCGGCGCGCGCCCCGCGGCGGCGAGGCCACGAGGTCATCGCGCCGGCTCGACCTCCGCATGTTCAGCGCATGTCGAAGCGTAGACTCCTGTCGCGGGGAAGGGCCTCCTGGCGATAGCGGGCGATGCCTACTTCAGCGTGCCGGCTCCCGCGGCACGCGAAATCGGATCCCCACCGGGTCCGCGGAGAATGATCGCGCAACCCACGGCTATCAGGGCGCCGGCGAGTGGCCCCACGACGTACACCCAATAGCTGGCCCAGTAGCCGCTGACGAGCGCTGGGCCAAACGAGCGAGCGGGGTTCATGGAGACGCCGCTGACTGGGGCCGCCCAGAGTCCGGCTAGGGCGATGTAGCCACCCACGCCCAGCGCCCCGATCGTGCCGACGTTCTGGGCCCCAGAGGCGGTCCCGAGGATCACACTGACAAGCACCCCGCTGAGTGCGATCTCCATCAGCAGCGCCTGCCAGTTTTCATACCCCGGGCCCGGCAGCGTTGCCCCGAGGTGCTGGACGTTGCCGAACACGGCGAGCAGGAAGAGGCACGCGAGCGTAGCGCCGACAAGCTGGGCGGCGCTGTAGCCGATGATCCGTCGCCACGGGAAGTCGCGGCGCAGCCCGAACGCGAGCGAGACGACCGGGTTCAGGTGGGCGCCAGAGACGGCGCCCATGAAGAGGATGATCGCCATCACCATCAGCCCGGGTGCGACGACCGCGGCAGCGAGGCTGATCTGTCCCTGGGCATGAAGCAGCCCGCCGCCCGCGGCGGCGAGCACAAGCATGAAGGTTCCGAGGGTCTCCGAGAACAGCCTGCGGTACTGCAGCTGCGGGTTGTCGAAGTCCGCGCGCGACCCGAACTCCAGCATCAGTATCCGATGGGCGCGCGCCACATCGTGCTCGCCGAGCGTTATCTGCGGCGGCTGCGGCGGTGCTGGGTCGGCCACGCGAGCAATGTACGTGCGGCTCCGGACGCCAGAGCTGCGACGCTCCAGCAGGCCATTTGCTGATCCGGCAGGCAGGCCACCAAGGCGCTGACGGGCACCCGACGGCGGCCATCGGCGCCGCTCGCCGCGTCCGACTAGCCCGTACTCGACCAGATCTGCGGCCCAGCGTCAGCGCGAATATGCGGTTGGGTACTTCTCCGTTCGCGTGATTGCGTGCGCGCCGGAGGTTGTCCCGACAGCCACGACGAGGACCAGCGGTCCGAGGACGAGCTTGTCGTGCTCCTGCTTGTGTGTGCGAGGTGCGTTAAGGAGAAGTGTCAAAACGTTGGTTCGTGCCGCGGCAGAGTGCCCCATTGGAACGCGGGTAGCACGATCGATGCGATCACGCGCGCGTGCTCCCTTGTCGAGCAAAGGAGAAGCGCGTCCAGATCAGGTTACGTTGTCGAAGATCCTCAATACCGGTACTGACAGAACCACTGCCGGAATCCACGCGAAGCGGTAGCTTCGCTGCATCGGCCGAGACCGCTAAGTCAGGCCGTGCTCGTAGGCGTATCGCACGACCTGGGCGCGGTCGCGAACGCCAGTCTTGTAGAAGATCCGGTTGATGTGAGTCTTGACGGTGGCGTTGCTGAGGACGAGCTTGTCTGCGATCTCGCTGTTTGACAGGCCCGCCGCGATCAGCTTGAGCACCTCGACCTCGCGTGGCGTGAGCTCGTCAGGCGCCTCCGGCCGCGATGAGACTGCCCGTTCGGCGGCAGCAATTGGCGGAGCCTGATCGAGGACGGCACTCACGAGTCGCTCCTGGACCGCTGGGTCGAGGTGGGTCTGGCCGGCGATCAGCGCCCTGATCGCCTGCTCGATCTCCTCTGCGCTCGCGTCCTTGGTGAGGTAACCGCGCGCACCCGCCTGGAGCGCCGGGAAGAGGAACTCGTCATCGGCGTAGGTCGTCAGCACCAGAACCCGCGTGTCTGGCAGCGAGGCGAGGATCTGGCGGGTCGCCTCGACGCCTTCGAGCTGCGGCATCCGCAGGTCCATCAGCACGATATCCGGCCGCTCGGAGCGGGCGCGCTCGACCGCCTCGATGCCGTCAGCGGCGGTGGCGATGACCTCCACGTCATCAATCAGGTCGAGCAGCATCGCCAGTCCATCGCGCACGACCGGCTGGTCGTCTGCGATCAGGACGCGGATCGTCACCCGCGCACCTCGATCTCGACCCGCCAGCCCTGGGCTGTCGGGCCCGCCGACATCGTGCCACCGGCGCGCTCAACGCGCTCGCGCAGGCCGTCAAGTCCGCGGCCGCCGCCCATTCCCTGGCGGGGTGGAGTGGCAGAGAGTCCATTCTCGACGGATAGCCAGGTGCGGTCGTGCTCGAAGCGCAGCACAACCTGCGTGGGCGCATCGGGCGCGTAGCGCGCGATATTCGTCAGCGCCTCCTGTGCGCCGCGGTAGAGCGCAAGGCTCGGATCCGCCGGCGGCGTGCGCGCCTCGCCTTCGATCCGCAGCGTCACGTCAAGATTCATATCGGTCCTGTAGCCGTCGATCAACGCCGGAATCTCAGTGACTGTAGGTAGCGGGCCCCCTCGCAATGTGCCTACGGCTTGGCGAGCGTTTCCGAGCCCGGCCTTGACAAGCTCGCTGGCGCGGTCGATCGCGTCGCTCAGAGGCGTCGTGGCGCCCTCGCGCTTGGCTAACTTCCGCGCGCTCTGAAGCTGTATCGCGGCGCCGGAGAGCGAGTGCGCGAGCACGTCGTGCAGCTCGCTTGCGATGCGGCTGCGCTCGGCGATCGCCGCCGCGCGGGCCTGCTCATCCCGCGCGTCCTCGAGCTGGGCGAGGAGCGTCTCCGTCTGCTCTTGGCTCTCGCGGGAGCGCCTCAGGAACTGCGCAACGACGCCGAGCAGGACGAGCACCAGCACCCCGGCCGCGACAGCCGACGAGGAGCTCCCGGCGATCGCCGTGACCGCACCGAGCGCGACGGTCAACGCGCCGGCGATCGCGACGCCGGGACCTGACGGCAGCCGTGTGATTGCAATGAACACCGCGACGCCGGCCGCGATTCCGGTCGCTCCCTGGACCTGGAGACCGGCGATCGCGACGCCCTCCGCGCCCATGACGGCGATCACAGCCGCCTGGAGCTCGATGCCTCGCTCGGGGAAGCCGTCGCCGACCGCGATGAGGAGCATCGCGGCGAAGACGCAGAGCGAGAGCGTGACGGCCAGCGCCTTGCCGTGCAGTCCAGGGGCCGGATCGCTGTTGGCGCTGCCAAAGATGACCACGAGGATCACCGCCCAGCCGAGCGGCCGGAGGGCTCCTCGCTGGCGTTGCAGGCGCTCCTGAGCACGGGCTCTTGCTTCCGCCACGCGCTCGCTGTCAGGGGTTCGCGCTGGCGGCGATTCACTCATCGCGCTGCGGACGATAAAGCGCCATCCGGCCCATGCGGACCGGATGGCTGGGAAGCTGTGATCGAGGAGCGTCGCGCGTTCACGCGGCGCCGGCCACAGTGGCGACTCTCGCCCGCGTCGCGTTGTGACCCCGGAGCTGGACGACCACGATCCGGGTGCTGACCTCGAGCAGCGCCATCGATACCAGCGCCGCGGGCCAAGCGGCGGCACCGATCTGGTGGGCATAGCTGAAGCTCGCGATCGCGTGGTGCGCGCCGTGGGAGAGCGCGAACGCGAACACCATCCGCGAGCCGATTCCGGCGATCAGCAGCGCGCCGGCGATCCAGCCCACGCGCGCGACGGCGAGCCCGTTCTCGCCAGCGCGGACATGTGTGGCAAAGCCGCTGGCAAGACCCAGCGTGAGACCGACGGTCCCGAGCGCCGCGATCAGGGCGACGTCGTTGCCGGCGGTCGGGATCGAGTGCACATACATGTGCGCGACGTACGCGACGATCGCCAGCGGAATGATGACGCTGCGGCGGTCGAGCACGTGCTCACGGGCCTGGCGGAGGACGATCAGGACGAATACTGCGTTGATGAGGTAATCGGTAGTTGTCATGCCCACCATGATCGGCTTCTGGCGCCCGTGAGTCGTCGGCCCGAGGGTTGGGCTTCGGGTTGATTTCGTAGCTCAACCCGTGGGTTGATTGGGTCCGCGATCGGCGTCGCACGTCCGACCATCGCACCGATCGCCGCCGATCGGCGTGCCGGCTACGGCGCATGGGCGAACCCCGGGTTACTTGGTCGGAGGCGCGGGCTCAGAGCGCCCACCTCGCTGTCTCCCTACCACCTGGCGGGGCGCTATCGGGCGATTGCGGAAGCTTCAAGCCGCGCCTTGAAGAGTCGGCAGACTCCTCGTCCGAAACGCGGGCAGGCAACCTGGCCGTGAAGCGTCGCGCTGCCGCTTCGTGGCGACGCCGTGCCGAAGCGGCAGCCGACCGCCGGCCCGTGGCGATGCGCGCAGCTCCTCACGAGCGGCATTCTGCGCGTCACTACTGGAAGGCGGCGAATGGAGGAGCCGCCGGCGGACCTGGCCGTGCTCTCGTACGTCGTCTAAGGAGGAGCGTGAGGGGCATCCGGTGAGGTGCTCGCATCCACGCGCGAGCAGCACTCGCTGAGTTAAGGTCCGTGCTTTCAGCAATCGCCGTGCGAAATCGCTGGTATGCCGCCGCCTGATGACCTGACCCGCTGGCGCAATTTTGCACCTACGGCCAACGTGATGCCGCGTCTTGCTGGTGCGCGGCTCACGTGCCGCACAGCTGGCAGTCGAGAACTCGCTTCCTCGGATTCAGGCGGTGCAGAGCTGCCGCCGCTACTGCCCCCGCGAGTGGCCCGACTATGTAGAACGCCAAGAAGGCCGACTGGCCAGAGAGCAGCGCGGGCCCGAGCTGCCGTGCTGGGTTGAAGCTTCCCCCTGTCCACGCTCCGGTGGTCGAGATCAGCGCGGCAACGGCGACGCCGGCTACGGCGGGCGTCCAGCGCGCCAGTGCAGGCCGGGCGAGGAAGAACGTGACGGCGCCGACCAGCGCGAGGATCGAGGTGGCCTCGACGATGAAGACGACTACATGCGTCGATCCACTCGCTGGCTGAACGACGGCGTAGGCGACCGGCGATCGGCTCACGATCGGTCCCCAGACGAGCCGACCGAGCGCGGTGCCCGTGACCGATCCGAGCGCCTGCGCGGTCACGTACCGAGCGACGTCTGCGCCAGGTAGCGCCCCGAGAAGCCAGAACGACACCGTCATCGCGGGATTGAAGTGACCGCCGGACGATCGCCCGAGCGGGGAGATGATCAACAGCCCAAGCAGCGTGCCAACGGTTAGCGCGACAACGGCGATCTTGATATGCAGACCGGGAAGGGCCTGTGCTAGTGCAGAATTGGTGGCGAACACCCACCGAACGACGGTCACCGTGCCCAGCAGCAGCACCGTCGTGCCGACGAGCTCGCCTAGGTAGGCGCGGCGGTGATGAGCTGCGGGCGCGGCCGGGTCACGGGCGGTGCGCGGCGCGAGCAGGCGCAATGCTCTGGCTGCGCCAGCGTTGCCTGGGCCGGATGGCTGCCGTCGCGGGCGCGTCGGCTCTGGTCTCGATGAGCGGCTGGGGTGGGGCGGCGTGCGGTGCGACCATGGCGCCCGGGCGATCATCATCAGACCGACCGCGAGCATTCCGAGGCCAGTCCCGAGGTCGATGTTGATGTCGGCTGCGTTGTGTTTGACGTAGGCGCCCCCGACCGCGCCGGTGATGACAAGCACGATTCCGCAGAGGAGCAACAGGCCTCCGATGAGGCGGCGGATGTCGAATTGGTTGTTCATGGTGTTCTCCTAGATGAAGCCGCGCGAGCTCGCGGCGGCGCTGTGCGTCGCAGGGGCGGTCGCTCGAACGCCCCTGCTAGGGACGTGTGTCTTGCTGCCACTTGGTCTGGCGTGGGGCTGAGTGCGCGTTGGAACTGCGGCGGGCAGCGGCCGGCGGTGAGTCAGTCTGCCCTTGATCGCATAGACGGCGAGGGCGGTGGCGAGCAGGACGCCGACTCCCAAGGCGCCACCGGGTGACACGATGAGCGGGCTCCCGGTCAGGTGAGCGGGGTCGGCGAGCCGGTCCCCGAAGGCGTTAAAGCTGCCGTGCAACACGGTGGTTACCAGGACCGCCCCACCCGACGCGACGAAGATCCGCCCGAAGACAAGCGACATGGCGACGGTCACCGGGATGAACATGGCCAGCGCCGCCGCCGGAGCTACGCCGGGGTAGTTCAAGCCTGCGACGAGCAGCGGGAGATGCCAGGGCGCCCAGATCAGGCCGACGACGACGGCTGCCCTGACCTCGCCGAGCGGCAGGAGCTTGCGCATCAGATAGCCACGCCGCCCGTACTCCTCGCCGAAGGTGAAGAACGCACTGAAGGTGAGGCCGTCGAAGACCAGGGCGGCGTACTCGATGCCGAGTGCCGGCCTGCCGTGCCAGGTGAACGCGCCGAGCCCGGTGACGCTGTCCGCAGCGAGGACCAGGTTCACAAGGACCGCCCCAAGCATGACCGCGAGGGCGTAGAAGCGCCATGTCTTGGCGGGCCCCAGCGATCCCCTGAGTCCCTCCTTGCTGACGAACAGGCGCATCACCACCGCCGCGACAGCGGGGGCGAACATGCCGAGGATGTAAACCGGGGCGACGTCGAGCTTGTGCGGCGTGCGCTTTGCCGTGAGGAGATCGAAGAAATGCGGGACCAGCGCGAACCACACGCTCCACGCGAGCGCGTACGCGAGCGCGGTGTAAAGCGCTACGTCGCGCCAGACAACCTTTGCGTCGGTCCTCGCGCTCTCCGCCGTAGCCGGCTCTCTCTTACCGCGGGATCCGGCTGACGTGAGCATGATCGCTCCTTTCTTGGTGACTGGCCCGCGTCGTGATTCCGCGGTCGCTCGCCGACGCCTTTGATACCCGCCTATATCGCTCATCTCCGCCCCTTTCCAGGCCGTTTGACTGATGCTGCCGACGCTAGACCTGGGCGCGCGCGGTTCCAATGAAGCGCGCTTCAGGGCCGTGCTGTGGCGATCCGAGCTCGGATGTCGGGCCAGCCCTAGGGTGCGGGCTTGGGCAGCCTCGATAGGAGTTGCGCGCCTGGCGGTGTAGCGTGCTCGCGACAACTCGAGGAGGCAGTCATGCGCTTAGACGTGAAGGTGGGAAGCCCGTTCCCCGACTACCAGCTGGCTGACCATCACGGAGTGCTGCGCACCCTTTCTGAGATCCAGGGTGGCGATCCGATGGTGGTGGTCCTCGCCCGCGAGGCCTACTCGGCGAAGGACCAGGTGCAACACGAAGGGCTCGTGCAGTTGTGGAGGGAGATGAAGCCGGGCGTCGGCTACTGCCGGATGGTCACGATCACCACGGCCGATCCCCAGGAGGCGCTCAACTATCGCAACGGCGTCGGCGCTGAGTGGCCGTTCCTTGCCGACCCCGGCCGGATCGTCCAACGGGACCTCGACATCGCCGAATACACCGACCCGCTGCACGATCAGATGGTGCCGCACACGATCGTTTGCGAGCCCGGCCTGATTGTCTTCAAGATCTATAACGGCTTCTGGTTCTTCGGGCGGCCGACCGTCGAGGAGTTGCGCCACGATCTGCGGGCCGTGCTGATGAAGCACCACTGGGACTGGGACCCCTCCGAGCCGGACGTGAGGGCCGCGTGGCGGCGAGGCGAGAGGGAGCGTTTCTATCCGCCGGAGCTCGGCTGGCCGCAGTCGGATTCGGATCCTCCGTAGCAGGCCCTCATTCCGCGCTTGTCTATCTGCACCGGCTCGACCGGCAGTGGACCGAGCCTCGAAGACCGGCTCAATGACGATCTTCATGGCCGCTTGAACAACGCGGTTGGTGAGCTGGCGGCGGATCTGCGGCCTTATAGCCGTCGTGGAAGCGTCGCTACAGCGACGAGTCGTCCTAGATCGCCGGCTCCTGCGAGGGATTCCCTCTGAGCTTCTCGCTGGCTGTCGTCCCGCACGTCAAAACGTGCTCAGGGGTATTTCGTCGGGCGGCCCGGCCGAGGCCGAGCCGCCATGACGCAAGATTCCGGTCGCGGTATCAGGGGATCGCCTCGAACGCTTTGGCGGCTGTCTCTTCCAGGCCGCCGAAGATGGAGGCATTGGTTGCTTGTTCATAGTCAACGTTCTCGTAGCCACCGCCGATCCAGGTCACCGGACCCTCGGCGACGTTCTCCGTGCCGCCGCTGACCGAGGCGAGGAAGTTGGCGGCGAAGTTGAACTGGCCGCCGGTAATCGAAGCCTCTCCGGCGCTCGCCTGGTTATTTTCCCCGCCGGTGACCGAGGAGAAGCTGCCGTCGGCGAAGTTGGCTCCGCCGCCACTCACCGACGACCACGAGCCGCCGGCTGTGTCAGCGTAGCCGCCGCTGGCTGAGCCGTATTCGCCGCTTGCGGTGTTAGCGTAGCCGCCGCTGACCGAGCCGTATTGGCCGCTCGCGGTGTTAGCGTTGCCACCGCTGACCGAGGCGTATTCGCCGTTTGCGGTGTTGGTGTTGCCGCCGCTCGCCGATGAGTAGAAACCGCTGGCGACGTTACGGTAGCCACCGCTGACTGCTGTTACCCAGCTGCTCGCGGCGTTTTCGTAGCCGCCGCTGACCGAGTCGTATTCGCCGCTTGCGGTGTTGGCTTTGCCGCCGCTGACAGAGGCGAAGGGGCCGCTCGCGATGTTACCTTCTCCGCCGCTTACCGATGCGAACGGGGCGCTGATCTTGTTCGCGTTTCCGGCGAGAATGCCGCCGTAGCTCGTGAACGTCTGTTCGCTGCCCAGGATCAGGTTGTGCGAGCCAGTCTGTTGGTGTTTGCCTGCGTTTTCGTCATAGCCGATCACGAGGTTGCCCTCGCCGTTGACCGCAGCATTTGTTTTCCCGGCCCCCGAGACAACCTGGATGTTTACGCCCGAGAACTGGACCGTCGGCTTGCCCGCGATTCCGCTTTCGAGATAGCTGACGTGCGGCAAGATCTTGTTGAGCGTTTCAAGCCCGCCCGTGCCGGGGAGCTGCACGGACTTGTATTTCATCGGGACTTTCGTTCCTTTCGTCGGGCATTCGCCTTTCGTGTTCGTCGAAAGCACCGGTTTGCTGGCCGCTTCCGGCACACAGATCGTGGTCGTCGTTTCTGCCGATGCTGCGCCTGCCATCGTTAGGAAAATGCTCGATGCCAACCCGGCGGCGCCCAGCAGCGCGATGAGCTGTCGTGGAAGCAGTCGTAGTTGTCGAAATCCAGATCCGTCCATGTGTTTCGTCTCCTTTACTGTCAAAGCGGAGCCACTGTCGCGCCACTTTGGCCTTGTCCTGTGAGACAGGAGCCGAGCGCGTGAGCACCCATAAGCCCCCACGTTTTTGCTACTTGGCGACTAGGCGTAAGGAATGGGCTTACGGCTGTTAGCCGCGAGGCGAGGGGCTCATCTCGGTCAGCGTTTGTCAGCTCCGTTGCGTCCGCGAACAGCCCATGCGCGTGCGGTGAGATAGAACGATCCCGTCGGTGAGCCAAGCCGTCGCCAGCACTCGTCGCGAAGCGCGGTCTTCGCGCGGGTGTCGAGTGCTTTGTAGTAGGTGCTGCCGGGCGCTACGCCGGCTTCGAATGGGGCCCACAAGGTGTCGAAGTCGGCGTAGTGGGCGCTGGCGAGGAGCTCTCTTTCCTCGACGCGCTCGATGGCCGTGCTGTGCCACAGCTGACCCAGCGCACCACGTCGGCAGAAGCGCATGCGTCGGGCTTCATGGAGCGCAGTGGTTGCGCGCGGGTCAAGCTCGGTGGCGGCATCCCAGAAGATCCGCAGGATCGTCATCTCGCCCGGGTAGTCCCACACGCACGCCGCGATCACGCCGCCGGGGCGCACCACGCGGCGCATCTCTTCGACCGCGCGTCGGGGGTCTTCGAGGACGTCAAGCGCGAGCTGTGTCAGCACCACGTCGAAGTGCCCGTCGGCGAAGGGCAGCCTCTCGGCGGCGCCGACGCGCAACTCCACGCCAGGAACGTGCTCACTGCACGCCTGTACGAAGGGCTCGTGGGGGTCGACGGCGGCTACGTTCTGCGGGCCAAGCGCGCCCGCCAGGGCGCTGGTGAGCGCGCCCGGACCGCATCCGACGTCGAGCGCCCGCTGACCCGAGGTGATCCCTCCAAGACGCATCATCTGCGCCGCCAGTGACACGCTGTAGAGTCCGCCGTGGCGGTCATAGGTATCCACGCAGACACCGCGCTCGGCGCTCTCGGGCGCCCTCATCGATACGGCCTTCACGCAGGCTCCTGGGGCTGGCGGCTTATGTGAGCTGGGCATCGCTCGGGGCGTTTACTCGCTGGATGGGGCGCACAGGCGTCACTCGCAGCTGTGGCGTAAGGAGCGTGCTAACGATTGTTTGCTGCTGAGCCTCCCGAAACACCTGGCGCGAGGGTGGAGAATGGCTGGTATCAGATGGCCAAGCTCGGAATGACAGAAGGCGTTGGGGCGGCGGATCGCGCGCAGGGGTCTGGGGCGCCGTTCGTGGGGCGTGAACATGAGCTCGGCGAGCTGCGCACGGCGCTGGACGGTGCGCTTGATGGTCGCGGCGGACTGGTGCTGATCGCAGGCGAGGCAGGGATCGGCAAGACCCGGCTGGTCCAGGAGCTCGCGCTCTACGCCGACCAGCAGGACACGCGCGCGCTGTGGGCGCACTGCTGGGCGGGCGACGGCGCGCCGGCGTTCTGGCCGTGGACGCAGCTGATCCGGGCTTATGCCGAAGGGCTCGGGCGCTCCAGGCTACACGTTGAGCTTGGCGGTGCGCTAGATGCGGTGGCGCCGCTGGTGCCCGAGCTGTCCGACGTGGAGCGGGACGCGCGCACGGATGAGCGTGGCCTCGAGCAAGCGCGCTTTGCCCTGCTGGACGGGGTTGGCACGCTGTTCAGGCGTGCCGCCGCGAGACGTGCACTGTTGCTGATCGTCGAGGATTTGCACTGGGCCGATCGCGCCTCGCTTGAGCTGCTGCGCTTCCTCGCGCCACGGCTGTCAAGCAGCCGCCAGCTGCTGGTTGCGACCTTCCGCGACACCGACGCGGTGGGCCACAAGCCGCTCGCGCTGGTCCTCAGCGAGCTCTCGACGCACAGCAAGCGGGTGGCACTCACGGGACTTCGGATCGAAGCGGTCGCGCAGCTCCTTAGCGCTATGCGACCCCTTACCAGCACCAGCGATGCGCTCAGCGCAGACGTCCACCGTCGCACGGCCGGCAACCCGTTCTTCGTGCGCGAGGTCGCGCGCCTGCTGGACGCTCCAACACGCCAGCCAGAGGCGCAAGCGCCCAGTGCAGTGGGCGTGCCGGCGGGCGTGCGCGAGCTGCTCATGGCCCGCTGCGAGCGCCTGCCGCCTCAGACGCTCAGCGTGCTTGAGGCGGCGTCGGTGATCGGTCTGCAGTTCGCCCCCGAATTGCTTCAGGCGGTTTGCGCGCAATCCTCGGACACCGTGCATGACGCGCTAGAGCAAGCGATCGCAGCGCGGATCCTACGGCCAGCCGAGCGCGCGACCGGTCGCTATGAGTTCGTGCACGCGCTCTTTGAAGAGACGATCCGCGACACGCTCGCCGCCACGCGCCGCGCCGGGCTGCACCGCGCGGCCGCGCAGACGATTGAGCGTCTGAACGCGGCCGATCTGCGCCCGCATCTGGCCGAGCTCGCCGAGCACTACCGCCGCGCGCTGCGCGTCGGCACAGTCAAGCAAGCGATCGACTACTCGCTGCGCGCCGGCAGGGCCGCGCGCGACCTATTCGCCTGGGAGGAGGAGGCGCGCCAGCTGCAGGCGGCGCTGGGGCTGATCGAGGACCGCGGCGGCGAGGCCGGCGAGCGCGCGCATCTGCTGGGAGTGCTTGGCAGCCTTATGTACCGCACGGGTTTGGACCGCGCGGCCGGGATCGAATACCTCGAACGCGCGCTGGCGATCTATGAGGCGATCGGCGAAAGCGAGCATGCGGGCCAGATGCGCTTGCGCCTCGGCCGCAGCCTGACGACCTATCCCGACGCGCACATGGACATCGCGCGCGGCATCGCGCACTTGCAGGCCGCCGACGCGCTCATCGGCAAGGGTCAAACGCAGGAGTCGCGCTCGAGGATGCTCACGGCGCTCGCGAGCGCCCATCACTTTGGCTTGCGTATTCAGGAGGGAGCCGCAGCGGCGGCTCAGGCTGTCGCGATCGCCGAGCAAACCACCGACGTGGCGGCATGGTCGACCGCCGTCGGCATGCAGGGCCGGTACATCGCCGACAGCGGAAGTGTCGATGAGGGCATGGCGCTGATCAGCCGCGGCTGGGTGGCGGTCGACCGGATCAACCATGAGGTCGCGGCATTCTTTGTCACGTGGATGGCCAGCACCGAGTATTGCCATCTGCTTGCGCCCCTCCGGGCGCAGGCATGGTGCGAGCGCGAGCTCGCCAAGCCGCGCGCCGCGCAGGCACCGGTGCAGCGCTATTACCTGCTCACCGCCCTCGCTCAGGCGCACGGTCTCATGGGACAGATCACAAAGGCGCGCTCGCTCGCAGACCAAGTCCGCGGCGCCAGGTGGTTGGAGGCGGTGCTCATGTGGAGCGAGGACGAGCAGAAGGCCCTCGCGCAGTGGAGCAATACGCTCGCGCTGACCCAACGCACCGGCGATAACGAAAACGGCTACCGCACCCGCTATTGGCTCGGGCGTCTGCACCGCGTCCGCGGGGAGCTTCAGGCGGCCGACATGCATCTGCGCGCCGGTCTCGCGCTGGCCCTGGCCGGCCCGCACCCGCTCGCCGAGCTCAGCTTCCGCGGGGAGCTTGCGCTGCTGTGCCTGCAGGCCGAAGACATGAACGAGGCCCAAGCGCACGCCGAGCGCTCGCTTGAGCTGCTCGCCGCCCCCGGCGACTGGCACGGGCTTGGGGGACGCGCGCAGCTCGCCGTTGCGGCCGTGGGTAGCGCCCAGGTCCGCCAGGCGCCAATCCCCTTCGCCGCTGCGATCGAGACGTTCCGCCACTGCCAGCTGCCCTGGGATGAGGCCGAGGCTCTGCACCTGTGGGGGCGCTCGCTGTTCGCTGGCGGAGACGCCGCGCAGGCGCGCGAGAGGCTGCAGGGCGCGCTCGAGCTCTACCGCCGCCACGGCGCCAGCGCAGGATGGACAGAGCGCGTTCGCGAGGAGCTCGACGCGGCAGGCCCACCAGGAGTTCTACGCGATCGGGTCTTCTCGCCCGCGCCGAACACGATGGCCAGGCAGGGCGAGTACTGGACGATCGTCTTTGAGGGCCACACGACCCGGCTTCGCAACAGTAAGGGTCTCGAGCACCTGGCCGTGCTGCTCGCACGCCCCGGGGAAGAGCTTCACGCGCTCGAGCTAGCCGTCACGGAGACCTCGCACACGAAGCCGCCGCCCCCCAACACGCCTGAACTCCACCGCGAGCGCGGCGACGCCGGCGCATTGCTCGACCCGCAAGCCAAGGCCGCTTACCGCCAGCGCATCACAGAACTCGAAGGAGAGGCCCAGCAGGCCGAGAGCTTCAACGACCCCGAACGCGCGGTGAAAGCACGCGCCGAACTCGACGCGCTCACCCACGAGCTCGCCCGCGCGGTCGGCCTCGGGGGCCGCGGCAGGCGCGCCGCGTCGGCTTCCGAGCGCGCCCGTGTCAGGATCACGCTCGCCTTACGCGCGGCGGCGAAGCGGATCGAGAAGGCCGACCCCAAGCTCGGCCAGCACCTCCAGGACACGCTGCGAACCGGCAACTACTGCAGCTACCGACCCGACCGACACGCGGCGACCCCGTGGAGCGTGGATGCGGCCCGACACCGATCGAGCGCCAGCTCTCGATAGCGTTAGGTGACCGCGATAACAGGCTTCCAGCTGCGCCCCGAGAGTGTGGCCGCCGGACTCCCACCCGCGCCCTCCTGCTTGCAAAACAAAAGGCACACCAAGCACCGTCGGCCCAATTTTCCCTGCAAGTACGCGTATCACGGTATCACGAGAGCCACATCGAAACCCGGAAAACTGACTTACCGAGGCTCATTCTCAGGCGCTTCTCGAAATCGGGGAGACAGAATTCGAGCGTGCGACGCCCGGCCCCCAGAATCGACGGATCCGGGTGTTCTAGGTACTCTGACTTGCTTTGAGGCTGGCTGAGTCGCGCTCGGTTGCGCGAGGTTTCGCTCACATTGGACCCCTGAACTTGACCCAAGGGCCTCTCCCACGGTCCGCGGCATCGGTTCCTTGCGGCTGACCGTGAGGAGAATATGATTCGTCGGGGCAAGATATCGGAAGCAATCCTCGAAAGGGAGCCTGTTCTGCGACCACGCTCGGCTGTACTCGCAGCGATCATCGCCGCGGTCGCAATTGCGGCGGTGCCGGCGACAGCCGACGCCGCTCCGCATCACAACCACGGCTTGACGATCGCCGCCACACCCGATCCGATCATCAGCGGGGAGGGAGTGCTGATCTACGGTCGGCTCAACACGGTCACGCCCGGCGGCCAGAAGATCGCGCTCTATCACCGCGTCAACCCGGCCTCCTCATTCACGGTGATCGGCTCTACCAAGACGAGCTCGGCGGGGTTCTACGAGTTCACGCGTGCAGAGAGTGCAGTCCTCACCAACCGTAGCTGGTACGTGCGGGCGCCGGGGTTGGCGGGAAATATCCATTCGCGCACGGTCCACGAGCGCGTCGCCGCGGCCGTCAGCCTGGCGACCCCCGCGCCGCCGAGCCCGAGCTTCCTCACGAATCAAGCGATCGGGTTCCCGGGCGAAGTGGCGCCTCACCACGCCGGCGAGCGCATCCTGCTGCAGGAGCAGACCGGCGCGCTCGGCGGTGGCTGGACAACGCTCAGCCAAGCCCGTATTGACAGTGCCTCACAGTTCTCGATCCCGGACCGGTTCAACGTGCCCGGCGCCTACGATCTTCGTGCCCTGTTCTCCGGTGATGAGCGCAACACCGCTGCCCCGTCGGACTCGGTCACGGTGGTGGTGCAGCAAAAGGAGAAGCCGGATTTTACTATCTACAGCACATCCCCGATCATCGACGAGGGATCCTCGGCGACGATCGCCGGCGTCCTCCGCGCGCCCGCGACGGTGACACCCGACCCCAGCGTCAACGTGACGCTTTGGGGCCGCCAGCACGAACAGGCCTACAGCCCGATCGCCAGCACGGTGACGGCCGTGGACGGGAGCTATAGCTTCGCCGTGTCGCCCGTGCATACTGAGGAGTACCAGGTGCGGACTACATCTGTCTCCGCCCGTGCGAGCGCGCAGCTCTACGAGGGTGTCCGCGACGCACTCACGATCGAGACCGGCTCGATGACCTCGGCCGTCGGGCAGTCGGTGACGTTCACCGGCACGGTCACGCCCGACAAGGCCGGCCACGTGATCGAGCTCCAACGCCTCGGCCGGGACGGCCTGTTCCATACTGTCGACGCGGGCTCAGTGAACGCAGGCTCAGCGTACGAGTTCGCCTGGACATTTGGCACCTCCGGCACGGAGACCTTCCGAGCCCACATTGCAGGTGGGCCCGACAACGTCGGTGGGTACTCGCCCGCCGTCGCCATCGCCGTCTCGCTGCCCCTCGTGTCGAGGCTGCCACCCGGTTCCTAAACGCAAGCTCGGCTCCTCTGATCTCCAGCCCCCGCCACCTGGTGGCGAGCAGGGACACTTGAATCCCGCCGCGTATCCTTCTGCTCGGCGTGAGATGCAGCCCTTCCTTGCAATCGGGGAGACAGGATTCGAACCTGCGACCGCCCGGCCCCCACCCCAACCTCACACTTGCGAGTGTGCGGCGCGGGAATCCCTGGTTGCCGGTCGAGCATTTGTACCCCTCGCGAGCCTGATCCGGTCTCAGCTCATCAGAACCCGATCCCCAAGTCGACGTCACGCTCGGTCTCCGCGTCACGGTCGAGTCGTCATTGGCCGTGCTCGCTCGTTTCACTGGCCTGCTCCCAGTCATGGTGCTGCTGAGCTCCGTCGGGCCGTGGCCTGAGCGCATGGCTTGGATTGGCGATCTCGTACTGGAGGCGATAGTGCGCAACCTGCCGAACATCGGCCTGCCATTCCTCGCGCGCCGACGCGCCATCGGGGGCTCACCGAACGCGTCCCGCACCCACGCGCCCGGAGAGTGCAGCTCGTGCTCGGCGAGCGCATCGCGGATCACGCTGTGTTCGTGCGTTGACTGCGTGATCGCGGCTTCGAGCCCATCACGCTCGGCGCGCATCTCGGCCGGGTCGCCCAGTTCGCCCGCCAGACGGGAGCGCTCTGCAAGCATGTCGTCAAGCGCGCGATTGTGTGCTCCCAGCGCGCTGACCAAATGGGCGCGCTCGACGGCGTGGGCGTCCTTCTCGCGTCCGAATCGGCGTGTCGGCTCTGGCAGTTGCGCGAGCTGCCCGGCGAGCTGCTCGTGCTGGGTTGATTGTCTGCGCGCACGTTCATCGAGATCCTCGATGCGCTGCAGCTTCCTGAGCGCCAGGCCCTGAAGCTGCGCCTGCAGCTGCTGGACGCGCTCGCGCAGCTCCCGCAGCCGCGCCGGGCTCGCCGCGGCCCGTGGCGCGGGCTCTGCGCGTGCGGCGGCCCGCTCCTGCGGCAGTTCAGCCGCGAGCGCCCGGGAGCCGGCCAGCGCGGGATCGTCCGCGCGGCCCGCGCCGGGCAGCTGCTCGATCGCGAGGTCCTCGTCGTCGCGTTCGAGCATGTGCCTGTGTAGACGCGCGAGGAGATCGCTGCGCGCCGCTGTCGGCCGCTGCTCGCCGGGCGCGAACTCGCTGCGCTCCTCAGCGAGCTGATGCTCGTAGATCAAGAGTCGCGTCTGTCCGCGTGCACGGGAGAGCGCGGTGTAGGTCCATCCGGCGGTGAGCTGACGGGGTGAGGCCACCACGACGGCCTGCTCGACGGTCTGACCCTGCATGCCGTGACCGGTCAGGCAGTAGGCGTGCTCGAGGTGCTCTGCAACGTAGGCGGCCGACAGTTCGCGTACGAGCCCCGAGTCGGTGTCGACCACGACACGCTCGGCGTCGAGGTGGCGCACCGTGCCGCGCATGCCGTTGTCCACGTCGATGAGCCGATCGTTGCGCCGGCAGATCACGCGATCACCGACGGCAACCTCGACGGTGCCGTAGGTGGACTCCTCGCCGAGCAGCCCGAGAGCACCCAAAAGCTCTCGGGCTGCGGTGTTCAGCGCTGCGCGAGCGTCGTTATCCCTGGCGATCATCACCGCAGCTGCCGGCCCCACCGCCGCGATCGCGCGCTGCCACTCGCTAAGTGCCCGCTCGTATGCGCCGGCCGCGTCGCCGAACGTCTGGATGCGTCCAGCCCGTTCGGCCCAGTCCAGGTAATGCTGTGGAAGACGGTCATGCAGAGCGGCGAGCGCACGGCGCTCGGCCCGCTCGCGCTGGCGCATGACCTCCGTCAGCCGAAGAGCCCCGAGCTCGCGGCCCACGGCGTCGAGCCAGCCGCCGGCCTGGACGGAGGCGAGCTGGCCGGGGTCGCCGATCGCGATCACCTTCGCGCCTGCTTGCTCGGTCGCCTCCAGCACGCGCGCGCTGGACCGGGTGCCCGCCATCCCTGCCTCGTCGAGGATGAGAACGCATTCCTGTGGCAGCTCGTCGCCGAGCTGCTCCAGATCGATCAGCAGCCGCTCGAGCGTGCGCGCCCCCACCCCGGCCTGCTCGGTGAGCTCACGCGCGGCGCGGCCCGTGGGCGCCACGCCCAGCACCTTGAAGCTCGCGCTCTCGTAGACCTCACGCAACACGCCGGCGGTGTAGGTCTTGCCGGTGCCCGCCAGCGCCTGAATGACGGTAACCCCGTGCCCCGCGCTCACCGTCGCGCGCACCGCCATCGCCTGCTCAGTGTTCAGCGGCCGGTCAGCACGTGCGATCGCACGCTCAGCGAGCGAGGCATCAACGATGCCGGCCCCCTCCCCCGCGCGGCCGACCGCTGCGGCGATCAGTCGCCGCTCGCAATCCACGAGCTTAGCTGTCGTCATCTCACCCCGGCCGGTTCGGATTACCTGCGGACGCTCGGTGAACCGCTCGGCTTGGCCGCGCACCTCGCGAACCGGGGCACCCTGCTCCGCCGCGGCAGCGAACTCCTGCAGCACGTGACGCTCATCGAAGGTGTTGCTGCGCTCGGTCAGACCCCGAGGGCTCGCCAGGCGATCGCCGAGGCCCTGCTCGTCTACTGCGTCTCGCACCGCCAGGCCGCACTCGACACGCTGCCGGCCCGCATCGATCAGGTCGGCCAACTCGTCTTTGCCGAGTCCCAGCTCGCCGGCACGCGCCCGCACCTCCTCGCGCCAGGTGTGGGTCTCCACCCCGTAGCGCTTGCGCTCGCGCGTGGCGAGCGCCGCACTCTCAGCCGCCGCCTTCGACCCCAGGCCAATCCCGCCCTCCTGCGCCTCCCGGAGCATCTCGTGGCGGCGCTTGGAGAAGTGTTCGAGCAGCGGCCGTTCGATGCCCGCGAGCTCGGCTGCGCCCTTGTGCACCCCTCCCCACTCCAGACCGAGACGCTCCGAGACAAGGGCGCGCAGGTGGGACTGGTAGAGAAAGCCGGCGGTTTTCGCAGCGCGATAGAGCGGCGCGCCGTACAGCGCCGTGAATCGACCGTCGCTCCCGCGTGACAGGTTCGCGGCAACGACATGGGTGTGCAGCTGGGGGTCAAGCGCACGGCTCATTCGGTGCCGATAGGCGGCAGCGATCAGACCCCCAGCTCGCTCGACACGCTCCCCGCCTTTGCCGCGGCGCACCATCACGGCCTCCTCCTCCAAGTATCCCAAGGCAGCCCTGATCGCCTCTTCGTGGCAACCCACGAGCTCGCCGGAGACCTGCTCTGGCGTGACCGCGAACAGGACGCTGAGTGACTTCGGCGCCGAGAACGTAAGGTCGAACGCTGCGACCTTGGGATCCTGTGCCGACGCCCGCAAGCGCGCCGTGGAATCCCGCGGATCGCAGCCGGCGATCAGCGCGCTGAAGTGCTCCGCGCTCACGCCCCCGGAAAGCCCGAGCGCCTCGGCTCCTGAGCCGACCCACTCCCCAGGCGCTTCGCCTCTGCCCGAGTAGTAATCGTCGCCGCCGCGAGCTACCTGCTGCTCGTAGTAGCGGTGTTGGCCGAGCGCGATCTTGCCGATTGAGAGCATCCAGCTCGCAAAATAGCAAAGACACCACTCTTTAGGTGGAAATGTGTGCTGCGAAGCGGAGCGCAGCGACGCTGAGCGGCTGGGAAGCCTTTGCGGACAGCCAGGACGGCTGGCCGGAGCATGGATGCTGGAGCGCCGGTAGGCGCGTCGTGGGCGTGCGGCGAGAGCCGATGGGCTCGAGTGATGCTCGGGGCTATCGGCGGTGGCGTGGAACGATGACGGTGGCCGGGAGCGCCACGCGGGCGACCGGGTTGCGCTTGCCGAGCAGGTGCGCGAACAGCCTCGCCGAGAGGGCCGAGTGCCAGGGCCCGCGACGCCTGGCGTCCCAGATCGTCCCGCCCCCCCACGCCAGCGCGCCGAGCAGGAGGAAAGACTACGCAGTACCCCGCGTAGCCGCCCTGAAACCGGGCTGTTCTTGGTTCACGGACACGATCTTGGCCAACCGCAACCCGGAGCTTCGAAGCGAACGCGCGAGCTGGCCCTACAAGGCAGGCATGTTCGATCAGGTGGCGTATCCAATTGTCCATGGCGGAGGCCTGGGTCTACATGCTTCGCTGCGCCGACGGCTCGCTCTACACGGGCTGGACCGTCGACGTTCAGCGGCGCCTGGCTCGCCACCGGGCGGGCGCGGCGAGCCGCTACACCGCCGGCCGGCTACCGGTGGAGCTGGCCTGGGCGCAGGAGATGCCAGATCGTGGCGCGGCCCGGCGGGGGGAGGCCCTGATCAAAAAGCTGGGACGCGAGGAGAAGCTGGCACTGGTCGCAGCTGGCGACTGGACCGAAGAAATGGGCTGACTGGGAGGATACTGGTCAAGGAAGATTGCGACCGCGTTTACGCACCCCTACAGGTTGGTGTGGACACACGCACGCCAGTTCCTCACAGTGGGTATGTTTGATGGCCTCACGGCTCCGTCCCGTCACCGGGCTCGCCGACCGAGTTTGCGCACCCCGCAGGGTGCCAGCGGGACTGAGGTCCGTGGAAACGCGGCCTGGTCCCGGTTACTTCTTGGCGGCCTCGAAGTAGGGGTTGTTGCCCGAGGCGTGGTCGGTGACGTCGACCACTTTGACGATCTCTGCCACCGCCTGGGTGATCGCGACCTCGATGCCCTGGCTGAGGGTGACAGTCGCCATGCCGCACCCCTGACAGCCGCCACCCAGGCGCAAGTAGGCTGTGCGGCCCTCGATGCCGGCCAGCTCGGCGTGCCCCCCGTGCGCGGCGATGTGCGGATTTACGTCGCGGTCGAGCACCGCCATAACCCGGCGCGCAAGCTCGCTGTCGAGGTCTCCCTGTAGTGGTCTGGGCGATACCGGCGGCGGCCCCGGGGCACCGACGCCCGGCGCCATGCTCATGGGCAGCGTGGGAAGGGCGCCGAGAGCAGGCGGCTTGTTGGGATTGATGACCCTGAAGCCGCTGCGCAGCGGGCTTTCGCTCCAGTCGATCGTGGCGCCGCGCAGCTTCTCTACGCTGTCGGCCGCTAGGACAATGAGCAGATCGCCCTCGTGCTGGATGACGTCATCGCTGCCCGCGGGGCTGAGCGGATCGAGCGACAGCGCGCAGGTGTACTCGCCGTCGGCTGAGCCGGTGACGCCTACCGACAACCCATAGCTGTCAGGTTCCGCCATGTCGGCCCGAAAGGCATGAACTCTGTCCAGCGCCGTCTGCGTGATGGCCACGATGGAAATATCGGGCACCGATCTACGATAGCGAGGTGGATCGACTGCTCCTAATCCTGCCGTCGGCCACCTACCGCGCGGCGGACTTCATGACCGCGGCGCGGGAAATGGGTGTGGCAATCACGGTCGCCAGCGAGCGCCGGGCGACCATGTCGACGGCGATGGGCGATCGCGCGCTGACGCTGCGGCTGTCGGACCCGCAAGACGCCGCCGAGACGATCATCGCCCGATCCCGCGACACGCCATTCGCGGCGATAGTCGGCGTCGATGACCAGGGCGTGATGGCCGCGGCGCTTGCCTCAGAGCGCTTGGGACTGGTGCACAATCCGCCGGCGGCCGTCGCTCGCACGCGCGACAAGGCGGCCATGCGCCAAGCGCTGGCCGACGCGGACGTACCCCAGCCGCGCTTCGTGCTGCTACCGCCGGGGGCCGATGTGCCCACCGCGACGCGGACGATCGGACTTCCCTGCGTGGTCAAGCCGTTGTCGCTCTCGGGGAGCCAAGGTGTGATCCGGGCTGATGACCTCGACCAGGCGCGGTCGGCGGCCGAGCGGGTGCGGCGCATCCTCGCCGCAGCGGGCCAACCGGCCGATGCACCGCTACTGCTCGAGAGCTACCTGCCCGGCGCAGAGGTGGCGGTCGAGGGCCTGCTGCGGTCGGGCCGGCTGGAGGTGCTGGCCATCTTCGACAAGCCCGACCCGCTCGAGGGACCCTACTTCGAGGAGACTCTCTACGTCACCCCCTCGCGGCTGCCCGCCGCGATCGTGGCCGAGATCAGGCGAGTGACCGCTCGGGCAGCGGAGGCACTCGGGCTGCGGGAGGGGCCGGTACACGCCGAGCTGCGTGTGAGCGACCGGCGCGTGGGCGTGCTGGAGTTGGCGGCCCGTTCGATCGGAGGGCTGTGCTCGCGCGCCCTGCGCTTCGGCGCCGGCGTCAGCCTGGAGCAGCTCATCCTGCGCCACGCCCTGGGACTGGCATTTGAGGAGCTCTCTCGCGAGTCGCCGGCGGCCGGGGTGATGATGATCCCCATCCCCCGCGGCGGCACGTTGGTGCGGGTCGACGGTCAGGAACAGGCCCGCGCCGTGCCGGGCGTCGGCGGCCTCGAGATCGCCATCGCGCGCGGGCGCCCGGTCGTGCCCCTGCCCGAGGGCGATCGTTACCTGGGCTTCCTGTTTGCGCACGGGTCGACGCCCGACGCAGTCGAGCACTCCCTGCGCGAGGCCCACGCATGCCTGCGAATCCGGATCGAGTCGCCCTCTGCGCCTCTAGCTGAGGCGGTGGTGGTGCGCTAGCGTGCGGGCCGCGTGCGCGTCCTGCTGATCTCCACCTACGAGCTGGGCCACCAGCCGTTGCACGTCGCGTCCCCGGCCGCCGCCCTGCGCCGCGCCGGGCACGAAGTCCGCTGCCTGGACCTGAGCGTGCAGCCCTGGGATCCCGACGCACTGGACTGGGCCCAGGCGGTCGGCTTCTCGGTGCCGATGCACACCGCCACGCGCCTCGCGCTGAACGCGGCCCGCCGGCTTCGCCGTGAGCACCCGCGGCTGCCGATCTGCTTCTACGGCCTGTACGCGCCGGTGAGCCGTGAGCTGGTGGTCGGCGAGCTCGCGGGCCACGCGATCGCCGGCGAGTACGAGCCGGCGCTGTTGGCCTGGGCGAGCGGACTGGCCAGCCCCAGCGCCCTCCCCCGGGCTTGCGAGCAGCCCATCATCCACCTTCAACGCGGGAACTTCGACCCGCCGGCGCGCGAGCTGCTGCCTCCGCTCGAGCGCTACGCCCGCCTGGCGGTGCGCGGCGAGGAGCGCCTGGTCGGCTACGTGGAGGCCAGCCATGGCTGCGTGCACCGCTGCCGGCACTGCCCGGTTCCCGCGGTCTACGACGGGCGCATACGGATCGTGCAGGCGGACACGGTTCTACGCGACATCGAGCGTCTGGTGGACATGGGCGCCCGTCATATCACGTTTGGTGACCCGGACTTCCTCAACGGCCGACGCCATTCGATCGCCATCGTTCGCGCGCTTCACGAGCGCTTCCCGACGCTCACCTTCGATTGCACCACCAAGGTCGAGCACGTGCTAGAGCACGCCGACGTGTGGGAGGAGTTGGCCGCCTCGGGCTGCCTGTTCGTGGTCAGCGCGCTGGAGTGCGTCAACGACGAGATCCTGGCCCGCCTAGACAAGGGCCACACCACCGAGGAGGCGGTACTGGCCATCGACCTGCTGCGCGAGCAGGGGATCGAGACGCGACCCTCATTCATGCCGTTCACTCCCTGGTCGACGCCGGCTGACGTGCTCGACATCCTGGACTTCGTCGTCGCGCACGACCTGGTGGCAAACGTTGACGCGGTTCAGTACACGATCCGGCTGTTGGTGCCCGAGGGCTCTCTGCTGCTGGAGCGGGCGGACCTGCGCGAGCACCTCGACACCTACGACGGCGAACGCCTGAGCTACCCCTGGCGGTCGGCCGACCCGGCCGCCGACCAGCTGCACGGCCGCCTGAGCGCACTGGTCGAACAGAGCATGGCCGCGCAGGAACCGGTAGGGCAGGTCTTCTCCCGCGTCCGGGCGGCGGTACGCGACGCGGCTGGGAAGACGCCAGACGGCGTGCGCGAATGCGAAGCGATCACGATGGGCTCGACGGAGGGACGGCCTCGGCTCACCGAGCCCTGGTTTTGCTGCGCGGAGCCAACTGAGCACCAGTTTGGCCCTCTCAAGGAATAAGGTCGGCACCGAGGGCCTGCCCCGCAACTGCGTTCCGACGGTGCAAGGGCGCGCAGGAGCGCCGCCGGCTACAGCGTGATGACCTGGTCCGGCGGATCGCTGGCCAGCGCGGCGTACAAATCCGGGAAGCAGCCCACCCGCACGCCAGCGACAGTCCCCTTCGGCACAGCCGAACCGATCTCACCCTCAGCCAGACAGCGCTCCAGCGCGCACTGGTCGCACAACATCAGCAGCATTCCGTGGTCGGCCGCCACGCGACCCAGACGCTCACCGATCGGGTCGCCCGCGCGCAGCAGATACGTGTTGTCGTCGAAGAAGAACATACCCACGACATCGACTCCGTGGCTTCCCTGCTCCAGCTGGGGCAAGATCATCTTGCCCAGCTTGTAGCTGGCCGTGTGACCGGACGTGGAAAAGACGTAAGCAACCTTCACCGGGGCCGAAGCGTAGACAACCTACGCTCGGGAGATCTGCATCGCCGCTGCCGCACGCAAGCTCGCGTGTTTGTTCTGGTGCCTGCTCACCGCGAAGGGGACTACGCCCACTAACAGCCGTCGCTGACCAGGAAGAGGCTGCGCCGCCTCGGGGTCATCTCCGGCGTCCCAAAGCACCAGGGCCGCTCCGCGATCTTGGCGACGAACGAGGATCACCGACCAGGCTACGGCCTTAGCCCGGCAACATGCGGGCTCTTAGCCGGAATCCGTCATCAAGATCCGACGTCGCTGCTGCTCTCCGACGACGAATGCAGGCGTCAATCGGCACCTCACACGCCCTGCCTGGGACGACATGCGAGCGCTTCGGGATTGCGAGACCGGTCTGCCAGGCCATACTGGTGCGGTGCCCGATCGTAATGTGCTCGGTGGCGAACTTGAGCCGTGCGGCATCGACCCCCTCACCGGTTTTTACCGTGACGGGTGCTGTCGTACCGGTCCGGAGGACCGGGGGAGCCACACGATCTGCGCGGTGGTCACGTCCAAGTTCCTCGAGCACCAGCGTCGTATCGGCAATGACCTGATCACCCCGATGCCTCAACACCACTTCCCTGGGCTCGCGCCCGGCGATCGCTGGTGCGTGACCGCGTTGAACTGGCTGCGGGCGCACGAGGACGGCGCGGCCGCCTACGTAGTGCTGGCGTCGACCGATGAGCGCGCGCTTGAGGTTGTTTCTCTCGCCGCACTCCAGGAACACACCGTCGACGTCCCCCCGGATCCGGGACCTTTCGGGGGCTAGGTAGCTGCCGCGAATCAACGGTGCCGCCTGCTCGTCATCCAACGCAAGCGTCTACGGGGCCACCCGACACGCCCGCATGGCGCGCGAAGCTGATCTCCCGGAAGCGCCTGTGTGCGGCGCTCGTCACGCCCCTGTCGGGCCCGCTCGCGCACTACGGTCGGTCAGGCGCCACCGCCCTACGGCTGTGGGCGGCGGAGGCCGGAGTGGATGTCACGATCGCGGACGCCTACCCCTCGGCCGCCGCCGCTGTCGCGAGCGTCGCCGGGCACCGCGTGGATGTCCTGTTTGGACCGTATGGCGCGGGGCCCGCAGTGGCAGCCGCGCGCGCCGCGCCAACGGTCCTGTGGAATCACGGCGGCGCGAGCGCGCGCCTCGTCCGTCAGGCATTCCCGCACGTGGTGAACGTTCCCGCGCCCGCGGCCACGTACCTGGCGGCGGTGATCAACGCCCTCGATGCCGCCGAGCTCGCCGGCGCCGAGGCTATGCTCCTGCACTCGCAAACGGGGTTCGGCCGCGAGGTGGCTGGCGGCGCGCTGGGGGCCGCGGGCGACGTCGGCTTGGCGGTCACCGCCATCCCTTTCGACCCGGGCGACGGCGACGGCGCCGCCCAGTCGGTTCAAGGCCGGCGCGCTGATGTACTCCTCGTCGCGGGGGGCTTCGATGACGAGCTGGCGATCGCGGCTCGCCTCCTGCGTCGACGCTGGCGCGCCGTAGCCTTCGTGGCGGCAGGGGTGGACGAGGTCCTGGCGCCAGTCGCGGACCGCCTCACCGGCGTCTACGGGCCGTGTCAGTGGCTGCCCGACGCCGCACCCCAGCCCGAGGACGGGCCCGACAGCCGCTGGTTCACCACCGCCTACCTACAAGCTGCGGGCTCGCCTCCCCCCTACCCGGCGGCAGCCGCCTTCGCCGCCGGGGTGCTCTGGCAGCGCTGCACACGGGACGCGCGGGACACCGCGCCCGAGGCCGTGCAAGCCGCGGCCGCACGCCTAGCCACCACGACGCTCTTCGGCGCGTTTCGGCTCGATCCCGTCACCGGGTTGCAAGAAGGCCACCGCGTCGGCGTCGTTCAATGGCGGCGCGGGCGACGCCAGACAATCACCCCGCCGTCCTAACAATCGGGCGATGTGAGCCTTCTGCCGGCCTCTCTCGAGTCCCCACATTTCGTAGCGGGATCGAGCGAGAGGGCATTCCGCAACACCCCCCACGTCGCATCCGCGGGTGGCTGTCCTGTGAATCCCCAGGTTGGCGACGGCGCTTTGGGCAACAGCGTTTTTCATCGGTGAGGATGCCGATGGCGGTCCGGCTCGGACTGTATCTTTGTTTAGGCGGGGGTTGGGCCTTGTCGGTCGCGTTTAGCGTGACTGTGTAGCCGAGCGCTTTGAGTTGGCGTTGGAGTCGGCGGGCGCGGTGTTCGACCGAGTAGCGCTGATTGACCTTAGCTCTCGTGGCAGGCGAGCGGCTCTCGTCTGCGCGATCACGGTTAGCGCGATCCTGATGATCGCGAGCACCGCGTCCGCGGAAATCGAAACGCAGGTACAGACCAGCGCTCGCGCGAACGTCGAAGCGATGGCCGCAAAAATCGGCGTCGCCACCAATGAAGCGCAAGCACTGAAAGACCAAACAACGCTCATGCCCGTCGTCAAGGCAGCGGTCGCGGCCGGTGCGGGCAAATCCCTACTCGAATATACCGCCAACCCCAGCGTCGCGGCCGACCTGGCACGAGGCTACGCGAAACGCAAAATGACACGCTCAGCTCTGGCTAAAAAGATAAAGCCTCGCCGGCAGCCGAACGGCACAGGCGGACCCCGCGCAACCCGGAAACGTCGAAGCTAAAGCAGCCCTCGCACGCCACGGCATCGCGCACACGGCCGGCTGTTGGGGCGACGCATGGACGATCCAAGAATGGGAAACATGGGTCGGAACGATTGCCTGGATCTACGCCCGCGAGAACGGCTGGTGTGGAGAACCGTACGGCATGACCTGGCTCGGCGGACCAACATACGCGTGAACCCTGCGCTGCTGGTCCAACTCAATAGCCTCGAGGGGCTCTATGCGTCACTCCGGTTTCGGGCTCGCCGGCCAGACCGGTGGTTCAGCTGGCTCCGAACGGGACGGGTGCTGCCCGGTATTTGCACCACGTGCGCTACCTCGACGTAGCGCGCGCTCAAGCTTGAACCCCCCAATAAGGGCGCGGCATGAAGAAGTTTGCGGTTCTGACGTTTCTCCCTGTCCGCCCGGAACCCATCCGCTTCGACTCGGTCGCGACGCGCGTGAACGCCTGCAAGGCCGTCAAAGAGGCGATCGGGCGAAGTTCAAGTCGGGTCCGCGGCGCATCATCGAGGGGGCCGCGAGCTGCTCGAGCGGCGCGCCACGTGAGCGTCGATCGCGCCTCGCGGTGGAGACGCCCCCGACCACCCGACCGGCGGCCATGCGTCATCGTCAGCACGGTCATGGCCCTCGAAGTGAGCGCTGATCGGCGACACGACTTTCGGGGCGCGGTGCGTGCCAGTCTCGCTCGGTAAGTCCCAGATACGAGGGCGTGGCATCCTAAGTCAGCTCTCGAGGGCACTCAACTTCTCCTGAAGCTCCTGCGCGCCGAGCTGAGCACCGAGGAGAAGGCCGGCGTGCTACCGAAGTCCACCGACCTCACTGCCGGAAGCTCGTACCGAAGCCCAGAATGATCGAACCGGCGCTCGCGAGGTTGGGGGAGATCAGGCTCACCGTCGCTGTGCCAGCGCGCGGGTTGACCGTCAGCGTCGCGGGGTTGGTCGTCTTCGAACCGAACGAGTTGGTGAACACCGCCTCGTAGTTGGTGCCGCTCTCGGCGGTGGTGGTCGCCGGCGTTTTGTAGGACGCAGACGTCGCACCACTGATCGGCGAGAACGAGGACCCACCGGGCGCCTCGGAGAACCACTGCACCGTCGGCGCTGCACAATTCGCCGGCCTCGACCCGGCCGCTTTAAACGTCGCGCTATTAGGAGCCGTCACCGTCTTGCTCGTCGGCTGTTTTTCGATCGAGGGAGCCGCAGAGCACGGCGGCGGGTTGACCGTCAGCGTCGCGGCGTTGGTCGCCTTCGAACCGAACGAGTTGGTGAACACCGCCTTGTACTTGGTGCCGCTCTCGGCGGTGGTGGTCGCCGGCGTCGTATAGGTCGCAGACGTCGCACCACTGATCGGCGAGAACGAGGACGCGCCGTGCGCCTCGGAGTACCACTGCACCGTCGGCGCTGCGCAATTCGCCGGCGTCGATCCGGCCGCCTTGAACGTCGCGCTATTAGGAGCCGTCACCGTCTGGCTGGCAGGCTGTTCGGTGATCGACGGAGCCGCAAAGCACGACGGCGGGTTGACCGTCAGCGTCGCAACGTTGCTTTGGGTCGAACCGAAGGCATTGGTCAACACCGCCTCGTACTTGGTGCCGCTCTCCGCGGTGGTGGTCGCCGGCGTTTTGTAGGTCGCAGACGTTGCACCACTGATCGGCGAGAACGAGGACCCACCGGGCGCCTCGGAGTACCACTGCACTGTCGGCGCTGCGCAATTCGCCGGCGTCGATCCGGCCGCGTTGAACGTCGCCGTGTTAGGAGCCGTCACCGTCTGGCTGGCAGGCTGTTCGGTGATCGACGGAGCCGCAGAGCACAGCGACGGGTTGACCGTCAGCGTCGCGGGGTTGGTCGTCTTCGAACCGAACGAGTTGGTGAACACCGCCTGGTAGTTGGTGCCGCTCTCGGCAGTGGTGGTCGCCGGCGTTTTGTAGGACGCAGACGTCGCACCACTGATCGGCGAGAACGAGGACCCACCGGGCGCCTCGGAGAACCACTGCACCGTCGGCGCTGCACAATTCGCCGGCCTCGACCCGGCCGCTTTAAACGTCGCGCTATTAGGAGCCGTCACCGTCTTGCTCGTCGGCTGTTTTTCGATCGAGGGAGCCGCAGAGCACAGCGGCGGGTTGACCGTCAGCGTCGCGGCGTTACTTTCGGTCGAACCGAAGGCATTGGTCAACATTGCCTCGTACTTGGTGCCGCTCTCGGCGGTGGTGGTTGCCGGCGTCGTGTAGGACCCAGACGTCGCACCACTAATCGGCGAGAACGAGGACCCACCGGGCGCCTCGGAGTACCACTGCACCGTCGGCGCTGCGCAATTCGCCGGTGTCGACCCGGCCGCCTTGAACGTCGCGCTATTAGGAGCCGTCACCGTCTGGCTGGCAGGCTGTTCGGTGATCGACGGAGCCGCAGAACACAGCGGCGGGTTGACCGTCAGCGTCGCGGCGTTACTTTCGGTCGAATCGAAGGCATTGGTCAACATCGCGTCGTACTCATTGCCCGATTCCGAGGTGCTCGTCGGGTTGATCGACAGCGTCGGCGAGGTCGCGCCCGACACGTTGCTCCCAGACACGGGGCTCCACGTCATGCCGTGGTCGGTCGAGACCCGCCACTGGATCGTCGCCGCAGAACAACCCGACGGGACCGCGCCCTCGGTGACCGTGAACGACGCCGCGGCCGGAGCCGTCACCGTCTGGCTGGCCGGCTGTTCGGTGATCGACGGAGCCGCAGAACACAGCGGCGGGTTGACCGTCAGCGTCGCGGCGTTACTTTCGGTCGAATCGAAGGCATTGGTCAACATCGCGTCGTACTCATTGCCCGATTCCGAGGTGCTCGTCGGGTTGATCGACAGCGTCGGCGAGGTCGCGCCCGACACGTTGCTCCCAGACACGGGGCTCCACGTCATGCCGTGGTCGGTCGAGACCCGCCACTGGATCGTCGCCGCAGAACAACCCGACGGGACCGCGCCCTCGGTGACCGTGAACGACGCCGCGGCCGGAGCCGTCACCGTCTGGCTGGCCGGCTGTTCGGTGATCGACGGAGCCGCAGAACACAGCGGCGGGTTGGGCGCGAAGTCGACGTCTACCCAGTAGTTGGTCCCTTCGTAGGTGCTCGACGGGAAGGTGCTCACGGGGCTGTAGCTATAGACCCCGTTGGCGCTGGTGGTGTTCGCCAGGGCCGACAGTGGCGGGTTGCTCACGCCACTCGTGGCGAACGCTTTGTGGCTGAACGAGTATTCCCCACTGGGCGCGAGGTACGCGGCGACGTAGGTGATGTTCGCTTCGATCGCGACGGGTGTTGAGAAGTTGACCTGCTGCCAGCCCGAGGCGCTCTCGTTGGTGAAGGTGGCCGATGCCAGCAGTGTCCCGCTGGCGCTCCACAGGCTGCCGATGTGGGTCCCGGTATTGGCCGCCGACTTGTAGAAGCGGATGCCGGTCACCGTGCCCGCGACTTCCGAGCTGAACTTCACGCCGAGCTCGACCGACTGTGTTTCATCGTGGGTTTCGGCTTCCGGCGTGGCGAAGTCGAAGATCGTGTCCTGCGGTGTGACCGCGCCCGAGGCGCCCGACGGCGGGCTGTTCCCTATTTCGTTGGCAGCCGTGACCGTGAACGTGTAGCTGGTGCCGTTGGTGAGGCCTTTGACGATCGTCGAGGTAGCGCTTGGGCCGACTTCAACCGGTGTCTGGGCGCTGGCGCCCACGTAAGGGGTCACCGTGTAGGAGGTGAGCGGGCTGCCGCCGTCGCTGGCCGGAGCGCTCCAGCTCACCAGCGCCTGGCTCGTGGCCGCGCTGGCCGTCACTCCCGTCGGGGCGGAGGGCGCCGCTGTGGCCGTCGGCGTGACGGCATTGGAGTGGTCGGAGGGGGCCCCCGGGCCGTTGGGGTTTGACGCCTGCACCGTAAAGGTGTAGCTGGTGCCGACGGTCAGCCCGGTGACGGTCGCGCTCGTCGTCGGTGGGGAGCCCGTCAACGTCGTCGCCGGCTGTTCTTCAGAGCCGATATATGGGGTGATCGTGTAGCTGGTGACCGGCCCGCCGCCGGCCGGCGCGCTCCAGGTGAGACTCGCAGATTCCTTGCCCGCGGTCGCGCTCACGTTCGTCACCTGGCCCGGAACAGCGGGGACGGGTTCGAAGGCGACGTCGACCCAGTAGTTGGTGCCTTCGTAGGTGCTGGTGGGGAAGGTGCTCGTGGCATGGTAGGAGAACACGCCGTTTGCCGAGGAGGCGCTCGCCGGGAGGGCGTGCAGGGGCGGGCTGTTCAGGGCGTTGCCCCCCGTGGCGGGCGGGCTGTAGAAGTAGTCTGGCGAAGCGGCGTAGTGACCCGAAGGATCGAAATACGAAGCGACGTAGGTAGTGTTCGGAAGGACGTAGACGGGCGTGGAGAAGTTCACCTGCTGCCAGCCGGAGGTCGTCTCGTTTGTGAACGTCGCCGTTGCGAGCCGTTCGCCGCTCGCGCTCCACAGGCTGCCGATATGGGTCCCGGTATTGGCCGCCGACTTGTAGAAGCGGATGCCGGTTACCGTGCCGAACGCTTCCGTGGTGAACTTCACGCCGAGCTCAACCGAGGACGAGTCGCCCGAGTCGGGCGTCGGCGGCGTGACGGCCGTGCCCCAGATCGAGCAGGGGCAAGACACGTTGACCAGAACGCCCGCCGAGGACGCCTCGAGGTTGGCGCTGTCGTCGACCGCGCGCGATTTGATCCTCGTCGTGGGATTCCCGTGCGCAACCCACGTGTAGGACCAGCTGACGGATTGTTCCACTGGCGTTGTGAGGGTCGCGGGATGCCACGTAGACCCGTTGTCGGTCGAGACTTCCACGCCGGCCACCACCCCGCCGCCGGCGTCGCTCGCCGTACCCGAGATCGTGACTTGGCTGCCGTCCTGGAGCGTATCCCCCTGTGTCGGGGAGGTGATTGTCGAGGTCGGCGGGGTCATGTCGGTGGACTGCGTGGCGGGCTGGAGTTCCAAATCCAGCGATCCGGGCTGCGCGCCCATGTCGGCCAGCAGGTTGACGGTCGCCTGCTGCATGTTGGGGTCGGGCGGGGGCTGGCCTGGGTCGGTGGATCCCTCGCCCCACGCGTTGGTGTTATCAAGGCCCCAGGCCCACTGCACCGTGCCGGCGCCGAAGACGAGTGCGCCGCTCGGGGCCCGGTACAGCGTGAGGTGGTGGGTCGCGGTGGCGTTGGCTTCGACGTGGCTGCCGTAGTCCGTGAAGACTTCAACGCCGCTGGCCGTCGTCGAGGACAGGTCGAACTCCGAGGCAGGGCGAAAGCCGTTGTCGACGTCCTCGTCCCACTCATAGCCGAGCGTGCCAACTCCCGGGGCGAGCGTCAAGGTCTGGCCCGGTTCTAGGCTGCCCACGGCCGTATTGCGCCACAGCCGGAGCTTGCTGTACCGCGAAGGCACAGTGGTTTCACGGGTCCCCGAGTTCACCTCGAACTGCTGGCCGGTCAGCGCGTTTTCAGGCTGCCCGCCGTCTGCCGGTGGGCTGAATCGCGGATCTCGCCATGTCCCCGTCCAGGTGGGCGGGTCCTGCGGGTCGACGGGCGCGTTGAAGTGAGTCTCCTTATACGAGGTGAGCGTCCGATAGGGCGTGTTGGAGCCTTCGGTGCTCGGCCCCCAACGCGTCTTCCAGAACACCTCGTTGCCGGAGAAGAACGCGAGGTTCACACCGGCGTCGCGCGCGGCTTCGACGCTAGCCCGCTGGCCCCCCGACCAGTACTCGTCGTGGCCGCTAGACATGAACACCTTATGGTTCTTCAGCAGCGCGCCGTTCTGATCGACTTCGGCCTCGCTGGTATAGCTAACGTCGTAGCCGTTCTTCTCAAGGAAGCGGATCATCTGATATTCGGCGTAATAGAGATAGGACGCGCCGTTGTCGAACGCTGCTCCGTCGAAGGGACGGTTGTAGGAGACGGCATAGGCCCCCTTATAGGTTTCCGGTTCGCCCGGTGGGCACGCGACCGTGCACGCGTACAGGCTGTTGCCGCCGTAGTGGTTATACGCCTCCCAGGTGGCGTCAGAGGTCTGCAACAGGATCTTCGAATGGCTCGCGTCGTTGCGCACGACGAAGATGATCTGGCTGCTTCCACCCGTGTCGTCGCGCACGAGATGCGCGATGTAGACCCCCGAGACGGCGTCGCTCGGAACCGTCCATGACGCCGACACTCCCCAGTTGCCGCAGTTGATCAGACCGGTCGAAGAGTCCTTGAGACATGCCGGCTGACTCTGCGGCAGCGCCGCCGTCGGCCTGATACCGGAGGCAATAAGGCGCGCGCCGTCGCCGCCGTAATAGCCGAGCCGCAGGATGTCGATGTGGTAGGAGCTCGCCCGAGTGTCGATCTTGAAGTACTCAGTCTGGCCGGCGTTGACGCTCATCGACGTGGCGTAGCCCTGGATCGACGGATCGCCGACGCCTTCCACCTGCCAATCGCTTTCCGGGTCGCCGGGCAAGGCGTTCTCGCACACGATCGGGTTGGGAGCCGACACGCATTCGACTTCGGCCATCGCCGGCGACGCCATCGACAGCGCAGCGAGAACGCCGAGCAGCGCCACCAGCCAGAGTCGCCAGGCCAGGCGTAGTGCCCGCGCGACACGGCGCGGCCAGCGATCGGCTGTGGCACGTGCGCACCTCACCACGCTCCCTCTCGAACGTAACCAGCGAACCTCGGCAGAGTCAGCGGCACCCAGCGCTGCAGAACCCGGCCCCTGCGCCGCCAAGGGAACACTGGAGAGGGAAGACTGGAGAGCTCTCATGGGAGGAACGCCGAAGATGGGGGGAACGCCGAAGCGCACAGACCCCGCAATGACCACCTAGGATCACGGCAGCGTGCCGCTCTCCTCAGTTCGCAACCACGGTCCCTCCACCCCTTGTGCTACCACCCAGCTGCCTCGATCGTGTCAGCTGCTACGAGGCCGCTAACTCGTCACTCTCCGTCATCGAGGCGCAGAAGTCAAAGATGAATTAGCGGCTGCAGTATTGAGCTTTCGCATAGCAGGCCAGCACCTTAAACGAACAACGGCCCCGCAGCTCTCCAACTTGCGAGCCGGTAGAGCCCCCGACCTACAGACCTCGCTCAACGGCTAGATTGTCCTCCCGATCGGGCGCAGCTGAGATGAGACATCGCCGACCAGCTCGGTCGCATCCGGATCAGTCGTCCTCGTCCTGCTGGGCCAACAGCTCCTGTCGCCACGCCAGGACCCGCTGACTGACCGCTTCCCGCTCCGCGATTTCCTCCTCGACATCGGCCCGATCACGCAACCGCAGGTCGCCCTGCCCTTTCGGCAGCGGCGGCTGCACGACGAGCTCGGGCTGAGGCTCGAGCGCGCCGACGGTCATTAGAAAGCCGCCCGTGCCTTGCTCGGGGTCCACCACCACCACGTACGGATTACGCGCTCCGGGTCCTAACTATAGATTATTTTGCATATTTGTCCTAGATCTGTGCATGCTGCCCCAACCAACCAAACCGCCCCGACCCGTCCTCACCGGCCAAAACGTCTTGAGCGCCCGCGAGGTCGCCGAGCTGCTGCACGTGCCCGCCTCAACGATTTTTGACCATGCCCGCCGCGGCCTGTTGCCTGGCCACAAGCTCGGACGGCGCTGGATCTTCATACGCGACGAGCTCGATACCGCAGTCCGCGCGACGCCAACCTCGGCCCAGGCGCCCGCGTCAGCACCGCCGGCGCCGACGACCGCCTCCAAGCGCCACGGATAACCGACGCGAACGTGATCGCCGGTCTCGCAGCTCCCGCGGAACCTCCGGCCTGACGATTCGCGCCGGCCCGTTCCGGATCACAATCATGGCTACGCGTGGTACTCGGCCGTGGTACTCAGCGTCCCAAGGTTGACCCTAGCGATCATCGAATCTCAAAGAAAAAGCCCAGATTACCTGGGCTTTCACTCGACGGGAGCGACGGGACTCGAACCCGCGACCTCCGGCGTGACGGGCCGCGAGACCGCTCGTGACGCGCGACGACGATCCGCGACGGCAGGAGACGAAACCAGTGCAACCTGTGCTCCATTGACAAGCCGTCGCGCAGCTGCTGCTCATGGTGCGCGATCAGCTCGCCGCGATATCGGCAAGATTCCGAGCCTGCGGCTGCCGCACTCGGCGGAATCGGGGGGTCGGCCGGGGCCAGGGTCGCTCCCCGCCGACGTGGACCGGGTCGCCCGCGTGGCTCGGGCAAAGCCGCATCGACCACCAAAAAAGGGCCTGGTCGCCCCAAAAAAGTCGGCCGTCCCAAAAAAGTAGGTCGCCCCAAAAAAGTCGGGGTACGCGCGCAGCACAGGCGCTGACGCTCGTGCGAGGACAGCCAGGCATCACCATCCCGGAGCTCGAGGCGAAGATGGGTATCAAGCAAAACTATCTCTACCGCGTGCTCCCGGACTCCAGCAGGAACGAAAGCTCAGCAAGCGAGGCCGAGGCTGGTATCCCAGAGCGCGCGGCGACAGGGGAGGCCCTCCCGAGGCGGGCAGCGACAGGAACGGCCCGTGACAAGCGGGGAGCCACCCCTCGAAAATCCTTCCTCGGTCCCCACTCCGGAACCGTGGCAGCACGGTCTACGCTTGTGACGTCCCCCGGTTCGGGCGAGGAGAGGGGACCGGGGGGCGTTGCCATAGCGCTGGCCCCGCAGGCGAGCGCTGTTTGCCTCTGCTCCACTCCTCGTCCGCGCCTGAGGCGCTTTCGGCGGCTTACGGGCATCGGCCGGCGTTCTGGCCAGCAGGGCCAGTTCCCAAACCGTACTCCTACCAGTCGGATAGCACAAGGGAGCGCGAGATCGCCGGGCTACTAGACGCGCAGACTCGGTGGCGGCGGAGCTCCCCCTGTCAGTGTCCCGGCCCGCATCCCTCCCGCGATTCTTCGGGAGCTTCTGTTTCATCTCTTTCGTAGTAGCCGTAGCTGTTGCTGATCTCGTTCGCTGGCCGCTGCTTCCAGCCTGTAGCGGGCGCGACGTCGGTCAACCCGCGATTCACGTCGCCGATAGCAATGGAGGCTGGGGCGGTGGACGCGCCGCCGAGTGTCGCTCGCGTTCGACGCCGGCATTCAAATGTGCTGAACCTCGTGGCCGAGCCAAACGCCTCTCGGTCCCACCTCGATCGAGGCCCTTTCGAGGTCCCTTTGGAACATCGCTCGCCCCGCCCCAAGGCTCCCCTTAGGCTCCCCATTCGAGCGTTTTTTGGGGGCTCCTGAGAGCACCTGAGGCCGCCGAGAACCGCCTAGGTACTCGGGAAGCAGTGCGGCAACACGTTCTGCACCGTTTAGACCGGATCTCGCCGCTAAGACCGTTGCCCACCGCATCGGCGACACGCTAACAACCGCCGGGCGGGCGGCCGTCTGGCTGGCATTGCGCACAACTGCTTCGCGGTGTCGGCTACGAGGCATCTGGGGGACATATCTTGGGGACATACGTTGCTTGTCATCGCCAAGTAAACTCGCGTCATCGCCCAAAAAGTCCTGCAAACTCAGATAATGCGCGCGGAGGGACTTGAACCCCCATGGGCTTTCGCCCACCGGCTCCTAAGGCCGGCGTGTCTACCGATTCCACCACGCGCGCTCGCGACCCGCGTGCCTATGCGCACAGAGGCCGCCTGAGATTGTATGGTCATCGTTGCGATGTCTAGTAGCACCAGCATCCCGGCCGACCCCGATGCCCCATCAGGCGCGGTCGTGATCACGCATCCCAACCGCAGTAAGCCTGTTGTCCAGGCGACTCGCGCGACGGTGGTGCTGCTGTTGCTGGCGTCGGCCGGGCTCGTTTTGATCGTGACCATCGGGGGCTGGCGGGTGCTCGAGGGCGCCTGGCTCATCCAGGGCGGCTACATAGTCGTCTACCTGGTGCTCGCGTTCTTCGCAGCGCGCTGGAACCGAGGGGTTTTGCCGATCGCCGCCGCGCTCGCTGTGCTGCTGCTCGTGTTCTCGCTCGTCGCAGCGCCAGGCTGGTTCGACCGCAACAAAACGGGGTTCGAGCAGCCCGCGATCGAAGCCGGGCTGCTGGGGGTCATCACGCTGCTGATCGTTCCCGTGCAAATGCTCTTGATCGCGTTCGCGATGCGCGGCTTTACGCAGGGCTGGAACGTCGAGCTCGAGCGGCCCGCCCGCGGGGTGGACAGCCCGTACGCCGGCACGCGGCGCCAGCCGGCTTAGCGATCGGGCATGGCGGCAGAAGCCGGTCGCCAGCGGGCGCTCGCATATATTTGATCGCCTGTCCCTTGCGGCGGTGGCGGAACGGTAGACGCGAGGCCCTCAAAAGGCCTTGTCCGTAAGGGCGTGTGGGTTCGAATCCCACCCGCCGCACTCACAAAAGTGCTGCAAATCAGCATTTTTAGGTACGCGTTCAGTTGGTTGGGGGGACATGAGTCTGCTTCGTCGAATCCTGGGGTGTGGATCGGGCTGAGGCGGAAGCGGTCTATGACGCGGGGCGTGATGCTGTAGTCGAGGTTTTGCTGGCGATGGATCGCCGCATTCGGCAGCTGGAAGCGCGGGTGGAGAAGCTGGAGCGCGAGTTGGCCAAGAGTTCGCGTAACTCGTCGTTGCCGCCGAGCTCAGATCCACCGGGCGCGTCGCGGCCTCAACGAGGCAAGGATCGCTCGGGGCGAGCGCGTGGTGCCCAGCCGGGGCATGAGGGCCGCGGCCGCGAGCTACTGCCGTTGTGCGCTGTAGATGATGTCGTGGAGTATTGGCCTGAGCGCTGCGGGTGCGGCCATGTTTTCGTCGCGGACGATCTGCTCAGTGTGGGTGAGCCGGTGCGCCATCAGATCGAAGAGCTGCCGGTGATCTCTGCTCGGGTGATCGAGCATCGCTGTCCGCGGGTGCGCTGCCCCGAGTGTGGTGAGCGGACACGAGCGCAGCTGCCAGCCGATGTCGCAGGCAGCGCTTTCGGTCCGCGTTTTGAAGCGGCCGTGGCGGTGCTCTCGGTGCGTAACCGTGTCTCTCGCCGTGATGTCGTGGAGCTCGGCGAAGAGCTCTTTGGTGTGCGCCTATGCACTGGCACCGTCGAGGCGATCCTGCAGCGCGCCGCACAAACGCTGGCGGTGGGCGCGGACGTCTGATCTGGCCCCACTGTGGACGCTTGATGTGGCCCCACCCCGTCCGACGTGCTGTCGACGGTTCGAGTTTTGGCGAGCTCGAGCGGAAGGCGGCGGAAAGGGATGGGATCACGTATGGAGCTGTTCGAGCTGATCAGGCGCGACCGCGATCGGGAGGGCCTCTCGATCCGGGCGCTGGCGGAGCGTCACGGTGTTCATCGACGGGCGGTCAGGCAGGCGTTGGCGTCGCCGTTACCGCCGGAGCGTAAGCGGCCTGAGGGTCGTCCGGCGCCGAAGCTTGGTGCCTATCGGGAGCTGATCGACGGCTGGATCGAGGCCGATCGGGGTGCGCCGCGTAAGCAGCGCCACACGGCGCGGCGGGTGTGGCAGCGGTTGGTCGAGCAACACGGCGCGCGGGTGTCTGAGCGTCAGGTGGCGCGCTACGTGCTGGCGCGACGGCGCGAGCTGGGTGAGCCGCCGATGGCGATGATGCCGCTGGTGCACGACGCTGGCGCGGAGGCCGAGGTCGACTGGGGTGAGGCGTTTGTGATCCTGCGCGGTGAGCGGACGAAGGTCTACGTGTTTCACATGCGTGCCTGCCATTCGGGCGCGGCGTTCGCGATGGCGTTTCAGCGCGAGACCCAGCAGGCGTTTCTGGAGGCGCACGTGCATGCGTTTGAGTGGTTCGGCGGCGCCTTTGGCCTGGTTCGCTATGACAACTTGAAGGCCGCGGTTCAAAAGGTGCTGAAGGGCCGCCGGCGCGTGGAGTCAGATCGCTTCGTCGCGTTGCGCTCGCATTATCTGTATGAGTCACAGTTCACGATCCCAGGGGTCGAGGGCGCCCATGAAAAGGGAGGTGTCGAGGGCGAGGTGGGGCGCTTTCGCCGCCGCCATCTCGTGCCGCTGCCCGAGGTTCAGAGCCTGGGCGAGCTCAACGAGCTGATTGCCGCCGGGTTCATCGCCGACTTGCGTCGGCGCATTACGGGGCGCTCAGAGACGGTCGGCGAGACGCTGATGGCAGAGACCGCGCTGTTGCGCGCGCTGCCGCAGCAGGCGTTCGATGCGCGCGAGCAGAGCACCCCGCGGGTCGACTCAAAGGCACTGGTGACGGTCAAGCAGAACCGCTACTCGGTCCCGGTCGCGCTCGTCGGGCGCAAGGTGCTGGTGAAGATCGGCGCGCGAGAGGTTGAGATCTTCCACGAGCAGCACATCCTCGCGCGTCACGAGCGGCTGCAGGGCCGCTTCGGCGTGGCCGCCCGTCTGGACCACTACCTGGAGTTGCTCCAGCGCAAGCCGGGCGCGCTGCGCTCCTCGCTGCCGTTGCGTCAAGCGCGAGAGCGCGGTGCCTGGCCGTCCTGCTTCGATGAACTGTGGTCAGCGATCGAGGCACGCTACGGCTCTTCAGAGGCCGCGCGGCAGATGGTCGAGGTGCTGCTGCTCTGTCGCGAGCTGAGCCCGGCGCGGGTGGAGCTGGCAACGCGAGGCGCGCTCACGGCGGGTGCCACTGACGGGCGCGCCGTCGCTGTCCTCGCGCAGCGATCTGAGCGAGGTGACCCCGCCAGCATCGAGCTCGAGCCCCGGCTCGCCCAGATCGGCGGCTGTGAGCCGAGCCTCGATCACTACGACCAGCTGCTGGTGAAGGGAGGATCCCGATGAGCACGCCCGCGAAGACCCAGGCGATGCAGGCGCTGATCGAGGCGCACGCGATCGAGCTGAAGCTGCCGACGGTCCGACGTCGCTTCCGCACCCTGGCTGAGGAGGCGCTGCGCGAGCAGCAGACGCCCCTCGCCTACCTCGCGGCGCTGCTCGAAGCCGAGATGACCGAGCGTTCAGAGCGACGTGAGCGCCGCCGGCTGATCGAAGCCCGCTTCCCGGTGCTCAAGCGCCTGGAGGACTTCCGCTTCAGCGATAACCCGAAGGTCTCCCAAGCGACGATCGCCGCACTGGCGGAGGGCTCCTGGATCGATGACCGCGAGTCAGTAATCCTGCTCGGTGAGTCGGGCACCGGCAAGACGATGCTCGCGACGGCGCTCGCGGTCTGCGCCTGCCAGCAGGGTCGCAGGGTGCGTTTCACCACCCTCGCCGGCCTGGCCAACGAGCTCCAAGAAGCCGAGAGCCACCGCGAGCTTTCCCGCGTCGTTGCCCGCTACGCGCGCACCGAGCTCGTCGTGCTGGACGAGCTCGGCTACCTGGCGCTGCCCGAGGGCGCCGCCGAGCTCGTCTTCCAGGTCATCTCAGAGCGCAACGAGCGCGGCTCGCTGATCGTGACCACCAACCTGCCATTCGGCGAGTGGACCAAGGTGTTCCCCGACCCCCGCCTGGCCAAGGCCGTCGTCGACCGCATCACTCACCGCGCCCACATCATCGAGACCGGCTCAGAGTCCTGGCGCTTCCGCCACGGACTGCAACGCAAAAAGCGGGAGGCCACCCGATGACCCACCGGCGACCTCTGCGCTGCGCGCGCCCTACGGGCTTCGCTGCGCTGCGAGGTCGCCGTGAACCCAACACGGACATCAATCAGAGATCATCTACACACACCACCAACCAACACGGGGTGGAGCCACCTCAAGCGTCCACACCGGGGCCACTGCAAACGGCCACGCCGAGGCGAGCCCTACCAACAGCTCAGAGAGCGTGTGCGCGCCAGTGAGAGCCTGAACATGGACGAGACCGGCTGGCGCACCGCCGGGCAACGCCGCGCGCTGTGGGGCATGTTCACTGGCTGTCACGCCTTCTTTCACCTCGCCCCCGACCGGCACGAGCGGCACGCCAAGCAGCTGCTCGCGGGCCACGCGGGGATCGTGACCTCTGATCGCTGGTGGGCGTATGCCCACCTACCGCTAGCGCGCCGCCAGCTCTGCTGGGCACACCTGCGGCGTGACTTTCAAGCGCACACCGAAGGGCTGGCCGCCGAGAAGGAGTTCGGCGAGCACGGGCTGGGGCTATGCGAGCGCGTGTTCTGGGCGTGGGAGGTCTTCCAGCAGACCGGTGATCGGCGCGAGCTAAAGCGCACGATCCGCCAGCTGCAACGGCAATATGAGCCGATCATCCGCGGCTACGCCGCGAAACGAGCGAGAAACCACCACTGCCGCGGGATGGCGCGCAACCTCTTGAAGCTCTGGCCCGCGCTGTGGAGCTTCGCCAACCACAGCGGGGTACAGCCGACCAACAACCACGCCGAGCGCTCCCTCCGCGGCGCCGTCATCTACCGCAAGCTCTCCCATGGCAGCCAATCCGAGGCCGGCGAACGACGCATCGAGCGGCTGCTCTCAACCTCGATCACCTGCCGGCTACAACGCCGCTCCCTATTCACCTACATGACCGATCTGCTCACCGCTCACGCCCGCGGCGACCCAGCACCATCCCTCGCCTAAAGGCCAGGGACTGAACGGTTACATTTTTAGCCCGGATCGGATACCAAACGGATACCAAACATTCGACACTCAGTCGGTGAGGAACGGCACTAGGGCGCCGTCGTTTTGGCCGCAGTGCTGACGCAACGAGGACCCGTTCCACCTCGCCCCCACGAACGGTTTAGATCGGCCTCCGCCAGCGGCACGTTGGCTCTGTCCTGGTCATCGTTACTGATCGGTCGCTCTGCGTGGCTGTGACCGCGGGCGTTTCGCCGAGCCACCACGATTGTCCACCCTCAGCGATCCGTCCGAAGCCACGTCCGCGCAGTTAGCCGCCAAGGCCAAGCGAGGTAGTGCCCGCAATCGCCGGTCACCGCGACAGCGGTGACCTCCCGCAGCCAGCCTCGCGCCGCACTTCTCGACCCCGGAACATTGTCAAGCGCTTGCCTAAATCGTTTGCGGAGCGGAAGCTCTGCCGCTCAGCCAGAGCTCGTGCCGCGGAGGGCTCCCGCGAGGATCGGAACGAGTAGGCGCTCGATCTGCTTTTCGGACCTGTGCCTAAGCTCGGACCCGACGGGCGCGAGGACGAGCCAGTTCAACATTCCGGCCGCGCAGCGCGTGCGGAAGATCAGCTCTTGATTCCTTGCACCGCGAACGTTTGTTTTGAGCACGCGCAGCATGTCGGCCCGGATGCGGTCGAACCGCGGACTGAGCCGCTCCCAGCCCGGCGGAGGGTCGATGCCGGCGCGCGCCACGATCCGCATCACCGCAAGATCTCGTCCTTCGGCCATAAGCGAACCGATCATCGGCCGGGCAAAGGCCGCCGCCAACTCCTCGAGCGTCGACTCGGGGGCAAGCGCCGCCACCGCCTCCTCTTGCGCGTCCAGGTAGCGCTCGACCGCATGCTCGACGGCGGCGTCACACAGCGATTTCAGGGAGCCAAAGTGGTAGCTCACCGCTGCGACATTGGCCTGCGCGGCATCCGTCACCGCTCTCAGCGTCACAGCGTCTTCGCCGCGCTCCGCGAGCAGGTCAAGAGCGGCATCCATCAGGCGGGTGCGCGTGCGCAGACCGGCCTCGCGCCGCTGGTCTGGTTTCGCCGTTCGCATCCCAGTTATTCAATCAAATGCTTGAGACAACTTCCAGCACGCGGGGCGCCGTAGGCGGGCCGGACAGATGCTCGTGTTCGTGGCGTGACCGCGTTCACGCCGCGAACGAACGCAGGCCGCGAGGTGGCCGCCCTTGGCCGCCTGAATGCAGTAGACGAGGACCGACCCTCCTCCCGTGCCGGTTCTTGCTCCCCGGGTAGCATGGGCACCGCGGTTTCTGTAGCAGCCACTCGGCTTTGTCTGCCCCGGCTGCCAACTTCGCACTTACGACGTCGACCAGCGGGACTCAGGTATGTCCGAAGCGCCAATTCGTGTTTTGATCGGGGGTGGTGGCGTCGCAGGGCTCGAGACGCTGATGGCGCTGCACACTTTGGCCGGTGGGCGCGTCGACCTCAGCGTCGTCGCTCCCGAGGACGAGTTCGTGTATCGGCCGCTGGCGGTCAAAGCGCCGTACTCCGTTGGCCGCACGCGCCGGGTCCCACTGGACCGTGCAGCGCACGACGCCGACGCCACCTTCTTCTCGGCGACCCTCCAGTCGGTCGATCCGGTCGCGAAGGTCGTGAGCGTCTCGGATGGGCGTCGATTCGAGTACGACGCGCTGGTACTCGCCGTCGGCGCAGAAGCCGAGCCGAAGGTCGCGCATGCGTTGACGTGGGACGATCGTTCGGCGGCCGACACGCTCGGTGGGCTGATGCAGGACTTTGAGCAGGGCTATAGCCGGCGCTTGGCGGTAGTCGTCCCGCCTGGCGCCGTGTGGCCCCTTCGCGCCTATGAGCTAGCCCTGATCATCACGCGCGACGCAAAGGACATGGGGATCGACGTTCAGACGACGATCATCACGCCAGAGCCCTCGCCGCTAGCGATCCTTGGGCCCCACCCGCTCGAGCTGGTCGCAAAAGAGCTCGAGCGGATGGGTGTCTCGGTGATGTCGGCCGCTGACGTGGACGTAGAGCAGCACAACAGTGTCGTCGTGGTCCTGCGGCCGTCCGGGAAGCGGGTTGAGGTCGACCGCGTGCTCGCACTCCCCGTCCTGCGCGGCCGCCGGGTGGCGGGAGTCCCTGCCAACGCCGGCGGGTTCATCGAGGTCGACGGTCACTGCCGGGTACACGACCTGGAACACGTCTGGGCCGTTGGCGACGGCACGGCCTTTCCACTGAAGTCGGGCGGTTTCGCCGCCGAGCAGGCGGACGTGGCTGCCGAGGACATCGCTGCGGTTGCCGGCGTCGCGATCGAGCCGCGCTCCCTCGATCCGGCCGGTCGTCAGGAGCTAGCGGGTCTCCCCGCCGGACGCTTCCTGACGGCATGGCTCGGCTGTGGCGAGGACGAGCAGCTGAGCACGCACCTCCCGGGCGACGGGGTGCCCGTGCTCACCTACCTCGAACGCGACTTCGCAGCGGGCTGGCGCGGCGGGGCGTGATCTCGGAAGGTCCCCACCAGAGCGAATGCCTTGTTGTGCCGCGTGGCCGCACTCATTAGCTCGCGGGAGGCTCGCTTCACCCCGGCGCCGGGTCGGCGGCGAGCGGATGGCATGCCGCCTCGCGTCCGGGTCTTAGCGGGGGACCCGCCACAGCGCACGAGAAGTCGTGCAGGACCCCGGTCGGCAGGTCCCCGCCCGGCTCGGGCTCGGACTCGAGGACTTCAGAGCTGATCGTTAACCAGGCAAGTACCCCGCCCGCTACCGCGAGGGCGGCACAGGCCACCATCGCCACATGGAAGCCGTGGACCATTGCCGACGGGTCGTAGAACTTCTTCCCGGTCAGCCCGGCGACCAAGGGCAGGACGGCGACGACGATCAGGCCGGCGACACGCGAAACCGCGGTGTTGATCCCCGAGGCGATTCCCGAGTAGCGCTCATCCGCGGCCGCCATCACCGTCGCCGTGACCGGCGCCACGACCAGGGTCAGGCCCAAACCAAAGACGATCACCGCTGGGAACACGCTGGACACATAGCTGTCGCCTGGCTCGATCCGTGACATCAACAGCAGGCCCAGAGCAGTGACCAGCGGTCCTACCGTCAACGGGATCCTCGGCCCGATTCGTTGGGCAAGGGCTCCCGCGGGAGCCGAGAGCAGCAGCAGCAGAGCCGTGATCGGCAGCGACGCGACACCAGCTGCTATCGGCGAGTAGCCGAGCGAGATCTGCAAGAACGCCACGAGCAGGAAGAACACTCCGCTGAGCGCTCCGAATACGATGAACGTCACCGCGTTGGCGGCGCTAAATTGGCGCGAGGAGAAAATCGAGAGCGGCATCATCGGGTTGGCGGAACGCCGCTCGGTGACGAGGAAGGCGATCAGGGCGAGGCCGCCTGCGGTCGCGATGACCAGGAGCAGTGGCGAGGCGCCGTGGCCCGTGGGCCTCGATCAGGGCGTAGGTGGTGCCGGCCAGGCCAACGGCCGCCAGGAGCACACCGCGAACGTCGAGCGGCCCGCCGGCCGTGGGGTCGCGGGTCTCGGGCACGTGGCGGCCTGCCATCACGACAATGAAGATGCCAAGCGGAAAGTTGATCACAAACACCGCCCGCCATGACACCGCCGCCACCAGAAAGCCGCCGACCAACGGGCCCAAAGCGCCCGCGATCCCGCCGAGCCCCGACCAGGCGCCGATCGCTCGGGCTCGGTCAGCGGGGCGAAAGCTCGACTCGACCATCGCCAGGCTGCCCGGTGTCAGAAGAGCCCCGCCGACCCCCTGGACAAGCCTCGCCACCACCAGCAGCGCGGCATTCGGCGCCACCGCACACAGCAGCGAGGCGATCGTGAAAAGGCCGGTGCCGAACACGAAGATGCGACGCCGTCCGTAACGATCGCCGAGCGACCCACCGAGCAGGATCAGTGAGGCAAGCGTCAGCACATAGCCGTTGAGGATCCACTGGAGGGTGCTCGTCGATGCATGCAGGTCACGGCCGATATCGGGCAACGCGACATTGACGACGGTGGCGTCAAGGAAGGCGATCCCGGAGCCCAGGACCGCCACCGCGAGAACCCAGCGACCGGGGGCAGAGTCGAGGTTCATACCGCCCTAGACGAATCCCGCCCGACGCACGCCAGCGCCGCGGCGGCGACGTCTCGATACCCGCCGCCGATCCCCATCGCGTGGTCGTGGTCCTGCTTAATGATCAACCGGAAAGCGAGCCGTGGCTGTATCGGAGAAGCTTGGCGCATGCTGCACAACGTCAGCGCCACCCGCTATGTGGCCCCACAGCTCGTGCCGGTCGCGGCTACCGGTTTCCGCCGATGAGAGGGTGGCCCCGTCATGGCGCGGCGGCCGCCTCGCCTCGTTTGGCGCCGTAACAGTGACCGCGAGCCTAATCGATGACTATTACCCTGATCACGGGAGCGAACAAGGGCCTCGGGTACGAGACAGCTCGACGGTTGGTTGCCGACGGACACGACGTTTGGATCACCGCTCGCAATCCAGAGTTTGGCGACGCGGCCGCCAGAGCCTCGGCGACTACTAGCAGGGCCGACAGCCGCCCGAGAAGAAGTGAGGCATAACCGCGAACTCCTCGAGCGGGGCACGCGGCGACTCGACCCCTTCGCTCGTCGAACCCTCAGGCGTCGACGATGCTCCCACCTCCCCCGACCCGCTTGGCGATGGCGGCATCACCGCGGGCCGGCACCCCGTATTCGTCGTGCCGGCGCCACCACTCATACGGCGCCTGCGTGTGGGGTGGCTAAGCTGAGGCAGATGATGACCACGGCCGAGACGATGAGTGTCCGTGGCGCCCACTACACGGCGCTGCTCGAGGCGATCGACCAGCATGGCACCACGAAGCTGCACGCAAGAGAGCGAGAGCAGCTGCTCCAGGCCGCCGACGCCCTGCTTTTTGGCGAGCCTGAAAATCGGCGGTCGCTTCGAGCGGCTGAGGAGATGATCGAGTCCTTGGAGACGAGCGGGCGCTGGTCGGCCGAGAGTTGTGACCAATTGCGTGAACACCTATACGGCTGCGATGCCGCGCCAGGTGGCGTTTCGTAAATTACGCGCTTCACGCAGAACGGAGGCCCTTCTTCATGGAAGTCCCGAGGGGGCATGTGGTGGCTGTCGCCCAAGATGCCCGCTACCCCACCTTTGCAGCAGTCTCAGATCGTGGTTCGTATCGCAAGGCGGGCCGCGACAGCGCCGCGCCGTGAGAGAGCTGTCACGCGCGAGGCTGGTCGCGCTCGATGGCGGCCTTGTCTCGTTTGGCCCGCTTTCGGTTCGTAGGCGCCGGGACGAGGAGCGCGAGCAGCTCTGCCATTGACCGCTCAACGCCGGTGGTGAGGATGTCGATGTCTCTCGAGCTGTCGTAGTCGGCGGTGACACCGAAGTAGAGGCCGCCGTCGTAGGAGAAGATCGCGATCGAGATTCGCACCTGACCGATCACGGGGACGAAGGGGAACGACTCGAGCAGTCTTCGCCCGAGTGTGTGCAAGGGCTGTTGGGGCCCAGGCACGTTCGTCACGCCGGTCTGCAGACCCAGCGACGGAGAGCGCGCAGCGAGGCGGGCGCCGAGCGCGAGCAACATCGGCGGGGCGAAGCCCGAAAGCGAGGTGAGCACGTCGCCCGCGACGGCCTGCTTTGAATGCTTGAGGCCGCCCATCTGCGCGCGTACAGCGTCGAGACGGGCTGCCGGATCGCTGACGCCGACCGGCAGCTCGGCGAACATCGCTGAAACCCGATTGTTATAGACGCCCCGCTCGCCGGGCCGGCGGACCGACACGGGGACAAGAGCGCGGATCGTGCGATCGGCGACGCGCTCGCCGCGCGCCTCGAGCAGGTCACGGAACCCACCAGAGACGAGCGTGAGCACGACGTCGTTGACGGTCCCACCGAGCGCCGCCCGGAGCGACTTGACGTCGCTCAGGCGCACATGCGCACAGCTCCACGTGCGATGCGGCCCGATCGGACCCGTCAACGAGGAGCTACCGAGCGGGCGCAGCAGCCGCGAGGCCGAGGTCATGCCACGCAGCAAATCTAGTGCCTGGACGAGCGACGCACGCGGCGCGCGCACCGCTGCGCGCACGCTACGTAGCTGCTCGGCCGGGATGAGGGTGCGGCGCGTGAGCGTGCGCAGGGCGCAGGGCAGCACCACTTGGCTCAGGGCCCGGTTCCCACGCGCCGGCGGTTGCCGGCGCAGTGTCGTCCTCGAACATGACCGACATCAGATCGGTGGCCGAGACGCCGTCGACCATGCAGTGATGGACCTTCGAGAGCAGCACCCAGCGGCTCTCGCTCAATCCCTCGACCATCCAGATCTCCCAGAGTGGCTTGTTGCGGTCAAGGTGCTGGGCGAAGATACGCGCAGCCGTGTTGCGCAGCTGGTCGTCGCTACCGGGCGCCGGGAGGGCGCTGTGACGCAGGTGGTAGGAGAGGTTGAAATGGGGATCGTCTACCCACACCGGGCGGCCCAGACCGAGCGGTATGAAGCGAACCTTCTGGCGATAGCGCGGGACGAGGCCCAGCTTGCCCGCCACCATCTCCTTGAGCCGCTCGAACGGTGGGGCCGGCCCCTCGAAAATGCTCACGCCGCCGAGGTGCATCGGGTGCAACGGACCCTCGAGGTGCAAGAACGACGCGTCCATCGGGCTCATCCAGTCCATCGATTCGCCTCCTGATCGAGGATCCTCGCGAGCACGTGGTAGACCCTCAGGTTCACCGACATGCCACCGTGGCTCGACTCGACCTCGATGTGCTCTGCCCACGGATCAAGGCACGCCTCCGGGGAAACGATTCCGTCACTGCGCGAGTAGATCGCTACAGCGCGCACGGCCGATGGGAGCGGCGCTCGCAGATCCTCGCGGAACGCCGCGCAGCACGAACCGTCGCCGCATTCGCGGGATAGCATCCCGGGCACGCCGAGGTCGCCCAGCCGCGCCACCGTGCGCACGGCCCCGAGCACGGCAGGACCGACACTGAGCGGGTCGAGCACCGGCGAGCCGAGCATCGCGAGCGCGCCGACCAGATCCGGGTTGCGGACGGCCGCCACGCGCGCCAGCTCGCCGCCCCGGCTCTGCCCAATCAGCACTACAGGGCTGGAGGCGCGCTCAGCGAGCCGCCGAAGGCGCGACTCAACCCCACCCAGGGCGCGTTCGGCGCAATCGGCGTTGAGTAACATGCCGGCCCCGGCAGTGCGCGAACCACGCCTGCGCAGCCACGCCGCGAGCACGCTCAGCGACTGATTCCCCGCCATGAACCCCGGCACGAGCAGTACTGCGGGATCGCTCGCTCGGGGGGAGGGACGGCGGAAGTCGCGATCGGCGAGCAGGCGCGCCAGCTCGAGGCCATAGCGCAGCTCGCCGCGAAGCGGCGCAACAGGAGCTTCGCCCAGCGCGAGCGGCGACGGCATCTGTCCAGCCTACTTCGCACGCGCGCTCGCACCGCTGCCGTGCTACGCCACCAGGCGATGAATCGATGCCCGCCCACAGACGTCATCGCCACGCCAGCCCCGGGGGCGCGGCCTCAAAAAGCAGGCCCTCCCCCGGCTCGGGGCAACCACCCACTGTGACCAAGGTAAGCCCGAAATCCAGCCCCGCCACCGGCGAAAGCAGGCGCTTCTCGCCCTGCCATTGGTCAAACATCAGGTCTCGGCACTTCAGAAGTGCGGAGACGATCAGGGCCAGCGGCGCTCGAAGCGCTCGCAGACGTCGACCATCGCCTGGTGGAAGGCGATCCCCAACTCGAGCGTCAGCGGCGGATACACCTTGCCTTGGCGCTCGGCGGCCTCGGCGTCGGGCTGGATCGCGCGTAGCACGGAGAGGCCTTGGTCGCTGCGCTGCCTGACCGCCGTGAGCAGCTCGGCGGCTTCGCTCGGCGTCAGCGCGTCCGCGAAGAACAGCTTCAGCATCCCGATATCGCGTAGCTCGAACGGGATTGCCTCGGTGCCGCGAAGCCACTCCGTGAGCGCCTCCTCGCCGGCGTCGGTCAGGTCGTAGAGCCGCCGTCGACGCCGGCCCTGCGGCTCGTCGCGGCCAGTGAGCAGTTCGGCTCGCTCGAGCCTCGCAAGGCTCGGGTAGATCTGCGCCGGCGAGATCGTCCAGAAGAACCTGATCGACAGCGCGACAGCTTGCTTGATTTCGTAGCCGGAGCGCCGGCCGAGCCCGACCATTCCGAGCACGACGTAGTCCGGCGGCAACAGGCTTGCGGACGGCATACCAGTCAAGCTAACATGTCAGGCTGACATATCCCACTCAGGAGGTGTCCGATGCCAGCGCTCCAGCAGAGCCCGACCAAGCTCCCGATCCGAGCCGCGATGGAGGCGCGGGATCGCGCCGCCGCCGTGGACGCGTTCGCCGAAGACGCCATGTTGCGCTCGCCGTTCACGCCCAGCCTCGTCTTCACCGGCCGAGACCAACTCGCGGCGCTCATCGACGTACTGTTCGACGCGCTGGAAGATCTCAGCTACAGCGACGAGCTGATCGGTGATGACACCGCGGTGCTCGTCGGCACCATGCAGCTGCGCGGCGTCTCAGTCAACTTCAGCGACCATCTCAAACTCCGTCCCGACGGGAAGATCAGCGAGATGACCGTGTTCTTCAGACCGCTACCTGCGACAGCTGCGGCGATGCGAGTCATCGGTGCCGGCCTCGGCCGCCGTAAGAGCAAACTGCGCGGCCGGACGATCTCGGTGCTCGTCGCCCCCCTTGCATTCATGACACGCACCGGCGACGGGCTCGGCGTGCGACTCGTGAAGCCCACTCTCTAAGAGACGCGGGGGCCGCTGCTGAAGCTTGCGCCGTGCTGGGCGGTTATCAACGATTGGGGCGTCCACTTACCGAGACGAAGGCGCATGGACTCGCCAGTGGACCTTAGCCCCGCCGAAATGAGGCAAATTGGCGGGGCTTCGCGGGTTCGGCTGGGCTTCCATCGAGGGCTGATTTGCCGGGAAAAAGACCGCGGACACCTGACAGCTCTCCTGATTTGCAAGAATGCGAAATCGCGGTACACGGACGTCGGTCCGAGTGGCTGTTGGCCCGGTGTAGGCTTGAGCGCATGTCTCCGTCATCGGACCGCCCTGTGAGCGCGGTTTCGGCGGCGGACGATCTGGCGTTTGCTGGTGTGGCGCGTCTGGGTGAGTTGTTGCAGGCAGGTGACGTCACCCCGCGTGATCTCATCAAGCTCTACCTTGCGCGCATCGAGCGGCTCGATCCGAAGCTCAATGCGTTCGTATCCGTTCGCGCTGAGGCTGCGTTACACGAGGCCGACACGGCGCTTGAGCGGTTACGCGCGGGCGACAAAGGACCCCTCCTGGGCGTACCGGTGGTCGTGAAGGACAACGTGGACATCGCCGGGGAGGTCACTGGCTACGGTACGCGCGCACAGGAGACGCCAGCCACCAGCGACGCCGAGGTAATCCGTCGGCTACGCGCGGCGGGGGCACCCATATTGGGTAAGACGACGCTACCCGAGCTGGAGCTCTGGGGACACATGACGGAGTCCACGGCCGGCGGGCCAACGCGCAATCCCTGGAACACGAAGCTGTCCAGCGGTGGTTCAAGCGGCGGTACCGCGGCCGCAGTTGCCGCGGGCTTGGCTCCCGTCGGCCTGGGTTCTGACGGCGGAGCGTCGATCCGGGTGCCCTCGGCGCTCTGCGGGCTGTTCGGGCTCAAGCCGACGCGTGGGCGCATCTCGACGATGCCAGACGCCCAGCGCTGGTACGGGCTGTCGGTGTTCGGGGGGTTGGGCCGCAGCGTGCTAGATGTCGCGTTGTTCGATGACGCGTTGCGCGGGGCGGCGGACGGGGACGCTCACACCCCGCCGGAGCCGGCGATCAGCTTCGCCGAGGCGGCGCGCCGTGACCCTGGAAGTCTGCGAGTGGGCGTGTCGCTCAAGGGGACGATCCCAGGCGTCAAACCGGGTGCCGTTGCGCGAGGAGCCGTGGAAGAGACCGCGACGCTGCTGCGCTCACTCGGACACCAGGTCGCCGAGTGCGACCCCCAGTACGGACTGCTCTTGGCCGATATCACCCCACCCTACCTCGCGGGAGTGGTCGATAACGCCGCCGGACTCGATCACCCCGAACTACTGGAGTCACGCTCACGTCGAATGGCCGCGATCGGTCGTCGCGTTCACGGCCGGGCGCTGCAGCGAGCGCTGCGACGCGAAGCGGTCGTTGCGAAGCGTGTCAACGCAATATTCGTCGACCACGACGTGCTACTCACGCCCGTCACGGCGGCCCAACCCGAACGGGTTGGCCGCTGGTCCGGCAAGGGTGCGCTGCGCACCTTTAACGGGAGCGGTCCCTACGTGACCTACACCGCGATTTGGAACTATCTGGGGCAGCCCGCCGCAGCCGTGCCAACCGGCCTGGACCCAGACGGCCTACCTACCGCGATCCAGCTCGTCGCTCCTGTCAACGGCGAGACCACCCTGTTGTCGCTGGCTGCGCAGCTCGAGCACGCGCGGCCCTGGACCAACCAAAAACCACCAACCTCCTAGCAAAAGACCGTCATCACCAGGCCGCGCCGCTTTAACCTGCTTCGTCAAGCGACATTTGCCCGCCAGCGACCGGCGCAAAGCAGTTCGGATTGACTTCGGCTGGCTTCATTCGACGGACTCAATGCGGACCCAGACACGCACTCGGAACGCGGATCTGTCCGAGCGCATGGCGCTCCGCGCTCAGAGTGATTTTGGCTTGTAGGCGATTGCGTCGATCTCGACGCCCGCGTTGAGGCTGAGACTCGCGCAGCCGACTGTTGTGCGCGCCGGCTGGTGGGTGATGAGTTCGGCGTAGGCGCGATCCATCTCAAGGAAAGAGTTGATGTCGCTGAGGTACACGGTCAGCCTGACAAGGTGCGCCAGCGATGCATCGCAGCTCGCGAGGATCAGCTCGATGTTGCGAAGCGCTTGGCGCGTCTGCTCGCCGACGCCCCCATCGGCCAGTTGCAACGAGCGTCCCACGGTGCCGAGCGCCGCGGACAAATAGATGTGGCCGTCGACGAGCACGGCGTGCGAGAACGAGGGCCATCGGTAGACCGACTCCACATTGACTGTGGCTGGGAACGCGGTCACAAGGAATCGTTAGCGAGTGCTCGGCGCAGAGCAGTGGTATCGAAGAAGCCGATCCCATACGCCGCTTGGTCACCATCCAGCTCGAAGCGATCAACGCCCTCCCAGACACGCAGCTTCTCGGCGATCGTGGCTTGGCTGCGCCAATGGATGAACAGCGTGTCGCCGTTAGCGGCGGCGGCCAACGGTCTCACCGTAAGGTCGGGGGCAATCTCCAAGAACCTTTGTAGGTATGTATGCCATCACCGCGTCTCGTCCTCGGACTGGCTGCTCGAGCTCGGGATGCATCATTTCCGCGTCCGGCGCCCACATCTGCGCCAGTAGTCCGGTCGCGGGTTGCGCCCACGCCTTCTCGTACAAAGCCAGGAAGCGGTGCATTCGTGCTGTATCCACATCTGCGGGTTGTATGTCTATCGCGCCCTGCTGCACTGAAGCCTCCTATCGCGCTGGCGTGTGCGTGGTTTCCTGGTTAGCTTCGACGCTTCGAAGGCCACGGAGGAAGACCTCCAGGGCACGTCCGAAAAGCGTGTCTGGCACGGCATCGGGATCGATGATGCGTTCAAGCGCCAGTCCGTTGCCGAGGGCCTTGATGGCGGTTGCGACTTCCTGCGGCGGCAGCGCTGGTTCGATACTCGTCTGATTTGTGCCGGCGACGATCAGACGCTCGATTGCGCTGCGTACAGCTCCCAACGGGACCGCAAACTTGTGCGCTAGCTGGGGGTCGCGGGCGGCGTAGGCGCTGAACTCGAGAAACACGGGGAACCAGTCCGGGTCGGTCACGAGCTTGTCCATCCACTGATTGGCTGCAGCGGGCGCAGCCACAGACCCAGCGCCCTCGGCGTCTGCTGCAGCGGCTTCGATCTCCCGCGAGCGCTCGGCGGCATACTCCTCGAAGACCGCGATGAACAGGTCTGCCTTGCTGGCGAAGTTCGAGTACAACGCGCCGATCGTGTAGCCAGCGTCCTCGGCTATCTGCTCGATAGATGCGCCCTGAAAGCCCTCGCGCGCAAACACCTTTCGGGCCGCACCGAGAAGCCGCCCGCGCGTCCGTGCTCGGCTCTCCTCACGAGACAAACGACGCCTAATCATTAGATAGCAAGACTATCTAAATAGGATGACTATGTCAATGTGCTTCACGCGGGGAAGCTCAGATTCGTCCGGTGCAACGTGCGCGGCGGCGTATGGAAGGTGACCGTTTGCATGCGAAAGCGGAGCTGGCCGCGGCGCGTGAACGGGCCGTCACTTCGACAGCCCGTTCAGACCCGCGGTTTGCGTGGATCTTCCGGCTTCACTGGGTCCGCCGGCGAAGGCGAATGCCGTGTCAGCGGCCTCAGATCCGCCCGGGGAGCCGCGTCGTGACTTCCTGGACCAGCCAGGTGTTTTCGTCGGGATCGTTGAAGGAGCAGAACGATCCGTAACTCGTGCGCTCGGGGTCGCGGCCGGGCTGCCGTGCCTGGACTGGGAATGGCGGGCCGTGCCACACGTCACTCACGTCGACGCCACGGTCGACGAGCTCGTCGTGGGCCGCCTGGATGTCGGAGACGCTCAGCGAAGCCTCGGCCGACCCAGGCGCGGCCCCAATGAGTCCCTTGCCGAACGTGATCGAGCACCCCGAGCCCGGGGGCGTGAACTGCACGATGCGAAGGCCGTCTAGCGGGGCGGCGTCATCGTCCAGCCTCCAACCCAGGCGTTCGTAGAACTGCTTGGCTCGGTCGACGTCGGACACGGGGATGACATCGACCTCGAGTTTCATGTCAGCCTTCCCGGCGCTCGCGTCGCTACTAGGTGCATCGGCACGCGAGTGATGCAGAAGATCTCCTAGATGCCTCTGTGCGGTGCTCATCTCTACCTCCGTTTTGTTCTGTGGTATCGCCAATCGTGCTTGAACGGCTTGGTGGTCGCATCTGGGGATGCCCTGGTCAGGCCCCCTGGCGGAACTGCGGTGGCCCTTTCTCTCTACGCTTAGGGGCCGATGCCGGCCATGCGCGTGCCTACGTTCCGGGGCCGAACGAGCGAGCGCGAGACGCTGGATCGGCTGCTGACGAGCGTCCGTGAGAGCCGGAGCGGGGTCATGCTCATACGCGGCGAGGCTGGAGTCGGCAAGACAGCACTTATGGCATACGTCGCGGGGCAGGCCGGTGGTTTTCAGGTCGCTCAGATCGACGGCGTCGAGTCGGAGATGGAGCTGCCGTTTGCAGCCCTCCACCAGCTGTGCGTCCCCATGCTGGCGCGACTCGACGCTCTACCCCAACCCCAGCAGGCTGCACTGCGCGTCGCCTTCGGCGTGTCCGCGGGTGACCCTCCCGACCGTTTCGTGCTGGCGCTCGCGACGCTCAACCTGATGGCCGACGTCGCGGACGAACGCCCGCTGCTATGTCTCGTGGACGACGCTCAGTGGCTTGACGGCGCGTCGCGGCAGGTCCTCGGCTTTGTCGCTCGCCGGCTGCTGGCCGAGCCGGTGGGGCTGGTCTTCGCGATCCGAGAGCCCGGGGACGATCCTGATCTCGTAGGGCTACCCGAGATGAGGCTGGAAGGACTCGCCGAGGATGACGCGCGCGCCCTGCTCGAGAGCTCGATGCACGGTCGCCTCGACGAGCGCGTCCGTGACCGGATCGTGGCTGAGACGCGCGGCAATCCACTCGCCCTGCTGGAGCTCCCAAGTGGTCTGGGTGCGACGCGACTCGCGGGCGGCTTCGCCCTCCCCGACGCAGCGGATGTTCCCGGGCAGATCGAGGACTACTACCGTCGACGTGTAGCCGAGCTCCCCGCGGCAACGCAACAGCTCCTTTTGCTCGCGGCGGCCGACGCTGTCGGGGACGCGACACTGCTCTGGCGCGCCGCGCAGATGCTCGGGCTCGGCAGGGACGCCGCCGAGCCGGCGGCCAGGGCGGGCGTGCTCGAGATCGCCACGCACGTGCGGTTCCGACATCCGCTAGTCCGATCCGCGGTGTATCGCGCCGCGTCGCTCGATGAGAGACGTGTTGCGCACGGAGCCCTTGCGGCCGCCACGGATCCCGAGAGGGACCCGGATCGCCGTGCCTGGCATCGAGCGCACGCTGCGAGGCCCCCGGATGAGGCGGTCGCACAGGAGCTGCTCGACTCGGCGAGCAGGGCCGAAAGCCGTGGCGGCATCGCTGCGACGGCCGCCTTTCTGGACCGAGCGGTGACGTTCACCGAGGACCCACATGAGCTCGCTTCGCGAGCACTGGCTGCCGCGAAAGCCAAGTTCGACGCCGCCGATTTCTTGGCGGCAGAATCGCTCCTGGCGACCGCGGACGCCGGGCCGCTCGACGAGCTGGGTCAGGCACTACTACAGCGCACTAGGGCACAGATCGCCTTCGACCTGAGACGCGGAAGCGACGCCCCGCCGCTGCTCCTGAGAGCCGCCAAGCGGCTCGAGCCGCTCGATGCCGAGCTCGCACGAGAGACGCATCTACAGGCGCTGATCGCGGCGATCTACGCCAGCGAGCTTGCGAGCCGCGATGACGTGCTTGAGGTCGCGCGCGCAGCGCGGAACGCACCGCTCGACGCTGAGCCGCTCCCCGCGCGCCAGCGACTGCTGCAGGGTCTCGCGATCCGCCTGACAGACGGGCACGCTGCCGCGGCGCCGACGCTGACGTCCGCGCTGCGTGAGTACCTCGCCGAGGACCGACGGCTTGACTGGCTCTGCGTCGCCTTCAACCTGGCGGCGATGGACCTCCTGGACGAGGAGGCCTGGTTTGAGCTCGCCTCGAGCCAGGTACGGCTCGCGCGCGCCGCGGGAACCCTGATTCTGCTCCCCTACGCGCTCGAGTACCTCGCCGGTTTCCACGTTCACGCGGGCCACCCGTCCCTGGTATTGGACCTACTGACGGAGGCCGGAGGGCTCGACTTCGGCGTCCGCTCCGCAACGTTGCCCTACATACCGCTCCGTCTCGCCGCTTTGAGAGGACACGCGCCAACTGCGCTTGGGTTGTCGGACACAATGCTGCTCGAGGCACGAGCCCGAGGTGAGGGCTGCGCGATCACCGCGGTCGAGTACGCGAGGGCGATCCTGTACAACGGCCTCGGACTCTACGAGCAGGCGCTGGACGCGGCAGAAAAGGCGGCCGAACCCGACGAGATCGCGACGTCGTCGTGGGCCCTGTACGAGCTGGTCGAGGCGGCGGCGCGCAGCGGCCACCTAGACACCGCGCGCGACGCGGCCGACCGGCTCTCGGAACGCACGGCCGCGAGCGGCACGGCGTGGGCTGTCGGTACCGGTGCGCGGTCGCGCGCGCTGGTGGAGAGCGGCGACGGCGCAGAGGAGCTCCACCGCGAGGCGATCGAGTCGCTCGGGCAAACACGGATGGTCGCCTACCTAGCCCGGGCCCAACTGAGCTACGGCGAGTGGCTGCGGCGCGAGAAGCGCAGAGCCGACGCGCGCGAGCCGCTGCGCCAGGCGCACGAGGCATTCGCGTCGATGGGCGCGGAGGGGTTCGCCGATCGCGCGCGACGCGAGCTGCTGGCGACGGGCGAGAAGGTCCGCAAGCGCCGCGATGAGACGCGGGACGATCTCACCCCCCAGGAGGAACGCATTGCAAGGCTCGCGCTTGACGGGCGCACAAATCCGCAGATCGGGGAAGAGCTTTACCTGAGCCCGCGTACGGTCGAGTGGCACCTGCACAAGGTGTTCATGAAGCTCGGGATCGACTCCCGCAGGGGGCTTCACGGCGCCCTGGCGGCGCGAGACAACCGCGGCGCTTCGACGTAGACCGCCCTCGGTCAGACGGAGAAGGCGCGCAAGTGCACCTGCCCGCTTGCGACGTCCACCACACCGCGAGCCCAGATCTCTACGCCATTCACCCACGCAAGCTCGGGATGGTTGCTTCGGAGCGACACGTGCTCTCGGAGCTCCAGGAGCGAGGACCCATCTTGGCGGATGGCGACGCCACCGGCCTCGAGCGCGACGTTCTGTCCATCCTCCGTGACGATCTCCGCGTGGATGTCCAGCTCAGCGCGCCCGTCGGCACGAAAGTTGAGGTAGTCGACGCCCCTGACCGTCCCGTTCAGCTTGCCGGCGCAGACTGGACCTTCTAGGTAGAGGTCGAACCGCGCACCCTCGGGTGGCGGCGCCTCGCCGGCGAACATGGCATCAGCAGAGACGCCGTACTCGACGGTCTCCGTGACCTTCGGCGTGTACTCGTAGATCAGCTCTCCCGGCATCGGCAGATCGGTGTCACGCAGACCAACACCGATCTTCTTACCGGACGCGTCAATGGAACCCATGGCCGCTCCTCTCATGGTGCGTGCAGGCTTCCTTACCTTAGGATCCCACGTGTTGAGAATCAACGTCTGTCGGCAGCACGCGTTGTCGAGGACCTCGCAGGTAGTGCTCGAAATGGCGGTTGCCCGTAACAGTCACCGCCGTTGGTCGCCCATCGATTGGTCGCTCATCGGTCATGAACTCGCCTCGAGTCGCGGCGCAGACGTTCGTTGTGAGTTGTCCCGGGTTCCCTCAGGCTCGGGTCCAGATCGGGGTCGTAGAAGAACCTCGAGCGGTCGCCGGTCTCCCAGGCAGCGCGGAGGCCCGACGCGCCCAGGTCCCAGTCGGGGCGGATCTCGCGTGTCGCTTCGCGAAGATCGCGCCACAGCTCGGCGCTCGAAGGCCTTCCCCAGAACCAGTAGCCGTTGTAGACGCTGTGGATGACAAGCCTCGGCTTGAGCACGAACGTGTGCGGGACCATCGGATCGTGGTACGGATCCGTGTACTCCTGTATATCGAGCTCCTTCTGCACTCTGCGTGCAGCGTCGGAGAGGAACGTCCACTGCGCGCCGACGGAGGCGCGAAACTCCCGCGTCCTGAGGATGTCATCGGTCGAGATCGTCACGATTTGCGTGTAGGCGACGGCGATCTTCGGGTAGACCGCCGCAAGCTCCGCGTGCTGCTGATGATCCTTCGGGCAGTAGTGCCCGCGCGCGAGCACGACGATCATTGGGTCGTGACCCTGCAGCTCACTGAGCCTGCGCCGCGTCGCGGTGTGATCGATCAGCTCGAAATCGGGGAAGGTCCCACCAGGTATGATGTCAGCACGCATCGCTCTTTCGTCGCTCCCGCCGCATTTGGTTTCACCTAACCGGCTCGCCCAGCGTCTTCCACTTGCGCTGACCATCGCTGCTCGATGCGCCCAAACCGCCAGACGAACAGAGCGATCGCCCAGGTCGCCAGGAACATGGCGACGATCACGAACCCGAGGATGTTGATGTTGATCTGCTCGAACGAGTCCCAGAAGAACCCGGAGAGGTTGAGCTCTGAGGCGATGAGTCCTCCCAGCTCGATCGTGCCGATCACGAGCGCAACCACTACCGACAGGCCGGTGATTGTGATGTTGTAGAACACCTTGCGGATGGGCTTGCTGAACGCCCACCCGTAGGCGAAGTTCATAAACGACCCGTCAATGGAGTCCATCAGTGACATCCCGGCGGCGAACAGGATGGGTAAACAAAGGATCGCGTACCACGGCAACCCGGCCGCCCCGGCGCTGCCGGCGATCACCAGGAGCGCGACCTCGGTGGCGGTGTCAAACCCCAGACCGAACAGCAATCCGATCGGATACATGTGATGCGGCTGTGTCACCGTCTTGGTGAGATGGCCGAACAAGCGGTTCATGAGCCCGCGGCTGTCGAGCTGACGCTCGAGCGCGGCTTCGTCATAGCGTCCAAGCTTCATCTCGCGAAAGACCTTGATGATCCCGAGTAGGGTCACGATGTTGATCGCGGCGATGATGTAAAGGAATCCACCCGAGACGCCAGTCCCGATGTAGCTGGTCGTGTGGTGCAGTGTCGAGTTACCGTTCTTGACGGGCCCGTCCAGTGAGCGCACACCGATCGCGATCAGCAAGGTGAGTGCGAACACGACCGTCGAATGTCCGAGTGAGAACCAGAACCCGACGCTCTGAGGACGCTCACCCTCGGCCATTAACTTACGTGTCGTGTTGTCGATCGCCGAGATGTGATCAGCGTCGAACGCGTGGCGCAACCCCAATGTGTAGGCGGTGACCCCGAGGCCGACCGTGATCGCGCCCGCCTTGCCGAGCTGCTGGTGGCTCGGCGCGACGAGCGCGACCAGGACGAGGAAGCCCAGCACGTGCAGTCCCGCCACGACAACGACCATCATCATCAGGCTGCGCCTCTGTCGAGGGCCAAGGGACTTCCAGAAGGCACGCAGGCGAGGCATCTTCACTCTCTTGATGACGCTGTAAGTCATAGCTTGCCGAGCGGTTTGTCCGATGACTCGCGGTTCGGCACTCCGAGATAGGGGAAGTGGGCCCGCAGGTCCTCGTGCGGCTTCAGGCCGCTCGGCGGAACCTTGCCGTTGGTCAGCCAGGCGAAGCGCATGCTGTAGACATCATCCGTGAGGACACGCCCGTTGGGGTAGCTGGCGGGCTTGGTCCGGTCGTAGTGGAGGATGTCGGGCAGCACCTGCATCGCTGCAGTCTTGGCCTCCTCGGGCGAGTAGCCGCTGCCTTCCAGGATCTTGGACCACGGCTCCAGGTAGTTGGCGACGTCGTCGGCCGGCTGCCGAGAGTTGAAGAGGTTCTTCTCGCCGTCGGGGTTGATGAACGGGTTGATCGTCGGACTCCCACCGCGGTCCATCTGCACGAGCCTGCCGTCGCGGTGCAGGCTGATCGAGGCCCAAACTCCGATCACCGGGGCGCCGCCGAGCATCTCGCCGGGCACCTCTAGCGCTATGGAGTCGACGTTGTTCTCGGCGAAGTCGTCGTGCCCGGTCCACTGAAAGCCGTGCAGGGCGCCCTCGACGTCGGCGAAGAACGGGTCGCTGCGCAGCCCGGCGAACAGGCGGATCTTTCCAACCTCGACGGGTCGCGCGGTGCCGTCGAAGCTGACCGGGAGGGACGCGGAGAGCCGCTCGCCAGCTGGCTCGGGCTGCCTGGCCTCGCTGCCGGTGGCATACCAGGCCGTCACGGTTTGGACGCCGTTCTCAAACTCGGAGAAGGTGAACGTGAACGCGATGTCGGCTTTCGAATCGCCGTTGTTATCGATGTTGATCCGGTGGACCGCGTCGGGATGGAACTCCGGGCCGGTCGTGGGCGCGGGTATGGGGGGCGGCGCGCTCGTCGGGTTCGAGTCGATGATCACCACCGTCTTGTCAGGGTCCTCCGACGACTCGAATACGAACAGGTCGGTGAAGTCCAGACGCCTGTCATCGCCGGGAAACTTGAGATTGTCAGCACTGAAATGGTTGGACATGGCTCCTCCTTGGGGGCGTTTGTTGGTGTCAGCTACTGGGCAGCACCATTGCGGTCTCGGCTACGCATCGCACCGGGGAAGCCCCTGGTCAGCATCCCGTGCTTCGGTGTCGCAGGACCGACGATCGTCAGGGACGCCGGCTCGGGACGGCGTCGTGACACCGGATCGCCTCGCCAACGAGCGGGTTGCCGGGGCTCGCCCACCAGACCAGATCACCCGCGACCCCGGAACCGAGAGCAGTCGCATCTGTATGACCGTGACCGGGCAGTGCGACCAGGGAGTACCCCGGTGCGACCCGGCGGCAGGTAGCGCAGGCTGATGATCGTTACCAAACCACCGGTCCATCAGCGAAGAGGACCGCATAAGGAGGTGTCATGCCGTTCGTCAACGTCGGGATCGAGCACAACGAGAACATCGAGATCCACTACAACGACCACGGGACGGGCAAGCCCATCGTCCTCATTCACGGCTACCCGCTCGATGGGAACTCCTGGGAGCGCCAGGAGCGCGAGCTGCTGGAACACGGGTACCGCTGCATCACCTACGATCGCCGCGGGTTCGGACATTCCAGCCAGCCCTCGATTGGATACGACTACGACACGTTCGCAGCTGATCTCAAGGCGCTGCTGGACCACCTCGCTCTCGACCGAGACGCCGTACTCATAGGGTTCTCGATGGGTACTGGCGAGGTCACGCGCTACCTCGGAAGCTACGGCTCAGCCGGCATTAGCAAGGCGGCGCTGATCGGCTCGATCCCCCCATAGCTCCTGCAGGGGGACGACAACCCGCAGGGCGTGCCCAAAGAAGTCTTCGACGGGCTCAAGCAGGCGGTCGTCGCCGACCGCTACGCCTTCTTTGACTCCTTCTTGGGAAACCTCTACAACGCCGACGAATCCCCCCGTGAAAGGCTCAGCGACGCAGCCTTGCGTGCGAGCTCCCAGGTGGCCGCCGGTTCCGGGCCCTACGCGACGCTCGCGTGCATCGACTCGTGGCTGACCGACTTCCGCGGCGATCTGCCCAAGATCGACATCCCGGTACTGGCGGTACACGGCACCGCCGACCGGATCCTCCCGCTGGAAAAGACCACGGCGAGACTGCACGACGAGCACCTGATCGCCGATCTGGCCGTTGTCGAAATCGCCGGTGGCCCGCACAACGTCGGCTGGACTCACGCCGACGAGGTCAACTCCGCTCTGCTCTCGTTTCTTGGGAGTGAGGCGGGAGACAGGCGTGCTGCGATGGCGGCAGCCGGCCAGATGTGAGCTTAGGTCTGGGGGCGGCCCCGCCGCGCAGCTGGGGTCGCCCGCGCAACCAAAGGAGACGATCATGGAGTTCTTGGTCGAGTTCGAGACCCGCGTGCCGGACGGGACTTTGCAATCCGAGGTGCTGGACCGTGAGCACGGCGAGGTGGCCGCCGCGGCGAAGCTCGCCAGCGAAGGACACCTGCTGCGCGTGTGGAAGCGTCGACGTTCCACCGGCGAGGTCACAGTCCTCGGCCTCTACCGCGCGGCAAGCGAACGGGAGCTCAGCGGTCTGCTCGTGTCGCTGCCGCTCTACCGGTGGATGACCGTCACCGTCACGCCGCTCGAGCCTCATCCGAACGATCCATCGTCGTCGTCGACCGGCCCGGCCCCGGACAAACGGGCGGCCGGTGAGCCGCTCCCAGCGCCATATCTCACGCGCCTGTATCGGTTGGAAGCGACGTTGGGCGATCCGCTCGATCTCGGGGACACGGGCCGAGGCCGGCGGCGAATCGTCCCGCTGACCGGCGGGAGCTTCAGCGGTCCCGCGCTGCGCGGAGCCCTGCTTCCGGGCGCCAGCGCCGACTGGCAGACGGTGCTGGCAGACGAAACGGCGCTGGCGCACGTCCGCTGCACGCTCCAGACCGACCACGGGGCTCTCATGTACGTCCGGTCGGGTGGCGTGCGCCACGGGAGCGCAGCGGTCCTAACGCGTCTCGCGCGTGAAAGGAGGTCGACGCCAGCGAATACACGTTCCGGATCGCAACGCAGATCGAGACGGCCTTCCCCGGGCTTGACTGGCTGAACAAGGGCGTCTTCATCAGCGTCGGCGGCCGCCGGCCGGGGGGCGTGACCTACGAGACCTATCTGGTCAGTTGAGCTCTTGCAAGCCGAATAAGGTCGCGATCATCACGGGCGCCTCGCGGGGCATCGGCGCGGGTATTGTAGCTGGATACCGACGGCTGGGCTACGGCGTGATCGCGACGTCCCGAGCGATCGAGCAGGGCGAGGACGCGGGCATCGTCGCCGTCCAGGGCGATATTGCCGCCCCGGCACGGCGCAACGAGTCGTCGACACAGCGCTCGAGCGCTATGGCCAGATCGACACGCTGATCAACAACGCCGGAATCTATATCGGCAAGCCCTTCACGCAGTACACGGTCGAGGACTTCAACGCCGTGATGGCAGTCAACCTTGTCGGCTTCTTTCACATCACCACGCGAACAATCGAGCATATGCTCGAGCGAGGTGGTGGTCATGTGGTCAATGTGTCGACAATGCTCGTCGAGTACGCTAGCTCCGAAGCGCCGGCTGCACTGGCCACGTTGACCAAGGGCGGCCTCACCGCGGTCACGAGATCGCTTGCGATCGAGTACGCCTCAAGCGGGCTTAGGGCAAACGCCGTCTCTCTAGGTGTCATCAAGACGCCGATTTACGACGAGAGCTCTTACGCCTCGATCGACGCACTGCGCCCGCTCGGACGCGCCGGCGAGATTGAGGATGTGGTCCGCGGAGTCCTGTATCTCGAGTCAGCCCCCTTCGTGACCGGAGAGATCTTGCATATCGACGGCGGCCAGAGCGCGCGACACTGAGGGAGAGCCGCGCGCGATGCCCACGATCGCGTTTGGTGGATTGGCGATCGTCGCGGCGGCGGCGCTGGCCGCTCCGCTTGCCCTCGGACTGTTCCCGAGGATCCGATTACCGTCGATCGTGCTCGGGATTGCGGTCGGACCTCAAGTATTGGGCTGGGTTTCGATCGACGCGCCGATCCAGGTCATGAGCCTTCTGGGGCTCGCCTTTCTGCTTCTGCTCGCGGGTCTCGAGGTCGAGTACGAGCGCTTTCGCGGTCGGCTGGCCCGCCTCACCGCATTCGGGTACGCGATCTCGTTCGGGCTTGCGTTGGTCATCGGTCTTGGCCTGCACGCAAGCGGACTGGTCAAGTCGCCGCTTCTTGTCGGCATCGCCCTGTCCGCCACGTCGGTCGGGATCGTGACTCCGGTGCTGAAGGACGGGGCTGAGGTTGATACCTCGTTTGGACAGCTCGTCGTCGCGGGCGCCTCGATCGCCGAGATCACGCCCATCGTGTTGCTGTCGCTCTTCTTCTCGGGGGAGAGCGGCAGCATCGCTGCGAAGCTGGTGCTGCTCGGGCTGTTCGGGCTGTTTGCGGTGGCGGTGGGCGTCGCCCTCCTCGGCGCGGAGCGGTCGATGCGGGTCTCGGCGGCGCTCGTGCGCTTGCAGGACACGACGTCGGAGATTCGCATCCGCGGGTCATTCCTGTTGCTTACCCTCTTTGTCGTGCTTGCCGAGAGCCTCGGCCTCGAGGCGATTCTCGGCGCCTTCCTCGCCGGTGCGATCGTCAAGCTCGTCGACCGCGACCAGAGGATCACCCACCCGCGGTTCCGTCAGAAGCTCGAGGCGGTGGGCTACGGCGTGTTCGTCCCGGTCTTCTTCGTCGCGACCGGCGTGCGGTTCGAGCTGAACGCGCTCTTCGCGAACGCCACGAATCTCGCGCGCGTTCCGATCTTTCTCGCGGCCTTGCTCGTCGCACGCGGGCTCCCGGCGCTTGTCTACAAATCGCTCGCCACCCGCAGGCAGAGGCTCGCGGCTGCGCTGTTGCAAGCAACCTCCTTGAGCTTCTTGGTCGTCGCGGGCCAAATCGGTGTACAGCTCCAGCTTCTCCGTCCCGCCGCTTACGCGGCGCTCGTCGCAGCCGGACTCCTATCGGTGGTGCTCTTTCCGCTGACGGCCCTGACGCTGCTCCGCACCGTAGTCGTAGAGCCGCGAGATGCCCTCGCGGCCGCGGCTGAGTCGTGTTCGGTTCCGGCCTCTTTCTCACCGTGATGGCCGCCACCCGGCCCGCGACGCATGCTCCGCGACGATGTTCAGGCGCCACGGGCTCGGATATGGTCCTCGTACGCAACCACGCCACGTGCAAACCGGCAAGCTGCGAGCGCGCCTCGGTCTCATGTTCCGGTTCGCGTCATCGTCCGGAACGCGGACCATAACGGCAAGGTCAAGCGCAGCAGTCACGGTGGCACATCGTCATGGCTATGGTCATCCGTTAACACTCCGATGGCGCTGGATGCCGACGTCATTGACCTGGCCCGTCGCATACCCCGAGCGGTGACCATCGGCTGGCGAGCACGGGCCGAGCGTTCCCGGCATGCTTGAGCAGATGCGCAAGACGCTCTACTTGCTCCGCCATGCAAAGTCCAGCTGGGACGACCCCGCCCTCTCAGATCACGATCGCCCGCTTTCCTCCCGCGGGCGTCGTGCGTCGGGGGTCATCGCCGATTATCTACGCAGAGAGGCGATTGCACCGGACCTAGTGCTGTGCTCCTCGTCTACACGCACACGCGAGACGCTCGAACGAATCAGTGCGGGCATCAATGCGAAGATCGCAGTCGAGATCGAGGATGGCCTGTACGCAGCATCGTCCAGCGACCTTCTCGCGATGCTTAACGCGGTGGAACCGCGCGTGGATTCTGTGCTGCTGATCGGCCACAACCCTGCGATACAAGAGCTAGCGCTTGCTCTTGCTGGCAAAGGTGTGCAGCTTGACCGCCTCAGAGAGAAGTTCCCCACGGCAGCGCTCGCAACGCTCACATTTGAAGCCAACTGGCCCAAGCTCGCCCCTGGGGCAGCTGAGCTGGTCGCGTTCGTCAGACCTCGCGAGCTCGGGCAGATGCCGGACTTAGGACCTATCTCGGAAGGATGATGTAGAGCTGGGTCGAATCCTTTGGTTGGCCGGCCTTGTGTCATTCGATCAGGAGGTAGGCATGGGACTGGTCAGTCGCGATGACGGCTGGCGGATGCCGGACTGGTTGTGGGAGCGGATCGAGCCGCTGTTGCCGCCAAAGCCGTTTCACCCTTTGGGAACTCATCGCTCGCGGGTGCCCGATCGTGACGCGATGGACGCGATCCTTCTGGTGCTCAGGACCGGCATGCAGTGGAACGCGCTGAATGCAACAGGGGTCTGCTCCTCGAGCTCTGCTCACCGGCGCTTTCAGGAATGGGAGCGGGCCGGTGTGTTCGCCGAGATCTGGCGCCAGGGGCTGTTGGAGTACGACAAGATCGTCGGCATCGACTGGGCGTGGCTGGCAGCCGACGGGGCGATGACCAAGGCACCGCTCGGCGGCCCGAAGACCGGGTCGAATCCCACCGACAGAGCCAAAAAGGGGCGAAGCGTTCGGTTCTCAGCGAGGGAGCGGGGGTCCCGATCGGGTTGGCGCACGACGGCGCCAACCGCCACGACCAGCGACTGCTAGAGCCGACCCTCAAAAGCATCCCGATCAAGCGGTCGAAGGCAACCGCGCAGCGACCGCAAGCGCTTTGCCTTGATCGTGGCTATGACTCGCCGCCGGTGCACGATCTGGCCGTCAAGCACGGTTACACACCGCACATCCGCACGCGCACCGAAGAGATAACCGAGCAGCTACGCACTCCCGGCTGGCGAGCCAGACGCTGGGTCCTCGAGGCCACCCACTCCTGGCTGAACCGCAACCGCGCCATCCTCATCCGCTGGTCCAAGAAGGACGAGAATCACCTCGCCCTCCTCCAGCTCGCCAGCGGCCTAATCGCTTTCAAGAAGGCCAACCTCGCGACCCTCGCCGCCACCCAACCGGGATAGGTCCTAAGTCTGTTGAGCCTCTCCACGCAACGTCTTTACCACGAAGAGCTTGGCTGGACACGCTCGCCGAACCAGTGGCCAGCGTGACCGCGTCAGAAGGAGTGTCGCTTCGTGCCGTCGCGGGACCGAGCCGACAAGGGGCGCGACACCCGTCTATAGCTTGGCGGCTCGCCCCGCATCCGGGCTGCTCTGATGTACGGATCAAGCGCGGCAAACCCCGCTTCTGAATGCTCCGGGGCGCTCTTAGAACAATTCACACGCGGAGCGTTCTTGCCTCGATTGATGCTAGGCGGTTAACTTCTGCGGCAACGGTCTAGTAAGCCCCACAAGGTCAGAAGTACGGTTAGGGAACTTGCGCTGCGACCGGAACGCCACGGCCAGTGTCCGTAAGCCGCCGAAAGCGCCTTTGGCGCGGACGAGGCGAGGAGCACAGCCAAACGGCGCTCGCTTGCGAGAGCCAGCGCTATCGACAACGCCCCCCGGTCCCCTCTCCTCGCTCCCGAACCGGGGGACGTCACAAGCGTAGACCCTCCGGCGAAACCAAACTGACCCGCTACCAGGATGTGGGACGGGGCGCCGAACACGAACGGCCCAGTGCCGGCATCCGCGAGCGACGTGTCGAGGGCCGCTGCGACGAGCAGTACAGCTCGAATGAGCAGCGTTCTTGTCGGCCACGCGCGGAGCCGTTCGGCGCCATCGCCCGATCGGCCTTAGACCGCTTGAGCGCGGCGCTGAGTCTGTTTGATCCGGGGCAGCGCAACTGGCGAGCGCGCCAAGAGGACGAGCCCGGCGCCAAGGCGCCTGTCGCTCGGTTTGACCGGTGCACAGGCATCACCAAGGGCGCCACGCAGGGACCCCGAGGGATCCCCGGGTGCAGGTCCGTGCAGGAACTGGGCTTCCCTGATGCGAATGAGCAACACTTCCCACGAGGATGTCCGCACCGTTCCTGTCCAACGTATTCGTCAGTCTTGAGAGGAGATGCTCATGAGCACGTCGCCCGGCATGTCTACGCCCGAAGAGCCCGGCTCCCTGTCTGTAGCGCCGAATCAGCGGGAGGGCTACGCCGAGGTCGGCGACGTGAGGCTGCACTACGTCGAGGCCGGCGACGGACCGCTGGTCCTCCTGCTTCACGGCTTCCCGGAGTTCTGGTACGGCTGGCGGCTGCAGATCGCGCCGCTCGCCGCAGCGGGTTTCCGCGTCGTCGCGCCCGACCTGCGGGGTTACAACCTGTCGTCCAAGCCGGACGGCGTCGCTCCCTACGGCGCCGGCGAGCTGGCCGCCGACGTCCGCGGTCTGATCCAGGAGCGGGGTTGCGAGCGCGCGCTCATCGTAGGCCACGACTGGGGTGGAACGGCCGCCTGGACGCTTGCGATGAACCACCCCGAGGTCGTCGAGCGGCTGGCGATTCTCGACGCGGCGCATCCGCGCAAGCTCAACGAGGGACTACGCCATCCCAGCCAGCTGCGGCGGTCCTGGTACTTCTTTTATTTTCAGCTCCCGGACCTGCCCGAGCGCCACGTGCGGGCCAACGACTGGGAGTTCTTTCAGGACTTCCTGCGCGACGCCCAGCCCCCGTACACGCCCGAGGAGATCAAGCGTTATATCGAGGCTTGGTCGCAGCCCGGGGCGGCGGCGGCGATGATCAACTACTACCGCTTCGCGGTGCGGCACTCCGCGGGCGAGATCAAGCCCGTCACGGCGCCCACGCTCGTCATCTGGGGCGAGCGCGACCGCTACCTCGGCCCCACGCTCGCCGAGCCCCACCACGACGACGTGCCCAACCTCGACCGCGTCGAGCGCCTGCCCGACGCCTCACACTGGGTCCACCACGACGAGGCCGAGCGCGTCAACGAGCTGCTCATCGACTTCTTCGCGCCGTCGCGTTGAGCCGGACAACGGTGAACAAACGCGGACGAGACACCCCTTCACCGCCGCACTTGCAATCAGAGGAGATATCCGTGAGCGCCTCGCTGACCGTCTCGATCAAGCCGCCGTTCCGGATGATCGACGGGCTGAGATCCGTCACGCCGACAGCGGCGCCCGGCACGAGCGAATCGTCCTGCCCACGAGTCCCTTGCCGGAGAGCACTTATGCGTTTGCTCCAATGTGGGCGAAGCTCGCTGAGCATGCCCGGTTGTTTACGGTAGACCTCCCACGGTTCGGCGCGTCAGAAGGTCATCAGGAGCTCATCTCTCGGCGGGCGACTGGCGCTTTCCTGGCACAGCTTGGCAACGACCAGGCAGGAGGGCTCTGATGGCGAGCTTCGACTACGACGTGGTGATCATCGGCTCTGGGTTCGGCGGAAGCGTTGCGCCCCTCCGTGCCGCAGAGAAGGGCCACCGGGTCGGCGTCATGGAGTCCGGCAGGCGTTGGAAGGACGAGGATGTTCCGAAGACCCAATGGGATCTGCCGCACTTCTTGTGGGCGCCCGCAGCGGAGTTGTACGGAATCCAAAGGATCGAGCCCCTAGACGATGTGCTCATCCTTTCTGGCGCAGGCGTGGGCGGCGGCTCACATGTCTATGCCAACACGCTCTATATCCCTCCGAAGCAGTTCTTTAACGCGCCGGAGTGGGCTGGCATCACCGATTGGGCCGACGAGCTGGCGCAGTGTATCGATCAGGCAACTCGGATGCTCGGTCGAGGACCGCGGGGGGCGATCGCGTGGTCTCAAGTTCGTGTTGCGCGAGGTCTCGGTTTCCGCGGCCGGCCCCGTGCGGGTGCCCGGCCCGTGGTGCTGGCGGGTAGCCGCCCAATTTGCCATAGGCCGGCATCGTGTTGTGCGTCGATCCAGCGCTCGGCGTCGCGTCGGCCAAGCGCGATCAGCTCGTCGATGAACTCGCGAGCGAGGAACAGGTAGCTGAGCAGCTCGCCGTGCATAGCGCTGCGCTCCGCGTTTACGATCCGTCCGAACAGTGCCAGGTTGGTGTCGCGCACGAGACTGCCTATGCCGGAGTAGTGACGCTTGTAGATCTCGCGCGCAAGGCGTCCGATCTCCAAGCGATCGTCCGGCGCGATGAAGATGTAGGGAATCCTTCCGCGGCGTCCGCGGCGAGCAGCTTCGGACCTGACGGGCGACGCAGCTGGGAGGTTCTCGTTTACGGCGGCGAGCGTCGCGACATTGTCGGCGAGCTGATCGGCGAGCGCGACCTGCAGTAGCTGTGCGAGGCCGTCGATCGCGTCTGGCCGTGCTGGCGGCCTGGCACGCGTTACGGAGGAGTTCAGGCCGATTGCGACGACGCGGTCGGCACCGAGCGCGAGCGCTGGAACGAGCGGCGTGTTCAGACGCACGCCGCCGTCGCTGTACCAGCCCGCGGCCGTGTGCGGGTGCTGGATCTCGACTGCGGGGAACGCGCCCGGGATCGCCGCCGACGCGAGTACGTGCTCGCGCGCGATCGGGGTCGCGACGTACTCGATCGCGTGCATCGAGTCAAGGCCAACTGCCGGACCGCCGTGATGGAAGACCACGCTGCGCGTCGTGGCGTAAGCCGTTGCCACGACCGCGGCAGCCGTCAACGCGCCGCCCTTGACGTTGCGCGCTATCTGCTCGAACTCGACGAGACGCCCGAGCGTGTCGCGCAGCGGTGAGGAGTCCAGCAGTCCGGACAGGTCGGCGCCCGGTAGGCCGGCGAGCATCGCTCCTGCGCCGAGGAGACGACCGAGCTCAGACGGCGAGACCAACGGCCGCAGCGCGTCGCCCCAGCGCAGCTCACGCCACATCTCAACGCCAGCAGCCGCGGTCGCCTGCAGCGGCTCGTGGGCGCGAGCCGCCAAGAACACACCATTGAGCGCGCCGATGCTGGTCCCGACGATGATGTCCGGCGCCGCGCCGTGCGCGGCGAGGGCCGGGGCCAGTCCCACCAGGGCTCCGACCTCGTAGGCGCCACGTGCCCCGCCGCCAGCGAGCACGAGCGCGACTCGCTCAGGCCGGCCGCCTGGTTGAGCAGGGTCAGGCACTGCCCACGGGACACTAGCTCACGCCACCAACACGAGATCCGTCGAAACGTCGGGCGAACGGGCTCGGGATCGGCTTTGCGACGTGGCGGACCGGCCAGCCCGCACGCTCTGGGTTATCGAGGCGCGTCAGGCGCGGACGATAGTGGCCGGTGCGAGAGTCATTGGTCATGCGACCGCGCGCAGGTGCCGGTAGGGCGCGCCCCTGAGCTCGCGCACGAGCGCGTCGACGACGCCCTGCTCATCGTCCTCGCGGCCGTCGGTGACGGCCCCGATCACCGCGCGCTTACGCTCGAGCAGCGACGCGATGGTCTCGTCGATCGTGCCCGCAGCGAGGATGTATGACGCGTTGACGGAGTCCTTCTGGCCGATGCGGTGGCAGCGGTCCTCGGCCTGGTCGTGCTTGGCCGGCGTCCAGGCGAGCTCAAGGAAGACAACGTTCGAGGAGCGGGTCAGGGTGAGACCCTGTCCCGCTACCTCGATGGAACAGACGACCAGTTGGTTGGCAGGCCCATCCGGTGCCTGGAATGCGCGCAGCGCGCCATCCCGGGCGGCGGGAGTGTCCTCACCGAGAATGTGAAGCGCCGAAGGGAAGCGTGCGAGCAGGGCGCGCTGGATCTCCCGGTGGTGGGCGAACACGACGAGCCGCTCGCCCGAAGAGCAAAAGTCATGGATCCAGGCGAGCGCGGCCGCGAGCTTGCCGCGCGCGGCCAGCAGCTTGAGCGCGTTCAGGCGCACGAGACGCTCGGCGCGCAGCGCCGCGGCGACCTTCGCTTGGAGCTCGCTCAGGTCGAGGGGCTGACTCTGAAGCCATGCGACCAGATCGCGCTCGGCGAGTCGATACTCGGACTCGTTGGCAAGTTCGACCGGCACGATCGCGCGCGTCTTCGCCGGTAGCTGCGGCAGGACGTCGGCCTTCAGTCGACGCACGAAGCAGCGCGAGCGAAGATGCCAGTGCAGGCGCAGATGGGCATCGGGGCCACGGAAGCGCTTGGCGAACTGTGCGCCGGAGCCAAAGTCCCCGAGCCGCCCGAGGATTCGCAGCTGCGAGATGAGCTCTGCCGGGCGGTTCATGACGGGCGTCCCAGTGAGGGCCAGCAAGAGGCCATCGTGCGGCATGACGGCTGAGAGGCGTTGAACCGCCTGCGTTCGCTTGGCCGCGGCGTTCTTGCAGTAATGGGACTCGTCGAGCACCAGCGCCCGGGGCGCAAGGCTGCGGAGCTCTCCCAGCCGCGAGGCAACGATGTCGTAGTTCACGACGGTGATCTCCGCGCCCGCCGCGAGGCAGGAGGGGCCGGGGGTTGGGCGGGCGGGGCTGGTACCCGCGAGCGCTTGAACGCTGCGATCCGGTAGCCAGCGCTCGAGCTCGCGCAACCAGTTGAGCTTGAGGCTGGCCGGACAGACGACCACCGCCGGATACGCAGAGTCGGCCTCGAGCGCGGCGAGCGCCTCGATCGTCTTGCCGAGACCCTGCTCGTCGGCAAGGAACGCTCGCCGCTGGGCGAGCAGGTAGCTCGCCCCTGCGCGCTGGAATGGCTTGAGCTCACCGCCGAGGCCGCGAATGTCCAAGTGCGCGTCGGTCGCGCCCGACAGTGCCACGAGACCGGCGGCCCGGGCGTGCTGCTCACGGACCTCCTGCAGCGTCTCGAGCGCGTCGGGAGCGACCCAGACCTCGCGCGAGGCAAGGAAGTGATCGAGCTCGGGTACGCAGAACGGGTCGGCGCGGATCGCCGGGAGCCGTGCGTGCTCGCGCTCCTCACTGCGTCTAGGCCTGCTTGGCAGCGCTCCCTGCAGCGCGGCGAACGCCTCGAGCAACGACGGATCGTGTCCAGGCGCAAGCACGAACGTCGGGTCCTCGTGAACTGTGGAGAGCTCGAGGACCGCCGATGGCGCTGGCCGGCCGTCGGTCAGCGCCGCGACGCAGCGCCTCGCGGCCCGACTCATCCAGCCGTCGAGCTGCTCCTCGATTAGCCGCCATGAATCGAGCGTGAGCGGGACGCTCGCTCCGCCCGGCGCGCTCGCGGCCTGTTCGCGCAGCACCCGCGGCAGGCGAGCGACGTCGCCGAGCAGCACAAAGACGGGCTCCTCGCTGGGCCCCTCGACCTCGATGTTGCCGTGCCAGGTGCTGGCGTGCTCGAGCCACGCCATGACCTTCGGGTCGACACTCGCGTCCTCGAGCTGCGCGAGCAGCGCGAGGAGCAGCGCCGCGTCGCTCTCGTCGGCCGCGAGTCCGAGCGTGGATCCGGGACCATCGAGCGCACGCAGACCGGCCTGACCGGCCAGCACACGCGCTAGCGGCGCATGCTCGGGGGCAACGAGCATCCAATGCCCGCCGCGCCGGTCGCGACGAAACTCGATGTCGTAGCGCTCATTACGATTGCGGACGCCCGACTGCTCGCCGTCTGCGGCGCGCCCCGCCTGCCCCGCGCGGGCGTTGTGCGCAAGCAGCGCGCGACCAGCGGCATCGCTGAGCCGCAGGCTCGTGGTTCGCGCGCGCAGATCTCCGACCACCTTGGCGGCCCGGTCGTCGATCGGAAGGAGCGCGCGGCCGATCGCGGGCAGGCAGCGGGCGTCAGGGTGCTCGAGCAGCTCAGCTACGACCGCGGGCGCACCGTCGGTGGCGAAGCTGAGCCACCAGTGCTCGTCCGGCCGCGCCAGATCGAGGAGGCACTCATCTGCGCGACGTCTCGCGCGCCGGCGCCCGATGGCGCGCGCGAGCGCCTCACTCACCTCGGGCTCGCCGGGCAGGCTCGCCAGCAGGCGCGCGAGCGCCTCCCCCTGCTCGGGTTCGAGCGGTAGGCACCACACGCGTTGGTCTGGATCCCAACGGCGGCCCGGGATCGCGCGCAGGAGTTGGCGCAGGCGTTCGTCGTAGGCAAAGCGCAACACGGCCTCGCCGCGAACCATCGAGGCTGAAAAAAGCGGCCCAGACACGGCAGAGCACGATAGGCGCCGGAGTGGATGCGTCTGGCGGCTGCGCGTTCACGTGGCCGCGCTAGCCAGGCACGCGAACTTCGCTCGCCCGCCACCCAACGCCCGCGATAGGGGCTCGCCTTCTGTGGTGTGGCGAGCGGCTCACCGCCCTCTCGACCACGCCGCCTAGAACGCCCTAAATGAGGACCAACCATGCACCCCTATCGCTTCCAAGGTGGCCCTGGTGGCTGCCCGACACCGCCAACGGGCAAAGCACGACGGTCGCACTCAACAAGCGCGCATCGCCGGGACCGCGACCGGTCGCCCCCCAGGCGCGAGCGGCGACGAGCGCACGACGACTCGATCTGGCGCGTGTAGGCGGAACTTAGCCTCCGGCGGCCACGAGCCTCAGTGGAGCGCCCGCGCGCAATACCGGATGTCTACAGGCTCTCCTGGAGCCCATGGGCGATGGCCTCGGCGGCAGTATGCACGCCGAGCCTTGCCTCCAACCGGGCGAGCTGCTCGCGCACCGCATGACGGCTGAGGAACAGCTCCCAAGCGATCTCCGCCTCGTCCTCCATTGCCACGGCGGCGCGCAGCAGCTCGGTCTCGCGGGAGGTCAGGCCGAGGCGGTAAAGCGCGTCCGGGCGGAAGCTCGCGACCTCCTCCTCGAGCAGCAGCGCGTGCGGATCGCCGGGCACGAGGTGGATGGTCAGACGCCGGCCGTCACGCACGCTCACGAGTGCCGGGCGGGGCGGCAACGCCAACCACCCGGCCACCGGCCCGGGTAGCCAGCCCGGGTGCTCAGCCGGCCCAAAGTGCTCCGCGAGCCAGCGCTCGCCCTCGAGGCTCGAGTGCTCGATCTCGCCGTAGTCGTCGAGCAGCACAATGGTTGTGCCCGGCGAAGGACTGCCCGCGAGCGCGCGGACGAGGCGCTCGCGAGCCTCCGCCGAGCGTAGGGCGACCTCGAGACCGGGGCGCACGAGATCGAGGACGTCACGGTCGCGCTCGGAGAACTCGCGCTCAGTCCTGCCCAGCCCGGCCACGACGGCCTCGCCTTGCCCGGTGCGTACGCAGATCGCGATGCCGTACGCAACACCGGAGCGGTGCAGCAGGTCGCCGTAAAGCTGGCTGCGGACCAGGCGGCGGTGATCGACGACCTCGGAGAGGCGCAGCGCCGCACGCACGCAGGTGGCGTGCGCGTGCAAGAGCGGGTGATCAGCGACGCGCCTGACGAGCGCCTCGAACACGCCTGAGGGCTCGGCATCGGCCGGGACGACCTCGTGACAGACGGCCCCGGTCGCCAGCTCGAGGCGGTCCCACGCGAGCACGTCTGCGGGGACGAGTTCCGCCAGCCCCGATAGCGCGCTGCGGCGCAGATCAACAACCGTCGGCGCCTCGGCAATCTCCCGCACGAACCCGCGCGCGCTGCCAACGTCAGTATCAGCCAGCTAGGGCATGACGCTTTCTCAACGATACACCTCGGGCTGCGCTGCCAGGCGAATCGCTCGGCAGGGAAACGGTCGAGGCGAAGCGCACATCTACGGCCGATTTCGAGGGAGCGACACCATCCGCGGGGCGATGGGACAGGCTTTTGCCACTCTTCAGGCTGCGGTTCGACGTCCTCGTCAGTCGATCTCGACGTCGAAGTCCCAGGAGGCGACCTGGCGTCCGCCCTCGGGCGTCCAGATCAACCTTCCGCCGCCGGTCGGCAGGATCGCGTGGAGCTTGATCGAGAAGGGCTTGCCGCCGGGGACCGTCGCGGGTGGCTCGCCACCGTTCATGGCAGTGACGTGCGGGTGGTGTCGCATGCCCGTCTCGTCGAGCAGCGTGAACGCGTTGGCATTCACGGGGATCGGGCCGCTGGCGGCGGCGAACGTGACGACGAATGTCGTCGGCGTCGTCTGCGGCACGGGAAAGTGGCCCTCCTCGGGTACTTCCGGTCCGACAGCCGTCACGTAGGAGCTGCCCTGCGCCAGCACGACGCGGATCGTGTCGCCCTCGATTCCGTATTGCGGGTGGGCGACGGTGGCGGTGACGATTCTGCCGGTCTTAACCTTGGGGCGCGGCAGCCAGCTCGGCAGGCCACCGCGCTTTTCTTTCGAGGTCGGCCTGAACAGTGGGTTGCTGGTTGCGCTCGCCCCGGTTCGTACTGGCAGTGCGGCACGGCCGGACGCAGGGGTGCGCGTGGTAGCGGAGGAGTTGGAGCTGCGTCCGGCGAGCACGGTAGCGAGGACGCCGGCTACGACTACGATCGCCGTCGCGCCGAGCAGGACGTTTCGGCGGGAGCCGAGCCTGGTGGCTCGGCTCCCGCCGCGTGACGGCGGCTGTCGGTTGGCGGCAGAAGCCATCTAGTCGAGTCGCGTGCGGGTAAGGCCGTCGCTGGGCGCCCTTGCAATCAGTGGCCCTTCGGGTTGGTGAATACGTCGGGGCCGAATGGCTGTAGCCCATTCTGCGCGGCGTAGCCGAGGTGACCTTTTCTGTCGAGTCCCGGCGCAGCGCCTTTCACGTCGAACAGGTCCTCCATCGTGCGCAGCCAGCTGTAGTGGTTGTAGTTGGTCGTGCTGACCGAGCCCGGCTTGATGAACGGGCTGATCAGCACGCTGCCGGTGTCACCACCGCCAGTGGTTGGGTCGGTCGAGCTGAACAACGGGTCGCTGTTCGGCGTGCGGGCCCCCAGCGTGATGCCGCTGACTGCCCCCGTCGTGGCGAGCGGTTCGCCTGCGCCGTTGACCGCCGTGAACGAGCCCGCGTCCACGAACCCCCCTTCCTGGCTGGGCTTGGTCGCTTCGACTGGCGTGTCGGTGACCTGCCCGACAAGCGCCCCGGCCGGAATGCCGGTGCCGCTCACCGAGCGTCCGGCGTCGGTCGCGACGATCGAATTGTCGCTGATCGTGGTGGCCCCTTCGGCTGCGGTCGCGCCTTTATCGGCGCGTGCCCCTGGGACGTTGGAGCCGCCGCCCAAAATGCACACGCCCGCCGGCTGCGAAGGCACGGTCTGCGGGACGCAGCTGCTCGGTCGGTCAACGAACGAGTTGTCACCCGGGCCGGGGTAGAGCTGTTCGCCCGCTTCGTTGGTTTCCAGGGGCGTGTTCGGTCCCGTCGGCTCCCAGTTGACGCTGTTACCGAACAGCGTCTCGCCGGCCGAGTCGCTGTGGATCGAGGTGGCGACGTCCGGCGCGACGGTCGTCGAGTTGGCGAAGCTGTTGCCGCTGTAGGTGAACGGCGGGAACGCCTCGTCGAAGGTGACGTCGATCAGTCCGCCTTCCTTGAACGCCGGCGATTCCTCGATCTCGGGGATCACGTGTTCCAGGAACAGGTCGGCCGCGTACAGTCCGCCGGTGTAGTCGACCGGCGGCTTGATCGTGGTTGGGCCTTCGAAGCCGCCCGAGAGGTTGTTTCCGTGGCAGACGGCGTCGTGCGCGTCGCTGCAGTTGTTCGGCGATATCCAGCTGAAAGCTGGGGTCGTCGCCGCGCTCTGCAGGTCATGGTACAGACCGCCGGTCGGGCTGAACAGGTTGGCGATGTGCGCTTCGTTGCAGTCCCCGGACTTGAGCACGGATTCGAACCACGGGAAGGGGAAATGCTTGGGCACGTACTGGTCGGTCCCGTTGGCGCTGCCCGGGTTCGGGTTGGCGGTGCTGCCAGTGGCCCCCGGTTCGGCGTATGGCGCGCCACAGAATTCGGTGCCCGCGTCGTGCGTGGGGCCGCTTTCGTCGTGATTGCCGAGGTCCTGCGCGTAGCCCTTCCAGCTCACGCCAGCCTTGTCAAGCTGGCTAAAGAGGGTTTCGACGCTCTGCGGGTAGACGCAGCCGTTGCTGCCCGCCGCTGCGTTCGCGCCGGCGGCCGAGACGGCCTGTCCATAGTTCGGGTTCGTGCGCAGGCTCCCTTTGACGTCGACTTCGCCCAAGAATTTGTCATACAGCGGGCAGTCGGCCTGTGTGTCCGGCTGTGTGGCCTGGCCGCTGACCATCGAGACGTAGTTGTCCAAGCTGAAGTGGCCCGTGCCGTAGTAGTGCTTGAGCAGCACGCCCTGTTCGGGCAGGTCCTTCCATAGGAACGTGTTGTTGTTGAGCCCCGTGAAGGAGGCTTCGTAGGACTTGTTCTCGAGGATGATCAGCCAAACGTGCTTGATCTTGCCCGGCTTGATCCCGAGACCGTCGGCGAAGCTCTTCGGCGCCGATTCCGCCGCGGCGCCCGGTGAAGCGCTTGCTGAGACGATCGGCACGACCACGGCGGTCGCAACGGCGGCGAGGAGTGCAGCAAGCAGCATCGCGCGCCGATAGGCGCGGCGCTCGCTGCGTCGACCGCGCCGCCTGGCCGGTCGCGCGAAGCGAGTCGAGGGGAAATGGCTCATCACCAGCGATCTCCTTCACATCGGGGACGGGAAGGCCATCCTTTCCCCGACCTCTCGGACACATGTGTTCAGGCTGTGACGGGCTGGTGAAGAAGCTGAGAAACCTGCAGGGTCGAAGGTTGTGATTCGTGGCGGTGGCCGAGCGGTTTCAGGCAACGGCCTTCAGCGCGCGATGGACTGGAGCCGCTACAGGAACGCGCGCTCGAGCTGGGGTGCGAGGCCTACGTGGAGGGCTCGTCTTCGTCAGGCAAGGGGACGGTGAACGTCGTGGTGCTGCTATTGGGTCCCGGCGGCGCGCGATACTTTTCCATGAAGTCCCACCACTCGAGCTCCTGATCGTCAACGCGGACCGTCAGGTCGCCCTCACTGAAGCCGTAGTCCTGATCGTGGATCGTCACGAACGACGCGGCATCGTGGGGGCATTCGTAGGTCACCTCGCCGGCCGTTCGCGTAACTACAGCGTCGCCCGCGCGGATGCGGCGGCCGCAACGCTGGCACCGGAACGTCAACTCCTCCTCCGTCAGCGAAACCGGCGAGACCCCCCACCCGATACCCAGGTGACGGTTGAGGGCTTCAGACAGCAGCCCAGGTTCGGCACCGCGCTCCCACACGCGGCTAATCGTCCCAGAACCGCCACACCCCCGAGACCAGGACCCTGCCGTGGCCCACTCGTCGAGCGTGAAGACCGCGACGCTCGGCGGATGCGTCACGACTTGGCTGTCGCAATGTGCGACGGCGCAGTATGTCCGCGTCTACAGATAGCGAGCGTTATTGATGCCCGTTTGATGCCCGCAGAGACCGTCCCCGCAACGACGAGAGCCGCCCTTTCGAGCGCCCCCGACCTAGCCGGTTTGGGGACAGTCGAGGACGGTGTCGGCGGTGATCGCGCTCTTGTAGGGCGCACCGGGCACAGTCTTGGGAAGGTTTTCGCATCTACGGAGTCTCCGTGTGGCGAATACGACATCAGGCGGCTGCTGCTCTGAGGGGTATTGGGTGCTGGTGAGGGGTGCTGTTGAGCGCCCGTCGTGCAGCGCGTGTGCGCCGTGCCTGCAACAACCGGGAAGGAGAAAGGGATGGATCGTCCTGGCGAAACACAACGGTTTCTGAATGTCCAGCCACGAAGATCGCGAGTCGCGAGGGGCGGGCGAGTCGCATTGTCGATGTTGCTTGCGCTCTCCTTCGCTGGAGCTGGCAGCGCCATCATGGCGGCCGCCCCAGCCGGAGCGGATATCCCGCCACCGAAAAAACCGCTGCCCGAACCGAAATTTCCGCCACCCGAAAAAAAACCGAAAATGCCAGGGGCTTATTGTGAATTCAATGGCAAACTGTATCCACCGGGTAGCACCGTCTGGACCCACGGGATCGGCGGAAAGCCCGAAGAGCTCGGTTGCATTAACGGCAAATGGGAACTGCTAGAAGATCCTGAAGAACCGCCGACGACAGAAGAACTACCGCCGCCAGAAGAAGAAGTCCCGCCGCCAGGAGGTGGAGGAGGAGGCGGAGGAGGCGAGGAAGAACCAGGACCGCCAGAACTGTTGCCTGTGGAATAGTTGCCGCGCTGCTCTAGCTAGCGAGGGCGTGTGGGCAGCTGAGTTTTCTCGGCGACCCGCACGCTCTCTGCTTATCCTTTCCGGCCTGGCGAGAGTCGCGTGACGAGCATGGCCGTCTCGCCCTCAGGAGCACATCACGGCCTTGCGACCTACTGACATTCGCGGCCCCGCGCCGGGCACGTTTGGGCCGATCGGATCGTCGGGACCGGTCTCGCCGAACCTCTTGCGAGCCGGCTACATATCTGCTCGGATACATAAGCTATGTCAGATCGCACCCCCGCGCGAGACGCGCGTTGCACCGGACGCGACATGCTTCCCGCGCCAGCCCGGCTGTTGATGGTCGGGGGTAGCTTGGTGCGGATCGCCTACGGCGCGGGCGCGCTACTCGCACCGGCTGAGATGGTCGCGGCACAGTTCGCGCCCGACACGCAGGGGCTGCCCGAACCGAGGCTCTTGCTACGCGGGTTCGGCGGGCACCAGCTGGTGACCGGTGCTCTCACGCTCGCCGCGATGCGCTCGCCCCAACTGGCGCGCGGAGCCGCCGCGCTTAGTCTGCTGATCGATGCCTTTGACGTCAGCTCCGCGCTGCTCGAGCTGCGCGCGCGTGGCCACATCGACCGAACGCTGATCGGCGGCTTCGCGCTCTCGGGCAGCGGAATAATTACCTTCGCAGCAGCCCTGCGCGCCAGCGGTTGATCGACCGGCGCAGACCTCGGCGGACACCGACCGTCCGGGGCGCCGCTCGCTGCTGATCGATTATTCAAACCAACATGTCCAGCACCCCCATCCTGTTTCTTGCCATCGCCGAACGCTTGCGCTAACGCCCGCCTAGAGTGCTCGCCGAGGACACGGCAGGCGCGCAGTAGCACCCCCGCTCGAGCCATCCGCATAAGTGAATTCACCCGAAAATGGGAAGCCACCCACAGGGCAGCGACGCGGAACGGACACCGAGCTCGAGTTTCGTGTCCGGCGCTGCCCGCTCGTCCCGACGGTCAGTGAAAAGCGCACCACCGATGCGTCGGGCTCAAACATGAGCGTCGGAAGCGGCGGGATCGGCATCACCAATTCTTCGCCATAGGGAGCAGAAGCGGGGAGCACCGTGCCGGTGAGCACCATCCGCTCGTCGAGTGGGGTGTAGCCTTGGCCGAGCACCTCGACCGTCGGCACCAGATTGCGAAGCGGGCCGAGGAATGCCGACAGCGTGACTTCCTCGCTGACGATCTCCGTGCCGGCCCGTACCTCCACCAGCGCCGTGCCGTGGCCGAGTTTCGAGCGCGCCGGGCAGCCGCTCGGACCGCGTGCCAGCAGCCTCCCCTTGCTGCAGCTGCGCAGGCTCGGGATGTCGAGCGTCATCCCAGCGGGAAAGCGCACGATCGAGCGGCGCACCGGGCTCGGCACGCCAAATGCGCCCCCCGCATACGTGATCGTGAAGGACACAGCGCCTTTTGCCCCCAGCCGGTCCGGAGACAGTGACGGCGCGATCGTCGCAGACGTCAGCGGCGCCGGCCCGGTTGGCGCCGTCTGAGCCGCTGCCCCCCGAGCACCGGCAAGCGCCAGCGAGGCGCCGATCATGGCGGCCAAGATGATCGCGCGCGCGCTTCCGGCCAACCGGGCGTCGCCGATCGCGAGCAGTCTGCCGGCAACGTTTGCCGCTGGTGCGATGGAGGCGCCTGCGCGGATCACAATGCGCTACTCATTGCCAAGCACCGGCGACTCCAGTGAGTCGAGCGCTTCTGCCCTGGCCGTCGCCGCGAGTCCTTCATACAGCGCAGCCAACTCATCTCCGGTCGGGACGGCCTGCGGATCGATCAGCGATTGCAGGAGCAGTCCATCGAAGACCGCGAGCATGTAGGACGCGACGACTTCCACCATCCTGTCGGGGAGTTCGCCACCTCTGCTCGAGCTGCGAATGAACTCGCCGATGCGCCGGCGCAGCTCCGCATAGTGCTCGATCAGCTGCTGCTTGAGCTCCGGCGAGCGTTGGGCCTGCAGCAAAGCCTCGAGGGCCATGACGAACTTGGGCAGGACTTCGGGGAAGATCTCGAGCGCGGGTCGTGCGCGCGCCGCCAGCTGCTCGAGCCCGCCTGCATCTGGATCGATCGCCGAGATCTCGCCGACCTGGTCGGCCCAGTCCAGGAACGATTCGAGGACCGCCTGATTCAGCAGTCGCTCGCGCGAACCGAAGTGGTAGTTGACCGCCGCCAGGTTCGTCCCCGAGGCGGCCGCGAGCTCGCGCACGGTCGTCCCCGCGTAGCCGCGCTCGCCGACCAGCTGCTTGGCTGCCTCGAGCAGAGCCTGCTTCGTGTCTTGTCCCTTTGTGCCGTTCGCCACGCCCGCGAGCGTATCATACGAACGTACGTTACAGAACCGGTTGCGCCCGCGACACGGCACTCGCTCGAGGCGCTCGCGCGGCCCGCGCCCGTCAGTCGAAACCGGCTGGATGGCTCTCCGTCCACGGGCGCTCCGCCTCGAGCTGGGCGGCGAGCGCGATCAGCGTAGCTTCCTCGTTGGGCTTGCTGATCAGCTGCACGGCGCGCGGGAGCCCGTCGGCGGAAAGCCCTGCGGGGACCGAGCACGCGGGCTGCCCGGTCACGTTCCAGCACGCGGCGTAGGGCGCGGTCGCGGCCGCCACGGCGAGCGTCCACAGCCAATTGCGCCCCTCGCATGCGCCGATCTGAGGCGCCGGCTTCGGCGTGACCGGCGTCAGCAGCACGTCATGGTCGGCCAGCGGCCGGTTGATCCGCTCGGCGTATTCGCCCTCTCGTGCGCGAGCCCAGTCGAGGATCGCCGGCGCCACCAGACCGCCGAGCCGGGCCATCGTGCGCATCCGCCGTTCGAGCCTGTCGGGCCGTGCCAGCGCCGCGGCATCGTCGTGTAGAGCACGGATGTAGCGGGCTGTGAACTCGGGTGCGGGCGCGAGCGGGCCGTAATCGATCTCGCACTCGTTCACCTCGTGGCCCAACCCCCGCAGCAACTCTGCCGTGTCCTCGAGCGCCGCGTCGTTGTCGGGATGAAGCCGCGTCAAGGGCGACGGCGGAAGCTTGCGCGCCAGCGCAATCCGCAGCGCCCGGGCGTGCGGGCTGCCGTTCGCCGAGCCGCTGCCGGAGCCGTCGGCCCGGCGACCGAGCACGGCCAGCAGCGCGCTCGCCGGCACCGCCGGCGCGCCCGCGTCGGGCGGCCCGTCGCTGATCGCGTCGTAGAACAGCGCGCTGTCGCGCACCGTTCGCGTGAGCACGCCGTTGACGGTCAGGCCATGCCAGGCATCCAACCGGGGCGCCAGCGGAACGCGCCCGCGCTGCGCCTTCAGACCGAACAGCCCGCAGTACGCGGACGGATACCTGATCGAGCCGCCTCCGTCCGAGCCCAGCGCCGACCCGACGAGACCTGCGGCGACGGCCGCGGCGCTGCCCCCACTCGAGCCTCCGGGCGTGCGCTGCAAATCCCATGGGTTGCGCGTCGTGCCGTTGGTGATCGACTCGGTCCAGGGAAATGCGCACAGCTCAGGCACGTTCGTCTTGCCGATCACGATCGCGCCCGCCGCGCGGACGCGCCGTACGATCTCGGCATCCGCGCGGGCGGGGCCGCCGTAGGCGTTCGTGCCCAGGCCGGTGACCTCCCCGGCGACATCCATGTCGTCCTTGACCGCGATCGGCACGCCCAGCAGCGGTCGGTCGCCTTCACCACCGTGCCCTCGCGGGGCCTCGTCGGCCTCCTTTCGCGCGCGTTCGGCGAACACGACCCTGAAGGCGTTCAGCCGCCCGTCATAGCGCTCGATCCGAGCCAGGTAAAGGTCGACGAGCTCTCGCGAGCTGACCTCGCGCGCGGCGATGAGCTCGGCCTGCCGTGCGATTCCGGCGTATGCCAGCTCAGACGCATCCATCAGGGCTGAAATCTAGTCGAAAAAACCACCGCTCCGCCGCGCCTCGATCTACGATGTGCGAAACGAAACAAGTGCTTGCGTACTGAAGGCTCACAAGGAGGAATCCACGTGTCCTATCCAGCGACTTTCGAGGTCGACTACGTCGAGCGACGCAATCGCCTTACCGCCTTCTTCCGCCTGATTCTCGCGATCCCGCTCGCGATCTGGTCAGGTCTTTACGGCTTCGCCGCCGGGATCGCGATCGTCATCGCCTGGTTTGCAATCGTGATCACCGCGCGCTTCCCGGTGGCCCTGTACGAGTTCGTCGCGGGCTTCACGCGCTTCTACGCTCGGGCCCTCGGGTACGCCGCGCTGCTCTGCGACCCCTACCCGTCGTTCCTCGGATCGGACGACCCCGCCTACCCGATCCGCATGCACTTCGCGGGACCGCTCGACCCGTACAGCCGCCTGAAGACGTTCTTTCGCATCATCCTCGCGATCCCGATCCTGATCCTGCGCTACGTGATGAACCTCATGCTCGAGATCAGCGCGATCGGCGCCTGGATCGTGATCGTGATCACCGGCAAACTGCCGCGCGGGCTGTTCGATCTGATGGTGCTCGCCAACTCCTACATCGCCCGCTCAGACGCCTACCTGTACCTGGTTACCGAGACCTACCCGCCATTCCAGGACGAGCAGACGCGTTCGGCGGGAACGCCCGGCCCCACCGGTGGGACTGCCGGGCCGCCTCCCGCCCAGCCGGGGCCGCCTCCCGCGGGCACGCCGAACCCGTCCACCCCCTGAGCAGCGCTCGCGCGCAGCCGCCCGGAGCGGGTCAGACGGGCGTGATCGGGTTGCGCCTGGCAGGCCAGGAGCGTCGCTTGGACTGCGCGTGCGCGAAACGCGAGATCAGCTCCGCGCGCAACGCGCGGGGCTCGATCACCGCGTCGATCACGAGCTCGGAGGCGAGGTGCATGATGTCGATGTCCTCGGCGTACTCGCGCCGAAGCTCCTCGGTCTTCGCGGCGCGCTCGGACTCGTCATCGATCGCCTGCAGCTGGTTGTAGTAGACCGCGTTGATCGCCGCCTGGGGGCCCATCACCGCGATCGACGCGCTGGGCAGAGCAATGCAGCAGTCGGGCTCGAACGCCGGCCCGGCCATCGCATACAGGCCGGCACCGTAGGCCTTGCGCACGATCACCGAGATCTTTGGCACCGTCGCTTCGCTGACCGCGCTGATCATCTTCGCGCCGTGCCTGATGATGCCTTCGCGCTCGACCTGTGTGCCGATCATGAATCCGGGTACGTCCGCGAGGAACAGCAGCGGCAGGTTGAACGCGTTGCAGGTCCAGATGAACCGGGCCGCCTTGTCGGCCGAGTCTCCGAACAGCACCCCGCCCTTGTGCTGTGGCTGGTTTGCGACGATCCCGATCGCCGCGCCGTCGAGCCGCGCGTAGGCGACGATCAGCTCCCGCGCCCAGCGCGGCTGGATCTCCAACAGCGAATCACAGTCGACGAGCGCCTCGATCAGCTGGCGCATGTCGAACGGCTTGTTCTCATCGTCGGGTATCAGCGCGGCGACCGAATCCGCCGCGCCTTCCTGCCCACGCACGGGCCCCGCGGGTGCGGCCGGCGGCGGCGACTGCTCCCAATTGGATGGCATGTAGGAGAGATAGCGCCGGGCCAGATTGATTCCCTCGGCGTCGCTCGAGACCAGCTGGTGGCCGCATCCGCTGACGCCGGTGTGCATCTTCGCGCCGCCCATCTGCTCGAGCGTCACGTCCTCGCCGATCACCATTTGCGCCATCCGCGGCGAGCCGAGGTACATCGACGCGTTGCCCTCGCGCATGATCACGATGTCGCAGAACGCGGGGATGTACGCGCCGCCAGCGGCGCTCGGTCCGAACAGCACGCAGACCTGCGGCACCACGCCCGACAGCCGGACCTCGTTGTAGAAGATCCGCCCGGCGCCGCGCCTGCCAGGGAACATCTGCACTTGCTCGGTTATCCGCGCGCCGGCGGAGTCCACCAGGTAGATCATCGGCGCCTGCAGCTGAAGCGCGCGTTCCTGGATGCGCAGGATCTTCTCGACGGTCTTCGGCCCCCATGAGCCCGCCTTGACCGTCGGATCGTTGGCCATCAGCGCGACGGTCCGGCCGGCGAGCGTGCCGACGCCCGTCGCGACCCCGTCGGCGCCGAGCCCATCGTCTTGCCAGTTGGCCAGCAGCGCTTCCTCGGCGAAGCTGCCCTCGTCCACCAACAGCGCGATCCGCCCGCGCACCGGCAGCTTGCCCTGCTCCTTGGCCTTCTCGCGGTGGCGCTCGGGGCCGCCGGCGAGCGAGCGCTCGGTGGCCCTGCTCAGCGTGCTCACAGACGCGGCAGCCCCCGATACATGTGCCGCCGGCGCCCGCGCGCCAGTCGACGTTCATGACGGGCCTGCAGGCGCGCTTGCACGAGCTCGTGATCAGAGCCCGGACCGAACAGCCGCCAGGAGTCGCGCACGACCGGCAGCAGCGCGATGCCAATCACCCACCCCGGCCAGAAGCTTCCCGCCGGCCCGCTCGCGAGCCAGATGCCGACGCTCAGCAGGGACACGCCGACCGAGCCGCCCGCCTCCTGCACGAGACGGCGGCGGAGGTGGCGCTTGCGCTTGCTTAGCGCGAGCTTGACCGAGGTGGAGCTGACCGGTAGGTCGGCGCGCAACGCGTCGAGGTCGGCGCGCGTCGATGCGCGGTAGGCGGCGCCGATGCGCTCCTCGAGCTCCTCGGAGTTCAGCCTGCCTTCGCCCGCGTGCTCGCGCAGCTCTTCGACCAGTTGGTCACGCTCGGCGTCGCTGGCGCGCATGCTCGACAGGTCGCTCATGCCAACGAAGGTTAGTTGGTCGTGCGCGCCGTCCGCGAACAGCCGCGCGCGGCGCCCGCGCCGGTGCCTAAAGCGCCGCGCCGACGGCTTCTAAAGGCCCGGGTTCTCGACCGGCTCCTCGGCCGAATAGTCGTAGAAGCCGATCCCCGACTTGCGCCCGTACCACCCCGCCGAGAGCATCTTGCGCAGCGTCGGCGGCCGCGCGAAGCGCCGTTCGCGGAACTCGTCGAACAGCACGTCGCAGATCGACCCGAGCGTGTCGAGGCCGACGAAATCCGACAGCGTGAGCGGGCCCATCGGGTGCCCCGCCCCGGCCTTCATCGCCTCGTCGATCTCGCTGACCGAACCGACCCCCTCTTCGTGGGCGCGAATCGCGTCGAGCAGATAGGGGACGAGCAGGCGATTGACGACGAACCCTGCGCGGTCGCGCGTCGGGATCGCGAGCTTGCCCTCGGAGCGCACGAACGACACCGCAGTCTCAAGCGCCTGTTCGCTGCTGGTCACGCAGCGCACGACCTCGACCAGCTTCATCACCTGCGCCGGGTTGAAGTAGTGCAGCCCGACGAACTGCGCCGGCCGGCCGGTCACAGCCGCCTGATCGATCACCGGCAGCGAGGATGTGTTGGTCGCGAACAGCGCGTCGCTCTTGACGAGCGGATCGAGCTCGCGCCACATCTCGAGCTTCAGGGCGAGGTCCTCGGTGATCGCCTCGATCACCAGGTCACAGTCGGCGAGGTCGCCGTAGTTCAACGTCCCATGGATCCGTCCCCGCACCGCGTCCGCATCCTCTTGGCTCGCTTTGCCTTTCTCGACTGCACGCCCGAGCTGCTTCTCGATCTTGCCGATCCCCTTCTGCAGGGTCTGTTCGTCCACCTCGCGCACGACCACCTGATATCCGGACTGCGCCGCCACCTGCGCGATGCCGTGGCCCATCAGCCCGGCCCCGAGCACTCCCACCTTCTCGATCTGCTGCGCCATGACACCTCCGCTCGAATTCTCCAGTTCGGGACCCGCTCGCCTCGAGGACCCTCGTTCGCGGGCGAATCGAGCACCGGAGCCTATTACGACGGCTCCGGGAAGGTTCCGCGGTCGGCGGTGTCTAGACCTTTACAAAGCCATCGACAAATGGAGGCTAGCCCATGTCTGATTTGGCCCAACCGCGACTCAGCTCGCATGCTCGGCGCGTCCGCAGGCCGCGATGCGTGCTGGCGGCATTCGCCGCCGCGCTCGTCTGTGCGCTGTTCTTGCCCGCGAGCGCGCTCTCATTCCCATTCAACAACTCGTTCATCGCTCCGTTTCACACCGTGACCCCGGTCGGGAGCACCGTGCCGGGCAACGGCGACGAGAATCCCTACGGGATCGTCAACGTAACTCGGAGCGTCGGCTCGCTCGTCCGGGGCGACATCCTCATAAGCAACTTCAACAACAAAGAAAACGAACAGGGAACGGGCACGACGGTCGTTCAGCTGACGCCCAGCGGAAGCCTCTCGCTGTTCGCCGAAATCAACCCCAAAACACTCTCGTTTCCGTGCCCGGGCGGCGTGGGGCTGACGACCGCGCTGACGATCCTGCCCAACGGCTACGTCGTGGTCGGCAGCCTGCCGACCGAAAACGGCGAATCCAAAACCGCACAGGAAGGTTGCCTGATCGTGCTCAACCCCAACGGTCAGGTCGTGCAGACGATCTCCGGGTCGCCGATCAACGGCCCCTGGGACATGACCGCGGTCTCGGCCGGCCCGTTCACCGAGCTGTTCGTGACCAACGTCCTGAACGGCACGGTGGCACACGAAGGCACGACCGTCGAAGAAGGGACCGTCGTGCGCATCGCGCTTCTCGGCCTACCGAATCAAGCGCCGCAGGTCCTGTCCGAGCAGGTGATCGCCACGGGCTTCCCCGAGCGCACCGACCCCGAAGCGCTCGTGCTCGGCCCGACAGGGGACGCCGTCGGCTTCTTGGGCACCCTGTATGTCGCAGACACTGTGGACAGCCGGATCTCCGCGGTGCCGGGCGCGCTGTTCCGCCAGACGCCGATCGGCGGCGGCGGAATCAAGATCTCCGAAGGGGGAGATCTCAACAGCCCGCTGGGGATGACGCTTGCGCCGAACGGCAACCTGCTCACGGCGAACGGGGGCGACGGGAACATCGTCGAGACGACGCCGTTCGGCAAGCAGCTGGCGGCGGATGACACCGGCGCAGGGGAAGGCGGATTGTTCGGGCTCGTCGTCGCGCCCAACCAGAAGGGCGTCTACTTCGTAAACGACGCCGAACCCGCAAACACGCTGGGCCTGCTGCACTGAGGGACCTCCCTCCCCTCGGCGCAGTGATGGCCGCCCGACCCGTCAGCGCACGGCGGGTCGGGCGGCACTTTTAGACATCGCCAGGCTCAGCCCTCACGGCGATCTTGCAGGTAGCCTGCCAGGGGTGAGCGCTGAGGAGAACTTCGATCTCGCGGCAGCGGGCCTGCGCGGCGACGATGCCGAAATGGCGCTTTCGCTCGAGGTCTTGGCAGCGAAGCTCGAGCAGGCCCTGCCCGGCCGCGCACGGGTCGAGCGGTCCGGCGCCGGCTTGCTCGCGCGCAAGCCCAAGCGAGTGCGCTGCATACAGGTCGAGCTCGGTGGAAGCTGCTATCGGCTGACGTTCGAGGGCGATCGCCTGGAGGGCTCTCGCGAGCGCCAGGTCGGCGGCATCTCGATCAAGCGCGAGCCGCTGCAACCGCAGGCCTGGATCGACGCGCTGACGAGCGAGCTGCGCGCCGAGGCGGAGCGCAGCTCGGAGGCGCGCGAGGCCCTGACAAAGCTGCTGCAATGAACATGCGAACGCCCGCCGAGGACAATCGCGAGTCAGCCGAAGCCGAGTCGCAAGCAGCCGAAGCCGAGTCGCAGGCGCGCCTGGAACGGGGTGAGATTCCCCTCGCCGCCGAGCGCCGCCTGCGCGAGCTGGCCGAAAGCGGCGGGTCATTCACGTCCGATCTGTCGGTGAGCGACTTCGCGCTCTGCGACCAGCTCGGGCTGCGCCCGCTCTCGCAGGTCATGGGCAGCTCGATCTACCAGGTCGGCTACCAGTCGATGCCATGGCCATCGACGCTCGGCGGGAGCTTCATGTTCGAGCTCGACGCGCTGTCGCAGGCCTGGAACGACGTGCGCGGCCGCGCGCTCGGCCGCTTGGCGCAGGAGGCGCGACACGCCGGCGCGGACGCGGTCATCGGCGTGCAGCTGCGCACCGGCGAGCACGCGTGGGCGGAAAACTCGATCGAGTACGTCGTGCTCGGCACCGCCGTGCGCGCTGCGCGAAGCGAGCGGCCGCGCGCTGAACCGGTGCTCACCGAGCTGTCGGTGGCGGACTACGCAAAGCTCGCGCGGGCCGGCATCGAGCCGCTTGGGATCGTGGCGTGGAGCTCGGTGTTCTTCATCGCGGCGTCGTACGCGACACCGGGTTTCGGGGGCCTCGGCTTCGCCCAGAACCAGGAGCTCGGCGAATTCACGCAGGGCGTCTACAGCGCGCGCGAGACCGTGGTCGCGCGTCTGACCGAGCAGGCCGCCCGGCTTTCCGCCAGCGGCGTGATCGGCGTGCGCATCGGCCACCAGATCAAGCGGGCCTCGATCGGCGGCGGTCGCTACGAGCGCGGCGGGCTGATCGTGAGCTTTCACGCGATCGGCAACGCGATCCGCGAGGCCACGGACGCGCACTTCAGCGAGCCGCAGACGATCGTCGACCTGACGGCCAACCCGACCGCGGTCCCGGCACGCAGCGACTAGAGGAGTTGAACCAAAATGAGGAGGCGATGACGATGAGCGAGCGCGAGACCAGCGAGACGGCATACGACCCGACCTCGCTCGAGGGCGTCCCCGAGGCCGGCCGTGAGCGCCTGCAGCAGAACCGCGCCGGCCTGTTCACATCGGACTTGTCGGTAAACGAGTTCCTGCTGATCAAGCAGGCGGGCTTTGAGCCGCTCGGGCTGGTGGTGGGCAGTTCGATCTACCACATCGGCATCCAAATTGCCGGCTGGAAGAAAAGCCAGGAGATGACGGTGCTCTCCGAAGCGATGTACGGGGCGCGCCAGCTGGCGATGACGCGGATGGAGGAGGAGGCCGACCAGCTCGGCGCCGACGGCATCGTCGGCGTTCGCCTCGACGTCGGCCGCTACGAGTGGGGCAACGACATGGCGGAGTTCATCGCGATCGGAACCGCGGTCAAGCACCGCGAAGGCGTGCTGCATCGCGCGCCGAATGGGCGCCCGTTCACGAGCGACCTGTCCGGCCAGGACTTCTGGACGCTGTTGCGGACGGGACACCGTCCGGTCGGGCTGGTGATGGGCAGCTGCGTTTACCACGTGGCGCACCGCGGGATGCTGCAGTCGCTGGCGCAGACGGGCCGCAACGTGGAGCTGCCGAACTTCACTCAGGCCATGTATGACGCGCGCGAGCTGGCGATGGAGCGGATGCAGAGCGAGGCGCAGGAGATTCAGGCGGAGGGCATCGTCGGCGTGCAGCTGCAGGAGAAGAACCACGGCTGGGGGAGCCACACGATCGAGTTCTTCGCGGTCGGCACCGCAATCGTGCCGCGCGAGGGTCATGATGAATCGATCGAGCCGCCGACGCCGGTGCTCGATTTGAGCTAACGCACGACACAGGAGGACGCCAGCAGATGAGCATCGTTTTCACCGAGGACCGCGGTCCGGTCCGCCATGTCGTGCTGAACCGAGCCGAGAAGCGCAACGCGATGAGCCAGGAGCTGCTTCGCGCGCTGGCCGACGCCCTGCGAGCCGCCGCCGGCGACGACGCGGTGCACTGCGTCGTGCTGCGCGGCGAAGGGCCCGTCTTCTCGGCCGGCGTCGACCTCGGCGAGCTCGCGTCTTTCGCCGGCCAGCCAAGCGTCCTGCGCCCGTTTCGCAACGTCTTCCTGGAGTGCCCGAACCTGTGCGAAGCGATGCCCAAGCCGGTCGTCTGCCAGATTCATCGCACCTGCGTGGGCGGAGCGCTCGAGGTCGCACTCGGTTGCGATCTGCGGGTCGCCTCGAGCGACTCGCAATTCGGCCTGCCCGAGGTGAGGTTCGGGATCATTCCCGACGTCGGCGGCTCCTCGCGGCTGCCTGCGGTCGTCGGCCTGGGACGCGCGAAGGAGCTGATCATGACCGCGCGCATGATCGACGCGGACGAGGCGCAGAAGATCGGCCTGGTCAACCGCGTCGTCGCCCCGGAGCAGCTCGAGCAGGCGACTCAGGCGCTCGTCGAGGAGCTGCTGGCGAACTCCCCGGTGGCGGTCGGCCGGGCGAAGCACGTCATCGACGCCTCCGCCCGGCCGGCGCTCGCGCAGACGCTGGAGATGGAGGTCGCCGTGCAGGAGTACTGCGTGGCGGCCGTGCGCGAGCAATCCCGCGCGTCGGAGAACGGCGCCGCAGCAGGCGGCGACGCCGAGCAGGTGGGGGTCGGCGCGCGCAGCTGACGGGTGGTCGGCGCCGGTCGCTCGGCGCTCGCCTCAGCGCCAGTCGACCGGGCCGGCCACGAGCGTGTGGCTGCCGAGCGGGCGTCCGAGAATCTCCTGCACGCGGCGCGCGCAGGCGAGCAGCGCGGGCAGCTGTACCCCAGTTGCGATTCCCATCTCGTGCAGCATCGAGACGAGGTCCTCGGTCGCGATGTTGCCGGTCGCGCCCGCCGGGACCGGACAGCCGCCCAGCTCGCCGAAGCTCGACTCGAAGCTGTCGATCCCGGTCGCGAGCGCCGCCAGCACGTTGGCCAGGCCTTGCCCGCGGGTGTTGTGGAAGTGAGCCGTCAACTCGACCCCTGGCAGCCCCTCGCGCCACAGCGCGAACAGCTCGCCGACCTGTCGTGGATTCGCCATCCCGGTCGTGTCGCCGAAGGCGATCTCCTGCGCCCCCGCCTCGGCCAGCCGCGCCGCGATCTCGAGCACCCGCTCGGGTGGCACGCGGCCCTCGTAGGGGCACCCGAACGAGGTGGAGATCACGCCCTCGCAGCGCAAACCGGCATCGCGAGCGCGATCGAGCACGCGCTCGCAGCCGGCCAGCGACTCCGCTATCGAGCGGTTCACGTTCTTGCGGTTGTGCATCTCGGACGCGGACAGGAACACGTTGATCTCGTCGAACGCCGGGCGCCGCGCATGGTCCTCCACCGCGCCCCCGCGCAGCGCCAGCGCCCGGTCCAGACCGCGCTCGTTGGGAATCAGGACGCTCACCGCGACGTCCCCGGGCGGCTCGATTCGCGCGAGCACATCGGCGGCGTCCGCCAGCTGCGGGATCACGTCCGGGCGCACGAAACTGGTCACCTCCAGGCGCCTGAGACCCGTCCGCGCGAGCGCATCTATGAGCTCGACCTTGCGCTCGGTCGGGATCGTCTCCGGCTCGTTCTGAAACCCGTCGCGCGGACCGACCTCGCGAATCCTGACCGCCTGCGGAACCATCACGTAGGCCACAGATCCTATACTCGGCCGCCGTGCCGTCCTCTCCCATCGAGCCGGTCGCCGTCATCGGCGCGTCGGGCGCGCTCGGCTTTGGCCTCGCCCTGCGGCTGGCGTCGAGCGGCGTGCCGATCGTGATCGGCTCGCGCGACCCGGAGCGCGCCAGCCAGACCGCGCAGCGCTGCGAGTCCGCGATCGCGCGAGGCTCGTTCGCCGCGCGCGACAACGCAGCCGCGGTGCGCGAGGCGCAGACCGTGATCCTCAGCGTGCCGTTTCGCAACCAGTCCGAGACGCTGACCAACCTCAAAGGCGCGCTGAAGCGCGGGCAGCTGCTGATCGACGCGACCGTGCCGCTGGCGGCGGCGGTCAGCGGCAAGGCGACCCGGATGCTCGGCGTGTGGCAGGGCTCGGCCGCCCAGCAGGCGCGCGAGATGGCGCCCGATGGGGTGCGCGTTGTCTCGGCCCTGCATACGGTGAGCGCCGCCAAGCTCGCCGAACTCCACCATACGCTCGCCGAGGACGTGCTCGTCTGCGGGGACGCTCGCGCGGACAAGCATGCGGCGGCGCTGCTGCTCGAACGCATCGAGGGGCTTCGCTGCGTGGACTGCGGGCCGCTCGAGATGTCGCGCACGACCGAGTCGTTGACCGCGCTTTTGATCGGCGTCAACGCCAAACACAAGGTTCACGCGGGGATCCGCTTGACCGGCCTTGCGGATGAGCTCTGGCGCGATCGCGACTGACGGGACCGGCGGGGGACGGGCGCGATGAGCGACACCGACGTCGTCGTCTTGGCCGGAGGCACGGGCGGAGCCAAGCTCGCGCGCGGTATGTGCGACGCGATCGACCCCGACCGGCTGGCGGTGATCGCGAACACCGGCGACGACATCGAGATCTATGGCGCCTATGTGTCACCCGATCCGGACCTCGTGTCGTTCTGGATCGGGGACCTGATCGACGAGCGTGGCTGGGGCCTGCGCGGGGACACGTTCGCGGTCATGAACGCGCTGCGCGAGCTCGGCGTCGAGGACGTCTGGTTCTCGCTCGGCGACCGCGACCTGGCTTGGTGTTTGCAGCGCGCGCGGATGCTGGCCGCCGACGCGCCCGCGAAGCTCACCCCCACCGAGGCGCTCGCGCGCCTCAATGTCGCGATCGGGATACGCGCGCGCGTGCGGCCGATGAGCGACGATCCGGTGCGCACCCGGGTCCGCACTAGCGCGGGCTGGCACTCGTTTCAGGAGTTCATGATTCGCCGGCGCGGCGAGGGGGTCATCGAGGGCCTCGAGTTTCGCGGGGCCGAGCAGGCGCGCGCGAGCACCCATGTGCTGGCGGCGATCGCAGCCGCCCGCACGATCGTGATCGGCCCCTCCAACCCACTCGTCTCGATCGCGCCGATTCTCGCCGTGCCGGGCGTCCGCGAGGCGCTGGCTGCGGCGCCTGCCCCGGTCGTCGCCGTCAGCCCGGTAGTCGGCGGCGAGGTCCTGAAGGGCCCGACCGCGTCGTTCATGGCGTTCGCCGCGCTCGAGTGCACCGCGAGCGGGGTCGCGGCCTTCTACGGAACCTTGCTCGACGGGATCGTGGCCGACGAAAACGTCGTCGGGCTGCCGACGCTGCGGATCGATACCCGCATGGACGATCCGGCCTCGCGCGCGCGTGTCGCACGCCATACCCTGATGTTCGCCGAAGCTCTACGGTGAGTGCCATGCGCACCGCGGCGATCCTCCCGGTCAAGCGCTTCGCGCACGCCAAGCGCCGGCTGGGCGCAAGCGTCACGGATCCGCTGCGCGCGCAGCTCGCCCGGGCGATGGTCGGCGACGTGCTCGGCGCGCTCGCGCAAACCGCGGCGCTCGACCAGACGATCGTGATCACCGCCGAGGAGTCCGTCGCGAGCGCGGCCCGCGAGCAAGGCGCGCTCGTGCTCGGCGACAGCGGTGAGCGAGGCCAGAGCGCCGCGGTCTCGTTGGGCGTGGCGCGCGCGCTGAGCGAGGACTTCGAACGCGTCCTGTGCATCCCCGGCGACTGTCCAGCGCTCGATCCGCGCGAGCTCGATGCGCTGCTCAGAGCGCCCACGGCCGGCGCAGATCCCGCGCCGGATGCTCGCGCCGGCGACCGCGGCTCGCTACGGGCGGCTGCGACGGTGACGATCGTGCCGGATCGCCACGGGACCGGCACCAACGGGCTGCTGCTCGCGCCGCCGGACATCTTCGCTCCGAGCTTCGGGCCGGGCAGCTTCGCGCGCCATCGCCGGCTCTCGCGCGAGGCGGGCGCCGCTTGCCACATCGAGCGCCCGCCGTCGCTGCTGCTCGACATCGACACCGGCGAGGATCTCGCGGCGCTGCGCGAGCGCCTGCGCTCACAGCAGCTGGGCGCGCCGCGAACGCGCGCGGTGCTGGGACTGACCAGGACGCCTTGGCTCGCCTGTCCGCCCGCAGCCTGAGCGACATCCCCGAGGTGCGCTTCGGGGACGATCTCGCCGGTCTGGTCGTCGCCGCGGTCGCGCGCGCCCCGATCGAGCCGCTCAGCGCAACCGCCGCCGAGCACGCCGCGGCCGAACGCGAACGCTCGCTGCACGACGGACAGCTGCTGGTGATCGCGCACAAGATCGTCTCCAAGGCGGAGGGAGCGGTGCGCGCGCTGGCCGAGGTGCGGCCCGGAGCGCTTGCGCGCGAGCTGGCGCTCGCCCAGGCCAAGGATCCTCGCGCGGTCGAGGTCGTGCTCGAACAGTCAGCCGAGATCGTGCGCGCCGAGCGCGACGTGCTGATCTGCCGCACGGCGCACGGCTTCGTCTGCGCCAACGCCGGCGTCGATGCCTCCAATACCTCAGAACCGGAAACGCTCGTCACGCTCCCACGCGACCCCGACGCCTCCGCGCGGGCGTTGCGCGCGCGGCTGCGCGAGCTGACGGGCGCGTGGCTCGCGGTGCTGATCACCGACAGCTTCGGGCGTCCCTGGCGTCACGGTCAATGCGACGTGGCGATCGGCTGTGCCGGGCTCGCGCCGCTCGATGACTGGCGCGGGCGAACCGATGCCGCCGGAATGCCGCTCCGCGCGAGCTGGCCGGCGATCGCGGACGCCGCCGCCGCGACCGCGGACCTCGCCCGCGCGAAGGACTCGCGCGAGCCGGTGATCGTGATCGACGGCCTCGAGCGCTTCGTCACGGCCGAGGACGGCCCGGGCGCGGCCGCGTTGCTGCGCCCGATCGAGGAGGACCTGTTCCGCTAGCGCCGGACACGACGCCGCGCCAGGTGCGCCGCCGGCCCTCGATCCTCAGGCTCGGGCTGGTCGTGCTGGCAATCCTCGCGGTAGCAGTCGTCGTCTTGAACTGGACCTACGGCCGGCTCCCGGACGAGCCCGAGCCGGCCGGCTCCTTCATCCAGGTCGGCAAGCTGCGCATCCACTATCTGGAACGGCGCGGCAGCGGCACCCCAGTCGTGCTGATGCATGGCCTGCCGGGCACCGCCGAAGACTTCAGCGAGGTCACGCCGCTGCTCGACGGCCACCGCACGATCGCGATCGACCGGCCCGGCTTCGGCTACTCGACCGGCGGCTATGTGCCGTTCGATCGTCAGCTGCAGGTGCTGCACGAACTGCTCGCCAAGCTGCACGTCGCGAAGCCGATCCTGGTGGGGCACTCCTATGGCGGGACGATCGCGCTCGGCTTCGCCGAGCGCTACCCGCGCGAGGTGCGCGGCCTGGTGCTCGTCGATGCGGCCGCCGCCGGGATCAAAGGCAGCGCCTTCGGATGGGTGCAAGCGCACGCGGTGCAGATCCTGCAGCTGCCTGCGATCAGACAGATCGCCGACGTCACATTTGCGCAGCTGCTGCTCACCGTGTCGGTCAACCAGGGAGACAGCGAAGCCTTTCACCCGCAGCCCGTCGCGCCCGCCCACCGCCGGCGTCTGCTCGCGATCAACATGACCCACGGCAACCTCGAGGCGCTGGCAGGCGAGGATCTCGCCCTGCCCGGGGTGATCACGCGGATCGACAAGGGCCTGCGCGCGCTCGAGGCGCCCGCCGTGGTGATCCAGGGCGACCAGGATCAGCTCGTCAAACCGATCTACGGACGACGCCTCGCCGCGGCGCTGCCCGACGCTCGCCTGGTGATGGTCAGTGGCGGCCACATGGCGCCCTACACCCATCCCGCGGCGATCGCGGCCGCGGTCAAGAGCCTCGCCGGGTGACGCTGCTCGAACTGACGCAGCTCACGCCGGCACGAGCGCGACCGGTGGCTCGTAACGGCGCTTGATCTCATACAGCGTCGTGCGCTCGGCCGCCGGTCGCCCCACCCGGTGGGCGGCCGCGACGAGCTGGTCGGGATCGAGCCTGGTCCCGTGATAGGAGCCCGCGAGGCGGCTGATCGACTCCTCCATCAAGGTCCCGCCGAGATCGTTGACGCCCCAGCTAAGCGACTCCGTCGCGGCGTCGAGCCCCATCTTCACCCACGACGCCTGCAGGCTCGGGATCGTCCGTCCGAGCGCCAGGCGGAACACGGCCGTGTGCTTGAGGTTTTCCTCTCGCGAGATCTCCTGCACCCCATGCGTGCGCCCGAGCAGCGTCTGAAACGGGATGAACGACAGCGGCACGAACTCGGTGATCCCGCCCGTGCGTTCCTGCAGCTCGCGCACCACCCGCATGTGCTCGGCCAGCTCCCATGGCTCCTCGATGTGGCCGAACATCACCGTGGCAGTCGAGCGCAGGCCCGCGCGGTGCGAGGCTTCGATGATCTCGATCCAGCGGGCGACGGGCAGCTTGTTCGGCGAGATCCGTTCGCGCACGCCGTCGTGCAGGACCTCCGCCGCGGTGCCCGGAGTGGAGCCCAGACCGGCCTCCTTGAGGCGGGCGAACACCTCGCTCGGCGGCAGCCTCGAGATGTCGCACATGTGCGCGATCTCCATCGGAGAGTATGCGTGCAGGTGGATATCGACGCCCTCCGCGAGGGCGACCCGCTTGGCGAGCGCAAGCCAGGCGAGATAGTCCTCGAGCGTCCACTCGGGGTGGATGCCCGACTGGATGCACACCTCGCTCGCGCCGTAGGCCACAGCCTCGCGCACGCGCCGGGAGAACTCCTCGGAGGAGTGGTGGTAGGCGTCGGGCGAGCGCCTGCTCTGTCCGAACCCGCAAAACGCGCAGCCGACCGTGCAGACGTTGGACACGTTGATGTTGCGATTGACGACGAACGTGACCGTCTCGCCGGCGAGCTCGGCGCGCAGCTCGTCCGCGGCCGCGCGAATTTCCGCGACCGCCTCGGGGCGCGTCTCGGCGAACAGCGCGGTGAGCTCCGCGGGATCGAGCTTGGCGCCCTCCCGTGCCCGCGCGACCGCGCCCGAGACCAGCTCGCTACGAATCGGCGCCGGCGGGTCGGTGCGGCCCGAGCCGCGCCGGGGGATGAAGCTCCAGTACTTCACCTTGATCGTGTCGAGCACCCCGCGCGAGAGCCAGTCCGGGGAGATGTAGCGCGGGTAGACGCACAGCCGCTCGGTCAACGCGAAGCCATCCGCCTGCAGGCGCTTGCGCACCTGGTGCGGCGAGGGGAAGGGGTGCTCGGGCGATATGTGATCGCCGTTGGCCGACAGGCCACCGAGGTCGGTCGCGCCCGCGGCGACCAGCTCGCCCCACCAGTCGGCGAGATTCGGGGGCACCTGGACGCCGACGTCTGGCATCAGCCGCCGAGCATGCGCGATCAACCGCTTCATGTCCTCGATGCTCACCGGACACGCCCACGGCGGCAGCGCCAGCCGCGGCCGCGCGCCGGCGACGCCGGTGCGCCAATAGGCGCCGGCCGCCGCGTCGGCGATCTGCGCGGGCTCGCGACCGTAATAGCTCTGATGCGGAACGAAGTTCTGCAGGATGATCTCCTGCAGGTGGCCGTACTCGCGCTGCACCTCGGCGAGCGCCTGCAGCGAGTCGATGCGCTCCTGCTCGGTCTCGCCGATGCCGACCAGGATCCCCGAGGTGAACGGGATCCGCAGTTCGCCGGCCGCGCGGATCGTCTGCAGGCGGCGCGCAGGGTGCTTGGTCGGAGAGCCCGCATGGACGGTCTGCATCAGCCGCTCGGACACCGACTCGAGCATCAGGCCCTGGGAGCCCGTGACGTCGCGCAGGCGCGCGAGGTCCTCGTGCGCGAGCACGCCGAGGTTCGTGTGCGGCAGCAGGCCTCGCTCGAGCGCGCGCTCACAAGCCCAGACGACGTAGGAGGTGAAGTCCGCGTGCCCGTAGCCGGCCAGGCGACGGGCGACCTCGTCGTTTACCTCGGGATGCTCGCCCGTGAGGACCAGCAGCTCCTTGACATTGCGGCGCGCGGCGCCGTCGAGAATCTCGAGGACCTGCTCCGGCTCGTACAGGTGGGGCTGATGGGTGGCGAACGCGCAGTACTTGCAATAGCACCGGCAGGTTCGCGACAGCGACAGCGTCAGGTTGCGCGAGAAGGTGACTCTGCGACGCACCCTGCGCAGTGTATGCCGATCCGCGCCGGCGGCCCGGGCAGCACAACCCGGCCCGCCCGGCGCTGCTGTAGCGTGAGCGGATGCGCGAGGACCAGCTGCCCCCGCCGCAACTCGTTGAAGTCGGGCCTGCCGAGAGCGGCGTGATCGAACCGCGCGCGGGCAAGCCGTCGTAGCAGCCGATGGCGGCGACGGTCTACCTGGCCAGGCACGGCCAGACCGCGTACAACCTCGAGCGGCGCTTCCAGGGCCAGCTACCGGTGCCGCTCGACGCGACGGGTCAGGCGCAGGCGGGCGAGCTCGCCGAGCGCGCGGCCGGATATGGCTTCGCTGCGCTGTGGTGCAGCACGCTGCGGCGCGCGAGCGAAACCGCCGAGGTCGTCGCGGCCAGGTTGGCGCTGCAGCCCAAGCCGGACGCCCGCCTGGTGGAGACCGACGCCGGGGACTGGACGGACCGGCTGTTCAGCGACGTACAGGCGCAGGCCCCCGAGCTGTTCGCGAAGTTCGTCAGCGGCGACCCGAGCTTTGCTTTTCCCGGGGGCGAGTCCTTCGCCCAGCAGGAGGTGCGCGTCGCCGCGGCGCTCGACGACGTCGAACGAGGCCCACTGCCGGCGCTCGTCGTCTGCCACGGCATGGTGATCCGCGCCGCCCTCTCGGAGCGCGCCGGGCGCTGGGAGACGCACGCCGAGCGCGTGCCGAACGGGGCGTTGGTCCCGCTCGAAGAGGCCGCCGCGCAGCGCACCGATCTCGGCGGCGGCGAGGCGACGCCAGCGAGTTGACGCGGAACTGATCAGCCGTCTGCGGGAATCGATCGACGTCGATCGGCGCGCCTAAAGCTCGGAGCCGAGCCGCTCTAGCAGTTGGGGCCCCTCGCGCGCGAGGCGCGAGCGGGGAACGACGAGGTCGAAGCCGGCTCGTTCGGCACGTTCGCGCGTCTCCGGATCGACGTGGGCATAGAAGCCGAGCGTGCGGGTGCCGGCGAGCAGGCCGCGTGCCGCGAGCGCCTTGACCAGCGACGCGCCGTCGAGCTCCTCGCGGGTCAGATCGACGAGCAGCACATCGGCGTCGGGCAGGCGCTCACTCACGGCCGCGGGATCGCCCGTCAGCTCGACCTCGTGGCCGGCCGCGGCCAGGCTCGCCTGCAGTCTCGAGCCAAACAGCAGATCGGGGATCAGCGCCAGGATTCGCGCCACGCGCGTCAGCTCACCCGCTACTGCGCGCGCAGGCGCATGAACTCCTCACGCGCCGATTGCGGGCGGCCCCACATCTGTGTGACCTCGACGCGCCCGGAGCGCACCTCGCGCACCGCCAGCTCGCCGGCGATTCCGGCTGCGTCGAGCAGGCCGAGGGTGCCGTGCGCCGTCGGCGCCGACGCGGCGTGCCCGAAGCGATGCGCAACTAGCAGGCGCCAGTGCCAGTCGTGCTTGGAGTAGGGGCGCGCATTGCAGGTGACCAGGTACACGGCGGCTTCGACGTAGCGCGACTCGTCGGCGATGCGCATGTCGAGCTCGAGGTCGGTCCAATCGTCGGGCAAAGAGTCAACGATGCGCTGGAAGTCGTCCGCGAGCGAGCCCATCGGCGCCAAGCCTAGCGTGGCAGCCCCGCGGCTATCCTCGAAGCAGAGATGGGCGCGGCGGACACAGCGAGTCGATCGGACACAGCGACTCGAGCGGGCCTCGATCGCGAGTACGGCACCCTGAACGAGGGCTGCGGCCTGCTTGACCGCTCCGAGCGCGGGAAGCTCGCGCTTACGGGTGCCGGGGCGGTCGAGTTCCTCAACGGACAGGTGACCAACGAGCTCGCCGACCTACGCCCCGGGCAAGGAAGGTACGCCGCCTTTTTGACCCACAAGGGCAAGATGCTCGGGGACTTGCGGATACTCGCGCCCGGCGCGGAGGATGCGCAACCGCCGCAGGAATTGCTGCTCGATACCGAGCGCGTCGCGCTGCAGGCGCTGTTCGACATGATCCGGCGCTGTCAGATCGGCTACGACGTAGCGCTGCACAAGCGCACGCTCGAGCGCGGCCTGATCGCGCTGATCGGTCCACGGGCGGCGGCCCACGCCGGAGCCGAGCAGGGCTTGGGCGAAGCCGAGCATGCAAACGCGGCTGTCGAGATCGGCGGGGTCGCGGCCCTTGCGGTGCGTACCCGCGCCGGGGTGGATCTGATCTGCGGCGCAGCCGACACGCAGCGGTTGCGGGCGGCGCTGTGCGGGCGCGGCGCGACCCCGGTGAGCGAGGCGGCCGCCGAGATCATTCGCGTCGAGCGCGGCGAGCCGCGCTACGGGGTCGACCTCGACGACACGACGATCCCCCAGGAGGCGGGGCTCAACGAGCGCGCGGTCAGCTTCACGAAGGGCTGCTACGTCGGCCAGGAGACGGTCGCGAGGCTGTACTACAAGGGCAAGCCCAACCGACACCTGCGCGGCCTGCTCCTCTCAGAGCCGGTCGCGCCGGGCGCCGAGCTGCGCCTGGGCGAGCGTACGGTCGGGCGCGCGAGCAGCGCCGCCGTCTCCCCCGCCCTCGGGCCGATCGGACTCGGCCTGATTCGCCGCGAGGCGCAGCCCGGGGCGCGGGTAAACGTCGGCGAGCACGGTGCCAGCGCCGAGGTCACGGCGTTGCCGTTCGCCTCGGGCTGATCATCGGCGCGCAGCGGTCAGCTCGTTCCCAGCCTGGCCTGGCTGCTCGAGATCCGCGGCGGACAACCGGGCCCGATACCAACGCGCGATGCGCGGTACCGCCAGCGCGGTCGCAAACAACAGCGCGATCGGGACGTAGCGGCGCAACGCGCCCGACGCGAAAACGGCCAGCGCGTCGCAGATCAGAAAGGCCGCTGCCCACAGCGCTGTGATCCGCATGTTGATGATGCGAAACGCAGGCCGCGTCCAATGCTCAGGTGGAATGACCCGCTTGGCGAACTGTTCGGTCCAGGGCCTGCGGCGAATGAGCGAGAGCACGATCAGCCCGGCGAGCAGTGTGTAGATCGCGACATCCAGGTTTTCGATGATCGTCTGGTTGCCGAAGGCGAAGTACAGGACGGCGATCGGAACCGCGAAGCTGATGCTCAGAGCATCGAGGTTGGTGATGCCCTGCCCGCGCGCCAGGTGATAGCTGATCACCGCCGCGCCCGCGACCAGCCCCTCGACGATTCCCACGGCATACAGGTGCAGCATCAGGATCGGGACCATCAAGGCGAGCGGTATCAGCCCGGTGAACCCGAGTATGAGCGAACGTCCCCTCAGCACCTCCTCCGGATCCGCTTCAGCCACGTGATCGAGGTCGGCCATCGCAGTAGGATCAGAGCATAGTCGTGATGGCTCGGCGGCTGGATCCGGGCACGGTCCACGGCGATGACGTCGCGGACTCGGCGCGCGGGCAGCGAGCACGCGAGCGCGTTCGTGGTCGGTCCGGCGCCGATGTCATTGTCAAAGCGTATGACCGAGCCGATCCTCGACAGCGTGCCTCGCGTGTATGACCGCGGAGGCAGTCTGCCCGCGATACCTCTGGCGCCGGGCGAATCGCTGCGCCGCGCGATCGCCAAGCTCGCGCGCGACGGTCGTCCGACGTTCCGGGTGGTCGCGGGCTTGTTCGTTCCCCATCTTTGGCGGGTGCCGAGCGAGTCACTCGACGGCGAGCTGACCATCGAGCTCGTCGCGCTCGACTCGCGACCTCCGGAGGTGGGCCCCCAAGCCTGGGCCGCCCTCTGCATCGGCGACGCGTTCGACGCCGACCGGGCCGACGAGCGTTCCTACGCCCAGCTCAAGCGCCTGACGGCGGCGGGCCTACGCGACGTCTGCGGCTGGGCCGGCGCGGACGTGGCCGCCAGCCTCGGCTATCGCGACGAGTTCGCCGCCTGCAGGGCAGCGCGCAGGGGGCGCGAGTTGTGGAGCTGGCTGCATGCATGGCCGTGGGCCTGTGTGGAGCAAGGAATGCTCGGACCACGATGGTGGGAGCAACCGGCCGCGCGTCTCGGCTGGCGGCTGTGGGCGAAAGGCTCATAGCGGCAGCGCCGCCCGCACGGTCTTCTCCCCGAATCGACGCGGTGCTCGTCGACAAAGCGGGGCCGGCCCTGACCGGCATCGCGAGGTGTCGCCTGCAGCATCGGCGAGGTGTCCTCCCGGGCCAGGATCGCGAGGACTTAAACACGCGGTTCCCGGCCAGGGAGGACGCCAAGCTTGCCGGAGTCATACGCCTAAGGGCGGATGGCGACCGGCGTCACCTCATAGCGATCAAGGTCTGGGCAGGACGACCGTGAACGAGTCGTTGCTGAAGGGTCCGCCGCTGGTCGAGGTGCCATCGGCGAAGAATTCGAAGTCACCTTCAGGGACCTCCATTTCGCCCGTGATGGTGACAGCGCCACTCGTGCTTGTGATGGCACTGGCGGGCGTTCCGAGAAACTGGCACACCCCTTCGGTGGCATTAAAGAATTCCAAGTTGTATCTCGTTGATTTCGCGAGATGTTTGGCCTTGTAGACCACCTTGAGCTTGTTGAAGGTACGGGTGAACTTCGCCGATCCGATGATCTGCTGACCGGACTCAAATCTACCGCAGTTGCCGTTGTTTTCTTGCACCAGCGAGGTCGCACTCAAGCTTACTGCGGACGCGGTGCCTCCCATGGCGGCAACAAGAGCGGTCGTCATGGCGAGCAGCAAAACCTTACGCATGTTGGCCCCCCAAATGCGAGTTAACTTTTTGTGGAATCGCCCCCCAGGCCGCAACTCTGCTCGCCAGGAAAACGAACGAGTTCAACGGTGAACTCGCGCGGCGAACCCTATCACGTCGTTTTCAAAGCCCGTCAAGCCTTCCAACATTCGTCCAGCCAACATTCGTCGAGCTCCAATCGAATGAAGCTTTCAGAGTTGCTCATCACTTCTAGTAGTCGCTAATCACTTCTAGCTTAACTTGCGCGCGATCATGCGCTCACGCAAAATCGCAGTTTGAGTGAGCCAATATCGCCAGCCAGGTGCGAGTGCCCTGATCGCCGACCGGGTGCAAGCGCACTCAACTGGAAGGACGCCAGCTTGCTGTCACGCTCCGGGCGTGTGCGGAGATCCGCCCCGCGAGCCTGTCGTCGGGCGCCGGGCGCGATCCGACGATCCAAGCCGTGCCCAGACCAGGGAGGATCCAGCTCGGCTGAAAGACCCAGCTCGCCTGAAAGACCGCGGCGCCCGCCGCCCGGTCGAGCGCGCCGCGAGCGCGCTTTCGATCCTGGACGCACGCTGCGGTCCAGGCGGCCGCCGCAGCCGAAGAGGACGCGATCGCCAGCACGCGCCCGGTATGCTCAGTGCCGATGACTGCCATCCGGGGAGGACCCCAGTCCTCTAGGGGGTAGGTCACCGGTCGAGTAGTACACACATTTCCCTGCAAATCCAGTGAATCCGGGCATTTGGGGAGCGACCCATCCGCCCCCGACACACGAGGTCGACACGTGGCAATAGACCTGCAACAAGTATCCGAGGTCAACGCAGAGCCAGGCGAGCTGCCGGCGACGATGGCCGCTTGGGTCATCCGCGAGGAGCGCCTCGGTGAGCCGAAGGACGCGTTCCAGATCGAGGAGATCGAAGTACCAGAGCCGGGCGCGTTCGAGGTGATCGTGCGCGTGATGGCGGCGGGCGTCAACTACAACAACGTCTGGGCCGCGCTGGGCGAGCCGGTGTCGGTGATGAAATACGGCGACCACCCCGAGTACGGCCATCACATCGGCGGCTCGGATGCGTCGGGGATCGTCTGGAAGGTCGGCGTGGGTGTGACCCGCTGGAAGGTCGGCGACGAGGTCATCATGCACTGCAACCAGGCGTCCTACGAGGACCCCGAGGTGCACGGCCTCGACCCGATGGCGGCGCCGTCGCAGAAGATCTGGGGCTATGAGACGACCTGGGGATCGTTCGCGCAGTTCACCAAGGTCCAGGCTCAGCAGCTGTTGCCCAAGCCCCACGCGCTGACCTGGGAGGAGGCGGCGTCGTACGGCCTCGTCTACTTCACCGCCTATCGGATGCTGATCACGCGCTGCAAAATTCAGGCGGGCGCCAACGTGCTGGTCTGGGGCGCAGCCGGCGGGCTGGGCGTGTTCGCCACGCAGCTGTGCGCCGCCGCGGGCGCGCGCTGCGTGGGCGTCGTGAGCTCGCCCGAGAAGGGCGAGCTCGTCAAGCGACTCGGAGCCGTGGACTTCATCGATCGCGCGGAATTCGCGGGAATGATGCGCAAGGGAGGCGAGAGCCCGGAGGAAGAGAAGGCCCGCTTCGGCGTCTCGCGCGAATTCGCCAAGCGCGTCAAGCAGATCCTCGGCGACGCGCCGGACATCGTCTTCGAGCACGTCGGCAAGGCGACGTTCCCGACGTCGGTGTTTACCGTCAAGCCGTTCGGCAAGGTCGTGATCTGCGCCGGGACGACCGGCTATCACCTCGACTTCGACGTGCGCTACCTGTGGATGAAGCAGAAGGAGATTCTCGGCTCGCACTTCGCCAACGCGTACGAGTGCGTGAAGGCCAACGAACTGATCGACAGCGGACAGATCAGACCGGTGATCTGGCGCACGCTCGGCTTCGACGGAGTAGCGCTGGCCCACCAGCTGATGCGCGAAAACAAGCACCTCGGCAAGATCTCGATCCTCGTCGGCGCCGAGCGCGAGGGTCAGGGCAAGACCGCCGAGGGTCCCGGCGCGATCCACGCCGAGGTCGGCGCTTGATGGCGGGCGCAAGCGGCGGAACGGTCCTCATCCCCTGGTACGCGACCGGCTTCCGCAGCGACGGCTTTGCGACGGCGTTGAACGAGATCGCCGCCGTCGCGCTGCGCTACGGCGCGAGCTCCTACACGGTGTACCGCTCGCGCGACGATCGGTACAAGTTCCAGCAGCTCGCCCACTTCGACGACCCGATCGACTGGGAGCGCTACTGGGAGGGGCCGGAGATGCGCGACTTCCGCGCGGACCATTCGAGCTGGTATCAGATTCCGGTGCTGTATGGCTGGTGGGATCTGACCGCGCACGGACAGCTGCTCGCACAACCGACGACGGCCGGCAACGGCCACGGGAACGGCGACGCACAGCGCCGCTAGCGGTGAGCTCAGGCCCGCGGGTTTCTCACGCCTGCGCGTTTTCTACTGGGCAAGCGGGGCCATCGTCAAACCAGCGCCCTTGAGCTGCTCCCAGTAGTGCTCGGCCGGCTCGCGCTGCCCCCGGTAGACGACCGCCTTGCCGGAGTTGTGGATCACGTTCGCGATCTGGTGGCCGCGCTCGAGACTCGTGCCGGGGATGTAACGGGCCAGCGTGCGCGCGACGTGGTCGAAGGTGTTGTGGTCATCGTTGCGAACGATCACCTTCCAGGAGTCCCCCAGCCCGCTGCCCGGCAGTCCGGTGCTCGGTAGCTCGATCGTCTGGCTCATTGGCGCAAACAATAATGGGGGCGAGGCGCACGTACAATGCCTGCATGGGCCGTGAACGCACCCCGCGAGCGCGATGAGCGACGCGCGCAGCATACGCTTGGGAGAGCGCGATCGGGCCTGGATGATGCGCACCTACGCGGGGCACTCGACCGCGCGAGCGTCGAACGAGCTTTACCGGCACAACCTCGCCAAGGGACAGACGGGATTGTCGGTCGCCTTCGACCTGCCGACGCAGACCGGCTACGACCCCGACGACGAGCTCGCGCGCGGCGAGGTGGGCAAGGTCGGGGTGCCGATCTCCCACCGCGGCGACATGGCGGCGCTGATGAGCGGCATTCCGCTGGCGCAGATGAACACTTCGATGACGATCAACGCCACCGCGGCGTGGCTGTTGGCCCTGTACATCGTTGTAGCCGAGGAACATGGCGTCGAGCAGGGCCAGCTCCAGGGGACCACCCAGAACGACATCGTCAAGGAGTTCTTGGCCCGCGGCACCTACGCGTTCCCACCGGCGCCGTCGCTGCGCCTGATCGCGGACATGATCGCCTACACCGTGGAGCACGTGCCGAAGTGGAACCCGATCAATATCTGCTCCTATCACCTGCAGGAGGCGGGCGCGACGCCCGTCCAGGAGATCGCCTATGCGATGAGCAACGCGATCGCAGTGCTCGACGCCGCCCGCGAGCGGGTGCCGGCGGAGCGTATGGAGCAGGTGTTTGGGCGCGTCTCGTTCTTCGTGAACGCGGGCGTTCGCTTCGTCGAAGAGCACGCCAAGCTGCGGGCGATGGGGGTCCTGTGGGAGGAGCTCGGACGCAAGCGCTACGGCGTCAGCGACCCCAAGCAGCTGCGCTTCCGCTATGGCGTTCAGGTCAACTCGCTCGGGCTGACGGAGGCCCAGCCGGAGAACAACGTGCAACGGATCGTGCTCGAGGCGCTCGCGGTCACGCTCGGGCGCGACGCACGCGCACGCGCGATCCAGCTGCCCGCCTGGAACGAGGCGCTCGGCCTGCCGCGCCCGTGGGACCAGCAATGGTCGCTGCGCATTCAGCAGGTCCTCGCCTACGAGACCGACGTCCTCGAGTACCCGGACATCTTTGAGGGCTCGCGCGTGATGGACGGGCTGGTGGCGGAGCTGCTCGCGGGAGCGCGCGCGGAGATGGCGGTCGTCGCCGAGCACGGCGGCGCTGTCGAAGCGGTTCCGTACATGAAGGCGGCGCTCGTCGAGGCCCACCGCGAGCGCATCCGCCGGATCGAGTCCGGAGAGCAGATCGTCGTCGGCCAGAACAGGTTCACCGAGACCGAGGAATCGCCGCTGACCGCCGGCGGAGCAGGCCTCGCGGACTCGATCCTCGTGGTCGATGCGTCGGTGGAAGCCGAACAGATCGAGGCGGTCCGCCGCTGGCGCTCCGAGCGCGATCAGGGCGCGGTCGACGCCGCGCTGGCCGCGCTGGCCCAGGTTGCCGAGCAGGATGACCCGGCAGGCGAGAATGTGATGATCCCGACGATCGCAGCGGCGCGCGCGGGCGCCACGACGGGCGAGTGGGCAAGGACTTTGCGCGAGGTGTTCGGCAGCTACCGGGCGCCGACCGGGGTCGGCGACGCCGCGCCCGCGCAGGGCGATGACGAGCTCGGCGAACTGCGCGAGCGCGTGGCAGCCCTGAAGGAGCAGCTCGGTCGTCGCCCGAAGATCCTCGTCGGCAAGCCAGGCCTCGACGGGCACTCCAACGGCGCCGAGCAGATCGCGGTCCGAGCGCGCGACTCGGGGATGGACGTCGTCTATGAGGGGATTCGCCTGACGCCCGCTCAGATCGCCGCGTCCGCGCGCCAAGAGGGCGTCCACGTGATCGGCCTCTCGATCCTCTCCGGGTCGCATCGGCAGCTGATCCCGGCCGTGATCGACGCGCTGCGCGAGGCGGGCGTGAGCGCCCCGGTCGTCGTCGGCGGGATCATCCCCGAGCAGGACATCGCTGCGCTGAAACGAGCCGGTGTCGCGGCCGTGTACACGCCCAAGGATTTCGACATCACCCGGATCATGAGCGACATCGTCGAGCTCGTCGGGGCCGCGCCCAACGGCGCCTCCTCCAACGGCGCCTCGTGAGCGCAGACGGAGCCGCGCTCGGGGCGCGTCTGCGCGCGCGCGAGGTGAGCGTCGCACCGGATACGCTCAACCTGCTCGAGAGCAGCGCGCCCGCAGACCGAGAACAGGCCCACGCGCTGCTGCGCGAGGTCTCCCCGGCGGCGCTCGGCGGCGAGGCTCAAGGCCACATCGTCGGGGTAACAGGGCCGCCGGGAGCGGGCAAGTCCTCGCTGCTCTCGGCCTTGCTGCACGTCTGGCGCGGAGAGGGCAGAAGGGTGGCGATCCTGGCCGTTGACCCCAGCTCGCGCCGGTCGGGCGGCTCGCTCCTCGGCGACCGCGCGCGCATCGAATTCGACCCGTCCGACCCGGACGTGTTCATCCGCTCGACCTCCGCGGGCGAGCAGCTGGGAGGGTTGGCGGGCGCGACCGCAGCCGCCGCCGAGGCGCTGGCCGCAGCGTATGACGTCGTCGTCATCGAGACGGTCGGTGTGGGCCAGGCCGAGACCGACGTCGCCGACGCGGTCGACACGGTCGTGGTCGTGGTCCAGCCGCAGAGCGGCGACGTGCTGCAGTTTTTGAAGGCAGGGATCATGGAGATCCCCGATGTGCTCGTTGTGACCAAGGCCGACCTCGGGGCGCCCGCGATGCGCACCAGACGCGATCTGCTCGCGGCGCTGCACTCGCTTGGCTCGCCCGCGACCAAGGTGCACGCCGTCTCATCGTTGTCCCCCGCGCAAGGGATCGAGGCGCTGGCAGCGACTCTGGACGCACACCGCGCCGGGCTCGATTTGGTCGCCCACCGACCGCGCGCCAGGCGCGCGAGCGCGCTGGCGGACTACGCGCGCGAGCACGGCGAGCGCGGCCTGCGCGCGGTCGGTGGACGCCGCGCGGCGGAGGCGCTGCTGGCCGAACAGGACCCACGCGCGGACGCGCCCTCGCTCGTGGCGGCGCTCGAACGCGCAGCCAGCCGCTGAGATGGCGCGCGACCTGTTGACGATGTTCGGCGCGTTCGCGCTGGCCAGCGCGCTGGCGGGCGCGCTCGGGGCTGTCAACCTCGGCACTGCCCTCGCGTTCGGGCAGATCGCATTCGCGATCGCCGTCGTCTACGTGATGCTCAGGCGCTGAGCCGCCCGCGGCAAGCGGCGCGGAAGAAGAGCGTCTATACGTAGTCTCAGTAAGAGATGATCGTTCTGCTCGGCTTTGCGGTCCTGGCCGGGGCGGGCACCGCGCTCTCACCGTGCGTGCTGCCGGTCTTGCCGGCGCTGCTGTCCGCCGGCGGGGTCGGCGGCAGGCGCCGACCGCTAGGGGTCGTGCTCGGGCTGATCGTGACGTTCACGGTCACGATCATCGGGATCGCCAGCATCGTCGGCGGCGTCGGCCTGGGCTCCGACCCGTTGCGCAACCTAGCCGTGGCGGTGCTGCTGATCGCGGGCGTGGCGCTGATCGTCCCGGGCCTGACCGATTCTCTGGAGGCGCGTCTGTCGCGTCTGGCGGCGCTCGGCCCGAAAACACGGGGGGACGGGTTCGCGTCGGGCTTGCTGGTCGGCGCGGCGCTTGGCTTCGTCTACACCCCCTGCGCGGGGCCGATCCTGGCGGCGGTGATCTCGGTGAGCGCGGCCTCGGGGCGCAGCGTCGCGGTCGCGATCGCCTATGGGCTCGGGTCGGGCATCGTGCTGCTGGGACTCGTGCTCGGAGGCCGCACGCTGTTCGATCGCGTCCGCCGCGCCGGCCGCGGCGTCGCGCTGCAGCGCGCCCTCGGCGCGACCATGGTGATCACGGCGGTCGCGATCGCGACCGAACTGGACGTGAACTTCGACCAGTACGTCGCCCAGCACATCCCCGAAGTCAACCTGACGGCGTCGCTCGAGAAATCGCACGCGGTCGAGAGCCGGCTGCCGGAACTGACCGGACATCGCCCGAAGTTCGAGGCGAGCGTAGCGACGCCCTCCGATCCGCTCAACGTCAGCCGCGAGCGGCTGCTGGCGGATGCCGCCAAGCTGAAGAACGTCGGCGAAGCTCCGGAATTCGCCGACACCGAGGACTGGTTCAACACGCCCGGCGACCGTCCGCTGACGCTCGCCGGGCTGCGTGGGCACGTGGTGCTGATCGACTTCTGGACCTATACCTGCATCAACTGCATTCGCACCCTCCCCTACCTCAAGGCCTGGTACGGCGACTATCACAAAGATGGGCTGACAATCGTCGGCGTCGAGACGCCCGAGTTCGCCTTCGAGCGCGAAGCCTCGAACGTAGCCAACGCGATCGGGCAGTTCGGCATCCATTATCCGGTCGTCCAGGACAACGAAATGGGCACGTGGAACGCGTATGCCAACGAGTACTGGCCGGCCGATTACCTGATCGATGCCCATGGCGACGTGCGCTATGCGACCTTCGGCGAGGGCGACTACTCGCAGACCGAGACCGCGATCCGCGCGCTGCTCGCCGAAGCGGGCGCGAACGCGGGCGCGATGAGCCGACCGACGGGCGTCGTCGTGCCAAGCGAGCAGGCCACGCCGGAGACATATCTCGGCACCGCCCGCGCGCAGGGCTGGGTGAACGGGCCGCAGCCGGGCCTGCACGACTACGGCTCCGCGCATCAAGACCTCGACCTCAGCGACTTCGCCTACAGCGGCACCTGGAAGATCGCCGGCCAGCCGGCCGAAGCAGTCGCGCACGCCGGCGTCGAAGTCGACTTCGAGGCCAAAAACGTGTACCTGGTGCTGAGCTCGCCCGACGAGCGGCCGCGCCCGGTCCAGGTGCTGCTCGACGGACATCCAATTCCCGCCGCACTCGCCGGCGTCGACGTGCACAACGGCGTAGTCACCGTGCGCCGCCAGCGGCTGTATACGCTCGTCTCGCTGCCCCGCGACGAACAGCACCGGCTGACGCTGCGCTTCGCGCCCGGTGTGACGGGTTACGCGTTCACGTTCGGGTAGCGGCCTCGCCGGCCGCGCCGCACGGGAGCCGCCGAGCGTCACGCGGGGGCCGCCGCAGAACGGCGCCCCCGTGGTTATCCGCCGCCGGGTGGGTGTGAGCGGTCCGCCTGCTTAAGCAGACGAACCCATCCGATCATTTTTTCCGCTTGTTGTGGGTCTTGTGGCGCCCTGGAACGCACGTTTTGAACGTTCGCACATCCTCATATGTCTGGCCGTTCGCGGCGACCACGATCATCGCCACTTTGAATGTTCCCTTGGGCAAACCGCGCAGATTGATCGTCGTGTGCCGCCCGTGGAGCTTGCCAAAGAAACTGCGCTTGCCGTTGATCTGAATTTCAACGCTCACTGCCTTTAGACCCTTGGGGACTTTCGGATGAGCGGTGAACTTGCGTTTGCTTACGCATTGCTTGCTCAGCGCGGCCAGGCCGAAGTTCGCCTTCTTGGCGACGACCAGCACCTCGCTGCCACACGCGCTGACCGACGACGCGTTGGCCGCATCGCCGCTGTAGGTGGCCTTCCAGTAATAGGTTCCGGCCGCGGGCTTCACGGGCGCTGACGGGCCGGCGAGCCCTTTGCTCTCGACCGCAGCCGCGGCAACCGTGCCCGGGCTCGCGCATTTGCTGTCCTTGTATAGGCCATAGGAAACGCTGCCCGTGGAAGCGGACGCCAGCGCGCCGACCACCTGCGCGCTGTCGCTGACAGCGGTGCCGACCGGGACGGTGATCGCGGCGCCACTGACGCCGCCACCCGACTGGCTGGTCGTCGTCGTCGTAGGCGCGAGCACGGTCAGCACCTCACCGCAGCCGCTCGAGGCGGCCTGATTGTTGACATCGCCGGCGTAGTGAGCAGCCCAATAGTATTTACCCGGCGCGAAGCTGGAAATTGAGCCGGAGATCGCAGGCCCGCCGGAGATCGCGCCGGCGCTCGCCGATATTGCAGGTCCGGTACAGCTCGGGTTGGTGAACACTTCGAACGTGATCGAGCCGGTGGCGAGAGCCGCGCCGGCTCCCCCGAGTGCGGCCGTGTCGCTTACCGGTATGCCTTGCACGACGCTGATTGAACTGCCGCTCTGGCCTCCGCCGCTGAGGGTTGTGGACAACGTCGTCGCATTTCCCACCGTGATCGTTTTACCGGTCAGCTTCTCCTCCAGGGCAAAGTAGGTCGCCGCGCCCGGCGCGAGCGCCGGTGAGAAGTTGACAACACCGCCGTGCAAGCCGAGCGCTAGACTCGAGAACCACGACGTCGGCCCCTCATGGCCGCTTACCGCGTCGCCGTTTGCCGCGAAGCCGATGACGTCGACCAACTGTTCGGCGAACGGATTGAAGTTGGCCGGCTCGACGGCGGGGGGTTCGAATCCGCACGGTTCGAAGGCCTCTTCTTCCACTTCGCATTTCTTGCCGGGATTTGCGCTCGGAACACCGAGGCTGTCTTTTGCAAGTACAACACAGCCGGGCGCGCGGTAGACCGGCCGGCTCGCAGAGGCCGTCGCCATCGAAGCCGAAGATCGGTTCTTCGCTCGAGATCGGGATCGCCGCGACAGCATGCGAGGAGCTGTTCTGGATCCCGACGAGCGTGTCGTCTTCTTCGTCGAAGGCGCCCTGCGTGGTGTCTTCGCTGACCTGGACTCCGCTGTCGGTAACCGTGATCAAGAACTGGCATCCGCTGTCTGTGTCGACGCGGGGGCATTGCGTGAATGCGGCGCTCGCGGGGATGGCCCCGATTCCCGCCATGCTGATCAAGCCCGCCGTCACAGCGGCGACAAGCAGTCCGTTGCTACGTGGTCCCACGATCATCTCCTTATCGTTCGCTCCCAGTGCATGCCGGGCTCGCAGCAGAGCTCGGTAGGTGGGGAGTAGCGTCCGGCGAGGTCGTCGGTGCGTGATGCGGGGCACAGTGGCCCGACCGGCGATCCGAGCAGGGCCCACCCGGCGACCGGCATACAATGAGGATCATGGAGGGCTCGCTTTCCGAGACCAGTGCGCGCAGTTGGCTTCGCTGCTACCGCTGCTGGTCGCAGGATCTCGAGGTCCAGGTCCACTACGAGGGGATCCACAAGATCGACCCCGATACCGGCGAGCGCTCGGAAGTGGTCGACGAGCTGCAGGAGGCGGTCGTGCAGTGCCTGGACTGCATGCACGATCAGCCGCACCTCGGGTTCAGCAACGGCCGCGTGGAGCCGATCGAGGACCGCTGGGAGCGAATGATCGCGGGAACGCCGTGGGTCGCCTCGTGCACGGTCTCGGTCGACGCCGACGACGTCGAGAGCTGCTCGGGCCCGGAGGCGGGGGACGCGCTCTCCTACGCCGCCTTCGGAGACCACGGCGTACGCGAGTTCTTCACCCACGTGCGCTTCCACAAGCACGAAGAAGACTCGCGCATCATCGTGCACCTGCTGGTCGAGCTGTACGCGCGCTCGCACCAGGAGGCGACCGACGTGCTCGAGTCAGCGGCGCGTGGCCAGCTGACGATCACCTCGCTGGCCGAGGAGTCGCGCCCGCCCGCCGCGGCGGGCGAAATGCACGGTCACGAGTAGCGCCAGCGCGAGCCGCGCCCGCGACTAGGCCGAGAGCCGCGCCTCGAGCGCGCGCAGCTGCGCCTGCAGCTCCTCGGGCAGGCGCTCGAATTTGCCGAGATGCTCGCGCAGGTGGGGCAGCTGGGCACGCCATTCGCCCGCGTCGACGCGCAGCAGCTCGGCGATGTTCTCCTCGGAGATCTCGAGGCCGCGCGTGTCGATGCCTTCGCCGCCGAGCGTGGGGGTCAGGCCGATCGGGGTCTCGGTCGCCGCGCCGCGCCCCGCGCAACGGGCGAACACCCAGGCGAGCACCCGGGAGTTCTCGCCATAGCCCGGCCACAGGAAGAAGCCGTGGGCGTCCTTGCGGAACCAGTTGACGTAGAAGATCCGCGGTAGCTTCGCGCCGTCTCGGCGCCCGATCTCGAGCCAGTGCGCGAAGTAGTCGGCCATGTTGTAGCCGCAGAACGGGAGCATCGCGAACGGGTCGAAACGCAGCTCCCCGACCTTGCCGGCCGCCGCGGCCGTCTTCTCCGAGCTCATCGTCGAGCCGAGGAACACGCCGTGCTCCCAGTCGAACGCCTCGGTCACGAGCGGTACCACCGTGGAGCGCCGGCCGCCGAACAGGATCGCGTCGATCGGGACGCCGTTGGGGTCCTCCCACTCCGGCGCGATCGCCGGGTCCTGTGCCGCCGGAGCGGTGAAACGCGCGTTGGGATGCGCCGCAGGCTCTGACGATGCCGGGGTCCAGTCGTTGCCGTGCCAGTCCGTGAGATGCGCAGGCGGCTCCTCGGTCAGGCCCTCCCACCAGACATCCGCGCCGTCGGTCCGCGCGCAGTTGGTGAAGATCGAGTTGCGGGCGACCGTGCGGATCGCGTTGGGGTTGGTTCGTTCGCTCGTTCCCGGAGCGACGCCGAAGAAGCCTGCCTCGGGATTGATCGCGTACAGCCGGCCGTCCTCGCCGAACTTCATCCAGGCGATGTCGTCGCCGATCGTCTCGACCTTCCAGCCGGCGAGCGTCGGCACCAGCATCGCGAGGTTCGTCTTCCCGCAGGCGCTGGGGAAGGCGCCGGTCACGTACTTGACCTCGCCCTCGGGAGACGTGAGCTTGAGGATCAGCATGTGCTCGGCCATCCAGCCCTCGTCGCGGGCCATCGCCGAGGCGATGCGCAGCGCGAAGCACTTCTTGCCGAGCAGCGCGTTGCCGCCGTATCCGGAGCCGTAGGACCAGATCTCGCGCGTCTCGGGAAAGTGCACGATGTACTTGTTCTCGGCGTTGCAAGGCCAGGGGACGTCGTGCGCGCCCTCCGCGAGTGGCATCCCCACCGAGTGCAGGCAGGGGACGAAGTCTCCTTCGCTGCCGAGCGCATCGAGCGCGCCCCGGCCCATGCGCGTCATGATCCGCATGTTCACCGCGACATACGCCGAGTCGGTCAGCTGCACGCCGACGTGACGCTTGTCCGAGCCGAGCGCTCCCATCGAAAATGGGACCACGTACATCGTGCGCCCGCGCATCGACCCGTCGAACAGCTCGCTCAGCACCTCCCGCATCTCGGCGGGGTCGCGCCAGTTGTTCGTCGGCCCGGCATCCTCCTCGGTCGCCGAGCAGATGAACGTGCGGTCCTCGACCCGCGCCACGTCCCCGGGATCCGACAGCGCAAGATACGAGTTGGGGCGCTTGGCGTCGGCGAGCCGCGTGAATGTGCCCGCCGCGACCAGCTCAGCGCAGAGCCGGTCGTACTCCTCGGCGGATCCGTCGCACCAATGGATCCGGTCTGGTTCGGTCCGCCCGGCCACTTCCTCGACCCAGGCGAGCAGGCGTTTGTGGGTTGTGGGGGCGTCGGCGGTGGTCTCCATGATCTTGGGGCAACTCCTTGAGTTGAGAACCCAGGGAGCGTATCGGACGCCTAGTCGACGTTGCTCTCGGCGGCCGTTTCGCCCCCGCCGGGCGTCTTGCGCGGCACCAGCACGAGCCGCTTGAACTCCGCCACCAGCACCCCAGCCTGGTTGTAGGCGCGCGTATGCACCTTGACCGTGCCGCGGTCGGGCTTGGACTGCGACTCGCGCTTCTCGAGCACCTCTGACTCCACGAACAGCGTGTCGCCGTGAAACACGGGCGCCGGGTGGCTCAGCTCCTCGGTGGCGAGATTGGCGATCGCCTTGCCGCTGACGTCGCTGACCGACATCCCGAAGATCAGCGAGTAGACGTAGGGGCCGGCCACGACGTTGCGTCCCTGCTGGGATTTCGCCGCATATACGTCGTTGATGTGCAGCGGATGATGGTTCATCGTCAGCAGGCAGAACAGGTGGTCCTCGGTCTCGGTCACCGTCTTCGCGGGCCAGTGCTTGTAGACAGCGCCGACCTCGAACTCCTCCAGGTAGCGGCCGTACGGGTGGGCGCCGCTCGCCTCGCGGTCGGCCTGTTCCGTCTCGACGGTCTCGGTGGTGGTCTGGCTCATGGGTCTCTGAATATCTCCTTCCGGGGGGTCTCCGGTAGCTGTCCTGCGATGTTCGCGTTCGAGGGCCAACTCTAGTGCGAAGCGCCCAGGCGATACCGTTCAACGCCGAGCACATCCCCGGGCACACCCGCTACAGGAGACGATTTCGACTTGCGCAATCCCCGCGACTTCTTCCAGCCACTGGCGATCGACGCCCCCGATCCAGTCCGCGAGATTCCCTTCAAGCCCTCGCGGATGATCCACTTCCTGGACTTCTCCAACGAGAAGATGGTCGCCAAGGTGCCAGACATCGCGCCGGCGGTAGACATCCTGCTCGGCAACCTCGAGGACGCGGTGCCGCTGGACAAAAAGGAGGCGGCGCGCGCCGGGCTGATCAAGGTCGGCCGCGAGATGGAGCTCGGCGACACCGCGCTGTGGACGCGCGTGAACGAGCTCGCGTCGCCCTACTTCTTCGACGACATCACGCAGATCGTCAGCGCGATCGGCGACAAGATCGAGGTGGTGATGATCCCCAAGGTCGAGGGCCCGTGGGACATCCATTACGTCGATCGCCTGCTCGCCCAACTCGAGGCGCGCGCCGGGCTCGAGCGGCCGATCCTCGTACACGCGATCCTCGAGACCCAGATCGGTGTGGTCAACGTCGAGGAGATCGCCGCCGCCTCCCCCCGGATCCAAGGGATGAGCTTCGGCCCCGCCGACCTCGCCGCATCGCGGCGCATGAAGACGACCCGCGTCGGCGGCGGCCACCCGGGCTACCGCACGATCGCCGACCCCGATCCCGAGGATCCCGAGGCGCCGCGGGCGAGCTATCAGCAGGACCCCTGGCATTACTCGATCGCGCGCATGGTCGACGCCTGCACCTCCGTCGGGGCGCTGCCCTTCTACGGCCCCTACGGAGATATCCGCGACAGCGAGGGCTGCGAGACCCAGTTCCGCGCCGCCTTCCTGCTCGGCTGCGTCGGCGCCTGGTCGCTGCACCCGGCCCAGATCACGATCGCCAAGCGCGTCTTTTCGCCCGAACCGGCCGAGGTCGCGTTCGCCAAGAAGGTGATTGAGGCGATCCCCGACGGCCGCGGCGTGCACATGATCGACGGCAAGATGCAGGACGACGCCACCTGGAAGCAGTGCCAGGTGATGGTGCGCCTGGCCGAGATGCTCGCGCGCAAGGACCCCGAGTTGGCGCGGGCGTACGGGTTTGAGCCGGTGGAATCGGCGAGCGCCGCGCAGCCCGAGCCGACTGCCGCGTAGCGGCCTTCGTAGCCCGGTCTTCAGAGCTCGTCTTGCGTCCCGCCCCGGGTCGGCCAGGCTAACAGGCCGGCCGCGCGCCGCAGGTCGGGTTGTAGACTTTCGGGGGCCCGCGAGCGAGCGGCGCGAGGCAGACAAGGAAGGCTGAGAGGGAGGCTGCGATGTGGAGATGCTGGGGTGATTTCAGCGGCGAGCACTTCGAGCCAGATGGCGCTCCGGAGAGGCCCGCTCACGATCTAGCGCGCGGAGTGGGCACCATCAGCGGCGCGGTTTCGCTTGCCCGCGGCGGTTTGCTCGCGCGAACCGGGACGCTCGCGATCTTCGTGAGCGCGCTGCTCGCGCTGCTCGCGATCGCAGCCGCAGCGCCCGCGAACGCGCCTGCTGCAGGGAAATGCGCCACGCCGCCGGTGACGGTCGCCGGCCCTTGCGGGATGGATTTCGAAGACGCCTTCACGCACTTCACCAGTGGCGATTCCAGCGAGGTGATCGCCTACATCGAGGGCGGGATCAACTGGCACCTCGCGGCGGCCAAAGAACTCGTCAACAGCATTTATGTCAACTGGCACGAACTGCCGGTCCCGTGCACCGGCTCGACGATGGTCGTCGGCGGCGAAACGAAACCCTGCGAACGCATCTACACGAGCTCGTTCGCCGACTACGACGTCAATCACGACGGGGTCGTCAACGCCGCAGACTGGGCCAACGATCCACGCGTGACCGACTCCAACGGAAACGGCTACATCGATCCGGAGGATCTGATCGTGGCCTTTTCGGACGGTATCGACCACGACCACGACGGCTATGTCAACGACATCTCCGGCTGGGACTTCTACGACAACCAGAACGACCCAGCGACCGAAGACTCGACCTACGGCCACTCCGACGGGCAGATGCAGGTGCTCCATCGCGAGTGCCCGAAATGCATGATCATGCCGGTCAAAGCCGGCGAGGAGGCGCTGGACATGACCGACTCGCTCGCGAAGGCGTGGCTGTTCGCCGGCGACCAGGGCGCGAGCGTGATCGTCTCGGTGACCGCCGACCTCGGCTACTCGTCGTTCATGCGCGAGGCGATCTCCTCTCTGGAGTCGAAGGGCGTCGCGATGCTCGAGTCCTCCAACGACTTCGACTCGACCGATCACCAGGGCGGCATGTTCTGGCCGTACGTGATCCCCGGCAATGGGGCGCTGGCGACCTCAAGCAAAGAAGCCTGGACGCGCTCGGACCTCACCTCCTGGGGCGCGCACAACGTGCTGACCGGGGCCACCACGGGTGGCTCGACGTCAGAATCGACCCCCACGCTCGGCGGGGCGATCGCGCTGTTGCAGTCCTATGGACGCCAAGCCGCGGCCGAACACCTGATCTCCTCTCCGCTGACTGGGCCCGAGGCCGAGCAGGTGCTGACCGCCACCGCGAAACGCATCACCGAAACAAACCTGCCCTGGCCGGGCGGGGAAGGCGAATGGAACCCGCAGTACGGCTACGGGATTCCGAACGTGTTCAGCGCGATGCAGGCAGTCGCAGCCAACGAAGTGCCGCCGGTCGGGCATATCGACTCGCCGTCCTGGTATTCGCTGTACGACCCCAAGACGACGAAATCGGTATCGGTGAAGGGCACGGTCGAAGCCCCGCGCAGCACGTCGGCTCATTACGTGCTGCAGGCCGGCTTGGGCGGCAACCCGCAGTCGTGGTTCACGATCGGCGAAGGGACCAAGACGAAAGCCTTCTCGGGCAATCTCGGGACGCTCAACATGTCCGAAATCCCGGAAAGCTTCTGGTCGGCGCAGTTCGGGCTGTCGAAAACGAAGGAGCTGGAAAGCGCCGAACAGTTCGCGGTCGCGCTGCGCCTGACCGTGACCGACGCCAGCGGTCGCGTCGGCGTGGATCGCAGGGCGATCAATGTGACGCACGACCCGAGCTGGATCAAGGGCTTCCCGCTGAAGCTGAACGCGGGCGCCGAAAGCCAGCCAGCGCTCGTAGACGTGCAAGGGACGGGTCGCCTCGACGCGGTATTCGGCGACGCCGACGGCTTTGTTCATGCGATCGACCCGAAAACCCACAAGGAGCTCCCGGGCTGGCCGGTCCACACCGATCCGGTCGAAGTCATCGTCTCTCACGCAGGCGTCAACCCGGGCTTTGAACCGATCATCTCCGACGTCGCGGTGGGCGACCTCGAACACAACGGCAACCTGTCGGTGATCGCGAGCACCGACGGCGGCAGGGTGTTCGTCTGGAACGCTCATGGCGAACTCGAGCCGGGTTGGCCGCAGACCGCCAACACCGGCGTGACCCCGCTGCCGATCCCGCGTCCCGCGGATCCGTTCACGCGCCTGCCGCTCCAGGGCGCCGCGGCGGGAGGTCCGGTGCTGTACGACCTCGGGGGAACCGGCAAGCTCGACGTGATCGAGGCCGGCTGGGACGGCTATCTGCATGTCTGGCAGCCGAGTGGCTCAAACCTCGCGGGCTGGCCGGTGAAGGTGCAGATGCCCGAAGGGTTCAAACCGACGGAAGGCTACGACCTGGTCAACGACCAGAAGCTCGAGTCGCCGCCGGCGGTCGCCTTCCTGGAAGGGCGCAACAAGCCGCCTGACCTGGTGGTCCGCCCGCAGTACACCGAGACCAAAGGCGAAGGCATCCAGCAGTCGCCGTTCGCGTTCGCGTTCGCCTACCACAGCGACGGCACACCGGTCAGCGGCTGGCCCGTGCAGATACCGGGAATCCTCGAGTACTACGGATCCGCGCAGGAGTTCATCACCGAGGGCAGCTCCGCGCCGGTCGCGGCCAACGTCACCGGCGGCGAAGCTGGTGCCGACGACGTCGCGATCGGCCCGGTGTTCACGCCTCCGAGTCTGATCTCCGGCGAAGGAAAAATCCTCAACACCTTCGGAGCAGTGCCCAAATTCCCGTTCATCGGCTCGGAAACGCCGATCCCCTTCACGAGCACAGGAGCGTTCGGCAAGCTCGGCGGCGCCCTGAGCTTCGCGATCCCGGGGCTGGGCGTCAACTCGTTCGTGCTCGCGCTCGAGACACCTGCCAGCGGCGGTGGGATCAACCAGCTGGAGTCCGCGTTCCCGGCGACGGGCGGAACGACCGCGCTGAGCGGCTTCCCAAGGGCGCGCCAGGGGATCGACTTCCTCGGCGAGCCGATCATCGCCCCGGTCAGCGCAAGCGGCGGCCCAGCGGTGGTCGACGGAGGCGACACCAACTCGCTGCAGGCCACCAGCTCGACCGGCGCGCTGGCCGAAGGCTTCCCCAAGTGGACGACCGGCTGGAACCTCTACTCGCCGGCGGCCGGCAATTTGCTCTCCAACGGCCACACCGACATCGTCAGCACGACCAGGGAGGGGTACCTGTTCGTCTGGAGTACGAACGGTCCGGCGAGCGAAGACAACCAGTGGTGGCGCGCGCAGCACGATGAATGGAACAGCGGAAACTACGAGGCCGTCACGCGCCCGCCCGGGGCGATTCGCAACGGCCACTGGCAACCGGGCGCAACCGAAGCCAAGTTCAAGGCGCCGGGATCGACGTGGTATGAAGGCACGCCCAGCTCCTATGAACTGAAACTCGAACCTCAGGGAACGACGATCAGCGCCCCGGCGACGGTGCCCGCGGGCGCCACCCAGAAGCTGGCGATCCCGGCCGGTACCACACGGGTGGGCATCCAGGCCGTCGGACCGACAGGTCTGCTCGGGCAGACGGTCTTCTTACCGGGGTGAGCGCAGGCGGACGCAGGCGACCTCGCTTCCAGCTCGGACGCCGACCCTGTAGGGTTCCGGCGCCCGAGCTGCGAGCACCCGTCATGAACGCAACCGAATGAGATTCTTCGAGTACGAGGCGCGCGAGATCGTCAAGCGCGCCGGCATCCCGGTCACCGACTACGGCTTCGCCACAGACCCCGCCCGGGCGCGCGAGATCGCGGAGCGGATCGGCGGCCCGACGGTGGTCAAGTCGCAGGTCCTCTCCGGCGGGCGCATGAAGGCGGGTGGAGTCAAGTTCGCCGACACTCCCGAGCAGGCCGAATCCTACGCCCGTGAGATCCTCGAGCTCGAGATCGGCGGGCGGATGCCCCGCGGCGTGCTCGTCGACCCCAGGGCCGCGCTCGAGCAGGAGTACTACGCGGGCGTCGTCTGGGACGGAACCCGCAAGCAGCCGGTGATGATCTTCTCGCCGGTCGGCGGCATCGACATCGAGCAGGTGGCCCAAGAGCAGCCCGAGGCCGTCGGGCGCAAGCACTTCTCGAACATCCTGCCCTTCAGCGAGTTTCAGGCCAAGGAGGTGATCTCCGCGGCCGGCGTCAGCGGCCCCGCGCTCAACAAACTCGTGCCGATCGTCGCGCGTCTGGCGAGACTGTTCGTCGAGTACGACATGACGCTCGCGGAGATCAATCCACTCGGGCGGCTCGCGGACGGCTCGTTCGTCGCGCTCGACGCGCACATGGAGATGGAGAACGAGGCGCGCGGCCGCCACAAGGCGCTGCTCGAGGCGCTCGGCGTCGGCGAACAGGAGACGCGCCAGGCGCGCGAGGCGACTCCCTTCGAGCAGGCCGGCGAGGAGGTCGACGCAAGCGATCACCGCGGCGTCGCCGGCAACGTGACCGAGTTCGACGGCAATCTCGGGCTCGTGATCGGTGCGGGCGGGGGTTCCCTGACGCTGTTCGACGCGGTTCGCGCGCACGGCGGCAAGCCCGCCAACTACTGCGAGATCGGCGGCAACCCCTCGGTCGCCAAGGCCTGCGGCCTGGCCAAGCTGGTGCTCTCCAAGCCGGGCGTGGAGCGGATCGCGGTGATGATGTCGATCGTCTCGAACACGCGCGTGGACATCGTCGCTCGCGGCGTCATCAAAGCCTGTCTGGAGCTCGGGTTCGATCCGGCCGAGAAGGTCGCCATCTTCCGCATCCCTGGTGCCTGGGAGGAGGAGGGCTTCAAGATCCTCGAGCGCTACAACGTCGACTACGCCGACCGCTCGGTGTCGCTGAACGAGGCCGCCCGACGCGCGGTGGAGAAGATCGAAGGGGTGGCGGTGTGAGCGAGGCGAAGCCGAGCGGTCACCGCGGGCAGGATGCCCGCGGACCGTATCGAGGGCGCCGACTGGCAGGAGGCAAGCGGTGTCCATATTGATCGACGCGGGCACGACGTTCATCGTCCAGGGCATCACCGGGCGCGAGGCCGTCAACCTCACGCGCGAGTGCCTCGACTACGGCGCCGGCGCGAAGATCGTCGGAGGCGTGACCCCGGGGCGCCTCGGCCGCGAAGTCCACGGCGTGCCGGTGTTCGACGCGGTCGCCCAGGTGGTCGCCGCCCACGGCGCGCCGATCGACGGATCGGTCGTGACCGTCCCCCCCGCCTTCACCAAGGACGCGGTGTTCGAGGCGATCGAGAACGGCATCAAGCTGATCGTGATCGTCACCGAGCGCATCCCCAGGCGCGACGTCGCCCAGATGGTCGAGCTCGCGGGCCTGCGCGGCGCGCGCATAATCGGGCCGAACTGCCTGGGCATCATCGTGCCCGACGTGATCAAGATGGGCGGCATCGGCGGGCCCGCGCGCAACGCCGCGCAGGCCTACAAACCCGGTCCGATCGGCGTGATCTCGCGCTCGGGCGGGATGACGACCGAGATGTCCTCGACCCTGTCAGCCGCCGGCCTCGGCCAGTCGACCGCGGTATCGATAGGCGGCGACGCGATCATCGGCTCCACCTATGCCGAGCTGATGCCTCTGTTCTCAGCCGATCAGCAGACCCGCGGGATCGTCATCTACACGGAGCCCGGAGGCCGCATGGAGGCCGAGCTCGCGCGCTGGGTGAGCGAGCACCAAGGCGCGCGTGCGCTGCCGATCGTCGCGTTCATGGCGGGCCGCTTCATGGACGAGATGCCCGGCATGAGCTTCGGGCACGCGGGGACGATCGTCGAAGGCAAGGCGGACACGGCCGCCGAGAAGATCGCGCGGCTGGCCGAGGCCGGTATCGCGGTCGCCGAGCGGATCGAGGACATCCCGGCGATGATCGGCGAGATGATCGGAGCGACGGACCAGCGCGGCGAGGAGAGTCCTGCCCGCCGCGACGGCGGATCGCTGGATCAGGACGTCGGGCTGGAAACCCCGCTGCGGTGAGCACACGATGAGGGCCGACGGGACGTTCATCGCGATCGAGGTCGACGACGCGAGCGCGAGCGACGTCGAGCTCGCCGCCAGGCTTACCGAGGCCTGCCCGGTGGACATCTTCGCCCAGGACGACGCGGGCCGCCTCGAGATCGTTCAGCGCAACCTCGACGAGTGCGTGCTCTGCAGGTTGTGCCTCGACGCAAGCCCCGCGGGCGCGATCAAGGTGATCAAGCTCTACGACAACGACGCGGTGCTCGCCTGATCCGGCGAGGGCGCTCGCCTGATCCGGCGAGGGCGCTCGGCTGAGCCGCCGAGGTCCTCGCCTCAGCGGCCGCAGCTAGGGACCGCCTTCTCGCGTATCCTGTTCGCGAGGGAACGGTCTCGCATGAACGAAAATTTCTCGCTAATCGTGATGTGCCTGTTCCTGCTCGCGTCGCTGGCGTTCTTGGCGCAGCAGCTGACGTCGTATCACTGAGCAGGGGGGTCGCCCGCGCCTAGGGCCGGCGCGCGCGCCGCGTCCGCTGGCGCTCTTGCTGGCGTTCGACCACGTTGACGATCAGGCGCAGGAACTGCTCCGGGCCGGAGGCCTTGGCCTGGCCGTAGGTGAACGCCTCGATCCAATCGGGCACCTTGGCTTCGCGGGCCATCACGTTGAAGAACTCGCGACGCATGTCGACGCGCAGGCGCGCGTCAGTGGCCGGGCCCTTGGTGACCTTCACCTCCGGCATCTCGAGGCGGAAGTGCTGCACGTCGCCGCGCCCGCGCAGCTCGACCCCCACGACCAGCTTGATCGGCTCGAGCGCAGGGACTTCAGCGATGAACCTGTGAACGGCTAGCTCGATCAGCGCCTTGGCGTCCTCGGCCATCTCGGGGCAAATTCAGATCGGTTCAGATCTTGTGCCGCTGCAGCAGCTTGCGGCCGATCACCATGCGCTGGATCTCGGAGGTTCCCTCGCCGATCAGCAGCAGCGGCGCATCGCGATACAGGCGCTCGATCTCGTACTCCTTCGAGTAGCCGTAGCCGCCGTGGATGCGAAGCGATTCCTCGACGCAGAAGCGCCCCGCCTCGGAGGCGAACAGCTTGGCCATGCCCGCCTCGAGGTCCGAGCGCTCGCCCGCGTCCTTCAGGCGCGCCGCGCGCAGCGTCAGCAGACGCGCCGCGTCGACCTGCGTGGCCATGTCCGCCAGCTTGAACTGGATCGCCTGGTGCTCGGCGATCGGCCGGCCGAACGCCTTGCGCTCCTGCGAGTAGCGCAACGCTAGCTCGAGCGCGCGCTGGGCGATGCCGACGCCGCGTGCTGCGACATTGACGCGGCCAACCTCGAGCGCGTCCATCATCTGCGCGAACCCGCGGTTCAGGCCGGCATCCTCTCCGCCGAGCACGTTCTCGGCGGGGCAGCGGTAGCCGTCGAACACCAGCTCGGTCGACTCCACGCCCTTGTAGCCGAGCTTCTTGATCTTCGGCGGTACGTTCAGTCCCGTATAGGAACCGGTGTTCTCCGATACGCCCGGCTCTTTCTCGGCGATGAAGCAGGTGAAGCCGCGATGGCGCGGCTCGGCGTCGGGGTCGCTCTTGACGAGCACGAACACGAGCGAGCTGAGCAACCCGTTGGTCACCCACATCTTCTGTCCGTTGATCTCGTAGAAGCCGTCGTCGGTCCTCTTCGCGGACGTTTTGATCGCTTGCACGTCTGAGCCAAGCTCGGGCTCCGACAGCGAGAATGCCGCCCTGATCTCTCCCGTGGCCATGCGCGGCAGGTACTTGCGGCGCTGCTCGTCGTTGCCGAACTTCATCAGCAGATAGGAGCCGATGAAGTGGGTGTTGATCACGCCGGAGATCGAGATCCAGCCGCGCGAGAGCTCTTCGACGATCATCGCGTAGGTCGTCAGGTCGAGCCCCATCCCGCCGTACTCCTCGGGGATCGTGACGCCGAACAGCCCGAGCTCCTTCATCTGCTCGACGATCGGCCCGGGAAACTCGTCCTCGTGGTCGTAGTGCCCGGCGTTGGGGATGATCTGCTCGTCGGCGAACTGGCGGACCATCTCGGTGATCGCGCGCTGCTCGTCGGTCTTCTCGGTGTAAGGCTCCGCGGCTACCGCCATGCTGGTTCGTGCTCCAAGGTCGATTTCTCGCGCCTGTCGGGCGCGACCTATAGCGGGCCCGGGTCGGTGCGGACCGCTGCCAGCAGCATACCCGGCGTCATATCGCGGGATCAGCGCGGCGGGCGCGTGAGCGTCACCGAGATCGTCTTGGAGGCCGGGGCGCCGCCCGTCGGCGTGTAGCCGATCTTGATCCTGACGGACAGCTTGCCGTGCTTTCTCAGGTATTCCCTGGCGGCACTGGTGAGCGTGAATGTCAGCTTGACCTTCCCGGCTGCGCCCGCGCTCGCGGAGGCTCGGCCGACGGTTGCAGGTCTGTTGGGGTGATGCTTGCCCGCCCGCTTGATGCTCGCCGTCTCGACGCCGGCCAGGGCGCCGGCTCCCGGCACCGACACGGTCACCACCTCGGCACCGGTCTTGGCGACGGTCTTCTTCGCGACGATCGTGAAGCTGTTGCTCGGCGAGGGCGATCCGCCGACCGATTTTTGCGGCGGTTTTCCCCCACCGCCGCTTTCGGCGCCTTTCGCTTGCGGTTGTTTGTGTTCGCCTTCGTTGCCCGCGCCTTCTTCCTTGTGTCCGGGGCCTTCTTCCTTGGGTGCTTCTTTGGGTTCTTCCTTCGGTTCGGAGCACTGGCCGGTGAGCGTCGGGAAGAGCGTGCTGCCCGCGCCACCACGCATCGCTTCCGCGGCTTCGCGCAGTGCTTCTTCGCTGGCTTTGACCAGTTCGGTCGCGACGTCCACACCACCAGCGGCGCTGACGCTTCCTGTCCAAGCGCAGGCCGCGCTCGCGAACAGCGCGACGCGGCCGCCGCCGCCTCCCCCGCCGCTGCCGTCGGGCACGCCGCAGCCACCGGCGCCGGTCAGCAGCGGCGAGACTCCTTCGGGAACGCAGCTGTTGCCGCCGAGCGCCGTGATGCGACCCGACCCAGTGATCGTGCCAGCGTGCACGAGCACGCTCCCGCCGCCGCCCCCACCGCCGTCGAAGTCGAACGGCGCAGGCTCGAGCGGCGTCGGGCCGTCGCCGCTCTGGCCGTCCGCCGACAGGGCTCCCTGCAGGTTCAGCGTGCCGACGGTGACGTCGAGCACGCCTCCGCCCGCGTTGCCTTCCGCGCCGCCTTCGAAGCCGCCGCCACCACCTCCGGGAAGCGTGGGATCTTCGGCGCTGTCGTAGACCGAGCCGGTCTTCGCCGCGGGGTTCGACTCGTGCGCGCCGGCGGACCCGCCCGCGCCGCCGTGCGAGCCGCCGTGGCCTTCGCTCGAGGCGCTCTGTCCGGCTGCCGCCTGGCCGGAGGCGTGTGAGGCGCTCGCTTCGCCGCCCAAAAGGCCGCGCCCGGTCATGCTCACGACGCTCGTCGGATCGACGCTCAGCGTTTGCGCCTTCACGCTCAGCCTGGTGGGGATCTGGCCCTTGTTCTCGCCCGCCGCGCTGATCCCGGTGCTCAGCACGCCCCCGCCCGACAGCGCGATTTCCCCGTATTCGAGTTCCGTAGCGTACACGCGCGCCTCACCATCGATCACGAGCTTGCCGTGCGGGAGCTTCGCGCCCGTGCCGAGCAGCGGCGTCCCGTCGGGCGGAGGATAGGCGCCGAGTGCGCGCCCACCGTCGATCGTCAGCGTGCCTTCGGGGAACGCGCCAGTGCCCTGTTCAACCGCTCCTTCGTCGTCGAATTTGACGCTGCGCGTGAACACCGTGCCTGCACCACCGCTGCCTAGGAACTGCACTTCGGGATCCGCGCCGGTGAATTCCCGGTCGACGCCGCCGTGGGCTTCGAGGTGCCCACTCCACGAGGGGTCTTCTTCGAACAGCGCCGCGATCCGTCCGCCACCGCCGCTGCCGCCGAAGCCGTTGACGCATTCTTCGGGCTCTTTGGCGCAGTGCCCGCCGCCGTTCGCATCGACGGCGCCGCTGCCGGACAGCTGTTCGGCAGCGATGTACACCGAGCCGCCCGCGCCGGCGCCGCCGTGGTCGCCGTTTGACGTTTCGTCCTCGAGGCCAGTTTCAAAGCCGGACACGTCGACCTTGCCGTCGATCGTCACGTCTGCTTCGGGAGATTCGATCTGCACCGTCCCGCCGCCCGACAGGCCGAGCGCGTCGCCGGCTGCCCCGCCACCCCCGTCGCCCGGTGAGAGCGGCTTGAACGGGTCGTCGAACACCGGCGAGCGGCCCTGCATTTCGTACCACTTGTCGTAGCTCTGGCTGGCGAACGAGGTGATCGTGTAGCCGCCGAGGCCGCCGTGGCTGCCGCCGAACCCTTCGCTCTCGCCCGTGGGGTCGATGCCGCTTTCGAAGTCGCCGCCGAGACTGCCGAGGCCCTGTCCGGCGAGCTTGCTGCCCGCTGCGATCGTGAACGTTTCGCTCGCCTTCACCGTCGTGTGGCGCGCGGACGCGAAGGCGGGGACTTCGAAGGTCGTGTGCAGGCCGGCCGTTTCGACGATCTCGCTAAACCAGTCTTGAGGGAGTTTGGTAACGCTTTGCAAAACGTCGGCGCCGTCGATCTTTCCGATCGAGACGCGATCGCCGGCGTATTCGAGATCGCCGATCGCGTCGAGCACGTTGCCCGCCATCGCGATGTCGGGCGCTTTCAGCTTGAGGTCGTCGCCGACGACCACGCCGCCAAGAGCGACGATCGCCTTGTTGCTCGAGATCGTCGCTTCGCCGCTCGCCCCCGGGACCATCATCAGGGCGCCGCCGCCGATGATCACGAGCGGCTTGTTGCCGGTGTCGAGGTTGCCGGTGACGATCGAGGGCACGCACACGAACACCGCGCCGTCCTGGACCGAGTTCACGACCGGGCAGAGCTGGGCGTGGTCGGCTTCGGAATCTTCGGCGTCTTCGCCATCCCCGTCGTTGACGTTGCCGTCGTTGGCGACCGCTGGGAGCGGGCATTGCCCCTGCTCGGGGTTGCAGGCGGGGCCGTTGGGCTGAAACGGCGAGCAGAACGGGTCGTGGAGTTCCGTGCCAGTCGCTTCGCAGGAGGAATTGAGCGTGCTTGCCATTTCGTTGAACTTCTTCAGCGGGTCGGGGATGCCCGCGCCTTCCGGGTTGGCGAGCTGGCGCGCGACCACGTCGATCAGCTGACTGGCAAACGCAGTGACGCTCTTTTTGAACTGTTCTTCGACCTTTTCCTTGGCTTCCTTCAGTTCGGCCGCGGTCTTCTTGCCTTCTTTGACGAGTTTCTTGACTTCTTCATAGCGGGCGATCAGTTCGTCGAGGTTGAGCGGCAGCGAGAAGGTGTACTTCGGCTCGAACGTTTCTTCGTGGCCGAGCAGCGAGAGCTTGACCGATCCCAGTTCCACGCTGGTCTCGCTGGTTTTTTCGACGGCCTGCCAGGAGGCCTGCAGTTCGCCTTCGGGTTTCAGCGAGCCGCCGCATTGAGAGATCGTCGCGGTGAAGCTGCGCCCTTCGCTGTCGAATTCGAGGACATAGCTGCAGTTGCCGGCCTTGCCTTCGAGTTTTTCCTTCGCGGCGAGCGCCGGCACGGCCAATCCGCAGGCGAGCGCGATCGCGCCGAGGATCCCCACGAGGAGCGTCCGCGGCCCTACGACGGCCGTCCGCGGCGCCACGCGGCGGAGGACGGTCCGCAACGAGGCACGCGTGAGACGTGGACCCATCCGTGGACCCATCGGCCGCTCGGTAACTGACCTGCCATCCATGGCGCCACCGATCGTAGCGGCTGCGCCCGCGCATCGCGCCAGACACGCGAGGGGCTGCTCGCATTCCTATACGCCGAGCCCGAGCCCCCGTAGGGGTGCGCGAGCGGCGCTCGCGCGCGTCGCCGGCGAGGGCTTCGCTAGCCTGCCGCGCGATGAACTTCGCTTCCGAGATCGTCGAGCGCGCCGCGCCCGAGCGGCTCGCGCTGGTCGAGATCTCGCGCGAGGGTCGCCGGCGCGAGTGGAGCTTCGCCGAGGTCGCAGAGCGCTCCGCAGGACTCGCGGGCGCGCTTGCGCGCCGGGGCGTGCGCCGCGGTGACGTGGTCATGACGCTGATCGGCAACCGCCCCGAGTGGGTGCTGACAATGGTCGCGTGTTTTCGCATCGGCGCGGTCGTGTTGCCGCTCACCGAGCAGCTGCGCGCCAAAGACATCGGCCTGCGCGTGGCGCTCAGCCGCCCGAGCCTGATCGTCGCCGACGAGCGCAACCTGGCCGAGCTGCGCGACGTCGAGGTACCGATCGTCAGCGTCCCCGACGAGCGCCTGTGCGCGGCCCCGCCGGCCCCGGCTGTCGAGCTGAGTGCGAGCGATCCCTGCCTGATCACGTTCACGAGCGGGACCGTGGGCGAGCCGAAGGGCGTCCTGCACGCGCAGCGCTACCTCGCGGGACAGCACCTGCAGTCCACGCACTGGCTGGGCGCGCGCGCCGGCGAGCTGGTCTGGTGCACGGCCGCGTCGGGCTGGAGCAAGTCCGCGCGCAACGTGTTCATTGCTCCGTGGCTCGCCGGAGCGGGGGCGCTACTGCACGATGCGCGCTTTGACCCGCACGAGCGCCTGCAGCTACTCGCATCCGAGCGCGTGAACGTCCTGTGCATGGCGCCGACCGAGTATCGCGTGATCGCCAAGCGCGCGACGCTTCACCCGTTGCCCGAGCTGCGGGGGATGGTCGCCGCGGGCGAGGCGCTGAATCCACAGGTCCTGTACAGCTGGCGCGAGGCCACCGGCCTCGAGATCCGCGACGGTTACGGCCAGACCGAGACCGGCCAACTCAGCGGCATCGCCGCCGGCCAACCCGCGCGCGCGGGCTCGATGGGCAAGGCGCTGCCCGGCGTCGGCTTGTCGGTGCGCGCCGGCGAGCTGGTGGCGGATCCCGCGACGGTGCCGACCTTCTTCCTTGGCTATCTTGGCGAGAGCGCGCAGCGCGAGGCGGACGGGGACTGGACGGTCGCCGACAGGCGCGAGCGGGGACCCTGGCGGACAGGCGACCGGGTGCGCGAAGACGAGGACGGCTACCTGTGGTTCGAGGGGCGCGCCGATGACGTGATCATCTCGGCGGGCTATCGCATCGGCCCGTTCGAGGTGGAGTCCGCGCTCGTCTCCCATCCGGCGGTCGCCGAGGCCGCGGCGGTCGCCGCGCCCGATGAGGAGCGCGGTTCCGTCGTGCGCGCCGTGGTCGTGCTGCGCGAGGGCGCCTACGCGCCCTCCCCCGAGCTCGCGCGCGAGCTGCAAGAGCACGTCAAGCGCGAGACCGCCCCCTACAAGTACCCGCGCATCGTCGAGTTCGCGCCCGAGCTGCCGAAGACGGCCAGCGGGAAGGTCAGGCGCGCCCTGCTCAGGGAGGAGGCGCCGCAGGCCGCGGGCGCCGACTGAGCGCGCCTGGCCGAAGCGATCAGGCGGGCTGCGGGGACGGTTGCGCGGCGCCGACCAGGTCCGGCTCGTGCTCTACCTGCTCGGGCACCGTTCGACGCGGCGGGCGCAGAATCACCAGCGAGGCCAGTACGCCCAGCGCGACGCACGCGGCCGCGACGAGGTAGGAGAGGTGATAGCCGCCGGTCATCGCACTGCTCAGCGAGTGACCGCTCGCGACCAGCGCCTTGGAGTGATCGGTCGCGATCGTGCCGAGCGTCGCCAGACCGATCGCGCCAAACAGCTGGACCGAGACGTTGATGATCCCCGACGCAAGGCCCGCGTCGCGCTCGGGCGCGTCCGCCATGCCCATCGTCAAGAGCGGCAGAAACGCCGCGCCGGCGCCCAGCCCGAGCAGCAGGAAAGCGAGAAACAGCCCCGGGAAATAGCTCGCGTGCACACCCTGACCCGCCAGCAGCAGCAGGCCCGCGAGGATCCCCACCAGTCCGGCGACGAGCGTCCTCAGCGCCCCGAAGCGCGCCATCGCCGCAGCCGAGATGCCCATCGACAACGCCGCGATCGAGATCGTCAGCGGCAGGAACGCGAGGCCCGTGTCGATCGCGTCGTAGCCGAGCACGCGCTCGAGATACAGCGATCCGAGGAAGAACGCCGAAAACATCCCGGTGACGAGCAGACCGCGCACGAGACTCGATCCCATCAGCATCCGCAGCCGCAGGATGCGCAGCGGCATGATCGGGTTGGCCACGCGCGCCTCGAGCGCGAGGAATGCGCCGAGCAGGGCGAGCGAGGTTCCGCCCACCAGGAGCGTCCGCGCCGACAGCAGGCCGTATTCGCTCGACTTGACGATCGCGAAGGCCCCGAGCATCGTCGCTGCGGTGATCAGGATCGAACCGGCCACGTCCACCCCGCCCGATAGGCCGATGCCTTTGTTCTCTTCGATCAACGCCAGACCAAACAGGAACGCGAGCACCCCGATCGGCACGTTCACGAAGAAGATCCAGTGCCAGCTGAGCGACTGCGTGAGCGCACCGCCGGCGAGCAGCCCGATCGAGCCGCCGCCCGCGGAGACGAACGCGTACAGACCCATCGCTCTCGCCTGCTCGGCTTTGGCCGGAAACTCGGTGACGATGATCGCGAGGATCACCGCCGAGGCGACGGCGCCGCCGGCTCCCTGCAGCAGGCGCGCGAGGATCAGCATCGTCTGATCCTGAGCGACGCCGCACAACATCGACGCGCCCGTGAACAGCACGAGGCCCGCGAGGAAGACTTTCTTGCGACCGACCAGATCGCCCATCCGCCCGGCGAGCAGCAAAAAGCCGCCGAACGTGATCAGGTAGCCGTTCATCACCCACGTGAGGTTGCCCTGGCTGAAGTGCAGATCACGCTGAATCGCGGGCAGCGCGACGTTCACGATCGTCGCGTCGAGAACCATCATCAGCTGACCCAGACACAGCACGGCCAGCGCCAGCCAGCGACGGCGCTCGCCGCTTGGCTCGGTCTCTGCGCCTCGCGCCCGGCTGGCGCTCGAGACGATCCTGGCGCGCAGCCCGCCGGTCGCGCCGCGCACGCGGCTGGCGCCGGCGTCGGGGGTGATCACGGTGTCACGCTCGGTGTCGGTGTCGAAGCTCACGAGACTCCCTCGGGCCGAACAGAACAAGACGACACCATAGCATGGATCATCCATGTTATAGGTATGATCTTTTACATAGTGATGACTGTTGCTTCGTGTGGTATAACTTCGAGCACTATGGAGGGCGAGGGTCGGGCCGCCGCGCCCGGGTCGATGGTCCTGCTCACGCGGCTGGCCAAGCAGGTTTACAAACGCAGCAACGAGGAGCTATTGGGCATGCAGCTGCGCCAGCTGATGACCCTCAGCTACCTGCGCGACCACGACGGATCCCCGCAGCAGGAGCTGGCGGAGGTGCTCTGCATGGACGCCAACAACGTGGTCCTGCTGCTCAACGAGCTCGAGGATCTGGGACACGTCGCGCGCCGCCGCGACCCCGACGATCGCAGGCGCCATCTGGTCGATCTGACGCCCGAGGGACGCCGCGCGCTGGCGCGCGCCGAGCGCGCTCAGGAAGGGATCGAGGACGAGGTCCTGCGGGCGCTCGACGCGCAGGAACGGGCGGCCCTGTGGCGGCTGCTGACGAGGGCGCTGTACGGGGCCGAGCCGGCGCTGGGCGACGAGCGGCCCGAACTGCTCGCGACCGCCGCCGAGGCCGGCGCGGACTGACGCCACGCAGCCACCGTCGCACGAGAGATCGCGCGGCTCAGCGCTTAGCCTCTACAGCGACGATCGCGTCGATCTCCACGAGCGCCCCCATCGGCAGTCGCGACACCTCGACCGTGACGCGCGCCGGGGGCGGCGTCCCGGCGAAGAACGACGCGTAGACCTCGTTGACGACGGCGAAGTCGGCGAGGTTGGTCATGAACACGGTCAGCCGCACGGCCTGCGTCAGCGAGGCGCCCGCCGCGCGGCAGACGGCCTGCAGATTCTCGAGGCAACGCTGGGCCTGCCCGGCGGCGGTGGTCCCGGCGAGCTCGCCGGACGCGGGGTCGAGCGGGATCTGGCCAGAGCAGAACAGCAGGCCGCCGGCCGCGCGTGGATCGACCAGGATCGCGTGGCTATACGGCCCGACCGCCGGCGGTGCGTCGGGGGCGCTGACGGCCTCGCGATGCAAAACCACGCGGGAACCCTACTGGCTCCCCGCTGCTGGACCGCGCACGTTCCCCATCCGCTAGATTCCGACTGTGCGACGGACCGCCGGGAGGGTTGCGGCCGCCATTCTCCTGGCGGTAGCCGCGACTGGTCTTGCGAGCAGCGCGCAGGCCCAGATCGCCTGGTCGCCGTGTGGCGACAGCAACGACTACGCGTGCGGGCACCTGACGGTGCCGCTCGACCAGAGCTCGCCCGCGGCGGGCGTGATCACGTTGGCGATGCGCCGGCACCGCGCGGCAGTCAGCGAAGCGCGCGAAGCGGTGATCGCGCTCGCCGGCGGCCCCGGCCAGGCGGCGATCCCGTTCGCCGAACAGTTCACCAGCCTGCTCGGGCCGATCATCTCGACGCGCGACCTGATCGTGTTCGATCAGCGCGGGATCGGCCTCTCGCATCCGCTTTCCTGCCACCGCTTCGAACTGGGCGCCGGGGGGCCGATGGGGCAGGCGATCGCGGAATGCGCGGAGCAGATCGGGCCCTCGCGCAGCGACTACACGACCGCCGCGACCGTCGCCGATATCGAGGCGATCCGCCAGGCCGGCGGCTACGAAAAGCTCGTGCTGTACGGAACCTCGTACGGCACCAAGGTCGCCGAGCGTTACGCGCAGACCTACCCCGGCCACGTCAGCGCGCTCGTACTTGACTCGGTCGTGCCGCCGAACGGGCCCGACCCCCTGGAGCGGGCCACATTCGCAGCGGTCCCCCGCGTGCTACGCCAGCTGTGCGCGGCGCGCGCGTGCGCGCACATCACGCGCGAACCGGTCGCGGACCTGGCGAAGCTCCTGCGACGCCTGGGCGCGGCCGCCGCGCCCGGGCGCTGGGTTGACGGCGACGGGCATACCCACACCCTGCACATATCCGCGGGTTTGCTGCTCAACGTCCTGCTCGCCGGCGACCTCGAACCGATGCTTCGCTCGGAATTCCCCGCGGCCGTGCGCTCGGCGGCGGAGGGCGACGACGCTCCGTTCGCGCGTCTGGTGGGCGACCTCGGCGAACGGGGCGAGAGCGGCGAAGAAGAAGCCCCGGGCGAGAGCTTCGACACGCCCCTGTACTACGCGACCACCTGCGAAGAGGAGCTGTTTCCGTTTAGTCGCGGATCAACTCCCTCGGCCCGGCTGGCCGAAGCGCGGGCCCAACTCAAGGCGCTTTCAGCCCGCGAGTTCGCGCCGTTTGGCCCGCGTGCGGTCTTCGGCATCAGCGACATTCCCGCGTGCGCATTCTGGCCATACACGACGCCAGCGCCGGCGCCCGTCCAGGCACCGTTCCCGAACGTGCCGACGCTCATCCTGAGCGGGGCCGACGATCTGCGCACCCCGACCGCGAACGCGCGCGAAGTCGCGGCCGAGATCCCCGGCGCGCACCTGCTGGTCGTGCCGCAGGTCGGGCACTCGGTGCTCGGCTCGGATCTGAGCGGCTGCGCGGGCCGGGCGCTGCAGGCGCTGTTCAGGCCGGCGCCGATCAGCCGCTGCAGCGGACAGCCCGAGCTGCTCGGCCTGCTCGGGCTGGCGCCGCTGGCGCCGGCCAGCCTCGGCCAGGTCGCGCCCGCCCACCACTTCGCCGGGCGGATCGGGCGCACGCTCGACGCCGTGGTGCTGACGTTGGCGGACTTCACGCGCCAGGAGACCGAGCGGATCCTGAACGCGGTCGCGTCCGAAGACCTCGGCGCCCTGTCCTCGCTGCGCGTCGGCGGCCTGCGCGCCGGGTGGGCGCGGATCGCGAGCGGCAAGGTGGCGCTGCACGGCTACTCGTACGTGCCCGGCGTGCGCGTGTCGGGGACGCTCGCCGGCAACTCGGCGCTGCTGCACATCAGCGGAGCGGCGGCCGCGCACGGTACGCTGCGGCTGCGGTCCCACCTGCAGCTCGCGGGAACGCTCGGCGGCGAGCACGTCCGCGTAGCTGCGCGGCCCACCAAGGGTCCCGGTATCGTCAGCTTGAATGCGCAGGCCAGCCTCAAGTTCGCTTCTGGTCGCCCTGCTACCCGCGCTGCTGCTGATCGCCTGGCCGGCCTCCTCGAGCGCATCCCTTAGCTTCGGTACGTGCGCGGGCAAGGCGCCGCTGGGATTCGCCTGCGCGAGCGTGAGCGTGCCGCTCGACCGCGCCGGGCACGTCCCTGGAACGATCGCTCTGCAGCTCGAGCGCAGGCTCGCCGGCGCCACGCCGAGCCGCAGCGCCGTGGTGGCGCTCGCGGGCGGTCCCGGCCAGGCCGCGGACGGGCTGGGCGAATTCATCGCCAAGGCGATCGCGCCGGCGCTCGAGACTCGCGACCTGCTCGTGTTCGACCAGCGCGGCACGGGCGAATCCGATCCAATCAGCTGTCCGGCGCTGACGAGCGCGGGTCAGATCGAAGGTGCGCAGACAGGCGGCGAACTCGCCAGCCGCTGCGCGCAGCAGCTGGGGCCCGCGCGGGGCGGGTTCACGACGCGCGAATCGGTCGCCGACATCGAGGCGATCCGTCAAGCGGCCGGCTATGAAAAGCTCGTCCTGTACGGCACCTCGTACGGCACCAAGGTGGCGCTGGAGTATGCCGAACAGTACCCCCAGCACGTGGAAGCGCTCGTGCTCGACTCGGTCGTCCCCAGGGAAGGCCCGGAACCGTTCGCGGTGACGACGTTCCAGGCGATCGGCGGCGTGCTCAAGGAGCTGTGCGCGAGCGGTGCCTGCGTAGGGATCACGGCCAACCCGCTGGCGGACGTCACGCGTCTGGCCGCGCAGCTGCGCAAGCGCGCGCTCGCCGGGTCGGTCTTCGACGGGTCGGGCCACAGGCGCGCGGTGACGCTCAACGAGTCGGGACTGCTGGGCGTCATCGAGGCCGGCGATTTGAACCCCGCGCTGCGAGCGCTGCTGCCGGCGGCGGTCGTCTCGGCGCTGCGGCGCGACCCCGATCCGCTGTTGCGGCTCGAGCTGTTGTCCGAGGGACTGATCCCGAACGTCCCCAACAACCGGCCGCCGCCGGAACAAAGCTCGCAGTCGATCGACGAAGCGCTCTTCCTGGATACCTCGTGTGAAGAGATTCCCTTCCCCTGGCAACGCTCGGCCTCCCCGCAGACACGCCTGAACGAAGCGCTGGGCGCGTTGCGGAGCCTCCCCGGCGGCGACTTCGGCCCGTTCGACGCGAGCACCGCGCTGAGCGCGAGCCTGGTGCCGGTGTGCGCGGGTTGGCCCGCCACGGCGCCTGCGCCGCCGGCGCCGGGCGGCCTGCCCGACGTGCCGACGCTGATCCTGTCCGGCGCGCAGGACCTGCGGACGCCGACCGCCTACGCGCAGCGCGTCGCGGCGCAGATCCCGGGCGCGCAGCTGCTGGTCGTGCCGTTCGTCGGTCACTCGGTGCTCGGCAGCGACTTCAGCGGCTGCGCCGAACGCGCGGTCGCCGCGTTCTTCGCCGGCGCCGCGGTCCAGCCGTGCGGCGCGACGAAGAACCTGTTCGCCCCGACGCCGGTGACGCCCACCAGGCTGGCGGCGATCCATCCCCCGTCCGCCCTGCCCGGCCGGCCCGGGCAGACGCTGACCGCGGCGGTGGACTCGATCATCGACCTCGAGCGACAGGTCACCGCCGCGACGCTCGAGGGCGCATCCGAACTGCCGATCGGCTCGAGCTTCGGCGGGCTGCGCGGCGGCTACGCCCGCCTCGAGGCCTCATCCGTGGTGCTCAAGAACTTCTCGTTCGTGCCCGGCGTCCAGCTGAGCGGCACGTTCCCGATCCGCGACGGCAAGCTGCAGGCGTCGACGATCCGCGTCTTCGGCTCACAGGCCGCGCGCGGCACGATCCGGCTTGGAACCGGCGCGACCGTCAGCGGCACGCTCGGCGGCCGCAGATTCGACATCGAACTCGCGCGCGTCAGGCTCTCCCGGGCGCAGGGCGCTCCGGCCGAATGGCCGACGGGCCAGGTGAAGCTCCCGCTGCCCGGCCTCGTCCGCGTGCGTTGAAGCTGCGCGCCGGGCGGTGCGAGGATACGCTGGCCCGAATGGCCAACGCCCTCGCCCAGGAGACCTCGCCGTATCTGCGCCAGCACGCGGAGAATCCGGTCGACTGGATGCCATGGGGGCCCGCGGCGTTCGCCCGCGCGCGCGCCGAAGACAAGCCGCTGCTCGTCTCGATCGGCTACTCCGCCTGTCATTGGTGCCATGTGATGGAGCGCGAGTCCTTCACCGACGAGCGCACGGCGGCGCTGATGAACGAGCTGTTCGTGTGCGTCAAGGTCGATCGTGAGGAGCGTCCCGACGTCGATGGCCTCTACATGGAGGCGGTCCAGGGCATGACCGGCCACGGCGGCTGGCCGCTGAACGTCTTCCTCACGCCCGAGCAGCTGCCGTTTTACGGCGGCACCTACTTCCCGCCCGAGGCGCGGCCGGGGATGCCCGCCTGGACGCAGGTGCTGCAGGCGATCGGCGAGGCCTGGAGCGAGCGCAGCGCCGAGCTGCGGGCAGGTGGCGAGCGTTTACGCGAGCGCCTGTCCGGCGGCGCGCTGCTGCGGCCCTCGACGGAGCCCTTGACGCAGGACACGCTTGACCTCGCGGTGGCGGACCTGCGCGCCGCCTACGACTCGCGCGCCGGCGGATTCGGCGGCGCTCCCAAGTTCCCGCAGGCGTCAGTCCTCGAGCTGCTGCTGGCGCGCGCCGCCGGGCGCGCGCAGCGGGCAAGCAACCCGTCCGGCGAGATGCCACGCGCCGCCGGCGAGGAGGCGGAGATGGCGCTGCACACGCTGCGCGCGATGGCACACGGCGGGATCTACGACCAGATCGGCGGGGGCTTTCACCGCTATGCGGTCGACGCGACCTGGACCGTGCCGCACTTCGAGAAGATGCTCTACGACAACGCGCTGCTGGCGCGCGCCTACCTGCACGGCTGGCAGCTGAGCGACGAGCCGCGCCTGGGCGAGGTCTGCCGCGAGACGCTCGACTGGGCGCTGCGCGAGATGCGCGGCGCCGAGGGCGGTTTCTACGCGGCGCTCGACGCCGACTCGGACGGGATCGAGGGCAAGTTCTACGTCTGGACCGTAGGCGAGCTGCGCGCCGCCCTGGGCGAGGACGCGGACGCGGCGATCGCCTGGTTCGGCGCGAGCGAGCGGGGCAACTTCGCCGAGCACTCCCAGGGCGAGCAGCCCGGCTCGCCCGGCGCGAGCGTGTTGCAGGCGCACGGGCCACAGCCGCCCTCGCCGCAGCGTGAGCGGATTCGCGCCCGTCTGCTCGAGCGGCGCGCGCGCAGAACCCGTCCCGGTCTGGATGACAAGCGCCTGACCAGCTGGAATGCGCTGCTGATCTCCGCGCTCGCCGACGCCGGCGCGGCGCTCGCCGAGCCCCGCTATCTCGACGCGGCGCGCGCGTGCGCGGAGTTCCTGCTGAGCGAGCTGCGCGACGAGCGCGGCCGCCTGCAGCGAACGTTCTCCGCAGGCAGGCCATCTTTGGACGCCTATCTGGAGGACTACGCATTTCTGCTCGAGGCGCTGATCGCGCTCTTCGAAGCAAGCTGCGAAGAGCGCTGGTTCACGCACGCCACAGAGCTCGCCGACACGCTGATCGCGCAGTTCGCGGATACCCAGAACGGCGGCTTTTACTCGACGGCCGCCGATGCCGAAGCGCTGATCACCCGGCGCAAGGATCTCGAGGACACGCCGATCCCCGCCGGCGGCTCGAGCGCCGCGCTGGGCCTCTTGCGCCTCGCCGAGCTGAGCGGAGAGCCACGTTACGAGCGGCAGGCGCTCGGCGCGATCGCGCTGCTGCGCGAGATCGCGCCGCGCCACCCGACCGCGTTCGGGCACATGCTCCAGGCCATGCACTGGCGCCTGGCGCCGGTGCGTCCGATCGCCTGCCCTGTCCCGCAGCCGGGGGGACGCGCCTGAACTGACAGCGTGCGCCGGGAGCCCCGACAGGCCCCGTGTGGCGACCGCACTCGAACCGAGATGGGGACAGATGCGCTCGAGCGCCGCTGCGAGCTACAGCACCGCCAGGTAGCGATCGAGCTCCCAGCGGCTGACCTGCATCCGGTAGTCCTCCCACTCCTGACGCTTGATCTCGACGTAGCGGTTGAACATGTGCTCGCCGAGCGTGCGCAGCACGAGCTCGGACTCCGCGAGCAGCTCGATCGCCTCGCCCAGCGATTCGGGCAGCTGCTCGATGCCCAGCCGCCGGCGCTCCTCGCTTGACAGGTGATAGAGGTTCTTCTCCATCGGCTCGGGCAGCTCATAGCCCTTCTCGATCCCCTCGAGCCCCGCCTGCAAGAGCGCGGCGAAGGTCAGATAGGGGTTGCAGGCAGGGTCGGGACAGCGCAGCTCCATGCGCGTGGCCTGCTCGCGCCCGGGGTGATACAGCGGCACCCGCACGAGTGCCGAGCGGTTGCGCCGCGACCAGGCGACGTACACGGGCGCCTCAAATCCCGGAACCAGGCGCTTGTAGGAGTTGACCCACTGCGCGAAGATCGCGCTGATCTCGCGCGCGTGCTTGAGCTGACCCGCGATGAAGGCCTTGCCGACATCCGACAGGAAGTACTGGTCCTCGGCGTCGTAGAAGGCGTTGCGGCCATCCGCGAACAGCGACTGGTGGGTGTGCATCCCCGAGCCGTTCTCGCCGAACAGCGGCTTGGGCATGAACGTCGCATGCCAGCCGTACTTCATCGCGTACTCCTTGACCGTGATCCGGTAGGTCATACAGTCGTCGGCCATCTTCAGCGCGTCCGCATAGCGCATGTCGATCTCGTGCTGGCTGGGGCCGACCTCGTGATGCGTGTACTCGACGTGGACGCCGAGCTGCTCGAGCGCGAGCACCGTCTCGCGCCGCACGTCCGAGCCGGCGTCGAGAGTCGTCAGGTCGAAATAGCCGCCCTGGTCGAGCACCTCGGTCGAGCGCGAGTCGCGGAACAGGAAGTACTCGAGCTCCGGCCCGACGTTGAAGGTGTCGAAGCCGAGCTCGTTCGCGCGTGCGAGCGCGCGCCGCAGCACGTGGCGAGGGTCGCCCTCGTAGGGGGTGCGCTCGGGGGTGACGATGTCGCAGAACATCCGTGCCACCCCCTGCTCGGCCGGGCGCCAGGGAAGCGCGCTGAAGGTGCGCGGGTCCGGCATCGCGATCATGTCCGACTCCTCGATCGCGTTGAATCCCGTGATCGAGGACCCATCGAAACCCATGCCCGCCTCGAACGCGCCGTCGAGCTCGGCCGCGTTGATCGAGAACGACTTCAGCTGCCCGAGGATGTCGGTGAACCAGAAGCGGATGAAGCGGATGTCTTGCTCGGCCACCAGCGCCTTCACATCCTCGCCGCTCTGCGGCTGCTCTGGCATCGGGCGCTCGGGCATCGCGCGTGACCTTAGTCGATGGCCAGCGGCGCCGCTATCGACGTTTGGCCAAGGCGAGCGCCGGCGCGCGGAGAGGTCAGTGGCCCGCGACGGCGGCGACGAACGACGCGACCTGTTCGGCTTCCTTGCCCTGGTAGAGCATGGCGGGCATCTGTCCGAGACCGCGTGCGCGCCCTTCTTCGATCGCGTTCAGCACGAGCGCCTTGCGCCCCGCTTCGGTCGCGATCTCATCGCCGACGCGCACGTCGAGATTGGGACCGGTGCGCGCGACCGACTTCGTCGCAGCAAGCGCGTGGCAGAAGGCACAGGTCCGCGAGAACAGTTCGCGCCCGTGCTGCTGTTCTGCGTTCAGCCGCAGGCCGCCGACCGCGACGCTCGCCTTGTGAGCGCCGTTGAACGCGAGCACGAGCGCCGGCACGGCTAGGCCGAAGGCAAACGCCAGCACGACGCCGAGGACGACGAAGCGCCGACCAGCAGTGGATTCGGCGGGCGGCTCGCCCGCCTCGGCCTGGCGACGGGCGCCGCCGCGCATCGCGACGAAGAACACGCCGAGGCCGGCCAGCAGAAAGAAGGCGAGCACGAGGTAGGCCATCGGCGCGGGACGATATCGGCTGGCGACCCCAGACGCGCGTGCGCCGCGGCCGGGAGTCGCATCGAGCGCCGCCCTCCGCGGGCCAGTGAGAGTCCTCTCAGGGATGCCGGCAGGCGCATGCGGATTTAGGCACGGCCAAGGTCGGACGCTAACCTGGGTATGGACCTACGATGAGCTACTACCTTCGCAGACTGCCGCTGTCGCGCTTGCTGCTGCTCTGCGGGCTCGTGGTCGCGCTGGGCGTCTCGGCGACCGCGATCGCGTTCGCGCTCGGCAGCGGTCCGACCCCGCCCGCCAAGCCGCTCGCCCAAGCCGTCCACGACGCGCTCACGGCGCCTCCGGTCGAAGGCGTCAGCGCGCGCGTCCAGCTGACCAACCATCTGCTCGAAGGCGCCAACCTGGCCAGCGGCAGCGCGGGAACCGCGGGCGAACTAACCTCCAGTCCGCTGCTGAGCGGGGCATCCGGCCGCTTGTGGATCGCGAAGGATGGCCGCACGCGCATGGAACTGCAGGCCGAAAAGGGCGATACGGAGATCCTCTGGGATGGACATACCGTGCAGCTCTACGATGCGTCGACCAACACGCTCTACCGCTACACACCGCCCGCCGCTGAACCCTCGAGCGGTGGCGAATCAGGCACCCCATCAGACCACCACGAAGCCCCGAGCGTGGCGAGAATCGAAGAAGCGATCTCGCATCTGAGCGAGCACGCCGATGTGTCCGGCGCGACGCCGACCGATGTCGCGGGACAGGCGGCGTACACGGTGCGGATCTCGCCCAAGGAAGCCGGCAGCCTGCTCGGCGGCGCCGAGCTGTCCTGGGACGCGGTCCACGGAGTGCCGCTGCGGGCAGCGATCTACTCCTCGACCAGCTCAGCTCCCGTGATCGAACTGGACGCGAGCTCAATCTCATACGGGCCGGTGGAAAGCTCGGTGTTCGAATTCACCCCGCCGCCGGGCGCGAAGATCGAAGAAGTCAAGCTCCGCGCTCCCGAAAAGCCCGCCGCCGCGACCGCCGCCGGTCACCCCAAGCTAACGACCTTCGGTTACGGCCCGAGCACGATCGCGGTGCTCGAACACCCCGCAGATGAAGCCAGCGGGTCCTCGTCAGAACTTCCCGAAGGGCTGCAAAAGGTCGAGATCAACGGCGTCAGCGCCGCCGAGCTTCAGACCGAGCTGGGCACGCTGCTCAGCTTTGAGCGCTCCGGCGTCCGCTACCTGCTCCTCGGCGCGGTCCCGCCGGCGGCGATCGAGGCAGTCGCCAAGGGCCTCTAGAGTGCCCGAGGCCGCGCCGGGCTTGAAGGAGAGCGACCCGCCGCGCGCCTCTGCCCGAACGCGCGACGGCGAGGCGCTCGAAGCTCCGCCGGTACGAGCCAGGGGCCTGGTCAAGCGCTACAAGGAGGTCGTGGCGGTCGATCACATCGACCTGAACGTCCACGTCGGCGACGTGTACGGCTTTCTCGGGCCCAACGGAGCCGGCAAGACGACCACGCTGCGGATGGCTCTCGGCCTGATCGTCCCGACCGAGGGCTCGGTAGAGCTGTTCGGACGCGACCCGATGCGTCAGGGTGCGCGGGCGCTGCAGGGCGTGGCCGGCTTCGTCGAGGCGCCGCGGTTCTACCCGTATCTGAGCGGACGCACCAACCTGGAACTGCTCGCCGCTCTGGACGGCGACCCGGGCGAGCAGCGCGACGCGGACATCGACAAGGTGCTCGAGATCGTCGAGCTGAGCCCGCGCGCCGGCCACAGGGTCGGCGGCTATTCACACGGCATGCGCCAGCGACTCGGGATCGCGGCGGCGCTGCTGCGCAGGCCGCGGCTGCTGATCCTCGACGAGCCCGCGACCGGGCTCGATCCGGCAGGCATGCGCGACATGCGCATGCTGATCCTGCGTCTCGCAGCTGAAGGGATCACGGTGCTGCTCTCGAGCCACCAGCTGCCCGAGGTCCAGGAGCTGTGCAACCGCGTAGCGATCGTCGATTCGGGGCGGATCGTCTACGAGGGCGCGCTCGCCGACCTGCGCCGTCAGGGCGGCGCCGGCTACCGTCTGCGCACGACCGACGACGCGCGTGCACTGGAGATCGCGAAGGCCGAGCCAGGCATCGAGCGCGCTACGCGCTCCGAGCACGGCATGGCATTTGAAGCGCAGGAGAGCGACGTCGGCAGGTTGTCGCTGGCGCTGGGGCACGCCGGGATCGGCATCCTCGCGCTGACGCCGGAGCTGGCTACGCTCGAGGACCTGTTCTTCAGGCTGACCGAGGACGGCGGCGACCCGCGGGCGCTCGCCGGGAGCGTATGAGCAGCGCCGCCGCCTCCGCGGGCGTACCCGCCAGGCGCGCGGTCGGCGCGCGGCGCGCCTCGACGCTCACCGCCTACCGCTGGGAGCTGCGCAAGCTCGTCTCCCAGAAGCGCACCTATCTCGGTCTTGGGCTGGCGGTGCTGCTTCCCCTGATCTTCGTGCTGGTCCAGCACCTGCGCGGCCAGCGAGGCCACGAGCAGGACAACATCTTCGCCGCTCACATCACCCAATCGGGGCTCGCCACGCCGGTGCTGATGCTGCTCTTCCTGTCGGTGTTCATGCTGCCTTTGATCGCCGCGCTGGTCGCCGGCGACATCGTCGCGGCCGAGGACGGCAACGGCACGTTGAAGACGATCCTCACGCGCTCGGTCGATCGCGGTCAGGTGTTCGCCGCCAAGGCGCTCGCCGCGATGACCTACGCGACGATCGCCGTGTTCCTATCAGCCGCCGTGGCGACCGCGGCCGGTGTCGCGTCGTGGGGCTTCAACCACGTGGTGACCTTCTCCGGCTCGATCGTCTCGGCGCCCGAAGGCCTGCTGTTGGTATTCGCCGCCAACGCCTGCTACCTGATCCCGCTGCTGACGGTCGTCGCGATCGGCGTCCTGCTGTCGACGACGACGCGCAACAGCGCGGCCGCGGTCGTGGGCACCGTCGGCTTCACGATCCTGCTGTTCATCGTCGCGCAGATCCCGGGCGTCGAAGGAATCCGGCCGTACCTGCTCACCGAACAGTACGAGAACTGGCACGGGCTGCTGCGCACGCCGACGGACTGGGCGCCGATCTGGCATTCGCTGTGGGTCTGCGCGCTATACGCGGCGCCGACGTTGTTCGCCGCTTACCTTGTGTTCCTGCGCCGGGACGTCGCCGGCGGATAGCCGCTAACGCTTGTAGGTCGCGAGCGTCAAGCCAGTGGCGAGCATGTTGTCTTTGAGCGCGCTGCGCGCCTGGGAGGGGTTGAAGCCAGACTGCAGGGAGAGCTTGTGGCGCAGCGCGTACATCAGGAAGGTGACGTGCTGCAACACGCCCTTGGGCCCGCAGACCCCGCCCCAGCCGATCTTTCCTGCGCTATTGACGCCGGCGACCGCCCCCGGCGGCAGCGAGCCGGCCGGGATTTCGCTGGCGCTCGCCGGGATCGCAATCGCCCATTGCACCAGCCCGCTCTTGCCCCCGGCGATGTCGCCCACCTCCAGAAACAGCTGGGCGGTGCCGCGGGGCACGCCGTGCCATTGAATCTGCGGGGATGTGCCGGCGCCGTCGCAGGTGTAGCGGGTCGCGATCTGCCCGGCGGGGCTGAACGCCGAACTGGTCAGGGTCATCTTGCCACCCAAGCCGAGCAAGTTGAGCGCCCTCTGGGCCGCCTTCGGGCCCAGGATTCCGCGTCTGGCCGCGCGCGCCTGCGGCGTCTTCACGGTGAAGGGCGTCGTCGGGGTCTTCGCCGTGCTGGTCGCGTGCGCCGATCCGGACGCAGACGGCTGGACCTGGCTGGACCCGGGCGCGGCGCCGGCCGGCGTCGTCGCGCTGCTCGTCGCTTGGGTGCTCTGCGCAACGGTCGTCGTCGTGCTCCCGGAGTTCGAGCTTTCGCCGCAGCCCGCGACGACGATCGCCGCGAGGGCCGCGAGCGCGCAGGCGGGGACGCTCCTCGCCAGGGCCCGTCGCGCGAGGCCCGCAGGCGCCAGGCGCTCATCTGTGGCTGACTTGCGACCGTCCATGTCTCGTTGCTGTTCGTCCGTCCGCGCGTTCGTTCGCCCACCGGCCGCTTGGATGTTCGATATCCCGCTTGGCCCAGAACGCGAAGGTCGGCACTATAGCGAGCCCCTGGGGCCGATCTCGCCGGTTCGGACGCGCCCTGGCCGGTTTGCTGGATGAGCCGCTCGCGAGCGACGCGTCCCGGGGTCAGCTGACCTCGGCGGGCCGCTCGATGTCGAGCAGTTCGATCTCGCTGAGCAGGCGGCGAGCCTCGCGCGGGTCGATCAGGCCGGCTCCGAGCCGCGCCGTGGACTCCGCCCCACACGCCACCCCGAAGCGCAGGCAGTAGTCGGGCGGGCGCGATTCGTAGCGCGCCGCGAGGTAGCCGGCGAGGAACGCATCGCCCGATCCGCGCTTTCCAAGCGGCTCTCGCGGCGCCACACGCACGCGCTTCAGCGAGGCACGATCGGAGACGAGCACCTGCGCGAAGCAGCCGTCGGGGAGCGTCATGATCGCCTCGCGCGGACCGAGCTCGGCAATCTCGCGCACGGCGTGCGAGCGCTCATCCTCGCCGGCGAACTCGTGCCCAACGAGCTCCTCGGCCTCGAGCACGTTGGGCGAGACGACGTCCGGCTCGGCGCGAACAGCGTGGCGCAGGGGATCGCCGTCGGTGTCGACGACGGTGATCACCTCCATCCGGGCGAGGTCGTGGATCAGCGACGCGTACAGCTCGGATTCGACACCGGGTGGAAGTGACCCCGCGAACACGACGATCGCAGCCCCGCGGGCGAGGTAAAGGAGCTTGTCGCGGAACAACTCGAGCTCGCGCTCGGATACCGACGGGCCACGTTCGTTGATCTCGGTCTGCTCTCCGGTGGTCGGGTCGAGCACCGAGGTATTCGTACGCGACTCCTCCCGGATCCGCACGAAGTCGTTGAGGATCGACTCCTCCGTGAGCTGCTCGACGATATGCGTGCCCGTCGCTCCTCCGGCGAAACCGGTGGCGATCACCGGCTGGCCGAGAGCCTTCAGCGTGCGCGCGATGTTCACGCCCTTGCCGCCGGCCATCGTGCGCTGTTGGACCGTTCGGTGTCGGCGCCCGATGCGGAAGTTCGGCACCGCGAGGGACTTGTCGATCGCCGCGTTCAGCGTGACCGTGATGATCATCGAAAGCTTCCTACCACCTTCCGGCGTCCGGCGCGACCGGCCGCCACGACATTCGCAGACAAGGCTAGCGGACGGCCCGGGAGGTCGGCCGCGAGCGCCCGACAGGCGCCGCTTGCTCGCGGCGTGAGGACGTTTGCAGCGCGCGCGTGGCCGCGCGCAAGCGTTCGGCCTCGCCCCGCGCAGCGCTGGCCGGATCGCCTCCGCTGGTCCTGTAGGCGCCGGCGATGCTGCGCGAGGCGCTCACCAAACCTCCCGCAGCGCCGGGCGCAAAGGCGGGCGCGAGGTCCTCCACCCGACCGCCCTGCGCGCCCACGCCTGGGAGCAGAAATACCGCGTTCGGCATCAGCTCGCGCGCCCGCGCGAGGAGGCCTGGAGCAGTGGCGCCGACGACGGCGCCGACGTCGCTGAGACCGCTCTCCCCCACCCCGCCCTGGCCGAGCTCGTCGACGATCTGCGCGAGCCGCTCCCAGATCAGACCGCCGTCGGCGAGCTCGAGCTCCTGCACGTCGGCGGCGCCGCGGTTGGACGTGCGCACCAGCACGAGCACGCCTGCCCCGCGCGGTCGTGCCGCGGCGACGAACGGCTCGATCGCGTCGCGACCCATCAGCGGATTGACCGTGATCGCGTCCGCCCCCAGTCCCGCAACCGCGCCGAACGGGGTCTCGGACCCGGCGAGCAGCGCCTCGGCGTAGGCGCGCGCGGTCACGTCGATATCGCCTCGCTTGCCGTCGGCGATGATGAGCAACCCGGCTTCGCGCGCGTGCTCGAGAACCGCCTCGAGCACGATCCGTCCCGCGGCGCCGAGCCGCTCGAAGCACGCGAGCTGGGGCTTGACCGCGACGCACGCGGGCGCGACCGCGTCGATCAGCGCGCTGCACTGCGCGCGGATCGCGATCGCCGCCCGCTGCGCGGGCGGCGCGGTCGATGGGCCGGCGGCCGCTTGCGCCACTCCCGGCCACAACGCGCTCGGATCGGGGTCGAGCCCGAGCACCACCTGCGACTCGCGCTCTGCGACACGCGCGGCGAGGAGGTCCCCGAACAGAGCGGCCCGGCCGGCTGCGGGCGCCGGGACGGGCTGCTCGGGCACGCGCCGGCCTCGGCTAGCGGCCCTTGACCGCGCTCTTGAGGCCGCTGCCGGGTGTGAAGCGCGGCACGCGCGAGGCCGCTATCTGGATGCGCTCGCCGGTGCGTGGATTCACGCCCTGGCGCGCCCCCCGCTCGCCGACATGGAACTTGCCGAAGCCCGACAACGTCACGTCGCTGCCGCGCCGCAGGGCATCCTCGAGCGTTTGCAGCACAGCGTCGACCGTGCGAGCGGTGTCGCTTTTGGTCAGACCAGTTCGATCGGCCACCTGGTCCACCAGCTCGGACTTTGTCACTTCGCCCTCCTCATTCGTAAACCGTCCCAATGACGCTAACACGGCCGTAATCACGCTGGCAAGGCGGCGATCACGCTAACAGCGACGACGGACGGGTTGACGCCGTGCGGACGGCGACCGCGCGATCGGAGAGAATCCGACGTCGATGACCTTCGAACGGGTCGCCTGGACACTGACCGTGCTCGTCGCGCTGCTCACGGCGTTCCTGTTGCTGCTCGCCGGCTACACGGGCTACGCGGGAGTGTTCGCCGCGGTGGGCGCGGCGGCCGCGATCAACCTGCTCTAGGCCGATCCGGCGTTCGAGGCGAGCTGGAGTGGGCAGTCGCGGGCTCGTCCTGGCGGCAGCCGCCCAGCCAGCGCAGCAGCGCACGCGCCGCCCGGCCGCGATGGCTGATCGCGTCCTTCTGCGCGTCGCTGAGCTGTGCCATCGTCGTGCCCCCGGGAAGCTCGTCGGGTAAGAACGCCGGGTCATAGCCGAAGCCCCGCTCGCCCGCGGGCACCGCGGCCAGCGCGCCCGAGCAGCGACCTTCGAAGATGCGCTCGTCCCCGCTCGCCGGGTCGGCGTAGGCGAGCACGCAGACGTAGCGCAGCGGGCTGCCCGCGGGCGCCTCGCGTAGGAGCCTGTCGAGGTTTTCGGCGTCGCTGGCATCCTCGCCCGCGTAGCGGGCGGAGCGCACGCCCGGCCTGCCGCCCAGCGCGGCGGCCTCGATGCCGGAGTCATCGGCGATGGTCGGCCGGCCGGTCGCGGCGGCCGCCGCGCGGGCCTTGCTCAAGGCGTTCTCGGCGAACGTCGCGCCGTCCTCCGCGGGCAGCTGCACGTCGTCCGGCAGCGCATCGAGCGTCACGCTCGGTGGCGTCGCGCCGGCCAGCAACCGCGCGAACTCCCGGCGCTTGTGCGGGTTGCGCGTGGCCAGCAGCAGCCGTTCGCTTCTCACGGGCGCTTGAAGTCGGCGATCGCCTGCTCCTGGAGCGCGCGCAGGTCGGTGATTCCGCCGGCCGCGAGCGCGAGCAGCTCATCGAGGTGGGCCCGCGACAGAGGTGTGCGCTCGGCCGTGGCCTGGACCTCCACGAGCCCGCCGTCCCCGGTCATAACGACGTTGGCGTCCACCTGGGCGTTGGAGTCCTCGCCGTAGTCGAGATCCAGGCGCGCTTGGCCGTTGACGATCCCGCAGGAGACGGCCGCGAGCGAGCCCGTCAGCGGGCTGCGCTTCAGCCGTTCTGCACTCTGCAGCTTCGTGCAGGCGAGCGCGAGCGCGACATACGCGCCGGTGATCGCGGCACAACGCGTGCCGCCGTCCGCCTGAAGCACGTCGCAGTCGAGGAAAATCGTCCGTTCTCCCAGCGCCTCGAAATCGATCACCCCACGCAACGAGCGGCCGATCAGCCGCTGGATCTCGACGCTGCGCCCGTCCAGACGACCCTTCGAGACGTCGCGCGGCTTGCGGTCGCCGGTGGAGGCGGGCAGCATTGCGTACTCGGCGGTGATCCAGCCCTTGCCCTTGCCCATCAGCCAGCGTGGCAGCGTCTCTTGGGCCGAAGCGGTGCAGATCACGCGCGTCTCGCCGATCGAGATCAGCGCCGAGCCGGTTGCGGTCCGCACGAATCCCGGCTCGATCGCGGTCGGCCGCAGCTGATCGGCGGCGCGATCGTAGCTGCGCCCGCGACTCACGTGGCCGTGCTCCACGCCGGACGGACGGGCTGGCGGCGAGCGCGCGCGCGGCGGTTCATGCGACCGCCTCGACCGCTTGCAGCTGGACGTGCTCGACCACGCCGAGCGGCATCTGCAAAAAGCGGGTCCCCACTTCGCGGAACGAGTCCACGTCGCCGGTGCACAGGAACCTGTAGTCGCCCTCGCCGTGCGCGCGGCGCGCCAGCGCCGAGACCGGGCGGCGCAGGTCGCGCGTGCTCAACGCGTGCTCGACCTGGCGCGCGAGCGCCGCGCCCGAGCTCACGAGCGTCACATCGGGTCCGAGGATCCGCTGCAGCATCGGGCTGATCAGCGGGTAATGGGTGCAACCGAGGATGACCGTATCGACGCCGGCGTCGCTCAGCGGCTCACAGGCGGCGCGGACGGTCGCCACGGCCTGCTCGTCGAACTGCTCGCCGGCCTGGATGATCGACGCGAGCGTCGGGCAGGCGATCGCGTGCAGGGTCACGTGCGGATCGACCGCCGCGACGGCGCGCTCGTACGCGCCGCTTGCGACGGTCGCAGGCGTGGCCAGCAGCCCGATCCGACCGCTGCGGGTCGCCGCCACCGCCTGCGACGCCTCCGGGCGCACCACGCCGACGACATCGATGCCGAGGGTCGTCTGGCGCATGCGGGCGCTCAGGCTCGGCAGGGCGGCCGAGGTGACGGCGTTGCACGCGACCACGAGCAACTTCGCGCGACGGCGCAGCAGCTCCTCGGCGATCTCCGCCGCGAACCGCTCGATCTCCTGCTGAGAGCGTTCCCCATAGGGGAAGCGCTCGGTGTCGCCGAGGTACAGGAAGTCCTCGCGCGGCAGCCGCACGAGCAGCTCGTGCAGCACGGTCAGCCCACCGACGCCGGAGTCGAACACTGCGATCGGCCGAGTGCGCGGGTCGGGTCCGGCGGGCGTGCTCTGCACCCGGCCATCATTTCAGAGCGCTACGGTCCGCGACGGATGCGTGCGCTCGTCGTCTCGAACATGCTCCCCTCCGCGGCGAGCCCCGAGCGCGGCCGGTTCGTGCGCGATCAGGTCGACGCCCTGCGGCGCCTGCCGCTGCCAGAGCAGCTCACGGTCGAGCTGTACGAGATCGCGCCCGGAGCGCGGGCGCTGGCGCGCGGCGCGCGCGATCTGCGCCGGCGTCTGGCGGGCGAGCGCTTCGACGTCGTACACGCCCACTTCGGCCTCAGCGCCTGGCCGGCGCTCGCCGTGCAAGCGCGCGTACGCGCGCTGACGGTCCATGGCAGCGATCTCCGCGTTTTGCGCACGCGCGCGCTGACCGCGCTCGTGATCCCGCAAATGGACATCGTCGCCGCCGCCTCGGCCCCGCTGGTCGACCAGCTCCCGGGCCGGTCCGCGCGGCGCCGCGCCCAGGTGCTGCCCTGCGGGGTGGACCTCGAGCGCTTTCGCCCGATTCCCCGCACGCACGCCCGGGCACGGCTCGGCCTCGACGCAAAGCGACGCTTCGTGCTGTTCCCCGCGAGCCCTGCGCGTCGGGAGAAGCACTACGACCGGGCGCTTGCGCTCGCGCGCAGCGCGCGGGTGGAGTTGCGTGCCCTCGGCGGCGTCGACCCCGCGCTCGCGCCGTTTTGGGTCAACGCGGCCGACGCAGTGCTCGTCCCGTCCGAGCGCGAGGGGTTCGGCTTGGCCGTGCTCGAGGCGCTCGCTTGTGATGTACCAGTGCTCGCCACGCCCGTGGGCGTGCATCCCGAGGCCCTGCGCGCCGTCCCCGGGACACTGTGCGCGCCATTTGAGCTCGAAACGTGGCGCCGCGCGCTCGATCCGCACCTGCGCGGCTCAGACCCGCGAATCGCCGGACGCGCCAGCGCGCAGCGCTACTCGGCGCGGCACATGGCAAAACGCGTGCTGGCCGCTTGGGTCGCGGCGCTCGAGCCTGCTGGCTAGCATTGTTGGTTTGATGAACGACAGTCAAGCCACGAGCCCGGCGACTGAGGAGCAGCCGCCTGCCGGCGAGGACACGGCCCCAGGGCCGCCCGGATTCGCCGCGCGCGGGCGCATGCGCCGGCGGCTGCGATTCCTGCGCAAGGCCCGCGAGCTGGCCTATCGCGACCTCGGCGGCCTGGTCTACAACCTGCATCGGTTCGGCAGGCGCAATGACGCGCTCGTGCTCGCCAAGCTGGACACGATCGGGCGGATAGACAGCGAGCTGCGGGCGCTCGAATCTGCCCTGTCCGAGCGCCAGTCGGTGACGGTCATCAGCGAGGCAGGCGTCGCCGCGTGCCCCCGTTGCGCGGCGATCCACGGCAGCGACGACAGCTTCTGCCCTAACTGCGGCCTGGCGATGGACCTGCGCGCCGAGCGTCCGGTCGCGGGCGCGCCCGCGCCCACCGCCGCGCCGCCGGCGCCCGCGGCAGCATTCGCGGGGGCGTCGGCTGCGCCGGATGCCCCGGCGTTCTCCGCCGCCGACGCTCCCGCTTCCGCACCCGCCGCCCCGGCCGCTGCAGCGGACGCACCCTCCGGCGGGCCACCGTCGCCCGCGACCACGGCCGCTGAGCCAGCCGCGCCGGCACCCTCCGCGCCCGCCCAGCCCGCCGCACCGGCGACGCGTACCGGCGAGCCAGGGACGGCAACTCCCGCGAGCGCCCCCGAGTCGACGCCCGCGACCACGGCGCCCGCCGGGCCGGCGCCCTCGGTGGAGGAGCCCACCGAGATCATCCGCCCGCCCGTCGAGAGCTCATGAGCGTCGCAAACCCCCCGATGGGCGACTCGCCGGCCGAGGCGCGCGCAGGCGCGCCGCCGGCGGCGCTCGACGCGGCCTGCCCGCTCTGCGGTTCGCCGCTCGACGCGGATCAGGAGTGGTGCCTGCGCTGCGGCGCGGCGGCGCGCACGCGGCTCGCGGCCCCGAGCAACTGGAAGGCGCCGATCCTCGCGCTGGCGCTGATCATCACGCTCGCGCTGGGCGCGCTGACGGCGGCGCTCGTCAAGCTCACGGCCTCGAACACGCAGACTGTGCCGCCGCCGATCACGCGGACGATCACGAGCGTCCCACCCGCCGGCTCGAGCGCGATCGCACCGACGCCCACGACCGCGACGCCAACACCGACCGGAGCCGCGCCCGGCGCGGTGCCCGTGCCGAAAACGCCGGGCGCGGTGAACCCGGGAACGCCGACGACGCTGCAGCCGTCAAATCCGACGAGCACCGCAGGGGCGCCGCCGGCGGCCAACAGCCCTGCCGCGACCACGCCGGCGAAAACCACAGGCGGAACCACGAAATCGACCGAAGAAGCCTTGCGCAAAGCGGGCTTTTCGCCGCGCAGCGGCAGATAGCGGCGGCGCGCCAGAGGCGATGGCAGCCCCGCCCGCGCGGTCCGTGATCGAGGCCGACATCGCGGTTGTCGGAGCCGGCGCGGCGGGGCTTTACGCGGCGGTCTGCGCCGCCCGAGAGGGGGCTCGCGTGGTCCTCATCTCGGCCAGCCCGCTCGCGCAGACCGCGAGCTACTGGGCACAGGGAGGGCTCGCGGCGGCGCTCGCAGAAGATGACAGCCCCGAGCGTCATCTCGCCGACACCGAACGCGCGGGCCGGGACCTCGTGCGCCGCTCGGCCGCGGAGATCCTTGTCCGTGAGGCTCCGGACTGCGTGGCAGATCTGCAGTTGCTGGGGGTCCGCTTCGACGCCGATCGCTTCGGCCGCCTCGCGCTCGCGCTGGAGGGCGGTCACTCGATCAGACGGATCGTCCACGCCGGCGGCAGCGCCACGGGGCGGCGGCTCGTTCGCCAGCTGTCTGCGCGCGCAGCCGCGGACGGGCGGATCACCGTGCTCGAGCGAGCGCGCGCGCGATCGCTGTGGGTCGAGGCCGAGCACGGACGCTGCCGCGGCCTGATCTGCGAGAACGGATCCGCCGCCGTGATCGGCGCGCGCGCCGTGATCCTCGCGACCGGCGGCGCGGCGGCGTTGTGGGCGCGCACGACCAATCCCCCGGGTTCGCAGGGCGCCGGTCTGTTGCTTGCCCACGCGGCCGGCGCGCGGCTCGCCGACCTCGAGCTGCTTCAGTTTCACCCAACCGCCGTGATCGGCGTTCGCGGGCGCGAAGGGTTCCTGATCACCGAGGCGATCCGCGGCGAGGGAGCGACGCTGCACGACGCGCTCACGGGCGAGCGGTTCGTCGATGAGCTGCTGCCGCGCGACGAGGTCTCGCGCGCGATCCAGGCGCGTCTGCGCAGCACGGGAGCCAGCTGGGTGGGACTGGACATGCGCGCGATCGACCCGGCGCACTTCCCCAACGTGGTCGTGGCCCTACGCGACGCCGGCCTGGATCCGACGCGAGAGCTCGTGCCGGTCGCACCGGCGGCCCATTATGCGATGGGCGGGATCGTCGTGGACCTGTCGGCGCGCTCGAGCGTCCCGGGGCTGTACGCGATCGGGGAGGTGTCGTGCACGGGCCTGCATGGCGCGAACCGTCTGGCGTCGAACTCGCTGAGCGAGTGCTTCGTGTTCGCGCGCCGCGCGGTCGCTGCGGCTTTGTCCGAGCCCGCGCAGCCGCGCGCGCCGGCGAGCGAGCTCGAGGCGCTCCCGGCGCGGCCCTGGCCGGGCTGGGCAGAGCCGTTCACGCGGGTGGCGCTATGGCGCGATGCGGGGGTCGAGCGCACCGGAGCCGGCCTCGCTCGGGTGCTGCGCGACCCCTATCCCCTGGCGCGCCTGATCGCGCGCTGCGCGCTCGCCCGCGAGGAGAGCCGCGGCGCGCACCTGCGCCTGGACTGCCCCGAGCGAGACCCCGCGCTCGATCGCCGCCACGCGGTCCTCAGCGGCGATGAGGAGGTCTCGTGGGAGACCTGGGACTGATCTGCCCGCGAGGGCGCCCAGGCGCTAACCTGCGCAGCACCGCATCATTTCTGGTAACGCGGTGTTGAGGGTCGGTGCACGGTCTTTTCGTGCAAGGAAAGGGGGAAATAGGAGTCTTTGGATACGGCGGGCGTGCCCAAAGTCAAGAGACAGAAGAAGGTGAGGTACGCACGCCATGTACCAGTTCAGCCGAGCGATCTACAGGGAGCTAGCACCGCATATCCTGGCGGCCCCGCCAGACGCTCGCGCGAGCAGCAACCACGAGCACGTTTTGCGGGCATGCGAGGCGGTGATCACGCGGATGGCCACCGATCGCCACTACTTCGCGCATCCCGCGCGCAAGCTGTTCTCCGAGATCCGCAGATACTTCCCGATGACCGAGCAGGGCCGCGTCTACCGGGTTGTGGCCCGCTACATCAGCTTGGGCGAACGCTATCTCGCCGCAGATCCGGTAGCCGCCTACGCGGCGGTCAGCGGCGAGCCGCCGCAGTGCCGCGCAACCACGCGCAAGGGCTCGGCCTGCCAGCGGGTTCCGTTGCCGCACAACGGCTACTGCCCATCGCATCAGCACCTCGCCGAAACCGAGGACCGCGAGCTCGCGGCCTGAGCCCCTCGCCTGAGTCGCCGCGGGCGCGGCTCAGGCTCCCCCCTCGGGCGGGCGCGGGCGCGCGACGCCGGCTCGCGCGTACGCTCTGCGTATGCTGCTTGGCGTCGATGTCGGCGGGACGTTCACCGACGCTGTGCTGGTCGTCGCCGACGGCGCGCTGCATAGCGCCAAGGTCCCGACCACGCCGGCGGACCAGGGCGTCGGCGTGCTGGAGTGCGTGCGGCTGGTGCTCGCACGCGCGGGCGCATCGCCCGAGGACGTGGAACGCTTCGCGCATGGCATGACCGTCGCGACCAACGCGCTGCTCGAGGGCAAGACGGCACGGACGGGCCTGATTGCGACGGCGGGCTTCACCGACGTGCTCGAGCTCGGTCGCCAGGCGCGCCCCAGCCTGTACCGGCTCTGCGACGCCGCGCCGCGCCCGCTCGTGGAACCCGAGCTGCGCTTCGGCGCGCCCGAGCGCTGCGGTCCGGCGGGCCCGTTGCGCGCGCTCGACCCGGCGCGCGCACAGACCTTGGTCGAGCAGGTCGCGCAGGCGAGCCTCGAGGCTGTCGCGGTGGCGCTGCTTCACTCTTACGCGCATCCCGAGCATGAGCGGATGCTTGGCCGGCTGCTGCGCCGGCGCCTCGGCGCTGCGCTGCACGTCTCGCTCTCGAGCGAGCTGGTCGGCACCTTTCGCGAGTACGAACGGACGGCGACCACCGTGCTTGACGCGGCGCTGTCGCCGCTAGTGGGCTCCTACCTGCGCAAGCTCGCATCCGAATCCCGTGCCCGGGGGCTGCCGCAGCCCGAGATCATGCAGTCCTCGGGCGGGCTCGCCTCGATCGACCTGGCGGCGGCGCACGCGGCGGTGACGGTCCTCTCGGGCCCTGCGGGAGGAGTCGGCGGGGCGCTTTTGATGGCGAATCTGGCGGGCGCCGAGGACGTGCTGTGCTTCGACATGGGCGGCACCTCGTGCGACGTCTGCCTGATCGATCGCTCGCAGGTCGCCGAGACGTCCGCGCGCGCGATCGCGGGCCGCCCGCTTGCCCTGCCGGCGCTCGACATCCAGACGGTCGGGGCGGGAGGCGGCTCGATCGCCTGGCGGGACGCGGGAGGGGCGCTGCGGGTCGGGCCACAGTCGGCGGGCGCGCTACCCGGGCCGGCGTGTTACGGGCGCGGCGGCGATCTGCCAACGGTCACGGATGCGAACCTGCTGCTCGGGCGCCTGCGCGAGGACATCCCGCTGGCCGGAGATCTGCGGCTGGATCGCGCTGCCGCGCAGCGCGCGGTATCCGGGCTCGCCCGCGAGCTGGGGATCGACGTTGGCGCGTGCGCGGCCGGGATCGTGCGGGTGGCGGAGGCCGAGATGCTGCGCCCGCTGCGCGTGCTGACCGTCGAGCGCGGAATCGACCCGCGCCAATTCGCGCTGCTGCCGTTCGGCGGCGCGGGCCCGTTGCACGCGTGCGCACTCGCGGACGAGCTCGGGATCAGACGCATCCTCTGCCCGCGCGCCTCGGGCGTGCTGAGCGCGCTCGGCTTGGCGGCCGCGGCGCCGCGCCGGGACGCCTCGCAGACGGTGATGCTGCGCGGCGAGGCGTTCACGGCGCAGGGCGTCGCAACCGCGCGCGAGCAGCTGCTCGCGCGGGCGGCGGCGGCGCTCGACTCGGGGCAGGCGCGCGCACACGCCAGAGCGCGCACGACCTACGAATTGCGCTACCGGGGGCAATCGTTCGAGCTGCCGGTCGAGTCGGACGGAGCCGATCCGCGCGAGCTGCGCGAGCTATTCGCCGGCTTGCACGAGCGCAGATACGGCTATCGCGACGACAGCGCTGAGATCGAGCTCGTGACGATCCGCGTGTCGGCATGGGGACAGGCGCCGCAGCTGCGGGTGCGCGGCGCAGCGGAGCGCGAGCCGGTCCAGGGGCCCGCCGTGCGGGCCCTGCCCGAGGCGACGCTGTTCGTCGCCGCTGGCTGGTCGGGCGGTGTCGACGATTGGGGAACGGTGTGTCTGGAGCGCCGCTGAGCGATGCTGGGCGCGGCGGCGACAGCCGCGCTGCAAGCGCCGATCCGATCGAGCTGCAGGTCATCGCGGGCGCGTTGCGCGCCGCGTGCGAGGAGATGGGTGCGGTGCTGATCCGCTCGGCGCACTCGTCGAACATCAAGGAGCGCCGCGATGCCTCGACGGCGCTGTTCGACGACACCGGCGAGATGACGATGCAGGCCGAGCACATACCGGTTCACCTCGGGTCGATGCCGGCGGCCGTGGCGGCGGTGCTCGGCGAGGATCACTCCGACGGGATGCCATGGGTACTCAATGACCCGTTCGCGGGGGGCACCCACCTGCCAGACATAACCGTGATCACGCCCGTGTTGGCGCCCGATCGTGGCCGGCTCCTCGGGTTCGCGGCCAGCCGCGCGCATCACGCGGACGTCGGCGGGCGGACTCCCGGGTCGATGCCCGCGGATAGCAGAACCCTCGGCGAGGAGGGCGTCGTGATCTCGCCGAGGCGCCTGGACGAGCCGACGCTGCGGGAGCTCGCCGCGCGGATGCGCCAGCCGGCCGAGCGCGAAGCCGACCTGCGCGCGCAGCTGGCCGCGAACCGGCTGGGCGCGTCGCGTCTGCAAGAGCTCGCGCTGCGGATCGGCGTGCGGCGGCTGCGCGAGGCCACGCGCGCGGTGCAGGACTACGCGGAGCGGAGGACTCGCGCCTGTATCGCCGCACTCGAAGACGGCGAGCGGACGGCCGCGGACGTGCTCGAGGCGCCCGATGGCGACCTGCCGCTGCGGCTGCGCGCGACGGTCGCGGGCGCGTGCCTGACGCTCGACTTCAGCGGCAGTGCGCCGGCCCATGCGGGCAACCTCAACTGCCCGCTCGCGGTCACCCGCTCGGCCTGCCTGTTCGCGGTGCGCGTGCTCACCGATCCCGACATACCGCCCACCGCCGGCGCGTACCGCCCGATCGAGATCCTCGCGCCCGAGGGATCGATCCTGAACGCCCGCCCGGCGAGCTATTCGCCGGATTCAGAGCACACGCCACCGGGAGGAGGCCCGCCGACGGACGCGCGGGCGCTCGCGCCAGCCGTGGCCGCGGGCAACGTCGAGACGAGCTCGCGGGTCGCCGACCTCGTGCTTGCGGCGTTTGGCCGTGCCCAGGGACAGGGCACGATGAACAACCTCACGCTTGGCGCGCAGGGCTTCTCCTACTACGAGACCGTCGGCGGCGGGCAGGGTGCGTGTCCCGACGCGGATGGCCCGAGCGGCGTACACGTCGCGATGAGCAACACGCTCAACACCCCGATCGAGGCGCTGGAGCGGGAATTCCCCTTGCGGGTGGTCGAATACGGGCTGCGCCGCGGCTCGGGCGGAGCGGGCGCGCACCGCGGCGGCGACGGCATCGTGCGCGAGATCGAGGCGCTGCGCGAGATGACCTTCTCGCTGATCGCCGAGCGCCGCCGCCATGCGCCGCGTGGGGCAGCAGGAGGCGAGCCGGGGCTGCGCGGACGCGACCTGCTCGACGGCGCGCCGATCGCGGGCAAGGCCACGGGCGTTCTCGGTCGCGGCGCGCGGCTGCGCATCGAGACCCCGGGCGGGGGCGGATATGGGCCGCCGCAGCCCGCCGCGCGACGATCTGACGGCTGACTGGCCGACCAGCCAGCCCCAGCCGCAGGCGGGCCGCCCCGTTGACTGGCCAATCAGCCAGTGGCACTCGTCTTGGTCGCTTGGATAGCCCTAAAAACCGCCGATTTGCAGGGGATTTGGGATTTTGAGCAGGATTTCGTATCGTTAACGCACTTGCTGTCGTGCCTGTCCAGCATTCGCAGGTGGTACGCGGCCCCGATACAGACGTTCCTCCTTTCATTGCTGAGCTCCCGATAGGTCCCGCCATGCCAATTGCTCTTAGAGAATGGGCTGTCACCGTCCGCGCCCTCGCGGAAGGCGAGCAGCTGCTAACCCTGCGCAAGGGATTGCTGCGTGAGCCCGGAAAGCCTTTCCGGCTCGCTCACGAGCGCTTCTTCCTGTACCCGACGTTCGACACCCAGAGCGCTGACCTCGTGCGCGAGTCCCACCAGCCCGAGCTGCGGCGCGCGCTCGAGGAGGGGGTATGGAGCGACGGCGAGCCTCCGCTGCACGCCTTCACTTCGGCGATACCGATCCAGCAGCCGGACCGGGTGCGCATTCGCGCCTGGGCCGAGGTGGCGCGGCACTTCACGATCGCCGATCCGCGCTGCGTCGACGCGCTGTCGCCGTTCTACGTCTGGACGCCCAGCTACGCCGAACGCCGCCTCGGCTGGCGCAGGCAGCAGCCGCTGCACGTCCTGCTGCTGCGCACCTACCGGATCCCGCGGCCGGTGACGGTGAAGGTCAAGGACGAGTACAGCGCGTCCCAGGCCTGGGTGGAGCTGCAGCGCGAGCTGCCGTTCGAGGGCACGCCGGTGCTGTCGGACGCCGAGTTCGAGCGGGCCTCCGAGGAGATCGAGGCGATCACCAGCGAAGCTGGCGCCGCGCCGGCGCTCGTCTAGCTCAAGGCGGCTTCAGCCTGCGCCGCTGCTAGTCGCGCGGGTCCTCGGCGGCGCCGGATCCCGGCGGACCGCCGGACAGCGGCGCGCCCAGGACCTCCTTCGCTGCTTCCCAGCCCGACTCCGGCACGAGGATGTCCCGCGGTCCGGCCGCGAGGAAGTCGGGAACGTCGAACCCGGGGGCGCGGCGCGTCATGCTCGGGATCCCCTCCTCGAGCAGCAAGCCCTGCACCAGTTCCGCCTCGGGCTGGTTTTTGGCATATGCGACCTTCACCAGCCTGCCTTCGCTGTACTGGGGCTTGATCTTGCGCGCCCGGAGATGGCGCTCACCGGCCCAATGCCGGTCCTCGCCCGCTCCGGGAGCGTAGACGAGCGGCATCGCGCAATCCGCGCAGAAGCGCTCGCTGCGGGGGTGGCCGCGTCCGCAGGCGGGACAGACGAGGGGCTGCTCGCGAGCGGGCATCGTCAATCGCGCTCGAGCGCGACCTCGCGCACGCGACCGCTCTCGATCAAGTAGGAGTGGATCTCGGGCGCCGCGCGATCGGCGAGCCCGACGATCACCCACTCGATTCCAGGCCAGTTGGCCGCGAAGTTGATATCGGTCTGCGACGGGTAGGGCGCGGTGCGGGTGTGCGAGTGATAGATCGCGCCGAGCTCGCGCCCGTCGGCCTCGATCGTGTCAATCAGGCCGAGCAGCTGCTTTCCGTCTACCTCGAACTTGAGCGGGCTCGCGGCGGTGTTGATCGTGCGATACACCGTCGCGGCGCGGGCGGACTGGCCGTCCGGCGAGCCCTGGTGCTGGATCGCGACGATCCCACAACACTCGTTCGGTGCCTCTTCGCGCGCGTGCGCGACGAGCTCATCGCGGAGGGCCTGGGAGATCCTCATGGCAGCCGGGGCTGGCGTCGGCTCGCGACGCTCACCACCAGACCGTCGCGTCGAGGTTCTCGATCGCGTCGATCGGCAGCGTGTAGATGCCGCTCGAGAGGTACTTCCAGCCGTCGTCGGCAACCACGAACACGACGTTCCCCTCGTCCAGCTCGTTGGCGATGCGCACCGCGATGCTCGCGATCGCGCCGCTCGAGACGCCGGCGAACAAACCCTCATCGTCGAGCAGCTTGCGCGTCCAGAGGATCGCGTCGCGATTGGTCACGAAGATCTTGCGGTCCAGCAGCGAGATGTCGATGATCGGCGGGATGAAGCCGTCGTCGAGCGAGCGCAGACCCTGCACGGGCTCGCCCTGCATCGGCTCGGCGGCGACGATCTTCACGGCGTCGCCCAGCGCCTCCTTCAGTCGCCGCCCGTTGCCCATCAACGTGCCGCCGGTGCCGAGGCCCGCCACGAACGCCGAGACCTCGTCGAGCTCGTCGAGGATCTCCAGCGCCGTGCCGTTGTAGTGGGCGTTGGGATTCGCCTCGTTGCCGTACTGGTAGGGCATGTAGTAGGAGGGATCGGCGTCGGCCAGCTCGAGCGCCATCGCGACGGCCCCGTTGGAGCCCTTGGAGCCTTCCGAGTAGACGATCTGCGCGCCATACATCTCCAGCAGGCGCGTGCGCTCGGGCGTGACGTTCTCGGGCATCACGACCGTCAGCCGATAGCCCTTGCGCGCGCAGATCATCGCCAGCGAGATGCCGGTGTTGCCCGACGTCGGCTCGAGCACCGTCTGACCCCGCGAGAGCGCCCCTTTCTCCTCGCCGTCCTCGATCAGGGCGCGCGCGACGCGGTCCTTGACCGAGCCGGTGGGGTTGCGCGACTCGAGCTTGGCCCACAGGCGCACGCCGGGCTTGGGAGACAGCCGTGGCAACTCGACAAGCGGCGTGTTGCCGATCGACTGCACGACATCCCCGTAGCGCCCACCGCACGGCCGGTTCTGCAGTGGCTGGCTGGCCATTACTTCAGGAAATATAGCGAGGGCGGCCCGGTTGTGTTGTCAACGATTAGGATGCTCTCATGGCCCTGGGGTATGACTTCGACTGGCTGGTGATCGGCTCTGGCTTCGGCGGCAGCGTCTCAGCGCTGCGCCTCGCCGAGAAGGGCTATACGGTGGGGGTGCTCGAGTGCGGCAGGCGCTTCGCCGACGACGAGCTGCCGAGCTCCACCGCGGACCTCAAGCGCTACTTCTGGAACCCGATGCTCGGCATGAAGGGGATCTTCCGCCTGACGACCTTCAAGGACGTCGCGATCGTCTCCGGCTGCGGCGTGGGCGGCGGGAGCCTCGGCTACGCCAGCACGCTCTATGTGCCACCGAGCAAATTCTTCAAGGACACCCAATGGGCGGCGATCGCCGACTGGGAGCGCGCGCTGGCGCCGCACTACGCGGAGGCGCAGAGAATGCTCGGCGTCGTGCAGAACCCGCACGGGGATCCGGCTGACCGGCTGCTGCACGAGCTCGGCGAGGAGCTGGAGGTCGGCGAGACCTACAAAAAGACGCCCGTCAGCATCTTCTTCGGCGAGCCCGGCAAGACGGTCCCGGACCCGTACTTCGGCGGCGAGGGGCCCGCGCGCACCGGCTGCACGCTGTGCGGCCGCTGCATGGTCGGCTGCCCGCACGGGGCGAAGAACACGCTGGTCAAGAACTACCTGTACTTCGCCGAGCGCCGCGGCGCGGCGATCTTGCCCGAACGGACGGTGATCGACATCCGCCCGCTCGGCGACGGGTCGGGGGCGGACGGCTATGAGCTCGAAAGCGTCCGCTCGGGAGCGTGGCTGCGCAGGGATCGCCAGCTCCACCGCGCGCGCGGCGTGGTCGTCGCGGCCGGCCCGCTGGGCACCAACAAGCTGCTCCAGCGCTGCCGATTGAACGGCTCCTTGCCGGGGATCTCCGCGCGCCTGGGCGAGCTCGTGCGAACCAACTCGGAGTCGATCCTGACCGTCACGGTTCCCGAGGACTATCCGGAGGATCTCGTCAAACGGGTGGCGATCACCTCCTCGATCTATCCGGATCCGAACACGCACATCGAGACGGTCACGTACGGCAACGACGGCGACTCGATGCATCGTCTGTACACGCTGATGGTGGGCGACGGGACGCGCCTGACGCGGCCGCTGAAGCTGCTCGCGCAGGCGGCTCTGCACCCGCGGCGGTTTCTCCAGGTGCTGTTCCCGAAACACTGGTCGCGGCGCACAATCATCCTGCTGGTGATGCAGACGCTCGACAACGCGATCGCGCTGCGCCCGCGCAAAGGCCCGCTCGGGACTCTGTGGCTGAGCACCGAACAGGACCCGGACAGGCCGATTCCGACGTTCATCCCGATCGCCAACCGCGCCGCGGAGTGGTTCGCCATGCGCACCGGCGGCATCGCGCAGAGCTCGGTCACCGAGGCGCTGTTCAACATCCCCACGACCGCACACATTCTCGGCGGCGCGGTGATCGCCGCGGATCCCGAGCAGGGCGTGATCGACCCCCACCAGCGCGTGTTCGGCTACGAGAACCTGCTCGTCTGCGACGGCTCGGCGATTCCCGCGAATGTCGGCGTGAACCCGTCGCTGACGATCGCCGCGCTCGCCGAGCACGCGATGAGCTCTGTGCCCGCTGCGGGCGAGGCGCCCGATGCGGCGCGCACGGAGGCGGCGGCGGCCTAAGCCTAAGCCCCGCCGGCCATCGCCGGCAGGATCACGAGCGTGTCGGCCTCGCCAACGGGCGTGTCGAGGCCCTCGAGTACGCGGACGTCCTCGTCGTTGAGATACACGTTGACGTAGCGGTTCAGCTGTCCGTCGGCGGAGAACAGCTGCTCCTCGGTCGCGGGGTGGCTCGAGGCAAGGCTGCGCAGGACCTCGCGCACGTTGCCGCCGTCGGCGGGAACCTGCTTCTCGCCGCCGACCGACGCGCGCAGGACAGGGGGGATCTTGATCGTCGCCATGGCTGAATCTGCTTTCCGGGATGTTGGTGGCGTTTGCTCTGCTGTGCCCGGATTATCCGCCAGGACGCCCCGTCGCGTGCGCGTCAGACTAACCGGCGGCGGCGCAGAACGCGTCGTAGTCCGGGAAGACCCCCATCTCCTCGTCGGCGATCTCTTCGGGAGCGCGCGAGCAGATCGGGCACTCGGGGTCGCGATGAACCTTGACCTCGGTGAGCGTCGCGCCGAGCGCGTCATACAGCAGCAGGCGCCCGATCGCAGGATCGCCGATGCCAAGGATCAGCTTGACGACCTCCGTGGCCTGCAGGAGCCCCATCGTGCCGGGCAGCACGCCGAGCACGCCGTTTGCTCCGCAGGAGGGCGCGAGCTCGGCGGGCGGCGGCTCGCGGAACAGGCAGCGATAGCACGGGCCCTCGTAGGGCTTGAACACCGACAGCTGGCCATCGAAGCCGAGAATCGACGCCGAGACGACCGGGATCCGTAGGCGCACGGTCGCGTCGTTGAGCAGATACCGCGTGGGGAAGTTGTCGACGCCGTCGACGATCACGTCCCAGCCCTCGATGATCTCCATGATGTTCTCCGCGTCCAGCCGCACCGGATACTTGACGACGTTGACGTCGGGGTTGAGCGCATGGATCGACTCCTCCGCGGAATCGACCTTCGGGATGCCGATCCGCTGGGTCGAGTGGATCACCTGGCGCTGCAGATTGGACAGGTCGACCGCGTCGTCGTCGACGATTCCGAGCGTGCCCACGCCGGCGGCGGCCAGGTAGAGCGCAGTCGGCGAGCCAAGGCCGCCGGCCCCCAGCAGCAGCACCTTCGCGTCCAGCAGCTTCTGCTGGCCCTCCGCGCCGATCTCGGGGATCAGGAGATGGCGCGAATAGCGATCGCGCTGCTCAGCGGTGAGCGCGCGCGGGATCTCGACCGCGTAGCCGCGATCCTTCCACAGGGCGATCCCGCCGATCATCGAGCGCACGTGCTCGTAGCCCATGTCCTCCTGCAGGGTCCGTGCCGCATAGGCGGAGCGGTTGCCAGAGGCGCAGTACAGGATCAGCTCGCTCGAGCGGTCGGGGACGGCGCCCTCGATACGCGACTCGAGATGGCCGCGGGGAATGCTCTTGGCCCCCGGTAGGTGGCCCGTGGCGAACTCTTCGCTGCCGCGGACATCGATCACCGCCACGCCCTCGTCGAGCAGCTCGTTTACCTCAGAGGGGTCGACCTCCGCGATCTTGTTCTTGATCTGCCTGAGCAGCTCCGCGCCTGAGACACTCATCTCGAAACCTCTAAATCATGGTCGGATTTCATGGAGACTTCATAAAGTATAGCGCTAGGCCAAGCCAGGGCAAGGCCGCGCGACGGCGTGCGACCGGGCCTGCGGGGCCGCTCGGCGCCGGCGCCGGGTACGGCGCGTACCCTGGGCTGCGATGCCGGCTCGGGCCCGCAAAATCCTGCTCCCGCTGATCGCGCTGCTCGCGCTTGCGCTCGCGCTCGTGGCCGTGCTCGACCGGCCCGCAACCCGCTCGCCCGGCAGCCCAGTCGTCTCCGGCCGCGCGGGCAGCGGCAGCGCCGGCGAAGGGTCCGCCGATGCGGCTGCGACCTCAAGCTCGGGGTTCGACGGCGCGGCGCTCCCCGCGAACACGCCGCCACACGACTTCACGCTCACCGATCAGGCCGGCAGTCCGGTGTCGCTGAGCAGCTTCAGCGGCCATGTGACGATCCTTGCCTTTCTGTACTCGACCTGCGGCCCCACGTGCATCGTGCTTGCCGATCAGGTTCGCGGGGCGCTCGACGAACTGCCGCGGTCGATCCCCGTGTTGTTCGTCAGCGCCGACCCCGCGGCGGACAGCCCCGCCCACATCGCTCGCTTCCTCGCGCAGGTGTCACTGACGGGCCGGGTGCTTTACCTGAGCGGATCGCAGGCGTCGCTTCAGCCGCTCTGGCGGACGTATCGGGTAGCTCCCGCGGCGGCGGGCCGCGCCGCGTTCGTGCGTTCCGCGGCTGTCCTGCTGCTGGATCGCAGCGGCCGCGAGCGCGACATCTTTGGGCTCGAACAGCTGACCCCGGAAGCGCTCGCACACGACGTGCGCAAGCTCGCCCAAGCCGGGGACGAAGCTCGCGGCTGATATCCTAGCGCTCAGGTAGGTATTCGGGCGATGATGTTCTCAACCAAGGCGGAGTATGGCGTGCGCGTGCTGGTCGAGCTGGCTCGGCGCAGCGGCGAAGAACCGGTCCCACTCGCGGAAATCGCCTCGCACGACGGACTTCCGCTGGCCTATCTCGAGCATCTCGTCGCGCGGCTGCGCAAGGCCGGGCTTGTGGATTCGCGCCGCGGCTCGCGCGGCGGCTACCTGCTGGCGCGCCCGCCGAGCGAGATCACGATGGCCGAGGTCGTCGAAGCGCTGGAGGGGTCGATCGCGCCGATCGAGTGCATCTCCGAGACCGCCGACGGTTCGATCGTCTGTTCGCGCGAGTCAGATCCCGGACATGCCTGCCCGACCAAGCTGTTGTGGACCCGCGTTCGCTTCTCGATCGTGCGCACCTTGCAGCAGACCACGCTCGCCGACCTCGTAGGCTGGCCGGCGTCCGAGCGCGCGGTGCGTGCTGCGGACGGCCGATTCGCGCCCGACGCGGCGCTCGCCTCGATGAACCCCCAACCCAGACCACTCGCGACGGGAGCCTGACACGACGATGGCCGACCTCGAAATCAAGGACCTGCACGTGCGCACCGAGGAGCGCGAGATCCTCAAGGGAGTTGACCTCGAGATCTCGCGCGGCGAGATTCACGCCCTGATGGGCCCGAACGGGTCGGGCAAGTCGACGCTCGCCAACACGCTGCTCGGGCATCCTGCGTATGAGCTCACCGAGGGCACGATCCGCTTCAAGGGAGTGGATATCACCGAGGCCGAGCCGCACGAGCGGGCCAAGGCGGGGCTGTTCCTCGCCTTCCAGTACCCGGTCGCGATCCCCGGTGTTTCCGTCGCGAACTTTCTGCGCATGGCGATCAACGCCAAACGCGAGGAGCCGATCGGCGTCAAGGAGTTCGGCGGCCAGCTCGAACGCGCGGTACAGCTGCTCGACGTCGATCGCGCATTCACCTCCCGCCATCTCAACGACGGCTTCTCCGGCGGGGAGAAGAAGCGCGCGGAGATCCTGCAGATGGCGATGCTTCAGCCGGACGTCGCGATCCTCGACGAGACCGACTCGGGGCTCGACATCGACGCTTTGCGCACGGTCGCCGAGGGCGTCAGGCGGCTGCACGAGCAGCAGGGGCTTGGCGCGCTGATCATCACCCACTACCAGCGGATCCTTCACCACATCGAGCCCCAGTTCGTGCACGTCATGATCGACGGGCGGATCGTGCTGGAGGGTGGCGTAGAGCTGGTCGAACGCCTCGAGCGCGAGGGCTACGACCAGATCCGCCAGGAGGTCGGAGCAGGTGCCTGAGCCGGTGGCGGTCAAGCCTGGTCGCCACCGCGAGGCAAGCCTGAATCACGCGCTGCATGGCGCGGGCGCCGGTCCCGGCGGCCAGCAGGGGCTGTCGCTCCAGACGCTGCGCGACAATGCGCGCCTCCTCTACGACGCATCGGAGCTGCCGGTCTGGCGACGTTCGGGCTTCTGGACGACGAGCCTGGCAGGGCTCGATGTCGACGCCTTGGAGGTACGCTCGCATCAAGGCGGCGCGCTGCCGGACTTCGTGCGGCGCTCGCTGCCCGCGCGCGGGGTCACGGGAGCTGGGATCGCCGGGCGCATAGTGCAGCTCGACGGCTCGGTGCTGCAGGTCGAGCTCGACCCCGCTCTGGCCGAGCGCGGCGTGGTGCTGTGCTCGCTCGAGGAGGCGCTGGCCGCGGGCGACCCCTGCGCGCACGAGCACTTCTCCAAGCGCCTGACCTACGATCGCAACAAGCTCGAGGCCGCCAATGCGGCGTTCTGGCGCGGCGGCGCGTATCTGCACGTGCCGCCGGGCGTCGCTGTCGAGGACCCGTTCGAGATCGTCTACGCGATCGGCGAGGCCGGCATCGCCCAGTACGGGCGCACGCTCGTGGTGGGCGATCGCGCAAGCGACTTCCGCGTCCACGAGCACAACCTCGCCGAGCGCTTCTCCGGCGGCCAGGCGCTGCACGCGGGCGCGTTCGAGCTGTACCTGCACGACGGCGCTCGTTGCCGGCTCGCGCAGGTCCAGGACTGGGGCCCGGGAGAGGTTTATGACCTCTCCACGCGGTTCGTCGGCGTGGGTCGCGACGCCTACTGTCACTGGCTGCCGTCGCTGCTCGGAGGGCATCTCGTGCGCCAGCACCTCGAGCTGGCCGTGACCGAGTCCGGTGGCGAGATGGCCTTCCGCGGCCTGTTCTTCAGCGAGGGGCGCGAGCTGCTGGATGTGTTCGCGGTGGACCTGCACGAGACCGGGCCCTCCGGCGGGGACGTGCACTGGCGGGGGGCCGCGACCGGCGAGAGCCGGGCCTCGTTCGAGGGGCTCATCCAGATCGACCCCGGCGCGCAGCAGACGCACACCTATCTGCAGATCCACACGATGATGCTCTCGCCGAAGGCTCGCCTGGACGCGATCCCCTCGGTGCTCGTCTCCTCCGATGACGTCTCGGCATCGCACGGCGGCACCGTCGGCGAGCTCGACGAGAGCGCGATCTTCTACATGCAGTCCCGCGGGCTGGACCGCCCGACCGCGGTCCGTCTGCTTATCGAAGGCTTCTTCGAGCCGGTCCTCACCGAGTTGCGCGACGAGCCCCTGGAAGCGCTGATCCGCGCCAAGCTCAGCGACAAGCTGGCGGCCGCGCGCGAGGACATCGAGGCGTATGCCACCAGTCGCTAGCCCAGTTTCGCTCGACGTGCGGCGTGACTTTCCGATCCTCGCGCGCCGCTTCGACGGACGCAAGCTGATCTACCTGGATACCGCGGCGACCTCGCAGAAGCCGTCGGTCGTGATCGACGCGCTCGCCGAGCACCTGCGCGAGCACAACGCGAACGTGCATCGCGGCGTCTACGCGCTCGCCCAGGAGGCCGACGCGGCCTATGAGGGCGCGCGCGCGTCGGTCGCGGCGTTCGTGGCCGCCGACCCGCGGACGACCATCTTCACCAAGAACGTCACCGAGGCGATCAACCTCGTCGCCTACTCCTGGGGTCGCGCCAACGTCGGTCCCGGCCAGGCGGTCCTCGTCACGCAGATGGAGCACCACGCGAACATCGTCCCGTGGCAGGTCCTCTGCCACGAGCGCGGGGCGACGCTGCGCTACCTGGAGGTCGACGAGCGCGGCGAGCTCTCGCTCGAGCAGCTCGACGCCGAGCTCGGCCGCGGCGACGTGCGCCTCGTCGCGTTCACCCATGTCTCCAACGTGCTCGGCACGATCAACCCGGTCGCGGAGATCGTCGCTCGCGTCCGCGACGCGGGCGCGCTGTCGCTGATCGACGGCGCCCAGGCGGTCCCGCACATGCCCGTCGACGTCGCGGCGATCGGCGCGGACTTCTACGCCTGGACCGGTCACAAGGCGCTTGGGCCGACGGGCATCGGGGTGCTGCACGGACGACCGGACATCCTCGAACGGATGGAACCGTTCCTCACCGGCGGCGACATGATCGCCAGCGTCGACTTCCAGTCGGCGACCTGGAACGAGCTGCCCTACAAGTTCGAGGCCGGCACGCCCCCGGTCGCCGAGGCCGCGGGCCTGGCCGCGGCTGTCGAGTACCTCTCGGCGCTCGGCATGGAGCGGGTGCGAGCGCACGAGCTGGCTCTGTCCGGCTACATGCTCGAGCGGCTCGGCGAGGTCCCCGGCCTGCGCGTCGTCGGCCCGCGCGAGCCGGAGCGTCGCGGCGGCCTCGCGTCGTTCACGATCGACGGCATCCACCCCCACGACGTCGCCGAGCTGGCCGATCGCGGGGGCGTCTGCATCCGCGCCGGCCACCACTGCGCGCAGCCCTTGATGCGCTGCCTGGGAGTCGGCGCGACCGCGCGCGCGAGCGTCGGCGTCTACAACGAACCAGCCGACATCGACGCTCTTGTGCAGGCGCTGAACGCCGGGCGCGAGGTGTTCGGGCTGTGAGCAACGAGGCCTGCGGCGGCCGGGTCGGGCGTGGCTGATGGACGATCTGTACCGCGACTACATCCTCGACCACTACAAGCGTCCGCGTAACTTCGGCGAGCTCGAGCCGCACGATCTCGAGGGGCACGAGTACAACCCGCTCTGCGGCGATGAGCTCGGCGTGCACATCCGTGTCAGGAACGGACGCATCGAAGACCTGCGTTTTCACGGCCACGGCTGCGCGATCTCGCAGGCCTCCGCGTCGATCGCCTCGCAGGAGCTCAAGGGCATGGAGCTCGAGCAGGTCGGCGAGCTCGGGGCGGACTGGATGCTCGAGCTGCTCGGCATCCCGGTGTCCGCGACGCGGCGCAAGTGCGCGCTGCTGAACCTGAAGGTCGTCCGCGGCGCGGTCAGCGGCGACCACGCCTGGCCCGTCTGAGGCCGCCCGGGGCGATTCATCGCGCGCGCACGGCAGAGGCGTTCAGGCGCACATAGTCGAGCGGCAGCCGGACTCCGGCGACAACCGCCGCGGCGAATCGCTCCCGCTGGTCCGCGGACAGGCGCGCCAGGTGCGCCGGAAGGATCGAGGTGCGCACGAACGCGTTCACGTCCTCGGGATGCGTGGGACGTCGCTCGAGCCAGCAACGGATCGCGGTAAACCCCGCCTCGCGCAGGCGCCGCTGCGTCTGCTCCGGACCAGCGAATTCCCAGGGCGACCAGCCGACGAGTTGCGGTGCGGTCCCGGGCGCGACCGCGTCGATCACTTCACGCACGCGGGCGATGTTCCCCACTCCCCCGCACTGCAGCTCGAGCTTGCCCCCCGCCCGCAGCGCTCGCGCAAGCCGCGCCCAAAGACGCTCGTGGTCGCGGACCCAATGCAGCGTCGCGGTTGAGACGATCGCGTCCACAGGCTCCTCGAGATCGAGCTCGAGCACGTCCTGGCACCACACCTCCGCGCGGCCGCGCAACCGCGCGCCCGCCAGGGCGACCATCTCGGGCGAGGCGTCGATCGCGAGCACGCGCCCCCGCGGCACCAACTCGAGCAACGCCTCCGTCACGCGTCCGGTGCCGCAGCCGACGTCGATCACGCTCGCGTCCGGCGCAATCCCCGCGAGCCTTGCCAGCACCTCCGAAGCCCACGCCTGCTGGGGCTCGCTCGAGCGGTCATACGTGCGCGCGTCCCATGGCGTGCCCATGACCATGAGGCTAACCGGCGCCGGGGCCTCCCCGCCCGGCCTAGCGGCACAGGCGGGGAGGCCAGCGTGGCTGAGCCGGCGTGACTCAGTCGCCGCGGGCGCAACTGCGCTTGGGCAGCCTCACCGGCGGTTCTCCAGCTGGTAGGCCAGCGACTGCACGCCCACCGTCGCGACGAGGTTGCCGAGCGCGACGTTGACGTCGTCGAGATGCGTGCCCCATTCCGGGCCAAGCGTTTCGAGCAGTTTTTCCCGCGGATCGGTTGCGGGCCCTGCCGGCGTCAGCTGCAGCCAGCTCGCGCCGTTTGCAAGCTCGCACTGGCCCGAGTACTGGCCCGGCGTCGCGACCCACGGCGTGGAGGCTTTTGGCACTTGCACGAACGGTCCGAGCAGTCCCGGGAACGGCTCCGTCGGGTAGTAGGAGAGCATCGGTCCGGCCGCCTTGCCCTGCACGAGCAGCGCCGGGTTCACGCACGCGACCTGCAGGCCGGCCACGCCCGTACGCCCGAATTTCGCCTTGGCTTCCGGTTCCTGCAGGAAGCTCGAGTAGGCCACAAGGCATCCGGTCTGCGCGATGAAGCCGCAGGTCGGGATGTTCTGGAAGCTGCCGCCAACGGTCTTGCCTTCTGGCACGATCAGGTTGCCACCGAGCAGTACCGCGGACACCATTTTCTGACGCAGCCCGGGGTTGCCGTCGATCTGTTCTCTGATCAGCTGCGTGAGCACCGCGGCGCCCTGCGAGTGGCCGATCAGCACAAAGCCGCGGCCGTCGTTGTCCTTGGCCAGGTATTCCTCGAAGGCGCTCAGCACCCCGGCGTAGGCGATCGCCGCCGCTTCGGGCGGTATCCCTTCGGGATTGTTGATCGCTGGAATCGTCAGCTGCGGATAGATCGGCGCGTACACCTTGCAGACCTGCGAGAACCGTGACGCCTGGGCGATCGCGACCTGCGTCTCTTCGGGGTCGATTTCGAGGTTCGCGTTCGGACCGGGCTGGCTGCTCACGGTCGGATACACGTAAAAGCAGTCGATCTTCGGATTCTTGGCCGGCTTGGCGTGTTCGATGAAGCTGGAACCGTTGCCGAGCTCGACCGTCGCTTCCTCGCTGCTCAGACAGGGGTTGCTCGCGATCCCCGGCTTGCACAGCCAGGTGGTTTCAGCCGAGGCCGAGGCCGCGGCCAAACTCGCGCCGAGCAGCGCCAGGGCGAGAACGCCCACTGTCAGCGCCAGACGCGATCCGAGCGTCGAGGTCAAACGCTGCGTGATTCGATGATCCATCTCTCCTCCTCGCTCATGCGGCGCGCCCCGCGCGGCATGCGCCGCAGTTGGGTTGCGTATTTTAGTCACATCTGGGTAGAAGTCTCAAACTCGAGATCGCCCCTCGAACGACCGACCGCTCCGTCGCCGGACCGCACCTCACCCAAGCCCGGCCGCCGGGCGCGATAGAATCCCTACTGCGGGACACGGGATTTCGAGAAGGAGCGTTATGGCCGCCACAGACACCGCCAGGATTACCAAGCCCAGCCTGATCGTCGAGGACGAGCAGGGCCAGCTGCGCGCGCGCCAAGGCATCTCGCGCGAGGTGGTGCGCGAGCTCTCGAAGGTTAAGGGCGAGCCCGACTGGATGGCCGACAAGCGGCTCAAGTCGCTCGAGATCTTTGAACGCAAGCCGGTCCCGGCCTGGGGTGTCGACCTCTCCGGACTGAACCTCGATGACCTCGTGCTCTACTCGCCTCCCACCGCAGGGCGCTACAGCTCCTGGGAGGAGGTCCCCGAGGAGATGAAGCAGACCTACGAGGACCTCGGCATCCCCCAGGCCGAGCGCGAGCACCTCGCCGGCGTCGTCGGCGTCTGGCGCCAGGAGCCGGTGTACGAGGGCCTGAAGGAGGAGTATCGCAAGCTGGGGATCCTGTTCTGCTCGATGGACACCGCGATCAGCGAGTATCCGGAGCTCGTCCAGAAGTACTTCATGAACAAATGCGTGCCCGCGCAGGACAACAAGTTCAGCGCGTTGCACGGCGCCGTTTGGTCGGGCGGCTCGTTCCTGTACGTGCCCAAGGGCGTCAAGGTTGACCTGCCGCTGCAGGCGTATTTCCGCATGGAGGGCGCCGGCGAGGGCACCTTCGAGCACACGCTGATCATCGCCGATGAGGGCTCGGACGTGAACTACATCGAGGGCTGCACCGCGCAGACCTATTCGGTCAACTCGATGCATTCGGCCGTCGTCGAGATCTTCGTGCACGAGGGAGCCAAGGCGCGCTACACGACCGTGCAGAACTGGTCCAAGGACGTCTACAACCTCAACACCAAGCGCGCCGTGGTCGACGCCGAGGGAACCGTCGAGTGGGTCGGCGGCTCGATGGGCGCCAAGTACGTGATGCTCTACCCGGGCTCATTCCTGATGGGCGAGGGCGCGCGCGCGGACCACCTCAATGTCGGCGTCGCCTCGGGAGGCGTACACAAGGACACCGGCGCCAAGGTCGTGCATCTGGCGCCGAACACCACTTCGAACATCCTCGCCAAGTCGATCTCCAAGGACGGCGGGATCATGGGCTATCGCGGGCTGGTCAAGATGGGCACGCGCTCGCAGGGCTCCAAAGCGCGCGTCCAGTGCGACGGGCTGATGATGGACGGCATCTCCCGTTCGGACACCTGGCCCGACATCCAGATCCAGAACCCCCATGTCGCGGTCGCCCACGAGGCCACGGTCGGGCGGATCTCTGATGACCAGCTCTTCTACATGGGCTCGCGCGGCTTTACCGAGGACGAGGCCGCCGCGATGATCGTCAACGGCTTCATCGAGCCCGTCACCAAGGAGCTTCCGATGGAGTACGCGGTCGAGCTGAACCGGCTGATCCAGCTGGAGATGGTCGGCTCGATCGGCTGACGACGTGCCTGGGCGTCGGCGCGGCGCCGGACACTCGCGTCTCAGGCGCGCAGCGGCCGCAGCTCCGCGAGCGTGCGATCGAGCAGCAGCCGCTTGAGCGCCGGCGGGCCGCTGTCCTCGACGAGCACGCAGGTACCCGGCCAATAAGGACTCTCGCCGGGCGGCCCCGCGCTGAACACCGCGTCATAGATCCAGCAGCCCGAGTTGATCAGGCGCGCACCGGCGCGCCCGCGCCACTCCGGCGCGACGTCGCGCGCGAACGGACCGGCGCGGTGGGTGTGGCCGAACACGACATACGCCTCGCCGAGGCCGAGCCGCGCCGCCACCTCGCCCATCCCGCGCAGCCCGGCGCGGCGCAGCTCGTTTTTCGAGATGTCCGGGCTGAGCGGCCCGAGGCCCGCTCGGTTGAACGCGGAAACCGCGAGCGGAAAGCCCCTCCTGAACGCGCGGCTGCGCAGCGCAGCGCGCAGTTCACGCGCACGGCCGCCGCCGCGGCGTTCGTTGGATCCGTCGCGCGAGGCCCGTTTCGCGGCGAGCGCGCCGTTCTGCTCGCCGGCGCCTCGCGGCGGGCTCGGCCCGAGCGCTGCGGTGTCCGCGGCCGGGCGCGCGCGTCCGGCGTCCGGCCCCTTTCCGCCCCCCAGCGCGCGCCAGGCGCGCACGGTCGCGAGCCCGTTCAAGGCTGGGCCAGTACGGGCGTAGCGGGCCATCGCATCGCGCCAGGCGTAGATCGGGCTGGTCACCGCCTCGTAGGCGTCGACCGTCGCAAGCGCGCCCTCGGGTCGTTCGAGCAGCCGGCCCATCGCCCCGATTCCCAGACGCTCGAGCGTCGGGATCGTCAGATGGCAGTCGAGGTAGTGGCCGTGCGTGGCATACACGTCGGGGCGCACCCACACGCCGGGGTAGGCCATCTCGACGCGCGCCGGTGAGCTCCACTCGGCGATCCGGGCGAGCATCGCCGAGGCTTCCGCCGGGGCGATCCGCTGCTCCAACTGCAGGGGCCGCGGCGCGCGCACGGCGCGCGCCTGCAGCCAGCCGGACACGAGCTGGTGATCGTGGTTGCCGGCGGTGAGGATCAGCTCGCGCTCGCCGAGCGCGCGGCCGAGGTCTTCGAAGAACGGCCGCGAGGCGGCCAGCGCCTCGTGCGGCGGGCCGTGGCGCAGCTCGAGCACGTCGCCGAGTATGACCAAACGCTCGACATCCGCGAGCGCGGCGAGCAGCGACGCGCGCACGTCGGGACGGCGCAGCAGATCGATTCCAGTGAGGCCGCCGAGGTGCAGATCGGAGATGATCAGCGTGCGCATCGCAGGCCCGGCGTTTGCGTTTGCAGCGGTCCCGTGCTCACGCGCCCTCGCCCGCGGCGACGGCCTTTCGAACGGGCTTGGGGAGCATGAAGCGAACGTCCTCATCGACGACGTCGACGACCGACACGTTCTGCACGCCTCGGTCGCGGAAAAACTGCACCAGCTCTTCGACGAGGTGCTCGGGAGCGCTCGCACCGGAGGAGATGCCGACCACCTTCGGTCCTTGCAGCCAGTCCTCGCGCACTTCCTCGGCGTTGTCGATCAGGTGGGCCTGGGTGCCGCAGTCGCGCGCTACCTCGACCAGCCGCACCGAGTTCGACGAGTTGCGCGAGCCGATCACGAGCATCAGATCGCAGCGCCCCGCGATGCGCTTGACGGCCGCCTGGCGGTTGGTCGTCGCGTAGCAGATGTCGTCTGTACGCGGACCGACGATCCCCGGAAAGCGCTCTCGCAGCCGCGCGATGATCGCGCTCGTTTCGTCGACCGACAACGTCGTCTGCGTGATGTACGCGACGCGGTCGGGATCGGGCACCTCGAGCTCGTCGACGTCCTGCTCGTTCTGTACGAGCAGGATCTGCTCCGGCGCCTCGCCCATCGTGCCTTCGACCTCCTCGTGGCTCTCGTGGCCGACGAGCACGACCGTGTAGCCGTCCTGCGCGAAGCGGCTCGCCTCGCGATGCACCTTCGTCACCAGCGGGCAGGTCGCATCGATCGTGCGCAGCCCGCGCGCCAGCGCGCCCATGCGCACGCTGGGGGCGACGCCGTGCGCGGAGAACACGCACAGAGCGCCCTCGGGCACTTCGGTCTGCTCCTCGACGAAGATCGCGCCGCGCTCGCGCAGCTGGCTCACGACATGCTTGTTGTGCACGATCTCCTTGCGCACGTACACCGGCGCGTCGTACGTATCGAGCATCCGTTCGACCGTCTGTACCGCCCGATCCACGCCGGCGCAGTATCCACGCGGCGCGGCGAGCAGCAGCTTCTCGACTGAGTTGCGCACTGGACTCTATTGTACGGGCGGAGGTAGGTTGCTCGGACGGAGGTACCCTGGACGGCATGGCGCAAAAGCATCTCGATCGCCTGACACCGATTGACGCGTCGTTTCTGCACCAGGAGGGGCCGAGCTCGCACATGCATGTCGGCGGGCTGACGGTTCTCGAAGGTCCGCCGCCGCAGATGGAGGCGTTCCTCGCGCAGATCCGCAAGCGGCTGCACCTGGTTCCGCGCTACCGCCAGAAGATCGCCTACACGGCGCTCGACAGCGGCCGCCCGGTGTGGATCGACGATCCGAACTTCAATCTGGAGTACCACGTGCGCCAGACCGCGCTGCCCACGCCCGGCGAGTGGGACCAGCTCTGCGCGCTGACCGCCCGCATCTTCTCGCAGCAGCTCGACCGCTCCAAGCCGCTGTGGGAGATGTGGCTGATCGAGGGCCTGCGCGACAACCGTTTCGCGCTGATCACGAAGACCCACCATTCGCTGATCGATGGCATCGCCGGGGTTGATCTGGCGACGATGCTGTTCGATATGAGCCCGGATCCCCCGGGGGTCAACCAGGGTGGTCGCGCGTGGAGCCCACACGACGAACCGGGCACAGCCGAGTTGGTCGCCGCCAGCGTCAAAGCGGTGGTACGCGCCGGGATCGACCTGGCCGAGGGAACACTGGACGCGCTCGCCCATCCCGAGCACGCGCTCGCGCGCGCGCGCGAGGCGGCGGAGGGGGTCGGGGAGATCATCTGGGCGGGTCTGAACCCTGCGCCGGAGACGCCGCTGAACGTCGACATCGGGCCCCACCGGCGCTACGTCGGCATCGGCAAGCAGCTCGATGACTTCAAGCTCGTCAAGAACGTGTTCGGCGGCACCGTCAACGATGTCGTGCTGGCCGTCGTCGCTGGCGCGCTGCGCGCGTTCCTGGTCTCGCGCGGCGTGCGCACCGAGGGCCTGGAGCTGCGCGCGCTCGTGCCCGTGTCGGTCCGCGCAGACGATGAGCACCGTGAGCTCGGCAACCGCATCGTCGCGATGCGCGGGCCGCTGCCGGTCTACATCTCCGACCCCGTCCAGCGCCTGCGCTTCGTCTCGCACGCGATGGACGGCCTGAAGGAGTCCAAGCAGGCGCTCGGCGCGGAGGTGATCGCGGGCGTGCAGAACTTCGCCCCGCCAACGCTCCTCGCTCAGGCCTCGCGGTTGAACTTCTCCACGCGGCTGTTCAACCTGATCGTGACCAACGTGCCAGGTCCGCAGTTCCCTCTGTACGTGCTCGGCCGCGAGATGCTCGCCGCCTACCCGGTCGCGTTCCTGCCCGGACATCATGCGCTGGCGATCGCGATCATGTCCTACAACGGGCAGATGAACTTCGGCCTGCTCGGCGATTTCGACGCGCTTCCGGACATCGACTTCATCGGCGAGAGCATCGACGCCGAACTGGCGAACCTCGTCTCGCTAGCGCGCGAATCGATCGCCCAGGCCGAGGCCGCGCCGGCGAGCTAGGCGAAGCTGCTCCGCACCCGGCCTGCTGGTCAGCTGGCGTTGGCGGCCTGGCGGATCTCAAGCGCGGGATCGCCCTGGAAGACTGCCACGTAGAACTCCTCGGCCGCCTCGTGTGTGTCGAAGCCCTCCACGGGCGAGCCTGCGGCCGTATCGCCCTCGGTCTTGTGCACGATGTACCAGCGGACGGCGTCTGAGGAGCTGTCGGCCACGACGCGAGTCTACGTGCTGAGCGGCGCGTGCACCAGGCCGGCCGGCACGGCCGCACAGATGGGCCGGCCACCCTGATGTCGGAGGCGGCCGGCCGGATTAGACGATGCGATGCCGCCACTCGAGGGCTCTGCCTGACGGGCCCGCCGTGCACGACCCCCATCGCATGAGAAACGTACCGATTAAGTCCGATTGGCGCAATCCTAAGAGTCTTCTCATGGTCGCCCTCTGGGCTCCCGCGCCGGCGGCGCGCCGGCTACTCGGTCCGGGGAAGGCCGGCGCGGCTCGCGGCCATGACCGTCCCCTGGCGCCCTGCAGCTGGCTGTCTGCCCGTGGCGCGTCAGGTGTACCGCAAGGGCGAAAGGCCTGGTCGCGCGAGGGCGCCAGCGTGTCAGGTGTCAGAGTGAAACTCGGGCCACTTTCTCGCGTTTCGACACACACCGGGTGCATTTATCTGATTCGCTATGAGCCCTTGCCGGCGTTATCAACGAACGTTCGCCTGGGATATCACCTGTTTACCCCGTCGACGACCGGGGAAGTGGCGATCTCTGGGGGCGTTGTCACACACCGGTGCTGGACCGCCCTGACGCGCGTGGACAGCGCCCTAGCTCGGGCGCCAAGCGTCCGCGGTTCACATATCACGCCCGCCCGCCGAGTCCCCGCGGCGACACCCTCGTCCCAACGCGAGCGCGGGCATACACTGAAACGGGCGCGCCCGACCGGAAGGGTACTGGTCAACCGATCGGGCGCGTCTTGCTCAGGGCGCCACCCCTCCCAGGGACGGGTGGTCCCAGCCAGTTGGGGCGGCGCCCCTAACACAACAACGTGACCGGCGCCCGGAAAGGTCCGAAGCGCCGGGCGCCAAGACGGCCAAAGATTTCGCCGCGCGCTTCACGATCTCGCAGAATCCCCAGGCGAGGAGGCGCGCGCGGTAGACGTGAGAGTGACGACCCCGAATGGCACGAGCCTCGCCTCATCCGCTGACCATTTCAAATTCGGGCCCCCCCACGGTGAGCAGCGTTAGCCCCAGCAGCGGGAGCACGAAAGGCAACAACTCTGTCACAATCACGGGCACCGGATTCGGTCTTGGAAGCGAAGCGACGCTGTTCGAGTTCGGCTCGACTGAAGCGACGACGGTCGACTGCGCGTCGAGTACGAGCTGCACCCTGACGGTGCCCTCGCACGTCGCCGCAAGCGTGGAAGTAAAAGCAACCGTGAGCAGCCCGCAAGCCATCCCGGCAAACCAGTACACATACGGCTAACGCTGGCGCTTCACGTCGGGTCGGCTATCTCGGCGATACCGCCCTGACGGCGGGGGTCGCCGCGACGCCGCGGGTTTTCTAGAAGCCCAACGCGAACTTCGCGTCCTCGCTCATCTTCTCCGGCGACCATGGCGGCGTGAAGACCATCTCGCAGTCCACCGTCTTGACGCCGTCGAGTTCGCCGACGAATTCGTCGATTTGTTCGGTCACCTGCGGGCCGATTGGGCACCCCGGGGTCGTCAGAGTGAACGTCACGTGCACATTGCCGTCGTCGATCTCGACCCCGTAGATCAGCCCGAGCTCGACGAAGTCCAGCCCCAGCTCGGGGTCGATCACGTTGGACAGCGCATCCATCACATTATCGACGGTCAGCGACGCTGCGGACTCGGACATGCCGCGAGTGTAGCCGCTCGGCCGCACAGCGGCCGACGGCTCTCAGTTATCGCAGCCGAGCCTGTCCCAGGCGTACAGCTGGATGCACTCGTGCGCGAGCTCGATCGCTCGCTCGCGCGAAAGGCAGGGAAGCACCGTGTCGAGCGCCTGCTCCTCGGAGACACCCGCCTGGAACGCTTCCTCGCCACGAAATCCCGCGGCGATCTTCAGCGCCTCGCGGCGATTGTCGCCGAGGCTCGGGAAGACACCGACCAGGAAGTCCGTGTTCGGGACGGGATGGCCGACCTCGAGCGACGCGTGCCACGCGGCCAGCAGATGCAGGTCATCGTCGTCGAGGCCCGCGACGGCCTTGGCGTAGTGGACCGACAGCTCCTGGTCGGGAATGTCATCGACCCAGGCGCGCACGACCTCGCCGACCAGCTGGCGTCTGGCCTCGCGGCCGACCGAATCGGCGATCACGCGGATCGCATCGTGAGGCTCGATGAAGCAGAGTGCCATTGGCGCAGACTGTAGGCGCCGGAGAGGACGGCACTTTTCAGAGCTCGAGCGCTGTGCGGGCGCGCTCGTCCGCGTCGGCGTCGAGCGCGTCGGCGCCGAAGCCGAGGGTGGCGCGGTCGCGCGCGGACCAGTTGGCGAAGGCGAGGTCAAGGGCTTCGAGCGGCACGGATAGGGCCTCGGCGAACGCGAGCACGCGGCGGTCGAGGTAGATCGGCTCACCGATCGCGAAGATCCGCTTGGCGGCCAGCGTCGTCAGATCCTCGGGGCCACCGGCGTGCCCGGGCGCGAGCAGCAGCGAGGGCGCCCGCAGCTCGTACAGGCCAAGGCGCCCGAGCGTCACGAGCAGCTCGTAGCGCCCCATCCGTCCGAACCCCGGCAGCGCGAGCCGCTCGAAGATCCGCTCGAAGCGCCGCTCCGGAGTCCAGGACTCTTCGCCGACGAACGCGCGCGAATTCTCACCATTGTGGTTCGCCCCCGCCGAGACGTTTCCGGCGTGCTCGATCCACTGGCGATAGGCGAGCAGCGTCTCGTCGCCGCGCGCGGGCTCATGAGAGGTGCGCGGTCCGAGCGAGACGCCGTCGAGCGAGGGCGTGTCGCCCTGGGCGAGCGCGAGGCGAATGCCCGCAAACGGGTCGTCGTCCTGCAGCGGCGAGAGATAGACGGTCAGAAAGCAGATCCAGGTGGCGCGCTCGAGCTCGCCACGGCCGGCAAGCGCGCGGATCTCGGCGAACAGGTCGGGGGGATCGGCCTGCAGGCGCGACAGTCGGCCGTTCGCGAAGGCGATCTCCTCGGCCAGCCTTGCAGCATCGCTTCGCGCACGCAGACCGGGCACGAGCGAGTTGCGATAGCCGTCGTCCGGCGCGCGCAACTCGCGACGCACGCGCAGGTCTTCCTCGGGGCGCGCGCGCCCCGAGGACATCCGCTGTCCGCCAGAAACGCCGCCGGCCTGGCGCGGCTTGCGCGATCGCGTTTTGCCGGAGGGCCCGCTATCCGCAAGGGTCTTGCTGCAGATCGGGCAGCGTTCGATGAAGCGGTTATGCCTGCAGAAGGTTGGCACGTGCCCGTTCGGCGCCGGCGCGACGCTCCCTGGAGAGGCCGTGCAGGTAATCGTCGAAGTCGACCTGAATCGTGTGCCGCTTGGAGGTGACGTAGCGGCGGCGCATCGCCGCCTGATCGGCGGCGATATCGGCGCGCATCTCCGCGACCGGGGGCAGGACGTAGTCGCCCAGCAGGTGATCGCCAACCCACGCGCTTTGGGCCTCTGCCAGGGGCATGATCGCTCCCAGCGGCTGCAGCAGCCCGATGAAGTACAGACCCGGGATGTCCGGATGAAAGACACGCCGGAACAGCTCGATGTGGTTGTCGGGCGCGGACAGGAACGACTCGTCGAAGAACGGGAAGGTGATTTTGTAGCCGGTGCAATAGACGACGACGTCAGCCGGGACGGCGCTGCCGTCGACGAACTGCACCTCCTCACCAGCGAGCGCCGCGATGTTCGGCTTCGGGCTGATCGTCCCGTGCGCGATCCGGTCGAGGATACGCCCGGACACGGTCGGGTGGGCCTCGCCGAATTTGTGGTTGGGCCTGGGCAGTCCGTAGCGCTCCGGCGGGCCCATGTAGGCCTTGATGATCTGCTGGATCATGCGCTGGCGTACTTTGAAGGGAACGCGGACGTTGTTCGGCAGCTGGTCGACGGGTTTGCCGAACACGTACTTGGGCACGATCCAGGCGCCCTGGCGCGCCGCCAGCCATGTGTGCTCGGCGACGTAGGAGGACTCGACCGCGATGTCCATCGCCGAATTGCCCATCCCGAGGATGACGACCCGCTTACCCGTGAACAGCGAGTTGTCGGCGTAGGAGTGCGCGTGCAGCTGCTCGCCGGCGAAGGTGTCGGCGCCCGGGAACGCCGGTTCGGGCCAGCGCGGATCCCAATGGTGGCCGTTGGCGACGATCAGCGCGTCGTAGAGGCGAGTCTCGCCGGAGTCCAACGCGATCTCCCAGGCGCCGTCCTCGCGATGCGTGGCGCGCTCGACGGCGGTCCCGAAGGTGATCTGCTCGCGCAGGCCGAAGTGGTCGACGTAAGCGTTGAAGTACTCCTTGATGTGGCTGTGGTGGGGAAAGTCGGGATAGGAGGTCGGCATCGGGAAGTCCGAGTAGGCCATCCGCTCGCGCGAGACGTTGATGAACAGGTCCCTGTAGGCCGCGGACATGCCGTTGCGGTTGCCGAACACCCAGTTGCCGCCGATCTCGTTCGACTTCTCGAAGCAGTCGAAGGCGATCCCGCGCTCGTGCATCGTCTTGACGGTGGCGATCCCCGAGGAGCCCGCGCCGATGATGCATGCCTTGCGTAGCTCGGGCACCATGGCGTGCTTGCCGTTCTCGCTCACGTACGTCATCCTAGGTCAAGCGTCACGAAAAGCCCGAAGTCAAGGGCAAGCGCGGCGCCGCAGCGCCTCGCAGGCGCTGCGGAGATGACAAGATTGGGCTGTAACTGGCCGAACGAGAGGAGCGGGAAATGTACGACTACGTGATCGTCGGCGCTGGGTCGGCGGGCTGTGTGCTCGCGGCGCGGCTATCGGAGGACCCCGACACGCGCGTGCTGCTGCTCGAGGCCGGCCCTCCGGATACGAACGACCTGATCCACATCCCGGCGGCATTCAGCGCGCTGTTTCGCACCGAGCAGGATTGGGATCACTCGACGATATGGGAGCCGCAGCTGCACAATCGGCGCGTGTATCTGCCGCGCGGCAAGACGCTCGGCGGCTCCTCCTCGATCAACGCGATGATCTACATCCGCGGTAACCGCGCCGACTACGACGAATGGCGCGACGAGCTCGGTTGCCCCGGCTGGGGCTTCGACGAGCTCCTGCCCTACTTCAAGCGTTCCGAGGACAACCAGCGCGGGGCCGATGAGCTGCACGGCGCCGGCGGCCCGCTGGCGGTATCCGACGGCCGCGCGCGTACGCCGATGTCGCCGCTATTCCTGGAGGCGGCGCAGGCCTGCGGGCTGCCCGTCAACGACGATTTCAACGGCCCCTCCCAGGACGGTGTCGGCTGGTACCAGGTGACCCACCGCAACGGCGCGCGCGCGAGCGCGGCGGTGTGTTACCTGCACCCGGTCAGCGAGCGGCCGAATCTCGAGGTGCGCACGCGCACGCATGCGCTGAAGCTGCTGTTCGACGGCACCCGCGCGACCGGCGCGGCCGGCTTCGACGGGGCCGGCGAGCCCTTCGAGGTGCGCGCCGAGCGCGAGGTGATCGTCTCCTGCGGCGCGTATGACTCGCCCAAGCTGTTGATGCTCTCGGGCATCGGCCGGCCCGAAGAGCTCGAGCTGCTGCAGATACCGCTCGTCGCCGAGTGCCCGGAGATCGGCGCCAACCTGCAGGACCATCCGAACGCCGGTTGCGTCTGGCTGACCGATCGCGAGGACAGCCTGTTCGGGGCGCTCAACGATGAGAACCTCGCACGCTTCGAGCGGGGCGAGGGCCCGCTGACCTCGAACATCGCGGAGGTTGGCGGCTTCATCCGCACGCGCGAGGCGCTCGACGCGCCCGACATACAGCTGCATTTCGCCGCGGCGGTGTTCGCTGCGGAGGGGCTCGTCCCCGCGGACGCGCATGGGCTCGCCTGCGGAGCGTGCGTGCTCAAGCCGCGCAGCCGCGGCTATGTCGCGGTCGGCTCTCCCGACCCGACGGCCAAGCCGATCATCGTGCACAACTACTACGAAGATCCCGAGGACCTGCGCACCGCGATCGACGGCACCCGCGCGGTGCTCGAGATCGCGCGCCGCAGTCCGCTCGCCGAGTGCATCAGCGCTCCGCGGTTCTGCCCGGCGTCCGATAGCGACGCCGATATCGAGGCGCACATCCGGGCGACGACGCAGACGCTCTATCACCCGGTGGGGAGCTGCAGGATGGGCTCGGATGAGACCTCGGTGCTCGACACCGAGCTGCGCGTGCGCGGGATCGAGGGTTTGCGTGTGGTCGACGCCTCGGTGATGCCGACCGTTCCGCGCGGCAATACCAACGCGCCGACGATCGCGATCGCCGAGCGCGCCGCGGATCTGATCCGCGAGCTCGAGCCGCTCGCGCCCGAGACGACGAGGGTCGCCGCGGCCGGCGCTTGAGCAGGCTAGCGCCGGCGCCTGAGCGCCCGCGAGCGCGAGCATGACGAGCGATCAGTCGCGTTCGACGGCGAGGCCGGGGCTCGCGTGCCGCGGCGGGCCTTCGGGCCCCTCGTCGGCGTCGGCGTGGCCAGCGATCGCCTGATCCTCGGGCAACGCTTCGGCTTGCGTCGAGCCGTTGCGCTTGCCCGCCAGGTAGCGATCGACCAGCCGCGCACACTGGCGCCCCTCGTTGATCGCCCAGACGATCAGCGATTGCCCGCGCCTGGCGTCGCCCGCGGCGAACACGCCCTCGACCGAGCTGGTGTACGGCCGGGGCGTCTTGACGTTTCCGCGCGGGTCCTTCTCGACGCCGAGCTGATCGAGCAGATCGTGTTCGGGATGCAGGAAGCCCATCGCCAGCAGGACGAGCTGGGCCGGCAGCTCGCGCTCGGTCTCGGGTATCGGTGCGAACGGAGGCTCGGGCTCTGAGCGCGCGACGTGCAGCGCCGCGACCCGACCGTCGGCAGCGCTCGAGAAACGCGTGGTAGTGACCGAGTAGTCCTGCTCGCCGAGGCCGACCTTCACCACCTCCTCGATCGCATAGCTCAGGCGATACTTCAGCGGCCACTGCGGCCACGGCGTGCGGTCGTCTGGGCGCGTCTCCGGCGGCTCGGGGAGCAGCTCCAGCTGCAGGATCGAGCGGGCGCCCTCGCGGATCGCGTTGCCGACGCAGTCCGCGCCGGTGTCGCCGCCGCCGATCACCACCACATCCTTGGCGTGCGCGCTGATCTGCGGCTCGAGCGCGGGCTGGGCGGTCGCCGGCTGCGGCCCGAGCTCGCGCGCGAGCGCGCGGTTGCGCACGTACAGATAGTCCATCGCGAAGTGGATCCCCTCGAGGTCCCTGCCCGGGACCGGCAGGTCGCGCGGCACGCGCGAGCCGGTCGCCAGCACGATTGCATCGAAGGCGCCGCGCAGCTCTCCCACGCTCACGACCTCGCGCGCGTCGGCGCCCGCCGGGCGCGACGCGCCGCCGACATCCACGCCGCAGCGCAGCTCGACGCCCTCGGCGATCAGTTGCTCGACCCGGCGCTGGACGACCCACTTTTCGATCTTGAAGTCCGGCACCCCGAAGCGCGCGAGGCCGCCGGCGGCCTCGTCGCGCTCGAACAGCACGACGCGATGTCCGGCGCGGCGCAGCTGCTGCGCGGCGGCCATCCCGGCCGGTCCCGAGCCGACGACGGCGACCGCTTGACCGGTCTCGCGGCGGGGCGGTTCCGGGACGATCCAGCCCTCCTGCCAGGCGCGGTCAACGATCGCCAGCTCGATCTGTTTGATCGTGACGGCGTCGCCCTCGCGTATCTCGAGCACGCACGCGGCCTCGCACGGCGCCGGGCACAGGCGCCCGGTCAGCTCGGGAAAGTTGTTCGTCGCGTGCAGCTGCGCGATCGCGTCCTTGAAGCGATCGCGGTAGACGAGGTCGTTCCAGTCGGGGATCAGGTTGCCGAGCGGGCAACCGTTGTGGCAGAAGGGGACGCCACAGTCCATGCAGCGCGCTCCCTGCTCGCGCAGCTCCTGCACAGGGCGCGCGAGCATGAACTCGCGGTAGTCGCGCGCCCGCTCGCGCGCGTCGCGATAGGGCACGCCGTGGCGCTCGATCTTCAGAAAGCCCCCGAGTTGGCCCATCAGGCCACCGCCGCGGGCGGAGCCTCCGGCGAGCGCGCAGCGGTTTCGGCCTCGGCCGCGCGTTCGGCCAGCACGCGCTTGTAGTCGTGTGGCATCACCTTCACGAACGCGCCGCGGTCGAGCAGCTGCTGCCAGTCGGCGAGTACCCGCTCGGCGACCGGCGAGCCGGTCCGCGACCGGTGCTCGACGATCAGCGCCTTCAGCTCGGCTGCATCCTCGGCGCTCAGCGCTTCGAACCCGACCATGCCCATGTTGCAACGGCGCGCGAACAGCTTCTGCTCATCGAGCACGTACGCGACCCCGCCGCTCATGCCCGCCGCGAAGTTGCGCCCCGTCGGGCCGAGCACGACCACCCGTCCGCCGGTCATGTACTCGCAGCCGTGGTCGCCGAGGCCCTCGACGACCGCCCACGCACCCGAGTTGCGCACGGCGAAGCGCTCGCCCGCGAGGCCCCTGAAGAACGCCCTGCCGCCGGTCGCGCCGTAGAGCAGGGTGTTGCCCACGATCACGTTCTCCTCGGCCCTGAACGCCGCCGCCATGCCCTCGCGCGGGCGCACCGCGAGCACGCCCCCCGACAGCCCCTTGCCGGCGTAGTCGTTGGCGTCGCCCCGCAGCGTGAACGTCACTCCCGGCGCGAGCCAGCCGCCGAAGCTCTGTCCGGCGGAGCCCTCGAACGAGACCTCGATCGAGCCCTCAGCGAGGCCGTCGGCGCCGTGCGCGCGCGCGATGTGGCTGGAGAGGATCCCGCCGACACAGCGATTGACGTTGCGGATCGGGACCTCGATGCGCACGCGCTCGCCGCGCTCGATCGCCCCGCGCGAGCGCTCCAGCAGCTTCCAGTCGAGCGCGTCCTTGAGCACCGCCGGCGGCGGCTCGACCCGCCGCCGCGGCGCGCCCGCGGGCAGCTCGATGTGGGTCAGGATGTGCGACAGGTCGACGCCACGCGCCTTCCAGTGCTCGATCGCCCGCTCGGCCGCAAGCAAATCGACGCGCCCGGTCGCCTCGTCCAGCGAGCGCAGACCGATCGAGGCGAGGATCTCGCGGACCTCCTCGGCGACGAAGAAGAAGAAGTTGACGACGTGCTCGGGCGTGCCGTTGAAGCGCTTGCGCAGCTCCGGATCCTGCGTGGCGATGCCGACCGGACACGTGTTCAGATGGCAGGCGCGCATCATGATGCAACCCGTCGCGATCAGCGGCGCGGTCGAGAAGCCCATCTCGTCGGCCCCGAGCATCGCGGCGACGACGACGTCGCGGCCGGTCTTCAGCTGGCCGTCGGTTTGTACGACGATCCGCGAGCGCAGGTCGTTGAGCACCAGCGTCTGCTGGGTCTCGGCGAGCCCGATCTCCCACGGCACCCCCGCGGCCTGGATCGAGGACAGCGGCGAGGCGCCCGTGCCGCCGTCGTGGCCGGAGATCAGCACGCGGTCGGCGTTCGCCTTCGACACGCCCGCGGCAACCGTGCCGACGCCGACCTCGGCGACGAGCTTGACAGACACCTGGGCGTCCGGGTTGGAGCAGCGCAGGTCGTAGATCAGCTGCTTGAGATCCTCGATCGAGTAGATGTCGTGGTGCGGCGGCGGCGAGATCAGTCCGACGCCCGGCGTGGTGTGCCTGATCCAGCCGATGTACTCATCGACCTTGTGCCCGGGCAGCTGGCCGCCCTCGCCGGGCTTGGCGCCCTGCGCCATCTTGATCTGCAGCTCGTCGGAGTTGACCAGGTAGTGGATCGTCACCCCGAACCGCCCGGAGGCCACCTGCTTGATCGCCGAGCGCCGGCGATCGCCGTTGGGGTCGGGCTGGTAGCGCGCCGGGTCCTCCCCGCCCTCGCCGGTGTTCGAGCGCCCGCCGAGGCGGTTCATCGCGATCGCGAGCGTCTCGTGCGCCTCGCGCGAGATCGAGCCGAGGCTCATCGCGCCGGTGCAGAAGCGCCTGACGATCGCCGCTGCCGGCTCGACCTCCTCGAGCGGGATCGGCTCACACCCGCTCACGCCGATCTGGAGCAGCCCGCGCAGGGTGGCCTTGCGCGCGGCGTCCTCGTTGATCGCGCGCGCGTACTCGCGGTAGCGGAGGAAGGCGTCGCTGTCGCGGACCGCCGCGTGCGCCTGGTCGTTGCCCGCGAGCGCCGCCTTGATGTCCCCGTTGGCGGCGCGCACCGCGTGCTGCACGAGCGCGATCGTCTCCGGGTTCCACATGTGATGCTCGCCGTCGCGCCGCCACGCGTACACGCCGCCGACCGGCAGCAGCTGATCGTGCGGCGCGGGATACGCGCGCGCATGGCGCTCGAGCGCCTCGGTCGCGAGCACGTCCAGCCCGACCCCGCCGATCCGCGATGCGGTCCCGGTGAAGTGGCGGTCGATCAGCGACTTCTCCAGCCCGACCGCCTCGAAGATCTGCGCGCCGCAGTAGGACTGGATCGTCGAGATGCCCATCTTCGAGATCGTCTTCAAAAGCCCTTTGCCGATCGCCTTGACCGTGTTCTGGGCGGCCTTCTCGAGCGCTGCCTCCATGTCCGGCGGACTATTGCCGTCGTCGCTCGCGCTCGCCGGCCCGAGCTGTCCGCTCAGCACCAGGTCATCGAGCGTCTCGAGCATCACGTATGGGTTGATCGCGCTCGCGCCGTAGCCGATCAGCGTGGCGAAGTGGTGCACCTCGCGGGGCTCGCCCGACTCGAGCACGATGCCGACGCGCAGACGCGTCCCCTCGCGCACCAGGTGGTGGTGGACCGCCGCGACCGCGAGCAACGACGGGATCGGCACGCGGCGGGGACCGGTCAGGCGATCCGAGAGCACGATGATGTTGACGCCCTCGCCGATCGCCTCGTGCGCTTCCGCGCAGACGCGATCGAGCGCCGGCTCCAGCCCCTGCGCGCCGTCGGTGACCGACCATGTGATGTCGATCGTCCTCGCGGCGAACAGTTCGTGCGACACGTGTCTGAGCGTCTCGAGCTCGCGGTTGAGCAGGATCGGGCGATCGAGGATCAGCTTGTGGGCATGCTCGCGCGTCTCGGCGAACAGGTTGCGCTCGCTGCCCAGGCTGGTCTGCAGACTCATCACGATTTCCTCGCGGATCGGGTCGATCGGCGGGTTGGTGACCTGGGCGAACAGCTGCTTGAAGTAGGAGAACAGGGCCGGCGCCTGGTCGGATAAGACGGCCAGCGAGATGTCGTTGCCCATCGAGCCGACCGGCTCCTGGCCGTCGCGCGCCATCGGCGAGAGCAGCACGCGCAGGTCCTCCTGGCTGTAGCCGAAAGCGCGTTGACGGCGGTGCAGCGGCTGGTCGGAGATCGTCACCTGTTCGGAGGACTCGAGCTCGGCGAAGCGAACGGAGCTGCGCGCATACCAGTCCCGATACGGCCTGCGCGTCGCGACCTCGTGCTTGATCTCGCTGTCCTCGACGATCCGTCCGCGCTCCAGGTCGACCAGGAACAGCTTGCCGGGCTGCAGGCGCCCCAGCCGCTTGACGTCTGCGGGCGCGACGTCGAGGATGCCTGTTTCCGAGCCCAGCACGACGTGGCCGTCGGCGGTCTCGACCCAGCGGCCCGGACGCAGGCCGTTGCGGTCGAGCGTCGCTCCGACGACGCGCCCGTCGGTGAACGCCACCGCTGCCGGCCCGTCCCAGGGCTCCATCAGACATGCATGGAACGCATAGAAGCCCTTCAGCTCCTCCGGCAGGTCTTCGCGGTCGGTGTAGGCCTCGGGAATCATCATCATCGCCGCGTGCGCCGGCGAGCGTCCGGCGAGCATCAGCAGCTCGAGCACGTTGTCGAATGTCGCCGAGTCCGAGTTTCCCGGCGTCACGACCGGCAGGATCTTCGGCAGGTCATCGCCGAACAGCTCGCTGCGCAGCTCGCTCTCGCGCGCGCGCATCCAGTTGATGTTGCCCATCAGGGTGTTGATCTCGCCGTTGTGGCAGATCGCCCGGTAGGGGTGCGCGAGCTCCCAGCTCGGGAAGGTGTTCGTCGAGAAGCGCGAGTGCACGAGCGCGAGCGCGCTCTTGCAGCGCTCGTCGCGCAGGTCGGGGTAGAAGTCCGCAAGTTGCCAGCTGATCAGCATGCCCTTGTAGTTGAGCGTCCGCGAGGAGCTCGAGGCGACGTACAGCCCGCTGGCGTCGGGGCTGAGCTCGCAGACGCGCCGGATCACGTACAGCTTGCGCTCGAACGCGTCCTGGTCGCCCGAGTGCTCGGGACCCGCCCCGACGAACAGCTGCCTGATCGTCGGCCTGCATCTGCCGGCGACGTCGCCGGTGTGCTCGGGGCGCACGGGAACGTCGCGCCAGCCGAGCACCCGCTGACCCTCGGCCCGCACGGTCCGCTCGAGCAGTCCCTCGAGCCGCGCGCGCGCGTCCTCGTCGGTCGGCAGGAAGCACATCAACGCCCCGTAGCTGCCGAGCGGCGGCAGCTGCAAGCCGGCGACGGAGCGCAGCAGCTCGTCGGGCATCTGCATCAGGATGCCTGCGCCGTCGCCGGTGCAGGGATCCGCGCCCGAGGCGCCGCGATGCTCGAGGTTGCGCAGCGCGGCGATGCCCCGTTCGATCACCTGGTGGGTGGGCACGTTGTCCAGACGCGCGACCATGCCCACGCCGCACGCGTCGTGCTCGAAGCGGCGGTCGTAAAGTCCTACGGCCTGTGGCGGCTGCGTGTTTTGCGAAGTCATGGCAGTGCTCCCTTGGGCGGCGCGCTCCCCGCGAGGGCTCCCTCCGCGCGGGCACAGGCGGGCACCTGAGGTGGAGGTAAAGCGTATCAGTGCCGACCCCCCGCAACCGCCCTCCGAGCGCCGGTCGCTCGCGCCGGGCGGAGCCGCGTAACGACCCCCTAAACGCAGCCGCGCAGGCCGGTCAGCGGCAGGCCGATCAGCTGCTCTTGGCGCGGGTTCGCTTGGGAGCCGGCGCCCGCTTGGCGGCTTTGGCCTTGTCCTTGGCTCTGCCGTTGTCGCCCCCCCGCGCGCGCGCCTCTTCGAGGCTCGCCTCGAGCGCGCTGATCAGATCGGGCGCCTTCAGTCCGTCGGCGGGAGCCGGCCCCGGCTCGACCGCGATTTCCTCGCCGCCGGCCTTGCGCTCGATCAGGTCGAGCACCGCGTCGCGGTAGGTGTCTTTGTAGCGGTCGATCTCGAACGGCTCCGCCAGCGACTCGATCAGGCGCCGCGCGACGTCGAGCTCGCGCTCACCGACCTGCTCGGGCTCCCCGCCCAGCTCGCTCAACTCGCTGGCCGGGTTGATCTCGTCGGCGTAGTTGAGAGTCGTCATCATCAGCACCTCGCCCCGCGGATGCACGGCGACGAGGCGTTCGCGGGAGCGCAGCACGACCCGCGCGATCGCGACCTTGCCGGTCTCGCTCATCGCCTCGAGCAGCACCCGATACGATCGCACGCCGCCTTTATCGGGCACGACGTAGTAGGACTGGTCGAAGTAGATCGGCTCGATCTCGCTGACATCGACGAAGTCCTGGATCTCGATCGCGTGTGTCGCCTCCGGCCGCAGCGTCTCGAGCTCGGCGTCCTGGACCACCACGTAGCGCTCAGGCCCGATCTCATAGCCTTTGACGATCTCCTCCAGCGGCACCTCTTTGCCGTCGGCGGAGCAGATGCGCTTCTGGCGGATGCGCCCGTTGTCGGCGCCGTGCAGCTGGTTGAAGTGCACCGTCTTGCTCGTGACTGCGCCATAGAGCTTGACCGGCACGCTGACCAGCCCGAAGCTGATCGTGCCTTTCCACATCGATCGGGCCATGGTCACAGTGTCGGGTGCCCGTGCAGCGATGTCAACCGGTGGGCGCGGGGGTTGCAGTGCTCAGCCGGCAGGCCAGCGCCACGTCCGTGCCGTCCACCGCGAGGCTGCGCGTCTGCCCGGAGCCCCGCGTTGCTTCGCGACACAGGACCGGCAGCTCGGCGCTCAGAGCACGTCCCAGCCAGACGATCGGGGCCGCGCCGGGCCGGTCCCGGGGCCACGCCGCGAAGTCGACCGCGCCGCTCAGCAGCAGCCGCTCGCGCGCGCGCGTCATCGCCACGTACATGATCCGCTCCTCCTCCGCCGCCTGAGCCTCGCGGCGCTCCTGGGCGAGTCGCTCGTACCCGAGCGTCGCGCGCGCCTGTGCGTCGCGCAGGTCCAGCAGCCGCAGACCGACGCGCTCGCCATCGACGAGCAGGTCGGGAAGGCCCATGCCGGGCGAGCGTCCGAGGTCGGCGATGCACACGACGTCGAACTCGAGCCCCTTGGCGGCGTGAACGCTCATCAGCCGGACGGCGTCGCGCGCCTGGCCCGGCGCGAGCGCGTCTGGCTCGGCGATCGCCTCGGCGCCCGCCACACGGCCACGGCCCGCGTCCTGCTGGAAGGCCGCCTCCTCGAGGAAGCCGCGCAGGTCGCGGCCCTCGCTGCGTTCCCAGCTCTCGGCCAGCTCGATCAGCCTGCCGACGTTCGCCAGCCGCCGTTCGCCATCGGGCAGCGAGCGCAGCGATGACGCGTAGTGCCAGTGCTCGGTCACTCGTTCGAGCAGCTGCGCGATCTGAAGCTGCGGCGCGAGCAGCCGCTCTGCATCGAGCCAGCGGCAGAAGTCTGCGAGCCGCTCGTTGCCCGCAGCATCGGCAGCGTCGCGCGCGGGGCAGTCGAGCTCGCGCAGCGTCTGCCAGGCGCCGCGCGCGTCGCGCTGGGCAGCCAGCGCGAGCCCGGCCAGGACGTCGCGCGAAACCCGCGCGAGCGGCGAACGCAGCGCCCCGTACAGCGCAAGCTCATCGAGTGGGTCCGCCAGCGTCCGCAGATACGCCAGCAGGTCGGCGACCTCCTGGCGCTCCCAGAACGCGCCCGCGCTGGCAGCGGTCTGCAGCCCACGCGCGCGCAAAGCTCGCTCGTAGCAGTCGATGTCGCCGGTCGCGCGCAGCAGTACCGCGACCTCGCCGGGGTCCGCCAGTCCGCTTTGAACCAGCTCGGCGACGCGCCCCGCGAGCTGGCGTGCCTCGGCCTCGCGCCAGGCAGGCGCGCCGCCCTCGCCCGCGCGCGCGCCCGCCCCGCCGCGATCGGCCTGGTCTGGCCCGCGCCGGTCGGCCAGCAGCAGCTCGAGCAGCGGCGCCCCCTCGGTCTCGCCCGCGCGCGCGCGCTCGCGCCCGGCGCGCAACGGCGTGAACGCCTTGCCGAAGCGCGGCGCGAACACGGCGTTGACGGCCTCGAGCAGCTCGGCGCGACCGCGGAAGTTGTGCTGCAGGCGCAAGCTCCGGCCGCTCCCGGCGAGCTCGGCCGCGCGCACGCGAAACAGGTTGACGTCGGCATGGCGGAACCCGTAGATCGACTGCCACTCGTCCCCGACGGTGAACAGGTTCTCGCGCTCGAGGGCCTGCAACAGCGCAAGTTGACGGGGATTTACGTCCTGCAGCTCGTCCACCATCAGCAGCTCGAAGCGCTCGGCCCAAGCCCGGCGCACCTGCGCGTCGCCGGCCAGCAGCTCGCCCGCGCGCAGCTCGAGGTCGTCGAAGTCGAGCCCGTCGCGCACTCGCTTGCTCGCCTCGTAGCGCGCGCCAAAGCGCCGCAGCAGCTCGTCCCACAGCGCCAGAGCGTCGGCGGCCCGCAGCTCGGGCGCGTCCGGTGCGTCATCGAGCTTCAGCTGCGTGAGCGGCGCGCGCGGCAGGCGCGGCGCGTACTGACCGCGACTGCGCAGCTCCGCGAACACGCCGAGCACCGTCGCCCGCGCCCGATCGGCGCCGTAGGCCGCGATCAGATCGACCGCCTGCGCGCGCTCGCCGCCGAGGAACTCTCCGAGCGCCGCCGCGAAGGCACGCCTGCGCAGTCGGCCTGCGAGCGCCTCGTCGAGGATCGCGAACTGCGCCGCCTCGAGCCCGGCCGCGCGCGGGTGAGCGCGCAACAGCCGCGCGCAGAAGCCATGGAACGTGCCAACGTACGCGTGCTCGGTCGCGCTCGCCGCCTCGCGCGCACCGGCGGCGAGCAGCCGCTCGCGGATCCGCGCCTTGAGCTCGCCCCCGGCGCGCTCGGTGAATGTGATCGCGAGGATTCGCTCGGGCGCGTGACCGTCCTCGCAGACCGCCCGCACGAAGCGCTCGACCAGCACCGAGGTCTTGCCGCTGCCCGCGCCGGCCGCCAGGGCCAGCGGCTCGCGCCGGCGCGCGACCGCCTGCTCCTGCGCGGCGGTCAGCGCCCGCATCGGCAGATCGCCGGATAGGCGCATCCCCGCGGATACGCGCAGGTCTCAGGTCGCGGGCGAATCTCGCCGGCGATCGCCTGCGCGGCGGCTTCGCGCGCGAGTGCGATCGCCTGATCGATCAGCGCGTCAAGCTCGGCCCGGTCGACGCGGTCGGTCTGCACGCACGCGAGCTCGATGCCGGCGGTCGCGTCGAGCACGCCGCGCGCGCGCAGATCGGCGCCGGCGAGCGGCTGGTAGAAGCCGCCGATGACCCGCACGCCGAGCAGCTGCTCCGCCGCGCGCATGTACAGCGCAAGCTGAACCCTGCCGTCCTCGATCCACCTCGCCCCGGGCGATACGTTGGCGCCCTTATAGTCGTAGACGATCGCCTCACCGCCTGCAGCGACGTCGATGCGGTCGATCCGCCCGCGCAGGCGCAGCCCGCCGCCGAGGTCCAGCGCGGGCAGGCCGCGCGGATCCTCCGCGAAGCCGAACGCGAGCTCGAGGTGCGCCGGCTCGAGCGGGCTCTGCTGCGCCGCGGCATGGCGCAGGTAGCGCTCGAGATCGGCCTGCAGCCTGCGCCGCGCGCCGGGCAGCCGCTCTGCGCGGTCGGACAAGGGGAAGTCGTGCTCGTGGCGCGCGAGCGCCGCCGCGAGCAGCGCCAGTGCCGGCGCGAGCCGGCCGGGATCCAGGCGCGCCGAGCCGGTCTGCTCGCGCAGCTGCGCGAGCGTCTCGCGCAGCACGGCGTGCGCGAGGGCGCCGCGAGCGAGCGGCTCGGGGTCGGGCTCGATCCGGGCGGGGCGCAACAGCCGCTCGACGAACCACTTCGACGGGCAGGCGATCCACAGCTCCAGCGAGGAGGCCGACCAGGTGCGCTCGCGCAGCTGCGCGAGCATCGCTGGATCTCGCAAGCCCGCGCTATGCGGCGCTGCGAGCCTCGACGCCATCCGCCGCCCGCGCGCCGCGCGCCGTCTCCGCGCCGGCGTCCGCTTCGGCGTCCGGCGGTTTCGCGCCGTCCCTGGCCCATTGCTCGTCGAACTCGACTCGCCATTTGCCCTCCTCGGTCTGGCTGAGCGCCAGGTGGGCCCGGAAGCTGCGCCCGCTGCGTCCTTTGAAGCCGCTGATCGCCTGCGCGGTGTAGCCGGTCTTGATCAGCTCGCGCGCGACCGCGACTGGCAGTTGCTTGCCGGCTTTGGCCTTCCAGATGACAAATCCGCAGCCGGGATCGTCGCGCGCCCAGCAGGAGTAGCCCTTGCGATTCTCGATGATCTCGTGCCCACAGATCGGGCACGGACCGAGGTTCGCCCGGGGGATGCGCGCGTCTTTGAGCTTGCTGTCGAGCTCCTTGACCGTGTCCGTGGCGAAGCCAGCGATGTCGCCCATGAACTTCTCGCGCGAGTCCTCGCCGCGCTCGATCTTGCCCAGCCGGCTCTCCCACTCGCCGGTCAGCCCCGGCGAGGTCAGCGGATGTTCGTTCAGCAGCCTGATCACGCTGCAGCCCTTCTCGCTCGCCACCAGCGCGCGCCCGTCGCGCTCGATGTAGCCGACCTGGATCAGGCGCTCGATGATCGCCGCCCTGGTCGCCGGCGTCCCGATCCCCGAGTCCTTCATCGCCTCTCTGAGCTCGTCGTCGTCGACCAGCTTGCCCGCCGTCTCCATCGCCGCGAGCAGCGAGGCGTCGCTGTAGCGGCGAGGCGGTTTGGTCTCCTTGCGCGCGCTCGCCACCTCGCGCGTCTGCACGCGCTCGCCCTGCTCGAGCTTCGGCAGCCGTTGGTCGGCGCCCTCGTCCTCGTCGCCGGGGCTCCTGCCGTTGACCGCGGCCTTGTCGTCGGGCTTCGCGCGCGTCGCGCGCGTCTCCTCGTAGACCCCGCGCCAGCCCGACACGAGCAGCAGCCTGCCGCGCGTGCGGAACGCGTGCCCACCCTCGGATCCGTCCTGTGCGCCGCCGTCCGGCACGGTCGTCTCCACGCGCGTGTTCTCGAACACCGCCTCCGGATGGAACGCTGCCAAAAAACGCCGCGCGACCATGTCGTAGATGCGCCTGTCGTCGGACCCCATCCGCTCGAGGTCGTGTTCGGAGCGGGTCGGGATGATCGCGTGGTGGTCGCTGACCTTCGCGTCGTTGACAACCCTGCCGAGCGGCAGCAGATCGAGCCCGACGACGTACTGCGCGGCCTTCGCATAGTCCTTGCTCGTCCCGACCAGCTCGGCGGTCGGCTTGATCTCGGGGATCATGTCTTTGGTCAGGTAGCGCGAGCTCGTCCGCGGATATGTCAGCGCCTTGTGCTCCTCGTAGCAGCGCTGCGCCGCCGCCAGCGTGCGTTTCGCAGAGAAGCCGTAGCGCGTGTTCGCGTCGCGCTGCAGCGAGGTCAGGTCGTACAGAAGCGGCGCGCGCTCGCGCTGCTCTTTTCGCTCCAGCTTGGTGATCGTCGCGGTCTTGCCCTGGCAGGCCTGCACGATCGCGGCTGCCTGGTTCTCGCTCGCGATCCGCGGCTTGGACCCGGCGTGGAAGCGCCCCTCGTAGACCCGCTCGGGGTCGGCCTCGAAGGTCGCGTCGACGAGCCAGTACGGCTCGGGCTTGAATGCCTTGATCTCCTCCTCGCGACGGGCGACGATCGCCAGCGTGGGCGTCTGCACCCGCCCCAGCGAGACCGCGCCGTCGAACGAGCTGCGCAGGCGAATCGTCGCCGCGCGCGTCGCGTTCATGCCGACGATCCAATCGGCCTCCGAGCGCGATCTCGCGGCCCGCTCCAGCGGCGCCATCTCCTCGGACGGTCGCAACGACTTAAGCGCCTCCTTGATCGCGGCGTTGGTCATCGAGCTCAGCCACAGCCGTCTGACCGGCTTCTTCGCTTTGGCCTTCTCATACAGGTAGGCGAAGATCAGCTCGCCCTCGCGCCCGGCATCACAAGCGTTGACGACCAGCGCCACGTCGTCCCTGGCCAGCTGGGTGCTGACCACGGTCATCTGCTTGCGCGAGCGTTCGTCCCTGATCACCAGCTTGAAGCGCTCCGGGACGATCGGCAGATCGTCCATCCGCCAACGCTTGAACTTTGCGTCGTACTCGTCGGGCTCGGCCAGCTGCACGAGATGACCGACCGCCCAGGTGACCACGTGCTCGGGCCCCTCGAGCGATCCCTCTTTTTTCTGAAACGTACCCGGCAGGACGCGCGCGAGGTCCTGCCCGACGGAAGGCTTCTCGGCTATCAACAGGGTCTTGGTCACGAGCGGTCAGACTAGCGGGTGGCCCACTCGTGACTGCCGGCCGGGCGCGTCCGGCGCGAGCCGCAAGCGGCGAGCGGCAGTCCTATCCCCCGATTGGAGCGCGCGGTTTGGCGCCCCAGAAGACCTGCGTGCCGAGCATGCCGATCAGGTTGACGAGCACGAGGTTGAGCACCATCGACTTGGCCGTCGCGGTGCCCACGCCGACCGGTCCGCCGCTGGCGTTGTAGCCGTAGTAGCACCCGACGAGCACGATCGCCGTCGCCATCACCATCCCCTTGATCAGGCTGAATAAGAAGTCGGGAGGGTTCTGGAACTGCCAGAAGACGAGGAAGTAGCCGCCGGATGACGTGTAGCCGACCTGCTGAACGACTGCGAGGTAGGAGCCCAGGTAAGCGATGCCGATCGCTGAGATGTACATGAAGGGCAGCACCAGCCAGGCCGCCAGCAGCCGGGTCGCGCACAGGAACGTCATCGAATCGATCCCCATCACCTCGAGCGCGTCGATCTCCTCGGAGATCCGCATCGCGCCGAGCTCCGCGACGATGCCGGTGCCGACCTTCGCGGACAGCATGTAGCCGAAGGTCAGCGGCACGGCCTCGCGCAGATCGCACCACGCCGCGAACAGTCCCGAATACGCGGGCGCGCCCTGGGCCTCGGTGAAGTAGGCACCCTGGATGCCGCACGTGCCCAAGCCGATGATGAACACCAGCCCCCAGATGACCGCCGTCGAGGACACGATCAGGATGCCCGCCTGACGCAGCGACTCGCCGAAGAAGCGGAACACGCGCAGGCCCCACACGTCGCGCACGACGTTGCCGGTGAAGCCCGCGATCTCGCCGGTCGAGGCGATCCATTCGCGCGGCAGAGCGAGCAGTTCGCTGGCCGGCTCGCTCACTTGATCACCAGGATCCCCGGGTGGGTCGCGAGCAGCGTCTGCGTGAAGACGTAGTTGAACGCGCCGAAGGCCAGGAACGAGACGACCACCGCCTGGTTGACCGCGCGGCCGACGCCCTCCGCGCCGCCGGAGGCGGTCATCCCCTTGTAGGAGCAGACGATCGCGATCATCGCCCCGAACACCGTCGTCTTCAGCACCGAGCCCCACAGGTCGGTCGACGTCGCGTTCGCGAACAGCGTGTTCCAGAAAGGACCGAGCGGCTGGTGATAGGTGATCGCCGCGAGGATGCCGCCGAACAGCCCGAACAGCACCGCGTACAGGTTGAACAGCCCGGTGACGAGCATCAGCGCCAAAAAGCGCGGCACGACCAGGTTCTTGACCGGGTCGACGCCCAGCACCTGCAGCGCGTCGAGCTCCTCGCGGATCTTGCGCGCGCCGAGATCCGAGGTGATCGCCGTGCCGGCCACCCCCGCGATCACGATCGCGGTGATCAGCGGGCCGATTTCGCGGATCGCCTCTACCTCGAAGAAGCCGCCGAGCCGATCGACCGCGCCGATGACCGTCAGGAAGTTCGCCGCCTCGAGCCCCGGGGCGCCGTAGCTGATCGCGACCGTCGAGACCAGCAGTGGAAACCAGGACAGTCGCAGCACGAACAGGAACTGCGCCACGAACTCCCCGCCATATGGGTACGGAGGCCGTGCCGCCGAGACGATCGTGCGCCCGGTGAGGATCATCATGTCCCCGATTTCCTCGAGCGCCGTCCGTGCGGGCAGGAACGCGCGTTCGGCGACGTTGCGCGTCAGCGGCGTCGCGTCACCGGAGCCGCCGTCGGAGGAGTCCCCGGGCGCTTCCGGCGCCGGACTCAGCGCCGCGCCCTCGCGCGCAGGTCTCCCCTCCATGCCCATTCACCTAGTGTACTAGCTCACCAACACATTTTGTTCTAATCAGCTAGTACACCGTGTTTCTGTTCGGCCAAGCGCTACCGTGGACCGATGAGCGAGCAGCCCGAAGCGACGGCGCAGCGCCTCGATGTCGCGATCGACCGCGACGCGGAGGTCCCGATCGGGGTCCAGCTGGCCTGGGCGCTACGCAGCCGTATCCGCGACGGGCGTTTCCGGCCCGGACAGCGGCTGCCCGGCCTGCGCGACATGGCCGAGGCGACACAGATCAACGTCAACACCGTCCGCTCGGTCTACCAGCGTCTGGAGCAGGAGGGCCTGATCGACAGCCAGCAGGGCAGCGGTACGTTCGTGGCGCCCACCCCCCTGCCGCCTTCAGCCGCGGCCACGATCGCGGCCACCGCGGCACGCGAGGCCGAGGCCACCGGCGCAGATCCGCGCGAGATCGCCGCGGCGCTGTACGTCGCCCCCGACAGCGGGGCGAAGAGGCATCGCGCGACGGCCCGCGATGACGAGGCCGCCGCGCGCAGGCGCGCGTTGCGCACGCAGATCGCCACGCTCGAGCGCGCGATCGGCGAGATGGAAGCCGAGCACCCGGGCGTCGGCCCCCGGCCCGCCGCCGGGCGCCGCGCGGCCGGACCGACGCTCCTCAGCGCGGAGGAGCTCGAGCAGGTGCGCTCGGCGCTCGTGCACCGGCTGGCGGCCGTCCAGGCCGCGATCGACGAGCTGGCGAGCGGCGCCGCGCGCGAGCGAGAGGGTCAGGCCGAGCCGCAACGCAGGCCCGAGCGCAAGCGCAAGCCCACACCAGCTCCCGGCGCGACACGCGCGAACCTGCCTCGTTCCACCAGTCGCCCTGCCGCGGCCGGCACCTAAGCCGGCCCCGGCTCATTCCGCGGCGCACGGCCCGGTGCTGATGGGCGTCGATCCGGCGCCGGCGAGGATGTGCGCGACGGTCGCGTTCGCGACGCCGTAGCCCGCCGCGGGCCCTCCGCCGACCGTGCCCGCGAAGACGGTCGTCAAGACATCGCCGTGAGCGTCCACAAGTGGCCCGCCGGAGTTCCCGGGTCGCACCAGCCCGCGCAGCGGCGTCAACAGGCGCGCGACCGGACCCCGGCCGTAGGCGTTGTCGGTGAGCACCGTCTGCGTGCGCCCGATGCGCCCCGGCTGGACGTCGAAGGCGCCGTTCTCCGGATAGCCGAGAATCGCCCCGGTGCTGCTCGACGCGGGTTCGCTGACCAGCTTCAGAGGTCGCGCGCCGCCCAAGCCGGGGACGCGCAACACCGCGATGTCATTGGTCGGGTCGAACGCGATCGCTTCGGCCGTGAGCTGTGGCGGAGCCCCGCCAATCTCGACCGTGGTGTCGCGCTCGCCGGCGACGACATGGGCGTTGGTGACCACCTCGTCGGGGCCCGCGACCCAGCCAGAGCCCTCGATCGCCAGCCCACATGCGGTTCCGAGCACGCGCACGACGCTGTGCGACGCGCTGCGCACGCCCGCCGCACGCCCGATCCGGGGCAACGGGGCGCTGACGTCCGGCGAGGGGCCCGCGACCTGCGGGAGGGGGTCGAGGCGCGAGAGGGCGTTGAGGATCGGGCCGGTGGGCGGCAGCAGCCGGTTGAGCTCGCCGAGGATGGCCGAGTGCTGGATGTCCGCACGCAGCTGCCCGTCACCGGCCGTCTGGCCGGCGACGGCAGCCGCGATCCAGGCGATGCCCAGGCCGAGCGCGGCGCCCAGCAGGGCGCCGAAGACGCCGTCGAGCACGCCGACGCCGGGGACGACCAGCGTGCGCCGCAGCCTGAACGCGACCCCCTCGAACCCGGTCGCGAGGATCGCGCCCGCCAGCAGCGCTCCGATCAGCCCGAACGCAGGCGCGTACGGCGAGGCCGACCCGTGCGGCAGCAGCAGCGGGCCGAGGCGCGTCCCGAGGAACGCCCCTACGACAAAACCCGCAAACGAGAGGACGCCCACGATGAAGCCCCGGCGATAGCCGAACAGCGCCAGCAGCGCGGCGAACGCGACGATGATCCAGTCGAGCGTCGTCATCTCCGCGCGGGCGCCAGGCGCCGGTCGCTGGGCGCGTACGGGCTCACGAGGCCATGTTCTCCGATCTGGTTGATAGCGGGTGCCGCTCGCCGGACCGGATCGGCGCTTTCAGATCTCCACGCGGGCGCGGCCTCGGACGCGCCTTGCAGACGTCCACGCCAGCGGGGCCCCGGACGCGCCTGTCACGCCCATTCGTCGCCCCGGAGCGACCCTGCGCCCGCCGCGGCAGCGTCGGCGGCGCTCGTCCCGGCCCCGTGCTTGACAGGACGTTGCCGAGACAGCTCGACATCCGCTCTGTGAAGCCGCTGACCAGGAGACCATGTTCTACCTTTCCAACACCGTGGAAAACCGCAGTGAACGCTTGCGCCGCATCCGTCCCGTGATCGCGCTGGCCGGCGTCGCGTTCGCGGTCGGCGCGCTCGTCGGGGCCAATCACGGAGCGGACGCCGAGCACGCGCTGGCAGCCCGATTCGTCGCCGCGTGGGCACACGGCGACTACGCGACGATGTACCGCGACGTGGACCGGCCCTCCAAACGGGAGATCTCGCCGGCGGAACTCGCGGAAGTCTGCCGACGCGCGCTCCGGACGGCGACCGCGACGGCGATGAGGGTCGCGGGCCAGCCGCGCAACGCGAGCGGCGGGCTGCTGGCGGTCCCGGTGCAGGTGCGCACGCGCGTTTTCGGCACGCTCAAGCTGGCTTACACACTCAAGGTCGACGGCGACGGCGAAAACCTCCGGGTCGGGTGGTCGCGGTCGCTGGAGTTTCCGGGGTTGCTGCCCGGTGAGCGCCTGACCCGTCAGCTGACGCTGCCGCGCCGGGCGACGCTGCTGGCCCGCGACGGCTCCGTGCTGGCCGAAAGCGCCCCGGGCGAAGCCGGCGCGCGCACCTCGCCGCTCGGGACCGCCGCGACCGCGGCGCTCGGCGAACTGGCCCCCGCGCCGCCGACCCGCGCGCCGCAGCTCGAAGCCGAAGGCGTGCCCGCCTCGGCGCCGGTCGGCGTCGGCGGCATCGAGCAGGCGCTGGATCCCAGGCTGCGGGGCACCCCCGGCGGCGAGCTGCTCGCGCAGAGCGAACGTCCGGGCGGGTCCGCTCGCGTGCTCGTCACGGCGACGCCGCGCGCGGCAGCAACGGTGCGCACGACGATCTCACCCGCCCTCCAACGCACGGCGGTAAACGCGCTCGGAGGCCAGCTCGGAGGGATCGTCGCGATGCAGCCCGGCGGTCAGATCCTCGCGGTCGCGGGGCTCGGCATCGACGACCTGCAACCGCCCGGATCGACCTTCAAGATGGTCACCGTCAGCGGCGTACTCCAAGCCGGGATCGCGTCGCCGCACAGCAGCTTCGCGTATGCGACCTATTCGACGCTCGACGGAGTCAAGCTGAACAACGCCAACGGAGAGGAATGCGGCGGCTCTTTGGAACTGGCGTTCGCGGTCTCGTGCAACTCGGTGTTTGCGCCCCTGGGAGTCAAGCTGGGCGCGGCGCGCCTGGTCGCGATGGCCGAACGGTACGGCTTCAACCAGGAAACCGGGATTCCCGGCGCGGCCGAGAGCACGCTGCCGCAGGCGTCGCGGATCCAGGGCGAATTGGACGTCGGCTCCACCGCGATCGGCCAGGGGCAGGTGCTCGCCAGCGCGCTCGAGATGGCGACCGTCGCCGCGACGATCGCCGACGGCGGTCACAGACCGCGGCCGACGTTCGTACCAGACGGCGCCTCGCCCCCGGCCGCGACCGCCACGAGCGCTGCAGTGGCCAACACCGTCAAGCACCTGATGATCGGCGTCGTGCGCGAAGGGACGGGAACCTCCGCGGCGATCCCGGGGGTGACGGTGGCGGGCAAGACGGGCACAGCCGAACTCGGGGGCTCGTGCGCGCCCAGCGAAGAACACGGCTCGTCGGAAGGCGCTTCCGAAGAAGCGGGTTGCGAGGGTGCTGCGAGCAATCCCGACAACACCGACGCCTGGTTTGCGGCGTTCGCGCCCGCGTCGGCTCCGCGCATCGTCGTCGGCGTGCTGCTCGTCAAAGACGGCGCCGGCGGGGCCACCGCCGCACCGGTCGCCCGCGAGGTGCTCGAAGCGACGCTGCCGCCGTCGGGCTGAGATACCGCCAGCCGCAGCCCCCAGCTCCGGCGAGACGCGCGCCTCACACGTCGAGCGTGGCCGACGCCGTCTCGGTGGGTTCGCCGGGGGCGACGATGTGCACGGTCAGCGGCCGGTTGTCCAGCGAGACGACCGCGATCTTGTACAGCAGCAACACTCCCTGGGTGCCACCGTTGGCAGCGATCGACTCGGCCACCGGCAGCTGGCCGTTGGCCGGGACGAGCCCGCCGCGATAGGCGAACTGGTTCGTCCGATCGGGCACGATCGGGCTGTAGACGTTGTTCTGCGTGTCGCTGATCGTGATGTTGGTCGCGCCCGGGAAGGGCGTGGAGTGGTGGTTGTATACCTGCATGAAGACCGCAAACCACTCCTCGCCGGGCAGCAGCTTGCTTTGCGCCGGCGTGAGGCCCTGCAGGTAGGCGGCGTCTTCGACGTTGGCCGGATTGAGCTCGCGCGAGAGCTGCACCTCGTAGACCAGCGGTCCGACGTTCAGATAGGGGGCGTTCTTGCCCGATTCGCCCGCATAGGTGCCAGTCGTGACGCGCGTATCCGCGTTCCCGCATGCGCCGAGCGCAGCGGCCGCTGCGAGCAACACGGCGAGGGAGACGCTTGGCTTGCGCAGACGGCCGATCATGCGCGCGGCAGTCTATCCGCCGGCGACCGTCACGCGCCGCCCGCGAGCTTCGTTGTGCTCGAGGATCGCGCGCAGGCGGCGCAGCGCGCGCGCGTTCTGGCGGCGAGCCCAGGAACGCGCGCCCAGGCTCTCGAGCAGGCGATCGGCGAAGGTCGCGGGCTCGGTCTCGAACGTGAACTGGACGCGGGTTGTGCCCGCGGCGCCGGGCGCCAGCTCATAGACGCCGACCGTGCGAACGCGGTTGGCCTTGCCCGTGCGCCCCACCTCGACGATCCGGTGGGGGCGCTCGACCTCGACGAACGTGACGTCCGCCCAGGAGAAGCGCGTACCGGGAGCCTTGACGCGAAAGCGCGCGCCCGCGCCGAGACCGACCGAGTCGATGCGCGTGAGGCGCCAGTCGACCAGGTAGTGGTCGGTGAACTCGGGGTGGTTCGCGATGTCTTGCAGGTAGTCGAACACCTGCTCGCGCGGACGGTCGATGACGACCGAGACGGTCACGGGATCCATGCTCGAGCGCCAGTCTAAAACGTCGCGGCCCGCACCCGCCGCGCCGCTTCGAGCTGTTAGCCGGCGCGCATGATCCGCACGGTTTGGCCGACCTCGGAGTGGCGCACGAGCTCGGTTGCCGTCGGACGTTCGCTGCGCAACATGCTGCACAGCTCGCAGACGACGCTGCCGCCGTCGGCATACAGGTGGACCTGCTCGCCGACGAGCGGGCTGCGCCCGCAATCCGCGCAACGATCGCGGCCCGCCGCGATCAGCCCGACTCCGCGCTGCAGCAGCACGCGCTCGAGCTCCTCGATATCGCGGTGGGATGCGGCCATGGGCTTGTGTTCGCCGCGATCCCCTGGGTTCCTGCAGCCGACCGCCTGAGCGGCGTGTGCGCAGCAGACCCCACGATCGCACCCAAGCGTGCTAGGTTTCAGATGCCAGAATAGTTGCCGTGGGCTTACATGAAGAAGGCACGATTTTCTCGCCCTTGTTATGCTCGCAGTGACGCACGCTTCCCGAGTGGGCTGAGACCCCTGGGAACCGCAAGCAGAAAGGGGAAGCACAAGATGGAATCGCTTAGTTCGGGCACCATCGCTGGCTCGGGCTCTTTTCGCTGCCGACGTTGCGGCTACGTGCTGACGCTGACGGGTTCGGACACGCTGAGCGACTGTCCGGGCTGTGGCGGTAGGGCGTTCGTGCGCGCGTCATTGTTCAGCGGCGGCGCGAACCTCGGCCATGTCGGCTCCCCGACGGCTGAAGCCCGCCGGCGGATCGTCGCCCGCGCAGGCGTCGTCGGCACAGGCCCGCCTCGTACGAGCCGCTTTGACAAGCGCGCAGGCAGCCTGTTCAGGGCCGAGCCGATCGACGGCGAGGCTTGGCTGCAGGACGTACGCGCCCAGATCAGCGAACCCGGCGATTACCTCGCATACGAAGACGACCACAAGCTCAAGCTGGTCGCGCTGACACGCGAGTGGACACGGATCGGGCGCAGTCTCGCCGCGGACGTGCGCTTCGATGACCCGACCGTCTCGCGCCGGCACGCGCTCGTCGTGCGTCAGGCCGACGGCGTACGGATGCTCGACGACCGCAGCCTCAACGGCGTGTTCGTCAACGGGGCGCGGATCGAGTGGAAGGTGCTGCGCGACGGCGATGAGATCCTCGTCGGCCGCTACCGGCTGCGGTTTCTCAGCGTTTCCGCGCAGCCGAGCGAGGCGCCTGCGACGACAGCGGCCGACCGCGCCGCAAGCTAGCGCCCACCCGCCAGGGGTCGGTCGTCGCGCGGTCGCCCCGGGCGCGTAGTATCGCGCTCGATGCCAGCGACGACAGTGGCGGTGATATCCCAGAAGGGCGGAACCGGCAAGACGACCGCGGTACGCACGCTCGCCGACGCGTTTCGCCGAAAAGGCGTGCGCACGCTGGCGATCGACCTGGACCCGCAGGGCAACCTGTCGGATTACCTCGACGTCCCGCCCGACCTCGAGCCGACGATCGGCGACGTCTTGCCGGGGCGAGCGTCGCTTCGCGAGGCGATCCACGGCGACGTGGTCCCGGCGAACCTGAGCCTCGCCGAGGTCGAGCTGATGCTCGGACGCGCGCCGGAACCGGAGCTCGCGCTGCGCAGGGCGCTGGCGGACGCGCCCGACGAGTACGGGCTGATCCTGATCGACTGCCCGCCCTCGCTGGGACTGCTGACGTTCAACGCGCTCGTCGCCGCCGACTCCGCGCTCGTCACGGCGGTGGCCCAGTACTTCGCGGTGCAGGGCGTCGAGCAGGCGATGGCGGTCATCGGCCTGGCACAGGACAACCTGAACCCGCAGTTGTCGCTGCTCGGCGTGCTGCTCAACCTGGCCGACATGCGCACGGTGCACTCGCGCGAGGTGCTCAATTCGCTGAATGAGCGGTTCGGCGACCGCGTCTTCGAGACGGTGATCCGATCCTCGATCGCCTATGCCGAGTCGGCCGAGCGCGCCAGCTCGATCCTCGATTACCGCCCGGATCTCGGCGCCGATTACCTCGAGCTCGCCTCCGAAGCGCTCGCGCGCTTGCCGGCGCTCGAGGCCGCGCGCGGCCAACAGGCCTAGATCTCGCCGACGAACGCCCCCTGCAGCTCGAACGGGGTGCGCAGCAGCTTCGCCCAGCCAGCAACCTCGCGGCCCAACGCTTGCACGACGGCGCCGGTCTGCTCGTAAAAGCACCACACGAGCACCGTGGGGCCGGCGCCCGAGATCGTCGCGCCGAGCGCGCCGAGCTCGGCGGCGCGCGAGGCCAGGTCATACGAGCGCGGGAACAGGTCCGCGCGGCGGCGCTCGTGCAGGCGGTCGTGCAGCCCGCGCGCGACCAGGTCCCAATCGCCCCGGGCAAGCCCGAGCGTGAGCAGCGCCGCATGGGCGACGTTGAACACCGCCTCGCCCAGCGGCACCTCGGCGGGCAGCGCTTCGCGGGCCGCTTTGGTCTGGACCGCGCAATCCGGCACGACCGCGATCGCCTCGAGGCCCGTAGGCGGGTCAAACCGCGCCGCGGTTCCGTCGGCGTACACGACGAAACCGCCGTTGAGCGCCGCCGCGACATTGTCGGGGTGACCCTCGATCTCGGTCGCCAGCGCCAGCAGGTCCACGTCCAGCTCGAACAGGTGGTCGGCCGCCATCAGGCCCGCGACGATCGCGGCCGCGCTCGATCCCAAGCCCCCGGAGAGAGGTATCTGAGAGGAGATCTTGAACGTAAACGAGTCGGGCGGGTGCAGCCGTTCGAACGCCCGCACGCACAGGTTCGCGCGTCCGCGAGCGACCGCCAACTCGGTCTCGACCGCGAAGCTGCCGGTCTCGCGCACTTCGAGCTCCAGGTGCAGCGCCAGCGCCGCGGCCATGCAATCGAAGCCGGGACCGAGGTTCGCGGAGGAGGCCGGGACGCGCACGACCCGCCTACGGATCACCCAGCACCGCCTCCTCGACCGGCCCGAGCTCAGGCGCGCACGGGATAACCCGGCCGTCGTTGTGTGCGATCGCGGTCTCCGGATCCTTCAGGCCGCGACCGGTCAGCACGCACACCACCTCCTCCGCCCCGTCGGCGCCGTACTTGAGCAGGCCGGCGACCGAGGCGGCCGAGGCAGGCTCGCAGAACATGCCTTCTTTCGAGGCCAGCAGCCGGAACGCCGCGAGGATCTCGCTGTCGGTCACGGCTCTGATCGCGCCGCGCGACTCGGTCGCGGCAGCCATCGCATCCTCCCAGCGCACCGGTTTGCCGATCCGGATCGCGCTGGCGACCGTTTCCGGATGCTCGACCGGCTTGCCTTCAACCAACGGTGCCGCGCCCTCGGCCTGAAAGCCGAACAGTTTGGGTGCAGCACCCATCTCCATGAAACCGCGCCAGTAGGCGGTGATGTTGCCGGCGTTGCCGACCGGTATGCACAGCGCCTCCAGGCGTCCTTCGAGATCTTCGTGCACCTCGAACGCCGCCGTCTTCTGGCCTTCGATGCGGAATTCGTTGACGGAGTTGACGAGCACGATCGGGTGCTTGGCGGTGAGCTCGCGGACGAGTGTCAGCGCCTGATCGAAGTTGCCCTCGAGCGAGATCACGCGGGCGCCGTGGATCAGCGTCTGGGCCAGCTTGCCTTGTGCGATCTTTCCCTCCGGCACGATCACCGCGCAGGTGATCTGCGCGCGCGCCGCATACGCGGCGGCGCTCGCCGCGGTGTTCCCAGTCGAGGCGCAGATCACCGCCTTGGCGCCTTCGCGAAGCGCCGCTGAGACCGCGCAGGTCATGCCGCGGTCCTTGAACGACCCGGTCGGATTCGCGCCCTCGAGCTTCAGCCGCACACTCGCGCCAACCATGTCCGAGAGGACCGGCGAGCGCAACAGGGGGGTCGAGCCCTCCTGCAGGCTAACCAGCGGGTCGCTCGCGGCGAACGGCAGGCGCTCGCGCCAGCGCTCGATCAACGGCATGTGAGTCATACGAACTCCTCTTCGATCACGCGAATCGTGCGCGGCGCCGAACGGATGAACTCGAACTCCTGGACGCGCGCGATCGCCGCTTGCAGGAGCGACTCGAGTACGGCGTGGGTGACCATCACCAGCCGCGCATTCTCTCCGAGCCCGCGCTGCACGACGGACTTGATCGACACACCTTGCTCGCCCAGCACTTGCGTTACCCCGGCCAGCACGCCCGGACGGTCGGCGACCTCGAGATGGACGTAGAACGCGCTCTCGACGTCCTCGACCAGGCGCAGCTGCAGCGGCGGGGCCGGCGGCCGCGCTCCGCCAGTCATCACGCTGACCACATCGCCGAGCACGGCGCTGGCGGTCTGGCGGCCCCCGGCGCCAGGCCCTGACATCGTGATCTCGGTGATCGCCTCGGATTCGACGGTGACCGCGTTGAAGGGTCCCGACACCGAAGACAGCGGATGCCCGGCATATAGAAACGCGGGATAGACCCGCACGGACAGGCCGCCCTCGCGCCGTTCGGCGGTCCCGATCAGCTTCAGGCCGAGGCCAAGCTCGCGGGCATATTGCAGATCCTCGAGCTGCAGATGCTCGATCCCCTCATAGCGGACATCTTCGAGATGCACCGGTGTGCCGAACGCCAGACGCGCGAGGATCGCCATCTTTGCGGCCGCATCCCGCCCGCTCACGTCGTCGCTGGGATCCGCCTCGGCGTAGCCGCGGCGCTGCGCGTCGCTCAGCGCCTCGGCGTAGGAGCTGCCGTGGGCCATCTCGGTGAGGATGAAGTTGGTCGTGCCGTTGACGATCCCATGGACGCGCTCGATCGGCGTGGCGCCGAGCGACTCCTCGAGCACGCGCACGACCGGGACGACCCCCGCCACGGCGGGCTCGAAACGCAGCCTGACCCCGTTCAGGCGGGCCGCCTGAAACAGCTCCTCGCCGTGCTGGGACAGCAGTTGCTTGTTGGCGCTGACGACGTCCTTGCCCGCGTTGATCGTCGCCAGCAGATATTCGCGCGCCGGTTCGATTCCGCCGATCAGCTCGACCACGAGCTCGGCGTCCGCGAGGATCTCCTCAAAGCTTCCCCGCGAGCGCGTGAGCACGCCGCTGATCACCGGGCGGCGGCCGTTCATGCGCTCGATCTCGTCCGCCCTTTCCGCCAGCAACAGCGCGAACGCCGAGCCGACGGTGCCGTGCCCGAGCAGGCCGACGCGAAAGGGCTCGCGCTGCACAGAAGCCGAGCCGGTCTCCTGCCTAGTCGCCATCACGTGAGGTCAGATCCTCGAGGGTCTCGCGCCTGACGACGACGCGCGCGCGCCCGTCGCTGCAGAAGATCACCGGCGCCCGCGGCACGCCGTTGTAGTTGGAGGCCATCGCGTAGCCGTAAGCGCCGGTTGCCGGAGTCGCGATCACATCGCCGGGCCGGGGATCGTCGAGCAGCGCGGAGCGCACGATCACGTCGCCGGACTCGCAGTGCTTGCCCGCGAGCACGCACTCGGTTTCGCCGTGGAAGCGGTCCGCGACATGCGCTTCGTAGCGCGCCGCGTACAGCATCGGGCGCAGGTTGTCCGACATCCCGCCGTCGACCGCGACCCAGCGCGAGACGTTCTGCTTGACGCTCTCGACCGTGTACAGGGTGACGCCGGCGTTTGCCGTGAGCGCGCGGCCCGGCTCGATCAGCAGGCGCCGACCGGGCGCGCCCATGCCGTGCTCGCGCGCCGCGCCGACGACCGCGCCCACGTATTCCTCGATCGTCGGCGGCGGCGGCTGCAGGGCGGTGTACTGCACGCCGAGACCGCCCCCCATGTCCCACACGGGAAACTCGCCGAGCTTGGCCAGTTCGGCGGCCTCGCGGCGGAACGGATCGAGCTCGAGCAGCTGCGAGCCGATGTGCGCGTGCAGACCCGCCAGCTGTAAGCCGTCCAGCGCTTGCACGCGCGCGATCGCCTCGGCGGCGTCGGCGATCGCAAAGCCGAACTTCGAGTCGGCCTGCCCGGTCGAGATCTTCTCGTGCGTGTCGCCCCGGACGTCGGGCGTCACCCGCACGAGCACCTGCTGGGGTCCCCCGACGCCGGCATCGAGCAGCCGGCGCAGCCGCTCGATCTCGTCGAAGTTGTCGAGCACGATCAGACCGACGTGACGCTCGAGCGCCATCTGCAGCTCGCCTTCTGACTTGGCGTTTCCGTGCATGACGATGCGCTGGGGCGCGAAGCCGGCGGCGCGCGCGAGGTGCAGCTCGCCGGCAGAGGCGACGTCGCACCACAGCCCCTCTCCGGCGAACAGGCGCAGGACCGCAGTGCAGGGAAACGCCTTCGACGCGTACACGACTTGCATGTCCGCGTGCCCGGCCCGCCGCCCGGCCTGCACGAAGGCGCGCGCGCGCGCGCGCAAGTCCTCCTCGGCCACGACATACGCCGGGGTGCCGTACTGCTGCGCGAGCTCGAGCACGTCGCAGCCTCCCACTTCGAGGCAGCCGCGCTCGTTCAGGCGACTGTCGCTCGGGAATGCGCCCGACAGTCCCGGGGCGGTCTGCGGCGCTGTAGCTTCGGTGGCCATGCGGGGATTATCGCTGGCGAAGGCGCTCGTCGCGCTCGCCGCGCTCGCGCGGGATCCTCGCCCCCGCTCCCTCTCGCGGCCGTCGCTCGCTCCATGCCCGTCTCCGGGCTGCTCACGCCGCCGCCGGCTGGGCGGCGTCGGGCGCTTGCGCGCGCAGCCCCGCGATCCCGTCGCGCCTGGCCATCAGCGCCAGCCAGCCCGCGCCGACCGCGAGCGCGAGCAGGCTCTCGAGCTGGGGCGCGGTGAGACCCGCGAGCACCTCCTTGTTGCGCCGGATGAACTCGACGAGAAACCGCTCGAGCCCGCTGAAAAGGAGGTACAGCGCAAAGATCACGCCCGGTCGCACGCGATCGCGCAGCTGCCAGAGAAAGTAGGCGAGCAGGCACATCGTGACGGTCTCGTAGATCGGCGTGGGCTGCACGCGCACGCCGGGCGGGGTCGGCACGGTGCCGTGCGGGTATCCCATCGCCCAGGGCAGGCTCGAGCGAATCCCGTAGTCGCCGTCGCCGGAGACCTGGCAGCCGATCCGCCCGATGCCATAGCCCAGCGCGAGCACCGTCCCGCACAGGTCGAGGATCTGAAGTTCGAGCGCGCCTCTGAGACGCATCCACGCGAACACCGCGATCGCGCCGCCGATCGCGCCCCCGTACCAGACCAGACCGGAGCCCGAGAAGATGCTGCCGAGCAGGTTGTGCTTGACCGAGGAGTAGTTCTGAATCACGTAATAGGCGCGCGCTCCGATCACGCCGCCGACGAGCGCCGCGAACACGAGCTCGTAGGCCCAGTCGACCGGCTTGCCCAGCTCGCGCAGCCTGCGCGCGATCACCAGCCCACATGCGAGGAAGCCGAGCGCAAACGTCACACCGAACGTTTTGATCGGGATGCCGAGCAGATGCACTTCGGGCTTCATCGTTTCCTTCCGGGCGCGCCGTCGTTCAGCTCGCACTCTAGGGCGCAGGGCGGGCGCGGCGCGCCGGCGCTGATAAAGCGCCTGGGGGCTAAACCTTTAGGGGAGCCTGACCCGGGTCTGCCACAATGGCGCCAATGGCGCGAAGGCCTTCAAACTTCGGTAAAGACACCGGCCTGCAGGCGCGAATAGTGCTGACGCTGTTCCTGCTGGGGCTCGTCTATGCGGTGCTGATCGGCGCCCTGTTCGCGGCCGGCGCGGGCGCGATCACGATCGCGATCGTCGCGGGCGGGCTGCTGCTGATTCAGCTGTTCACCTCCGACAAAATCGCGCTGGCGACGCTCGGCGTCAAAGAGGTCTCTCCCGCCGAAGCGCCCGAGCTGCACGGGATCATCGAGCGGCTGTGCGTGCAGGCGGATCTCCCCAAGCCGCGCGTCGGCGTGATGGAAACCGCTATGCCGAACGCGTTCGCGATGGGTCGCTCGCCGAAGTCGGCGACCGTTTGTGCGACGACGGGCATCCTGCGGATGCTCGAGCCGGCCGAGCTCGAAGGCGTGCTGGCGCACGAGCTCACGCACGTGATCAACCGCGACGTGATGGTGATGACGCTCGCCAGCTTCTTCGCGACGCTCGCATCGCTGGTCGCGCAGTTCTCCCTGTTCTTCGGCGGCGGCTTCGGCGGAGGCAACCGCGAAGAGGAGGAGGGCGCGGTGCTCATCCTGATCGTCTCGGTGCTCGTCTATGCGGTCTCGTTTCTGCTGTTGCAGGCGCTTTCGCGGTATCGCGAGTTTGCCGCCGACCGAGGCTCGGCGGTGCTCACCGGACGGCCTTCTGCGCTCGCCTCGGCCCTGTTGAAGATCAGCGGCACGATCGAACAGATTCCCTCCAACGACCTGCGCCAGGCGGAAGGGATGAGCGCGTTCTTCATCATCCCGGCGCGCGCGAAGAGCTCGCTGATGAACATCTTCTCCGACCATCCTCCGCTGGAGAAGCGCCTGGCGGCGCTCGCGCGGTTGGAGTCCCAGCTGCAGGGCGCGGCTGTCGCGTCGTAGTGGGCCTGCGCGAGATCATCACCGGCCGCCACCAGGTGAAGGGCCCAGCGCCCGACCGGCTGTTCGCGATCTCGACCGCATACATCGCCCTGCAGAGCGAACACGGGATCGACCCGGCGGGCGTAGCCGCGATCGTCTTCCAGGCGCTTCAGACGAGCGAGTTCGAAGCGACGCTGCGCGAAATGGAGGAGGTCGTGAAGGCCACGGGCGGTGAGAGCGGCACCACGGTCTCGACCCAGGACGACAGCTACGGCTACCGCTGGATGGTCCTGCGCAACCCCGAGGGCTCCGGGAGCGTGGAAGATCTCGCGGTCGGAATCAACGCGGTCGCGAGCTCGATCGAGGCCGCGGGCCATGGCGAGCGGCTGCTGTGCGCGGTGTTCGCCTTCGCCGATGCCCAGAAACGGCCTGTGTACTTCATCTACAACTACAAGCGCGGCTTCTGGTACCCGTTCGTCCCGGTCGGCCAGCGCGCCGGCGAAGACGGCGGCGCGGGGCAGCGCGCGACCGAGCGCGAGCTGCAGCTCAAGGCGCAAATGTCCGGCGAGCTGCCGATCGAGCCGGAGCTCGAGCGCTGGTTTCCCCTCTGGGGGATCCCGATCTAGTCGGGAATCAGGCCTTCGCCGGTGAATTCGCGCCCGGCCTCGGCGAAGCTCAGGTCGGCGGGCGGGAGGATCACGTCCGAGGGCTCCAGCTCGTCGTCGCCGACCCGCGCGCCGTGGCTGCGCACGTAGTCGAGCAGCGTCGCGTAGGCATCGCCAAACCCGTCTTCCTGACCGCCTTCGACGATCTTTACGACCGCGCCCTCGAGTTCGTTCACGCGCGCCGAATCGCTGTCGTCGAGCCGGTACTGATCCTCGCCGGAGATGCGAACGATCATCACTGACTGCCCTGCGCCGACTCGGCCCCCTCGCCTCCGCTGTCGGCTCCCGGGGCGGCGATCTCGCCGGCCGCGGGCGCGCCTCCCTGGCCGAGCTCGGCCTTCATCTTGGCGAGGTCGTCATCGACGGCCGACTTGCTCGACAGCGACTTCAGCTGTCGGTCGATGTCGTCTTCGCCCGGACCGAGTGCGGTCAGGTCATCGAAGGTCCCGGCGGCTTCGAGCTCGGACACGGCGTCGGCGCGGGCCTTCATGTTTTCGGTCTTGTCGACCGCGCGCTGCATCGCCAGCCCGACGTCGGCCATCTGCTCGCCGACCCCGGTGGCCGCCTCGGAGATCCGCACCTGCGCTTCGGCGGCGGAGTACTGGGCCTTGATGACCTCCTTCTTGGTGCGGAAGGATTCGATCTTCGCCCGCAGTTTCTGCTCGGAGTCGGTCAGCTTCTGCTGCTGATCCTCGAGTTCGGAGACCTGCGTGTCGAGCGACTGAAGCTCCGTCTGGGCGACGTTCTTGCGCTCGAGCGCCTGACGGGCGAGGTCTTCCTGGCTGGATGCGAGCGCTTGGCGAGCCTGCGTGTCCAGCTTGACCACGCTTTGCTGCAAGGTCGACTCCTGCATCTGCAGCCGCTTCTTGGCGGTGACGACGTCGGCGATGCCCTTCTTGACGTTCTGCAGCTGTTCGACCTGCTTCTGGTAGCTGTAGTCGAGCGTCTCGGCGGGGTCTTCCGCGCGGTCCAAGAGCTTCGAGACCTTCGCCTTAACGACTGTTGACATGCGCCCCGTGAGGCCGGCCATCTGATCCTCCTATCGCCGTTCGCCGCGCGTTGCCTTGCTGCCCACGCAGCCCACTTCGCTCAAGCGTAGCCGAAGACTGTGCGCCGGGCCGCGCGTCGGCTACAGACCGGTCGGATGGCGAACGACAAACCCTTCGTTGCCCGGACGCAGCGGGCGCCAGCGCGGACCGGGCAGGTCCGATGGATCGTTGGCGGGGCTCGTGTCCAGGCGCAGGCCGGCGACGGTCATGTACGCGTGCCCTTCATTGGCGAAGATCGTCACCCAGCGTCCAACACCGTGCGAGCCGTAGCTCTCGAATTCCGTGGAATCCTCGGGGCTGGAGAGCAGGTCGCCGCCGTGGAGCGCGTACGACACGGTGCCCGAGCAGTCGTAGCCCGCCGAGTTGAATGAGGCGTGGCCGCCGCCGTAGATGTAGGGCAGGCCGATCAGCTGGTTGCCCGCCCAGATGATTTCCTGCACGGCCGCGGGCGCGGACATCGGCGCCGCCGCGAGCCCGTCTACATAGCGGGCCAACGTGCCCGGCACGAGCAGCTCGGGTTTGCTCGAAGGAGAAGACGAAGACGAAGAGGAGGAGGAGGAGGAGGAGGAGGAAGAAGAAGAAGAAGAAGCGCTGACGCCGATGGCGCTGCCGCCGCTCACGCCGCCGGGCGGACGTGACGCCCCGGAGCTCGCCGAGTAGGGGACCACTTCACCGCTCGCGGTCTTCATGTAAACGGGGCCGGTGTAGGCGATGTTGGACGTCTTCGCGATGATCGGCGAATGTTTCGTCGGCGTGCTCGACGACGGAGATGAGCCGCCGCCCGACGAAACCTTGACCGATTCGCCGGAAGCGCCGCCGGTGACCGCGATTGCGCCGCTCGAGGCGCCGGCCGATTCTGCGAGAGCCGGCGCAGCCGCAATCGCCAGTCCCGCCAAGCTAGAGCAAATCAACGCGCCAACTCTTTGCGCCCGCACAACAACCTCTTTCGTCGGCCTGCGGGGTTAGCTGACGGGCTAGCGCTGAAAGAGCCTGCGCTTCCTACGGCTTACCACGGGATTCGCCCCAACAACTTGGGTCCCCCGCTCTCTGACATCTGGTCAGAGATTCGGCTTTCGCGGCGGGACCCTAGCAAAGCGCATGGACGTTTGCAGGGTTTGCACGCTTCTTGCCAACTTTTCCCTGCAAATTGCGCAGGCTGTTGACCTTTGCAGGCGTTTGTGCAGGCGCCCGGAGCGGACCCGGTATCGCTCGAGCGACGAAACCGTCCAGCCGCGGCGGAAGGCTTCAAGCCACCATCGCGAACTGCCGATGAGAAGAACCGCCGAGCGACCGAACCGTCATCCGTGGACCGGGTCATCCGTGGACGCCAGGAGAGGTCGCCCCGGTAGCGAGCGACCGCGGGGCTCGTCTGCCCCCCGGTCGCTCCTCGCAGCGGCTCCCATCGGCGCGCACGTTCGCGCCTGATCCGGTCCGGTAGGGTCCCGGCCGAGGCCAACCCGAGAACGCGGCGTTACGGCGCGTGCCGCAGCGTCCGTGGTCCGCTTGACAGGAGCAACCCATGTCTCACGCTCTCAGCGCTGAGGAGATCCGCGAAGTCAACGAGCGCTACCACGACTCGGCAGCGCGCCACTATGACGAGAAGTGGGGGATCGACTTCGGCGAGGTCGGCCGCGAGCAGGTAACCGCGAAGCTGCACAAGGCGCTGTGCAACCACAGCAACGAACGTTTCGCGCGGGCGCTGGAGATCGGCGCGGGGACCGGATACTTCACGCTGAACCTGCTGCGCGCCGGGATCATCGGCGAAGCGACGTGTAGCGACATATCGCCCGGCATGCTCGACACCTTGCGCGCGAACGCGAGCCGGCTGGGGCTTGACGTGCAGACGACGCCCGCCGACGCCGAGCAGCTGCCGTTCGCCGACGGGCGCTTCGATCTGGTGTTCGGGCACGCGGTGCTGCACCACATCCCCGACCTGGATCGTGCGTTCGCGGAGTTTGCGCGCGTACTCGCACCCGGGGGGCGGATCGTGTTCGCCGGCGAGCCTTCCTTCTACGGCGATCGGCTCGCGCGCATACCCAAGCGCGTCGCCACGACCGCCGCGCCCCTCTGGCGGCGCGCGATCGGCGCGCGCCAGGCGCGACCCGCACAGGCCGGGACCGCGGAGGCGGCGCTCGAGGCTGTCGTGGATGTCCATGCGTTTGCGCCGGCGGAGCTCTCGCGCGCGGCCCGCCAGGCCGGCTTTCGCGACGTGCAGGTACGCGGCGAGGAGCTGCTGGCGAACTGGTTCGGCTGGACGAACCGCACGCTCGAGGCGACCGCCGAGCCCGACGACGTGCCCTGGGGATGGCGCCTGTACGCGTACCGCGGCTACCTGTTGCTGCAGCGCCTCGACCGGCAACTGCTCGAGTCGCGGCTGCCGTCGGCGATCTTCTACAACCTGATGCTCAGCGCCCGCTCCCCGGCGTGAGCGCTCCGGCGCCCCGGCGTGAGCGCGCACGCGCGCGCGATTGCTGATTCGGCCTGCCCACGGCAATAAACTTCCGTCATGTCGGTCCGGCGCGAGCAAGGCTTTCCGCTGTTTCCGCTTGGCATCGTCGCGCTGCCATCGGAGACCGTGCCGCTGCACATCTTCGAGGATCGCTACAAGCGCATGATCGAAGAGTGCCTCGAGCAGGAGCGCGAGCTGGGCATCGTGTGGCTGTCCGAGGAGGAGCTCAAGTCGGTCGGTTGCGCGTGCCAAATCGAGCGCGTGGTCGCGCGCGCGGAGGACGGGAGCATGGACATCGTCGTGCGCGGCACCCGTCCCTTCCAGTTGATCGAGCGCGAGGACGAGCTCGCCTACCCGGCGGGCACGATCGAGCCGTTGCGCGACACCGATGAGCAGCCCGATCAGGAAGTGGCGCGGACGGCGCGCGAGCTGTACAGCGAGCTGGTCGAGCAGGCGACCGACAAGCAGCTGTCCGAGGAGGAGCTCGGCAAGCTCGACGCGTACGCGATGGCGGGGACGGTGGAGTTCGGCACGGACGCCAAGCAGGAGCTGCTCGAGCTGCGCTCGGAGAACGCGCGCATGCGCCTGCTGGCGCTGCTGTTTCGCGCTGCGCTCAAGCGCCTCGAGCTGATCGATCGCGCGCAGGCGCGCGCGCTCTCGAACGGCAAGGTGCGATTCGGCTGAGCGGCGGGCGCGAGGCCGGTCAGGCCGCCTGCTGCGGCAGCCTGCAGGCGCTCGTCGCGACCTGCAGCACGAACAGCGCGAGGTTGCGCAGGACCTTGGGTTGGCCGGCGGAGTTGTCGGCCCAACTGACCTCGCCGTTTTCATCGCGCACCCTGTAGGTGAGCACCGAACCCGGCTTAGCGGGCAGCGACAGACGTTCGCCCGCGGGTTCTTTCAGTTCTTCCTGCAGCGCGCGCGCCTGCACGAGCTGAGGGTCGCTCAGTTTCAGCTCGGGTCCGCTGTTGCAGCGCACGCCGCCTTCTTCGTTGACGAGCAAAGTCAGCGCCGCCGCAGGCGTGCTGCCGGCGCGTTCGACGATGAACAGGTCGGGCGCCTTGATCCCTCCGCAGCCCGCGATCAGCATCCCAGCGGTCACGGCGCCGAGCAGGGGCGCAACGCCGAGCGCCGCGCGCATCAAGCGTTCACCGCGACGCCGCCGCGCCGCGGATCACCCGCGCCCGACAGCCGCCCGCCCTTGTTCAGCACCGCCTGGACGCCGCCGAAGAACAGGTTCAGCGAGTGGAAGCGCACTGTCTCTCCGCCGCCTGCGAGCTCGCGCAGCGCGCCCACGTCGATCCCGGGCTCGTGGTAGATGACGCCGCCCTCGAAGTGCACCCGCGGCGCGCGCACGGCCGCGCGCGCGCCGAGCCCGCGATCGACGACCCCGACGATCGTCTGCAGGATCGCGGAACGGATGCGGTTGGAGCCGGCGCTACCGAGCACGAGCTCGACCCCGCCGTCGCGGAGCACGACCGATGGCGACATCATGCTCGGCATGCGCCTGCCGGCGGGATGGCGGTGAAAGCCCTGCGGGTTGAGGTCCTCCTCGCCCATCACGTTGTTGATGTGCATCCCGGTGCCGGGTACGACCACGCCGGAGCCCTCGCCGTTGGTGCAGGTGACGCTGCAGGCACGTCCCTCGGAGTCGAGCACGGAAATGTGCGTCGTCGAGCCCAGCTTGGCCCCGAGGAAGCGCTCGAGAAAGCCCTCCTGCGCGAGCCCCTCGACGAACTCGGGGGTGCGCTCTCCCTGCGCCGCGCGCATCGCGGCGACGACGGCCCGCAGCGACGGGGGCGGGGCGTCGCGATCGAGCAGCGCCAGCGAGTAGGCGAGCAGCGTGCCGCCGGCCGACGGCGGTGGATTGGTGAGCACCGCGCGGTCGCGGTAGGCGACGCTCAGCGGTGCGCGCTCGAGCGCGCGGTAGGAGGCGAGCTCGTGTGCGCTCAGCGAGCCGCCGCGCTCGCGTAGCCAACGCGATACCGCGTGCGCGACATCGCCGCGGTAGAACGGCTCCGCTCCGTCCGCACCGAGCCGGTCGAGCGCATCGCCGAGCTCGGGGTTGCGCAGCGTCTCGCCCTCGCGCAGCACGTGGCCTTCGGGCGCCCACAGCGCCGCGCACTCGGGCGTGGAGGTGAGCAGATCGGCGAGGATCTGCGCGACGTACGCCTGCCCCGCGTTCAGTACGACCCCTTCGCGGGCAAGGCGCGCGGCCGGGGCCGCGAGCGCAGCGAGCGGGAACGTGCCCCAGCGCTCGACCGCCGCGCACACGCCGGCCGGCGTGCCGTAGATCCCGCACGAGGCCGGCCCGATGTAGAACGCCTGAACCGCGTCCCCGAAGGACACGTCGATCGCCTCCAGCTCGGCCGCGCTGCCATCTTCGGGGCGACCGGGCGCCTGCACGAAAAAGTCCAGCAGCGTCGGGTCCTCTCCTCCGCCGGCTACCAGCATGTGGCCGCCGGCACCGAGTCCGGTGAGCAGCGGCTCGGCCGCGAACGAAGTCAGCATCGCTGCGACCGCCGCGTCGACCGCGTTGCCGCCTTCGCGCAGCACCTCTGCCCCGGCGTGCGCTGTCAGCGGGTGTCCCGCGGCGATGACGCCTTTTTCAGCGGTTGCGCCCATGGCTGAGCGATACCACAGCGTGGCGCACCGCGCGGAGCGCCACGCTCATCCGCGTCAGCCGTGGGGAATGAACTCGGGCACTTCCAGATCTTCCAGCGACAGGCTGCGCCGTTTCGGAGCCTGGGCGCCGGTGCGCCGTACCCGCGGCTCGCCCGCGGGCTCGCGCAGCCGGCCGGCGTCGCGCGCGACAGCGCGCTTGGCGTCGTTGTAGCCGGTCGCGACGACCGTGACCCAGACCTGGTCGTCGAGCTTCTCATCGACCATCGCGCCGAAGATGATGTTCGCCTCGGGATGCGCGGCCGCGGACACGGCCTTGGCGGCCTCGTTGACCTCCCACAGCGACAAATCGCGCCCGCCGGTGATCGACAGCAGGATCGAGCGCGCGCCCTCCATCGACGTTTCCAGCAACGGTGAGGCGACCGCCTGGTTGGCCGCATCGATCGCGCGCTGGTCGCCGCCGACGCCCATCCCGATGCCCAGCAGCGCGTTGCCGGCGTCGCTCATGATCGTGCGCACGTCCGCGAAATCGAGGTTGATCAACCCCGGAAGCGTGACCAGGTCGGAGATGCCCTGCACGCCCTGGCGCAGCACGTCATCGGCCACCCGGAACGCCTCGACGATCGCGGTCTGCTTGTCGAGCACGGTCAGCAGGCGGTCGTTCGGCACGACGATCAGCGTGTCGACCTCCTCGGCGAGCACCTCGACGCCGCGGTCGGCCTGCGCGCTGCGACGCGAGCCCTCGAAGCCGAACGGCTTGGTCACGATCGCGACCGTCAGCGCATCCAGCTCGCGGGCTATCCGGGCGACGATCGGGGCGGCCCCGGTGCCGGTGCCGCCGCCGGCGCCGGCGGTGATGAAGATCATGTCCGAGCCCTTCAGCAGTGTCTTCACGCGGTCGTAGTCGTGCATCGCCGCCTGCCTGCCGACTTCGGCGTCCGAGCCCGAGCCGAGCCCGCTCGTGATGTCCGCGCCGATGTGCATCGTGACGTCGGCGCGTGACTGCTCGAGCGACTGCTGGTCGGTGTTGACCGCCAGGAACTCGACGCCCGTGATCTCCGCCTCGACCATGCGGTTGACCGCGTTCACGCCCGCGCCGCCGACGCCGACGACCCGGATTACCGGCTGGCCGGCAGGCCGCTCGCGGGAAGCGGACGCGAGCCGTTCGCGGGCGTAGTCGCGCCGGGCCGGCGCCGTCGCAGGCTCGGGAGGCGGCTCGCGCTGCAGCACGTTTGCCGGGATCTCCGCCGAGAAGGCCTGCTTGAGCCGCTCCTTCGCGGCGGGCGCCTCAGTGGGCGCGTCCGCGCTCGCGCCCGGCGCCTCGGCGCCGGTCGGATCGTCGCCTTCTTCGGTCTGGCGGAAAAGGGCCGCGAGCGGTCCTTCGCGCATCGACGCGCGCTTAGGGGCTGCCATTTGCAAGAACCTCCTGGGCCAGTTGCCTGTAGGACTGCGCGGCGACGCCATCCGGCTCGTACTTGAGCACCGACATGCCCTTGACGGGCGCCTCGGCAAACCGCACGGTCTTGCGGATGCGCGAGGCGAACACGCGATCGCCGAAGTTCTCTTCGAGGATCTCGATCGCCTCCTTGGCGTGGATCGTGCGCGAGTCGACGAGCGTCGGCAGGATGCCCTCGATGTCGACGTCCGGATTGAGATTCTCCCGGATCATCGCGAGCGTGTTCTGAAGCTGGATGAGACCACGCATCGATAGATACTCGCACTGAACGGGGACGATCACCTTGTCGGCCGCGGTCAGCGCGTTGATGGTCAGCAGCCCCAGGCTCGGCGGGGTGTCGATGCAGACGAAGTCATAGTCCTCGGCGATCGGCACGAACGCCTTCTGCAGGACGCGCTCGCGACCGATCATCGTCGACATCGCGATCTCGGCGCCCGCGAGATCGATCGACGCGCAGGCGATGTCGATCTCGCGCTTGCGAATCACCTCGCGGATCGACAGCTTATGCACGAGCACGTCGTACATCGACCGCTCGATCGTGTCCGGGTCGATCCCCTGGGACATCGTCAGGTTGCCCTGCGGGTCCATGTCCACGCACAGCACCCGATGGCCCTCCTCCGCGAACGCGGCGGCGAGGTTCAGCGTCGTCGTGGTCTTGGCCACCCCGCCCTTTTGGTTGGCGAAAGCGATGACCTTGGCCTGTCCTTGCAAGGGAGGCTCCGAGAGTAGTTTGCTGGAATGCCGCTGTCCGCTCGGTATTCGCATGCCGATCGGCGATTCCTGCATGGGGAGATCTAGGATCGCAAGCGATGCGCACGCACCCCGGCGGCAGACTGCTCGCGCGACTGGAGGGCAAGCGCGTCGTGATCTGCGTGGGCGCGGGCGGCGTCGGCAAGACGACGGTCTCGGCTGCGCTGGCGCTCGGGCTGGCGATCGAAGGACGCAAGGTGGCGCTCGTGACGATCGATCCGGCCAGGCGGCTCGCGGCCGCGCTCGGCTTGGACGAGCTCGCCGATGCGCCTCATCGCATCGCGCCGGCGCTGCTCGCCGACCAGGGCGTCAGCGCAAAGGGCGAGCTGTGGGCGATGATGCTCGACGCCAAGCGGACGCTGGATGAGATCGTCACCCGCCTCGAGCCCGACCCGGCGCGCCTGCGGGCGATCCTCGACAACCGCGTCTACGGGGAACTGTCGACGGCCGTGGCCGGCTCGCAGGAGCTCGGCGCGATCGCCAAGCTCTACGAGTTGCACGAGGAGCACGACTTCGACGTGATCGTGCTCGATACGCCGCCATCGCGCAACGCGCTCGATTTCCTCACCGCCCCGACGCGGCTGCTTGGCTTCCTCGAAGGACGCGCGCTGCAGGTGTTCCTCGCGCCGGGCGGGGTGAGCGCGCGGCTGTTCGGGCGCGGGACCGCGTTCGTCTTCACGATCTTCTCGCGCGTGACCGGGATCGACATGTTCGGCGAGCTCTCGCGCTTCTTCAGCTCGCTGAGCGGGGTGATCGATGGCTTCGGCGCGCAGGCGCGTGGCGTTGCCGAGCTGCTGCGCGAGGACGCGACCACGTTCGCGATCGTCACCTCGCCCGAGCTCGAGCCCGCGCGTGAGGCGCTGTTCCTCGCCGAGCGCCTAGCGCAGGCGGGGATGCCGCGGGGCGCGCTGATCGTCAACCGCGTCAACAGCTACGGCCTGCATGGCCGGGCGCCGGCGCGCGCCGCGACGCTGCTCGAGTCCGAGCTCGGCAGACCCCTGGCCGCGCGCGTTGCTGCGAACCTGGCCGACTTCGACGTGCTCGCCAGGCGCGATGCAGCCACCGTGCAACGGCTCGCGCGCACGATCGGAGGGGACGCGCCTGTTCAGGTGCCGCAGCTCGATGCCGAGGTGCAGGATCTCGCGGGGCTCGCGCGGGTCGCGCGTCACCTGCGCCTGCTGGATTGAGGCCCGCCGTCGCGATCGCGCGCGCCTTTGCGACCGCGGCCCCGCCGAATCGCGGCCCGGCCGGCGGGAGCGTCAGGCGTCGATCAGCGCCTGCTGGGCGGGGCTGGCCGGCGCATCGGGCGTCGCCTCGCGCTCTTGCGCAGGCGCAGCGGCGAGCTCGTCGGCGAGTCGGACCAGCCCCGGGCTCAGGTGCCCGCAGATCACGTCTCGCAACAGGGCCCGCAGATAGTCGGCGACATCGCGCGCGAGCGCCAGTCCGGCGGCACGTTGCTTGGCGCTGCCCGCGACGATCGCTCGCTCGAGCGCCTGCGCCTTGCTGATCCGCTCGGTCAGCTTCGCGCGGTCATCCGGCAGCGCGCACAGCACGGCGATCCTGCCGGCGAGCAGCCCGCTGGATGGCCCCTCGGGCTCGAGCAGCACGCGTAAAGCCAGCAGGTGGTCGCTGAGTCCCTCGTACGCGCTTGGCCGTTCGCAGCCGAGCTCAAACCGTCGTAGCGCCCAGGCGAGCTCGTTTCCGTGCGGCGCGCGCCGCGAGACGAGGTTGCAGAACGCCCGCAGCTCGTCCTCCTGCTCGGCGGCGACGACGAGCATCCCGTGCGGGCGCCCGCTGACGCCGAGTGGCACCGTGCTCCAGCGCCGCTCGCCCGCCGCGCGCGCCCAGGCGAGCGGTCCGAGCGTGACCCGCCCGTCGCCGAACAGGCGCAGCGCGCGCAGCAGATCGGCGAGCACCTCGCGCCCGTGCGCGATCACGTCCTCCGCCGGCCAGCGTGTGCCCTCGGCAGCGGCGCTCTGATCCGGACTTTGCGCCGCCTCCTGGCAGGTCAGCGCGATCAGCAGGTGAGCGGTCTCGACCCCGTCCGGCATGGTCTCCCAGCCGCTGAGCGCCACGTCGGGCGCCCAGCTCAGGGCGGCGGGCGTGGCGATCGTGAACCCCTGGGTCAGCTTGATCTCATCCGCGGCGATCGTCATCCCGTGCAGGGTCGCGATCAATGTCACGGCGCCGGCCGCGCGCGCCGGCTCGGCGCTCTCCAGGCGCGCGAACGCCGCCGCCAGGCGCCCGGGACGCAGCACGAAGTCGGTCTGTTCGGCAAACACGTCAGCGAGCAGCTCTCGCAACGCGCTGCGCGCGCGCGTCTGCGCGTCGGCCCGCGTCTGTTCAGGCATCGCGGCGCGATCGCAGCGGCGGACGCGCAGCTCCCGCTCGCGCGCGTCCCGCCAGCCGCCGTCGGCGCCGCCGAGATAGCGGTCGAGTCCATCGAAGGCGCCGAGCGCGTGCACGGCTGCGGCGTACTCGGGCAAGCGCGCGAGCAGCGGCTCGCGCTCGGCGATGAACGCGTCGGTCAGCGGCCGGTAGCTGTACAGGGGGGTCCGCCCGCGCGCACGTCCGCGTTGGGCGTACAGCTCGAGCTCGACCTCGGCCCCGGCAGCGACGTCTGCGCGCAGCGCCCTGGCGGCCGCATCCACGAACTCGCTGAGCGCGCGCTCCAGTCCACTCGACAGTCCGCTTGCGCGCATCGTCCGCACTTCGCGCTCGCGCGCGGCGCTCCTGCACTGCGCAGCCGCGCTTGCAGTCGAGACGGGCGGCGAGACGGGGCCACGGAGACGGGACGCGGACGCACTCGCGCCGAGCGCTACTTGACGATCGTGAAGCTGAGCTGAGCGCGAGGCGAGCGCCGTCCGGCGGCATTGGTCGCGGTGATCGCCAGCGTGGCCCGGGGGAAGCTTCTTCGCGCGCGAGATGCGGCCTTGCAAGGAGACCTTGTTTACGCCGGCGCGGGCGGCGAAGGAGAGCGCCCCACGGAAGCCTTGACACCCCCGAGGCCGTGACGGCCCCGGCGAGCACCCTCGCGGCTAGCCGACCGCGGCGGCGACCGCTTGGGCGAGCTCGTCCGCGTCGTCGCCCGCTCGCTCGGCACACTCGGCACCCAGCCAGCGTTCGCCATAGGCGCGCATGTCATCGATGATCGGCAGCAGCGCGCGTCCCTTGTCGGTCAGCGCATACTCGACGCGCGGAGGAACCTCCGGGTAGGTGTGCCGCTCGATGATCCCCTCCCGCTCGAGCGCGCGCAGCCGCAGCGAGAGCGTGCGCGGGCTGATGCCCGCAAGCGAGCGCTCGAGCTCGCAGAAGCGCGACCGGCCCTCGGCAAGGTCCCTGACGAGCAACAACGTCCACTTGGCGCACACGACCTCGGCTGTCCTGCACACCGGGCATATCTCATCGACAATCGCCATGCCTCTTACTTTACCAAGTGAAGTGGGACGTTCCCTTTACCAAGTGAAGTATTGTGCGGCCGATGCTCCCCTTGGCGGTCAGCGGACCAATCGTGATCGGTGTCGTGATCTTCGGCGCGCTGGTGCTGATGGGAGTTCTGCTGCGACTGGAGCGGTGACGCGCGCCGCTGCGCGCGAGGAGACCCGAGCGCTCTCAGGCGACGTCGCGCAGCTTCTGCGCCTCGGCGAGCGACTGCAGCTTCTTCAGCGACTGGTTCTCGATCTGGCGGATCCGCTCGCGCGTCACGTTGAACGTGCGGCCGACCTCGTCGAGCGTGCGCGGGTGCTCGCCGCCGAGGCCGTAGCGGAGCTCGAGCACGCGCCGTTCGCGGTAGGAGAGGTTCTCCAGCGCCTCGCGTAGTGCCTCCTTGGTGAGGATCTCCGCGGCGCGCTCGTACGGCGACTCGGCGCGCTCGTCGGCGATGAACTGCCCGAACTCCGACTCCTCCTCGTCGCCTACCGGCTTCTCGAGCGACACCGGCGCCTGCGCGGAGCGCTTGATCGAGTCGACCTCCTCGGGATCGATCCCCGTCACCTCGGCGATCTCATCGGCGCTGGGCTCGCGCCCGAGCTCGGTCACGAGCTTGCGCTCGGCACGGCCGATCTTGTTGAGCTTCTCGACCACGTGCACCGGTATCCGGATCGTGCGCGCCTTGTCCGCCAGCGCGCGCGCGATCGCCTGGCGGATCCACCAGGTCGCGTAGGTCGAGAACTTGAAGCCCTTGCGGTAGTCGAACTTCTCCGCGGCGCGGACCAGCCCGAGCGTGCCCTCCTGGATCAAGTCGAGGAACGGGAGCCCCTGGTTTCGGTAGTTCTTGGCGATCGACACGACGAGCCGCAGGTTTGACTCGACCATCTTCTGCTTGGCGTCCAGATCCCCCCGCTCGATCCGTTTCGCGAGGTCGACCTCCTCCTGGGCGGTCAGCAGCCTGACCTTGCCGATGTCCTTCAAGAACAGCTGCAGCGAGTCGGTCGTCATGTCCGGCTTCAGGTCGAGCTGCGCTTTGGTTTTGCTTCGCCGCCCGCGCTTGTCGGGCGCGCGCTCGACCTCCAGCGCGGCGGCCGTCGCCGGGTCGATGTCCTCGACGAGCTCGATCTCCGCTTTCTCGAGGAACCCGTGGAGTTCCTCGACGTCTGACTCGTCGAGGTCGAGCTCGGAGGTCGCGGTCGATATCTCCGAGAACGTCAGCACGCCGACCTGCTGGCCCCTGGCCACCAGTCCCTTGACCTCGTCCAGCTCCTGAAGCTCTACTACAGACATCTCATCCCATTTCTATCGCTGCGGCGATGACGACCGATCGACCGACCCCGAGTCCATGGCAGCGCCGGCAGCGCCCGGCCCGGTTCGTCGGCGCCTATGCTAACGCGCATGAACGAGAGCCCCAAGGGCCAGCGGCGCCCGCCGGCATCCGCGCAGCGCCCCGACAGCGATCTCGGCGCTCGCTCGAGCGTCCTCGCGGGCCTGCCCCGCGCGCGTCCCCAGCGGGCGAGCGCGCGACGCGATGCCGCCCGCGCAGCGCGAGCCCGCGCGCCAAAATTGGACGCTGAGGCGCGGGCGATCGAGGAGTCGGTCCCCAGGCAGGGCTACGAGGTCCCGGCCGATCAGCTGCGCGGATCGGTCGAGCCTCCCGGCGGTGGCGAACTGCTCGCGTCGGTCGGCGAGCTGGCGAGCGAGCTGGCCCGGTCGGGGATCAGCGCCGGCGTGCGCGTGCTCAAGGACCTGTTCGCGCGACTGCCCGGCTGACGCCAGGCCAGCCACGCGGGGTCCCGGCGCGGCATCTGTATACTCGCGCGCACGCCGAGCCTCCACGACCCAGGTCGCGGGGGGCGGGGGACCCACTGCGGATCATTGATCCGCTGGGGCGAATCGACCGAGTGTGGTCGTAGCGCCGCCGTCGCACGCAGCCGCGCGAGCCCGTCAGCTCACCCCGTAGGCGTCGAAGATGACCATGAGATTCGAGCGCCATATCCGGACGATCCTGCTCGCGCTGCTCGCAGCCGCCGCCTGCGCGGGCTTTTGCGTCGCGCCCGCGTTCACGGCGGCCGCGAGCGACGCGGTCAACGCGCGCCTGACAGGCGGCTCGACCTCCGCGCCCGCCACAGGTGCGCGATCGAGCGCGCAGTCCGCGAAAGTCAAGTCGAAGGTCGCCAGCAGCGGCATCGCGACCTGGTTCGGACCAGGCTTCTACGGCCAGCAGACGGCGTGCGGGCAGACGCTCACGCCCGCCGTCGTCGGGGTCGCCAACCGCACGCTGCCGTGCGGCACGCTGGTGAAGGTCGACTATCACGGCCAGACGCTGGTCGTGCCCGTGCTGGACCGCGGCCCGTACGCGGACAACGGGGCGAGCTGGGATCTGACCGCCGGGGCCGCGAGCGCGCTCGACATCGCCGGGACCGTGCGCATCGGCACCCACGTCGTCGGCAGCGTTCGCAACACCCCCACGCTCGGCTCACCGCCGGTGACGCCCGCGCAAACGGCGTCGGGCGGCGTCGAATCCGGCTGAGCGTCCCCGCCTACCGGTCGGGGTCGTCGAAGGCCGCGAGTGGACGCCCGGCGGCGCGAGCGGCGTACAGCGCGACATCGGCCTGCGCGGCGATCCGCGCGGCCTCCAGACCATCCTCCGGGCATCCCGCGAGCCCGGCGGCGAGCTGCAGCGGAACGCCTCGGTGACGCGCGGCGCGGCGGACCGCGTCGATCAGACGGCCGGCCAGCGTCCGCGCGCCGGCGGCGTCGGTCTCGGGCGCGAGCAGCCAGTAGCGACCCGGGCGCTCGCCGATCAGCGTATCGGCGGGGCGCAACTCCGCCGCGAGCGCCGCCTCGACCAGCCCGGTCAAACGGGCGAGCTCTGGCGGCGGCTCGGCGTGACGCAGACGGTCGAGGTCCGCCAGCTCGAGCAGCAAGACCGCGAATGGCAGGCGATCGCGCGCATAGCGCTCGAGCCGGCGTTCGATCGCGGCGATCCAGCGGTCCGGGCCCTGCTGGCGCTGTGGCCCGCGCTGCCGTTGCAGCTCGCGCTGCTCGTCCTCGATCTCGGGGCGTTCGTCTCTGATCTCGATCTTCGCCGGGGCGGGCGCGCTCGCGCCGGGCGCTGCAGAGACGCGCGCGGGCTCGGCCGCGGCGGCGGGTGATGGGCGCCGCGCGCGCCGATCCGCCCGCGCGAGCGCTGCCAGCGCCTGGGAAACCTCGGCGAGCCGTTCCGCCAGCTCCGCGACGCGTTGCGTGCGCGCCTGACCCAGCTCGTCCTCGGCCAGCTCGTCCTGGCCGAGCTCGTCCTGGCCCAGCTCGTCCTGGACCGTCTCCCAGAGCGCGGTGCTGAGCGTTTGCGCGGCCTGCGCGGCGCGCGCCAAGCGAGCTTCGCGGGATCGGTCGAGCCGGCGCTGATCACGCGCAGAATCGCTCACGAGCGTTGAATATCAGCAGCGCAAGACAGCCTGCGGGCGCATCGAGCTCGCGGCAGACCGGCGCCGGGGGGCGTGCGGACGCTCGCGCGCGCAGGGGTAGCCTGCTGGCGATGAAGATCGCGACGGTCTCCAACCTGGAAGATCGCACCAGCGAAGACGCCGCGACGGGCGCGATCCGTTCGGTCCAGGGGGCCGATCTGAGCCTGCCCGAGAGCGCGCTGCGCGACCTGTGGACGCCGGCGCACCTGGAGCGCCTGGCCCGCACGTACTGGCGCTTCTTGACGCGCGCGACGCTCGGCATCGTGCGCGTGCGCTACACCGACAGCGAGCGCTCGGTGGTGCTGTTCGGGCGGGCGCTGAAGCTGTTGACCTTCGCCGCGCCGGAGTACGAGCTGAACGCCGGGCACGGAATCGTGCGCTGGCGCATCACCCGGGGGCTGTTGGTCGCGCGGCGGGGGCGCGACGGCGCGGGTCATCTGCAGATCGATGTGCGCCGGCTCGCCGGCGAGCGCCCGGGGCGCGCGCGGCTGCACATCGAGGTCGAAGTGGCCAACTTCTATCCGGCGATCGCGTCGGGCTTCGGCCGGCGCGTCTACAAGGCGACCCAGGCGCGGATCCACGTGCTCGTCACGCATGGGTTTCTGCGCTCGCTCGCGCGCCTGAACCTGGACGAGTCCCGCGTGGGGCGGTTGGCCGGCGCGGCGGATGCCGAGGCGGCTGGCCGGGGCGGCTGACCGTGTCGGGTGGCCGGGGCGACTGACCGAGGCGGCTGATGCTAACCGCGCAGCGCCGCCAGCTTGGCGCGATCGTGCGTTGCCCGGATCCGCCGCACGGTGCCCGAGCGCGAACGCATCACCAGCGACTCGGTCGTCGCGCCACCGGCGCTCGGATAACGTACCCCCTCGAGCATGTCACCGTCGGTGACGCCGGTCGCGGAGAAGAAGACATCCTCACCCGCGACGAGATCGTCGCGGGTGAGCACGCGATCGAGCTCGTAGCCCGCCTCGAGCGCGCTCTGGCGCTCGCTCTGATCGCGCGGCCACAGCCGTCCGAGCAGCTGCCCGCCGAGGCACTTGACGGCGGCCGCGGAGATGACCCCCTCGGGCGTGCCCCCGATGCCCCACAGCAGATCGACGGTGGACCGCTCGGTCACGGCCAGCAGCGCCGCCGAGACGTCGCCGTGGGGGATCAAACGCACGCGCGCACCGGCCTCGCGGATCGCGACGATCCCGGCCTCGTGGCGCGGACGGTCGAGCACGACGACCATCACGTCGCTGACAGCGCTGCGCTTGCGCTCGGCGACCAGCGCGACGGTCTCGCCCAGCGGCCGGTCGAGGTCGAGCAGGTCGGCGATCTCGGGCGAGCCGGCGATCTTTTCCATGTACACGCAGGGTCCCGGATCGAACATCGTGCCGCGAGCGCTCAGCGCGATCACGGCGAGGGCGCTGGGCATGCCGTGGGCGGCGAGCGTGGTGCCCTCGAGCGGATCGACGGCGATGTCCACCTGCGGAGGCGACCCGTCGCCAATCAGCTCGCCGTTGTAGAGCATCGGCGCCTCATCCTTCTCGCCCTCGCCGATCACCACGACGCCGTCCATCTGCACGGAGTGCAGCATGTAGCGCATACCGTCGACCGCGGCTTGGTCCGCCGCCTCCTTCTCGCCGCGACCGACGAGCGGCGCGGCGGCCAGGGCGGCCGCCTCGGTGACGCGGACGAGCTCGAGGGCCAGGTTGCGATCGGGCCGCTGGGCTTGCGGATTCATGCGTCTCCCTCACGACCGCGAGCCGGCGCGCGGCGTTTTGCGGCCCGCGCCGGGTCGGGCTCGGGCGATCCCTCGGCCTGGTGCGGCGCGGACTTCTTCACCAGCACGCGCGGAGGCTGGCCCACCACCGTCGCACGCGCTGGCACGTCTTTGGTGATGACCGTCCCCGCGCCGATGCGCGCACCACGCCCGACCCGCAGGGTCTTGCCACGAGGCGCGATGATCACCGAGTTGGCCCCGATCCGGACGTAATCCTCGACGATGATCTGCGACCGGCCGGGCGCAGGGTTCGGGCTGTCGGCGGAGCGTGGCAGTTCCGCGGGCGTCGGCATGTCTTCGGGCAAAGGAGCGCCGTCGGGCATGGGGGCGCTCTGCGCGGTCTGCCCGTCATCGCCGCTCGCGGCAGGCGCCGCGGCGGGCGCGGGACGCCCGGCGGTGAGCGTCACGTTGTGCCAGATTTTCACACCGCGCCCGATCGCGACGTTGCCGGTTATCACGATGCCGATGCTGTTGTGACCCAGGCGGATGTCTGGGCCGACGGTCGCAGCGGGGGAAAGTGAGTTGTGGTAGAGGAGCGTGTTCAGTTGCTTGATCCAAAACGCAACCAACCAGTGGCCGCGATCTGTCATGTGGATCGACAGGAACCAGAGACGTTCGGGGCTGAACACCCAGAACCGCTCGAGCCAGCGCTTGAGCAGCTTGAGCTGCTGGTTGTTCACCGGCTAACCGCCGATCCTCGCGCGGCGCTTGCGCTGGCCGCGCGGCTTCGTTGGCTGAAGTAGCCGCTGGTGCTCATCGGCGGGATCGTAACCAACTCCTTTGATTTGCCTCGATCGCGACGACCCCAGCTGCGCGGTAGGACTACGATCGTGGCGTGAGCAAGCAAGCTTCCGCGGTGGTCGCGCCCGGGCGCCCGAGCGAGCCGGAGCAGGCCGAGAATCCGCTGACAGCCGGGCTCGAGCGCCTGCCGGTCGCCCCGACGGCGCTCGTCATCTTCGGGGCGACCGGCGATCTGGCGCGCCGCAAACTGCTGCCCGCGCTGTACAACCTCGCCCACGACGGAGCGCTGCCGGAACGATTTCAGATGGTGGGTGTTGCCCGCCGGGAACGGACGCACGAGGACTACCGCGCCGAGTGCGAGCAGGCGATCCGCAGCTTCTCCCGGCGCAAGCCGGACGAGGACGTGCTGCGGGGGCTGCTGCAGAACGTCAGGTACGTGCCCGGCCAGTTCGACGACCCCCACGCGTATGGGGCGCTGGGCGACGTACTCGACAGCTTCGACGAACACGCGGGCGAACGCTTGAACCGCGCCTTCTATCTCGCGACGGCCCCGGAGTTCTTCAGCGTGATCGTCGGCCAGCTGGGCGGCGGCGGGCTGTCGCGCCGCGCGGAGACCGAAGTGCGCGTGATCATCGAGAAGCCGTTCGGGACCTCGCTCGCGGAGGCGCGCGAGCTCAATCGCCGCGTGTTGAGCGTGTTCGACGAGTCGCAGGTCTTTCGCATCGACCACTACCTGGGCAAGGAGACGGTCCAGAACCTACTGGCTTTCAGATTCGCGAACGGCATGTTCGAGCCGCTGTGGAACCGCAACTACATCGACCAGGTCCAGATCACCGCGGCCGAGGACATCGGCATCGGCAGCCGCGCCGCGTTCTACGACCGGACGGGCGCGCTGCGCGATCTGATCCAGAACCACATGCTGCAGCTGCTCTGCCAGGTGGCGATGGAGCCGCCCGGCTACTTCACCGCCGAAGAGGTGCGCAACGAGAAGGTCAAGGTGCTGCACGCGATCCATGCGCCGCTCGAGCCGGAGGTCACGGACATGGCGGTCCGCGCGCAGTACAGCGCAGGACGCTCCGGCGGCGAGGACGTGGTCGGGTACCTCGAAGAGGAGGGGGTGCCCGAGGACTCGCACACCGAGACGTATGCTGCGCTGCGCTTGGAGGTCGACAACTGGCGCTGGGCGGGCGTGCCCTTCTACCTGCGCGCGGGCAAGCGCCTCGCGCGCAAGGTCACCGAGATCGCGGTCACGCTGAAGCCCGTCCCGCATCTCGCGTTCAGCCAGGAAGGCTCGCTCGGCGTCCAGCCCAACCAGCTGATCCTGACCGTGCAGCCCAACGAGGGGGTGACGCTGCGGCTGGGCGCGAAGATCCCGGGGACGCGCATGCTGATCAGGCCGGTGAACATGGAGTTCCTGTACGGGACCTCGTTCCTGTCCCAGTCGCCGGAGGCGTACGAGCGCCTGATCATGGACGCGATGCGCGGCGACCCCACCCTGTTCACCCGCAACGACGAGGTGGAGGCGCAGTGGATCATCTGCGACCCGATCGAGAATGCCTGGGCGCAGACGCCAGGAGCGCTGCCCAAATACGAAGCCGGTTCGCAGGGTCCGGAACAGGCGGAAAAGCTGCTGCGCAACCACGACCGCTGGCGCGCGATCTGATGGATCAGGCGCGCGCCGCGGCGGTCGACGGGCGCGCCGCCCCGGCCGAGCTCGGCGACGCGGTCTGGGGCGCGGAAGCGACCACGCCGAACGCGATCGAAGCTGCGCTGCGCGAACTGCTCACGCACCGCGCGCAGTCCGACCGCGCGAGCGTCGACGGCGGGCTCGTGCAGGCGCGCGTGCTGAACATGATCGTGTTCGTCGAGAGCCGCTTCAGCGCCGAAACGGCGGCGCGGCTGCGTGGCGTAGGGCGCTACCACGCCTCGCGCACGGTGCTGCTCGCCTACAAGCCCGGCCGCGAGCAGCTGGACGCGCGGGTGACGGTCAGCTCCGAAGGCGACCCCGGCAGCGACGGGCTCGAGCTGCTGCGCGAGACGGTGATCGTGGAGATCGGCAAGCGCCATCTCGACGATCTCGCGACGATCGCCGACCCGCTCGTGCTCAGCGACCTGCCCACCCTGCTGTGGTCGCCGTACAGCGATCCGCCCGCGGCGGACGCGCTGCTCGAGCTCGCGCAGGCCACGCTGATCGACTCGGTCAGCGGGCACGCCCGCTCGCAAAGCGATTGGCGAGCGGCGATCGAGCGGGCGTGCAGGCTCAGCGAGCAGCTCTATGTCGTCGACCTGGCGTGGCTTCGCTCGACCCCGTGGCGCGAGCGGGTCGCGGCGACGTTCGATCGCAGGCCGATGCGTTGCGAGCTCGCGTCGCTCAACGCGCTGACCGTCAGGCACCATCCGGACTCGACGGTCGCGGCGATGCTGTTGGTCGGCTGGCTGGCCTCGCGCCTGGGCTGGGAGCTCGATCGCGCGGAGCCGCTGAAACCGGCGCATGACGGGGCCCGGCTGGGCGCTCACGCGAACGCCGCCGGCAGAGACATCGAGGTGCGCCTGGAGTCTGCGCCGGCGCTTGAAGTACCGGGCCTCGAGAGCGTTGCGCTGGCGAGCGACTCGGGAGTGCGCGTGCGCCTCGACCGCGGGCCGGGGGGACTGCGCGTGCATCGTCGCGAACGCGACGGGACCGAGCGGGCGTGGTCGCTGCTCGGCGCGTCGCGCGGCGAGGGCGGCATCCTCGGGGAGGGCATCAGGCAAGCGTTGCTGCGCGACCCGACCTACCGCCCGGCGCTGCATGCGGCCCACGCGATGCTCGGCGGCGAACCCGGCCCCTGCAGCTGAACCACTACAGTTAACGCTCGGCACATGGCCTCGACTGCGACCGCCACGCCCAAGACTGCCGCAACGCCGAGCCCGGGGGACGCTCTCGCCGCGCTGAGCGAAGCGCGGCAGCGGACGCTCGCGCTCGTGCAGGGCCTCGACGACGAGGCGCTGATGAAGGTCCATTCGCCGATCATGAGCCCGCTTGTCTGGGACCTCGGGCATATCGCGGCATATGAGGATTTGTGGCTGGGCCACCGCCTCGGGGGACTCGCGCTGCTCAAGTCCGAGCTGGCGGAGGTGTATGACGCGTTTGAGACGCCGCGCGCGGTGCGCGGCGAAATCGCCGCGCTGGGGGTGGCCGAGGCGTTCGCGTACATGCACGAGGTCCGCGAGCGCGTCGCTCGCACGATCGCCGAGCGGGGCAGCGGCGACGGGTTCGTGTGCGAGATGGTGGTCAGGCACGAGCTGCAGCACACCGAGACGATGCGCCAGACGCTGGCGCTCGCGGGGTTGCTGGCGGCGGACGAGCGCCCGGCGGACATGCTTGGCGCGGGGGCGCGGGGGCAGGGCGAGGATCAATGGCTCGAGCTTCCCGCAGGGACGTTTGCGCTGGGCGCGAGCGAGCAGGGCTTCGCTTATGACAACGAGCGCCCGCGGCACATGCTGAAGCTGCGGGCGTTTCAGATCGCGCGCCACCCGGTGAGCAACGAGAGCTGGATGCGTTTCAGCGAAGGCGGCGGCTACGAGCGGCGCGAGTGGTGGTCGGACGAGGGCTGGGCATGGAAAGAGCAGCAGGACATCACGCATGACGCGAGCGCGGCGACCGCTGCACCGCTGGCGCCTGTGTGCCACGTCAGCTGGTTCGAGGCCGACGCCTTCGCCCGCGCGCACGGCGCGCGTCTTCCCAGCGAGGCGGAGTGGGAGAAGGCGGCGACCTGGGACCAGCCCGGGATCAGGGACGTCGGCGCGGTGTGGGAGTGGACGAGCAGCACGTTCGGCGGCTACCCCGGATTCGTCGCGTATCCGTACCGCGAGTACTCGCAGGTGTTCTTCGGCGAGCGCTATCGCGTCCTGCGCGGCGGCTCGTGGGCGACGAGCCCGCGCGTGAAGACGCTGACGTTCCGCAACTGGGATCTCCCCCAGCGCAGGCAGATCTTCGCGGGCGTGCGTATGGCAAGGGACGCAACGTGACCGCGGGAGCCGGCGGGCGCGCGAGGCGGCCGGCGGAGAAAGAAAGCTGATGGAGCCGATCGCGAGCGCGACGGATCCGGCGATCCGGATCGATTCCCACCTCGACGGCGAGCAGGAACGCACGCTGGCCGACGACGTGCTCGACGGCCTCACGCGGCCGCTGAAGGAGCTGCCTCCCAAGCACTTCTACGACGCTCGCGGCGCGGAGCTGTTCGACCGGATCTGCGAGCTGCCCGAGTACTACCCGACGCGCACCGAGCGCGCGATCCTGCAGGACGGCGCGGCCGAGCTGGCGGCGCTGACCGGAGCGGTCGAGCTGGTCGAGCTGGGCTCGGGCACGGCCGCGAAGACGCGCGTGCTGCTCGACGCGCTGTATAGCGCGGGCACGCTGCGCCGCTACGTGCCTGTGGACGTGACCGAGAGCATGGTGCGCGCGTGCGCGATCGAGCTGACCGAGGAGTACCCGGGGCTGCAGGTGCACGGCGTGATCGGCGACTTCGAGCGCCACCTCGACCAGCTGCCGGACCCCGTCGGTCCGCGGATCGTCGCGTTCCTGGGTGGCACGATCGGCAACTTCCCGCCGGGCAGCCGCAGGCGCTTTCTGCGCGCGATCGCGGGCCTGCTGCGGGATGGCGATCATCTGTTGATGGGCACGGACCTGGTCAAGGATCCAGAGGTCCTCGAGGCGGCATACGACGACGCCGAGGGCGTGACCGCCGAGTTCAACCGCAACGTGCTGCGGGTGGTCAACCGCGAGCTCGGGGCTGACTTCGACCCCGAGCAGTTCGAGCACGTCGCGCGGTTCGACCCCGAGCAGGAGTGGATCGAGATGCGGTTGCGCGCGCGCCGGGCGCAGCTCACGCACGTGCGCGCGCTCGATCTGCCCGTTCGCTTCCGCGCGGGCGAGGAGCTGCGCACCGAGATCAGCGCGAAGTTCACGCCCGACCGCCTGAGCGCCGACCTGTCCGCGGCCGGCCTCGAGCTCGTGCGCTGGCTGACGGATCCAGAAGAGCTGTTCGCGCTTACCCTCTCGCGCCCGGCGACCAGCTGCGCGTGAGGTCGAGCCCGCTCACGCGGACGGTGCAGCGCGGCCGTGAAGCTCGGCTGGACCGGGCCCTATAGGCTGCCGCCATGCAGATCGAGGGCAGCTCGGCAATCGTCGTCGGCGGGGCGTCGGGGCTCGGTGAGGCCACCGCGAGGCAGCTGCACGCGCGCGGAGCGTTCCTCACGATCGCTGATCTGAACGCCGACAAGGGAGGCGCCCTGGCCGGCGAGCTCGGCGCAAGCTTCGTCCACTGCGACGTGCGCGAGGAGGATCAGGTCAAGGACGCGACCGCGCGCGCCGCAGAGGTTGATGGCGGCCTGCGAATCGCAGTCTGCTGCGCGGGCGTGGGCTGGGCGCAGAAGGTCGCGGACAGCAAGGGACCGCACCCGCTGCTCCCGTTCGAGACGGTCGTGCAGATCAACCTGATCGGGACGTTCAATGCGCTGCGCTTCGCCGCGGCGGCGATGGTCGACAGCGAGCCGCGCGATGACGGCGAGCGCGGAGTGTTCGTGGGCACCGCGTCGATCGCGGCCTACGAGGGCCAGGTCGGGCAGATCGCCTATGCGGCCTCGAAGGGCGGGATCGTCTCGCTGACGCTGCCCGCGGCGCGCGATCTCGCGCGCTACGGGGTCCGGGTCAACACGATCGCGCCGGGGCTGTTCGACACGCCGCTGTTGGCGGCGCTGCCGGAGGAGGCGCGCGCGAAGCTCGGCGCGAGCGTCCCCTTCCCCCGGCGCCTCGGCCGGCCCGAGGAGTACGCGCAGTTGGCGTGCGAGCTCGTCGAGAACCGGATGCTCAACGGCGCGACGATCCGCCTCGACGGCGCCCTGCGCATGGCCCCGCGCTGATGGCTAGACCTTGTCGTATCCCCACAAGCTCACCAGATCGCGCCCCAGGTGCTCGCTGAGCGCGATCACTTCGGGCTTGAATTGGCGGCGCAGCTCGGCGCTGAGCGCCTGATCCGGACTCGCGGGCTTTGAATAGACGACACGCCGCCACAGCTCGCGAGCGGGCTTGGGCGTCAGCGCGTAAGCCGTGCGGGCGAGCGAGTTCGCTGCGCCCGGATCGTTACGGGCAATTTTGACCGCGCGCGTCATCCTGTGCAGCGGCATCGAGCGCACGACTTTGTACGGTTGGCTTCCGCTGGCGGCGTGAACCGGGAGCGTGTCGTCGACGTCGAGAAAGCGCCATACGCGACGCACGGTCGCTGCGTTCTCGCGATGGAAGTCGTCGAGAATCAGCACCAGTATCTGTGAGCGGGGAAACTCTGCCTCGTAGCGGCGCAAATACTTGACGTAGTTGACGTGCTCGGAGTAGAGCAGCCTGACGGGGGACTCGAGGTCGCGCGGCAGCCGCTCGCCGTTGCGCCTGAGCTCCTCGAGCGCGATCGCCGCGCGCAGGTCTCGCTCGCTCTCGAACGTGTCTCTCACGTTCTGCCTGTGCAGCGCGCGCACAGCGCTCACCGGCTCGCGCAGGATCGCGATGATCTTCGCGCCGGGCTGCAGCTCGGCGATCAGTTTAGCGGCGACGAGCGATCGCAAATATTGCGGCGAGGCCTCGCCGACGCGCTGCTCGGGGCGCGCGGGCGCGAACAGCTCGAGGTAGGCCTCGAGCGTGCGAGGTCGCGTTCCCCTACCGGAACCGGGGGCTCGCGTGCGCTCGTCCGCGCGCGCATCGGGGCAGAAGAACCGCGGCTCCTTGTAGTCCGGCATGAACACCTGGGGATGCTCGCGAAGCGTCCTGTAGAGCGCAGTGGTACCGCACTTTTCCTGCCCTACGATGAAGAAGTCGGGCATCCGGCCGGCCGAGCGCTCAGATGCCGGGAGCTCCGCTGGCGCGCCCATCATGCTCGCGCAATATAGCAAGCGATATCGGCGGGCAAGCGACGTCAGACAGCGGCGATTTCAGAGCCGCTCGATCAGCATCGCCATACCCATGCCGCCGGCGACACACATCGACTCGATGCCATACGTCTGGTCGAGGGTCTCCAGGTCGTTGAGCAGGGTCGTCATGATGCGCGCGCCGGTCATGCCGAACGGATGCCCAAGCGCGATCGCGCCGCCGAACGGGTTGAGCTTGTCGTCGTCGATTCCGAGCTCCTGTTTGCAAGGCACGATCTGCGCGGCGAACGCCTCGTTGATCTCGACTATGTCGATGTCGTCGATCGTCCTGCCGGTGCTCTTGAGCAGCTGCTGAATCGCGGGGATCGGCCCGAGGCCCATGATCTCGGGGCGGATCGCGGCGACGCTCGAGGCGATGATCCGCGCCCGCGGCTTGCAGCCGAGCTCGTTGGCCTTCTCCTGCGACATGATCAGCAGCGCGGCCGCGCCGTCGTTGAGCGGACAGGCGTTGCCGGCAGTCACGCTGCCGCCCTCTTTGAACACGGGTGGCAGCGCGGCGAGCTTCTCCAGCGTCGTACCGGGCCTCGGGCCGTCGTCCTTGCTGACGAGCGTCTCGGGGACGTCGATCTCGTTGCCCTCCTTGTCGACGTCCTTGTGCGCGGGCACTCGCACGGGCACGATTTCTTTGTCGAAGTGCCCGCTCGTCACCGACTCCACGGCGCGCGTCTGGGAGATCAGCGCCCATTCGTCCTGCGCCTCGCGGCTGACCTTGCAGCGCTCGGCGACGTTCTCGGCGGTCATGCCCATCGGTATGTAGACGTTGTAGGCGGCTCCCTCGGAGCCGTCAACGGCGTGGTTGAACTCGAACTGGGCGCCGTTGCCGGCGCGTGAGACGGCCTCGACTCCGGCCGCGATATAGGCGTCGCCCTCGCCGGTCTTGATCGCATGGAACGCCATCCGCGTGGTCTGCAGCGACGAGGCGCAGAAGCGGTTGACCGTGCAGGCGGGCACGTGATGGTCGATGCCTGCGAGCAGCGCGGCGATGCGCCCGACGTTGTAGCCCTGCTCCCCCTCGCAGAACCCGCAGCCCATCATGATGTCGCCGATCGACCGCTGATCGAGCTCGGGGTTGCGCTCGAGCAGCGCTTCCAGCGGGATCGCCGCGAGGTCATCGGCGCGCACCGTCTTCAATGATCCCTTTACCGCGCGCCCGATGGGCGTACGTATAGCGTCGATGATTACTGCTTCAGGCATGTCAGACCTCGCGTCGGGTTGTGGATAGCGCGCCTACGTTACAGAAAGGATTGCTGCGCTGCCGGCGACTGCGCGCATCAGCGCGTGCCCCGGGCGGCGGACAGGGGGCATGAGCCTGGCGCCCCGGGTGGTGGACAGGCGGCATGAGCCTGCGAGCGCGAGGCGCGACTCAGCTGAGCTTGTCATAGCCCCATAGCGTCACGAGATCGCGATCGAGATATTCGCTGAGCGCGACGACCTCTCCTTTGAACCGGCGCCTCAACTCGAGCATGAAGCGCTCATCGGGCGCGGGCGGCGTGGTGTATGTCGCGCGGCGCCAGATCTCTTCGATCTTGTCACTGTGTGAATTACTCGGCAGCACACGATTGGCGGTTCGCAGCAGCGGGCTCTTGGCGTCGGGGTGGCGATGGGCGACGGACACGACCCGTCCGAGCTGGTGAAGAAACAAGGAGCGAACTCCGGCTAGCGGTGTGACGTCTACTTTCGGGAGGGCTACCGTATCGTCCACCTCGAGAAATCTGAATACGTCTCGCGTGGTCGCGTGGTTGTCGCGGCGGAAGTCGTCGTAGATGACGACCTTTACCTGCTGGCGCGGAAACACGGCGTGAAACCGGCGCAGCTGCTCGACGTATCGCACGTGGTCGGAATAGAGAAGCGCCTCGGGGGCGTGCGAGGTGCGTGGAATGCGTTTGCCCCGACGCCTGGCATCCTCGAGCGCCATTGCCTTGCGAAAGTCCTTTTGCGTCTCGGCGTGGTTGTGGACCGACTGGAGATGAAACGATCGCAGAAAGCTCGCGGGCTCGCGCAACAGGGCGATCACGCGCGCATCGGGCGCCGCTTCTGCGATTCGCTTCGGCGCGGGCGCAAACCTGAGATATGAGGGCGATGCCTCGCCGATCACCTGATCTGGACGGGCAGCCGCGAACAGCGACACATATTCGTCATAGGTGTGTGGCAGAGCGTCGGGCCCAAACCTGTGAAAGCGGGTGCGCAGCTCGCGCGCGAAATAGCGGATCTCCTTGACCGATGTGTAAACCTGCGGGTGGCTGCTGACTAGGTGAAAAAGCGCAGTCGTGCCGCACTTCGGGTGGCCGACGATGAAGAAATCGGGCAATCGCCGGCTTGGTTGCGCGCCACCTTCTGCAGCCGGCTCTGTGGCCGGCTCGCGCAGCCCGACGCCGCCATTGCCGCCGGACAGCTCCTCTTTGGGCCTCAGCTCCTCCTTGGGCCTCGGTACCGGGCTTGTCATCGCTGGCAGTATAAACGAGCGGATCTAGAGGTCCAGCGTGCTTACTCCGAGCTCGTCGAACCCGACGTGGTGCGCGAGCTCGTGGCGAACGGTGCGCACGACCTGGTCGCGCAGCAGGTCCGGGCTGTGCCCGAAATCGCGCCGCAGCGTGTCGCGGAAGATCACGATGCGGTCATGGGCGTAGTCGCGGGTGGCTCCGTCGCCCTGGTAGAGGCCGTAGGCGCCACGCCGGCGGCCGCCGTCGGAGATCACAACCGCGACGTGCGCGAGCGCGTTGCGCAACAGGTCGGGGAGTTCGTCGAGCGCGTCGCGCACGAGCTCTTCGAAGTCCTCGTCGTTGAGCGGATCGAGTTCGAGGTAGTCGAGTTCGTCGGGGTCGGCCGCGAGTCCGTCGCGCGCGAGATCCTCCGAGCGGCGCACGAGCGCGTCGAACTCGAGCTCGGACTCCGGATTGCGCCAGTTGCCGAGGCGCACGGCGATGAACGCGGCGGCGCCGATCAGGATCGCGACGAGGATCACGCCGAAGGCGACGTCCTCGACCGCCCGGACCGCGCCGACCGAGCTGAAGCCCTGTCCGAGCACGATCACGATCAGGCCGAGCGAGAGGGCGATCAGCGCCCCGAAGCCGGCGCGGCGCAGCTGGCCGGAGGCGCGCTGTCGTGAGAAGAACGACCGGCGCACGCTGGCCGCCCTATTTGAGCGTGCGGGCAATCACGAGCCGCTGGATCTCGTTCGTGCCCTCGTAGATCTGTGTGATCTTTGCGTCCCGCATCATCCGCTCCACCGGGTACTCCTTGACATAACCGTAGCCTCCAAGCACCTGCACCGCCTCGATCGTCACCGCCATCGCGGTGTCCGAACAGAAGACCTTCGCCATCGAAGAGTACTTCCCGCGCTCGGGATCGTGCCGGTCGGCGAGCGCGCAGGCCTTGTACAGCAGCTGGCGCGCCGCGGCGGTGCTGGTCTCCATGTCGGCGAGCTTGAACTGGATCGCCTGGAGCTCGTTGATCGGCTTGCCGAACTGGACGCGCTCGCGCGCGTAGGCGACCGCGTAGTCGGTCGCCCCCTGGGCAATGCCGACCGCCTGGGCGGCGGCGCCCAGGCGCGTGCGCTCGAGCGTGGCGAGCGCCACCGACAAGCCCTTGCCGATCTCGCCGATCACGTTGGCGTGGGGCACGCGCACGTCTTCGAAGATCGGCTGCCCGGTCGGCGAGGCGCGGATGCCGAGCTTGTGCTCGAGCTTGCCGATCTCAAGCCCGGGACGATCGGCCTCGACGACGAACGCGGTGATGCGCCGGTTGTCGCGGTCGGTGACCGCGAAGCAGATGTAGAAGTCGGCGATCCCGAGATTGGAGATCCAGTTCTTGGTCCCGCTGATCACCCATTCGTCGCCGAGCCTGACCGCGGTCGTTTTCATCCCCGCCGGGTCCGAGCCGGCCTCGGGCTCGGACAGCGCGAACGCGGGCGAGAACTCGCCCGACGCGCATCTCGGCAACAGGCGCTCCTTGAGCTCGTCGGAGCCGAACAGCTGGATCGGCAGCGTGCCGAGCTCCTGGACCATCAGCATCAGCGCGCACGAGGCGTCGACCTTGGCGATCTCCTCGATCGCCATGTTCAACATCAGCGTGCCGGTGCCGGTGCCGCCGTACTCGGTCGGAAACGGCAGGGCGAGGATGTCCTGCTCGGCGAGCACCTTGCGGATATCCCACGGGTATTCGGCCTTCTCGTCGATCTCCGCCGAGCGCGGCGCGATTCGCTCGCGCGCGATCTGACCGATCGTCGCGCACAGGTCGAGATGCTCCTGGGGGATCGCGTAGACGTCCTGGCTCAGCGTGTCGGGCATGTGCTCCGATCCTAGTGGGCTCGCTACGCTCATGCTCGATGGATGCGCCGGCGGACACATCCTTGAGCGACATCGACCCGCGGCAGGTGTTCGAGTGGCGCGCGCGCGAGCCGCAGCTGCAGGTGATCGACGTGCGCGAGCGCTATGAGCGCGAGGCGGGTCACATCGAGGGCTCGCGCCATATCGAACTGAGCGAGCTCTCGGGGCAGGCAGGTTCGATCGAGCGCGAGCGCCCGGTCGTCTTCTACTGTCGGGTCGGCTCGCGCTCGGCGATGGCCGCGCAGGCGTTCAGGACGGCGGGCTTTGAGGCCTATTCGATGCGCGGCGGCCTGGTCCGCTGGGCGGGCGAGGGGCTGCCGCTGACGCCCGCGGACGGATATGTCGCCAAGCACTGATCACGTTGCCGAGCACCGAAGAGAGGAGACGCACTGCTATGCAGGCATCAGAGGAGTACCCCGGCGTGATCGTCGGCGAGGGCTATGCGGTCGGCGATCTCGACGCGCTCGGTGATGGACCGGGCTTTCGCAAGATCCGCAGAGGCCTCGGCGTGAGCGCGTTTGGCGTGAACGCGATCGTCATGCCGGCGGGCATCGAAAGCGGGTTTCACTATCACGACGAGCAGGAGGAGCTGTACTTCGTGCATCGCGGGATGATCGACATCGAGTTCGGCGGCGGCACGACCAGGCGCCTGCACGAAGGCGGCCTGGCGCGCGTCGACGCGGGCACGCTGCGCAGGGTCACAAACCCCGGCGAGGTCGATGCGATCTATCTGATCGCGGGCGGCAAGGACGGATATGTGGGGCGCGACGGGCGGGTGCCCGAGGGCGAGACGCGGGTCGGCGCGATCCACGAACGGTCAGCGAGCAAACAGTGAGCGCTTGTCGGGACCGCGACCCCGTCGGCGCATGCGCCGGCGGGCGGGACCGCGCCTGCGCGGTCCCGGCCAGGCCGCATGCGGCCTGGCTCAGTACATCAATTCCCTGACGTAGCGCTGGTGCAGACGCCCGAGCGGCGTCTTGGCCGGCTGAAAGCCGAGCGTTGCCCAGACGGCCGTCGAGCCCGGCAGCCAGACCAGGATCATGTAGACGCCGAGCAGCAGCGTCGTCGTCCGTAGCCGGCGCGAGCGCGACAGCGCGGCCAGCGGCAGCAGCCACAGCACGTACCAGGGCAGCACCCAGCCGAGCGTCACCAGCAGCGCCACCGTCGCCCAGCCCGACGGCGTGATCGATTCTTGCCGGCGCCAGGCGAGCACGCAGCAGCTGAGCACCCACAGCAACAGCACGACCACGAGCACGCTGTGCAGCGTTTCCGTTGCGCCGCCGCTGCCGATCGCCGTCCCGATCAGGTTGGGAACGCTGAAATTGGTCACGAGCCTGGCCTGCGTGCTCAGATCGGGGATGTGCAGGCCGAACGCGATCAGGCTCGCGACGCTCAGCACTGCGCCGACGGCGACCATGCCCAGCACCACCCCGAGCACGCGCCTGGGCGACCGCCACAGGGCCAACAGCACGATCGGGACCAGCACGCCCGCGGAGGCCTTCAGCGCGGCCGCCACGACGAAGGCCGCGCCCGCGCCGAGGTCGAACGCCGACGGCGGCCACAGCCGTGCGCGCAGCCCGCGCGCGGGCGCCCACCCCTCGCTCGCGGCGGCCGCAGCCGAGCTCCCGTTGGCCGCCTGCGCAGCCGGCCTCTCGCTGGCGCCCGCGCGCTCGCGCGCGCGCAGCAGCAGATAGAAGCCGAGCACGATGAAGAACACCATCAGGAAGTCGTTGTGGTCGCCGCCGAGACCCCACACGAGCACGATCGGATTCAGGCCGACGAGCACAATCGCCTTGACCGGATCCAGCTCGAGCAGCTGCGCGCACTTCCACACGAGTAGGACTATCCCCAGGCTCGCCGCGAGCAGCAGCACCTTGATCGTCCAGAACGACGCTGCGACGCCGAGCGGCACGAGCGCGAACGTCAACAGCGTGAACAGCGGCCCGTATGGGCTGAGCAGCTCATGCCAATTGCTGAGCGCATAACTCGGGTCGCTGTGCGGCTCGAGCACGGGGAAGGTCGTGTACGGGTTGAGGTGGTGGATCACCTCCATGCGCCCGTAGTTGATGTAGTTGAAGATGTCCGTCAGCGCCATCGGCGGCGCGAGGAAGAAGATCGCTTGCGCGCTCACGATCGCGGCGATCGTCCAGCGCGGGTTCAAGCGGCCGGGCGCATACACGAGCGCCAGCAGGTAGCTCACGTACATCGCGATCATCGCGCCCGAGAAGGTGCTCTTGAGCACGGTCGACGAGCGCGTCAGCCCGGGCCACAGCCCGCCCAGCGGGCCGGCCATCCAGCCGGGGAAGAAGCCCACGCGCGCGGTCGCCGTGAACAGGTTCGGGCGGTTTGCAGCGATCACCACATACAGCAGGCTCAAGCCCACGAGCACGATCAGCGCGCCCGCCGCGATCCTCGCCTCCCTGCGCGCGCGCGCCTGCGCGCGCGTCCGCTGCTCGCGGCCGTCCGCAGCCTGCCGGTCGGCGAGCGGCGCGTCGCGGAGCCGGAGTGTTGTCGCGTCGCTCGACATAGCGCTGAGGGCTCGCCGAAGCGAGCCCTCAAGAGGTTAGTCGTCTGTGCGGATCAGCGACTCCCTCAAAGGAGTCGTTGATGATCAGATCGAGGAAACGTTTACGGCCTTGGGGCCCTTGTCGCCCTGCTCCGCGTCGTAGGACACCTTCGAGCCCTCCTGCAGAGAGCGATAGCCCTCGCCATTGATTCCCGTGTGATGGACGAACAGATCCTTTTCGCCGTCGTCTGGCGTGATGAATCCGAAACCCTTGTCGTCACTGAACCACTTCACTGTGCCGGTAGGCATATTTGGAGCTCCTCCAACATTCTTGGTGCTTGCTGCTGCGCGGAGGATGCTGCGAGAGCCTCAACCTGCGAGAGCCTGCACTACTGCTTTTCGCCGGTCAAGTCGCCGGCCAGACGCCCCGACCGTAGCAGGTCGTCCCGCTGAAGTGTTTACGAGTTGCTATATCTCGCCTGCGATCTCGAGCGAGCCGATCACCTTCAGGCGCCTGTATCCCCCCGGCCCCGCCGCGGGCGTCGCGGAGATAGTCGAGACTCTGGCGCTGCGCGAGCGGGCGCTTGCGGCCCCCGCCGCGCGTCCCTACGTCGTGCTCAACATGGTCAGCACGGTCGACGGTCGCGCGACGCTCGGCGGACGCTCGGCGCCGCTCTCAGACGCTGCAGATCGCGCGCTGTTCCACGGGTTGCGCTCGGTCGTCGACGCCGTCATGGCGGGTGCGGGCACGGTCAACGCAGAGGGTTACGGCCCGATCGTGCGCGACCGCGACACGCGCCGGCGGCGCCTCGAGCGCGGTCTCTCGGAGCAGCCGCTCGCGCTGGTGGTCTCCGGGCGGCTTACGCTCGCGCGCGATCTGCGCCTGCTCGCCGACCCCGAGTCGCACGTCGCGATCGTGACCTCCGCGACCGACAGCCTGCCGCAGACGGGCGCACGGATCGACTACGTGCGCACAGGTCGCGACGGCCGCGTCGATCTGCGCCCGGCCTTCGCCGAGCTGCGCAGCCGCTTTGCGATCCAGACGCTGCTCTGCGAGGGCGGTCCACATCTGAACGGCGAGCTGCTCTCCGCGAACCTCGTCGACGAGCTGTTCCTGTCGCTCTCCCCCACGCTCGCCGGCGACCCTGCGCGCGGACATCCCGCGCTGCGAATCCTCGCGGGCATCGAGCTCGAGCACCCGCTAGAGCTCGAGCTCGTCTCGGTGCTCGAGCACAGCTCGCGCCTGTTCCTGCGCTATCGGGTCAATGCGACCGATCGCGCGTGAGCTGCTCCGCGCCATCGCCTGCCGCGGCGGCGCCATCGCCATCCGCCGCCGCGCCATCGCCCGCCGCCGCCCCGCCATCGACAGCGGCCGCCGCGCCATCGCCCGCCGGCGCGGAACCGTCCCCCGGGACCGGGGCTTGCTGAGAGACGATGCCGAGCAGCTCGCTCGCGAGGTGGCGTCCTTCGGAGGAAACCTTCGGAGTCGCGGTGATGCGCACGATGACCGCCTCGCCGTCGAGCTCCTCCAGCGTGATGCGCGGGACGTCGCGCAAGGGCGTCTGCAGCGATTCCTCGAGCAGCTCCTGCATGTCCCCCGGCGTCATCCCCGAACGCAGGCGCGCGCGCAGGTTCACCGCCTCGGGCTCGCGCAGCGGCAGCACGGCGACGTTGAGCACAACGCTGTTGGGCACCATCACCGAATCCTCGCCTTTCGCGAACGTGGTGTAGAGCAGCCCCAGCGAGCTGACCGTCCCCTCCAGCTGGCCGGCCAACGGGCCACCCTGCAAGCGCACGCGATCGCCGACGCGAAACGGACGCGCGCTCAGCAGCACGGTCCCGGCGAACAGGTTGCCGAGCGTCTGCTGGGCGGCCAAGCCGACGATCACCGCCGTGAACGCTCCTCCGACCGCCAGCGTGCGCGCTTCCACGCCGGCGACGCTTAGCGCAACGAGCAACGCGAGCGCGACCGTCCCGAGGCGGATCAGAAAGCCGACGGTGCCCGCCGCCGCCGGGTCCATCCGCCTGAACAGGCGCGGGCCGAGGGCGCGGCCGATGTCGCGCGCGATCGCCCAGCCGAGGATCATCAGGATGATCACAGTCGCGATCGTGATCGGCGTTTCGACAGCCGCTGCCAGGACCTTATGGCTGTACGCCGGGTGATAGTGCGGCGGGGGCGCGGCCGCCACGTGCTGAGTGGTGCCGATCAGGCTGACGCGGTGGTCGTAGACCACCACGACCGCCAGGAACAGCGGCACCAGCAGCAGCGTCTCCAGGCGCGCGCGCTTGACGACCCGGGGGCTCACCTGGCGCAACAGGCCTACCTCTCGCCAGGCATGGCTGCGGGTTTCGAACATCTTCGGAGGGGTCTTGGGTGCTGGCATGGTCCGTGCATGATGCCGCAGCGGTCCTCTGCGAGCCGCATCTCCAAGCGTTGCGAGCCCATCCGCGCGCGCGACGCCGCGGCCGTAGCGCTTTACTACCCTTTTCTCGCGATGAGCAGCAACCTGCGCAAACTGGTCGTGCCCGCCGTGATCCTCGGGGTGCTGCTCGTGATCGTCGCGATCATCTACTTCGTCGAGCCCGAGCACTCGCTGCCCTCGTTCTTTCCCGGCCACGCCTCGGCGACGAGCGCGGAAGCGAACCACCATCACACCAAGCACGGGATCGCCGCGCTGATCGTCGCGCTCGCCTGCTTCGCCTTCGCCTGGTTTCAGACCGGGCCGAAATCAAAGGCCGCAGGCTCGCAGGCGTCCTGAGCGCGTCGCGCGCGGACGTCAGCCGCCGAATGCGAACACGAGCGTGCAGAACAAGCCGAACGCGATGCAGTAGTAGCCGAACGGACTCAGCCTGTTCGATTGAAAGAAGCGCAAAAGGAACTTGACCGCCAGGAATGTCGTCGCCGCGGCGCACAGGCCGGCGACCAGTGCCGGGCCGCGCACGCCGTTGCCCTGCGAGCCAAGCAGTTCGGGCAGCTTGAGCGCCGCCGCCGCGAGGATCACCGGGGTCGCGAGCAGGAAGCTGTAGCGCGCGGCGTCCTCGTTCGACAGGCCCGTGACCAGGCTGCCGCCCATCGCGAAGCCCGAGCGCGAGATGCCCGGTACCAGCGCGGCGGCCTGCGAGGTGCCCACCGTGATCGCCTGCGACCAGTTGAGCTTGGAGATGCGCGCGTCCGCGTCGCCGAGGTAGTCGCCCGGTTGCGGGGGACGCCGGCGCAGGCGCTCGAAGACCAGCAGCGCGACGCCGTTGACGATCAAGAATGCCGCCGCGATCGACGCCGACGCGAACAGTTTGCGCAGCGGTTCCTGCAACAGCAGGCCGATGATGCCCGCCGGGACCGTGCCGACGATCAGCAACCAGCCCAGCCGCGCATGGATATCGTCGGCGCGAACCTCGCGCATCCTCAGCGAGCGCAGGATCCCGCGCACGATCCGATTCCAATCGCGGATGAAGAACAGCAGCAGTACCAGCGCGGTCGCGAAGTGCGTCGCAACGAGGAACGTCAGGAAGAACTTGTCGTTCTGGTGGATGTTCCATCCGAACAGCCGCGGCAGCACGACCGCGTGACCGAGGCTCGAGATCGGAAACGGCTCGGCCACGCCCTGGGTGAGGCCGAGGATCACCGCCTGAAAATATGAGATCGGGCCGTGCACGCGCGCGACAGCTTACGCAGACGCCGCGACGCAAGCGCTCGATGAGGACTTTCTCATCGCGCGGCCCGCGGCGGGCTCAGCCCAGCGCGCGGCTGCACCCCCGCCCTCGGCGTTTCACAACTCGTTCACGCGATCGTTCCCGGCTGGTCACAAGAAAGCCCCGCTTTGCAGGGCAAAATGCGAGCTGACTACAGACGACAGAAAGAGGTACAACGATGAGCCTCGCGACGACCACACGGGTCGACCTGCACTGCCACTCGAGCGCTTCGCAAGTGTCCAAGCTGGGCGTCCAGCGCGCCGCCGGGTTGCCCGAGTGCGCGACCCCTCCTCAGGAGGTCTATGAGCTCGCCAAGCGGCGCGGCATGGACTTCGTGACGATCACCGACCACGACACGATCGACGGCGTGCTCGAGCTCGCAGACCGTCCGGACGTGTTCATCTCCGAGGAGCTCACCGCGCGCTTTCGCGGCGAGTTGCAGGCGGTGCACGTGCTCTGCTACGGGATCACGCCCGACGATCACCACTGGCTGCAGGCGAACGCGGGCGACGTCGAGCTGTGCGCCGCCTACCTGTATGAGCGCGAGATCGCCAGCGCGCTCGCGCACCCCTACTACGCCGTCGGCGCGCCGCTGAGCGCGCGCCAGCGCAGGCGCCTCGCGGAGCTGTTCGGCGTGTGGGAGATCCGCAACGGCTCGCGCGCGCCGGCGCTCAACCACCCCGCCGCGACCTACGTCGCCACCCGCGACGGAATCGGGATCGCGGGCAGCGACGACCACGCCGGCGTCGACATCGGCCGCACCTGGACCGAGGCTCCGCCTGCGAGCACGCCGCGCGAGTTCCTCGCCCACCTGCGCGCGGGGCTGGTGACCGCGCGCGGCGCCCAGGGCAGCGCCGCCAAGTGGGCGCATGCCGCGATCGCGCTGGCCGCGCGCTCGCTGGCGGGCGATCCCGGCTCGCGCACAGGCGCCGCCGCCGTTTGCGACCGGGACCGTCCGGATCCGCAGCGGGTGATGACGATGGTCAGCCGGCTGCTGCGCGAGGGCGACGCCCGCGCCGGCGCGACGGGCGCCGGCGGCGCGGTCTCGCCCGAGGACACGCGCTGCCTGCTGCGCGCCTGGCTCGCCGCGGTCGAGCTCGAGCATCTCGACGCGCCCGGACTGATCGCGCTGATGCAGGAGGAGTCGTTCAGCCACGCCGGCCTGTACCGGCGCGCGTGCCGCCTGCACGAGCGCAAGCTGCGCGCCGCGGTCGAGCGCGCGTTGCACGCGGCCAGCGGCGACGCGGACGCCCGTGCGGCCGCCCAGGGCCTGTTCGAGGGCTGCATCGCCGCGATTCCCTATGCGCCCGCGACCGCGTTTCTCGCCAACGAGCAGGCCAAGCTCGCGCGCCTGCCGTTCGGCCGTGATGGCGAGCCGCGGCGCGTGGCGATCCTCGCGGACGGGATCGGCTCGACCCACGGCGTCAGCCGCACCCTCGAGGAGATCCGCCAGCGCGGCGTTCCCGCCTTCGAGATCGAGGTCGTCGGCACCGACCCGCAGGTCGACAGGCGGCTGGCGGCGGTCGCCGAGTTCGACGTCCCCCACTACCCCGACCTGCAGATCGGGGTCCCGAGCCTGCCGGCCGCGGTGCAGACGCTGTCTGAGGGGCGCTTCGACGCGATCCACGTCTGCTCGCCCGGACCGGTCGGCATCGCCGGGGCGCTGCTCGCGCGCGCGCTCGGCCTGCCGCTGCTCGGCAGCTACCACACCGAGTTGACCGCCTACGCCAGCCTGCGCTCGGGCAACCCGCAGCTCGCCGCGGCGGTCGCGGCGACCGTCGGCCTGTTCTACCGCGCGTGCGACCTCGTCCTCTCGCCGAGCCGCGCATCCGACAGCGCGCTCGCGCAGATCGGCGTGCCGGCCGAGCGCGTCATGCGCTGGGACAGGGGCGTCGACACCTCGCGCTTTGACCCCTCGCTGCGCGAGCCGCAGCCGCTCGTTGAAGGCGCGATCACGGTGCTCTACTCGGGCAGGATCACGCACGAGAAGGGCGCCGCCCTGCTCGCCGACGCATTCCTGCGCGCCCGCGCCCGCGAGCCGCGCCTGCACCTGGTGCTGGCCGGCGGCGGGCCCGAGCAGGGGCAGATGCGCGCGCGCGTCGGAGACGAGCACGTCACCTTCCTCGGCTGGCTGTCGGGCGCTGAGCTGGCGCGAGCCTACGCGTGCGCAGACCTGTTCTTGTTCTGCAGCGCCACCGACACCTTCGGCCAGGTGATCCTCGAGGCACAAGCGAGCGGCCTGCCGGTGATCTCGGTCGCGCGCGGCGGGCCGCTGTCGTTGATCGAGCACCGCCACACCGGACTGCTGTGCGACGCCGACGCCGACGCGCTCGCCAGCTCGGTGGTCGAGCTCGCGCGCTCGCCGCTGCTGCGCGAGCGGCTCGCCGCCGCGGGGCTCGCAGCGGCGCGCGGGCGCACCTGGGGGGTCGCGCTCGAGCGCCTGGCCGAGGGCTACAGGCGCGCGCTCAGTTGCGCGCCGGCGGGCGCCGCCAGCCAGGCCCGCGCCGCCTGACGCCGCCCAACAGAGCGCGGCCGCCGCGCCGTCGAGCGCGGGCCGCGCCGGCCGGGAGCACGGCCCGGCGGATCGGCGCGGGCGCCGACTACCCCCACCGCCGGCCGGCGCGTATCGTTTATCATCTTGTCCATACGGCCACTCCGGTTAGTCCGATTAGTGAGCTTACGGACCATACGGTCCGATCCGGAGGCCCGTCGGGGAGGAAGTGTCGGGGAGTAGCGGTGCATGTCGATCCGTACATAGTGCTCGGAGCCGCAATCGTCGGGTTCCTCGTCGGCATGACCGGCGCGGGCGGCGGGGCGCTGATGACGCCGATGCTGATCCTGCTGTTCGGCGTGACGCCGTCGGCGGCGATCTCGAGCGATCTGGTCGCCGCGGTGGTGATGCGCCCGCTCGGCGCCGGGATCCACCTGCGCCGCGGCACGGTCAACCTGCGTCTGGTCGGCTGGATGGTGCTCGGTTCGGTGCCGATGGCGTTCCTCGGCGCCTACATCCTGCACCTGTTGGGCGACGCCAAGCAGGCGCAGAAGCACATCGAGGTGATCCTCGGCACGGCTCTGCTGATCGGGGCGGGCGCGATGGTCCTGCGCTTTGTCCTCGACCGTCGCAGCGGCAGCACTCGTTCCGGCGTGGTCCACGACGTGACCCCGCGGCCGCTTCCCACGGTGCTGATCGGGATGATCGGCGGCATCATCGTCGGGCTGACGTCGGTCGGCTCGGGGTCGCTGATGATCATCCTGCTGCTGTTCCTGTATCCGATGCTCGCCGCCGGCCAGCTCGTGGGCACCGATCTCACCCAGGCCGTGCCGCTGACGGCCGCCGCGGCGCTCGGCGCGCTCGCGTTCGGGCACGTCGAAGTCGGCGTTACCGTGTCGCTGATCATCGGCAGCGTGCCCGCCGTGATGCTCGGAGCGCTGCTCTCCTCGCGCGCTCCCGATCGCTATATCCGCCCCGCCATCACGTTCGTGATCTTCGCCTCGGGCCTGAAGTACGTGGGCCTCGAAACAACCGCGCTGGGCTGGGTGCTGTGCGGGACCCTGCTCGCCGCCGGCTCGATCTGGCTCGCGTATCTGCGGCCCTGGAGCAGCAGGCCGATCGCAGGCGCGAACGTCGATCAGGCTGAGGCCTAGCCGGTCCGCCCGAACAGCGAAGTCTGCCCGAACAGCGAAGCGTCCAAGGAGTTGAGCTTCGCGGCGCCGGCGTCGCCGAGACGGCCCTCGAGCGGTTCCTCGATCGCGCGCAGCAGTGGGAGGTGTCATGCGATTCCTCGTTCACGCTTCGCGCCCGCAAACAGCTTCTTCGGCGCGCGCCGGCCCCTTCTCGCTGCGGTGTTTCTTGAACACCAAGTGGTCCGATCAATGTCAGGCGCCCGGGGCGCTTAACGGCAATTGCCTCGGTCGTGACCTGGTAGCTTCTTGGGTCTATGACAGCGTCAACTGAAGCAGAGGCGTCATACGTCGCGCACACATCCAGGCCGCGGGTTCCTGACTTCTTCATCGTCGGCCATGCCAAGTGTGGCACGAGCGCGCTCTATCAGACCTTGAGACGTCACCCTCAAATCTACATGCCCGAACCCAAGGAGACCCGCTTCTTCGCGCGGGAGCTGCATCCCAACATAGAGCGATCCAAGGTACACCCCGCAACGCTCGAGCAGTATCTGGCGATGTTCGCGCCAGCTGGACCGGAGCAGCGCGCCGGCGAGGCATCACCTTCATACCTCAGGTCGCAGACTGCCGCGAGTCGCATCGCCGCACTGCAACCCAATGCGCGAATTATCGCGCTCCTGCGCGAGCCCGCGAGCTTCTTGCGCTCGTTCCATCTCCAGGCCCTGAAGAATCGCTCCGAGAACGAGAAGGACCTCCGTAGGGCGCTCGCGCTCGAGGATGAGCGCAGGCAGGGAAAGCGTATTCCACACGATTCGTTGCCGCAGGCGCTCCTTTACTCAGATCACGTGCGATACGTGGAGCAGCTGCGTCGCTTTCACGCGGTATTCCCGCCAGAGCAGGTCTTAATTCTGATTTACGAGGACTTTCGGCGCGACAACGAGGCGACCTTCCGAGAGGTCATGCGTTTCATCGACGTAGACGAGACATGTCCCGTCGAACCGATCGAAGCGAATGCCACCGTGCGTGTGCGCTCGCCACGAACGAACGAATTCCTGATGTCGGTCTTGATGGGACGCAATACCGCCGGCCGCGCGGTGAAGCGCACTGTCAAGCCGCTCCTGCCCAAGCGGCTCCGCAGTCGAGCATTCCTGATGACTCGGCGTCATCTGATGTGGGGGAATCCGCGGCCGCCCGATGAGGACCTGATGCTCGAGCTGCGTAGTCGCTTCAAGGGAGAGGTTGTGGCCTTGAGCGAGTATCTCGGTCGTGACCTGGTAGCGTTTTGGGGCTATGACAGCATCGGCTGAGCCAGACGCAGCATACGTCGCGCACACAGCTCAGCAGCGGGTTCCTGACTTCTTCATCGTTGGCCATCCCAAGTGTGGCACGACCGCGCTCTATGAGACCTTGAAGCGTCACCCTCAAATCTACATGCCCGAGCTTAAGGAGACCCGTTTCTTTGCGCGAGAGCTGCATCCCCGGATGGAGGAATCCAAGATCCACCCCGCCACGCTCGAGGAATATCTGGCGCTATTCGCGCCGGCTGGAGCGGAGCAGCGCGCCGGCGAGGCATCACCTTCATACCTGAGGTCGCAGACTGCCGCGGGTAGGATCGCCGAACTGCAACCCAATGCCCGAATTATCGCGCTCCTGCGCGAGCCCACAAGCTTCCTGCGCTCGCTCCATCTGGAGCTGATGCAGGACCACGTCGAGCATGAGAAGGACCTGGGCAAGGCGATTGCGCTCGAGCGAGTGAGGCGCCAGGCCGATCACATCCGGCATTCTCCAGGGCTCGTATATTCCGATTATGTGCAGTATCTCGAGCAGCTGCATCGCTACTATGCTGTATTTCCATCTGAGCAGATACTGGTGCTCATCTACGAGGAGTATCGGGACGATAATCAGAGCGCGATACGGCAGGTATTGCGATTCCTGGACGTGGACGACGCCCCTCCAGCTGAGGTGATCCGCGCGAATCCGACGGTTCGCGTGCGCTCCCCGCGCATGTACGAAATGGTGCGTTCGCTCTATCTGGGACAGGGACGGGTCGCCGGGCTTCTCAAGGCTGCCATCAAGGCCGTTACTCCTCGGCGGCTGCGTCGCGATGCGCTTGGGACGGTGCGCGAGCGGATGCTGTACGGACAGCCCCGTCCGCCGGACGAGAAGCTGATGCTCGAACTCCGGCACCGCTTCAAGGATGAGGTCGTCGCGCTTAGCAAATACCTTGACCGTGACCTCGTAACACTCTGGGGTTATGACCACATCACCTGAGGTATCAGCGGCAGCCCGCTCGCCCGAAAAAAAGCTTCCGGACTTCTTCATCGTCGGCCATCCCAAGTGTGGCACGACGGCCCTCTATGAGATGCTGCGACGTCATCCACAGATCTTCATGCCCGATCTCAAGGAGCCCTGGTTCTTCGCGAGTGACCTCCGGTCTCGCTTTCAACCGCCGCGGTCTGCCGCACCGCCGGAGACTCTGGAGGAGTATCTGTCGCTGTTTGACAGCGCCCAGCCGGCGCAGCGCATCGGCGAGGCGTCTTCGTCATATCTCTGGTCACGCGACGCCGCAAGCCGCATCGCCGAGCTGCAACCGGACGCGCGGATAATCGCGATCCTGCGTGAGCCGGCGAGTTTTTTGCGCTCGCTGCATCTGCAGTTCTTACAAACACACGCTGAGACCGAGAAGGATCTCAGGAACGCGATTGCGCTCGAGTCGACCAGACGGGCGGGGAACAAGATACCTCGACGCTCTCACCGTCCCCAGGCGCTCGAATACTCCAACCACGTCCACTACGTAGAGCAACTCCGTCGATACCATGACGTGTTTCCGGCCGAGCAGATCTTGGTGCTCATCTACGACGACTTCCGTAGTGACAACGAGGCGACTGTGCGCGCGGTACTACGGTTCCTTGAGGTGGACGAGGCAAGACCGATTGCCACGATGGACGCAAACCAAACGAAGGTCCGCATGCGCTCCCAGCAACTCGACGAATTCGTGAACGCGATGTCCGTCGGGCGGGGACCAATCTCGCGGGCCCTGAAGGCGGCAACCAAGGCGGCCACGCCCCAGACGCTGCGCAGGCGCGGACTTCGGGCAATCCAGCGTCACGTCGTCCATGGCCAGCTCGAGCCGCCCAACGAGGAGCTGATGCTAGAGCTCCGGCGACGCTTCAAGGGCGAGGTCGTGGCGCTGAGTAAATACCTTGATCGCGACCTCGTAACGCTCTGGGGTTATGACCGCGTCAGCTGAACCAGCAACCGCATCAGCTTCGGCTTAGCCGCCCGGCGCGAACAGCGACGCTTCGAACGAGCTGACTTTCGGTCCCGCGGCGTAGCCGAGGTGGACCAGGTGAAAAAAATCCTCGATCGTGCGCAGCAGCGAGAAGTGGTTATACGATTCCTGGCTGACCGCGTGCGATTTGATGAACGGCGAGAGCAGCAGCGCGCCGACCTCCCCCCCGCCTTCGGGACCGAGCGGCGAGCCGCTCGGCGGCAGGTTCGGGAACCGCGGCTGGCCGCAGCAGGAGCTCGAGTCCGCGAATTCTCCGCTCGAGGGGGCCTGATCGACGGTGATCACCAGCAGCCCGTTGCGCTTGTAGGCGGGCGAGGCGAATATCTCGGGAACGACCTTCTTCAAGAAGCCGTCGGCCGCGCCCATTCCCGCGGGCGCCCCCGGCGCGCAGGGCGTCGCATCGCCGTCGTCGCAGCGGTCGGGCGCGATATAGACGAAGCTCGGCGTCTTCGCCGCGCTGGACAGGGCGCGCTTGAGGTCGCTGAGACCCACGTCGTCGCGCCCGCAACTCGCGCCGGTCAGCGACTGGAAGTAGACGAACGGATTGCTGAAGGTCGCGTACGCCTGCCCCGCCGGCGGCGTCTGCGCGGCGGTTTGGTCGGCTGCGCCGAGCGGCGGATGCCCGCACGCTCCATCCGCCCCGGTCGACCCGGCGCCTTCGTCCATGCCCTGCAGGTATGCGCGCCAGGTCAGGTGCTTGGCGCTCAGCTGTCCGGCGAGCGTCTGGGTCGCGCTCGGATACACGCATCCCTGGCCGGCGACCTGCGCTTCGGCGCCGACGGTTCCCGGCGCGATGTCTTCGTAGGTCGGGCAGTTCTGCGCCGTCTGCGGCGTCGGCCCCTGGCCGCTGATCAGGGCGATCGTGTTCGCCAGCTGTTGGTGCGCCACGGCGTAATAGCGGACCAGCAGCGCACCTTTCTGCTCGAGCGTGCCCGCCAGGTAGTGCGCCGGCGATTCCGGGCCGAAGGCCGTCGCGTACGGCTCGGTGTCGAGCATCACGACGAACACGTGCTTGACCTTCGGCAGTTTCGCCGGCGCGCTCGGCGAGGAGCCTTGGCCGCCTGAGCCTTCGCCGCCTGAGCCTTCGCCGCCCGAGCCTTCGCCGCGCGAGCCTTCGCCGCCTTCGCTTTCGCCGCCGCTCGCGCCGGAGCCACCGGTCGAGCGGGCCGACGGCGTCGCGGCTTCGCCGCCCGAGGCAGAGGCGCCGGCGCCGGCGCTCGCGTTGGAGGGTTGCGATTCCGAGCTTTCGACCGGCGTGCTTTCGGCTTCCGCGGGCGGCGCCGCAGCGCCGCCCGGCGTCGCGCCGTGCGAGGGCGCCGGCAGCACGAGCTTCAGCGGCGGACGCGCCGCGGTCAACCTGCCGTTCACCGGCGAGCTCGCCGCGTCCCCCAAAACCACGCCGAAACCGAGGAAGGCGAGCACCAGCACGGCCGAAACCCTCGCCCGGGGCAGGCGCAGGCCGCCCGTCTGCTCGGCAGCGCGCTCGCTGGTGCGAGCCCCCGTCTCGGGTGCGTCCTGGCCGGCATGCGCCGGCCCGCGCGCGTCGGGCGCGGCGACGCGCTCGAGCAGCCGATCGAGCTGCGGGCTGCGCGCACCGGCCCGCGCGCCGCAGCTCAGGCAGTAGCGCTGGTCGTCCGCCAGCGGCGATTCGCAGTCCGCACAGCGGCGATCGCGCTCGACGCTCATCGATCGCTGCTCATCCGCCGGCGTCGCTAGCGCTCCGGCGTGGGAGGGGGCTGTGGCCGGGAAACGTGCGGCGGTGTCGCGGGCCGGGGGGCGGAAGCGTCGTTCGGCGCGTGCACCGCATCCATCACGGCCGTCGCGTCGTTGTCGCCGAGAGTCCCGGCCGACAAGCGTTCCATCAAGGCGATCCCGCACTGCCAGCAGAAGACCGCCCCGCGACTGTGCGGAGCGCCACAGCGCGGGCAGTTGCCGATGCTCGCGCTGTCCTCCATGCGCAGCAGCCGCTCGACCTCCGCTAACTCGGCGTCGCGCTCCTGCAGCAACGCGGCGCGCCGCACCAGCACGTCGAGGCGAAAGTGGTCGCGAATCGCCATCTCATAGGCGAGGCCTCCCAGATCCCAATGCAGCTCGGTCACCTGTTCGGCCAGCAGATCGCGCCGGCGCCCGAGCTCCGAGCGCCCTTCGCCCGGCTGCGCGGACGCGGCGCCGGCGGGCGGCATCGGCGTCGCCCCCGGACCGGCAGGCGCAGCAGGGCCGGCCGCTTCGCCCGCGAACGGGGTCGGTGAGCCCGCGGGCGCCGGCGCTGGGGCGTTCTGCGACGCCCGCGCGGGATCGCGCCGCCCGCGCCCGTCGCTTGCGTTTCCGAAGGCGCTCATCCGATCAACCGGTCGAGAGCACGTCGGGCAGGTTCTTGGATTCTTGCTCGTAGTTCTTGCCCCTGCTGTGCTGGAGTTTTTCCACCACCTTGGGCGGAGCTGGTTTGCTCTCTTCAAAACCGGTGCCGTGCTTCGCCCCGCTGCCCAAACCGCCCGCGCCGGTCGACTTGCTCGAGTTGCTCGAGGTTTCCGAGGCGCCTGAGCTTTCTGAGGAGCCCGAGGACCCGTTCGAGACCGAGACGACCTTCGCGCCGGGAAACAGTCTCTTAAGCGTCGGCAGCGCCTTCTCGGCTTCGGTCTTCTTGTGGTAGACGCCCGAATAGATCACGTAGTTGCCGGACGCAAGGCTGCTGAATTCTTCGGACTTCAACGCGCCGACGTTCTTGGCGCCCTTCGCGGAGGCTGCCAACTTGGCCGCTTCGACCGCGCTCACCTGCGTGCCCGACACGCCCAGCGTCTGCAGCTGCACGGTGTAGCCCGAGGTGCCCGAAGGCCAGTCGCTGGTGAAGGCGGCGCTCGCCGCTTCGCTGCTCGCACCGCTCGACGATTGCGCGGGCACGCTGATCACCTGCGGCGGGGGCGTGCTCGACTTGCTCGCAGCGCTGGAGCGGCCGATCAGCACGCCGACGCCCATCGCCAGCAGCAGCACGCCGACGCCGGCGATCACGGTCAGCGCGTTGTTCGGGCGCCCGCGCTCCCCGCCGGCGGGAGCCCCGGTCGCGGCGCCCGGCGGCTTCGCCGGCTGCCCGGTTTCGGATTGGCTGCCAGCGCGGTAGGGCGAGCCGCCGAGCAACACGCTGCTCATCGGCGCACGCGGCTCGCCGCACTCCAGGCAATAGCGCTGATCGGCCGCCAGCGGCGCCCCACAGGCTTTGCAGCGCTCTGCCACGCTTGCCGTGGGCGGTGGGCTGACGGTCGGCTCGGTGGACAAGTTGGTTGGCCTCGATTGCTGCTCGGACGACGCGCTCGGCCCCCGGTACGGTGGCCGGGCACGCACGACGGAGGGGCCACAGGGCTCCCGCGCACATCCTCGACGCCCGCGGCGCAGACGCCGTGATGATTTTGTGAAAGCGTGCCGCCGGCGTAGCCGCAGCTGGGTGCGCGAGCGCCGTGAAGGGCGACTGGGGCCCCATCTGCCCCTGGCGGGAGCCGGCCTATACTGGCATGCCCCGGCCGGCCCCGGGTGCCCCGGCGGGGGCCGGATGCTCGCAGCCAATGTCGACAGCACACCGCATCAACCGCGCGCCGAGCGTGTTCCATCGATGAGCGCTCGTTGAGCGTCGCAGGCGCGTTCGCGCAAACGGCACAGCGAAGACGAAGGGACTCGGATCAGATGAGGAGATTCAGGACCGGCCGGCGGATCATCATCAGCGCGCCGGCGCTCGCGGGCGCGCTGCTGCTGTTGCCCGTAGCCGCGCTTCCCGGAGCGCTGGCCGCGACCGCTACGCACCCCGCCGCCAAGAAGCCGCCGAAGATCGGACCGCCGCAAGTTGCCACCGGCGCCGTCGGCCACGTGCGCGGCACGGCGGGCGACCTCGAGGGATCTATCAACCCGCGAGGTGCCGCCACCACCTACTTCTTCCAGTACGGGCCGACGATCGCCTATGGCTCTCAGACCGCGCCGGCGAGCCTGCCCGCCGGCACCGCGAATGTCAAGGTGAGCCAGACCGTTGCGCGGATCTTGCCCGGCTATCACTATCGGCTCGTCGCGATGAACCAATACGGGCCGAGGGATGGACGCGACCGGACCTTCACCGTCAAGACGAGCGCAGGCGGGCTCAAATTCAACGTCGACAGGGGCAAGGAAGAAACGCTCGCGACCTACGGAAGCCCGCTCGTGATCAGTGGCAGCTTGACGGGAACCGGCAGCGCGCTTCGCCAGATCATCCTGCAGGCCAGCCCGTATCCGTACCACGAAGCGTTCACGGCGCTCGGGACCCCGATCGTCACCAGCGCCACCGGCAGCTTCGTCTTCCACGTCCCGAACATGACCCAGAGCACCCAGTTTCGCGTCGCCACGCTCGACCCGCGACCGATCTACAGCAAGATCGTGACCGCGCGCGTGGCTGTGCGCGTCACGCTCAATGCGCGCACGATCAAACGCGCGGGCCTCGTGCGCCTGTATGGCACGATCACCCCCGCCGCAGCCGGGGCAGCGGTCAAGATCGAGCTGCGCAAGGCGGTGCGCCCGCACGGCAAGTCCGAAGCGACGACCAAGTTCGCGCCTCAGGCAAGCGCCGTGGCCAAGCGCGCGACCAAGTCCTTCTCGCGCTTCAGCGTGGTGATGAAAGTCACCCAGACGGGACGCTACCGGGCCTTTGTTCAGCTGAAGAAGGGTGCGTTCGTATCGGGCGCGAGCGCGAGCATCGTGCTCAAGGCGCCGCCGCTCCCGGCGCACAAGGTCAAGCAGAAGAAAGGCTGACCCGGCTCAGCCGGCGATCAGCCCGCGGGCGCTGAGCAGCTCGAGCACGCGCTCGACACCGCGCTCTACCGATTCCTCGCAGGTGCCGAGCACGAGGTCGGGATCGGCCGGCGGCTCGTACGGAGCGCCGACGCCTGTCACCCCCGGCAGCTCGCCGGCCCGCGCGCGCGCGTACAGACCCTTGGGATCGCGTTGCTCGCACAGCTCAAGCGGGGCATCGACGAAGATCTCGATGAACTGCAAGCCGTCGCCGGCGTGCAGCCTCGCCGCGGCTTCGCGATCGGCTACGTAGGGGCTGACGAGGCTCACGAGGGCGATCGTTCCGGACTCGGCGAGCAGCCGCGCGACATGCGCAGTGCGCCGGACGTTCTCTCGCCGGGCGGCTTCGCCGAAGCCGAGATCGCCGTTGAGGCCGTGGCGAAGGTTGTCGCCATCGAGCAGGAACGCCGGGTGACCGGCGTGAACCAGCCGCTCCTCGACTGCGGTGGCGATAGTCGACTTGCCCGCTCCCGGGAGGCCTGTGAACCAGACCGTGGCGCCGCCGTGCCCGAGCGCCTCCCAGCGATCCTCGCGGCTCAGCCGCGAGCTTTGCCAGAGAACGTTCGGGCTGCGCCCGCTCGTCGCCTGGGCGTCCGAGACGCTGGCATCCTCGACCTCGGTGTCGAGGATCACGCCCGCGGCGACCGTTGCGTTGGTCGCGTCGTCGACGATGATCAGGCTGCCCGTCACGCGGTTGCGCCGATAGGAGTCGAACGCCAGCGGCGAGCCCAGCTCCATGTGCACGCGCGCGAGATCGTTGAGCTCCAGCGTCGTCGCGGTCTCGTCGCGGTGCAGGCTCTCAACGTCGATCTTGTAGCGAACGGCCAGCGCACCGACCTTCGCCGAGTGCGTCGTGTGCTTGACGACATACCGGTGCTTGGGGTCCAGCGGCTGCTCGGACATCCAGCAGATCAGGCACTCGAAGCTGTTCGAGACCGTCGGCTTGTTGTGCGCCCGCACGATCATGCTCCCGCGCCCCGCATCGATGTCGTCGGCCAGCCTGAGCGCCACCGACATCGGCGGAAAGGCCTCCTGCACGGGCCCGTCGAAGGTGTCGATATGAGCGATCGTGCTGTGCTGTCCGCTGGGCAGCACGACGACCGCGTCGCCCGGGCGCAACACGCCACCGGCCACCTGGCCGGCGTACGCGCGATAGTCGGCCACGCTCTTTGACTGGGGGCGGATGACCCACTGCACCGGGAAGCGCACATCGATCAGGTTCCGGTCCGAGGCGATGTGCACGTGCTCGAGGTGGTAGAGCAGCGGCGGGCCTTGATACCAGGGCATCTCCTGAGAGCGCTCCACGACGTTGTCGCCGTGCAGAGCGGAGATCGGGATGAACGTCACGTCAGGCATCTCCAGGCGCGCGGCGAAGCTGTCGAACTCCTCGACGATCTCGTTAAACACGCCCTCGTCGAAGTCGACCAGGTCCATCTTGTTGACGCACACGACCACGTGCGGGATCGCGAGCAGCGAGCTGATGAACGCGTGGCGCTTGGACTGGGCGATGACCCCCTTGCGGGCGTCGACGAGCACGATCGCCAGATCTGCGGTGGACGCGCCGGTGACCATGTTGCGCGTGTACTGCTCGTGGCCCGGCGTGTCGGCGATGATGAAGCGCCGCTGCGCGGTGGCGAAATAGCGGTAGGCCACGTCGATCGTGATTCCCTGCTCGCGCTCGGCGCGCAGACCGTCGGTGAGCAGCGACAGGTCGAGGAACTCGTGGCCCATTCGCCGGCTGGTCTGCTCGACGTGCTCCAGCTGGTCGACGAGCACCTGCTTGGAGTCGTACAGCAGCCGCCCGATCAGCGTGCTCTTGCCGTCGTCGACCGACCCGGCAGTGGCGAAGCGAAGCAGGTCAGCCGGGCGCTCGGTGAGCGCCCGAAACACGCCCTCGGCGCTCTCGGAGGCGGGCGCGTCGCCGTTCTGACGGACCGCCTTGCCGTTGCCGCTGCTCATGAGATCGGATGAAGAGCCTGGCGCACCCATCAAAAATACCCCTGTTGCTTGCAGTCCCGGATCGCGGCCTCGCCGAAGCCGTGCTCGTCAGCGGCCTCGGCCTGGAGGCCCCGTAGCTGGGAAGCGTAGTATTTGCTGGGCATCCGCGAGGGACTGTGCATCCGTGCTGGGGGCTCTCGTGGTTCTCGACTCAGCTGCTCTGATCACGGCAGGGCAATCTTGCCACCCGCCGTCCCGACGGTTGTGAACGTTAGGATGTGCGGCGTCGATTTTCAAGGTGTCTTCAGATCGCCGAGCGCCTGAGCCAGCTGCGCCTCCACTCGGCGCACGAAAACCGGCCAGCCGAACCGAGCGGCGCGCCTCGCCGCCCCCTCTCCCAGCCGCTCGGCGAGCGCCCGGTCGAGCAGCAGCTGGGTGATCGCGCCGGCGACCGCGAGCGGATCGCGCGGGTCGACCAACAGACCGCTCTCGCCGTCGGCGACGGCATCGACGGCACCGCCGACGGCGCCGGCGACGACCGGCTTGCCGAAGGCGCCGGCCTCCAGGTAGGCGATCCCGAAGCCCTCGCCTGCCAGCCCGCCCGCGGGCAGGCGGCTGGGCATCGCGAGCAGCCGACAGCGCCTCAACCAAAGGTCGCGTTCCTCGTCGGAGACCGAACCGAGAAAGCGGATCGCGTCCTGCACGCCATGTGTCCGGGCGAGCTGTTCCAGCCCGGGCCGCAGAGAGCCCTCGCCGATCACGATCCACAAGGCGTCGGGAACCTTGGCGAGCACGAGCGGCAGCGACCTGATCATCACATCGTGGCCCTTGTAGCGCTCCTCCAGGCGAGCGACGGTCACGATCGCGGGCCGGTCGCTTGGCAGGACGGCGGCGTCGCCGGGGATGTCGACGCCGGGCGAGATCAGACACAGCCGCCGCGGGGTAGCCCCGGTAGCGGCGATCAGCGAAGCGGTGTAGGAGCTCACCGCGATCGACAGGTCGGCTTCGCGGACCGCGAACGCCGCGAGCTTGGGCCTGGCGGGGATCTCTTCGGCGTGGAAGATCTGCGCGCTGCGCGTCGCGAGCACGCGGCGCATCGCGGCCACCGCAGGACTCGCGACCGTGTGCATGCTCAGCGCCGCCTGCGGCCGAAACCGCAGCGCTGCGGCGAACGCTTGCAGGTTGAGCAGCGCGTTGCCCGCGCTGCGCGGGCCACGCGCCGCTCCGACGCGTCGCACCGTGAGCGCGTGTTCACGGTCGAAGCGCGCAGCTCCGGGGCGCTCGAGCGCGACGACCCGCGTCTGGAAGCCCTCGATCCCACTCGCGAGACGGTGGGCCATCACCTGGATGCCGCCGCGGTCGGGAGGGAAGTCCGGGGTGACGATCAGCAACCGCGGGCGCTCGGCCGAGCCGTTATGCGCCGTCGAGCCCATGGAAGCGATCGGCCCATAGTCCGAACGAGAGCAGGGGCCACAGGCGCTCGCTGTGATCGTGCTCCGCGGACACGTGCTCGCGTACGAGCGCGCCAACCGCGCGCCGGTCGAAGTAGCCCTCGCTGTAGATCACGCCGCGCTCGAGCTGACGCGCGAGGACCGGGGCGAGCGGGCCTCGCAGCCACTCCGCCGCGGGCACGCGAAACGCGGTCTTGCGGTAGATCCGTCCGGCGCTCGGCGCGAGCACTCCGGGCGGCAGCATCTCGCGCACCAGCGCCTTGCCAGCGCCGCCGAGCGCGTCGCGCGCACCGCCCAGGTGCAGGGAGGTGTCCAGCGAGCCCGCGAGCTCGGCGAGCCCGGCGTGCAGAAAAGCGGTGCGCATCTCCAGCGACACGAGCATGCTCGCGCGATCGCTCTTGACGAGCACGTCGTCTGGCAGGTAGTGGACCTGGTCGAGGTGCATCAGCCAGCGCACCGGCGGTATGCCGTCGAGCTCGCCGGCGCGCAACGCGAGATCGTCGAGCACGCGATCTGAATCGACGCCTGCCAGACGCGGCCCGTACAGCGCGGCCCGGGTGTGGCGGCGCTCGGCGGTGACCCAGTCAACGTTGCGCTCCAGCAGCGGCGCCGGCGCGAACCGGCTGGCGCGCCGGCCCGCTGCACCGAGGCGCCGGGAGTGGCGCAATACGCCAAGCGATCGCGCCGCGCCCGGCGGCAGCATCGCCTCCAGGCGTGTCGCGCGCTGCAGCCAGCGATAGCGAGGGTAGCCCCCGAACAGCTCGTCGGCTCCCTCGCCGCCGAGCGCGACCGTCACGCGTGGTCGGGCGAACTCCGACAGCGCATGCAGCGGCACGAGCGCGCGATCGGCGAGCGGTTGATCCTGTGCGGCCAGCAGCGCGGGTACCCGCTCGGCGACATCGGCCTGGGTGAGCGTCACCTCGTGGTGCTCGCTGTCGAGGGTCTCGGCCACGTGCCGCGCCCGCACGGTCTCGTCGACCGACCCGGTGTCATATCCGACGGTGAACGTGCGCAAGCGCTGCGAGGACTCCTGGGCGGCCACCCAAGCCACGAGCGTCGAGTCCACGCCGCCGCTCAAGAACACGCCGACGGGAACGTCGGCGATCATCCGCGTGCGCACCGACTCGCGAAACAGCTCCGTTGCCTCTGCGGCGACCGCGGGCAGAGAGTCCTGGCGCGCGACCCCGCGCTCCGGGGCCGACCACCACGTGCGTTCGTGGCAGCGCCGCTCCGCGCGGCTCCAGCTCAGCAGGCACCCCGGACGCAGCTGTCTGACCCCCGGCACGATCGTTCCGGGCCCGGGCACGTAGGCGAACACAAAAAAGGCGTCGATCGCCGCCGGGTCGAGCTGTCGTAGCGCCGGTTTGACCTCCAGCAAGGCGGTGACTTCCGAGGCGAACGTCAACTCGCCTGCCTGCTCGTGCCAGAACAGGGGCTTCTCGCCGAACCGGTCGCGCGCGATCAGCAGGCGACCATGCGGCGCGTCCCACAGGGCGAAGCTGAACATGCCCTCGAGCGCATGGACCATCGCGTCGCCATACTCCTCGTAGAGGTGTACGAGAACCTCGGTGTCGGCACTCGTGGAAAAGCGGTGACCGCGTGCACGCAGGTCCTCGCGCAGCCGCTGGTGATTGTAGATCTCGCCGTTGAAGACCACCCAGATCGAGCCGTCCTCATTGCACATCGGCTGGTGGCCACCCTCGACGTCCATGACCGCCAGACGGCGAATCCCGATGCTCAAACCGGTCGTGCGTTCGGTGTACACTCCTTCGTCGTCGGGACCGCGGTGGCGCAGCGTCGCGCACATCGTCCGCACCGCGCGCCCGTCGGGGTCATCCGTGCTCCCAGCGATTCCGCACACCAGCGCAACATAGCGAAGACGACGAGTACCGATCGTCTGTCGGGTCCTGCTTGGGCTGCTTAACCTCGCGCTAAGGAGCCACCGATAGCGTCCCCGCCAGACCGTTGTCCAGCCGCTCTGTCAATCGAGGACGCCCGGTGTCGATCCGTTTTCACCCGTTATCCTTGCGCGTCGCGAGCTGCGCGATTCTCGCCGCTGCGATGCTCGCGGCGAGCTCAGCACCGGCCAGGGCACACCACAGACAGCAGACTCTCGCCGAATCCAGCGCGACGCCGGCGTCGCCGTCCGCGCCACCGACGCCCGGCTCGCAGGCGGCGCTGTCGACGCCGGGCTCGCAGTCTGCGGAACTGACGCCGCCGCTGCCCGCGCGAGACCACGGCAACTGCCAGCTGAGCCTGGAAGCATCGCCGGATCTGGTCACGGCCGGCGAGGCGGTCAGCTTGGTCGGACAGCTCGTGTGCCCTGCCTCGATCAGCGCAGCGGGCGAAACGATCACCATCTACCAGCACGAAGCCGGGGTTCAGGGCGCGAGCGTGCTCGGCGAGGCGATCGCCGGAGAAGAAGGCAGCTACCGGCTGACAAGCGCCCCGCTGACCGCCAACAGCGTCTTCGTCGCCCGCTCGACGCTCGCGCATCGCGGCGCGCGCGCCGTCGTGAAGGTCGGCCCTCGAGTGAGCCTCAGCGGCCCCGGGCAAAGCGGCGCGCAGCTGGCGACTCCGAGCAACCGTCGGGCGGGCGGCGCGCGCAACCGCTACACATTCACCGGCAGCGTGCGGCCGGCACCCGCAGGCACGCTGGTCGCGTTCCAGCGCCTGTCCGCGGCGGCGGGGGAACAGTGGCGTACGGTCAAATTCGGACGCGTCTCAGGTGAAGGGCGCTTCTCCTTCAGCGCGGGTTTCAGGTCTCCGGGCGAGGTGAGCGTGCGGGTCGTCGTGCGGCCTGCGAGCGAGATCGCGGCAGCGAGTGAACCGCTGACCTATGACATCGCCCAGGCGCAGAACCCGCGACTGACTATTCAGTCCTCAGCCGATCCGATCAGCGCCGGGCAGTCGACGACGCTCACGGGGACCGCGCCCGGCGCGGCCAACCAGGCGGTCACCCTGCTCGCGCGCGCTGCGGGAACCGGCTACGTGCCTGTGGCGAAAGCCACCGCGAACAACGCGGGAGCCTATTCCTTCACCGTGGATCCCGCTCAGAACACGTACTACCGGGTGGTGCGCAGGCGGACGAGCTCCACGCAACTGTTCGTAGGGGTAAAAGACCTGCTCGCCGTGTCATCGTTCCCCGGCACGGTGCAAGCCGGCGCCACCATAGTCTTCACAGGGACGCTTGCGCCTGCGGCTGCCGGGCAGATGGTAGAGCTCGAGGGCGAGAACCCGGGCGGCGTCGGCTTTCACCCGATCGCGGCCGCTGTGGTGAACGCCGCCGATGAATATTCGATTCCCTATATGTTTTACGCCGCTGGCAGCCACATCATGCGGATCAAGGCCATGGCGAGCGCGCTGAGCCAGGGAGGCGCGAGCGCGCCGTTTACGATCGCCGTGACCAGGTTGCCGCTCGCCGGCTTGCCGGCAGGTGCGGGGTAGGCCGAGCCGCCCTGCTAGGCGGGCGTCGGCGAGGATTGCGGCCGCGCAAGCCAGTTGATGGTGCGCGTGCTCGCGGCGAAGGCCGGGCGGGCGAACGGCCCGTCGCCGGTGATCGAAAAGACCTCATAGCCCAGCTCGACCAGCAACTCCCACACGGCCGCGGGTGCTTCTCCGTACAGCGCCGCGGTGGCCGCGACGTGCTCGAATATGATCACCGGTCGCGCTCTTGCCAGCAGCGAGCGGCCACCGTCGAGTACCTCGCGCTCGGCGCCCTCGACGTCGATCTTGAGGACGTCGGGCGTCACCTCCGACAGCTCGGCATCGAGCGTGGATACCTGTACGGTGATGTACTCCGGGTCGCCGAGCTCGTCGCTGATCTGCGGGCTTCGCCTCAGGCCACTCCAACCGTCCAACTTGCGGAAATGGCAAAACTCGGCCGACCTGACCGTATCTGACAGCGCCAGTCGACGGCAGTCCACTCCGGGAAACTCCCGTGCGACCTCATCCGCCAGGCTGGGGATCGGCTCAAACACGATGTGCCGGCCGTGCGGCGCGATGCGGACCGCCTCGCGCAGTACCTGACCGTGATTGGTGCCGACGTCGACGTAGGTCGAATCCTCACGGAGGACGCCCGCCAACAGGGCCCGCAGCGCGATCTCCTCGCGCAGGATCTGCCGGGCGCCGGGATAGAACACAGCGAGCAGCTCGGGTCGGTCGAGCCGCCGCGACGCCGCCCCCACGGCGCGTCTCAGGAACGCCATGCGGGCTCCGCCAGCTTGTCCGGGGCAGCTCGCTCGCGTCGGGCGCCGGCGGTTGCGACCGGACGCAGTCGCCGAAAGACGGGGTCCCACGGCGACTGAACGATCCGCGTGAGCAGCGACCCGGGCAGCGCGCTGGGCATCGTGGACCGGACCGCGGCGGTGTCGGAATGGGTCAGCCTATTGCCTTCCAAGGGAGCCCCGATCTGCAGGTTTGTCAGGTCGGGAACCGCGACCCGGGCGCCCACCCGGTCGAGGATCTGCCGCAGCACCCCCTCGGGGTCGGCGAGAAAGTCCTCGTGTCGCACGAACAGCCGCCGCTGCCGCGGATGGCTCAGAAAGGTGAGCACCGCGACCAGGGCGGTCAGCCACAGATTGGCATTCATTACGATCGCGCGCCATCTCGTCTCGGCGACTTCGTGGGGGCTGAGCTCGCGGGTGTTGGATGCGACGACAGCCTGCGGGTCGCGAACGAGATAGACCAGATACAGCTCGATCCCGCTCAGCTTGCGCAGCTCCTGAGCGCGCAGCGGAAAGTGCGACGTGTCGACCACATAGCGTGCCCCGGCAACATCGGCGACAGCGTAGATCAGGTCCTCGGCGACGCGCCCGTACAAGCTGCGGATGCGCCGCCGGACGGGCCAGCGATCGAGCCGGAACACCACCGAGGAGCGCTCGATGCACAGATTGGCCACCGCGCCTTGGAATAGCTGCTCGGCACCGTGAACGCGGTCTTTGACGGCGCTCCAGAAGCGTTGGCGCTCGCTGGCTGCCCAGCGCGGCCGGTCTGCAGTCAGCACCCACTCCTCGAGCTCGCCCGCATAGAAGAACCCGTCGCAATTGCCCAGCGCGACGCCGAGGATCGTGCTGCCGCTGTGGCCGGCGCCCATGACATAGACGACCTTTGGTCGTGCGGCGGTCGATCGTTGGGGCATCGCACATAATCTAGAGGGATGCAGACGAGGACAACCGCATGACGCCAGAGACGGTTTTGTTCGTCACACCGACCTGGACCAGAAACGGCGGCGTGGCGACACACGTGATGGCCAGCGCCGCTGCGCTGGCCAAGCGCGGACTCGATGTGCACGTGCTGGCCGAGCGGATCGAGGCGGCGGAGCCGACTCCCGGCGTGACCCTGCATGACGGCGGCGAGCTGTTCAACAGCGACCTTTCGCCGGAGCTTCGCGTCGGCGACGCTGTGACCGCTGCCACTTCGGTGATCCACCTGCACCAGTTCTACGATCCGCTCGTGGCCGCTCACCTGCAGCGCAGCGCGCCCGTGGTAATCAGCGCACATGGCTATCCGGGTTGCACCTCGGGGGTGCACTATTTCCGACCGGGCCAGGAATGCGCGCGCGCGCATGGCGTCGGTTGCATCCCGAGGCTGCTGGCGCCAGGTTGCGCGCACGTACGCAACCCCAGCCCGCTGCCGCGCGCCTTTCGCCGCGCCACGCGGGCGCTCGAGTCGCTCACACGCGCGGATCTGGCGATCTCTTACTCGAGCACGATCGATCGCCATCTGGCGATCAACGGCGTGCAGCGACGCGTGATCGTGCCGCTGTTCGGCACGTTGACGCCGGTGCAGGGCTCCGGGCACGAGCGGCGCCGGCGGGTCGTGTTCGCCGGACGCGTCGTGCGCGCGAAGGGTGCGGACGTGTTGATTCGAGCGGCTCGCCGAGTCGACGCTGAATTCGTGATCTGCGGCGAGGGATTCAGCCTGAATGCGATGCGCCGGCTCGCTCGCCGGCTGGGGGTCGACAATCGCGTCTCGTTCCGGGGGTGGCTTGGCAGCGATGAGCTTGCGCGCGAGCTGGCCGAAGCCTCGGTCGTCGCCATTCCCTCGGTTTGGCCTGAGCCGTTCGGGCTCGTGGGGATCGAGGCTTTCGCCGCCGGACGCCCGGTGGTCGCCAGCGCGACGGGAGGGATCGCCGACTGGCTGACGGACGGTCAAAGCGGGCTCTGCGTGCCGCCTGGCGACGTGACCGCGCTCGCCCGCGCGCTCGAGCAGCTTCTGGCCGATCCCGCCAAGCAGCGCGCGATGGGAGCCGCCGGTAAACAGACGGTCAAGGACCGCTTCTCCGTGGAGCAGCACGTTGCGGCGCTCGGCGCCGCCTACGAGTCCGCCCGGGCGCGGTGGCAGTCGCTCCGCCGCGACAGCCCCAGGGCCGTCGCGACACGCGCGACCCACCCCGAACAAGCGCGCACGTAGTGCGACAGCGACGTGCAGATCGAGCGCGCCCGGGCGGGCAACCAGGGCTGCTGTGCATCTCGCAGTCGTTCTGGCCGGCGACGACACCGACCGCGATCCGGGCGAGCAAGCTGCTCGCGAAGCTCAGCGCGCGGTGGGACATAACGGTGCTAACCGAGACCCCGAGCCCCGCCGCGCAGCGCCCGCCGCGCGGCGGACAGATGCGCGTTGAGGTTGCCCGCGGCTGGCGCGTGCAGCGACTGCTCGCGCCATTGGGGCGCATGCGCCTGGGCAAGCTGCTGGAGATGTTCGTCTGGCCGGACGAGTCCATCTTTTGGGTCGGTCCGGCGATTCTTGCCGGACGCCGTCTCATCGACGAGACCACGCCGAGCGCGATCGTCGTCTTCATGATGCCTTACTCGGCCGGGCTTGCGGGCATCGCGCTGAGCCGGCTCAAGCGACTGCCGCTGATCCTCAACTTGGATGACTCACCCACGTGCACCGACATGCACCCCCACTTTCCCACGCGTCTGCATTACCGCCTCGCGCGAGCCCTCGAGGACCTCTACGCGCGATACGCCGATGCGGTCATTTACGTGTCGGCGACCAATCTCGAGAAGGTGAGAGCCAGACAGCCCGTGCACATTCGTCAAAAGTTTCATCTCGTGCGCTACGGAGCCGAGCCCGCGGACTTTCGCCCCCAGCCCGAGCGCGCACAGAATTTCGACATCGCCTATGTAGGCGCGATGGCCGGTTGGTGGACATTGATCGGGGACAGCGCTCAGCCCGATCGGCTGAGGCGTATCTATGGCGCATGGACTCGCCTCGGCCGTTACACCCTCACCACCCTCGATCAGCGCACAGCCTCTCCAGCGATCATCGGTAATGCGATCGTCGACGCGATAGCCGCGCACCCCGACTGGACCGAACGGATAAAGCTCACAATTTATGACAACACCTACCCCGCTGCGCTCGTGACACGTGCGCTCGCGGCAGCGGGGGTGCAGGGCGTCGTGACCGCCGCCGATCCCGTTCCACACGATGAGGTCGCGGAGATTCTGTCGCGCGCCGATCTGTTGTTCTTGACGCTTCCCAGACGCGTCGATCGTTCGCGCGGCGGTCGCATCTCGGCGAAGACCTACGAGTACCTGATGACCGACCGCCCGATCCTCGCTGCAGTGCCGCCCGGCGAGAGCTGGGATTATCTGTCAGACAAGCCCGGCGTCTTCCTGGTCGAGCCCGACGACCAGCAGCGCATGACCGAGGTCATCGCCGAACTCGCCGGCGCCAAGTTCGCGGGAGCACCGCGCAGCTTCGACCGCAGCCACCTGCACGAGCAACTCTCATACGAGGCGCGCGCAGGGGAGTTTGCGAGCGTCGTCAATGCCGGGATCGAACGCGGGTTGGCTGCTACCGGGCGGGGGTCATAGCGCGGGTCAGCTGACGATCTCCCCGAGCAACCGCGCCACGACTTCCGCGCTGCGCTCAACGCTCATGACTCGCTGCGCGAAGACGCGGCCACGGGCTCCAAGCGCCTCACGCCAACCGGCGTCCTGCAAGAGGCCGCCGAGCGCCTCGGCCAGCGCGTTGGCCGTGGGCGCGACGAGCAGAGTGGCCTCGGCGCGAATCAGCTCCGACCAGCGGTAGCGACCGTCGAGCGCCACGACCGGCCTACCGGACGCAAGCGAAGCGGCCAGCGTCGTGTTTCGCGACATCGGACCGCCGCGCGAGATTGACAGAAGAACATCACAGTCGGCAAGCGCGTCCGCTAGAGCTTGCGCCGGCAGAGTGCCCGAGAAGGACGGCGGCCGCGCGATCCCGCGCGCACGTGCGCCCGCGAGCCATGCGTCACCAGCCGGCGAGGAGCGCCCGGGCGCCCCTAGCAGCGTCAGCTGCACGCGCACGCCGCGATCCTGCAGCAGACGCAGGGCATCGAGGACCGTCGAGACGCAGGCTCCGTCGAACGCGTAACCGAACAGGCCGACCACGTGATCGGAGCCTCCGGATGACGAGCCAGCGCGGGGCGGTGGCAGCGTCGAGAAGACGGGCGCAACCGCGACCCGACGCCGCGGCAGCCAGGACCGGGAGGCGAGGTACTGCGCGCGAGCGTCCTCGGTGACCAGCACAGCGGTAGATGCGCGCATCACCTCGAACAAAAGCGCACGCTGCGACAGCGCCCACGCTGTGCCGCGGATGCCGCCGCGCATCCAGGGATAGGCGTACTCGTGGATCACCGTTAATACGGGGATGTGCAGGCTGCGCACAGCCGATAGCGTCGGGCGGACAAACAGCGGCAGGCCTTTGTAGGAATAGGGGAACACCGAATAGTGAAGCAGCACGGTATCGGGCTGAGCTCGGGCCAGCTCGGCATTCAATCCTCGTGTCCACGACCGGACCTCCGAGTTGTTCTTGGCAAACGACCCCTCGCCGCGCCACAGCCAGTGAAGCGAGCATGACACATTCTGCGTGGCCAGCGCGTCGGCCAGCAGCACGGCGTAATCGCGCACGCCGCATATACGGCTCGCGGAGATGCTGACAGCAGCCGCCCGCAGCGGCCTGGAGGCCTGCGCCACGGCCCGACTGCTCTCAGCAGTGAGTGCGCGGGGCCCGACGGTCAAGGCGAAGATCGCGTTGTCGTTGCACCGAGGATCTCTCCGCGGTACGCCGCCTCGATCGCTTCGGTGAGCGCGCCCAGATCGCCGGTTGGCAGAATCAGGCCGGTGCGAGCGGGGTCGATGAGATCCTTCATCCCGGTGTCCTCGCTCACGATCACCGGAACACCGCACGCGAGAGCCTCGGCAGGCGCGTAGCCAAACCCGTCCTCATAGGCCGGGTGCACGCAGAGCCTCGCAGCGTGAAGGTGCGGCAACGGATCGCCGGGACAGACGCTGATGCGACGGTCGTTTGCACACGCGCTCTGGATGAAGCGTCGCATGCCCCGCGTTCCCCAGCCGCCCACCAACTGCAGGCGGATGTCCGCGCCCGGCAGGCGCCGGATCGCGTCGATCAACAGCGGAACGCCCTTGTGCACGGCGAGGCTTCCTACGTAGACGAGCTCAAACCGGTCGGAGGTTGTTACGGGGCTGGTGAGCTCGTAGCGAGGGTCCGGGGTCAGCGGAAAGTCTGCGAGCACCTCCTCGCAGAACCCCTCTTCAAGGAAGGACTCTCGGATGTAGCGAGACGCGACGTAGATGCGGTCCGCCTGTCGATACTCCGACAGGTTTCGCTTCACCAGGTGGGTGGTCCACGAGCCTTCGAGCGGATGCTGACTGCGCGCGCGCGCATGCTGACGGACGACACGTCGCATGTGCGAGTTCGCTGAGACGAGCGCCAGGGACTTGTAACCCGCGTCTCTCGCCGCGCGAAACTGCGTCAGTGCCTGGCTGTTGAACGCGATCAGGTGGTCGGCTGCGGGCAGGCGCTGGGCCGCGTACGCGTCGAACTCGGTCATGAAAGCGCGGGCCCGTACGCCGGGCGACAGGGGACCCGGCAGCCGGCCGATCAGCTTGCTCGCGTACGGACCGCGCAGCAGCTGGCGTACAGAACCTTGCGCAGACCCCGACGCGGCGCGCTCCGAGCCGCCGATGCAAACCGTCGGCTGCATGCTGCGCTCGAGCGCCTGCACGATCTCGTCGAGGTGACGTCCAAGACCTCCGAGACCGTGCGGCGCCGAGCAGGATACCGCCACCCGCCCGACGGGTAGCGCGGCTGCTTGTGTGCGCGCCGCCGCTTCGCGCCAGCGCGCACCGCATGGCTCGTCGGCCCGACGCTCCAACGCGCCTGCCTCAGCCGATGCGGTCATATCCCCACAGCGTGACGAGGTCGCGGCCCAGATATTCGCTGAGGAGGACGACCTCGCCCTTAAAGCGGCGCCGCAGCTCGAGCATCAGCTGCTCATCCGGCGGGCTCAGCCTGCGATTGACGACATGTTTGCGCGTCAGTTCAAGCGCTCTGCCGCGTAGCTTTCGGGGTGCGAGCAGCTTGACCGCTGCCTTGACCGTTTGCGAGACCGGGCCCCTGCCGACCGATATCGCATTGACAAGCTCGTCGAGTTGCTGCGAGCGCATGCGCACCGTGGTCCGGTTCGCATGGATCACGTCGACCGCAGCCTGGTCGTCCACTCGCAAGAATCGGAGGACCGCTCGCACGGTAGCCTCGTTGTCGCGCTGGAAATCGTCGTAGATGAGCACCTGCACCTGCTCTGGCGCAAACACAGCGTGATAGCGGCGCAGGTTCTCGACGTATGCGAGATGATTCGAGTACAGCAGCGATTGCGGCAGATGAGAGTGGCGCGGGATCTTTTTCCCCGCGCGCCTTGCGGCCTCCAGCGAGATCGCCTGGCCTAGATCCTTCTCCGTCTCTATATGGTCCTGCAGCAGTTGCAGATGCAGCGAACGCAGAAAGCTCGCGGGCTCGCGCAGGATCGCGACGATGCGCGCATCTGGTTGCAGCCGGGCGATGTCGTGCGCCGCAGTATGTGACCGCAGGTAGGATGAGGAAGCCTCGCCAAGGCACTGCTCGGGGCGCGCTGTGTCAAACAGCGATAGATACTCGTCGAGCGTTGTCGGCGCACGGCCGGACCTTGGCACATCAAAACGCGGGCGCATATCGTTCGCGAAGAACCAGGGCTCCTTGAGGTCGGGCATGTAGATCTGCGGGTGACGTCGGAGCGTCTCATACAGAGCAGTTGTGCCGCTCTTGGGGTTGCCGACGATGAAGAAGTCGGGCAGCCGCTTGCGCACGCCATTTTCCGCGGGCGACATCTCAGCCAATGCGGTCATAGCCCCAGAGCTTGACGAAGTCGCGATCGAGATATTCGCTGAGCGCGACCACCTCGTCCTTGTAACGGACTCGCAGCTCGTGCATCAGCTCCTCATCCGGCGGCTCGGGGGGCCCGAACACGAGCTGGCGCCGCAGCGCGTGGAAGGCTCGGCGCCGCGGCCCGGAGGGGGTGACGGCCTTGATCGACGCCTTGACCGCGCGCGAGGTCGGCCCAACGCCGACGCCCACCGCGTGGACCAGTTCGTTCAATCGCTGAGAGCGAGCGCGCACCGTCGGATTTACGTGCACGGCCTTGACGGGCGGCGAGTCGTCGACGGCGAGAAAGCGCAGGACCTCGCGCACCGTCTTTGCGTTGTCCGCGCGATACTCGTCGTAGGTGAGCAGCTTCACCTGGCTGGCTGGAAAGACCGCGTGGTAGCGACGAAGCTGCTCGACATAGCGTATGTGATCTGAATACAGCAGCATCCGCGGCCAGTAGGTGTGGCGGGGCACGTCGCGACCGCGGCGCCGGTTCTCCTCGAGCGCGAGCGCCCTGCCGAAGTCACCCTCGATCTCAATATTGGTTTCCAGCCATTGCATGTGCAGCGAGCGAAGAAAGCTCGCCGGCTCGCGCAGGATCACGATGATCTGCGCGTCCGGGCGGACCTCAGCGATGCGGCGAGCGGCGCTGTCGGACCACAGATACTGCGCGCTAGCCTCGCCTACCCGCTGCTCGGGTCGGGCTGCGGCAAACCAAGTGCTGTACTCTTGCAGCGTGGCCGCGATGCCTTCGGGTCGCGGTGGAGTACGCTCGCGCAGCTCGTCCGCGAAGAACCACGGCTCCTTGCAGTCCGACATATAGATGTGCGGGTTACCACGCAGCATCTCGTACAGGGCGCCCGTCCCGCACTTGAGATGTCCAACCACGAAGAAATCGGGGATTCTGCCCTCGACCCCGTCTTTTTCCGGTCGTTTACCAGGCATGGTCATAGCTCGATAGACTAACGCGCCGCACCCGCCTTCGCCGGCGACCCGGCGATGTCCGCTAGCCTCGCGCGCCTCCCGCGGCTAGCTCTGAGGCGTGGCGGTAGTAGTTGTTGTCGCGCTGCAGCGCGGCTTTCGTGTCGAATCCGCCCAGGCGACCGTCGAGGATCACCATCACGCGGTCGCACATGTCCAGCGTCGACATCCGGTGCGCGACGATGATCAGCGTCAGATTCCTGGCAAGGCCCAGCAGCGATTGGCTGATCAGCAGCTCCGAATGCGGGTCGAGCGCGCTCGTAGGCTCGTCGAGGATCAGCACCTGCGGCCGCGCGACCAGCGCCCTTGCCAGGCAGATTCGCTGCTGCTGTCCTCCGGACACGGCGTCGGCGCGGGGACCGACGATCGTCTCGTACCCGCTCTCCCAGCTGACGATGTCCTCGTGGATCCGGGCCAGGCGCGCGGCCTCTTCGACGTCGGCCAGCTCGATGTCGCGGAAAAAGCGAATATTGTCGGCGACTGAAGCGTGCAGCAGACGCGGTTCCTGCGGGACATAGGAGATTTGCGTGTGCCAGTCGCTGCTCGCGAAGCGCTCGACCGGGACGTCGTCGATCACATAGCGTCCATCGACGGGCGGTCGCAGTCGCAGCAGCAGCTGCACCAGCGTCGACTTGCCGGCTCCCGATGGCCCGACGATCCCGATCGATTCGCCGCCGCGAATCTCAAAGCTCACGTCCGACAGGACCGGCGTATCGGCCGAGTAGGCGAACGAGACGTGCTCGAAGCTCATCACATCGACGGTCTCGAGCGGCAGGTCGCCGGAGATCTCCGCACTCTCGTTGTAACGTCTGAGCGCATCTTGTGTGCGCTCGATGAACGGCATCGACTGGACGATCGACTGGTAGTTGCCCTGCACCAGCTGGCCCCAGGTGCCCGCACGCAGCAGCAGAAAGACGACGCCGGCGAGCGATCCGGCGTGCTGACCGCCGAGAAAGTACAGCGCACCCAATCCGGCGACGAGCAGCAGGTAGATGAGGCTCTGATAGACGTTCGTGACCAAACGGATAAGCAGCTGCGCCCGGAAGAAGAAGTACTGGGAACCGCGCACGAGCGTTGCCACTCGCGCGCGCTGCGCGTCGATCACGCCGAAGACATGTGTCTCTTCCGCGAGCCGATTACTCTCGGCGATTCCTCCTGCGTAGCGCACCTGCGCTTTGGAGAGTTCGCGCGAGTAGAACCCGCCCCGGGCACGAAGCGGAGCCAGGAGACCGAACATCAATACGGAGGTACCGCCGACCACGACGGCGGCGACGGGGTTGAGGGCCAGCGCGGAGACCATCAGCACGGTGAACTGGACTGAGGCGATGATCAGCCCCGTCGCTCCGACCGCGCCGCCGACCGCCTGCATCACCTGACCGGTCGTGGTCTCCTGCAACTGTCCCTCGCGGTCGCGTGACTGCACTGTCCATGACGCGCGACTGAATGCGTTAAACAGTTCGGTGCGCAGCCTGGCCTGCACGTCCGCGGCAATCCGCGCAGGAAGCACGGACAGCGGGATCTGAAACACCAGCCGCAGCAGGGAGAGCCCCAACGCAATCAGGATCAGCGTCCCTGTGCTCGTGTGCAGGTTGATCAGCGCGGCGACGCCATGTCCTTGTTTGTGAGTCTGGTTGCCCGTGACGAGCGAGGCGGCGATGTCCGCTACGAGCGTGAGCGTCCCAGCTTCGGTGAACCCTGACAGGATCGAGCACGACGCCAGCGCCAAGATCAACCGACGGCGATCGCCGATCAGTAGGCTCAGGCGCGATCGCATCGCGGCCGGGGAGGGCCTACGTTTCGAGGCCGGCGAGGGCCTCTGTGCCACGTCAGCCTGCTGCGAGCCGCGCATCGTGGCGTCCTAACTGCGCGCCGCTCTGGGCGCGCCCGGGACCGGCGAACCAGTATGCAGCGACACCGACCGCAAACCAGAAGTAGGCGCCGCCCGCGATGCCGGACGACAAGAAGGCGGTGGTCGCCTCGATCGGTAGGACGAGGAACGTCGCCAGGGCTCCGGCCAGGCAGACCACAAGGTCGCCGTCGCGAACGTGACGGATGCCGGTGACGGTCAGGAAGATGACGTAGAAGGCGAGCAGCGGCCACAGCACCAAGCCCGGCGCCCCGAGTTCCTTGACGAGCACATTGAACTCGGTCTCGGAGGTGAGGTTGTGGCCTTCGAGGAGGTTCATGTTCTTGCCGCCGAAGCCACCCACCGGCCCAGAATTCCCGAGGCCGAATCCAAACGGCTCCGCTGCCACATACTTGGGGATTTTGCTCCAGGCCGCTTCCCTCTGCAAAGTCGTCGACGACCCGGTGCCGATTTTTTCATAGCGCTTGAATGTGCCGCTGCGCAGCGAGGAGACGACAAGCACTCCCGCGGGGATTGCGAGGGCAGCGATCGCCAGCAGGGTGCCCACCGTGCGCCCCACCCGGCGCCCGCCGAGCGCAGCCAGACCGGCGAACGCCAAGACGCCCAATGCCGCGCCGATCAGCTCCAGGCGCCCGAGCGAAACGATCACCGCGACCATAGCGCCGATCGCAAGAAGCGCGGCCACCCATTTTCGCCGGCGCCAGACGACGAGCAACGCCAGACAGCCGGGCAGCGCGATTTCGCCGATGACTCCGCTGAAGCCCTCGTCCGAGCCGAGACCCGGAGGCCTCACCCTGGCTTCACCTTCGCTCGAGTAGACGCGAGACCCCGCACTCGACCCTTCAGTCGCGCCCAGCTCCAGGTTGTGATATCCCGGGCCCCAGCCGGCCAGCTGCTGCGGCGAGAGCTCGGTCTGATATGTCGCCACGACAGCGTTGGCGAGCGCGATCACCCCCAGGATTATGAACAACTGGCGAAAGCGGCGCTTGGAGCGCATCAGTACGTAGCCGAAGAAGAAGAACGGTACGTACTGCAGCTCCTGCCTCAGGCCGCCGAGGACGTGAAGGATCCCTTCCGTGCGCGGGTTGAAGATGTTCATCAAAACGAGCAGCGTCCAGGCGAGCACCCAGGCCGACAGCGCGGGAAGACTGATGCGCTCTTTTCGCGCGATCAGGCGCATCAAGGCACCGGCGCAGATCGCCAAGATCAGCACGTCCTGCAGCGACGCTGTCAGTTCGCGCCCGGGCACAAGCAGCTTGATCGGGCCGTCGAGTATCCCGAAATAGACCACGAGCAGCGCGACTGACACCTCCAGACGGGGGTAGACCATCAACGCCACGATTCCTACCGCTGCGGCGATCGCGCCGACGACGATCAGCAGGCTCGGTTCCTGCAGCTCCACGCTGATCCCGAGCGCGATCGCCGCGGGCACGAGCGCGCTCAGCGCGATCAACAGCAAATCACTGATCCGCCGCTCGAGCACGACGGGATGCACCGACCCGACGGCCGCGGGCACCCGCAAGCGGGGCCCGCTCATCGTCGCCCTGACCAGACCCGCCCGTCAGGTGTGGAGAAGCCGTAGCGCCTGAGGTCAGAGGGTGCGACGATGTTCGCCGCCACTCCGAGCACCGGCGCATAGGAGGGCCGATCGAGCAGCTGGCGCAAACGCTGAGCGGACGTCTCGCGCGTGTGCCCAACCCTGGCGACGATCACGATGCCGCCGACCACGCCGAGCAGCGGGATGACGTCGCTTACCTCGAGCGGGGACGGCGCATCAATCAGCACGTAGTCGAACTCCTCCGCGAGCGAGTGCAGCAGATCCGCTGTCGCTTCCTGGCCCAGCAGCGCAGGCGGGTTGGGGACCGAATTACCGCCCGTCAGCACGAACAGCGATCCCGCGCGAGCATGCACAGCAGTCGTCACGGCCTCCGTGGTTTCGGGCGCATGCGCGCCGGGCGCAGCGGCAAGCGGCAGCACGCGTTGCATCGCGTCCTCGAGCGCCACCCCGCCGGCGAGCACGTCGCTCAGCCCATGCTCGCCCTGCAAGTCCAGCAGCCTGCCCTGGACCGGCCGGCGGAAGTTGGCCTCCACGATGACCGCCTGCTCACCGGCGTCGCGCGTGACCAGCGCGAGATTTGCGACCAGCGTCGACTTGCCGTCCCCCGGGTCCGGGCTGGTGAACAGGATTACCCGACCGCGGCTCCCCAGCGAAGGGTCAGCCTCGGGCTTGTCGACCGGGCGCAGCCCGGTGTGCAGGCGCCGCAGCGGCTCGAGCAGCATGGCCGAGGGGCGCGGTGGCCCCTGGCGGCGGATGATCGGCTGGCCCACCTTCGGCAGCGCCGTCAGAATCGGCGCCAGCAGGTTACTTTCGATGCCCGCAAGCGAGCGCAGCCGCCGGTCGAAGCGGCTGAAGACATACGCGGCTATCGCGGCGAGGAGGATGCCGATGATAAAACCGAAAATCGCGTCTTTTTTCGGCTTCGGTGAAACCAGCAGCGCTGAGCTTGCTCGCGCGGGGTTCACCTGCTGGGCGGCGGGCGTGCTGAGACTCGCTTCCAGCTGATTGATTTTCGTCTTGAGATTGGCGGCTTGGAGGATGCTCGCGGAGCTGGGCGAGCTCGAAGTTGTGGTGGAGGTCGAGCCCGAGCCTTTTCCCGCCGAACTGCTCGCCTTGGGTGCGACCGTAGGCGTGTTGGCGGCTTCGATCCTCAGGAGTTGGCGCCGGCTGATCGCGATGGCCGCTTCGATCGCGCGGCGGCGGTCTGCGCTCTGGCGCCTGATGTAGGTCTGCGCGGTGAGGTTCGCGAGCAGGGCTGCGCCCCTGGCACTGTGGGCTTCGGTGAAGATTTTGATGAATTCGCTTTTTTCGGCGGAGTTGGCGCGCACTTTCGACCCGTGCGCGAGTGCATTTTTGTGCTCTGCGCGCAGCCGGTGATGCACCTGTTCGACGACGATCGAGTTGATCAGGGTCGCCTGGGCCGGGGCGGACACGCTGTGGAGCTTGACGGCTCCTTTTTCACCGGGTACCTGTTCTTCGGAGGCGGCGCCCAGGTACACCTGCGTGCTGGTCTGGTAGACGGGACGCTCGCGCTTGTAGTAAAAATAGGTAGCTACCGCCACGAGGATGCCGACGGCAAGGATCAACCACTTACGCCTCCAGATGGGCGCAAACAGGGCGGTGGCATCGGGTGTTTCGTTCATCGACTGCAGGATCCGTCCGTGGACATCGTAAACCGCCATCATAGAGGCTAGCCTAACCGGCCGCTAAAGGCGCCGCACCCGAGTCCGGCGGGGATCCGGGCGACAATACTCGGGCATTCTCGGCGCACAAGAGGCCCAGGGAGAGCCCAGGACGATCGCTTAGCCTCGACTCGGGACAAAGCTTCCTGAACCGAAACAAAGCTTCCTGAACCGCGGGCTCGAGGGTGACTTCAACCCGGAGGTTGGCGTGATCGGGGAGGGCGGCCGTCGGTTGTGCTCCGCGATGCCATCGCCGCGGTGCGCGGACCGCATTCCCAGGCGGCGATGAGCGCCGGGAGCGGATCGTTCTCGCCGGCCAGCGAGGCCGGCTCGCGAGCGCGGCGAGGTCCGCGACGCAGCGCCCACCGTCGGCCGCTGTCGCCGCCAAGTCCACCGAGCACCCTTCCAGGGTCATGACCCGGCCGGCGCTCACGCGCGCCCGAAGGCGCCACGCGCATCCGTCAGACCCAGACGGCTCGCCACAAGTGCGAGCAACGCGGTGCCCGCGCGCCAGCGCAGGCGGACATTCAGACCTCTCGCGCAGGCTACTCTGTGAACGCAACCAGATGAATGAAGTTAGTATCCGCGATCGTGCAGTCGCGGATCCTTGCCTTCGCCACACAGGGGCACGAACACATTGAGGGTGAGCGCATTCGCGTCCTCCTGGAACCGCTCGCGCCCGAAGAGTACCGCTTCGATCGCGCCCGCAGGTTGCGCTCGGCGGCGGGCTTGCTCAAAGCCGCGTGTACGCGCCGGCCCGAGCTGATCGTCATGGAGGGAACGGGTACGGCTGGAGGGCTGACATTGCTTGCGCTCGACGCGGTGCTCGGCGTTCCCTTCGTGGTCTGTAGCGGTGACGCGGTCGGACCCTTCCTCGGTCTTCACTCGCGGCTGCTCGGGATGCTCGGCACCCTCTACGAGCGGCTGTTGTGCCGGCGCTGCGCGGGTTACGTGGGATGGACTCCGTATTTGGTCGGCCGCGCTCTCACATACGGAGCGCCGCGTACAATGACGGCCCCCGGCTGGACGCGCAACCACGCTTCGCTTCACGCGCGCGAGAAGATCCGTTCGGCACTGGGAGTCGCGAGCGATGTCGCGCTGGTCGGCCTGGTCGGCTCGCTGACCTGGAACGAGCATGTGGGCTACGTGTACGGCGCGGAGCTCGTTCAGGCGATCCGTCGCGTGCGGCGTCGCGACGTGGTCGTGTGCATCGTCGGCGACGGCGACGGCCGCCCTCGCCTGGAGCAGATGGCGGGTGACGATCTCGGAGAGCGCGTGCTGCTCCCCGGCCGCGTCTTACCCGAAGAAGTGCCCGACTATCTCGCCGCCTTCGACATCGGCAGCCTGTCCCAGAGCGTCGACAAGGTCGGATCGTTTCGTTACACGACCAAATTGAGCGAGTACGTCGCGGTTGGCCTTCCGATTATCACGGGCGAGACGCCGCTGGCATACGATCTGGATGAAGGCTACTTCTGGCGCCTGCCGGGAGACACCCCTTGGAGCTCGGTCTACATCGACGCATTGGCGCGGCTGTTGGAGGGACTGAGCGTCGCCGACATCGGGGCCCGGCGCCAGGCGGCCACCGACGCGAGCACCCACGCGTTTGACAGGCTGGCCCAGCAGCGCCGCATGAGCGAGTTCGTTGCCGACATCCTTGCCAGCAGGAGCTCGGCCTAGCGAGCTCAGCCGCGGTCAGCTGCCCGCTGAGCGCGGTCGGCGCCCGCGCGCACCGGTAAACGCGCGTACAGCTCGTCGTGCCTTTCAACCATCTTGTCCCAGCTGTAGTCGAGCGCGGCGGCGCGAGCGGCGCTCCCCAGGTTCGCTCGCAGTTGCGGATCGCTCGCCAGCCGCTGCAGGCGCTCGGCGATGACGCGCGGCTCGCGGCTGATCAGAAAGCCGTTCGCGCCGTCCTGCAGGAACTCGCGGACCCCGTTGACGGGCGTGGCCAGAATCGGCAGGCCGCTCGCGGCCGCCTCAAGCAAGACCAGCGGAAAGGCCTCATAGCTAGAGGGAAAGACGAACGCATTTGCCAGCTGATAGGGCACGGCCACATCGCGCGAGACGCCGAGCCAGTGGACCGCGTTGGCGACTCCCGCGTCCAGCGCCACCGCCTGATAGCGCTCGCGATCTCCTTTGCCGACGACCAGCAGATCCCAGTCCGGCGCGAGCGCGAGCGCCCCGATGACCGGTTCGAGGCCCTTGCGCTCCCACTCGCTGCCCACGAAGATCGCCACCAGCCGATCGCTTCCCAACCCGAGCTCGCGACGCAGGGCGTTGGCCTCCTCGACCCGCGATCCCGGCGCGAAGGCGTCGATGTCGACCCCGTTTTGGACCGTCGCGACACGCTCGGCCAGCTTGGGAAAGTGCTCGCGCATCTCTTCCGCCACGCCCTCCGAAGCGCAGACGAATCGCCATGGCCGGTTAACGGCGAAGCACAGCCGCTCGCCGACCCGCCCGAGCAGCCCGGCCAGCTTGGCGTTCAGGCGGTACGGCCAGCTCGAGCGACTGGGCGTGGCGGGCCCGACCTGCTGGCAGTACTGAATTTCGATGAAGTCCACCGGGTTGAGGATGATCGCACCGGTGGCCTGCACGATTCCTCGACGCCACCTTCGCACGGCGAGTGTGCCGGCCACCATGAACCATGGATAGCTCAGCGACAACGGGCGACTGGGACCCCGGACGCGATGGAATGTGACGCCCGAGCCGACCGGCATCTCGCACGCGTAGGCGACCACCGTCACAGGATGGCCCCGCCGTCGCAGGCCCAGCGCCAATTCGGTGATGATGCGCTCCATTCCACCGACCGGGCCGACGTGGTGGGCGACGATCGTGACCTCGTAGGGCGGATTCGCGGCGCCGGCATTTTCCCCGGCGCGCGCGTCGGTCACCTGCTGCGGATCTAGCTGCATCGCGTCCGCAGGCCTCGACGTTGCACGAGACTTTCGAGCTGCTCGTAAAAGCGGCTGCGCATCGCGGTATCGGTGAAGTCCTGCATGAACCGCTTCTGACCGGCTTGGCCCATTGCCCTGCGCAGGTCGGCCGAGGCAATCAGCGGCTCCAGGGCGTCAGCCAGCACCTGCGGCTCGCTCGAGCGCGCGAGCACTCCGGTTCGACCGTCATCGACGATTTCGCGCGGTCCGCCGGAGCTCACCGCGACGACAGGGATTCCGCGAGCCATACCCTCGATCAGGGCGATGCCGAAGGTCTCGTGGTCTGACGCACTGACAAGGATGTCCATTTGCTCGATATAGGGTCCCGCGTCCGGTACCTGGCCCGTCAGCGTGACAACGTCATCGAGGCCGAGGCGGCTGACGATCGCCGGCAGCGAGCTGGCGTATGCGGGAGAGTATCCGTGGGCGTCGCCCCCGACGATGACCGTGTGGATGTCATATCCGCGTTCGCGCAGAAGCGCGTGGGCCTCGAGCAGCCGGTCCTGCCCCTTCTCCGGGTGAAGGCGGCCGACCATGCCCACGGCGGGAACGTTGGGCGGCAGTCTCAGCGGAGCCCCGTTCGAGTGTGCATCAGGCACGCTGGTCCCGGGCATGACCACGAAGGTGGGGCGTAACGGCCACACTCTGGCCTGCTCCCGAGCGGACTCCTGCGATGAGCATCCGATCGCGATCGCAGGCAACATCAGCGCGCAACGATCGATGAGCGCGTGCGGTATTCCGTGCTGCCACCAGACAAGGCGATCGCTCATGCCGACCAACATCGCGGCTGGCGCTCCATACAGATGCATCTTGGGCAGCCAGTTGACGATCAGATCCGGCTGACGACGACGCAGAACGCTCGCCAGGCGCGCGATGGTCGCGAGCGTCTTGTGCACCTGGCGCACACGCCCGGCAGCGAGCACCTCCACGTGAAATCCGGCGCGCGCGAGCTCGTCTGCCCATGTACCGGGTTGCAAGAACACGAACTCGAGCTCATGACCCGCCGCCGAGGCTCCGCCAAGTGCAGTCTGAAGCATGTCTTCGGATCCGCCCAGCCGCTCGCCAACCGGCACTGTTAGGAGAATGCGCATCGGTTGTGAACGCCCTGGCTATGACGGCCCCGCCGTGCAACGGTTTGGGCTCATCGTCGTGTCGCCTGCTCGCTCATCGCCCGAGCATATCCTAGGCGCGCAAGCCGCCCGCCGGTGCCCTGCGGCCGGCACGTTCCTGCCCGCGGACATCGGTCACGTTACGCTTGGCTGCGATGAATCGCGCCATCTCTGATGCGAATCCTGTCGCCTCAGCGGCGCCGCCGGCGCAGCGCGTGACCCTGGCTCACGACTATCTGCTCGTGCTGCGCGGCGCGGAGCGAACGTTCGCGGCGATCGCCGACCTCTACCCGGAGGCTCCGATCTTCACACTTCTCTACGACGAGCAAGGTACTCACTCGCGCTTTGCCGAGCATCCGATCACGACGTCCGCGCTTCAGCGCCTGGGCGTCAAACAGAGCGGCTTCAGACGCCTGCTGCCTCTGTATCCATACGCCGTGCGCCGGCTCGAGTTGCCGGCGAGCGATGTCGTCCTCAGCAGCAGCAGCGCGTTCGCCCATGGCGTACGCGCTCCATCCGGCGCCGTGCACGTCTGCTACTGCCACGCGCCGTTTCGCTACGCGTGGAACGAGCGTGCTCGGGCGCTCGCCGAGGTCCCCGGTCCGCTGCGCGCGCCCTTGCGCCTGCAGCTGCGTTCGATGCGCAGGTGGGACGTGTCCGCGAGTCGGCGTGTCGATCACTACATCGCCAACTCTCAGTTGACGCGGGAAAGGATAATGCGCTTCTATGGTCGCGCGGCCACGGTGATTCACCCGCCCGTGGAGACTCATCGCTTCGCTTCGGGCGAGCCCGGCGACGCGTTGCTGGTCGTAACGGAGCTGGTCCCCCACAAGCGCGTGCAGGTGGCGCTCGAGGCGGCCCGGCGTGCCGGCGTGCCGATTCAGATTGTTGGCTCGGGTCCTGATTATGGCGCCCTGCACGAGGCCTATCCCGAGGCCAGCTTCCTCGGCCGCGTGCCCGACGAGGAGCTCGTCGAGCTGTATGCGAGTGCGCGCGCGGTCGTGGTGACCAGCATCGAGGAGTTCGGAATCACGGCGGTCGAGGCTCAGGCGGCCGGCCGGCCGGTGATCGCGGCCGGCGCCGGCGGAGCGCTCGAGACGGTGCTGGACGGTGAGACCGGGCTGCTCCCCAAGTTTGGCGACGTCGACTCCTTCGCGGCGGCAATCCAGCAGATCGAGCGCATCGACTTCGTCCCAGCGCAGGCGGTTCGCAACGCTGAGCGCTTCTCGGTGGCGAACTTTCGGCGTCGCCTGTCAAGCTACGTGACGTCGCTCGTGCGAGAGCGCGACACGAGCGCGGGGGTCGCAAACCGGCCGAGCTGACGCGCTCGGCCCGAGCCGCGAGAAAACCGCGAGCCACGGCCAGTGCAAGAGTCCCCTGCGCGATGCTCGAGGGCGAGCTACCGCTCGCCGCCCCAGCACGACTACCTCGGAGTCGATCAGGCGATTGCCGTGCAGCGGAATGCCGGTGCTCAGCGCGGTTAGATCCGGGACCGACGTCGGTGCGCCGGCATAGTCGAGCAGGCAGCGCAGCACCCCCTCGGGGTCGGCGAGAAAGTCCTCGTGGCGAAGCAGGAGCCGCTGCTCACGGGGCTGCCTGAGGAACACCCACAGGGACAACAGATGCGTCAGCCACAGGTACGCGGTTGTGACGAGCGCGCTGAAGCTGCGCTCGGCGACGTCGCGGCGTGCGAAGGACGCAATCACGCTGCGCGGCTCGCGGACGAGAAATACGAGGTACATGTCGATGCCCTCGAGCCCTTGGAGCTCACGTGCGCGCAGTGGATAGTGAGAGCTGTCAACGAGATGTGTTACACCAGCCGTGCTTGCGACTGCCTGATAGAGCTCTTCCATTACCCGGCGATAAGGCGCGCGTAGCCTTCGCCGCGTCGGCCAGCCGCCCACTCGAAAGAGCGCCGAGGAACGCTCCAGGTACTTGGGCACCTCCCCGCCGAACAGCTTCTCGCCGTCTGCGACACGCTCGCGCACCGCGGCCCAGAACTGTGTTCGTCGCGCGTCGCGGAGCTTGGGCTCGCCCGCTCGCGGTAGCCACTTGTCGAGCTCCCCGGCGAAAAACACGTTCGCACAGTTACCCAGAGCCACCCCGAGAATCGTGCTGCCACTGCGACCCGCCCCCATTACGTAGATCACCCGCGGTCTGTCAAGACGCCGCGTGGAAGTGGATTGCGAATCGTGCTCTTGGGCCATCGCGGCACAGTCTGGCAGATGGGTGATACCGTGTCGTCGATGTCGGGAAAACCGCTGAGAATCGCATGGTTCGGCTTGAATCCGCTTGACACCGGAGGTGCTCCGGGTGTCGCGACCGAGCTGCTGTATGGCCTCGCCCAGCTGGGACACCGGATCGACTGCTTTCTGCCGGGAACGGGGGCGCGGCTGCCGGCGAAGCTCGCAGCCGACGAGCGCCTCACCTTTGTCTGGGTCGATGGCGGCTGGCGTTGGAATCGCTGGTACAGCAAGAATCGAATCACGGCTTTCACCTCCGGCTTACTGGCGCGCAGCTTGACGTCTCTGCGGCTGCGTCGCGAGGTCATGCGCCGTCACCGCCGCGAGCCGTATGACGTCCTATTTCAGGCGTCGAGCATCGAGAGCCTCGCGGTGCCCTCCCGTCTGACGCGCACCGTCCCGCTCGTGATTCGCCCGGATACGCACATGGCCGGCGAGCTACGGTCCCTAATCGCCGAGCGGCGCCTGAGCCTGCGCTGCCAGCCGGCCTACACGTTCGCGATCGTCGCCGCGATCATGTTCGTGCGCGCGGCTGTGCAGCGCGTCAAGGTTCGACGTGCCAGCCTGCTGATCTGTATCAGCAGCGTGTTTCGCGACCATATCGTTCGTGACTACCGGTTTCCCCTGGAGAACACCGTCGTGATCACCAACCCGGCCCGGCTCGAGCGCTTTGCCGATGCGGACCTGCAGCGAGGCCTGGGCGAGCCACCCACCGTGCTTGCGCCAACGCGGGTCTCGGTGCGCAAGGGCATCGAGGACCTCGTCGCCGTCGCGCAAAGCCTGCCCGAGCACAACGGCGATGTGCGGCTGCGCATCGTCGGCGGGCCGAGCCTGTGGTCCGACTACACCAGGCTGCTCGATGACCTGCCGCCGCAAAGCTCGGAATACGCCGGGAGTATCGCGCCAGCGGGGATCCCACAGGAGTTCGCCCACAGCGATGTGATGCTGCTGCCGAGCAAGTACGACCCCTGCCCGATGTCGGTGATCGAGGCTCTCTGCGCGGGCGTTCCGGTGATCGCGACGAGCGAGGTCGGCTCAATCGAGAACGTCGACCGATCGGTGGTGACCGAGGTCGCGCCCGGCGACGTCGATGGCATGGTGGCGGCGATCACGCAGATGCTCGAGCAACTGCGCGGCGCGCCCGCAGAGCTGCGCGCCCGCGCTCGCGCGGAGGCCGAACGGCGGTTCGCGCCGAGCGTCGTGTGCGGACAGATCGCGCTCGCTCTCGAACAACTCGTCGAACGAACTCGCACGTCAGCTCGATAGCGCGTCGGCATCGGCGGCATGGGACGTCGCCAGCGCGAGCCTCTCTGCGAAGCTCACACGCTGGTGAGCGCCCGCGGATCACGCAGCCACCAGGGAACGATCGACGTCCGCTGGCTTGGCAGTCCGCTCAGCTTCAGGCCTTTCGAGCAGATGAACGCGAGCCGTCGCTCGCGGCGGTAGTCCTCCATGCCCGCGTAATCGGTCATGTTCAAAGCCAGCGCCACCGCGTCGAACCCGAACCGCTTGGCGAGGTCGGCGACGGCCTGCCGGCTCGGGATCAGCACCAGCCCATCGCCGGGTACGTTGCGAGCGGCGTACAAGTGTGAGACCTCGAACAGGCTCGAGCGAGCCCGCGAGACTTCGGTGTCGATCACGATCAATTCGGCGCGGACGCGCGCCATCCGCTCGAACAGCTCCACGGGCTTCCACAGGTGATCCATGAGGCCGAGACACAGCACCAGATCGAACTGCTCGTTGAACTCGTGCGCCAGGATATCTGCGCGCTCGAACCGATAACGAGCTCGGTCTATGCCCTTTGCCTCGAACACCAGCTCGGCCTGCTCGAGGTATTCCTGCTGAATGTCGACGCCGAGCACGAAGTCTGCGTCCGCCTCCACCGCGTTTAGCGCCCAGAAGCCGGCATTGCAGCCGAGGTCCAATACGCGCCGACCGCGCAACGATCCGTTCGTCAGACGAAGCAGCGGCTCGAAAAAGTAGCGACGCCGTTGTTCTTGGCGATTTATCCGGCGCAGATCCGAAACGGGTGTGTCGACGCCATTGTCGAACTCGAACCTGTAGTTCCACCAAGGAAATTCTGCGATCCGTTCTCGCAGCTGCGGGGCCTCCACGCTGGGAAGCCTATTCCAAACCGAGATCGTCGCGCCGCGCGGACCGCCATGGGCTGCGCATTCGCGAGAGGCCCGTCTAACCAGTGGTCGGCTTGATCGCTGGTCGCGCGGCTTGAGCAGGTCGCCGGAAGCGCGGACGAGATCCACGTCATCGGTGACATGCTCAACGGTCTCGAAGCAGACCATCTGGTCGAACCGACCAGGCGAGCCTCGAGGGCCTCCAGCCAAGCATCGGCGTCAGCGCCTCCGACATATCACAGACATGTCTGAGGCCGGCCCCCACGCAAAGAGGGGCGGAGACCGGGCGCTCGATGCGCCAAGTTCTCCGCCCCTCAGCAGTACTACGCACTGCTCTCGCCACTTACATGGCGATCGTGGGAGCTAGTTGAATTCCAGATTGCCTCCCACCAGTGTCTGGGGGAATGAGCCCACGTATTTGCCCGATACACCTTCGGGGCCTTCTTCTTTGGCCCATTCTTCGCACGGTTCGCCTTCGAGTTCAAAGTGGATGCCTTTGAATTCGTTTGAGATGACGATCGTGCTCTGCAGCCCTTCTGGGAAGTTGTGGTTCACCAGATGCGGCACGAGCACATTGGTATACGTGGCCGCAGAGAATTCTTCTTCGGGCCTTTTGGTGGCCGCGAACGGAATGGTCTGTTCCGGCCACGTGATCCGGCATTCCGATTTCGTGAATTCGGGGGTTTTGCCGGTATTGACTTTCAGTTCGGCCGACCCTCCGGAGAGAACCGCCCTACCCGCAACTTCTTCAAGTTCCGAGCCTGTTTCGACAAATCCGTTTGCGTGGTATTCGACGGCAAGCGGAGTGAGGAAATGCGTCCCGAGGAAGATTGGCTTAACGCCAACGTGGGCCTCGGTCAAACATTTGTTGAAACCGATCGAGGTCGCATACGTGCTCGACGAACCTGCAGCAACGGCCCCTTTGGCTTTGGTCTTGAAGCATTTGATTTTGATCGGCCCAAACTGCAGCTGCTGTTCTTCTTCTGTAACGCCGGTCGTCTTTCCTGTCTTGCTCGCTACGAATTCTCCGGCGAGGGCCGGCACAGCGCTCACAGCGAGAGCGCCCAGCGCCACTACCAGCCCTATTGTCATCCTAAACCTTCTCATCCTAGGAGGTCCTCCCTTACGATGTTCGAGATGTTCGGTGCCGCCCTTAGTACGTAGATCCCTGCCGCCCCGTCGAAGTTAGACATTCTGGATCACGCCGAAGACGTGAGTCCCCGTCCCCCACGCTTCTCCCCGGGGAACCTGATCCCAGAGCGTACCAGAGACGCGACCTCTGCGCTCGGGATTGGACAAATTGGCCAGTCGACGTCGAATCACTAAAGCTAAGCCACGCACTCGGCACGGGCCCGCGCGGATCGGAGCCATCTTTGGCCAGTTAGCCAGTCCGACTCCTCTGCTCCTATGCGATCGGCGAGCCCCTATGCGAGCCGCTTATCGCTAAGTCGGTCGATCGAATGCTTAAGTGCTTAAGTCAAACGTGTTGCAAGGCCCCCTGGTCAAGCTGCAGGCGCGACCGTCGAGTCAACCGTCAACCCGTTTTCCTGACTCAGCTCGCTTTCGTCAACCCCGTTACGGTCAACCCTGCGGAGGACACGCGGAGCGGTATGTCTCAAACCGAGCGCGGTCAAACCCGCGCCGCGCTGCCGCCGCGCGCGCCACGTGTCCGGCGGCTGCTGCTGGCTGAGCACGTCGGCCCGGAGGCAAGCCCCGGGCCGACGCGAGTCTGCGTTCGCTGCCTCCATGCGGTGCCTCCATGCGCTCGTGTGTCTCCCCTACTCTCCCCTGCTGCTCTCGCGTCCGTGCGCAGCCATCCCTGCAACGGCCTCCCTGCGCGCGCGTCCGTGCTCTGCGCCGAGCGCGCGCCCGGCTGCAGTCAGTAAGAGCGACTAGACCCGCTTTCACGGCTCCCTCCCTACGATGGCGAGCGCGCTCAACGACGGGAGCTGCCACCCTCGACGGACATCGTCCGGGATCTCGCAAGGAGTGTTGTTATCAGCTCGTTAGTGCCATGCCCATTGACGATCGCCCGCCGGAGCTGGCTCGGGTTGCGTAGATACGCGGTCCGCTGTCTTGCATGGCCAAATCGCCCCTGTCTCCTCCGGGGGGATGAAGGGCCCGCCGATCCGTGGGGCGGCCCTTGGCATCTGCTACTGGTCCCCGCCTCGCGACGCTTCCCGTAACCTGAGCTTTCGTAGTGTAGTGGAACTGAATTTTTTCGGCGCTCGGGCACCGAGGATGCGCGCTCGCGCCGCCGCGCCCACCCGCTCAGGGTTCCCGGACAGCTCGCCTCCTGGCACTGCGCCCTGAACGCGAGCCGCAAGCTCGCGCTGGCGGCGCGTAACGCTCCATCGCGCCCATTGAAAGCTCCGGGCGTGTCACCCAATAAGTGAAGATCAGGTTAGCGAGGCCGTAAACGTCTCGTGAGGACGGATTGCGTGCGCCCGTGGTGGGGAACAGGGCCGGCGAAAATGACCACGCGACTAAAGGAGTCATGAGACGCAGCGTTGCCCCTCCTGGGTGAAGCTAGCCAGGCAAACAGCGTGCTCGCCGAATTCAACCTCTAGAGACGCGGTCAACCTCGAAAGACGAGTTACCGGACGCGCCGTCACAGGCGGCGCCTCCCGGTCCGCTTGGACGAGCGTGCGGCTGGTCCTTCGCTGCCTGCGTCAGACCTGACCGCCTGTGGCTAGCGGACGCCCGTCTGCGCGCTGGCGCCGTCGGTGTGCGCCGTCTGCTCGTGCGGCAGCACGACATCTGCTGCCTCCGCGGGCGTCACGTCGGGGTACAGCGCTCGGAGCACCACGACGGCGCACACGCCGCCGACGAGCTGCGCGACGATGAAGGTCGGCACCGATGAGGGCGCGATGCCGGCGAATGTGTTGGAGAACATGCGTCCGACGCTGATCGCCGGGTTGGCGAAGCTGGCGGAGCTTGTGAAGAAGTAGGCAGCGCCGATGTAGGCGCCTACGGCTGCGGGCGCCATCGATGTTCGTCGTGTGCGGGCGAGCGAGAAGATTACGAGGATCAGGCCGGCCGTGGCGATCACCTCGGAGAACAGGTGCGCCGGCGAGGCGCGATGGTGCGTGGAGATGCTGATCGCCGCCTTGGCGAACATGCCGTTGGCGACGATCGCGCCCGCGATGCAGCCGACGACCTGCACCGGGATGTAAGCGAGGGCGTCGCGGCGGCTGATCCCGCCGTAGCTCGCGTCGACGGCGGAGACGACGGGGTTGAAGTGCCCACCGGAGACCGGTCCAAACATGAGGATGATCGCGAACAGGCCGGCCGCGGTGGCGGCCGCGTTCTCGAACAGCTCAAGCCCGACATCGTTCGGCGAGAGTTCCTGGGCGGCGATCCCCGAGCCGATCACGAGCGCGGCCAGGAAGGCCGAGCCGAGGAACTCGGCGAGCAGCTTGCGTGTAAGCGGTGGCGTTCGGGTATCGGTCATCTCGCTCTTAGAGTGCGTCGCAGACCTCGCGTTTGAGGCATTCGCGCGTGGCTCGCAGCGCGAGCGTCTGAATGTGCGTGCGCACCGGTACGTCGTCGTAGCGATCGAGGACCGCGTCGGTGCACGCGCGGATCTCCCCGGGCGTATGTGCGCCCTCGAACTCTCTCGCCAGCGCGGGCAGAAGCCCGGCGAGGCGCAGCTCGTGCGCGGTGCGGTCCGAGCGGATCGCCTCCAGTCGATTGTCGATCAGGTCCTTGACGTGCGCCTCGATGCCGTCACGGATCGCGCGGACCTCGGCGAGCGGCCGCCCCGCTGGGTCGGGGATGTCCCACGCCTCGACGGTGGAGGGCACGTACGGGCAGGCGTCGCCGCAGCCCATCGTGATCGCCCAGTCGGCGTGAAGTTGCATCTCGCGCGTGAGCTTCTTTGGATTGCGCGCGAAGAGATCGATCCCGGCCTCGCGCATCGCCTCGATCACCTCGGGCCAGATCGCCTCCGCCGGTTCGCTGCCGGCCGACTCGGCGCGCACGTCCTGCGGTCCGAGACGCTCGAAGAACGCCTGGGCGATCTGCGAGCGTCCGGCGTTGTGATTGCAAACGAACAGCACGTATCTCATTTCATCCTCCGTCAGGCCGCCGCCAGGAGCTTGTCCGCGTACTCGTCGGGCAGCCCGGCCTCGCGCACTTCGGCCGCGACCCGCTCGGCGTCGTAGGCGACCCGCTCGACCGTCACCTCGACGCCTTCATCTGCGCTGCGCAGGACGGCGAACGCGCCGCGCGGATCGCCGTCCTTGGGCTTGCCGACCGAGCCGCAGTTGACGAACAGCACGCCGCCATACTCGTGTACCCATGGCTTGTGGGTGTGCCCGAAGACGAGCACGGGATCGCTCTCGGCTGCGGCCAGGCGCTCGTACAGGCTCGCCGGCTTGTCCTCGAAAAGGTACTCGTTCACTTTCCGCGGCGAACCGTGCACCAGGTGCACCTCGGTGCCGCCAACAGGGAAGTGCAGGTCGAACGGTAGCCCGCGCATGAAGTCCTTCGCAACCTGGTTGGTGTGGGCGAGCGTCCAGTCGACCGAGAGGTGGCCTAGCTCGCGGTCGTGGAGCGTGACGTACGCGCAGCCGCAATCCTCTTCCTCGCGCGCGATCGCGTAATCGTAGTTGCCGTAGATCGTCGGGATCTCGCGCTCGGCGATCAGCGCGCAGACCTCGTTTGGGTGCGGCCCGTACCCGACCAGGTCCCCGCCGCAGTAGACGTGCTCGACTCCGAGCTCCCCGATCCGCGCGAGCGCTGCCTGAAGCGCCGGCAGGTTGCCGTGGATGTCGGTGATCACCGCCGCCGGGTCCCTCACACCGGAAACATATCTATTGACAGATGTCGGTTCAATCGATATAAGTAGATTGATGTCTGTCGATCTCGAGCTTGCCCCTAAGCAGAAGCGACCGGCTGGAGAGCGCTGCTGTGAGCCGGTCGTCTACCCCGACGTCGAGCGCGCGCAGGCAAGCCGGATGTCCGAGGTCGCCAAGGCGCTCGGCGACCCGATCCGGCTGCAGCTGGTCGACGTGCTGCGCAAGCACGCCGGCAAGGTGTGCGTCTGCGAGCTGGTGCCGCTGTTCGACGTCGCCCAGCCGACCCTGTCCCATCACCTGAAGAAGCTGCGCACCGCGGGGATCGTCGATTCCGAGCGTCTTGGCCTGTGGGCCTACTACTACGTGATCCCCGACGCGCTTGACGAGCTGTCCGCATGGCTGAGCTAGGAGACGAGACCGCCTCGGCGTGCTGCGCGCCCAAGCAGCAGGTCGTGTGCTGCGCCGAGAGCGAGAAGGACGCCTGCTGCGCACCCCAGGCGAGCAGCTGCGGATGTGCCACCGGCTCGCGCGAGAGCGACGTACGCGAGCAGGTGCGCCAGCGCTACGCCGCCGCGGCGCTGGCTGCCGGGGCGATCGAGGCCAAGGGCGCGCCCGCGCTCGGCGTCAGCGACGAGCACGGCCGCGAGGTCTTCGGGGCCTCGCTGTATGACGAGCAGAGCGCCGAGGGCGCACAGGTGGCCGTGGCGTCGTCACTGGGCTGCGGCGTGCCGACCGCGGTGGCAGACCTTAGCGAGGGAGACACCGTGCTCGACCTGGGCTCGGGCGCGGGCGCCGACGTGCTGATCTCCGCCCGGCGGGTCGGTCCCACGGGCAAGGCGATCGGCCTGGACATGACCGGCGAGATGCTGGAGCTCGCGCGGCGCAACGCCGCGCAGGTGGGCCTCGCGAACGCTGAGTTTCATAAGGGCTACATCGAGGAGATTCCGCTTGCCGATGCGAGCGTGGACGTCGTCATCTCAAACTGCGTGCTGAACCTATCCGGCGACAAGCCGCGGGTCCTGCGAGAGGCGGCGCGGGTCCTACGCGCCGGCGGCCGTTTGGCGATCTCCGACGTGATCGCCGACCCAGCTATGGACGAGGCGACGCGTGCGGACATGCGCAAGTGGACGGGCTGCATCGCGGGCGCTCTCACCCGCACGGAGTTCGAGGACGCGCTCACCGCTGCCGGGCTGAGCGAGATCGAGATCACAGAGACGCATCGGGTCCACGAGCACGCCGGCGCCGCGATCATCCGCGCCACCAAGCGAGCCTAGCCTGCCAGTCCGCCGTGAGCGACAGCGAAATCCAGCTCAACGATCCGCAGACGCTCTACCGGCGCTGGGAGGACTCGCAGTGGTCGCCGTTCACGATCGACCTGTCGACCGACAGGACGCAGTGGACGGAAATGACCGGCGAGGACCGCGACCTGATCGTCTATGTACTGTCGTCGCTGATCGTCGCCGAGGAGCGCATCACGACGAAGTTCTCCGGCCTCGTCGGCGCTTACGGCTCCGAGGAGGAAGCCACGTTCCTCGCAAGCCAGCAGGTTGACGAGGCGCGGCACATGCAGTTCTACGCCCGCTTTCAGGATGAGGCCGTCGCTTCTGCTGATCTGATCGCCGCACACGTCGATCGAGCGCGAGCCAGCGTTTCCGACGCGTTCCGCCACATCTTCGACGAACAGCTTGTCCAGGCCCACCAGAGGCTCCTCGCCGAGCCGAGGAACCTCGACGTCAAGGTCCACTTCATCACGCTTTACCACCTAATCCTCGAGGGAACGCTCGGCCTCACCACGTTCAAGTTCACAACCGACTACCTGTCCGGCGAGCGCCTGCTGCCGGGCTTCGTCGAGGGCTACTCCAAGATTCACCACGACGAGACACGCCACATCGGCTACGGCGTCTGGTTTTTTTGCGCGAGAGCGTTCGCGAGCACCCGGAGACTACCGACACGATCCGGCAAACCCTGCGCGACCTGCTCCCCTCGGTCGCCGCTTCGCTTACGCCGCCCGACACCGGCGCAGATCGCGACTTCGCCGCGATCGGCGCGACCAGCGAGGCGATCCGCGAGTTCGCCCTCAGCGGCCTCACCCGGCGCCTCGACATCGTCGGCGTCCCGCTAAACAGCCTCTGAGCCGCCCGCTGAACGCTAGGCAGTGGACTGCGACGCGGTGAGGCCGATGCGGCAGCCAGATATGAAGCGATCAACAAATCGCGCGCGTCATGCTGGTGCGTGAAACGTCGGAAGGGCCGCCCCATCCTTGGGGCGGCCCGTCTCGCGTCCTGCTCGGCCCACGTTGCGGCACGTGGCGCAACCTAGGGGTCTCCTCTCCTAGTACTGGATTTTTGCTGCGCCTTCCTGGGCGATTTTCAGAACGTTCTTTTTGGGTTCGCTGCTCGTGGGCAGACCGAGGAAGTCCGTTTCGTTTTCGATCAGCTTCTGACCGCCTTCGGCTTCTGAGTTGAGCACGAATTCAAGGAAGTCACCTGATGTCGTGACCTCGCTCTCGGTGGCGCCTTTGAAGCCTTCGAATTTCGTCAGGCCCAGGTCGTACGTGAGTCCGCACAGTGAATAGTTTTTCTCCTTCTTTTCGGCAGCTACGAGGTCCCACAGCTGTTCGGTATTCGGCGGCGGGAACTTGCCTTTTTCCGCCTTCCCGGTCGACGGTTTGATGTTCACGTATGAGGTGGCTGCACAGTTGGCTTTGCTTTTGGCGGCAACGTCGCCGTTATCCGCCGGGTCGGTGAAGACTTTGAGTTTTTTTCCCACCGACCAGTTCGGTCTGACCGTTTTCGACCTCGGCCCAGAACCCGTTCTTGCCTTCGCCACCTTCTGGCGGAACGAACTTTGGACCTTTTCTCGCATTCGCGAGGGCGGCATAGCCGATCGAGCCTGGCGTTTCTTCGACCTTTTTGACCACGCCACCGTTGCCGTTGCCGCGGGCGAGTTTCGTTTCTTCTTCCGGCCACTTGGTGTTCGACGGCGGTTCTTCTGAGCACTGCAGCCAGGTTTCACCGGCGGCGTCGCAGACTTTCCCTGCTGCGGTTTCGCCTTTGCCGTTGATGAGCTCGAGCCACTTCTTGAACACGGCCGTTGTGCCGGAGCCGTCTTCGCGCACCACACGTGTGATTTCGCTTTCGGCCTCGGCTTTCGTGCCGCATACGAGTTTGTCTTTGCCGTCTTTGATCTGGCTCCATTTCTTGTCTTGGATCAAGACCTGGAACGCGCCGGAAATCAAGGCGCTCAACCCCGGCCTGTCGCTGCCCAGCACCTCGATCACCGTGATCCACCGGTCGGACTCCTCGGGCACGACGGCCGGCTTCACCGGCTACCTGGCCGCGGTCGATCCGGAATGGAAGGCGAAGGTCGGCGAAGGCAAGGACGTGCAGTGGCCGACCGGCACTGGCGCCAAGGGAAACGCAGGCGTCGCGGGCGCCGTGCAGCAGACCACCGGGGCGGTCGGCTACGTCGAGCAGGCCTACGCGCTCCAGCACAACTTCACCTACGCCTCGGTCAAGAACAAGGCGGGCAACTTCGTCGCGCCGAACCTCGCCTCGACCAGCGCCGCTGCGACCGGGGTGACCGTGCCGGCGAACCTCGGCATCAAAATCAGCAACCCCGCGGGGGCGGAAGCCTACCCGCTGACCTCCCAGACGTTCATCGTCGTCTACAAGGATATGTGCAAGGCGGGCCTCCCGGGCGGCGAAAGCGCGGCCAAGGGGGTGGCGGCGTTCCTGAACTACGGCCTGGGCTCGGGACAGTCGGTGCTCGCACAGGCGGACTACGCCTCGCTGCCGCCGTCGATCCTCGAAAAATCCAAGGCGGCGGTCAAGGCGCTGGAATGCAACGGGAAGCCGCTTAGCGGCTGAGCGGCGGCACGACGACTCCATGGTCGCTCCCGGAACCGGATATAGACGCACCCGGGATCGGATATAGAGAGACCATGGAGGCGGCAACACTGAGGAGGGGTGAGCGCTCGATCCTCGAGCGCTCACCCCTCGCGCGCCTGCCCGATCGCGCGCTCAAGTACGGCCTGACAGCGCTGGCGGGGCTGATCCTCGCGCTGATCGTCTACTTCTTCATCCGGCTGGTCGGCGAAGCGCGGCCGGCGTTCGCGAAGTTCGGCGTGCTCGGCTTCACGTTCGACAACGATTGGAACGTCTCTGCCGAACAGTTCGGCGCGCTGCCGCTGCTGGTCGGCACGTTGATCACGTCGGGCATCGCGCTGCTGATCGGAGTGCCCGTCGCGGTCGCCACCGCGATCTACGTCACCGAGCTTTGTCCCCGCCGCGTGCGCGGTCCGGTCACGGTGCTGATCGAGCTGCTCGCGGCGGTGCCCTCGGTCGTATACGGGTTGTGGGGCATCTTCGTGCTCGCTCCCAAGCTGCAGCCCGCCGAGCAGTGGGTCGCCGATCGCTTGTCGTTCATCCCGTTCATCGGCGGCGGAAGCGTCACGATCCCCAACTACTTCGTCGCGGGGCTGGTGCTCGCGATCATGATCCTGCCGATCGTCAGCGCGATCTCGCGCGAGGTGATGGAGACCGTGCCCAGCGATCACAAGGAAGCCGCCCTCGCACTCGGAGCCACCCGCTGGGAGATGATTCGCATGGCCGTGCTGCCCTACTGCCGCGGCGGGATCGTTGGAGGCGCGATGCTCGGGCTCGGGCGCGCGATCGGCGAGACGATCGCCGTCACGATCCTGATCGGCGACGCGCCGCAGTTGAGCCACCACTTGTTCGAACAGGGTTACAGCCTCGCAGCCGTGATCGCCAACGAGTTCGGCGAGGCCCAGGGACTGCATCGCTCGGCGCTGTTCGCGGCGGGCGTCGTGCTGTTCGTGCTGACCTTGCTCGTCAACGTGATCGCGCGTCTGCTGGTCCTGCGCGCCGCGCGTGCCCGCGCCCCCCGCCGCGCGGCGCCGCAGCGAACCGACCACGCTCCCCCTCCGGTCGCTGGGACGCCTGGGCTATGACGCCGGCGAGCCCCGATAGCCTGACCCGCCTCGCGCTCACGCCGGCGCGCAAGCGTCGCGACGCGGGCGCCCGTGCGGCGATCCTCGCCGGGACGATCATCGCCCTGATCCCGCTCGTGCTGATCGTCTACTACCTGCTGCACAAGGGCCTCAGCTCGTGGAGCTTCAGCTTCTTCACGACCGACCCGTCCGGCAACACGTTCTTCAAAAACATCTCGATCGGCGGCATCAAGAGCGCGATCGTCGGCACCATCGAGATTGTGGCGCTCGCCGCGGCGATCTCGATCCCGATCGGCGTCGGCGTCGCAGTGTGGCTTGTCGAGTACGGCAGCAACGGCTGGTTCGCGAACACCGTGCGCTTCTTCGTCGATGTGCTGACGGGCGTGCCGTCGATCATCTTTGGCCTGTTCATCTACATCGCGCTGATCGTCGGCACCGGCAGCTCCTACGCGGGCTACAAGGGCTCGCTGGCGCTGTCTCTGTTGATGCTGCCGATCGTGATTCGCTCGTCCGAGGTGATCCTGCTGCTCGTGCCCAGCTCATTGCGCGAGGCGGCGCTCGCGCTCGGCGTGCCGCGCTGGCGCGTGATCTGGAGCATCGTGCTGCCGACCGCGCTGCCCGGGCTGCTGACCGGCATGCTGCTCGCGATCGCCCGCGCGGCCGGCGAGACCGCGCCGCTACTGTTCACGGCCGGGGTCAGCTTCAAAACCAACACCAACCTCGGCCAGTTCATGAATTCGCTGCCGGTCCAGATCTACAACGACGTCATCTCGCCCACCACCGCCGTGGTAAACCGTGCCTGGGGGGCGGCGCTGACGCTGGTCACGATGATCCTTGTACTCAACCTCATTGCCCGTGCGATCTCGCGAAGGAGTCGCCTTGCATGACGCTCCGTTCAAGCAGGGGATCGCCGTTCGGAAGGACCACTGCGATGGACCCCGATGAGGTGATCGAGCCGCCGCCGCGCGCCCCCGACGCGGCGGGCACCAAGCGCGGCAGCGATGGCGTGGCGCTCGAGGATCGCGCTGCGACGCCGTCCCAGCTGGCCAAGGCCGGCCATGCCGTGCACCTGCGCAACCTGCGCGCCTTTTACGGCGATGCCGAACAGATCAAGGGCATCGACCTGGACTTCGAAGCCAACCAGGTCACGGCGATCATCGGGCCGTCGGGTTGTGGCAAGTCGACGATGATCCGCTGCATAAACCGCATGCACGAGGAGATTCCCGGGGCCCGCGCGGAGGGCAGCGTGCTGCTCGATGAGCTCGACGTCTACGACCCCTCGGTCGACGTCGTCGCGGTGCGCCGGGCGATCGGCATGGTCTTCCAGAAACCTAACCCGTTCCCGACGATGTCCGTGTTCGACAACGTCGCGGCTGGCCTTCGCCTGACCTCGCACCGCCGCGGGGACCTGCGCACCCGGGTCGAGGCCGCGCTGCGCGGCGCGGGCCTGTGGCAGGAGGTATCCGATCGCCTGCACGAGCCCGGCGCCGGGCTCTCGGGCGGCCAGCAGCAGCGCCTGTGCATCGCCCGTTCGCTGGCCGTGGACCCCGAGGTGATCCTGATGGACGAGCCCTGCTCGGCCCTCGATCCGATCGCGACGCTCAAGATCGAGGAGTTGATCGAGGAGCTCAAGACGCGCGTGACGATCGTGATAGTCACGCACAACATGCAGCAGGCTGCGCGCGTCGCCGACCGCACCGCTTTTATGCTCGATGGGCAGCTCGTCGAGGTCGGCCCGACGGAGCATATCTTCACCAAACCGAGCGACCCGAGAACGGAGGAATATGTCACCGGAAAGTTCGGCTAGCCCTCCAGGCGGCGGCACCGATGTCGATCGTGCCAACGCGAGCGCGGATGCCGCGCTCGACGCCAATGGAATCGGTCGCGCCCATTTTCAGGAGCAGCTGCGCGAGCTGCAGCAGCGCGCGCTCGGTGGCCTGGACATCGTCGTCGAACAACTCGACCGCGTGCTCGAGGCGCTGAGCCATCAGGATGTCGAGCTTGCGGAGATGGTGATCGCCGACGACGACCGCGTCGACGGGCGCTACCTCGAGGTCCACCAGGGGATCCTCTCGCTGCTCGCCCTGCAGGCGCCGGTCGCCGGCGACCTGCGGCTGGTCGCGGCGCTGCTGCACGTGATCATGCGCATCGAGCGAATGGGCGACCAGTGCGTGAACATCGCCAAGCTGATCCCGCTCTCGGGCCACGAGCCGCCGGTGCGCCTGGAGGTGCTGAGCGCGCTCGCAAAAATGGGCGCGCAGGCGCGCTCGGAGGTGGTCCAGTGTCGTGCGGCGTTCGCCGCGCGCGACATCGAACTGGCGATGGATCTGGTCCGCCAGGACAGCGAAATCAATCGCCTGAACCGCGAGATCTTCCGCATGGCGATCGAAATCGGCGAGGACCCCGACACGCGCGAATGGGCGATGCACATGATCCTCGTCGCGCGCGCGCTCGAGCGGATCGGCGACAACGCCGTTGACATCGGCGAGCAGGTCGCGTTCGTCGTAACCGGTTTGTTCAAGGAGTTCTCGGACTCCTCGCACCCCGCCTGAGCGGGGCCGTCCCGCGGCGCGCCGCAAATTGCGCGTCCGGCGGCGCTCGCCTCGCAAATTGCGGGGTTGAATGTAAACATGGTGTAACCGCGAGCAGACGCGCGAGCACCGATCCGGCGGGTCCCATAGACTGCGTCCCGATGTCGGAAAGCATCCGCGCCACGGACGAGGAGGCGCAGTCGGCTACACGGGGCAGCGCCGCGCTGCGCGTGGCGGTGCTCGACCGCGACAGCGGCTTCATTCAGGTCCTCAGCAAGCGCTTGGACCGCTTGGGCTGGGAGCATCGGGTGCTCGCGGGTCCGGTACCGCCCGACGCGATCGCGTCGATGCGCCTGAGCGCGCTGATCGTCGATCTCACCGTCCTCGCTCCCCAGACGTGGGAGTGGCTTGAGCGGCTGTGCGGGGCGCTGCCGCAGCTCGGCGTGGTCGTCTGCACCGGTCCTTCGACGGTGGCCCAGCGTGTGCGCGGGCTGCGGCTGGGAGCGGACGACTGGATCACCAAGCCGTGCCACCCCGAGGAGGTCATCGCACGAGTCCAGGGGGTGACACGGCGGCGGCGGCGCTCGAGCGCGCGCGCCGAGGTCAAACCGCTGCTGGCCGGCGAGGTGGAAGTCCGCGCCGATCATTTCCAGGCGTTTGTCCGCGGCACGAGCCTCGAGCTGACCAGGCGCGAGTTCGAGCTGATCGAGCTGCTCGCCGCGGCCGACGGCCGCGTGCTCGAGCGCGAGGAGATCTACTCGCGCCTGTGGGGCTATGCGATGGTCAGGGGCGACCGCTCCGTCGATGTGTTCGTGCGCAAGCTTCGCCAGAAGCTCGAGAAGGCCTCGCCGCGCTGGCGCTACATTCACACCCACTTCGGGATCGGCTACCGCTTCGCGGCGGAGTCACTCGACCGCGATATGGCGGTCGATGTGCCGCCGTCAGTCCCGGTCGACTGGGACGCCACTGATGAGCCCGAGCTCGCGCGGGCGCAGCAGGATCGCGAGCTCACCGCTCGCTCCCTGTAGACGCAGGACGGCGAGACCGCCCTTCTTCAGGTCGACCTGGGCTCCGCTCAGCCCCGCGACGGTCAGCGACAGGTCGGGCTCGTGTCCGACCACCAGCAACCGTCCGTCGCGCTGGGGAACGCCCGCGAGGGCCTCGAGCGCCTGCGGCGCGTCGAAGCCCCCCGCCAGCGGCGGATGCTCACGCAGCAGCGTGCGCTGCTGCTCGCCCCAGCCCGCGGCGGCGAGCTGCGCGGTTCTCGCGGCGCGCACCTTCGGGCTGAACAACACCTCATCGAAGACCACCCCCAGGCGCTCGATCGCGAGCCCCGCGGCGCGCGCCTGCTGCTCGCCCCGCGCGGTCAGCCGCCGCTGCGCGTCGGGCCGCGCTCCATGCGGCTCGGCCTCGGCGTGACGGAGTAGCCAGAGTTGGCGCGCCATCCCCGGGCGGGAGCCTAGCGGGATTAGGCTGGTGCCGTCGGCGGGAACGGTGTAGCGTGCGCTACGGCGATGTTCGACGATCAGGAGCAGCTGCATGATTCAGAGCAAGAGCAGCTCGAGGATCCTGCGCTGTACATCAACCGCGAGCTGTCCTGGCTGGACTTCAACGACCGCGTCCTGCAGCTCGCCGAGGACCAGACGTCGCCGCTGCTCGAGCGGGCGAAGTTTTGCGCGATCTACACGACCAACCTCGACGAGTACTACATGGTGCGCGTCGCCGGCCTGCACGACCAGATCGACGCGGGCGTCGAGACTTCCAGCCAGGACGGCCTCACGCCCTCGCAGGCGATCGCCAAGATCCGCGAGCGCGTGCTCGGGCTCAGCCGCAGGCTGAGCGCCTGCTTCGAGGGCGCGCTGCGTCCGCAGCTGGCCGAGCACGGGATCACGCTGGTCGGCGTCGACGAGCTCGACGATGCTCAGCGCGCGCAACTGACCAGGCACTTCGAGCGCGTGATCTTCCCCGCGCTCACCCCGCTCGCGGTCGCGCCGGGCCGACCGTTCCCCTATATTTCCAACCTGTCGCTCAGCCTCGCCGTGCTCGTGCGCGACCCGGTCACCGATGAGACCGTGTTCGCGCGCGTCAAGGTCCCGACCGAGATCCTGCCCCGGTTTCTCGTGCTCGGGCGCGACGGGCTGGGCTCGGCGATCCAGGGCGAGGCCGTGCTGGTCGCGCTCGAGGACGTGATCGCTCACCATCTCGACGCGCTCTTCCCGGGCATGGAGATCGTCGAGTGCGACGTCTTCAGGGTGACCCGCGACGCCGACCTGGAGGTGTCCGACGACGCCGCCGACCTGCTCCAGGCCGTCGAGGACGAGCTGCGCCGGCGGCGGTTCGGCGAGATCGTGCGCGTCGAGATCGGCTCGAGCTGCCCGCCGCACCTGCGCGCAGAGCTGATCGAGCTGCTGGGCGTCGCCGACGACGAGGTCTATTCCGTCGACGGACGGCTCGATCTGGGCGCGCTGTGGGAGGTCGTCAAACTGCCCGGCTACGCCGAGCTGCGCGAGGAGCCGATCGTCGGCAGCACCCATCCGCGCCTGCTGCGCCACGAGGGAGAGCGCCCGGACGTGTTTGCCGCGATGCGCGAAGGCGATCTGCTCGTGCACCACCCCTACGACTCGTTCGCGACCTCGGTCGAGCGCTTCGTCCAGCAGGCCGTGGCCGACCCGAACGTGCTCGCGATCAAGCAGACCGTGTATCGCACGAGCGACGACTCCTCGCTCGTGCCCTCGCTGATCGACGCCACCGAGCGCGGCAAGCAGGCGGTCGCACTGGTCGAGTTGAAGGCCCGCTTCGACGAGCGCCTGAACATCCACTGGGCGAAGGCTCTGGAGGAGGCCGGCGTGCACGTGGTATACGGTCAGCCGGCGCTGAAGACGCACGCCAAGTGCGTGCTCGTGGTTCGCCGCGAGGGCGATGGGGTGCGCAACTACGTGCACATCGGCACCGGCAACTACAACTCCGCCACGGCGCGCTTGTACACCGACTTCGGCCTGTTCACGATCGACGGGCAGATCGGCGCGGACGTCACGGACATGTTCAACTATCTGACCGGCTACGGCCGTCCGCTTCACTACCGCAAGGTGCTCGTCGCGCCCAACCAGCTGCGCGACGGCATCCTCGAGCAGATCGACCTGACGATCGCCTCGCACTCGCCCGAGTCGCCGGGCAGGATCGCGATGAAGATGAACGCGCTCGTCGACGGCCGCTGCATCAGGGCGCTCTACCGAGCCTCGCAGGCGGGCGTCAAAGTCGATTTGAACGTGCGCGGTATCTGCTGCCTGCGCCCGGGCCTGCCCGGGATCTCGGAGAACATCCGTGTCGTCTCGATCGTCGGTCGGCTGCTCGAGCACTCGCGGGTGTTCGCGTTCGAGCGCGACGGCGAGCACACGATCTACATCGGCTCGGCCGACCTGATGCCGCGCAACCTCGACCATCGCGTCGAGCTCGCCACGCCGATCGAGTCTCCCGGCGTCCGCGCCGAGCTGCTCGACACGCTCGAACGGGCCTTCGCCGACAACCAGAGTTCGTGGGAGCTAGACGGGGAGGGCGCCTGGCACCGGCGCACGCCCGGTCCCGGCGAGCGCCCGCGCAGCCTGCAGCTCGAGCTCGCCGAGCTGCACTCGCGGCGCGCCAGCGACGAGCGGCCCCCGCCCGCGAGCGGCGAGCCTGCCGCCGCCGGACCCGGGACCGCCGCCGCGCTCGGGTCCTGAGTCAAGCCCGAGCGGCTATGCCGCAGCGGGAAGCTTGGCGAGCGCCGCCTGAAGGTCATCGACGGACTGATAATCCAGGCCGAGCAGATGGTCGTGTCGGTAGCGCACGATGCCATCCTCATCGACCACGATCGCGGCCCGCTTGGTGCCGTACTTGCCCAGCGCCGACGAGTAAGCCGAGTACTGGCGGGCAACCTTGCCGCCGACGTCCGCCAGCAGGGGCAGCGTGAGCCCGTTCTTGTCGATGAAGCCCTGGTGCGACCCCACGTCCTGCGCCGAGATCCCGACGACGGTCGCGTCCAGCTTGGCGAAATCACCCGCCCGATCTCGATAGCTGCACATTTGGCGGGTACACACCATGGTGTTATCGCCCGGGTAGAAGAGCAACACGATTCGCTCGCCGCGGTGATCAGACAGCTTGAACGGGCCGCCGGTGCCGGGCAATTCGAAGTCCGGCGCCTGCTCGCCCACCTGCGGGTGCTTGGCCATGATTGCTCCGCCTTTCCGTCCGTTGTCCGCTCAGCCTGCGCCAGCATAGCGCCGCAAGCAGCCCGGATTACGGCGCAGCGGGGCTCCGGAACGCCTGTGCTACCGACGTGGCCTCGCGGGCCCATGCGCTAGACCTGGACGGGTGCGGATCTCGCAAGCGACAACGGCGCTGCACGCGATCCGCTTCGCGGCGGCCGCCGCGGGGTGCACGCTGATCGCCGCCTGCGGGAGCAGCTCCGGGAAGGCCGCGGACGCCGCGGCGCCGACGACATCGGCGACCGCGATCCCCACCGCCGCGGCCGGCGCCGCGACGCAGCCGCTGCGCGAGTGGCCCGAGTTCGGCCTGAACGCGCAACGCGGCGACACGACCGAAGCCCCGACGGGGGTCACGAGCGCCAACGTCGGCAGCCTTCGCCACCTGCACGTGACGCTGCCCGGCACCGTCGACTGCTCGCCGATCTATCTACATGGCGCGCTCGTCGACGGCGCGCCGCACAACACGATCGTGGTCACGACGACGTACGGCAAGACGCTCGCGATCGACGCGGACAGCGGCCAGATCCTGTGGACGTTCACCCCGCCAAGCTATCGCGACTGGGCCGGCACAGCCCAGATCTCGACCACCAGCCCGCTGGCCGACCCGCAAGCGCCCTACGTCTATGCGTCCTCGCCGAACGGCTTGATCCACAAGCTCTCCCTGGCCGACGGCAGCGAGGACAAGACGGGGTCCTGGCCGGTCTCCGTGACCCGCGACGCCAGCCACGAGAAGCTCGGCGCAGCGCTCAACGTCGACGGGCCGGACCTGATCGTGGCGACGAGCGGCTACTTCGGCGACATACCCCCCTATCAGGGTCACGTGGTCCTGATCGATCGCGCGAGCGGCCGCATCAGAGCCATCTTCAACTCGCTCTGCTCGGACCGGCGACAGCTGCTCGGGCCGAGCAGCTGTCCCTCCAGCGACTCAGCGATCCTCTCGCGCGCGGGCGCGGTCGTCGAGCCAGGCGGCAAGCGTCTGCTGATCGATACCGGGAATGGTCCCTGGAACGGGACGACGGATTTCGGCGACAGCGTGCTCGAGCTGACGTTCCCGGCCCTGCGCCTGCGCCAGTCCTATACGCCGATCGACCAGGAACACCTGAACGACACCGACGGCGACCTCGGCTCGAGCGGCCCCGCGCTGCTCGGCGAAGACCGCGTCGTGCTCGCCGGCAAGGACGGGATCATGCGCGTGCTGCGACTCTCGCGCCTGAACGGGCGCTCGCTGAGCTCGCACATACAGCTCGGCGGCGAAGTGCAGCAGCTGCCGCTGCCCGGCGGCGGCCAGCTGTTTACGGCCCCGGCCGTCTGGCGCCACGGCGGTCACACGACCGTGTTCGTGGGCGACGAAAACGCGACCGCCGCCTACGTCCTGCGCCGTCGACACCTGTACGAGGCGTGGGAGACCGGGACGCCGGGCACCAGCCCGGTGCTCGCCGGCGGTCTGCTCTACGTGTACGACCCAGCGGGCGGCGGGATCTACGTCTACCGGCCGAGCTCGCCCAAGCCGATCGCCAAGCTGGCGGGCTCGCCGGGACACTGGAACAGCCCGATCGTCGCCGACGGGCACGTGGTCGAGCCCGAGGGCGACGCCAACGACCACCAGACCTCGGGCGCGCTCGAGCTCTTCTCGGTCGGCTGAGCGCTCGAACGCGCAGGCATAGGCCGCCGCTTACCGGCCGAGGCCTTCGAGCAAGCGCAGCCAGATCTCGCTGCGCGTCGGAAAACACGGCACCGCGTGCCAGATCCGTTTGAGCGGGACCTGGCCGAGGATCGCGATCGTCGCGGCGTGCAGCGACTCGGCGACGTCGACGCCGGTGAAGGTCGCGCCGACGATCGTGTCCCGCTCCTCGTCCACGACGAGCCGCGCCGTCCCGGCGGCGCCGCGCCCGACGAAGCTGCCGCCGGCGTTGGCCTCGGTCGCCACGTCAACGGCTCGCGCGCGCAGGCCGGCCTCGCGCGCGCTTGCGAGCGTATGCCCGACGGCCGCGACCTGCGGCTCGGTGAAGATCACCCGCGGCGATCGCCCTCCGTCGCTGAGCAGCGGGGCGTCACGACCGAGGATGTGCTCGGCGGCGACGCGGGCCTGGTACTTGGCCATGTGCGTGAGCAGCACGCGTCCGTTGCAGTCGCCGACCGCGTAGAGCCAGTCGCGCGCGACCGCGCGCATGCTGTCCTGCACGGCGATCGGGCCGCCGGGCCGCAGGCCGACCGCCTCGAGCCCAAGCGCCTCGGTGTTGGGTCGGCGCCCGACAGCCACGAGCAGGGCCTCGCCGGCGAGCCGCTCGCCGCCGGCGAGCGCCAGCGTCACGCTTCCGTCGGCTTCGCGCCGGGCTTCGGTCGCGCGCACGCCCAGGCAGACGCGTGTCCCGAAGCTCTCCTCGAGCGCCCGCAGCACCTGCTCTGAGGCGAACTCCTCCTCCTCGCCGATCAGCCGCTCCGCCGCCTCCACGATCGTCACCCGCACGCCGAGCGAGGCGTATGCACAAGCCATCTCGACGCCGACCACGCCGCCGCCGAGGACCAGCAACGACACCGGGAGGGATTTCGCTGTGGTGATCTCCCGGTTGGTCCACGGCCGGCACTCGCGCAGTCCCGCGATCGGCGGGATCGCCGCGCTCGACCCGGTTGCGAGCACCACCGCGCGACGGGCGCGCAGCCGCCGATCGCCGACGTCGACGGTACGCTCGCCGGCGAGCCTCCCGTGGCCGCGCACGAGCTCGATGTCGCGCTCGGAAAGCCACGGCAGGTGGCTGTCGTCGGTGAGCTCGTGGACGACCTCGTCGCGGCGATCGAGCACGGCCCTGACATCGAGCCGGCCGCGGGCCGCCTGCGCCGCGCCGGGCACCCGGCGCGCCTCGGCCAGCGCTTGCCACGGTCGCAGCAGCGCCTTGGAGGGCATGCACGCGTAGTAGGAGCACTCGCCCCCGACCAGCTCGCGCTCGACGATCGTCACCTGCAGCCCGGCCGCCGCGAGGCGCCCGGCACACACCTCTCCCGCCGGTCCCGCGCCGATCACGACGACATCGATCTCTTTGGCCTTCATGCTTGCCTCCGCCTTCGCTCGAGGGTTCTCCCGCCGGTGTTCGGGCGCCGGCGCCGCCGTGCCTCGCGGCGACCGGCGCCGTCGCTCGCCGCCCCCGTGGACGCCTGGATGACCCGGTCGGAGGCTGGCGGGAGGCGCGGTAGCCTGGACAGATCATGGATGAATCGCTCAGCGGCCAGCTGCTGCTCGCCTCGCCGGCGCTGCACGATCCGAACTTCGCGCGCAGCGTGATCCTGATCGGCGTGCACAACGACGAGGGCGCGATGGGCGTGGTCCTCAACCGGCCCTCGAACGTGACAGTCGGCGAGGCGGTTCCCCAGCTCGAGGACGCGGTCGCCGACGCCGAGCCGGTGTACCTCGGCGGCCCGGTGCAGCCGAGCGCGATCGTCTGCCTCGCCGAGTTCATCGACCCCTCGCCGGCCGGACTGCTCGTGCTCGGGCGCATCGGCTTCCCCGCTCCCGACGCGGGCATCGCGGAGCTGACCGAGGCGACCGCGCGCAGGCGTGTGTTCGCGGGCTATGCGGGCTGGGGCGAGGGCCAGCTCAACGAGGAGCTCGACAACGGCGACTGGATCCTGCACGCCGCGCGCCCCGACGATGTCTTTACCGACGAGCCCGAGGACCTGTGGAGCGCGGTTCTAACGCGCAAGGGCGGCGGATACGCGCTGCTGGCGCGGATGCCGACCGATCCCAGCGTCAACTGATCCCGGATATGCGCGCGAAGGCTGTAGGGGTAATCCCCGATTGTCCCGCGCGAGCGTCGCGGTACAGTCGAACTCAGCCCCGCCGGCGGTTGGCCGATCTGTGGCTAACCTGGCGGGGTCGCCATCCCGCCCGCGCCTAGCTTCCCCCGGAGGACCGACAATGCTCCGCCTCGCCCGCTGGACGACAACCCATCGCAAGTACGTGCTGCTCGGCTGGGTGGCGTTGCTGATCGCGGTCAACGTGTTCGCCCAGTCGGCCGGCACGACCTATTCGAACAACTTCACGCTGCCGAACTCCGACGCCCAGCGCGCGGCGAATCTGCTCCAGAGCAGCTTTCCGTCGCAGGCCGGCGATCGCGACACGATCGTCTACAAGGTCAGCTCGGGGACGGTGCTCGACCCGCGCGTCAAGGCACGCATGAGCTCGCTGTTCGCGCGCGTCGCAACGCTTCCGCACGTCGCTTCGGTGATCAGCCCGTATGCGAGCGCCGCCGCGGGAAAGGCGATCTCGGCCCACGGCCAGATCGCCTTCGCGACCGTCGTGTTCGACGAGAAAGCGAACCTGCTGCCGAAGAGCGCCCCCGAACGTGTCGTGCAGACGGCGCGCGCCGCGGCCCAGCCGGGACTTCAGGTCGAGCTCGGCGGCCAGGCGATCGAGCAGACCGAGCAGGCGGGCTTCGGCCTGTCGACCGCGGTCGGCCTGCTCGCTGCGATCGTCATCCTGCTGCTGACGTTCGGTTCGCTGACCGCGATGGGCCTGCCGATCGTGACCGCGCTGTTCGGCCTCGGCACGGGGCTCGGTCTGATCGCGCTGTTCACGCATGTGGTGGACACGCCGGACTTCTCCACCGAGCTGGCGGCGATGATCGGACTGGGCGTAGGGATCGACTACGCCCTGTTCATCCTGACCCGCTTCCGCGAGGCCTACCGCACGCCCGGGCCGACGTTCGAGAACGTCCGTGAGTCGGTCGTCCAGGCGATGGACACGGCCGGGCGCGCCGTCCTGTTCGCCGGCACGACCGTCGTGATCGCGCTGCTCGGAATGATGCTGCTGGGCGTCGACTTCCTGTACGGCGTCGCGATCTCCGCGTCGATCGGCGTGCTGCTGGTGATGCTCGGCTCGCTGACCCTGCTGCCCGCGCTGTTGACGGTCGCGGGCGCCCGCGTCGCGCGGCCGGGCCGCCGCAGGCGCGCACGCGAAGCGCGCGCGGCGAGCGCCCCCGCAGCCGCCGGCGTGGCCGGCTCCGACGGCCGCGCCGCCGCGCGAGCGCTCGGATACGGCGAAGGCCCCCGACCGGGCCGCGCCTGGATGCGCTGGAGCGCGGCCGTGCAGCGGCGCCCATGGACGATCGCGATCGCCTCGACCATGGTGATGCTGCTGATCGCCGCGCCCGCGATCGCATTGCGGCTCGGATCGAGCGACGCCTCCAACGACCCCGCGAGCCAGACCACGCATCGCGCCTACGAGCTGCTGGCGGCAGGCTTCGGGCAGGGCTTCAACGGACCGATGCTCGTCGTCGCGCGCGTGCCGCGGGGTCAGAGCGCCACCGTCGGACAGCTGCGCACGGCGATCGCGCGCACGCGCGACGTCGTCTCGGTCGCCCCCGCGAGGCTCAACCCCGCCGGCAGCGTGGCCACGATCAGCGTGTATCCGAGGTCCTCCCCGCAGGCGTACGCGACCACACAACTCGTCTCGCAGCTGCGCGACCACGTGATCCCGCCGATCGAGGCGCACACCGGCGCCAAGGTGTTCGTCGGCGGCGTGACCGCAGGTGGAGTCGATTTCGCGTCCGTGCTCGGGCACAAGCTGCCGCTGTTCATCGGCGTCGTGGTGCTGCTTTCCGCGCTGCTGCTGATGATCGTCTTCCGCTCGCTCGTGATCCCGTTGCAGGCCGCTGTCATGAACCTGCTGAGCATCACCGCATCGCTTGGCGTGATCGTGGCGATCTTCCAGTGGGGCTGGTTCGATGGGTTGATGGGGGTCGCCAAGGGGCCGATCGAGTCGTTCATCCCCGTGATGCTGTTTGCGATCGTGTTCGGCCTGTCGATGGATTACGAGGTGTTTCTGATCTCGCGCATGCACGAGCGTTGGGTGCAGACGCGCGAACATTCGCGTGCCGTTGCCGAGGGGCTCGCGCTGACCGGCCGTGTCGTCACCGCAGCCGCGGCGATCATGGTCTGCGTGTTCCTGTCGTTCATGCTCGGCGAAGAGCGAGTGATCAAGGAGTTCGGCCTCAGCCTGGCCAGCGCGGTGTTCCTCGACGCGCTCGTCGTCCGTTGCCTGCTGCTACCCGCCGTGCTGCATATCGTCGGGGAGCGCACCTGGCGGATACCCGGATGGCTGGACAGAGTGCTCCCGAGGATCAACATCGAGGGAACCGCACTGCCCGCGCCCACCCCGGGCGAGGGCGAGGAGCCCGCGACTGCGCTGCCGGGCGCGCGGCGGCGCGCCCGCTCAGGGGTCGCGACCGAGGGGGCCGAGGGCTGAGCCGAAGCCTCCAGCGGGACCATATAATCGCCGGCCGATGCGCGCCTGTTGGCGGCGCGCAGCGCCCACGATCAGCCCGGTCGCGATCCCCAATTCAAGCGATCACCGTCGCCAATGTGACCCGAAGGAGGTAGGGAGCAATGCCGCCCCAGAAAGAGCGCACCGAGCAGCGAGCCGCCACAAGCCCGCCGGAGCTCAGCAGCGAACAGATCGAGCGGCTCGAGGGCCGCTACGGCAACCGTTTCCTGCTCGAGCCCGTGCCCGATCACAAATTGCCGAAGATTGGCATGACCGCGGAGGAAGCGATGCGCCTGATCGGGGCCGAGCTGATCCTCGATGGCATCCCGAATCGCAATCTCGCGACCTTCGTCACGACGTGGATGGAGCCCGAGGCCGTACGCGTCATCGAGGAAACGCTGCACACGAACTTCATCGACCACGCCGAGTACCCGCGCACCGCTGAGATCGAGCAACGCTGCATCCGCATGCTCGCCGACCTGTTTCACGCCCCCGGCGAAACCACCGGCGCTCGCACGCAGGGATCCTCCGAGGCGATCATGCTCGGCGCGCTCTCACTGAAGTGGAAGTGGCGCGCGCGCAGGCAGGCGGCGGGCAAAGACGTCGACCGTCCCAACCTCGTGTTCGGCGGCGACGTCCATGTCGTGTGGGAGAAGTTCTGCCGCTATTTCGACGTCGAACCGCGCATCGTGCCGCTCAAGCCGGACAAGTACACGATCGGCCCCGAGGACGTGGAGCCCCACGTCGACCACAACACGATCGGTGTCGCCGCGGTCCTCGGCACAACCTTCACCGGCCACGCCGACGACATCAGGGGAATCAACGCCTACCTCGTGTCACTCAAGCACGATCAGGGGTTGGACGTGCCGTTGCACATCGACGCGGCCAGCGGCGGCTTCGTGTGGCCGTTCCTGTACCCCAAATCGGAGTGGGACTTCCGACTCGAGCAGGTCCGCTCGATCAATGTCTCGGGCCACAAGTTCGGCCTCGTCTACCCGGGGATCGGCTGGCTCATATTCAGGGAAACCAGCGACCTCCCCGAGGATCTGGTGTTCTATGAGAACTATCTCGGCAAGCGCGACGCGACGTTCACGCTGAACTTCTCGACCGGCGCCTCGATGGTGCACGCTCAGTACTACAACTTCGTGCGCCTCGGCCACAGCGGCTACCGCTACCTGATGGAGGTGATGAAGTACAACGCGCGTACGCTGGCCAAAGAGATCGAGGCGATCGGCCAGTTCGAAGTGATCGGGGCCGACGACGAGGAGCAGCTTCCGCTGGTCGCGTTCAAACTCACGGGCGATCACGACTACGACGAGTTCGATGTCGCCGCCCAGCTCGCCGCCGAGCGCGGCTGGCTGGTCCCGGCCTACACCCTCCCCCCCAACGCCGAACACGTCAAGATCATGCGCATACTCGTCAAGCAGACACTCAGCCACGCGCTGACGACCTGCCTCGGCGAGGACATCGCGCAAGCATGCTCGACGCTCGAGGCCAAGGGGCGCCTGCACGACGCAGACCGCAAGCGCGTCAAGACCAACACCGGATTCTGAGGCCCGCCACCGCGAGCGGATTGCCGGGCCGGGCCGAGCGCTCTACGCCATGCCCATTTCGGCCGCGCGTTTGCGTCTGCGATTGAGCACCAGCACCACGACCACGGCGATGATCACGACGATAACGATCGCGCCTGCGATGTAGCGCAGTTTGTGATGGGCCCTTAGGCCTTCGGGTTTCGCTTTGACGACCGTGACCGGCACGCCCCGCGCCTTGGCCGCCGCGATGATCTTCTGTTCTTCGGCTGGCACGTAGGCCACCGTCACTTTGCCGCCGCCGTTGAGCGAGGCATGCACCTTCTGCGTCTTGGTGCGGATCACCACAGCGTGAATGTGGCCGGCGCGCAGCTGCGCTTCGAGCGTCGGCATGCTCTCTTTGACATAGGTGGTCGAGGTCGTCGCGGTAGCCGCCTGTGCGGACCCGGCGAGCAGGGCCAGGACCGCGCACACGAAAATCGTGAGGGTGACCGTTCTACGCGCGCCGAGGGCCGATCTCCTGGAGCGGAGCATCCGCGGCAGGGTAGCGCACGCGAGCGCGTCGTGCGTCGGCGTGACCGGGGACCGCCCCGCGGCCGCGCTGCGGGCTAGACGTGACCGGTGTCCCTGCGGTAGGCCCACCCGGCGAGCAGGCTCAGAACGACCGTCCAGGCGATGATCACGAGCCATCCCTCGGTTCGCCACCCGTGCCCGCCGGCGGTCACATGGCTGGCCTGCACGAGCCAGTAGGACGGCAGCGCCTGCCCGACGTCGTAGATGAAACCGTGCGAGGCAATCGGAAACCATACCCCCCCGAGAAAGGCCAGCACCGCGATCCCGCCGCCGATCGCCGGCCCGATCGAGTCGGGCGTCAGCAGGTGCCCGATCAGAATCCCGAGCGCGGCGAACGGGATCAGCCCGACGAGCATCAGGCCAGTCATCTCGAGCCATTCGCTGGCCGCGAGGCTGACTCCGAGCGACGTCCCCGCCGTGTAGAGAACGAGCAGGGTGATCAGCGCCATCATGTAGGCGGTCAGCACCTTCGCGCGGAAGTAGGACCGGGTCGAGAGCGGGCTGATGCGCAACTGTCGGTTCCAGCCGGCCGCGCGCTCGGTCGCGATGCGCCCACCGCAGGAGAGCATCGCGGCCATCGTCCCGAACGACGCCAGACCGATCATGAAGTACAGCGGCGCGGAGATCCCGGTGCGGCCGAAGTCGTGCACGTTGCGGTTCGGGGCGGCGAGCAGGTAGTAGAGAATCACCGGAAATCCCAGCGAAAGAGTGAAAAAGCGCCGATTGCGGAGCGTTCTCAAAAGCTCATAGCGGGTGTAGACGAGCGGGCTCATGTGGTCAGCTCGATGAACGCCTGCTCGAGCCCAGCAGCCTCGATCTCGATATCGCGGGCCGCCGGATAGGCCGCGAGCAGCGCGCGGATCGCCGCGTCGGAGTCATTGCACTGCAGCGTCACAGCCTCGCCGCGGCGCTCGACCGCGCTCACGCCCGGCAGCCGGGCGAGCCCGTCCGAATCGACTCCGGGCAGGGTCGCGCGGATCGTGCGATCGCCGACCATCGCCTTGATCTCGTTCGTCGGCCCGTCGGCGACGATCTGCCCGTGCGCCATCAGCACGGCCCGATCGGCGTACGCGTCGGCCTCCTCGAGGTAGTGGGTCGCGAACAGGATCGTCTTGCCGCGCCCGGCGAACTCGCGCATCGTCGTCCAGAACGCCAGCCGGCCCTCGACGTCCAGCGCGACCGTCGGCTCGTCGAGCACGAGCAGCTCGGGGTTGCTGACGAGCGCGAGCGCGAAGCGCACGCGCTGGGTCTGCCCGCCGGAGAGCTTCTGCGTGCGCTGCTGCGCGATCTCGCTGACGCCCGTCAGCTCGAGCACCTGATCGACTCCGAGCGGATCGGGGTACAGCGAGGCCATCATCGAGATCAGCTCGCGAACGGAGAGGTCGCGGATCAGCTCGCCCGTCTGCAGCATGCCGCCGACCGATCCGCGCGTGACCGCCTGCTGCGGAGAGCCGCCGAACACCGACACCGTGCCCGCATCGGGCGCGAGCAGGCCGAGCAGCATGTCGATCGTGGTCGACTTGCCCGCACCGTTTGGCCCCAGCAGCGCGACCGTTTCACCCCTCGCGATCTGGACGTCGATGCCGCGCACCGCCCTGATCGGCCCGTCCGGGCCGCGAAACGACTTGACCAAGCCCCTGAGCTCGATCCGCGCTCTGTCCGGCGCCCCGTTTTGGCGGTCGCGACCGGCGGCGACAGCGTTCTCGATCGAGTTCGCGCCTGAGTTCACTTGCGCGCCATCCGCACCGCCTTGTGCCGCTCGACCTTGGAGAGCACCAGCTTGCGCATGCGCACCGCCTCGGGCGTGACCTCGACCGCCTCGTCGGCGCGCACGAACTCAAGCGCCTCATCGAGGGTGAGGCTGCGGTGCGCGTCCAGGCGCACGAGCACATCGGCGGTCGACGAGCGCATGTTGGTGAGGTGCTTCTCCTTGCACGGGTTGACGTCGATGTCCTCCGAGCGCGCGTTCTCGCCGATGATCATCCCCTCATAGACGTCCTCGCCCGGGCCCACGAACAGCCTGCCTCGCTCCTGCAGGCTCATCAGCGAGTACGTCGCCGTCTCGCCCCGCCGATCCGCCACGAGCGCCCCGCTCGTGCGCGTCAACAGCTCGCCCGCCCACGGCTCCCAGCGATCGAAAACGTGGTGCATGATGCCCGTCCCGCGCGTCTCGGTCAGGAACTCGGTCCTGAACCCGATCAGCCCGCGCGCCGGCACCAGGTAGTCCATCCGCACCCAGCCGGTGCCGTGGTTTGTCATGTGCTCCATCCGGCCCTTGCGCGCGGCCAGCAGTTGCGTCACGGCACCGACGTGCTCCTCGGGCACGTCCACCGACAGCCGCTCGACCGGCTCGCAGCGCTCGCCGTCGATCTCGCGCTCGAGCACCCGCGGCTGGCCGACCGTCAACTCGAAGCCCTCTCTGCGCATCATCTCGACGAGCACGCCCAGCTGGAGCTCGCCGCGGCCCTGGACCTCCCAGGCGTCGGGGCGCTCGGTGTCGAGCACGCGCAGCGAGACGTTCCCGACGAGCTCCTGATCGAGACGATTCTTGATCTGGCGCGCGGTCAGCTTCGCGCCATCGCGACCCGCGAGCAGCGAGGTGTTGACGCCGAGGGTGATCGACATCGCCGGTTCGTCGACCGTGATCACCGGCAGCGGCCGCGGATCCTCGGGATCGGCGAGCGTCTCGCCGATCGTGACCTCGGCGATCCCCGCTACGGCGATGATCTCCCCGGGGCCCGCCTCGGCCGCATCGACGCGCTCGAGCGCCTCGGTCACGTACAGCTCGGCGACCTGCGCGCGCTGGATGCTTCCGTCCGCCTTGCACCAGGCGATCTGCTGGCCCTTCGCGATCGTGCCGTGGCGGACCCTGCAGATCGCGAGCCGACCGACGTAGGGCGAGGCGTCGAGGTTCGTGACGAGCGCCTGCAGCGGGTGCTCGGGGGCGTACATCGGCGGCGGGATCCGCTCGAGCAGCAGGTCGAGCAGCGGTGCGAGGTTGGCATCCTCGGGAAGTTCCTTGCCCGGGTCGTAGCTCAGCGATGCGCGCCCGGCCTTGGCGTTGCAGTAGACGATCGGAAACTCGATCTGGCTCTCGTCGGCGTCGAGGTCCAGGAACAGCTCGTAGACCTCGTCGATGACTTCGGCGACCCGCGCGTCCGGCCTGTCGACCTTGTTGATCACGAGGATCACCGGCAGCCCAGCCTCGAGCGTCTTGCGCAGCACGAACCGCGTCTGCGGCAGCGGGCCCTCCGAGGCGTCGACCAGCAACAGCACGCCGTCGACCATCGTCAGGCCCCGCTCGACCTCGCCGCCGAAGTCCGCGTGGCCGGGGGTATCGACGATGTTCAGCTTCACCCCGCCGTAGTGCAGCGAGGTGTTCTTGGCGAGGATCGTGATTCCCTTCTCGCGCTCGAGATCCATCGAGTCCAGCACGCGGGTCGCGACCTCCTGGCCGGCGCGGAACGCGCCCGACTGCCACAGCATCGCGTCGACCAGGGTCGTCTTGCCGTGATCGACGTGCGCCACGATCGCCACGTTGCGGATGTCCTCTCGGGGTATCAATGCCACGGCTCGGAAGAGTAGCCATGCGCCAGCGGCTTGCCAGCCGCCGGCGCGACCTCGCGTGTGTCAGCCTCGCGAGCGGGCGGCGCGCGGAGCCATGCGCAGGCCCAAGCGCATCAGCGCGGAGGGATAGCGCTCGGCCGCCGCGACGGTTTCCTCCAGCGCGGACGCGAACCGGCGTATCTCCTCCTCCTCGATCACCAGCGCGGGCAACGCCTTGATCGTGTTCATCCGGTGCCCGGCGACCTGGCAGAAGATCCGGTGGCGCTCGAACAGCGGGACGGTGATCAACTGCGAGAAGAGCCCGGTCTGGCGGCGCTCGACCGCATTCCACAGCCCGCGGCTTGCGCGCCCGGACGGAGGGCCAAATTCGATCGCCCACATCAACCCGAGCCCGCGCACGTCGCGGACGACCTCGTAGCGCTCCACCAGCGGCCGGGTCAGCTCGAGCAGCAGCGTCCCCAGACGCTCGGCGCGCGGCACGAGCTGCTCGCGGTCGAGCACGCGCAGCGTGGCGAGCGCCGCGGCGGCGGCGAGGTCGTTGCCGCCGAACGTCGAGCCGTGCCTGACCGCGCGCTCCATGCCGTCGAACACTCGCTCGAACGCGTCGCGCGAGACGAGCACCGCGCCGACCGGCACCAGCCCGGCCGACAGCGCCTTGGCCAGACAGATGATGTCGGGCTTCAGCCCCCAGTGCTCGCCCGCGAGAAACCTGCCGGTGCGCCCGATGCCGGTCTGCACCTCGTCCAGGACGAACAGCGTGCCGGCCTGCCTGCACAGCGCTTCGGCCGCCGGCAGATAGCCCTCCGCAGGAAGATTCACGCCCTTGCCCTGCACCGGCTCCAGCACCAGCGCGGCGACGTCTTCGCCCGCCAGCGCGCGCTCGAGCGAGTCCAGATCGCCCCACGGCAGCGGATCGCAGTCGGCCAGCAGCGGCCCGAAGCCATCGGTGAACTCGGCGTTGCCATTGAGCGACAGCGCGCCGAGCGTCAGCCCGTGAAACGCGTGCTCCGCATACAGCACGCGCGACCTTCCGGTGGCGGCCCGGGCGATCTTGATCGCCGCCTCGACCGCCTCGGTTCCGGTGTTCGCGGGGACCATCGCCCCCACGCTGTCCGGGGCGCGCGCGAGCAGCTGCTCGGCGAGCACGCCGCTCAGCAGCGTCACGCCGAGCTGGGGCAGGTTGCCGGTGCGGGCTTCCATCACCTGCTCGAGCGCGGCGATCGCCTCGGGATGGTTGCGCCCGATCGCGAACACGCCGTAGCCGCCGAACAGGTCGAGGTAACGCTCGCCGTGTGCGTCGATCAGATGTGCGCCCTCGCCGCCGCTCCACACCCTGTCGAAGCCGAGCGTGCGCAAAATCCTGCCGATCTGCGGGTTCAGATAGCGGTCGTTCAACCGCAGCTCCTCGCCCGTGCGCCGCGCGACGATCTCGCGCACGCTCGCGATCGGCCGTTCGAGCATCGGGAAAGCTTAGACTTCGCGCGTGACCCGCCCGACCGGCACGGCTGCACTGCGCGAGCGTCCCGCGTGGGCCGAGCTTGCCAGCCACTACCAGTCGATCCGCGACGTGCACCTGCGCGAGCTGTTCGCCGATGATCCCGCGCGCGGGGAGCGGCTGACAGCCGAGGGGGCGGGGCTGTACCTGGACTACTCCAAGAACAGAATCACCGACGAGACGCTCGCCCTGCTGCTCGCGCTCGCGCAGCAGTCCGGGCTGAGCGCCCATATCGAGGCGATGTTCGCCGGCGAGCGGATCAACGTCACCGAGAACCGCTCGGTCCTGCACGTGGCGCTGCGGATGCCGCGCGGCAGCTCGCTGATCGTGGACGGCGTCGACGTCGTCGCGCAGGTTCACGCGGTGCTCGGGCGGATGGCGGTCTTCGCCGAGCGCGTGCGCGCGGGCGAGTGGCGGGGCCACACCGGCAGACCGATCCGCAACGTGATCAACATCGGCATCGGCGGCTCCGATCTCGGCCCGGCGATGGCCTATGAGGCGCTGCGCCACTACACCCGGCGCGACCTGCGGTTCCGCTTCGTCTCCAACGTCGACTCGACGGACTTCGTCGAGGCCACGCGCGAGCTCGATCCTGCCGAGACGCTGTTCATCGTCTCCTCGAAGACGTTCACGACGCTCGAGACGATGACCAACGCGCGCTCCGCGCGCGAGTGGTTGCTGGCGGCGCTCGGCGATCCGGACGCGATCGCGCGTCACTTCGTGGCTGTCTCCACCAACGCCCAGGAGGTCAGCGGGTTCGGCATCGACACCGAGAACATGTTCGAATTCTGGGACTGGGTCGGGGGGCGCTATTCGATGGATTCGGCGATCGGCCTCTCGACGATGCTCGCCATCAGCCCCGCGCGCTTTGATGAGCTGCTCGCCGGCTTTCACGCGATGGACGAGCACTTCCGCACTGCTCCCGCCGAGCGCAACCTGCCGCTGCTGCTGGGCCTGTTGGCGGTCTGGTACGGGGACTTCTTCGGTGCGCAGACCTCCGGGGTGATGCCCTACGAGCAGTACCTCAAGCGCTTCCCCGCGTATCTGCAGCAGCTGACGATGGAGTCGAATGGCAAGCACGTGACACTCGACGGCGCCAAGGTCGACTATCAAACCGGCGCGATCTACTGGGGCGAGCCCGGCACCAATGGCCAGCACAGCTTCTATCAGCTGATCCATCAAGGCACCAAGCTGATCCCCGTCGACCTGATCGGCTTCGGCCAGTCGCTGAACCCGCTCGGCGAGCATCACGACATCCTGATGTCGAACGTGTTCGCCCAGGCCCAGGCGCTCGCGTTCGGCAAGACCGCCGAGGAGGTGCGCGCCGAGGGCACGTCCGCCGCCGTCGTCCCGCACCGCGTGATGGAGGGCAACCGTCCGACCAACGTGATCCTCGCCGAGCGGCTCGAACCGCGCACGCTCGGCACGCTCGTCGCCCTCTACGAGCACAGCGTCTTCACCCAGGGAACGATTTGGGGCATCGACTCCTTCGACCAGTGGGGAGTCGAGCTCGGCAAGGCTCTGGCCAAGCGGATCATCCCGGATCTGCTCAGCGACGCCGAGCCGGAGCTCGCCTACGACAGCTCGACCAATGCCCTGATCCGCCGCTACCGCGAAATGCGCTGAGCTATCCGGCGATGCGCCGGGCACGCGCGTGATGCGCCCGGCAGCGCGCGCGATTCTCCGAGCGAACGCGTGAAGGCGCGAGCTACCATGGCGTGAGCTGAGGAGAATCGAGCGGACGAGACCACGAGGATCGCGTGTTCGAGAAGCGAATCTGTCGAGCGCTCTTCTCCCGGATCCGGGCCGGGGGTTTGACGGTGACCTACTGGGACGGCGAGAGCGAGCGCTTCGGTCCCGAACCCTGGGTCGCGATGCGCCTGCGGTCGAAGGCCGCGTTGTGGGCGATCTGCAGAAATGTGCACCTTGGCGTCGGCGAGGGCTACATGAATGGCGAGATCGAGATCGACGGCGACCTGGCGCAGCTGGGGCGGCTGAGCGCCGCCAATCGAGAGGTGCTGCCGTGGGCCAGGAAGGTCCAGCGCAGAGCGCGGCTGCTGCGCGACTCAAAGGGTAGACAGACGGCGAACGTGCGCCACCACTATGACCTGGGCAACGATTTCTACAGGCTCTGGCTCGACCGCTCGATGACCTACTCGTGCGCCTACTTTCGCGAGCCCGGAGACTCGCTGGAGCAAGCTCAGCAGCAGAAGGTCGCGCACATCCTGCGCAAGCTCGATCTGGCTCCCGGGATGACGCTGCTGGACATCGGCTCGGGCTGGGGCGAGCTGGTGCTCGCGGCCGCGCGCAAATACGGCGTCAGAGCGCACGGGATCACGTTGAGCAAGCAGCAGCTCGAGCACACGCGCGCGCGGATCCGCGCCGAGGGCCTGCAGGGGCTGGTGAGCGTCGATCTCTGCCACTACGACGATCTGCCGCGCGATCAGCGCTATGACCGCGTGGTCTCGGTCGGGATGTACGAGCACGTGGGAGGCGGACACCACGAGGCATACATGACCGCGGTCGAGCGCGCGCTGCGCCCGGGCGGCGTGTCGCTGCTGCACTCGATCACGCAGACCAGCGACCGCCCGACGAACGCCTGGATCGACCGCTACATCTTTCCCGGCGGCCGCCTGCCGACGTTGCAGGGCATCTTTGAGCTGCTGCCCAAATACGACTTTCACGCGATCGACTACGAGAGCCTGCGCCGCCATTACGCGCGCACGCTGCAGGAGTGGACGCGCCGCTTCGAGGGCTCGCTCGAGCGGGTGCGCGAGATGTACGACGAGCGTTTCGTGCGCATGTGGCGGCTGTACCTGCGCGGCGCCTACGCCGGATTCGCCTTTGGCGAGCTCGACCTCGCGCAGGTCCTGTGGACCAAGGGTCTGTCGGCCGCGCCGCCGATGACGCGCGAGTACATGTATCGCGGGCCCTCGCGCGAACCGGTCGCGCGACTCAGGCCGCGGGCGGCCGAGGTTCTGCGCCGGGCAGAATGAAGCGCTCGACCGCGTTGGCAAAGCCCTCCTCGGAGTTGGAGCTCGTCACGCGCCGGGCCGCTCGCTGAACCTCGCGGTCGGCGTTGCCCATCGCGATGCTCAGCCCCGAGTGAGCGAACATCAAGACGTCATTCGCCTGGTCCCCGATCGTGGCGATCGCCTCGCGCGGCAGCTGATAGCGCTGCGCCAGAAACTGGACGACACACCCCTTGTTTGCGTCGGGGTGGGTCACGTCGACGTAGTAGGGCTGCGAGCGCGCCGCCGAGACGTCGTCGCCGAAGCGCTCGTGCGCGGCCGCGCTGGCCCGCGCGACCGCATCGTGGTCATCGCCGACGCCGACCATCTTGACGATCCCGTCGACGAGGCCGTCGTAGTCGGGACGCACGGTGGGCGCGAACCGGACGGTTTCGGCCTCGCGCGCGACGTGCGGTTCAGCGAGGTCGCGCACGAACCACTCGGCGCCCTTGTACAGCCACACGCCGAGTGCGAAGGACTCGAGCAGCTCGATCGTCGGCGCCACCAGCTCGCGCGGGATCGTGCGTTCCTCGATGATCGACATGTCGCGGTCGACGAGCAGGCCGCCGTTGAACGCGGCGATCGGAGTGCGCACATCGAGCGGGTCGAGCAGCATCGCCATCCCTCGCGGCGGGCGCCCGCTGGTCAGCGCGAACAACATGCCCACGTCGTTCAGCTTGCGCACAGCCGCGATCGACGCATCGGTGAGCACCTTCTCGGGCGTGACCAGCGTGCCGTCGACGTCGGCGAGCAGCAGCCTGATCGGCATTACCCGCTCGCGGGCTCGCGCTCGATGCTTGCGAGATCGCCGTCGATCACCTGGTCTTGGGGATCTCCGACACGGGTGCTGAGCCAATCGATCAGCACCTTCAGCCGATGCCCCGGGCCGCCGCCGGTCAGGTAGAACATGTGCACCGTCAGATAGGTGAAGAATGCCGGCCGCCCCGCCAGCTCGCGGCCGCGGATCTCGCACACCGCTTTGCCGCGGCCGACGACCGCAAGCGCCCCCTTGTCGAAGTAGCGAAACGGCGTCGTCGCGCCCGCGGCGCCGCCTCCGATCCCCTCGGCGACGTGGCGCGCCTGTTGGATCGCGACGGTCGCCAGGCCCGGCAGCGGCCTGCCGCCTGGCCCGGTGAGCTGCGTCGCGTCGCCGATCGCGGAGATCTCAGGGTGCCCCGGCAGCGTCAGATCGGGTTCGATCTGAACGCGCCCGGCGCGGTCGATCTTTGCTTCGGTCGCCTGGGCGAACGTCGCGGTGAAGGACACCGCCTGCACCCCCGCTGCCCAGACGACGGTGTTGGCGAGGATCTGCTCCTCGTTTTCGCCGGCCTCGAAGGTCACGCCGTGCTCGTCGATTGCCGTCACGCACGCGCCCTCGCGCACGATCACCCCGAGCTCGTTCAAATACCCGGTGACCTTCGCGGACAGCTTCTCGCTGAATGCCGCCACCGGGCGCTCGCCGGCGTCGAGCAGGATGATCCGCGCCGCCGCGGGGTTGCTGCGCGTGAAGTAGCCCTTCATCGTGTCCCGCGTGACGACCGCGAGCTCTCCGGCGAGCTCCACGCCGGTCGGGCCGCCGCCGATCACCACGAACGTCAGCCACCGCCTGCATGCCTCCGGGTCATTCGTTCGCTCGGCCTCCTCGAATGCCCCATAGATTCGGTTGCGCAGGGCGACCGCGTCGCTGAGGGTCTTCAGGCCGTAGGAGACCTCGCGCCACTCGTCTTTGCCGAAGTAGGAGGTCTGCGCCCCGCAGGCGACGATCAGGCTGTCGTACGGAACTCGATCGCCGCGGTCGAGGACGACCTCGCGGCGATCGGCGTCAAGGCCGGTGGCCTTGGCCATCAGCACGGTCGTGTTGGAGCAGCGCTTGACGGACGCTCGGATCGGCGAGGCACACTCGGCCGGGGACAACAGGCCGCTCGCGAGCTGATACAGCAGCGGCTGAAACAGGTGGTGGCTCATCGGGTCCACCAGCGTGACCTCGACGTCAGCGCGGCGCAACTCGCGTGCCGCCGTGAGCCCGCCGAACCCGCCGCCGATGATCACGACCCGCCGGCGCACGCCGCCGGGCCGGTCTGCGTCTTGCGTACTCACGTTCACCTCACCATCGCCGTTGGGCTTCGAGTGTTCGCGTCGATGGGTGGCATTGCATCACACCGATAGGGTGATGTCAGCCCGACCCGCTTGCTGACGAATACGTGGCGAGATTGCAGACAGGGCGTACCCGAGCAATACGTACCCCAGCAACAGCACGAGAGGAGCCGATGATGGCGACTGAGACACCGATGCAACTCGGGATGGTCGGATTGGGGCGGATGGGCGCCAACATCGTGCGGAGGCTGATGCGCGACGGCCACCGTTGCGTCGGCTACGACGTGAGCCCCGACGCGGTCAAGGCGCTGGCGGACGATGGCGCCATCGGCGCGTCTTCGCTCGAGGATTTCGCGGCAAAGCTCGAGCCGCCACGGACCGCCTGGGTAATGGTCCCGGCGGGCGAAATCACCGATCGCACGATCAGCGACCTCGCCGCGGTGCTGGAGTCGGGCGACACGATCATCGACGGCGGCAACACCCACTACCACGACGACATTCGCCACGCGGCCGAACTGAAGACCCAGGGCATCCACCACATCGATTGCGGGACCAGCGGCGGCGTCTGGGGTCTGTGGCGCGGCTACTGTTTGATGATCGGCGGCGAGGATGACGCGGTGCGGCGCATCGAGCCGCTGTTCGCGTCGATCGCGCCGGGGGTCGACGCAGCGCCGCGTACACCGGGCCGCAGCGGCGAGCCGAGCCCCTCCGAGCAGGGCTACCTGCACTGTGGGCCCAGCGGCGCCGGGCATTTCGTGAAGATGGTGCACAACGGAATCGAGTACGGCCTCATGGCCGCATACGCGGAGGGGCTGAGCGTCATCCGCAGCGCCGACGCGGGCTTGCGCTCGCAGGCAGCGGACGCCGAGACGAGTCCGCTCGAGCACCCGGAGTACTACCGCTATGAGATCGACATCCCCGAAGTGGCGGAGGTCTGGCGGCGGGGCAGCGTGGTCGGGTCCTGGCTTTTGGATCTGACCGCCGACGCACTGCATTCCTCCCCCGAACTGAAGGAGTTCAGCGGGCGCGTGTCGGACTCCGGCGAGGGCCGCTGGACGTCGATCGCGGCGATCGAGGAGGGCGTGCCCGCGCCGGTGCTGAGCAGCGCGCTGTACGCGCGCTTTTCCTCGCGCCGCCTCGACGACTATGCCGACCGCGTTCAATCGGCGATGCGCAAGGAGTTTGGCGGCCACGAGGAGAAGACGAGCTGATGAGCGGCCCGGCACGGATCGAGATCATGCCCGACCCCGCCGCGCTCGCGGCGCGCGCGGCGGCGTATGTGGCCGAGAGAGCCCGGGCGGCGGTCGCCGCGCACGGCCAATTTAGCTTCGCGGTGAGCGGCGGACACACGCCCTGGGCGATGTTCGCGGCGCTCGCCGGCGAGGACCTACCGTGGCGGCAGACCGCGATCTTCCAGGTCGACGAGCGCGTCGCGCCGGCCGGCGACCCCGATCGCAATCTCACCCATCTGCGCGCGAGCCTGCCGGCGAACGCCGACGCGGAGGTTCATCCGATGCCGGTCGAGGAGCACGCGCTCGAGGCCGCTGCGGAGCGCTACGCCCGGTCACTTCCGGAGCGCTTCGATCTGATCCATTTGGGCCTCGGGCCGGACGGCCACACCGCCTCGCTGGTACCGGGAGACCCGGTGCTCGACGTCGTCGATCGCGACGTCGCGCTGACCGAGACGTACATGGGAAGGCGCAGGATGACGCTCACCTATCCGCCGCTCGATCGCGCGCGCGGGCTGCTGTGGCTCGTCACCGGAGCCGACAAGCGCCAGGCGCTGAGCGGGCTGCGCGCGGGCGACCGTTCGATCCCCGCCGGCCGCGTGTCGGGCGTCAACGCGCTGCTCGTCGCGGACGCCGCGGCAGCGGGCGAGTAGCTTCGCGGGCGCCCCCGCCGCGGGGCCCCCCTCTCCGATTGCCAGCGGAGGCTCGGGCGCGGACCCGGTCAGGCGTTGACCTCGCGCAGGCGCTCGACCACAACGATCCTCGCCGCCGCCTCGATCAGGGCCAGGTGGGAGAACGCCTGGGGAAAGTTGCCGAGGTGCCGGCCGGTTGCCGTGTCGAACTCCTCGGCATAGAGCCCGAGTGGCGAGGCGACGCGCAGCAGCCGTTCCATCAGATCGCGCGCCCGCTGCTCCTCACCGATGATCGCCAGCGCCGAGACGAGCCAGAACGAGCAGATCAAAAAGCTGCCCTCCTTGCCGGACATGCCGTCGTCGGTCTCATCGGTGCGGTAGCGCAGCACGAATCCGTCCTCGGTCAGTTCGTCGGCGATCGCCAGCACGCTCGCGCGCAGGCGCTCGTCCTCGCCTGGCAGAAAGCCGGTCAGCGCGGCGAGCAGATTTGAGGCGTCGAGCGCGTCGGTGTCGTAGTGCTGGCGCAGGACTCCGCGGTCGCTGACTCCGTGCTTGAGGATGTCGTCGTTGATCTGCTGGGCCGTAGCGGCCCACTTCGCCTGCCGATCGGCGTCGCCGCGGATCGCTGCCAGCTGGCTGGCGCGGTCCATCGCCACCCAGCACATCAGCTTGGAGGAGACATAGTGCTGGGGCTTGCCGCGCGCCTCCCAGATCCCCTGGTCGGGCTCGCGCCAGACCTTGCTCGCGCACTCTGCCTGGGCCTCTATGATCGGCCACAGTCGCCGGGGCAGCCGTTCGCTGCGCCGGGTATGCAAAAGAAACGAGTCGAGCGCGGCGCCAAAAACGTCGTTCTGGCGCTGTTGGAAGGCGCCATTGCCGACGCGTACAGGAGACGCGCCCGCATAGCCGGAGAGATCGTCGCGCGTCGACTCGGTCAAATCGCGGCGGCCGTTGATCCCGTACATGATCTGCAGGCCGCCGTCGTCGTTGGGCTCGAGGTCGGCGACGAACTGCATGAACTCCTCCGCCTCCCAGTCGAGGTTGAGGAAGTGCAGCGCCTGCAGCGTGAAGGTGGAATCGCGCAGCCAGGTGTAGCGGTAGTCCCAGTTGCGCTCCCCGCCCGGCGTCTCGGGCAGCGAGGTCGTGAGCGCCGCCACGGTCGCGCCGGTGGGCATATAGGTGAGACCCTTGATCGTCAGCGCCGAGCGCTGAATCGGCTCGCGCCAGCGATGGTCGGGGATCCGCGCGCGACCAATCCAGTCGCGCCAGTATCTGGCGGTCGCCGCCATGCATCCGTTGGCTTCGTCGATGTCTTCTGGCGCCCGCAGCTCCTCCGCCCACGAGAGGGCGCAGAAGACCTGCTCGCCCTGATGCAGCGTGTGTCGCGCCCTGACCCAGTCCCCCTCGACGCCTGCGGCCATGTCGGTCTGCAGCCTCAGCGTGAGATCCCCGCCGGTCGCGTCGGCGCGGTGCCCTTCCTGCGAGACCGACCACTCGGCGGCAACGCGTCCGTAGTCGAAGACCGGTTCGCAGGTCAGCTCGATCTCGACATACCCGGCAAGGCAGACCGCCACGCGCACAAGCAGGTGTTCGGCGTCTTCGTCGGTGGGAGGACGTGTGTGGGGCGTGATGTGATCCTCGCCGCGGCGCGGCCCGAGCGTCAGCGCGTCGCGCACGGCCACCCACCCCGTCGGCGTCGTCCAGCTCGTCAGCAGGGTGTTCGTGCCCGGCTCATAGATGCGCGCAGCCGGCACGTTGATGCCGAACGGCGCGAAGCGAAATGCGCCCGCCTGGCGGTCGAGCAGCGTGCCGAACACGCTCGGGGCGTCGAAGGACGGAACGCACAGCCAGTCGATCGCCCCGTCGGGTGCGACCAGCGCGCCGGTGTGGCAGTTCGACAGGAACGCGTAGTCGGCGATCGGCGGGAACGGCGACGGGGCAGCCGCGCTCTGCGGCGCGAATGCCTTCGCGCTCGCTCCGTTTCCCGGCGCAGCCGCAGCTGACGGCTTGGCGCCGCCGCGGCGTCCGCCCCGCTGTTTCTCGCTCGAACTCATGGCTGCACCCAGGGACCGCGCCACGGGTGGTGCTCCCCGAGCAGCCGTTCGCCCGCCTCGGGACCCCATGTGCCCTGCGCATAGGGATGCACGGGCGGCGGCGCGTCGAGCAGAGGCTGCATGATCCGCCACGTCTCTTCGACGCCATCCTGGCGGGTGAAGCGCGAACTGTCGCCATTCATCGCATCGAGCAGCAGCACCTCATACGGGGTTGGGCCCTCGCCACCCTCCTCGGCGAACTCCATATCGAGCGTGATCGCCCGAGTCCCGCCCGCATCCGCGCGGTGCGCCTCAAGGATCAGCCTGGTGCCGGTCGAGGGATCGAGCCTAACCACGAACTGGTTGGGCTCCGGGCGACGGTGCCCGCGCTCCATGAACAGCAGCCGTGGCGGATCGCGGAACACGGCGCGCAGCTCGGTCTGCGTCGTCGGCAGCCGCTTGCCGGTGCGGATGAACCACGGCACGCCCGACCACCGCCACGTGTCGATGTGCAGGCACAGCGCCGCGTAGGTCTCGGTCGTCGAGTCTTTGGCGACGCCGTCGATGTCGCGATAGCCCTCGTATTGGCCGCGCACGTAGCGGGCCGGCTGAGCGTCCTCGATCGATCTGAACACCGCGAACTTGGCGTCCTTGAGCGTCTTGGCGTCATCGCCGGCGGGCGCCTCCATCGCGGCGACGGCGACGACCTGCATCAGATGGTTGACGACGACGTCGCGCAGCGCGCCGACCGGGTCGTAGAAGTGCCCCCGATCCTCGACCCCGAAGCTCTCGGCCATCGTGATCTGTATCGAGGCGATGTGGTTGCGATTCCAGATCGGCTCGATCATCGTGTTGCCGAAGCGCAGATAGAGCAGCTCGTCGGTGCCCATCTTGCCGAGGAAATGGTCGATCCGGTACAGCTGGGACTCGTCGATGTACTGGTGAAGTTCCCCGGCGAGTTCCCGCGCGGACTGCAGATCGTGCCCGAACGGCTTCTCGACGACCACACGAGCGGTCTTGGTCAGACCGGCATCTGAGAGCTGCTTGACGACCGGCCCGAACAGAAACGGCGGGATCTCCAGATAGAAGACGGGCGTGCTCGCGTCGCCGATCGCGCTGGCCAGCCGCTGATAGGTGCCCGCGTCGGTGAAGTCCCCACTCAGGTACGACAGCCGCGCCGCAAAACGGTCAAACACGGACTGGTCCAATGACTCACCGGTTTCTTCGATGCATTTGCGCGCATGCTCGCGCAAGTGTTCGAGCGTCCAGTCGTCGCCCGCCACGCCGATCACCGGGCAGTCAAGCAGGCCTCGCTGCTCCAGCCGGTAGAGCGAGCGGAAGGTCATAACCTTGGCGAGATCGCCGGTGATCCCGAACACGACAAGCGCGTCGGCGGGACGCGTCTCCCCGGTGTCAGGCATCCGCCGAGGGGAGTCGGTCGACCATGGGACGGCAGACTAGCGCCTGGGGCGGCGCGGATGTCATCCGCCTGGGTGACCCATGCGGGGCCCGTCCCGGCGCGACGGGGCCGTGCGGCGAGGTTCGCTGAATAGCGCTCAAGAATTGGGCTAAACTAAAGGGTGGCCGTAGCACGGTGGGTTTTGCTGCGCACTACGCGAACGAAGGGAGTCGAGATGCATTCGCCGACAGCCCCGATGTCGAGATCGCGCGCGGTACCTGGCGCTTTGGCCCGCGGCGCTCGGGTTTCGGGTGACTCTCCGGAGGAACTGCGGCGGCTGTTTGTGGACTGGCAGCGGGACGGCGACCAGGCGGCGCGTCAGGCGCTCGTCGAGCACTTCATGCCGTTGGCGCGCAACCTTGCCCGGCGTTACGGGCACTCCTCGGAGCCGTTCGAGGACCTCTTCCAGGTCGCCTCGCTGGGACTGCTCAAGGCGATCGATCGTTTCGAGGTCGGCCGCGAACATTCGTTTCGTTCGTTCGCGATACCCACGATCCTCGGCGAGATGCGCCGTTATTTCCGCGATTCGGGCTGGGCTGTGCACGTGCCGCGCGGCGCGCAGGAGCGCGCATTGCGGGTCCGCAACGCGCTCGAATCCCGGCAGAAGCAGGGCGAAACGCCGACGGTCAGCGAGATCGCCGAGTACCTGGAGCTCGACATCGAGCAGGTGCTCGACGCGCTCAGCGCGATCCAGGCCTACGAGACCCTGTCGCTCGACGCGCCGTGTCCGGGGGCAGACGAGGACGCGATGACCTACGCGGACACACTTGGCGAGCCAGACCAGCGCTACGAGCTCGTGGACTTCGACGTGACCGTGCGCGCCGTGCTGGGGCACATCCCTCCGCGCGAGCGCCGGATCCTGCAAATGCGTTTCGCCGAGGATCTCACGCAGACGGAGATCGGGGCGAGAGTCGGCATTTCCCAGATGCAGGTCTCCCGCCTGCTGCGACGCTCGCTGCAGCGGTTGCGTGCGCTGACCCATGCACCCGGAGAGCCCGCCTCCTAGCCGGTATCGATCGCGGTGCCGCCGGGACCGCTTCGATGGGCCGCGCAACGTGCGCTCGCGAGATCCTTTGGTATCAGCTTCAACGCATGGTTGAAGCAGCGAATGTCCGTCTGAGCCTGTCCAACCGGCCGGAGAATGTTTCGCTCGTTCGTCAGGCACTCGGCGGCGTGGCCGAAGCAGTCGGACTGGACGCGCTCGCGCTGAACGACATCAACACGGCTGTGACCGAGGCGTGCAACAACGTCGCGGTCCATGCCTACGGCGGCGCTGAGGGACCGCTGGAGATCGACGTTCGGATCCCGCGCGATCGCGTCGAGGTGCTGGTGGAAGACCGCGGCGTAGGGATCCCCCGAGATCCGGGTCACGAGGACGCTCCAGGCCTGCTGGGCGCCGGCTTTGCCACCTCCGGCGGCATCGGCCTGTCGGCGATCCGGGCCCTGTCTCACCGAGTCGAGTTCCGGTCGCGGCCGGGCGGCGGAACCGGGCTGTTGATGGAGTTCGCAGCCCCCCACGCGGGGTTCGTCGCGGATGCGACAGGCGCAGACCCGCTCGTGCTGCCGCCGCTGAATCTCGAGCAGTCCGCGAACGCGATCGCCTTCGGCATGACGCCGCCCGCGCTGGCGCGCGCCGTCCTGCCTCGCCTGCTGAGCGCGATGGCTGCGCGCGTGCATTTCTCGATCGATCGCATCAGTGACGCGAGGCTGCTCGCGCGCGCGCTGCTCGCCGAATCCGATGGCTCGATCGACGCCCGCCACCTGTTGATCGTGATCGCTCCGCTGGCGGGCGGGCTGGAATTGCGGTTGGGGCCGCTGACCTCGGCGCACGCGGCCGAGCCGCTGCTCGCCGCGACGGTCAGCCAGCTCGGGCCGAGCGCGGGGCGCATCCTCGATGCGCACCGCGCGATGACACTCGGCTCGCACGAGATGCTGGCGCTTGACCTGCGCCAGCCGCGATAGCGCCGGCTGCGAGCTGCGGCCGTCATCATGTCGGCGTGCCAGCCGCGTGCCCAGCCCGGGGCGCTTGGGGCATTCCCGCGTGTAATTAGCTACAAACGGGGTAATTAGCTGCAGACGGGGGGTAGTTGCAGCCTTGGAGGTGCTGGTGGCGCAGGCTCGTTGTCGCCAATGCCGAGACTTGAAGACAGCGATGACAGCCGTGGATCTGACGCACAGCGAAAACGGTCTGGATGCAGCATCGGTCCCCGCGGCCGGTGCCGGAGCGCCAGCCGCAACGGACGCCTTTCGCCACGCGTTGCTCCCCTATAGCGGGGGCATCAGCGGGTTCGTACGCGCGACGCTGCCGGCGATTACCGACGCGCTCGCTCGTGAAGCTCCGGTGCTGGTCGCGGTGGGCCCGAGCCAGATCACGTCATTGAGGCAAGCGCTGGGTGAGCAGGCCGCGCAGGTGCACTTCGAAGACATGCACGCGCTCGGACGCAACCCCGCGCGCATCATCCCGGCGTGGTGCGATCTGCGGGACAGCCTGCCCAACGGCAGCCAGCCATTGGGCATCGGCGAGCCGGTGTGGTCCGGACGCAGCTCGGCTGAGCTCAGCGAGTGCCGCATCCACGAGGCTCTCCTCGACCTCGCGTTCGCCGGGGGCCGCCCTTGGCGCCTGCTGTGCCCCTACGATCTCGACGCGCTCGACGACGACGTGATCGAGGCTGCCACGCTCAGCCATCCTGCGGTCGCCGCTCACGACGGCCACATCTATGACGACCCCGGCTTCCCGCGCACAGCACATGCTTGCGCGCCACTGGAAGGAGGTCTCCCTCCGGCGCCGGACACGGCGGAGGAGCTTGCGTTCGACGGCGAGCGGCTCGTAGCTCTACGCCGGCTGGTCGCCCGCCGGGCCACGGAGTCGCGGCTGCCCGTCGACCGCGTGGCGGAGCTCGCGCTCGTCGTCACCGAGCTCGCGACCAACAGCATTCGCCATGGCGGAGGCCGGGGGACGCTGCGGGTATGGCGCGAGGACGAGCGCCTGCTGTGCGAGGTGCGCGACGAAGGGCGAATCGAGGATCCGCTCGCCGGGCGCAGGCGGCCCGTGCCGGGCAGCGACGGCGGACTGGGCCTGTGGCTCGTGAACCAGCTCTGCGATCTCGTGCAGATCCGCTCCAATGCAGGCGGAAGCGTCGTGCGCGTGCACATGCACGTGGATTGATCGGCTCGCCGCGCCGGTCGCGCGCCCCGGCGCTTCGGGCGAGCGGCGATAGCGGATCTCCGCCCGCGCGACCGTGACCCGGGCGGGCCGCGCTTCATGCGATACTGGGGCGGGCGCGGCAGCGGGGCGCGCGGGTATCAGGACGACGAGGGAGCCGGATGCAGCGCATGCCTGATCCAGACATGCAACCGATTAGCGACGCCGACGCCGACCGGCGTTCCGCAACGCTGCGGCCATGCTCGGGCATGCGCCTGTCCGGAGCACCTGCACGCCGTCCGCGCGGGGATTCGACCGGTCTAGAATTGCGCGTATGAGCGACGCGGAGCCTCAGCTTCGGATCGACGTCAGACGTGAGCCGGACCGCGTGATCCTCGCCCTCGATGGCGAACTTGACATGGCCAACGCGAGCCACCTCCAGGCCGCGCTCGCGCAGGCTCATCAGAGCACGGCAGCGATGATCGTGCTGGATCTCAAAGAGCTCAGCTTCATCGACTCGACGGGGCTGCGGGTGCTGTTGGCCGCGCGCAAGGAGGCGCAAGAGCGCGGACAGGAGTTCGCCGTGACACCGGGCTCGCAACAGGTTCAGCGGCTGCTCGCTGTGACGCGGGTCAGCGATCACCTGCGCACGATCGAGACGCCCGGCGACGCCCTCGTCTGAACGGGGGCCCTCTTCAGCTCGTAAAGCTCGGCGCCGTAGCGGCCTGATGGCGCTCACGCGAGTCTTCGATCTCGCGGACGGCCTCGTCGCGTGAGCGCCAGCCCTCGATGCTCACGGCCTTTCCCTCGAGGTCCTTGTAGATCGAGAAGAACTGCTCGATCTCCTGGCGCAACAGCAGCGGCAGTTCCTCGAGCTGTTCATACTGGTTCCAGTAGGGGTCGTACAGGGGAACGCAGATGATCTTGTCGTCGATGCCCTTCTCGTCGCGCATCTTGAACAGACCGACCGGCTTGACCATGATCAGACAACCCGGGAACGTCGGCTCATATAGGCAAACGAGCGCATCGAGCGGATCGCCGTCGAGGCTCAGCGTGTCGCGCAGGTAGCCGTAATCGGTCGGGTAGGTGGCGGCGCTCATCAGCAGCCGGTCGAACTTGATCCCGCCGAGCCGCTGGTCGTACTCGTACTTGTTGCGCCCGCCCTTGGGGATCTCTACCACGCACACCAGTTGATCCATCGCGCCGGGGTCGGACCTCATCGGCACAAAGCTACCGTTTTTGGCTGGGCCGACACGGCCACCGATCCCGCCGATCGCGGATCCTGCTGTCGGGCATCAGCGCGCGCGGGACATTCCCGAGGCCGGACATTCGCGCGCGTTCCCACTACGGTGCTCTAGACGATGCAAACCACGCGCGCGCCAGAGATCGATCAAGAGGATCTGCCCGAGGTCACGCCCGACGAGCTGGCGGTTCCGCAGGAGCTCAGTCAACGCAGGCTGCGCTCCCGGCTCGCGTTCGCAGTCGGGCTGGTGCTCGTGATCGTCGCGCTCGTGATCGTGCTGCCGGGGCTCGGGCAGCTGCGCGAGCGACTCGCGCACGCGCAGCCCGCCTGGCTGGTGCTCGGCGTGGCGCTGAAGATTCTCTCCGGGCTCGGCTACGTCGTGGCCTTTCGCATGGTCTTCTGCCGGCGCATGAGTTGGCGCGTGAGCTACGACGTCGGCATGTCCGAGCTGGGCGCCAACGCGCTGTTTCCGACCGGCGGCGTGGGCGGCTTGGCGCTCGGCGCCTGGGCGCTGAACAGAGGCGGAATGTCCGGGAATGAGATCGCCCGGCGCACGGTCGCATTCTTCCTGCTGACCAGCCTGCCGAACGTGATCGGCGTGATCCTCATCGGCATCGGGCTGGCGACGGTGATTCCCGGCGAGAGCAACCTCGCGCTCACACTGGTCCCGGCATTGATCGCGGCGCTGGCGATCGTCGCAACGCTGCTGACGGGACCCGCCGCGGCACAGCTGGGACGCCGCCTGCAGGCCCGCCCGCCCGATCGGCAATCGCGAATCGCGCGAGCAGCGTGGAAGAGCCTCGCGGCGTACGCGAGCGGAGTTCAGGAGACGCGCGCGTTGCTGCGTGAGGCCAACGCGCTGCTGTTCATCGGGCTGATCTCCTATCTCGTCTTCGACGTGCTGATCCTGTGGGCGATGTTTCATGCCTTCGGTGCCGCGCCACCGTTCGCGATCGTCTGGATCGCCTACCTGATCGGCGAGCTGGGCGGCTTGATTCCGATACCGGGCGGGATTGGCGGCGTAGATCTCGGTCTGGTCGGAGCGTTCGTGCTCTACGGCGTGGCACTCGCCCCGACGACCGCCGCGGTGCTCGCCTACCGGGCGATCGCGCTGTGGGTGCCGGCGGTGCTCGGCGCGTTTGCATTCCGCGCGTTGCGCCGCGTCCTGCGCGACGAGGCCGACCAGATCGCGGTCTGCGCGCCGCAGACCGCTATGGAGGTCATCGGACTCGGGCAGGTGAGCATCAACCCGCCGACGACGCCCGTCAGCTAGCCCAAAGTCAGCGCGCGGCGCCTCTGCCTACGGGGCCGCCGGCACGACCGCGATCGGCTGATCCTCGACCGCCAGCGCGCCAGTGTCAAAATCCGCGCCCGGCATGCGCTCCACGCGCGCCATCGACTCGAGAAAGCGATCGGCGGTCTCGAGAAATCCGATGCGCGGCGTGCGGTAGTGCATCGGGACGACCCAGCGCGGCGCTAGACGATCGACGATCGCCGCCGCGTCTTGCGCGCCGATCGTCGGGCCTGCGCCGACGGGGACGAACAGCAACTCGACCCGGCCAATCGCAGCGACCTGCTCGGCACGCAGCTCGCGCTGACCGAAATCACCGAAATGACACACCCGCACCCCGTCGAGCTCGAAGCTGAAGATCGTGTTGGGTCCGCGTTCGGTGCCCGCGGCCTGATCGTGCTCGGACGCGACGGCGGTGATCTCGCCGATCGGCGACTCCAGGGAGCCCGCGGTCGAACGCAGGATCAGCGGATCGCCGCCGACCACCTGCACGCCGTTGTGGTCCACGTGCTCGTGGGTGATGAGCAGCAAATCGGCCGTGAGACCGTCGATCGCGGGGTAGTCGAACTGAATGCCGCGGCTGGTCAGCCCCGACAGGTCGGCAAACGGATCGATTGCCACGGTCGCGTCGGATGAGCTCAGGCGAAACGCCGACTGTCCGTACCACTCAACTTGCATGCTGCTCCTCTCGTTGGGGAATCTCGCCGACCGGCCCGCCCGCCTCGACCGCCGCCCGGGCAGGACGCCCGTCGGCGCCAGCCGCTGCTGCGGGCGCGGGTTCGGCGTGGTGATACCTGCCACCGCGCATCAATGATGCAGCTGCGGCGATCAGGCAGGCCACGATCGCGAAAACGAACGCCTCGTGCAGACCGGTGCGAAACGGCGCGGAGATCAAATGGGGAAAGAACGCGCGGCCGGTGATCGTCGCGCGGTTGGCGGCGGACAGCGAGGCGAGAACGTGCGGGCCCGCCAGGTGCTGGATCGGGTTATAGCCGAGGAAGGCCGCAAACAGGATCGAGACCGGCGGCAGCTGCCCGATGCGCCGTGCCGCCGGAGCGGCCACGCCATGCGCCTGCAAACCGGCGCTCATCGTATGCGGAAGAGTCTTGGCCAGCCCGAGGATCATCAGCGTAAAGAAGATTCCGATCGACAGCACCTGCGCGGAGTTCTGGAAGGTCTGGTTCATCCCGCCTCCCGCTCCGCGGTCCGACGGCGGCAGGCTGTTCATCACCCCGGCGCGGTTCGGCGAGGCGAACATGCCCATCGAAATGCCGTTCAGGGCGAGCACGAGCGCGAACAGGGCAAACGGGAAGTCGGTCGGCAGGAGGATCAGCAACAAGAAGCTCACGGCGGCGCCGAGCATCCCCCCTGTGGCAAACCAGCGAGCGCCAAAGCGATCAGACAGATACCCGGACGCGGGACCGGCGATCAGCATGCCGACCGTGAGCGGCAGCATGTAGATGCCCGCCCACAGCGGGGTATCGCTGAAGTTGTAGCCGTGCTCGGGCAACCAGATGCCCTGTAGCCAGATGATCAGCATGAACAGCAAGCCGCCGCGAGCGACCGCGGAGAGGAAGGTCGAGAGCGTCCCGAAGGTGAACGCGCGGATGCGAAATAGCGGCAGACGGAACATCGGCGCCTTGACGCGTCGCTCGATCACGAGGAACGCCAGCAGAAACGCGCATCCCGCGCTGAGCAACGCGATCACCCGTGCGCTTGCCCAGCCCGTGGCATGGCCGCCGGCTGGACGGATGCCGTAGGTGACCGAGACCATGATCAAGATGAGCCCGATCGCGAAGGTGACGTTGCCCAACCAGTCGATCCGCGCGCGCCTGGGCTTGCTGCGCTCCTCGAGCTTGAGATACGCCCAAACGGTCCCGAACAGCCCGACCGGTACCGAGATCAAGAACACCAGGCGCCAGTCGATCGGTGCCAAGATTCCTCCAAGCACGAGCCCGACGAACAGGCCGCTGACGCCGACGATGTTGTTGATGCCCAGCGCCATGCCTCGCTGATTGACCGGAAAGGCATCGGTGATGATCGCTGCGGCGTTGGCCAGCAGAAATGCCGCGCCGACGCCCTGCACGACGCGGAAGGCGATCAGGTAGGTCGCGCCGGCGCGGCCGCTCATCCAGTCCACGGTCAGCGCCAGCGATGCGGCCGTGTAGATGATGAAGCCCAGGTTGTACATGCGCACCCGGCCGAACATGTCGCCCAGCCGCCCGAGGCTGACGATCAGCACGCTCGAGACGACCAAAAAGCCGAGAATCATCCACAGCAGATAGAAGCTGTTGGCCGGCAACAGCGGGTCGAGGTGGATGCCCCGGAAGATGTCCGGCATCGCGATCAGCGTGATCGACGCGTCGAGCGTCGCCAGCAGTACGCCGAGCGTGACGTTTGACAGCGCGATCCACTTGTAGTGGTCCGCGTTTGCCGGACCACTGTTGACCGCGGCGGTCGTCGGCGCGCTCTTCTCGACCGACGGCCGCAGGCCCGCTTTTCCGCTCATCGCCGGGCAATTATACAGGGCACCTGTACAGTTTACCTGATGTTTGCCGGTATAATGCGCCCATGCCCGGGTCTGTGACCGTGTCCGTCGACGTTTCCCGCGTAGCGAGCGAACTACGCGTGGTGCTCGGTCAACTCGTGCGACGGCTCCGTGCCGAGCATCGCTTCTCGCTGGCGCATGGTGCGGTGCTCGGGCGCCTCGACCGCGACGGCGCGAGCAGCACGAGCGACCTCGCCGCAGCCGAGCGCGTGCGCCCGCAGTCGATGGCCCAAACCGTCGGCGAACTCGAAGCCGACGGGCTGGTCAGCCGTCGGCCCGACCCCGCCGACGGACGTCGCGCATTGCTCGAACTCACCGGCCAGGGGCGCCAGATGCTCGAAGCCGACCGTCGCCAGCGCGAGGGCTGGCTCATTCAAGCCATCGCCGAAGGCTTCTCCGAGCAAGAGCAGCAGGCGCTGGCCAGGGCGGTCGCGCTGCTCACGCGCCTGGCCGAGTCCTGAGTGACCGACGCGTTCGCCCGCAGCCAATTTGCGCGGACGATTGCGCAGCGCGTTCCGCGCGTTGGCCGGCGCGGGCACGCCGCGCCTGTCTCGGTCTATTCGACGTGGACGAGCGTGCCAACCGGCGTGTAGGGCCACACTTCGCCGGCGGTCGCAGGCGGCATCTCGACACAGCCGAGGCTCTGGGGAATGCCATATGAGGCGCGTTCGAAGCCGTGCAGAGCGTCCCCGCCGTTGAAGTAGCTGATCCAGGGGACGCCCGGATCTTCGTAGTGGCTGCCGTCGGGGTTGGTTCCGCTCATCGTCCCGGAGGCGATGTGCTCGAAGACGGGAAACGTTCCCAGTTCGGTAGGCGCCGATGCGATGCCCGTGTTGACGGGCGTCGTCAGGCGGATTCTCCCGTCGTTCCACAGCGCGAGGCTCTGCGAGCCCTCGTTGACGGTCACGTAGCTGTAGCCCGCGGTCGTCCGGTCGTGGGCGATCTCGGCGTGGATCAAGGCTTCCCAGACATCGCGATTGGCGATCCCTTCGGGCATGAATTCGTGGGCGTTCTCAAACGCCATCAGCGCCCCGCGCGTCACGACGTTTTCGGTCCCCTGCTGTTGCCACAGTTCGCGTAGGGAGGACGGCGCGTTGCCGTAGCGCCAGGAGAAGTGACCGGACGGCGGGTCGATGGCTGCGTCCGCCTGAGCGGCGGGCGTCAGCGCGACGTGGCGGGCCGTGTGAAAGCGCAGCGGCAGGTAGCCGAGCCGCGCGAGGATTTGCTCCTCGCGCAGGCTCGAGCCCGGCGGCACCGTCCAGGTCGCGACGCTCGAGGATCCGGCATTCTGCCCGTTGATCAGCCGAACCGCGCGCGGTAGCTGGAGGCCAACGAGCGTATCCAGGCCGTAGCCGTAACCGCTGGGTCGGAAGACGATCGTGTGACTGTCGACCGTCCGCCACCCTCCGCCGGTGGCGGGTCCGATGTGCGGGAGCGCGTGGCCAAGTTCGGCCGACACCGGCCGGGAGAAGGTCAAAAAGATCGGCGTCGTCGGCGAGATAGCGGACCCGGGACGAGGGTCGAGCACCGCGCTCGCCTTGGCGCCGGCGGGAAACCAGCTGACGAGCGACGGCGCCGGCAGGCTCTCCCATCTCCGCGGCGCCGCGGCGACCGCGATCGAGCCCGCTTCGCCGGCGCGAGCGAGCGTGATCTGACTCAGTGGATGGACAAGCACGCGACGGCGAAGAGGTTCCGATTGCCCATACGCGACCGCACTGACGGGCTGATCGAATGCCAGCCTCAGGGGAGACCCCGCGGCAAGCGTCACGTAGCGCTCGCGCGGCGCGGCGCTGGGGGTGCGCAAGACAAGCCGCTCGCTGGTGCGGCCGCCGGCGAGCCACCCGATCCAGCCTGCGCGGCGCAGGACGACTTCGACCGAGATCGGCTGTCCCGGCGCGAGCGACACCTGCGGCCACAGGCGCCCGTGCTTGATCACGAGCGGGATCGCATGCCCGTCCGGCCCGACCGCCTTGACGCTTTCGATCTTGCCGCCCGTCACGGGCAATTCCACGTGCGCCAGCGCCGCCGCGTCCGCGACGATCGCGGGACGCGACCAGACGAACGCGAGCGCGACGAGTGTCAGCGCGACAAGCCCGAGCAGCGCCAACGCGCTCTTGGCGACGCCTGGCCGCCGACGCCTGTGCCGGCGGCGCGCAGCGGGACCGGTATCGGGGGAACGAGGCTCGGGGCTGCGCTGGACTGTGTCGGGGCTCACGACAATCCTCCAGGTTGACCGCTGCCCGAGAGATTAGTCGAAGAGCCCGACATCAGTAGCACTCGGGCTTGCCCGTGCGGCGCGGGCACACGATCAGCCGGCGCTCGCACGCTCGGTCGCGTCGGCGAGGATCGTCGCGTGGTCGAAAGCGAGCTCGGGGAGCTCGTCCAGCCCAAACCAGCGGGCATCGCTGGCGTCGTCCGCGCCGCTGACGGACCGCTCGCCGGCCAGCCGGACGCGGTAGACGATCGACACCGTCCAACCGCGGGGGTCGCGCCCGGGCGTGTCGTAGACCCCGAGCAGCTCGAGCCCGTCGACCCGCAGACCCGTCTCCTCGGCCAGCTCGCGCGGAGCCGCGTCGGCTATCCGCTCGCCCGCCTCCACGAACCCGCCCGGCAGCGCCCAGCTGCCGACGAATGGCGGATGGCCGCGTTCAACCAGCAGGACGCGCGGGTGGGCACCCGACGTCAGCGCGACGACGTCGACGGTCAACATCGGGCGCGCGTGCGAACCGCCATCGGCTGCGCTGTTCACGCGTAGACCTTACTTCGCGCGCGCCGCGACGCCGCACCCGCTACGTCCCGCCCCCCCAGGCCGGCGACGCTCGCGGGGCGGACGCCTGTCAGGTCAGCGCCCCGAGACCGACGAGCTCGGCGCTGCGCTCCCACAGGCCCTCCGCGAGCGTCTCGTCGCGAGCCATCGCCGCCGGCGCGATCACCTTCTCGTCCTGGACGTACTCGCCGGTGAGCGTCGCCGCCTCGTCCGAGCACGCCAGCCAGACGAGCGAACGAGCACCGCGTTGCGGCGAGCGGAAGAAAGGCCCCCCGAGCGTGGTGAGGACCCTCCAGATCCCGTTTTCGTTCTTGCCAAAGCCGGTTCGCACGACGCCGGGGTGAAAGCAGTTGGCGCGCAGCTCGGGTGCACGCCTGGCCAGCTCGCGCGTAAACAGGATGTTGCAGAGCTTGGAGGTGCCGTAGACGCGCATCGCCGAGTAGGACTCTTCGGACTGGAGGTCGGCGAGATCGAGGCGACCCGAGCTGTGGGCATCGGATGCCGTCGTCACCACTCGGCCGCCGCTCAGGCGATCGCGCAACAGGTTGGTGAGCAGAAACGGCGCGAGGTGGTTCAGCGCGAATGTCCGCTCGAATCCCTCTGTGGTTTGTCCTCGCGACGCGAACAGAGCTCCCGCGTTGTTGGCCAGTACATCGACGCGCTCGTAGCGCTCGCGCAGCTCGTCCGCAAGCGCGCGAACGCCGGCCATGAGCATCAGGTCCGCGACGTGCTCGTGGATCGGTCCGCTCCCCCCGGCGCGGGCGGACTCGCGCGCGACCGCTGCAACGCGTTCCGGATCGCGCCCGACGAGGGCGACCTCAACCCCTTCTCCGGCGAGCGCGATCGCGGCGGCGCGACCAATGCCCCGCGTGGCCCCCGTGAGTACGACGAGCGTCATACGCGGACGGCTCCCCTCAGAGGGCGCTTTCGTTCAGGCGCCAGTGCCTGCCGCCGTCGCTGGATACATAGACCGATGCGCTGGCGCCGGTGCTGCCTTCGCCGGCGACGAATGCCGTCAGGCGCGTACCGCTGCCGACGACGCCCAGCACGGTCCCGCCGAACAACGCCCTCCACCAGTGCGCGCCGCCGTCGTTGGTGCTGTCGACCACTTCACCGCATCCAGCCGCGAAGTAGACGCGCCGGCTCAGGGCGCCGAGTTCGCACACGGCGCGCGGCGCTTGCGCGGCGTTCAGGTGCAGCGCCGGTCCGCTGACGCGCCATGTGCGGCCCGCATCGACGCTCGCGGCCGGATATTGCGCCTGGCCGACGCTCGCGAGCGCGAACCCGTGGCGGGAGTCGACGAACACGCGGTGACCGAGCTGGCTAGAGCGGACGACGCTGCCCGGTTTCAGGCTGCCCGGAACGCGATTGATTGGCTCCGCGGTCATTGTCCGAACGGGCTGGCTGACAGCCGCCCTGGCGGCTGGCGGCGATGGCGGCCCGGAGGCGAGCGCGGCCACCGCCGCTGCCCCGCAGGCGACGACCGTCGCGAGGACCGCGATCGCCTGGGCGATCCGATTGGTGGCGATCCGATTGGGTCTGACGCGCGCCATGGTTGCTGTTGCCCCCGCTCTTAGCCGACCACGACCAGGCCCGAAGTATACGTCCAGCTTTTCGCCCCGCTCGGCGGGGCTGACCGATATCGTCGGGACTCGTGGATGTCGAGCGAATGGATGGCAAGCTGGCGCTTGTCACCGGCGCGGGCAGCGGTATCGGCCGCGAGACCGCGCTGCTGTGCGCGCGGCGGGGGGCGAACCTTGCGCTCTGCGACATCGACGAGGTGGGCTTGGCCGCGACCGCCGATGAGGCGCGCAGGGCCGGTTGCGAGGTACTGGCCCAGCGTGTCGACGTCGCCGACGGCGCGCAGATGCAGGATTTCGCCGCGGCCGTCCACGCGCGCGTCGCCGCCGTCGACCTGCTCGTCAACAACGCGGGTGTCGCGCTCGGTGCGGCCTTTCTCGAGACTCCGCTCGAGGACTGGGATTGGATCGTGCCGATCAACCTGATGGGCGTGGTCAATGGCTGCCACGTGTTCGTACCGGCGATGGTGGAGCGCGGCCGCGGCGGGCACGTCGTCAACCTCTCCTCGGCGGCGGGCTACTTCGCGAACCCTTCGCTGGCGGCGTACACAGCGACGAAGTTCGCCGTGCTGGGCCTGTCCGAAGCGCTGCGCGTCGAGTTGCGCCCCAGCGGCATCGGCGTCACGGCCGTCTGCCCCGGGCTGATCAACACGCCGATCACCCGGACCAGTCGTTTGCGCGGCAGCGCGGTAGCGCAGCGCGAGCGCGTCGTGCGCCTGTACGAACGCCGCAACTACGGCCCCGATCGCGTCGCGCAGCGAATCCTGCATGCGGTCCAGCGCAACCGCGCGGTGATGCCGGTGACGGCGGAGGCCTGGGGCATGTGGTGGCTTGCGCGGTTCGCACCTTCGTTGGCGCGCGGCTTGGCGCGGGCAATCGACGCCGGCGCGAGATAGCTTCTGCGACTCCGGCCCTGCCGCCGCGCCCCATGCGCGCCGCGTTGGTCCGGTCGCGCGTCCGCGCCGTTCGCCCAAGCATCGGCAAGCGGCTGTACACATTTGTGCTGAGGCGCGCGTTGACGCCGGTGCCTGCAATGAACCATGAACGCGTTTTTCGCCAGCGCCTGACCACTCAGCGGCTCGCCTCGGCGCCTTTGTCCACGGCTACCGAGGCGGTCCGCCTGCTCACCTGCGTGCAGAGCCAGGAGCGCGACCACGCCTTCTTTTCGCTCGGCATGCGCAGTCGCAGCGCGACGTACGCGCGGGTCAAGGCCGAGTACGACGACTGCGCCTTCCTGCGGACACACATCCTGCGTCCGACCTGGCACTTCGTGGCACCCGACGACCTGCAATGGATCCTCGCGCTCACCGCGCCGCGGGTCATCGCGGGCATGGCCGCCCGTCATCGCGAGCTGGGGTTGGCCGACGCTCGTTTGGTCAACCGCGCATTGGAAGCTCTGGCGGAGCTCCTGCGCCGCGGCAAGCATCTCACCCGCGGGGAGATCGGCGAGGAGTTCGCGCGCGTCCGCGGCCTGCCGGCGGCGGGCCAGCAGCTCGGCCATGTGCTGCTGCTCGCCGAGCTCGAAGGTCTCATCTGCTCAGGACCGATGAAGGGCGCTCACCACTCGTATGCCCTGCGCGAAGAGATCGTTCCGGCTACGCCCGAGCTCGACCTTCAGGAGGCGCAGGTGCTGCTCGCGCGCCGCTTCTTCGCAGGTCACGGCCCGGCTTCGCTGAAAGATTTCACGCGCTGGTCCTCGCTGAAGGTCGCGGACGCCAGGGCCGCGCTGGCGGAGATCGGCGCAGCGCTCGAGCGGGTCGAGGTCGACGGGGTGACACACTGGTTTGACCCTGCGACCGTCACGCGCCGCGTCCGGGCCGCGCCCGGCGCCTACCTGCTCCCGGTCTACGACGAGGCGGTGCTCACTTATCGCGCGCTGAACTTCCCCGTGGCCGACGACCATCCGGCCCTGGGGCAAACCGATCCGTTCTGGGCGCCGGTGGTGGTCGGCGAGCGCAACCTGGGGCTGTGGAAGCGCGTTGTCACACCCAACAGCGTTCGCGTCGCGCTGCGGCTCGCGCCTTCAGCCGGGCCAGCAGAGCGCGCTGCCGTGGCGGTCGCCTGCGGCCGCCTGGCCGACTTCCTGGAGCGAGAGCTTCAATACGCCGAGGGGTGAGGCCGCCGGGCTAAAGGGCTTCGTCGTCGGCCGCGCGCTCGTGGCGCTTCATTCCTCCGACGGCTGTGCGGGCCGCTCGGCGGCGATTTCCTGCAGCGAGCGCGCGTCCTCGGCCTCGACGCTCAGCGCCTCCTCGATCACGCGTTGCAGGCTTGTCCGCGGGATCACGACCGCACCGGTGGTGTCGGCATACACGTAGTCGCCCGGGATTACGCAGACGCCGCCGATCTCCACGGCGACGTTGGCCGCGAACGGCATGACGGTGTCGCCCCCCCAGCGCGTGGCCTCGCCCCGGCACCACGTCGCAAACGTGTAGCCGCCCAACTGGTCGAAGTCGCGCAGTCGCCCGTCGGCCAACACGCCCGCGACTCCGCCGTGCTGGAGTCGGGAAAGCTTGGTCCCGCCGCCATGAGACGCGTCGGGGTAGCCGCCGCTCGATAGCACGAGCACCGTGCCCGCCGACGATGCGCCGAGCGCCTGGTGAAACAGCGAGCCGAACCCAAGACCGCTCTGCGGAAGATCATCGCGGTAGGGCAGATAGGCGATCGTCGCCACGGGGCCGAACAGCCGCCGCGGCGCGGGGCTGACCAGGCTGAGGATGTGCGCGCGGTGGTTGTGGAGTCGACCCATGGCGTCGACCAACGAAGCGCATGCCACCCGGTCGAGCACGTCGTCGGGCACGGTCGCGGGCCCGTTGCTCATCGCCGTCTCGCCATCGCAGGTGAAGCGGTCTGGCTCATCGATGCTCGGGGTTGGGGAAGTCCGGCCGGCACCCGGCCGCCCATTCGGAGCGCTGGTTGCCGAACGTAGGGAAGCCGCCGTTGCGCTTGAGCATCGCCGCCACGTGCATGAGGTTGAACGTCATAAACGACATGTTGCGGTTGGTGAAGTCGTTCTCGGGGCCGCCCGAGTCGGGATCGAGGTAGGAGGGGCCGGGGCCGATCGCTCCGATCCAGCCCGCGTCCGCCTGCGGGGGGATGGTGTAGCCCAGGTGCTGGAGGCTGTAGAGGACATCCATCGCGCAGTGCTTGACGCCATCCTCGTTGCCGGTGATCAGGCAGCCGCCTGCGCGGCCGTAGTAGACGTACTGGCCCCGGTCGTTGAGCAGCGACGCGCACGCATACAATCGCTCGATCACGCGCTTCATCACCGAGCTGTTGTCGCCCAGCCAGATTGGCCCGCACAGCACCAGGATGTCCGCCGCGAGCACCCGCTCGTAGATCGCCGGCCACTCGTCCGCCGCGCAGCCGTGCTCGGTCATATCCGGCCACACGCCCGTGGCGATGTCGTGATCGACGGCGCGCAGCACCTCGATCGCGACGCCGCGGCGGCGCATGATCTCGCTGCTCAGCTCGATCAGCCCGCCGGTGTTGCTGGTCTCCGGAGAGCGCTTCAGCGTGCAGTTGATAAACAGCGCTCGCAAGTCATCGAAGCGCGGGCCGCCGTCCTGCGCTGTGTTTGGCGAGGCCATCGCGCCCGGACTTTACCCCGCGGCACGAGCCTCGCCGACTCCGATACGCCGCACGGCCCGCCGGCGCCCTGGCGATCGGGCCCGGCACGCAACGGCGCATGGCATCCCCATGACATTGGTGCTCCTCGGCGGCGGAGGGCGAGCCGCGCCGCCCGCCTCACACGCTGCGCAGCGCCGCCGCCGGCGCCAGGCGGGCGGCGCGGATCGCCGGGTACAGGCCCGCGAGGGCGCCCAGCACGAGCGCGATGGCGACGCCGCCGGCGACCGCGAGCACGGGTACGACGACGATCCAACCCTGGCTCGAGGCGTAGCCCGCGGTGGCCGCGGCGCCGAGCGCGATCCCGCAGACGCCGCCGAGGAACGCCAGCAGCACCGACTCGCCAAGAAACTGGACGGCGATGTGGTCGGCGCGCGCGCCGAGTGCGCGGCGCAGGCCGATCTCGGGACGGCGCTCGAGCACGGAGATGACCATCACGTTGGCGATGCCGACGCCGCCCACCAGCAGCGCGACGGCGCCGAGCCCCAGGAATACGGAGGTTAGGGTGCTCTGCGCGTCGGCGCGCGCCTGCAGCGCGTTCGACGGACGGCTGACCTGCGTCTGTTCGGGGTTTTGGGGATCGGCGGTGGCACCCAGCAGAAAGGAGGCTTCGAGCACACGTTCGGGGTCGGCGCGCACGTACAGCATGCTCGCGTGGCGGGTCGTCCCGAACAGCGCACGCGCGATCGGATAGCCGATCAGCGCGGCGCGTTCGATTTCGGGCGCGAGCGGCAGCGGGCCGAGGATGCCGGCGACGGTAAACCAGGCGCCGCCGAGGTATACCTGCACCGGCCGTCGCGCGACGGTCAGCTGGCTCACGCCCAGGCGCCGCGCGGCAACCGCGCCGAGCACGACCAGCGGGTAGCGTTCGCTCGCGCCTTCGAGGAAGCGTCCCCGCACAAGCTTCCCGCCCAGCGTGGCGAACAGCTGGGGGTTGGCGGCCTCGACTGCGATGCCGCTGGTTTCGGCCGCTTCGATGAAGCGGTTGCGCCGCACGGTCGCGCTCGAGACGTCAGTGACGGCGGCGGCCGAAAGCACGCTGGGAAGGTCGCGCACGGACCTGACGGCGGCTTCCGGCAGCTGCGCGTTGGCGCCGAGGAAGGTTTGGCCTGGGGCCACGGTCAGCAGGTTCGTGCCGAGTTCGCTGAGCTCGGCGATCAGCCCCGCCTTGCTCGATTCGGAGATCCCGAGCACGGCCACCATCGCAGCGATGCCGATCGCCACGCCCAGCGCCGAGAGCGCGGCGCGCAGCCCGCGCGTGCGCAAGCCCACGCTCGCGACCCCTATGACGTCGCCCGCCAGCAGGCGGCTGCGCATGATCGCCCCGCCGCGCTCGCCGCGGCCCGCCCTGTCACCGCGGCCCGCGCTGGGACCGGCGCCGGAGGGGGTCGCGCCGGTGAGGCCGCGGGCGCTCACCGAACCGCCTGGGGCTGCGCGTCGTGCAGCTCGTCGTGGACCATGCGGCCGTCGCGGATCTCCATCCGCCGCGGCAGCCTGGCGGCGATCCCCTGGTCGTGGGTGATCACGACGACGGTGGTGCCGAGCTCGTTGAGCGCGCGCAGCAGCTCGAGGATCTCTGCGCCGGTGGCGCTGTCGAGGTTGCCGGTGGGCTCGTCGGCCAGCACGATCGCGGGCGCGGTGACGAGCGCGCGGGCGATCGCGACGCGCTGACGCTCGCCGCCGGACAGCAACGCCGCGGTGTGCTCGGCGCGGTGGCCGAGTCCCACGCGGGCCAGGGCCGCGCGCGCCAGAGCCCGCCGCCGGCGGGCGGAGACACCGGCGTACAGCAGCCCCGTGGCGACGTTCTCGAGCGCGCTGCAGGACTCGAGCAGGTGGAACTGCTGAAAGACGAAGCCGATGCGCCGCGCGCGCACCGCCGCCAGCTGGCGGTCGGACGCTTCCTCCAGGTCCACGCCGGCGATCCTCACGATTCCTGAGCTGGGGCGTTCGAGCGTGCCCATGATGTGCAGTAGCGTGGACTTGCCCGAGCCGGAGGGGCCGACGATCGCGCACAGCTCGCCGCGGCGTACGATCAGGTCGACGCCGCGCAGCGCTTGCACCCCGCCGGGGTAGCGCTTGGCGACATCCACAAGCTCGAGGACCGGCTCGTGGGCAAGCTCGCGCTCGTGCGCTGAGGCGCTCATTCGGACTCGATCACTGTCTGTCTTTCGTGCAGATCGCTCCCTTCCACCTGCACATAGCCGTTGGCGAACATGCCGGGCGTCACGGCAAGCTGCGCGCGGCGGTTGCCTGCGAGCAGCTCGACCGCGTAGCGGCCCCCGCCTGTGGCTGTCAGGGCGGTCGCGGGCACCGCGAGGACGTTCCGGCGCACGTTCTTGACGAGTTCCACGCTGACGGGCGCCTGGTCCAGGCGAGGCACGCGTCGGGCCAGCGCGAGCGTGACCGGGATCGTCGATTCGCCGCTGCCTTCGCCCGACGAGCCGCCTTTTTCGGTTCCCCCGCTTTTGGATTCGCTGGCGACCGTGCCGACTTCGATGATCGTTCCGTGCACGACGCCGCCGCCGGGCAGCGTCACGGGCGCCCGCTCGCCGATGTGGGCGAGCTGCTGCTGTTCGGCTTTGAGCTTCACCGCCACGAGCTGCTGGGTGGAGGTCGTGGTGAGCACCGCCTCGCCGGCGCCGGCACCTTCGCTGGAGCCTTCCGGTTTTTTGGAGGGTTTGTCTTCGCCGTTTTTTGAGGGCGATTCGTTGCTGGCGTCGTGCGCGGTGCCTTCGCTGGGCTGCGCGCCCTCGCCGCTGGTGCCGGCCGGCGGGGATTCTGCCCCGGGGGGATCCTGTCCCAGCGTGACGTGCACGGTGGTGACGCGACGGGCGCTGGGCGCGAACACGACCCGGCCGAGTTCCACTTTGCCCGTTTCGGGGAGGCCCTCGGCCTTCTGCCAGCGGCGCACGGCGGCCGCGGTCGCTTCGCTGAAATTCTCGAGGTCGGTGATGGCGCTGTAGGGGTCGTATCCGAGGTCGATCAGGTTGCGGTTCAGCTGCGCCACGTCGGGGCCGTCGCTGACGCCCTCCTTCAGCGTGCGGTACGCGGGCACGGTCCCGTACAGCAGCACCACGGGGAGGTTGTTGATACGGAACAGCGTGCCGCCTCTGGCGATCGTCGCGCCCACCGACGGCAGCCAGGTGAACGTGCCCGACAGGCGGTCGTACAGTTCCAGCGCGGCGCCGTAGCCCAACGTGCCGTCGACGGTCGAGCTTTCCGTGAGCGTCCGCCGTTCCACCGTGGCAGTGGTGTCGCCCGCGGGCACGCCGGTGGCGGGGATGCCGCCCCTGCCATGCCCGCCGCTGACCAGCACGACCGCGACGACGGTGCACGCGACGGCGAGCAGCGCAGCGACGGCGAGACGCCGGCGCGTGAGCCTGCGCGCGCCGCGGGCCGGCCCGGCGCCGTCGGCGACGAGCACGTCCTCCTGCGGCCAATCGGCCGCTCTCGGGGCGGGGCTCGCTGTGGGTGTTGCGGGCTGAGTCGACGCGCGCGCGCCGTCGTGGGCGCCATCCTGCTCCCGCCGCGGCGGCGCGTTCACCATTCAGTCGCCGGCCCGCCGGATTGAGGTCCACCGCTCCTGGCGGGGAATGGCCCTCCCTTGCCCGCGCCGGGCGGCTTCGGCAGCAGCTTCTGGCAGGCGCTCTGGGCCTCCTTGAAGCCGGGGCTTTCCGGGTTTGGTCCGCCGCTGCCGGAGCCTCGGTGGATGCCGATCTGGACGCCGCCGCCGGAGGTGCTCGTTTCCACTTTGATGCCGTGTTCGCGCATGCACTTGGCGAATCTCTGCACGGTTTCTTCCAGTTCCACCTTCTGCTGCGGCGAGAGGTTCACGCGCTTCGGTTCGGGGCGGTAGCGCGCGCAAGCCTTCTGCGCCGCTTCCATCGCGGCGGGACTCGCGCCCGCCTTGCCGGGGCTGATCTTGAGGCCGCGGCCACCGCCGGGGCCGCTCGCGGTTTCGGCGTTGACGCCGTGTTCGCGCATGCACTTGGCGAAGTCCGCAAGCTTGGTTTCGGCCTTCTGTTCCTGGCCATTTTCGCCGGCCGCGGCGTTCGACGACGGGTCCGAGCCTCCGCATGCCGCGAGCAGCACGCCGACCGCGACGACAGCCGGGATGACCAGCAAGGGCGGCAGTCGCGCTGCGATCGAGGAGAGGGCGGTACTGGGCTGGGACATGGAGGCTCCTTTGCCGGGCGCCGTTGGCTTCGCGCCGCGCGGCGCTTCTGTAGTACGCGGACATCAAACGTCGACGCGGACATCAAACGCCGGCGGGCTGAGAATCTGCTGAGAGCGAGCGAGGAGCTTCGTGAAGCACGCGCGCCGCTCGCGTCGCTCAGCCGCTGCCCGCGCCGGATTCAGATTCGCCGCGATCGGGGGTGCGCTTTCCTCCCGGGCCTCCGCCTGGCAGCAGGCTCTGGCAGGTGCTCTGCGCCCGCTGGAAGCCTGGGCTTTCGGGGTTCGATCCGCCGCTGCCAGGCCTGCCCGCGATGCGGATGGTGCCGCCGGAGCCGCTCGCTTCCACCTTGATGCCGTGTTCGCGCATGCATTTGGCGAACGTCTGCACCGCTTCTTGCAGTTCGACCTTTTGCTGCGGGGAGGGGTTCCCCTTCTGAGGTTCGGGGCGGTAGCGGGCGCAGGCCTTTTCCGCCCCTTCCATCGCAGTCGGACCGCTGCCCGCGTTGCCGGGGCTGATCTTGAGGCCGTGGCCTCCCCCGGGCCTGCGCTGGGCTTCTGCGTGAACGCCGTGTTCGCGCAGGCACCTGGCGAAGTCCTGGAATCGGGTTTCGGCCTTCTCTTCCCGGGACCGTTCCCTCGCGGCGGCGTCCGACGCCGACGGGGAGCCGGAGCCTCCGCAGCCGCTGAGCAGCCCGCCCGCCAGCAGCGGCATCAGCGCGACGAGTCCCAGCGCTCGCAGAAGGCGCGCGCCGGTTGATGTGGTGAGGCGCTGCGGGCGTGGCATGCGGGCTCCTCCTTGCTTGCCGATCGCACGGTCTGTGCGCCAGCCTGATCAAACCCAGGAGAGCTGAGAATTGGCTTAGAGCGAGCGAGGAGCTTCGTGAAGCTCTGCGTCGCCGAGTGCAGCGCTGACGTCGGCTGCGGCGAGCTCGTCGGCGCTCATCGCCAGCAGTGGCAGCTGAAGCGTCAGCCGCGCGCCTCCCGGTGGGTCGTTGGCGACGCGCACCGAGCCGCCGTGCGCCTCGGCCGTCTGGCGCACGATCGCCAGCCCGAGCCCCGAGCCGGGCAGCCCGCGCGCGGCCGGCGCGCGGTAGAAGCGATCGAACACGCGCGGGAGGTCCTGCTCTGCGATCCCCGGGCCATGGTCGCGCACCTCGAGCGTACCTCCGCGCACGCGGGCTTCGATCGGCCCCCCGGACCCTGCCGAGGGGGTCCACTTGACGGCGTTGTCGAGCAGGTTCGCGATCGCACGGTCGAGCCGCGCCGGCGCGGCGCGCACGAGGCACGGCTGGGCGTCCAGCACGAAGCGGCACGCTGGCGCGTGCAGCCGCGCGCGCTCGATGGCCGCAGCCGCGGCCAAGTCGAGGCGCACGTCCTCCAACTCGAGCTCCTCGACCTCGTTCTTGGAGAGGTCGACGAGGTCGCCCACGAGCACGCTCAACTCGCGCAGCTGCGCCTGGGCGGCCGCGAGGATGCGCGCGCGCTCGCCCTCGGACAGACGCTCGCCCAGCGCGAGCGCGTCGAGGTTCGCCTGGATACTCGTCAGCGGCGTGCGCAGCTCGTGCGAGGCGTCGGAGACGAGCTGTCGCTGAGCCAGGCGCGAGCGCTCGAGCGCGGCGAGCATCGTGTTGAAGCTCGCCGACAGGCGGCCAAGCTCGTCCCCCCCGGCAGGATCGATACGCTCGCCGAGGTCCTGCGTGAGGGCGACGCGCTCGGCGGCGCCGGTGAGCCGGCGCACGGGCACGAGCGCCGCGCGCGAGACGAGCAGGCCGAGCGCAGCTGCCAGCGCGATCCCGCCGAGCACCACGATCGTGAGCACCAGGCGCAGACGATCGAGCGTGCTGTTGAGGTCTCCGAGCGGCAGCGCAACCTGCCACGCGGCGCCCTCGGCGGCGCGGGCGGTCAGCACGCGTACGCGTGTGCCGTGGACATCGACGTCGGTGAAGAAGGCGTTGCGGCGTCCCGAGGCCACGGCGCGCGTGGCCGGCGTGATCGCCAGATGCGAGGCGCGGCTCGTCGAGCCGAGCACTTCGCCGTTTGCGAGGGCCAGCTGCACGTAGCCCGTCGTTCCTGCCACCGCGGGGCCCTGCAGCCCGAGCTGCAGCTGTCCTGCGGCGATCGGCCCTTTCGGCCCCCCACGGGTGATGTGCCGTTCGATCGTGACGGTTTCTTGCGGCACTTCGCCGGCTCCTTCCCGTTTGGGGGTGGCCTTACGCGCGTGACCGCCGCCTTGCTTCGCGGGGCCGGCGGCTTCGAACGCGACGATCCCTCCCTGGGCGACATCGCCAATTCCCGGCGCGGGCACGGTTGCGCCGGCGCCCGCGGGCAGCGCGGGGAACCCGCCGCCGGCCTTGGCGAGTGCCCCCAAGCCATTGGGAACGGTGGCGAGCACAGCCGGCAGCTTGCCTTCGTGCGCGAGCTGTGTGAGCTCGGGTTGGCTGAGGTGCGATTCGATCTTCACGAACTGCCGGCCGGGGGTGATCTTCGCGCGCAGGCTCGCGTCGAGCTGGCTGCGCAGCTCGTTGCGGGTGACGGCGTAGACGACGATCGAGGCGATCACGATCGCGGCGGCGACGGCGACGGCGGCCAGCAGCACCATGCGGCGGCGGAAGCTCATCGTTCTCGCCCAGCTGCTCATCGCGGTGAGCGCAGCACATAGCCGATGCCGCGGACGGTGTGAATGAGGCGCCGCTCGCCCGCGGCCTCGGTCTTGCGCCGCAGGTAGCCGACGTAGACCTCGAGGGAGTTGGACGCGGGGCCGAAGTCATAGCCCCACACGTGAGCGAAGATGGTGGAGCGAGTGAGCACCTGGCGAGGATGGCGCATGAGCAGTTCGAGCAGCAGGAACTCGGTGCGCGTGAACTCGAGCAGGCGCGGGCCGCGGCGCGCCTCGTGGGCAACCGGATTGAGCTCCAGATCCTCGAAGCGCAGGGCCTGTTGCTCGTTGCCCTCCCAGCCGGTGCGGCGCAGCAGCGCGCGCAGCCGGGCGATCAGCTCCTCACGCGCGAACGGCTTCGCCAGGTAGTCGTCCGCCCCCGCCTCCAGCCCGGCCACTCGCTCGCTGACCTCGGCCCGGGCGGTGAGCATCAACACGGGCGTGCGATCGCCGGTCGCACGCATGCGCCGGCAAACCTCCAGCCCGTCGAGCTCCGGCATCAGCACGTCAAGGATGACCGCGTCGGCGGGAGCCACCGCGAGCGTGCGCATCGCCTCACGGCCGTCCTGGGCGGTCGACACCTCGAAGCCGTTGAGATCGAGCACGAGCGCGAGCGCTTCGCGCACGGAGGGGTCGTCGTCGACGACCAGCAGGCGCATGCCCCGATGGTGACGGGCCAACGTGAAAGGAAGCTGAACGAGGCGTGCGCGAGCGAGCGGCGGCGCGACAGCTGGCACGCCTAGAACTACCGGCTATCGGCCCGAGACCACGACCCAGACGAGGCATGCGAAAGGCGCTCAAGGTAGGCTCGCGCGATGCTCGTGGCGATCGCCGGAGCCCACGGGAAGATCGCGACGCGTCTGACGCGTCTGCTGGCTGATGGCGAAGACAGCGTGATCGGCCTGATCCGTAATCCAGACCACGCCGGCGCCGTCCGCAGCCAGGGCGCGTCGCCGGTTATCCGCGACCTCGAGCAGGCGTCGGTCGAGGAGATCGCCCGGGCGATCGCGGACGCCGCCGCAGCGGTCTTCGCCGCCGGCGCGGGGCCGGGCAGCGGGGCCGAGCGTAAGCTCACCCTGGACCGCGACGGGGCGATCAAGTTTCTCCAGGCCGCCGCCAAGGCAGGTGTGCCGCGTTTCATCATCATCAGCTCGATTGGCGCCGAGGCTCCTCCTCCGGGCGATGAGGTGTTCAGCGTCTACCTGCAGGCGAAGGCCGAAGCCGACCAAGCGGTGCAAGCCAGCGACCGGCAGTGGACGATCGTCAGGCCGGGAGGCCTGACCGACGATCCGGGCACCGGACGGGTGCGCATCGAGTCGGCGCCGTTCCAGGGCCGGGTCGCGCGTGCCGACGTGGCCGCCGTCCTGTTCCGGCTCGTGCACGACGATCGCTTCGCAAGGCGAGTCTTCTACGTCAACAACGGCGAGGACCCAATCGAGCAAGCCCTCGAGAGAGCCCTCGCTTCCTAGGTGCGCAAGCTCGCCGCGCCCCGATCCTGTATGACAGCCGTGTGGATACCGGAAACTCCGACGATGCCGATACCGGCACCCGGGACGACGCCGCCGAATTCGATTGGCTTGGGCTCGATCCGCGCGTGCCCGAGAACGCCGACAGGCTCAGACTCGTCCGCTACCTACTCGAGCAGGGAGCTGATCGTCAAGAGCTGATCGACGCCCTTACGACGGGATCGCTTGGGCCACTGGCTCTCGATCTCGCGTTGCGCGCGCCGGGTGAGGCTGTCCCGTTCCCGCAGGCGGCGCGGGCGGTCGGCCTGGATGCCGAGGAGGCGGCGAGCCTGTGGCGTGCGCTCGGCTTTCCGGATCCGCTGGGCTCGTCGACGAGCTTGCGGCCCTCGCAGGTCCAGACGCTTCGAGTTCTGGCAGAGATGGGACGGTCGGAGCTCGGAAAGGAGACGGTGCTGCAGCTGGCGCGCGTCATCGGCCGGTCGGTCGCGCTGATGGCCGAGGCGATCGTGGACATGTTCCGCGTGAGCGTGGAGGTGCCGCGACGGCTGGCCGGCGACGCCTACTCTAAGGTGGTCGAGGACTACTCGCACGCGGCCCCGGTCCAGCTGTCGGCGCTCGGCCAGGCGGTTGAGGACGTCTTGCGTGCGCACGTGGTGGCGGTCGCTCGCTCGACGTGGGCGCCTGATGAGTCGCAGGCTATCGTCACACGCGAGCGCACCGTGGGCTTCGCTGACCTCGTGGACTACACGCGCAGCGCTCGCACCTTGTCGGCGGCGGAGCTGGCCGGGGCAATCAGCCAGTTCGAGTCCCGCGTCGGAGAGGTCGTCAACAGGGGCGGCGGGCGCGTCGTAAAGCTGATCGGCGACGAGGCCATGTTTGTCGTCGAGACAGGTGGAAAGGCGTGCGCGCTGGCGTTGGAGCTGACACGCACGCTGCGCGCTGATCCGCGGCTACCGCAGCTGCGGATAGGGCTGGCGGCGGGTCCGGTGGTAGCCCATCACGGCGACTATTACGGGGAGGTCGTCAACCTCGCCGCGCGGCTGGTCAAGGTTGCCGAGCCCGGTGAGATCCTCATCTCGAGATCGGTCGCCGACGACCTATCCGGCGAGCTCGCGTGCGAAGCCGTTGAGCTGCAGCCGCTCAAGGGCTATGACGAACGCGTGGACGTATTCCGGCTCTTGTCGGCCTGACCGATCGGCGTCGCATCAAGCAGCAGGGGACGCTCCACACCGGGAGCGCGCGTACTACGACGGCCCCGCCGAAGAAGCCCGCTACAGAGAGCTACGTCTGCGCTCCGAGCTCGTTGGCTGATGGCACGACGATTGGTCCCTCAGGTGGTTGCGTAATGCGGATTGGATTACCGAACGGATCGCGCAGCGCGCAGTCGATCCCGTAGAAACGCTCGGTCGGCTCCTGGGTGAACTCGACACCCGCGGCCTGCAGCTTCGCGTATGTGGCCTGGCAGTCGTCGGTTTCGAAGATCACGCCGCCGCCCGCTCCGCCCTTGGCCACCAGCTCGCGTATCTGCTCGGCGGTCGCGTCGTCATACGCGGGCGGGCCCGGCACCATCAGGGCCAGTTGGAGGTCGCGCTGGCCGGGGTGTGTAACGGTGAGCCAGCGCATGAAGCCGAGATCGGCGTCGGTGTGGACCACCATCCCGAGCTTTCCGACGTAGAACTCGAGCGCCTCGTCCTGGTCCAGAACGTGAATGAAGGTGTGTGTGGTGCGCTTGAACATGTCGCGCACGCTACGCGGACCGGCGTGGAGATGCTTCTCCGAATCTGCTCTCCTAGCCTGCCGGCCGAGTCCAGGCCATCGCCCAGCAGGCCGGTATCCGCAGCGCGGCGCCGTCGCCGGCAAACCGCCGCCGGTAGCTCGACGGCGCGTCACCGACGACCTCGCGAAACGTGCGACTGAACGTCCCGAGGCTGTTGAAGCCGACGTCAAAGCAGATCTCGGTCACCGGAAGATCGGTCTCGCGCAACAGCTCCATTGCTCGCTCTACCCGGCGGCGCTGCAGGTAGCGGTGTGGGGTCTCGCCGAAGGTGGCACGGAACTGACGACTGAAGTGCGCAGGTGAGACGTGGGCTACGCGCGCGACCGCGGGGATGTCCAGCGGCCGCGCGAATGCGCGATCCATCGTGTCGCGAGCTCGCAGCATCCTCCGGTTGCGATCCTCGATCGCGCGAGACATCTGCGTCAATCCTACGCGGCTGCGCGGCCACCGATCGGCCCAGGCTGCCGTTCCCCGTCCGGCTGATCACATCAAAGTGCTCCGTCGAGCCGCGACAAGCACGGCGACCGTGCTCGACCGTATCGGCCGCCCGAGCCGCTCATATAGCTCGACCGTCTTGCGCGCCAGCGCCTGACGCTGCGCCGGTGTGATCCGGGCGTAGAAGGACATCGTACGAGCCAAGGCGTTGAGTTCGTCAGGGCTTTGCTCGAGGAACGCCGGAACGGCTGCCATCTGCACGTTGCTGAACCGCTTGCCGGCGCACGCCCGTGTCAGGTCGTAGCTTCCCAGCCACCCCCATGCCTCGGAGATGTTCCCGCGGCGCTGCTCGACTCCGGCCACGATACCCGCGAGGTCTCGGTAGACAGGCCAGTCCGAGGCGATCGCAGGCGCGATCCTTCCGAGCGCCGCCAGGAGCAGTTCCTGGTCGGCCCTGCTGTGCTGATCTGAGAGCCCGAAGTACTGGATCAGCGCCAACGTGCCGCCCGGGACGAGCACGTCGGCGGCCTTCTGCCAACTGACCTCCGGATCGATCCAATGAAACGCCGACGCCGAGAACACGGCACGGAAGTGTCTGCGCGGAAGCGGTGCGTGCTCGAACGAAGCATGCACGAGGCCCACGTCGTCGAAGCCTTGGAGATTCTTTTCGGCAAGCGATAGCAGCCGGCCACCTGGCTCGACGGCCACGACGCGTAGGCCCCGCGCAAGGAGACTGCGCGTGAGCTGCCCGCTCCCACTACCAACCTCGAGCACTTGGTCGCCGCTGCCGATGCCGGCCAACTCGCACGCCTTGGCGACGAGCTCGTCGGGATAGGTCGGACGCCGGCGGTCGTACTCGTCGGCAACCTCGTCAAAAACGCTGACGGATCGTGTGGCGGTGACAAGCCGGGCGGTGATGACCGGAACGTAGAGAAGGCCGCGGACGACCGCGTCCAGAGCACGCCTGCGCTCGCCCCGTGGGGCTCGCCCTAGTTCGGTATCGGCGCTGGCTGGGGCTGTGTCGGCGTCCATGCCGCTCACGGCGACAACTCGCGATACCGAAAGCAGCTCGTAACGTGGTCGTTGACGAGGCCCGCTGCCTGCATGTACGCGTAGCAGACCGTCGGTCCGATAAAGCGAAAGCCTCTGCGCTTGAGGTCTTTGCTCATCGCCTTCGACTCCTCGGTCTCCGACGGCAGATCACTCAGCCTCCCCCGGCGGCCGACGATCGGGGCACCGCCCACGAATCCCCAGATGTAAGCGTCGAAGCTTCCCAACTCCGCTTGCACCTCGAGCATGCGCTGAGCGTTGTTCACCGTGGACTCGATCTTGAGCCGGTTTCGAACAATGCTCGGATCTCTCAACAGCGCCTCGACCGTGCGTCGGTTAAAACGCGCGACGCGGTCCGGATCGAAATCCTCAAACGCGGCCCGATAGCCCTCTCGTTTGCGCAGGATCGTGGCCCAGGAGAGCCCCGCCTGCGCTCCCTCAAGCGTCAGCAGTTCGAATAGGTGGCGATCGTCGTGTGACGGAACGCCCCACTCCTCGTCGTGATACGCGACGTTCAGAGGATCTCCCCCATCTGCCCATTCACAGCGGCGCGGCACGTCGTCAGAGTCTAGGTTGTAGTTGTCTCGGCTGCTCAACAGGATCTCTGCGCTCGATGGACGCCGAACGGCCTGGCCATGACGGCGCTGCGCGAGCTGCCGCGACTCGCGCTGCTTCCGCGCGGAGCGATCGTCGTCACCACGGCCCACGGGCGACGACGAGCGGGCCGCCGAGCTAGGTGGCGTCGTTGAGCCGTTGCGCGTCCCTCTGGCACCGCGGCGCGAATCTGGTTCATTACCATCGAGCAAATGACCATCCGACGAATGGAGCACGTCGGCGTCGTGGTCGACGACCTGGCGGCCGCGACTGAATTCTTCGTCGAGCTCGGACTCGCGCTGCAGGGCCAGGCGTCCGTCGAAGGTCGCTGGGTGGACCGCGTCGTGGGGCTCGAGGGCGTGCGGGCGGACATTGCGATCGTGCAAACGCCGGACGGAAATGGACGACTCGAGCTGACGAAGTTCCACTCGCCGTCAAACCAGGGCGACGACCCGCCCGCGCCGGCGAACGCGCCGGGTATCCGCCATGTCGCATTCGCCGTCGAGGACATCGAGGCCGTCGTTGCCCGGCTGCAAGCCCGCGGCGCTGAGCTCGTCGGCGAGCTGGAGCGCTACGAGGACAGCTACTGGCTCTGCTACGTCCGCGGTCCGCAGGGAATCATCATCGAGCTGGCGGAGCAGATCCGCTGACCGGTCGAGTCCCTCGCCGACTCTCAGAGGTTCGTCGCGTGGGAGCGCTCGGCTCGAGGCCGGCCATTGCGGGGTCATTGTCCATCCGGCTCGGATCACGGAGACCCGCCTCCAGGCGTCAGGCTCGCAGCCAAATACGTGTGCCGCTCGTTGCTGTCGATGTGCCTCAAGCCAGGGCGACGGTCCCTGGCGCTCGCCTTGGCACGCCACCCCCTTTTGGCGCTCCACCCGTTCGAAACCGCCGGCGTAATATCTGTCCGGTGGCGAGCTACGAGCGACTGGGAATCGAGGCCGAGCGCGAGGGAAGCAGGACAGTACTGCGCCTTCGTGGCGAACTTGATCTCGGCAACGCTTCGCTGCTTCAAACCGAGCTTGAAACAGTAGATGTCCAGGAGGTATCAGCGGTACTCGTCGACTTGCAAGAGCTTCAGTTCATGGACTCGACCGGACTGAGGCTGCTTCTCACGACCCACAAGCGTCTAGGCCAGCGCGGTGTGGAATTCGCTGTAACGGGAGTATCGGGCCAGGTCGGCCAGGTGGAGCGCCTGTTTAGCGTCTCACAGGCAGGCAAACACCTCAAGATGATCGACACCCCCGACGCGACGGACTGACATAAGGCGCCGGATAGTCCAGTCTCGACCTAACGGTCGCGAGCGCGTGCGGAGCCCGGGTGTCCTAGTCCTGCGCCTCGGTTTGGGCGACCATCAGGACATAACCGTCGGGGTCGGTGAGCTTCATCTCCTGTCGCGGCCCGGGTGTGCCATCGACGATCGGTCCGGCTTTGGTGCCGGCCTCGAGGAGCTGGTCGCGCAGCGCAGCTAAATCGCGCGAGTACAGGTAGAACATGACACCCTGCACTGCCGGGTCGGTCGGATCGCCGTCGATTGAGATCATCAGCTTGGCTCCCCCGCTCTCCAGCTCGGCCCACACCGGCGTGCCCTTGTACTTGTAGACGCTCGCCAGCGTGAATCCGAGGTGGTGGTAGAAGTCGATCGATCGCTGCACGTCCTCGACGTGCACAAACGGAATCAGGCCGCTCACCCGGTGCTGCGGTGGCCGCCGCACGACCGCAGGACGACCCGGCCCCTCCAGCACCGGCGCCGCCGGCGTCTCCCCGCTCGCCAGGTATGTCCGGGCTGCGGCCCGGTCGGCGCACCCCTTCAACTCGACGAGCTTCCCGTCGCGGATCGTGACGACCACGTAGGCGATCCCGTCGTCCAACGGACGCCCGTTGTCCAGCCGAGGCGTCTCGGGCCGAAACGCGACCAGCACGCGCGGCCCATCTTGGATCGTCTCCTCGATCTTGCCGCGCACGCCACTCGCGAGGTTGCGGCCCATCGTCTCGAGGATCGCCTCGCGGCTCTCGCAGTTCCACGGTCCGTCCTGCACGGCGCGCCAGCGCGCATCCGGGGCCAACTCCTGCCCAAGAACCGACAGGTCGCCGCGGGAGATCGCCTCCCACGGACGTCGGATCAGGCCCACCTCCGGGCTCTCGTTGATAACGCTCATCTTCGCACCCCTTCCTTCTCTGGTCCGGTCTCTGGCCTTGACACGTCGTATCCCGCACGGCGCACAGCGCGCGCGCAACCAGCGACCGGAAGGGCGGCGGACGCGGATAGGCGGCGTAGGCAAGGGGTCAGCGTCAACCAGGCACGATCCGAAGCCTACTCCTCGAGCACGGCGGCGAACGCGTTACTTGACGGTCAGGGTGCCTTCCATGCCGGCCATCCGGTGTCCTGGGACTGAGCAGTAGAACTTGTAGGTGCCCGGCTTAAGCTTCAGCGTGAGAGTCTTGGCGCCGCCTTGGAACGTCGGCGTCGCGCGGACGACCGCACCCGACGCGGAGGCGACCGTGACGTTGTGGGCCAGCGGCGCCATGTTCGTGAAGTCGATCGACACCTTGCCGGCGTTGGCAGTGAGCGTCGTCGTGTTGTATTTCAACTGGCCTTCGGGGTTGGCTTCCAGGCTCAGCTTTGCTTCGCCGCTGGATGATTCCGCTGCCGCCGCCGCGGGCTGAGTCGTGCTCGCGGTGCTGGTGCTGCCTTCGTGTAGCAGGTTCAGCGTGTTTTCGCCGTCGTCGACGTAGTAGATGCTTTTGCTGCTCGGGCTGATCGCTAGGCCGAAGAGCGAGCCGGCTCCTGTCTTCGTGTCCGCAGTCTGGACCGCGACCTGCTGGCCCGAGGGTGTGGTTTCCACCATATTCCCGTCGCCGCCGTTGCTCGTGATGATATTACCGTTCGGCGCCAGCACCATCCCGAGCGGTTCCTTGAGATGACCGCCTTCGGCGAGGACGCTGCCGCCATTCGAGATGGGCGTCGTGCGGGTCGCTGCTTGGGAGATTGCGAGGATCTTGTTGTTTTGCGTGGAGGCCACATACAGCGTGCCGTTGGAGGCAAGCGCGAGCCCGGTGGGGCCGAGCACGAGCGCTTCTGGTGAGTCCACCCACGGAATTTTTTCGGCGACGACCTGTTCGCTGAGAACCTTCGGTGACTGTCCTTCGCCTGATTCGAGATCGATGCGCAGCACCGTCGAGTTGTCGATCGGTTTCTTGCCCTTTTCGACGCCGCCGTTCAGCGCGTTGCTGACGAACAGTGTGGTCTTCGTGCCTTCGCTCTTGGCGGTCGAGTCCCACGGCCCCTGGATGTTCTTGCTTGCGATCGTTTTGATTGGCTTGCCTTCGCTGTTGAGCACGATCATGCAGCCGTACTTCGCGGTGGCTGACTTGCCGTTGGTGGTCGGGAGGCTGCCCACCACCACGTAGCCGCCGGGGAGGATGTTCAGGGCGGTCGTCAACCCAACGCCGCCGGGGCAGGGACCGGGCAGGGCGTTGGCGTCGATCGTCGCGAATGGCGTGAGCTTGCCGGCGGTCGAGACCTGCACGATCGTCGTGCCGGTACCTTGACCGTTCTCCTTGGCGCTTTCCTTGGCGTTGAAGTTGCTTATGAGCATCTGGCCGGCTTTGAGCTTGCCGATGCTGGTGGGCACGAACGCGATGCCATAGGGGTTCACGTCCCCGTTGGCCGGGATCGTCGAGGCGACGGTCGAGACGGTTTTCAGCGGTGCGATGAAGGCGACGGTTTTCGCTGGGGTCGTGGAGGCGGCCGTCGTGCTTGGGCTGGAGGAGCTGGAGCTACCGCAGCCATTGAGTGCGAGGAGCGCGAGCGCTATGCCAGCGAGAGCGGGAATCGGCGTCTTGGGCACGGTGGGTTGGTCTCCTGTCGGTTCTACTGGGATGGCCAGCGAGTAGCCAGCATCGCCACCCACCGGTATTGGTATGCGCCTAAGGACTCCACCGGGCAGGAAACCTTCCCCCAGTTTTCTTCAGCACGCGGCACTCGTGAGCTCCTCATAAGCTCTTTTGATGAAGCGGCCGGCGGGCAGCGCAAGGGCGGACGCGCAGCGACGCACGACGCTCACTTCGATCGCGGCTGCCGGGGTCCTCGTGGCGCTCAAGCTGGGCGTCGGCATTAGTGCCGGCAGCTTGGCTTTGATTTCTGCCGGGGTTGAGTCGAGCGGTGATGTCCTCGCGGCGACGCTCACGTTCTTCGCCGTGCGACTCGCACGCCAGCCCGCCGATGAGGAGCACCCCTATGGGCACGCGCGCGCCGAGAACCTTGGAGCGCTCAGTGAGGCCGGCATCCTGCTCGCGAGCGGCGTAGTCGTGGCCGTCGAGGCGGTGAAACGTCTCGTCTCGCCGCATGGTGCCCCGGACACGAGCTGGTATGTGTTCGCGGTGATCGTTACGGCCCTTGCGATTGACCTCGCCCGCACTACCGCCTCGCTGCGCGCCGCTCGCCGCGACAGCAGCCCGGCGCTCTACTCGAATGCCCTGCATTTCGCCGGCGACATGGCTGGCTCCGCGACCGTGCTGGTCGGGCTCGCACTCGTGCGCGCCGGCCTCGAGCAGGGCGACGCAGTGGCAGCGCTGGTGATCGCGGCGATCATCCTCATCGCTGCGATGCGACTGATCGCGGAGAACGCGAACGTGCTGATGGACCGCACCCCCTCGTTGGCCAGGAAGCTGGCCGAAGACGCGCTCGCGCGCCTTGCTCCCGATGTCGAGGTGCGACGCCTACGCCTGCGTGAGTCTGCCGGCCGTTACTTCGCCGATATCGTCGTCGCTGTGCCTCCCGCGGAGGCCGTGATCGAGGGCCATCAAGCGGCCGATCAGGTCGAGCGAGCAGTGCGCGGCGCGTTGCCCGGCAGCGATGTTGTCGTCCACGTCGAGCCTCGTCGCGGAGGTCTCGACCTCCGTGACCGCGTGCTCGCGGCGGCCCTCGCACAGCCGCTCGTCAAGGAAGCTCACGACATCACGATCTACAGGCACCACGACGGCACCTCCAGCGTCTCGCTGCACCTGAAGTTCCCCGCGGACCTCTCCCTCGACACGGCACTCGTCGTCGCCCGACGCATCGAAGACGCGATCGGCGCTGGGACCGACATCCGCGACGTGCAGACCCACCTGGAGCCCCTTGAGCGACCGATCCCCGTCGCCCGTGACGGGGCCGAAGGCGACCCGCAGGACATGCAGACGATCGAGCAGATCGTCACCCAGCACACGGGCAGCCCTCCCCGAGGCGTGAAGCTCTTCGACACGCCGACCGGCCGGCTCGTGTTCCTCACGATCGGCGTCCGCGCGCAGGCCCCTCTCGGCGAGGCTCACCGGCTCGCAGGCGAGCTGGAGGACCAGCTTCGCCAGCACATCCCGGGGATCGCCGATGTCGTCGTCCACACCGTGACAGACAACCCCTGAACGCTCGCCGCGACCGGGGTTCCGCCTCGCGTCCCGACCAACCGGCGCCGAGCAGGGCGGCGGATGGCGACTTGCAGCCCCACGACGGTTCCGCAGGTCCTCGCGGCGTGGAGCCGGGATGAGCCCACACAACCATGTCGCGGCCGGTAGTAGCCGCCTACTCAGCGCTCGCGTGCTCGCCCTGAATGTAGAGGAAGACAAGAGCCGCGACTGCCCCACCGAGGAAATCCGCGAGCATGTAAATCCAGATATGCGCCCATTTGAATGCACCGAACACGGTCGCACCCAGCGCGATCGCAGGATTGAACGCGCCGCCCGAAATCCAGCCGACAGAGATCGCGCCGACGACCACGACGAACCCGATCGCGAGCCCGTAGAACGAGTTCCCCGCGGTTCCCTTCGCCGTCGCTACATTCAGCACCACATAGGCGAGCGCGAACGTGAACAGGAACTCGACGACGAGCATCTTGCCGACGCTAGCGGTCGCGCCCGCCGTCTGTTTGCCACCGATAGCGTTCACGAGCAGGCCCGCGAGCGTCGCCGCGGCGAACTGCGTGAGTATGTACGCGACGTATTCGTTTGCCCTGATCTTGCCTCTGATAAGCACCGCAGTGCTCACTGCGGGGTTGTAGTGGCCGCCCGAGACGTGGCCACCAGCGAATACGAGCACCATCAGCACCGAGCCGATCGCTATCGGCGCAAGGATGGCTCCCGACTTGTTTGCCGACTGAGTAGCCATGCCGACCGCGAACAGGAACAGGAACATCCCGATGAACTCCACCACGAGCTTGCGATCCAGGGGGTAAGTCATGCTGCTCCCTTTCGATGCGCAGTCACTGACGCCTGCTTTGTTGGCCGACCTCGCCCCAAGGCGCCTCGCTGCAGGTCTGGACATGGATCCCACTAACGCGCGGAGCGGGAACAGCTCTACGGCACACGGCGCTGGCGCGGATCACTGGTAGGATCGGCGGACTAATAAGCGGCTGGCCACGGAACTCGCGGTGCTTGAGGAGGTCAGGACATGAGCTACGCAAAGCAGATGCTCGACAGCCAGCCCGCTATCACCATCGACGCGAGCCTGCTCGCCGCCGCGATCGACGCGCTCAGCGACTGTGCACAGGCGTGCAACGCCGACGCCGACGCGGACCTGCGCGAGGGCGACGTGGCGACGATGAGAGCGTGCATACGCCTCTGCCTCGACTGCACCGACGTCTGCACTGCCACCGCGCGGTCATCAGCCGCCAGACGGCGTATGGCGACGCGGTCACCGGACCGCTGCTAGAGGCTTGCGCGGCCACGTGCGCGCGCTGCGCTGAGGAGTGCGAGCGTCACGCCGACACGCAGCTGCACTGCCGGATCTGCGCCCAGGCGTGCCGGCAATGCGAGCGGGCGTGTCGGGACCTGCTGGCCGCGTCCACCTCATGATGGCCCAGCAACGCTGACCGCGCTGCGCTGCCAGGCTGGCAGCGCTCGTTCTCCCCGCCTGCATAACGCCGCCTGGCATGCACGATGTGCTCGCTCGGCCGCTCGCTGACGCGGCGCATGCCTGTTTGCCGCCTCCGCTCCTCATGACCGTCTTCGCTCAAACAAAGCCGTCGCCGGGCGAAAGAAAACGTTGGCTTGGTGCGCGATCATTAGAGATAACACGACCATGCGATGAAGCACGCGACCGACGCATGCGTCGCAGCAAAAGGAGGTTCGATGTCAGCGCCCGCCAGCCCATCCGGGGCAAGTCGGTGCCGCGCTCGCCAGCGCTTACTCGGACGGCACCCACAGATTGATGGCGCCGTCCTGCGCGTACCTTTCGATCTCGTCGAGTTCGTCTGAATCGAAGTCGCTTCGCTGAAGCGCCGCGAGATTCTGCTCGAGCTGCTCGACGCTACTGGCTCCGAGCAGCGCCGATGTGACGCGGGGGTCGCGCAGCACCCACGCGATTGCGAGCTGCGCGAGCGTCTGCCCACGCCGGCGCGCGATCTCGTCAAGCGCCCGCACCCGCTCCAGGTTCTCGTGCGTGACGAGATCCTCGGAGAAGTAGTTGCCCCGGCGAACTCGCGAGTCTTCGGGAACGCCGTCCAGGTACTTATCCGTGAGCAGGCCCTGCGCCAGCGGTGAGAACACGATCACGCCCGCACCCTCCCGCTCGAGGACATCCAGAAGCCCCTGCTCGATCCAGCGGTTGAACATCGAATAGGAGGGCTGGTGGATCAGCAGAGGCGTACCCAGCTCGCGCAGAATGCGCGCGGCCTCCTGAGTGCGTTGCGGTCCGTAGGACGAGATCCCCACGTAACGCGCCTTCCCCGAGCGCACCGCCGTGTCCAGCGCACCCATCGTCTCGCTGAGCGGGGTCTGCGGGTCGAACCTGTGCGAGTAGAAGATGTCGACGTGGTCGAGTCGCATCCGCTGCAGGCTCTGGTCCAGGCTGGCGAGCAGGTACTTGCGCGACCCCCACTCGCCGTATGGTCCAGGCCACATGTCATAGCCTGCCTTGGTCGAGATCACGAGCTCGTCGCGATACGGCCTGAGGTCCTCCTCAAACACGCGCCCAAAATTGGTCTCGGCACTCCCGTACGGCGGGCCGTAGTTGTTAGCGAGGTCGAAGTGCGTGATGCCGCGATCGAACGCCCGGCGCAGCATGGCTCGACTGTTAACAAGCGCGCGGTCGTCGCCGAAGTTCTGCCAAAGCCCCAGCGAGATCGCCGGCAACTGAAGCCCGCTGCGGCCACACCGCCGATACGGTACCGACTCGTAACGGTCGTCAACCGGCACGTACAGCGTCGGCCCGAGCGCTCGGTTATACGGCATTACGCCAAGTATCCCACCCTGGCCGCCCCTGCCTGGTCATGCCCCTCGAACATCGGGTTGCCGGCGCACGGCATGTGCGCGCGGCGGGTAGACGCGTGGCGAACGCAGGGTCACGCTGCGCGCGCTCGCGCACCGTCGTCGATGAGACTTGGATGCGCGGCACGCGGCCACTTTTCGGCGAGGAGCAAGGCTTTGCCGATCGCTTGGCCTAGCCTGCGGCTATGCCTAACGCCGTTCCCGAGACGTACCATCGCCACGGGCGCCACAGGCACAGTCATCCGGATGCAGGTCCGCATCGGCACTTGACGATGCCGCGCAGCTCTGCGCCGGTTGCGTTGGAACGCGACCGCAACGAGACCGGCCACGTCCACGTCGAGAGCCACGGCCATTCCCACGGCCTTGTTGACGAGAGCATCAAGCGGTCGCGGGAGGGAATTCGTGCGGTCTCCCTCTCGCTTGGTGTACTTGGATTCGCTGCACTCGCACAGACAGGCGTGTTCGTGGCGAGCGGGAGTATCGCTTTGCTAGCGGACTTGATCCACAACTTCGGCGACGGGTTGACGGCACTGCCGCTGGGCATCGCGTTCGCGCTTCGCTCGGAGGTGGCCGAGCGTCGGGCGGGCCTCGCGGTGGTCGCCGCGATCTTCATCAGTGCTTGTATGGCCGCCGTTGCGGCTGTCAACCGACTCGTACATCCGGTCGCGCCGAGCCACCTGCTCGTGCTCGCGCTGGCCGGGATGATCGGCTACGTCGGCAACTACCTCGCCGCACATATTCGTCTCGCCTCGGGCCGACGGCTGGACAGCGCCGCGCTGATCGCGGACGGCCACCACGCGCGCGCCGACGCCTATGTCAGCCTCGCGGTCGTCGCCTCGGCGACCGTCGTCGCGCTGGGGGCGCCCGTGGCCGACCCAGTGATCGGACTGGCGATCACGCTCGTCATCGCGCGTATCACTTGGCAGTCGTGGCGCACCGTGCGGGGCCACGGGCGCCTCCACCGCGACCGCTGACATCGAGTTCGCGCTTGATAGCGCGCTGATCCGTGCCTGATGAGCTGACAGATCGATCGTCGGTGGTGCGCGTGCTGGAAATGGTGTCTCGGTCAGCTACGAAGGACCATTCACACGACAGTTGGAATCGAACACCGCAGCAACGACAATCAGCTTGCCATCCTGTGCGACCCGAACCGCGGGTACCCCGCCCGAGGAGCCAAACGTGCGCGATCCCGATACCAGCAACAGCGTCCCGCAAGAGGCCGGCGATGGCCCTCAGGCCCCACGGCGGCGATCTCGACGTACGCGAGCCGGCGGAACTTCCGGACGCGGAGTGATCCAACATCCGGCGTTCGTGATCGAGCCGTGGGCGGTCCACGAGACGACCCTGGACCTCGAGCGGCTGGCACAGACCGAGTCGGTGTTCGCGCTCGCCAACGGGCATCTCGGCCTGCGCGGGAACCTCGACGAGGGCGAGCCGTTCGGACTGCCCGGCACCTATCTGGCGGGCTTCTATGAGAAGCGTCTGCTGCCGTACGCCGAGCCAGGGTATGGCGACCCGGAGGACGGCCAGACGGTCGTCAATGCGACCAACGGCAAGCACATCCGGCTCGTGGTCGAGGACGAGCCCTTCGACGTGCGCCGCGGCGAGCTGCGCAAGCACCAGCGGTTGCTCGACCTGCGCGCGGGCGTGCTTCGTCGGACCGCGGAATGGGTCTCGCCGACGGGACGCGGCGTTCGCGTCTCGTCGACCAGGATCGTCTCGTTCATGCAGCGGTCGATCGCCGCGATCCGCTACGAGGTCGAGCCGCTCGACGATCCGGTGCAGGTTGTGGTCCAGTCAGAGCTCGTGACCAACGAGATGCTGCCGATTTCCGGCAAGGACCCGCGGGCGGCGGCAGCGCTTGCCCCGTCGTTGACGTCCGATCTCTTCACGGGCGAGGAGCTGCGCGCGGTGTTGATCCATACGACGAAGGCCAGCGGGCTGACCGTGGGCGCGGGGATGGATCACCGGGTCAACGGTCCGCCAGACACCCACACCACCATCCGGAGCGATGCTGATCTCGCTCGACTCACAATCACGGCGACGGTCGCGCCCGGTAGGCCGCTGCGCGTGACGAAGTTCCTCGGCTACGACTGGTCGGCTGAGCGAACCGTTCCGGCGCTGCGCGGCGAGGTCGACGCGGCCGTCGACGGCGCCGTGCAGACGGGCTGGGAGGGGCTTCTGCAGCAGCAGCGTGCGTTTCTCGACACGTTCTGGGAGGAGGCCGACATTGAGATCGGTGGCAACGCCGAGCTCCAGCAGGCGGTTCGCTTCGCGCTGTTCCACACGGTGCAGGCGGGGGCGCGGGGCGAGCAGCGCCCGATTCCGGCGAAGGGACTGACCGGGCCAGGCTATGACGGGCACACCTTCTGGGACACCGAGGCGTTCGTGCTCCCACTGCTCATGCTCACGTACTCGCGGCGCTGGGCGGTCGCCGACGCGCTGCGTTGGCGACACCAAACGCTCGACCTGGCGCGCGAGCGCGCGCAGTCGCTCGGGCTACGAGGAGCCGCGTTTCCGTGGCGAACGATCGCCGGTCAGGAGTGCTCGGGCTACTGGCCGGCGGGCGCAGCCGCGTTCCACATCAACGCGGCGATCGCTGACGCTGTCAACCGCTACCTGCTGCTGACCGAGGACGAAGCGTTCGCGCGCGACGCGGGCGTGGAGCTGCTCGTCGAAACCGCGCGGCTGTGGCGGTCGCTCGGCCACCACGACGCCGCCGGTCAGTTTCGGATCGACGGAGTCACCGGGCCGGACGAGTACAGCGCGATCGCCGACAACAACGTCTACACCAACCTGATGGCCGCGCGGAACCTGCGAGCCGCGGCAGACGCGAGCGAGCGCCACCCGGAGCTGGCACGGCCTCTCGGGGTCGACGACGAGGAGATCGCCAGCTGGCGAGACACGGCTGACGCGATGTTCATCCCCTACGACGCGTCGCTCGGCATTCACCCGCAGGCCGAAGGATTCACCGACCACCAGGAGTGGGACTTTGACTCGACCCCGCCCGAGAACTACCCGCTGCTACTGCACTACCCATACTTCGACCTATATCGCAAGCAGGTCGTCAAGCAGGCCGACCTGGTAATGGCGCTGTTCTACGCCGGCGATTGCTTCACCTCGGAAGAGAAGGCTCGCAACTTCACGTTCTACGAGCGGCTGACCGTCCGCGACTCATCGCTGTCGGCGTGCATCCAAGCGGCCGTGGCAGCCGAGGTGGGCCACGTGGAGCTCGCCTACGACTACTTCGGCGAAGCCGCCCTGCTCGACCTCGACGACCTGCAGCACAACACCCGCGATGGGGTCCACATCGCCTCGCTGGCAGGCGCCTGCATCGTCGCGATCGCGGGCTTCGGAGGACTGCGCGAAAGTGGCGGAATGCTCAGCTTCGTACCCCGCCTCCCGCAGGCGCTCACTCACCTGGCGCTCAACCTCCGCGCTCGCAAGACGACGCGGCTGAGGATCGAGGTCGAGCCGACGCAGGCGACCTACACACTCCTGACCGGCGAACAGCTCGACATCCACCACCACGGAGAACCGATCACGGTCACCGCCGATCAGCCCGTACAACGCCCGATCCCACCAGCAAGCGAGCTCGAGCCTCCAACCCAGCCACGCGGGCGCGCGCCCCAGCGCCGGCCGGTCTCCGAGACCTCCCTCCCACCCGAGCGATAGCGGCCCGTTTTCTCTTAACCAGAAACAGGACTAGAACCTGCGACCGCCCGCCGCTGCGCCCAGGCATGCGGGCCAAGCATCCCGAACCGCCATCAGGGTACCGATATTCGGCAGCCCGGCGCCCGACGCCAGACCCGTAGTTTGCCGTAGTGGCCAACGTTGCTGGCGCGGATGCGCGGAGGCAGCGAAACGGTGAGACTGCTGACAGGATGGCCCCGCTGGCGATTCGATCCCTGATTCCCAGTTTGATCCGCTCGTCTAGCCTGGTGCTAGATCGCTATTACACCGACGGACGGCGGCTGCTGCGCGTCATCGACGCACGCGCGGCCACTCCGTACACCTCGCTGGAGGATTGCCTGACGCTAGAGGTTCGGCGGTACTCGCCTGGCGAGATCACCAAACTGCGACTGCGGCCCATCACGCCAGCGCGGCTAGATGACGCCGAGCAGACGCGGTGCCGCGCTCGCTTGACGGCGGGCGCGGAGCCGAGCGCCGAGCGCGACTGCTGCGAGCGCAGCGAAGATCGACGCGGGACGGGCAAGTTGGCTGCCGCACGGCTTGACCCGGCATGCCAGAGACCATGCACGACGAGTGGTAGGTTAGGTCGTCCGAATACCGGCAATCCGAAGGGGGCGCAATGAAACCGGTGGTCCTCGTACACGGTGGTTTTGTCGACGGTTCGGGGTGGGAGCCCGTGTATCGCAGCCTCCGCCAGGCCGGTCATGAGGTGAGCGTCGCGCAGCACCCAACGAGATCCCTGGCTGACGATGCGGCACTTGTCGGAAGGGTCCTCGATCAACAGCTCGAACCCGGGATCTTGGTTGGCCACTCTTACGGTGGCGCTGTCATCACGCAGGCAGTCATCCGAATGTCGCGGCCCTCGTTTACATCTGCGCGTTCGCACCGGACTCCGGGGAGTCCACGAACACCGTTATCCAGGGCTTCCCTGCGGAAGGCCCGCAGCCTCCGATCCTGCCGCCGGTCGACGGCTTTCTGTTCCTGGACAAGGCCAAGTTCGCAGCGTCTTTCGCAGCAGACGTATCAGCGGACCTTGCCTCCTTCTGGGCGGATGCTCAGCTCCCGTGGGGCGTTGAAGCCCTCAGCGGCCAAATCGGCGACGCGGCGTGGAGACACAGACCGAGCTGGTATCTCATCACCAGCGAAGACCACATGATCCCTCCAGACCAGCAACGGTCGATGGCGCAGCGGATAGGTGCGACCACCGTTGAGATGGCGGCTAGCCACTCCGTTTTCGTGTCTCACCCCGAGGCAGTGACCGAGATCATCAAAAGCGCTGACAGTGGTTCGACGTAGGGAGGCCCGAAGCGAAGACGACGTAGACGCCGATCACGTCCCCGGCCTGAACGTCGACGTTGACGGGGTAGGAGTGACGCCGGCCGTCGCACGGATCGGTCTCGTTGCCGGTCTCGCCCAGCACTCGATACTGACCGCCGCCCAGAGGGCGCTGCACTTGGAAGTCATACGTGCCGCTGACCAGGTTGCACGTGCCCGATCGGAACCGCGAGTCGCTCCCAGGCCGACCAGTGGTGCAACCCTCCAGGTTCAGCCGGCCGGCTCGCCGGCGTAGGCGCGCATCGCTTCGATCACCGGCCCCAGGCGCCTGCCGCGCGCGGTTAGCCGGTACTCGACCGTCGGCGGGCTCGAGGGGGTCGCGGTGCATTCGATCAAGCCCGCCGCCTCCAGGTCGCGCAGGCGCTCGGAGAGCATCCGCGGGGAGATGCCGGCGATCGCGCCCGCGAACTCGTGGAAGCGAAGCGCGCCGGTGAGTGCGGCGTAGATGATCGATAGCTGCCAGCGCTGCTCCAGGAGGTCGGCGAGCTCGCGGACCTCCGCTGGAACGGGCTTGCAGCTAGGAGACGTACGCGACATCGCGTGCGGGCTCCAGGGCGTGATCGAGGACCTCCTGGACGGTGATCGCAGGGTGGAAGGTCATCTGGTTGCGGACCTCCTCGGGGATCTCGTCGAGGTCGCCGCGGTTGCGCTCGGGCAGGATTACGTCGGTTAGGCCGGCGGCGTGTGCGGCGAGCGCCTTTTGCTTGAGCCCGCCGATCGGCAGCACGCGGCCCTGTAGGGTGATCTCGCCGGTCATCCCGACGGTGTGCTTGACCGCTCGCCCGGACAGCAGCGAGGCGAGCGCGGTGACCATCGTGACGCCCGCGCTGGGGCCGTCCTTGGGGATCGCGCCGGCGGGGACGTGCACGTGAAACTCGCGCCCGTCAAACGTGCTTGGCTCGATGCCGAGCTCCTCGGCGTGGCCGCGTACGTAGGACAGCGCGATCTGCGCGGACTCCTTCATCACGTCCCCGAGCTGTCCGGTCAACACCAGTCCGCCTTTGCCGCCGTTCTTCATACCGGTCGCCTCGACGAACAGCACGTCGCCGCCGGTACCCGTGACCGCGAGCCCGGTCGCGACGCCCGGTGTCGCGGTGCGTGACGCGGACTCTTGAAAGAACTTTTGGCGGCCGAGCGCGTCGCGCACGGTCTCGGGCTCGATCTTCACCGGCGCCGTGACCTCGCCCGAAGCGATCTTCGTGGCGGTCTTGCGCAAAAGCGTGCCGAGCTCACGCTCGAGGTTACGCACGCCCGCCTCGCGGGTGTACTCAGCGATAACCATCCTCAGAATGTCGTCTGAGATCTCGACCTCGTCTGGGCGCAGACCGTTGCGGTCGCGCTGACGCGGCCACAAATAGCCCTTGGCGATCGCGAGCTTCTCCTCAGAGGTGTAACCATCAAAGCGGATCACCTCCATCCGGTCCAAGAGCGGACCCGGGATCGTATCGGCGACGTTCGCGGTCGCGATGAACATCACCTGACTAAGGTCAAGCTCAACATCGAGATAATGATCACGAAAAGAATGATTCTGCGCCGGATCGAGCACCTCCAAAAGCGCCGCCGACGGATCACCACGCCAATCCGCGCCGACCTTATCGACCTCATCCAAGAGGATCACCGGGTTCATCGTCCCCGCATCGCGCAACGCCCTGACAAGACGTCCCGGCAACGCGCCGATATACGTCCGCCGGTGACCACGGATCTCCGCCTCATCACGCACACCACCCAGCGACATCCGCACGAACTCACGGCCAGTCGCGCGCGCCACCGACTCACCGATCGACGTCTTACCCGTACCCGGCGGCCCGATCAACGTCAGGATCGCCCCCGACTTCGGATCGGCCTCGATCCCGCGATCCTGGCGCAACTTACGCACCGCCAAATACTCCGTCACACGATCCTTGACATCCTCCAACCCAGCGTGATCAGTGTCGAGCACCGCACGCGCGCCAACCGGATCCAGATGCTCCTCTGAACGCTTACCCCACGGCACCGCGATCAGCCAATCCAAATACGTACGAATCATGCTCGACTCGCCCGTCTGCTCACCCATCCGCTCAAGCCGCCCGAGCTCCTTCAGCGCCTGCTCATGCACCCCCTCAGGCATCTGCGCCTCCTCGATCTTCGCGCGATACTCCTCCACCACCGAACCCTCATCCTCACCCAACTCCTTACGAATCGACTCCATCTGCTTACGCAAGAAATACTCGCGCTGCTGCTTCTCAGCACCCTCCTGCACATCCTCACGAATACGCTTACGCACCTGCAACTCAGCCAAACTCTCACGCTGCAACCCGACCGCCAACTCCAACCGCTCAGTCACATCAAGCGTACGCAACAACTGAACCTTCTGCTCGTAAGTAAGGGTCGGCAAGTAGACAGCGAAGTCCGCCAGGCCTCCCGGCTCGGCGATCGCGCGCACGTGAGCCGCGATGCGGCCGTCGTCGCCGCGCAGCTCGAGGATCTCCTCGACGGTCGCGCGATACTCGCGCTCCAGCTCGCGCGTACGCTTGTCGACGGGCACCTCATCCGGGCGCTCGTCGACCTCGACGCGCAGCTCGCCGCTCGCGCCCGTCTTGGCCGCCCCGATCAACGCGCGATGCACACCCGACAGGGCCACAGCGTTACCGCCGCCGGGCAGCCGCACACGCTCGCTAACCTCGGCGATCGTGCCGACCTCGAGAAACTCGCTCTCGTGACGCGGCACCAGCACAACACGCTCATCATCGCCAACGTTCTCGGTCAGCGTGATGCCCATGTTGGGAAGCACGACCGCGTCGTCCAGAGGGATGACGCGCAGGCGGGGCCTGGGCTCGGAAACCTGCGTGGCGAAGTTGTCTGAAGCAGATACCATAGCTAATGACTCCATAGGTGATTACGAAAGTGTAGTTAGTATAGCGCGAGTTGGTTGCGTGTGCAAGTACCTTGGGATAGGCCATTCGGGGGCCGCAAATGGCGGGTTGAGGCCCCAAGCGACGCGAACCCCGTCGGTCTCCGGCGGCATGCCGGCGTGGCCTTCGCCCCGGACCTCGGGGGCGGCGAATCCCTGTCGCATGAGCGCCCGCGCGGCTTCGCCGCCGGTCGCCGGGCGTCGCCGCCGATGGGTGCCACGGAGGGCTACCGCAGCTCCTCAGGAGGAGGCGTCTCGGCGTGAGTGCTGCTGAGTTTCGCGAGCAGAAGCTCGCCGGCCGCCGACCGAGACGACTGGGTCTCGTCCGAGGCGGGAGCGCGCCGGTGATCGGAGTCGACGCCCCCTTTGCCGCGTGGCTGTCGGGAAAAGGTGCGGAAGGGCCGCGGCGGCGGCGGTCACGACCTCGTGGTCGCGCGGCGGCGCGGATGGAGCATGTTGGGGGCTGTTTCGGGCCCCAACAGCGGCTGTTCGATGGTTGTGGAGCTTGAGCAGGTTGTGTGTCGCCGCCGCTAATCGCCATTCGGAGCGCGCGGCGGACCTGCCTCGTCGTTGGAAGCGATCGATCCGACGGTTGAACTTGATCTGTGCGAACACTGGCTCCACCATCGACTGGCGTTTTCGATACAGCGCCTCGCCGTGGTCGGTCGCGAGCACCCGGCGCATGAATGCGTAGAGCCCTTTGTCCCATCCCGGCCGGGCGTCTTTGCGCAGGCGCGAGTCGGGCGGGATGAGCACCTGGATGCCGCGCTCCACGATGTGCTCCATTTGGCGCTGATGCCGGTAGCCAGGGTCGGCGAGCACCACCCCGGGTGACTCGCTGACGCCCGCATCTCGCAGTTCGCGCCTGGTGGCCCTGACCACTGGCTCAAGGTGACCGAAATCGGGCGAGTCGACAGTGATCTCCGCGGCGAGCACGATGTGGTGCTCATTCACCGCCGCTTGTGCGTTGTAACCCTGAATCGCCGGCTGGTTTTTCGTCTTGACGGTCCGTGAGTCATGGTCGGTCGTGTTGATCCTCCCCGCCGGCGTGGGCGGCGGCTGGTAGGGCTTCACTCCTCCGCCCAAGCGCCGGCCGTCCTTCAGCACCGCTTGCGCCCGATAGGCCTCATAGGCCGCGTTCGCCGCTTGCTCAGTCGCGAGCTCCTGCTCAAGGCGCCGAGCCGACTCCTTAAGACGCGCAAGACGTGAACGTGCGATCGGGCGTGCTGAAGCTCGCGTTGCGCATCCAACGCGCGGCGCGCCTCGCGAAACCAGTTGCGCCGGCCCCAGCTACGGGTGACGAACTGCTCGGGGTCGAGCTCCACGCTCGCCGCCTGCTCGGGCTCCTCAATGGCCGCGCCCTGCTCCCGCTTTGCTGCCTTCTCATCGAGCTGACGCTTGGCCTCAGCCAGCGCCGCGCGACGGCCCTCGCGCGTGCGCAGCTGCTCGGGCAGCTCATCACCGCGCGCGGACCCATAGAGCTCATCCTCGCGGCGGTCGGTCTCCGCGGCCTCATGCAAGATCTCGCGCGCGATCGCCTCATAGGCGCGATTGGCATCCAGCGAGGCGTTCGCCGCGACCTTCGTGCCATCGATCGCGATCACTCCGACCTCGACCAGCCCCGCCTGCTTGCACAGCCCCAAGACGCCAGTGAACAGCTCCGCCAATGCCTGCTCGTGGCGGCGGCGGAACTCCGCGATCGTCGAATGATCGGACGCCTGCTGTGCGCTGATCACCATGTAGGCGACGTCCTCGCGACACGCGCGCTCGATCCCGCGCGAAGAGCGGTTGCCCCTCGAGTAGGCGTACAGCAGTAACGCCACCATCATCGACGGCGCGAACGCCGGCCGACCATGACCATCGGCCCGGTAGGTGCCATAGAAGGCGCTCAGATCCAGCTCGTCAACCGCCCCAAGGATTGTCCACACAACGTGATCCTCGGGCACCCATTCCAGCAGTGACGCCGGCAACAACATCGCCTGGTCGCGATCGCAACCTATGAAGTTCTGGGGCATCGCGGAATCGTCTTAACTAAACCCGCCGGACGGCACCCTTTTCCCGACAGCCACCCGCGAGAGGAGGCGTACTGATTGCTAGGTTGTGATGGGCATACGTACCGACGCTCCCATTCGGCCTGGCTATGCCCACGCAGAAGGGAAGATCCGTTCATCGGTTCTGCTTGCCTTGGGCGAAGCGATCAGTCCCCACCGATCAATGACCGCACCTCTGCTGGGCCGACTACGAGATCGTGAAGGTCGCCACCCACCTCGAGTCGATCCGACTGTTCGATCCCGCCGACCTTCACCGGCTCGAAGCCGGCCCTTCGGATCAGCCGCTCGACTTCCTCGCCAGCACGGTCGTCGTTGGTCGCGTAGAAGAGGACCGCCGGCTCCGGTGACCGGTTGCTGGAGGACTCGAAGAGCTCGCCCGACAGGGTTCCAAACGCCATGGCCAAGCGCGCCCCCGCCGGCAACCACGCGGCTACAACCTCGCCAGAGGATTGCCCTTTCGGCAGTAGACGTGAGAGGTTACCTTGTGCGTCGATCCCGAACGGGTTGCTCGGAACGACCACGAGCCTGTCGGTTAGCGGGTCGGCGATCTCGTCTATGACGCCCTTCAGCACGGAAAACCGCAGCGCGAGGACGACGGCATCGGCGCCCTGCAACGCGTCGCGATTGTCGACGGTCACGACCGCAGCTCGACCGATCTCTGCAGCCAGCATTCGTGCCGACCGATTGTCGGCGCTCGAGAGCCGCAGGGTCTCGCCGCCTGAGGCGAGCTGGCGGGCGATGACCGATCCGATCCCCCCAGTGCCGATGACCGCGATGGTCATGACCGAAACCTCCTCAGCGTCACGGTACTAACCACGGCGACCCGGAGCATCGGCCAGCCCGAGCGGTCTCGCAGCGGCTAGCTGAGAGCGCGGGAACGGCGCGTGGTAGGGATCTCAGTGTCGGGGGACCGTCCACCGTCGACGGATCTCGCTGCTGAACTCGGCATTCACTCGGGCTCCCCGCCGGTCGTACTCGACAGCCACTGAGGGGGGGTCCAGTCCCCCTCTGGGTCCGTGGTTTGCCCCACCTCGATCAGATGACCGTCGGGATCGCGGATGTAGCAACGGATCTCGTACTGGTGCTGCTTCGGCGGCGTCAGGAATTGAGCACCACGGGCGCTCCACTCGGCGTACACGGTCTCGATGTCTTTGACCCGGATATTGAGGAAGGCGCTGACCCGGTCGAGGTCGCGTGGCGTTTCCAGAGTGACCGCGGGCTTGTCGTCAGTCGGGCCTCCGCCCGCATTGATGACGATCCAGCTGTTGGCTAGCGCGACATTGGTCGGCCCTCCGGGGCCGGAAAAGACAACCTTGCCACCGAGCACGTCGGTGTAGAAGCGCCGAGAGCGCTCGACGTCGTCCGAGACGATGAAGTGGGTCAGCACAATTCCCTCTGCCGGCGGTCTCAGTTCGGCCATCTGCTACCTCCACTGGTTGGGACTCATACCCCGCTTACGGACGGGCTCTACCGCCGATACCGCGATGATCGGGGACTCTATCTCGTTCCACGGTACAGCTATAGGCCACCGCGTTTGATCCGACCTGCCTTCCGTAAATCGGATCGGCTCCGGGTAGAAGTCCTTAGGCGGTCTCTTCGAGCACTGGCGAGCGAGATTAGGCACCGACCGCGAACAGGCGCCATTCATTTGGGACGCCTTTGAGGGTATGGCGCCCGCGGTCTTCGAAGTGCAGGCCCGAGCCTGCGACGAGGTCCTTCACGGTGCGCGATACAAGGACATCGCCCGGTCCGGCGAGCGCGGCTACGCGCGCGGCCGTGTGGACAGCTATGCCGCTGATGTCACCGTGTCGCCGCTCGCATTCGCCCGCGTGCAGACCTGCGCGCAGCGGGAGGCCGATCGCCTTGGTCGCCTCGTTCGTCTCCAGCGCGCAACGGATGGCGCGGGCCGGACCATCGAAAGTTGCGAGAAAGCCGTCGCTCGTTGTCTTGACCTCCTGGCCGTCGAAACGGGCGAGCTGTCGGCGCACGAGGCGGTGATGGCTGTCGAGCAGCTCGCTCCAGCGCCGGTCGCCCATCGCGGAAAGCTGCCGTATAACGCCAGCGCTCGCGCGCGCTCGGGATGACTCGCTGCGAACAGCACGCTCATCGGCCCCCCCCCTCTGAGAGGCCCACTACGTGGGCCGTCTCCGACCCGACGGCGTCCATCACTGCCCGCACGTCATCCATGCGCTCCTCAAGCGTCGGCATCTCACGCACGGACACCCGGTCTGACAGCCCCGTTCCGCGCTTGTCGAACAGGATCAGCCGCGAGAACGACATGAGCCGGTGCATGAATGCGCTCCAGCCAGGGTCCTCCCACCAAAGCTCGACGTTCGAGACCCAGCCAGGCACCAGCACGAGATCAACCGGACCATCCCCCAAGACCTGGTAGGCGATATGAACATCCCGGCTCTTGGCGTAACGAGTTTGGACCGTTGGCATTCGCGGGCCTCCTGCTTATCGAAGTCTCCCAGGAAACCCCTCGTACTCGCTGCTTGGTTCTGCCAGCACTGCCCTCTGGCTATCGCGTATCACGCTCCCGCCCAGGCCTACGCGGAGTGGGCCGGCCAGCAGCTGCCAAGCGAGGCTGAGTGGGAGTACGCGGCGCGTGGAGGACTTGATGGCGCGATCTTCGCTTGGGGGAACGATCAGCGACTGGGTGGGTATCCAATGGCGAACTTCTGGCAGAGCGCATTCCCCTGGCACAATGGCGAGGGCTACCGGTCCGACGCGTCGTCTTGAGCAGCCCGGCCGGCATCTGCGAAAGCGCGCTCGCGATCGAAATAGCGAAGCAACTTGGCGACCTTGCCGTCACGGATATGAAAGATGGTCGTGACTTCGTTGTGCATCTCGCCGACATCGAGCCCGCTCTTCCGGCCGCGACCAGTGACGCGGACCAGTACGAGCACGCGCTCGGCGTCGAGCTCGCGAACGTCCTCCGCTCGCAGACGCCACTGATCCCACGCGCTCAGCCAGTCGCGCCAGCCCTCCGCCAGACCAGTCAGTCCTCTCCAGCGTCCGGGTGAAGGCCCGTCACGAATACGCACTCGATGTCCGGGGGTGCCCAGTCGGCGGAGCTGTAATCGCCGCGCTCCCACGCAGCGTAGATAGAGCGCACAAGCTCGACGTTTTCCGATGTCATGCCATCAGTATGGCTCGCGCTCAGGCGGGCAGCGAGCTGCGATCACCCAAGACCGCCGGAAACACCTAGCGCCGCAGGCGTCCCGCCAGCGGACGGTGTCGGCGTCGCCCTCGGCGCCCCTGTACCTCGGTGAACGCCCGAATCCCGTCTCCGGCCGAATCCCGTCTCCGGTGGCGGGGGCGCTCCGGCTCTTACGGGCACCGGACGCCCTGGTGACCAGAATAACCGTCGTGTGACATTGGACACCCGGGCCGATCGGAGCAGCCGCGAGGTGTAGGATCGGCCGATGACACAACAGCAGCGCGCCGGTGCGGTGGCGGTCGCCAACGAGGAAGCGGTACGTGCATGGGACACGGTCCTGTATCAGCGGTGGAAGTTAAACCGCGAGGTGTTCGTAGGCGCCCTGGCAGAGGTCACCGAGGAGGCCCTCGAGCTGTTTCCGCCACCCGAGCGCGCATGCTGCATCGACATCGGGTGCGGCTTCGGCGAGACGACTCAGCAGCTGGCTGAGCTCGTCGGACCGGATGGCTTCGCGCTCGGCACCGACTCCTCGCCGCGGTTCATCGAGGACGCCCGTCGCGAGGCCGTCGAGGCGGGGATCGAGAACGTTGCGTTCGAGATCGCCGATGCCCAGACAGCTCAGTGGGAGCCGATCTACGACTACGCGTTCTCGCGCATGGGGACGCAGTTCTTCGCCGCGCCGGTTCCGGCGATGCGCGCGATCCGCGGCGCGCTCAAGCCCGGCGGCAAGCTCGTCAAGCTCTGCTGGCGCCGCAAGGCCGAAAGCCCGCTCTGGGCGGAGACCGAGCAGGTCGTGCAGCGATTCCTCTCGCGCCCTGACGAATACGAGGCCGACACCTGCGGGCCAGGGCCATTCTCGCTCGGCAACCCCGAGACCACCCGCGGGATTCTCGAGGCCGGCGGGTTCAGCGAGATCGAGCTGCATCAGCGCGATTTCGACTACTTCATGGGCGCGGACATGGACGAGGCGATCGACGCCCTGCTGGCGATCGGACCCGGCGCGGAGCTAATCCGCCTGAACGGCGAGTACGGGGAGAGCCGTCGGGGCGAGATCGCCGAGGCCCTGCGAGACCACTACGTCGCCTGGCGGAAGCCCGACGGCTCCATAGTCGGGCGCGGCGCCGTCTGGATCGTCGCGGCCACGAACCCCGGGTAGCACGAGCTACCCGCGTCACGGGAGCGTGCCAGCAGTCCCGTCCGCGCGCAAAGAGACCGCTGCGCCTGATGCCCTGAAGGGTGGAAAACCCTGTTTCATCACGCGGCGGTTCGGTACACGTCGGACAGCTTCGCTTTGCGTCACAAACTGTCGGGCTTCACGATGTACTGGTTGTGGGCGTCGATGATGACGATGTTGATGAGGCGCTTCTCGCTGCGGGCAGACGCGACGCGGAGGCGTTTGGGCTCTTCTACGGACGGCGCGTGGACGCCGTGCTCGCCTTCTTCCTGCGGCGCACGCGCGACCGCGAGCTCGCCGCTGACCTGACCGCGGAGACGTTCGCCGCGGCGCTGTCCGCCCTGCCGCGTTACAGCCCGCAGCGGAGCTCGGCGCTCGCCTGGCTGTTCACGATCGCACACCACAAGCTGGCGGACTCGATTCGCCGCGGACAGGTCGAGGACCGGGCGCGCAGGCGCCTATGCCTCGAGCCGCTCGTGTTCAGCGACGAGGACATCGAGCGCGTGGAGCAGCGGGCGGCGGCGGCGGACGGCGACGCCGCGCTGCTCGAGCTCGAGCGGCTGTCAGCTGAGCAGCGCGGCGCGATCGAAGGACGGGTACTCCAAGAAACCGAATACGACGAGCTGGCCCGACGCCTGAGGTGCTCGGAGTCGGTGGTCCGCAAGCGCGTGAGCCGCGGGCTCGCTGAGCTGCGCACAAGAATGAAGGAGGCCTGAGGATGGACGCGATGGACAGGTTCGGGCAGGAGCTGGTGCTGGCCGGGGCGCGCCGACACGCTGGGCGGCGGCGGCTGCGGGCGCTTTTCGGCACACGCTTCGCGCGTAGATCACCGCGACACGGCGCATCCGCGCGTGTGCTCGTCGCGCTCGTCGTGCTCGCGCTCGTGCTCGCTATCGCCGCGATCGCGCTCGCGGCGACCGGAGTGATCCTCAGGGGCTCGCCGGTCGGCACGGCGCGTGCTCCGGTCGCCACCGCCGGCGAGGGCATCCCGGTGGCGGGCGGCGCGCGACTGCTCCCGCTGCGAGCGGCGGACCCGGCGGGGGGCCTGCCGTGGGGAATGCGGATCATCCACACCACGCGCGGCCTGATCTGCGTGCAGATCGGCCGCGTCGATGACGACCAGCTCGGACAGCTCGGCGTCGACGGCGCGTTTCACAACGACGGGCGTTTCCACCCGCTGCCCACAGACGCACTCCCAGACGTCCTCGCAAACGCAGCCGGATGGATGGCCGGAAACTGCGCGAGTCCGGGAGACATCTACGCGGGCGACAGCGTGGGGCTTGAGCTCAGCGCTGCCACCAGCCCCCGCCAGGGCGCTGGGGTGCCCGCCGACCGCCGCGAGATCTCCTTCGGCCTGCTCGGAGTGCACTCGGTGAGCGTCAGCTACCGCGAAGGCTCGCAGACGCGCACCCAGCCGGTGCTCCCGGGTTTGGGCGCGTACCTGATCGTGCAGCGCTACACCAGCGGCAGGCCGCTAGGAAGCGTCAGCGAGACCGACGGCAGAGACGAACCGGGTAACTACAGCTCACCAGCCGGCCCGAACGGAGCGCTGACCGCGATCACCTACACCTACGCCGGCAGATCGTGTGTCGATCGGGGCAACCTGCGCTTGGCCTCATGCGGACTGTCGGAAGTGCCGCCACCACGCCCGGCTGCGCTGCCCAGCGTGCACGAGCCGCTGCGCGCAGACCTGCACATCCACAACCACGTGATCACGAGCGCGCAGATCAGCTTCCACGCGCCTTATTCCGTCACGAATGCCGACGAGGAGTACTCGGTGACGGCGCCGGTCTGCCACCGCAGCCTCGCCGGAGAAGGCTCTCGGGCCGACGTCGCGCGCGGCGCGCTGGTGAGCATACCGGTCGGGGTAGTTCTCTCTGAGGCATGCGGCCGGGCGGTGAAGTTCACCGTGCAATACGTCAGCTTCGCGGGCGGCCTGCCGCAACCCACGCCCCTCGGCAGCATTACGATCCACGAGCCGCCGGGCACGCGCCCGGCACCACTAACGGGGCGCGTTGTCGAACTCGAGAGACGGTCGCACCCGACGCACAGCCTGCACGCGACGATTCACCTGACGCTCCTGCCCCAGTCCCATGCAGCGTGCAACGCCGCATTCCTGGTCTACCCCTGCTACAAGGGGGAGGTCGGGTTCACTGCTCCCTACGCGGTCACCTCTGGGGCCGCCGACTACTTCATCGACGGGTTCGCCACATGCAAGGCCGGTGGCCGCCCCGAAACGAGCTGGGACCTGCAACGCAGCGTCAGGGCGCACGAAACACTCAGAACTACCTCGCTTGGGCTCTTCGTGCTCACGCCGTCCTGTGCAGCGAGCGAGGGGTTCGAAGTCACTTATCTCAACCAGCGGGGCCCCTCGGCCGGCGCACCCCACGAATCGGTCATCGTCGGCACGGTGACCCTGAGCAAGGCAGCACTAGCCAACGGGCAGAGCCCGAAGCCGCCCACGGGATGACGGCGACGGCGCCGCGGTGAGTCTCGATCTGGCAGCGGCAAGCACTGGGCTAATCGCCCCAATCCCCAACTTCACGCTCGTCCAGCGGGTCGTGAGCGCCCGTGTTCCCGGTCATGTCCTCCACGCGCTCCATGCTACGCCCGGGCGTTGGGACGGTCGATTGTGGCCGCCTCCCCTACGCCGCGCGTGATCACGCATCCTTTCGGAAGCCAATAAGCGTGTGCACGACGCTCACACCGCCGTCACGCACCGTGAGTACGTCGATCCCGCGGACCACGGGACTGCCGGGCGGGCCGAAGCGCCAGGCCTGGACGGCGGTGTCGGGACTGACGTACGGCAGGCCGTCCTCCTCCAACACGAAGTCTTCCGGAGCGTCGTCGAGAATTTTCTGGGCGCGGTCGTTGAGCGCTTCCCGCCCCACGCTCTCGCCTTTCGGATCGATGAACCTCACGTCTTCGACATACGTCCGCTCGATGGCCGCCCGGCGCTTCTCGGGGTCGCGCTCGGAAAAGACCTCGTGCAGGTTCATGTAAAGCAGCTCGGCTGCATCTGGCATGTCGGTGATCCTTTCATCGGTGTGTAAGCCTACCCCCGAAGACATTGCGCCACGAAACCACTACCTGTTTCCGGTCGAGGCACGTGTGGTGGACTTGGAGCTCCGTAGCCAGCGCGTCCCAGTTGCTCCAGACGGCGATGATCTCGTGCCGGAAGCGTGCGACCGAGCGAGAAACGTCTAGACGGCATCAAACAAACGCGGTCTTGCCCTCGATGGCCTGGGCGTTGCCGAGGCGCAGGCGAACGTCGACGGTCGTCCGTGCCGCGAGCGCCGGGACGTCTTTGGCGTCGAACGCCGCGAAGATCGCGCGAGCGCGGTCAGCAGGACGGACGAGATTCGACGATCGTCCTACATTGGTATCGGTCATGGGTTACGGGCACCATCCCCTCACACGTGGCGCGCGTACAGAAGACCTGATCGCGTTGGTCGCTCGGGTCGGCACTCCGCACCCGCGGCAGGCACGCGCGGTGGGTAGGAGCTCGCCGTGACCCGTGCGCGCTCGCTGAGCTCGCTGTTGAGCGCGCTCGCGGCAGGCGCGGCACTCGCCGGATGCGGCGCAGGCGGTATGTCCGCGACCAAGACCACGCCCAGTCCCACTGTCGGCGCCAGCACAAGCGTCACTCGCAGCGAGCGAGAGTCGACCAGACAGCGCGAATCCGTCGCGAAGCCATTGACTCTTGAAGAGATGCGCGAATACGACGCTAACGAAGGCCGCTGCCACGACGATGGCGGAAGCGTCCGCGACGTCGGCACGGTGAACGCCTACTGCGCCTTCCCCACTCGCTCGAATGACTTCCACCTCATCGAATCCTCGCAGGAGAAGGAACCTGCCGGCGAAGAAGAATGAGTGATCAGTCCCCGAGCGCGTAGCTTTCGACGTCACGATCGAGCGTCCCCTGCGCGTCGTACTGGCCGGAGTGCAGGTAGACAAGCTTTCCTTCGCGATCGAAGAAGAGTGTGGTGGGGACGCCCTCGAACGCGGCGAGCGAGCTGAGCGCTTCTGTGCTGGTCTGGTAGCTAGGGTATGCGACTTTGTGGTCGGCAAGGAACGAGCGGGCGTTCGCTGCCTGGTCTTCGGTATCTGCGCCGAGGAACGCGACCCTGCGTCCGTACGTCACAGATGCGTTCGCGAGCAGAGGGAACTCCGAGCGGCAGGGCGCGCACCACGACGCCCACACGTTGAGCACCACCGGATAGCCGCGCAGGCTGCGCAGGCGAGCCGCGAGTGTCGGCCCGGAGCCGAGAAGCTGTGCGGCCTGGCGGTGCAGCGCCGCAAGCGCGGGAGGCGAGCTCGCAAGCTGCTGACGCGTGTAAGCGCTCGTCGGCGTCGAACGCGGGGCGCGGGCGAGCGCGACATGTATCTGGCTGACCAGCGCAGCGCGCGTGAGCCACCCTCCAACGCTCACGTCGTGGTACCAGAGGAAGTCGCCCGATGCCGAGACCAGCTCCAGGTACGGCTCGTCCTGAACCCTGTAGCCGTCCGCAAGACGCCCGCTCGAGTCGATCGCGATCGGGTAGGAGAGCGGGTGAGGTAGCGCTCGCAGGAACCGCGGGAGTGCGCCGGGCGATGGCTCGACGCTCGCCTCGTCGATTGCCGTGAGCGCCGGCAGTCCCTCGCGGCCCGCGGATGCCGCGTAGGCGTCGAGTGTCTCGACTTCCCGCGAGAGATCTGCCACCTCGGAGTCCCACGTGTCGAAGAACAGGAGCAGGCGCGGTTTGACGCCCGGGCCGAGCTGCACGCTGCCACCACCCGCGCGCGGCAAGGTGACGCGGGTGGTCGGTTCGATCAGGGGGACCTGGGCGTAGGAGGCTGCGGAATGCACCGCGGGATGCGTGGGCAGCAAGCTCGCGGCCGCATGCGCGAACAGTACTGCGAGCTGCCCGACGCTCGAGTAGGACATCTGGGTCATGAACAGGCGAGAGAGCTTCCCGTGCGTGTCGATCACGTACACGGCGGGGGTGTGGTCCACCTGTCCTTGTACGATCTGCGCTTCGATTCCGTAGGCGTGCCAGACCGGCTTGAGCCGTGCGAGCGGACCGTTGAGAAAGTGCCAGGCATGCATCATCCCATGCAGTTCCGAGTACGCACGCACCCAGCGTGTTTCGGTCGCCGCGGGATTTGCCCCGATGCCCAACAGTTCCACCTGAGCGCCCGCCGGCCCGAGGAACCGCTTGGCGTTCACCATCGCGGTCGTGGTGAGCGGGCAGATAGTCGTGCACTCCGGGTCATTGAACGCGAGGATCACGACCTTGCCGCGGAAGGCGGACAGCGAGACGGCTCGCCCGAACTGATCTGTCAGCGTGAAATCGGGCGCGCCCCCGTGTATCGGCGTGCCGGGATCTAGCGTCGGGTTGCCCGCCAGCGCCGCGGCCTGCGATGGTGACGACGGGGATTGTCGGGTGAACGCGACGGCAATCACCACGAGCGCGGCGACGCCGGCGCCAACGAGGCCCCCGAGCAAGAGTGCCCGGCGCGTGCCCGAGTCGCGTACCCGCGACACCATCGCCCCTTACGCGACCGCCGCGGCGGCGAGCGCCACGAACAGCAGCGCCAGATACAGCAGCGAGTAGTGGAAGAGCGGCGCCGCGCGCGTCCCGCTGGGCTCGCGCCACAGGCGCAGCGCGAGCGCGAGGAAGACGGCGTCGAGCGGCGCCGCCGCCGCAAGATAGAGGGTTGAGAAGGTGCCGGCGACGCCCGCCGCCAGCGTGGCTGCGGTGAGCGCGAGCGTGTAGAGGAGGATCTGCCGAGCGGTGCTCGCCGGGCCGCGCGCCACCGGCATCATCGGCACGCCCGCCGCCTCGTATCCCGGCGCGATCAGCAGCGCGAGCGCCCAGAAGTGCGGCGGGGTCCAGAGCAGCACGATGAGAAACAGAAACAGGGCTCCGAGGCCGAGGCTCCCGCGCACCGCCGCCCAGCCCGCGAGCGGCGGCACGGCGCCCGCCGCGCCGCCGATCACGATGTTCTGCGTCGTGGAACGCTTGAGGAGACGCGTGTACACGAGCACGTAGAAGGCACCCCCCGCGAGCGCCAGCGCCGCGCTGAGCGCGTTGTCGAGCGCGGACATGATCAGGAACGACAGTGCCGAAAGCGAGAGTCCGAACACGGTCGCCTGTCGCGCGGAGATCCGCCCGGCGGCCACCGGCCGGGACGCGGTGCGTGGTCCCATCACGCGGTCGATGTCCCGGTCGAGCACGTGGTTGAGCGCGCTCGCTCCGCCGCACGCGAGCGCTCCGCCGGCAATCAGCGCAGAGAGCGCGAGCGGTCGCGGAGAGCCGTGGGCCGCCGCGACCATCGCGCACGCGGCGGTGAGCACGAGCAACGACATGATCCGCGGCTTGGTGAGTGAGGCGTAGTCACGGACGCTCCAAGACCGCCGAGCCCTCAGCGGCGCGGCGAGCGCGGTGGCGAGCTCCATCAGCCGGCCCCGGCCGAGCGCGAGCCGTCACCCGCGTCCGCGCCCGCCGCCGATCGGTCGCCCGTCTCGACGCTCTCGCGGCGGCGCTCGTGGCGCCGGATCAGGAACACGCCCCAGGCGATGATGGCGATTACCGTGGCGATCGGGACGAGCATCGACAGCAGCGAACCTGCGAGGAACCACGAGGCCAGCACCACCGTTGTCATCCGCTCGGCCTCCTCATCTCGCGAGCGTGCCCTCCGGCGGCACGCGGATAGGCGAGCCGTTCGGCGCCGGCGAGGAGCCGTTCGGCGGACCTGGGAAGCGGACCGGTTCGAGCACCGGCGCACGCGCCGGCGGCTCGGGCGTGACCCAGTGATACAGCCCGACCAGCAGCGCAATCGTGTACGCGATCGAGCCCCCCACCCACATCATCCCGCCCGCGAGCTGCTGGTCGGTGAGCGCACTGATGCCGCCGGGACGGGTCCGGAGGTCCGCGTAGTGCTGGTAGATCGGTTCGGGCGCGACGATGAAGACGATCGAGAGGACCCAGCCGACGATCATCGCGCCCACTATGTAGGCAATCCGCGCCGGCCACGCGAGGTGCGGTCGCAGCGGGCCGACGTCGATAACGCGCGCCCAGAAGAGCAGGCCAAAGAAGAAGAACATCGCGTGCTCGCAGGCGTGCACCAAGCCGTTGCGCTCGGTCAGGTCGTATGCGGCGGGGATGTGCCAGATGACGATCGTCGCGTTGAAGAGGATCCACGCCGCCAGCGGCTTCGCGAGCGCGCGCAACGGTGCCGCGAGGCGCCACTTGGCCACATCGCGTGCCATCATGGTGCGCGCGCCGAGCGGCAGCGCGCGCCACATCGTCGGCCACGGGCGCCCGAGCAGGATCAGCGGCGGCGCCACGGTGAGCAGGATGATGTGCTGGAGCATGTGCACCCATAGCAGTTCGTCCGCATAGGCGTCGATCGGAGACTCGACCGCGAGCACGAGCGACAGCAGCCCCGCGTAGAAGGCGACCGCCTGTAGCACGCTCGGCCGGCCCGCCTTCGGCCGGCTCCCCAGCGCGTAGAGGACCGCCGCGGGCAACACGTAGAGGAGCGAGGGATCCCAGGACCAGTTGCTCAGGTTCATCGCGTCAGACCAAATACAGGACGATGAACGCGACCATGCCGATCGCCACGAAGTACGCCCAGTAGAAGGAGGATGCCTCGACGCCCGCGCGCAGCAGCTCCTCGTCGTCCGACGGCACGCCCTCGCGCCGCGAGCGTTGCTCGCTCGCGCCGCGCCGCCAGCGCACGAGGCTCGCGACCTGGATCTCGATCCAGTAGCCGCCGATCAGCGCGAGCACCGCGTACGAAGCGGTCCAGCCGAAGAAGACCGCTGCGTAACCGCCACTCGCGGCACCGAAGCTGAGCGTCGTGTACTCGTAGAACTGCAGCGCGACCGCGGCGAGCGTGCACAACAGCGCGACGATCCCCGCCGGCATCACGTCCGTAAACGGGCGGCGCGCGGCCAGGCGATAGATGATCGCCCCGACCAGCAGCAGGCCGGCGATTGCCGTGCCCAGGCCGATCGGCGGTTCGGTGTTACCGATCCTGAAGTGGCCGTTGGTGTTCAGCGCGAGCAGGTAGAAGTACGCGAAGAGAAAGGCGACGAAGAAGAATGTGATCGAGCCGCACAGCAGCCGTCCGCCGAGCCGTATCGCGTGCGGCTGCCAGTCCGGCGGCTCGGCCTGGACGTTCTCGGTGAGCGGCGCCGAGGCCTCCATCGCCTACGCTCCTCCCCCGGCGGGCGCGACCGCGGGCACTGGCGCGCGCCCGTCGCCGTAGGGATATGGATCGCCGTCGAACACAGGCAGGTGGTCGAAGTCGTGCACCGGAACCGGCGTCGGCAGCTGCCACTCGATCGACTTCGACTGCCACGGGTTGGCCTCCGCCGGCTCGCGCTTGAAGACGAGCGACCAGACCGCGTTCACGAGGAACAGCAGCAGTGAGAGCCCGAGCACGTACGCGGAGGCGGTCACCCACTCGTTCAATCCCTGCAGGTTCGTCGCATAGGTGACCACGCGCCGCGGCATGCCCAGGAAGCCGAGCGCGAAGAGCGGCGCGAAGGTGGAGTTGAAGGACAGGAACATGATCCAGAAGTGCACCTTGCCGAGGCCTTCGGAGAGCTTCACGCCGTACATCTTCGGCACCCAGTAGTAGATCGCCGCGAAGAAAGCGAAGATCAGCCCACCCATGATCGTGTAGTGGAAGTGGGCCATCACGAAGAAGCTGCCGTGCGTCGTCACGTCGCTCGGCACGTCCGAGAGGAAGACGCCCGAGACGCCGCCCCAGAGGAAGTTGAACGCCCACGCCAGGCAGAAGAGCATCGGCACCGTGAAGCGGATGCGACCGCGCCACAGCGTGCCGAGCGCACACAGAAAGATGAACCCGGTGGGAATCGAGATGAGCTCGGTCGAGAGCGAGAAGAACGGCCGCAGGTCGGCGTTGATGCCGGACACGAACAGGTGGTGCTGCCAGACGAAGAAGCTCAGGATCCCGACGCCGAGGATCCCCGCGACAGCGAGCCGATAGCTCCACAGCGGCTTGCGCGTGAAGACGGGCAGCAGCTCGAGCACGATCCCGAACCCTGGGAGCGCGAGCACGTAGACCTCCGGATGGCCGAACACCCAGAAGAGGTTCTGGAAGAGGTACGGGCTCCCGCCCTGGCCCGGGATGAAGAACGCCGTCTGCACGCTGCGGTCCATCGCCGCCATCAGCAGCACCGCGATCAGCACCGGTGCCGCGAGCAACATGAGCCCGGACGTCGCGAGCACCGACCACACGAAGATCGGCAGGCGCGACCAGGTCATGCCCGGAGCGCGCATCGTGACGATCGTCGCGATCAGGTTGAAGCCGAGCAGCGTCATCGAGACACCGACGAGCGCGAAGAAGCCGATATAGGCGTCGTAGCCCGCCGTGCCCTGGTCGCCGAGCGGCTGGTAACCCGTCCATCCGGTCTGAAAGCCGCCGAAGAAGATCGTCGTGATCAAGACGATTCCGGCGGCCATCAGCAGCCAGAACGTAAGCGACTCGATGCGCGGGAAGGCCATCCGCCGCGAGCCGATCATGATCGGGACGAGCCAGTTGGCGAACGGCCCGAGTATGCCCGAGGTGAATATGCCCATCATCATCGACCCGTGCATCCCGACGAGCGTGAGGTACTGGTTCGCGCCGAAGACGTGGGTGTTGGGCTGAAGCAGCTCGGTGCGTATCAGCATCGCGTTCAGCCCGCCGATGAAGAAGAAGAACCCGATCCCGACCATGTACTGCTTGGCGACCACCTTGTGGTCGGTCGAGAGACTGAAGTAGCGCAGCAGCCCGTGTTCGTGGGACTCTCGCTCGGCGAGCGTCGGTTGGCGGCCGAGCAGGCGCTGGCCCGGATAGACGGCGAAGCCGAGGCCGATCAGGAAGCCGATCACGCCGAGCAGGTAGCCGAGCATGATCGCGATGTCGTTTTCGCCAGCCGTTTCCGAGAAGTAGGCGAGGCTCACGCCATGGATCTTCGTGCCGATCCAGTAGCCGAGGAACCAGCCGCCGACGCCGAGCACGATCCCGGTGAGCAGGTTGAAGCCGATCAGCCGCCGCCACAGCGGCGCGCGGGCAGTCATCGATCCGGGGGACGTTCCTGCGAGCTCGGTCGCGCTCATCCGGCCCTCCTTAGTGGTTTCGGGAAGTAGGTCTTCGAGTAGGGCGGGAGGTTGCGCGTCGCGGGCGCGTACTGGCGCCGTTGCTGGGCGATCCAGGACGCGAACCTTGCGCGCGGCACGACGCGTCCGCTGTTGTACATGTATCCGTGCCAGACGCCGCAGAGCTCGGCGCAGCGGACTTTGAATGCGAGCGGACCCCTGGTTGTGACGTAGGCGATGTTGTTGACGCCCGGGTTGGCGTCGGCCTTGACCCCGAGCTGATACGCCCAGAAGGAGTGGATCACGTCGAGCGAGGTGACGTTGAACTCGATCAGCCTGTGGGCTGGAAGCTCGATTTCGCGCGTCTCGACGCCGCCGAAGGAGGGCCAGCGGTAGGTGAACTGCCACTGTTGGGCGATCACCTGGACCTGCAGCGCGCTCGAGGCGTGCGCCGGAAGCGCGATCGGTTCGGGCCCCTGGCCGCCGCCGGCGCCGGTTTCGAGCAGCCGGATGGTCCCGTACGCGGAGAGCGAGAGCGCCACCGTAGCCGTCGCGACGATCCACCAGAACTGCGCGCTCGGGTTGCCGCGAAGCGCTGCGCCGTCGGCCTGCAGCTGCGGCTCGCGCTCGCGAAACGCCCACACGGAGTAGGCGATGAACACGAGCACGCCCGCCGCGATCGGCGTCGCGACCGCGAGCAGCACCGTGTTGTCCACAACCTGGCCAGCGGCTTCGTTCGACCCGTGCCCCGGCGGCAGGTTAGGACCGAAGACGAAGACGACGATCGGCGTCATGATCGCGCTCGCGAGCAGCCACAACAGCACCACGTTGCGCATGTCGTGACGCGAGCGCTCGTCACGCGTGCGGCCGTCCCCGCTCATACGACCTTGAGGAAGCCGCCCATGTAGCCGACCGTCTGCATCGGCCCGCCAAAGCCCGTGATAAATCCCGCCGCGCACGGGACGAAGCACTGCCAGCGGTAGAGGCCCTTGCCCGGCGTGCGGAATACGAAGGAGACCGTGTGGTGGGCACTGGCGAGCGAGCACGGCGCCTGTTCGCACGCGTTCTTGGCTTCTTCTTCCACCCCCGGGAGGGGGACGGAGAGGCCGAGCTGCGGGATTGCGAACGCGTGCGAGGCTTCTTCCGGCGGGATTGTGCGCGTCAGCTTGCCGTCGAGCATCATGACGCCTCCGAGCGTGCCGGCCACCTGGCTTATGAATGGGTTGCGCAGACCCGAGGCGCTGTCGAACTGGTAGATCGTGACGCGCACCAACGAGTTGGCGGGGACGACGTAGGTCGTGTCGTGGCGCCATTCGCCGGCGGTCGCGTTGACCGCGTAAAAGGAAACCCACGTGTTGTGGGGATCGCTCTTTTCGGCCGCCGGCACGGTGGCGAGGTAGAGCTGGGCGCCGACGCGCGTGCTCGTTGCTGCGACGGATCCGGGAACGTTCGTCAGGTAGAGAGCGATGTAGAGCCCGATCGCGGCCAGGACCGCGCCCGTGATGACCGCTGTGACAACAACACGCTTGAGGGACCCGCTCATGCTCGGCTCACTTGACCGTTTGGCGGTCGAATCGCCTCCTCCGCCATGAACCAGGCCTACCACGACCCGGCTGGTCCGGGCGGACCAAGAACATTATACCTCTTCTGCCCTGTGCGAAACGGTCCGGCACCCGACCTGTCGAGACTGAGTGCGGCTCCACCCTCAACGACGGTGGCTGAGGGTTTCGGCGACGTGCGTGGCCGGCGCGACGAGTTGGCGTGGGTGCAGCTCGCGGGCATCGCAGTCCAGAGGACGCGGACCTGGCCTAGAGGCACAGCGCGGAGCCATGCTTCTGATTCAGCCCCAAGGTGTAGGCCGCACAGCAGAAACGTCGAGTCGCGCCAGTCGCGCAGTCAGCCGTAGCGACAGCCACAGTTGCGCTCGCGGCCAGTCGTCTCCGGCGGCGAAGCGGTCGCAGCGGCGAGCATCGCGCCGGTCGGCGCGTAAATTAGCCCTTCAATGTCAGCGCCGAATGCTGCAGCTGCGCGCGCCACGGATGGTCGGGAAAGCGACCACTGACGCTACTTCGCGGCGGCTGGCCGTGTGCCCAGCCGCTCCGGTCATCGGAGCCGGCGGGTGAGCTCGCTCGGGTACTCGGGGAAGTAGCGGGTGATGTCGCTCAGTGAGAAGCGCGACAGGATCGAGGACGCGGGCTCGCGCTCGAGCAGGAACCTGAACGACTCGCGCACGACGGTCTCGAGGTCGTCGGACCGCAGCTGCACGTCGCCGAGGCTCTCCGGCACCGTCACGCGGTGAGTGGTCCGTCGCGCGCCCTCGCTCACCTCCACCTGAAACTCCCGTGGGCCCGACGGGTTGATCGCGATTTTCGCCATCGAAGACCGCACACTAGCCGGGTCGCCTACGACGCGTGGATCCGCTCCTTGTGGGCGTCGAGCAGAACCTGCAGAGGGTCGCCCACGAAGCGCAGATCCCGCAGCGGGTTGACACCGATCGGACCCGGCGGCAGCTCGCACGTTCGCGCGGCGCCTGGTCATGGCGAGCTGGCTCGCTCCCGACGAGCAGCATGGCTGCCGGGTCCTTTCCCCAGGCTAGTCCTGCCAGAAGTTCATCACCAGCTTGCGCCGCTCGACGCGTGTGCTCTTCTCGACGAAGGCGGCGACACCCTCGCCGAACATCTCGCGTTGCGGCGCGCCCTCGAATGCGAGGCTCGAGGCATTGTCGAGATCTGCGCCCTTGTCAACGAAGTACTTCGTGCATTGCAGTGAGCCGGGGCTCTTGTCCATCAGCACCTCGATCAGAGCGTCGACTTCGGCGTCGAGCGTCTCGGGCTCGCAGAGGCGGTTGACGAGGTTGTTTTTCTCGGCGGTCTCGGCGCTGAACAGGGCGCCGAGTAGGTTCCACTCCTTCGCCTTGCGCCGACCGGCGAACTTGCTCAGTCGCCCGGTGCCACCCCAGCCGGGAGTGATTGCCCAGTTGATCTCGGGCATTCCCCAGCGCGACCGGCGCGTGGCGATCACGAAGTCGCAGCAGAGCGTCAGCTCGAGGCCTCCGCCGGTGCAGACTCCGTCGACCGCGGCGATCGTAACCGGTATAAGGTTGTCGATTAGGTTCGCGGTTTCCTGATACTGACGGACCTGCCACGGGCCGATGTCCCGACCCCCGCTGCTCCAGGTGTTGAAATCCTTGATGTCGTCACCCGCGCAGAACGTCTCGCCGGCGCCCCGAAGCACAAGGACCCGGCAATCGCGGTCGACGTTGACGTCCTTCACCGCCTGATTGAGCTCGGCCGACAGCTCAATATCGAGCGCGTTGTGGCACTCGGGACGGCTCAGGGTAATCGTGGTGATCGGGCCGTCGTGGCTCACGATTAGCTTGCCTGAGAGGGACGGGTGTTCACTCACTTGGTGACCTCCAACGCTCGTGGCTTGCAGGACGATCAGACACCTAGTGGTACCATTGCGCAACTAGTTAGGCAACCGATCCATCGGAGAGCGAAAACTAGTTGCTGACGGAGAACCACACACGACGACGCCCAGACGGCATCGAGCGCGCCGCTGACGTGCTCGGCGACCGCTGGCGGATCCTCGTGCTTCGCGAGGCCTTCTACGGCGTGCGCCGCTACGGCGAGATGGTCCGTAACCTGGGCATAGCCCGCAACGTACTGGCCTTGAGGCTCAAGACCCTCGTGGCCGACGGACTGCTCGAGCGCCGGCGATACCGTACAGACCCCGACTGGTATGAGTACGTCCTTACCGAGGCGGGACGCGACCTCTATGGCACGATCCTCGCGACCCTGCACTGGGCAGATCAACACCTACCGTCGACCTCCAACGAGCAGCTTCACTTGCGGCATCTCTCATGTGGGGAGCTGACCCACGCCGAGGTCGTCTGCGCGGTTTGCGGTCAAACGCTCGACGCGCGAGAGGTCCATCCCGAACCGAGCGAACGGTGATGATCGCGCGCGCGAGCGTCCAGTGCGCTGATGCGGCGATCCTCAGCATCTTGTGAATCGTTCCGACGCTCTTGGACGCCTTGACTGCTAAACCGGGGACTCTCCTAAGGCGACTTCACAAAGCGAACTGACTGCAGCGGCGACAACCTCGGCAGGTCCGATCCCGTCGCCGACGCGGCTGACGATCGGCGCGCGTCGCTTACGAGCGGTCTTTTAGGGCGTCCAGTTGTCGAGCGCGGGCGTCACCTGGAGCTCGTGGGTCATCGCCCGCGGGCTCTGACTCGCGAGGTAGGCGACCGTGCCGGCGATACTCGGCTGGTCGGCGGTGCGGGCGTCGCCCTGCCCGGAGCGGTCGATACCGGCGTCCACGACCAGGAGTGCGACGTGGATTTCCTGCTCGCGGAGCTCCAGGGCGGCCGCTTGCGTGAGCGCGCGGACGCCGAAGGCGCCCGCCGCCCAAAGGCCGCGTCCGGGCATCGCCCGTCGGGCCGAGCCGCCGGTTACCTGGATCACGGTCGCCGGGCCGCCTTGCCCCTTCAGGAACCGCGCCGAGGCACTCAGGGCGGCGTACGCCCCGCGGGCCGGCGAGGTCGTCCAGCGCTCGAAGCTGTCTGGATCGCTGTCGGCCAGGTTCCCGCCTCCGAACGGGCCCCCGCCGCCGGTTGCGTAGGGAGAGGCGGCGTTGACGACCAAGTCGACCCTTCCGAAGCGAGCTGCGACCTCTTCGAGGGCGGAGAGGACCGATGCTTGGTCGGTGACGTCCATCTCCACCGGATGCGCTCCGGCGCCGCGAACCCGATCGAGGGTTTCGGCCGACACGGCGCCGCCCGCCACATCCCAGCCGTCAGCGAGCAATCTCTCGATGATCGCGAAGCCCAGGTTGCGCGCGCCGATCACCAGGGCGGCGGACATCAGGCCCTCGTCCTTCCCCTCGCGGCCGAACCTCTCATGGACCCGATCCTAGCTCCGTGCTGCGGCCGTCCCGCGGATGCGCCGCCCGCCCGCGACGATGCGAGCGAGGTGGCGACGGTCGATCCGGTCAGCGCACGCAGCAGCTCGACCCAACCCGAGCCGGGCAGGTCGGGATCGACGGCGCGCTGCGCCCCGGTGCCGAGCCCGAGCGCGAGGACGATCGCGCTGAGCGCTTGAGTGTCGATCGGGATGTCGTCACCGAGCCGCCCAGCGATCAGCTCGGCCCAGCGCTCGCGCATGCGCGCGTAGCGGGCGGCGGTGGCAGCCCGGAAGGTCTCGTCGTGGGCGCTGAAGGCGGCGAGCTCGATCTCGAACCGCGTCCACTGCGGCTCGCCGATCGTCGCCTCCGCCCAAGCGGCGAGCGCGTCAAACCACTCATCATGGTCCCGGGTTGCGTCCAGTGCGTCCTGCAGGTCCCGCGCCTTGCTCTCGTAGAGCTCGTCGATCACGGCGATCCCCATGGCGGTCTTGCTGGGGAAGTTGGAGTACACGGCGCCTCGGCTGAAGCCCGCCTCCTCGCCGATCTGCTCGAGCGAGGTGACCTGGAAGCCGTCGCGCAGAAACAGGCGCGTGGCGGCGTCGACGATCAATGCGCGCGTCCGCGCCTGTGACTGCGCACGCGTGAGGCGGGTCATGCGGCGAAGGCGTAGTCGTCGAGGTCGAAGCGGGCGCTGCGCCAGGCCGCCTCGAGCGTGAGGCTTGGTCGAAACGGGGCGTCGCCGTGCTTGTCGAAGTAGTAGCTGTTGGCGTTCGCACAGGAACCCTGGAAGAAGACCTGGTTGTGCCGGCGCCCGAGCACCGACTCGAAGTAGCGGCGATTGGCCTCGCGTGTGATCTCCACTCGCGTCGCGCCATCGCGTCGCGCCCGCGCCAGGCAGCGCACGATGTGGCGCATCTGCGTCTCGATCAGGCCGAAGTAGGACTGGCCGTTGAAGCCGTAGGGGCCGAGGATCGAAAACGCGTTCGGAAAGCCGGGAACGCTCACGCCCTCATAGGCCTGCAGTCGGTTCGCATCCCACCAATCCTCAAGGTTCAAGCCCTCGGTCCCCCGCATCTCAAACGCGGGCATGTTGCCCGAGTCGAATACCTTGAATCCAGTCGCGAGGACCAGCACGTCGACGGGATGCTCGACTCCCTCGGTCGTTCGAACGGCCGTCGGCGTGACCGCCTCGATGGCGTCAGTCTCGAGCAGCACGTTGCGCCGGTTGAACGTCGGGATGTACTCGTTGGAGAAGCTTGGGCGCTTGCAGCCCAGCGTGTACTGCGGCGTGAGCTTCTCGCGCACGACCGGATCCTTGACCTCGCGCAGCATCTTGCGCGCAGCGGCTTCGCCGCGCGCGCGAAGGCTCGGGAAGGTACCGGCGAAGTGCGCGGCAAGCACGAAGGTAGCCTCCACGAACGCCTGACTGGCCCAGCGCACGGCGAGCTTGGCGCCAGGTACCAAGCGCAGCACCCGACGAGCGCCCGGGCTCAGCGGCGCGTCGAGCTTGGGTAGGCACCAGATCGGGGTGCGTTGAAAGACGGTGAGCTGCGCGACTTCGGGCGCGATCGCGGGTATGACCTGGATCGCCGAGGCGCCCGTGCCGATCACAGCGACGCGCTGGCCGCGCAGGCTGACTGCGTGATCCCAGCGCGCGGTGTGCATCGTCGTGCCGGTGAAGGCGTTGATCCCCGGGATTTCAGGTGGTTTGGGCTGGCTAAAGACACCCGTCGCGCCGATCACGAATCGGGCAGTGATCTGCTCGCCAGCCGCGGTCTCGATGTGCCACGCGTGTACCGCCTCGTCGAACCTTGCCCCGACCACCGTGGTGTTTAGGCGGATGCGATCGCGCACGCCGTACTTGTCGACGCAGTGCTCGGCGTAGGCCTTGAGCTCCTTGCCCGGCGCGTACACACGCGACCAGTCGCTGCGCTTCTCAAAGGAGAACTGGTAGCTGAATGACGGGATGTCGACCGCGATCCCTGGATAAGTGTTCCAGTGCCAGGCGCCCCCGACACCATCCCCCGCCTCGAGCACGACGAAGTCGTGGAAGCCCGCCTCGTCGAGCTTGATCGCCGCCCCGATACCCGAGAAGCCAGCGCCGATCACGGCGACCTCGTGAACCACTGCGATATCCGGAGTATCCACATATCCAGGGTATCGGAAACGCGCCATCGAGCCACGTATCGCCCCATTCACTCGGCTGGGTGCCCGCCGTTCAGAACGACGAAGGGTTCGTGTCCGAGTCGAACGCAGACCAGGGACGCGCTCGCGAGACTTGCGCCGCCTTGCCGGTTCGAGAGGTCGTCGGTTCAGGCCGCCGCGCGGAGGACCGCTCTGAGCTGCTTGCGGACGTCCCGGTCATCGCAATCGGCTGTTCGGGCATCGCCCAGAATCCCGCGGCTGAGCTCAGGCTGTCATTCTGTCTGACGGTGAGCACCCTCCCTCCCGGCCCTGTGGAGCCCCCAGCCGTGCAGTTGATGCGCTGGCTGGCGCGCCCGATCGCCTTCATGGAGTCCTGCAGGCGTCGCTTTGGTGATCAGTTCAGCGTGCGCTTCCCGGGCTTTGAGCGACCAATGGTCATGCTCTCAAACCCCGAGACGATCAGAGCTCTCTACACCGCGCACGGGCACGGACTGCCTGCCGGGCGAACGCTCGCCCTGCTGCCGGTGATGGGCCCGAACTCTGTGTTGCTGCTCGAGGGCAATGAGCATCTCGCGCGACGCAAGCTCATGCTGCCACCGTTTCATGGCGAGCGAATGCGCTCCTATGAGTCGATCATGCGCGAGGCCACCGAACGCGTGATCGACCGCTGGCCTGAAGAACGTCCGTTCGCGATTCATCCTCACATGCAGGCGGTCACGCTCGAGGTGATCCTCAAGGCGGTCTTCGGGGTGACCGATCGAGCGCGCAGCCAGCGACTGCGGCAACGCCTTCCCGAGCTGCTGCATGAGACATCCTCACCCGCGCTGCAGTTTCGCCTTCTGCTCGCCAGCCGCCTCGGACGTGGCGACCCACTGGCCCGCATAGGAGAGGTCACGGCCAGCGTCGATGAGCTGCTGTTCGCCGAGATCGCAGACCGCCGTTCAGATCGAGAGTTGGGGGATCGCGAGGACATCCTCTCGTTGTTGATCGCAGCCCGCTTCGAGGACGGCGGCGCGATGAGCGATCGCGAGCTGCGCGATCAACTCGTCACGCTGCTACTCGCTGGCCACGAGACAACAGCGACGGGATTGGCTTGGACCTTCGACCTGTTGCAGCGCCACCCCGCCGTGCTCGCGCGCCTGATCGCCGACATCGACGCGGGTGAGGATGACTACCTGCATGCCGTCGCCTGGGAGTCGCTGCGCTTGCGCCCGGTCGTACCACTCGCGGGACGCCGCCTTGCCTATGAACTTCAGGGTGGTGGGTTGAGCCTCCCGGCAGGCACGGACGTGACGCCTGCGATCTGGCTCACACACACACGAGCGGACCTCTACCCCGAGCCGTTCGCGTTTCGCCCCGAGCGCTTCCTGGAGAATCCGCCTAGTGGCTACGGATGGATCCCGTTCGGCGGTGGCATCAGGCGCTGCCTGGGGGCAAGCTTCGCCGAACTCGAGATGAGAGTAGTGCTGCAGACCGTCCTGCGCCACAGCATCTTGCAACCAGTGAGCTCGCGCGCGGAACGGGTCACCCGCCGTAACGTCACCTTCTCCCCGCGAAAAGGGACGCTAGTGCGAAGCATCCGTCGGATAGGCCAGCCCGCCCCTGTGACGCGCTGCGCCGACGTGCTGAGCGCAGAGCCGGCGGGCGCCCTTCCCTGACCGCCTCGGCGTCGCGGGCGACTCGGGCTGGGCACCACGACGGAAGTTTGAAGGCGTGGGCAGCCCGCGCCTCCTGTCCCCACGCCTGCCGGCCGTGCCACGCTCCAAGAGCTGGCGCCCTCATTGACTGGCCACCGTCCCCGACATTCTCCGCGATCTGGTGGGGAGTCTCATCCGCTCATGGCGCGCCCGACCCCCGCGACCGCATGATGCACGCTCGACGGCTGCGCACGTCGCCGACGTTTCACGGCCATACTCAAGCCTAGCCAATTGGCCCCGCGGCGAGAGATTGTCGCCAGATTGTCGCAAGACCGGCCCCTCGAAAGCGCCGAAACCCGCGTGGTTACGCGGGTTTCGGATATCGGGGCGATTGTGCACGAACCGCGCCGGAACTGGCTTTCCGGGCTCTCGTGACTCACCGCGTGACTCGCACCGCCGCGCTCGTATAAGTGGAGCAAGTGGGCTTACAACTGGGGCGACTGGTTCAATTTGGGTGCAACCGCGCGTGTCCATTGGGGTTTTGGCTCGTCTGCTCCCGAAATGCTCCCGAGACGACTCGCATTAGGGGGCCTGCGCCGTTACCAGCCGTCCATCAGAAGACCCCTACCGTCCTCGGGCCTGCTCCAGGTTCGACTGGTGGGGGCCGGAGAGCCAGTCCGCATCCGGCCCCAGACGCGCGTCGACCGGTTCCTCTCCTCGCCGCAGCGCGTCGAGGTAGGCATGATCGGCGGCTAGGCGGGCCGCCACCTCGGGACCCTCGGCAACGGCGCCGTGGCCGGGGACCAGGACATCGACGTGCCTGGCGGCCTCTCCCAGCCGGTCGAGTGCCGTCTCGTAGGCGCCCACCTGATCGGGGCGGCGAGCGTCGAGGAGAGGGATCAAGACATCGGAGAGCATGTCGCCGGCGAGCAGGGCGCCACGGTCCGCGAGGAGGACCGCGGCGTGGCCGACGGCGTGCGCCTGATGCTCGATGATCTCGCCCGGCACGGGTCCGCCGTCCGCGGGCAGCGGGGTGACGAGCGCGATCAGCTCGAGAGGGATGTCCGACGCGCTCTCCGCCGCCATCGCCTGCGCCCGCTCTCGGGCTTCACCGGCAGCGTTGGCGCCGGCAGGGGTGGCGTAGCGCGGCACGTCGCCGAACCGGGCATGCCAGAGCAGGTGGTCCCAGTGGGGATGGGTGGAGAACCCGGCGACCACCGGAATGCCGAGCCGGTCCAGGTCATCCGCGAGCTGGTTCAGCTCGGAACCATCGATGCCGGGATCAACCAGGATCAACCCATCCTCCCCGCGCACCACGATGGAATTGGTCCAGACCCACTCACTCTGCCGGACCCAGACGCCGTCGGCCACCTGAGTCAGCATCGGTTCATTCTGTCAGGTATCTCCCGCGGCGCAAGAGGACAGCCTGCGTTGGACACCGCGGCGGCTGCAGCAGGTCGAGGGATGACGGTTGTAGAGCCTCGTAACTCCCAGACTCTTGCGGTCCTTTTGCGGTCCCTTTCGCCCACCGCTGCGGTCCTCTTGCGGTCCTGATCCCCGCGAGCACCCCCGAACACACGCGAAACCGCCCACCAAACCAGCCGTTAGTGGCGATTCGCGGGTCACCGGTTCTGAAGGAATATCGGGGCGATTGTGCGCGAACCACGTCAGCGCTGCGATTTCAGCGTGTCGTATGAAGTTGACGACTTCCGCCAGCGTCGCCCACACGACGCGAGCCGCCACAAGCGCATCATTACGCCTCTGGTTCGCCGCAAGGCACGCCTGCGCCCCGCCGGTGGTGAGCGCACCGGCAACAACACCCAGGAACCCAACGAGGGCGGTACTCATTACCGGAGCAGGCTAACGCCCTCCGAGGGCCTTAGAAACGCACTGATTGTCGTCACGCCAGAAGTACTTCGAGGACCGCCGGTGCGGCGTAGGTGGCCGTCGCACTCAGAAGGGGTCGAGGCTCGAGGATGCCCCAGGTCGACTAGAGCGCGAATTACGTTCGTGGCCCCCTGCCAGCTGATGTTCTGAGCCTTTGCCACCTGCGGCGCGGTCACGAACGGTGCACCCACCAGTTCTCCGGCAAGGCGTTCAGCAGCCCCTCGTTTTCCGCGATGTCCGGAGTCTGCTCTGCGGTGCAGCACGATCAGGAGCCATCACCGTATTCGGCGTCTATGGCGGCGCGACCCCCCAGCCCCAACGGGGGACCGGCGCGTGAGCGGCGGTCTGAGCCCCGGGCTGAGAGTTGTGCAGCGCAATACGGGTGCCCCACTCTCCATAGCCCATGATCGCGGCGCGAAACTCCGGGTCGGCCGGGAGCCCAGCATCATCCGCAGCACGGCTGAGCAGGGTCACGAATTGGAGGCGCTGCTCGGGCGTGATCGCCAGGTCGCGGTGGTGAGCGAGCATGTGCTCATAGCCGCCGTGGCGCTGGGTGTAAAGGGCCGGGCCGCCCATTACCTCCACCCACCAGTCGGTGACGTGCTCGCGGTGCTGGGCGCTCACGCGGTCTCCGAACAGCGCCGCGATCTCCGGAGCCTCCTGTTCCACAAGGTCATAGAAGCGGTTTAGCCAGCGTGCAAACGCATCGCGCCCACCGCCCCACTCATAGATCGTAGGCGTCGTCATGGCTCCCGATGAGTATGCCGCGATGATGGACGGGTTACGCGAAAGCACGATGCAGAACCGGCTGGCGTGCCGGTCGTTCGGTGGCGGCGGTCTCGAGGTAGCGGGCAGCGACGAGGCAGGCGACACACCCGAGTAGGCGTCGCAGCGAACGCTCGGGCAGATGGCTTTGCAGGCGCGCGCCGCAGCACGCCCCGGCGAAGCCGCCGACACCGAGGAAGACACCCAGCGTCCATTCCGGCGCTACGTGCCGCAGCACGACGATCTCAAGCTCCTTGAAGCCGGACGAGCGAAGACGCAGCAGGATGAGCGTCATCAGCCGCCCGACTATCACGTACAAAACGACGCCAGCACCAGGCTCCCCATCCTCGACAAAGCCAGCGACACTACGGGCTCGCAGCGATCAAAACGCCCGCCGCCAACGCACGATCGAGTCTTGGCACCCCACAGGCTAGAGTCGCTGTGGAATGGCCAAGGCGAGCAGCTTCGGAAGGTTGGGCTACTTCTGCGGGATTGGCGCGGACGGCGTCGACTAACGCAGCTGGAGCTCGCACCCGACTCGGGGGTCTCAACCCGCCATCTGAGCTTCGTCGGGACGGGTCGCTCGAGGTCCGGTCGCGAAACGCTCGCGGCGGTTGCCGAGCAGCTTCACATTCCGTTCCGGGAGCGAAAACCAGCTCCTACTCGCCGCTGGCGACGCTCCGGCATTTCCCGAGCGTTCCCTCGGAGATCCAGGGCTCGCGCCGTGCACAAGGCGCTCGATCGAATCCTCGCCGCGCACGAGCGCTACCCCGCGGTCATATTCGATCGTGCCTGGAACCTCGTCGCGACCAACCCGCGACGGTCGAGATTGACCCTGCGCTGCTCGAGCCGCCGATCAACCTCCCGCGGACCGGCCTGCATCCGAAGACGGCAAAAGCTTCGTCAACGGAGAGACGAGCCTCGAAAGGTACGCATCCGAAAAAATGCACGAGTCATCGCATTTGACGATGACTGACGCGAACACCGGGTTCGACGAACATCGACATCACACTAGCTGGACCGTTCAACCCCGGGACTGCGGAAGCTCCACCGAAGTAACCTACGACGGAAACCACAGTGAAAGGCCCGGGACCTATAGTGCCTCCTTGCCCGATCAAGTACCCCGCAAAGCCACAGCTCAACACTCCGGGCGACAAGCCTTGGCAACGCGGAATATGAAGTCAAGGTGACCGCGAGCGTCGCCGGAGTCGGGGCGAACGAGGCCCAGATCGGCACACAGAACGTCAAGGACGCTACGATCAAGGACGTCGGCAAACCGGTCTACACCAACAAGAAGGCGTGGCGATCGTGACCGTTCCCGGCCACAGGCGTCACGGAAGGTGCTCACGGTTGTCCCGGCCAGACGTTGCAGCCGACCGCGCTGCTCCTCGAATAGACCACGCAACCCTAAATACAGATGGGAGCACGAATACATATGCAGTCTCAAAGACATACATCGGGTGTGGCTGTGCGGATCGCTCGCTCCGTGACAGGAGTGCTCGCTTCGGGCATTGTCATCGGTGTCAGCGCCCTTGCGCTGGGGGCAAGTCCGGCGCTGGCAGTCAAAGCCCCGCTCACGCCGTGCGCGGTCGCTCACGTGATCGGGGCGCGGGGCTCCACCGAGGCACCGGGATTCGGCTCGATGGCCGCCCTGGTGAAAAAAATTCAGGGCGACGTCAAAGCAACCGTGAGCGCACAGGCGGTCGTATACCCTGCCGCCCTGTTGCCGTACGAACCCAGCGTCGTCAAGGGCGACGAAGCGGTCAAGCAAGAACTCACCGAAGAGGTCGAACGGTGCCCCAGCCAAAAGATCGTGATGGTTGGCTACTCGCAGGGCGCGCAGATAACCGGCGACGCACTCGGCGGCGGCGGCGGCAATGCGCCCGCCATCTTCGAACAGACGGACGGCCCGCCAACCCCGCCGGTCTCCTCCGCGATCGCCTCGCACGTGATCGCCTTGGTCATGTACGGCGACCCGCGGCGCATGCCGGGAGAATCGTTCGACCTCGGAACCGATCCCGGCGCGAACGGCATCTTCCCCAGGCTAGCCAGCCCAAACCAGTCACTCAGCGGATTCTCCTCGCTGATCCAGTCCTACTGTGAAACTGGAGACCCGTTCTGTGCAAGCGGAAACAACCTCGGGGCCCATATGCATTACCCCGCAACATATAACAGGGCTGCGAATAAGTTCGTCAAGAAACAACTGAACGCTGCTGGCGTCAGCTGACGGTGTGAACCGCTGCGGGCCCGGGCACCTAACTGCTGCTGGAGTCACTACCGTGGCGACGGCGCACGGCGATGCCCAGCGCCCACGATCGACGCCGACGTCGCTGAGGCGATGTCGGCGTCGGCGATCCTCTCGCTGCTGCTTGAGGCCGAGCAGCCAGAGCAGGATCATGCGACCGCGCACCTGGGCGGCAGCTCCAGCGGCGACCCCGCGGAGCTCGACAACTTTCGATGACCCGCCGGCCGCAACAGCCCGGCCGGAGTAGATCGGCTACCTCCCGGCACCCAGCCGCACCAAACACAAATTTCGACCCCTTCAGGGCGCGCAGCTGACGCCTCCCGTGCCTTGGCTGCGCGGGCGTCTGGTGCATAGGAATACGAACGACTGTCGCTCATCCGAAGTAGGCATGTGTCCAGCGGCGTTGCTGACTATCGCTCGCGCAGGCAAAGCCGAACAGGCGTCGCGCTCCCAGCGGCGTTCGTCCCTTCGCGCGGCCTGCGAGGGGCTTGTCGGTTTTACGGAGTACTCAGAACATCGGCTGACTGTCGCCCATGCCCATAGATAAAGAAGCTGGTTGTTCTGTGAATCGTAGTCTTCCAGCCGAGTTCTGCGAGTTGCTGCTGTAGCTGAGGGGGTTCGTAGAAGCGCTTGATGATGCGGTACTCGCGCCCGTCGGCGAGCCGGCGGAGCATGGTTTGATCGGAGGGGTCGGGGAGCTTGTGGTCGGCAGCGGAGGCGAAATCGCTGCGCAGGCTGCCACGAAAAACACGCGCCCACCGGGCCGGAGAGCCTGTTTGACCTTCTGCCAGAAAACCTCGAAGCGCTCCTCGGGGACGTGTGAGAGCCAGAATCCGAAGAAACACACGTCATATGTCCGCTCCGGCCTCCACTCGAAAATGTCGGCTTGCACGTAGCTGACTCGCGGGTGGTTTACGCGGGCGCGGCACAGTTCGAGCATCTCCGGCGAACCATCGACTGCGGTCACGCTGGCGGCGCGTGAAGCGAGCAGTTCGGTCCACAGACCAGTTCCGCACGCAAGCTCCAACACCTCTCCCTCGGGCCGGAACCGCTCCAGCGCTCTTTGCACCTCGACTGCGTCGGCGAACCACCGTTCGTTTGGTGCTGGGCCGCGGTCGTAGCGTCCGCGGCGAAACCACCAGTCCTCATACTCGCCCGCTCGTTCACGGTAGTAGCCGGCCTGCTCGGCGAGCTGGCGATCGACTTCGCTCATCAGGCCTGTTCTCCTTGTGAGGTCGCGGCAGGCAGGCGACGCGCTGCAATCATGCTGGCGACGGCGAACGCCGCCGCTGAGAGCGCCAGCATCGAGGTCATTGTCGCGCACGCTGCCGCGAGCGCGGGCAGTGGCTGCGCTTGAGTGCTGCTGGCAAACCCGAAAGCGACGACACCGGCGCCGTGGGAACCCATCCTCGCTAGTGCGGGGAGCTCGGCCGCGCCGAAGGCAAGCATCACGACAGCGGCCAGCCAGATCAGGCGGCCCCCGGCTTTGCCGCCGAAGCGACCAGCGAAGGAAGGGAGTGTGGGTGGACGATCGAGGGACACCGGACAACCAGATTGTAAACATAATCTGAGTGGGTGTCATCATCTGGTTATGCGGTCGACATCACGCCCAACCCGGGCGGAGAAGCAGGCCGAGACCCGCGCGCAACTTCTCGCCGCTGCCGCGAGCGTGTTCGGCAGACGTGGCTTCCAGGCCGCGACGGTCGAGGAGATAGCCGAGGAGGCTGGCTACTCCCACGGCGCGGTCTACTCCAACTTCGCCGGCAAGGAGCAGTTGTTCCTAGCCGTTTTCGAGCAGTACATGAACCAGCGCATAGAGGAGGTCTCCCAGGCAACGCAGATCGAAGGATCGTTTGCCGAGCGCGCCCGCGCCGCGGCGGACCAGTGGATGCAGCGCTCCACCGAGGACCGCGACACCTTCCTGCTGCACCTGGAGTTCATGATCCACGCAGCCCGCAGCCCCAAGCTAAGCCGACAGTTTGGAAAGCGCATGAGCGCTCTGCGTCTTGAGATCGAGCGTCGCATCGCCGACCGCGAGGCGGAAACCGGGACCGTCCTACCGCTCCCAGCCGCCGACCTCGCGCTGATCGTGCGCGCGCTCGGCATCGGCCTGGCCGTCGAGGCGCTCAACCAGCCGGGCGAGACCGACACGCGCCTCTATGGCAACTTTGTTTCTCTCATAGCCGGAGTGCTTGAACAGGGCAGGTGAAGCGGCAACGAGATTCGCTCGCTACGCCACGCGACAGGCCGTGGTCGGCGTCGCACGCGAGGCGGGAACAAAAAGGAACAGGAGGAGGCCAAGACATGCGATCACAAGTCACTCCCTGCCGGATCAACGCGCGTGTTCTGAGCGCGGGGCTGCTCCTGGCTGCCACGGCGCTCCTGCTGAGCGCGCCCAGCGCATTCGCCAACAACGCAGCCTCTGGCTCGATCTGGCGGGTCCAACCCACATTCAACCCCGAAGCCAGTGGCGTCACCAACAGCCTGTTCAGCGGTGTCTCCGCATCGGAACCCAGCGCGGCATGGGCGGTCGGCTACCACTCGGATGAAAGCGCGCTCGACCACACGCTCGTTGAGCGCTGGAATGGCAGCCAATGGACGGATGTGGCCGTGCCAGAACCTCCCGAAGAACAGGTCCAGCTGAAGGCCGTTGACGACCTCAGCAAGGGAGACGCCTGGGCGGTCGGACTGCGCTGGCGCGGCGGGATCGACTCCAACCCGGCCAGCTCGTCCCGCACGCTGATCGAGCACTGGAACGGCAGCGCGTGGTCGATCGTGCCGAGCCCCAACCCAGCCGTCGGCCGCGCCGATTCGGATGAGCTCAGTGCGATCGGCGGCAGCGGCCCGGACGATCTGTGGGCCGCCGGAGACGCCCTGAACGAAGGAACCGGCACCATCGAACTCGTCTTCGAGCACTGGAACGGCCAGGAATGGTCGCTTGCGCAATCGCCGACCCCGGCGGGCGGCGCACAATTCGCGAGCGGCATCGTCGCCGTTAGCCCGGAAGACGTTTGGGCCGTGGGCATCGAAGCAAGCGCCATCACCAATGAAACGCTGTCCGCCCACTGGAACGGGCGTGAATGGTCGATCGTCCCGACCCCCGATTTCACCGGCCCGGGCGAACCCCAGAACGAGTTGACCGCCGTCACCGCAGCTGGCGCAGACAAGGTGTGGGCGTCCGGGTATGTTTTCAACGTCAACGACGAAAACCGTCTGCTGCCCTTTGTCTTGAGCTGGAACGGCACATCCTGGAAAATGACCAAAGTGCCCACGAAAGGCAGCGAGGGCAGTCGCCTGAACGGCATCTCGGCGCTCTCGTCCCACGACGTGTGGTCGGTCGGCCAGACCCAAGAGGACAACGGCACGATCAAAACCCTCACCGAGCACTTCAACGGCTCCAAATGGGCCATCGTCGGTAGTCCCGACCCGGGCGGTTTCGGCAACGACTCACTCGACGCGGTAACAGCCTCGGGCGCCACCGACCTGCTGGCCGTGGGGGCGGACGAGATCAAAGGACAGTGCTGCCTGCGCACACTGGCGATCGGCACCAACGAGGGGTGAGCTGAACCACAAACTGGGCTCCGCGCCGACTTCGAGCCAAGCCAGCTGAAGTCAGCGCGCAGCTGACAGCTGCGCAGAATCGCGATGCCCGCCGCGCAGAAGCGCTCTGGCTGTCCGAGCGCCGGTGGGGAGGTCGCAGGTCAGCTCGCCGAACTGCGCCGGGGGACCAAGCGCGCTCGGCAAGATCGGACGGTTGGCGAGACGCGCGCGGTTCTTTGTTTCGCGGTGGGGGCGGTGCCTCCATGCGGGAGGACTCGTCTGGCCCGATGACTGGCATTCTTCCGTTTCCGTTCCATCGCGGGACCGTCAAGCGCCATCCATAGGACGCTCGAGACTTCTGCCGATGGCCACAAGCGGAACCCAGTTGCGGTCCTGTTGCGGGCGTTCGTGGCCACCTCCGGGCGGCGCCGGTTCGAGTCCGCCGGCTCCATGAGCGCGACTCAATTCGGATCGCGGGTACGCGGAACTCGGTCCGATCCCGTTGCGTGCGTCTACCGGCGTCCGGCGATGGTTTGGAGCACGGCCTTCACGCGCGTGGGAGGGTGAGAGGGTCCTTGTAGATCTCTCGTCCAGATCGATCTCAGTATGTTGGGGTTCGCCCCGCTCTGGACGCGGCCGACCGAGTCTTGTCCTACGCGCTTCTCTTTTGTGCGAATGCGTGTCGCGCTCCGTCGTAGTAGCCGACCCGTGCACCCTGAAGGTAGTCGTATGTTCCGGCCTCCCGCGGTTCGCGCGCTGGGTCGACGAGCACACCGTAGGCTGTAAACGCCAAGGAGCTGCCGGTCGAGACGCGACTCACGCCCGCTTGCGCAAGCTCCCCGATGGGCGGCGTGTCCTGCCACACGAGCACGTTGAGTGGCCGGTCGATGGCCTGGAGAACGGCGCGGATCTCTTGCATGCCGCGAAGCCGCGGCGCGAGGAGCACGTCGGCTCCGGCCTCCTGGTAGGGCCACGAGCCGCGCGATCGTGTCGTCCAGGTCGCAGCGACCGTGAGCGTGGTTCTCCGCGCGCGCCGTGAGCACGAGGTGCTTCGAGCCTGAGTGAGCTGCGTCCGCTGCTGCCGCAACGGGCTCGACGGCGAGGGCTCGGTCGTAGATCTCGCGTCCGCTCCAATCCTCGATCGAACAGCCGGCGATCCCGGCTTCTCGCGCCAGCTTCACCGTCTCCGCGACCCCCTCAGGGCTATCCGCGAAGCAGTTCTCGAAGTCGGCACTCACCGCCAGCCCCGTGGCTTCGCTGATGGCGAGCGCGTGTGCGACGGCCCCCTCGCGGCGCACATTGCCGTCGAGGCGACCAAGCGAGGCGGCCAAGCCACCGCTCGTGGTTGCCAGCGCCTTGAAGCCCAGCCAAGCGAGCAGTCGTGCGGAACCGATGTCCCAAGGGTTCGCGAGCAGCAGGGGGCGCTCTGAGCTGTGGAGCCTCAAAAAATCCGCAGCAATGTCGGTCCGGGCGCCCACGCAGAGTCCGAGCCTACGGCGTAGGCGCCGACTTGTCGAAGCGCACCACATGCAGGTGGCCGACTCGCAGGTTTGCACGGACTGCGCCGAACCAGAGACCTCACCGCAAGAATCCGGTGCGGTCCCCGGTTCAAAGCCCTGCAAGTCAACGGTTTTGCCAAGACGCAACCGCGGGACTAAGCGTTCTTATGACCATTGACGCGTGCTGTATGACCACTGAAGCCCAGCACACAAGAGTCGTGCATCCAACAAAAAGGCCGGCAAATGCGGGGCCTTTTGAATCGGGGCGCCCGGATTTGAACCGGGGACCTCACCGACCCGAATCGTGAGTAGCAGACGTCCAGCGACGATAAATCCCCTGCAAATTGGCAGCTTTGTAGCTTTGTAGCTTTGTGGGGCAAGTGGTGCGCCGACGAGGGCGGATTTCCGTACGGATCTGGGGGGTTTAGTCATACAACCGGGGCAGCCTCAAGCGGTCAACGCAACAGTGCCTCCATCTTCTCAGCTGGTGTGCTCCATTGGAGGGTTTGTCTGGGACGGCCGTTGAGCTCGGCGGCGATCTGGTCTAGTTCGACTTGGCTGCGCGCAGCCAAGTCGAACTTGCGTGGCAGGTATTGACGCAGCAGCCCGTTGGTGTTCTCGTTCGATCCGCGTTGCCACGGAGAGCGGGGATCGCAGAAGTAGACCTGGATGCCGGTGTCGCTGGTGAAGCGCTTGTGGGCGCTCAGCTCTTGGCCCTGGTCCCAGGTCAGTGACTTCAACAGATGCGCGGGCAGCTCGGTGATGCGTGCCTTGAGCGCCTGGACCACGTTTGCGGTGCTGCGATCGTGCCCGAGCCGGGCAAGGAGCACATAGCGGGTCTGGCGCTCGACCAGCGTCGCGATCGCCGACTTGTTCGCGGCACCGATCAACAGGTCTCCCTCCCAGTGGCCGGGAACGCGACGCTCATCGACCTCCGGTGGGCGCTCGGCGATCGGGACCATCTCGGCGATTCGCTCGCGTGCGTGGATGCGACCGCTTGAGCGGCGGGTCGAGCGGCCGGTCCGCAGGTTCGCGGTCAGCTGTCGGCGCAGCTCGCCGCGCGACTGGACATACAGCGACCGGTAAATCGTCTCGTGGCTGATCCGCATCCCCTCATCGTCGGGATGGTCGACCTTCAGTCTGGCCGAGATCTGCTGCGGCGACCAGCGCCGCTCGAGACCGTCCTGGACCGCCGTCACAAGCTGCGGGCAGCTCGACAGCTTCGTCGCCTTCGGTCGCCGCGCGAGCCGCCGCGCGACGCGCTCGGCCTGAAGGGGCCGATACTGCCGGCGCTCTGAGCACCTGCGGATCTCCCGCCCGACCGTGGACCGATGCCGACCGAGCGCCCTCGCGATCTCGCTGTCGCTCTCGCCCCGACAAACCCCGACGAAGATCCGCTCCCGCTCCTCAAACGACAGCCGATGCGCCGAACACACCACTCGCGGTCGCGTGAGCGCCGTTTCAGCCTGAATACGACACGCGGAGGTGTGCGGCACACCGAACCGCGCCATCACCTCCCTGACGCGCGCGCCAGCGCGAAACCGCGCTTCGATCTCCGCGCGCTCCGTCGGCGTCAACAACCGATACGGCCCGCGAGGACCCCTTCTCTTAGCCATCTCATTCTCCGATCACGCGACACGAAAAAACGATCGTGTTGCGCCGACCGGATGAATCCACCCGGCTTGTATGACCAAACGCGATCGCGGCGTCGGCGAGGCTCTCGAGATGTCCGGAGTCCGCGCGCTTGACGCAGCCCATATTTGAGCTGATGGGCGTCGCGAGCTTCTCGCAGGATCGCCAGTCGAAGGGGATTTGCGTCCCCCGGCGTTGAATGAGCGCCTGGAAATGCGCAAAGCGGAGCTAGCCCCACTCGAACCGGCGGCCTCCCTGGGTGCGATTCGGCCGTTTTGGGCGCAGACTGCGCGTCGAGAGGTGCCTGCTTGTAGGGAATTGCGAAGCCCCTCCTGCACCTGGTGGGCGGCGCGGTGGCATGAAGCGCTAGGGACGCGATGACCGGGTCTCGGTCCAGTCGAAGTAGAGCTTGCGCTCGCGAAGTGGCCGAGGTGGTTCGTCGCGAATTGGATCTCCCAGCCTCCGGCGTGCGCGCTCCGGCGTGGCCATTACGCCCGCGTTGTTGGCGAGGATGTCTAGCGGGCCATCCCACGCGCTGACGAACGTTGCGACGGAGTCCCGATCGGCGAGGTCCAACGGCGCGGCGAAGACTTGCCTGTTAGCCGTGCCGGCTGTGATCTCCCGGGCGGTGCTCTCCCCGGCCTCGAGGTTGCGTACCGCGAGGGTAACGGCCGCACCGGCTCCCGCGAGCGCCCGGGCAGTCTCGATGGGGATTCGAGATGAGGCGCCGGTCACGATCGCGCGCTTGCCGGTTAGGTCGATTCCCGCGATCACCTCGGCGGCGTGGACTCGAAGCCGAAGGGGGTGGTGAGAGGGTCCGCTCGGGAATGGCTGACGGCTCCTATCGAGGACTGAGCCCAACGAGGCAGGTTGGCCCGGCCAGCGAGCCCGGAGTAGAGTCGCTCCTACGAGGATGGAGCGTGAGGGGTGGTCCGTAACGCAGATGTCGCGGTCATCTCACGCTCTGTGGCCAACGAGCAGGAGGTGTGTCATGGCAGAGGCCGGACTCTTCATCGGATGGGGCGAACCAGTTACCGGGCGCGAGGCGAAGGGGTTGGAGGTGTTCGCCGAAGCCTTGGCGTACTACGGGAAGGCCGAGCAGGAGGGCCGCGTCGAGAGCCAGGAGGCCGTGTTGCTCGGTCCCCACGGCGGCGATCTTGAGGGCTTCATTCTGGTCCGTGGCAGCGAGGCGCAAATCGCCGCGCTGCGCGCGGAGGATGAGTTCGAACGGATCATCACGCGGGCTACGCTGGTCGTGCAGAACGTTGGCGTCGTGGACGCGTTGCTCGGCGACGGCTTACAGGGCGCGATCGGCGTCTATCAGGGGGCCGTGACCGACCTGACCTGAGCCCCACCCGACTGTCCCGCGGCGAAGCCGACGCGCCGGATCTCTCGCTCAACCGGCCGAGCGGGTTTGTCGACGAGCGTCCCGTCGCTGCTAGCGAGTTGGAGATGAGACCGGGAGCAGCAACGCCCGCAGCGCTTACGAGCGCCTGGGCGTTTTTGACGCCATGCGCAGGCTGGGCAGCGCAAGAGCGGCCTCTACGCTCTCTTCGGATCGAAGCTGGATCTGCAGCTCGCGACGATCAAAGCCGCGCGTCAAACATTTGTCGCTGAGGTCCTGCGTCCAGCGCTGCGCGCACCAAAGGGGATCGAGCGCCTGCTCGCCGTCTGCGAGGCGTTCCTCTCGCACGTCGAGCGCCGGGGCTTTCCCGGCGGCTGCTTCTTCGCAGCGGCGGCAGTCGACGTCGGTACCCGGCCGGGGCCGGTACACGACGCGATCGTCACCCAGCGGCTCGCGTGGCTAGCGCTGCTCGAGCGGCTCGCCCGCGAGGCGGCTGAACTGGACGAGCTCGAGCCCAGCGCCGATCCCGTCCAGCTCGCCTTCGAGCTTCAAACGCTGCTTGGGGCGGCCAACATGTCGTTCCATCCTCCAAGGTGATTCGCGCGCGTTCGAGCGCGCGCGCATCGCGATTCGTGAGCGGCTGCCAGTCGCTGAGCCGGCCGCCAGCTGAGCGGCCCGTGCTAGGGCTTGCGATCGGGTCTATGCCTCGGACGAGCTGGTATCCGAACAGATCGCCGAGCGCAGGACGGTCGGACGTCCGTGGGACGTAGCCCGGCCGGGCTCGCGCAGACAGCGCCAGCCCGAGCGAAGCGACGCTCCGACACGGATGTAGGGACCTCGGCGACCCTCGCTGGGCTCCTCCTATTCGCCAAGCAGGGCAGCCTTGGCGCTCGCGCCTGCTTTCGCCCCCCCCCGGTGCGAGTGCGACGGTGGTCGCTCGCCGCGCGGCGCGTCGGACGATGACCAGACGTACCGGCAGAGCGCTGCTCGCTCGCTTACGCCGGGGCAAGCAAGGACGCGCTAGTGACGTAGCCGCATGCGATGCTCTGCGTACGGTCCGCTCGCCCCCACCGCCGAGAACCCGGACGCCTCCAGGAGGCCGGCTGCCCCCGCGTTTTCGCGCAAGGTGGTTGCGATCAGCGACTCCAGTCCAGCCACGTGGGCATGCTCGACCGTCTGGCGGAGAAGCCGGCCGCCGAGCCCGCGTCGCTGCCAGTCGTCAGCAACGGCGATCGCAACTTCGCCCTCGTTGGGATTGTCTGTGCTCAACACGTACCGGACCACGCCGACCGCGCTCGACTCGTCCACGGCCAAGGCGACGTATGCCACGTGTCCGTACCCGTCGGTCTGCGTCATCTGGTCGAGCAGTCGCTCGCTGAGCCTCGGTATCGGCGCGAAGAAGCGCAAGTAGCGCGACCTTGGCGACAGATCCATGACCGCTCTCGCGTAGATCGCGCGGTCGGTCGGGCGCAGGGGTCGAACGCGAACGATGTGTCCGTCATGGAGCACCAGCTCGCGGGTGTCGACCGAAGGGGTCATTGCTCTCACTGACGCTAGGGGAGGCGGACGCTTCCCAATGTGCGGTCCAGCACTCACGTGGCGGGTTGCCGCGCAGCGGCGGCCCCGGCGGCTCGGATTCTGCGCCTCTTCTTCCCGCCGAGAGCGGCCGCGTCGACCGGCACTCGCGGAGACGCTCGGATTTCGCGTCCTGTGCGTGAGCGTGAGCGGCACCGCCGACGCCCTCCGTGAATCCATCGCGGGGTGTTCGACATAGCCGGTGCTCACGATCCTCATCGCCCTGCGGCCTCCGCCTGTCGCTTGAGGTTGAGCAGCTGCCGTCGCTGCATTCCGAAATCGATCGGACACCAGACGAGCGTGAGCATCAGTCCGAGGGCAAAGCGCTCGTACTCGCCGCCGGCACGGGTGATGAGGCGGGCGCTCGTGTCATCGATTGGCTCGAGGATGAATGCCCAGCTAACGCGATAGCGCGAGCCGGCTTCACGTCCGATCGTCACGTTCCGATAGGGACGTCCATTGCCGTAGTTGGCGGTCCACTCGATCACGACGGCATCGTCTACCTGCATCCGCCTGCCGACCTCCAGTGTGAGCTCGGGGAAGTTTCCCTCGACCTTGGCGATGAGCCTGCTCGTGTGCACGATCTCGCCCATCTGCCGCCACTGACGCACGACGTTCTCGGCGAGGGGTACACCTAGGGTGTAGGCGAGGCGGGTCTCGCCGTTGGACCCCCGTTGATTCGCGTGCATGCGAATCACGTTCCTCCCATGCTCGCTTTCGGGCCTTCGGCTGGGCGACGTCAGCATCAAGCAGCGAGTTAGTGGCTCGCCGGGCTCAGTCGCCCACTGCTGGATGCCTCTGTCCCGCTGGGATACTGGGCGCCGATCTCGCAGGAGAGGCCATGACGACCTTCCGCTCGTCACCCACGACGCATAAAATGGGCGAGGTGGTCGCGTATTTCTGAGCAGGACGTGGAGATCGTGCGCCGCGCCCTGGTCGCGCGGAGAAGCGAGTTCGCCGACCTGCTCGATCCAGCCATGCGCCTCGACCTCTCCGAGCGCGTGTTCAACCCGGCTATATATGAGGGTTACGAAGGCGTCATGCGCTGGCGCGCGGACGTTGGCGATGTTTGGGACTCCTACCGCAGCGAGCCGGAGGAGTTCTTCGACGGCGACGAGGTGGTCGTGGTCTTCACACGCGAGCGTGGTCGCGCCAAGGGCAGCGGCATCGAGGTTGAGCAGCACCCGACTGCGTTGTTGTGCAGGCTGTGTTCGGGTCGGGTGAGTGAAATCCGCCTATACCACGACCGTGACCGGGCGTTGCGAGACGCTGGGCTGGAGGCGTAGGCGATGTCGCCGGAAAACGTCGAGCTTGTCAGAGGGCTGTAGCCCGGCCCGGATTTCGACATCACTCAACTGGTCCGCGACATGGAGGTGTATCTGGCGTGGCTCAAGGCTGCTGCCCCGCTGTTCTGTTCGGATTTTGACTGCGTGATGATGTCGCGCACCGAGCGAGCGAGAACCTACGCGGGACTCGTTGGACTGAGGGCAGCACGGTCGGACTGGACGGCCCCGTGGCAACGTATCGATCAGAGGTCGAGCAACCGACGGTGCTGGCGCTGAACCCGACCGACGCCGCCACGCTCGATCTCACGAAAACCGAACTCGGCTACGTCTTCGCGACGCGATCTACTGGCTCGGCATCGCCGCTGTACGGCTTACGATCATCGAAGAGCCGCACCTCACCGCGCCGACGCTGATCGACCCGGTGATGCTCGGCGTGCTCTACACGCAGGCCGGGACGATCCTGATCGATCCGTTCACCAGAGCGGGCACGAATGAGGTCCTGCTGCGCGTCGAGACAAACGGGCTGTTCGTCATTCGCAATGTGTACGGGTGCTACGTCATCAAATGAGCTTGCCGGGTGGATCGCCCTCACCGAGGACCGCGTCGGACATGCGCGGTCGCGGTGCCGAGCGTGCGGGCGTCCGTCCGCCTCGTGCGCTCGGTGCCGCAGACACACAGCGCGGGTTCACCGGGCGCCGTGGACGTCTACCCCTCCAGACCCTATGAAGGGTCGGCTCTCCGTCGCGGTGATGAAGGATCGGCCGGCACCCCGCGCATAGATTTGCGGGGACTGGGCGTCGGGGCGGTCCCGGCGCTGACACCCCAGCTATGGGAGGTGCCGACCATGTCGGAGAGTATGGCCCTTGTCGGGCTCGACGTTCACAAGTCCCAGACGGTCGCCGCTGTTCTGGAGCCCAGCACCGGCGAGTTGCGCGTCGAGCGCCTGCGTGGCGAGCCTGAGCGAGTAGTGCCTGCGTTCTTGGAGGAGCTCGATCGTCCGGTGGCCGCGGTGTACGAGGCGGGCCCAACGGGGTTTGTGCTCGCGCGGGTAGCCGAGCAGCGCGGGCTGGATATTCGTGTTGTGGCGCCGGGGTCCATCCCGCGAGCACCGAGCGACCGGGTGAAGACCGACCGGCGCGACGCCAAGCGGCTGGTGCGGCTCCTCGCCGCCGGTGAGCTTCGGCTCGCGTTCGTGCCGAGCGAAGCGGATGAGCGCTTCCGTGACGTGGTGCGCTGTATCGACGATGTGCGCAGAGATTTGATGCGCGCCCGGCATCGCCTGTCGAAGTTCCTGTTGCGCCGCGGGGTGCGCTTCCAGGGCAAAACCTGGACCCAGCAGCACGAGCGCTGGCTCTGCACACTTCACTTCGAGGATCCTCTCTCGCAGGCGGTATTCGTGGACTACCTCTCGGCGGTTCAGGGACTGGCCCAGCGCCGCAAGACGCTCGGCGTCGTGCTCGAACGGGCCGTCCCGGACAGCAGCCACGCCGAGACGGTCAGCCGGCTGCGCTGCTTTCGCAGCATCGACACCCTCACCGCCGCCGGTCTGTGCGCGGAAGTCGGCGACTTCACCCGCTTTGAAAAGGCCGCGCTGCTATCGGGCTTCCTCGGCATTGTGCCGAGCGAGTACACCTCCGATGAGAAGCGCACGCAGGGCCAGATCACCAAGGCCGGGCCGGCGAACGCGCGGCGCCTATTGGTCGAGGCCGCCCACAACTACCGTCACCGCCCAGCAGTCGGCGAGAACCTGAAGGCACGCCAGTCAGGCCAGGACCCTCGTGTCGTGCAAATCGCCTGGCGCTGCCAGCAGCGCCTGCACCAACGCTGGATGCACCTCGCCGGAAAGCGTGGCAAGCCGGCGGGGACAGTCGCGATCGCGGTCGCCCGCGAGCTCGCCGCATTTTGCTGGGAGGCCGCCACCCTGGACTGAGATCATCGACAGACATAGAAGGCGCCTGACGACTGCCGGGGCGCCACGAGCAATCAGAAGGCCGCCACGTCCGCCATCTACGGGCACGCGAGTAGGGGTTGTGGGCAGCCCGACTTCAGTGAAAGCGAGGTCGCGCCCATCTCCAGAATGCAAGCCCGGCGACGAATAAGGGTCTTGAGGTAACCAGCCCTCGCATATGAGCCTGACCAGACAGGTCGATCAAGCCGGCACTTCAGCTCGTAGCGCCCCGGGAGCCGCCCACGCCACCATGCCGTAACCGCCAACCCCACTCACGGGTAGATCAGCGCCGCCCCTTGACAGCCGCCCATTCATATGAACCCCACTGCTTTGAGGGCCGCCGCTCGGTCACTGAAGGTTTGGAAGCGCGCTACCCACGCGCCCCTGGCATCGATGAGCGCACCGCTGTCGCGTCCGCGACCCCGGATATGCCCGACGACGAGGACCCACTCGTGACCATCCCGGACGCGGTCCACCTCCCATCTGAGGTCCACCCAACGCTCGTCTACCGCGACGCAGTACTGCGATCCCGCGCTCTGCCCACGGTAGGTGACGGTTTCGATCGCGGCCCGCACAGGGATTATCTCGGCGTTTTCGGCCAGGAGCGCGTCAAAGCCCGGTCCGTCCCTTCGGTTGAAGGCGTCAAGCGCACGCCGCACGAGCTGAACGTTCTGCTCAGAAATAACGCTTCACCTCGCCTCCAACGCTGGCTCGAGCGTAACGCGCTGCCCGAGCCCTTCGAGCTGACGCACCAGACGCCTGGTTAGCCGCGCTTGGTCTTCGCGACGAACGAAGTGGTCGCCGCCGAGCTCCTGGTATGGGGCCTCGTCGCGGAGGATGTAGTAAGCGGCGATGAGGATCGAATGGGCGACGGCGACGATCGTCTTGTGGTGGCCGCGGCGGCGCTTGACGCGCAGATACTGGGAGTGCAGATAGGTGTCTTTGGTGCGCCCGGCGGCGCTCTGGGCGGCCTCGATCAGCGCGGTCCTGAGCCAGCTGTCGCCCTTGCGGGTCTTGCCCGAGCGGCGCTTGCCCGCCGACTCGTTGTGGCCGGGACAGACGGCCGCCCAGCTCGCCGCGTGACGGTGACTGGGACAGCGATCCATCTCGGAGCCAAACTCGGCGATGATCACCTCGGCGGTGCGTTCGGCGACGCCGGGGATCGTGCACAGAAGCTCACGCTGGTGCTCGAAAGGGCGCATGCCCTGCTCGATCTCCTCGCTGAGCGAGCCGATCGCCTCATCCAGGTACTCGATGTGGGCGAGCAGATGGGAGACGAGCCGCGCGTGGTGCTGCCGGAAGCGGCCCTCGAGTGCCTGGCGTAGCGCCGGGAGCTTGGCGCGCAGCTTGCCTTTGGCCAGGTCCGCCAGCGCGACGGGGTCGTTGTTGCCCTCGCAGAGCTCTTTGAGCATCGCCTTGCCCGAAGCGCCGAACGGCCGCGATGCGACGCAATCGAGCTTGATGTTGGCGTCCTCGAGCACCTTGTGCAGGCGGTTGGCCTCGCGCGCGCGCGCGCTCGCACACAAGCGACTTTCGATAACGGGTGAGATCGCGCAGCTCGCGGATCGGCTCGGGCGGCACGTAGCTTGAGCGCACCAGCCCGTGCTCGAGTAGCTGGCATAACCACTGGGCATCCTGGACGTCGGTCTTGCGCCCGGGCACGTTCTTGACGTGCTGAGCGTTGACCAGCAAGAGCTCGAAGTCGTCCTCGAGCAGGTAGTAGACCGGCTTCCAGTAGACGCCCGTGGCCTGCATCGCGACGTGCGTGATGCCGAGGCCAAGCAGCCAGCCGCGCAACGCCAATAGGTCGGACGTCATCGTGGAAAACTCGGCACGTAGCTCCGAGCGCACACCCCGCCGATCGGGCACGTGCACGCAGGCGGTCACCTGCGCCTGGTGCACATCCAGCGCACCGCAGCGCTCATAAACGCCTTCCATCACAAACCTCCCTCAGATTCGACAGCGAAGCTGCCGCCCAAGGAGAACCCTCGCGCTCAAAGATTCTGCTCGACGTGCTCATGGCAACAGTTCGGGGTTCCGTGGGCTCCCGGACCTCTCTCCATGGCGGACTCGCGATACCAGAACGTCGACGACCTCGACATGGGCGACCCAAAGAGTCTCGCCCACTTCATCCGTCGCGGGTGACGACAGAAGATCGTCATGACCTCTCCTGCGACACCGCCCGCCCAGTATCTCGGGTTCAGGGGGGACCGCCGCAAGACCTGGCTAATGCTGCTCGCTGGACACGCAGCCCACGCCGATGAAGCGAAGACCGCTGGCCTCGACTGTAGTCAGACGCCCGTGCTCTATGTCGATGCCGAGAACGGAGAGCGGATCATGGCGGAGCGCTGCTTTTGGGACTCTTGCGGGTAGAGAAGGGGCTCGCTGCTGGCGCCTTGAGTGCTGTAGGCGTGCCCACAGTTCGCGGCTTGGACCGCGCCGGGCGCCTTCGCTCACCACCACCAGGTCTTTCCTGGTCCTCTCGACTGTAAGAATAGTCTCACGCCTGCCTTCCCCCAGGTTCGTCACCAGTGCAAGCATGTAGCCATGACATCGGGAGATTGGCTCCTAACGAGGGATGAAGGACTGCGCAGGCTGGCCCTCATCAAGCGCTCGATACTCGCTGGAAGCGTGGCGCTCACCGGAGGCCTCGCGGCCGTCGCAGCAGGCGCGTTCCCAGGCAGGGCAAACCAGACGACTTCATCGGAGCTGGGAAGTGAACGCGGCAGGAGCGCAGCCGCGGTGCCCGGGTCATCTTCGCGTTCGCTCGTGCCATCCACGCAGGCGCCGCAGTCCAGTGAAGTGCAGCAATCGGCCTCAGAATCCACGTCAAGTGAACAAGGCGAAGGGCAGACGCAGTCTGAAACACCAGTGATTTCCGGCGGGTCCTAATGGCCGCTCAATGACATGGCTTTTATCGATCTGCTTAGGACGGGTGGATGAGCCCCAAGCGCCTTATGATCGGCTCTACGAACCCAAGCTGCCCGATTTGGCGACGGTGTTCGTCGGGCTGGCTGCAGTTCCGTTGCCCACCCGTTCCCTCGCCGGCCGCGCCGAGCCAGGCACTACGCCCGACCGGGCTGAGATCGCGGACGTCGATGCCGGCACCTCGAGGGGGGTCTCGACCGGTCTCTTAAGCAGCCGCTAATCCTGAGATGAGAAAACGTCATGGAATGCGCCGCGCACGGCACGTGCCGTCGCCCCTTGCGCTTAATCTTGATAGTCGCATGTCTTCGCCACTGGATAAGGATGCATCTCCGTCAGGGACACCGGGGGATCCGACGGTCGATCACGCCGCGCTGCGAGGGTTGCGCATACTCGTCATCGAGGATGAGCCCGGTATCCGCGAATTCGTTCAGGAGGGCCTCGAGAACGCCGGCTTCGTCGTCGCGGCCGCTGCAGACGGGGTCGAGGGCGAGCGCTTGGCGCTGAGCGAGGGGTTTGACGCGATCGTCCTGGACATGATGCTTCCCGGGCGCAGCGGGCAGGAGGTTCTCGCCGCGATCCGCGAGTCGCGGGGGAACGTGCCCGTGATCGTGCTTACGGCACGCGGACGGGTCGCGGACCGGGTGGCGGCCCTGGAGGCGGGCGCCACCGACTACATCGTCAAGCCGTTCGCGCTCTCGGAGCTCGCGGCTCGGCTGCGCGCGCAGCTGCGGCGATCGCGGCGGGTGTCCGAGACGGTCCTAAGCGCTGCGGGTATCGAAGCAGACCTGTTGGCGCGCAGGGTGCGCCGCGACGGCAAGGAGGTGGAGTTGACGAGCACGGAGTTCGACCTGCTGGCATACCTGCTCAGACACCCGGGCCGGGTGCTCACCCGGCGACAGATTCTCCGATCGGTATGGGGCTACGAGCACGATCCGACCACCAACAACGTCAGCGTCTACATAAAGTATCTGCGACGTAAGCTCGCCGGTACGCACGGTCCGGCGCCGATCTACACGGTCCGTGGCGTGGGCTACCGACTTGGCCACGGACGCTGAGCGTGTCCGCCGTCCTGCAGCGGCTGTGGTCGATCGGGCTGCGCTGGCGTGTGGCGGGGATGTCGACGGTGGTCGTCCTGGTTTGCCTGGGGACCGCCTTCGTTGCCGTCTACCGTGGCACCGGAAGCCAGCTTCGCCGCCAAACCGACGCGCAGATCGCAAGTAGCGCGCATAGCCTGGCGGTCGCGCTCGACTCCGAGCACGCCGACTCGCTGCGCCAGCTCACCACAGCTGCCACACGCTACGTGCGGAACCGACCGTTCAGCTCGAGCTCGACGCTGCTGTTCGTTCGCATCCCTGGAGCCGAGACGGCGACCAATCGTCCAGAGCTGTTTCACATAGAGAGCCCCGACGAAGGCGAGAGCGTGGCCGAACAGGCTCAAGAGAATCGGCTCGCGGGACGCATGCTCACTGCAGATCGAGGGTACTCGACGCTGCCGCTGCCCGACGTCGGCAACCTGCGGCTGCTCAAGCGCTCCCTGGCGCTCACGCTCGACGGTCGTGCGACTGCGGTCACGATCGGGGTCGGCCAACCGCTCGCTCCCGTGACGCACGCTCAGGAAGGCGTCGCCCGTGCGTTCGTGCTGGCTGCGCTACTGGCCGGGCTGTGCGCCTTGTTGGGTGGATATCTGGTCGGAAGTCGTGCCTCGCATCCGCTGCGCCGAATGGCCGGCGTCGCTCAGCGTGTCGACGCTGGCGACCTGCAGCCGCGCATTCACCCACAGGGCCGAGCGGCAGGCGAGATTCGCGTACTCGCTCACGCCTTCAACCACATGCTCGATCGTCTCATGGACGCTTTTGCACGCCAACGCCAGTTCGTCGCCGACGCCTCGCACGAGCTGCGCACGCCGCTCACGGTAATCCGCGGACAGATCGAAGTGCTCGCCGAAAACCCCAACCCGTCGGCAGAGCACGTGCGTCGCGTGCAGCAGCGCCTGCAGGCAGAGGTGCTGCGCGTCGATCGACTGATCGACGATCTGCTGCTCTTGGCCGAGCTGGAAGATGCCCAGTTGATCCACGAGCAACCGCTCGACCTCGAGTCTTTCGTGAACGATCTATGGGAGAGCACTACGCTCCTCGCCGACCGAAGCTTTCAGCTCGGCGAGATCCCACGGGGCACGCTCGTGGCTGACCCCGACCGGCTCGCCCAGGCGCTTCGCAACCTACTCACCAACGCGATCAAGCAAACCGCAAGCCCACACGGCCGCGTGGAAATGCGCGTGCAGCCGCGCGGCCACGGCCGACTGAGCTTCATCATCGACGACGACGGCCCCGGCATCCCGCTCGAGCAGCGCGAACGCATATTCGAACGCTTCCACCGCACCGATCCAGCTCGCGACCGCAAGTCCGGTGGAGCGGGGTTGGGGCTCGCAATCGTCAAGGCCATCGCCACCGCGCACGAAGGAAACGTCAGCGCATCGCAATCCTCGCTCGGAGGTGCTCGGCTGGAGTTGGAGCTGCCGGGCTTCAACGCCGCCTCGCCACCAGCCGAGCGTGGCGACGATCATGCTGCCGGCCGGCGTCGGGCCGTACCCGACGGCGAGGCGTCCGACGCCTCGGGCCGTCCGCTCGCGAGCTCGGCTGCTCAAGAATTAGGACGAGAAACGACCCTCCAGGATCGTGATACCGCCAGCTGAGAAGGGACCCGCACGCAAGGGCGACCACGAGGACCAGCGGATCGAACCGACGCACCCTTGGTCCGCTGAGGATCAACGAGCGGTACCCGATGACGCCCATATGTGCCCCGATCGGCGCGGCCGGGCGCGGTGTGCTTCAATGCCGGCGCGTCCAGTCCGCAACTCCTGGAGGAAGCAAATGGCCCTGACACAGAACCAGCTCGTGGCAGCCGTCGCCGATCGCGCCGAGCTCACAAGGAGCGACGCGAAACGGGCACTAGACGCGCTCGAGCAGGTGGCGCTCGAAGAGATCGGAGACGCCCAGAAGGTCAAGATCGGCGGGCTCGTGCAGCTGACCGTCCGGCTGAAGCCCGCGCAGAAGGCCCGCAAGGGCCGTAACCCTGCGACCGGCGAAGAGATCACGATCGCCGCGAAACCGGCGAGCGTCGACCTGCGCGCTCGGGCGCTGACGAGGGCGAAGGGAGCGCTCCCTTCGGTCCAGAAGGCGCGGCGACGGCTCGCTGGCTAAAAGCCTGCAGCGCCACAGACCGGCAAGTCTACGCGCGGTGGGCCGCAAGCTCGCGAGCAGTGTCCTCCAGGCGCTCGAGGATGAGCTCGATCAGATGCGACGGGCGCGCAGCGCCCGCGAGTGGCTCACTCCGCGTACCGGTGGGCTTGACCGGGGACAACCGCCGAAGATTGATCAATATCGTCGATCACGCACAGGCGTGGGCTCACTCGCTGAAGTGGGTTCGCGAGCTGATCGACCCACCCAGGAGCAGCCCGTGCCGCTCGCGGCAGTCGCCGCCAACAAATAGACGGCTATCGTTCGGGCCGCAAAGCGGCTCGCACAAACCGCTAGAGGCCCGGCTCAGTCCGGGCCTCACGCTCGACCTCGATCATGATTTCCATTTCCCGCGACGAAGGCGGGCGCTTGGGGATGAAGGACATGCCACCCGGCGCGCCCGGGCACGTCCCCGCCAGGGAAAGCGTCGGTAGTCCTTCTCCCAGGCGTCGTGAAGCGCGGTAGCGTGCGCCTCTCCTTGGTCTGTGCTTGGCTGCCCACCGCGCTGGAGGCGCAGCGCATCGCACACGCGAACCCTGCCGCGCGCCAGAGCATACTTCGCCCGCACCGACGAGACGTTGGACATCGACGAGTTCGCGCCGACCGAGTTCCTCGCCCAGGGGGACCGCGTCGTCGTCCTCCGCTCCCTACCAGATCTCGGCCAGACTGAAGCTCGACCACCCTAACGACGAGGGGATGCGGATCAGCCACGAGGCGATTTACCGATCGCTGTATGTCCCGTCGCGCGGCGAGCTGCGCGGCAGCTGAGCGCGAACCTGCGGACCGGCCGCTCGACGCGCCGCGCTCGGGGCCGCGTCGACGCTCGCGGTCGAATCCCTGAGCTGGTCCCGATCCCCGACGGCCGCCGGAGGTCGACGAGCGTCGCGTTCCCGGTCACTGAGGGGGAGACCTGCTGATCGGTGCCGGGAATAAATCGGCGATCTCAACGCTGGTCGAGCGCCAGACCGACTAGGAACTCCTCTCGCGCGCCTGGGCAACGACCGCAGGACGGGACACGTGGTCGAGGCGCTCAAAGCCCGGATCGCCGAGCTGCCTTCTCACTTACTGCAGTCACTGACATGGGACCGGGGTCTGGAGCTCGCCGCCCACAGACGCTTCACTAGCGACACTGCCATCCAGGTCTACTTCTGCGATCCCCGTTCGCCATGGCAGCGCGGATCGAACGAGAACACCAACAGGCTGCTGCGCCAGTACCTGCCGCGCAAGCTCGACTTGGCTGCGCGCAGCCAAGTCGAGCTTGACCAGATCGCCGTCGAGCTCAACGGCCGCCCCAGACAGCCCCTCGAGTGGCTGACGCCAGCTGAGAAGATGGAGGCACTGTTGTGCTGACCGCTTGAGGTCGCCCGGCTGGTATTACCAACGCGAGCGGGGCAATTCCGCGAGGTCTCCAGATGTCGAGGTTTGGCGAGCTCGACGCAGCCACAATATTCATGCTGATGCGCAGCGCGTCCCTGGCCGGCGAAACACCGCTGCTCTCGGCTGCGGGCCTCGTGATGTCCGGGAGGTGTCGCTGTGCTGGCCTCGCGCTGCGCACCCACCCTGAGCTTGGGAGGTGCTGTGGATGGCATGGTCCGCGTACCCGCAGGGAGCCCCGGACACCACACTTCGAGCGTCAATTGCCCGCTGTCGCGAGCAAGCAGGCCAGCTGCCAGTGCCACGCCCTACACGCAGAGGTTCTCACCCTCCCTCTCGATCGTGTTCGAGTCTTCGTTGCCCGCCCGGTCTCGCGCGCGGACGACGAAGTAGAACGTTTCGATTGATGAGAGCTGTGGGGTGTCGAAAGAGATCGCGCCCGGAGCAGTCGTGTATGTCGGCTTCGAGAAGTCCTCGCCGCCGGAGGTGGTCGCCTGGTAGATGTTGTAGACGATCTTGGCCCGGGGCGTGACATTGTCCTTAGCCGGTTCCCAGGTGAGGTGATAGCTGGATGTCCTCCCGGGCCCGATTGGACCGGGAATGCATGTGGTCGCGGACTTGAGCCCGGCGAATATCGGCGGCCTCCGTATTATGAGAGTGTTCACGAGCCCTGGACGAAAGTACGCGACCTTACGCACGCTTCTCCATGATCGCCTCGACGATCGTCGTTAGTCTTGGGCGCCTGACGCGACGACCCAGTCAAGTGCATGTACGCCGAAACGAAGACGAGCTTTCGGCCGGCTTCGAGCGCAAGAAGCGTCAGCAACGAGCTTTAAACGTCACGTCTCTGCGGGCACAGTCCTAACATCTCGGGAGCAACGAGGCTCAACCAACCTATCTCCACCAAAGGAGGAAGCATGATTGGGTTACGCAAGACGCTCGCTCTCTGGGCTACCGGCGGATCGCTCGCAACGATGATTGGCTTCGGGTGCGTCGCCACCGCATCGGCCGAATCGGGTCGCGAGCGGATCGTCGCGAAACCGTCGAGCGTGATGGTCAACATGGATACCACGCTTCGCGGCACCGGATTCCCGGCGCACACCAAGGTAGCGCTCGAGGAGTGCGGAACGACGTTCTGGCTGGCGCCCAAGGACCCGTGCAACACCGACAACCGCAAGACGGTCGCAACCAACGGTCTCGGCCGCTTCCGCACCTCATTCAAGGTGGAGCTTTGCCCTGAAGGAGAACCAGGCGAATTTCCCACCTCGCGGATCTGCTACATCGGCGTACCTCGGTTCGGCATCGACACAGTGGCGCTCGAACCTGCGGCAAAGCTGACGGTTACATACCCGTGATCTAATCCTTCTGGCTGGAAGCTGTCTCGCAAGCGCCTCCCTACAAGGAGGCGCTTGCCCGCCACGGGCCTATAAGTCAGCCGGCGCCGCCGAGTGGTGCCGGCCGCGTGGGCACCGACCCGTCCACGCGGGCGCTCGAGACGGCCCGGGTTCGGGACCGCCTGGTTCGCGATGTCCTCACAAGCCGAGCGTCAACGTGTGGCGCTGTCGGACTCCTGACCCCCCACCGTGAGAGCCCTCCCTTCGTGTGCGAGCAGGTGGCGCGCCCTCGATCTTCGCGAGGCCTCCTGCTCACGCTTGGTTGCTGGCGGCGAACTCGACGCGCGAGCCCCCAGCGCGCTTGAGATCGCGCGGTCAGGCAGGTTGAGGGTTTCGTTCTCACGAGCCTACCCGCGGGCGCGGGCCTGGCGCAAGGCGCGGGACTCGACCCTCCCTTCAGCCGGAGGAGGGACCAGTGCTCGCTAGCGCGGCAACCCGCTCGGCGATCGCGGGTGCTTGATCCTCCTGCAGGAAGTGCTTGGCCGGGACTGTGTGGACGGTCTCGACGCCGGTGGCGCGGCGTGCCTGCTCGCCGTAGACGGACAGCTTCAGGGCGGGGTCGTCGGCGCCCCAAACCACTTGAACGGGGTACGGGACGTCGCGAACCACTCCCTCATAGAGGCGCTGCTTGGCAGCGGTCCGCTCGAAATCGCGCATGATCTTCAGGAACGCGCGACCTCCGTCCTCGCGCTTGAGCAAATCGACGTAGGCGTCGAGCTCGGCTGCTGGACTCGCCGAGCGGTCGCGGATGCCGGCGTAGTACATCAGCTGGCGAAAGACGGGCTTGATCATCGACGCGAGCCACAGCTCGCCGACGCCGCGACGGGCGAACGGCTCCATCATCCACGGACGATGGAACCGCTCGACCTCGATCAGCGTGTTGAGGAGTGTCAGCGACTTGATCCGCTCCGGAATTGCTGCGGCGACCTCGAACCCGACCGGTCCGCCGATGTCGTGCACGACCAGGTGGAAGCGGTCGAGCTCGAGTGCGTCGACTGCGGCGGCGCTGAATTTCCCGAGCCCGGTCCAGCTGTAATCGAACTGCTGCGACCGTGCCGCTAAACCCAGACCGGGGAGGTCGAACGCAACGCCGCGCAAATCTCGCGCGGCCAGCTCGGCGATCACCTTCCGGTAGGTGAAGGACGATGCCGGCACCCCATGCATGCAGAGGACGACCTCGCCATCTCCCTGCTCGCGGACGAAGCTGCGGGTCCCGGCCGCCTCGAACTCCCGCCCAGCGGAGCGATGATCGGTCACGACATCGCTGCCCCTCACGAGCCGGACCCTACCTACCTTGCTGCTCCAGCGTGTTGGGAAGAGCCCCGACGCTGACCGCCGCCGGCTCAGGCGTCGCCCGGTCCGGACCAGTCGAAGTTGAAGTGCTTGCTGGACCGGCGGGCCAGTTCCACTAGCGCCGTGCAACTTCTCATCGTACGTCATGAGAGCCCTTGCCTATTCAGCGGCTAGACCGCTGGGGCAGAAGCCGGGATGAGCCCAAGCTGCTCAAGCATCAGCAGCCGGTCAAACACGAGGTTGAACGAGGTGTGCTTGCCGTCGCGGAAGCGCAGCACGTGGATGTAGTCCAGGCTGACCGCGCGGCCGGTTGGCGGGACGTCGCCCGTGGGCGTTTGCAGAACGCCGTTGTGGGTTCCTGTGAACGTGCCCTCCTCGACGGCGACATCGTCGATGAAGTGAACGTCGTGGACCTCGACGTGCGCGTCGGGAAAGGCGCTGTGCCAGCCGCCGTAGAACTCGACGCAGGCGGGCTTTCCCACCGCGCGCATCCCGCCCGGCGCCACGAAGACAACGTCGTCCGCCAGCACTTCCGCGAACCCGTCGATATCGTGGGCGTTGAAGGTGTCGGTTCCGTGCTCGAACGCCTCGCGCGTGGTCATAGTCATGTGAAGCTCCCTTCGATCGGTGAAGTACGAGTCGAAGGGTCCTCGCGCGGCCGATCTTTCGCTAGAGGGTCGCCACCCTTGTCTTTTCTCCCTCGAGCACCCCTAGCAGCTCGCCGCGACCCTCGATCCCGAGCTTGGCATACGCTCGGGACAGGTGGCCCTCTACCGTCTTGAGCGTCACGTAGAGCTCGTGGGCAATCTCGCGGTTGGTGTGGCCCTCGGCCGCGAGCCGCACGATCCGCAGCTCGCTCGGTGTGAGCGCCTCCACCCCGGCGCGCCATGCGCGTCGCGGGCGCGAGCCGGTGGCCTTGAGCTCCTCCCGCGCTCGTCCAGCCAGCCGGCGAGCGCCAGAGCGCGCGGCCAGATCCAGCGCCTCGGCGAGCGGCTTACGTGCAGCAGCGGGCTGGCCCGCGCGGCGCAGCGCCGCCCCGAGCTCGGTCAGCGAATGCGCGAGCTCAAGCAGCGCCGGTGAGTCCCTGAGGCCGGCGACCGATTCGTGCAGCAGTTCGATCCCGCGCTCGCCGCCCTGCACAAGTCCAGCAACGCGCGATGCGATCCCCAGCGCACGCGGGGCGCCGAACACGCGCACGTCGGCCAACTCCGCCTGCGCCATCTGGCGCGCCAACTCGCGCTCTCCGAGCCGCAGCAGGGCCTGAGCTGCGCCGGCGCGCGCATGCACGTATCCGACGTCACGGATCTCCGTGCCCCACACGTCGGGGCTAAACATGCTTGCGCATGCCTCGAAATCGGCCAGCGCTTCGGCCGGTCGGCCTTCTGCGAGCCGCAACCGTCCCCGGGCGGCTGGTATCAAGACGGTGCCGACACCGGCCGACCAGCCCTCCTGGGGAACAAGCCCAATCAGCGCCTGCGCCTCATCGAGCTCGCCGGCTTCGACCGCGACATCAGCCACCACGGTCGCTGCAAATGCGAGCCCGGGCGCGAAGTCGCCCTCCTGCAGCACACGTAGGGCAACTCGTGCCGCGGCGTCGGCCTCTGGAAGCGCTCCGACTCGCAGCTTGAGCAGTCCCAGGGTGCTGTACACGGCGACGAATCCACGTGCGCTTCCGGAACGGTGAACCTCCGTGACCATCGGCCCCAGCGCGATCTCGACCGCGTCGAACCGCTCGGTCGCCACCAGACCCCACAACAGCGCGGCCCGGGTATCCCAGTTCTCCGCGCGTGGCGCTGCACCTGCGAGCGCTTCCTCGAGCGGCGCGGCGGCCTCGACCGCGGGTTGACCCGCGAGGAACATTGCCATTCCCCGGGCGACCGCCAACGCCTCGACCGCGCCGCCCGACAGCGAACGAGAAGAAAGCCGCTCCAGCACCGGCGCGACCCGTGATGCGCGTCGCGCGTCATGAAGACCGCAGACCACAAGCTCGCCCTCGAGCCGGGCCGCCAGCTCCTCGTCGGCTTCGCCCAGTTCTCCCAGGGCGCGTTCGATCACATCCACGGCTTCCACCCAGCGGAAGAGAGCCGCATACGCCTCGCCGACCTCAAGCGCGATCTCGGCCCGCTCGCGGCGATCGGAAGCCAGGCGCATCGCCTCCTCCAGCTGCACGCACGCCACCTCGCGCCCTGCGCCCGCCTCCGCCCGCGCCGCCTCGCGGAGAACCGCCACCCGCTGCTCGCGCGGGGGCGGCTCTGACAGCGCACGGCGCAACAGACCGGCCGCGGCCGCCGGTGCACCGCTTTGCATCGCGGCGCGCGCTGCATCCCGCAGACGGTCGACCACCCAGCCGTCGCTCACCGGCTGGAGGCCGACCAGATGCGCCGCCACCTGACCGGGCGGCGTCCCATCGGAATGCAGCAGTCGTGCGGCGGCGCGGTGCAGCATATCGCGCGCATCGCTCGCCAACGAGCCCTCGACCGCATCGCGGACAACCGGATGAATGAAGCGAGGAGGATCGTCGGCCGCCAACACCTCCCGACGGACCAGGGCTGCGGCGAACGAGATCGCCTCCGAGACCTCCACGTCCGCGATCGACGCCGCGTGACGCAGCTTGCAGGCGTCCCCGAGCACCGCGAGCGCCTGCGCGAAGGGGAGCGCGCCTGGATGCAGGCCGCGCACCCCGGCCAGTACCCGCCGCGCCACCCCCTCGCGCCCACCAGCCACCAGCTGGGCTGGGTCGAGCTCTGCGAAGGGCCGGTCTTCAAGGCGGGCGGCTCGCAGCATCTCGGCCAGGTACAGAGGATTGCCACCGCTGGCCGTCCATACCGCCGCACACAGCTCATCGGTTGCCCCCGCGCCAAGCACAGTGTGAACGATCGCGCCGACCGCGGTCTGGCTCAGCAGCTCCGGACGCATCACCGCCCGCGCCTCGGCAAGCAGCGCCTCAAGCCAGGTTCCCGCCGACGCCGCTTGGGCAGGGCGGAGCGCGACAAGCAGCGCCACCGCGGCCCCCTCAAGCCGCGGGGCGACGTAAGCCAACCAGCGCAGCGAGGGCGCGTCCGCCCAATGCGCGTCGTCGACGGCGATCAGCAGCGGCCGGCGATCCGCAAGGTTGACAGTCAGCCAGTAGAGGCCATGCAATACCGCGAACGAGGTGTCGAACGCCGACGTCTCCACGAGCTCCCCCAGCAGCAGGGGCCGCACAGCGCCAGCCGGTCCGGCCAGCAACGCGTCGCGCTCGGCACCCCCAGCGCCTGCCAAACGCCGCTCAAGTAGCTGGCGCACCACCCCGAACGCGAAGCCCGCCTCCAGCTCCGAGCCACGCGCGCGCAGCACCTCGTGCTCGAGGTCGGTCGCACGCCGACACGCCACGTCCAGGAGCGACGTCTTGCCGATACCAGCCCTGCCTTCAACAAGGACGACACCGCCACGCTCCAGCAGCACATCTATCGCCGCCAGCTCACGCTTGCGCTCAAGCAGCTTCTCCACGACAACACTCTAGGCTCGCGCCACTCCCGGCCGCGTTACCGTGGGCGCTCGTCAGCCCAGCGGATCTCGATCCGGCGCACGATTGCGCAAAGTTCGTACTCGCGCAGATCCCTTCGAAGCACGCAGACCCTTCGAAGCTTGGCGATTGGCAAGCGTCCAACCGATCGGTCAAACAGCTCGACGACGGGCATGTGCGACGCGGCAGTCGCTCTCCGCGAGCGCACCAACCCGCGCGGCCTGAGGGACTTCGAGCAGACCACCGAGCCCGCGCGCCGCTGTTGCAGATCGATCAATGCGGCAGCCTCAGGTCACCGATCTGTGCCGTCGCGGAGTGCCGCAAAGGAACGGGAGCAGCAGCCGTCCATGCTTGCCTCAGAGCGCCTCCCACTCCTCAGGAGCAGGCGTCTCGGCGTGAGTGCTGCTGAGTTTCGAGGCTGTCGGGAAAAGCTGTGAGGGCGGGTCCGTGGTGGTCGTGGGGGCTTCGGCCCCGGGTGCGAGGGGCTGGATGATTGGGCTGCCTGCGGGGCCTCTCAGGGCGCTGCGGCCGCTAATCGGTGGCTGTGCAGCTTCAGGAGGTTGTGGGTCGCTGCCTGGAGCCGCCACTCCGACTCCGCAGCCGCCCTTCCTCGTCGTTGGAAGCGACGAAAGCCGCGGTTGAACTTGTTCTGAGCGAAAACGGGCTCGACCGTCGCCATCCGTCTTCGATATACGGTCTGGCCGAGCTCGGTCTGCAGCACTCGGCGCATGTGGGCATACAGGCCCTTGTTCCACCCCGGCCTGGTGCCTTTGCGTGTTCGGGAATCGGGCGGGATCAATACCTGGATGTGCTTGTTGGCGACGATGTGCTCCATCTGCTGCTTGTGCCAATAGCCAGGGTCGGCGAGGACCGTCTCGGGTGACTCGCGGACACCAGCCTTCCCCAACTCGCTGATGGTGACGTCGACCATCGGCTCGAGGTGACCGAAGTCAACGGTCTCGACGCTGATCTCGGCGGCGACGATGATCTGTTTATCGTTCACGGCCGCCTGCGCGTTGTAACCCTGAATCGCCGGCTGGCCTTTGGTGTGCATGATTCGCGAGTCGTGATCAGTGGTGTTGATCGTCCCAGCGGGCGTCTCAGGCGGCGCGTAAGGATCCGGCGGGCGGCTTAGCCGCCGACCTAACCGATCCCGCCCGGTTTCCCGGTAGGTGTCATAGGCGGCGTTCGTTTCCAGTTCCGCCCGATGGTTTTCCTTCAGGCGGCGCTTTGACTCTTGCAGGCGCTCAGGGCGCGGGCCGGCGATCGGCCGCGCCTTCACTGGCGGCGCTTTTCATCGAGCTGTCGGCGCGCCTCCCGCTGCCACCCACGGCGGCCCTGCTCACTGTTGACCAGCCGCTCGCGATCAATGTCCAACGTCACGACCGGCTCCTGAGCATCTGAGCTCCCCCCGTGGTCAACCGCCGCGCGCTCGGCATCGAGGTCTCGCTTGGCCTCCCGGAAAGCTCGCCGGCGGCCCTCGCGCGTGCGCAGCTGCTCGGGTAGCTCATCGCCGCGCGCGTCGCCGAACAGCTCATCCTCGCGCCGATCGGTCTCCGCCGCGCCTCGGCCAGGATCTCGCGCACGATCCGCTCATAGCTCTGGTTCGCATCCATCGACGCGTTCGCCGACACCTTCGTGCCGTCGACCGCGATCACACCCACCTCCACCAGCCCGGCCTTCCTGCACAGCGACAGCACCGAGCCGAACAGACCGCCCAGCGCCCTCTCATGCCGGCAACGGAACTCCGCGATCGTCGAATGATCCGGTACCAAGTTCGCGCAGATCACCCGATCGGCCACGTCCTCACGACACGCCCGCTCGATCCCCCGCGACGAGCGACTCCCGCGCGCGTACGCGTAAAGCACCAGCGCCACCATCATCTTCGGGTCATACGCCGCACGCCCATGACCGTCAACGCGATAGTCGCCATAGAACTGATCCAGGTCCAGCTCCCCGACCGAGTCGAGGACGCTCCACACCAGGTGATCCTCAACCACCCAATCCACAAGCGACGACGCCATCAAATACGCCTGATCCCGATCACAAGCAATGAAGTTCTGGGGCATCCCAGAATTGAATAAGCCGCGCCGGACGAACCCCTTTTCCCGACAGCCTCTTCCGAGAGCAGAAGCTCGCCGGCCGCCGACTGAGACGGCCGGGTCTCGCCGTCCAAGGCGAGCGTCTACCGCTGCACGCGGCGACTCTCGAATAATGGCGAAAGCGGAAGCTAGCTGATGCGGCGTCTACGTTAGTCCACGCGTGGCAATAGGGGCTGCGGCTAATTCAGACCTCGATGCCCTCGGTTGGAACATCTTCGGGGTAGGGCTCGTCACGTACCCCTGCTCGGCTTGCGGCTGTGGCCTTACGACCGGCGGCTGGGACCAGACTCGTCGCCACGCCAAGGCCAGTGGGCGGCATGTTGTTGTAGACGCACTCGTAGCTGCCGGCGGGAACGAGGTAGGTCTCGTGCCAGATACCGACTTCGCCGTTCGATCCGACGTGCTTGTTGAAGGCAACCCAGGCTGGCCAATGGGCGTTGTGCCGGTTGCGCGCATAGGTCTCCAGGTGCTCGAAGGAGCGCCAGTACTGGACAACCATCGGTTGTCGAGGGCCCCCGAGGTACAGCTTGGCACCGAGGAACCCGGATTCGGGGTTCCGCTCGAGTTCGCGAACCATCTTCGGCATCGCCAGGAACACGGGTAGCCACTTCGACGCCTTCCATAGCCTGTTGATCCGCATGCCGATGAGGAAGACGACGAAACCACCCTCGATCTCTGCCGTCACGCGCTTGTCGATCACTGGTGCCATAGCGATGCCCTTCTCCGTCAAGGACAGTCATTGTTTCACCTACGACATGACGCGTGCCGCCGCGGTGGCACGTGACGCGGCCGGCTCACTGCCGCGCTTGACTCTGACGTCCTGAACGGGGTCGATCGGAGCTCGGCGCTACGAGCCAGCGTCGAGCAGCGTAGCTACCGGATCGCCTGGCGTAAGCGGTCGTCTGCCGTGCTTCAGTCGGTGCTGTCGAGCTTCGTCCCGAGGAGCAACGTGACCGGGACGGCGCCGGCCACCGCTCCGGCAGGGAGAGCAGCCGCTTCTCACCCTGCTATTGGCGATTTGCGAGACCGGCTCCGTGGAGCCGACGCTGGCCTGCTTTGGCGGCACGACGCGCATGTCGCAGATCGGAAACGGGGACAGCCTGGACCTGCGTCGCGCTGTCCAAATCGACCGGCGTGTGGCGACGGAGGGGTAGTGGCCGCCTATCGCGCGGCCGTACCGACAGGAGGCGATCGTGCCGGAGTGCATGTTGTTACTTTATGCGCCCGAGGTCGACGAGGCTGAGCGGGCTGAGCGATCGGCGGAGATGCCGCTGTGGGACGAGGTGAACGCGAGCCTGCGGGAGGCGGGGGTGCTCGTCAAGCACGGGCCGCTGCACTCAGTTGCGACCGCCACGACGGTCCCGGTCCGCGGTGACGAGACCGAGCTGACCGACGGTCCGTTCGCCGTGACCAAGGAGGTGCTCGCCGGCTACGCTAAGGGCTCGATTGCGCGGATCTTGACCAGGCGGTCGGGTATGCCTCGCGGCTGCCCTGGGCCCGGTACGGGTCGGTCGAGGTGCGGCCGATCGTGGCCGACGACGAGATCCCGCGGCCCGATCGGAGCGCCGGCGCATCTTGAGCTCTCTGGAGCCGCCACGCCGCGCCAGCCCGGATCGGGTCGGCGCCGCCGTCGCGGCGGCGTTCCGCGCGGAGCGCGCGGCGGTGCTGGCGACGTTGATCCGACATGTGGGCGACTTTCAGCTGGCCGAGGACGCCGTGCAGGACGCGTTCGCCGACGCGGTCAGCGCGTGGCGGCAGGACGGCGTCCCCACCCGGCCGGGCGCGTGGCTCACGGTCGCCGCGCGGCGGCGGGCGATCGATCGGATGCGCCGCAACCGGACGGTGGCGAATCGAGCAGATCGGCTGGCAGAGCTGATGCGGCTCGATCGCCAGGAGCACTCCGACGTGGACGAGGACAGCGCGATCATCGATGACCGCCTGCGGCTGATCTTCACCTGCTGCCACCCGGCGCTCGACCTGCCGGCGCGGGTGGCGTTGACGCTGCGCGCGCTCGGCGGGCTCACGACCGGCGAGATCGCGCGCGCGTTCCCGGTGGCGGAGCCGACGATCGGCAAGCGGATCGTCCGCGCCAAGCGCAAGATCGCCGAGGTGCGGATCCCGTACCGGGTGCCCGACGACGAGGAGCTGCCCGACCGGCTGCGGCGTTCTCCTGGTGCTGTATCTGATCTTCAACGAGGGCTACTCGGCGACAGAAGGCGAGCGGCTGGTGCGGCCCGGGCTGTGCGGCGAGGCGATCCGCCTCGCGCGGCTGCTGGGCGAGCTCATGCCCGACGAGGCCGAGGTTTGGGGGCTACTGGCGCTGATGCTCTTGCACGACGCTCGCCGCGACGCGCGCGTGGCACCGGACGGGCGCTACGCGCGCTCGACCAGCAGGACCGCTCGCGGTGGGATCGCGAACTGCTCGGTGCCGGGCTCGAGGCGCTCGACCGGGCGATGCGGTTCCGCCGCCCGGGCCAGTACCAGCCGGCCGAGGCCACGCCTCGTCCGGATCGGGGTCGGTTCAGAAAGCCAGGAGAGCGAGCCCGCGCGTTGTCGCTTGCCCGGTCGCGATGATCTCGGTGAGGCCGAGTCGACCGGCAGGCTCGGATACAGGATCGGACCGCCGACTTCGATCCAGCGAAAGACATCGTGATGCGCTCCGGCCAGGCTTTCGCGTAGCTCGGGGTCGGTGCGCGCAGCAACCAATAGGTCTATCGCGGCGTGAAACAGTGGCCCTCTGTAGAAGTCCGCCCACATGCGATCGAGCGGGTGCTCGGTGCACTTCTATCGAGGGCTCGCTGGGTGCCCCGTGCGTGAGCAGTTCCCGCGCAAAACCATCCCTGGCGTGACGCGATGCCTCACCGACCAGTTGGGCTTTGGTTGCATCAGTGGCCGAACTGCCTGCTAATCGGCAGCTTCGCGTCAACCGGGTCGGGGGCTGGTGAGCAGTCGGTGAAGTAATGGCGGTGTCGCGCCCTGCACCACGTGGTTAACGACGTCGTGTGCGAGCGCTCGCATCTCTGGTTCTGCGTGGCGGGAGTGAGCGGCAAGGGTGAGCTCGCCCATCGGTGAGCGCATGCTACGAGCCCAGTAGCGGACGGCCACTGGACGCAGCCAGCGGCTGTGCAGTACCGCAAGGTTTCGCGGGAGCCCGACGACACCCTGGACCCGAAGTGCCTGGAATCCCTCGGTTATGGCCTGGCACATCAGGGTCAGCTCTCGGCGGTCACCCGCGAGGCGCAGCGGGTCCGTCTGGCAGTGGTAGAGCGCTGAGGAGATGCACGCAACAAAGACGGCGTGATAGGCCAGCCAGCCTGACATGTCCGCGACGCGTTCTACCGGGAAGCCTCTGCTCGCGAGTGCGTCTTGAAGCTCGCCAAGCCGCGGGTCGGGATTGTCTTCAAGCGTCGTCGGTTGCTGAGGGATACGCACGTATTCCGCGACGCCGGTTTGCAGCGTGCCGCCAACACCCGGGAAGCCCATGCACGCGCTGGCCGAGATGGCAGGTGGAAGGCCGGCGCGGCCTTGGGGATTGTTGCCGAAGAAGAGAACGAGCGGATCGGCGCAGAGCTTGGAGAGCTCCACCGAGACGAGATGCAGGTTCTCGCGTCGCAGCGCGACAAGCACGAGATCAAACTTCTCATCACTCGCCTGTTCGACAACCGCTGCTCGTGCGTCCGTGGCGACACCAGTAAGCACCTCACGCGCACACAGGCCCTCACGGGCTACGGCATCAGTACGCGGACCGTGTCCCAACACCGAAACGCCATGACCGGCGGCCGCAAGCTGCGCACCATAGACCGTGCCAATGACTCCAGCACCGATGACGAGCACCTTCATCGCCCGCAACGGCTCGCCCAGCGACGCGCGCGAGCCGGTCCTTCGTCAGCGCGTTGGCGAATCTCTCGGCGATTTGCTCGATCCCGCTGCACCTCCTCGGGCGGTTCGGTCACGCCTCAAGAATAAGCATGGCTCGCCCCCGCTCCACAAGACGCGGGTCATCTCTAGCTCGTTGACTGCGTGACCACGATGCCTTCGCCGGGAGCGCCCGCGCCGCTGACGCTCCGCTGCTCGCCCAAGCGCGCGGACGATCGGGTTGAGGCCCTTGGCGTCCGCTTGACTCCCGAGCTGTCGGCAGTCGCTCGCTTCTCCGCGCGCGAACCAGAGCGCCGCTAGGCGTGCCGTGAGGTGAAGGCGGGCAAAAGGTGGGCCTTTGTCCTCCTGTTTTGCAAGCAGGAGGCGCGGGTTCGAGGTCCGCTCGCTCCACCCTCAGGGCCCTCTTCATCGCCACGGTGTCTTATGGCAGACTTCCAAGCCTAATACGAAAGTCCTCTCAAGGCCGGTCGAAAGTTGACCCTGTAGCGCCGGTTGAAAACTGACCCTTTGCGGGTTTGCCGGCCGCGCCGGGAGTGAGGCATGGCGCCGAACGGAGCGCGCTGCCGGGCGGCGCGGCTTGGAGGATCACGGTGTCTGTTCGGGCGCGCGGCTGGGATGCCGGCCGAGGTCGCGGTCCTTGTGGCGGTAGCTGTCGCCCTTCAGCGAGAGGATTTCCGAGTGGTGCACGAGCCTGTCGACCATAGCGCCTTCGCAGGTTTTCCGAGCCATCGTCAGGTGACTGAGACGTAGTTCGCCACGTCATGCCTGGGTACTGAGGCCCGATGCTCGAAGGCCCGCGGTGTGATCTGATTGAGCGTGGCCGATGAAATCCCACGATCAAGATCTAAATGCTGCTCGTCCCGGTGATTGGCTCGAGGTCAAGGGCATCTCCGATAGCCCTTCGCGGCGCGGGGAGATCGTGAAGGTGCTCGGCACGCCTGGGCATCCTCACTTCCGCGTTCGTTGGGATGAGGGGCATGAGTCGATTGTGTACCCCTCAGACCATAGTGCGATCATCCATCATCCAGCTGGCGCCACGGATCAACCGGCCTGAGCGTCCGTATCACCGATTTCCGAGCGGCCAGCTGGTCGCCGTTGTCTGCGCTCGGCCTGCGCGGAGAACTGTCCCGGCCTAGTAGTGCGTGTGGACTCTTCGGCACGGCGTCGTACGGGGAGGTAAACGCTCAGGGTGGTGCCTTTTCCTGGAGTTGATTTGACGTGTAGCTCGCCGTTGAGTAGCTCGGTGCGCTCGCGTATGCCCAGTAGCCCGAAGCCTTCGCTCTGTGCGTCGGGGTCGAAGCCGCGGCCGTCGTCGCGGACAGTGAGGTGGACGGTGGTTGGGTCCTCGTGGATCTCGACGACGACGCGCGTGGCCTGGCCGTGCTTGGTTGCGTTGGTGAGCGCCTCCTGGGCGATCCGGTAGAGAGCGGTCTCCAGCTCGTCGTTCAGGCGCGTTGGCTTCAGTCCCTGTTCATATGCGAGCTCGACGCTGATGTCGATCTCCAGGTCCTCATAGGCGTTGCGCTCGGCGAGCGTCTCGATCGCCGCCTTGATACCGAGTGCGTCCAATGCCGCTGGGCGCAGATCGGTGATCAGTGCACGGAGGTTCGCGATCGTCTCTTCGAGCTGCGCGACCGATTGGCCAAACAGGGGCTTCGCGGTCGGAGATTGCTCGAAGCGCCCGGCGGCTGCCAGCCCGAGGCGCAATGCGTTCAGGCTCTGAAGCGTCTCGTCGTGAAGCTCGCGTGCCCAGCGGCTGCGCTCGCCCTCGGCTGCGGCGAGCCGCTGGCGGTGACGCTCGGAGGTCACTGACTGGGCGGTCGCCACGGCGCTCGCCGCGCTCGTCGCGAAGGCTTCCAGCAGCCGCTGGTCCTCGGCCGAGAACGTGGGCCCGTCGCGGAGGCGGTCGAGAGCCAGGAGCACGCCGTGGGTCGCGCCGCGGAAGATCAGCGGTATCACGATGCCTCCTGCGGCCTCCACGCCGAACTGTCCGAGGCCGTGCTCCTCGAAGCGCGCGCGGTTTAGCTCTTCCTCGAGGCGCTGCGCCCGGCGGGTACGCATCGCGTGAGCAGCGACCGTGTTGGCCAGTGCTACGCGCTGTCCGATCACGCCGGCGGGCAGCTCGCCGGCGCCGGCGGCGATCACGAGCTCCTCACGGTGGACGAGCTCGATCAGAAGCGCGCGCGCGGAGACCAACGCGCGTCCGCGCTTGGCGACCAGTTTGAGCACGACCTCGGGGTCGGTCTCCCCGCCGAGCGCACGGGCGATCTCGGTCGTGGCCTGAAGCGTTGCGACGGTCCGCTCAAGCTCGTCGCGGCGTTCGCTTGTCCGGGCGTACCGGCGTGCATGGTCGATCGCGACGGCCGCGTAGTCGGCCAGGATGACGACCGCCTGCTCGTCAGCCTCGGAGAAGTCGGCGCCCGCTGCCTTCTCGGTCAGGTAGAGGTTCCCGAAGGGCTCGCCGTCGATCAGGATCGGGACCCCCAGGAAGGCTTTCATCGGCGGGTGCTCAGGCGGGTAGCCGTAGGAGCGAGGGTGCGCCCCGACATCGCTCAGACGCAAGGGCACCGGCTCGTCGATCAGCACCCCGAGCACGCCGCGCCCGCGCGGCAGCGTGCCGATCGCGGTATGGGTGGCCTCGTCGATGCCTCGCGTGATGAAACGGCTTAGCTCGCTCGCGTCCTCGTTGAGCACCCCTAGGGCGGCGTAGCGGGCTTCGGTCAGCTCCTGTGCGGCTTGCAGCACGCGGTCGAGCACCACGTCGAGGTCGAGCTCGGTGAGTATGCTGCGGCCGACCTCAAGAATCCGCTGTGCCGCTCGATCCATGCGTTGCCTCATCCCCAGTTGCGATCTGCACACTCCCAGCGTTGGCGCGGGCGTGCCTCGCTCTCCCTGGGTTCCAGCTCATTGAACCACTTTGCCTAGGTTTTGAGGGGTCCCGCACCTCCTCCCTGTGCAGGGACCTTGGGCTGGCGCCCGAGCGCTCCGTAATTCCCCCCGCTCGGGGACGCGGATCGCAGCGGATGCCCCCGAGTCGGCAGCGCGCAAGGCTTCTCACATCGTGCGCAGAGCCTCCCAGCCCGTGTCAACCGCAGCAATGGCGGGGCTAGCCGCGCCGGAGCGTGTGCGGCTGCGGGACGGCTCGCGCGTGTGCGTGCGACCAGTTTGCGGCCAGGATGAGGCGGCGCTGCGCTCGTTCCTCGCTGGCCTCTGCGCCCGGGCGCGCTACATGCGGTTCTTTACGGGCGTGGCTGATGCGACGAGCGCCGCGCGCTTGGCGGCGGCTACGGGCCCTGACCGTTACGGTCTGCTCGCCCACGATGAGACCGGCGTGCTCGTCGGTCATGCCCTCTATATCCAATTTGACGATACGCGCGCGGAGGTCGCTGTGGAGATCGCCGATCATCTGCATGATCGCGGCCTTGGGACGATCTTGATCGAGCGCCTGGCAAGTGCGGCAGAGGAGCACGGCATCACGCGTTTCATAGCCGAGGTGATGCCTGAGAACCGGGCGATGCTGGCCGTCTTTCGCGACGGTTTCGATGCCGATGTCGCCCTGCGCGACGGCTCCGATAGGGTCGAGTTTCCCACCTCGGCGTGGCGCACGGCGCGCGAACGCTTCCCGGAACACGGCTAGAACGAGACGCTCGACGCGGTCCCGCAGAGGGAGGCCACAGGACGCGTAGGCCGCGGGAGGGACGCCAGTGGTCGCAAGTGCGCGGTGGGCCGGGAGTGCGAGGTCTCGGCGGGCGGGTTGGTTCAGGGGTTGACGAGCCCGCGCTCGATCGCGTAGCCGACGAGCTCGGAGCGTGTGGTGAGTCTGAGCTTTTGCTGGATGTGCGTGCGGTGGGTCTCGACGGTGCGCACTGAGAGGAAGAGCTGCTCGGCGATCTCGGTGTTGGTGTGCCCACGGGCGATCAGCGCGAGCACTTCGACCTCGCGCTTTGAGAGATCATCGGGGGGTCCGGGTAGCGGTTCGGCGACGATTCTGGCTCCCAGGCGCGGGTTCAAGTAGCTTTCCCCGGCCGCGGCTTTGCGAACAGCCTCGACTAGCTCGTGCTCGGCGGCGTCCTTGAGCACGTAGCCGAGCGCGCCAGCGGCGAGAGCTTCGCGGGCGAACGCCGACTCTGTCTGCATCGTGAGCACGACGATCTGCGTGTCGGGGGACTCCTCCCGGATCTGCGGGATCGACTCGATGCTCAGCTCGCCGGCCATGTTTAGGTCGAGCACGAGCACTGTGGGGTGATGTCCACGCACGTAACGGCGAGCGCTCTCGACGTCGCCAGCCTGCGCCACGACCTCGAAGTCCGGCTCGTTGTCTAGAAGCAGCTGCAGTCCGCCGCGCACGACCGTGTGATCGTCGGCGAGCACGATACGGACCCTCTCCGTGGCGGACTCCTCACCTTCTCCGGCACTCCCTGGCGATGCGGTATCGGGTGCGCTCATGCTGGTGACGGTATCGAGTTCGCGGGTCGCGGGGATAGTCGCTCGTGCAGTTGTGGAGGCATACGATTACCGGATCCCGGAGTGGGTCTCTGCTGGCTGGTGGGCGCTCTGATCGGGTTGCTGTTCCTCGTCGGTCGTCTCTGCGAGGAGGTTGCGGGGCAGTACGAGCAATGAGCAGCGAGCGTGGCGCTCCAGGTAGCTGGAGGTGCTGCCGAGCATCATCCGCTTCATCGGGCCGTAGCCGCGTGAGCCGACGATGAGCAGATCGACGGTGTTGGCGAACGTGGCGAGCTCCTCGCCGATGAGTCCGCAGACGGCCTGCCCGTCGACGTCCCGCGGCAGCTCCTTCATGCGGGCGCGTGCGTCCCGGAGCATCTCGCCGATGACCTCGCCGGTGAAGGGCGGGACGATTCCTGTGTAGCCGTTGGTAAGCAGCGAGACTACTTCGAGCGCCTCGACGCTTGCCCTGCCGGCCTGCGCGAGTTCGCGGGCCGCACGGAGGGCGAGCTTACTCTCTGGCGAACCGTCGTATCCGACGCCGATCTTTGCCAGCGGCATGGGGTGCTCGGCGTAGCCGAGCGAGGCGATCGCGATTGCGCAGGGGGTGCCGTTGAGGGCGCTGCGGGTGTCGTCGCCGAGCATCGCGCGGCCGAGTGCGCCGCGGCTACAGGAACCGACGACCAGCAGATCGGCGTGCTGTTCCTCGGCCTGCTGGTGAAGCGCGCGGCCCGGGCTCATTCCTACGACACTCACGAGCTCGGCGTCGACCTCGCTGTCAGCGCGTTCCCGTTCGAGCAGCCTCGCAGACGCTTCGCGCTCCTCGCGCAGCAGGCCGGGGGTGACGGCATGCGAGGGGCGCATCGGGCCGCTGTGCACGTGGGCGAGCGTCAGCTTCCCGTCGGGATCGATGAGACGCGAGGCGAGGGCGATGGCGTCGCGGCCTGCTGGCCTGCCCTCTACTCCCACGAGCACGTTGTCGAACATCGGAAGTCTCCTTGTCGCGTTCTGGCAAACCTAGACCGGGCTCGCGGCCTGATTATCCGAAGGTCCCACCGGTGCTCCGGCGTGGGTTTCTACGGACCTTGGCGGTCTAGAGCTGCTGCACCGTGGTTCGCACGGCGTCGAGGTCAAGCGTCGCTGCGCATTGACGCAGCTCCTCCGGACGCATCGCCGGGCTCGTCGACGAGATATGAATACGCCCGGCTCCAGACATCGGGGCTGACCTCCGTGATCCTCCGTAGTGAGCACTGACCGTCCCCGGTGGACTCATCGGATAAATGGCCATGGTGGCCTGAGCGACGATGCGGTCCGATGAGACGCGAGCCGAACGGACCGATAGCGCCGGCAGCGATGGATGTCCCGTGCTCCTCGCATCGGTCGAGCAGGGAAGGGTCGCTTGCAAGCTCGCGCATCCCTGTCGCGGCGCGACAGCGCGAGCACGTGGCCGAGCGGCTGATCGCGCTTCGCGCGATCCTCTCGGCTGTGGCCGAGGAGCTGGCGGGTGCACGGCGTCAGGCAGCTGCGCTTGGTATGGAGAACCGCGGGCTAGTGGCTGAGGTGCGCCGTCTGCAGCGTCGGCATGCGATGGGGATCTCACCAACCGACCGACCGAGGGCGTAGCCTGCCGATCCTAGGAGGTGGATCGTGAATCTTGTGAACGTGATGGGCGCCGTCTTCAACCTCAATCATCCTGCGCACACAGTCGATTGGCACTTCATTCACCTGTCGGTCGCGAACATCGTCGTGATCGGGATCATGCTCGTCGTGTTCGCGCTCGCGATAGCGCTACCGTTCCCGGGCGCGGACAAGCGCAGGAGGGCGGTCAAATGAGCGTCCCCGAGCCTCCCGGCGCCGCCCCGCAGCCGGTCGCGCCACCGCAGGAGCACGCTTCGTGGACCGCGCGTGCCCGCGAGTCCGCGGTGGCCGCGCTGCCGCCGGAGAAGCTGCTGCCGGACGGTCAGCCCACATATGTCGCCTCGTGGATCTACGTGTTCGGCGTTGCCAGCATCGCGTCGCTGATCGTGGTCATCGGTTCCGGCACGATCCTCGCGCTCAAGGGGCCCGCCTGGTGGCATTACACGAGCGTCGGACACTTCTTCAACAGCATCCACCTGTGGGCGGTCGAGCTGTTCTTCTTCGTGATGGTCGTGCACCTGTGGGGGAAGTATTGGATGGCCGCCTGGCGCGGCGGCAGGACGCGCGTGTGGGTCACCGGCGCGATCATCTTCTTGGTCGCGATCCCGACGGCGCTGACCGGGTACGTGAGCCAGCAGAACTTTGACTCGCAGTGGATCTCCACGCAGGCGAAGGACGCGATCAACTCCGTCGGCGTCGGCGCTTTCTTCAACGTCACCAACTTCGGTCAGATGTACAGCTGGCATGTGCTGCTGTTCCCGGTCGCCGTCGTCGCGCTCGTCGCCGGCCACGTGCTGCTGGTGCGCAGACACGGCGTCGTCCCACCGTTCGAGCTGGAGAAGCGGCTCGAGCTCGCGGGCGCACGCCGGGGCGCCGCCGCTGATGGCGTCAGTTCCGGCGGCGCCGGCGCCGGAGGCACGGCATGAGCTGGCTGACGAGGCTCGTTCATCCGAAGGACGACACGCAGGTTTGGAAAGGCGGCTACTACCCCTATGACCTGGTGAAAGAGCTCGTCATCGCGGTCGGCGTGGTTTTGCTGGTCGTGGTCCTGCTGACGGTCCTGTTGTCCTCACCGGATGACAAGCCGAGCACGATCGCGCAGTGGTCACAGCAGAAACCGGTGGACTTCGTGACTACGGCCGCGAAGGAGCTCGCCGGTACGAGCGACACCGCCGAATATGGGCCGCCGTACAACCACAACTCCGGTAGCGTTCAGCACTTTTTGATTCTGCACCCACAGCGCTGGCTCGGCGTAAGCCATCCGATTGACACCGAAAAGGACTACGTGCTGAACCCCCTGGAAACGGTCCCGAACGACCCAGCACTGAGTGCAGCGCTTACGCGGTATAAGGCGGCGAGCGAAACACAGAAAAAGGAATGGGCCGAAGCGTACGCGAAGCCGCTTGAAGAAACCGCGACCGCCGAAGAAGAAGAAAAGAAGCCTCCCGGTACCGTCAGCGAAGTAAACGGCGCTGTTGTGGTGAGGCCGAGCGCCAGCGCCGGCCCGGTCCCACTGATGATGGACAGGCTGCTCGCGCTCGCCAAGAGTCGCGGCGTCGACGGCAGTCTGTTGACGAGCAAGCAGTTCTTCCAGACGGACTACACCATGCCGCTGCTGTTCATGGCCGACGGCGGGCTACTAGAAGAACGCGCCAAACAGCAGCACCTCCTCGGCGAGCAGTGGGGCCTGATGAACGAGACCGGCAGCTATCCCGGACAGCCGTGGCTGTGGCTGTACGCGCTCTGGTATCAGGTTGAACCGATGAAGTCCTCGCCGAACGCCGACATCCAGGTCCTGCTCATCATGAGCGTCCTGAGCCTCGCGTTCATCTGCATCCCGCTCATCCCGGGAATCCGCGACCTGCCTCGCTGGATCCCGATCTACCGACTAATCTGGAAAGAGCACTACCACGCTCAATCGCGCGGATAGGTAGCAGCTCAATTCATCTACGGGGCTGCTTCGGATCTCTGGCCGGAGCCGGGCTGGCGCGCGCGACGTGCCGGCAAGGCTGCAATCGGATACGGCTGTGATGCGAACTTCAAAGGCTGGCGGGGCTACCTCGCACGCATTGACGTGCGTGCGCACAATCTTGGCAGTGCAGTTCGGCTGGACCCACTGCTTACACTCGACTGTCTCTCCGTATCGTCGCCGCCTGGAGGCGCGCTCGAGAATGGGTTGCCGTGCTCCGGGGCCAGGACTATCCGCATCATCTCTGCGCCCTCTCGCCGTCTCGCTCTGCGAGGTACGGTGCGAGATACTTCGCGGCGATCTTGGTCGGAGGCGACCAGGTGGGTGCGTCGGTGACCTGCGAGCTGAACCCGTGTCCGCCGGTGATCTGTGCCGTGAGATAGAGCGGCTCGCCGCCGGTGAGCAGCATGCCGTGGATTAGCGGATGAAACGGCTCGGGCGTGACCGGCGCTCCGGCGAGGGCCGCGATCGTCTGTGCGGCGACGTCGGCCTGCTGGGATGCGATTCCACCATGCTTGACGGCGAACTCGGTAGCGTCACCGGCAGCGTAGATCGGACCTGCGTCGGGGACCTGTCCGTAGGCGTTTACGCGGATGAAGCCATGTTCTGCCAAGGGGACGCCGCGCAGGGACGGTCCGTAGAGCTCGGGCAGCGCGATCACGCGGTCGACATGCATCTGACGATCGCCTGGGTTGATCACCAGCTGCCCTTCAGCTGGTATCTCGGCGTAGGCGGAGTTGATCGTCTGGATGCTCGCCCTCTCGAGCAGCTCGCTCACGGCGGTGCTCACTGCGGCTCCGAAGATCGCCAGCGGGGCGTCCTCTGGCGTCACGATTGTCACTGATAGCTCGAGGTCCATGTCATACGCGCGCCTGGCGGTCATTAGCGCCAGCTCGTACAGCGGCAACGGCCAGGCCATACGTCCCGGTGAGACGAACGCGAGGCTATGGATGTAGCCACCCTCGACGTCTTGGATCAACCCATGCAGCGTCTCGTCCAGGCGGCGGTCGTCGATCGTAAGCGCGTGCGCGTAGCGCTGACTTGCCCTCGCCCCGAGCGCGAGCATCAGCGCGCCATACTCGATTGACTCACCGCCTGTAGTGTGGATCGTCTGCTTGTCGGAGTCGACCCAGGCCAGCTCATCGGTGAGCAGCTGCGCGCCGGCGTCGTGGACGATCGAAGCCAGCGGGTAGCGACGGGCTGCCCCATAGGCGAACGGTTCGCGGACGGTCATTGGGCGGTACACGAACTCCGGGTCGGGCGCGATCACGGTCACGGCGGTGCGCTCGTGGGCGAGATCAGCCAGGGCCAGCGCCGTCTCCAGGGCGGCCACGCCCCCGCCGGCGATGATCACGCGAAGCTTCTCGGGATGCGAGGCTTCAGAACTAATGCCCGGGAGACTACGCCGACAGAGAATGGCATCGTTAGCTGAAGGCGCTCCACGCGCTGCCGCAGCCTTCGCGAGCTGCAAGCCAGCGACGGGGGCCTACGTGCCCAGATGCATGGCTGCGGGTGGCAGACTGGGCCGATGACCCCGCGCGCGACCGCTCTCGGACTCGCTGGCGCGTTTGGCGCCCTCTACGCGCTTGGCGCCTTCTCCAACATGCGCTTGCGTCACGCGATCCTCACCTGCGGGGCGGCTGCAGCGCAGGCATCGGCGCGCCTGCCGGGAGATGAGCTGCTCGAGGACGCCGACGGCGTAGCGACGCGCGCGATTGAGATCGGCGCGCCGGCTGCCGCAGTCTGGCCTTGGCTGGCGCAGATGGGCCCATCCCGTGGGGCGGCGCCTACACTTACGACTGGATTGAGAATCTGCTCGGACTAAACATGCACAGCGCCGACCGCGTCCTGTCGGAGCTTCAGCACCCCGGCATGGGCGACATGATCGTGCTGGGGTCGAACCGGATGCGACTCGCGGGGCCTGCTGGTGGACTCCGTCGAGGAGTGCCGCGGAGGCGATGCTGAAGCTGTTAGAAGACCGTGAGCTGGCGGGACGGCTCGGCCGGGCCGGTCGCGAGTATGTGCGCGGGCACTTCCTGCTTCCGCGCCTGCTGAGGGACGAGGCCGCGCTGCTGTCCTCGCTGGGCTCCGACGGACTCGTAGCGGCCGGAGCGCGGCGCTAGACATGACCAAACCCGCGGGCGCCAACGAGCCGGAGGTCGACGCGGAGGAGGCCGCGGACCTACTTCTGCGGGACTTGCGCAGCTCGCGGCAGGGACTCTCCGCGCGGGAGGCGCAGAGGCGGCTGATCCAGTATGGGCCCAACGAGCTGCTTCGCCGGGGCAGAGTGAAGTGGCCGGGTGAGCTGGCGCGTCAACTGACTCACCCGCTGGCGCTGCTGTTGTGGCTCGCTGCGGCCCTGTCGCTCGCCGTTGGCAGCGACACCATCGCAATCGCGGTGTTGCTGGTGATCGTACTCAATGCCCTGTTCGCGTTCGTGCAGGAGATGCAGGCCGAGCGCGCAGTGGAGGCCCTGGCGCAGTTCCTGCCCCCACGCGTCCGGGTGCTGCGCGACGGAAGGCCGTCGTCGATCGTGGCCGCCGATCTGGTCCCCGGCGATGTCGTGGTCGTTGAGGAGGGCGATCGTGTCGCGGCTGACATGCGCCTGATCGCGGGTGCCGTCGAGGTGGATCTCTCCACCCTCACGGGAGAGTCGAATCCAGTGCTGCGCTCGGCGGAGCTTGTCGACACGGGTGTCCCGCGGCTCGCTGCGCGGGATCTCCTGTTCAGCGGCACTAGCGCCACCGGTGGGGAGGCTCAGGGCGTCGTGTTTGCGACCGGCATGCACACCGAGCTGGGGCGCATCGCAGCGCTGTCAGAGCGAGTCAAGGAAGAGCCCAGCCCGCTGGAGAGACAGGTGCGCGGGGTTGCCTGGCTGATCGCCGGAATCGCAGTGGGCATGGCTGTCGCCTTCGTTCCGGTGGCGATCTTCGGTGCCGGTCTGTCGTTCGAGAACAGCGTAGTGTTCGCGGTCGGCCTGCTGGCCGGCAACGTGCCCGAGGGGCTGCTTCCGGTGATCACGCTGGCGCTGGCCGTAGCGGTGCGCGCGCTGGCTCACCGAGGAGCGCTAGTCAAGCGCTTGAGCGCGGTGGAGACCCTCGGCTCCACCGACGTCATCTGCACCGACAAGACCGGCACCCTCACCGAGAACCGCATGCATCCGGTCGCGGCCTGGACGGTGGGGAGCGAAGCTGGGCTTGACGGCGAGCGCGCGACACAGCCCCCGACGGGCTCCCCCGATTTCGCGCTGACCGCGCTGGCCGAGGCGGCTGCTGCCTGCAACAACGCTCGTCTGGAATCCGACGGACAGAGCACCGGAGACCCGACCGAGCTAGCCCTGCTCATGGCCGCCCAGGCACTTGGCGTTCGAGTGGACGCTTCTAGCCGTGAGCGCCAGCGTGTTCACCAGTACAACTTCGATGCGCAGCGCAAGCTGATGTCGACTCTGGACGTCGACGAGGGCCACGACTGGCTGCACACAAAGGGGGCGCCCGAGTCGGTGCTGCCGCGGTGCCTCGACGCGCTTCTGGCCGATGGGAGGCAGCGTCCGCTCGACCAAGCTGAGCGGGAGCGCGTGACGCGGCAGGTGGAGGTCTTCGCCGGTCAGGGCCTGCGCGTGTTGGCACTCGCACGCCGATCGCTGGCGTCCGCCGGACAACCGCCGGACCGCGAAGAGGCTGAGCGTGACCTGTGCTTCCTTGGGCTGGTCACGATGCGCGATCCGCCGCGCGCCGAGGTGGTCGAGGCAGTCGCCCGCTGCCACGGTGCGGGCATACGGATTGTGCTCATCACCGGCGATCACCCCCTGACCGCCGCGGCGATCGCCCGCCAGGTGGGCATCGGTGGAGCGGACCCGGTCGTCGTCAACGCCCAAGCGTTCGACTATCTGCACGAGCAGGAGGTGAAGGACATCCTGGCCGGCGGACGCGAGGTGATCTTCGCCCGAGCCTCACCCGAGACCAAGCTGCAGATCGCCGAGGCGTTGCGCGGTCAGGGTCACGTGGTGGCGATGACCGGCGATGGCGTCAACGACGCGCCGGCCCTGCGCTGCGCGGACATCGGCGTTGCGATGGGCCGCTCCGGAACCGACGTCGCCCGGGAGGCGTCGACGATGGTACTCACCGACGATAACTTCGCGACGATCGTCGTGGCGATCGAGGCCGGGCGGCAGGTCTATGACAACGTCCGCAAGTTCATCCAGTACATCTTCGCGCACGCCACCCCGGAGGTCGTGCCGTTCCTCGTGTTCGCGCTCAGCGGCGGCGCGATTCCGCTTCCTCTGACCGTGTTGCAGCTCCTGGCGTTCGACGTCGGCAGCGAGACGCTGCCATCACTGGCGCTGGGCCGCGACCCGATCGAGCCGGGCAGCATGGACCGTCCACCGCGTCCGCGCTCAGAGGGCGTCATCCGCGGGCCGATGCTCGTCCGCGCCTGGCTCTTCCTCGGCGTCATGGTCGCGGGTCTCTCGCTGGCCGGCTTCTTCTACGTCCTGACACGCGCCGGGTGGCATCCCGGCGCCCCGGTCGGCGTGGGCGATCCACTCCACCACGCCTATCTGCAGGCAACCACGATGACCTTCTTAGGGATGATCGCCGGGCAGATCGGCACCGCCTTCGCCGTGCGAACCAACCGGGCGTCGCTGCGCTCGATCGGCTTCTTCAGCAACCGCTACCTGCTCGTCGCGATCGTAGCCGAGCTGGCGCTCGCGGCGGTCTTCGTGTACGCGCCGCCACTGCAGTCGCTGTTGGGAACCGCCGCGCTGCCCGCACATGATCTCGTGCTGCTGCTCGCATATCCAGTCGTGGTCTGGGGAGCCGACGAGCTACGGCGCTGGCTGCTGCGACGCCACGAGGCATCGGGACCTACGAGCGGGCTGACCTCCCCAGGTGCTGGCGCCAACCCGGATCCGTCGCACCGTCTAAGCGAACCGACGGTGTCAGCTGCGCCCTCCGTGAACTTCGAAACCCGGGCCGTTGATCGTCCTCGCCGGTGTCAGCGGTTCCCTGCTGGGGCTCGGTGGCAGCTCACGATTCGCTGATCCCCTCCAAGTCCGGCCGACCAACTCCGGAATCTGGCGTGGAAGAAGTCGGGGTTGCCGCCAATCACCTTCCAATCGACGTGCAGGCCGAGATCGCGCAACAGCGGCAGCCTCGAGCGCAACAGCTCGGACACTCCCCCGCCGTAGGGGTTGCGTTCACGTGCAGGATGCGCGCCCCCTGCAGCGAGCGAGCGTGCTCACGCAACTGTTCGATCACCGCTTCCGGCGCGATGCCCTCGTATGCGCTAAGCGACCAGCGGCCGACCGTCACCGTCGGCAGCATCCCGGCCGCAGCCTAGTGTCCTGTCAGGTCGCGTCGCTCGAACAGCGCGAGCGCTGCGAGCACACCGGCGGCTGCGAGCGCGAGCATGATCGCCGCCGCGAGGCCCTTGAATGCTTGCGCGGGCACGAGCGCTACGTGGTGAAAGGGTGAGAGGCCGAGCAGCCATGCGGGCGCCCCGAGCAGCGAGCCGAACAGCTGCCACACGAACGCGACGCTCACCAGCCCGTAGGCGATCCCGCTGGTCGCGCGCGGCACGGCCGCGAATGCGAGCGCGCTGAGCGACAGAAACAGCAGCGTCGCCGGCAGGCAGTTCGCTCCCGCCTCGAGCATCCGCGGCAGCGACACTGAGGCTCCTTGTGAGCGCGCGCCGGCCCAGGCGAGCAGGGCCGCGCAGAGCGCGAGCATGACGGACCCGCCGAGCGCGAGCGCGAGCCGCCCGGCAAACCAACGGCGCCTGCCGACGGGCAGCGCGAGCAGCGTCTCGAGCTCCTGGCTAGCCTCTTCGTGTCTGGCCGCCGCGATCTGCGCGCAGGCGAACAGGCTGACGGCCAGCACGAAGAACAGGAAGTAGAGCCCCAGCGCGCCGGTCGGCGTGGCGATCGTGGCGCCACCGACGCGCGCGAGCTCGCGACGCAGGTTTTGTGAGAGGTTCGCAGTCGTGAACGTGGTGGAGATCACACCAAAGATCACCGCGAAGCCACCGACCCCGAACAGCCAGCCGGCGAGGCTGCCGCGCTCGCCTCGCAGCGCCAGCGCCGTCGGCGAGGAAAGCAGCCAGAGCCGCGACGCGGTTCGGTCGCGGGCCCCGATCAGTCCGCTGCCGACGTCGCGGCGCAGCGCGATCTTTCCGGCGAGCGCGAGCAGCGCGGCGCTCGCCAGCAGCGGCAGGATCAGCACCGCCGGCTGCGGGTGTGCGAAAGCTCGCAGTTCCTCGCTCCAGCCGAGCGGCGTGGCCCAGCGCAACCAGCCGGCGCCCGTGGCCGTGTCCGCGACGACGCGCAGGACCAGCAGGATCGCGAGCGTCGCCATGCCGAGCTCCAGCGCCACCCGTCGCGCAGGCGCTAGCTGGCAGACGACAGCACCGATGCCGAGGAAGACCGGCGCCGGGGCGACCGTGGCGAGCGCGAGATAAGCCGACCCGCCCGCTGGCAGGCCGCCGAGAATCAGCCCCAGGAAGGTCGCCAGCCACAGCACCGTGATGCCGGCGCCGATCGCGGTGAGCACCGCGAGCAGTGCTTGGCGGCGCCGCACCGCACCGGCGAGGATGAGCTCCCACCGGCCGGCGTCCTCCTCGGTGCGCAGTGCGCGAACGGCCGCGAGCAGCCCCCACACCGCCGCGAAGATCGACATGAACCCGCCGACGCGCCACGCGACATAGCCGCCCGCGGTGAGCAGGTCGTGGGGCTCGCCGTAGAACAGGCGCACCGATGCGTCGCCGCCAAAGCTGCGCGCGAAGTCCAGCCGGTCCTTCAGCGTCGGGAAGCTGTGCTGAAAGCCGGCGACGTTCGCGGCTGCGACAAACGCAAACAAGAGCGCGAAGGAGATCGTGCGGGTGCGCCCGTCGGCGAACGCTCGCCCGGCGATCGTGCTAGCCGCCGACACGGCCGTCGGAGGCGTCGTAGTGGTGTAGGAAGATCTCCTCAAGCGACGGCGCGCGGCTGGTGAGCGCGAGCACGGGCAGTGCTGCGAGCACCTCGAGTAGCGCCCGGACGCTGCCGGTCACCTCAAAGCGAGCCGCGTTCGGCCCCGCTGGGTGGGTCGCTACCCCGGGCAGAGACGGCAGCTCGGGTACCGGCCCGTCGAAAGTGACCTCGACCGTTTGCGCGCTGAGGTGGCGCAGCTGGGCGAGCGTACCCTCGTCCACGAGCCGTCCGGTGCGCAGGATGCCGACGCGATCGCACAATGCCTCGACCTCGCTGAGGATGTGCGAGGAGAGAAAGATCGTCTGTCCGCGTTGCTTGGCTTCGTGCACGGTCTCGCGGAATGCGACCTCCATCAGCGGATCCAGACCGCTTGTCGGCTCGTCGAGGATCAACAGCTCAGCGCGGCTGGCGAACGCCGCCACGAGCTGGATCTTCTGACGGTTGCCCTTGGAGAGCGCGCGCACCTTCTTGTCGCGATCAACCTGGAAGCGTTCGATCAGCACCTCGCGGTAGGCGACGTCGTGGCCGCCGCGCACGCTTGCGAGGAACTCGAACGTCTCGTCGCTCGTCAGCGACGGCCACAAGAACGGCTCGCCGGCGACGTAGGCGACACGACGGTGCGCGGGGACCGGATCGCGCCAGGCATCGAGGCCGAACAGCTCCGCACGACCAGCGGTGGGCCGGTGCAGACCGAGCAGCAGACGGATCGTCGTCGTCTTGCCGGCGCCGTTGGGGCCGAGGAACCCATACACCTCGCCAGGCGCTACCGCCAGGTCGAGCCGGTCCAGCGCGAGCGTCGCCCCATAGCGCTTGGTTAGCCCCTGCGTGCGAATCGCCTCACCGCCAGAGCTGCCGATCGGCTCAGGCACAGCCGCACGCGCGCGTGGCTGCGTGGCGCTCATATGCCAAGGATGTGATGTTCACCGCCGTCCAGCATCCGGTGTTTGCACCGAGGGTGTGGGTGAAGCGCCCGCAGCCAGCGCCCACATGTTCGTGTCCACGCCTTGGCTTGTGGGATGGGTCGCATGCGCGATCGGGTCAAACTACGCTCGCCGCGACGCCCGGTGTCTCCGATACTGGCCGCAACCCTGGCTTGGGCTTCGACAAACAGCGGAAAGGGCGCTCCAGTGTTCGGGAAGATCGTAGTTGGCTACGCGGATGATGAGGCCGGTCGTGACGCGGTCAAGCTCGCCGGGAGGCTTGCTGGCGGCCTGGGCGCGAGCGTTACGGTCGTCTATCCCTACAGTCCCCTGCTGTCCTCCGTGCCCGCGGATGCTGTGGAGGAGCGCGTCCGCGAGGAGGTGCAAACGCTCCTTCCCGACAGCCAGGAGCTGGCTGGCGTGAGCTACCGATGGAGCAGCTCCTCCTGGCCGATCCACGCTCTGCACGCCATGGCCGCTTACGAAGACGCCGGGCTGATCGTTATCGGCGCGGCTCGCAGAGGGATTGCAGCTCATCTGCATGTCAGCCTGATGGAGCGCCTGGTGCATGGCGCCCCGTGCGCGGTGCTGGTCGCACCCGCCGGCTATGCCGATCGCGACGTTGGCAGATGGCGGCGTGTCGGCGTGGGGTTCACGGACTCCACCGAGGGCAGGATGGCCTTGCGGTTAGGCTACGAGCTCGCCGTCAGTTTCGACGGCGAGCTGAGCGTGCTCGCGGCCTCATGGTTGAGCCCTGTCATCCGCGGCTACGCAGGGATGGCGATCGCTATGTCAACGCTCGAAGCCGAAACGTATACGGCGACCGGGACAAGCGTCGAGCGCGCAGTCGCCGAGCTCGATCCCGACAGATGGGTTAACACACAGACGATCGAGGGCGATCCCCGTGAGGTGCTGGTTGAGCAGTCCGAGGAGCTTGATCTGTTGGTGCTCGGCTCGCGGGCCTATGGCCCGTTGCGTCACGTCCTGCTGGGGAGCGTCTCGGCGCGGGTGATACGCGAGGCGCACTGCCCGGTTCTGGTGGTACCGCGCGGATCGCAACCTGATGGGAACGAGGCCGAGAGCGAGCGCGCCGCCGTGAGCGCAAGCGCCGGCTGAGCGCCCTGGCGCAGAGGTCACGGTCGTGATCGCTCCCGAGCAAGCGCTGGCACGAGCCGCAGTCGACGCCCGCGCGAGCGCAGCGCGACCCGTCGCAACCGACTCGCCTGTGTTGGCAGCGCTCGCCTCCCCCGTTATGTATCGGGGGCGTCCGCCGGTGCGGGTGCACGAGACGCACGCCTCCTGGGTGTTCCTCGCCGGCCGGTTCGCCTACAAGGTCAAGAAGCCGGTGCGGCTTGCGTTCCTCGACTACAGCACGCTCGCGCGCAGGCGAGCTGCGTGCCATGAGGAGGTCCGTATCAACCGTGAGCTCGCGTCCGGCATCTACCTCGGGGTGCGCGCGATCGTCCCCGCCGGCGACGGGTTTCGCTTCGCGCCACCCGACGCGCCCGGCGCCCTCGAGTACGCCGTGCACATGCGCCGTTTCGAGGATGCGGAAACGCTGCAAGGCGCGATCGATGCGCACTCGCTGACCACTGCGCAGGCGCGGGACGTCGCGCGTCGCGTTGCCGATTTTCACCGTGACTGCGCTCCCTGCGCGGGCGGTGAACCCGAGCGGCTGCTGGCGGCCTGGGAGGTAAACCTTCGCGAGCTTGAGCGCCTGGATCACCCCGGCGACTGGCGGCTGCAGCTGCTGCGCGGTTTCGCCGGGGCGTTCGTGAGGGCTCATCGCGCAGAGATCGAGCGGCGTGTGCGCGCAGGCGAGGTCCGCGACGGGCACGGCGACCTGCGCTGCGAGCACGTGCTGCTCGGCTCCGAGGTGCGCGTCGTTGACCGGATCGAGTTCGACCCCAAGCTGCGCCAGATGGACGTCGCCCAGGACCTTGCGTTTTTGGCGATGGATTTGGAGGCGCACGGCCGCCGCGGAGCCGCACGCGAGCTGATCGGCGCCTACCGCCATGCTGGCGGAAGCCCCGCGAGCGAGCAGCTGCGCAGCTTCTACTGCGCCTATTGGGCGCTCGTGCGGGCAAAGGTCGCCGTGGTGACTGCCGGAAGCGGGCATGGTCGCCTGCGCTCTCGCGAACGCGCGCGAGCTGGCCGCCTGTGGATGCTCGCGCAGCGTTTCTGCTGGCGCGCACGCCGCCCGGTCGCGATCATCGTCTGCGGCACGGCGGGGAGCGGCAAGTCGACGCTCGCCGCGGAGCTCGCGCGCCGCTCGCGGCTGCCGGTCGTCTCCTCCGATGCGATCCGCAAGCGGCGCGCCGGATTGGCGCCCACCGAGCGCGCCCGCCCGGAGCACTACACCAGTCAGTTCACCCGCATTGTCTATAACCTGCTTAGCCGCGAGGCGCTCGCCGAGCTGGAGCACACGGGTGGCGTGATCGTGGACGCGACCTGCCAGAGACGCAGCGAGCGCGCAAAGCTCTTTCGCCTTCTAAACCGCGGGGATCTCACATTCCTGGTCGTGCGCTGCCGGGTGACGCTCGAGACCGCGCTCGCGCGAGCGTTGGCGCGGATGCGCAGCGCCGGCCGGATCTCCGACGCCACCCCAGAGGTCGTCACCGCGCAGTTTCATCGCTTCGAGGGGCTGGACGAGTTGCCCACGGCCAGGGTGGTCTCACTCGACGGCGAGCAGAGCACCGACGCCCAGGTCTCGGAAGTTATTCGCGCGGTGGATCAGCGGATGGGCTGCCGCGCAGCGCGGACTGCGGGGTTTCCGCTACACAAGGGCGGGGCATAGCACCGATGGCCGTCCCACCAGCGCCGATCAGTCTGGAAGCTGAGGCCTTTTAGGCAAACGTTTTTCTCGATTGGTGAGCTCGTGACGGATAAAGATCTGGGTATCCCGCCGCGTCGAAGCGGCGAACAATGGCGCTGCGCTCACTGCGGTGAGCCGATCGGCGCGTATGAGCCGATGGTCACCCTCGAGTACGGGCGAGCACGCCGGACTTCGAGGACTGCGCAGAGGCGCGCGGGTCGGCTCGCCTCCGAGGACTACCACCACGCCTGCTATCTGCTCGAGCACGGCGGGCTACCAGCCGAGTAGCCCCCGGAGACCCTCCGAGGAAACCCCGGAATCCTTGGGCTGGTCTACAGCGGATGGCGGCTTGGTGTGCTCGTGAGAGCCTCGGTCATGTGAAGCACACGGTAGCGCTCAACTTGAGAAACCGATCGACGTGAGGAGAAAGCCATGCCGCCGCCCTCTGACCACAGCTCGCTGAAGGTCCACGAAGTCATGCACCCCGGGATCATCGACTGTCCGCCGCAGACACCGCTGAGCGAGGTCGTCTCACTGATGGCTGAGCATCGCATCCACTGCGTCGTCGTGGACGGCCTCGCGCGCGATCGCCGCCACAACGAGCAGCTCGTGTGGGGCATCGTCTCAGACGTCGAGCTGATGCGCGCGGTCAGCGACGGGCACACCGACGCGCAGGCCGGCTCGGTCGCGGCGACGGAGATCGTTACGATCTACCCCGACGATGATGTTCACAGCGCCGCGCAACTGATGAGCGAGCACGAATGCTCTCATCTGGTCGTCGCCGACTCTGATGTCGCCCGACCCGTTGGAGTGATCTCGAGCCTTGACGTCGCACGAGCGCTCGCGTCGGGGGTACGCTCCGGCAACGCTGTCGCAGGTCACACTCGCGCCGGGGATGCCGAGAAGCGCACCGCGGCCCGTAGCGAGCCGCTCGAGGCGCGGGTGAGATGACAAGAGCGCGAGAAGACACCAACGTGACACGCCCACGCGGCGATGTTGGCGGGACGCCTGGGCCCTGCATGGTGCTCGGCTATGACCGCAGCGAGAGCTCGCGCCACGCCGCCGGCTGGGCGGCAAGCGAGCTGGTTGCGGGCGGCAAGCTCGTGATCGTATATGCCTGCCGGCCCCAGCACGTGCCGCCGAGCCCGCTCAGCACCCGCAGCGAGCGCCACGACCTCGGCCGCGCGATCCTCGACGAGCTGCTGCTCGACGGCGACAAGGCGCTCTTTGACATCGAGCTGCAGACCGCGATCTCAGACGCTGATCCCGTGAGCGCATTGATCGACGCGGCGCGCCGCCACGACGCTCGCGCGATCGTGCTCGGCGCAAAGCACCATTCCCGCCTGCACGAGGCGCTGGGGACGGTCACGACCGAGCTGCTGAAGACCTCGCCCGTGCCGGTGATAACGGTACCGCTGAGCGCCTCCCGGCCTTCCAGGCAAGCGCGCGGGCAGCGCGCTAGCACTTAGCCCGACTAGGGCTCGATGCGCTCAACGGGCGCGCGCAGGCCGAGGTCGGTAGTTCTGCGCCAGAGCGCACCGGGAGAAGGGCGGATGCCGTACATGCCCGGTCACACGTACGGTCAGTGAAACGACTTGATGAAGGAGCAAGGCTATGTCTGTGCGTGTGGCGATCAACGGTTTCGGGCGTATCGGCCGGGGCGTGCTGCGATGCGCGCATGAGCGCGGCGCTGATCTGGAGGTCGTCGCTATCAACGATCTCGTTGAGGCCTCGACGCTGGCTGCGCTGCTTGAGCGCGACTCGGTTTACGGGCGGTTCCCCGCAAGCGTGCGGGCAGGCCAGGGCTCGATCATCGTGGACGACCGGGAGATCCTCGCGCTCGCCGAGCCCGATGCCGACGCGCTGCCGTGGAGCAGGCTGGGCGTCGACGTGGTGATCGAGTCCACCGGGCGGCTGCGCACGCGCGCGGCGGCGGCGCGGCACCTGATCGCCGGCGCGCAGAAGGTGATCCTCAGCGCGCCGATCAAGGGCGAGGAGCCCGCCGACGCGAATGTCGTGCTCGGCGTGAACTTCGAGACGTATGACCCCGAGCACCACCAGATCATCACAAACGCCTCCTGTACGACCAACTGTCTTGCGCCGGTGGCGAAGGTGCTGCACGAGACCGTGGGCATCCGCCACGGGCTGATGACCACGGTTCACGCCTACACGGCCGACCAGAACCTGCTCGACGGGCCGCACAAGGACCTGCGCCGTGCGCGTGCGGCGGCGATCAACCTCGTCCCGACCTCGACCGGCGCCGCGAAGGCGCTCGGGCTGGTGATCCCCGAGCTCGAGGGGCGCCTGAACGGGCTCGCGTTGCGTGCGCCCGTGCCGACCGGCTCGATCGTCGATTTGACCGTGGAGGCCGAGCGGCCGACGAGTGTCGAGGAGGTCAACGCGGCGTTTCGTGACAGCGCCGAGGGCCCGTTGGGCGGGATCCTCGACTACAGCGAGGCGCCGCTCGTCTCCTCCGACATCGTGGGTTCCCCCTACTCGGCGGTCTTCGATTCTCTGCTGACGAGCGTGATCGACGACAGTCAGGTCAAGGTTATGGCCTGGTATGACAACGAGTGGGGCTACTCCAACCGGCTGGTGGAGTTGGCCGAACGGGTGCTCGCGCCGGTGCACGCATGATGCTGCGGACCCTCGACGATCTGGATGTGTCCGGCCGGCGCGTGCTCCTGCGCGCCGACCTGAACGTCCCGCTGGCGACCGAGGACGGGCAGGTCCGTGTGGCCGACGACACTCGGATCCGCGCGGCGCTGCCGACGATCGAAGCGCTTCGCTCGCGTGGCGCGGCGATTGTCCTCGTCTCGCACCTCGGTCGGCCCGATGGGCGCGATCCGCGCCTCTCGATGCGTCCGGTCGCCGAACGCATCGAGCATCTGCTGGGGACGCCGGTCGCGCTCGCGCCGGCGGTGGTGGGCCCGCAGGTCGAGGCGCGCGCCGCGACCCTCGAGCCGGGAGAGATCCTGATGCTCGAGAACGTGCGCTTCGAGGCTGGCGAGACCGCCAACGACGCTGAGCTTGCGCGTGCGCTCGCCGCGCTCGCTGACGTGTACGTGGATGACGCCTTCGCGACCGCGCACCGCGCGCACGCGAGCACCGAGGGCGTCGCGCACCTGTTGCCGGCGGCCGCGGGCATGCTCATGCACGGCGAGGTGAGCGCGTTGCAGACGTTGCTTGAGCATCCGGCGCGACCGCTCGTTGCCGTGCTCGGCGGCGCCAAGGTCGCGGACAAGCTGCCTTTGATCGAACGCTTTGTGCAGATTGCCGATCGTGTGCTGCTCGGCGGTGCGATGGCGTTCCCGTTCCTCGCGGCCGAAGGCCACAGCACCGGCAGATGCGCGTTCACGAACGCCGACGTGAACGCCGCCCGGAGGGCGCTTCAGTCATCCGGCCAGGACCGGCTGGGGCTGCCCGTCGATCTGGTGGTCGCCGGGGAACGGTCCGGGGCGGTCGTCAGCGTCATCAGCGCCACCCCCGACGTACCAGCCGGGCAACTGGGGCTGGACATCGGCCCAGCCACGATCGCCTGCTTCGCGAAATTGATCGCCGACGCGGGAACTGTGTTCTGGAACGGCCCGGTCGGCGCGTTCGAGTACGCGCAGTTCGCCACGGGCACCCGCCGGATCGCGCAGGCGATCGCTAAAAGCTCCGCCCTGACGATCGTGGGCGGCGGCGAGACGGTGCAGGCACTGGACCAGCTCGGCCTCGCCGACGCGATCGATCATCTCTCCACCGGAGGCGGCGCGACGCTGCGCTTCCTGCAGGGCCTTCCATTGCCGGCACTGGCCGCCCTCGAGAACGCCAGACCGCAACCGACCGCTCGTGCAGCGAGGGTCGCAAGCCAGAGCGGCGCATGAGCGAACCGGTAGCCGGCAGTGCGGTGGAGCGCGTATGCCTGGTGATTCTCGACGGGTGGGGCATCGCCCGGCCGGGTCCGGGCAACGCCATCTCGCTGGCCCGTACCCCGGTGATGGACAGGCTGTGGCGCAGTTGGCCACACGCTGCTTTGTCGGCATCGGGCAAGGACGTCGGGCTGCCGGCCGGTCAGATGGGCAACTCGGAGGTCGGTCACCTGACGCTCGGCGCCGGCGCCGCTGTGCCCCAAGCGCTGACACGGATCGACGAGTCGATCGCTGACGGCGAGTTCGCAACCAACGCGGTGCTGTGCGCCGCGCTGACGTCAAGCCCGCGGGTACATCTGATCGGTCTGATCTCCGGCGGCGGCGTGCACTCACAGCTCGCTCACGCCAGGGCCGTGATCGAGCTGGCCGCAGAGGTCGGCGTGCAAGACCTGGTTTTGCACTGCATCACCGACGGGAGGGACACCGCCCCGGACAGCGCGGCCCGCTACCTGGCAGAGATCGAAGCGTGCTGCGCGCGGGCCGGTGGCGGGCGCGTCGCGAGCGTGATCGGACGGTTCTACGCGATGGACCGCGACCACCGGTGGGAGCGCACGCAGGCCGCTTACGACCTGTTCGTCCACGGCCGTGGCTCGCACCATGCCCGGACCGCGGTAGCCGCGGCCCGTGACGCGTATGAGCGCGGGGAGACGGACGAGTTCATCCGAGGCACCACCGTCGGCGAGGACGGCACGATCGGCGCCGACGACAGCGTCGTCTGTCTGAACTTCAGGCCCGACCGGATGCGACAGCTCGTGCGGGCCCTCGCCGAGACCGACTTCGAGCGCGGCGGAGCGCTGCCGGGCTGGCGGGGTCGCGACGGCGCGGCACTTGTACGCCGGCTCGCAACGATGACCCCCTATGAGGAGGGGTGGCCGTACCCGGCGGCGTTTGCGGCGCAACGAGTAGCAGACACGCTCGCAGCGGCCGTCGCGCGGACAGGGGCACACCAACTGCACGTCGCCGAGACCGAGAAGTACGCGCATGTCACATACTTCTTCAACGGCGGTCGCGAGCAGCCGCTGCCCGACGAACTGCGGGTGCTGGTGCCGTCCCGTCGCGACGTTGCTACGTATGACCTCGCGCCCGAGATGAGCGCCGGGCAGATCACCAGCGAATTCCTCGCGACTTTGCGTAAGGAGCGACCATTGCTGTCGGTGGTGAACTTCGCCAACGCCGACATGGTCGGGCACACCGGCTCGATCGCCGCAACCACCAAAGCGGTCGAGACGGTCGACCGCTGCCTGCTGGAACTGCTCGATGGTGTCCAAGAGCTCGGCGGGGCTTGTCTGGTCACGGCCGATCACGGCAATGCTGAGGAGATGCTCACGGCGAACGGCGAGCCCCAGACGGCGCACACCAGCAACCCTGTGCCCTTGATCGTGGCAGGGGTCACGACGCCGCTGAGGGCTTCCGGCACGCTCGCCGACGTCGCACCGACGATCCTCGACTTGCTCGGCATACAAAGCCCGACCGGGATGACTGGCCGCTCGCTGCTCTCAGCCAGCGGAGCCCCTGCGCGGAGTCTCACGCCCGGCTAGCCTGGCGTGGTGCGTACGCGTCTTCTACGGGGTCAAAACTTCGCTCGCCTGAGCGGGCTGCCGGGCCGTAGTGGTCAAAGAGGCGATTCGACTTGAGCTTGGCTTCGCGGCACGAACTGGCCGAGGGCCAGCTCAACGCGCTGTTGCTGGCCGCTGGCGTGGCGGTCGATCACGCGGCGCGCCTGCTCGTCCAGGGTCGCTCGCATGTCGGCGGCCTGATCGCCAAGGGCGACCGCGATTACGCAAGCCGTGTGGACTTCCAGATCGAGGATGCCGTCAAGGAGGCGCTCGGGCGCGCAGCGCCCGACATTCCTTTTCTCGGTGAGGAGCGTGGCGGGCACCTTCGCGCGCCGCTGTTGTGGGTGCTCGACCCGGTCGACGGGACGACGAACTTCATCAAGGGCAGCCCCTTGTGCGCGATCTCGCTCGCGTTGCTGGGCGACGGGCAGCCGATCTTCGGGATCGTCGACCTGCCGCTGCTCGGCGAGCGCTACGTGGCGCGCGCCGGCGCCGGCGCCTATCTGAGCGCCCGCCGGCTTCACATCCCTCACCTGGAGGGGCTTGACCACGCACTGGTCGGCATGACCGACTTCGCGGTGGCTGACGATTGTGCCACGGAGAATCCGATGCACATCGCCGCGCTCGTACAGCTTGCTCCGCGGGCGCTCGGGGTACGCACGCACGGCTCGGCGGCGCTTGACCTGGCGTGGTTGGCGGCGGGTCGTCTGGGTGCCACAGTGATGCTCTCTAACCGCGTGTGGGACGTGAGCGCCGGGGTGCTGCTCGCCCGCGAGGCCGGGGCGCTCACCTACGACTGGGACGGCTCTGAGCATGACATCGACTCGGACTTCACGGTCGCCTCCGCTCCAACCCTGAAACGCGAGATGCTCGAACTGCTGAAGACCATCCGCCGATGAAACGGTCGCTCGTGGTCTTCGCGCCCTCGCCGCTGTTGACGGTGACCGTCGAGGACCAAGACGGTGCGCGCACCGAGATCCATCTCCATGCGGGCGGCCAGGGGTTTTGGGTTGCGCGGATGGCGGCCCTGCTGGGCGCCAGGGTCGGCCTGTGCGCTTGCCTTGGCGGCGAGTCGGGCGCGGTGCTGCGGAGCCTGGTGGCGCGCGAGCACGTGGAGTTGCTGGCCGTGGAGTGCGCAAGCTCAAACGGCGTGTATGTGCATGTGCGACGCGACGGGACACGCAAAGAGCTGGCGCGCACCGAGTCGCTGAAGCTCTCGCGGCACGAGGCCGACGAGCTGTATGGCGTCATGCTCAGCGCGGCGCTCGATGCGGGACTCGCGTTGTTGACGGGAATGGACCCGCCCGAGATCATGGACAGCGACATTTACCGGCGCCTGGCGGGCGACCTCCGCAGCAACGCCACCAAGGTGATCGCGGACCTCACGGGCGGGGCGCTGCGGTCGGCGTTGGCGGGCGGGGTTGACGTGCTCAAGATCAGTGAGGAGGAGGCGCTTGCCGAAGGCTGGGCGCGCAGCAGCGCGCTTGAGGACCTGGCCGGGGCGCTTGATGAGCTTCACGAGGCCGGTGCGCGCACGGTCCTGCTCTCCCGCGCCGAGCATCCCGCGCTCGTGCTCGACGGCGATTGCGGGCGTTACCTGCAGCTCGTCGGCCCGCGTGTCGAGGCACTTGAGCCGCGTGGCACTGGCGACTCGATGTTCGCCGCGCTGGGCGCCAGTCTCGCGGACGGCCAGGCGCTTGAACCGGCGCTGCGCATTGCGATGGCCGCTGGCTGCCTGAACGCCACAAGGCATGGCCTCGGCACCGGGACGCGCCAGGAGGTAGAGCAGCTCAGCCGCCACGTCGAGGTCAAAGAGCTGGCGAGCACGGGTCAGTAGTTACACCCGGGGTGATCGGGGAAGTAGCCCCCGATACGGCCGGGCTGTGCAGCGCCTAGCTTCAAGTCCACGGTTCGTTGTTCTCTTGAAAGGGGCGCAGCACAGATGGCTGTCAACGTCGCTCACGGCCGCATCTCGCGCGCGCGGACCAGCATGAAGGCACACCAACCTCGCCGACATCAGCTGGACCGGTTAGTAAGCCCACCTTCCCACCTGGCTAGGAGGAACAAGAGATGAAGGCACTCGTCTACCACGGTCCCGGCCAGCGCGGGTGGGACACTGTCGAGGACCCCACGATCCTCGACCCCACCGACGCGACCGTCCGCATCGACACCACGACGATCTGCGGCACAGACCTGCACATCCTCAAGGGCGACGTGCCGGAGACCACACCGGGCACGATCCTCGGCCACGAGGCCGTCGGCACCGTCCAGGAGGTCGGCGCCGGAGTGAGCGCTGTCGCACCGGGCGACAGGGTGCTGCTGTCGTGTATCAGCGCGTGCGGTCGCTGCTCGTTTTGCAAGCAGGGCCACTATGGGCTGTGCGTGGGCGGCGGCGGCTGGATTTTCGGGCACACGATCAATGGCGTGCAGGCCGAATACGCGCGCGTCCCGTTCGTCGACAACTCCGTCTACAAGATTCCCGAGGGCCTCGGCGACGAGCAGGTCCTGTTCCTCGCCGACATTCTCCCCACCTCCTTCGAGGTGGGGGTGCTCAACGGGCGGGTCGCGCCGGGTGACGTGGTGGCGATCATCGGCGCCGGCCCGATCGGTCTGGCCGCGATCCTGACCGCGCGGCTGTTCACCCCTGGGCGGATCGTCGTGATCGACCTCGCCGACGCGCGCCTTGCGAGCGCCGAGCGCTTCGGCGCCGACACGATCATCAATAACGGCCGCGAGGATGCGGTGGCGAAGGTGATGGAACTGACCGACGGCCTCGGCGCAGACGTCGCGTTCGAGGCGGTGGGCGTCCCCGACACCTTCGAGCTGTGCACCGAGCTGATCCGGCCGGGCGGACGAGTTTCCAACATCGGCGTGCACGGCCAGTCCGCGCATCTTCACCTGGAGAAGCTGTGGATCCGCGATGTGACGATCACGACCGGCCTGGTCGACACGTTCAGCATCCCGCAGCTGCTGCGCCTGATCGCAAGCGGCCGACTGGACCCCTCGCTGTTCGCCACCCACCATTTCGCGCTCGGCGACGCGATGGCCGCCTACGACACCTTCGCCGACGCAGCCAACACGAACGCGCTGAAGGTGGTGCTACAGGGTGCCAACGGCGGTCCGGCTCAGACCACCTCGACCGCGGCGGCAGTGACCGCCTGACCACAGCAGACACGCCTCGGTCGCGGGGCGCGCTCCATTGCGCTCTGCGGCCACAGCGATGGCAGCACACACGACGACGTGACGGAGATTCCTCATGGCAACTATTGAGCAGACCACCACCTTCGAGGCTCCCGGCCGCCCCGGTAGCCCCGCGCAGTGCAAGGAGCGGTATGAGAACTTCATCGGCGGCCACTGGGTGGCGCCCGTGGACGGCGAGTACCGCGCGAACCTGAGCCCCGCGACCGGCCGGCCAATCTGCGAGGTCGCTCACTCCGGAGCGCAGGACATCGAGCTGGCGCTCGACGCCGCGCACGCCGCCAAGGACGCTTGGGGCGAGACCTCCACGACCGAACGCTCGAGGATGCTGAACGCGGTCGCGGACGCGATCGAGGAGAACCTCGAGATGCTCGCGGTCACCGAGAGCTGGGAGAACGGCAAGCCCGTGCGCGAGACACTCGCCGCGGACATCCCGCTGGCCGCCGATCACTTCCGCTACTTCGCCGATGTGATCCGCGGCGAGGAGGGCCGTATCTCGGAGATCGACAAAGACACCATCGCCTACCACTTCTCCGAGCCGCTCGGCGTCGTCGGACAGATCATCCCGTTCAACTTCCCGCTGCTCATGGCCGCGTGGAAGATCGCGCCCGCGCTCGCCGCCGGTAATTGCACGGTCGTCAAGCCTGCGTCCCCGACGCCGTGGTCGATCCTCAAGCTCGCCGAGCTGATCGAGGACATCGTCCCGCCAGGAGTGCTGAACATCGTCAATGGGCCCGGCGCCGAGACGGGCAAGGCGCTCGCCTCCAACAAGCGCATCGCCAAGATCGCGTTCACCGGCGAGACGGTGACGGGGCGACTAGTCATGCAGTACGCCGCGCAGAACATTATCCCCTCCACGACCGAGCTCGGCGGCAAGTCGCCGAATATCTTCTTTGCGGATGTGATGGCGCGTGAGGATGAATTTCTCGACAAGGCCATCGAAGGGCTCGTGCTGTACGCGTTCAACAAGGGCGAGGTCTGCACGTGCCCCTCACGCGCGCTGATCCAGGAGTCGATCTATGACGAGTTCATGGCGCGCTGCCTCAAGCGCATCGCCGCGATCCGGCAGGGCAACCCACTCGACCACACCACCCAGCTCGGGCCGCAGAATTCAGCCTCACAGCTGGAGAAGATCGAAAGCTACGTGCAGATCGGTAACGAAGAGGGCGCCGAACTTTTGATCGGTGGGCACCGCAACGCGCTCGGCGGCGAGCTCGCGGGCGGCTACTACTACGAGCCGACCGTCTTCAAAGGCCGCAACCACATGCGCATCTTCCAAGAGGAGATCTTCGGCCCCGTGTTGGCCGTGACCACGTTCAGGGACGAGGCCGAGGCCCTTGAGATCGCCAACGACAGCCTCTACGGTCTCGGCGCGGGAGTGTGGACCCGCGACGGCACGCGCGCGTTCCGCATGGGCCGCGGCATCAAGGCGGGTCGCGTGTGGACCAACTGTTACCACCTCTACCCCGCGCACGCCGCGTTCGGCGGCTACAAGGTTTCGGGCGTAGGACGCGAGAACCACAAGATGATGCTCGAGCACTACTCCCAGACCAAGTGCCTGCTCGTCAGCTACGACCAGCAGGGCATGGGGCTTTTCTGAGGGTCCGTGGTGACGGAGGCGAGCGTGACCGCGACCGACGCGGCGCTCACAGCGATCGAGCGCCTGTGCGCCGAGCCCGGTCCGCTCGCCTTCTTCCAGTCCGGCGGCTGCTGCGACGGCAGCCTGCCGATCTGCCTGACGGCGGGCGCGCTGCCACCGGGGCCGGGTGACACGCTGCTCGGGGCGATCGGCGGCGCACCTTTTTACGTCGACGCCGAGCAGTACCAACGCTGGGGCAATCCCCGCCTGGTGCTCGACGTGCGCGAGGGCGAAGCCGAGGGGTTCTCCCTTTCACCGCCTGACGCGCACTTCGTGACGACGTCGCCGAGGTCGGGGTCAGCTGGTTGACCGGCGGGGAGCCTCTTTAGGTCGCCCTGGATGACGATGCGATCGCGATCGGGAGTATGCGTCGTCGAAGTGCCTACCGAGGGCAACGTTGGCCTCCGATACGCCCAAAAAAAAGCGTTAATCCCTGCCCGAACATAACATTTCCCGAACATAACATTTCCTTGCCCGGACATAACATTTCATGTGCAAGCTCGCGATTTCAAGTGCAAGCTCGCGATTGAGAGCGACCAGCGGGGAGGCTTGGCCGTCCTCCCCCCGGTCGTGGTTCGCCTCGACCCCCGCCAAGAGGGATCAGTTGGCGGTGAGTCAAGCTTCATAGCTGGCGGCTGGAGGGTTAGACAGCAAGCGACCCGAAGCATTGAGCTTCACTCGCTGTCTATCCCCGCCAGCCAATGTGACGATAAGCCCGTAGCGAGCGCTGATCATCGTGGGTTTGCACTGTACAGGTCGTTGATTTCTACGTAACTCGGATCGGTCAATGCAACCCACCCGGCGGTGCGCGAGAGCTCATTCATCTGGGCGTAGTACGACCGCTGCGCCCGTCGCTGCGGTCAGTGCGCAGTCGGCACGCAGGCGGTTGCGTGTCGCTCGCTGGCCGGCTGGACCAATCGATCTACGGCCAGGGTGCAGATCACGAGGCTGACGAGTGCCGCTGCGACGATCGCCGTGGCGACCGTGTTCGAAAGCACGTGCTCGGCTAGCCCGAGTGATGCGACGGCGGCGGGTACGCCGAGCTGCGCGCAGGCGACGAGTCCCGCGCTGAGTCGGCGGTGGGTGAGGAGGACCGCGAGCAGGTGAATCGCGACGTTCAGCGCTGCAAGCGCCGCGGCAAGCGCGATCATCCGCGGGTCAGCGATGAACGCATGCAGGTCGAGCTGGGCGCCGAGGACCACGAAGTACAGGGGGATAAAGAAGCCCTCCGCGATGCCCCGCATCTGGGTCGAGAGACGTTTCGGCCCACCGATCAACGCCACCACCAAGCCTGCGCCGAACCCCGCGATTAGAACGCTCGTGCCGCTCTTCTGAGCGACCCACGCAAGGAGAAAGACGGTCAGTAGCGAAAGGCGCAGGTCCAGCGCCCAGTGGCGGCGCTTGGAGCGCCGGCGCACGTTGCGTACCCATTCGCGACCGGCGAGAAGGCGCCCTGCTCCAAACAGCGCCAGGGCGGCGATAGCCACCAGCGCGCCCCCGAGTGCGGCGTGCGCGGCGCGGCCGGGCTCGAGCACGATCGGGACCGAGATGATCGTTACGACGTCGGCGATCGTCACCTGGGCCATGACCGTGAGTACGTCGGGGCCGGCGGCATCGCTCTCCTGTAGCGCCGGCAGCAGCACTGCTGCGGACCCCGACGCGAGCACCACCGCGTAGACGGCCGCATGACCCGTGTCGGTAAGCGCGGCCGCGATCACAGCCGCGGGTATCGCGAGCACGCCGACGATCGCCGCAAGCAGCGCGCCGTGACGCAGCGAGTGCGCAAGCCGCGGGTCGCGCAGGGGCAAGTGCATACCAACGCTCAGCATCAGCATCGCGAAGCCGACTTCGCCGAGGAATGAGACGGTGCGGTTTGTCGGATCGACCAGCCCCAGCCCGGTGCGGCCGACGACGATGCCGGCGACGATCTCGCCAATCACCACAGGTACGAAGCGGCGTCCGGTGATCCCGAGCAGCGGGCCGCCGAGGCCGGCGAGCACGATGACTGCGAGGATCCCAAAGGTCACGTTGAGCCCAGCCTACGCAGCCGCTGCAGATCTCAGGCAAACGACCTAACGTTCCCGCCCTGTGATCGACCTTCACTGCCACATTCTGCCGGCGCTCGACGATGGCGCGCTTGACCTTGCCGACAGCGTCGCCATGGCGCGCGAAGCCGAGCGCGACGGCATCACGGTCGTCTGCGCGACACCACATATTCGCGACGACCATGACGTGCGAATCGAGGAGCTTCCGGCACGGGTCGCGGGCCTCCAGCGCGCTCTGGATGACCGAGGCGTGCGCGTGCGGATCGCACAGGGGGGCGAGGTCGCTCATTTCGCCGCCGACCGGCTTAGCGCAGCGCAGCTGTCTGCGGTTTCTCTTGACAGGGGTCGCTGGATCCTGCTCGAGCCCACGCCCGGCCCGATCGGGCTCGAGCTGTTGGCGCTCGTCGACCGGCTCGCGTCGCGTGGTGTATGGGCGGTCGTGGCGCATCCCGAGCGTCACGCCGGCGCTGGCTTCGAGGAGCATCTGCGCGTCCTAGCCGCGCGCGGCTGCCTGCTTCAATGGACCGCGGACTTCCTCGCAAAAGCTGACCCTGACGACCCTGATGATCTCGTCTTGCGCCTCGCGCGCGATGGACTCGTGCATCTGCTCGCAAGCGACGCACACTCGTCGCACGGGGGGCGGCCGCTGCGTCTGGGCGCGGGCTTCGAACGGTTGCGTGAGGTCTGCCCGACCGGGTGGGTCCGGTGGATCGCCGAACAGGCGCCTGCGGCAATCCTGCGCGGGGAGCGCGTCTCGCCCCCGTGGGCCACGTCTGGCTGAGCCGGGTGTACTGACTGCTAGGTTCACCGTAGTCCACGTTCGTAGGGGCATGAGCACCTGGTCGACACGGACTTGTCTTAACCTGCCTCGCTACCAGCCCCCTGTGTTGTCGACCAAGGTTCCAGCGAAACCGTGTTGGTGAGTTGCTGGACGACCTCGCGTGAGGCGTGCCCGAGTCCTCGCCGCAGGAAGTTCGCCGCGCCCGCCGCCGCGCCGAGCACGACCGCGCGTTCGAAGGTCTCGCCGAGCGCGCACCCTGCCACGAGGGCGCCCATCATCGCGTCGCCGCACCCCTCGCGGAAGCCGTGCTCGAAGCGCGGCGGCGTCAGCCGCCATACAGCATCGTCGCGCAGCACGATCGCAGGCAGCTCGCCGCGCGTGACGATCGCGTTGCGCGCGCCCCGCTCACGCAGGCTCTGCGCCCCTGCCAACAGCAGCTCCGGAGTGGAGACGGACCCGCGAACGAGCTCCGCGAGCTCCCAGTCATTGATCTTTACGACATCGGGCTCGCCTTCCAGCGCAGCATCCAGACGGGGCGAGGAGAGGTCCACGAGCGTGCGGCAGCCCCCCGCGCGCGCGTCGGCTACGAGGTCGCGATAGACCTCGAGCGGCAGCGCATCGCCGGGCAACGGGTTGGTCACCACGAGCCATCCGCTGGCAATCCCCTGCGCGCATGCCAGCGAGACCAGCTCGTCGAGCTCGTGACGGGAGGGCGGGTCGCTAAGCTTCATCGCCAGCACCTCGCGCTGTCCCGAGCGGCGATCGGTGACGTAACAGCCGCTGGCACTCTGGGTTCGCACAATGTGAGGCCGGGCGCCAGTTGTCCTCTGGACTAATGGGCGCAGCAACTCGCCGCTCTCGCCGCCGATAAAGCCGCAGAGGACCGGTGTCACGCCGATGCGATGCGCCATGCCGGCCACCCATACACCCTGCCCGCCGGCGTGAAAGTGGATGCTCTGGCGATCATCCCCCTCGAGCTCGAGCGTAACCGTCAGCAGCGGGTGCGGCGCGAAGAGCGCGACCGAGGGCGAGTTCGTGGTGCTCACGGGTATGACCGTAGCGCCTCACTCACCATCGCCCGGCTGTGCGGCAGGGGCTGCGTGTCAGCAGGTTTGACGTTGTGTTGCTCGCGCCGGCGCAGCCCCAGCCGTCGCCCGGGCTCGTCGATACGTTTAGCATCCCGCGGCTGATGCGGCTGATCGCGATCGGGCGCCGGGACTCGTCGCTGTTCGCGATGCGCCGCCTCGCCCTGGAGGACACGATGGCCGCCTGTGACACGTTCGCCGACCCGTCCCACCCAACCGATTCGGGACTCAAGCGATGATGCATCGATGATCAGCTCATGATCGGCGACTATCCAGCTCATCGCGAGGTCGACGTGACCCTGCGCGACGGATCGACAGTCCGCGTTCGCCCGGTCCGGGCGGAGGATCGGGAGGGAATCCTCGCGTTCTATCGCGGGCTGAGCATCGAATCGCTCGCGTTTCGTTTCTTCTCCGCCGGGTCGAACCTCGAGGCCCTGTCGGACTGGGCGGTCGCTGTCGACTACGTGGGGAGCTACGGGCTCGTAGCTGTCCGTGGGCCGCAAGGTCGCATCGTCGGCCATGGCTCATACACACGCACGCAGCGCGCGAACGCGGAGGTCGCTCTCGCGGTCGCCGACGAGCTGCAGGGCCAGGGCCTTGGAACGATCCTGATCGCGCATCTTGCCGAGGCCGCCGCGACACAGGGCGTCGCGCTGTTCCAAGCCGAGGTGATGCCGGACAACCATCGCATGATCGAGGTGTTCCGCGAGAGCGGTTTCCCGGTCGCAACATCGTCGGTGCCGGGCTCGATTCACGTCGAGCTGCCGACGGCGTTCTCGGCAGACGCGCGCGAGCGCTTCGAGCGCCGCGAGCAGATCGCGGCAGCGGCCGCGGTGAAGACGTTTCTCGAGCCACGCTCGATCGCTGTAATCGGCGCGTCGCGCGAACGTGGCACTGTCGGCGGCGAGCTATTCCACAATCTGCTCGACGCAGGATTTCAGGGGGTCGTCTATCCGGTCAACCACACAGCCGAGGTGGTCCAGTCGGTGCGGGCGTACCGTGACGTGTCCGCGATTGCCGACGAGGTCGAACTCGCCGTGGTGGCGGTACCAGCCGCTGCGGTTACAGCTGTCGCGCGGGAGTGCGCGCAAAAGGGCGTGTCCTCGCTCGTCGTGATCTCGGCGGGCTTCGCCGAGGTCGGGGACGACGGATCGGTGCGCCAGCGGGAGCTGGTCGAAATCTGCCGAGCCGCGGGGATGCGCCTGGTCGGTCCCAACTGCCTGGGCGTGCTCAACACCGCCTCCGCGGTCGCGCTGAACGCGACGTTCGCGCCCGGTCAGCCCCCGCCCGGCAACATCGCCTTTCTGTCGCAGAGCGGAGCGCTCGGACTGGCGTTGATCGATCTCGTAAGCGACCGCGGCCTGGGCCTGTCCTCGTTCGCGTCGATCGGCAACCGCGCCGACCTCACCGGCAATGACTTCTTGGACTACTGGGAGCAGGACGAGCGCACCAAGGTGGCGTTGCTGTACATCGAGTCGTTCGCCGACCCGCGCCGATTCTCGCGCGTCGCCCGCCGGGTGGGGACGCGCAAGCCGATCGTAGTCGTCAAGAGCGGCCGCTCGACAGCCGGCGCGCGGGCCACGACGTCGCACACGGGCGCGCTCATCGCAGCGTCAGACGTCACCGTCGATGCGCTCTTCGAGCAGGCCGGCGTGATCCGCGCCGACAGCCTCGCGGACATGCTCGACGTCGCCTCGCTGCTGGCCAGCCAGCCGCTGCCGCTGGGGCGGCGAGTCGGGATCCTGACCAACGCCGGGGGCCCGGGGATCATGTGCGCGGATGCCTGCGAGGCGGCCAACCTCGTGTTGCCTGCGCTCCCCGCTGCGCTGCAGGCCACGTTGCACGGCTTCCTCTCGCCCGAGGCCTCGCTCGCGAACCCGGTCGACATGCTCGCGACCGCCACCGCCGAGGACTACCGTCGCGCGATCGGCGTGCTCGCCGGGTGGGAAGGGATCGACGCGCTGATCGTGATCTTCGTTCGCCCGCTTCTGACCAGAGCTCAGGAGGTGGCGCGACAAATCCGTGCTGCGCTGAACGAGCTCCCGCGCGAGCTGCCGGTGCAAGCGGTTTTCATGTCCGCGCGCGACCATGCGGCGGTCGTGCAGGGCGGAGGTGGTATACCCGCGTACCTCTACCCGGAGGACGCAGCCCGAGCGCTGGGGCGTGTAGCACGTCATGCCGCGTGGCGCCGCACACCGGCGGAGAAGCCGTTGGCGCTCGAGGTTGCGCGAGCAGACGAGGCCGCGGCGCTGATCGCCGATTCGCTGCGCTCGGGGCCTGGCTGGCTGGACTTCGAGCGGGTGACCAAGTTGCTTGACTGCTACGGGATCCCTGTCGCGGAGTGGCACTTCGCCGAGGACCCTGTCGCCGCTGGCCGTGCGGCCGCCGAGCTCGGCGGGGCGGTGGCGCTCAAGGCTGTCGTGCCTGGTCTTGTGCACAAGACCGAGGCCGGCGCCGTGAAGGTGGGACTCGGCGGAGAGAGCGCCGTCATCGATGCGGCCGGGCTGATGGACGCGGCGCTCGCTCGCGCGGGGCAGCGGCGCGAGCGCTTCGTCGTGCAGCGCATGGTCGAACCGGGCGTCGAGATGCTCGTTGGTGTCGTCACGGACGCGGTCTTTGGCCCAGTCGTCGCCTGCGGCGCCGGCGGCGTGCAAACGGAGATCATGCGCGACGTCGCGGTGCGGCTCACCCCGCTGGTCCCTGGCGAGGCCCGCGAGATGCTGCGCTCGCTGGCGATCTTTCCGCTGCTGACCGGCTATCGCGGCTCCGCTCCCGCGGACTTGCCCTCGCTGGAGCAGTTGCTTTTGCACGTGAGCGCACTCGTCGACACGCATCATGAGGTCGTCGAGCTCGACCTAAACCCCGTGATCGCGGGACCGCAAGGCGCGCTCGTGGCAGACGCGCGGGTGCGGATCGAGACGGCCGCGCCCCAGCGCCCCTGGCCGGCTGCCTACGCTGGTGGCGGCGGCTAGGACCCCGTCTGCCCCCGTGGGGATTGGCGCTCGTCGTTTTACGCCCGCCCACGACGATCGTGCAATCCGACGGGTCTCGAACGGACTACCAGCGAGTTTGCTCGCGTCGAAGCTCAGCAAGCCACGCCGATGGGGGTATCGCCCGCTGCGTGCGACGAGGTGAAAAACCGGAGACGCGACCCGTGGTTTCCCCGAATGCGACGCGGCGGCCTCGAGCGTAGCGTGTGCCCCATGATTCGAAACCCCCCGTCGAGGCCTTGTGTGCCATCGCCGAGCGGCTGAGCTAAGGAGAATCACGATGACGAATGAGAGCCCCGCCGGGCCGGTGACAAACACGCGGGTCGATGCGATCGTCGGGTTCCTGGAGGGAGCCGAAGTTGCCTATGAGCTGATCGAGCACGAGCCTGTGACGAACGCTGCGAGCGAAGCTCACATAGCCAACCTCTCGCCTGAGCGGGTCGCCAAGACGATCGTGCTGCACGACGGCCACGCGTATGTGATCGCGGCGGTTTCGGCCGCCGACCGTCTGGACCTGCATCGGCTGCGCGACTTGTTCGGCGCCAGCCGTCAGCTGCGCTTGGCGAGCGAGGCCGAGATCGCGCGCGACTTCCCGTCGCTCGAAGTTGGCGCGGTGCCACCGTTCGGTCCGATGGTGCCGGCCGCGGAGGTGATCGACAAGGCGCTCGCTGCACAGGAGCAAATCCTGTGCCCGGCCGGGGACCATCGTCATTCGGTGCTCGTCGACCCGCGCGAGGTGGTGCGCATCACGGGCGCCACGGTCGCCGAGATTTGCGAGGCTTGACCCGAGCCGGCGCTCGAGGTCCAGCAAGCCGTGGCCACACCGCCGACACTGAATCTCGGCGAGCGCGAGGTGCTCGCCGCGCTGCGCCGCCAGGCACATCCGCTGACGGGCGATCAGCGTGACTACGACGCGCTGCTCGCGCTGGCGGGCGATGCACGGATCGTCCTGCTCGGCGAGGCAAGCCACGGAACCCACGAGTTCTACCGCGAGCGGGCTCGGATCACCAAGCGCTTGATCGCAGAGCATGGCTTCAGCGCGATCGCGATCGAGGGCGACTGGCCCGACGCCTATCGCGTCAATCGTTACGTCGGCGGGGGCCGGGATGATGGCGACGCGGAGGAGGCGCTGCGCGGTTTTGCGCGCTTTCCGACGTGGATGTGGCGCAACGCGGACGTGCTCGACTTCGTCGGTTGGCTGCGTGCTTACAACGAGCGACCCGATCGAGGGCCGCGTCCCGTCGGCTTTTTCGGTCTCGACCTGTACAGCCTCAGCGCCTCGATCGAGGCCGTGATCGCCTACCTGGACGAGCAGGACCCGCCGGCCGCGGCCCGCGCTCGGGCGCGCTATGAGTGCCTGCAACCCTATGCGGGCGAGGGCGCGGGCTACGGCGAGGCGGTGCTCCTCGGCGTCGGTGAGCCGTGCCGGCGCAAGGTGATCGAGCAGCTTGTGGACCTGCGCCGGCGTGCCGGGGAATACCTCTCGCGCGACGGCCTCGTGGCCGAGGATGAGTACTTCTTCGCCGAGCAGAACGCCGCGATCGTGGCGAATGCCGAGGAGTACTACCGCACGATGTTTGGCGACCGCGCCGGTTCCTGGAACCAGCGCGACCGGCATATGGCCGATACCCTGGATCAGCTGCTCGTGCACCTGGACCGCCATGGCGGCACCGCGCGGGTCGTGGTCTGGGCACACAACTCCCACGTCGGGGATGCTCGCGCGACCGAGATGGCCCAACGCGGCGAACTCAACATCGGCCAGCTGCTGCGTGAGCGCCATGGCCGCGAGGTCGTCAACGTGGGGTTCACGACGCATACCGGCAGCGTCACCGCCGCCTCCGAGTGGGGCGGGCCCGCGGAGCGCAAGCGCGTGCGCGCCGCGCTGCGCGACAGCTATGAGGCGCTTTTGCATGCAACCGAGATCCCGGCTTTCCTGCTCTGTCCGCTGGGCTCCGGCGAGAGCGGACGAGCGCTGGCAGAGCCGCGCCTGGAGCGCGCGATCGGCGTGATCTACCGCCGCGAGACCGAACGCCAGAGCCACTGGTTTCTGGCCAGCGCCGCTCGCCAGTACGACGCGCTCGTGCATATCGACTCGACCCGCGCCGTCGAGCCGCTGGAGCGCACTCCCAGCTGGCAGCTCGGCGAGCCTCCGGAGACGTACCCGACCGCGCTCTGAGGCGCGAGGTAGGTGCCGGTCAGGTGCCGCTGTCAGATGCCCTCGCCGGGCGCGGCGGGAGTGACGAGCGCCTCCTCGATGAACGCGACGTGATCCCAGTTGATGTGAAGCGGCCCGCCTGTGGTGCTCTCGAGTGTCACCGGGTTCGGGTGGTCGCGCCGAACCGCGTGAATGACGTCCCCCTCATCCTGCGCGACGAGCACCTCAGCGCCGCCGTCGAAAACGATCCTCGTCGACACCCTAGTCTCCTCCTGTCTGTCGTAACGATGTGCCTGATAGCAGAAGCATCGGGGAGGGACCGACCTCTAGCATCGGGGAAGGGCCGAGCTCTATCGCGAGGGCGCGTCGGTCGGCCCTGGCCGTCGCCGGCACTCAAGCGGCCGTGGTCTTGATCTCGATCTTTTTCTTCTCGGGCGCTTTGGGCAGCGGGATCGTGACCTCAACGATGCCGTCGTGAGTCTCGGCCTTGATCTTTTTTGCGTCCACGCCATCCGGCAGCGCCAGCGAGCGGGAGAACGACCCATAGCGACACTCGCGCCGCAAGAAGCTCTTGTCCTTCTCCTCTTTCTTCTCTTCGTGCTGTCCCGAGACGGTGAGGATCCCGTCCTCGACCTCGACTTTGACCTCCTTGGGTTTGATCCCTGGGACGTCGGCGCGGACCACCAGATTGCCGTCGTCGCGCATCACGTCGATCGCCGGCCTCCAAACGGTCCCGGGACTGTCGCTCAGTTCGCCGAAGATCCGGTCAAAACGACTACGCAACTCGCCGAGCTCCGCAAATGGTTCCCATCGCATCAATGTTCCCGACGGCATGGCCTGGCCTCCTTTCATCTGTACATAGCCAGCCTGGGCGAGGCTATCCGCGCGTGGTTGGCGACGCATCAGAGGGCGACCTCATTGGTTCTCCGTAATTAACCGCGCTCACCAGCCAGCGTGATTGCGCCTCGTTCGAGAGACGCGGGGATCCGCAGCGCACCGTTGCCGCCGATCGCCAGTCTGCTGTCTGAGAACGGCCGTGCTGGGTGACTCACCGCACGGCAGCAACTAGCGGAGGTGTAGCGTACCGGCCGTGAGCTCGCTGGCCGTGCTGCTCGAGCGGCTTCGCCGCCTGCGCCCGCCTCCGGGAGCACCAGCCGGCGTGCTGGCTGTCCCGTCCGCTGGCGAGGATCTCCTCGGCGAGGTGGCGTTCCTGTTCGGCGAGCTCGACGCAGTGCAGGCGCGGGCCCACCAGGAGCACGAGGCGGCGCAGGCGCGAACGGCCGCCAGCGAGGCCGACGCTCGCACCGAGCGCGCTCGCATTCTGGCGGCGGCAAACGAGCAGACGAAGCGCGTCGAGGCGCAGCTGCTCAGCGAGCGTCGTGCGGCATGTGAGAGCGAAGCCGCCGCGCTGCTCGCCGGTGCGCGCCGCGAGGCCGCGCGGGTGCTCGCACGCGGTCGCGAATCGACCCCGGCCCTGGTCGCCGAGGTCATGCGACGGATCGGGGGGCAGCCGAGCTGAAGCCGGGCTGGGTGGCGGGGGTGACGCGCGCGCGATTGTTGCTCGTTCGCCGCGCTGGATTCGAGCAGCTCCGCGTGGTCGCGAGCTCCGCCTCGCTTGCCGACGGTGTGGGCGCATTGGCTGGTAGCGCCTACGGCGAGCGCGTGCAGGCGAGAGACGATCTGGCCGCAGCGCAGCGCGGCGTGGCCGAGACGCTGCTGTGGCATCTGCGGATCCTCGCCGGCTGGCTGCCTGCGGAGGGTGCGGGGCTCGTGCGGGCGCTCGCCACGCGCTTTGAGCTCGAGAACATCGATGCTCGTCTGGCGGCGCTCGTGGGCGACGGTCGGGAGCCGCCCCCGTTCGTGCTTGGAGGGCTCGCGACCGCGTGGCCTCGCGTCGAAGAAGCGCACACCGTCGCCGAAGTCCACGATGCGCTGGCAAGATCCGCCTGGGGCGAGCAGCCTGGCTCCTCCGCGGCGGAGCTGGCGCTCGGTCTGCGTGTCGCGTCGGCTCGGCGCGTGCAGGAGACCGCGCCGGAGGCCGGCGACTGGGCCGCGGGCGCGGGCGCTCTGTTGGTGGCTCGGCAGCTGTTCCTGGAAGGCGCCGGTACGCGAATCGAGCAGCTCGCGCGGCTGCCCGGGATCGGCCAGGACGCGTTGCAGGCCAGCTCGCTGCGCGAGCTGGCCTCGGCGCTGCCGGCGCGTGCAGCCTGGGCGCTCGCGCAGGCGAACGACGAGGAGGAGGAGCTGTGGCGGGCGGAGCTCGGGTGGTGGCTGCGTGTCGAGCGCGACGCGCAGGCGATGGTCCGCTCGCCGGACGCCCGGCCCGCCGTGCTCGGCGCGATTGCGCTGCTGGCGGCCGACGCGCAGCGCACGGCCCGGGCGCTGGCGAGCGCCGACGGCGTGGCTGCCGATGGAGTGGAGGTCGTCGGTGGCGCTGTCTGATCGGGCGTTCTCGGTTCGGATGCGCCGCGTGGCCGTAGTCGCGCCGAGCAGCCGCATGCGCGCGGTGCTGGTCGCGCTCGCGGAGATCGGCGTGGTCGACCTCGCCGGGGCGTCAACCGGTCGCGAAGGGCCGGCGCTCCAAGCGCTGCGTCATCTACAGAGCCGCGCCCGGCGAGGCGCGCCTACCAGCCCCATGCTTACGCGCCAGGAGCCCGACCTCGAGCAACTCGAGCGCAACGGAGCCCGCGACGTGTTGGCCGGCGAGGTTGAGCTCGAGCGCCGGCGAGGCGGGGCGGTCGCCCACGGCGGCTTCGAGCTCCTCGTCGGTTGGGCGCCGGTGGCCGCGCTGGGCCAGCTCACCGCCTGCCTTGCTGCACTCGACGGGTCGTTGGTCGAGCTCGCGGCTCCGCGCGGGCAGGAGCCGCCGACGCTTCTTGTCCCGGCACGCGGCGCCGCGCCTTTCCGGCCGCTGGTTGACACCTTCGGCGCGGTTCCCTACGAGGACCTGGACCCCACGCTGTTCGCGGCCGTGACCTACTGCCTGATGTTCGGGATGATGTTCGGAGACGTCGGCGACGGGCTGCTGATCGTGGCGGGCGCACTCGCGCTTCGGCGAACGCGCAGCCCGCGCCTGCGCGCGCTACGCGGGGTTTGGTCGATGCTCGCGGCGGCAGGCGCCGCCGCGGCAGCCTTCGGGTTGCTGTACGGCGAGTTCTTTGGCCCGACCGGCGTCGTGCCGACACTGTGGCTCGCGCCACTTGACGATCCCACCCGCTTGCTCGTGGTCGCGGTGATCGCCGGAGGTTGCTTGCTCGCGGCCGGCCACCTGCTCGGCATCGTCAACCGTTTGCGCGAGGGCGGGGCGCGCTTGGCGCTCACGGCCAGCTCGGGCGCGCCGGGCCTGATGCTGCTGCTCGCCGGCGCGCTGGTGGCGGTCGGCGTGGGAACCAACGTCGCCGCGGCCAGCGCGCTGGGCCTGGCGCTCGGAGCGCTCGCGGTGGTGGCGCTCGTGATCGGGTTGCGCTGGGAGGCTGCTCCCGGCGGGATCGCACTCGTCGAGGTGCTCGTCGGTTTGCTCGATGCGCTCCTGCGCGTCCTCTCGAACGTATTCTCGTTCTCGCGCCTTGCGGCGTTCGGGCTGATGCACGCCGCGCTCGGCAAGCTCGTGCTCGACGCCGCCGGCGGGCTCACAGGCACGCCGCTGGGAGCGCTCGCGGCCGCCGTCGTGTTTGTCGCGGGCACCGCGCTGGCGTTCGCGCTCGAGGCGTTCGTGGCCGCCATCCAGGCGTTGCGACTGGAGTACTACGAGCTCTTCTCGCGCGTTTTCGCCCGCGCAGGGCGCCCGTTCAGGCCCTGGAAGCTGCCGCTGCTGTCGACCAAGGAGGCACGATGATCGAGTCCGTACTGCTCGCCGCGCCGGGCGCTGTGGCCGGGGCGCTGCTGACCGGAGCCGCGCTACGGCGGGCTCCCGACACGGGGGTGCGCTGGCTGCTGAGGGTCAATCTGACGCTCGCAGGCGCCGCTCTGACGGCGCTCGTGTTGATGCTCACGGGCGCGGTCGACCCGGCGCAGGCCGCGACGTCGGCGACGAGCCACAGCTCGGGGGACGCGTTCATCGGAGCCGGAATCGCGGTAGCGGGCTCGACACTCGGCGCTGGGATCGCCGTCTCCTATACGGGTTCGGCCGCGCTCGCGGCGATCGCCGAGAAACCGGACATCCTGGGCCGCGCGCTGGTGATCGTCGGGCTCGCCGAGGGGATCGCGATCTACGGGCTGATCATCGCGATCATCCTGATCGGCAAGACATGAGCAGAATCGCCGCGATCGGGGAGTCGGAGCTCGTGCGCGGCTTCGCCTTCGCCGGCGTGCAGGTGGCGGCAGCCGAGGATCCGCGGGCCGCGCAGGCGGCCTGGCGAACGCTGCCGAGCGACGTCGCGCTCGTGATCCTGACCCCGGCCGCGCACGCGGCGCTACACGCTGAGCTCGACTCGGACGAGCCGCTGCTGTGGGCGGTGATGGCCCCGTGACGCTCGCCGTCGCGCGCACGGCCGCGCTAGCCGATGCGCGCGCCGCGGCAGCTGTGATCGATCGCGACGCTGCGCAGCGTTGCGAGGTGATGCTAAGCGCCGCTCGCGCCGAGGCCGCCGCGCTCCTGCAGCGCCGCCGCGCCGCCGCCGAGCGGCTCGCCGAGCGCGAGCGGCGCCAGCGGCTAGCCGAGGCTCGGGCGGAGGCTCGCGCGATCGTGCTGCGCTCGCAGCAGACGGTCTTCGAAGCTGTCCGGACAGCAGCGCACGCGGCCGCACGCGAGCTCCTCCACGATCCCGGCTACCAGCAGCTCCTCGGACGCCTGAGCGCGGATGCCCGCAAGCGGCTCGCGCCGGCGGGCATCGCCGAGATACTCGCCGCGCCGGGAGGGGGCGTGATCGCCCGCGCGGGGAGCCGCGAGATCGACTACTCGCTGGACGCCCAGGTCGAGCGATGTCTGGGAACGATGTCGGGCGAGCTCGCGCGCCTGTGGCGATGACCGATGCGCTGATCACGGCCGTCAACGGTCCCGTCGTCACAGTCGAGGCGCCGAGCGGCCTGGCGATGCTCGAGCTCGTCCACGTCGGCCCCCAGCGTCTGGCGGGCGAGGTGATCTCGCTCGAGGGCTCCACCGCGACGGTCCAGGTGTACGAGTACACCGGAGGCCTGCGGCCCGGTGAGGAAGTGCTCGCCACGGGCGGTCCGCTGAGCGTCGAGCTCGGCCCCGGACTGCTGGGCGGCGTCTATGACGGCGTCCTGCGGCCTCTCGACTCGGCCCCGGCGCGCCTTGACCCTGGCAGGACCGCGGGCGGCCTCGCCGGCGAGCGCGCCTGGAGCTTTGTCCCCCGCGCGCGCGAAGGGGAGGAGCTGACCGCGGGGGCGGCGCTGGGCAGCGTCGCCGAGACGGCGGCGGTCGAGCACCGGGTGCTCGTACCGGCGCACGCCGGCGGCCTGGTGGAATGGCTCGCTCCCGCGGGCGAGTACCGCGCGGGCGGCGTCGTCGCGCGCCTGGCGGGCGTCGAGGTCGCGCTGGCGCAGCGCTGGCCCGTGCGCACGCCGCGTCCCGTGCACGCCAGGCTTGCCGCGGCCGGGCCGCTGGTCACCGGCCAGCGCGTCATCGACCTGCTGTTTCCGCTCGCGCGGGGGGGTACGGCTGCGATCCCCGGCGGCTTCGGCACCGGAAAGACCGTGCTCTTGCAGCAGATCGCGAAGTGGTGCGATGCCACCGTGATCGTCTACGTCGGCTGCGGCGAGCGCGGCAACGAGCTCGCGGACGTGCTCGAGGAGTTCCAGGAGCTCGAGGATCCGCACACCGGGCAGGCGCTGCTCGACCGCACGGTGCTGATCGTCAACACCTCCAACATGCCCGTGATGGCGCGCGAGGCCAGCATCTACACGGGCGCTACGGTGGCCGAGTTCTATCGCGACATGGGCCATGACGCGGTCGTCATCGCCGACTCCACCTCGCGCTGGGCCGAGGCCCAGCGCGAGCTGGCCTCCCGGACCGGCGAGCTGCCCGCCGAGGAGGGCTATCCGGCCGGCCTGTCCTCGGCGCTGGCTGACTTCTACGAGCGCGCCGGGCGCGTACAGACGCTCGCCGGAGCGGTCGCGTCGGTGAGCCTGCTCGGCGCCGTCTCGCCGCCGGGCGGCGACCTGACCGAGCCCGTGACCTCGCACACGCGCCGCTTCGTGCGCTCGGTGTGGTCGCTGGACCGCGATCTCGCCTACGCCCGCCACTACCCGGCGGTCAGTTGGCGCGACTCCTCCTCGCGCGACGCCGACGCGCTCGCCGCCTGGCAAGCGGGGAATGGGAACCCGGAGTGGGGCAGTCGACGCGCGCAGACGCTCGCACTGCTCGCGGACACCGATCGGATCGAGTCGATCGCCCAGCTCGTCGGCGCGGATTCGCTACCGCCGCAGGAGCGGCTGACGCTGCGGCTGGCGCGGCTGCTGCGCGAGGCGGTCCTGCAGCAGAGCGCGCTGTCGAGCAACGACCAGTACAGCTCGCCGGCCAAGCAGGCGGCACTGCTGAGCCTGGTCTTGGACACGCACGCGCGCATGAGCGCGCTGCTCGGGCAGGGGGTCACGATCAACGAGCTGGACTCGCTGGATCTCTCGTCGCTTTTGCGCGCGCGTCACGACACGCAGCCCGATGGCGCCGCGGAAGTGGAGCAGATCGGCCGACGGCTGAGCGCCGAGCTGGACGCGTTGGCGGCGCCTTCGTGACGATCCAGGCACCGATCGAATACCGGGCGCTCGGCTCGATCCGTGGGCCGCTGATCGTAGTACGTGACGTCAGCGGCGTAGGCTGGGACGAGGTCGCGCAGATCACCCTCAGCTCTGGCGAAGTCAGGCACGGCGCGGTCCTCGAGGTCGATCGTGACCTCGCGGTGGTCGAGGTGCTCGAGGGAACCTCGGGGATGCGGCTCGACTCGGCGCGCGTCGCGTTCGGGGGCGCGCCGATGCGGATCCCCGTCGGCGAGGGCTGGCTTGGGCGGACGTGCAACGGGCGCGGCGAGCCGCTCGATGGTGGCCCGCCGGTGCACGGCGATGAGCAGCGCTCCGTCGCCGGCGCGCCGATCAACCCCGCGGCCCGCGCCACCCCCAACCAGCCGATCCACACGGGCGTCTCGGCGATCGACGGCCTGGCTACGCTCGTGCGCGGGCAGAAGCTGCCCGTGTTCTCGGTCGGCGGGCTCGCCCACCTCGAGCTTGCCGCGCAGATCGCCTCCCAAGCGCACGTCCAGGACGAGCCATTCGCAATCGTGTTCGCCGCGCTCGGCCTGCCCCACGCGGACGTCGGCACGGTCACGGGCGCGCTCGAGCGCCGCGCCGAGCTCGGCGACCTGGCGCTGTTCGTCAACACCGCCGAGGATCCCGTCGTCGAGCGGATTCTGACTCCGCGGGTGGCGCTGACCGTCGCCGAGCACCTCGCCTTCGACCTTCAGCGCCACGTGCTCGTGGTGCTGGCCGACCTCACCAACTACTGCGAGGCGGTGCGCCAGGTCTCCGCGGCGCGTGGAGAGGTGCCCAGCCGCCGCGGCTATCCCGGTTACCTCTACAGCGACCTCGCGTCGCTGCTCGAGCGCGCCGGACGGATCAAGGGCAATGGCGGCTCGCTCACCCAGCTGCCGGTGCTCACGATGCCCGCTGGGGATATCACCCACCCTGTTCCCGATGTCACCGGCTACATCACAGAAGGCCAGATCGTGCTCAGCCCCGAACTGTACGCGCGCGGAGTCTCACCGCCGTTTGACCCCCTGGCCTCGCTATCGCGGCTGATGCGCCGTGGTGCCGGGCCGGGTCTCACGCGTGAGGATCATTTGGAGATTTCGGCGCAGCTGTATGGGATCGCGGCGCGCGCGCGTCAGGTCGCCGAGCTCACGGAGGTGGTCGGCGAGGACGCCGTCTCGCGCGCCGACCGCGACTATCTGCGCGTCGGGCGCGCGTTCGAGTCGGATTTCCTTACTCAGCCGCTCGATGAGAGCCGCACCTTGGCGGAGACCCTCGACCGTGCCTGGGCGGTAGCGTCGCTGCTCCCGCGCGAGGAGCTGTCGATGATCTCCGCCGCGATCTTGGACGCCTATTATCGACCCGCCGAACACGGTGGCGCTGCGGATCCCGCCGGGTAGAGCAGGCCGCAGATGGCTGCTCGAGCGATTGGAGATCGCCGGGCGCGGCGCGGAGTTGCTGGACCGCAAGCGCGGGGCCCTGCTGACTGAGCGGGCGCGGCTGCGCACCGAGGCCGAGGACGCGCTGCGTGCCTGGCGGCAGGCGACCTCGGCGGCGGAGCTATGGATCGGCCGCGCGATCCTGGTCGACGGCGCCAGCCGGCTCGAGACGCTCGCGGGGCATGTGCAGGAGCAGGCATCATTCGAGTTCTCGTGGTCAAATCTGATGGGTGCGCGCCTGCCCAACGCGGACGAGCTCCGCGTCCCGGACCCGCCCGCGCTGTCGGCGCTCGGCGGCAGCTCGGCGGCGGTGATCGCCGCGCGCGCCCACTGCCAAGCGACGCGCGCCGCCGTGCGCTACGCAGTCGCCATGCGTGCCGATGCCGAGCTCTCCGGCGAGCTCGCGCGCGCGACTCGGCGCTTGCGCGCGCTTGAGAAGCGCTGGATACCCGAGCACGAGACAGCGCTCGCGCGGCTCGAGCTCGCGCTCGATGAAAGCCAGCGCGAGCAGGCCGTGCGCGTTCGCTGGGTCACCGGCCCGATGTGAGATTCGCTCCGTCTGGCACGCTGCGACGGAAGATGTCCAGACCCGGTCGTACGCCCACGCGCTGGCATACGCGAACACCCGTGCGACGCACCGCGCGTACAGTCGGTAGAAGACCGCGTGGCGGACCGTAATGAGGACCGATGCAGCCCGCTGGACAGACCCATACATTCGTGTCTTCCGGGGGTTCGCTTCCCCGGGCATCGATATGACCTACGCGATCGAAAGCACCGGCACATCAGCGCGGCGCCCCGCGGGGGACGACCGGGGTTGTCAGGCGCAAGGTTCGACGGCGCCCGTGGTGGGGACCGGTACGCTGCGCCGGCTGCGCGCGCTCGAGACCGATTTGCGCCCGGTGCTCAGCCTCTACATCTATTTGCACAGCGAGCGTTGCCCGGGACCGGTCGTCGCAGCCGAAGCCGCAGTCGACGCGCTGATGAGCAGCATAAGAGCGCAGGTAGGTGCGGCCAGCATCGAGGGCGTGCGCGAGTTGCTGCACCGCATGCCGCCGCTGTGCAGGGCCCCCGGCGTTGCCTTGTTCGCATCAATCGAGGGCCCGGTCTACGAGGTGGTGCCGCTGCCCGCTCGGGTTAAGACGATGGCGGTGCTCGACACGATCCTGTGGCTCGAGCCGCTGGCGGGATTGTTCACGCGAGGGGACTTGGCCGTCGTGGTCTTCGGCTGGCAAACTGCGCGGCTGTTTCGAGGCGATCCGCGAATGGTCGTCGAGTACGCGACTGTGCCCGCAGGACAGCGCCGCGGCCACTCCGCAAGCGACTGGTCGGGCGTTCGCGGGCGCGAGCTAACCGAGCGGTACCCCGCTGCAGACGCTCGGCGGCTCGCGGCGTTGCTCATGCGGGCTCATCGACGCCGCATATTCGAGCAGCTCGTGATTGCGGCCCCATCCGAGCTGCGGCCGTTGATCAAGTACGCTCTGCCGACCGAGCTACGCGGCCGGCTCGTCGGTGTTGTGGCAGACGAGCTCGCGGACGCGAGCGCGCCTGAGGTCGCCTCCGCGGTCGCCGAGGTCACCTCACGGGCGAGCCGCGAGGAGACTTGGCGGCGCCGGTTCTCCCCAGCACCGACGCAGCGGTCCGCTACGGACGAAGCCCTGGTCGCGCGAGGCAGGCTCAGCCGCGTCGCCCACCCACGAATCGGAGTCAAGGGGCCGTGCCGATGACGTCTGAGACACCGACCCCGTTCGAGGCGCGGACTCGAGGGATCCCATGAGCAGCCAACCGGGCATGCGATGGACCGGCGCCGTCACATCGATCGCCGACCCACCGGTGTTCGTGCCCAGCGAGGTCCGCTTCCGCGACCGCCACGATGCGGGGCGACAGCTCGCAGCGCTGCTCGAGCGATATCGCTCCGAGCAACCGGTGGTGGTGGGTATACCCCGCGGCGGAGTCCCGGTCGCGGCGGAGATCGCTCGTGCCCTGGATGCGCCGCTCGACGTGACGGTCGTGCGCAAGATCGGCGCGCCGCAGAACCCCGAGTTCGCGATCGGGGCCCTCGCCGAGGGCGGCGTGCACGTGCTCAGCGGCGAGTTGGTACGCGCGCTCGGTCTCTCCGAACAGGAGCTCCAGCAGCTCAATGCGCGCGTCGAACAGGAGCTGGCTCGCAGCCTCCGACGCTACCGCGGTGCCCGCGCTCCGATTCCACTTGCAGGACGAACGGTGATCGTTGTCGACGACGGCCTCGCGACCGGCCGTTCGGCGCTGGCCGCTGTGCGCTCGCTGCGCGAGCGCGGCGCTGCGCGCGTGATCCTCGCCGTACCGGTCGCAGCGCCCGAGTCGGCCGCCGCGCTGCGCAGGCATGCCGACGAGGTCGTGTGTGTGGAGGCGCCCGCCGACCTGTGGGCCGTCGGCTACTGGTACGAGGACTTCCGGCCGACCACCGACGAAGAGGTCACTGCGCTGCTCGCCGAGTATGGGCAAGCCCCCGAGCAGAGCACTCGCGCCCAGCGTCTGGATGGGCACGCTTCCGATCACCCCGTTGCAGACGCGGTCGCCATCCCCCTCGCTGCGAACCTGTCGCTGAGCGGTGATCTCACGATCCCGCCAGGTGCGCAGGGGGTCGTCGCGTTCGCGCACGGCAGCGGCTCGAGCCGACTCAGCCCGCGCAACCGCTCGGTGGCGACAGCCTTGAACGACGCCGGTTTCGCAACCCTGCTGTTCGACCTGCTCACCCCGAGCGAGGAACTCGACCGCGGCAACGTATTCGATATCCCGCTGCTCTGCAGCCGCCTTTTGGCGGCGAGCGCCTGGCTTACCGAGCCGGAGCAGACCGGAAATCTGCCGCTTGGCTTTTTCGGCGCGAGCACCGGCGCCGCGGCCGCCCTGGACGCGGCTGCGGAGCTCGGCGATCGCGTAGCGGCCGTAGTCTCGCGCGGCGGACGTCCCGACCTCGCGCGGAACCTCGCCTCGGTGCGAGCGGCGACGCTGCTGATCGTCGGTGGGGTCGACGATCAGGTGCTCGAGCTCAACCGCCGGGCCCAGCGGCAGCTGAGCTGCCCGAATGAGCTCGCAATTGTGCCAGGCGCGACCCATCTGTTCGAAGAGCCCGGCGCGCTCGAGCAGGTGAGCCGTCTGGCGATCGCCTGGCTCGAGCGCTACCTCGCGCCAGCGTGTTCTTTCGAGCGGACGCGGTAGACCGCTGATCCACCACGACGCTCTGAATGCGCGGTGGAGGATCGTCGCCGAGCTGCGTGCGCCCCCCGATCGCAACCCCAGGCTTTCGTTCTCAGGCCAGCAGACGCCCGCCGTCTACGACGATCTGGCTGCCGGTCATGTAGCTCGAGAGCTCGCTCGCGAGAAACAGCACAGCGCGGCCTATGTCGTCGGGATCACCCATTCGCCGCTGCGGGATCATCGCCTCGAACGCCTTCATCGTCTCGGGGTCCATCTCGCCGACACCCGGCGTCCTGATCCCGCCAGGTGCGACCGCGTTGACCCAGATGCCGTGCGGAGCGAGCTCCAACGCGACGTTCTTCGTAAAGCCCCACGCACCGTGCTTGGATGCGTCGTAGTGAGCCAGCCCCACCATTGAAGGATGCAGCGCGTCGATCGAGGTGATGTTGACGATCCGCCCGCCTCTCCCCTGCTCGATCATCTGCGCCGAGACAGCCTTCGTGCACAGGAACAGACCGGTCAGATTCACATCGAGCACACGCCGAAACGTCGCGGCGTCGAGCTGGGTCAGGGGCACCATCGGGTAGATCCCCGCATTGTTGACCAGGATCTCGACGCCGCCGAAGCCCTCGACGGCGGCGCGCAGCATCTCCTGCACGCTCCCACCATCACTGATGTCGCAGCCGATCGCGATCGCGCTATCGGGACGTGCCGCGACTAGATCGTTCGCCACGCTCCGAGCCGTCGCTTCATCTAGATCCGCGATGAGCAGGTTCGCGCCGGCCTCATACAGCCGCCGCGCTATGCCCAGCCCGATTCCCATCGCTGCGCCGGTGACGATCGCGGTGCGGCCGCGGAGATCGAGCAGTTCCGCAAGCGACGCAAAATGACGTGAACTGGCTTCTGCCGCCATCTGCCAACCATCCCATGCCAAAAGCGGCCGGGCGCCAGTAGCGCGCCGCACATCCGCACCGGCAAGCTACTGATCGATCCTCCTGCCCAGCGTTGCTCGCGGTGGCCAAGCTATCTCGCAAGATGGACGACCTGCCGCATCTCCCATGCGGCGCAAAGTCCTTGCCCCGAGCGCTCGACGAAGCTGCTTATATCCTCCGCTATCGACTTTCTAGACATCGCCGATCGGCTTTGGCCCGTGCTCGGACCGTTGATGCGAGGACACGCGTCGATCTACCGTGCGACGGGGGGATCGATTGGCGGACGCTTGCCGGGACTACCGCCGCTGCTCTTACTAGATCACGTGGGCGCGAAGAGCGGCAAGCGGCGCACGACCCCGCTCGTGTACATGCCCGAGGGAGAAAACCTGCTGATCGTCGCCTCGAAGGGTGGCTATCCCAGAGATCCCGGGTGGATGCACAACCTCCGTGCGCACCCGGATACCGAAGTCCAGATCGCGCGGACGCGACGAAACGTGAGCGCCCGGGAGGCAAGCGTCGACGAGCGCCGCCGCCTTTGGCCGAAAGCCGCCGAGTACAACCCGCACTGGGCCCGATACAGGGAACGCACCTCGCGCGAGATTCCGCTCGTACTGCTCGAGCCGCGCTGATCGCGCGCCGAGCAACCGGCCCGTGGATGCCCCGAGCCGGCCGCCGGCGCCGGCAAGAACTCGAAGCTGCTCTGTCGGGTTCTCAGGTGGCTCGACCTCGACAACGTGGTCGTGATGGGTAACGAGCCGCCGCGGCCGAGCTACACGAGCACTGCAGGCTGGCGCGCAGGGCAGCGGGTTAGAAGGAGCGACGAGCACCAGAGCCACAGAGTTGTCTTCGGCGTGATCACGCGGGAGCTTCCAGGATGTGGCTAACCGCGGATGTACGTCACGCAGTTCTCCGCGATGCCAGCCCGTTGGCTAAGCGTCAGGATCGTTTGAGAGAGCGTGAGTGTTCCGCAGGGAACGACCGCCAAACCGGCCGACGAGGGTAGATCTCCCCCGTAAAAGCCGACGGCACTCACGCTCTCGGCATTGTCGAAGCGCTGTGATGGACGATCGCCAGGGCGAGATCACACTGGTGGGAGAGCGGGCAGAGTGAAGCCACTCATATTCTCGATTCCCGGTTATTCATCGTTGCTCCAGCAGCTATCGGGTGAGCGGGCAAAGAGCATGCTGGCGCCGTGTGAGTTTTCCCGCTTCTGCAACGGCGAGCTGTACCTGCGCCTTGGCGCGCCCGTCGCGAACCGCGTGTGCGGCGTGCTGGGTTCGCTGGCGCCACCGGAGGCGCAAATGCTGTGGGTGCTGTTGCTCGCGCACACGCTCAGACGCGAGGGGGCCAGAAGTGTGGTCGCGTTGCTTCCCTATCTGGGCTATGCGCGCCAGGACCGCGCAGACCCCGGGCAAAGCTTGGGGACGGCGTGGGCGGGGGACCTGCTGCGTGCTGCGGGCGTCGATCGAGTGATCACGGTCGATGTGCACAGCTTGCGGGCGGTCGGGTGCCTGGCGATGTCGCTTGACTCGCTCTCTCCCGCGCAGCTGTTCGCTTCGGTGCTGACAGACAGGTGGGTGAGCGATGTCAGCGTGGTAGCGCCCGATGAGGGAGCACTCGAGCGCTGCGAGGCCGTCAGGCGCGCGGCGGGGATCGACGCGCCACTTGCCTACTTGCGCAAGCGGCGTGACGCGAACGGCGTCGCGCACAGCGCCCTCGTCGGCGCGGTGAGTCGGCGCGTCGCGATCGTCGATGACATTCTCGACACCGGCGCCACGCTGCTGTCGGCGTGTACTGAGTTGCGACGTGCGGGGGCTAAAGAGATCCTCGTGTTCGCCGCCCACGGGCTGTTCACCGGCGAGCGTTGGCGCGAGCTGCCCGCGCTTGGCGTGCAACGGATCTACACGACCGACAGCGTGCCGGGTGTGCGCCTGCGGGGTGGCGCGATCGTCGAGGTTCTGCCAATCGGAGAGATGCTCATCGCCGCGTTCGCCGCGATCGCCGAATGCCAGCCCGGATCGGCGGTTCTCGCGAAGACCTCGCCTTCGATCGTGGAGCGGATCGAGGGCCCCGCACCGGCGGAAGACTCAAGCGTGCCCTAACCGGGAGGTAGCGCGCGCCGAAGACCGTATTCGGCGGGCACCTCCCACCCCGGGCGATACACGGCCTTCAGCTCACTCACCCGATCGCTGTCCTACTTCGACTTCGAGAGTCAGCCCGGCGGTCGACCTCGAGTCAGCCTAGTACCGCACCAGCGCCGCGATCGGGCCGTGCGCGGCGAAGCGCTCGACCTCGTGGCGCACGATCAGCACCGCGGCTGACCGTTCGAGCGCGAGCTCGATCGCGCTCTCGACGATGTCTTCGCGCTGCTGCGGTTCGGCCCCGTCGACCGCACACGCCGATCCACCGAGCCAGAGGCGACCGCACCCCGGGCAGGCGAAGCCCTGAGCCGCGTAGCCATGAGCAACCAGCAACGTCGCCACCCGCCCCTCGCTCAGCAGCTCGAGCACCTCGTCCAAACCCACGGCGCCGTGACCCCCCGGCGCCAGACCCTCCTTTAGCTGACCGAGGGCCTGCTGCTCGCGCTGTTGCTCCTCGGCCTCGATCAACGGCCTCGCACGCTCCTGCACCTCCGCCGAGCTCGCGCGCTCTACGTCGATCTCAAAGCAGCCGACCAACAGCTGGCGAAGCTGCGGATCAAGCTCGTGCTCGACGCGATGGTGAAGCTCGGCGGGCCCAGCGACGAGCAGGTGGGCAAACGCTCGGCGCTGCAGACGCTCGAGCAACATCGCGCAGGTTCGGCGAACGTGCTCGTCGGTCTCCATCGCGATCCCCCGCTGGTACCGGGCCTGAGACCAGCCACCCTGAGAGTGACGGCCGTGGACATCATCGAGCACGCCGCCAACCTCGACGAAGTGCTCGCGCGTGCCCGTGAAGATCCGGCTCGCGCGATGGCTGATCAGCAGTACGCACCACCATTCGGCTGCAACGAGCCCGACGAGCGGCTCTATGAACGGCCGCTCGGCGAGCACCACCACGGGGTCGACTGGCTCTGGGAGCCTCACGATCTCGCAGATCCCGGCAGGCGCCGAGCAGAAGATCGCCAGGCCGCGCGCGGACTCCGGCGCGAGCTCGCGCTCGTCCACGAGCAGCTCCCTGAGCATCTGGATGTCCTCCCGCAGCGCCACGCGGTCGCCGTGCGCGACGCCTCCATCCCCGCCATAGCGCCGCTCGGCCTGCGCCAGCAGCGAGTCGGCCTCGATGCGCCGCTCGCGCAGGTTCGGCATCTGCGAGGGATCGAAGCCGAGATACAGGCTCAGCACGCGATGGCCGTTCGTATCCATTCTCACAAGTCGCTCGATCGCGAAACTGGTGAGCGTCGTCCTGCGTATCTCGCGACGATGCTTGGGCGGCACCTCAACTAATCCTCAAACTTGCTGATAGCTATGAAGGCAATACTCAACATCCAACCAGATCACCAGGCAACTGGTCGAGCCAGTCAGAGTTCCCTGATCTGCCAGGCACACTTATCTCGTCGTGAAACTCACAGGAAGCTATCCCGCGATCGGCTGGCCCGCATCGGTGGGTCACCCCGTGACGCTCCGTAGTAATCACGTGACTGCATCCCCACCGATCTCCTCACATTCACCCCAACTCGGCTGTCATCCCGTCGTAGGCCGGCTGGGCCCGTGCGCAGAGCGCTCTCACGTCTTGCTCGAGCAGCTCGTGGACAGGCGCGCTGCGTCCGATTTGGGTAATCAGGATGCGCTCGACTGGCCAGCGACAGAGCTCCGGAAGCGCCTCGTCGATCGTAAGGTGTGAGAACAGACGACGCCGCCAGAGCGCTCCATCGATCACGAGAAGATCGGCCTTGCGGCAAAAGCGGCGCAGCTCGCTCGTCAGACGTGCGAGATCGGATGCGTAGACAAGCGCGATCGTACCAGCGCGCAGCTTCCAGGCGAACGTCGGCTGATGGGGATCGAGCGCGTGAGGGACCGTCAGGGCGCTGACCGTCAGGCGACCGATCCGGTGACGCTCTCCACCGCGCACGCGGATGAAACGACAGTGCTCGAGCCGCGCGTAACGCCGCCGTAACGCCCCGATCGTCTCGGCGCTCGCGAGCACGTCCACCGGTGCAGCCGAGCGACGATCTAGCCACCGCCGCAGCTGCGGAATTCCGCCACACGCGTCGCGGTGTGAATGGGTCACAAGAACCGCGTCGACCCGCTCGAAACTCTTGGCCTGCTCGCTGAAATGCCGTGTGACGTCCAGCAAGATCGAGGCGCGATCCTGCACGAGCAGCGAGCTCTCGCGGCGTCGTGAACGGCCCTTGCCAGGGGTGCCTCCGCTCGCTCCCGTTCCGAGAAAGCGCAGACGCAAGCTGGTGGCTCACCCCGATAGTCCCACAGCGAGCCCGGATACCGACGGCACGTAGCCCGCGACACAATCCTCTAGCCGCTCGATGCTCGCGGCCCGGCGCAAGCTACCCATGGGCGCCCTTGCGACTTCGGCCTGAGCTCGCAAGCAGCGCCCGCATGCGCAGGTTCTCCTGCTTGAGCACAAGGTTCTCCTGCCGCGCCTTGACGAGCTCGCCAGCCATGCGCGAAAGCGCACGCCCGAGCCTCTGCCCGCGCTCCAGCAGCCTAGCATTCTCGGCAAGCAGGCGGTTAGTCGCATCATCGCCCCAACCTCCGCACACGCCTATGCCAGACCAATCAGACATAACCGTAGAACTCAATCGCCACTTGCCTTTATCCACTTCTGTCACAATCGGTGCCCTGATTTGATTTGAACTCGTTGGTCGCTACCTTTCGATCAGCGCCCTGAACTTGGCTGGAAGCACAGCAAGCACCTCGTCGATCTCGCCCAGAGAAACATGCCTCCGGAGAACCCGGGTGACCGCGGCAACCGCGAGTGAGGCCTCTGTCTCCCCGGCCATGCGTCCCTCGTGGGCTACGTAATCGAGAAAAGCATCGACATCCCGGATGGGTAATGGCGTCCGACTGGGATCCCAGTCCTCGTAGTATATCCCGCGAATCAGGGTCGGTAACTGCGCAGCCAACTTGGCCGCCACATCGACGGTGAGGCGATCACGCAACGCATGCATGACGGCGCGAAGAGCGCGATACGCATACTGCTTATCCTCGACACCGAGCTCTTCAGCAAGTTCGTTCAGCCAAATATGCGTCTTCTCAACGCTGCGCTCAATGATGCTTGGATCGGCCTCTGCCATTTGCTTGCCTCCCGCGGAGTTCGCAGATACAGGCACAAGCGTCGCGCATCCCGATGTCGCGTGCCTCCGTAGATAGCCCCGATACGGGTCGGTGCAAGGACGCAGGAATCAAAGGCAGGAGTCGGTGACTCGGTTCTCGACACCTCAGGCGGCATGGCCAAGACCGGGCATGGCGCGACACTCGGGAGGCGTTGTGTAACACTGCCGGAAGCCCATGGAGCGCCGCGTGACCACTTGTTCCGACGACGATCAGATCGACTCCGGTCTCACGGCGCCAGCGGCGATCTCGTGCGCCGGCTGAGGACCGATCACTGATCCCGATGTACAGCGGGAGATACAACAACTCCGACACGAGCGGTCGTACAAGCGGATGGTGATGCCTCGCAGGAGATCCTCCCCCACTTCAACGAGGGCAGTCATCGCAGCGGCACACGGCTCGTGCTGTGTTCGCTTGCTGCCTTCCCAGGTCTCGTCGCCCGCCACTCGCTGCGCCCACACGCCGAGCGGCTTCGGTGCGCCTACCATTTGTTCGATGGACACTCCTACCGCGTCTTTAGGGAGACGACCAGACCGTTAGGCGATGTGCCGCATACGGTGATCGAGGTGGGATTCAGGCTCAAGGTCATCCGCTCGGGCGCCCGGTACCCACTGGTTTTTTCAGCGCTTGTGCATCCTCACCACGCCGTTCTGGAGCGGCTTCGACGGATTCGGGACCAAGCTGTGGAGTCGATCCACGCACGCACAGCTACGCCGGCATCTACTGGGGCGGTTCCACGGCAGCTCAGCGCTATCTTGACGTGCTGCTCCCGATTCTGCGCGTCGTGTCCACGAAAGGCTCTGTGGTCTGCAAGGTACACGCCGAAACCGAGCTGTCAGCCTTCACAGACGAGCGGCGGGCGGACTGAATGCGCACGCGCTTGCCCGTCTGTGGGAAAACCCCGGATGCTCAGCACATCGAAACCTCAGATCACGGCCGGTGAGCCTCGCATGGTCGCCTCCTCGCTCGCACGGCAGACTTTAGGCTTGGCTCATGGCGCACGAGCCCAGCGAACGCCCGCAGGAGCCGACGTTTGACGAGGAGCTCTTGTTGTGGCTCGGCAACGAGCCACAGCAGGTTCGAGCCGCCGACGCCGAGCGCGTGCGCGACATCGCCACCGAGTTCGCCTACGGCTTTGACGCGCTTGCCCACGTCGGTCGCGCGGTGACGGTGTTCGGCTCGGCGCGCACGCCGCGCGAGCACCCGCACTACGAGCTCGCGCGTGAGCTGGGGGCGTGCCTCGGTCGCGCCGGCTACGCGATTATCACCGGCGGCGGGCCAGGGCTGATGGAGGCCGCCAACCGCGGCGCCCACGATGTCGGAGCGCTGTCGGTCGGTTGCAACATCGAGTTGCCGCGCGAACAAGCACCGAACCCCTACCTGGACATCCGCTTGCGTTTCCGCCACTTCTTCGCGCGCAAGGTGATGTTCGTGCGTTACGCCAGCGCGTTCGTGATCGCCCCGGGTGGCTACGGGACACTGGACGAGCTGTTCGAGGCACTGACGCTGATCCAGACCGCGACCATCCGTCACTTCCCGGTGATCCTGCTCGGCGCGGACGAGTGGGAAGGGCTGCTCGACTGGCTGCGCACCCGGGCACTGGCCGAGCGGCACATCAGCGTCGCCGACCTGGCCGCGCTGCACGTGGTCAAGCGGCCGGCGGAGGCATGCCGGATCGTCGATACCGCCCGTGAGCGTCAGCGCGAGCACGACGGCCGCCAGACACGACGCTTTGTGCGCAGAGCGCCAGGCTGAGCAAGCGGGTCAGGACCCGCGTAGGCACTCTCGTTCGCGGACGAATGCTTGCTCTCACGCGTGTTCCGTAGTTGCCCGTCTGCGCGAATCCGCGGCCCGTGCCGATCGCAGGACTCCCGGCGCCCGAGATTCTGGTACCCAGATGGCGGCTAAGCCCCAAGCGAAGAGCGCGAACCAAGCCGGCCCCGAGGCGGTGGGCGCTGCCACGGGGCGCGTCCCGGGACTAGCCTCGATTCGTCAGTAACGCCTGGGGTGGGGTGCGCTGAGGAGTCTGAAACGTCCGCCTGAGCAGGGAGGATCGGGGATGTCAGTCGTAGATCCCCCCGCTCAGGAGGTTCACCTTGAAGGTGATGGGACGTTGGAGTGCAAAGACCGTAGATGTCAGGGCGGACGGCACGAGCTTGTCCTCTCGTGCGGGTACGTCGCTGCTGGCGCTGGTTGCCGATCGCGTGGGCCTCACGGACGGGCTGTGCGACGCGCTTCAGGACACGCGTCAACGGCGAGGCGGGCACGAGCCAGGGCGGGTGTTCTGCGACCTGGCCGTGATGCTCGCCGATGGCGGACGATGCGTGTCTGACCTGCAGGCGATCGCCGGCCAGTCCTCGCTGTTCGGGGACGTGGCGTCGATCTCGACCGCGCGGCGGGTGCTGCTGTCGGTTGGCGAGAGCGAGCTGGATAGGATCCGTGCCGCCCGGGCACGCGCTCGCGCCCAAGCGTGGGACGCAGGCGCGGCGCCTGAGCGGGTGATCCTCGACTTCGATGCCACCCCGATCGACGTGCATTCCGAGAAGCAACAGGCGGCCGGACACTACAAGGGCGGGTTCGGTTTCAACCCGCTGCTGGTGTCCTGCGGGCGGGAGGTGCTAGCGGGGATGCTCAGACCCGGGAACGCCGGCGCCAACAACGCGGAGGACCATCTCACCCTGCTTGACCTAGCGCTCGAGCAGTTGCCGGGGAGCGCGCTCGACGCAGACATCCTCGCCCGCTCGGACTCGGCTGGCGCAAGCCACGATCTCGCCGACGCCTGCCGCGAGACACGGATCCGTTTCTCGTTCGGCTATCCGCTCACCGAGCGGGTTCGCGATGCGCTGCTCGGTCTTGGGGAATCGGCGTGGCAGCCAGCGATCGAGAAGGACGGCCAGCCGCGTGAGGGAGCGTGGGTCACGGAGTTGACCGGCCAGGTCAACCTCGAGGGCTGGCCTGAGGGCACTCGGCTGATCTGCCGTCGCGAGCGTCCGCACCCCGGCGCGCAACTCTCCTTCACCGACGTTGACGGCCACCGCTTCCAGTGCTTCATCACCGACCAGCACGGCAAGGACATCGCCGCGCTCGAGGTCCTTCACCGTCAGCACGCTCAAATCGAGGACCGCGTCAAGACGCTCAAGGCGACCGGCGCCGGCTACCTGCCGTTTTATGATTTCGCCGCGAACGCCGCATGGTTCGAGCTCGCGCTCACGGCACACGACGTCATGGTCTTTACGCAGCTGCTCACGCTCGACGGCGAGCACCAGATCTGTGAGCCCAAGCGGCTGCGCTACCGGATCCTGCACGTCGCCGGGCAGCTGACCCGCCACGCCCGCCGCGTCACCCTGCACCTTCCAGCCGACTGGCCGTGGGCCGACGCGATCCTCCGCGCCTTCACACGCCTCCAAGTGCTTCCCGCCCCCGGCTGACCCGCCGGCCGGACCACGACGACGATCCAAACGCGACTGGCCGCTGGCCGCTGCCCGCAAACCGCCGCCGGGGCCCGCGACCGAGCGCAAACAGAGCCCCATCCGCTCGACATCAGCCAACAGCGCCATCACTCACACCGCACCGGCCCGCCGTCGCCTCACCCGAGCCTTACTGACGAATCGAGGCTAGGCGAGACGCTCCGGCGTAAGCGGGCGGTGATCGTCACGGGCAAGGGCGGAGCGGGCAAGTCCACGATCGCGGCAGCGCGGGGGCTCGGAGCCGCGCGGGCCTGCGGACGATCGTCGCCGAGCTCTCGGGCCAGAGCCGAATCGCCCGCAGCCTCGGTCGCCGCGGTGCGCGGATGCGCGAGATCGAGCTGTGGCCGCGGCTGGACTTGATCTCGATCGACCCGCGTGCGGCGCTCCGCGAGTATCTCCGACTGCAGCTCGGACCCCTCGGCGCCGCCCTGACGACGAGCCGCACGATCGGCTACCTGACAGCGGCGACTCCGGGCCTGGGCGAGCTCGTGATGATCGGCAAGGTCTGGGAGCTCGCGCGCGGCGGCCCCGAGCCACCAGGCCACGACCTGGTGATCGTCGACGGCCCCTCGACCGGGCAGTGCCTGGCGCTGCTGCGCTCGCCGGCGACCTTCGCCCAGATCGCCCGTGCAGGTCCGGTCGCTCGGCAGGCGAAGGCCATAACGGACATGCTCGCCGCGGCGGATACGACGGGCGTGGTGATCGCCACGGTGCCCGAGGAGTCCCGGTCAGTGAGACGATCATGCTGCGCGAGTGTTGGGCGGCGGCTCGGCGGCGATGCTGCGGGTGCTCACGCGGGTTACCGGGCTGGAGAAGCTGCAGGACGCCGCCGCCTTCCTCGCGGCGCTCGGGGGGGTCAGGGCCGGCTTCCGCGAGCGGGCCGCGCGCGTGGGCGAGCTGCTGCGAGATCCGGGCACCGCCTTTGTGCTCGTGACCACGGCCGAGGCCGAGCCCGTGGAGGAGTCGATCTTCCTCGCAGGCAAGCTGCGGGCCGCGCATATACCCCTCGCGGCCGTGGTGATCAACCGGATGCACCACGACGGGATCGCGGGGTTCGATGTCGAGCGCCTGGCCGGCGTGATGCGCGCCGAGCTGGGACCGTCGCTCGCACGCACCGTGGCGGAGAACATGCGCGAATACCACGATCGAGTCGAACAGGACCGCGCCGGTGAGCGCACGCTCAAGCGCGCCTCGATCTGGGCCCCGTCATCCAAGTCCCGCACCTCGATCGAGATGTCCACGACCTTCAGGGGCTCGCGAGCCTGGGCAGGTTTCTCGTCGCCGACGAAGCCGAGCGCGAGCGGCTGATGGTCGACGTCGTGTCGTGAGAGGCAGTTCGGGTCCGCCGCGGCCCTTCGGCGAAGCCGTCGAAGGAGGCCCCTCGCAGGAGCCCGGGACGTGGTCTCCTTCTTCCCCAGGCCACCGCGACCTGCTGCCGACCGGCTCGATGAGTGACCCTGCATGGCCGCTGATCGCCGACGCTGTGACGGAGGCCGGCGAGGAAGACGCCGAGCGGGCGAGGCGGGGCGCGGCTGGCGTGGGAGTCGACCGCATCGAGGGGCCGGCGGAGACTCGACATCCCGCCCGGCGAGGCAGGACCGCACGCAACTACTGATACGACCCCGAACACAGCACCGATGTTCGGGCTTCGGGAGAGATGTAGCGTCGGCATCAGTGAGGCGAAATTGATGCCGAGGATGAGCACAGTCCGGGCGACCGAGAAGCGGATCACCGGTGCAACCACGCTCGGTCGTCTCATCCTCTCGGCGTCCGAGCGGGGGCGCCGACGTCGCCCTTCGCCGGCCGGTCGGCGACGGCTACCGCTCGATCAGCTACGACGAGCTCGGTCGACATGCCAGGGCGATCGCTCGCGGCCTGATCGCGCTCGGCGTCGACGCGGGGGACGCCGTGGCGATCCTCTGCTCGACGCGCGCGGAGTGGACGCTGTGCGAGGCTGGGGCGCTGTGCGCGGGCGCGATCGTCGTGCCCATCTATCACACGAACTCGCCCGAGGAGTGCCTGCACGTCCTCGCCCACTCCGGTGCCCGCGTGGTGCTCTGCGAGGATGAGGCCCAGGTGGCGAAGATCCGGCGGATCGCCGGCGAATGCCCCGGCCTGGAGCGCGTTGTGGTTATCGACGGCGCCGCGGAGGGCGCGACGCTCATGGCCGAGCTGCGTCGCCAGGGTCAGGCGATCGACCGCGAAGGGGTGGAGCGCCGCGTCGCCGGCATCGAGCCCGAGGAGGTGGCGACGATCGTGTACACGTCGGGCACCACCGGGCCGCCGAAGGGCTGCATGCTGACGCACGAACTTCCTCTCCGCGGCGGCGATGATCCGCGGTCAGCTGGAGCTTGATGAGGTCCAACCGGTCATATACATGTTCCTGCCGCTGGCCCACGTGCTCGCGCGCATCGCCCAGATCGTGGTGATCGACGTCGGTGGGACACTCGTCTACTGGCGCGGCGATCCCCAGCGGATCATCGAGGAGGTGGCGGAGGCGAAGCCGACGCACTTCGTGGCGGTGCCGCACGTCTATGAGAAGATGCACACCGGGATCGTGAGCGCCGTCGAAAGCGGCGAAAGCGGGGGCCGTCTCGCACGGGTGCTGTTCGCATGGGCGCTCGAGGTGGGCCGGCGCGCGCGGGCCGCAGAGCGAACGGGCCGCGCGCCAGCGAAGCTCGACGAGCTGAGGATGGCGCTCGCCGATCGTCTCGGCCTGGCGAAGGTGCGGGCGCTGTTCGGGCCGGACCTCGAGTTCGCGCTCGTCGGGGCCGCACCGGTCGACGCCCGCCTGCTGCAGTTCTTCGACGCGTGCGGCGTGCCTGTGCTGGAGGGCTACGGCCTGACCGAGAGCTGTGCCGCGGCGACGCTCAACCCGCGCCACACGCCGCGCTTCGGCACCGTCGGGCGGGCGCTGCCCGACACCGAGATCAAGCTCACCGAGGACGGGGAGGTGCTGCTGCGCGGCCCGCAGGTGTTCGCCGGATACCACCGCGACGAGGCGGCTAGCGCCGAGGCGTTCGTCGACGGCTGGCTCTACACGGGCGACACCGGCTCGCTGTCGGGCGACGGCTACCTGACCGTCACCGGCCGCAAGAAGGACCTGATCATCACCTCAAGCGGCAAGAACATCACCCCCGTCAACATCGAGAGCGCCCTGCGCGAGACACGCTGGATCTCGGAGGCCGTCGTCTACGGGGACCGCCGTCCCTATCTCGTTTGCATGGTGACGCTCGACCCCGACGAGGCACCCGAGCTGGCCAAGCAGCTCGGCGTCCCCACCGACCTGCAGAGCATGGCGGACGACGAGGCCGTCCGCGCGGTCCTGCAGGCCGACATCGACGAGGTCAATGCGCGCTTCGCGCGGATCGAGCAGATCAAGCGCTTCGGCGTTCTCGATCACTCCCTCACCCAGGCCACGGGCGAGCTGACGCCGACGCTGAAGGTCAAACACGCGACCGTCTACGAGCGGTATGCGGACTTCTTCGACTCTCTGTACGCCGCGCCGCGCTGAACCGTTGGACTCGGGCGGCGCGAGCGAGCGACTCTTCAGCGCGCGTGCGCCGGTGAGTCCGTGTGAGAGGCTCGTGCGCTCAGCCGACGTGCGCGTGCGCGTCGCGGTGTTCGTTGTACTCGACAAGCTGAGATGCGCGCAGGGCGCGCTGAACGTCGGTTATCGACAGCAGGCCGACGGGCCTGTTCGATTCATCGACGACGACTGCTCGCCCGACGCGGGCGAACGCCGGCCGCTGAAGCAAGGTGGCCACGTCCGTGTCCTCGGCGACGACCAGGCTCGCGTCGCGATCTGCGGCTTCGGCGACGTCCCCGGCGGTGCGCTGCGCGCGCGCCAGCGCTTCGATCGTCGAGCTCGTGACCAGTCCGATCGCACGACCTAGCTCGTCCACGACCGGGAAGGCGGTGTAGCGGTAGGGCAGGAAGTAGTCGCGGCCTGCCTGTGCGACCGATACTGGTGCACGGATGCTGACCACGGGCGAAGACATCAGCTCGCGTGCGCTTACGCCCGACAGAGCAACCTGGATCTGAGCCCCCGTCGCCTGTGCGCCTGCGGCGATCACCACGAAGAACCCGATCACTGCCAGCCACAGCCCCTGCGGCGCTCCGCTGAGGACCTCGAGGCCGCCGAGGCCGATCATCACGTAGCCGAACCCACGCCCGACGCTCGCGGCCGTCTGGGTGGATCGCACCATATCGCCGGTGCGGCGCCACAAAAGCGAGCGCAGCACGCGCCCGCCGTCCAGCGGAAACGCGGGCAACAGGTTAAAGAGCAGGATCAGCGCGTTGACGAACGCCTGGTATTCGATCAGCACGCGTGGGGCCGCAGGCGTTGAGGAGGGAAGCAAGAGAGCCACAGCTGCAAATGCCGTGGCGATCACCGCCGAGACCGCGGGACCCGCGAGGGCGTAGCGCAACTCCGTGCCGGGATCATGCGCCTCGCCGCGCATCCGCGAGACGCCGCCCAGCAGCCACAGGTCGATCTCCTCGATCTCGATGCCGTGGCGGCGCGCGACCAGCGCATGACCGAACTCGTGCGCGAGGATGCTCGCAAACAGCAGAAGTGCGCTCGCAAAGCCGAGCGCATACGAAGCGGCCGGGCTGATGCCGTGGATCGCTTCGGGGAAGTAGGAATCCCCAAGCGACCAGGTGATCAGTGCCACGATCACAAGCCACCAGGGACTGACTCCCACTGGGATCCCCGCGATGCGTGCTATGCGGATGCTGCGCCCTGGCATTGCCGACTCACAGTCGCACCCCGCGGAAGAGTCGCCATCGGTGCTAACCCACCGAGGGCTCAGTAGCGAGCACTGAGCGTCGCGTAAGCGTTCGTCAGCGTAGCGCGCGCGCTCTCGACTGCGCATCGGGTGAATGAGTGCGTAGGTTCCACTGCGGTCCACAGCGCGGTCGCCCAATGGCAGGATGACGCGCGCGCCTGCTCTGGCAGGTCGCTCGCGCGTAGTTCAAGGCAGCTGAGATCCGGGCGGCGTCCGGATGTCCGTTCTCGCGTTACCCGGAACGATCCACGATGAGGAGGTCCCTCGAGACGAGGTGTTGTGATGGCGCCAGTGAAGGGGGCTTCGCGGCGATGGATGTACGGCGGCAAGCGCCCCAACCGTGTGGCGGCGCTTCTGAATCGTGGCACTGCTGCGCCCGTGGCTGCGGGAATCGGACCGAAGCGCATGGTGAGACTTGAGGTGCGCGGCCGTCGCAGCGGTCGGCGTCTTTCGTTCCCGGTGGTGATCGCCGACTACGAGGGCCAGCGGTATCTCGTGGCGATGCTCGGCCAGGAGGCGAACTGGGTCCGCGACGTACGTGGGGCCGAAGGCAAGGCGGCACTGCAGCATGGTCGCCGAGAGGATGTCTGTCTCGAAGAGGTCGACCCGAGCATGCGTGCCCCGATCTTGCAGCGCTACCTCGAGGTGGCCCCCGGCGGGCGCGCTCACTTTCCAATCGACAAAGGCGCCCCACTCGAGCAGTTCGAACGGATCGCCGAGCACTATCCCGTGTTCCGGATCTGCGTTGACTAGGCGTAACTTTGTCCGGCTGGAAATCTGAGCGAGGCGAGCGCGTCCAGAGCTCGGGCTTTGAGGGCTTTTGCCCTTGCCACGCCGATCAAACCGCTCGCGGTGTGCGCGACAGTGCGCGGTCGCGTGATTCCGCGTTGGGCGCCGCTGGCGATGGCGCGCCATTGCGCTGTCGAGTACGCGAAACTCGCCTCATTTCTGTCGGAGCTCTGCCGCGAACGCGCGAGCTGAGCTGACCGCCGTGACGGGCGGGCGAGTTGTCGATAGCTTGCACGCCATGGCGAGGGCGGACAGCCAGGAGACTTCATCGCCGCGGGAGCTGCGCCGCCCCAACCTGGTGCTGCTCATCACCGATCAGCAGCGCGCACCGATGCACTGGCCCAATGAACCAGGTTGGCTGGAGGCCCTGACCCCGAACGACGCCGAGCTGCGACGGACCGGTCTTTCGTTTGCGCAGGCGTGCACCGCGACCTCGATGTGCTCACCGAGCCGCGCCTCGTTTCTCAGCGGCACATATCCCTCGCGCCATGGCGTCACGCTTACGCTCACTACCGGCGAGCTGAAGCCCGATCCGCGGCATCTCCCGGCGGTGATTCGCGAGGTCGCCCGTCTGGCTGCGAGCGGCGATGTTCCGCGCGAGCGCCTCGCTCGAGCGTTCTTTCGCGGCCTGCTGCGCGTGGGGCCGCACAGCGGGGCGGAGCCCGAGCTGTCGGCCGAGACACCGACTCTTGGCAAGCGTCTGCGAGAGGCCGGTTACACGGTCGTCTATAAGGGCAAGTGGCATCTCACGGCACCGCTGGCCGGCGGCCACGACTGGGGCCGGGCCGACGCTGAGCGTGTCGAGCGTGACTTCGGCTTCGGTGGGTGGGAGCCGCCCGATGCCGGCGAGAACGTCGAACCCAGCCACTTCGGCGGCGGGACTGCGGGGCTCTCGGGAATGGGTTGGGATGAGGACTACATCCGCCAGGTCGAGGCGTTTCTCGGGCGCGAGCAACTGGCTGAGCCGTTCTGTCTGATCGTGTCACTCGTAAATCCTCACGACGTACTCGGTTACCCCGACTCTTTTCAGCACGGCGGCTACGAACGCAGGGAGTTCGCAGATCTCGGAGTGGCGCTGCCGCCGACGATCGACGAGCCACTTGCTGAGAAGCCGAGCGTCCACTCGCTGATGAAGCTTGGCCAGATCTCATATATCGGTCCGCTGAACACCCGCCAGATGCAGCTCGACTACGTGAACTTCTACGCTCACCTCCAGCGTCTCGTCGACCGCAAGATCGGGCGGCTGCTGGCAGCCCTCGGCGACGCTCGCGACCCGCGCTCTCTACGCGCGCGAACGATCATCGCCAGGATCTCAGACCACGGCGAGATGGGGCTGTCTCACGGCGGGCTGCGCCAGAAGATGTTCAACGCCTACGAGGAGACCATCCGGGTACCGCTGGTCGTCTCGAATCCGCTGCTCTTCCCGCGCGGCACGCAAACCGACGCGCCGGCCTCGCTCGTCGACCTGCTGCCGACGCTTCTCGGCATGGCACACGTGCGCGCCGACGGCACGCTCGACGGCGTGAGCCTCTGCAGCGTCCTAGCGCACCATGCGACGGCCGACCCGGCGGCGGTGCGCGCCGCCGGCGTGGACCTCGGCGGCATACTCGATGTGCCACCCGCTGAGTCCGGGCGCGAGCACATTCTTTTCACCTACGACGATCATCAAGCCGCAACCGACCAGCAGGAGGCACCGGGGCAACCCAACCGGATTCGCTGCGTGCGCGATCGCCGCTGGAAGTACGCAGTCTACATCGACCCCAATTGTCGGGTCGCGCCCGAGCACGAGCTCTACGACCTCGACGCCGATCCGCACGAGGCGCGCAACCTCGTCGAGAAGGACACCGGGCGCGCGCGCACAACGGCCGCCGAACATGAGCGCCAGCGGCTGTCGGAGGCGCTTGCCAGCGAGTGCCTGCGCACCGCCACCCCTGCGCCGGGGCTGAAGATTCGCCAGCGCTAAGCAGGCAGTCCGCTGCCCGAACTGTGCGCTGAGCGCGACGATTCATCGCGATCTACGTGTCACTACAAAGCGAGAAGCACAGATGGAAATTCCCGTCTCGACTCGGAAGCCCCGAGTGAGGTCGCGTGATCGGACACGCCGGCCCGAGGCGGCGCGCATTGCGGAGGAGCAGATGCCGTGCGGTGATCGCGCCAGCTAGGCCTCGCCCCAGGCCATGACACCCGCGATGTCGAGCGTCGAGAGCACACCGACGGGTTGGCCGTCTTCCGCGCTGACCACGATCAGGTGCTCGCTCTCTCGCTCGACCATGAGCTGCGCTGCGCGGTCGAGGCGATCGGCGGTGCTGACGGTCGCCGGTGCATCGAGCGCGAGTTCACCGGCTGTCCGCTCCTCGAAGTTGCTCGGCGCGCTGTCGATGGCGGCGCGCACGAGCTCCACGCTCGACATCAGGCCCCAACGTGCACTTGCACTGTCATCGCTCGAGCCGGTGACGACCACGCTGTGGATGTGGCCGCCTGCGAGCAGGCGCGCGACCTCGCGCAGCCCGGTGTCCGCGGAGACGGTTATCACGCCCGGGTGCATGGCGTCCTCGACACGCGCGTTGATCAAGCGCGGAAGCAGAAAGCTGCCGGCGCCAGACGGCTCGTCGCGCTCGGGCTTGCCGGTGTCACTCTCAGTCGGATTCATGGTCATGCTCGTCGCCTTTCCTGATTGTGCCGGTGTCGGTGCTGCTACGCCATCGGACCCACCGTAGGCCGCGACCTGCGGCTGCGAATCGGTGGTTTCGCCCACGAAAAGACGGAGAAACTACGCGCCCGGGCGACAAAGGACAACCGGCCCCAGCGCGCTCATTCGAGACGTGTAGGCGAAGCCGCCGCTGCCGACGAGCTTCGTGCGTCACCGCATGCGCAGCAGGCAAGAGCGCCGACGCAGGCGATCGAAGACGGTCATGGGTTCGACGCGGCGGCTGTCGTCTCCGCGTCGGTGATTGCGGGCGGCCCATCGTCGAGCGCTGTAATCCCACGCGGGATCACCAGGACGGGGCAGCGCGCGTCGTTGACCACGCCTCGTGAGATGCTGCCGAGGAGCACCCGCTGGAGCGGACCATAGCCACGCGAGCCGAGCACCAGCAGATCCAGGTCCTGGCTGCGCTGTACGAGCGCGGCGGTGGTCCCGCCGCTCGCTATCTCGGTTCGCACGAAGAGCTCATCGCGGATCGGGGCCGCCGCCTGCTCCAGGCGCTGCTCGACCTTCCCACGCACTTCCTCGAAGTAGTTGGGTTGCAGAAAGCTGACGAACGCGTGCGGGAACGCTTTGGCAGCCAGATGCGCAGCCCAGACGATGCGCAGCTGGCCCCCCGTGCGACGCGCCACCGAGCGGGCGACGGCGAGCGCGTCGTGTGCCTGCGGTGTGTCGTCGAAGCCGACGCCGATCCTTGCGAGGCGGATCGGTCGCGCGGTGGCTGCCAGACCGGCCGGCGCCACCAGAACCGCGCACGGGGAGGCGTCCAGCACCTCCTGGCTCACCGTGCCGAGCAGCACACGTCCCATCGTGCTGCGGTGGGTTGAGCCGACCACGATCATCTGTGCGCGCTCGCTTTCGGCGGCGGCGTGGAGCGCGCCTGCGGCCGATGGCGAGGGGACGCTGCGCAGCTCGTATTGATCCTTCTCGGACAGCTCCGCCTCCGCCGCGTCCATGACGCGTTTGCTTTCGTCCTCGCTCAGAGGCGCCGCCGTGCCGGGCGCCCACAGCCATTCCCCTGGCGTATAGGCGTTCACCACGACCAGGCGCGTCTCGAGCGTCGCTGCAAGCGCGCGCCCGAGAGCAAGGGCGTCACGCGCGTGCTCCGATCCGTCAAAGCCGATGATGATGGGCTGGGGCATTTCAGGCTCTCTCTTTCAGGTCCACGGATTGGGTTGAGCGTGAGCGTACGCGCCGCGCCGAGATTCAACGACTGTGTTCGCGCAAGGTTATTGGAGCAGAACTTCGGCACGTCGTATCGGGGGATCGGCCGATTGAAGATCGGGGTGTGCTACGGAGGCGTTGGACCGCGCGATGCTCGACGCTCGCGGTCCTGCCGGAGAAGTTCAGAGCGCCGATCGAGGCTTGACCGAGCGCAGCGCGGGCGGCGACAAGCTGCCCTCGGGGTGTAGTGCGCAGCTACTCCTGGAGAGTCCATACCCAGGGTGACCGTGGTCCTACCGTCACTACCCACGTGAAGCCCCGATCTCCCCCTCGCGGCCAGCGAGCTAACCTGTCTGCGTGGGAGGGAGTGAGGCAACCCAGCCGGACGGGCCCGAGACCGCCAGACGGCCGACCGCTGGGTTCGCGGACGTGCTGTGCGCCATCGACGGCACACCCGAGAGCCTGGCCGCGGTCGGGCTGGCGGCCGCTCTGGCCGGTCCGGCTGCCCAGCTCACGCTTTTGGCGGTGACGTCATTCAGGTTCAGCGGCGAGCACCGGGGCCCGGAGATCGGGCCACTCGAGACGAAGCGGATGCTCGACGCCGCAGTCGGGATCGCCGAGCAGGCTGGCTTGCGAACGACCACAGAGGTCGATCCAGCGACGCCGCCGTCTCGGGTTGTCCTCGACTGGGCGGTCGGTCGGGATCTGCTGGCGATGGGGGCGCCGGCCACCTCTTGGTTTGGCGGGATGTTCACAGGAGGGGTCGCGGTGAGCGCCGAGGGCTCGTTTAGCACACCCTTGCTGCTTGCCCGCGCAGTCACTGGCGAGGATCACTCCGCGCCTCGTACTGTTAATCGCGAGCGATGGCCTTGACGGCTCTGACGAGCTTGTCGCATTCGCGGGGCAGCTCGCCCGAGCTCAAGGGGCGGGGGTGACCCTGGTGCACGCGCTCGGCCATGAGGGGGTCCCGCACCGCCACCATACGCGCGAGCGTGTCGAAGAGCAGATGGGCGGCTTGAGCAAAGTGGTCGAGGGCGCCAGCGAGAAACTCGAGAGCGGCAGCGCGCGAACCGTGATCGTCGAGACGGCACGTGCCGCTGGGGCCTCGCTCGTGGTGATGAGCAGTCGCAGGCTGCACGGCCTCCTTGCGATCGGGAGCGTGAGCAGGCGGGTTGTTCACGGAGGTCACTGCTCGGTCCTGCTCGTACCGCCGGAGTGGCTGCTTGAACGCTGACAGCGCGCCGTCTTAGCTCGCGGCGAGCGGTTATGTTTACCGGTCATGCGGATTGGTGTGCTCACGGGAGGCGGCGACTGCCCAGGTTTGAACGCGGTCATCCGCGCCGTGGTGAGGCGAGGAGCGGCGGAGCACAGCTTCTTGGGCTTTCGCAACGGCTGGGCGGGCGTGCTGGATGATGAGGCGAGCGAGCTCACGCTGCAAAGCACGAGCGGAATCCTCGCCCGCGGGGGCACGATCCTCGGTACCTCCCGCACAAACCCCTACGCGACGGGAGTCGGCGAGGGCACCGAGCGCGTACGAGCGACAATGCAGGGGCGCGAGCTTGACGCGCTGATCGCGATCGGCGGCGAGGACACACTCGGCGTCGCACTGCGACTGCACCGCGACGGGATTCCGATCGTCGGCGTCCCCAAGACAATCGACAACGACGTCGCAGGCACGGACGTGACCGTCGGCTTTCACACCGCCGTGCAGATCGCCACCGACGCGATCGACCGCCTGCACACCACAGCGGAGTCCCACAATCGTGTGATGGTCGTCGAGGTCATGGGAAGACACGCCGGTTGGGTCGCGACCTATGCCGGGCTTAGCGGCGGCGGCGATGCGATTCTCGTGCCAGAGCGTCCGTTTGACATCGAGGAGGTGTGCATGCACATCGCGCACCGCCATGCGCGCGGTCGCAGCTTCTCGATCGTGGTCGTGGCCGAGGGGGCGGCGCCGCGAGAAGGTACATTCGAGACCAGGACCGACACGGCGACCGATGCCTTCGGTCACGCACGGCTGGGTGGGATCGGCGTCACGCTGGAGCGCGAGATCGAGTCGCGGACCGGCTTTGAGACGCGCGTCACGATTCTCGGCCACGTCCTGCGGGGCGGCACCCCGGTCGCATTGGACCGCGTGCTCGCGACCCGGTTCGGCGTCGCCGCGTTGGACGCAGCGGCTGCAGGCCGCCTCGGCGGGATGGTCGGTGTGTGCGGGTCGGAGATCGTGGAGGTCCCGCTCGAGGACGCATTGCGAGCGCCAAAGCTGGTCGATGCCGCCCTGTATGAAACGGCCGAGGTGTTCTTCGGCTGATCTCGCAGCCCCGGCTGTGATCGCACGCACCGATGCCTCGCGCACCCGACTCGCTACGGACGCTCGTCGGTCGCTATGACCCGGCTGTCTTCGATGCCAGGCAGGATCGGACGCGAATTCGCTTGAGCGTCGATCCGGACGCGGAGTGGGATGTGATGATCGCGAAAGGCAGAGCGCGCATCGAGCCCGCCAGCGCGCGCCCGGACGCGCTGCTCAGCGCCGATGCGCGAACATGGCGCCGGATCGCGGCCGATGTTCGCAGCGGAATGGACGCCTACCAGTCGGGGCGGCTGGTCGTGCGTCGCAACCTGCACGCCGGGGTCGGGTTTCTGGCGGCGACGAGCGGGGCGACCGAGGCCGGGCGGCTGCGGTTCCATAGCGTCGCCACGGCTCGCGCGCGCCTGTCGATCGTCGAAGCCGGCACCGGGCCGGCGGTTGTAGCCCTGCACGGGCTCGGCGGCACGAAGGGGTCGTTTTTGCCGACGATCGCGGCGCTCGCTTCCCGCCTGCGGGTGATCGCGTTCGATCTGCCCGGGTTCGGCGACTCGGACAAGCCGATCGGCGCGGCGTATGACGCGCGTTTCTTCGCGCATGCCGCCATCGACCTGCTCGACGCGCTGGCGCTGGAGCGCGTCCATCTGATCGGCAACAGCCTCGGCGGACGCGTCGCGCTGGAGATCGGCCTGCGCCACCCCGCCCGCGTCGGCCGCCTGGCGCTGCTCGCGCCCTCGCTTGCGTGGCGTCGCGAGCGCCCATGGCTTGCGCCGCTGCGCCTGACGCGGCCGGAGCTCGGTCTCGTTCAGCTGGCGCCGCGCGCGCTGGTCGATGCTCTCGTCCGTCGCCTGATCCCTGGCGCCGACGACGGCTGGACGGCTGCCGGCGTGGACGAGTTTCTGCGCGCTTATCTCAAGCCGTCAGGCCGCGCGGCCTTCTATGCCGCGGCCCGCCAGATCTATCTCGAGGAGCCGCACGGCAAGGACGGTTTCTGGTCGCGCCTGCCCGCGCTGCAAGGCGCTGCACTGTTTGTCTGGGGCCGGCGCGACCGGCTCGTGCCGATCGCGTTCGCGCGCCACGTCGCCGAGGCGCTTCCGCGCGCCAAGCATCTCAAGCTCGACTGCGGCCACGTTCCCCAGGTCGAGCGTCCCAAGCAGACGCATGCGGCGCTCGCCGAGTTCCTGTCCAAGGCTCCCCCGCTCTAGCGCTCGCTGCGCGCAACGGTCGCCTGCTCGGCGAGATCGAAGGTGCAGCAGGCACCCACGTCCAGCTCGCGCGTATCCTCGCCCACGCTGACCCTGACCGGTCGGCCCGCTCCGTCGACATCGGCGGTCACCGTGAGCTTGCCTGCTTCGAGAGTCACCCTGATGTGGCTCCCGCGGAATTGCATCGGGAACGACAGGCCGTCGAGCCGGTCGAGCAGCTTCGGCTTGAAGCGCAGCAGATCGCCGCTGATTTCCGTGCCCGGGTAGACGCGCTGGACGAGATCGAGCGTGCCCGACATCACCCCGAGGTGCACCCCCTCCTTGGTCGTCCCGCCCTGGATGTCGCACACGTCGCTTTCCAGAGCGACCATGAAACGCTCCCACGAGCTGTCTGGATCGATGCTCGCGAGCACGCCGGCGTGGGCGACGAAGCTCAGCGTCGACCCATGGGAGGTGCGGCGCTCGTAGTAGTCGACGTTCCGCGCCGCTGTGTCGGGCGAGTAGTCATAGCCGAGCCGCGCGAAGATCCGCCGCAGCTCCTCCTCGGGGAACAGGAAGAACAGCATGATCGTGTCGGCCTGCTTGGTCAGCTTGTAGCGGCTGGGATCATCGCCCTCGGCCCGCAGGATCCGATCGAGCCGCTGAATGTTGTCGTAGCGTGCGCGGTAGTTGTCCCAGTCGAGCTCCTCGAGGTCCTCGTAGCCCTCGAACTGGCTGATGATTCCCTCGTCGTGGAAGGGGATGAACATCTTGCGTCCGATCTGCTCCCACCTCGCGAGCTCCTCGTCGTCGAGTCGCAGCTGGGCCATCAAGCCCGCGCGGCGGCTCGCCGGCAGGAGGTCGAGCACCTTCTGCGCCGTGTCGAAGATCCACGCGACCATCACGTTCGTGTAGGCGTTGTTGCGCAGGCCGTGCGCTGCCGCTCCGGGGTACTTCTCGTGAAACTCGTCCGGTCCCATCACGCCATGGATCTCCCAGCGGTCTCGATCAGGGTTGAATTGCGCGATCGAGGACCAGAAGCGCGCGATCTCGAGCATCATCTCGGCGCCGTGGTCGCGCAGGAAGCCGATGTCTTCGGTGGCCTGGTAGTAGTGCCAGACGTTGTAGAAGATCGCCGCGTTGACATGGCGCTGGTAGCGCGAGAAGTCCGGCTCCCACAGTCCCGACACCGGGTTCAGGTGAGCAACCTGGGTCTCCTCCTGCCCGTCGCTGCCGCTCTGCCAGGGATACATCGCCCCGCGATAGCCGGCGTCCAGCGCGGCGGCGCGCGCCTCTCCTAGCCGCCGGTAGCGATACATGAGCAGCCCGCGCGTGATCTCCGGCAGGCGGAAGTTCAGGAACGGGTAGACGTAGAGCTCGTCCCAGAAGACGTGCCCGCGGTAGGCCTCGCCGTTCAGGCCGCGGGCGGGGACGCCCGCGTCCTGATGGGGCGTGAACCGCGAGCAGACCTGCAGGATGTGCGAGATGTGCAGGCGCAGCAAGAACTGCACCCGCTCCTCGCCGGGAACCTCGATGTCGCACATCTGCCAGAGGTTCTCCCAGGCGCGCGCGTGATCCTCGAGCGCCGCGCCGAAGGCGGGATAGCGCGAGACGCTCTTCTCCGCGTTGCGCAGGGGCTCGGTGATCGCCCGATCCCGGGAGCTGTACAGGGCGACCATCTTCTCGACGCGCACAGGCTTCTGCTCGGCGACGTCGAATGTCAGGACCTGCTGGATGTAGTCCTCGGTCTGGTAGACGCTGCGTGCGACCTCGAGCTCGCCCGCCGCGGCGTACACTCGCGTTCGCGCAGCCTCCGCGATCTCGATGCTGGATTGCCGTGTGCGTGCCTTGAGCGCAATCACGTCCGGGCCGGCGGTCCTCACGCCGCCACCGTCCAGGTGGCGGCCCACGAGCTGCCGATAGCGGGCGACGCCACGGTTCACGACGCGGCCATCGAGAGCCGAGATCACCTCGATCGCGCCGGACCAGTTGTGCGCGATCAGCGTCCAGGCGATGCCCGCCTGGTGCATACGGGCCATGCTGACGAAGCGGGAGCTGCGCAAGGTGCTTTCGCGGCCGGCTCGGTCGCGGAAGCGCTTCTCGCGCCGGAGAATCGCGTGGCGGATGTCGAGTTCGTGCCGGTAGGAGACCAGCTCGATGTTGTCGAACCGAATCGGCTCGTCCCCGTCGATGCGCAGGGCCAGCAGCAGCCAGTTGGGGAGCGCGACGAGGTCCTCGTTGGGGACCGGCCGACCGCCCATGATCGTCGTCTCGCGGTTGTAGATGTCGTGCGCGTACGTGGCGGGGTAATGAACATCGTCGGTCTCGTGCCACTCCGCCGCGCCGCGCGCGCAGAAGTAGCCATTGCCGGTGGACGTCAACGCCTCCCGCAGACCCTCATCGTCAGGGTCGAACTGCTCGTAGACGAGCGCGAAGCCGGCTGGAGCGTGATCTTCAGAATCCACGTGCGAACTCCCCCAAGAACTTCTGAACCTGCCGCGTGGATGACAGCACATAGCTCGCGGCGGTGCGCCGCCCGGCGAGTTCCGGATCGTCGGCGTCGGCAACGAGGACGCCGATGCCGCGTCCGGCGAGCGCGGCAAACGCATCCTCATCGGTGAGGTCATCGCCGAGATACACGGGCATCACGTCATCGCCGTCGAGCCCGAGCGCGTGCAGCAGGTGCAGCACGGCCTTGCCCTTATCCCAGTCGACCTTCGGCTGAATCTCGTAGACCATCTTTCCGGGGGTCACCTTGAGCTCGTCGGGGTGCTCTGCCAACAGCGAGTCAACAAGCTCGGCGACGCGGTGGCGTTCATCGTCGACGACGAGGCGGAAATGAACCGCGATCGACGCCCGCTTGAACTCGATGTGCGTGCCCGCGACCGTGTCCACAAACTCGCCTAGCCTGACCCTGACCCGCTCGAGCACGCCCTCGAAACCGGTCGCGGCCTGGTGCTCGACGGCGCCCCCCTGCGGGCTCCAGATATCGAACCCGTGGCTGCCGGCGACGATCAGATTGTCGATGCCCATCAGCTCCTGCACGACGCTGCGATCGCGACCGCTGACCACACAGACCGGATAACGCCTGGCCAGCTTGCGTACCGTCGCGCGCATCGACGCGGAGATGATCGCGTCCTCGGGGCGGTCCACGATCGGCGTGAGCGTCCCGTCGTAGTCGAGGAACACCGCCGGGCGTAGGCTGGCCAGACGCTCGGCCAGCTCGTCGAAGCAGCTCAGCGCGTTGGGCAGGTCGGCGATCTCCGAGCCGCCGCTCGGCGCCGCGGACGCGGAAGCGGTGCTCGCGCGCTTCTTCATCGCGAGCGTTTCAGCGGATCGTTTTTCGGCTCTCGCGCGCTCAACCTGAACGGGAGCATCGGCGCGGGCTCGCCCGCGATCGCGATCACCCATCCCGGCTCGTGCCGCCACCACCCGGCGGTGCTCGAGCGCGCACCCGCCCAGTTCACCGTGAGCGGCTCCCACCCGCGCTCGTCGCGCGTGCGTGCACCGCGCGCAGGTTCCCGCCACCCCTGAGCCGGATCCCGACCAACCACGTGCGTCACCGCCTTGCGGACGTCCAGCCGCAGCCCCTGCCGGCGTGCCTTCGCCGCCGCCTCCTTGGCGCTCCAAGCGAGGTTCGCCAGCAACGCGCGATCCTCGGCGCAGGCCGCCGCGAGGCGCGCCTGCTCGGCCGGCGCTAGCCACTCCGCGACGAAAGCGCCGCTGCGTGGTTCGATCACCTCTAGGTCACAGCCAATCGCGCTGGCCGCGTCGCAGACGACCGCGAGCCCGCGGCCCGCGCGGTGGCTCAGCGAGAGGCTGACCGTGGCCGGCGAGCCGCCGATGCGAGCCTCGGGCGCGCCGTTGGGGCCAGCGAGAACCTCGATCCGCCGGGGCGGCACGTCCGCGAAGGCAGCGATGGCCGCCTTCGCGGTGAAGCGCCCGAGCCGCCAGTCACGGCGACGCTTTGGCACGCGCAACCGCGCGAGCACGGCGTGCTCGGCGTCGCTGAGCCAGCCATCGTCGGCGGGGACGTCGGCGAGACCGCACGAAAACCAGCCCGGGGCTCTCATGCGTGCACCGTGAGGTCCGCCCCCGCGCGCTGCATCCCGCGCTCGACCGCGTGGATCAGGAACGGTCGCAGCGTCGAGGGCGCGATGATCCGGCTGACCGATCCCATCTGCACCGCGCGCTCGACGTTGTGGGTCGCGTCGAACTTGGCCGCGAACTCGCCGATCTTCTGCGAGCGCAGCCGGTTCCACAGCGCCTCCGCCTCGGCCCGCAGCCGCTGGCGCTCGATTCCCGAGGCTGCCGCGACGCGCTCCTGGAGCGTGGTGAGCGCGGGATCCCTGCGCGCCGCTGCCTCGACCTCGCGCACGAACACGACCGCGGCGGCGGGGGCGCCGCCGATCACAGATGCGCGCGCTCCCTCGAGAGCGACCGTCTCGAGCTGCTCGTTGAGGCGTTGGGAGAAGACCACGAACGCGCCGCCGTGGTAGCGCGATATGACGCAGAACACGATCGGGCCGTCGAAGTTGACGACCGCGCGTCCGATCTCCGCACCGAACTCGAGCTGCCATCTGCGCATCGACTCGGGCGATCCATCGAAGCCAGCCAGGTTGCCCAGGATCACCAGCGGCCGCCGCCCGCCGGTGGCGTTGATCGCTCGGGCGATCTTCTTGGCGCCCCGCGGGAACAGCGTCCCCGACGTCCACTGCTCGGGGCCGTCGGCGGGGATCGCCCCATAGCGCTGAAGCGGCCTTGACTCGATGCCGAGCAGCGCCACCGGATAGCCGCCCAGATGCACGTCCCAGACGACGGTCGCCTCGGCGTCGTGCGCGCCGGTCCAGCGCTCGAGCGGCGTGTGGTCCTGGTCGATCGTCGCGCGCATCACCGACCGGATGTCAAACGGCTGCTTGCGCTCGGGGTTGGTGACGTCGGAGAAGATCTCTCCGACGGTGGCCAAGCCCGAGCCCGGCATTGCATGCGGCGAGCTGCACACGTCGCGCTCGACCGGGTCGGAGGTGTGGGCGCGGCGAGGGAAGCGCTCGCCGGGCGCGACATAGGCGTGCTCGTAGTAATCGAGCAGCAGCTGGCAGGCGCTGTCCAGGTCCGGAGCCCAGAACTGGGCCTCGCCGTTGGGACCCATGATCCGCTCGTAGCCGCCGATCCCGAAGTTGTCCTCCGCGGACACCCCGCCCGAGTAGTCCAGCGCCTGCTTGCCGGTGAGGACCATCGCGCTGTCGGGCGTCATCACCAGGATCCCGCGCGTGTGCATCAGCATCGTCGCCTCGGCGTTCCAGTACGGCTGGGCCCCGACGTTGATCCCGCAGACCACGAGGTTGATCTCTCCGCCTCGTTGCGTGAACTCGATGATCCGCCGTAGCACCGCCGCGATCCAGTCCATGTTCTCGGTGCCGCTGTCCATCGCGATCTTCGCCCCGGCGGACACCGCAAACCACTCGAGCGCAACGTCGAGCTCCTCGGCGAGGTCGAGCGCTGCGATGATCCGCCGGCACTCGGGCTCGGCCAGCGAGCCGAGCGCCCGCGTCGGATCGCCCAAGAGGATCACGCGCAGCATCCCCTCTGGATAACGCGGGGTGAAATTGCGGATCGTGCCGACCACGACGCCCGCGTCGTTGAGCGCGGGCGCGCGCTCGACCGGCGCGAGGCAACCGTCCTGCGTCAGGTCGTGCTCGATGAACTCGCCCGGGGGCAGATCGCCTGCGCGAGCGCGCTGCTCGTGCGTCAGGATCTTGACGACCTCCACCGGGTGCACGGTCCCGCGGCGCCGCGCCTCGATGATCCGGCGCGCACCCTCGTCGAGCGGCTCGATCGGAAGCGTCGCGGAGTCGCAGACCTCGGCGAGGACGCCGCGACCGGACGGGCTCGAGTAGCGCAGCTCGCGCTCACGGACGACGCCGTCTGCGTCCAGCACCCGGCCCAGCACCAGCACCAGCTCGATCCCGAGCCCGCCGGCGCCTCTGGCATAGCGAGCGATGATCGCACGTACGTCCTGCGGATCGAACTCGATCGTCGGCCAGGCGTAGAGCTGGATTCGATTCCACAGCAGGCGTTTGCGCGGCGGACGCTGAGACTGGAAATGGCGCACGGCGTGGAGCGCCTCTTGGAGCATGCGCTCGAGCTCGGGCAGGGCCACGATCCCGCCGGCGTCGTCGCGCACCGCGGTCAGATCGCGCACCTCGGCGAACGCGAACAGCCGCTCGTCTTGGGGGCTGGCACGGGCGACGCCGTGAAAGACGTACACATCCTCCGCCGACGGAACCCGCGTGCACGCAAACTCACGCAGCCGCCAGAGCTGAATGCGTTCGCCCATCTCAGGGTGAAGTCCGCGGAGCGCCTCATCCTCGGACACCCTTCCCTCGTGATCGCGGCGCAGCGTGAAGAGGTCGATCGCGGACATGCCGTACCCGCGGCCGGGCTCGGCGACCGCCACGACCACGCGAGCGCAGGGCAGCGCCGCCTGCTCGAGTGCCCCTCGCAGCTCGCTCGCGAGCTGGTCATGCGTCGGCGCCTGGCCGCGATGCTTGGCGTAGAAGTCCGCCACCACGACCTCTCCCTCGGGAACGCCCGCGACGTGCGCCGCCAGCGCGCGGGCGGCTGCGGAGAGATCCGCGAGCTCGATGAACGCGGTCGCCAGGTGATGGCGTCGCCCGTCGCGCTCGTAGTGCGCGATCGCGAACGGGATCCCGTCGAGCATGGCATCGCGAAACTCGCTCACGTCGCGGACTCGGTAGTAGCGTCTGGTCATCACCTCGAGCAGCACGCGCTGCTCTGTCGGACCGGCGTCGCTCATCCGGCGACTGAGCAGCGGCGCGAGCACCTGCGAGCACTGTGTCAGCGCGTGCACAATCTCGGCGCGGTCGGGTCGCTCGGGATTCGCGGCGAGTGCGCGCAGATGCTGGTTCATCTCCGCGTAGACCGCCTCACGAGCCGCGCCGATCAGCGGCTCGTCGAAGAAGCGATAGCGAACCTCGCGGGCGCGATCGGCGACTTCTGCGTCGCGCCCTTCCATTGCCGCGCCGAGACGGTCGAGCACCTCACGGAAGTCGCTGCCGACCCGGTCGATCAGCTCCTCGGCCTGCTCGAGCCGGCGATCGAGGATGGCGAGGACCGCGGCGCGGGCTGCATCGGCGCGCTGTTGTGAGACGAAGATGCGATAGCCGGCGTCTTCGAGCCTCGGGGTGCGGTCGACGTTTTCGATCCCATAGTGGGCAAGCGCGCGGCTGAGCAACGCGACGAAGCGAGCGGGAAGCCCCTCCGCCTCGGTGTCGAGCGAGCGCAGGAAGGCGTACAGGTACTCTTGGGGGCTGCGCAGCAGGTCGCGGTCCCGGTCGGCCACGCCGTGCTGGGGACGCGACAGCGCGCGCAGATCGGCATAGAGATCGAGCAGCTGATCCTCGCCGGGAAGCAGCAGCGGGCTGCAAGCCAAGTCGGCGCACTCCCCGTGGAGATCCTCGATGATCCGGCGCACGTCGCCCTGATCGATGTCGTAGCCAAGGATCAGCCACTTCAACCGCTCGAGGTTTGCAACACAGCGCTCGGGCGCGATGTCCTCGATCGTGTCCAATCCGTCGAACACGACGCGGTCGGCGACGTCATCCACCGCAGGCCCGTCGCTCGGCTCGATCTGTACGAGCGGCGTGTTCGCGCCCACCTGCACATTGGTGCCGACCATCACCCGACGGACGCGGCCGGCGACAGGGGCAGTCATCGACATCTCCATCTTCATGCTCTCCAGCACGGCGACCACGTCGCCGGCCGCCACCTCATCTCCCGGTGAGACCGGGACCGCGACGACAACTGCCGGGGCGTGGCTGCGCACCACGCCTCCTTCATCGCGGGAGATACGGTGCGGCACAGCGTCCACTTCGACCAGCAGGTCGGCGCCCTGGCCGGAGATCAGCGTCCGGTGGCTGCGCGAAGCGAAGAAGATGCGCCGCTCACGGGCGCTCAGACGCTCGACCTCGACCTCCATATTTGCCTCGTCGACCGCGAGTCGGTAGCGCTGCGGACCGGGCTGGGAGACGCGAAAGCGATAGCTCTGCCCGCGATGGCGCACGTCGATCATGCGGCTCAACTTCGCCTCCGCCTGGGGACGACCGCGCCGCGCAAACGCGTAGAAACGCGCGCGATCGGCCCCGATCTCGCCGTCAAACAGCTCGATCGCCGCCTGCAGCAGGGCCGCATCGGCGTTGCGAACAGGCTCGAGCTCGCCGCTGATGTGCATCCGATCGAGCCAGGTCGTGTCGACCATGCCGCTGCGCAGCTCCGCGCGGTCGAGCAGCGCGAGCAGGAAGCTCTGGTTGGTCGTCCCCTGCTCGAGCACGGCCGTGGTCTGGCGTAACGCGCGCCGCAGCCGCGCGATCGCGTCCCCCCGCGTGGGCCCCCAGGCGATGATCTTGGCGATCATCGAGTCGAACTCTGCAGGGATATCGTCGCCGGGACCAATCCCGGAATCGACGCGCAGCCCCGGCCCGGTGGGGAGGCTGAGCATCTCCACCCTTCCGGGCGTGGGTGCGAAGTCCATGGCCGGGTCCTCGGCGTTCAGGCGGGCCTCGATGGCGTGCCCGCGCGGGCGCGGAGGCTCGCCGTCCAGTCGGCCACCTGCGGCGATGTGCAGTTGCAGCTTCACCAGATCCAGCCCCGTCACCATCTCGGTCACCGGGTGCTCGACCTGCAGGCGGGCGTTGACCTCCATGAACGAGAACCGCTGCTCCGCAGGTTCATAGAGGAACTCGACGGTCCCGGCGTTGCGGTAGCCGGCAAGGAGGGCGAGCCGCGTCGCGGCCTGTCCGAGCTCGAGCTCCTGCTCGGGACTGAGCGCAGGGCTCGAGGACTCCTCGATGACCTTCTGGTTGCGGCGCTGGTAGCTGCAGTCGCGCACGCCCAGCGCCCAGGCCGTGCCGGCGCCATCGGCGATCAGCTGGACCTCAACATGACGCGCCGAGGTGATCAGCCGCTCGAGCAGGACCGTCCCATCGCCAAAGGACTCGAGCGCCTCCATCCGCGCGTGCTCGAATGCAGATGGCAACGCCTGTGCGTCGTCCACCCGGCGAATCCCGCGTCCGCCGCCGCCCGCCGCCGCCTTGACCATGAGCGGAAAGCCGATCTCCTGCGCATGCCGAAGCGCGTCCTGCACCGTGGCCACCGCTCCGCCGCTCCACGGAGCGACCGGCACACCGGCTCGTTCGGCGAGCAACTTGGCCTCGATCTTGTCGCCGAGGCGTCGCATCATCGCCCCGTCCGGTCCGACGAAAACGATTCCCAGCCGCTCGCAGAGCTCCGCGAACTCGGGATGCTCGGCGACGAGACCCCAGCCGGGCCACGCGGCGTCGGCGCCAACCGCCAACAGCGCGCGTTCCAGGACGGCGTAGTCGAGGTAGCCGTTGCGGCGGTGTCCCTCGCCGTCGATGATCGTCGCCGGGCCGATGCAGAACGCCTGGTCGGCGTGGCGCACGAACATCGCGTGGCGCTCCGGCTCGGTGTACAGCGCGATCAGCTCGATCCGATCGCCGCCGGCCTCGTTGAGCTCCCGCACCGCGTGGATGAGGCGCATCGCGGGCTCGCCCCGGTTGACGATCGCCAGCCGGCGAAACGGTCGCGCCGCTGCCATCAGGCTGACGCCCCCGCCGATCCGAGCGCCGTCCTGATCGCCGCCAGCGCCTCGGAGTCGATACCTCCCGGCAGCGCCGTCGTCCGGTAGCCCTCGAGCCGCAGTCGGATGCGCCCGTCGCCGTCGACGACTTCGGCATCGACGCTCGGCTCGCCGTCGCCCGCGGTGCTCGGTCGCACGACCGCCCAGACCGGACCCGGGTCCTCCGCGCCGGCATAGCGCGCGACCCTATCGACGTGGGTCGGAAGCGCCATCCGACCGGCAGTGCCGAGCTCCCAGGCACCGGCGGTCTGGAAGCAGAGCTCGATCAGTCGCGGCGCGATCTCGGTCGGCGCGGTGGCGGGCTCGTGATCATCGGGCAGATCCGCGGCCATGCGACCAACGACGGCCTCTCCGTCATCTCGGTAGGCGTGGTCAAGCACCCGGTACGCGGGACCGTGGAAGTAGATGCGGTACACGGCGTCGCGGCCCACCGCGTTGTGCTCGTCCTCGGAAGGCGCCCCAACGGCCGGCGGTGCGCTCGGCGCGTTCTTGGTTAGCCGCACGCGGCCGGTGAAGTGCACGGTCTCCTGCTCGTCCTGACCGACCAGCGCGCGGCGGCCCATCAGCCGGCAGTCGGCCACGATGCACTCCTCTCCGCCGTCGCGCAGCAGCGCGCAGAGCTCGAGCGTCCGCGGCTCGTCGCGGTAGAACTTGAACGGGGCGCGCAAATCGACGTCCTCGATCGATGCGACGCTCCAGCCGGGCAGCAGCGCGTGAGCGGCCTCCGCGAAGCCCTCGATACCCATCACGCCCGGGAGCACCGCGATCCCGTCGATCCGATGGTCATCGAGAAACGGCTGGCGCGTGGGGTCAAGCTCGGTGGCAATCCGCAGTCCGTCTGTAAGCGTCATGGCCTCGATTCGGCCAGTCATCGGCCCGCTCAGGGCGGTGGTGATCTGCGCGGTGGTCGCCTCGCGGTCGAGGCCGCCGGTCTCGTGGCGCTCCTCGAGCAGCGCGCCCAGTGCTCCCGCCGCGAGCACCTCTCCCCCGCTGCCGGCCGCGACGATCTCGCGTTGGACGATCGGAACGCCGACTGCGGGGGGCAGAGTGTCGATCCCGGCGAGCTCCATCATCTTCGGGATCGACCCGCGGCTGGCCATGCCGATGTCCGCCCAGGCGGTCCAATCGATCGCGATCGCGCGCTCCGGCGCCTCGGCTGCCCCGTCCGCGCGGAACGCCGAGATGCTCTTGCACAGCAGGTCGTTCGCCGCGCTGTAGTCGGTCTGGCCCGCGTTGCCGAACCGCCCGGCGATCGAGCTGAAGACCACTGCGGTACCGATGTCCGTGCCGCGCAGCGCGTGCAGGAGGTTGAACCAGCCGTCGCACTTGACGTCGAACACGAGGTCGTACTCGCGCTGCGGCTTGTCCGCCAGGAAGTGGCTGATCTCGAGCCCCGCGCAGTGCAGCAGCACGTCGACGCGGTCCGTCTCAGCCTTGACGGCCGCCACGGCGGCCGCGACCTGCCCGGGATCGGTCAGATCGACCTGGTGCCAGTGGGCAGTCCCGCCGGCCTTGTGGATGGCCGAGATCGCATCCAGCGCGGCTCTCGCGCGCTCGATTCGGGCAAGCTCGCGCTCGATCAGCCGCGGAGTGGGTCGCTCGCCCTGTTCCTTGATCCGGTCGGCCAGCTCGAGCTTCAGTCCGTCGCGGTCCGTCGTAAAGCGCTTGATGTCGGGATCATCCGGGTCGGGTTCGGGCACGAGGTCGAACAGGTGAAACACACCACCCGACGCCGTCGCGAGGTCGGCTGTGATCGCCGAGACGATGCTGCCCGCCGCGCCCGTGATGACGAACCTGCTGGACGGGCCGAGCGCCCGGTCGGCGTCGGCAACCGCCTCCTGCTCGACCAGAGATACCGTCCAGCGCAGACCATCGGCGTGGCCGATCTCGATCGCTCCCGGATCACGGAGCGTCTCGTCGATGAGCGCGTCGGCGAGCCCCGCGGTCTGCCGGCTCGGCGGGAAATCCACGGCCTTGATCAGCGCATCGTCACGCTCTCGAGCCAGGGCCTTGGTGAACCCGGTGACGGCGCCTCCCATGACCGACCTCGCGCCGGCGGTGTCCGCCCCATGGCGGCCGCCGAGGCGCGTGGCGGACACGAGGAATGTGCCTGGATCCTTGACATCGTCGGCCAGCGCTCGCATCGTCGCCGCGAGCAGCTTGACCCGGCGATGAAGCCCCTCGCGCCATGCGGCATGGTCGAGCCTCGCCAGCGGGCCCTCGTCGTCCAGCGCAGCGAGCCAATAGACGCCCTGGATCGGCCCCGCAGCCCGCCATGCCTGGATGCGCTGCTCCAGCGCCTCGACCTCGGGCACGTCCTCGATCGCCAGCACCTCGACGTCAAGCTTCGCTAGCCGGCGGGCCAGAGCCGCGGCCACGCCGCCGTGGTCGGGCATCAGCACTACGCGGCTCCCCGCTCCCAGGGTTACGCCGGTCGACACGCACAGATCGAGCGGCGGACGCAGAACCGGGACCGGCACGCGCCGGGGGAAGTCGCCGACGGGCGTCGTGGCTGGTTGCACCTCCCCGGGGGCGAGAGCCCCTTCGCCTTGGTCAGACTCGGCGCCGGCCGGCTGGGGTGCCCGCTCCTGGACGAAGCGCACCGTATGGCGCAGCGTCGGGTAGTCACGCAGCTTCAGCGAGTCATCGCGCGGGATCGCATACGCCTCACGGATCGCCGCGAACATCTCCGCCTGCTTGACCGTATCGATCCCCAGATCAGCCTCCAAATCCAAATCCGGATCCAACAGATCCACCGGATAACCAGTCTCCTGCGCCACGATCCCCAAAATCCGCTCACCCACCGACGCGTCATCCAACCCACCGCCAGCCTCCCCCGAAACCCCCACACCAGCCCCCTCCACGGGCGCGGACCCACCCCCATCGACAGCCGCTGGCGCAGCCGCCTCCGGCGCCGTCGCGGCGCCCCCAGACGCCGCCTTCACCACCGGCTCAGACTCGGCGCCGGCCGGCTGGGGTGCCCGCTCCTGGACGAAGCGCACCGTATGGCGCAGCGTCGGGTAGTCACGCAGCTTCAGCGAGTCATCGCGCGGGATCGCATACGCCTCACGGATCGCCGCGAACATCTCCGCCTGCTTGACCGTATCGATCCCCAGATCAGCCTCCAAATCCAAATCCGGATCCAACAGATCCACCGGATAACCAGTCTCCTGCGCCACGATCCCCAAAATCCGCTCACCCACCGACGCGTCATCCAACCCACCGCCAGCCTCCCCCGAAACCCCTACACCAGCCCCCTCCGCGGGCGCCTCGACAGGCGCCGGGGCGACACCCTCCCCAGCCGCCGGAGCACCGCCATCAGGCGCAGCCTCGACCGCCGGCTGCGACTCGGCCCCAGTCGCCGGCTGGGGTGCCCGCTCCTGAACGAAGCGCACCGCATCACGCAGCGTCGGGTAGTCACGCAGCTTCAGCGAATCATCACGCGGAATCGCATACGCCTCACGGATCGCAGCGAACATCTCCGCCTGCTTGACCGTATCGATCCCCAGATCAGCCTCCAAATCCAAATCCGGATCGAGCAGATCCACCGGATAGCCAGTCTCCTGCGCCACGATCCCCAAAATCCGCTCACCCACCGACGCGTCATCCAACCCACCGCCAGCCTCCCCCGAAACCCCCACACCAGCCCCCTCCGCGGGCGCCGGCTGAGATGGCTCGGCAGTCGGCGAGACCTCAGCGCTCGGCTGGGCCTCGGCCGCGGCCGGGTCCTGAGCCGTCGTCTCCGGCTCGGCAGCGACCGACGTATCGGGCGCAGGCGCCGCCTCGGGCGTAGGAGGCGGCTCTGCCGGCGCCTTCGGAGTGCTCGTGGGGACTGTCGTGGACGGGGCGCTCGCGGGGACCACGGTCGTCGTCTCGGGGCCGGGATCCACGACGCGCAGCCGCCGCTGCACAAGCTCGAGGCGCGGGTCTTGCTGGCCGCTCACGCGGCGCAGCCAGGCCGTCCAGGCTGCTTGATCGAACACCCGGTAGGCGTAGCCCAACTCCTCGGGATTGCGCCGGCGTCCGTCGCGCACCGGAGTCCAGCGCAGCATCATCAGACTTATCTGCGACCCAAAGCCGGCTGCGAGGCGCAACGCGTAACGGACGGGCACGAGCCCGCCGGTCGAGAGGTTGAGCATCCCGAGCTCGGGATCTACGTCGCGGAAATTGGGCACCGGAGGCACGAGGCCTGTCTCGAGCGCCTTGACCGCGACTACGTCCTCGATTCCGACGCCCATCGGGTGGCCGGTCAGTCCCTTGGTGTTGGCGATCACGACCCGGTCAGCGTCCGCGCCGAACACCTGGCGCAGCGCGTGGATCTCGGCCGCGGCGCTCCCACCGCGGGCTGGCGTGTAGGTCTCGTGCGAGACGAAGACGGTCTCGGCGGCGATCTCGCTGCGCCTGATCCCACGAGACTCGGCGCGGCGCACGACCTGCTCCATCATCCGGCCGATGTGCTCCACATCGAGCCGGGTGCCGTGGTAGGCGCTGTTGGCAGTCACGACGCTCAGCACCTCGCAGATCGGCATGACGCCGCGTTCGCGCGCGGCGGCGGCGCTCTCCACCACGAGACCGGCGGCGCCCATCCCGATCAGCATGCCGTGCCGGCGCTGGTCGAAGGGCAGGGCTGCGTCCTCGACCAGCTCGTCCGTGGCGGCTGCGCCCGAGGCGAGGAAGCCCGAGCCGATCCAGGGCAGCAGTCGCTCGGAGCTGGCGTCGTCGGCGGCAACGATCAACACGCGTCTGCAGCGCCCGGCCCGGATCCAGTCTTCCGCCAGGGCGACGGCTTGGGTGGTACTCGCGCAGGCGGAGTTGATCTGGGTGTTCGGACCGCGCGCCCCGATCAACTCGGCGAGCTGTGAATGACCCATCGACAAGACGCGGAACAGAAAGCGGCGGTCGAACCGATACGGGTTGCGATCGAGCTCGAGCCGCAGGTCATGGATCAGCCGATCGATCTCGGTCATCATGCCGCCGCCGCCGTCGTGCTCGGTCAACAGGGCGCGTACGGCCTGTAAGGAGTCGAGTTGCGCGCGGCGCATCCGGTCCGCCCAGAAGCTCTCAATCTCCTCGGTGAAGTCCTCCATGCCCGGGAAGGCCGAGGCGTAGATCACGCCGGTGTCGTCGCGCAGCTCCTCCGGGAGCATCCAGCGCTCCGGGAGCTTGCCCCCCGTGGTCGTCATCTTGTAGCCCATGATCAGCGGGATGCCTGCGTCCCGCAACGCGTCGATACCGGCCGCGATCGCCAGCTGACTGTCGCGCCCGAGCGCCTTCACTCGATCGGGATCGACGCCATACTCCTCGGCCAGGTCCAGGCTCCCGGCACAGCCGGCGAGCTTGATCACGTCCGCGGGGCTGTCGATCGTCTCAAACGTGGCCTCGCCGTCCTCGCTCTTGACCAGGCGGGTGATGTGGCGATCCGCGATCTCGTGACGCACCCGCGAGTGGATCACGTCGATCAGCTGCTCGCCATGTAGGAGTCGCGCGAGGTTGGCGTCGTCGAAGACGCGCTCGGTCCCGGGGGTTCCCACGGCGGCGCCGGTGATCGCGACTGGCTCCTCGTCGCGCGGCGGCCCGCCTGCGACGCCGAGCAGCTCCTGCTCGCGAGCGATCAGCTCGGCGAACCTGCGCCCGAGCTCGCGGTAAGCATCGTCTCTGTTTGGGCGAGCCGCGGCGTCGGCGCTCGGCGGCTGTCGATTCTCGGAGCGCGCTGCGGGCGCAGCGGCGGCGGGCGTTTGCGCGGCGGCGATTGCAGGCTCGGCGGCGACGGGCGCATCCGGCTTGGTGGCCGACCGACCCACGCCCAACCCAGCGGCATAGAGGCCGCAGAGCGCGTGATTGAACGACTGGAAATCGCCGAGCTTGGGATGATTGGTGTACAGGCTGAGGACTTCCTCGCCCGCCAGGACGTCCTCGGCGAAGCCCCACAGCGCCCGCTTGGGACCCGCCTCCACGAAGACGCGCGCGCCCGCCTCGTACAGCGTCTGCAGCCCTTTGATGAACTGCACCGGCGAGGCGACCTGGCGACCCAGGATCTCGACGATCCGCTCTTCGACGCCGGGACCCGAGGGATAGAACGCGCCGTCGACGTTTGCCACCACCGGCAGTTCGGGCGGCGCGGGCTGCAGGCGGCGAAGCACCGCACGTAGCGGCTCGGCCGCGGCGGCGACGATCTCGGTGTGAAACGCGTGGCTGACGGGCAGCGGGAGGGTCGCGTGCCCACGCTCTTGCAGTAGCGCGCAAACGCGCTCGACCGCCTCGCTGGCTCCGCCCAGCACGACCTGGCTGGTTGAGTTGACGTTTGCGATGACGACATAGCCTTCGGTGTCCTCGACGGCCCGCTCGACCTCCTCGAGCGGCGCCGACACGGCGGCCATCGCGCCGGGGTCCTCGAGCTCGAGGTCGGCCATCTCCCGCCCGCGGGCGCTCACGGCCTCGAGCGCGGCGTCAAAGCGCAGTACGCCGGCCGCGATCAGAGCCCCGTACTCGCCGAGGCTGTGGCCCATCACGAAGTCGGGGGTGATCCCGTAGGCGCCGAGCAGGTGCATCAGCGCGGTGTCGACGGTCAGGACGGCAGGCTGTGTGATCTCAGTGCGCCTCAGCTCGGCCTCCGCCCTGGCCAGGGCGTCGGCGTCGGCGGGATCGACGAAGATCAACTCCGACAGCGTGCGCCCGTCGAGCAGTGGGCGCATGATGCGATCGGCCTCGTCGAATACCTCGGCGACAATCGGCTCGGCTTGCCGCAGATCGGCCAGCATGTTGGCGTACTGCGAGCCCTGGCCGGTGAACAGGAACGCGACCTTGCCGGGCGCTCCGCCGCCGCGAAAGATGCCGCGGCCCCGCAGCGCTTTCCACGCTGCGGCGGCGTCCGAGCGCAGTGCCTGAAGCGCCAGGCCAGCCTTGTCGGCGAGCTCGCGCGCGTCGCCGTAGTCGATCGCGATGCGCTGGGGCGCCCGCAGCGCTTCCTCGTCGGGGGCAGCGGGCGCGGGCGCGCGCTCGGCGCGGGCGTCGTTCAGAACGGCTTCCAGGCGCTGCGCGAGCTGGGCTGCGTCGTCGCCACCGACGACAAGCGCGCCGCGCGGCGGTGCCTTGGGCTCGCCGCTCCCGCCGTCGGCGGCCGATCCGCCCGCCGCGGCTGATCGGCCCTCTGCGCCCGGCCCGATGTCTGCTGCGACCGCGATCCGGGCATGTCCGTTGGCGGTCAGGCGGCCGGGAACGTACTCCTCGAGCACGGCATGGAAGTTGGTCCCCCCGAACCCGAACGCGCTCACACCGGCGACCCGCGGATCGCCGTTCGCGGTCTCCCACTCGCGCAGTTCGGTGTTGACGGCGAACGGCGTCGATGACCAGTCGATGTTGGGGTTGGGCGTCGCGAAGCCGAGGCTCGGCGGCAGCACTTTGTGATACAGCGCGAGCGTCGCCTTGAGCACGCCGGCCGCCCCGGCTGCCCCCTTCAGGTGGCCGATGTTCGACTTGACCGAGCCCAGCGCGACGGAGCCCGGGGCGAGGTGTGACGACCCGAGGGCTTCGCCGAGGCTCGTGACCTCGACGACGTCCCCGACGCGCGTGGAGGTTCCGTGCCCCTCGATCAGCGAACAGCGCGACGGTGCCAGCCCGGCCTGCGCCCACGCCCGCTCGACCGCCAGCCGCTGGCCGACCGGGTTGGGCGCGGTGATGCCCTTGCCCTTGCCGTCGCTGGCGCCGCCGATGCCGCGCAGGACGGCGTAGATGCGATCTTCGTCGCGCTCGGCGTCGGTGAGGCGCTTGAGTACGAACAGCACGGCTCCCTCGCCCATCACGAAGCCGTCGGCGCCGTCGGCATATGGGCGCGTGCCGGTGCCCGACAGCGCCCCGATCGCGCAGAACTTGATGAACGTCGACGCGCCCATGTTGCGGTCGATGCCGCCGGCGACGGCCACGTCGAACGACCCGTCGCGAAGCCCCTCCACGGATGCGTCCATCGCGGCCATCGCCGACGCGCAGGCCGCGTCGACGACGAAGTTCGGGCCGCGCAGGTTGAAAAGGTTCGCCACGCGTCCAGCCAGGCAGTTGCCGAGCTCGCCCGGCATCGTGTCCTCGGTCACCTCAGGCAGCCAGGCGTCGATGTTGGCGTGCAGCTCATCGACGATCGACTCGCGCACATCCTCCGACAGCCCGGCGTAGCTGGGCGCCTTGGCGAGCTCACGCGCGAGCTCGGGAAAGGTGACGCGCAGGGTGGTGAGGTAGTGCCGCTCGCCGGCCATCGCGGCACCGATCACCACCGCGGTACGCTCAACGTTCAGCGGCCGCTCGGGCCATCCGTAGTCGGCGAGCGCCATCCGTGTGCACGCCACCCCCCACTTCTGCCCATCGTCCATGGCTTCGCCGACGCGGGGTGGGATCGGGAGATGCCAGGCGAGGGGTTCCCACTCCCACTCACGCACCCAGCCGCCGATCTTCGAATAGGTCTTCTCCGGCGCCTTCGGGTCGGGATCCCAGTAGAGGGCAGGGTCCCAGCGGCTGGCGTCGACCTCGCTGATCGCGTAGTGACCCGCGGTGACGTTTCGCCAGAACTTCGCCGCGTCCGGAGCGTCGGGGAGGATCGCGCTCAGCCCTACGATGGCCACCGCGCTGTCCTTGATGTCGGTCATGTCGGGACCATCCTTGCGATCGGGTTGGGCGTTCAGGGGTTCGCGCTGTCTCGGCAGAGCGTTTGTGCGAGCGCGTCCATGTCGGCGAGCAGACCGGCCTGCGCCCGGTGGATCGCGCCGCTGGCCAGCTTCGTCTCCAGGTCGCCGAGCTCCCCGCCGTCGGCTGCAGCCAACCAGCGCAGCCCTTCGGTCGCGGTGTTGAGCGCGACCTCGCGGGCGTTGATCCGGCTCGCCGTGGCCAGTGCTTCGGCGTCCAGACGCCGGTCGGCCTTCGGCCCGAGCTCGCCCGATTGCGCGCGCCCGGCCCGGCGCGAGAGCGCGGCCGCCCCCTCGACCTTGGCCATCAGCGCGCCGAGGCGCAGCAGGACGTGCTGATGGCGCGTCAGCCGTGCGAGGCGGCAAGCCTCAAGCAGCTCGGCGAGGGCGTGATGAGCCAGCGCGGCCGTGTCGGCGCCGACCGCGGGATCTCCCGCGTGCAGGGATTCGAGCTCGCGCGCCGCCGCATGGTAGTAGTCGCCGCGAGTCTTGAGATGCTCCTGCCAGCGTCCGCGAGCGATCGTCATCTCCATGATCTCCGAGGTTCCCTCGTAGATCCGGGTTATCCGGACGTCGCGCTTGATCTTCTCGACCATGTACTCGTGCGTGTAGCCGTAGCCGCCATGGGCCTGGATGGCCGCATCGGCCGCCTCGTCACCGGCCTCGGTCGCCAGATACTTGGCGACGGCGCCCTCGACGTTCAGCGGCCCTTCGCCCGCGTCCAGCCGTTCGGCGGTCTCCTCGATCGCCGCTCGCGATGCCTCCAGCCGCACCGCGTGGGGAACGATCAGCTTGTGGGTATAGCCCTGCTTGTCGCATAGCGGCCCGCCAGCCTGGATACGCTCGCGCGAGTAGGGGATCGCGCGGTCGAGCGCGGACCAGCCACCGCCGAGACCGAAGGCGGCGACCATCAGCCGTGTGTAACCGAAGATCTGCTGGGCCTGGACGAGACCTTGGCCCTCGACGCCGCCGATCAGCCGATCGGCCTCGACGTAGACGTCGTCGAGAAACAGTGCGGCGGTATTGCTCAGTCTGATGCCGTGCTTGTCCTCGTGCTCGCCATGCGTGAAGCCCTCGGTGCCGCTGTCGACCACGAACCAGCTCGGGCCGCCGGGGGCCAGCGCGAGAATCGAGGTGAGCTCGGCGACGCCCCCGTTGCTGATCCACTGCTTGGCGCCGGACAGCCGGTAGCCCACCGCCAAGCCATCGTCGCCGACCGGCTTGGCGGTGGTCTTGAGCGCGGCCAAGTCGCTTCCCGCATCGGGCTCGGTGGCGCCGTAGGCCATCAGGATCCCCTCGTCTGCGATCCGGCTCATGAAGCGGCACTTTTGCTCGGGCGTTCCGCCCACGCTGATCGGATCGCTCCCGAGGATCGTCGCGAGCACCGACGTCGCGAGTCCGATGTCGATCGCGGACATCCGTTCGCACACGCGATAGACGTCGAACGCATCGCCTCCCATGCCACCGTACTCGTCGGGCACGAACACAAGCTGGATGCCGAGCTCCTCGCCGCACATACGGCGTACGAGCGCCTCCGGGAACTCATCGCGCTCGTCGAGCTCGATCAACAGCGAATCGGGAAACTCGCGGCGCGCGAACTCGCCGATCGACTCGAGCGTGAACTCGAGCGTCTCGACATCCAACCCGTTAGACATGTGCACACAACTCGTCTGGCAGACAATTCCTCTGTGACGCTGTCAGCGAGTCTACGGATTCAGCGCATCGGCGACATCGTGGTTTGACCCTCTCCGGCGCGTGATAGCTACGGACGTGCACGACGGCGCAAGCGTGATCAGAACAGGGGATGCCGATGCCCCTCCGCGTCGGTGTAGACGAACTGCGGCTCGCTGTCCTCGAGCGCCGCGCCGCGCGCCAGCGCGGCGATCGCGCGCAACGCCCCCCGGCGGATCTGGCTGGACTCGGAGTCCAGCAGCGGTAGCAGGCGCGCGGTCAGGCCGCGGTCACCGGCGCTGGCGAGCGCCGCGGAAGCCTCCTGCCAGAGCTCGGGCCGCGCTCTCAAGGTCTGCATCAGCGCCTCCGCGGCTCGCGGATCGCGGATTCGCGCAAGCGCAAGGGTGGCCGCTCGGCGCACCCCGTCGTTGGAGTCGGCAAGGGCGCTCACGAGCGGGGTGATCGTCTCCTCCGGTGACGCGCCGGCGACGCTCAGCGCGCGCGCCGCCTCGGCGCGAACCTCCGGCACCGGGTCCGCCTCGAGCATCGTGCAGAGGCGCTGGTGCACGGAGTCGTCCATCGTCGGCGCGATGCTAATCGCGCGGTGCAGCCACCGCCACCGTGCGCGGCCGCGCTTCGGGTCCGGGGAAACTACGAGCGGTCGCTCACCAGCTGGCGCGGGCGCCGGCGTTGGCCTCGCGCAGCGCGCTGACGTAGCCCGCGCGCTCGTATGCCGCCTCGTCGGCGCCGGCCGGCACGGAGAGCATGCCGCGAAGCTCATCGACGCGCTGAAATCCCTTACGCGACATCCACGCGCTCAGCCCGTCCAGCAGCACCGTCGCATAGGCCGGTCCATGGCGCAACAGCGCCGAGGCGCTCATCACCACATCGGCGCCCGCGAGCAGGTACTTGGCGATGTCCTCCGCGCCCTCCACGCCGGTCGTCGCCGCGAGTGCGGCGCGCACCCGTCCGCGCAGCAGCGCGATCCAGGTGCGTGGCAGCCGCGCGTCTGCCGGGCTCGAGAGCGTGACGGTGGGCACGACCGCGAGCGTCTCGGGATCGATGTCCGGTTGCAGGAAGCGGTTGAACAGCACAAGGGCGTCCGCGCCTGCCTCGTCCAGTCTTATGGCGATCTCACCGGTTGAGCTGAAGTGCGGGCTCAGCTTGACCGCGACGGGCAGCGTGACCGCGTCCTTGACGCGCTCAAGGACCTCGACGTGGCGCTGCTCGACGGCGCGACCGGGGGTGCGCGGGTCGCCGGGCAGGTAGTAGATGTTCAGCTCGATCGCGGCGGCGCCGGCATCCTGCATCGCGCGCGCATAGTCAGTCCAGGCCGCCGGCGTGACGCCATTGAGGCTCGCGATCACGGGGATCTCGACCGCGGCGACGGCGCGCGCCAGCAGGTTCAGGTAGCGGCGTGGCCCGGCGTCCTCGTGCGCGGCCGCTGGGAAATAGTCGAGCGCCTCGGGAAAGCTCTCAGCGGTGCTCTCCACGAGCCGCGCGGTGCGTGCTGTCTCCTCTCGCAGCTGCTCCTCGAACAGCGAGAAGAGCACGACCGCGCCGACGCCGGCATCCGCCAGGCGCCGCACGCCGTCGACCGTATAGGACAGGGGCGAGGCCGACGCCACGAGTGGGTTGCGTAGTTCGAGACCCATGTAGCCAGTCGTCAGGTCCATCAGCGATCCTTGCGAGCATCGGCTGGGAAGCGGTGCGCGCCGCGGGTGGCCATCTCCTCATAGGTCTGCCAGTGCTCGTTGACAGCCTGCTGGGCGAGGCCCTGCAGGCGCTCGGCCTCGGCCGGGTGAGTGTTGGTGAGCGCGCGGTAACGCAGCTCTCTATCTGTGTAGCTGCGCAGCGGAATTCGGGGCCTGGGCGAGTCGAGCAGGAACGGGTTACCGCCAGCCGCGCGCACCATCGGGTCATAGCGGATCAGGGGCCAGTAGCCGCTTGCGACCGCGCGATACTGTTGATCGAGCCCGTCACGCATCTCGTACCCGTGCGCGATGCAGTGGCTGTAGGCGATCACCAGCGACGGCCCGTCGTAGGCCTCGGCCTCGCGCAATGCCCGGAGCGTCTGCTGCGGATCGGCGCCGATTGCCACTCGCGCTACATACACGTTGGCATAAGCGATCGCCTGAAGCGCGAGGTCCTTCTTGGGCACGGTCTTTCCCGCGGAGGCGAACTTGGCGACCGCGCCCAGCGGCGTCGCCTTGGACATCTGCCCGCCGGTGTTGGAGTAGACCTCGGTGTCGAGCACCAGAACGTTGACGTTTCGCCCGCTGGCCAGCACGTGATCGAGGCCGCCGGACCCGATGTCATACGCCCAGCCGTCTCCCCCGACGATCCACACGCTGCGCCGGATCAGATGGTCGAGCACGCTGCGCAGGTCGGCGGCCGCCGCTCCGTCCAGCCCCTCGAGCCGTCGCTGTAGCTCGGCGACCCGTTGGCGCTGCGCGCGCAGCTCCGACTCGCGCAGCTGCGGCGCATCCTGGATTTCCTGAACGAGCTCGGCGCCGAGCACGTCGCGCAGCTCTGCAAGGCGTCGCTGGGCCAGCTCGGCGTGGCCCTCGGCGGCCAAGCGTAGGCCGAGGCCGAACTCTGCGTTGTCCTCGAACAGCGAGTTCGACCATGCCGGGCCGCGGCCGTCCGCGTCAACCGTCCACGGCGTGGTGGGCAGGTTGGCGCCGTAGATCGAGGAGCAGCCGGTCGCGTTGGCGATCGTCAGCCGGTCTCCGAACAGCTGCGAGAGAAGCTTCAGGTAGGGGGTCTCGCCGCAGCCTGCACACGCGCCGGAAAACTCGAATAGCGGCTCCAGGAACTGGGTGCCGCGCACGGTGCCGAAGTCCACTCTGGAGCGGTCGTTGGCCGGTAGCTGCTCGAAGAAGTCGATGTTCGCGCGCTCGCTTGCCATCAGCGGCTCGCGCGCCTCGAGGTTGATCGCCTTGTGCACGGGGTCGCCGCCGCTCGAGACGGGGCAGGCCTCGACACACAGCGCGCAACCCGTGCAGTCCTCGACGTACACCTGCAGCGTGTAGCAGGTGTCAGGGAGGCCCGGAGCTTCCAGTGGGGCCGAGCGAAAGCCCTCGGGCGCTCCCTCGAGGCCCGTTTGCTCGTAGTAGCGGGAGCGGATGACGCTGTGCGGGCAGACGAAGCTGCAATTACCGCACTGGATGCACAGCTCGGGATCCCAGACCGCGACCAGCTCGGAGATGTTGCGCTTCTCATACGCTGTCGTTCCGCTCGGGTACGTGCCGTCGACCGGCAGTGCACTGACGGGCAGCTCATCGCCACGGCCGGCCATCATCGCGGCGGTCACTGTGCGGACGAACTCCGGCGCGTGCGCCGGCACGACGGGCGCCAGCTCGCGCGTGGCCGTGGCCCGCTCGGGTAGCCGCACCCGGTGAAGCCCCGCGAGCGCGCGGTCGACCGCGGCCTGGTTGCGCTCGACCACCTCGGCACCGCGCCGCCCGTAGGTGGCAGCGATCGCGCCCTTGATCCGTTCGATCGCCAGCTCGCGCTCGAGGACCCCAGAGATCGCGAAGAAGCAGGTCTGAAGCACCGTGTTGGTGCGCCCCGCGAGGCCCGCCTGGCGGGCGATCCCTCCCGCGTCGATCACGTACAGCTCGATCCGCTTTGCGAGGATCTGCTCCTGGATCGGGCGCGCCAGTGCGTCCCAGACCTGATCCGGCGGATGACGGCAGTTGAGCAAAAGCGTCGCTCCCGGCGCGGCCCGGCCGAGCACCTCGGCGCGCTCGAGCAGCCCAAACTGGTGACAGCCGACGAAGCTCGCCTGCGAGACGAGGTAGGGCGCGGCGATCGGCTGCGGACCGAAGCGAAGATGGGAGACGGTCTGCGAGCCCGACTTCTTTGAGTCGTAGACGAAGTAGCCCTGCGCGTGCAGGCGCTCTTCGGACCCGAGGATCTTGATCGTGTTCTTGTTCGCGCCGACCGTCCCGTCGGCGCCCAGACCGAAGAACACCGCGCCGACTGTCTCGGGCGGTTCGATGTCGAGCGACGCGTCATACGGGAGGCTCATGCCGGACACGTCGTCGGTGATCCCGATCGTGAAGCGCCGCCGCGGCCGCTCGCGCGCGAGCTCCTCGAGCACCCCGGTGACCATCCCGGGCGTGAACTCCTTCGAGGACAGCCCATAGCGGCCGCCGCTCAAGCTCGGCATCAGCTCTCGCTCGCCATCGGCATGCGCCTCGCTCAGCGCCGCAAGGACGTCGAGAAACAGCGGCTCGCCGAGCGAGCCCGGCTCCTTGGTGCGGTCGAGCACGGCCACGCGCCGCACGCTCGCGGGGAGCGCTTGCACGAGCGCCTCCGCGGGGAACGGTCGGTACAGCCTGACCTGCGCGACGCCGACCCGCTCACCCCGCGCCTGCAGGAAGGCCACGGTCTCGCGGGCGGTCTCGCCACCCGAGCCCATCAGCACGAGCACGCGCTCGGCCTCGGGGTGCCCGCTGTAGTCGACGAGCCGGTAGCGGCGGCCCGTGCGCTCGCCGAGGCGGTCCATCACATCCTGCGCCACCCCGGGCGTTCGGGCATAGAACGGGTTGACGGTCTCGCGCGCCTGGAAGTAGACGTCCGGGTTCTGGGCGGTGCCGCGGACGAACGGTCGCTCGGGCGAGAGAGCCCGTGCGCGGTGCGCGCGCACGAGCTCTTCTGGGACGAGCGCCCCCAGGTCCTCGTCGGAGAGCAGCTTGATCGTTTGCAGCTCGTGCGAGGTGCGAAACCCGTCGAAGAAGTGCACGAACGGCACCCGTGTCTGAAGCGTCGCCGCCTGGGCGATCAGCGCCATGTCGTGCGCCTCTTGCACCGACGCCGAGGCCAGCAGCGCAAAACCGGTCTGACGCACGGCCATCACGTCGGAGTGGTCGCCGAAGATCGACAGCCCCTGAGCCGCCAGCGAGCGGGCGGCCACGTGCAGCACGGCCGCGGTCAGCTCGCCGGCGATCTTGTACATGTTTGGGATCATCAGCAGCAGCCCCTGCGAGGCGGTGAACGTCGTCGCCAGCGCTCCGCCCTGTAGCGCGCCGTGCAGCGCGCCCGCCGCGCCGCCCTCGCTCTGCATCTCCATCACCACGGGCACCGTGCCCCATAGGTTGGGGCGGCCCTGGCTCGACCACTCGTCCGCCAGCTCTGCCATCGGTGATGAAGGGGTGATCGGGTAGATGCAGCAGACCTCGTTCAGCCGGTATGCGACGGACGCCACGCCCTCGTTGCCGTCGATCGTCGCCCGCATCAGCGGGGCTCCTGGATCATCTCGATCGAATGCACAGGGCACTGCTCAAAGCACGCCCGGCAGCCGGTGCAGCGGTCGTAGTCGAACTGGTAGCGCAGTCCCGGGCCGAGCTTGATCACCGCGTCCTCAGGGCACGCGCCCAGGCAGCCGTCGCATTCGCAGCAGTTGCCGCACGATAGACACCTGCGCGCCTCGAACGTCGCCTCCTGCGCGGACAGACCTCCCACGACCTCCTCGAAGCCCGCGAGGCGCTCGGAACCGTCGAGCTCGGGCTGCTCGCGACGGGCGGCGTCGCCGAAGTACCAGAGGTTGAGCATCTCGAACGTCGCCACGGGATGCTTGGGACTCCGCTCGAGCTCGCTGGCCCGCAGCCACGCGTCGATCTCGCCCGCCGCCCGCTTGCCGTGGCCCACGCCGACTGTCACGGTGCGCTCCGCGGGCACCATGTCACCGCCCGCGAACACGCCGGGGCAGCCGGTCATCAGGGAGCTCGACACGCGCACGGTGCCGTCGCGCTCGAACTCCACCCCCGGGACCGCGCGCAGGAAGGCGGTGTCGGTCTCCTGGCCGAGCGCGAGGATCACCGTGTCCGCGGCGAGCGTCTCGTAGCGTCCGGTCGGTTGCGGGAATCCGGACGCGTCGAGCTCCATCACCTCGACCTGCAGCTGCGGTCCCTCGAACGCCTTGATCGTCCGCAGCCAGTTGATCCTCACCCCCTCCCGCTCGGCATCCTGCGCCTCCTCCTCGTGCGCGGGCATCTGCGCGCGCGTGCGGCGGTAGACGATCAACGCTTCTTCCGCGCCCAGCCGCCGTGCGGTGCGCGCGGCGTCCATCGCGGTGTTGCCGCCGCCGTAGACCGCCACGCGGCGCCCGATCGTCGGTCGCTCGCCCGACGCGACCCCGCGCAGGAACGAGACCGCGTCTACCATCGGCCCCGCGTCGCGCGAGGGGATCTCAACCCGCTTGGAAAGATGCGCGCCCACCGCGACGAACACCGCGTCAAATTCGCCCTCGCGTCGCTCGGCCTCGAGATCGACGACGCGATGGTCGTTGGTAAACCGCACGTTCAACGCCGCGATTCGCTCGACCTCCCCGGACAGCACATCGCGCGGCATCCGGTAGGCCGGGATCCCGTAGCGCATCATCCCCCCGGGCTCGGCGCCGGCATCGCGGATCTCGACCTCGTGACCGAGCCGCGCCAGATGGTAGGCAGCGGACAGCCCGCTGGGCCCTGCGCCGATCACGAGCACCCGCTTGCCGCTGCGCGTCGGCGGCGGATCGAAAAGCCATCCGCGTTCAAGCGCCAAGTCACCGAGGAACCGCTCGATCGCGTGGATCGAGACCGCGCTGTCCAGGTTGGCCCGGTTGCAGACGCTCTCGCATGGGTGGTAGCACACGCGCCCGTGGATCGCCGCGAACGGATTGTCTTCGACGAGCACGCGCCATGCGCGCTCGTGCTCGCCGGCTTGTACCAGCGCAAGCCAGGCCTGGATGTTCTCGCCCGCCGGACATCCGACGTTGCAAGGCGGGAGCAGATCGACGTACACCGGGCGCTCGGTGCGGACGGGCCCGGCGCGCGAGCGCCCGTGCACCAGATCGGGCAACCGCGCGATGTCCGACGACTGTCCGCCGGCGCCGGTGGAACCCGGCGTCGGCCGCCGCTTCGATCGCTGAAATCGCCTAGGCCGCGCAGCCATGTCCTGCAATCTACGCCCCCCAACGGGCACGCGGCTCGCGCCGAGGGATCGGGCACACGACCGCGACGCGTATCCGACCGTTAGGGGCAATCAGTGAATCTCCGGAGCGGTGTGCGGGACACCCCTGATGTGCCCGAGCTGCGGCCGCCCTTAGACTCACCTTGCGAAGGGGCCGGCGCCTTTGTTAACGGCACAACGGCGTGAAGCGGCCGGTCGGTTTTTCTATGAGCGATCACCTGACAGCTTTGGACGCGACCTTTCTCGAGCTCGAGGAGGCCGATGAGAGCGCGCACATGCACATCGGCGCGATCATGGTGTTCGACCCCCCTGCCGATGGCGAGCCCGTTTCGCACGAGGAGCTTTGCCGGCACCTCGGCAGCCGCCTGGCACAGCTGCCGCGCTACCGACAACGCCTGTCGCAGCCCCACACGGGCGGGCTGTCTTGGCCGACATGGGAAGAGGATCCGGCCTTCGAGGTCGGCAGGCATATCGCCCGCGCGGCATTGCCCGCCCCGGGAGGTCCTGCGGAGCTGATGGACTGGGTATCCGGGTTCTTCTCACAGCGCCTTGATCGCCACCGGCCGCTGTGGGAGATGGCGCTGCTCGAGGGACTCGCCGGCGGGCGCTGGGCGCTCGCGACAAAGACTCACCACACTATGGTCGACGGCGTCGGGTCTGTCGACGTCGGTCATCTGTTGCTCGACGTGTCACCCGACGCGGCCGCCGACACGCCTTCGCCAGCCGCGGCGCGCCCGACCTCCGCCGGCCGACGCCCTGCCCCGGCCGACCAGCCGAGCACGGGTGGCCCGCTCGCCCGCCTTGCGCATGCCTGGACGGGGCTGGTGCCGAGCGAAACCATCGCGCATGCGACCCAGATGGGAGCTCACGGCCTGCTGCATCCGCGCGAGGCGCTGCACAACGCGCGAGCCGCGCTGTCGATGTTGGTACGCGAGGAGCTGCACTCAGCGCCGCACACGAGCCTGAACAACCCGATCGGCACCCGGCGCCGCCTCGAGGTCGTGCGCGCTCCGCTCGCCGAGCTGAAGGAGATCAAGCGCTCGCTCGGCGGCACGGTCAACGACGTCGCGCTCGCCGTCACCGCGAGCGGCCTGCGCGAGCTGCTCACCTCCCGCGGCGAGAGCCTGCCGGCCGACGGGCTGCGAGCGATGGTCCCGATGAACGTCCGCGTGGCGAGCGAGCACCTCGCGCTGGGCAACCGGGTTTCATCGCTGTTCGTCGAGCTTCCGATGGCCCGAGCGAACGCCGTCGAGCGCTATCGCGAAACGGTGGCGCGCTCGGGAGCGCTGAAGTCCGATGGCGATCAAGCCGCGGGCACGACCGCGATGATCGAGCTTGCCGGATTGGCGCCGCCCGTACTGCATGCCACGATCGCTCAGGCGCTGTACGCCACGCGTCTGTTCAACCTGACGATTACCAACGTCCCCGGCCCTCAGCAGACCCTGTACGCGTGCAGATCGGCGCTGCGAGAGGTGTACCCCCTCGTTCCGTTGGCGGCTGCGCACGACCTCGGAGTCGCGATCACGAGCTACGACGGCAATGTGTTCTTCGGCGTCGTCGCCGACCCCGACACCGTCCCCGACCTGGACGTCTTGGTCGATGCTCTCGGCGCCGCGGTTGAGGAGCTGCTCGCGTGCGCCCGCGGCCACGCGCCGACAGCGAGCGAGGGTGCCGCGAGCCCCGAGCGCGCCCAACCACGTGCCGCTGGGACGATCTGAGATCGCCGCATGCAGCTGAAGCTGTGGGGCGTACGCGGCTCGGTCCCCGTGCCCGGCGCGTCGGCAGCCGGCTTCGGAGGAAACACTGCCTGCGTGCAGGTCACCGCTGAGGACGGGAGCGAGCTGATCCTCGACGCGGGCACCGGCATCAGGGAGCTGAGCGCGACGATCGACGCGCGCGCCCGGCAGATCCACATCCTCCTCAGTCACCTGCATCTCGACCACATCGTCGGCCTGATGTTCTTCGCCCCATTCTTCGATGCCGACGCCGATGTCACCGTGTGGGGTCCGCCAGCCGACGAGCAGACGCTGCACGAGCGGATCGAGCGCTACATCTCCGACCCGCTGTCTCCGCTTGAAATTCGCGAGCTTCCCGCGCACGTCACCTTTGCGGATGCCCCGCCGCTGCCGTGGAGCATCGGCAGCATCGAAGTGCAAGCCTCACTGGTCACGCATCGCGGACCCACGCTCGGGTATCGGCTGACGGCCGACAGCGTGTGCGTCTGCTACCTGCCCGATCACGAGCCCGCCCTCGGCGAGGACCTGGCGAGCGCCCCGGCCGCGTCGATCTCCGGACACGCCCTCGCGTGCAACTCGTCGCTGTTGATTCACGACTGCCAGTACAGCGACGCCGAGTATCCGGCCCGTCGCGGCTGGGGGCATTCCTGCCTGTCCGACGCGCTGCTGTTCGCGCATCGTTGCCAGACCCGGAAGCTGCTCCTGTTCCACCACGACCCCGGCCACGACGATATTTCCCTGCGGGCGATGGCGGACGACGCAACCGCGCGCTGGGCCGGGCTCGGCGCGAGCGGGTCGGTCGAAATGGCCCGCGAAGGCCAGGTGATCACGCTCAACGATGCGGTTTGTACGCAAGCGGGCTCCGCCGCCTGAGGACGCGGCGCAAGCAAGAGAGGGTGGCGCTCACCCCTCGGCGATCGCCGCCTGGGCGGCCGCGACGCGCGCAATCGGCACGCGGAACGGGGAGCAGCTGACGTAGTCCAGCCCCGCGCGATGGAAGAACTGGATCGAGCTCGGGTCGCCTCCGTGCTCGCCACAGATCCCAAGCTGCAGATCGGCGCGCTCCTCGCGGCCGAGCCGTGCGGCTGTCATCAGCAGCTGCCCGACACCCTGCTCGTCGATCGATTCGAACGGCGAACGCGCAACGATCTTGTCTTTCACGTACTCGGGCATGATCCGGCCCTCGATGTCATCGCGCGAGAAGCCGATCGTGGTCTGCGTGAGGTCATTCGTTCCGAACGAGAAGAAATCGGCGTGCCGTGCGATCGCTCCGGCCACGAGACAGGCCCGTGGCAGCTCGATCATCGTGCCGATGCGAAAGTCGCTGCCCGCCCTCAGCCCCTCCTCGTTGGCGACCCCGACGATCAGCTCGCGCACGCGCACGAGCTCGCCCTCGTAGGCGACGAGCGGAACCATGATCTCGAGCTCGGGCTCGCGCGCGCCGCGCTCGCGCACCGCGCGGGCAGCGCGCACGATCGCGCGCACCTGCATCTCATAGACCTCGGGATGCATGATCCCCAGCCGCACTCCGCGCGTGCCGAGCATCGGGTTCGTCTCCTGCAGCTCATGGATCCGCTCGAGCTGGCGCTCGAGCTCGGCAACGCTCGCGCCGTCCTGTTTTGCACGTGCTTCCTGCAGCTGCTCGCGCAGCTCGTGCTCTACCGGCAAGAACTCGTGCAGCGGCGGGTCGAGCAGCCGGATCGTGACGGGCAGGCCGTCCATCGCCGCGAAGATCCCCTCGAAGTCGGCCTGTTGCAGCGGCAGCAGCTCGTCGAGCGCGGCCCGGCGGCCGGCCGTGTCCTGGGCGATGATCATCGCGCGCATCTTCGGCTGGCGATCGGCGGCCATGAACATGTGCTCGGTGCGGCACAGCCCAACGCCCTCGGCGCCGAACGCGCGCGCGCGCCGCGCATCCTCGGGGGTGTCCGCGTTGGCCCGGACGCCGAGCCGGCGCAGCGCGTCACACCAGCTCAGCACGACCTCGAAGCGTGCATCCACGCTCGGCGTCACCAGCGGCACGTCATCGGTCGTCACCTGCCCCGCGCTCCCGTCGATCGCGATCTGATCGCCGGCGTGGAGCACCCTGCCGGCGACGCGGACCTCATGACGATCGAGGTCGATATCGAGGTCGCTCGCGCCGGTCACGGCCGGGCGTCCCATCCCCCGCGCGACGAGCGCGGCGTGCGAGGCCTTGCCGCCCTCGGAGGTCAGGATCCCCCTCGCGGTATGAAAACCGGCGATGTCCTCGGCCTCGGTGAAGGGCCGCACCAGGATCACCGACCGTCCCTGCTCAGCCGCCTCCTGCGCCTGCTCGCTGGTGAAGACGATCGCGCCCTTGGCCGCCCCGGGCGAAGCGGCCACCCCGCGCGCGAGCACCTCGTACTCGGCGTGCGGGTCGAAGGTCGGGTGCAGCAGCGCATCAAGCCCGTCGGCGTCGAGCGTCGCGAGCGCCTGGCGCTCGGTCAACAGGCCCTCCTGCACCGCGTCGACCGCAAAGCGGATCGCGGCCTGCGCCGGACGCTTCGCGCCGCGCGTCTGCAGCATGTACAGGCGGCCGTCCTCGACCGTGAACTCGGTGTCCTGCATATCTCCGTAGTGGGCCTCGAGCGTGCGCAGGATCTCCACCAGCTGGGTATGCGCCTCCGGCAGCCAGTGCGCGAGCTCGGCGATATCGCGCGGCGTGCGCACGCCCGAGACCACGTCCTCGCCCTGTGCGTCGGGCAGGAAGTCGCCGCTGGGTTCGGGCGCGCCGGTGACCTCGTGTCGACTGAACGCGACGCCCGAGCACGAGCGCGCGCCGCGGTTGCCGAACACCATCTGCTGCACAGTCACCGCCGTGCCCCAGCTGTCGGGGATGCGGTTCAGGCGCCTGTAGGCGATCGCGCGCTCACCCATCCAGGAGTCGAACACGGCGCGGATCGCCAACGCGAGCTGCTCGCGCGGCTCTTCGGTGAACGTGTAGAACGAGCGGAACACCCGCACGAGCTCACGCAGCGCGTCCGCGTCCAGCTCGGTGTCGAGCGTCACGCCGTTTGCACGCTTGACCGCCGCGATCTCGCGCTCGAAGCGCTCGCCGGGGATGCGGTGAACGACGTTGCCGAACATCTGCACGAAGCGCCTGAAGCAGTCCCAGGCGAACCGCTCGTCGCCGGTGCAGCGCGCGAGACCCTCCACGCTTGCGTCGTTCAGCCCGAGGTTCAGCACCGTGTCGAGCATCCCGGGCATCGAGACGCGCGCGCCGCTGCGCACGGACACGAGCAGTGGGTCCTCCGCTGCGCCGAGCCGCTTGCCGGCAAGCCCCTCGAGCCGATGGAGCGCCTCGTCGACCTGGCTCTCTAGCTGCGCCGGGGCGCGCCTACCGTGCTCCATGTAGGAAACGCAGGCCTCGGCGGTCACCGTGAACCCGGCGGGAACGCGCTCGCTCCCGAGCACTCGCGTCATCTCCGCGATGCCCGCCCCCTTGCCGCCGAGCAGCTCGACCATCGCGCGCGAGCCTTCGCTCAGGTCATAGACCCACTTGCGCTCCTCCGCGCCGGCCCCGTCGGCGACCGACGCCCCAACGCTCTGGGCCGCGGGCCCAGCGCTGGCGCCCATGACGCCCCCGTCTCCGTCGCGTACCATCAGATGAACTCCGGACTGATCTCGATCGTGCCACATGTGCACTCGTCGGGATCAGACGATACCCGCTCGCCCCATATGGGCACTCGGTCGGGATCGGACGATACCCGCTCGCGGGCCGCCCGCCGACGGTATTTCACGCCGGGGCACGATCCCGGATTACTACGGTGGCTCTCTCGCAGCTTGATGCCGATGGCAGCGCGCCGCCCGGCGCGTAGGCTGGCCACCATGACTGACCAGCTGAGCGCACTGGACGGGACGTTCCTCGAGCTCGAGCAGATGGACGAGGGCGCCACGATGCACATCGGCGGCGTGATGATCTTCGATCCGCTTCCCGGCGGTGGGGTTCCGACGCTAGAGGCGGTGTGTTCGGAGGTGGGTTCGCGTTTGGCCGCGCTGGAGCGCTACTCCCAGCGGCTGAGCGCACAGCACGTCGGCGGATTGGCCTGGCCGCGCTGGCAGGCAGATCCTCAGTTCGACCTGAGCACGCATGTCCGGCGGGCGGTGCTGCCGGCGCCGGGCGGCGACGCCGAGTTGTGCGAGTGGGCGGCTGACTTCTTTTCGCACCGCCTCGATCGAACGCGCCCGCTGTGGGAAATGACGCTATTGCAAGGACTCGAGCAGGGACGCTGGGCGCTGGCCACAAAGACGCACCACTGCCTGACGGACGGGGTGGGATCGGTGGATGTAGCGGACGTGATGCTCGACGGCGCCGGCGCCGGCGCCGGCGCCGGCGCCGCGCGTGCGAGCGCCGTTCGCCCGCCGGAGATTCACCCGAGCACGGGCTGGAAAGCGCGCGTGCCACACGCGCCTGACGCGGTCGCGGACGTCGCGAGAACGGGCGCCCGCGCAGCAGCGGGCGGCGTGCATGCCGCGCTGCATCCAGGCGAGACGCTCGAGCGCTCCCGCTCGATGGCCGAGCTGATCGTACGCGACGAGGTGATCAGCGCGCCCCGCACGAGCCTCAACGTCCCGATCGGCGCAGCGCGCCGGTACGAGATCGTGCGCGCGTCGCTGCGCGAGCTCAAAGCGATCGGGCACGAGTTCGAAGGTTCTGTCAACGATGTCGCGCTGGCTGCGTGCACGGCAGGACTGCGCCGCCTGTTGCTCTCGCGCGACGAGCATCCGCCAGCCGAGGGCCTGCGTGCGATGGTCCCGGTGAACCTCCGCAGCGCCTCGCAGAAGTTTGCGCTCGGAAACCGCATCAGCTCGCTGTTCGTCGAGCTGCCGGTCGCCGAGGCCGACGCAGCGACACGCTTGCGAAGGATCATCGAGCACACGCAGATGCTGAAGTCGTCGGGGGCTGCGGTCGGCGCGGCGACCGTCGTCGACGTCGCGGGGCTCGCTCCGCCGCTGTTGCACGCGCTGATCGCGCGTTCGCTGTACGCGACGCGCCTGTTCAACGTGACGATCACCAACGTGCCGGGCCCGCGCGGGCCGCGGCGGGCGTTCGGTGCGGCGTTGCGTGAGATCCATCCGATCGTGCCGCTCGCCGCAGAACACGCGGTCGGCATCGCGATCATCTCCTGCAACGACAGCGTGGTGCTCGGCCTCAGCGCGGATCGCGACTCGACGCCCGACTTTGACGTGCTCGTCGCCGGGGTGAAGGAGGGCCTTAGCGAGCTGGGCGCGCTGCTTGCGCCCGCAGGGGAGACGTCGCCGGCGCAGCCCGGGGAGGCCGCAGACGAGGCATACGCCGCTAGCAGGTTTCAGGCGCAAGGCCCAAGCGGGCTGGCATAGAGGATCGGGTGAGATGGGAGCTTCACGGACTTCAGAACCGTCGGACGACGTCGAGCAGCGTCCGCGTATCGTGATCGCCGGCGCTGGGATCGCGGCGCTGGAGGCTCTGATCGGGCTGCGCGCCCTCCTCAACGGCCTGGTCGACATCGACATCGTCGCGCCGGTCGACGAGTTCGTCTACCGCCCTGCGTCCGTCGCCGAACCCTTCGCCGTCGCCAGGTCACCGCGGCTGAGCCTCGCGCGAATCGCTAGCGACCAGGGCGCAAACCTGCATCGCGCACGGGTCGAATCGGTGGATCATGATCACCGCCGAGTGGGCTTGTTCGGCGGGGGTTCGCTTGCGTATGACGTTCTGCTGCTCGCGATCGGCGCTCGCCCGAGCGAATGGCTGCCCGGCGCAATCCTGTTCACGGGCCCCGACGACGTCCAGCGCCTGAGCACGCTTCTGTCGGAGCTAGAAGGCGGCGAGGTCGGCAGGATCGTGTTCACCGCGCCCCGCATGCTCCGCTGGACGCTTCCCTTGTACGAGCTGGCGCTGCTCACGGCGGCGCGCGTCGGCGAGCTGCGCCTGGGAGAGATCCAGTTGACGGTCATCACCCCCGAGCCGCGACCGCTTGAGGTCCTCGGCGTGCCCGCCACCAGGCACGTCCGCGAGCTTTGCGCCAACCACGGGATCGCGCTGAAATCTGGGGTGTCTGCGGTGTCCTTTGAACGGGGCCAGCTCACGCTTGAGCCCGACGGGCGCCTTCAAGCCGACCGTGTCGTTGCGTTGCCTGAACTCAGGGGCCAGCCGATCGCTGGTGTGCCCTGCGATCAGGCCGGCTTCATACCGGTCGACGAGCACGGCGCCGTTCGAGGCCTGGCGGGCGTGTACGCCGCGGGCGACGGCACCGACTACGCGATCAAGCAGGGCGGGCTCGCGGCTCAGCAGGCGGATGCCGTCGCGGAATCCATTGCGGCCAGCCTGGGCGTCGAGATTCAGCCCCGGGCCTTCGACGGGATCCTGCGCGGACAGCTGCTTACCGGACTGGCACCCGCCTACATGACGGTCGGTCCCTCCCCGGCCGGCGGGCAGGAGTCACAGCTCGCGTTCGATCCACTGTGGCGACCCGCAGGGAAGTTCACCGGACGTTACCTTCCCGCCTATCTCTCCCGGCTGCCCTGGGTGAGCTGATCGGTGGACGACCCGCCTGAGATCCGATGGCACCGCGCGAGGAGGACCGCCTACCCGACCCACCGGCGTCGCTCGACAGCGAGCGCGCGGCTGAGCTCACGGCTCAGACCAGAGCAGCACTACGCCACCAGCGCCGCGAGCTGGCAGCGGCGATCGAGCAGGCGTTCGAGCACATCCCCCGGCCGCTGCGTGGCGCGATACGGCGGGCCGTGGGGACGTGAGTACGGCCAAGCGCCAGTGGCGCCTCCCCCGCGGTCGGTAACATTGTGACGAACGCAATTTGTGTGGCTGCGGATCAGCGCCCAGGAGCCGTGCGGGCACCGGCGATGTGCTACCGGGAGGCATCCAGATGGAGAAGATGAGCGCGCTTGATGCCTCGTTCCTTGACCTCGAGGACGCGGTCAGCCACATGCACATCGGATCGGTATGCATCTTTGCGGGTCCGCCGCCCACGCCGGAGGAGCTGCGTGCGATGGTGCTCGGCAAGCTTCATCTCCTTCCTCGCTATCGCCAGGTGGTGCGACCGGTGCCGCTGAGCGTTGGACGCCCCGTGTGGGTCGATGACCGGCACTTCAACCTCGATTACCACCTGCGCCGTACGGGACTCGCGGCCCCCGGGGGAGACGAGGAGCTGCGTCGACTGGTCGGGCGGGTCATGTCCCAGCAGCTCGACCGCGCAAAGCCGCTGTGGGAGATGTGGGTTGTCGAGGCGCTCGAGGCAGAACGCTGGGCGGTGATCTCGAAGATCCATCACTGCATGGTCGACGGGGTTGCGGGGACGGAGCTGATCGACGTGCTGATGGACCGCGAGCCGCGTGGCGCACCGGCGGTCACGGACACCTGGCAACCGCAACCGGTCCCCGCCGGGGGAGCGCTGGTCGCGCGTGGGCTGGCGGACAATGTGCTCATTCCCTGGCGGATTGCAAGCGCGATTCCCGGGGCCGGCGAACTCTTGCAGCGCGGAGGCGATGCCGTACGCGGGCTTTTGCGCATGCGCGGGCTGACGGTGCCCACGCCGCGCTCCTCGCTGAACGGCCCGCTGGGGCCGCACCGCCGTTGGAGCTGGGCGCGAGCCAAACTGTCAGAGATCAAGGAGGTGCGCACGGCATTCGGGGGCACCGTCAACGACGTCGTCCTGGCCTGCGTCACCGGCGGCTTCCGGCGATTGCTCGAAAGCCGCGGGGAGCCGGTCGAGCACCCGGTGCGGACGCTCGTGCCGGTATCGGTTCGTTCGGCGAGCGAGCACGGCGAATACAACAACCGCGTCTCGGCGATGTTCGCCGAGCTCCCCGTCGGGATCGACGATCCCGTCGGGCAGCTGCAATCGATCAGTGCCCAGATGGCCGATCTCAAGCACTCACACGAGGCGGTCGCGGGCGAGGTGCTCACATCGCTCAGCGGGTTCGCCGCGCCGATGCTGTTGGCGCTCGGCGAGCGCCTCGCGACGCGACTGCCGCAGCGCAACGTGAACACGGTGACGACCAACGTCCCGGGACCACAGCACCCGCTGTACGCCTGCGGACGGCGCATGCTCGAGGCCTTTCCCTATGTGCCACTCGGAGGACACGTCAGGGTGGGCGTGGCGATCTATTCCTACGACGGGGCGTGCACGTTCGGGGCGACCGCCGACTACGACGCCGCTGCGGACGTCGATGTCCTCTGCGAAGGGATCGAGGAGTCGCTCGCGGAGCTCCTGCGACGCGCTCGGCCGAAGCCGCGCGGCCAGACGAAGCGGCGCGCGAGCGGCGCGGCGATCGTCCGATGAGCGAGGCAGCGGATCCCCCCCGTCGGCGCGGAACGAGAGCTCGCACCGACGCGAGTGCGCGCGCCCGCGCGAGCGCTCATAAAAAGCCCGGGCCGCGCCGGCAAGCGGCGCAAGACGACGCAGACGGGCCGCGCGTCGGTCTGGTGCTCGGCGCGGGGGGCGTCCTCGGAGGCGCGTGGCTTACGGGCGCGCTGCATGCGATCGCGCGTGAGAGCGGGTGGGATCCGGGCAGCGCGCGCTACATCGTCGGGACCTCCGCGGGAGCGATGATTGGAGCGCTGATCGCGTGCGGGATTCCGCCCTGGTTCATGGTGCTTCACTCGGGCGGGCAGACCGTCGCGGGGTTGGCCGACGCCAACGGCGACCCCGCCGAGCGGGCCGACCGGGCAGGGGGGGCGAGCTATCGCCTGCACCTGGGAGTCCCGCAGCTGGGACCCGGGTCCTGGCGGCTGGCGCTGTCCTCGCTCGCGCGCCCCTACAAGTACTCGCCTGGTGCTCTGCTCGCCGGCTGGATGCCGCTCGGGCCGGTCTCCACGGAGCCGCTCAAGGAGACCGTGCGCCGCGCGTGCCCCGAGCGCTGGGCGCCGCATCCGAACTATTGGGCGATCGCGGTCGACTACGGGACGGGCTCGCGGGTCGCGTTCGGCAGGCGGGGGGCGCCTGTTGTCACGCTGCCGGACGCGGTCGCCGCCTCCTGCGCCGTGCCCGGTTTCTTCCGGGCGGTCGAGCTGGGCGGGCGCCGCTACGTCGACGGGGGCGTGCACTCGGTGTCGAATCTCGACGTGCTCGCAAAGCAGCGGCTGGACCTGGTGCTGGTGCTCAACCCGATGTCCTCGCTGCACGCCGGATCGCCGCGCAGGGTCGGCGAGGCGCTCGCATACGCGATCCGCCAGCAGGCCGGCCGGCGCCTGCGGGACGAGGCCCGCCGCCTGCAGGAAGCCGGAACCGAGGTAGTCCTGATCCAGCCCACCGTGCACGACCTCGACGCGATGGGTACCAACCTGATGAGCCGCAAGCGCCGCAATCAGGTGATCGCGACCGCGGTCAAGAGCGTCACCGGCCACCTGCGCGGCTCGCCTGCGGGGGAGCGGCTGGCGGCGCTGCCGCCGGGCCTACCGGCGCTCGTGCGCCGCCCGTCGGGGCCCGCGTCGCGCTGGCCGGACTTCCGCGAGCTCGCGCGGGAGCGCTGGCGCGGACAGGAACAACCGAGCTCGCCGCGCAAGGCGCGGGCACGGGCTTCGCGCTCGGGCTGAGCGGAAAGGCGCCTGACGGATGAACAGCGCGTCCGCTTCTCCGGTCATCGATCGGACGATCGCCCTGCTCGATCGCGAGCGCCAGCGGTTCCCCCCGCGACGGCGCGACGGCTATCTCGATCTGCTCGAAGAGGCTGATGCAACGGGTCCGCATCCCGGCCAGCGCTGGATGACCAGCCGCACCTTGCCGCTGATCTACGAGCGGGCGTGGCGACCGCTCGGCGGGCGCCTGCTGATGGGACCGAGCGGCCCGGGGATGCGCGGCGAGCACGGCATCGCCCTCGAAGCGCTCGCCTTGGTGCCGGGCGAGCGGGTGTTGGACGTGGGCTGCGGTCCGGGGAACTTCACGCGCAGCTTCGCGCGCGACGCTGGCGACGGGACGGTCGTGGGACTCGACACATCGGCGACGATGCTCGCGCAGGCCGTACGCGAGACGCACGTCGCGAACGTCGCCTACGTGCGCGGGGACGCCTGCGCGCTGCCGTTCCGCGACGCATGCTTCGACGCGATCTGCTGCTTCGCCGCGCTGTACCTGATCGAGCATCCGCTGCGAGCGCTGGACGAGATCGAGCGCGTGCTCGTCCCCGGGGGGCGGATCGTGCTCCTGTCGAGCTGCAGCCGCGGCCCGTTTACTGAGATCAGCGCCCCCCTGGTCAAAGCTTTCACCGGGGTTCGCATGTTCGCCCGCGACGAGCTCACCGGCGCGCTGACGGCGCGAGGGTTCAGCGCAATCGACCAGCGAGTGAGCGGCCTCGGTCAGTTCGTGACGGCGCGCAAGCCCTGACTGGGGCGCTGGCCGGGTTACGGTCGGTTGCGGCCGAAGCGATCGTGCGCCTGCACCCACTCGCCGGTGAGGATCGCCCAGCCGAGCGAGAGCTCGCCGCAGAGCACGGTCGCGGCGACGATCTCGGCGAGCTTGCGGACCTTGCCGGGGCCGTAGCAGCCGAGCAGCTCCAGGCACTCGCGCTGGGAGGCGAGCCCGGTGCCGCCGCCGTAGCTGGCGACAATCAGTGAAGGGAGCGTGATCGAGTAGTAGTAGTCGCCGTTGGCGAGCAGCTCGCTGAAGCCCAGCGCCGCCGAGGACTCCGCCAGATTGGCCGCGTCCTGGCCGGTGGCGATGAACATCGCGGCGATCCCGTTGGCGGAGTGAAGACCATTGTTGTTGACGCCGGACATGAACCCGCCGAGGTTTGCGACCTGGCGCGCGCGAAACAGCTTTTCGCCCGTGGTGTGCATGCGCTGCTCGATCAGCTCAGCGGGAATCGTCGCCTCCGCCACGACGCGCTTGCCACGCGTGCGCAACACGTTGACTTGCGAGCTCTTCTTGTCGGTCGCGAAGTTCGACTCCAGATAGAAGTCGACGATGCCTTCGTAGTTTGCGGTGATCCAAGCGCACGCCGCGGCCGTCGCCTTGCCCGTCAGGTTTTGGCCGGCCGCGTCACCTGTCGTGTAGTCAAAGCGCGTGAACAAAATCCGGCTCGCGGAGTACTGCTCGATGTTGCGCAGGCGACCCACGCGGGTTGTCGCCTCCGCCACCTGCTTTACCTGCGTGAAGTGCTCGCGCAGCCATTCTCCGAAGGCTCGCGCCTGTCGCGCGTCCTCGAACACGAACGCGGGGGCACGCTGCATCGCGTCATCGAGGATCGTGGTCTTCACGCCACCCGATTCGCGCACCGTCTTCATGCCGCGGTTGTAGCTGGCCACAAGCGTGCCCTCGGTCGTGGCCAACGGGACGTAGAACTCCCCCCGCGCATGCTCCCCGTCGATCAGCAACGGCCCGGCAATCCCGATCGGCACCTGCGCGACGCCGGTGAAATGCTCGACGTTGCCGGGGAGAATCGAGGGATCGAAGGAGTAATGCGAGACGTGCTCCAACGCGACTCCCGTCTGCTCGCGGAGAAACGCTCGGCGTGCTCCCGCCGCCTCGCCCGAGTAGTCATTCTCGAGATCGCGCGGAATCTTCATGCGGGCGGGCTTGCTGGCTGTCGCGTGACCCATTTCTGCAGGCACCGATGCTACCCCCTACTCGCAGTGCTCGCCTTTCGCCCGGTCTTGACCGGCGTCCGCGCCGGCTTGGCGCTAGGCGCTTTCGCGGCGCGTGCGCGCTTGGTGCTCTGTGCGCGGGCCGGTCGCGCGCCTCGGCCACGACCGGCTGTGACAGCGCGACGGGTGGTGGTCGTGGTGCGCCCATTGCTCTGCGCCGCGCGCGCTTCCGCGGGCGCGGCAGCTGTGCCGTCGGGCAGCGCGAGTCGGACGATCTTGCGGACAACCGAGCCGAATTGTGTGTGCAGCGGGCCGGTGTTGTAGGGCAGCCCGTAACGTTCGCAGATCTCCTGCACCTCGTCGGCGATCTCGGCGTAGCGATGGGCGGGAATGTCGGGGTAAAGATGATGCTCGATCTGGTAACTGAGGTTGCCCGACAGGACGTGAAACAGCTTGCCGCCAGTGAGGTTCGCCGAGCCGAGCATCTGGCGCAGGTACCAATCGCCGCGGGTCTCGTTCTCGGTCTCCTGCTCGCTGAACTCGGCGGTGCCCTCGGGGAAGTGCCCGCAGAAGATGATCGTGAACGCCCACACGTTGCGTACCAGATTCGCGGTGGCGTTAGCGCCGAGCACGAGGGGCGCCTGCGGCCCGGCCAGCAGCGGGAACAGCAGGTAGTCCTTCAAGGTTTGAGCGCGGACCTTGCGCCAGATCCCGCGCAGCAGCGTGTCCCGGCTTCTTGAGCCGCGCTCGGGCGCACCCCAGCGCTCGACTTCGAGATCGTGCAGCGCGACGCCGTACTGAAAGAACAACGCCAGCAACAGTGCGTAGCCGGGGTTGCCGAGCCAGCGCGGCGCCCACGGTTCCTCCTCGGTCATGCGCAGCACGCCATAGCCGATGTCGCGATCCTTGCCGACGATATTCGTGTAGGTGTGATGCACGTAATTGTGTGAGTGGCGCCACTGGTCGGCCGGGCAGGCTGTGTCCCACTCGAACTCCTTGCTCGAGAGCTGCGGGTCGTTGGTCCAGTCATACTGGCCGTGCATCACGTTGTGCCCGATCTCCATGTTGTCGAGGATCTTCGACAGCGACAGGGCCGTGACGCCCGCCAGCCAAGCCGGCGGCAGGACGCTGAGGAACAGCAGTCCACGGCCGCTGACCTCAAGCGCGCGCTGGGCGCGTATCACGCTGCGGATGTACTCGACGTCGCGGTCGCCAAGATCGTCGAGCACTCGCTGACGCAGGGCGTCGAGCTCCTTTCCGAGCGCTCGGGTCTGGGCTGGGGTGAGACGGGGAATGGCGTCGGTCATCGGATCTCCTGGTTGGCTTGAAATGTTGATGCGGCGCCGCCCAGCTCAGAGGTCGAGCTCGACGTCGCCCGCGGGTACCGAAACGCAGAGTTGAATTTCCTGCTCCTCACATGGAGAGAGCTCGCCGCTGTTGAGGTCGCGCACCTGGCCTGCGAGCTTGCGGCTCGTACAGGTGTGACAGATACCCATCCGGCATCCGTATGGCGGCGACAGCCCGGCCCGCTCTGCCTGCTCGAGCAGGGTCACGCCGCTTGCCGCTACCTCGACGCCGCTCGCGGCGAAGCGCACGCTGCCGGCGACCCCGTCGGGCGGGGCAATGACGCGGCGTGGCAGAAAGCTCTCAGCGTGCACGCGATCGCCCTGGCCGTCGCGCTCGTACAGCGCCCGCGCGGCCGCGATCAGCCCGGGCGGCCCGCAGACATACACCTCGGCATCGCGGTAAGCAGGGTCCGCCGCGCCGAGTCGCGCGCGCGTGTGATGCTCGGGGCGCCGGCGCCCCGGCGCCGCGCGCGTGAAGACCTGCTCGACGCGCACGTTGGGGTGTCGGCTCGCGAGCTGCGCCAGCTCGGCCCGGTATGGGCACTCGCGTTGCGTGGGCGAGTAGTGCAGGAACGTGACCGGCGCGCGATGGTCTTCATCGCACAGGGTTCGCAGCATTGACATCACCGGGGTGATGCCGCTGCCGCCGCTGATCAGCAGCATCCGCTCAGGACGCGGATGCGCCAGCACAAAGTCGCCGTCGGCCTGCGCGAGCCCCACCGTCATTCCCGGCCTGGCACGCCGCGCCAGGTGTTGCGAGACCAGTCCGTGCTCATGGGATCTGACCGTCAGCTCGATCTCGCCGTCACCCGCGTGCTGTGAGCTTGCGGGCGAGTAGCAGCGCGTGCGCCGTACGCCGTCTATCTCGATGGTGAGCGCGACGAACTGGCCCGCGCGAAAGCCCCGCCAGAGCTCGTTCGGGCGCAGACGCAGGGTGACGCTTCTCGGGGCGGGGTGGCGAACGCTCACGATCTCGGCGCGCAGCTCAGCGATAGACAGGCCCGGCGTGAGCAGTTCGAGGTAGCGCTCGACGCCATGCGGAGCGGCGAGTGCCTGCACCAGATCGGACCTGGCTAGTCTGCTGGCCAGGCGTCGCGCGCCAAGCGCCCGTGCGCCGCCGCGCACCGCGGACGTCAACCGTACCGGTTGCGGAGACTCAGCTAACATCTGTTCACTGAGTCTAGCGATAGACGCCCGCGTCTGTCAAGCTCATGCTCATCTGAAGCCTTGATAGAGTATGTTTTCAGATGGTAAACATGCATTCACGGGTCGACGGCGGCGAGCCGTGAGGCCTCAATCGCATGCGCGCAGACATCGACGCAGGTCGGCCAGCGCCGAGACACGCGCTGAGCGCAAGCAGCGCACGCGCGGGGCGCTGCTCGACGCGGCGCTTCGGCAGCTCGAGGACCGGGGGTTCGGGAGTCTGAGCCTGCGCGAGGTCACACGCGAGGCCGGGATCGTCCCGGCGGGCTTCTATCGCCATTTCGAGGACATGAACGAGCTTGGCCTCGCGCTCGTCGACGAGTCGTTTCGGCGACTGCGCCAGATGCTTCGCGCCGCGCGCCAGGATCGTCGTGATTACAAGGGGATGATCCGCAACTCGGTGGCGATCCTCGTCCGTCACGTACACGAGAACCCGCTGCACTTCAGCTTCATCGCGCGCGAGCGCAACAGCGGAGTGCCGATCCTGCGTCGGGCGATCCGCGCCGAAATTCGCCTGTTCAGCAGCGAGCTCGCCACCGACCTCTCGCGGTTTCCGGGGCTGCGCGGCTGGAGCTCTCAGGATCTGCAGATGATCGCGGCTCTGATGGTGAACACGATGGTCGCCACTGTCGAGGCGATCCTCGATGCGCCGCCCGACGACGCGCTCGCCGAGCAGGAAATCATCATCACCGCCGAGCAGCAGCTGCGGCTGATCGTGCTCGCGATCCCGCAGTGGCGCACCACGCGCGACGCAGTTGATGACAGCAGTGCGCAGGCGGCTGATGGCGCCGAGACCGCCGCTGGGCCGCGTGGCAGGAAAGCAACCGCTGCGTCGCGAGCCAGCAAATGATCCAGTCCGATCTTCACCTGGTCGTATGCAGCGACTGACCGGAGGGTTGGCAATGCCGCGCATCCCGTCGGTTCCGCGCGTGCCAGGATTGCCAGATCCGCTGCGACGTGTGCGTGTGCCGCAGGATCTCGATTCGGTTACCACGGTCGGCCCACACGAGCGGCCGGCGGCCGGCGGAATGAGCGAGGAGTCCGTCGAGCGAATCTGGGACGCCGCGGTTGACCTATATCGCAGCGCGGTGCACCCTGCTGTGCAGGTGTGCGTGCGCCGTCAAGGAGCGGTGGTGCTCAACCGCGCGATTGGTCACGCCCGCGGCAACGGACCGCACGACAACGCGCAATCGGACAACGAGCTTGCGACGCCCGCGACCCCGTTTGTGATCTATTCGGGCGCGAAGGCCTTGACCGCGTTTGTCGTGCACATGCTGCACGAGCGCGGCGAGCTCGACGTGTCCGATCGCGTCTGCTACTACATACCCGACTACGCCCGCAACGGTAAGGGCGAGATCACGATCGGCCACGTACTGGCACACCGCGCGGCGGTGCCGAACCTGCCGCGGGAGGCCCTCGACCTCGACCGCGCGAGCGACCGCGAGTTTCGTGTCCGGGCGCTTTGTGACGCTAAACCGTTTGCCAAGCCCGGGCGGTTTCTCGCCTATCACGCAGTCTCCGGTGGCTACATTCTCGGCGAGATCGTCCACCGTGTCACCGGCGAGGACATCCGCACGGTGCTCGCGCGGGAGATCCTCGACCCGCTGGGATTCCGCTGGACTAACTACGGCGTCGTCCCTGAGGACGTCCCCAAGGTGGCGCTCAATTACGTGACCGGACCGCCGACGACGCTGCCGCTCGCGCAGTTGTTCTCGCGAGCGCTCGGTCTCCCTTTTGATCGCCTGGTCGAGCTCAGCAATGACGAGCGCTTCTTGACCGCAGTCGTCCCCTCGGCGAACATCGTCACGACCGCCAACGAGCTTGCGCGCTTCTATGAGATCTTCCGCCGTGGCGGCGAGCTCGACGGCGTGAGCGTGATGCAGCCGCAGACGGTGCGCGCGGCGATGGCCCAACAATCGCACCTGGAAGTGGATCTGTCGCTGGGATTCCCGACGCGGTTCGGGTCGGGACTGGTGCTCGGCGCACAGCTGCTGAGTCTCTACGGCCGCGACACGCAGCACGCGTTTGGCCATCTCGGGTTCACCAACATCCTGGCGTGGGCGGACCCGCAGCGAGCGCTCGCAGCCGCGGTGATCACGAATGGCAAGCCGGTGCTCTACCCGGAGCTTCCTCGCTTCTACGGCCTGACGCAGCGCATCACCAGCGAGGCAGCGAAGGTAGCAGGCTCGGACATGGCGGTCTGGGATCCGCTCGCGGGACGGCCGCAACCGTGAGTTTCTGCGTAAGGTTTCCCAGCACAGCAGGCGAGTCTCCGACCGGGTCGGGCAAGCGGAGCTAGAAATGTGGGATTCGAGATCGTTGTTGCGTGCGAGCGTCTCGCCCTTCAGTGGCGCGACGCGGCTGCTCGCGCGTGGCGTCGAGGGACGGATCCCTCCCGCCGACCTCGATGAGCGCGACCCGGAGTACATCCGCAGCACGCTGCCGCGGCTGTGGCCGTGGGCGTCGTTCTATTTCCGCGCGCGGGTGCGCGGGATGCATCGCGTTCCCGCCGCGGGACCGGTGCTGCTGGTCGGCAACCACTCGGGCGGCAACTGGCCCGCGGACACGTTCATCTTCACGCTCGCGTTCAGCGCGTACTTTGGCGCCGAGCGCCGCTTCTACCAGCTCGCACACAACCTCGTCATGATCTGGCCGCTGTTGGGCTTCCTGCGCAAGTACGGGACGGTAGCGGCGTCTCGCAAGAACGCCCGTCAGGCGCTCGAAGGGGGCGCGGCGCTGCTCGTCTACCCGGGCGGGGACTACGAGACCCACCGACCGTCCTGGGAGTCGCATCGAGTCGACTTCGATCGCCGCGAGGGTTTCATCGCGCTCGCGCTCGAGCGCGACGTTCCAATCGTTCCGGTCGTGTCGATCGGCGGACAGGAGACCGCGTTGTTTTTGACGCGCGGAGAGCGACTGGCGAGAGCTTTGCGACTCGATCGAAGCGTGCACCTGCACGTGCTTCCGATCTCGATCGCCCTGCCGTGGGGCTTGAACGTGGGCGATTTGCTCGGCCACCTGCCGATTCCGGCAAAGATCACAGTCCAAGTGCTCGAGCCGATTCGGCTGCGCGAGCGCTTCGGCGAGGACCCGGACCTCGACGAGGTCTACGACTACCTCACGGGTCTGATGCAGCGTGAGCTGGACGACTTGGCCGATGAGCGGCGTCTGCCGGTGGTGGGCTGATGCGCATCGCAGAGACAGTGATCGTGCGCGTCCCGCCAGAGTCGGTGTGGGAGCGCATCGCCGACCCGAGGCGCTGGCCGCAGGACCTTGGCCGGATGCACTGCGTTCACGTCCCCGGCAGCCCAGAGCTCGGGACGGGCGCGCGCTATTGGCTTCACCTCGAGGTCGGTGCCGCGGAGGTCGGATCGCTGATCGAGGTTCTCGAGTATCAGCCGGCGAGCGCCCTGTCCTGGACGACGATCGAAGGGTTCGAGCAGCGCGGCCACTGGCGGTTGCGCGACCGCGGGGATGGCTCCAGCGAGCTGAGCTTGAGCATCGGCTATCAGGCCTCAGGTGGCCTGGCGGCGCTCGTCACCGACGAGATCTCGAGCGTATTCGTCCGCCGTTACGTTCGCGACGCGCTCGACACGTTGGGACGGCGCCTCGACGGCAGGGACCGCGAACTGGCCGCGTCCGGCGCCACGATGCTGCTCGGCCGTGGCGCGCACGCGCTGGGGGAAGGTGTCCACGCGACCGCTACCCTCGCCCGCGCTCGCCTCATACGACCGGTTCGGCCGGATCGCTACGCACGCGCGCTGGCGAGCCTGGCCCGTCGCGGTCAGACGCTCGCCGGGTGCTACGCCGCGGCCGCCGCGCTGTACCCAACCGATCCCGCTGTGATCGACGAGTTCGGCAGCGTCACCTTCGCCGAGCTGCAAGAACGCGTGAGCCGCCTGGCTGGCGCGCTTGGCGAGCGCGGCGTTCGCGCGGGGCAGGGGATCGCGGTCATGTGCCGCAACCAGCGCGGCATCGTCGAGACACTGCTTGCGAGCGCCGAGCTCGACACGGAGACGCTGCTGCTCGACCCCGATCTCGCCGCAACGCAGTCCGCGCGGTTGATCAAGCGCGAGCGGCCACGGACGGTGATCTACGATGCCGAGTTCGCCAAGCAGCTGAGCCCCAGCCTGCGTGGGCGTACAGGCTTGATCGCGCGCGCTGAGGACAGCGACAGCCAACGGCGGGCCACTCTCGAGCAGCTGATCGAGCGGGGGACCCCCGCTGTGGCGCCTACCTCCAACGGCGAGGCACGTATCACCACGGTGATCCGGGACGCGACCGGAACGCCCGTCGATGGGACGCGCGCCTGCCTGCCCGTCGGCGCCCTGTTCTCGATCCTCGACTCGGTTGCGCTGCGCTCGCGCGAGCGCATGCTGGTGGCGGTGCCACTGTCCGACCAATGGGGCTTGGCGCACGTCGGGCTTGCGGCGCTGCTCGCGGGCAGCCTCGTGCTGCGACGCCGGTTCGACGCCGAGGCGGCGCTCGCGGCGATCGAGCGCGAGCGGGTCGCGCACTGCGCGATCCTGCCGGAGATGCTCGAGCAGCTCCTCGGACTGTCCGCCGACGTCCGCCGGCGGTATGACACCAGCTCGCTGCGCACGATCGCCGTCAGCGGCCGCCCACTGCCCGGTTCGCTGGCGAGCGACTTCATGGACGACTACGGCGAGATCCTCTACAGCATCTACGGCCCGCCGCAGCTGCCCTGGGCGACGATCGCGCGCCCCACCGAACTGCGCCGTGTCCCAGGCACCGCCGGGCGCCCGTCGCGCCACACGGTCGTGCGCGTCCTGGACGAGAACGGCGTCCCGCTGCGCGCGGGACAGACGGGCCGGATCTTCATCGCCAACGAGCTGCTCGGCGAGCGCGATCGTGACGACGCGGCCGCGCCGTTCGACGGGCTGAGGGCGACGGGCGACATCGGCCATCTCGACGATCACGGACGGCTATTCGTCGAGAGACCCGACCCCGAGGTGAGCAGCCGCGCCGTCGACAGCGCCGCCGCGATTTGAGCGCGGCCAGCGACAGCCGCGCGGAGGTCGCCAAGCTCGCCCGCCTGCTCGGGCTCGACGGTCCCGAGTCGCTTGGCTATCTGCAGGCTGTTCCTGCAGCGGAACTACGCGATTACCGCGAGGCGGTCACGGAGCAGCTCTACGACGATGACCGGGCGCTGCTGCAGCGAGTGGCCGACGCAGGGCGGCTGTTGCCCGCCAACACGCTCGCGACGATCGGAGAACGGGCGCTGGGACCGCTGATCTGCGCGCGCCTCACGGGGCTGCTCGCTCCGCAGCGGGCGGTAGAGATCTCCCGGCACTTCTCGATCGAGTTCGTCGCGCAGCTCGCCGCTGAGCTCGATCCGCGGCGGGCGGTGGAGGTCGTCACCGCGCTGCCGTCCGACCGCGTGGTCGAGGTCGCCCTCGCGATGGCGGCCAACGGCGAGTACGTCGCAATGGGCCGCTTTGTCGGGTACCTCGACCGCGAGGCGCTCGCGGCATGCATCGAGGGGCTCACCGACGAGGACCTCCTGCGCGTCGGGTTCCTGCTCGAGCGCAAGGAGCGGCTGGACGAGGTCGTCGGGCTTGTCGGGCTCGGACGCGCGCGACGCATGCTCGAGATCGCCGAATCGAGCGGACTCGATGAAGAGGCTCGAGACCTGGTCGACCACCTGAGCGCACGGCGGCGCAAGCAGCTGCGCCGCGGCGCCCGACGCTGACGAGGAAACGCCCAGGCAGGGATCCCAGCGGTTGCGCTGTGCTTTGTTCATCCCCGGTCGCGCCGACGCGAGCTGCTTGCCCGGACGAAGGACCGACCAACGCCAGAGAAAGAATGGCCAACAGCGCCACCAGCACGGCCAGTCCCGACAGCCCCGGCAGCGACCAGGGCGCGGTGCCCAACGAGGTTCCCGCGCTAAGCGCGCTTGCATTCGATGAGCTGCGCCGCTTCCCCGGCGCGATCCGCGACATGCACCCGGGTATCGCGGAACGCGCGTTCCGCGGCGTCGGTCTTGCGGCTCACCCGGTCCAGCTGATCCACGACGCGCTATCGAGCAGTGCGTATGGCGCAGTCGAAGCGGGCGCCCGGATGCTCGGAAGGGCCGCCGACGACGCGATCGAGCAGCACGGGATCGGCGAGCGGACCTCGCTGTCCACGACCCAGCAGGGCACCTTCGCGATCGCGGTCTCAACGCCCTCATCGGCGACCAGTTGCAGCGCTCCGGCAGCGGGCTGCACCAGCCCGCCTCGGTGCGGGTGCACGGGCGGCGGGTCCGGCTGGACGAGGCCTCGCTGTCGGCCGCATTTCCGCAGGCCAGCGATCGCCTGGCGGTCTTCATACATGGACTGTCCGGGGATGAGTTCTGCTGGTCATGGGGAGCCGAAGACGCATATCGCTCGCGGTTGGCGCAAGACCTGGGCTGTACGGCGGTCTACCTGCGCCACAACACCGGCCTGCACATCTCCGAGAACGGACGCTTGGTCGCCGCGCTGCTCGATGAGCTGGTGCGCGCGTGGCCGGTCGCCGTCGAGCAGATCGCGCTCGTCGGACATTCGATGGGCGGCCTTGTCGCGCGCAGCGCTGCCCACCAGGCGGATCAGCTCAGGCAGCACTGGGTCGGGCGCGTCGCGCACATCGTCTCGCTGGGGACGCCCCATCTCGGCGCCCCGCTCTAGCAGGGGGCGCATCGAGCGGCGGCGGCGCTTTACGTCCTAGCCGAGACGCGGATGCTCAGCAGCCTCCTGCGCCGTCGCAGCCCCGGCATTCGTGACCTGCGCCACGGCTCGCTGGTCGATGAGGACTGGCGCGGCCGTGATCCTGAGTCGCTGCGCGTGGTTGCCTGCAAGGAGGTGCCGCTGTTGCCGGAGCGACCCACTGCTTCGTATCGGCGACCGTAACTCGCGACCCCGAGCACCCGCTCGGGCGTCTGCTCGGCGACATCCTGGTGCTCGTGCCGAGCGCGACAGCGCCGGGCAAGACCCGGCGGATCCCCTTCCGTGCCGAGCACGGGCATCACGTCGGAGGCACCCATCACCTCGCGCTGCTCAACCACCCCGAGGTCTATCAGCGTCTGTTCACCTGGCTGGCGACCGCGCCCGAAGCGCTGGCGGCTGACCGCTAACGCGACCTGGCTCAGCCGCGCTTCACCCGCCGCTTGCGATCGCCGCGGCGGCCGTTGATGAACATGCTGGCTGGCCGCCCCGCAGGGTGGATCTGCCGGGTGTTCGGTAGGCCTAGGACTGGCGGCGTTGACCTCGACCCCGTTGCACAGGCCCTGGGCTGACCCGACGTTGTGGCGCAGATTCCGGCGCTAGGCAGGCGCGAGCTGCGCTGGTGTACAAGCACCCGGCCGGAGGTGAGAAAATCGTCGCATGACGGCGCCGGCGCCTCCTCCAATCGATGGCGGCACGGTGCTCGTAACCGGGGCCTCCTCGGGCATCGGCTGCGAGCTTGCTCGCCAGTTCGCGGCGCGCGCCGCGACGCTGGTGCTGCTCGCCCGGCGGGCACAGCGGCTTGAAGAGCTGCAGGAAGACCTGCTTGGGCAGCACCCGAACCTGCGCGTCGTGATCCTGCCGGCCGACCTGTCCGACGAGGGCGACGTGGATCGCGTCCTGAGCGAGGTTCGCGACCAGGTCGGAGAGGTGGACATCCTCGTCAACAACGCGGGCGTTGGCGACCAGGCGCTGTTCGACCGGACCGACTGGCCCCGCACCCGGCGGGTGCTGCAGACGAACGTGCTCGCGGTCGCGCAGCTGACCGGCGCGCTGCTGCCCTCGATGGTCGCGCGCGGCCGCGGCGGCGTGCTCAACATCGGCTCGGGGGCGGGGCTCGCGGTGATGCCGGCCAGCGCGGCGTACTGCGCGAGCAAGCATTTCATCGACGGCTTCAGCGAAGCGCTACGCGCCGATCTCGCCGGCACCGGGGTTGTCGTCACTCAGGTGTGTCCTGGTCCGGTGGATAGCGAGTTCGACAGCGTGGCCGGCAGCGAGGGCGGGATGACCGGCGGGCCACCGCAATTCCTGCGCATTGGCGCCGGGCAGTGCGCCCGCGAGGCGCTCGCCGGCTTTGATCACGGTGCGGCGCTGGTCTTTCCCGGCCGGGCCTTCCGGGTCGCGATGACGCTGCTAGCGCTGGCACCCCGCCGGCTGCAGCGCCGGCAGGCGGCCCAGTCGGCCGCGCTCGTCCGCCGCGGGACTAATGACGCGAATGCAAGCTGATCCAAACCTAGAGGGCCGCATCAACCCTCGGCGGGCTCCTATCGAGGGCGACGTACGTACGAACCCAATTCAGGGCGCGTTCATGTCGGTGTGAGGCCGTAAAACGTTAGACGAAGCGAGCCCTTCACAATCAAACCGTGCTCGGGACCTCCCGGTTTCGGGGGGACTTGAACTCATAGCGACGAGCGGAGGGAGGCGCCGTCTAGAAAGGGCGGGCCCGCTGGCGAACGTCCAGGAGATCCATTCGGGGTTGACGACGAACGGGCAGCTCGCTTTCCACCGATCGAGTAACCAACACCATCGCCGGGATTAACGCTTCTCGCGCGAAGCAGCAGAGAGCGGCCGACAGACTCCCTGCCTGATCACCCGGGCGATTCTCGCAGGCGTCCGCTGCCCGAAACAAAACCCAATTGCGCAGGTTGACGCCGATCGGGATCGCCGCTTGAAGTCGAGCTTCGCTTGTTCGGCAAACCAGCTACGAGGCAGCGACGACAGGACGGCCGCGCAGAGCCGCAGCGATCGAGCGTGCCCAAGCCTCGATCTCGTTCCAGTCGCGCCGGTCGCGCAGCTCGGGCGGGATGTTGCGCGCCATCTTCTTGCGGATGAACCCCGCGTCGACGTCTACGCGTCCTCCGAACACGACCGGCTCGCGTAGACCGACCGACGCCGCGAGCTTTTGCACGCGCTTTGGCTTGGTGAAGCGATCGAGCGCCGCTGGATCGCCCGTGTCCTTGCCCACGGGGCCGCTCGAGAACAGCCACACCTCGCGCCCGCGCAGCTCCCGGCGGCGCAGCAGGCGCATCGCGTCCCCGCGCCAGCGCCCGGCGTAGACGGCGCTCCCCAGCACCACGGCGCGGTAGGAGTCAAGCGAGCGTACATCCCGCGCGCGCTTGACATCGACCTCGAGGCCTGCGGCACTCAGCGCCTTGCCGATCGCCTCGGCGATCTCTGCCGTCGACCCATACTTGGTGCCATACGCGACGAGAACTCGAGCCTCACCAGCCATGGGTTGAGGCTAAACCCGGCAGCTTCGCCCCGACATCCGTGCGCAATGCGGCGGCCCAATCCGTTGTTTGCACCGAGGAGGGCTTAGCTGCTGAGATTCAAAGCGCGAGCCAATCGCGGCGCTGTCTTCCACCACTGGTTGCGAGACCTCGAGCGAAGTTGCTACCAGGGCGCGCGGAGCCGCGGGAACATCGGGAAATGTCGCACGTTGAGCGTCCACAAGTCCAGATCGTGCACGGCTGCGGTCGCCGCTACGCAGTAATCGACCGCGTCGATCCCGGAGTGGCTCCGGGCATAACGGCGCGCCAGCTGATCCGCGTGGTCTGCAACTTCGGCATCGACTGGAAGCCAACGCAGCGCCGCAACCAGCGCATCCGTGCGGCGGCGCTCGGCGCGGCGCATCCCGATCGAGAGCTCGATCCGGCTGAGCACGGATGCACTGAGAATCTCCCCGCGTTCTACTGCTGATCGTACGAGCTCCCGGGCAGGCTCGACTCCGCGAAGATAGTCGACGAGGACCGAGGTATCAGCGAGCGAGCTCACCTGCTCGCTGGTCTGAGCCTGCGGGCGCTGCCGGAACGAATCCGCTCCACGAACGCAGCGCCGCCCTCGCGCCGATCGGCCCATGCGCCAAAGGCACCGTCGAGGAGCTTCAGCCGATCGGCGTCCGAGACCTCATCGTAATGCTCGTCCAGAGCGCCACGAATGAGGGCAGCGAGCGACTGGCCGGTCCTTGCGGACTCATCGCGCAGGCGCGCGTACTGGCGATCGGTGAGTATGATTTGGGTTCGATGCATAGTGATGTAATGCTACATCACCCGATAGACGAGCCCGGGCACCGACTCCGTATCCGTCCGTGCGAGCCGTTCGTGCCATCGCCGCTGAACAGTGGAACTCCGGTGAGCGGTGCCTCCAGCAGACTCGTGGCGCGGGCACAGTTGGACTTCCCGGCACGCGATGAGTAAGTTCGACGCGGTCGCAAGCCGCAGCGAGACCGTACTAGTCCGCGCCCAGCGTGCTCGGATGTACGGATACCAGGCGACCGCCAAAGCTGGATGCTGTCGTCGGGTCTCAACGCTGAGGAAGGTGCAACCATGGGCAGTCTTGTGACACAAGGCTCGCGAGCAGGCGTGCCGACGGCGACGACGACGTTGATTGAGCTCGTCGGGGTTGAGAAGGTCTATCGCAGTGGCAAGCTCGAGTACGCCGCGCTGCGAGGCATCGATCTCTCGATACTGGCCGGCGAGATGGTCGCGATCGTGGGCCCTTCGGGCAGCGGCAAGTCGACGATCATCAACATGATCATCGGGATCGACCGCCCGACGGCCGGGAGTGTGACGGTGGGCGGCGAGCGGATCGATCAGCTGAGCGAGGAGCAGCTCGCCTCCTGGCGCGGTGAGAACGTGGGGATCGTGTTTCAGTTCTTTCAGCTGCTGCCGACGCTGACCGCGCTTGAGAACGCGGTGCTGCCGCTTGATTTCTCGCATCGGGGCTCCAAGCACGAGCGCTTGGAGCAGGCGGCGCACAACCTGAAGCTCGTCGGGCTGGGTGACAAGCTCGAGCACCTTCCGTCGGAGCTCTCAGGCGGTGAGCAGCAGCGGGTGGCGATCGCGCGCTCGCTGGCATGTGACCCGAAGCTGATCGTCGGCGATGAGCCGACCGGCAACCTTGACACGCATACCGCGGTGGAGATGTTCGAATTGCTCGCCAGGCTGAACGGCGAGGGCAAGACGGTGCTGTATGTCACCCACGACCCGTCGCTTGCTGAGCGCGCGCACCGCGTGGTGACGATCCGCGACGGGCTTGTCGTAAAGGGGGAGTGAGGATGACTTTCTCGGCGGTCGCGCGCAAGTCGATCAGCGACCTGACGCGGCGTCGTGGACGCGCGCTCTTCACGGTGGCCGCGCTGGCGCTGGCGGTGGCGAGCGTCTCCTTGTTCGCACTTCCGACGCTTATGAGTCGCGCGATGAATCGCGAGATCGCGGCCAGCAAGCTCGCCGAGGTCACGATCACCGTCAAGCCGATCGTGCTGACCGGGTCGGAGCTGCGTACATTGGGACGACTGCCAAACGTCGCGGCGTTCGCGCCCCGGACGACGTTCTCCACGCGCGTATATGTCGGCGCGCGCCGGCAGAAGGCGTTCCTGATCGGCGAGACCTCGTTCACGCACCAGACCGTTGACGCGGTCACGGTGACCGCCGGATCGGCGCCTGGGGAAGGCGCTGTTTTGAGCGACGTGCAGAACGCCGCCTACGGTCGTAGCGTCGGGGGGGCAGGCGGCGCGGCGCGCCTCATCGCCGGCAACGGCCATGTGGTCTCGCTGCCGATCAGCGGCGAGGGACGCAATCTGACCGGCGCACAGATTGTGGCGAAGGAAGAACGTGCGACGCTGTACGCCACCGCGCCGACGGTCGCCGCGGTGGACGGAACGCCGGGCTACACCGAACTCGCGTTCCGCCTGCACGACCCTTCCTCCGCTGCCGCCCGTCAGACGGTGAGCGCGATTCGCCAATACCTGCTCACCATCCCCGGCTTCAGCGGCTTCAGCGACTTGGCGGAAATCCGTGCCCCGGGCGACTGGCCCGGCAAGAGCCGCTTCAACAAGATCACAAGCGTTTCCTATGTTGTAACGCTGCTCGCGCTGCTGGGCGCGTTGGTGCTGCTGTCGAGCACGATGAGCACGTTGATCGGCGAGCAGACCGCGGAGATCGCGACGATGAAGGCGATCGGCGCCGGACGCAAGGACATCCGGCGCATGTACCTGCGCACCGCGCTGCTGCTCGGCGCGTTCGGCGCGCTCGCCGGCACGCTGGTCGGGGTCCTGCTTTCGTGGGGGCTCACCTCCTACTTCGCCTCGTCGCTGTTTGCGATCAGCGCCCCCTTCAGCATCGACGTCCCGGTGCTGCTTGCGAGCATCGCCGTGGGCGTGATCGGGCCGGCGCTCGCGGCACTGCCCGCGGTCCGCCGCGCCGCCCGGCTGCCGCTGGCCGAGACCCTCCAGGCTGCCGGCAGCGTCAGCGGCCCAGAGGGCCGTCTAGATCGGCTGCTGCGGGGCGCCCGCTTCCTCCCCCGCACCGCGCAGATTGGCCTGCGCGGTGTCACGCGTCGGCGGCGGCGCAGCATCGCAACGGTCCTCCAGATCGCGCTGGCAGTGGCCACGCTGCTCGCCTTCCTGTCGCTGGCCACAAGCGTCCGCAACACCGTCAACCAGTCCTGGAACTCATACCGCTTCAACATCGCAGCAAGATCGAGCCTCGGGCAGACGCCGCCGAGCACCGGGACACTGATCGCGTCGATCCCCGGCGTTGCCCACGTCCAGCCGCAGCTGCGCAACGACGTCAAGCTCGGCGGCCAGGAAGGCCAGGTGTGGGCGCTGCCCGACCGGGCAATGTACAGCTTCCACCCCGTCTCGGGGCGGCTGCTGACCGCCGCCGATCAGAGCACGCGGGCCCGGGTTCTCTTGCTCGAGCAAACCATCGCACGCGCAAGCAACACCCATCTCGGGCAGCGCGTCGAACTCTCCACCGCCGCCGGGCCGGCGCGGTTCACCGTCGTCGGAATCGTCTCGGACCAGCAGAACAACGGCACCGTCCTGTACGCCCCGCTGAGCACCATGCAGTCGGTGCTGCACACCCCAGGCGCCGTCAACGAGTATTGGATCCAGACCACCTCGGACAACCACCAGCTGATCGATCAGACCGACACGCGGCTCGAGGACGCCTTCGCCGCCCACGGGCTCCAGATGGGGACCCAGGTCGAGTACGTCGGCGCGGCCAACGACCGCGCGAACTACCGCGGGGTCACCAGCGCGATCACCGTGCTCGGGCTGCTGATCGTGGCGATCAGCATGGTCGCGCTGATCAACACGATCACGATGGTGGTACTCGAGCGCACGCGCGAGATCGGGATCCTGCGCTGCATCGGCGCCCACGCCCGCGACGTGCGGCGGATTTTCGCCACCGAGGGCCTGACGGTCGCGCTCGTTGGCTGGCTGATCGGCATCCCGCTCGGCTTCGGTCTCGCCCACGGCATCGTCGCGCTCGTCCAGAACGTGTTCAACCAGCACCTGCTGTTCACTTTCCCTGCCCTAAACATCCCGATCGCTCTGATCGGCACGCTCATACTCGCGCTGCTGGTGATACAGATCCCGCTGCGTCGCGCCGTGCGATTCAAGCCCGGCGAGGCGCTCAGGTACGCATGAGCAAACGGTCAACACGGGCTCTGTTCCGCTTCGCGGTCGGCGAGGAAGCGGACGTCGACCTCATCTGGGCACGGGTGCGACCTCGGCCAGCGCAACTCTGTAGAAGCCAGGTGGAGGCACCTCGTCAAACAGCTTCCGCCTGAAGCGTGCAAGCGCGTCCGCGGTGGAGAGATCAGACAACAGACGCATCCCACGCTCCGCGAGGTAGTCGCCGAGAGCGTCCGGATCGAGACCAAAGGTGAACGGCTCACCGGCGTCGCGCACCGACGCGACCCATCGCTCTGAGCCGGGAAACGACTTCGAGCCGTCGAGGAGACCGCGGTCGACATACGTAAACGACAGGCGGCTCGCGGGAGCAGTGTGGGAGGCAATCCAACGCGTCATCCGGTCCACGGCGTCGTCGTCGAGGTAGTTGGTCACGCCCTCCCAGATGAGGAACGTTGGCTGGCTGGCGTCGAATCCCACCGTAAGGAGGACGGCCTCCAGTTCCTGGCGAGCGAAATCGACCTCCACGAAGGTCACGTTTGGGGGCAACGAGCCCAGCATGCGCTCGAGGCCGCGCCGCTTGGCAGCCTGCGTGGCCGGGTGGTCGACCTCGAACACGCGGATGGATTCGGTGCCTTGGATTCGGTAGGGCCGGCTGTCGTAGCCAGCACCCAGCAACACGAGCTGCCGCGCACCGTCCGCCAGCGCCGCGACCAGCGCGTCATCGATCAATCGGGTTCGTACGAGCGCCGAGACGCGCGGGCCAGGTGCACGATAGTCGATGAGACGCGGGATTAGCGACCGCAGGCCGGGCACGCGCGCGGCCACAGCCGCTGTGCGCAGGCCTCGACTCAAGAACCCGACCGCGAGAGGATCGGAGAACAGCCGCAGCTCCTCCGGCCGGCAGGACTCGACGGCACGAAAGAGGGCCATGTACTCCGCCGTGCGGCTCGGTTCTCCAGCTCTCATCGCATCGAATCCCGCCCTGGCCTGTTGGGCACAAGTTGACACAAAGCGCGATTTTGGTCTTCCGCGGGGCGATGAAAGCCCATCCTGATCGATCGCGTGCGCCGTCAGGGCAGCGCGGTGTCGCATCGCGCCGTCTGGATGTAGGGTTGCGAAGATGCCCACCGTCCTGCGTTTCGATGCTGCGCTCGCCGACTACCCCGACGTGAAGCGCTCGCTCGAGGTGCGCGAGGACCAGACGCTCGTCGACCTTCACGAGGGGATCCAGGAGGCATTTGGCTGGCTTAACGACCACATCTATTCGTTCTGGCTCGACGGCCAGTTTTGGGGTAGTCGCGCGACCGAGTACACAGCCCCCTTTGAACCGGATGAGGACGTCGCGACCGCTGACGTCGCGATCGGCACGCTCGGCCTGAAGCCGGGGGCCAAGGTGGCATATGTGTTCGACTTCGGCGATAGCTGGAAGGTGTCGCTGCGCCTCACCGGGACCACCGACGATGAGGACGCTCGTTATCCGCGGGTCGTGGCTGCCGAGGGCAACGCACCCCCGCAAGATCCCGACCGGGACGGGGACGACGACGAGGACGCCTGGCTTCAGGAATGGGAGGCGGCCGACCACCACGCCGCGGAGGTCGTGATTGGAGCGCTCTCGCAGGCGCCTCGAGCCGAGATGCCAGAGGCTGCAGTGGCGGCCGCGGCGGGTCAGCTACGCGCCGGCCTGAAGGCCGATCGCTACCCCTGCTCGTGGATGGGCAAGGCCGCGGGGCTTGCCGCGCAGCCCCCGCCCGACGACGCGGAGCTGTTGCTCCGAGTCGTGGCAGCCACAATCTCCCCTAAGGAGGAAACCGGGCTTGATCCCGAGGAGGAGGCGTCGATCATGGCACTCGAGCACGGCGATTGGGCTGGCGCGGTAATCGAGCTCAGCCGTCGCGGTCCGGGCGCGAGCGCCGACCCGAGCGCGCTTGTAGAGGCAATCGAGCAGTGCCCGGAGATCGAAGGACCGGCCAGTGATCTTGCTGAAACGGTCGTTGCCGAGACGGCCTTCGAGCTGGTCGGATTCGCCTGGGAGGCGGCCGGGATTCTCGACGAGCGACGCAAGCTCACGCCAGCGGGAGCCTGGGTGCTACCGCGCGCACTCACGCGGGCGTGGAGCGTCGAGTTCGAGTCAGGCGAGCCGCGCGCGCTAGATCCCTAACGCTCAGCCCTGGCCTTGCATGCAATATGGGTGCGCTACACCCACATTGCTAATATTGCGTGTGTGAAGACACTTCAGATCCGAAATGTCCCCGAGGGCGTACACCGGACACTACGAGCGAGGGCCGCGGCGACTGGGATGTCGCTGTCGGACTACGCACTTGCGGAGCTCGAGCGGGTTGCCGAGCATCCGCCAGTGGCCGACCTGCTCGCACGAGCCCGTGCTCGTGCGGGGGGCGTGAGCGCGGACGCCGTGATTGAGGCAACGCGCTCGGGACGTGACCGGCCCTGACGTGCTGGTGGTCGACACCTCAGCGGTGCTCGAGGCCTTGGTCGCGCGTGAGCCGGCGCACGGCCTCGTTGAGCGCCTGGCCCTGGACGGAGATCTCCACGCACCACACCTGATCGACGTCGAGGTCCTTCATGCGCTGCGGCGCCTGAACATCCTCGGCAAGCTGAGCGACGAACGCGCGGCGGATGCGCGCGCCGACTATCGCGACCTTGCGCTGGTCCGCTATCCGCATACGGCCCTGAGCGACCGGATCTGGGAGCTACGCCATAACCTGACCGCCTACGACGCCGCCTTCGTGACACTTGCTGAGGTCCTTGGAGCGCCCATGATCACCTGCGACAGCCGCCTGGATGGCGCGCCGGGCCACACTGCGCGGATCGAGCTGTTCAATTGATGCTCGAAGTCGCTCTCCCAATTGGAGCCGCCCCCTGCCTTTTCACAGCGCCCGGTGATGCTCCTGCGTCGTCGCTGAACGCGCCGGTGTAGCACTGCGGGAACGGGTCAGGGGCGCCGCGCCACAGCTTCCACACGCCGTCGATCAGGCCTATCTCGTAGACTTGGTTTTGCCACGCGAGTCGAAGTAGTGATGGATCCCGTGAAGCGCAATCCGCTGAAGAAGACCAAAGAGGTGCTGAACTCGCGTATGGCTGACGCGCGCTCCAAGGCGCGAGCTGCATCGCACGCAAACGTTCAGTTCACCCGCGGCGAGACGTCATTTTCCGCGGGCGCAGGTGCCGATGCTGGTGCTGGCGCGGATGCCGCGACTGGTGCTTCGTCTCCGCAAGAGGCGCTCGCTCAGCTTGAGCGTGCCGAGGCCCTGCACGCCTCGGGCGCGATCACCGACGAGCAGTACGAGTCGCTCAAGACGCGCCTGCTCGAGCCACCCCGTTGAGCGTTCCAGTACGGGCACCAGGGAGGTGTCTGTTGTTGTCGGATGGCCTACGGTCGGAACGATGGGGCCGCGTGGGGCGCAGGGGAGGATATCCGGAACCTGTGTACGGTGGACCTCGCCACCCAACGTCGTAGGCGTACACTTCCGCGCCGGGAACTAGACTTCCGTCGGCACAGATCACAATGCCTCGTTTAAATGGGTGATTGTGGTTGGTGTGACTGGCGCAGCCCAAATTCGCCGATCCGCGGCACGCTCAGGGTCAATTCACCAGTCCGTCAGCGGCGCTCGCCGCTGTCTACTACGGTGTGCTCGTACGCGTGTGCCATGGTTGCAAGATCGTCGGCCTGGATGTTCTCGACCAGGCCGACCCTGTGCCGACGCAGCGAACGGCGAGCAGGAGCAGCGCCGAGCGCTTCGGTGGCGATGGGCGCTGAACCCCCTCGGCGCGCTCTGGTGGGCGCTACACACGAGCGCGTCTACGGCTCGGAGGCCGGCGGCGACCCGAGCATTGTTCGCCTCCGGCGATCCGCACTTTCCACGGACGACGCGGCTGCGCTAGCGCCATAGCGTCGGTTGCACGCGCGATCTCTGCGCAGCATTGCCGACGCCGCCAAAGGAGGAACCCGATGGCCACCACGATGCAAGCCTTCCAGCTCGTCGCTTGGCAGCGGCTGCCGGAGCTGCGCGAGGTGCCGCTACCAGAGCCGGGGCCGGGCGAGGTGTTGATCAAGGTGGGCGGCGCTGGCGCTTGCCACTCCGACCTTCACCTGATGGAATGGCCGCCTGGCCAGATGCCATTCGAGCCGCCGTTCACGCTTGGGCACGAGAATGCGGGGTGGGTCGAGCGCGTAGGGGCCGGAGTCGATACGGTCAAGCCGGGCGAAGCGGTGGCGGTCTACGGGCCGTGGGGCTGCGGGCGCTGCCGGGCCTGCAGGCGCTCGGCCGAGAACTACTGCGAGCGCCAAGCCGAGATCGCGGTGATGGGCGGCGGCCTCGGGCGCGACGGCGGTATGGCCGAGTACATGCTCGTGCCAGCGGCGCGCTTGCTGGTCCCGCTTGGCGATCTTGACCCGCGCGAGGTGGCGCCGCTCAGCGACGCTGCGCTCACCCCGTATCACGCGATCAAGCGCTCGCTGCACAAGCTCGCGCCGGGCTCGAGCGTGGTCGTGATCGGCGTCGGCGGGCTTGGGCATATGGCTGTGCAGATCCTTCACGCGATCTCGCCCGCACGGATCGTCGCCGTCGACAGCGCGCCCGACAAGCTCGCGCTCGCCTCAGAGGTGGGGGCTGATGTGACTGTCCCGGCGGGCGAGGACGCGGCCGAGGCGATCCGCGAGGCCACCGCTGGTCGCGGTGCGGAGCTGGTGCTCGACATCGTCGGCAGCGATGACACGCTCGCGCTCGCGGCGCAGTGCGCGCGCTTTGAGGGGGACATCGCGCTGGTTGGCCTAGCGGGCGGGACGCTGCCTTTCTCGTTCTTCTCCCAGCCGTACGAGTGCTCGCTTCAGACCACCTATTGGGGAAGCGCGATCGAGCTGATCGAGGTGCTTGCGCTGGCGCGCACGGGTAAGGTCCGCGGCCACGTTGAGCGCCATCCACTCGATCAAGCGCCCGCCGTTTACGAACGGCTGCGTCGCGGCGAGATCCAGGGACGCGCCGTGATCTGCCCGCACGGGTAGCAGCGATCTCGCGGGCCTCCGAGTCCCCGGGACACCTCGATCAACCTCCAGGGGACAGCAGGTCCTCGCGAACCTCGGGTGCAGCCGCTGAGTGCTTCTTCTCACTGGCCATCACGAACCTCATGAAAGTGAGATCGAGTTCCCGCATCGGCGGTCATCCCTCAGCCGACTCGCGGCGGCGAGCCCGGATCGCCTCGAGCAGGTTGCTGCGCGACGCGCGGTAGGCTGCAGCTTGTGGCATTCAAAGGTCGAAATAGGCAGTAAGCGTCAACCGAACGTCGAGAATGCGACCTCACAGTTCCTGACGTCTGTTGACGCCTCGAACCCTTGCGCTACGGGTCCTATGAGCCGCCGCTCGATCTCTTCACTCGCGGCTAAGTCGTCCTCTGTGTTCCAGAAGGTGATGCCGATCGTGACGCCCCTGGCGCGCTCGACTATGATCATCAACCCTGCGAAGCCGGGATGCTGCTCGAGCCTCGGGACAATCCGTTCCCGTGCCATCACCACCGCTTGATCGATGGCCTCCGCAGGAGTAGTAAAAGTGCTGACACGAGCAAAAATCTGTGCTCACCTGCTTTCTAGTGTACTCATCGCTCTGTGGGCGCGCGCACAAGCGATCACGAGCCAAAGTATCGCGACTAACGCAAAGTGACCCAGTGACCCGCGCCGAAGTAACGCGGGTAGGCACAGCCGAGCGCGGGTGAAGGCCGGCCAACTCGATGATGCTTGCTCAGGCTGAACACGAGTACTGACGGCGCTTCCGCTTGATCCCTTGGAGCGAACCGTAACGGGTTGGTTGCGTGCTACTCCGTTTGGGCGCTCGAGTGCTGGTTTCAATGAGCACGGCCGAGGTCCGGGACTACCATCGTTAGCTCGACGAACGGGACGAGATCCCGTGTATCCGCAATTCGCTGGTCACACGACGGCTCGGTTGACGGGATGGCGGAGCGCAGAATGGGAAGTACTTCTGCCGCCAGTTGCTCGTTGAGCGGCATGGCGCACCCTTCGGCCAGCCTGCGGCGCAGCATCAGATAGCAGCTCAGCGCGCTGGCCGCGGCACGGCGCAGCTCCCCTTCGCTGGGGCTGGCCGGCAGCACGTCCCGCAGCATCGTCAGGATATCGCCAGGCATGCGCTGCTCGAGCCGCCTGGGCTCAGCCACGAAAGCGTTGACGCCCACCAGGGGCATTGCTTCGACGAACTTGACAGCTCGACGTACACCAGCCATTTCTGACTTTGATCTCGCAGCTTGAGATGCGCGAACCAAAGCCAGTCCCAAGCATGCGTGTCGAAGTCGTCGAGATCCGGCAGCGGTAGCCCGGCCGCCAGCCGCTCGCGCAGCCGCCCGGCCAGACCGTCAAGGTCAAAGAGCGCGCGCAATCCACCTCGCAGCCACGGGTCGCCGCTGGCGCATTGGAAGGAGACGTCCACCTTCACGGGGCCCTTGCAGAAGCCGATGAATGTATGCGGCGCTTGCCATGCCAGCTCGTCAAACCCGCCAAGCCAGCCGCCGAGACCTTCGGCGATCGTCCGCCGCTGCGCCCACAGCGTCTCGAGCCGGCCAGCTTCGCTCACCACCAGCAAGTCGACGTCCGAGCGCTCGTCCGCTTCCTGGCGGGCCAACGACCCTTGAGTAGGAGGGCCCGGACGCAAGCGTCCCGCTCGGCCCAGCGCGTCGCCGTTGCAACTACGCGTTCGTGTTGTCGCGTCGCCATGAGAGCGCGGCATTGATCGTAAGACGAGTCGAGGCAGCGACTCAGATCGGGTGCTCTCGATCCGAACGGCAGCGCTCGAGGTCGACGTCCGCTGTTGCCTTCAGCGGAGGCCACCCCGTCGAACCTGCGCCAGCGCACTCCAGCTCTGCCAAAGGCGCAGCATCTCACTGCCGCCCGCGAGCGCCCTGCTATGCGCGGGTGGCGCGCGCTGTCCGCTCGGCAGCGGGTCGGTGACGGTTGCGCGCGAACGGCGCGACGGTGTCGGCGATGAGGTGTCCCCCTGGGGGGGCTGTCGACGAGAGCGCTGGTCGTGCTCAGCGGCGAACTCGTCGTCGCTAGCCGGCGTGCCCAAGGCGGTCAGACCGCCGCCGCGTGCTCGATCGCTCGACGCAGCTCAACCGGATCGTGAGCGCAGAACAGCCCCACATCCGACCCGTAGCTGAGACGCAGCTCACGAAGGTGCGCTTGAGTCTGACGCCGCGCGCCATCGTCGACGGCCACCAGTCGCTCGAACGTGCGTAAGGCGGGCGGACACCACGGCACTGGCTCGATCTCTGCGTGAAAGAAGTACGCATCGCCGCAGTGCAGCAGCCATCCCTCGCCGACCCGCACCGCCACCCCAGCATGCCCGTGCGTGTGCCCATGTAGCGGCACCAGCAGAACGTCGTCGATTGCCTCGACGGCCTCGAACCCCATCCATCGCTCACCGCGCCTGCCGTGGATCGCCCAACGCGGCTGATGCTCCCACTGCTGCCGGCGGTAGCGACGCTTCTCCTGCATGGTCCGCGGCTCCATCGCCGCCGCATGCTCGACATCGAGCACATGCACCTGCGCCGCCGGGAAGTCGCTCAGCCCGCCGGCATGGTCCAGGTCGAGGTGAGTCAGCACGATGTTACGCACATCAGCTGCGGCGAAACCAAGACGCCGAACCTGCGCGATCGCCGTCTGCTCGGCCTCGAGCAGCGGTCGCGCCACAACAAGCCACAGTGAGCCCAGACGCCGCCGCGGCTGCCCGACGTCGACCGTTCCCAGGCCGGTGTCGACGAGCACCAAGCCATCCTCACCCTCAAGCAGCAGGCAGTGGCACACCAGCTTGGCCGCGCGTAAAACGCCCGGACGTCCATCCACGAATCGTCCACCCGGATGGCAGATCGTGGCGCAGTTCAGGTGGTGGACTCGCACCGACGCCATCATCGCTGTTCGAGATCCGTTCGTGTGCTGGCCAGGCGCACGGCTCCTGCCGCACCCGGCGGGCAATCGGCGCGCCAACCCCAACAGCACCCATGCCAGCCGATAGCGGACCTCTCGCCAAGGCTGCCCCTGAGGCGGAGCAACGCGTCACGCCCACGCGCGCTACTGCTGCCGATCAGTGCGCCAGCCTCAGGCCACCCATCTGTGCCGTGGCGGAGCGCCGCAAAGCAACGTGGACACGTCCCGAGCAACCCCGGCCAGCTGACTTCTGCGAACTTTCGTACGGCACAAGACCCGGACCGTGGAGCGGCCGGACTGACGGTGGTCGCCGGCGCCCGTGCGCTCGCCAGACAGAACACCTATTCCGGTGCTGGTCGCGGCCGAACAGATCCGCTACGTCTTCTAAGCCACGACGGTAGGGCGTCTACGCACCTCACGGCCGAGGACGTGATGACACCCCGGAAGGTCGCGAGCCTGCTGCACTCCCGCGTCAGCACCGTCGAAGACTGGGCGCGACGAGACATGCTGCCGAGCGTCAAGGTCGGACGCCGCCGACTCCACACCCGCCAACACGCCGAAGCAGCGCTGCTCGGATCGCCTGCGGCACGGCCGTCGCAGTGAGCTGTTTGGTACCCATATGCGATACCCACGGGCGCGACCTAGAGCAAGCGATTCCACGCATCCGGCCGAAATACAAGCTGATCCACACCTTCGCGTGGTTCTCGATCGAGTCCCTGCGTGGCGTACGTCCCCTGGGCCGGCTTCACGAGGCGCTCGGATAGGCATGCAGCGATCGCCGGCGCGGTAGTCGCCGGCGAGAGCCTGATCTTCACGGCGAATGGATTCCAGTGCGCCCTCGGCCAGCTTGCCTTTTGATGACGACCTGGGAGGCGCGCTACGTCAAGCATCCACCAGACTGCCCCGAGCCAGGGCTCACCCCGACCGAGACCCGGCTCCCCGCTCGGGCCTCTGCTCGTCTCGTGTCGTGATCCTTCCGATTCGGGTGTAGTAGCGGGCGATCGAGTCGAGGACCTCGTCGGCTGGCTTGGTCCCGACGAAGGCGCGTGGGTTTTCAGGTGTCGTCGTCGCTTGCTGGATCGCGCGGGCGCGCTCGGCGTGAGGGATCAGCCTGCCGCCAACGACACGCGCGGCGATACGCGTCGCAGTCGGCTGGGCCTTCGGAAAACCACCGAGTGACGAGAACGGTCTCCCCGCTGGCGCGACTCGGTGGTTAGGGCTGATGCGGGCGCCGGCCACGGGCCGTAGGTTTCGGATCTCGGTCCAGTAAACCACGGCTCCATGAGTTGGCAGCCGTAGCCGGCCAATCCGATATGCAAACGTCGGACGCCACCCAGAAAGGATCAGCATGGCCAAGGCATTCAGTGTCGAGCTCTCGATGTGAGAACCTCCGCAAGAGGCGCAGGCTCACGCCGCAACAGCACTCAAGAAGCCAGTGCAGGCCGTGGGCCTGCGATTGCAAAAGGGTGGGCCGGGGGAACTCGCTGCCCGGCCCCCTGCGGCGTTCCCTTTTTTGGTCAATCTCTGGCGGCGTCTCGACCGGGAGCAGATGACCGTCAGGTCGATCCGGGCGACGATGGCGGAACGCGCCGGACTATCCCTCGGCGACAACTCAAGCGCCCACACAGCTCAAGGCGTGAGGCCCGCTCTCGCGTTTTGCGCGATTGCCGGAGGCCGGGAATCCGACCGCCCGCTGCCCCTTTGAACGACTCGCGAGAGCGCTGACCAGGGAGCGCGCACTGGCCGGAGTACTCGGCGAGTGCCGCCGACCTCGCCGGTCGCGCCTAAGCGGGACCGGGAGTAATAGGCTCGCCGGACACCCACACGAAAGGACCTGCAATGGCCATCGGGCTCAGACTCAAGTTCCCTGGGGGAACCCAGGAGCAATACATCGCAGTCCACGACCACCTCGATATCGAGAACAGGCCACCCCACGGGCTGATCTTCCACTCGTCCGGTCCGATCGACGGGGGCTGGCGCGTACTCGACTTTTGGCACAGCCGTAACGCCTTCGACCAGTTCGCTCAAAGCCGGCTAATGCCAGTCGTCGGGCAGCTTGGAGGCCGCGCGTTCCCCGAGCCGCCCGACATCAAGGAGTTCCCAGTCCGGCGTGCCCGAAGGTGCCACGGGAGCGGGCGGCGAGTTGTGTCGAGCCGTTCCGGGAGTATCTGGCGGCGCGGTTCGGCGAGGACGCTCATGTCGATGGCACGGTGCTGTATCGGGAGGTCGTGGGGCTCGGCTTCGACCGTTCGTATGTGACGTTCGTGCGGGAGCTGCGGCTGCTGGGCCTGCGCCCGCGTTGTGAGGCGTGCTGCACGGGCGGGCACGGCGTGACGACGGTGATCGCGCATGAGCCGGGCGGGGAGATTCAGTGGGACTGGCTTGAGCTGCACGAGACGCCGTGGGGAGCGCCGGCGTATGTGCTCGTGGGGGCGCTGTCGTTCTCGGGGAAGTGCCGAGCGGTGGTCTGTGAGGGCCAGAGCTTCGCGCACCTGGTGGAGGCGATCGACGGGGTCCTGCGCCGCCTGGGTGGCACCAGCCGCGCGTGGCGGACCGACCGGATGGCCACTGTCGTGCACCAGGGCGGCGATCGCATCACCGCGGCGTTCGCGCAGGTCGCAAAGCACTATGGCGTGGAGGTGTGGGTGTGCCCGGCGCGCCGCCCGCAGCGCAAGGGAGTCGTGGAGGCCGCGATCAAATACATCACCCGCTCGTGGTGGCGTACCGCGCCCGTCGCCTCGTTGGGGCAGGCGCAGGCGGACCTTGACCGCTGGGCGGTCGCGGTCTCAGACCGGCGCAAACGCCAGAGCACCACGATCGGGGAGCTCGCCGCGCAAGAGAACCTGCTGGCGCTGCCCGCCATCGCCTTCCCGGCGCTCCTTGAGGTGCAGAGGGTGGTCTCAAGAACGGCGATGATCGCCTTCGAAGGCAACAGCTACAGCGTCCCGCCGGGCCTTGTCGGGCAGACCGTCACAGTTCGTGCACGCTCCGGGGAGCTTCATCTGGAGATCCTCTCCCCAGCAGGACGCAGGTTGCACGCCACCGGCGAGCTCCCGCCGGCGCTGGACAAATCCTGCAGAGCAGCGAGCATGCGCGGCTGCTCGAGCGGGCGGTGCTCGAGGCGTTCACGACCGCAAGGCCCTGCGCTCGCAAGCAAAACCGGCCACCCGGCAAGCAGGCGCTCGCCGCCGCCGCCCGCCTGCGCGGCCACCCGGACGGCGTCGTCGTCGACCTCGATCAGTACGCGCGGATCGCGAGGGTCGCCAGTGAACCGAGGAGCCACCTACCAGCAGCTGCGCTCCCACCTGGCCTACCTCAAGCTCACCGCGCTCGCCGAACAGCTCCCCGCCGCGCTCGAGCAAGCCGAGAAGAACAAGCCCGGCTACACCACCTTCCTGCACGACCTGCTCGACGTCGAGGTCACCGCCACCGAGCAGCGTCGCCTGCAAAGACGACTGCGCTTCGCCAACTTCCCGCACACCAAGACCCTCGAGGAATTCGACTACACAGCCCAACCATCGCTAGACCGCACGCTCCTGCAGGAGCTGGCAACTCTGAGATTCATCGAGGAGAAAGCGAACGCGCTGCTGATCGGACCGCCCGGCGTCACACAACTACACCACACCCACGCTCTAGCCACCACCTGGTCGCGGGTAGACGCGCTCGGCTGTCGACTCCCGCGGCACCCGCGGCCGCGGACGTGGCGCAGTGAGCCGACGAGCTCGCGGTGCTCGAACCGTGCGAGGAATGGATCGAGCACGAACACACGCGCGCGCTCTCGCGAAAGCAGGCGCGAGCTCGGGGCCGGCGCGAACGACTGCGTCTCGTCTCTATCAAGGAGGGCTGGTAGTCATCGATGAAGGAGCGGGCCGTGTCAGGCGAGGATAACCACTCAGGTCCTGGGTTCACTGTCATCGTCGCTGACGACCGGCTGACTGCTGTCCTCGGTGTCGACGGCTGATCGGATCGACGTTCGTGATGTCGCCGGCCGCCGCCCGACGACCCCAGGTGTGACTTGATAACGCGCGTGGCTTCGCGCCAGTGAGACTGTCCGCCGGAGGTCCGCTTCGGCATAAAGGGACGGAATGAATACAAAAGACACATATGCTGGCCGGGTCGACACGGACACAGGCCAGGTGATAGGAGGCCGGCAGATCGGAGCCGCGACGAGAGACCGCGCGAACGCGGCGCGCTGGGAGGGCGGGCTTCACCCTGAGCGCGTGTGGGCGATCGAGGAGTACCGGCACGTCTGCGGCGCATCCAAATTCGACTGTCCGCGGGCATCGCTGTGGCAGTTACGACGCCCGTGATAGTGGCGTATTGCCGCGGCTGTCCGAGTAGGCTGGCTCGTCTTACTCGCCGGCGCCGTAGCGGGCGGTCAGCTGCGAACGCCCTTGACTCGCCGACCCTCCTCGAGATAGACGCAGTGCTTGCGCCCGGCGGTCGCCAAAACACGTCGACGCACTGGGCCGCTGAGCAGCGCCGTCGCCTCGGCCAGCTCGACGAAGCGGTGCTCGTCGATCTCGCTGCCGTCGATAGTGATCGCCGCTAGCTGCTCATCGGGGAAACGACCGCAGTCGAACAGGAAGCGCACCCCCCCCGGCCTGCCGGGGCGGGGCCGCAGGAAGTCAACGCAGGCAAGCCGGGCGCGTTGGATCTCGAGACCGCACTCCTCGAAGGTCTCCCGTCGGCACCCCTGCCAGGGCGACTCTCCGGTCTCCTCGATCTGGCCGCCAGGAATCGTCCATCCTCCCTTGTAGTTGGGCTTTAAGATCAGCAGCCGGCCGACTCCATCGAACACCAACGCGCCGGCCGAGGCGGGGATTCGGGGGATCTCCCAGAGCGACTTGGCATCGGCGGGGTTGACCATGACGTGATGATCGTCGAAGCCTCGTGCGCGAGTCGTCAGCCGCGTACGCCGCTTGGCACGTGATCGCCCCGCCAGTGACGCCACGGCAGGCTGGGCCAGTCCGGCACACGGTGAGGATATGGGAGTCGCCGCGGGCTCGCCCCATTCCCTGAAGCTTCTTCACGAGTCGATTACCGAGTTACGGCGAGACCGCTTCGATGAAGCCCGCGGGGGTACGGACACCGGCACTGTCAACGAGCCGCGTAAGCAGGCGTCTGGCTGCCGTTAGCCGTCACGCTCGGAGATGTCCTGAGCAGGCGTGTCGAGTGGCCTGAGATCGGCTCCCGTGAGGGCTTCGGCAGGTTGTGCAAGAGCCTCACGTGAGACTGGCAGTGAGGCTTGGCTTACCGACTACCCGGTGATTGCCGAGAGAGCTGCGCGGTACCTTTGCGGCTTTTGCGGGTGGCAAGCCCTCTGTCGAGATGCTCGGCGGTGTCGTCGGCCTGCTTGAGCGCCCGCCGTTCCCTGTCGGCCGTCCAAGCGCGGGAGTAGCATCGATTTGGGCATGAGCTTCGACCATTTGATCTCAGAAGTCGTCAAAGTCGTTGAGGCGGTCGGGGCGGGGATTATGGTTCTCGGCGGGCTCGCTGCGTTCCTCGTGTTCGCATCCCGGGCCGTGCGCCCCGAGACAGCGCGCGAGTCCTACGACGAACTGCGCCGGACGCTGGGCCGCTGCATTCTGGTGGGCCTCGAGGTCCTGATCATCGCCGACATCGTACGGACGATAATCGTTGACCCGACCCTCGAAAGCGTCGCTGTCCTTGGCATCATTGTCGTTATCCGGATTGCCCTCAGTTTCTCTCTCGAGGTGGAGATCGATGGCTTCTGGCCGTGGCGCCGGTGGCAGCTCACCCGCAGCGTGGACGCCCAGGCGCCGCCTGAGAGCTCGTAGTCGGGGAGCGCCGTGTCGCTGAGGCGGTCCTAGCTTCCATACCCGCAACCCGCATCAACGCCGCGGCCGACGCGCGCCGGTGAGCGCGGCGAAGTCGTCGGCGGAGCTAGTGATGCCTACCACGGTCATTCAGGCCCGCTTCGATTACCTCCAGACGCGCGCCGATCTGATCGAGCTTCGCGGATAGCGTGTCGGTCTCGGTGCCCTGGAGGCGGCGCCTGGCGGCTTCGATGAACGCAGATGTGATCGCGGCTGTGACGACGGTCAGGAAGCCGATCCCGACAACCATCACGAGCGCGGCGACGAGTCGTCCCACGGTACTCGTCGGCACGAGATCCCCGTAGCCGACGGTCGTGACGGTCTGTACGGCCCACCACAGGCCGTCGCCGATCGTGGGGTAGGTCTTCTTGTCGGTGAAGTGGATCAGCACGCCGCTGATGATCGTTATCGAGACTGTGACCGACGCGATGATGCGCGCCGCGCGCCGAGCCGTCAGCGGCTTGCCCTGCACGACGTTCAAGAAGCGAGGGTTGGCCGGAGGAGGACTGGCTTTTGTCCCTTCGGGTGTGGTCATGGCGGCGACCTCCTTGCGATCGGCTGAGACACGGGCGTTGAAGCAGAAGCGGATCAGATCACGCCCAGCGGCGCGTGCCGACCTGCTTGGCTGTCGCCCTGGAGGGCTCGTCGAACGCTGCGCGAACCCAGTCGTGCTTGCTGACGGGTCCAGGCCAGCGAGGGCCTTCGGGACCGACCCATGCCAGGCATGGCGGCCTCGGTCGGCAGCATGGGCTGCGACGGCCTGCCCTATTTCTGCGCCCTTGCAGCGGAGGAGCGCGATGGCCGCGTTCGGGCCGGCTTCGGCGATGTCTCGTGGGGCCGCTGCTCATGCCCCAAATCCCACCATCCACGACACCGAGACGTGAATGACCGCGCCCTGAGATCACCGATGCCTCGAGGAGCCCGACACTCGGTGAGCTTCAGCGAGCCGTCCTTGTTTTCGCTAACAACGAAGCCGGTCGTCCGCCCTTGTGCGCCACCTACGTCTTGACCAAACCCGCAGGAGCACGCGCGCGAAGCCGTAGCCTGGCCGCGACGCTGGGTAATGGATCGGGTTAGGGTCACGTTCGATGGACGATCTGTTCGCCCACTCGCTGCTTGTGGTGACCGGCAAGGGGGGTGTGGGGAAGTCCACCGTGGCGGCGGCTCTCGGTCTCGCCGCGAGCCGGCGCGGATTGCGCACGATCGTGGTCGAGGTAGCCGCGCGCGAGGACATTTCTCGCGTGCTTGCGTCCGACGCCGTGGGCGGCGATACCGATCGATCTGTCTCCCTCGAGCCCCACCACGTCTCGATCGAACCCCAGCGCGCGATGGAGGAGTATCTGCGCCAGCGGCTTCCGATGAGGGCACTGGCCGGCCCGCTCTCGCGCAGCCGAATCTTCTCGTCGCTGACTGCCGCGACTCCGGGCATGCGCGAGCTGCTGACGATCGGCACGGTCTGGGAACTCGCCCAGCGCGAGCAACGCACCAGCGGCGCGCAGCCCTATGACCTCGTCGTGCTCGACGCGCCGTCGTCCGGGCACAGTCTGGCGATGTTGCAGGCGCCGCGCACGTTCGCGTCGGTCGCGCGTGTGGGTCCAGTCGCCCGCCAAGGCCGCGCGATCGCGAGCTTCCTCGGCGACCCCGCGCGCACTGCGATCTTGGCGGTGTCGAGCGCCGAGGAGATGGCGGTCAGCGAGACGCTTCAACTACGTTCGCGGTTACGAGATGAGCTGGGTCTGGACCTCTCCCTGGCCGTTGTCAACGCCGTCGTTCGCCGCCGGTTCAGCGGCGGTGAGGAGGGGGCACTACGCGCGGCGCCGCGCTCGCCAGCCCAGCACGCCGCACTGTTTATGGCCACCTGGGCCCGCCACCAGCGCGCACAGATCGCTCGGCTCCGCCGGGGCATCCCAGGCGTCGCGTTGGTCACGCTCCCGTTCGTGTTCGGCTCCGCGCTCGATCGAGCATCGCTCGAGCGGCTTTCACAGGAGCTCGAGCGATGAGCATCGCGGCGCGCATGATCGACAAGCGGATCTGTATCTGCACGGGTTCGGGTGGTGTCGGCAAGACGACTACGGCGGCCGCGGTCGCGGTGGGACTTGCGGCGCGCGGCCAGCGCGTCGCCGTAGTCACGATCGATCCAGCGCGCCGCCTCGCGGAATCTTTGGGCCTGAAGCAGCTGGGCAACGAGCCTCACTTGGTCGAGCCCGCCCAGTTCGCCGCCCAGGGGATCGCGTTGCGGGGCGAGTTGTGGGCAATGATGCTCGATGCCAAGCGCACCTTCGACGAGCTGATCGAGCTGCTCGCCCCCGACGTGTCCACCCGCGAAGCGATCCTCGCCAACCGGATCTACCAGGAGCTCTCGAGCGCGGTGGCCGGCTCGCAGGAGTTCACTGCGGTTGCGAAGCTCTACGAGCTCGACGCCTCCGGCCGCTTCGACGCGATCGTCCTCGACACGCCACCGTCGCGCAACGCGATGGACTTCCTCGATGCCCCCGAGCGGCTCACCGGTTTCCTCGAAGGTCGCGCGCTCAAGGCGATCACGGCGCCGAGCGGCGCGGCCGGCGCGATCGCGGCGCGCGGCAGCGGCCTGGTCTTCTCCGCCCTGCGCCGCATCACGGGAGTCGACCTGCTGGCCGACCTCGGCGCATTCTTTCGCGTATTGGGTGGCGTGGTCGGTGGGTTTACCGAGCGCGCGAGCGAAGTTGGCCGGTTGCTCAGGGATCCCGCCACGACCTTCCTGATCGTGACCACGCCGGAACCCACATCAGTCGAGGAGGCCATCTTCTTGCATCGGCGACTGGCACAGTCCGGCATGCCGTTCGGCGGCTTGGTCGTCAACCGGATGCGCATACTGGCACGCGACCCACCAACAATCGACGAGTCCGCGCTCACGTCCGACTTTGACGGTGACCGTCGCTTGGCCGCGAAATCCATAAAGGCCCTGGGGGACATGCGTGCGCTAGCCGGGCGTGACGCCGCCTGCCTGCGGCGCCTGTCCGGCGAGCTTGACGGCGAGCGCCCGCTCCTCGTCCCGCAGGTGGATCCCGGCATCAGCGATGTGGCGGGACTCGTTGCCGTCCAGCACTTCCTCTTTGCCTCCCCGCGCGAGCGCACGGCGCTGCTGGCCGAGAACGCGTTCTAGGCTGGACTGACAGGAAAATAGCGTTTAGGCTGCTGCGGCTCCTGCCGCGTGACGGTGTGGCCGAGTGCTTCGAGCTGAGTGACGAGGCGTTTGGTCAATGCGCTCGGGGTCGCGTTTGCGGAAATAGTCTGCGCCTAGGTCGTGGTAGAGCTCGCCGGTGGAGAGCATGTGCCAGACGGCACAGATGGTCGAGTGCTTGACGGCGCATCGCGGGTGCGATTTGGTCGCGCGCCTGGGGGGCTTTGGCGCTGCGGAGGCAACGTTAAGTGAATCGGACGGCCGAGGATGCTCGCTTCAGGGCGGGGCTACGTTCGGTCCGCGACCACCAGGGCCGACGCTCCGACGCCCGGCGGGGGTGACGGCGATCACGATCACGGCGACGTCCACGACCACCACGACGATCATGACGACGATCACGACGATCACCACGACCACGAGCACCACCAGGGACCGCGACGGCGATGACTCGAGCGAAGCGGCGGTGGTGACACAGCAGGAGCAGTAGCACAGCAGCAGGGCGCGAGCGCCGGGATGATTGGTGACCACGATTCGGCAGCCTCAAGCGGTCAACGCAACAGTGCCTCCATCTTCTCAGCTGGTGTGCTCCATTGGAGGGTTTGTCTGGGACGGCCGTTGAGCTCGGCGGCGATCTGGTCTAGTTCGACTTGGCTGCGCGCAGCCAAGTCGAACTTGCGTGGCAGGTATTGACGCAGCAGCCCGTTGGTGTTCTCGTTCGATCCGCGTTGCCACGGAGAGCGGGGATCGCAGAAGTAGACCTGGATGCCGGTGTCGCTGGTGAAGCGCTTGTGGGCGCTCAGCTCTTGGCCCTGGTCCCAGGTCAGTGACTTCAACAGATGCGCGGGCAGCTCGGTGATGCGTGCCTTGAGCGCCTGGACCACGTTTGCGGTGCTGCGATCGTGCCCGAGCCGGGCAAGGAGCACATAGCGGGTCTGGCGCTCGACCAGCGTCGCGATCGCCGACTTGTTCGCGGCACCGATCAACAGGTCTCCCTCCCAGTGGCCGGGAACGCGACGCTCATCGACCTCCGGTGGGCGCTCGGCGATCGGGACCATCTCGGCGATTCGCTCGCGTGCGTGGATGCGACCGCTTGAGCGGCGGGTCGAGCGGCCGGTCCGCAGGTTCGCGGTCAGCTGTCGGCGCAGCTCGCCGCGCGACTGGACATACAGCGACCGGTAAATCGTCTCGTGGCTGATCCGCATCCCCTCATCGTCGGGATGGTCGACCTTCAGTCTGGCCGAGATCTGCTGCGGCGACCAGCGCCGCTCGAGACCGTCCTGGACCGCCGTCACAAGCTGCGGGCAGCTCGACAGCTTCGTCGCCTTCGGTCGCCGCGCGAGCCGCCGCGCGACGCGCTCGGCCTGAAGGGGCCGATACTGCCGGCGCTCTGAGCACCTGCGGATCTCCCGCCCGACCGTGGACCGATGCCGACCGAGCGCCCTCGCGATCTCGCTGTCGCTCTCGCCCCGACAAACCCCGACGAAGATCCGCTCCCGCTCCTCAAACGACAGCCGATGCGCCGAACACACCACTCGCGGTCGCGTGAGCGCCGTTTCAGCCTGAATACGACACGCGGAGGTGTGCGGCACACCGAACCGCGCCATCACCTCCCTGACGCGCGCGCCAGCGCGAAACCGCGCTTCGATCTCCGCGCGCTCCGTCGGCGTCAACAACCGATACGGCCCGCGAGGACCCCTTCTCTTAGCCATCTCATTCTCCGATCACGCGACACGAAAAAACGATCGTGTTGCGCCGACCGGATGAATCCACCTTCGCCAAGAGACCAATGTCATGACAGCTTGTTACCCACCGAGTCAGAGATGGGGCGTCTCGCAGCTCGGATGCTAAGATTCCCAGCCTAACGCCCGATATAAGGGCGAGCAGCCCGAGCAGCCGCTCGATCCGGGGGCGGGTGCGGCGTAGATGCTCGCTGGCTGTCGGGTCGCGCAGCGCTTGGCGTCCGGCCTGGAGCAGATGCTCGTGTTCCATAATTCGGATCTGGCGACGCGGCTTGCCCGGGCAGCAGCGCTGCTTGAACTGGCACTCTCGGCACATCGCGGCACTGAAATTGGCCGAGCGATAGCCGGTCTTGGAGGTGCTGATCGGGAGGGTATGGCCACCGGGGCAGGTGACGGTGCCGGCGGCGACGTTGATCTCGAAGTCGTGCTTGCCAAGCACACCCTCCTCGACCTTGCCCTCTGGCACCTGGGCGAGCACCTCAACCTGGCGCTCAGCGAGCTCGGCACGAACCGGCCCGTGTTGCCATAGGCGGTGTCGCCCAGGATCCGCTGCGGCCGCCGCTGCGGCGGCTGCGCGTCAATCAGATGCTTAGCCTGCGGCCCGTCCGTCTCTCCGCCAGGCGCGACGTGCACCGCGCAGATCAGCGGCTCGCTGCCGCTCGTGGCCGCAGCGGAGAGCTTGTAGCCATCGAAGCGCTGCTGGCTGCGCTTGCGGCCGTGGCGCATCTCGGTATCGACCGTCGCGATGACCCGATCGCTGGAGCGTCCCGCGATGCAGGCGTGGCACGCCGCCCTGGTCGATGTCGAAATCTTCGCCGATCAGCTCGCGCAACAACTCATGCGCAGCCTTCACCTGCTCGCCGTCCAGCAGCTCCTCGGCCTGCTTCACAGCCGCAAGCGCCCGCTCGGCGTCCTACGCGCGACCCAGGTCAGCATCCGCTCCCGCTCGCCCTTCTCACGCCAACGACAATCAGGCTTCTCTGCCGGCCGCTCGTAGTCGAACTCAAGCCCGTCATCCAGTCGCTCGCCAGCATCCTGATCAGCCACCTTCACCGCACCAATCAGCTTCTTGACGCCGTGGCGGACCAGCCTGACCGTGTCCTGGGTCGCGGCCGCACCGAGCATCGGCGTGAAATCAATAATCTGCTCCGCGCTGCCATCGAGCATCCCCAACTCCTCGACCAGCCGCAACGTGCTCTCAAGCGCCAGCCCCTCCCTTCTTGTGCAACAACAGCCGCGCGCGATACCTGGTCAACGACATCGGATGCCACCCCTGATGATCAACCGCCAACCCCAGCGCGACCTTCCACCGCAGATCCCACGCCACACACTCCATCGCCTGCTCATCCGACGCGCCACTACGGTGCTGCAACAGCATCACCTTAGCCAGCAACGACGGCGGGATCGATGGGCGACCCATCCGCTGCGAGTAGCACTCCGCGAAGTCCTCATCGCGCACGATCCGATCACCGTGCTCAGCCAACAACGCAAAGAACGACCCATCCGGCAACGGCCTCGACAACACCGCCGCGTCAAACATCCCTACCTAGGCAGACTGAGTAGCAAACATGCCTAGAAGGCTCTTCAACCCGCCGGACAGCACCCCGACTATCTCAGGGGCCTTCTAGGTGAGCTGGTGCTCGTGCGCGTAGCGGATCGCTTGGGCTCGGTCCCGCGAGCGGGTCTTAGTGAACACATGGTTGATGTGGGTCTTCACGGTGTGTTCGCTGATGAACAGCTCGCGCGCGATCTCGCTGTTTGAGAGCCCGGCGGCGAGCAGCTTGAGCACCTCGGCCTCGCGCGAGGTCAGGCCGTCCGGCAGTTCAACGGGGATCGCCGGTTTGGCTGGTTGTCCGGAGGCGGCGCTGGTGAGCAGCATCGCCGTGACCTCGGGCGGGAGGATTGTGTGGCCCGCGGCAGCACCGTGCAGCGCCTGGGAGATCTCGCGGCGGTCTGCGTTCTTGGTCAGGTAGCCGCGGGCACCAGCCTTCAGCGCGGTGATGATCGTCTCGTCGTCGGCGTAGGTGGTGAGCACGACCACCGCCACCTCGGGGTGCTCGCGGGTCAGCCGCTCGGTCGCACCGACGCCGTCGAGCACAGGCATGTGGAGGTCGAGCAGGATCGCGTCGGGTTGGTGCTCGGCGACCGCGGCGAGTGCCTGCTCGCCGTCGGCGACGGCGGAAACGACCTCCAGATCGGGCATCACGTCGAGCACCATCTGCAGCCCCTCCCGGACGACCGTCTGATCGTCCGCGATCACAATTCGTAGACGATCGGGTTGTGAGGGATCGACGTGGCTCACCGTCTCACCCGTGCCCGCACAACCCAGCGGTCACCGACCGGACCGGCGTGGAGCTCGCCATCGATCAACCGTAGCCGCTCGTGCATTCCGGCAAGACCGTATCCGCCAGCGGTGTGGGAATCTTCGATCGCGGCGGCGTCCGGGAGCGCGTTCTCGACGCGCAGCTCTACGCCGGCGTCGGTGTACTCGAGCGCGATTGTCGCGGGCTTGCCGTCGGCGTGCTTTACGGCGTTGGTGACCGCCTCCTGGGCGACACGCAGCAGCGCCAGGCTCGCGGCCGGGCTGAGCGCGTAGGGCTCGCCGCTGATCGTCAACGCGCCGGGGCGCTCCTCGAGGAGCGCGGCTAGTGCTTGCGGGAGCGGCGGCGCGTCGGTTCGCAGTGCCCGCACGGCGCGCCGCGTCTCGGTCAGCCCCTCGTCGACGAGCCGCCGCGCGCTGGCGAGCGAGCGCAGCGCGCGATCGATGTCCTGGTGCTCGGACAGCGTCACCTCGGTAGCCTGTAGCTGGATCCCGAGCGCGCCGAGCGAGTGCGCGAGCACGTCGTGGATCTCTCGTGCGATGCGAGAGCGCTCCGTCAGCGCCGCGGCTCGCTCGGACTCGAACTGGGCGCGGCGGGTCTCGGCGAGCAGCGCCTCGGCTTGCTCGGTCTGGGTCCGGTAGGCGCGCCGGTAGCGGCCGATGAGCGCGAGCGCCACCAGCAGCGCCGGATACCCGAGCACGGTTCCGAGATCCGTGTGGCCGTCGCTGACCGCAGCGATCTCGACCGCGAGCACACCCGCGAGAAATACCACCAAGAGCTCGGCGAGCGGCAGATCGACGCCGGCGGCCAGCATGCCGATGATCGCGAGCGCCAGCACGCTGGTGTCCTGATGGGAGGCGGCGGCAAAGCCACCGACGGCGGTGAGCGCGATCAGGCAGACGAATCGCGACCGCTGCGCCCACGGCGCCGGCAGGCGGCCACTCGCCCACCAGCCGATCAGAGCCGCCGCCGCGATCGTCACCTCCGCTACGCCTGCAGCGACGCTCCCTCGAGCGTTGAGCACAACCGCGGCGACGATCACGAACACGGCAGCCCGCAGCCACCACGCCCACGCCGCCAGCAGCGTTACAGCCTCGCCGTGCTCTAGCCGCTTCAGCCAGCTTGGCATCGTCGCTTCAGTCCTCGCGTCCGGTCGCGTGGGAGAACCAGCTGGCGGCGAACACGCTGCCGTCCTTCTCGGGTGCGAAGGGGATTCCGGCCGCGATCGCCCGGGGGACGACTACCAGCGCCTGGGCGGCACGGTTCAGACCGAGCATCAAAAAGATCGCGGCGGATCCGGCGGCCACGTGCGCACCGGCCGCGTGGCCGACGCCGCTGAGCAGCAGACGACTAATGATCAGCCCGCCCCACAGCCAGAGGCCGCTCTTGGGTAGCTGCGCCCACAGGTATCCGCCGCGGCGCTCCAGGCGCGTCATCGTGCCGAGGGCGACGCCGATCGCGATAGCTATCGCCGCGCTCACGATCAACAACACGATATCCGTCGCACCGGGGTGAGATCCGTTGCCGGCGACCTCAACGATGCCGATCATGGTCAGGACCGCGGGCAGCACGACCAGGCGCTTGCCGCTGAGCGCGCTGCCGACCAGCTGCTGCCCGATCACGTAGATGATGACTCCGATTACCAAGAGCACTGTCAGAACAGACATTTCGAGAGCTCCTTTGCGGTTGGTTGACGCTCACTGACGCTAAAACGCCGCGCCCCCGCCCACATCGCCCGTGGGCTTGATTTTCCGGGTTGATTCCGGGTTGAGATCGAAGTTGAGAGGCGGGTCGAGAGCAGGTTGAGATGGGTGTCCGGTCAACCCACGATCAGCCTGCAAACCAGCCTCTGCGGCGATGACAGACCGCCGCCCGGCGAGCAGCATTGACGGCACAGACCGCAACCCCGTCGAAAGCGAGAAAGCAATGCTCACCAAGGCCCTCATCGTCAACGGACTCGTTCTCTTCGCCGTGCTCGAGGCAGACCTCGGTCCGGCCCGCAGGGTCAGCCGCTTCCGGCTGCTGCGGCCACTGCTTATGACAGCCTCGATCGTGCCCCTGTTCCTCGAGGCGCTCGCCACCCAGGGCGCTGGTCTCGCGCTCGAGATCGGCGCCGGCGTCGCCGGAGTCCTGCTCGGCCTCACCGCTGCATCTCTGTTGAGCGTCCGCCGCGAGCCCGCAACCGGCCGGGTCGTGACCCGTGCAGGCGCCGCCTACGCAGCGCTGTGGATTGCCGTGATCGCCGCGCGCAGCTGCTTCTCGATCGGCGCAGTGCACTGGTTCAACCACCCGCTGGCGACGTGGATGGCCAGCAGCCAGGTCACCGGCGCCGCCATCACCGATGCCCTAATCATCATGGCTGTCGGGATGACGTTCGCCCGCACGCTCGGCCTCGCTCTCCGCGCCAACCAGATCCGCCGCCACCCGGCGATCGCCCCAATTGCCGCCTGAACCATCCCCCGCACCCCCCGACAACGGCCGCGCTCCGTCACTGCACGGAGCGCGGCCGACTCGTTCCCACCGCACACACCACCTCACGGCAGAGCTTCTACGCCACCGCCGTCGCCGTCACCCGGCGCGCTGATCGGCCTGCGATCCGTTGCCGTCTCGGTCGCCCGCGACCGACCCAAACACATCCGCGGCACGGTCTTCCAAGTGACTTCCCTGTGCGCCAGGCCCGCTATGCCCTGATCGTGGTGAGCACATTGATCCTCGGCTTCGCGGTCATCCAACTGTTCCGCCTCCTGCACCGCCGGGAGGTCTATGAGAGGTGGGCAATCGGGACTTCCCCTTGCCCTGAACGAGCGATCGTCTCGAACAGCGCTCTGACCGATGAGAATCAAGGGCTGGGGTCTCAGTATCGGTCGGATTTTGCGGGGATTTCGGATGGGGATCGGTCGCGGTTCACCTCGCGAGGGCCGCAGAACACTTCTGTGTGGTCGGTTTCGGTCGGGCCTTCGCTCCGACCGGAGTGAATTCGGCGGCTTTTGGGCAGGCGGGGTCGCCGCCGGTGCTGGCGGCGTGTTGTCGAGGTGCCCTGTGGGGGTTAGGCTGGTTGCGGGCGCGAGTAGAGGACGAGTCGAAGTGCAGACGTCAGGGGCTCGTGGTCTGCCGCGCGACCTTGCCCTTCGAGGGCTTTTGTGATGCGCGCCCCGGTGTCGCACTCGCACCCGCCTTCTTCGGTGCGGCTGCTTGCCAGTCGCGCGGACCATCTGCAGCTAGGAGGCCTCGGCTTGCTCGGCGAGCTTGCGCTCACCGTCGCGCATCGCCTGCCTGGTGGTCCAGGTGCCGGTCGGGGTGCCCTTCAGCGTCCGGGCGCCGGCGCGGATCTCAAGCAGTCGTAGCTTCTTGGCGGTCAGCGAGGGCTGCTGGTGGGCGTAGTCCTCAGCGCGGGTGAGTAAAAACCAGAACAGGCACGCGAGCTTGCGTGCGGCAGCGACGACGGCGATCCCGTGTCCACGGCGGGCGCGGATGCGCTGATAGAAGGCGTGCAACGGGCCGGGCTGGCGAACGACCGACCACGCCGCGCCTCGACCAGCGTCCAGCGCGCCGAGGCAGAGCCCTGCTTTGAGATATGCCCGCCTGTCGCAGGCGCTGAGCCCGACTGGTAGACGCGCGGGTCAAGGCCCAGATAGCCGGTGAGCGCTCGGGGCTGGGGAAGCGGTGGATCTCGCCGACCGCGGCCATGAAGCTCGCCGCGCAGATCATGTCGACCCCGGGCACCGTCATCAGCCGCGTGATCTCAACCGAGTCAAGGGCCTCGCAGGCGATCTGACGCTCGACCGTCGCGATCTCTGCGTCCAGGAACTCGATGTAACGCAGGCACGCCTGGATCGTCTCTGGCTCCTCGAGCGGCAGATCTAGCTCGGCCAGCCACCGGCGCCCCCTTGGCCCCGAACAGCTCAGAGGCGGGCGGGCGACCCACCAGTCGGCGCACGAGCACCGCCTGGATCTCGTTCTTAGAGCGCGAGCGGGCGCGCACCAGCTGCTCACGCCGCGAGACGCGACGGCGCATCACCCGGCAGCGCTCATCCGGTGAGAAGACCGCGTCGAGCTCGCCGGCCGCCAGCAGCTTCGCGAGCGTGCGGGCATCCAGACGATCTGGATCTTCGCGCGCGCGCCCGGCGGATCCCCCGTATCTGAAGGGCTCACGACCACGACCCGCGCGACGTGACATTCCAGGATCCGCGCGACCTCCCACGCGCCTCCGCTGACCTCCAACGCCACCCGATCCCGTGGGTGAAGGCTCGCGCCGAACAGCTCTAGTCGCTCGGACGTCGTATCGACCCCGCCCGAGGAGCGCACCTCACCCTCCTGCGCGATCGCAACCTCACAGAAATCGCGGTGCACGTCCAACCCGATGGACCTACCGACCGATCTCACCTCGTCCCCCTCTTGGTCGTCGAACTCGCGGAGAAGCAGCCGGCCAACGACAACGACCGATACGAGCTCACGGCCCACCCGGGCAAGTCACACGGGCGGCCACCGAGGATCCTCGGCCTCGAAGCCCATCGTCCAAAACGGCCTGCCCAACCACATTCTCCCTGAAAACCCCCCGTCCCGGTCAGCCGACCCTAATCCGATCAGCCCCAACAGCAGCCTTCAAGTCGGCATTTTCATGCCCCGAGGACCAGCCGTCCCAGGACAAGCCTGTCCTGCTCCTGCTTGTGCATGCGAGCAGCGTAAAGCAAAAATCTCGATACCTCGGTCCGAGCCGCGGCAGAGTGCCCCAAGGGAACGATTTGGGCAGCGCTAGGGCCGGCATGCGCACAGCGGTTTTCCTTGCCTTGAGTGTCAGAGCGAGCGCTGGTAGCTGGTGAAGGCGCGCGTGGCGAAGAGGGCACAGAGCACGGTGAGAGCGGCCAGTAGCCCGAGGCGGCTGCCGACGAGCCCCCAGTCGATTTTCTGCATCGCGGCGGAGCGGGCGGCCTCGACTGCCCAGTTGACGGGGTTGAACTTGGCGATCGTGCGAATCCAGCCCGGCACGAGGCTCTGTTGCATCAGCGCCGAGGAGAGAAACGTGAGCGGCAGGATCACCGCCGTCACGGCCCCGATCAGGGTCTCGCGCTGACGGGTGAGGACGGCTAGGCCGTTGGAGAGCGAGGCGAACGCCGCTCCGAGTAGGCTGCCGAGCACGACAAGGATGAGAACGCCGCCGACGCCGCCCTGGTAGTCCGCGCCGAGCGCCCAGGCAAGCAGGACGATCACCGTCGTCTGGATGACGATCGTAATCGTGGCGTATAGGACGCTGCCGGCGTTCAGCGCGCCGCGCCAGACGGGCGAGACGAGCAGTCGGTCCATCACGCCGCCGTTGATGTCTTCGATGAAGCCCATGCCGGTCCAGCCGGCGGATGAGATGGCGAGCATCACGACGATGCCGGGTGTGAGGAAGTTGATGTAGGAGCCTGCGTGGAACCCCGGTATGCGTGTGACTGCCTTGAACAGCGCTCCGAACAGCACCAGCCAGATGATCGGCTGCGTGAGCGTGATGCCCAGATATCCGGGTTGTCGTATGAGCGCGCGTACTCCACGCAGGCTCACCTGCCAGGTCTGTCTCAGCGCCATCATGCCGCGATCTCCTCATGGTTGTTGTCTGCTTGATGAAAGGCTCGCCCGGCGTGCTGCAGATAGACCTCGTCGAGCGAGGGGCGTGCCAGCGTGACCGAGGTGGTCTTGACTCCGTGAGCGTCGAGCGCCGCCAGCACGGCGGGGATCGCTGCGCCGCCGTCGCGAGCCCGGGCGCGCAGCGTGCGGCCGTCGAGCTTGACGTCGATGACGTCGCTCACACGCGCGAGCGCAACGCGGGCACCGGCGTCCTGCGAGTCTGCGAGCTCGACCTGGATCGTGTCACCCCGCAGGTCGCTCTTGAGCTGCTCGGGTGGGCCTTCGACCACGATCCGCCCGCGGTCCACGATCGCGAGCTGCGAGGCCAGACGGTCGGCCTCCTCGAGGTAGTGGGTGGTGAGCAGGATCGTCATCTGCTCCTCGCCGGCGAGCCGCTCGATCTCCCGCCACATCTCGGTGCGCGCCTCGGGATCAAGGCCCGTGGTCGGCTCATCGAGGAAGAGGACCTGCGGGCGATGAAGCAGTCCCATCGCGACGTCGAGGCGGCGCTGCATGCCGCCGGAGTAGGTCTTCGCCTGGCGGTCTGCGGCGTCGGCGAGGCCGAAACGCTCGAGCGACTGGGTGACCCCTCGGCGCAGCTCGGCGCCGCCGATCCCGTGGAACTCACCCTGCAGGACGAGGTTCTCGCGACCGGTCGCTTCCGGATCGGCCCCATGCTTCTGCCCAACGACGCCGATCGTGCGGCGTACCCCCACCGGATCGGCGAGAACGTCGATGCCCGCTACCCGCGCGCCGCCGCTGTCGGGCCGGGTGAGCGTCGTCAGGACCCGTACGGTCGTGGACTTCCCGGCGCCGTTTGGGCCCAGCAGCCCGAAGATGGTGCCCGCCTGCACGGATAGGCTCAGCCCGTCGAGTGCCCGCACGTCGGGCGGATAGGTCTTGATCAGCTCATTTGCGTCGATTGCGACTTCCATTTGGTCTCCCTGTCGGTCCACTACAATGTCTTTGGAGTAAGACATCTTTAGCGTAAAGAGATCATAGTGTCAAGACATAAGCGGCAGGTGTTTGAGGAACTGATCGACGAGGTCCGGCGTTCGCAGAACGCCACCGCCCGCTTCGACCAGGCCGTCGCCGATGCGCTCGGCCTGAATCGAACCGACATGCGTTGCTTGGATGTCCTCGAGCGAGAGGGATCGGTCACCGCCGGACGCCTCGCGCAGGCGACGGGACTCACAAGCGGGGCGATGACCACCGCCCTCGATCGCCTGGAACGGGCCGGCTACGCACGCCGCGTGCGCGACGCCTCAGACCGTCGCCGAGTGCTCGTCGAGGTGACGCCTCAGGCGCTACACGAAGCAGGGCGCTTCTACAACGAGCACGAAGCCCTATCCGAGCGCCTATACCAACGCTACAGCGAGAACCAGCTCCAGCTGCTTCTCCAGTTCGTGCGTGAGGGACGCGAGTTCAACGAGGGACACGCCGCACGAGTCGAGCAGCAGAACCGTGAGCGACAAGACAACGAGGCGACGACGGGTCCCGACGACACCCCGGCCACCGCGAATACAGGGCCCACCTGAGCGCACCTGTCCAAAAGCCTTACCCATACGTCAGCAGGCGACAAGGCCCGCCGCCTGCCGAGACAGGAACTCGCACCAGCTCTGGCTCGCTCGCCGCGGCGCGCGATCGATCCCTTCCCCTCGGGGCAGCTTTCGGACTGTGCTCGGAGCGATCACGACACCGATGCCGACCAGCTCGCCATGGATGTGGCGGTACCCCCAGGTCGGGATTCTCATTTGCCAGCCGCAGAGCGAGCTGGCGAACCTCGCTTGAGACCGACGGCCGCCCCAGCCGCCGCCCCGACAAGTCCACCGCCGCCGCACGAGTTCGCCGAGTACGGATTTGCCCACACCGGCCGCGAGCGCCGCCTTGACGGCCGGCATCAGGATTTTTCGATCTTGCAGTGCTCGTGCTTCATTGCTGGTGACGCCGACTTTTGCGGCGATCGCTTCGACGTTCGCGCGAGCGGTGGTCTGCGCCTGCGTTTCGATTGCCGCGGACGCGGTGCTCGCGAGCGAACCGCACACGTTCTTGGTCGAAGGTGTTTACGCGTAGGCCGAGTGAGCATCGCCCGCCTGCCGAGGCCGGCGCTGGGCTCGCTCGCTCTGATCGCCGTAGCTGTTCAGGGTCCCGTATGGACCGTCTGATCGAGGGCGACCCCGGGCGCGCCGGGCGCGCCTGCCGCTCCGGGACGCGCCGCGCCAGGAAGTTTGCCGGGTGCGCCGCTGCCACCAGCTTTCCCGGCGGCGCCGCCATTAAAGCCGACGCCGCCCAAGCCGCCCACGCCGCCCGCCGCACCCGCGGGGTTGGCATCGGTCGCAGCTGCGCCGCCAGGGCCGGGACAACCAGCCGTCACAGTGCCCGCCGGACAGCTGGTGGTCGGTGTCGCCACGCCGGCCAGCGTCTGCACCGAGGCGTAGCGGAGCTTGCGCAGGGTAGCGTGGTTGACGGTAAAGATCGCGCCGCCGGTGGCATCGCCGCCCTTCCCGGCGGCGCCGCCCGGGCCACCGTCGGTCAGCGTAGCGTCGTTGCCGGCGGCCCCGCCGCCACCGCCGGCGCCACCGTTGGCCATGCATCCCGGAGGCGTCGTACAGGTGCCAGCGCCCCCGGCGCCGCCGGCGCCCCCGACTCCGCCGCTGCCGCTGCCGAGGCGAGTTGGGCTCGCGCCCCGGTAGGCCCCGGTGCTGCCCCCAGCGCCGCCCGCCCCCGCCACGCCGCCCTGGGCGATCGCGGTGGTGATCTGGCTAGCCGTCACGCGCAGGCGGCCACTGTCGTTGTAGATCGCACCGCCCGCGCCTGATCCACCGCTGCCGCCGCTGCCGCCCGTGCCTGGGGCCCCGTCGGGCCCGGCGCTGCCGCCCCGACCGCCGGTCACCCCTGAGATTCCCGGATTGCCTGCTGCCCCGGTCGCGCCGATCGCGCCAACGCCGCCGCCGCCGCCAATGCCACCAGGGCCGCCATCGGCACCGTTACCGCCCGCGCCACCGCGCGCCGTGTCGAGCACAAAGGTGCTTGAGTCGATCGTCGCAATCGCGCCGCGGTCGTTGTAGAGGGCGCCGCCCTCACCGGCGCCACCGGTACCGCCATCGCCGCCCTTGCCGCCCTTTCCACCGCCGCCGCCTGCGCCACCGCTAGGGGCCGCGGCGTTCGCCAGACCGTTGCCGGCAGTGCCGCCATCGCCGCCGGCACCGCCCTGGCCGCCGCGGCCAGCCGCACCGCCGTCGCCGCCGTCGGCTCGGTCGCCGACGAAGCGACAGCGGGAAACGAGCAGTGTGCCGGAATTCAGAATCGCCCCGCCCTGGCCGTCGCCGCCGCTCGCTCCGCCGGCGCCCACCGCTGCTGCGGCGCCGTTTGAGCCATTGCCGCCCGGCGCTCCGGGACCGCCGCTCGCGCCCGCGGTGCCAGGCGCGCCCGCAGCAGACGCCGTGGCCGGAGCGCCCGCGCCGTTGTCTCCGACAGCCTGGCCGCCGGAGAGCGTGACGGCGCTGAGATTGAGCGTCGCTGCAGGAGAGACTTCGATCAGGCGAATGCGAGCACCCGGCGCCCCCTTCAGCGTGAGCTGCTTCTTCGCGGCGATCAGCGTCACCTTGCGCCCGCGCCGGACGATCAGCGTCGAGGTCAGATCGACCGTGCACGCGCGGTCCACGCGCAGCGTGCCGCCCCGCGCGAATAGCTTCTGCAGCGCCGCCTCGCGCGGGCATGCGGTCGCTTTGTCGGCGGGCTGCCCAGCGGCCGCAGGCGCCACGAACAGCGCGATGGCTGCGAGACTCATGACTCCTGCGAGAGACGAGCGCCGCTCCCTGGTCAGCCCTCGCCGGCGAAGCGCCGAACCGTTCCGAGGCATGGGGACAGAGTAACCGAACGCGCGCGGATCTGGAAGTTCACACCGTCAGTTGTCTGCAGCCGCGCGTGCACTGAGACGGCTGGCCGTCTCAATACGGGCGGTGCTAAATTCTCCCCAACAAACAGCTTCTATGCGCCTGCGCTTGCAGAACGCCATCGGGAGGGACAATCGAGATGCACGTCAAGAACCACCGGTTTGTCCTGGCTTCGACGACAGCGGTCGTCTTCGCTGCTGCTGTCCCCGCGCTTGCAGCGGGGACATCGCCCGGCAGGGCGATCGAGTCCAACACGGTCACGCTCAAGAGCGGCTCGGTCAAGAAGGTCGTTATCGACGCCGAAATACCGCACGCCAGCAAGAAGGTCACGGTCTTCCTGCTAGCCAAGAGGAGCAGCGGCGACAAGACGCTTGCAAAGACAGCGGTGACACCGGGGAACCTGGTTTCGGATCTGAATAGCGCGACGATGAAGCTCAAGATCATCCGGACAACTGCGACCTCTGGGACCGGCACGCTCGAGCTTGTGGGCCCAAAAAACGCCAGCCAGCCCGACGTCGCCAGCTACAAGCTGAACTGGTCGGTGGGCAAAAAACCGGCCATCAAGGCCACGGCCGTACCGAGCTGACCAGCCGCCACCGCCGGGGTTTGACCTGCGCCCGCGCCTGCCCTCCGGCTGAAAGGGGTCATGACGGGAAGGGCCGTTAGCGTGGGAGACCTCGTCGCTGAGCTGTTCGCTTACCTTCACAGGGTTGGTTAGCTCGTAGAAGTCTACGTCGACGGTGCTCCCTGGAGGCCGCGCTCGGTGGTGCGCCCCGTAATACGGCGGACCGCGTCGGTACGACCGGTCAGTGCGTTCAACGCAGGCCGCGGGGTGAGTCATATCGATCCCGTGGTTCTGAGCAGGATTGAGCTGTCCGGCTCGCCGCGCAAGCGAGCACAGGTAAGCCAGCTCGGGAGCCGCGCACCGAGTCGTCCATGAACCGGAACGCGGGCATACACAGCACGGCGACCCAGCGTCCTCCTCTGCATCGAAGGCTCTAGACTGAGGTACGCGCCGTGGACATTCCCCGGGACGTCGGGCGCTCTGGTGGGCGCAAACCTCTTAGTTCAGTTGGGAGAGTGATCATATGTCTCAGGAGCCCGTTCCGGTGTCTCGTGGTGGATTGCGCGGGCAGCTGTCGCTCCCCGCGGTGATCGCCGGACTCGCGACGGCTGCGCTGCTCACCGCCGGCCCAGCCTCCGGGCTGTCATCACAGGTGTGTCAGAACCTGAAGGCCACACCGAGCGTACTGAGCAGCTGGCAGCGGGTGTTTGTCAAGCACGGCGGTCTCGCGGGCGTGAAGCTCAAGCGTCCCACGGACGTCGACTACGGTCGCTGTGGTTACACCGAATACGGCCGTGCGAGCTTCGACGCGGTGAGCCTGAAGGGCCTCACAACAAGGCAGCAGCGCGCCTTCCAGGACCAGCCCGACGTTTATAAGCGCGGTGCGGACAGCACGGTGTTCAAGATCATCGGCAACTCAGGCGGCGGAGTGCCGTGCAACGAACAGTTCGGCTATCCGCGCGAGCTGGTCAAGATCTGGCATCTGCGCTGCACTTGATCGAGCGCGGGGAACGTCCTCCGTCGACGCCAACCAACGACAAGCGGCATCGGTTTGCGGCCCACCTCGCGTTCGGGCCGGCCGGTGTCCCATCGCGCCCTACTGCGAGGCGAACCTGCGCGGTTAGCGGCCAGCTCGATTGACGAGCGAGCAACCGCTCTCTTAGCGAACGCTCGTCTTCACCTGGCCCGACCCCCTGAGTTCGGTCCGGTGCTTATGAGAGTTCTACCTGTCCACGATGATGGACGAGGAAGGAACTCAGATGAAGCGACGCAGGCACACGCCCGAGCAGGTCGTTCGCAAGCTGCGCGAGGCCGAGCGGCTGCTCGCCGAGGGCAAGGCGATCCCCGAGGTCGCCAAGGAGCTCGAGGTCTCAGAGAACACGTTTCACCGCTGGCGCGCGCAGTACGGCGGGATGAAGGCCGACGACGTCAAGCGCTTGAAGGAGCTCGAGCGCGAGAACTCGACGCTGAAGCGGATCGTCGCGAACAAGGAGGTGGAGATCGAGGGGCTCAAAGAGATCGCCAAGGGAAATTGGTGAGCCCGTTGCGCCGACGAGCAGCGGTCCTGATGCTCATGGACCGCCTCGAGGTCTCGGAGCGACGGGCGTGCCAGATCGCTTCTCAGCACCGCTCCACGCAGCGACGTGCGGCGTGCGTGGCGGGCGACGACGCGGCGCTGCGGGCCCGGCTTCGCAAGTTCTCGAAGGATCGCCCGCGCTGGGGATATCGCCGCGCGCACTCCCAGCTTCTCGAGGAAGGCTGGACAGTCAACCGCAAGCGCGTGCAGCGGCTGTGGCGGGAGGAGGGCCTGCGGGTGCCCACCCGCCGGCGCAAGCGCCAGCGACTCGGCGACTCGACCGTGCCGGCCAAGCGGCTTTCAGCGGAGCGTCCGGATCACGTGTGGGCGCTTGACTTCCAGTTCGACCAGACCGCCGACGGGCGCATCCTGAAGCTCCTGCACATCGTCGACGAGTTCACCCGCGAGGCGCTGGAGGTCGGCTGCGAGCGGCGCATCGACGCGGACGAGACGGTCGGCCGGCTCGAGCGGATCGTCGCCGAGACCGGCCGGGTGCCTGCCTTCATCCGCTGCGACAACGGTCCAGAGCTGACTGCGAACGCGCTGCGGGACTGGTGTCGCTTCTCCGGCGCCGGCAGCGCTTACATCGAGCCGGGCTCGCCGTGGCAGAACCCCTATGTCGAGAGCTTCGGCTCGCGCATCCGCGACGAGCTGCTCGCCGTCGAGCAGTTCTCCTGCCTGGCCGAGGCGCAGGTGATGGTCGAGGACTGGCGCGAGGACTACAACCGGCGCAGGCCACACTCGGCGCTTCAGATGATGGCGCCAGCCCGGTTCGCCAGGGGATGGCGTCTGGCGACGCAGCAGGGCAAGGTAATTCCCTTCACCGACCCCGTGAAGGCGCTCAGATCGACCGCGAACGGCTCCGTTTCAATGCCGCCGGGTGAAAATGTGTCCGATTCGGCGCCGGGGGCCCTCGGCAGCGCGCCCGCCGCCTTGCAGCGCTCGCCCTCCGGGCTCGCTGCGCAAGGCAGCGGCTCCCCTACCCTTCACACACACAACGGCCACCAACTCTCACAGCAGGTGGACCGATGAACGGGGTCCGGTCACACCCACTCAAACGAATGACGCTTCCTACCTAATTGTTCAAACTGGTCTGGACTCCAACGATGGAGACGTCCATCACATCGATCGAGACTTCTGCGCCATTTCGTCGGTCGCCTCGCACTGCAAGGAGATGGTGTCGTCTCGCTGTCAGAGCTGACCGCGACTTAGGGTGGGCGGCCTCCGGGATGTGCCGACAGGTTCGGCTCATCTGGCCTCCATCTTTCGGGCACGGTAGACGATGTCTGCGGGGATGCGTCCTTGTGTGAGTCTGCCGTGGTGCATGCGGTCAGTGTTGTAGAAGTGCAGGTAGGTGTCGAGCTCTCTTTTCAGTCCGGTGTAGCGGGGATATAGGTAGCGCGCGAACGCTGGTCTCCAGCACTCATCCAGGATCGTCTTGTGCAGTGCCTCGACGTGTCCGTTGGTCTGTGGGCGTCCTGCGTAAATGCGGGTGTGGCGTACCTTCAACGCGTCAACGGTCTTCGTGAAGTCGCCCTTGAACTCGTTGCCGTTGTCGCTGAGTATCCTCTCGAGCTTCCAGCCGGTGGCCTTCAGCTCCCTAGCGACACGCTGAGCGAGCTTGCTGGCCTGTGTTGCGGTGGGGTTGCCTTGTTTGCAGATCACGAGCTCTGCCCAGGCGTAGGAGGAGGCGATGTCGATCGCGGTGAGCTGCCAGATCGCGCCGTCGGTGCCGCGCAGGCGCCCGACATAGAAGCAGTCGATCCCGACCAGCTCACCAGGATGATCGACGTCGATATGCCGCTCTGGCTCTGGCGTTCTCGGCGGCTCATAGGGAGCTGCGTAGCCCGCGATCAACCCGAGGCGCTTCGCGCGGGTGTTCAGCCCGTGGCGACAGAGCACCTTCCACACGCCATTCGCGGAGACGATGATCCCGCCCCACTTCTCGCGGGCCAGCTCCGAGGAGACTCGTCTGGGCCCGAGCCCGGGATGAGCGATCGAGAACGACACGATCCTCTCCTCGACCATCTTCGCCAGCTGATTAGGCATCTGCGGCCGGCGGCGCTCCCGGGGCCTGAGCATCTCCAGGCCGTGCCGGTCGACCTGGCGCTTCCAGGCGTAGTAGGTGCAGCGGTGCACCCCGAACGTCCGGCATGCTGCCGAGACGTTCGTCCTCGCTGCCTCCGCGAAAAGCTGCTGGCGGTAGCCGAACAGCACGTCATCCTTGGTCATCAGGCTCAACCTTTCTCTTCACTTGGCGGTGAAGGAGGCAGCCTGAGCCGAGGCACGGACGGGTTCCCCGATCCGGGAACCCGTCCAAACCTCAAAGACCTATCGAGCCCCCAACTGTCGGGAGCACCCGGAGACAGCCCAACTTAGGGCCTATGCTGGTAGGGCGGTCGTGGTGGTCGTCGCTCGTGTCTTCTTGAATGCGATCAGTCCGGCGGTGAGTTGTAGGAGGGCGAGGTGGTTCTCGTCTTTCTTGGACCAGCGGATCAATAGCGCGCGGTTGCGGTTCATCCAGGAGTGACAGGCCTCGACGACCCAGCGCCGGGCGCGCCAGCCGGGTGTGCGGACCTTCAGCGCGAGCTGCTCGCCCCGGCTACGAACATGCGCAGTGAAGCCGTGTTTTGTCGCGGTCTCACGAACGCTGTCGTAGTCGTAGCCGCGGTCCAGGCACAGCCCCTGTGGCCGCTCGGGAGTGGGCTCGGGCCGCTCGATCGGGATCGAGTCGATCGTCGGCTCTAGCAGCTTGGAGTCGTGGCGGTTGGCGCCGTCGTGCGCCAACCCGATCGGGACCCCGCGCGCCTCGCACACAGAAGCGAACGCTTCGCCCCCTTTTGGCTCTATCAGTGGGATTCGGGCCGGTCTTTGGACCGCCCAGCGGCGCCTTTCCCATCGCGCCGTCAGCGGCCAGCCACTCCCAGTCGATCCCCACCACCGTGTCGTACTCCAACAGCCCCTGGCGCCAGATCTCGGCGAACACCCCGGCCCGCTCCCACTCTTGAAAGCGCCGGTGCGCCGAGCTCGAGGAGCAAATTCCCGATGCGTCCAGTGCATTCCACTGCATCCCCGTCCTGAGCACCAGCAGGATCGCGTCCATCGCGCCGCGATCCGGCACCCGCGGGCGGTGGGTTCCCAACGGGTGAAACGGCCGCGGCGGCAACAGCGGCTCGATCCGCTCCCACAACCAGTCCGGCATCCGCCAACCATCATCCCGGCAGATCAGCCCCATCACAGACCTCCCGATCGAGTAGCACCAAGGCCGGCCGATCAACAGATTCGACGTGGGCCACATAACTCCTACCGGCATAGGTCCTAAGAGGGAAACTCTCCATCGACTCGACGTAACGTGGAGACCAGGACATTGAGCGCCGATAGCCAGTGACCCGTCTGCGAGGTGGGCGATCCGCCGCTGACGGCCGAGCTCACGGAGCTCGTATCCCACTGACCACCTGGGCACGGTCGGCGCGGACCGGTTCGATCACGCGGGTCCACGGCGGCGGCGTACGGGGACTGACACTTTCCGGAGTCACGGACCGGAAGTAGAGACGCGCGGTCCTCGGATCCCCGTCGTAAAGAGGCCTTCGTTACTCAGGTGCTTTGAGGGAGCCAGCTGAAGCGGCGAGTGGTGACGACGAGAGCCGCGATCCCCCACGCTGCTAGCACTGCGAGATCGCCCCAGTTGAGCCCACTCCCGACGGTGTGCGGGTTATACGCGGCAAGGAGGGCGTCCGCGAGCGCGTGTACTGGGAAGACCTTTCCGATATCTATCAGCCAGCGAGGCAGCTCGAGGATCGGGATGAAGACACCGGAGATGAAGCAGAGCGGCAAGACGGTTGCCAGAACCGCGGGCTGGGCCGCATCCGAATTCTTGACAAGCGAGGTGACAGCAAAGCCGAGGCAGCCGAAGACGAGGGCGCCAACCACGATGTCGAGGAGAAACGCTGGACCCGTCCGAGCGGGGATATGCGCGGCGAAAGCGGCCCAACCGATGGCCAGCAGAACAGCCGTGATCGCCAGGGCGGACACCGTCGCGACGAGAGCGCGGGCGGCGATGATCGCGCTGGCGGGGACCGGCGTGGTCCGTCGACGCTTGTAGATGCCGGCCTCTCGGTAGCCAACGACCGAGACGACAAGATCCGAGAATGTCCCAGCGATGACGCCATAGGCGATGATGCCGGGGACGTAATACACCGGCTCGTCGATCCTTCCGCCCGCCACGGCGACGTTCTGGTGGTGGAACACCGACCCGAAGATCAAAAGGAACAGGACCGGGAGGGCGAGCGTGAAGAACACGCTCTGCTTGTTGCGCCAAAAGCAGCGAAGATCAGCACGGTACTGGTGCAGCGCGAGTCCGATGAAGGAGCGTCGGGAGCGCTCGAGACTGGCGTCGGTGACGGTCATGGGTGCTCTTCGGTCAACTCGAGATAGATGTCCTCAAGCGTAGGCCGAGTGACCTCCAAATCGGGAAGATCTAGGCAGCGCTCTTTCGCCCACCCAGCGAGATCACCGACGAGCGACAGTACGCTACTCGCCTTCGCTTCGACCCTGCTATCCCTGCAGGCGACCACTGCACAAGCGACTGTCGGCGGCAGATCCGCCACCGACGCGTGTGGCGGCAGAGTGAAGCTGACCGTGGATGCGTGCGTGGCACGCGCCCCGATGTCCGTGCCCGTTCCCTCAGCGAGAATGCGTCCTCTGACGATCACCGCGATCCGGTCGGCGAGGCGTTCTGCCTCCTCCATGTAGTGGGTGGTAAGAAAGATCGTCTTCCCGAGATCCCGAAGGCTTGAGATCACGTCCCAGGCGGCGCGGCGCGCCGAGGGGTCAAAACCCGTAGTCGGCTCGTCAAGGAACAACAGATCCGGATCCCCGATCAGCGCCAGCGCAACATCAAGGCGCCTGCGCTGACCGCCGGAAAGCTGCCCGCATCGCGCCGCGGGGCGATCGGCGAGACCGACCAGGCCGAGCGTCTGCTCGACCGAGCGGGACTTCGTGTAGTAGCCGGCGTACAGCGACACGCACTCCTCGACCGTCAGCTCAGGCTCAGGCGCAGACTCCTGCAACACAACACCGATCCGGGCGCGCCAGTTACTCCCGGCGCGGTCGGGGTCTTCCCCGAGTACGGAAACCTCGCCCGCGGTCCGATGCCGGAGCCCCTCCAGGATCTCCACCGTTGTCGTCTTTCCGGCCCCGTTCGGACCGAGGAACGCGAACACTTCCCCGGGACGAACCTGCACGTCGATCCCCGCCACGGCCTCAACCGGCCCGTAACGCATCCGCAGTCCGCGCACGTCGACCACCGAGCTGGCCATCACCGCCACCGCTGCAGTGGTCGTCGGCACGAGAGGGTTCGGCTCGCGGCGAGCGCGTCGACCGTCCCCGTCGCCGCTGCTCGCCGGCGAGGGAGCCAAGACGCCGATCGCGCCAGCGAGCGCCCCGGGGAGGCGATTGGAACGACAATGCGTGAAGGCATGTCGCTGGTGTAGCAGTCGCTCGGGGACGGGACGCTCAAACATGGCGCATCGCCGCCCTCGTCGCGAAGATCACTCTCGGACTGCTCAACTGTCGCCGCAGCCCGCTCTCGCCCTCATGTCGCTCACCAGTACGCGCCTCGCAGCAGCTGAGCGAGGGCGCGCTGGAGGGCAGAGGCGGACTCGTTCTCGTCGACCTTCCCATGCGCCGCCGCTGAATCGGGAAATGTTCGATACACCGCGCCGAGGATCTCCTTCGCCACGGCGGGCGAGATCGCGTACCCGAGCTCGGTGAACGCACCCAGGTGCGGACCGACGTGATCGGCGCGGGTACGGATCGCGTCGCAGATGAGCTGCGCCGCCTGCTCGGGCGTGAGCGCCGGGAACCGGTCGTACAGTTTGGTCGGAGCGCTCATCGGCGTGCGTACGAGCGGCATGTGGATTGTCGTGAACTGCACGCCATCGTCGGCGCACTCGGCCGCGGCCACGCGCGAGAATGCGTCGAGCGCGGCCTTCGACGCGATGTAGGCGCTGAACCGCGGCGCGTTGGTCTGCACGCTGAGCGTGCTCACGTTGACGATCTGGCCACTGCGGCGCTCGCGCATGTAGGGCAGCAGGCCGAGGATCAGCTTGACGGGGCCGAAGTAGTTGAGCTGCATCGTGCGCTCGAAGTCGTGGAAGCGGTCGTAGCTGAGCGCTAGTGAGCGGCGGATCGAACGGCCCGCGTTGTTGACGAGGACATCGATCGTCGGATGCTCGGCGAGTACCCGCTCGAGCAGCTCGTCGATCGACCGCTCTGCGGAGAGGTCCGCGCTGTAGACCTCGGCGAGCCCGTGGGACGCCTCGATCTCGCGAGCGGTGTCGTCGAGCCTTGCGATTGTGCGCGCGACAAGCAGCACTGTGCCGCCGGCCCGTCCGATCTCGAGCGCGGCCGCACGGCCGATCCCGCTCGACGCGCCGGTCACGATCACGGTGTGACCGTCGACCGCGCTGTGCAGCGCACGCGGCCCGAGCAGTGGTCCCGCGACGGACTGCGCGGCGCGGCCCACCGCCCGCGCGAGCTCGCGCGACGCTGCTGGTACGCGTAACCGAGGCGTCAGCGCCACGCGCCGCGGCCCCGCTGCCCCCGGCCTGTGGTCATCGTCGCGATCGCGTGGAATCTTCTTACGCGGCGGTTCGGTGACTGCCATGTCCTGGATTCCCTTTGCTCGTCGTTGGGCTGTGTGTGTGTCGATGCGGCGGGTCGACGCCCGTGGCGAGTCTTGGCATCAGTTGCGTGTTGGCTTCGCCGAGGTGCCTGATGCTCGACGCACCGGCACGGGGTGCAGCGTGTGGGCTGCCGCTGGCGCGAGGAGCAGCGCAGCGGTGAGCGCGAGAGGTTGTGGCCGTTTCATCGGCCGACAGCGGTCGCCGGCTTGGCCCGCCACGCAGAGACCGTCTGATGTAACGTCTCGCGCGCATCGCGCTGCGGGCGCCAGTGCAGCTCTCGGCGCGCGTGCGTGGTGTCCATCAGCAGCGGGCGGCGGCAGGCTTCGATCCAGGACGCCTCGTTGGGTAAGAACACCAACCGCGCAACGATCTCGGCGGTCGCATCGACCGCGAGCTTGGGGACCGGAATCGCGTACCAGCCCAACTCGTGGGCGAGGTCCGACGCCGTGATCTCACCCGGCCCAGCGAGGTTGTAGACGCCCGGCTTGCCCCTGCCGAGGACGGCGGCGCACAGCGCAGCGGCGACGTCGTCTTCGTGCACGAGCTGAAACGGAACGCCAGGATCCGGCAACAGCGGCTTCAGCATCGGCACTCGCGCAGAGACCGCCCGCAGGCCCGGCAGCCGTTCGCCAAGGTCAATCAGCGGGATCGACTCAATAAGGGCTCTCGCGTGCGGGCCCGCGACAATGCACGGACGCAAAACGAACGCCTCGGTGTCCGAGCCCGCGAGCGCCTGTACCAGCTCGGTCTCGACCTCGGCCTTCTGGGCCGAGTACGGGAGGCGCTCAGTGCCCAGTGCCGGGACGTCCTCGGTGAGCAGGGCCGGTGCGTCGTCGTGGAACCCATAGGCCGCGACCGAGGAGGTGAAGATGAGCCGCTTGGCTTTCGCTGCAACTGCGGCCTGGAAGACGTTGCGCGAGCCGGCGAGGTTGATTTCGCGGCTGGCCCCCCGGCCTGCGAAGACGATGAACGCGAGGTGTGCGACGACGTCCGCGCCAGCCACGAGCGCATCGAGTGCGTCGCGGTCGCGGATGTCGCCCTGGCGGTATTCGAGCTTCTTCCAGCCGTGCCTGGCCGGGTCGAACGGGCGTCGCGCCATGCCGATCACGCGCCCCACCTGCGGCGCGCGCTCCAGCGCGGCTATGAACGGCCTGCCGATCTGTCCGGTAGGGCCGGTGACCGCGACCGTCAGCTTGCGCTTCGCCGCGCTCCCCGGGCGCTTGGCCGGTGTCGGCGCAGCGACGGCTGCGTGCGTTGTCTTTGGCGTGCGCACGTGCGCCTACGGTTTGCTGCTGGCGATGCGTAGGCGCCCGCGCCACTGCTCGGGGTCAAACCGAGCGGGCTCGTTCTCTGCGATGAATCGCTCGAGCGCCGTGATGAAGCGCGCGGGCGCCTCGAGTTGCGGTAGGTGGCCGACCCCGTCGAAGACCTCGAGGCGGCTGCCGGGAGTCGCCTCGTGTGCGTTCTCGCCGTGGTGGACGGGGATGATCGAATCGCGTGCGCCCCAGATGATGAGGACGGGCATGCCCTCGGCGAGGTACAGCCGATCGCCGGCGTGCACGCGCTGGCCGCCGGTGCCGATCACCGAGCGCAGCGTGGCCAGGAACGCCGCCCGACGCTCGGGGTCAGCAAGCGATGCATAGCCGCGCAGAACCTCGGCGACGTCGGCGTTTGGCCTCAGCCCGACAGCCGCCAGGACACTCGCGACCGCGGAGCCCACCACGCGTCCAGGCCCCGCCGTTGCGGCGATGAACAGGTCCGCCCCCGGGAGCGCCGCGGCGCGCAGGACGAGGCTGACCTCGGGGCCGAGCCCGCCGCTTGAGACCAGCACCAGACGCTCGGTGATCTCGGGGAACTGGTAGGCAAACTGCATCGCGATGCCGCCGCCGAGCGAGTGCCCGACGATCGTCGCGCGCTCGTGGCCCAGCCCGATCAACAGGTCGCGCAGGCCGGCCGCGAGGGCCCCGATCGAGTAGTCACCGGCACCGGGCGCCGAGCCGCCATGCCCCGGCAGGTCGGGTGCCAGCACGGTGTGCGTCCGCGCCAGCGGCTCGATCACCTCTTCCCAGTTCTCAAACGTGCCGCCCATCCCATGGATCAGCAGCAGCACCGGGCCGCTGCCCGCCTGCGCATAGGTCACAGGCCGCCCGTGGAGCGTGATCGTCCTCGCTTCCATCGCGCTCATCGTGACGCACCCGCCGTTATCCGCACGAGCGCGAGCGCGTCCTCTAGACACCCTTCGCGCACGCGCTCGGGATCGATCTCGAAGGTTTCCGCGACGCCCGGCGCGACCTCACGCACGCCGACGCCGACGCGCGCGAGATGCATCGACCCCAGCACCTGCGTGCACAGCCGGTTGGCCACGAAGGCCGGGTCGTCAAGCGCGAACACGCCGAGCTCGGCGCCAGCCGCTAGCAATCGCTCCAGCAAGCCCAGGCACGCCGCGATCGAGCGCCCAAGACGAAACCAAACCGCACCCGAGATATGCTCGCGCAACTCGACCGTCGGCCGCTGCATGAGCGCCAACGCGCAATCCAGGAACGCCGGGTAATCCAGACAGAAATCGACATAACACTCGCACACGTGGCGGAACGCGAGCACAGGGTCCTCCGCCTCGGGCAGCTCCGCGGCGCGCGCCTGCAACTCGGCGAGGTAGTCCGCGAGCGTCAGCACGAAGATCTCCTCCTTGGATTCAAACGAGCGATAGATCAACGCCTTGTTCACGCCGGCCGCGCGCGCGATCTCGTCGACCCGCGCCTCCCGCCGACCGCGCTCGTCGAACAAAGCGCGCGTGGTGGCGACGACCGTCCGCTCCCGAGCGCGATGACGTCCTCGACGCACGGAACCCCGCTGGCTTCGCGTAGCAGGCATTGATCCGATCGTACCAAAAGTCTGACTCTTGGTGTAACTATTAGTTACACTGCGTCTGAATGCCATCTCCCGCAACACCGGACCCGCTGCATAAACAGTTGGCCAGGGTCGGTGCAAAGATCGTCAAGCGCGCGCTGCCAGTGTTCGAGAAAGACGACGCCGCGATCCATCTCGTGATCGAGTCGGACGCGATACGGCTGTGGCGTCTGTGATCTCGCTCGAGGCCATCCCGATCCCGCCCATCCCGCGCCTTCCTCTGGTGCCTGACCCGCTGCGACGGATCCGGGTCCCCGGCGACCTCGACGCAGTCAGCGCGCGCTCTGACGAGGTCGCCGACGTCGAGGCGCTGGGCATGACGGCCACCGGCATCGAGCGGATCTGGGCCGGGGTGGAGCGCCTGTATCGCAGTGGCTTCTATCCGGCGATCGCGCTCTGCGTGCGTCGCCACGGTCAGGTCGTGCTGGACCGCGCGATTGGCCATGCACGCGGCAACGGGCCCGCGGACTGCGAGGACGCGGCGCGCACGCCGGCCACGCCCGAGACGCCGTTTGTGATCTTCTCCGCGTCCAAGGCGATGACCGCCGTCGTGGTCCACCTGCTCGACGAGCGCGGGCTGCTGCATGTCGGCGACCGTGTGTGCGAGTACATCCCCGAGTACGCTGCCCACGGCAAGGAGGCCATCACCATCGAGCATCTCCTCTCCCACCGTGCGGGGGTGCCCAACCTGCCGCCCGACGCGTTCGATCTGGACCGCTTTGGCGACCGCGAGTTCCAGCTGGAGATCCTGTGCGCGGCCAAACCCCGCTCGCGCCCCGGGAAGCTGCTCTCCTACCACGCGGTCTCGAGCGGCTTCATCATCGCCGAGATCGTGCAGCGCGTGACCGGCAAGGACCTCCGCACCGTGCTGGCGCAGGAGATCCTCGAACCGCTCGGCTTTCGCTGGGGCAACTACGGCGTGAAGGCGCCCGACGTCGCGCGTGTCGCCCTAAGCTACGCGACCGGCCCGCCGGCGCTGCCGCCGCTGTCCACCGTGCTCGAGCGTGCGCTAGGCCTTCCGCCCGATGAGATCACCGTGCGCTCCAACGACCCGCGTTTTCTCACCGGCGTTGTTCCGTCCGGCAATGTCGTCACAACGGCCAACGAGCTATCGCGCTTCTTCGAGTTGTTGGGCGCCGGCGGCGAACTCGACGGCGTGCGCGTCCTCGAGCCGCGCACCATCCGTCGCGCCACATCCGAGCGGGCGTTTCGCGAGATCGACTTCACTCTGGTAGCTCCCCTGCGCCACGCCAGTGGGTTCATGCTGGGCGCTAGGGCGATCAGCCTGTTCGGTCCCGACACCGAGGCGGCGTTTGGCCACCTCGGCTTTACCAACTTGCTCGGCTGGGCCGACCCCGAGCGCGCGCTTTCGGTCGGCATCATGACCAGCGGCAAGCCGACACTCCACACGGCGCTGGGCGACCTGTGGCTGCTCACGCGCGCCATCGGCCAAGAGGCGCCCAAGGTGGCGCGCAAGGGAGTCTGGTTCACCGAGACCTGAGGCTCACCCCCGATCTCGCTCGACGGCATTCCTTGCGCAGTCGGACACGCGTTCGACGCCACGCAGATCAGATCCAGATCGCGTCCGGCGCGCAGCACGGCGGCGCACGAACGCGCAGCACGGCGGCGCGCGAACGAAAAGCGAACAGAGCAGGGCCCACCGCGTCTGTCGAAGATCGCGACTATTCTGGCGCGTGGATCGCTAATCCTTCGCCGTAGAGCCCTTTCAGCTCCTTCTCCATGCCGGTTTATCCCAGCGCGCCACACGCCAAGAAGTTCACAGCCAACCCGAACTGCTTCAGAGCTCGGCCGATGCCTTCGAACTCAGCTCGCCTGCTGACGTCGACCTCGGGCCGAGTCGCAGACATCTTTGAACTCCTCGAAATCTGAGCGAGCTACGTCGGCGATTGCAGGCATTTTTCCGCCTCGACCTGAACCTTCTGCTTCTTCGTCACTTCTGCATATCCACGGGCCAGAGTTTATGGCCGCATCTCGGAGACCCCACGGTGATCGTGCCGCGAGAAAGATCGAGGTCGCTACCCCTGATCGATATTGCCTCGCCGATCCGCAGGCCCACAACGATCAGCGGGGCGAGCAGCGCGCGACGCTGGCCGCGACAAACCCTCGCCCTGGCGTCCAGCTTGCCTGTTGCGCCAAGTGATGGGGGTTGATCAGCGCACGTAAACCGTCTTCAGCCCACGGACGTTGTCCGTGAAATTACAGGCGCGCGCGTGTGAAGGTATGGTGTGAGGTAACGTCCGAAGACCTTCTCAGAGCGCCCGACGGACTCGGAGTTGTTGAACTGATCGTGGAGGGCGGAGGCGGTGGCCTGACCGAACTCGTCGAGCTCTGTTCGCAGGTAGATCGGATTTGCGCCGCCGAGCAGACGAGCCCGCAGTATGCGATCGACCCGGGATTGCATGACGGCGGTCCCATAGTTGGAGGCGATACGTTGCGCGATCAGGTCGGCTTGCTGGGCCGCCAGCCCGCCTTGCTTTATTGGGAAGCTCGTCATGTCACCGGCCGCGTAAACATCGGGCAAGCCAATGACGCTGCCAAGCGCATCTGTACTGATGAAACCTTGTCGGTCGGCAGGCAATCCAGTGATCCTAGGTCCCCGGAGCCTGGGTGCAGCGACGACGCGATCGGCATCCAATGTCTCTCCCGAGCCCAGTACGAGAGCTCCACTGCGCTCGACTCTACGCGGATCAGACCCTCCGATGAAGTACACGCCTCGCTCGGCCAAGAGGTTCGCGACGAGTCTTGAGGCTTGCGCGCCGAACACACACAGAGGCGTGATCTCGGGGCTTACGACCATGACCTCACCCGGGAGGCCGAGCTCTACTAGCCGAGCGGCTGTGAACAACGCCAACTCGTATAGGGGTAGCGGCCATGAGCAGCCGCTTGGCACGGCGAAGATGACCCGGCCGAGCGTCCCATTACATAGCTCGTTCGTAAGGCGACGGATGTGGTGCACCTGTTGCTGATCACGGAATGTCAACGCGCCCGGTATGGCAATGAATGCACGGGCACCAACTGCGAGAACGAGCGCGTCGTAGTCGAGGTGGGTACAGGACGCAAGTCGCGCTCTGTGGGCCTTGGGAGCGACCGCCTTCAGACGATCCAAGCGAAAGGACGCACCGCAGTCCGTCGCGATCGCCTGAAGGTCATAGGCCAGCGATGGAGTTTCGTCGAATGACTCTGTGGTCGCGGCCGGCTTATACGCAAGGAGCTGGGAGCTGGAAACCAGAGTCATGTGCACACGCGCCGGTGCCAACGCGCGTAGGGCAAGCATGGCCTCGACTCCACCAAACCCGCCACCGGCTATCAACACATGAGCATCGGCTGAGGTGGTATCCGCCATATGAGGAACCTTGCACCGCCGTCGCCTACACGCATCCGTGAGACACCCGGATAAATCCCACTATTACTACGGCTCGCGCTCGCCAAGAGCGGCGGCGTGGGACGGCAGCGTGCTCACCAGCAAACAGTTCTTTCAGACCGACAACATCAAGCCGCTCCTGTTCACGGCCGACGGCGGACTACTCGCCGAACGCGCCGAACAACAGCACCTGCTCGGCAAGCAGTGGGGCTGATCAAACGAGACCGGAACCTACCCGGACCAGCCATGGCTGTTGCTCTACACCCTCTCGTACCAGGTCGAACCGATGAAGTCCTCACCCAACACCGACATCCAGGTCCTGCTCATTATGAGCGTGCTGAGCCTCGCCTTCATCGGCATCCCGTTCATCCCCGGCATCAACACACTCCCGCGCAAGGTCCCGATCTGACGACCAATCTGGAAAGCGCACTACCATGCTCAAGCGGCGCGGATCGCGCGCTTACTGTCAGGGATGAGCTCGGCGCCGGGGAAGAGCTGTTGTAGCTCCTCGCCTGTAACACCCCATCGCACGAGCCGCGGCCGCACAGCAGTTTGTACGCCACGGCGCGGCCGATTCGCCCCTGATCGAACGCTCAACGCGGAAGCCGCGGCCTCGGAAAATTGACCAAAAGTGGGCGCACTCCCCAAGCCAGGCAGAGCCTCTTGTGGGCGGAGGTCTTGCGCGGTCGACCGCCGTGTCGGCCGCGCAAGAAGCACGCTACTTCGCGTGGTCCACTCTGCCTAGCGCCTTGCCTGCACTGCGTGCAACCTTGCTAAGGAAGTCGTACTCGGTATGGACCAACTCGTCAGCCATCTGCAAGGCGGCGTCGATGATGTCTTGTCGCCTTGACGGATGCTCGTCGCCGAGTGACGGCAGCCTCTCGTCGACCGTGTCGACAAATTTGCGCACCGCCTGGATAGCGGCCCGTTGCCCCGACTCGACTGACGCGAACACCTCCTCGGAAACCTCGGTAGTCCGGTCGACTACGTTGGGCTGAACCCCGGTCTCTGGCATCGCGATCCTCCTTTCTGGGACGCGCGTCCCGCCACCGCTGCATCTACGGAAGCCGTTCGCCAAGTAATCCAGACTAGCGGCCTCTCCCACCATCTCGGCTACTACCGTAGGTACCGTAGGCCAACCCGCCAGCGGTGCCATCCGTAGAGACTTCGGGCGCGGCCGCATGCAAACACGCAATCAGATCACCCCTCAGCAACCGGCTCACTTGCATTTGGGCCGATTCGCCCAAGCGGCCTCGGCACAGCCCACCACGAGCCTGCGTCTCGCGCACTGCCGGCTTGATGGCCCGGAATCCGCAGCTTTCGCCAATTCACAACAACGAGTCGCGTTGCCCTGGCTGAGCGAGCGTCTGGTGCATACGAGTAAGGGACGACTGACGCTCGTCCCATGCGGCAGTGTCAGGCGTCCGCCGCAAGACGCCTGCTTGGGTAGGTACGCGGTAGCCGGTCGCTGAAGTGAGAACACGGGGAGGTACACCCCGAGGCCGAGGCAAAGCCGCCTTGAGGACTCCGAGCGGTGGCCCGTGGGCACAGGCCGCCATTTTCAGCGGGGCTGTCAGGGGGAGGCTCGTTCTGGCGCCCTGAGCGGCCGCACTCACGCGGCGGCTCGCTGCTGCTGGTCGCTCATAGGAAACGGTCTCGGGTCGCGGCACCAACGGATGTCTCGGGGATCTAGAGGATCTTGGTAGCCAAAGCTGCCGCATCCACGTGGGCACTACGCTTACGACGGCGGATGACCGTGGACTGGGAAGCCGAGGGCATGCTCGAAGGGCTCGACGCGGATGCGCGCGCCGGGAGAGTTGAGCTGCTCAATCTCCTTCACTCCTCCGGCGTCAGTCAGGACGAGCTTAAGCGGGCGGTAGCTGAGGACAGGCTCGCGTTGCTGCCCGTCGAACGTGCGCTTGCTGGCGATCCCCGTTACACGGTTGCCGAAGCGGCAGAGCTAGCGGGAGTCGAGGAGCCGTTTCTGCTCGGGCTGGCCGATGCGGTCGGGCTGCCGGTTCCCGCGTCTGACGACGTGATCTTCGGCGAGGACGATGTCGACGCAACGCGTGCAGTGGGGCTGTTCATGCAGGCAGGCCTTCCCGAAGACAGGCTGCTCGAGCTCGCACGAATTTTGGGCGATGCAATGGTGCCGTTGGCAGAGGGAATCCGCAGACTCGTCGGCGAGACGTTCCTGCGTGCCGGCGATACCGAGCACAGGCTAGGGTTGCGCTATGAGCACGCGGCGCTCGAGCTGATGCCGCTTCTGGGTCCGCTGCCCGAGTACGTGCTCAACATCCAAATGCGCGAGCTGGTCCGACGCGACGTGGTTGGCGGAGCCGAGCGAGCCTCGGGACAGCTTCCCGGCACAGTCCCGATGGCGGTCGCGTTCGCTGATCTGGTTGGCTTCACAAGCCTCGGGGAGCGCGTGTCAAGCGAGGAGCTCGCAAGGATGGCCGCTCGGCTGTCCAAGACGAGCCGACAGGTCGCCGAGCCACCGGTGCGTGTCGTGAAGACAATCGGCGATGCGGTGATGCTCGTCTCGCCGAAAGCCTCCCCGCTCGTTGGCGCGGCCCTTGCCCTCGTTGATGCGATAGAGGCGGAAAAGGACCTACCGTCGCTGCGCGCCGGAGTGGCGTTCGGGCAGGTGATCAATCGCTGGGGCGACTGGTATGGCAGCCCGGTCAACATCGCGAGCCGGGTCACCGCACACGCCCTCCCTGGAACTGTGCTTGCTACCAGGGAGGTGCGGGAGGCGGCCGCAGGCGACTACTCGTGGTCGCGAGCGGGTTCTCACCACTTCAAGAACGTGAGCCGGCGCGTCTCGCTGCACAGGGCGCGATTCCGGGGCACGAGGGACCTCGCTGGGTAACGCTGCACCTGCAGACGGACACCGCTGATCCCGACCGGCATTGATTCGCAGCCTGGCCGCCTGCGGCGCGCTCTTTCGCGATTTAGCAAGGAAGGCGCCCGGGCTTCGGCGTTTGGCAGCAGTCAGGGGTTTTGCTTGCCGCTCGACCATGAGCCTCGCCGGTGAGGTGCTCGCCCGGCGCATGGGTCTGACGCGCGCGTGGACCCGTGACGTCGTGTGCGAGCGGGACCTGCGCGCGACGATGGACGACGGCGCGGTGCTGCTGGCCGACCGCTACGTCGCGCGCGCTACATGGCATCGGCCGCAGCCCAAGGTTCTCGTGCACTCGCCCTACGGGCGGCGCCAGCTCATCGGTGATCTTGGCCAAACAGCTGGTTGCCAGCTAGGCTGTCGGATGCCGGTTTCGTTCGCGGTTTCGCCGGTGAGCATCGATGAAGCGTCCGTTGGCGAGTGCCGCGGCGATTGCGAGCTCGCCCCCGAGCACGGTCGCCGCAACGATCTCGGCAAACTTCGCCGCCGTGCCTTCGCCGCGGCAGTCAAGCAGGGCAAGGCATTCGCTTTGCGTTGGCAGATTGGTCCCGCCCCCGACCGTCCCGACGACTAGGTTCGGGAGCCTCGCGGACACATAAAGGTCATCGCCGACGAGCTCCGCGTCAACGAATCCGATGCTGGCGTTGACGACCTGCGCGACGTCCTGGCCGCAGGCGATGAAGATCGCGGTCAGACCGTTGGCGAAATGCGCGTTCATCCCCAACGCACCTGCTTGCATCGCGCCAAGCCGGCCCGTGGCGATGAACTCGAGCATGTCGCGGGCTGAGACGCCGAGGTACGTTTCGACAACGCCCGCTGGCAGCGTGAAGTCGATCGCGACTTCCTTGCCGTAGGGCCGGAAGAGGTTGATCGCGGCGGGCTTCTTGTCGCTTGAGTAGTTGCACCTCAGGTAGTAGCGCTCGCAGCCTGTCGTCTTGGCCGCGTGGCGGCAGATCTGATCGACGGCGATATTGACCATGTTCATCCCCATCGCGTCGCCCGTCGTGAACACAAAGCGGGGGAACACCCTCCGCCCAAACACATGCGTGTGCAGTTCCACCAGGCGACCATGGGCGGTGGTCTCAGCGGCCACCTCCCTGAGCTCGTCCAGATGATCGTTTAGCCACTGCGCGAACGAGATCGCATCTAGTGCGCTGGGGAGCATGAAGCACGGCGTGATGTCGAGCGAATCGGCGAGCACGTACGCGTTCGCGCCGCCCGCCTCGGTGATCGCGCGCATCCCGGCCTGGTAGGTCGAGACAAGCGTTCCCTCCGTGGTCGCGAACGGAACGTAATAGGAACCTTGTGCGTGCGTGCCGTTGACGCGGATCGGTCCCGCGACCCCGAGCGGCACGTGCACCGCTCCAACGAGGTTCTCGATATTCGTGCGCACGTCCTCCGGCGCGAACGCGGCATCAGCAGCCGCATCGAGCGAGTGCCCGGTGTTGTGCTCAAGCCACGCGCGTCGCATCGCTGGGTTGGCCCCAAGAATTTGCATTGTCGTCATATTCGATCGGCTCCCTGGATTGCGTTCGGCTATCAGGCTGCTCGCCGCGACGTGCGCGCCATCCGCAGCTCGTCAGTGGTGGTCTTAGTGGGCGCGCTGCTCCCGTCGTCGAAGCGTGCCGTCCGGCTGGGCAGCGTTCGCGCCAACTGCAGCTCCGAGCTTGCCTCGGCCACCGTCATATACGACGACGGTGGCGCACCGCATCGGGTCAAATCCCCTAGCCGACGGCGGGAACTACTGAGGGTGGCTGACAGACAAGACCCTGCACAATCGACTCCGCGATGGGTGGGAATCAGCCAAACAGCGCCAAACGACGAGGCACCCGTTCACCCAGGTGTCCCGCACCGCGGATCTCCACGACCGGTTGCACCTTCGGCGGAGCAGTCGTCGACATGCGTCCTAGCCGATGCGATCGCGCCGGCCTGGCCCCGCCCATCGTTTCGACCGGTGCCCGCGCCACCACCAGAGCGGGACGAGCACGTCGAGCTAGAAACCATCCCGCTCGTCGCCCGCCGAGGGTATGGCTGTCGGTCTGCCGACGCGGGTCGACCGACCCGTCGGCCGACCCGGTCGGGGCGTTGGGTCAGCGCGTGATCTGCAGGCCCGCGGTTGCGCAGATCATGGGTGACGGCCGTGCGTGGACGGTGTCGATGATCTCCGCGCTGTCGATGCTTTGGAGGTAGACGCTGGTGATGCCGAGGTTGGCATGCCCGAGTTGGCACTGGATGACGACCAGTGGCACGCCTTCGTGGGCCATCTCGACGGCGTGCGCATGGCGGAGGTGGTCGGGGGTGAACCGTCGGCGGGCGCCGGCCGTCGCGGCGGCTCGGTACAGCTGCTTGCGAGCGGCGGAGGCCTCCCAATCCCGTCCGCGGCTCGAATCGGCGTCTTGACACTTCTGTCACGCCGCTCGCGTACACAAGGAGGAGCACCACAAGCTCGTCCTCGGACCGCTGGGCCTCGTCCGATCCAGGCGTGAGGGCGGCCCGCGCTTGGACGCCTCCTCGTACGCCGAACGCAGCAATCCGAGCATCTATCCCCGGCCCGGCAAGATAGCTGCCCCAGCGTGCGCGACGGATACTCCCTGTCGTGATGGCCAAGGACTCCAGGACCCCTGGCTTGGTCGAACTCGTGCGGCAGACCTACGACGCCGCCGACCGCGATGACCTTGACGCGGCAATGACCGCGATTCGCGCTCCCGCAGGTCAGAGAGCCGTTGCGCGCTGCGGCGCCAGAGCCGGACGCCGTCGAGGCAGCTCATTCGCCCATGCGTTCGAAGTCCCATGCTGCACCGACGTTCGCGTCGTCGCCGGGCCCGCCGATCAGACCGGTGAGACCGTTGGAGCAGAGCGCGACGCTTTCGCCGAATGCTCCCGCGCCGCTCTCGTCGCTCGGCCGCAGCTTCGCCCCCAGCGCGCTCCATTTCGATTTCGATCGAGTGAAGGCCCACGCCGCGCCGACGCCTTCGTCGTCATACCAGCCACCGACGAGAGCCGTGCTGCCGTTCCCCGACAGCGCGACGCTGTGGCCGAACAGTCCGTCGCCGCTCTCGCCGACCCCCATGAGCATCGATCCCTGCTGCGTCCAGGTCGAACCTGAGCGCGTGAACACCCATGCCGCGCCTGTGAAGCCGTTGTCGCCGGGGCCGCCGATCAGCGCTGTGCTGCCGTTGGTCGACAGCGCGACACCGTCGCCGAAGCCGCCTTCTCCGATCTCGCCGGTGGCGGTCAGCTTCGTCCCCTGCTGCGTCCAGGTGGTGCCCGAGCCTGTGAACACCCACGCCGCACCGGTGTCGCCGTTGTCGCCGGGGCCGCCGACTAGGACGGTAGCGCCGTTGCGGGATATCGCGACGGCTTCGCCGAATTCGCTGCGCCCCGCTTCGCCGGTGGCAGTGATCTTGGCCTGCCGGGTCCAGGTCGAGCCGCTGCGCGCGAACACCCACGCGGAGCCGGCGGGCGCTTCGTGGCCGGGTGCGCCGATCAGCGCGACGTCGCCGCTGCTGGACAGCGCAACGCTTGATCCGAAGTCGATGAACCCGTTCAGCCCGCTCGCGATGAGCTTGGCGCCCTGCTGTTTCCAGCTCGTCCCCTCGCGCGTGAACACCCATGCTGCGCCGACGCCGTCGCCGTTGTAGGGGCCGCCGACCAGGGCCGTGTTTCCGTTGGCGGACAACGCCACACTGTTGCCGAAGGCGCTGGGTCCCGTTTCGGTGCTGCCGGTGAGCTTGGCCTGCTCACTCCAGGTCGAACCGGAGCGTGTGAACACCCATACGGCGCCGTGCCCTTCATCGTCGTCGGATCCCCCGATCAGAGCGGTGGTGCCGCTCGCCGAGATCGCGACGCTGGTGCCGAAGCGGCTGTTGCCGGTGCCCGTCTCGCCGCCGCCGGCGAGCTTGGCTCCCTGTTGGCTCCATGTCGATTCCGTTCGCGCGAACGCCCAGGTCGCCCCCTGGAAGTGGTTGTCGTAGGATCCGCCGACCAGCGCGGTGTCGCCGTCACCGGACAACGCGACACTCTGACCGAAGTAGCCTCCTCCGACCTCGCCCGCGCCGGTGAGCTTGGATCCCTGCTGGGTCCAGGTGGATCCCGACCGCGTGAACACCCAGGCGGCGCCGACGAAGCTGTCGCTACCTTCGTACGGGCCGCCGATCAGCGCGGTTTCGCCATCCGAGGAGATCGCGACGCTCCAGCCGAACTGCTGCGCGGGGTTGGTGCCGCTGCCGCTCAGCTTGCTCCCCTGCTGGCTCCAGCTCGAACCCGAGCGCGTGAAGACCCACGCCGCACCGGTGTCGCTGCTGTCGTCCGGGCCGCCGATCAGGGCCGTGTCGCCGTCGCGTGAGATCGAGACGCTCCAGCCGAGCAGGGCGCCGCCGGCCTCACCTTTGCCGGTGAGCTTCGCCCGCTGCGTCCAGCTCGACCCGGTGAGTGTGAAGACCCAGGCCGCGCCGACGCCGTCGACATCGCCTTCGACGTTGCCGGGGCCGCCGACCAGCGCGGTGAGGCCGTCTTCGGACAGGGAGACACTGAGTCCGAACTGCGCCTTGCCGCTCTCGCCACTCGCGACCAGCTTGGGCCCGTGCTGGGTCCACGTCGATTCCGTGCGTTTGAACACCCATGCCGCGCCCGTCAGGTTGTGGTCGCCGGATCCGCCGATCAAGGCGGTGTCGCCGTCTCCTGAAAGCGACACGCTGGCGCCGAACTGGCCGTAGGATTCGACCTGTTCGGCTCCGGTGAGCTTGGATCCCTGCTGGGTCCAGGTGGATCCCGACCGCGTGAACACCCATGCCGAGCCGAGCCCTTCGTCGGGGCTTCCGATCAGCGCCGTGTTGCCCTCCGCCGACAGTGCGACGGCCCCGCCGAATCCGCCTCTCCCGCTCTCACCGCTCGCGCGCAGCTCTGGTCCCTGCTGGGTCCAGGTGCTGCCCGAACGGGTAAACACCCAGGCGGCGCCGACGCCTTCGGCGTCTTCGGGCCCACCGATCAGGGCGGTGTTGCCGTCGCCGGACAGCGCGACGCTGAAGCCGAACGACCCGCCGCGGGTGCTCTCGTCGTCGTCTGGTATCAGCTTGGCGCCCTGCTGGATGAACGGGTCGATCCGCAGCGGGTAGCGCGCGCCGCGATCGTCGATGTGGAGCTCGAGCCTCTCGCCGGCGAGGGAGAGCTGGGCGGGAAGCGCCCGGCCGGTGGCGTCTACGGCGCTGAGGTTGCCGTAGCGAAGCGCGACCCTGCCGCTCGCCGTCGCGAACAAGATCTGCGAGTCGGACCGTCTCGATGACAACGAGCCGCGAACCCGCAGCGCGACCGTCAGCCGCCCGGCACCGGCGGGGCGGCGATAGAGGGTGAAGCCCTGCTCGAGACCATAGGGGCTGTTGCGGTACCACTCGAGCAGCGGGCCGCGCCGGTAGAGCACCGAGTTGCGGCTCGCATGCGGAGCGGCGCCGGCGACCGCACCGACGTGCCGGCCGTGGCCGACGCCGACCAGGTCGAGCTCGAGCAGGCCAGTGCCGGCGCGCACACTTATCCCGGAGCCGGCGAACGTCGTGGCAAGGCCCCCACCCGAGGCGCTGAGAAGGTCGCCGCGGCGGTCGACCCACAGGCTGCCATCCGAGCTTCCGATCACCTCCGAGGCGACCGTCTGCAGCGATGGCGTCAGGGCGGCATTCGACGGCCTTCCTCGGACCCGCTCTGCTCGGGACGGTGCGGCGGGGAGCCTCGTGCCGGTGCCGCTCGCGAGTTCGCCGAGCAGGAGCGCCGCCACGAGCAGACAAACGATGGCGAGCGCGGCTGGCGCCCGCCTGATGGCCGCGCCGGCCGTGTGCGCGGCGATACTGGCCGCGCCGTCGTCAATCATCAGTCCGAGTCGCCTCGGCATCAACCCGCCTCGCAAAGGTTCGAGATACGGCCGCCCTCCTCCTGGATACCGTGCCACCCTGTCGCGCCTGTGGACCCTCACGAAAGCCTGTTCAGACGGTAACAAGACAGGCGGGCTCACGGAGCGTCGATTCGCGGGCGGCGCCGGGCGGGGTACCGAAAACTGCGGCGCGCCCTGGATGCAGGGCCGTAGCCTGGGCGGAAATCGATCCGAGAGGTGGTATGTGGTGACCCTGTCGCTGATCTACTAGGCGCTCCGGCGCGTGCTCGAGCTCGCCTCGCTCCGTCTGCGGAGCGTTGCAAGCAGCTTGAGATCGTGCTCCTTCGGCACGAACTGCAGGTCCTGCGGCGCCAAGTCGCTCATCCCAACCCGAACGCGCCGACCGGGTTCTGCTCGCGGCGTTCAGCCGCGCCTTGCCGGGTGCGCGCTGGGGCCCGTCTCTGGTGACACCAGGGACGCTTCTGCGCTGGCATCGCGAACTCGTGCGGCGACGGTGAACTTATCGGGTTCATGCGGGCGCGGGCGCCCCGGTCATAGTGTGGCTCGCTCGACGTTCAACGCCACGATCGCGGAAAACTCCACGAGGCAGATTAATGGGGTGGCGGCTGGCCTGGCTCCGTCAGCCAAGCCGCGCGGTCTCGCTCCCGGCGTAGCGTGCGCGGTCGCCGAGTTCCTCCTCGATGCGCATCAGCTGGTTGTACTTCGCGACGCGCTCGGAGCGGGCCGGGGCGCCCGTCTTGATCTGTCCGACACCAGTCGCCACGACGAAGTCGGCGATAAACGTGTCCTCTGTCTCTCCTGAGCGATGCGAGACGACCGCTCTATAGCCCGCGTCGCGCGCGATCTGGATCGTGTCAAGCGTCTCGGTGACGGTTCCAATCTGGTTGAGCTTGATCAGGATCGAGTTCGCGATGCTGCGTTCGATGCCCTCGTGCAGGATCGCGGGACTAGTGACGAAGATGTCGTCTCCGACGAGCTGCACGTCCTCTCCGATCCGCGCGGTCAGCGCGCGCCAGCCATCCCAGTCGCCCTCCGCCATGCCGTCCTCGAGGAAGAGCAGCGGGAAGCGGCTCGTGATCGTCGCCCAGTAGTCCACCATCTCCTCGGAGGACAGCGTGCGTCCCTCATCGGCGAGCACATACTCGCGATCCTTGAAGAACTCGCTGGCCGCCGGATCGAGGCATAACGCAACGTCCTCGCCGGGCTCATAGCCCGCGCTCTGGATCGAGCACACCAACAGCTCGATCGGGGCCTCGTTGGACTCGAGCGCGGGCGCAAACCCGCCCTCGTCGCCGACCGCAGTGGCAAGGCCACGGCTCTTGAGAGTGCGCTGGAGCTCGTGGTAGACCTCGGCGCCGATCTGGAGCGCGTGGGCGAAGGATCTGGCGCCGACCGGGGCGATCATGAACTCCTGGAAATCGATCGGGTTGTCGGCATGCACGCCGCCGTTGAGAACGTTGAGGCACGGCACCGGCAGCAGGTATGCCTCGGGCCCCCCCAGGTAACGCCAAAGTGGCTCGCCATTGTCGGCGGCGGCGGCGCGGGCAGCGGCCATCGATACGCCGAGGATCGCGTTCGCGCCGAGGCGCGACTTCCCCGGGGTACCGTCGAGCGCGATCATCGCCTCGTCCAGCCCCCGCTGGTCCCCGGCCTCGCGGCCACGAGCGTGCTCTGCGATCTCGCCGTTGACATGAGCGATCGCGTGCGTGACTGCCTTGCCGCCGAACGCACTGTCGCCGTCACGCAGCTCGATCGCCTCACGCGTGCCTGTCGACGCTCCCGACGGCACGGCCGCACGCCCGAACGCCCCAGACGCCAGCCGCACGTCGACCTCGACCGTCGGGTTGCCACGGCTGTCGAGAATCTGCCGGGCATACACCTTTTCGATCACGCTCATTGCCACCTCGCTTCGTGGACGTGATTACAACGGTTGCGCCCCGACCCTACACCCGCCCGCCCCCGAACGACCGGGGAGGTCCAGACGCACCGAGAAGAACGACCGCGCCCGCGGAACCCGTGATCGATCAGAACGCCTCGACCGGCGGGTTCGGTGACAGGAGCATGGTGTAGCCGTGGCCAGCCGGTGAGTTGCGCGCCGTGGGCGTCGGGCCAAGTCATTGCGTTGATGGGACGGGGACCGGGTAGGTGCGAGGCACCGATGGCCGCGTGGCGATCGGCAAGGACCCGACCTATGTGATGAACCAACTCGGGCACACCGACCCCGCGTTCACGCTGAAGGTCCACTCGCACATGATGCGCCGCGGCCCCGAGGAGCGCGAACGCCTCAGGGCGCTCGTCGAAGGGCGAGGTTGGTCATACATCGGTCATAAAACGGCCGATTCAGCCCCCGCGGTGGCAGGTCCGGACGACGCCTGACGCACAAAAACCCTTGGGTTAGCAGGGGTTTCTGTTATCGGGGCGCCCGGATTTGAACCGGGGACCTCACCGACCCGAACGGTGCGCGCTACCAGGCTGCGCCACGCCCCGAGATGACTGAGAATATCCCACCCGGATATCGTCGCCCAGGTGGCTTCAGTCACCGCCATCCTCGCCGAGCTCGACGCCCTGCTCGAACCCGGGCGCTTTGAGGACTACGGCCCAAACGGGCTGCAGGTGCCAGGTCCCGAGGAGGTCTCAACGATCGCCACGGGAGTGTCCGCGGGCGTCGAGCTGTTCGAGCTGGCGGCCGCCGAGCGCGCGGAGCTGTTGCTCGTACACCATGGCCTCTTCTGGGGTTCGGGCCTCGGCCCGATCGATCTGCCGCTGAAGCGCCGGCTACAGCTTCTGTTCGACGAAGGCATCGCGCTCGCGGCCTACCATCTGCCGCTCGACGCGCATCCCGAGCTGGGCAACAATGCGCTGCTCGCGGATGCCCTCGGGGCGCAGCGGCTGAACGAGCCGTTTGCGCTGCACCGCGGCGAGCCGATCGGCTGCCTCGCTGGCTTTCCCGGGCGGGGCATACCCCCAACGGAGCTGTTCGCACGCGCGCAGGCGGCGACCGCGCGAGAGCCGCTCGTGTTCGACGCGGGGCCCCCGCTGGTGCGCTCGCTCGCGATCGTGTCGGGCGCGGGCGTGGACTACCTGGCCGACGCAGCGGCAGCGGGAGCGGATGCGTTTCTTACGGGCGAGCCGGCCGAGCGCGCGATGGCGCAGGCCCGCGAGCTGGGGCTGCATTTCCTCGCTGCGGGCCACTACGCGACCGAGACGTTCGGGATCCGCGCGCTGGGCGAGCGTCTGGCCGCGCACTTCGGCTTACGCCACGTATTCCTCGACGTGCCCAATCCCGTCTAGGGGCGGCAGGAGGCGGGGGTCTCGGCCCGATTCGCGAGCTCACTGAAAGTATGGACTTTGCGGGAATCTGCTATTGCATTCGTCCGCACCCGGCGCTAGGTTGGCAGCGACCGTCGCGTTACGCCCCCGGACAGGAGGAAATCCATCGATGGCCAATCACCTGACGCCCACCGAGCTTGCTCGCGAAGCCGGGCTTGGGCGCCGAGAGGTCCTCTTGAAGTGCGTCGAACATGGCATCCCGATCTTCAAGGGACGCATCGACAAGAGCCTGTTCCTTGCATCGATTCGCAAGAGCGCCCCGCCGCAGCGCCCCGCATCTGCGAAGACCTGACCGCCTCCTCCGCAGCAGCGGATCGCATCTCTGGCACCGGCGGATCTCCTGCCCCCGCGCCAGCGCCTCGCACGACTCGGTCACGGCTGGAACCGCCTAACATCAGGTGGACCAAGTCAGTTCGTCGATCGAGGAGGCAGGTCCATATGGAGGTCACCGCCGCGCCGCCGGCCAACGCGTTGCAGACGATCGCCGAACTCGTCCCGCGCGCGGTCGCCCGCTTCGGCGATCGCACCGCCATCCGCTACAAGCGCGACGGCGCCTGGCAGGACGTCACCTACGCGGAACTCGCGGACACCGTCACCGACATCGGGCTCGGCCTGATCGATCTCGGCATCGGCGCGGGCGAGCGCTTCTGCATTCTCGCCAACACCCGCCCCGAGTGGTCCTACGTCGACCTCGCCGCCACGTCCGCCGGCACGGTGGTGGTGCCGATCTATCAAACGAACTCACCCGAGGAGTGCCATTGGGTGCTGTCTGACTCGGAGGCGTGCGCGGTGGTTTGCGAGGACGCGACGCAGCTGGCGAAGATCGCCGCGATCCGCGAGCGGCTGCCGAACCTGCGCACGGTGATCGTGATCGACGCGCCCTCGAGCGAGCAGACGACGCCGGAGATCGCGGCGCTCGAGGCGATACCGCTCTCCGAGGTGCGCACGCGCGGGCGCAAGCGTGCGCCGGAAGAGCTCGACGCGCGCCGCGCGGCGGTCCGGCCCGAGGATCCGTTCACCTTCATCTACACCTCCGGAACGACCGGTCCGCCGAAGGGCTGCATCCTCTCGCACGGCAACTACGGCGCGATCATCGAGATGGTCGAGCAGCGCGCGAGCCTGCACAGCGACGCGGGCGACGTCGTCTACCTGTATCTGCCGCTCGCGCATTCCTTCGCGCTGCTGTTGCAGCTGCTGATCTTCGACCTCGGCGTCACGCTGGCGTATTTCGGCGGCGACACCAAGCAGATCATCACCGAGCTGGCTGAGGTCAAGCCGACCTATCTGCCCTCGGTGCCGCGGATCTTCGAGAAGATCTACACGCTCGTCTGCGCGAACGCCGACCCCGAGGAGCTTGCGGCGGCGGTGCGTGTCGGCATGGAGGTGCGCGAGCTGCAGCTCGCCGGCCGGCCGATCCCAACCGAGCTGCAGGCGCCGTTTGAACAGGCCGAGGAGCGGCTGTTCAAAAACGTGCGCGCGGCCTTTGGCGGGCGCGTGCGCGAGGCCGTGAGCGGCGCGGCGCCGATCGCCAGGGAGATCCTCGAATTCTTCTATGCCTGTGGAGTGCCCGTGATGGAGGGCTATGGCATGACCGAGACGGCCACCGCCGCGACCGCATGCACTCCCGAGGAGCACCGCTTCGGCAGCGTTGGCAAGCCTTTCCCGGGCGTCGAGGTGAAGCTCGCCGACGACGGCGAGCTGCTGATCAAAGGCGCGAACATCTTCCAGGGCTATCACAACCGCGCCGACGCGAGCTTCGGAGCGATCGAGGACGGCTGGCTGCACACGGGGGACCTCGGCCGCATCGATGAGGACGGGTTCGTGTACATCGTCGGGCGCAAGAAGGACATCATCATCACGGCCGGCGGCAAGAATCTCACGCCCGCGAACATCGAGAACGACCTCAAGCAAAGCCGCTGGATCTCGCAGGCGGTCATGCATGGCGACCAGCGTCCGTATCCGGTCGCGCTGATCACGCTCGATGAGGAAGAGATCGCCGGCTACGCGGCCGAACACGATCTGCCGACCGACATACCCTCGCTGAGCCGCGAGCCCGCGGTGCAGGCGCTGATTCAGGAGGCGCTCGACAAGGCCAATGCCAAGTACGCGCAGGTCGAGCAGGTCAAGCGCTTCGCGATCCTCGACCACGACCTCTCCCAGGAGACGGGCGAGCTGACGCCGACGCTGAAGGTCAAGCGCAACGTCGTCAACGAGAAGTACAGGGACGTGGTCGACTCGCTCTACGCGAGCTGACCGACCACCTGCGAAGATAGTTGCAATGCGAACCGACCCCTCCGAGACCGGTGGCCTGTTCGTCGGCCGGCGCCCGGGTACCGCGCCGGTGCGTTTTCGCGTCCTGCCCAAACGCGGCGGCGGTGGGCGCCAGCGCTTCGACAACCAGTTCGCCAACATCCTCCTGGCCGCAATGGCGCTCCTCAGCCTGCTCTGCTGGGGTCCGATCCCGCTCGCGTGTCTGTGGATCGGCTCGCAGGTGGACTACCTCTCGGGGAGCATCGGCCTGGGCATCTTCGTGGCGTTCGTGGGGTTGTTCGTGCTGTTGTTCGGCGCGCTCGCGATTCTGCGCCGACTCGACAACGCCTGGATCCTCGTGCGCCGCGCAGCGGGCCATGACCAGCGCAGCGGCGTGCTCGGCCGCGTGTTCGCAATCACCGCGGTTGTCGTTGCCGCGGGGTTCCTGATCTGGTTTGTGCTGATCCACGGCCCGGGCTCGAGCGTCTCGCCGGGTAACCAGCCGTGAGGTCCCTGTGAGGCCCCCGAGCAGCGCTCCCCGCTGCTAGAACCGGGCAACGCGCACGTGGGACTGCTCGACTACTACCGCCAGTTCGAAGGGATGACCGAGGAGGAGGTCAACCAAGGCCTGCGCGCCGAGGCGGCCGAGCGCAAACGCAAAGCGCTCACGCGCGTGACCACGCTCGACCTCTCCCAGACGACTTGGCCGGAGCTATCGCATCCGAGCATCGTCAACGCGATCACCTTCGTCGCCCGCCGGGGGCTGCACCGCTATCCGCACCTGCGCGGGTCGCAGCTGCGCGAGGAGCTCGCCGAGCGCCACGGCGTCGAGCCCTCGCGGGTGATCCTCGGCAACGGCGCCGCCGAGCTGCTTTCGGCGGCCACAGGCGCCCTGATCGAGCCCGGACAGCGTCTTCTCAGTGCCTGGCCCTCCTACCCCCTGTTTCCGATCATGGCCCGCCGCGCCCACGGTCAGGCGGTGCGCGTCAACGGCGGCGTCGACGCGCTGCTCGAGGCCGCCTCTGAGGACTCCTCCGATCAGCCCGACGTGCGAGTCATCGCGCTGGCGAGCCCCAACGATCCGACCGGCGAGCTGCTCTCCACGGCGGAGCTCGCGCGGCTGCTTGACGCCCTGCCGGGCCACGTCGCGGTCCTGCTCGACGAGTCGCTGGTCGAGTTCGCCGACGCTCAGCCGGTCAACGCGTCCCTGTCGCTGCTGGCAGAGCACTCCCGCCTACTCGTCTTTCGCAGCTTCTCCAAGGCCTGGGGGCTCGCGGGCCTGCGCGTCGGCTACGCGATCGGCGGGCCCGGCTCGGAGGAGCTGCTCACCGAGCTGCAGCCCGATCTGGGAGTCTCGGAGGTTTCGCAGGGCGGGGCGCTCGAGGCCCTTCGCAGCTGCTCTGAGCTGATCGCCCGGCGGGTGGCGATCGTCGCGCAGGAGCGCTCGCGGATGACGCGCGCCCTACGCGCGCGCGGCTTTGACGTGAGCGACAGCCAGGCGAACTTCGTCTGGGCCGCGCATCCCGCGATCGAGGGCGGGGAGCTGTCCGCGCGCCTGGCGCAATCGGGCGTGCTCGTCGCGGGCGGTGCGGCGCTCGGCGAGCCCCAGCACGTGCGTATCGCTCTGCGCGACCCGTCGGCCACGGACAGGCTGCTGAGCGCGCTCGACAAGTCGCTCTAGAAGGCCCCTGAGATAGTTGGGGTGCTTGTCCGGCGGGTTGAAGAGCCTTCTAGGCATGTTTGCTGCTCAGTCTGCCTAGGTAGGGATGTTTGACGCGGCGGTGTTGTCGAGGCCGTTGCCGGATGGGTCGTTCTTTGCGTTGTTGGCTGAGCACGGTGATCGGATCGTGCGCGATGAGGACTTCGCGGAGTGCTACTCGCAGCGGATGGGTCGCCCATCGATCCCGCCGTCGTTGCTGGCTAAGGTGATGCTGTTGCAGCACCGTAGTGGCGCGTCGGATGAGCAGGCGATGGAGTGTGTGGCGTGGGATCTGCGGTGGAAGGTCGCGCTGGGGTTGGCGGTTGATCATCAGGGGTGGCATCCGATGTCGTTGACCAGGTATCGCGCGCGGCTGTTGTTGCACAAGAAGGGAGGGGCTGGCGCTTGAGAGCACGTTGCGGCTGGCCGAGGAGTTGGGGATGCTCGATGGCAGCGCGGAGCAGATTATTGATTTCACGCCGATGCTCGGTGCGGCCGCGACCCAGGACACGGTCAGGCTGGTCCGCCACGGCGTCAAGAAGCTGATTGGTGCGGTGAAGGTGGCTGATCAGGATGCTGGCGAGCGACTGGATGACGGGCTTGAGTTCGACTACGAGCGGCCGGCAGAGAAGCCTGATTGTCGTTGGCGTGAGAAGGGCGAGCGGGAGCGGATGCTGACCTGGGTCGCGCGTAGGACGCCGAGCGGGCGCTTGCGGCTGTGAAGCAGGCCGAGGAGCTGCTGGACGGCGAGCAGGTGAAGGCTGCGCATGAGTTGTTGCGCGAGCTGATCGGCGAAGATTTCGACATCGACCAGGGCGGCGTGCCACGCCTGCATCGCGGGACGCTCCAGCGATCGGGTCATCGCGACGGTCGATACCGAGATGCGCCACGGCCGCAAGCGCAGCCAGCAGCGCTTCGATGGCTACAAGCTCTCCGCTGCGGCCACGAGCGGCAGCGAGCCGCTGATCTGCGCGGTGCACGTCGCGCCTGGCGGAGAGACGGACGGGCCGCAGGCTAAGCATCTGATTGACGCGCAGCCGCCGCAGCGGCGGCCGCAGCGGATCCTGGGCGACACCGCCTATGGCAACACGGGCCGGTTCGTGCCGAGCTCGCTGAGCGCCAGGTTGAGGTGCTCGCCCAGGTGCCAGAGGGCAAGGTCGAGGAGGGTGTGCTTGGCAAGCACGACTTCGAGATCAACGTCGCCGCCGGCACCGTCACCTGCCCCGGTGGCCATACCCTCCCGATCAGCACCTCCAAGACCGGCTATCGCTCGGCCAATTTCAGTGCCGCGATGTGCCGAGAGTGCCAGTTCAAGCAGCGCTGCTGCCCGGGCAAGCCGCGTCGCCAGATCCGAATTATGGAACACGAGCATCTGCTCCAGGCCGGACGGCGGGCGCTCCGGGACCCGACAGTCAGCGAGCATCTACGCCGCACCCGCCCCCGGATCGAGCGGCTGCTCGGGCTGCTCGCCCACCGCTACGGTGCGCGCAAGAGCCGCTACATCGGAAGCGCGAAGGCGCGATTGCAGGCCTTCTGGGCCGCCGCCCTGGTCAACCTCAACCCAATCGGACATCGACTGGCGAGCCACAGCGCGTGAGAGCCGGCGATCACCGACCTCGCCCACCCCGCAAGGCGGCAATCCGAAACGCCGAACCATCGCATCGTGCGCCCGGCGCCCTGATTGCTAAACCCACTTCTTCAGGGGTCTTCTAGTGTCGTGATTCGTTGATTCGGGTGCAGTAGCGAGGGCGATCGAGTCGAGGATCTCGTCGGCTGTCTTGGTCCACACGAAGGGGCGTGGGTTTTCGTTGCAGGTGTTGATCCAGGCGCGGATGTCGGTGTTGAGCTCGCGGACTGGGCGGTGCGTGCCGCGCCTGAGCTTCTTGGTTGTGAGCTCGGCGGACCAGCGCTCGACGAGGTTCAGCCAAGAGGAGCTGGTGGGCGTGAAGTGCAGGACGAACCGTGGATGAGCGAGCAGCCAGCGCTGGATCGCCGGGGTCTTGTGGGTGGAGCTGTTGTCGAGGATCAGGTGGATATCTAGGTGCGCCGGCAGCTCCCGATCGAGGGTCGTGAGGAATTTCTTTGACTCGATCGCTCGGTGGCGAGCGTGCAGCGAGCCGATCACCTTCCCGGTCGTGATGTCCAGCGCGGCGTAGAGGCTGGAGGTGCCCGAGCGCTCGTAGTCGTGCGTCGCGCGCTCGGGGGTTCCGGGCAGCATTGGCAGGATCGGCGCGCTCCGGTCAAGTGCTTGGATCTGGCTCTTCTCGTCCACGCACAACACCACCGCTCGCTCGGGCGGCGCGAGATACAGCCCGACAACATCGCGGACCTTCTCGATGAACTGCGGGTCTGTGGAGAGCTTGCAGGTCTCCTGACGGTGGGGCGCAAGGCCGAACGCCCGCCAGATGCGGTGTACCGCCGACCGCGTCAGCCCTACCTCGGCCGCCATCGAGCGCGTCGACCAGTGCGTCGCGTCCTTCGGCGTCGCCTCCAGCGTCTTGACGATGACCTCTTCGACCCGCTCGTCGGCGATCGTTCGGGGACGTCCCGGCCGCGGCTCATCGAGCAGGCCATCCACGCCATCAGCCCCGAACCGCGACCGCCACCTACGCGCGCTCTTGATGTCCACACCGAGCTCATCCGCGATCTCGGTGTTGTTGAACCCCTCACCGGCTAACAGCACGATCCGGCAGCGCAACGCGAGCGCTTGCGCACTGCTCCGCCCTCGCGCCCACGACCGCAGCCGCGCACGCCGCTCATCATCCAACGAGATCTCAACCAGGAAAGGAGCAGACATAGCCCACACCTACCCGCTATCCCCAAATTAATGCATCAGGAGACTAGGTCGAGCTGACGGGGGGTGGCGAGCTTAGCCGGCGGCCAAGCCGGACTGGCGCAGCAGCGCGCCGGTGGTCTCTTCGAGGATCTTGCGCCACGCGCTGACCTCTTCGGGCTCGATCTCGAAATGTTCGACGACCTGCTTGACGCGCTCTTTGGAGATCTCGATGTCGTGGCGCGCGGCGATCTCGCTGTAGCGCTTGTATTCGCCGGCTAGGTGCCTGGTGACCGACTCGAACCCGTGGCGGGCGATCTCGACGCGCGAGGCAAAGTGCATCATCGAAGTCTGAAACATCAGTTCATCGGTCGGCTCGGGCTCGATCAGCACGATGTCGACTCCCGGATAGCGCTCCTCCCAGCGCGTGGCCAGCTCGTGCAGGCGCTGGTGGGCGAGCAGCTTGAATGCCTGGTAGCCGATCTGCGGGAAGCCCATGTCCGAGACGCGCCGCGGGCGCTTTCCGCGCAGCGTGCGAACCGTCTGGGAGAAGTCGTTCACGAACGGGACGATCGGGTTGACCACGACCACGAGCTTTGCGCCTGCTTCCACCGCGAGGTCGAGATTCGTGGTCGACATCAAGCCGCCGTCGACGAGCTCGCGTCCGCCGACCTTGACCGGCTCGTAGACCATCGGCAGCGCGCCCGACGCGCGTACCGCGGTGGAGATCGGCACGTCGCGCAGTCCGTCCTGGCCGAACACGACCCGCTCGCAGGTGTCTAGGTCGGTCGCGGTCAGGTATAGCTCGTGCCGCAGCTCGCGGAAGTCGTCGCTGCGCCCGTCTCGGTCGAGCACCTTGTGCAGATAGGCCTCAATCCCCGCGCCCGTGTAGGCCCCGGCGGGCAGGCCCTCGGCGAGCACCAGCAGCACATCCATCATCGAGACCTGGCCGCGCTGCTCGACCACCTGGCGCATCAGCCCGAGCGCGCGCCAAGGCAGCAGCGCGCCCTTGCGCACGAGCTCCAGCAGGTTGACCTGCAGCAGATCGCCCAGGTCGATCGCGGACAAGGGCGCGTCGCCCTGGCGCGTGACCACGCGCATCATCTCCTCCGGGGTGACTCCGTTGGCACACAGCGCAGCGATGAAGGACCCCGCGGATGTCCCGATGTAGATGTCGAACTCGGTGACGCTGCTGTTCACCGCGAGCAGGTCGAGCGCGCGCAGCGCGCCGATCTCGTACACCCCGCCGGTGAAGCCGCCGCCGCCGAGCACCAGCGCCGTCTTGTCGCGCCGCGCGCGGCGGCGCCGCTCCTCCGCCGCCGGGCGCCCAACGCCGTGGGCGACGACCGGCCGCCCGCGCCGCTTGCCGGCCTGCTTCTTCGTGTCCGTCGGTTGCAGCTTGACAACGTTGCCCATGCTCGCTTCATTTTACGTGCAGGTGCCCCGGAATCTTGCGCATACCCCCAGCGGGATGCTGCCCGCAGGAGCGCTTCGAGGCTCGCCGGCGAGGCTCTTGCGCACGTGCGCGCGGCTAATTCGCTGCCGCGCTTGGGCTTTCGGCGCGGTGTGCGCAGCGTCCGCCTGCCTGGCGCTGACGCCAGCGGCGACGGCCGCAGGCGGTCTGAGCGCGCTGCAGGCGGACCTCGGCCACCAACTGGCGCTCGCCGGGACGCATGACGGCGCCTCTGTCTATGACCTCAGCACTCACCAGGCGCTGTTCTCCGAGCGCGCCACCGTAATGCATCCGCCGGCGTCGGTCGAGAAGCTCTATACGGCCACGACCGCGCTCGAGCGAATAGGCCCGGAAGCTCACCTGAGCACCACCGTCTACGGGGCCGGGCACTTGACCGCCGGGACCTGGGAAGGCAGCCTGTACCTGCACGGCGGCGGCGACCCGACGTTCGGCAGCAGCGCGTTCATCCGCGCACACTACGGCGGCGCCGGCGCATCGGTGTCGACGCTGGTCGAACAGCTCGTCCACGTCGAGGGGATCCGCCGGATCAGCGGTTCGGTGTTCGGCGATGAGAGCTATTTCGACTCCCTGCGCGGGGAGCCATCGAGCAGCTACGCGCCCGACCCGTTCCTCGAAGGGACGCTGAGCGCCCTGGCGTTCAATCGCGGCGCCAGCGGCTCAGAACGCGGCCCCCACGCCCCCGCGGCCTACGCGGCGCACCAGCTGTGGAGCGCGCTCAAGCACGCGGGCGTCGCGATCCGCGGCTCGAGCGGCGCGGCCACGACCCCGGCCGGCGCAAGCCAGCTCGCGACGGTCGCCTCACCGACGCTCGCCACGTTGCTCGGGCTGATGCTCCCGCCCTCGGACAACTTCTTCGCCGAGACCCTGGTCAAGGATCTGGGCGCGCGCTACGGCGGCGCCGGCACGACCGCGGCCGGAGCCGCGGTCGTGCGCCAGACGATCGCCGCCCAGTTCGGCATCCACCCGCAGGTGGTCGACGGCTCGGGGCTGTCACCGGCGGATCTCACCTCCCCCTTCCAGGTCACCGGCCTGCTTGTCAAGCTCGCGTCCAACCCGCTCGGCAACCTCTTGCGCGGCAGCCTGGCGGTCGCCGGGCGCAGCGGCACGCTCGCGCTGCGCATGCGCAGCAGCGCCGCCGCGGGGCGCTGTCAGGGCAAGACCGGCACGCTCACGGGCGTCTCCAACCTGGTCGGCTATTGCAACGCGCTCGACGGCCACACGCTGGCGTTCGCGATCTTCACCGACGGCATCTCCGTCGAATCAGCCCACGCCTTCCAGGACCAGATGGCGATCACGATCGCCGACTACTGAGCCAGCAGCGCGCGCAGGCCCGCTTCGTCGAGCACCTGGATCTCGAGGCGCTCGGCCTTCTGCAGCTTGGAACCCGCGCTCTCGCCGGCTACGAGAAAGTCGGTCTTCTTCGACACCGACCCGGTCACGCGCCCGCCCGCGGCCGTGATCAGCTCGCCGGCCTGCTCGCGCGAGAGGCTCGGCAGGATCCCGGTCAGCACGAGCGTCTTGCCGGCGAGCGGCCCCTCGGAGGGGGGCGGGCCGGCCTGGCTGAGTCGCAACCCAAGCGCGCGCAGGTCCTCGATCAGGGCGAGTATCCGCGCGTCGTGCAGTTGCTCATGGATCGTGCGGGCCATCTTCTCGCCGATGCCGGGCGTCTGCGCGATCTGCTCGATCGAGGCGCCGAGCAGCGCATCGATGTCGCGGAAGCGCATCGCCAGGTTGCGCGCGGTCACCTGCCCCACCTCCTCGATCCCCAGCGCGAACAGGACCCGGGCGAAGGGTCGCTGCTTGGAGCCCTCGATCGCCGCGATCGCCTTGCCCGCGGAGACCTCGCCGAACCCCTCGAGCTCGGTGAGCTGCTGCTCACGCAGGCGGTAGTAGTCACCGGCGCTCCTGAGCAGGTCGCGCTCCTGCAGCAGCGCGACCTGCTTCTCGCCGAGCCCCTCGATGTCCATCGCGCCTTGCGAGACGAAGTGCTTGAGCAGCTGCCATGCGCGCGCGGGGCAGTCCCTGTTCGGACACTTCGTGAAGACGCTGTCGCTCGCCTTGACGGTGGGGGTGTTGCAGAACGGGCACCTCGCCGGCGGGCGCGGCGGGGGCGGTCGGTCGGCGCGGTCGACGACGTGCGGGGCGGGCGAGACGACCTGCGGGATCACGTCTCCGGCACGCATCACGATCACGTCCTCTCCCGCCCGGATGTCCTTGCGCCGCAGGTCCTCCTCATTGTGCAAAGTCGCCAGCTTGATCGTCACGCCGCCGACGGCGACCGGCCGGAGCACCGCGTAGGGGCGCAGGTCCCCGAACTTGCCGACGTTCCACATGATCTTCTCGAGCAGCGTCACCGCTGTCGTCGGGGGAAACTTCCAGGCGACCGCCCAGCGCGGGTCGCGCCCGACCGATCCCAGGCGCCGCTGCAGCTCGAGGTCGTCGACCTTGACGACGGCACCATCGATCTCGAAGTCGAGCTCGCCGCGGCGGCGCTGCCAGTCGCTGCACTGCTCGATCACCTGCTCCTCGGTGGCGAGCAGCTTGATGTCGGGATTGACCCTGAAGCGGCGCTCTTTCAGCCATTGCAGCGCCTCCCAGTGGCTGTTGAAGGAGACGCCGTCGACGACGCCAACCTGGTAGCACCAGATCGACAGCGGCCGTTCGGCCGCGAGCGCCGGATCGAGCTGGCGGACGGTGCCGGCGGCCGAGTTGCGCGGGTTCATGAAGGTCGACTCGCCCGCCTGCGCGCGCCGCTCGTTGAGCGCCGCGAAGTCCTTCAACGACATGTACAGCTCGCCTCTGACTTCGAGCAGCGGCGGCACGTCTTCGACGTGCAGCGGGATCGCGCGGATCGTGCGCAGGTTGTGCGTGATGTCCTCCCCCACCTCGCCGTTGCCGCGGGTCGCGCCGCGCTGCAGCGACCCGTCGCGGTAGACGAGGCTGATCGCCAGGCCGTCGATCTTCGGCTCGACCACGAACTTGAACCGCGGCGCGGAGATCCCCTCGCGCGCGAGGTGGTTGCGCATCCGCTCGACCCACGCTTGCAGCTCCTGCGCCGAGCGCACGTTGCCGAGCGACAGCATCGGCTCGAGGTGCTCGACCTTCTGCAGCCTGCTCACCGGCTCGCCGCCGACCCGTTGCGTGGGCGAGTCGGGAGTCCGCAGCTGCGGCCACTCAGCCTCGAGCGCGCGCAGCTCGTCGAGCAGCGCGTCGTACTGGTCGTCGCCGATCACCGGGTCGTCGAGCACGTAGTAGCGATGGGCGTGGTACTCGAGCTGCTCGCGCAGCTCGCGCGCGCGCGCGAGCATGTCGGCGGTCGGCTGTGAGCCGCGCTCCTGCTGGCGCGCGGCGCTCACGACGCGCCGCGCGGAGCCGGCTCGAGCAGCTCGCCGAGGTCGAAGCTGCGCAGCGCGTCGAGGCTCGGGCGGTCGGTCAGGTCGAAGTGGATCGGCGTCACCGCGATGCGCCCGGCAGCGACCGCTGCCAGATCGGTCCCGGGCTCGTCGTGGAAACCAGGGTCGGCGCCGTAGATCCAGTAGCGCCGGCGGTGTTCCTCCTCGCTCTCGAGCTTGAGCTCGTCCTGGTAGATGCGCTTGCCGATCCTCGTCACCTCGACGCCGTACGGCCGTCCGGCTGGCACGTTGATGTTCAACAGCGTCGCCGCCGGCAGCGGGACCTCCTCGATCCGCTCGATCAGCCGCGCGACGAACGTCGCCGCGAGGTCGAACTCGAAGCCTCCGCCGTAGCGGAAGTCGAGCGCGCGGGCCCCGGACTGCTGCGAGACGGCGATCGCGGGAATGCCGAGCACGACCCCCTCGAGCGCCGCCGCGACCGTGCCCGAGTAGGTGATGTCGTCGCCGAGATTGGCTCCGTGGTTGATCCCGGAGACGACCAGGTCGGGCTCGAAGCCGGCGATCAAACCGAGGCTGGCGAGCCGCACGCAGTCGACCGGCGTGCCATCGGTCGCGTAGCCGACGCTGCCGTCGGCGAACGGCACCTCGGCGACCCACAGCGGCCTGCGCGTCGTGATCGAGCGGGCCATCGCCGACCGGTTGCCGTCGGGCGCGACCACTGCGAGGTTGACGCCCTCGACGGCGCGCAGGACCGCGCGGATCGCCTGCAGCCCTTCGGCCTCGATTCCGTCGTCGTTGGTCAGCAGGACGTTGAGCACATGCCCCAGGATAGGCGCCGCACCGGTGAGCAAAGCGTCCGCGAGCTCGCCAACGGCGCGATCGCGCAGCTGATCGACCCCCTACCGCAAGACGGCAAAGCGTGTTAGCTTTTTAGGGGCAGGTGCCTTGGTAGGAAACTGACCGATTAGGAGAGGGGGCATCTGGGCAGGCGACGGCCTCGTCGAGGCGTTGTGTCCTGCTCAGACCGAGATGCCCGGGGGAAAGCGAAGCGCCAGCACTCACAGCGTGCAGTCGAAGCTCGGGCCCGGCTCGCGGAGCGGGGCAGCGAAGCTCTCGCCGGGTTCGCGCCTGCCCGCCGAGGTCGTCCGCGCCAGCCAGCGCGAGCGGCTGATGGCGGCGCTCGTGGAGGTCGTCGATCGCAGGGGCCTGCGCGCAACGACGGTCTCCAACGTGACCGAACGCGCGCACGTCTCGCGCGCCGCCTTCTATGAGAACTTCGAGAGCATCGAGGACGCCTTCCTGACGACCTACGACAGCCACGCGGCACGCGCGAGCGAGCAGATCGCGGACGCCTACGACATGCCCGACGTGGCCTGGCCGGAGCGGATCGAGGCGGCGATGGACGCGCTGGTCGGCGCCGCCGAAATATGGCCTGCTGCGGCGCGCGTGTGCTTGTCCGAGATCCTCACCGCCGGATCTGCCGCGGGCGGGCGCAACGCGCAAGCGATCGCGCTGGTACGCAGCATGCTCGCCCACGGCCGCGCCGACGTCGGTGACCGCGCGCCGGTCTCGCCGGCGTTCGCGGTCGCGGTCACCGGCGGGCTGCGTCGCGTCCTCTCCAACGGGCTGCGCAAGCATCAAGACGAGCCGCCGGCGGACCTGGCGAACGAGCTCAGCAGCTGGCTCGTGGCCTGCAGCCCGCACGCGCTCACGCTGCTCGAGCCGCACGCGGACAAACGCGCCGGCAAGGCGAGCGAGCGCGCGGGCGCGGCCGTCGCGGCAGCAAGGGACAGGGATGGCGTCGAGGCTGTGATCGCCAACGCCATTGCCAGCGTGCAGCTGGCCACGCCCGGCGACGAGCAGGACGCTCTGAGCGAGCGCCGCGAGCGGATCGTCGAAGCGGTGCTCGAGCTCGCCGCGACGAACGGCTACGACGGGATGACACACCGCGACATCGCGAGCTGCGCGCGGGTCTCGTTCAGCACCTTCTACAGCCACTTCGAGAACAAGCAGGAGGCACTGCTCGCCGCCTGCGAGCTCGCCCACGAGCGGCTCGCCAGCCGGGTCACGCCGGCGATCGCCGCTGCGTCCGACTGGGCGCACGGCGTGAGCGACGGGATCGCGGCCTATCTGCGCGCCGCCGCCGAGAACCCGCGCGAGACGCGTATCGTCGCTCTGGAGACGTTCAGCGTCGGTCGCGTGGGGCTCGAGCAGGCCGACCGTCACGCCGCCGAATTCGAGCGTCTGCTCGACCCCGGCTTCGAGCTCAACCCCCAGATCTCGCGGACCGCGGCCGCGGCGTTCGCGGGCGCGCTGCTCGAACTGCTGCGCCACTACGCGGCCGCACGGCGCATCGCGGAGCTCCCCGATGCGGGTCCGGAGCTCGCGTACATAGCGCTGGCCCCGTTCATCGGAGCGAAAGGCGCCCAGCGCATCGCGCGCTACCGTCCGCGCTACCGGGCCGCGGTCGAGCCGCCGCCGCTCGAAGCCGTGGGGCGAGCACGCACCAGGCGCTCTTCGCGCTCATAGGTAGGCGACCGCTGCGAGCGCGAGGCCGTGCGCGGGCGCGGTCGGGCCGGCGTGCGCGCGGGGCCGGCCGGCCAGCAGGCGCTCGAAGTCGGCGAGCGTCCGCCGCCCGCCCGCGACCTCGAGCATCGTCCCGACGAGGATGCGGTTCATATGGCGCAAGAACGCGTCGGCCTCGATCCAGAACTCGAGCGTCTCCCCGGACTCCCTCCAGTCCGCGCGCAGCACGCGGCGCTCGAAGCGCACGTGGTCGGTCTGAGTGGGAGTGAACGCGGTGAAGTCGTGCGTTCCGCACAGCGCGCGCGCGCAGGCCCCGAGCACCTCGCGGTGCACGGGCCGCGGCCACCACAGGGCGCGCCCGCGCTCGAACACCGCGCGCGGGCGGCGGGCGAGCACGCGATAGCAGTAGGTCCTGCTGATCGCATCGCGGCGCGCATCGAACCCAGGCGGGGCGGGCTCGGCGGCCAGCACCGCGACGTCCTCGGCCAGCAGCGCATTCAGACGCGCTGGAGCGACGGCCTCGTGCTCGTAGCTGGCAACCTGTCCCCACGCATGTACGCCCCGATCGGTGCGGCCCGCGACGCTCAGCGCGAGCGGCTCGGAGAGGATGGTCTGTAGCGCCCGCTCGAGCTCCGCCTGGACCGAGCGCAGCCCCGGCTGACGCGCCCAGCCGGCGAAATCGGTCCCGTCGTATTCGAGCGTGAGCTTCGTGACCATCGCCTCACGCCGGGCTGGGGCCGAACGCGTCTAGACGAGCTCGATAAAGACCATCTCGGTCGCGTCCGAGCGGCGCGGCCCGAGCTTGAGAATGCGCGTGTATCCGCCCGGGCGATCCGCGTAGCGGGGGCCGAGGTCCTCGAACAGCTTGTGCACGGCGAACTTGTCCTGGGCGAGCGTCGACAGAGCCTGGCGCCGGGCGTGCAGATCGCGGCGCTTGGCGAGCGTGATCAGCCGCTCGATCTCCGGTTTGACGGCCTTCGCCTTGGCCTCGGTCGTGCGGATGCGCTCGTGCTCGATGATCTCCTTGCTCAGGTTCATCAAGAGCGCCTTGCGGTGGGCGGCGTCGCGACTGAGCTTGTTGCGGGTCTTCTGATGTCGCATCGATCTCTGACGATCCTCGTGGCTGTTTGGCGGGCTAATCCTGGCGGAGGTTGAGACCGCGCGAATGCAGAGTTTCGATCACCTCGTCGATCGACTTTTTGCCGAAGTTGGGGATCGCGTTTAGCTCGGCCTCGGACTTTGAAATCAGATCGCCGACCGTCTGGATGCCGGCGCGCTTGAGGCAGTTGTAGGAGCGCACGCCGAGCTCGAGCTCCTCGATCAGGATGCTCCACTCCTCGCCCTGCAGCGCTCCGGGCGCGGCGCCGCCGGTGCCGGCGGCGACCGCGAGGCCATGCCCGTCGAGCTGTCCGCCGGGGGTCGCGCGCAGCTCCTGGATGCGGTCTGCGTCGGTGAAGATCGCCAGCTGTGAGATCAACAGCTCGGCGGCCTCGCGCAGGGCGGCCTGCGGGTCGATCGAACCATCGGTCTCGATGTCCAGCGTGAGCTTGTCGAAGTCGGTCTTCTGCCCGACGCGGGCCTGCTCGACCGCATAGGCGACGCGGCGCACGGGCGAGAAGATCGAGTCGATCGGGATCACGCCGATCGGCTGGTCGGCGGACTTGTTTTCCTCGGCGGGGCGGTAACCGCGCCCGCGGCCGATCGTCATGTACAGCTCGAGCTTCGTTTTCTTCTCGAGCGTCGCGATGTGGACGTCCGGGTTGAGGATCTCCACGCCGGCGGGCAGGTCGATGTCCTTGGCGGTGATCTCGCCGGGGCCGGTCACGACCAGCGGAGCCTCGACCTCGGTCGCGTCCGAGTGCATGCGGCAGACGATGCCCTTGAGGTTGAGCACGATGTCGGTGACGTCCTCCTTGACGCCCGCGATCGTGGAGAACTCGTGCGCTACCCCCTCGATCCGCACGCTCGTCACGGCGGCGCCGGCAAGCGATGAAAGCAACACGCGCCGCAGCGAGTTGCCGAACGTGTAGCCGAAGCCGCGATCAAGCGGCTCGATCGTGAACGATCCACGGTTCTGGTCTACCGACTCGCTGGTGATCCGAGGGATTTGGAAGTCGAGCATCGGGCGTCCTAACGTCGTTTTGGTCTCGCGCCGGCACCCTCCGGCGTCGGCTGGGCGGGCCGCCTGCCGCCGAGGCGGCGCGGCGCTGGGTCAAGCGGTTACTTCGAGTACAGCTCGACGATGAGCTGCTCCTGCACCGGTGCTGCCACCTCGCGGCGCTCCGGCTTGCGCAGCACCTTGGCCGTGAGCGACTCGTGGTCGGCCTGGAGCCACGCGGGAATCTGTCCTGTGAGCTCGGTCGCATCCCTGACCACCTGCGTCGCGGGCGTGTCCGCCTTGATCGCGATCACGTCGCCTGGGCGGACCTGGTAGCTGGGAATATTTACCCGCCTGCCGTTGACCGTCCAATGGCCGTGGCGGATCAGCTGGCGAGCCTGCCGGCGCGAGGCGCCGAAGCCGAGGCGCACGAGCACGTTGTCCAGGCGGCACTCCAACAGGGTAAGCAGGTTCTCGCCGGTGATCCCGGGTTGGCGCGAGGCCTTCTCGTAGTAGCCGTGGAACTGGCGCTCGAGGACTCCGTAGTAGCGGCGCGCCTTTTGCTTCTCGCGCAGCTGGACGCGGTACTCGCTCTGTTTCATCCGTCCCCGGCCGTGCTCACCCGGCGGATAGGAGCGGCGCTCCACGCCGCACTTGTCGGTGAGACAGCGCTCCCCCTTGAGGAACAGCTTCTGACCCTCGCGACGGCAAAGCTTGCACTGTGCGCCGACGTCCCTGGCCATCAGACGCGCCTCCGCTTGCGCGGGCGGCAGCCGTTGTGTGCCTGCGGCGTGACGTCTTTGACGCCGGTCACCTCAAGACCGGCCGCCTGCAGCGAGCGGATCGCCGTCTCGCGACCCGAGCCGGGTCCCTTGACGTAGACCTCGACCTTCTGCAGGCCCTGCTCGAGCCCCTTGTGCGCGGCGGCGTCGGCGGTCACCTGCGCGGCGAACGGGGTGGACTTGCGCGAGCCCTTGAAGCCGGCCCCGCCCGCTGACTCCCAGGCGATCACGTTGCCGGAGGTGTCGGTCAGGGAGACGATCGTGTTGTTGAACGAGGTCTTGATGTGGGCCTGGCCCACGGGAATGTTCTTCTTCGGCTTGCGCCTGCCGCGGGCGCGTTTGGGAGGAGCCATCAGGAGCGCCTCACTTCTTGCCTGCTTTCTTCTTGCCGGCTACCTGCATGCGCTTGGGGCCCTTGCGCGTGCGCGCGTTGGTCTTGGTCTTTTGCCCGCGCACCGGCAGGCCGCGGCGGTGGCGCAGCCCCCGATAGCAGCCGATCTCCTGCAGGCGTTTGATGTCCTGCGAGCGCTCGCGCCGCAAATCGCCCTCGACCGTCAGCGAGCGGTCGATCACATCCCGCAACTTGGACACCTCGTCCTCGGTCAGATCGCGCACGTAGGTGTCCGGGTCGACGCCCACCTCGGCGAGGACTTTGTTCGAGGTCGAGCGGCCGATCCCGTAGATGTAGGTAAGGCCGATCTCCGAGCGCTTGTTCAAGGGGAGGTTGACGCCTGCGATTCTCGCCATTGCCTAGCCCTGACGCTGCTTGTGGCGCTTGTTCTGGCAGATCACCAGGACCGCGCCGTGGCGGCGGATGATCTTGCATTTCTCGCACATCGGCTTGACCGACGGTCTGACCTTCATGATCCCTTTCGGCTGGTCCGGCGACCCGGCTCTGGCTGCCGTGTCGGCCGCCGCTACCTGGTCGTGGATTCGCTCTCGCGCGCGCCAACTAGCCCGCGTTCGAGCAGGACTTGCGATGGTAGCAACTCCGCAGCCGCCAGGGCGGCCGTGACGGCTCTGCAGGCCGGCTCTCAGCGTGCGCCGGCGGCCGCCTCGCGGTCGTCCCGCGGCTGTTCGCGCGCGCCTGAACGCTCCGCGGGCGCGAGGTGCCAGGGAGTCAGGATCGCGGGCCCCGACGCGGTGATCGCGACGGTGAACTCGAAGTGCGCCGCCGGCGAGCCATCCTGGGAGAAGATCGCCCAGCCGTCTCCAGCTACGCGTACGCCTGCACGACCCGCGGTGGTCATCGGCTCGATCGCGAGCACCATCCCCTCCTCCAGCAGCGGACCCTTGCCGGGCCGCCCGTAGTTGGGCACCTGCGGGTCCTCGTGCATGCTGCGACCGATGCCATGACCGACGAGCGAGCGGATCACCGACAGGCCGGCTTCCTCGGCCACGCTCTGAATCGCGCCGGACACGTCGCCCAGGCGGTTACCGGGACGACACTGGGCGACGCCGGCATCGAGCGAGTCGCGGGTGGCCGCGAGGAGATGCTCGGCGACGGGGGTGACGTCCCCGACCGCAAACGTCCGTGCCGCGTCGGCGACCCAGCCGTCGAGCGTCACGCCGACGTCGATCGAGACGATGTCGCCGCCCGCCAGCTTGTAGGGCCCCGGGATGCCGTGCACGACCATCGAGTTCGGCGACGCGCAGATCGAGCCGGGAAACCCCCGATAGCCCTTGAACGCGGGCGTCGCGTCGCGTGAGCGGATGAAGCGCTCTGCGACCGTATCGAGCTGGCTCGTGGTCACGCCCGGGCGGATCTTGGTCTCGAGCAGGTCGAGCGTCTCGACGAGCACCTCGCCGGCGCGTGCCATCCGCTGGATCTCGGCGGGGCTCTTCTTGATGATCACCAGCTGAGCTTAGCTGGAGTGCGCTGGAGCGCTCGCCTGCCGGCTAGAGCTCCTCCTCGAGGCGCAGGGTGGCCAGCGTCGCACGGATGCGCGCGTGGACCTCGTCGGCGGGCAGGCTGCCGTCAAAGCGGCGCAGCAGCCCCGCCTCGTCGTAGTAGTCGATCAGCGGGGCGGTCTGGCGATCGTAGACCTCCAGTCGCCGGCGGATGGTCTCCTCGCGATCGTCGTCGCGCTGGATCAGGCGCGCGCCGTCCTGGTCACAGACGTCCTCGTGCTTGGGCGGGTCGAACGCGACATGGTAGATGTGCGCGGGGTTCTTCACGCATACCCGCCGCCCCGACAGCCGCCGTACCACCTCCTCGTCGGAGACCTCGATCGCCAACACGGCATGCAGGCGCCGGTCCAGCTCGCGCAGCGCCTGGCCGAGGGCTTCGGCCTGCGTCAAATTGCGCGGGAAGCCGTCGAGGAGAAACCCGTCCTGGGCGTCGGCATCGGAAATACGCTCGACGATCATGCGGATGATCACCGCATCGGGGACGAGTTCTCCGGCATCCATGTAGCGCTTGGCCTCGACGCCGAGCTCGGTTCCCGAGGCGACCTGCGCGCGCAGCATGTCCCCGGTCGAGATGTGCGGCAGGCCAAAGTCTTCGTGCAAGCGATCCGCCTGTGTACCCTTGCCCGCACCTGGCGGACCAAGCAGGATCAGATTTAGCTCGGACACCGCGTCCGGAGCCTAGCTACTTCAAGAAGCCCTCGTAGGAGCGCATCATCAGCTGGGCCTCGAGCTGCTTCATCGTTTCCAGCGCGACCCCGATCACGATCAGGATCGAAGTACCGCCGAACTGGAAGTTCTGATGGGTTTGCGCGAACAGGATCGCGGGCAGCGCGGCGACCGCGGCGAGGAACAGCGCGCCGGGAAACGTCAGCCGAGCGAGGATGCGATCGAGGAATTCGGCGGTCGGGCGCCCGGGACGCACGCCGGGGATGAAGCCTCCGTACTTCTTCAGGTTGTCGGCCTGATCGACCGGGTTGAACGTGACGGCGGTGTAGAAGTAGGTGAAGATCATGATCAAGATCGACTGACCGAGCACGTAATGCCAGCCGTTGGGCGTGAAGAAGTCCGAGATCGACTGCCCCCAGTGGGTTTTCACGAGCTGTCCCACCGTCGGCGGGAACGCCATCAGGCTCGCCGCGAAGATCACCGGGATGACGCCTGCCATGTTCACGCGCAGCGGCAGGTAGGTCTGTCCGCCCTGCGACATGCGGCGTCCGATCACGCGCTTTGCGTACTGGATCGGGATCCGCCGCTGGCCCTCCTGAACGAACACGATGCCGGCGACGACCGCAAGCACGAGGAACGGCATCATCACCTTGAACACCTGATCCTGCGTGGTCCACCAGATCTGGATGCCCGCCGGCAGGCGCGAGACGATCGAGGCGAAGATCAGCAGCGAGATGCCGTTACCGATGCCTCGCTGCGTGATCAGCTCGCCGATCCACATCAGCAGCACGCAGCCCGTGGTCAGGCAGATGACGATCAAGAAGATGTGCGGCGCGTCGAAATGGGTGACGACCGATTCGCCCGCTTTGGCCTGCAGCGAGTGGAACAAGAAGACGTAACCGATCGACTGCGCAAACGCGAGACCGACCGTCAGATAGCGCGTGTACTGGGTGATGCGGGCCTGTCCGACCTCGCCTTCCTTGGAGAGCTTCTCGAGCGAGGGGACGACCACCTGCAGCAGCTGCAGGATGATCGAGGCGGTGATGTAGGGCATGATGCCCAGCGCGAACAGCGCGATCCGGCCGAGGCCACCACCGGAGAACAGGTTCAGGTAGCTGAGGATGCCATTGCCGCTGAACTGCTTCTGGATGTTGTTGACCGCGGTGAGGTTGACACCCGGGACGGGTATGTGCGAGCCGAGGCGGTAGATCAGCAGCATCGCCCCCGTGAAGGCGAGCTTCTTGCGGATGTCGGCTACCTTGAAGGCGTTGAGAATCGTCGCGAGCATTGGTCTTGCGCGGCTGGAACGGAAGCCCCGGAGCGGCTGATTCTAGCTCTCGACGATCTCGCAGGTGCCGCCTGCGGCCTCGATGCGCTGTCTCGCGCTCGCGCTGAAGGCATGGGCGTGGACGGTCAGCGCCTTGGTCAGCTCGCCCTTGGCGAGCACCTTCACGGGCACGCCTTTACGCGTGGCCAGCCCGTGCGCCTTGAGCGACTCGAGCGTGACCTCGCCCCCGGCGTCGAAGCGCGCCTCCAGGTCGGCGATGTTGACCGCCTGGGTGCTCGTGCGGAAGGGCTCGAACGGCATCGACTTCTTCATGTGCGGGCCACGGAGCTTGCGCATGCGCATGTGGATCGGCATCTGGCCGCCCTCAAAGCGGGCGCGCCGCTTCGCGCCCGAGCGCGCGCCCGCGCCCTTCTGGCCGCGACCCGAGGTCTTGCCCGAGCCGGAGCCTTCGCCGCGTCCGACGCGCTTGCGCGGCCGACGGCTGCCGCTGGCGGGCGCGAGGCTGTGCAGGCCGATCAGGGCGTCGTCGGCGGCGCTCGCCCGCTTCTCATCCCGCGCGGGGCTCATTCGGCGGTCTCCGCCGGCGCGTCTGGAGGCGTCTTTGGCCTCGCGACCTTGGCCGCGCCGGAGCGCTTCGCGGATGCTCGCTGCTGGGCGCCGTCCACCTCCACCAGATGACGGATCGCGTGCAGCATGCCTCGTGTCTGCTCGCTGTCGGCGAGCTCGAGGGTGTGGCCGATGCGGCGCAAGCCAAGCGAGCGCAGCGTGTCCAGCTGGCGCTGGTTACAGCCGTTGCTGGAGCGGCGCTGGGTGACGGTCAGGGTCGCCATCAGGCCGAGGCCTCCTCCACGGCGGACTCAGGTGCGCCGTCGGCGCCGGTCTGCGCGGCGGACCGCGCGGCCTCATCCCCCTCCGGTGCGGCCTCGCGCTCGGCCGGCGCAGGCTGCTCGGAGCTCGCGTCGGCGCCGGGGCTGCCGGGCTCGCTCTCAGAAGCGGGTCCCGCGGCTGTTCCATCGCCTGCAGTCGCCGCGCCGGTGGCGCCGGCGCTGGCGCTGGCAGCGGCGGCGTTGTCGCCGCCGAGGCCAAGCACCCGGTCGATCGAGAGGCCGCGCAGGCTGGCGACCTCCTCCGGGGTGCGCAGCGAGCGCAGCCCCTCGACGGTCGCCTTCACCAGATTGATCGGGTTCTGTGTGCCGAGACTCTTGGAGAGGATGTCGTGAATGCCGGCCAGCTCGAGCACCGCGCGCACGCCGCCGCCCGCGATCACGCCCGTGCCGGGCGAGGCCGGCTTTAGCAGCACGCGTCCGGCGCCGAATATGCCTGTCGTCTGATGAGTGATCGTGCTGCCGTGGCGCGGGACCTTGAAGAGATCCTTGCGCGCCCGCTCGACGCCCTTCTGGATCGCCAGGGGCACCTCGTTGGCCTTGCCGTAGCCGACGCCCACGATTTCGCGCTCGTCGCCGACGACGACCAGCGCCGTGAAGGAGAAGCGCCGGCCGCCCTTGACGACCTTCGCCACCCGGTTGATCTCGACGACTCGCTCCTGCAGGTCCAGGCCGGCCGGGTTAACTGAGCGATGTGGGTAGACGGTCATGTGCTGGGCAAGAGCGTAGCGGGATGCTGGCGCGGGCCCTCAGGCGAGCAGACCGGCCTCGCGAATCGATTCGGCAAACGCGCGAACATGGCCGTGGTAGCGGTAGCCGCCGCGATCGAGAACGGCCTCGGAGACACCGACAGCCTTCGCACGCTCGGCGAGCAGCTGCCCGGCGCGTGCCGCGCGCTCCGCTTTGCTCAGAGCATTGAGCTCGGTCTCATACCAGTTGACGGCCGCGAGCGTGCGCCCGGCGACGTCATCGACGAGCTGCGCGGACAGACCCCGGTTTGAGCGGAACACCGAGATCCGCGGCCGCGTGGCTGTCCCCGAGATCTTCGCCCGCACCCGGCGGCGGCGCTTGAGACGACGGTCGGCCTTCGTGAGGACCGTCATGCGCGCTTGCCCACCTTGCGCGGGACATACTCGCCCTCGTAGCGGATGCCCTTCCCCTTATACGGCTCTGGCGGACGCTGCTTGCGAATGATCGCCGCGGTCTCGCCGACCAGCTGCTTGGAGATGCCCTTGACGACGATGCGCGTGGGCTGGGGGACTTCGAACTCGATACCGGGAGGTGCGTTGATCGGCAGCGGATGCGAGTAGCCGACGGCGAGCTCGAGGTTCTTACCCTTCAGCTGCGCGCGATAGCCAACGCCTTGGATTTCCAAGCGCTTTTCGTAGCCGTCGGTGACGCCCTGGACCATGTTTGCCACGAGCGAGCGAGTGAGGCCATGCAGCGCACGGTGTTCACCGCGGTCGGTCGGGCGCGAGACGAGCAGGTGATCGCCGTCCTGGACCACGCTGATGTCGCGGGCGACGCGCTCGACCAGCTCGCCTTTGGGACCGCTGACGCGCACCGCTTCGGGCTCGATCGAAACCGTCACGCCCGACGGGATAGAGATGGGCTGTCTACCGATCCTGGACATGCTCGTGCTTCGCCGCCGGCGCCGCTCACCAGACCTCGGCGAGGACCTCGCCGCCCACGCCGGCGGCGCGCGCGTCGTGGCCGGTCATCATCCCGCGGGAGGTCGAGACGATCGCGGTGCCCATGCCGCCGAGCACCTTTGGTATGTGCTTGGCGTCGACATAGATGCGCCGACCGGGGCGCGATATGCGGCGCAGCCCCGAGATCGCCGAGCGCCTGTCATCGGTGTACTTGAGCGTGATCTGAATCAGCTGCCCTGCGCCGCCGTCCGGCTTTGCCATCAGCGACCAGGATTCGATGTAACCCTGCTCCGCGAGGATCCGCGCGAGCTCGGACTTCAGCTTGGACGCCGGGATGTCGACCGTCTCGTGTGCTGCGTGGATAGCGTTGCGCACCCGCGTGAGGAAGTCGGCTATCGGATCGGTCATGGACATGGCGTCAGGGCAGGTCGTGTTTCTGTTGGCGGCTCACCACGAGGACTTGGTCATCCCCGGAATCTGGCCGTTGTGGGCGAGCTCGCGCAGGCAGATGCGACAGAGCCCGAACTTCCGATACACCGCGCGCGGGCGCCCGCAGCGATTGCAGCGAGTATAGGCGCGAGTCTTGTATTTGGGGGTGCGCGCCTGCTTGACGCGCAGCGAGAGCTTGGCCATCAGCCTCCGTCCTTCGTCTCAGCGGTATCTTCATCAGCCCGATTCTCGCCCGGCGCAGACGCCTCCTCAATCGCGTCGTCCTGGCCGCCAGCCGGCTCCTCGGCCTTGGACTCCTCAGAGGCCGGCTGCTCGGAGGCAGCCTGCTCGGCGACGGCCTGCTCGGCCACAACCTCCTCCAGTGCAGGCTCCTCGGCCACGGCCTCCTGCAGCGCGGGCTCCTCGACCACGGCCTCCTCGAGCACAGCTTCCTGCACCGGAGCCTCCCCCGAGACAACCTGCTCCAGCGCGGCCTCCTCGGCGACAGCCTCCTCGACCGCGGCCTCCTCCGCCACAGCCTCCTCGACCGCAGCCTCCTCGGCCACAGCCTCCTCGACCGCGGCCTGCTCGGCCACAACCTCCTCCAGTGCAGCCTCCTCGGCCACAGCCTCCTGCGCCGCGGCCTCCTCGGCCACAGCCTCCTGCGCCGCGGGTTCCTCGCCGCGCTCCTGAACAGCAGCGTCGCGTCGCGCGCCGCTCTCGGCGGCCTGGCTGTCAGCTGCAACCTCGTCGAAGGCCTTCGGCCTGCCTTGCCGGGCGAACGGCATCCCGAATGCGCTCAGCAACGCAAACGCTTCGAGGTCTGTGCTGGCAGAGGTGGTGATCGTGACGTCGAGGCCGCGGACCTCGTCGATCGCGTCGTAGTCGATCTCGGGGAAGATGATCTGCTCGCGCACCCCCAGCGAATAGTTGCCGCGGCCGTCGAACGAGCGAGGATTGAGACCGCGAAAATCGCGTATGCGCGGGATCGCGATCGAGATGAGTCGATCGAGGAACTCGTAGCCCCGCTCGCCTCGCAGGGTCACGGCGACGCCTACGGGATTGCCCTCCCGCAGTTTGAAGGCTGCGATCGACTTGCGCGCACGCCGGACGCTGGGGTGTTGCCCGGCGATTGTCGCGAGCTGCTCCTGGGCGGCTTTGAGCGTTTTTGAGTCCGTCTTGGCCATGCCAACGCCCATGTTGAGCGTGATCTTCTCGAGCCTGGGTGTTTGCATCACCGAGGAGTATCCGAACCGCCCGATGAGGGCGGGACGGATCTCATCCAGGTAACGAGTCTTCAGACGAGCTGGGGGGCTGGTGGCGTTCATGCGAGCGGTGGCGCTGGTCGATGTCGAAAGGTGCGGGTGGGAATCGGTAGTCGATGGTCGTGTTAGTCGATGGCCGTTCCGGAGCGGACGGCGACGCGCGAGCGCGTTGCGCCGTCGCGCTGTACGCGGACCCGGGTCGGCTGGCCGCCTTTGGGGTCGAGCAGCATCACATTGGAGACGTGAATCGGGCCCTCGCGCTCGATCACGCCGCCGACGGTCTGGCCTCGACTGCCTTCTGAGACCGCTTTCGGCCGCAGATGACGCTTGACCATGTTGAGGCCCTCGACATACACCCGGCGCTCGCGCGGCTCGGTCCGCAGGACGCGTCCGCTCTTGCCGCGATCCTTGCCTGAGATCACGCGGACATGATCGCCCGAGCGAATCTTCATCGCACCTGCTCGCGGATTTGCGCTCTTGCGAGCCACTACAGGACCTCGGGCGCGAGCGAGACGATCTTCATGAAATTACGCTCCCGCAGTTCGCGCGCTACCGGACCGAACACGCGAGTGCCGCGCGGGTTGTTTTGGTCGTCGATGATCACCGCGGCGTTCTCGTCAAACGCGATGTAGGTGCCGTCGTCGCGGCCGATCGGCTTCTTTGTGCGCACGATCACGGCGGTTACGACTTCGCCCTTCTTGACCGAGCCCTGCGGGTTCGCCTGCTTGACGGTGGCGGTGATCACATCGCCGACGAACGCGTAGCGCCGCTTGGAGCCGCCCTTCACGCGGATGCAGAGGATCTCTCGCGCGCCGGTGTTGTCGGCCACGCGCAGACGTGTCTCGTTTTGAATCATCTCGCCCGCTCCAGGACCTCGACGAGGTTCCAGCGCTTGCTGCGCGACAGAGGACGGCTCTCGATGACCCGCACCGTGTCCCCCTCGTGGGCGTCGTTGTTCTCGTCGTGCGCGTGCAGGGTGCTCGAGCTGCGCACGATCTTCTGGTAGCGGCGGTGGCGTCGGGCGACATCGATGCGGACGGTGATCGTCTTGTCGGCCTTGTCGGAGACGACGACCCCCTGGCGGACCTTGCGGACGCCCTCGATCCGCGAGTGAACCGGCGCCAGCGACTGCTCGGAGCCGGGGTCGCGCGCGGGCTCGCCGCGGCGACGCCGGGCGGCCTTCGCGCGTTCCTTGCCGCGCCGGGCGCTGCGATAGGCGGCCTTTTGCTTGCGTTTGGCGATGCGCTGCTGATGACGCTCCTCGGGCGAGCGGGGAGGTTGGGAGCCCTTATTGGTCGAGCGGGCCTGGCGACGACGCTCCTTGGAGGAGAGTCTCTCCGCGGGCTCGGCCTCGCCGACAGGCTGCGGCGCAGCGGGCTGCTCGGCAGCCGGCTCTTCGTTCCCGCCGGCCTCGGCGGGCTGCTCGTCCTGCTCCTCGGAGGGCTCGGCCGTCTGCTCGTCGTTGTTGTCCGCTTGCTCAGTCATGTTGGGCTTGTGTCTCGGTCTCGGATGTGTCGACCTCCGCTGTGCGTGCTCGCGGGCGCACGCTCCCCGCGCTGAGGTCCTTGCCGGCCAGCTGACGCTCACGCGCGACGGTCAGCGCGCGGGCGAGGTCGCGTTTGGCCCGGCCGATCCCGGCGGTGTCCTCGAGTTCGCCGGTGGCATTGGCAAAGCGCAGGCCGAAGAGGTCTTTGCGAAGCGTCGCGATCTGTTTGGCGAGCTCGCGGTCCTCGAGGTCTCTGATCTCTTTGGCTTCCATCGCGGATCGGCCTCAGTCCTCGCGCATGACGAACTTCGACTTGACGGGCAGCTTGTGCGCGGCGAGGCGGATCGCATCGCGCGCGAGCGGCTCGGGCACGCCTGCGAGCTCGAACATCACGCGTCCTGGCTTGACTACGGCGACCCATCCTTCGGGGGACCCCTTGCCTGAGCCCATGCGCGTCTCGGCCGGCTTCTTGGTGACCGGCTTGTCCGGATAGACGTTGATCCAGACCTTGCCGCCGCGCTTGATCTTGCGCGTCATCGCGATACGCGCTGCCTCGATCTGGCGATTGGTGAGCCAGCCCTGCTCGAGCGACTTCAGTCCGTACTCGCCGAACTGGACCTTGACCTGGCCACGCGAAATGCCACGCCTGCGGCCGCGGTGCTGCTTACGGTGTTTTACGCGCTTGGGCGAGAGCATCAGCGCATGCCTCGCCCGCGATCGCCCGTGTCCCCGCGCCCGCGGCCGCCGTTCCCACGGCCGCCACGCCCGCCACGTTCGCCCGGTCCGCGGCCGCCGCCCGGTCCGGCGTTGTCGCGGCGCCGACCTCGGCCATCGCCGCGTCCGTCGCGTCCACCGCGTCCGTCGCGCTCGGAGCTGGGGGCGGCCGGTGCGGTCATGTCGGTGAGATCCGAGCCGCTATAGCCCTCGGGCATGATCTCGCCCTTGTTCATCCAGCACTTGACGCCGATCCGTCCGAAGGTGGTGCGCGCCTCGTAGAAGCCGTAATCGATATCCGCGCGCATCGTGTGCAGCGGGACGCGACCGTCGGAGTAGCTCTCGGTGCGCGCCATCTCAGCGCCGCCGAGCCGTCCGGCGACCTGCACCTTCACGCCCTTGGCGCCGGAGCGCATCGCGCTGGTCAGCGCGCGCTTCATCGCGCGGCGGAACGCGACCCTGTTCTGCAGCTGCTCGGCGATCGACTGGGCGACGAGTTTGGCGTCCAGCTCGGGGCGCTTGATCTCGAGGATGTTGACCTTGATCTGCTTGCTGGTCAGTCGGTGCAGATCGCGGCGCAGCGCATCGACTTCGGTGCCGGACTTGCCGATCACGATGCCGGGTCGCGCCGTGTGGATGTTGACCTCGAGTTCGTTGGCGTCCTTGCGGATCGTGATCTCCGACAGCCCGGCATGCGCAAGCTTGCCGATGATGTGTTCGCGCACGCGGATGTCCTCGGCCAGGTAGCTGCGGAAGGAGCGCTCGTTGAACCAGTTCGCCTTCCAGTCGTGGATGTAGCCGACGCGCATCGCCTCGGGGTGAACCTTCTGTCCCATGCCTATCTCACTGTCTCTCGTTGTCCGATTCTCTACTTGCCTCGTGTGGAGTGCTCGTGGTCGTTACACGTCGGTGGTCAGGGTGATCGTCAAGTGGCTCGTGCGCTTGGCAATCGATGTCGCGCGCCCGAGAGCGCGCGGCCGAAAGCGCTTGATCGTGGGGCCTTCGTCGGCGTACGCCTCACGCACGATCAGGTCGTCCTCGAGCAGTTCGTGGTTGTTCTCGGCGTTGGCGACCGCCGACTCCAACAGCTTGCTCCAGTCGCGAGCGACCTCGCGGGGCGCGAAGGCGAGGATAGCGCGTGCCTCCTGCACCGAGCGCCCGCGCAGGTGCCCGGAGAGCATGCGCGCCTTGCGCGCGGACGTGCGCACGTAGCGGGCACGGGCGCGCACGACCCTACGCCGCACCGGGCGTCTTGCGCCTTTTGCGGACGCGCGTTTCGCGGGAGCGCGTTTGCGCCCGGCGGGTTTGGCGGGCGGTTTCTCGGCCGCGGGCTCCTTGGGCGCGCGTTTGGCAGATTGTTTCTCGGCGGTGGGTTCCTTCGCGGCCGCCTGCTCGCCGGCGGGTGGCTCGGCGGCGGCTTTGTCCGCCGTCGCCTTTTTCCTCGCGGGGCGCCTGGTGCGCCGTCGTTTCTCCTCCGCAGCTGGCTTTCCGCCCTCGCTCGGCGTCTCCTCCTCCGGCGTGTCCGTCTCCTCCTCCGGCGTGTCCTTGTCGGTGTCGGCGCTCATCAGCGGACCCTTGCCGAGCCGGCGTGCCCGCGAAAGATCCGCGTGGGTGCGAACTCGCCCAACTTGTGACCAACCATCGCCTCGGAGATGAACACTGGGACGTGCTTCTTGCCGTCGTGCACCGCGATCGTGTGACCGACCATCTCCGGGAAGATCGTGGACGCGCGCGACCAGGTGCGCAGCATTTTTTTGTTGTTTTCGGCGTTGAGCGCCTCGATGCGAGCCATCAGACGCGCCTGCACCCAGGGACCCTTCTTACTCGAGCGACTCATCGTTGCTTGCCCCTCCCCCTACGCCTCCCGCGGACGATGTACCGGTCCGAGGCCTTGCGCTTCTTGCGCGTGCGATAACCAAGCGTGGGCACGCCCCAGGGCGTCACCGGATGGCGTCCCGGCGTGGTCGAGCCCTCGCCGCCGCCGTGCGGGTGATCCACCGGGTTCATGGCCGTGCCGCGGGTCTGCGGACGCGTGCCGAGGTGGCGCTTGCGCCCCGCCTTGCCGATGGCCACGTTCTGGTGATCGGCGTTGCCTATCGTCCCGACGGTGGCGCGGCATTCGGCGCGCACCAGGCGCATCTCCCCCGAGGGCAGGCGCAGCGTCGCCATCCCGCCGTCGCGCGCCATCAGCTGTACCGAGGCACCGGCGGAGCGCGCCAGCTGGCCTCCCCGGCCGGGCTGAAGCTCGACGTTGTGGACGACCGTGCCGACCGGCATCCGCGCGAGCGGCAGGCAGTTGCCAACGGCGATGTCCGCGTCCTCGCCCGAGGCGACCATCATCCCGACGCTCAGGCGCTGGGGCGCGAGGATGTAGCGCTTCTCGCCGTCGACGTAGTGCAGCAGCGCGATGTAAGCGGAGCGGTTGGGGTCGTACTCGATCGCGGCGACCCTCGCGGGCACGCCGTCCTTGCGGCGCTTGAAGTCGATCCGCCGATACGCGCGCTTGGCGCCGCCGCCGCGGTGGCGGGCCGTCTTGCGTCCGTGTACGTTGCGTCCGCCGCTCTTGGTCAGCCCTTCGACGAGCGTCTTCTCGGGCTTGGACTTTGTTATCTCGGCGAAGTCCGAGTAGGAGACAAAGCGTCTGCCGGGGCTGGTGGGCTTGGGCTTGCGGATTGCCATGACTGGTGTCTGCTCCGGTCCTTGCGATCAGGCGTCGAGTGAATGCAGGCCGTGGAAGATCGGGATGTTCTCGTCGGGCCTGATCTGCACGATCGCCTTCTTCCACGACCGCGTGCGCCCCTTGACCGCGCCGCGGCGCTTGGGCTTCGACTTGACGCTGAGCGTCCTGACGTCGAGCACGTGCACGTCAAAGAGCTCCTGCACCGCCTGACGGATCTGCGTCTTGTGGGCGTCTGCGTGGACTCTGAACGTGTAGCGGTTGACTTCGGAGAGGACGTAGCTCTTCTCCGAGACCACCGGCCTGATGATCACCTGGGAGGGCTCCATCAGCTTGTGCCCTCCTCGGCGGCGGTCTTCTTGGATTTGCTCTCGCGCGTCGGCTTGCTGTCGCCTTTCGCTTCGCCGTCGACTTTGGCTTTGCCGGCGCCTTTCGCTTTGCCGGCGCCTTTCGCTTCGCTGGCGCCATCGGGCTCGCTCGCGCTTTGCGGCTGGCTCGAGCTCTGCTTCGCGCGCGAGCCCGTCTTGGCCTCGCGTGCGGTCTCGGCTGAGCTGACTCCGGCGCGCGCGCTCAGCGCGTCGAGGGCGGGCCGCGTGAGCAGCAGCGAGGCGGCCCCCACGATGTCGGTCACGCCGACATTCTCGTGGGTCATCACCGCGACGCGCGCCAGATTGCGAAAAGACAGCGCGGCGTCGCGATCGGCGCCGCTCAGGACGACCAGGGTGGGACGCCGTGCGCGCGGCCAATCGTCGAGCAGGTCCAGTGCCTGGCTCGTCTTGGGCTGGGTGAACGCGGCGGGCTCGAGCACCGCGAGGGTGCCGCGGCCGGCGTGCAGCGACAATGCGCTGCGCAGCGCCGCGCGCTGCTCCTTGCGATTAACCTTGAACGTATACGAGCGTGGTTGGGGGCCGAATGCAGTGCCACCGCCGGTCCAGATCGGCGAGCGGCTGGAGCCCGCGCGGGCACGCCCGGTTCCCTTCTGGCGCCAGGGCTTGGCGCCGCCGCCTGAGACCATGCCCCGCGTTTTGCTTGCGGCGGTGCCCCGACGGCGTGCGGCTTGCTCGGCGCGCACGCTCTGGTGCACGAGCGGGCCGTGAAAGCGCGCTTGCAGACCGTCGCCGGGAAGTTTGAGCTTCTGGTCTGTGCCGAGGACCGGTATGTCAGGCATCGTCGCGCACCTCGACCACGCTGCCGGTCGCTCCCGGCACCGATCCACGGACCATCAAGAGATTCTTTGCGACGTCCACCGCGATTACCTCGAGACCACGCTGGGTGGCCCGCCGGCTGCCCATGTGCCCGGGGCCGCGAAGTCCGGGAAGCACCCGCGAGGGCGTTGCCGAGGCGCCGATCGAGCCGGGCGCGCGCACGTTGTGCGAGCCGTGCGACTTGGGCCCGCGCTTGAAGTTGTGCCGGCGGATCGTCCCCTGAAAGCCCTTGCCCTTGGAGATGCCCGCGATCTTGACACGCGATCCGACCGCGAAGGACTCGACGGTCACGGCGTCGCCGACCTGCAGCTCGCCGGCCTCGTCGCGGAACTCGCCGAGATGGCGCAGCGGCGGAGCGCCAGCCTTCTTGAGATGGCCGAGCTCGGCTTTGCTCAGGCGCTTCTCGCGTGTCTGGCCGAAAGCGAGCTGGACGGCTTGATAACCGTCGCGCTCGTCGGTGCGGATGGCCGTCACCGGACACGGTCCGGCCTCGAGCACAGTGACGCGCGCGACGCTGCCGTCGTCCTGGAAGATCTGGGTCATGCCGAGCTTCTTGGCGAGGATCGCGGACATTGGCATCAGGTGGCGAGACGGATCTCGATATCGACGCCGGCCGGCAGGTGGTCGAGCCGCTGCAGCGAGTCGACGGTCTTGGGGGTCGGCTGGTGGATGTCGATCAGGCGCTTGTGGGTGCGCACCTCGAAATGCTCGCGCGAGTCCTTGTCCTTGAACGGCGAGCGAATCACGCAATAGACGTTCTTCTCGGTAGGCAGCGGCACCGGACCGGAGACGCTCGCGCCGGTGCGCGTCGCGGTCTCGACGATCTCCTTCGCGGCCGACTCGATCGCGGAGGTGTCATAGGCCTTGAGCCTGATGCGAATCTTGTTTTGCGCTGCTGATGCCATTTGTGATCGTGTTCGTGGTGAGTGGTTGGTGGTGAAGCGTGCAAGCGGCGGATCCGTGCAACAGGGCGGATCCACTGGCGAGCAGAATCCGCCCCCTACCCACGCGCGGCGGGTGTTCCATTCGTCGTATCGGACTGCCAATTGAGCGCTGCGCCGCCGCCGCTGCGAAGGCGCGCGCGGTGCTACTCGCTGATCTCGCTGACCACGCCCGAGCCGACCGTGCGCCCGCCCTCCCTAATCGCGAACCGCAGGCCCTGGTCCATAGCGATCGGCTGGATCAGCTCGATCTCCATCTGGACGTTGTCGCCGGGCATAACCATCTCGACACCCTCGGGCAGCTTCGCCACCCCGGTGACGTCGGTGGTACGGAAGTAGAACTGAGGCCGGTAACCCGAGAAGAACGGGGTGTGGCGTCCACCCTCCTCCTTCTTGAGCACGTAGACCTCGGACTTGAACTTGGTGTGCGGAGTGATCGAGCCGGGCTTGCACAGCACCTGGCCGCGCTCGATCTCCTCGCGCTTGGTCCCGCGCAGCAGGCAGCCAACGTTGTCGCCGGCTTGGCCCTGGTCGAGGATCTTGCGGAACATCTCGACCCCGGTCACGACCGTCGAGTTGGTGTCGTGTATGCCCACGATCTCAACCGTGTCGCCGGTGTTGATCACGCCCTGCTCGACGCGTCCGGTCGCGACGGTGCCGCGCCCGGTGATCGAGAAGACATCCTCGACGGGCATCAAGAACGGCTTGTCGAGCTCGCGCACGGGCTCAGGTATGTACGTGTCGAGCGCCTCCGCGAGGTCGAGGATCTTCTGCTTCTCGGCCTCGTCCCCTTCGAGCGCCTTCAGCGCGGAGCCGGTGATGAAGGGGATGTCATCGCCGGGGAAGTCATACTCGGAGAGCAGCTCGCGGACCTCCACCTCGACGAGCTCGAGCAGCTCTTCGTCATCGACCATGTCGGCCTTGTTGAGGAATACGACGATGTACGGGACGCCGACCTGGCGGGCGAGCAGGATGTGCTCGCGCGTCTGCGGCATCGGCCCGTCGGCGGCGGAAACGACCAGGATCGCGCCATCCATCTGGGCGGCGCCGGTGATCATGTTCTTGACGTAGTCGGCGTGACCGGGGCAGTCCACGTGCGCGTAGTGGCGCTTCTCGGTCTGATACTCGACGTGCGAGGTGGCGATCGTGATCCCGCGTTCCTTCTCCTCTGGGGCGTTGTCGATCTCCTCGAAGCTGCGCGCTTCGGCGTTCCCCTTCTCCGCCAGCACGGTCGTGATGGCAGCGGTCAGCGTCGTCTTTCCGTGGTCGATGTGACCGATGGTTCCGACGTTGACATGCGGCTTGTCGCGCTCGAACTTCTCCTTCGCCACTTTGCGTTCGCTCCTGTATCGACGTTATGTTCGCCAGTGGATGACGAACCTGGGAAATCTATCTAAATGCGGGGTTTCGTGTTCGCTGGTGTACTCAGATCGGGGCTTGCACGGTTCGTTGCAGGGCTGGAACTTTGGCGATTCCCCAGGGGCGCCTAGGCGGGCACCGGCTCCCCCGTGCGCTGCTCGATGATCTTCTCGGCGATGTTCGGCGGAACTTCCTCGTAGCCGTCGAACTGCATCGTGTACGTGGCGCGTCCCTGCGTGTTGGAGCGCAGGTCGGTCGCGTACCCGAACATCTCGCTGAGCGGGACCCTCGCGTTGACCGCGAGCGCGTTGCCGCGGCGCTCCTGTCCCTCGACCCGCCCGCGCCGGCGCGACAGGTCGCCGATCACCTCGCCGAGAAACTTCTCCGGCGTGACCACCTCGACCCCGAAGATCGGCTCGAGCAGCACGGGTTTGGCGCGTTTGGCGGCCTCTTTCAACGCGATCGACCCGGCCACCTTGAAGGCGATCTCCGAGGAGTCGACCTCGTGATATTTGCCGTCGGTCAGGGTCACGCGCACATCGACCATCGGGTAGCCGGCCTTGACCCCGCTCTCCAGCGCCTCCTCGACGCCTTTCTCGACGGCTGGGATGAACTCGGAGGGGATCGCGCCGCCCTTGATCTTGTTGACGAAGTCAAAGCCCTCGCCGGGCGCCGCCTCGATGTCGATGTAGACGACGCCGAACTGGCCCGAGCCGCCGGTCTGGCGCACGAACCTGCCTTCGACCTTCTGCGCCGAGCCGCGGACCGTCTCCCGGTAGGAGACTTGCGGACGGCCGACGTTGGCCTCGACGCCGAACTCGCGCTTCATCCGGTCGACCAGCACCTCCAGGTGCAGCTCGCCCATGCCGGAGATCTCGGTCTGCCCGGTTTCCTCGTTGCTGCGCACCTGAAAGGTGGGGTCCTCCTCGGCGAGCCGGCCCAGCGCGATCGACATCTTCTCCTGGTCGACCTTGGTTTTGGGCTCGACCGCGACCTTGATCACCGGCTCGGGGAATTCGATCGTCTCGAGGCGGATCGGCGCGTCGGGCGCGGCGAGCGTGTCGCCGGTCACCACCTGCTTGATTCCCACCGCGGCGGCGATGTCGCCGGCGTAGATCTCGGAGACCTCCTCGCGGTCGTTGGCGTGCATCATCAGGATGCGTCCGATCCGCTCGGTGCGCCCGCTGTTGACGTTGAGCACGCGTGACCCGGCGGCGAGCTGGCCTGAATAGACGCGGAAGTAGGTCAGCTTGCCGACGTACGGATCGGCCATGATCTTGAAGGCCAGCGCCGCAAACGGTTCGGCGTCGTCCGGCTGGCGGCTGACCTCGCGCTCGCCCTCCTCGCCCCGCACCAGTTCGGTCCCGTTCACCGGAGGAACGTCGAGCGGCGAGGGCAGGTAGTCGAGCACTGCATCCAACAGCGGCTGGACGCCCTTGTTCTTGAACGAGGACCCGCATAGCACGGGGGTCATCTTGATCTGCAGCGTGGCATTGCGAATCGACTGCTTGAGGCGCTCGGGTGAGATCTCGGCCTCCTCGAGGATCAGCTCGAGCAGCTCGTCGTCGTAGTGCGACACCTCCTCCAACAGGTGCTGACGGGCGTGCGTGGCCCGCTCGACCAGCGCATCGGGGATGTCGCGGACCTCCTGTTCGGTGCCAAGCTCGTCGCGATAGACGATCGCCTTCATCGTGACCAGATCGACGACCCCGGCGAAGTCCGACTCCGCGCCGATTGGCAGCTGGATCGGCACCGGGTGGGCGCCGAGGCGATCGACCATCGTCTGCACGCCTTTGTCGAAGTCGGCGCCGATGCGATCCATCTTGTTGATGTAGGCGATCCGCGGGACGTGGTACTTGTCGGCCTGGCGCCAGACGGTCTCAGACTGAGGCTCGACGCCGGCGACCGAGTCGAACAGCGCGATCGCGCCGTCGAGCACGCGCAGCGAGCGCTCCACCTCGACGGTGAAGTCGACGTGCCCGGGAGTGTCGATGATGTTGACGCGATGGCCCTTCCACTCGGCGGTCGTCGCGGCGGAGGTGATCGTGATGCCGCGCTCCTGCTCCTGTTCCATCCAGTCCATCGTGGCCGCGCCATCGTGGACCTCGCCGATCTTGTAGGTGCGCCCGGTGTAGTACAGGATGCGCTCGGTCGTCGTCGTCTTGCCGGCGTCGATGTGCGCCATGATCCCGATGTTGCGCGTGTTCTGAAGTGTGAACGAGCGTGGCATAGCTGTGATGTCGTGGAGGGTGTGGACGGGTGAAGAGGGTGTCGCGACTCCGGCTCGGACCAAAAAAATAGGCCCCTCGGGCCCACGCGCGCTACGGGTCGTGACTTGACCGGTCCGCGTCGTTATCTGCTCGAGGTCTCCATCTTTATCTTGGCTTCGCTCGGCACCTGTTCGTACAGCCTTGGCCCACAGGACGCCGAGGGGAGTCGTGGGCGACTATAGCAGAGGTAATTGGCGCGTTTGCGAGATTCTGCGGGCAAACAGCGCGGGCATCGCCGCTCGCGAGATCGCCCGGGGCGCGGCCGGCGCGCTCAGACGCCGAGCGGCTCGGCCGAGGCTTCGCTGCTCGCGTCGGGCCGCAGTGACGCGGCGTCGGCATCTCGCGACTGTGAGCGCTCGGCGCGCAGCAGCATCACGCACGGGATCAGCGTCAGCAGCGCGATCCCGAGCGACCACCAATAGGCGGTCTGGAACGCGTCCGCGTGCTGGGCCGGGGTGATCGCGTGCGCGCTCGCGCGCTGCAGCACGACCGCGAGGATCGCAGTGCCGATCGCGCCACCGGTGCGCTGCAGGGCGTTGATCTGCGGGGTGGCGTCGGAGATCTGCTCGGGACGCATCGACGCGAACGCCGCGGCCATCGCGGGCATGAAGCACAGTCCGATGCTGAGACCCCGCACCACGAGCACAAGCGAGATCGCGACGATCGAGGTGCTCGCCTCGATGAAGGCCAGCGGGACCGTGCTCACGCAGAGGAGCGTCACGCCCGACAGCGCGACGCGGCCGCCGCCGAAGCGCTCGGTCAGGCGGCTGGCAATCGGCATCGCGACAAGCGCCCCGATGCCCTGGGGACCTGTCAGCAGTCCGGCCGCGACGACGCTCGAGCCGCGCACGGTCTGGTAGTAGAGCGGCACCAGGATCATCGCGCCGAACAGCGCGGCGCCGAGTCCGAAGTTGGTCAGCGACGCGCCCGCGAACACGCGGTTGGCGTACAGGCGGATATCGAGCAGCGGGCGCTCGAAGCGCAAGGCGTGCAGGCAGAAGGCCCCGGTCAGCGCGAGCCCGGCGAGAATCGGCAGCAGCACTTCGGTGGCGCCAAGCGCCGCGCCCGAGCCGAGCGCGCTGACGCCATAGACGACCGCCGCCGAGCCCCCCGGCAGCAGCAGCAGACCGAGCACGTCCAGGCGACCCGCCTCGCCCGGGTCGGTGTGCGGCAAAAGCCGCCAGCCGAGCGCGACCGCGACCACGCCGACGGGCACATTGACGAAGAAGATCCATGACCAGTGCAGGTTCTGCAGGATCAGGCCGCCGACGACCGGTCCGAGGATCGGGGCGATCATCGCGGGCATCGAGATGATTCCCATCACGCGGCCCATGCTCTTCGGCCCCGCGACCAGGGCCATGATCATCATCGCCACCGGCATGATCATGCCGCCGCCGACCCCCTGGAGGATGCGGAAGATCACGAGCGAGGTGATCGAGCTCGACAGCCCGCAGAGGACCGAGCCGGCGGTGAACAGGACCAGCGAGACCATGTACACGCGCTTGGCTCCGAAGCGGCGTGCGGCCCAGCCGGTCACGGGGATCACCGCGGCGAGCGCGAGCAGGTAGCCGGTGATCACCCACTGCACCTGCGAGAGCGGGCTGTGGAGGTCCTTCGAGAGCGTGTTGAGCGCGACGTTGACGATCGTCGTGTCGAGGATCGACATGATCATCCCGACGATCACTACGCCGGCGACGACCCAGGTATGGCGTGGGATCGGCGGCCGCGCCGCGTCCTCGCTCGCCGGGCGCTCGGCGGGGAACCGTGCGGAGGTGGGAGAAGCCACTGGCTCCTACCGTAGCGGAGCGCGAGCGGCTACCAGCGGTAGTGCGCGAAGGCCTTATTGGCCTGCGCCATGCGGTAGATGTCGTCCTTGCGCTTGTATGCGCCGCCCTGTTGGGATTGGGCGTCCAGGAGCTCGCCGGCGAGGCGCTGGGCCATCGTCTTCTCGCGGCGCTGGCGGGCGAACTCGACCAGCCAGCGCACGGCGAGCGTGCGCGCACGTCGGCTCGGCACCTCGACCGGCACCTGATAGGTCGCGCCCCCGACGCGCCTGGAGCGCACCTCGAGCGAGGGTGTCAGCGTCTTGATCGAGGACTCGAGCGTCTCGATCGGGTCGCGCTCCGAGCGCTCGCCGAGCAGCGCCAACGCGTCGTAGACGATCCGCTCGGCGACCGACTTCTTGCCGTCGAGCATCACCTTGTTGATCACCTGCTGGACCAGCTTCGAGCGGTGGATGGGATCCGCCTCGACCGGGCGAACCTGGGCGGCAGCGCGGCGCGGCATGCGCCTACCTCTTCTTCACGCCGTACTGCGAGCGCGCCTTCTTGCGGTCGCTGACGCCGGCGGCGTCGAGCGTGCCGCGCACGACCTTGTAGCGGACGCCCGGCAAATCCTTGACGCGCCCGCCGCGGACAAGGACGACCGAGTGCTCCTGCAGGTTGTGACCCTCGCCGGGGATGTAGGCGGTCACTTCGATCGAGCCCGAGATGCGCACGCGGGCGACCTTGCGCAGGGCCGAGTTAGGCTTCTTCGGGGTGGTCGTGTAGACGCGCGTGCAGACCCCGCGGCGCTGCGGTGCAGCGACCTTCTTCTTGCGCCCCTTGCCCGACTTCAGGCCGGGCGTGGCGAGCTTCTTCTTCGGGGCGACGCGCCCCTTGCGCACGAGCTGTGAGGTCGTCGGCATCAGGCCGGGATGGTAGCAGCGCGCTGTGGCCCGGCGGTAATCAGCTAGTTGCCGGAGCGAGGCCTGCGGAGCGCACCGGAGCCGGCATCACGGCGCAGGCGAGGATGACCAGCACGAACGCCAGCGACTCCAGCACGACTCCCGCGGGGCTGCCCGCGAGCGGGTCGCCGAACACGACGATCCCGCCGGCGATGCCCGCGATGTTGGCGGCGGTTCCGGTCACGGCGATGACCGGGACCGCTTCGCCGTCCTGCAGTCCGCGCGCGGAGGCGTAGAAGGCGACGATGGACGCGAGCACCGCGACGAGCAGCCACGGGCTGAGCAGCAGCGCCTGCAGGCCGTGGGCGCCGGTGATCCCGGTCAGGGCCTTGATCGCGGTATCGGACACGCCGAACAGGATGCCCGCGGCGGCGCCCAGCATGACGCCGTGGTGCTCGACCGGTCCCCCCATCCGCCGGCCCATGATCAGCAGGCCTCCGAGCCCGAACAGACCGGCCTCGAAGGAGATCATCGCGGCGTCGGAGAACTGCGCATGGGCCCCGTGCATGGCCGGCAGCGTGATCCCGAGCAGCGCCAGCCCGACGCCGAGCGCCACCAGCCCGATCCACTGCCGCGGCCCGACCTCAAAGCCAAAAATCCGATCGGCCATGACCGCGATGAACACGACGCCCGCGGCCAACGACACTTGCACGACGGACATCGGCGCCAGCGCGAGCGCGGCGACGTGCAGCGCCCAGCTGGCGGTCGCGACGAGCATGCCGAGCGTGAACCACTTGGAGGCGAACAACGTCCGCGCCGATCGCAACGGATGACGGACCTGCACGCTTGGCGCGGCGTTCGCGCCCCGGTACTTGTAAAAGAACCCGAGGTTGGCGATGAACGCACAGCCGAGCGAGAGCAGGATTCCGAGGGCTAGGGTCATCGCGTGGTTGGGATTTGGCTCGGGTTTGAGATGGAGGGGCGGGGTCGCCAGCGCCCGTTCAGGCCGGGGATCTTTCCAGCTGGCCTGCTGCGCCGGTCCTCAGGACCGGCTGCTTTACTGGCGGCATCCGATCGGGGCAGGTTACTGGTGCCAACCTCTGTAGAAGCTAAAGATGACGCGCGCGCGCTGATAAAGATCGCGCGCGCAGGCGCACGCGAGCGCAGTGCGAGCTGACGATCGCCCCGTCAGCCGGCAGGCCAGGCCGCTGTTGATGGTCGACATCGACGGCGTCATCTCGCTGTTCGGCATGCCGGCCGAGCGATCGGTCGCCAGCGCGTGGAAACCGCATGCTGCTGGACCTGAGGCGAACGAGGGCTCGCTGCATACGATCGACGGGATCCCCCACTACCTCTCGCATGCCGCGGCTGATCACCTGCTAGCGCTGGGCGACGAGTTCGATCTCGTCTGGGCCAGCGGCTGGGAGGAGAAGGCCGAGGAATATCTCCCGCACCTGCTCGGCCTGCCCACCGGCCTGCCGTTTTTGCGCTTTGCGCGTACGCCCGGACGAGGGAGCGCACATTGGAAGCTCGCGGCGATCGACGAGCACGCGGGCTCGCGGCCGCTGGCGTGGATCGACGACGCCTTCGACGACGCCTGCCGCAGCTGGGCCGAAGACCGCCCCGCGGCGACGCTGCTCGTCCAGACCCAGCCCGAGCGCGGGCTCACCTCGCACGAGGCCGCGCTGCTGTCGCGCTGGGCGTGCAGCCTATGAGCCGCGCGTGGCGCTGTCGCGGCGCGCGAGCCAGGCCAGCACGGCTGCGGCGTTGCGCTCGGGTGGGCTGACGGGGTAGAAGACCTGCTCGATCCGCCGTGCGCGGGCGATGAACGTGAGCCGCCGATACAGCCGCACGCCCGCCACCTCGAAAGTCGGCAGCCGCAGCCCCTCTCCGAGCGCGAGCCGGCAGTCGCTGAGCAGCGGGTAGGGAATCCGCTCGCGTGCCGCGAACTCGAGCTGATCTGCAGGGGTTTGGGCGCTGAGGCCGAGCACCTGCGCGCCGTGGGCTTGCAGATCCGCGAAGTGATCGCGAAAGGCGCAGCTTTGCGGGGTGCAACCGCGGGCGCCGGGGATCTCGTCCCAACCCGGCGGCAGGGCCTCGCCGGGGCGCCCGGTGCGGGGATAGACGTAGAGCACGAGCAGCTGCTCGGCGGCCTGCGCGAGATCGACCTCGCCGCCCCGCGTCGAGGCCAGGCGAAGGCGCGGAATCTCGCTTCCCGCCAGGTGGTCGGCAGCGCCGTCGTCGACCGGTGTGGGCAGCCGCTCGGGCATTAGGCCTTGACGATAGTCTGCGCGTCAGTGGCGAGAGTGAGCATCACTGATCCGATCTTCGACGAGCCGCGCGAGCATTCCGGGTTTCGCTGCCTGCGCGCCCGCGTCTCGCGCCAGGCCGGATGTGAGCGGTTGGGCTTAAGCTTGTGGGAGCTGCCGCCCGGCGAAGCGGCCTATCCCTACCACTATCACCTGACCGAGGAGGAGCTGATCCTCGTGCTCGAGGGATCCCCCAGCCTGCGTACGCCCGAGGGCTGGCGCGAGCTCGTTCAGGGCGAGGTCGTCGCGTTCTTGCGCGGCGAAGCGGGCGGGCATCAGCTGCTCAACCGCAGCGAGCAGACGGTCCGCTTCTTGGCGTTCAGCAGCAGCGGCGAGCCCGACATCGTGATCTACCCCGACTCGGGCAAGCTCGGCGCGTTCGAGCGCCTGCCGCACGGAGGGGGCTTGCGCACCATGTTCCGCCTGAAGGACACCGTCGACTACCACGAGGGCGAGCGGCCCCCTAATTGACGCGCGCGCGCCGGCCGGCGATCGCGCCGCCGCGGTCGGGCGTCCAGGTGCTCACGCTCGCGGACGGGGCAACGCCGGGCGCGAGCCGTGGGTCCGGGGTCGGCGCGCCGGCGCTCGTGCGCAGCGGCAGCACCCCGGCCCACGTGCGCAGCGCGTAGTCCTGCTCCTCGTCGAGCGGCGGACCGCTGCGGATCTTGGCCGAGCACTCGGCGAGGGGCAGCACGAGTACGCGGGTGGCGCGCAGCTCCTTTGGGCTGGGGGCGCGCACCTCCTCGAAGCGGCCGGGAATCAGGCGTTCGGTGAAGGCGCGCAGCGCGTCGCGGCGCTCGGACAGAGCGTCGACCGGCCGGGCACAGCCGAGCACCACCACCGATCGGTAGTTGACCGAGTGGTGAAACACCGAGCGGGCCAGCACGAGCCCGTCGAGCAGCGTTACGGTCAAGCACGCGGGCAGCCCTGAGCCGAGTGCGCGAATCGCGCGCCCGGCGGCGGAGCCGTGGAAGTAGACGCTGTCGCCGACCCTCGCGTGCAGCGTTGGGATCGCGTACGGCTGGGCGCCGTCGAGGAACGCCACGTGCGCGACCAAAGCCTCGTCGAGGATCGCATCGATGCTCGCCCGCTCATAGACGGCGCGCGCGGGCACGCGCCGGACTTTTGTCCGCCGGGAGGGAGGGGTTGCCATATACGGCACGCTATCCGCTACTTGGCATACAAGACAGGGCCAATGTGATGTAAATATTTGAGGCCAATGGACCTGCACCTCGACCTTGGCAGCTCCCCGGGCCGCTCGTTGCGCGCCCGCCTGGAGCACGCGCTGCGCGAGGCCGTGCGCAGCGGGCGTCTGGCCTCGGGAGCACGCCTGCCACCGACGCGCGCGCTCGCGGCCGAGCTCGGCGTCTCGCGCGGCGTGGTCGTCGATGCCTACGCGCAGCTCGCGGCCGAGGGTTATCTGCACACCCGGCGAGGCGGCGGTACAACCGTCTCGAGCGCGGTCGCCGAGTCGCGCCCGGTGCCGGCCGCGGCGATCAAGAGCCGACTGCCGGCGCACGACATGAGCCCGTTCCGGCCCGCGCTGAGCGGCTTTCCGCGGCGCGCGTGGGCTTCGGCGCTGACCAGGGTGCTGCGAGCAATCCCCGACACGCGCCTGGCCTACCCCGACGCGGCCGGCGTTCCGGAGCTGCGCGCGGCGCTCGCGGGCTACCTCGCGCGAGCGCGCGGCGTGCGCGCGGATCCCGAGCAGATCGTCGCGACGAACGGGCTGCGCCAGGGCATGACGCTGCTGTGGTCGGCGCTGGCCGCGCGGGGCGTGCGCCGTGTCGCGGTCGAGGAACCCGGCTGGCGAGGGGTGCGCGAGACGGCGAGCGCCGCCGGTCTCGAGCTGCTGCCGCTGCCGGTCGACGAGGACGGGCTGATCGTCGAGCGACTCTACGCCGCGCCGGTCGATCTCGTCGCGCTGGCGCCCGCGCACCAATACCCCACCGGCGCGGTCCTGTCCCCGGCGCGCAGGGCGCTCGTGCTGGCCTGGGCGCGGCGCCGAGGGGCGTGGATCCTCGAGGACGACTACGACGCCGAGTATCGCTACGACCGCCAGCCGGTCGGCTCGCTTCAGGGTCTCGCGCCCGAGCGCGTCATTTATGGAGGTTCGACGAGCAAGACGCTCGCGCCGGCCGTGCGCGTCGGCTGGCTCGTGCTGCCGCAGGCGCTCGTGCAGCCGGTGACCGACCGCCAGCGCGTCTGCGGCGGCATGCCCGCGCCGCTCGAGCAGCTGGCGCTGGCGGATCTGATCGAGCGCGGCGAGCTCGATCGCCACCTGCGCCGCCAGCGGCTGCGCTACCGTCGCCGGCGCGATCTGATGCTCGGGGAGCTGGCGGCCGAGCTGCCGGGGATGACCGTCCAGGGCGCCGCCGCGGGCCTCTACGTGCTGCTGCGGTTGCCCGCGCAGCTCAGCGAGCACGCCGTGCTCGCGGCCGCGCGCTCGCGCGGGATCGACCTCGAGGGCAGCGGTAGCGAGCATCCGCAGCTGGTGATCGGCTACGCGAACCTGAGCGACGCCGCGGTCGGCCCGGCGGTCGGGGCGCTGGCTGCAGCGATCGCCCAGGCACAAGTCGCCACCGCCACCGCCGGCGCTCCGGCGCCGAGCGCGAGCGCGCTCGGGGCCGTGCGCTAGCCTGACCGGCCTGGGCCATGGCCGTGTCCCAAGACGAGCTCGCCTTTCGCCCGTTTTGCGCCAGCGACGCCGGCGCGCTGCTGTCCTGGGCGAGGACGCCGGACGAGCTGCTGCGATGGACAGGTCCCCGCTTTAGCTATCCGCTCGACGAGCGTCAGCTGCATGAGTATGCCGCGAGCGCCGGCGAGCAGCGGCGCCTCGTCAGCGTTGTCAGCCGCGAGCGCGATGCCGTGCTCGGCCACGCGGCGCTCGAGATTCTTCCCGCGCACGAGCTCGGGCAGGTGCGCTATGTCGCGGTTGCCCCCGCGGCGCGCGGGCGGGGAATCGCCGGCAGGATGCTCGACTGGCTGATCGCGCTCGCGTTCGACGATCTCGCGCTGCACCGGCTCGAGCTGGTCGTGTTCCCGTTCAACGAGCCGGCGCTGCGCTGCTACAAGCGGGCAGGCTTCAGGGAGGAGGGTCGGGCGCGCGAGGCGCGCAAGTCGAGCGACGGCTACTGGGACCTGATCTACATGGGCCTGCTGCGCGACTGGCGCGAGCAGCCTGGCCGCTAGGTCGCTGGCGAGCTTCGCCGTCTGGGCGTTCGCGGGAGCTTGCGCGGCCGGGCGTTCCCGGCCGCGCGCCAGGACTAGTCGCCGGAGTGCTCGTCGTCGGGCACTTCGAGGTCGGCGAGCTCCTCGACGAAGCCCGGATCGCTCGTGCCCGCGCCGATCTTCTCGAGCGACGCGAGGTCTTGGTCGAACTCCTGGCCGTAGGAAATGCCTTCGCCGCCCGACAGGCCAAGCTCGGCGGCGATCTCGTCTTGGTCGAGCAGGCCGACGTCGTCGATCGCCCGCGGCAGCGGCTCGGAGGGCTCGATCTCGATCCGCCGGTAGCGCGACAGGCCGGTGGCGGCCGGGATCAGCTTGCCGATGATCACGTTCTCCTTGAGACCGTTCAGCCGATCGGTCTTGCCCTCGAGCGCGGCGTCGGTGAGCACCTTGGTCGTCTCTTGGAACGATGCTGCCGAGAGGAACGAGTCGGTGTTCAGCGATGCCTTGGTGATCCCGAGGATGATGTCTTCGAACTGGGCCGTCTCTCCCGAGTTGGCGGCCACCGCGTCGTTGGCCTTGGCGAATTCGAAGCGGTCGACGAATTGACCCGGCAGATAGTCGGTGTCGCCCTTCTGGGCGACGCGCACCTTCTTGAGCATCTGGCGCACGATCAGCTCGATGTGCTTGTCATTGATGTCCACGCCCTGGGACTTATAGACCTCTTGGACCTCTTTGACCAGGTATTGCTCGGTCTCGGTGCGACCGCGGATCGCGAGCAGCTCGTGCGGATACAACGAGCCCTCGTTGAGCTGCCTGCCCGCTTCGATCCGCTCGCCCTCGGCTACGAACAGCCGGGTGCGCCTCGGGAACGAGTGGCGGTGCTCGTCGCCGGCGTCGTCGGTGATCGTGACCGTGAGCGCCTTCTCGGACTCCTCGATAGTGACCTTCCCGTTCTGCTCGGCGATCTTGGCCAGGCCCTTCGGCTTGCGCGCCTCGAAGAGCTCGACGATCCGCGGCAGCCCGTGCGTGATGTCCGCGCCGGCGACGCCGCCGGTGTGGAACGTACGCATCGTCAGCTGCGTACCGGGCTCGCCGATCGACTGCGCGGCGATGATCCCGACCGCGTCGCCGATCTGCGCCAGCGCGCCGGTCGCCATCGCGCGCCCGTAGCACGCCTGGCAGACCCCGCTCGGGGCTTGGCACTTGAGCACCGAGCGTACGGGCACGGTGATGCGCTGGCCCTTGGCGTGATCGTCGGCGAACGCTTGGCCGATGTCGGCGATCTCGCCGAGGCCGATTTCGGCGCCCCGCTCCACGAGCATGCGCCCGCGCTTGGTCTTGATCGGCTGGGCGGCGATACGTCCGACGAGATGCTCGTTTAGCTCTTGGCCGTCGCTCCAGACGGCCATCTCGATGAACTCCTCGGTGCCGCAGTCGACTTCGCGGATGATCACGTCCTGGGCCACGTCCACCAGCCGCCGCGTCAGGTAACCGGAGTCCGCGGTGCGCAGCGCGGTGTCCGCGAGTCCCTTTCGCGCGCCGTGGGTGGAGATGAAGTACTCGAGTACCGACAGCCCCTCGACGAAGTTGGCCTTGATCGGACGCTCGATGATTTCGCCCTTCGGATTGGCCATCAATCCCCGCATGCCCGCGAGCTGGCGGATCTGCTTGAACGAGCCACGCGCGCCCGAGTTGGCCATCATGAAGATCGGATTCAGTTCGTCGAGATTGTTGATCATCGCGTCCGCGACCTCGTCGGTTGCGGCGTTCCACTTCTCGACGACCGCCTCGTGGCGCTCCTCCTGCGTGATCAGGCCCATGTCGTACTGGTCTGAGATGTCGGCAACCTGCTTCTCGTACGCCTCCAGAATCGACTGCTTTTGGGGGGGCACGACGACGTCGTTCTTGGAGATCGTGATCCCGGCCTGGGTCGCATACTTGAAGCCGAGATCCTTAAACGCGTCGAGCACGAGCGAGATCGCGCTGGCGCCGTAGGTCTGCACGAGCGCGTCGATCAGCCGCGTGGTGTCGCGCTTCTTCATCGACTGGTTGACGAACGCGTACTTGCTCGCGTCGAAATCCTCGCCCAGCGCCTCGGCCAGCGCGCGCTCGATGCGGTCGTTGTAGATGATCCGTCCGACCGTGCTGAGCACGTGGCCGCCCTCGCGCCCGAACGGCCGGAACTCGGCCAGATCGTGCAGCTTGACCACGCCCGCCTCGTACGAGAGCTCCGCCTCCTGGGCGGTGCGAAAGACATGCGGACGCAGCTCGCTCGCCGGCCATTTCCCGCCGGTCAACAGCTCGCGCTTGGCGAGCAGATCGTCGGCCTCGGGGCCGTAGGTGAGGTAATAGGCGCCGAGGATCATGTCCTGGGTGGGCGTCGCGAGCGGCGCTCCGTGCGCGGGCGAGAGGATGTTGTTGGAGGACAGCATCAGGATCCGCGCCTCGGCCTGGGCCTCCGCGGACAGCGGCAGGTGCACGGCCATCTGATCGCCATCGAAATCGGCGTTGAAGGCGTGGCAGACGAGCGGGTGCACCTGGATCGCCTTGCCCTCGACCAGCAGCGGCTCGAATGCCTGGATGCCGAGCCGGTGCAGCGTCGGCGCGCGGTTCAGCAGCACGGGATGCTCGTGGATGACCTCCTCGAGCACATCCCAGACCTCGGCGATCATCGAGTCGACCATCTTCTTGGCCGCCTTGATGTTCTGCGCGGACTTGCGCTCGACGAGCCGCGCCATGATGAACGGCTTGAACAGCTCGAGCGCCATGATCTTCGGCAGCCCGCACTGGTGCAGTTTCAGGTAGGGGCCGGCGACGATCACCGAGCGACCCGAGTAGTCGACGCGCTTGCCCAAGAGGTTCTGGCGGAAGCGCCCCTGCTTGCCCTTGAGCATGTCCGACAGCGACTTCAGCGGACGGTTGCCCGGGCCCGTCACAGGGCGCCCGCGGCGACCGTTGTCGAACAACGCGTCGACGGCCTCCTGGAGCATGCGCTTCTCGTTGTTGACGATGATCTCGGGCGCGCCGAGGTCGAGCAGACGCTTGAGCCGGTTGTTGCGGTTGATCACCCGCCGGTAGAGATCGTTGAGGTCGGACGTCGCGAAGCGGCCGCCGTCGAGCTGGACCATCGGACGCAGCTCCGGCGGGATCACCGGAATCGCGTCGAGCACCATCATCTCGGGACGGTTCCCGGACTGGATGAACGCGCTGACGACCTTTAGCCGCTTGACCGCCCGCGCCTGCTTCTGGCCCTTGGCCGTCTTGACCTGCTCCTCGAGCTGCTTGCGTTCGGCCTCCAGGTCGACCTGCTCGAGCAGGTCGCGGACCGACTCCGCGCCCATGCCGCCGCGGAAGTATTCGCCGAATCCGTAGGACGAGCCAAAGCGTTCCTTGAGCTCGCGAAACGTCGTCTCGTCGTGCTCGATCTGCTTGGGCTCCATCGTCTTGAACAGCTCCCAGACGCCCCGCATCCGCTCGGCCGCATCCTCGATGTAGGCCTCGGTGTCGGAGATGTCCGCGTCGAACGCCTTGCGCAGCTCCTTCAGCAGCTTGTCGCGCTCCTCGTCGGAGATCTTCTGCAGGTTGACGTCGAGCGAGTCCGCCCACAGGTGGTCTTCATCGTTGAAGTTCGTCTGTTTGCCGGTCTCCAGGTACTTCTCGCGCCGTCCGAGCGACTCGCGCAACTCGAGCACGCGCTCCTCGCGCTCTGCCGCGTAGGAGTCGAGCAGCTTGTTGACTTCCGTCTCCAGCGAGTCGAGGTCCTTGGCCCGCGCCTCCTCATCGACCCAGGTGACGATCGAGGCAGCGAAGTACAAGACCTTCTCGAGTTCCTTGGGCGCCATGTCGAGCAGGTAGCCAATCCGCGAGGGCACGCCCTTGAAGAACCAGATGTGGCTGACCGGCGCGGCCAGGTCGACGTGACCCATGCGCTCGCGCCGAACCTTTGAGCGAGTCACCTCGACGCCGCAACGCTCACAGACGATGCCCTTGTAGCGCACGCGCTTGTACTTGCCGCAGTAGCACTCCCAGTCCTTGGTGGGGCCGAAGATACGCTCGCAGAACAGCCCGTCCTTCTCGGGCTTGAGCGTGCGGTAGTTAATCGTCTCCGGCTTGGTCACCTCGCCCGAGCTCCAGCTGCGAATCTGCTTGGAGGAGGCGAGTGAGATCTCGATGGCGTCGAAATTGTTGATGTCGATCATCTTCTGGCTGCTTTCGCTCGGGTGAAAGGTGGACGTTGCGCGGCTCTGCGCCGGTTCTGTCGTGGTTTGCCGCTGCTCTCCCGCAGAACCGGTTGCGGGATCGACGCGCCGTCGCGAGGCGTGCGCCAGCGCGCTCGGGCGCGCGGGTTACGTCTCGGTCTCGTCGACCAGGTCCTCGTCGGGCATCTCCTGCGCGAGCGCCTCGATGTCGAGCTCGGCGTCGCCCTCGCCGAGTAGCTGATCGACATCCAGCCGCTCGACGCTGATGTCCGCCTCCTCGCCCGCGTCCTCAGGAGCGGCCTCGCCCGCGTCCTCCGGCTCGCCCCCGTTCTCGGACTGCGCGGCCGCGTCGCCGCTCTCGTCCTCGAGCGCCTCGTCGGCGGCGCCCCCGTTCGCGGGAGCGCGCACGCCCGAGAGATCGATGCCGAGCTCCTCGGCGGCGCGCAGCAGATCGTCGTCTTCGTCGCGCACCTCCGTCCGCTGACCCTCCTCGGAGACAACGCTTACGTCGAGCGCCAGCGACTGCATCTCCTTGAGCAGCACTTTGAAGGACTCCGGGATCGACGGCTCGGCGATGTTCTCGCCCTTGACGATCGCCTCGTAGGCCTTGACGCGCCCGACCGTGTCGTCGGACTTGATCGTCAGCATCTCCTGCAGCGTGTACGCCGCGCCGAAGGCCTCGAGCGCCCAGACCTCCATCTCGCCGAAGCGCTGGCCGCCGAACTGCGCCTTGCCGCCCAGCGGCTGCTGGGTGACGAGCGAGTACGGACCGGTCGAGCGAGCGTGGATCTTGTCGTCGACGAGGTGCAGGAGCTTGAGGATGTACATGTACCCCACCGTCACCTGCTCGGCGAACGGCTCGCCGCTGCGGCCGTTGAACAGCGTCATCTTGCCCGAGGCCTGTTCGCCGGGACGGCGGCTCTTGTCGATGTCCATTTTGATCGCGCCCGTGTGTTCGTCCTGCCAGCGCACGAGCGCCTCGTCGACGTCTTCGATGGTCGCGCCGTCGAACACCGGCGTGGATACGTACACTCGCGCGCCACCGGCGCCGTTGCCCGCCCCGCCCCTGCCCGCACCCTGAGATTGCGCGCTCTTGTACGCGTCCGAGCCGTCGTCATACCAGCCCTGCGCTGCGACCCAGCCGAGGTGCGTCTCGAGGATCTGCCCGACGTTCATGCGGCTGGGGACGCCAAGCGGGTTGAGGATCACGTCGACGGGTGTGCCGTCCTCGAGGAACGGCATGTCTTGCACGTCGACGATCTTCGAGATCACGCCCTTGTTGCCGTGCCGGCCCGCGAGCTTGTCGCCCTCGGAGATCTTGCGCTTCTTGGCGACGAACACGCGGACGAGGTCGTTCACGCCGGGTGGCAGATCGTCGCCCTCGTCGCGGCTGAAGGTCTTGACGTCGATCACGACGCCGCCCTCGCCGTGCGGCACCTTCAACGAGGTATCGCGCACCTCGCGCGCCTTCTCCTTGAAGATCGCCCGGATCAGCTTCTCCTCGGCCGTCAGCTCGGTCTCGCCCTTGGGCGTGACCTTGCCGACCAGCAGATCGCCGGAGCCGACCTCCGCGCCGACGCGCACGATCCCACGATCGTCGAGGTTGCGCAGCGACTCCTCGGAGCGGTTGGGGATGTCGCGGGTGATCTCCTCCTCGCCGAGCTTGGTCGTGCGCGCATCGATCTCGTACTCCTCGATGTGGATCGACGTCAGCTCGTCGTCCTGCACGAGACGCTTGGAGAGGATGATCGCGTCCTCGAAGTTGTAACCCTCCCAGGACATGAACGCGACCATCAGGTTCTTGCCGAGCGCCATTTCCCCGGTGTCCGTCGATGAGCCATCCGCGAGCACCTCGCCGGCCTTGACCCGCTGGCCGGTCTTGACGATCGGCTTGTGGTGGATCAGGGTGCCCTGGTTTGAGCGCATGAACTTCTGCAGCTCATACTCGTCCTTGCCGCCGTCGCCGCGCTCGACCGCGATCCGGTCGGCATCGATGTAGTCGACGATACCGGGGCCGTCCGACAGCAGCACATCACCGGTGTCGAGCGCCGCGCGGCGCTCCATCCCGGTGCCGATCAGCGGCGCGTCCGCCTTCAGCAGCGGGACCGCCTGACGCTGCATGTTCGAGCCCATCAGCGCGCGGTTGGCGTCGTCGTGCTCGAGGAACGGGATCATCGCGGTCGCCACCGACCAGATCTGCTCGGGTGAGACGTCGACGAGATCTACGTCTTTGGGCCCAGCCGAGACGTATTGCCCGGCCTGGGTGCGGCAGAGGACCTCGGCACCCTTGAGCTTGCCGGTCTTGGCGTCGACCGGCGTGTTCGCCTGAGCGATCAATAGCTCCTCTTCCTGGGTGGCGTCGAGCCGCACGACCTCGTCGGTCACGACGCCGTCCTTGACGACGCGATAGGGCGTTGTCACGAAGCCGTGCTCGGAGACCTCAGCGAACGAGCTCAGCGACCCGATCAAGCCGATGTTCGGACCCTCGGGGGTCTCGATCGGGCACATCCGCCCATAGTGGGTCGGGTGCACGTCGCGCACCTCGATCGGCGCGCGCTCGCGCGTCAGCCCTCCGGCGCCGAGCGCCGACAGCCGCCGGCGATGGGTCAGCCCGGCCAGCGAGTTGGTCTGATCCATGAACTGGCTCAGCTGCGAGGAGCCGAAGAACTCCTTCAGCGCGGCCACGACCGGGCGGATGTTGATGATCGTCTGCGGCGTGATCGTGTCCGCGTCCTCGGTCGTCAGCCGCTCGCGCACGACCCGCTCCATGCGATACAGCCCGATCCTGAACGCCTCCTGGATCAGCTCGCCGACCGTCCGCAGGCGACGGTTGCCGAAGTGCTCGTACTCGTCGAGGTGCTCCGCGACCGGCTCGCGGGGCATGCTCATCGCCTCGGCGGCGTAGTCCTTGATCTCGTTCTCCGGCTCCTCAGGCATGCCCAGGAGCGTCGGCAGCGAGACGAGCTCCCTGACCAGCGCGAGGATGTCGTCGTGCGTGAGCACGCGCGTGTCGATGTCGATGTCCAGCCCCAGGCGCGAATTCAGCTTGTAGCGGCCCACCCGCGTCAGGTCGTAGCGCTTGGGGTCAAAGAACAGCTGGTTGAGCAGCGCCTTGGCGTTCTCCACGCTCGGCGGCTCGCCTGGCCGCTGCTTCTTGAACAGCTCGATCAGCGCGCCGTCCTCGGTGCGCGTCTGCTCTGTATCCGACTCGAGCGTGTTGCGGATGTACAGCGAGTTGTCGAACAGGTTCAGGATCTCCTCGTCCGACGCGTAGCCCATCGCGCGCAGCAGCACCGTGACCGGCAGCTTGCGCTTACGGTCGATGCGGACATAGACCTTGCCCTTCTTGTCGATCTCGAGCTCGAGCCACGAGCCGCGCGCGGGCATCAGATTGGCGATGAACACCTGCTTCTCGCGATCCTTTGGCTCCATCAGGTAGGCCCCGGGCGACCGCACGAGCTGCGTCACGACGACGCGCTCGGTGCCGTTGATCACGAACGTGCCGCGCTCGGTCATCCACGGGAAGTCCCCCATGAACACCGACTGCTCACGAATCTCGCCGGTCTCGCGATTGATGAACGCGACGGTCACAGTCAGCGGGCGCGCGTAGGTCAGGTCCTTCTCGCGGCACTGATCGAGCGAGGCGACGGGCTCGTCGAACACGAACTCGCCGAACTGGACGGCGAGATTGCCCGTGTAGTCCTCGATCGGCGAGATGTCATCGATCGTCTCGCGCAGCCCACCGGCCTTGGGATCGGTGAGCCATTCGAACGATCGGCGTTGAATATCGATCAGGTTGGGAACATCGACGGTCTTGTGTAGACGCGCGAAGCTACGGCGCGAACGGAGAGCATCAACAGCAGCCAAGAAACGTCTCCTTCGGAGGGCATGAGAACGGGGCAGAGGACCGCGCCGAAGCGCGACCCGTAAAGATAGCACACGTTATCGCCGCCCTTAAGTGGGCAGCCAGTGCTCACGGACCCCGCCCTCGGCTCGACCGCGTATGTGGCGCGGCGCCGTACTGCGTGAGCGGCTGCGACTATTGACCAGCGTCGGGCACTTTACCGCAAAATTGAGCGATTTGTTGGCCCAGATAAAGAAGGAGCCCGCTGGTCAGCGGGCTCCCGAGGCTCGGGCTGCTGCTCGAGCCAAGGCGGCGGCCTACTTCAGTTCGACGCTCGCTCCGGCCTCTTCGAGTTCGGTCTTGAGCTTGTCGGCCTCGTCCTTCTCGACCCCCTCCTTGACCGGCTTGGGCGCTTCGTCGACGAGCGCCTTGGCCTCTTTCAGGCCGAGCCCCGTAGCCGCGCGCACGACCTTGATCACCTGGATCTTCTTGTCTCCGGCCCCAGCCAGGACCACGTCGACGGCGCTGGGCCCTTCGTCCTCGGCGCCCGCGCCATCGCCGCCGGCGGGCGCGCCCGCCGCAGCCACCGGCGCGGCGACAGCCGCAGCCGACACGCCGAACTCCTCCTCGAGCGCTTTGATCCGCTCAGCAAGCTCGAGCACCGAGATGCCCTTGAGCTCCTCGATCCATTCCTGGGTGCTTGTTGCCATGACTTCAGTCCTCCTTGGTCGGATTCGCTTCGGCGGCCTCGGGCTCGGGCGCCGATGCGTCCGCCTGGTTGTCATCGTCGTTTTGCGCCGGCTCGCCCTGGTCCGGCTCAGCTTGTGCGGCCTCGGCGGCCGGCTCGGTCTCGGCGGCCGGCTCCGCCTCCGCGGCCGGCTCCGACTCAGCGGCCGGCTCGGCGGAGGGCTCAGGCTCAGCGGCTGACTCCGCCGCAGCGGCCGGCTCGGCCTCGGCGGCCGGCTCCGCCTCCGCGGCCGGCTCGGCGTCGCCAGCCGGCGGCTGTCCTTCGGCCTCGGCGGGCGACTCGGCCTCGGCCTCGGCCTGCGCGGGCGCGGAGGGAGCTTCGCCGGCGGGGATAGCGCCCGACTCCTTCTTCTCGCGGACCTGGCCGAGGGCGACGGCGAGGCCGCCGAGCAGCGCGTTGAGCGTCCGCACGAGGCCGCTGACCGGCGAGGCGACCACCCCGACGAGCTGGCCGTAGAGAACTTCGCGGGAGGGCAGGCGCGACAGCGCGCGAAGTTGATCAGGATCGAGCGGAACCCCGTCCATGAGACCGCCCTTGAACGGCAAAAGCTGCGTGGCGCGACCGTAGTCGGCGATGGCCTTGGCGGCGGTCGCGACGTCGCCGCGCACAAAGGTCAGGGCGGTGGGCCCTTCGAGCAGGTCCATGAGGGCGTCGGCGCCGGCCTGCTCGGCGGCGCGTTCCGTGAGCGAGTTCTTGACGACTTTGAACGTCGCGTCGGCGTCTCGCAGCCTGGCGCGCAGCTCGGCCGCCTGGGGCACGGAGAGACCCTTGTAGTCGACGGCGAAGACGGCGTCTGATTGGTCTATGTGAGCCGCGATCTCGGCGATCGCAGCGGACTTCTGCTCTCGGTTCATGGGGCTCCTATCCCGGTCTTATGCGCTTGCGGCCGGGGGTCTCGGGTGGCCTTGTTGTCGTCTGGCGCTACGCGGCGGCGGCCGCTCTGGGCGCCTCCTCGATGATTTCACGTGTTCGGCTGGGATCGATTTTGACCCCGGGTCCCATCGTGGAGGTCAAGGTGATCGTGCGCAGATAGCGGCCTTTGGCGGCCGACGGCTTGGCTCGGATCAGCTCTTCGACGACCGCCGCGTAGTTCTCGAGCAGCCGCCGGTCGTCGAAGCTGGCCTTTCCGATCACCATATGCACCACCGCCGTGCGATCGGTGCGGTACTCGACCTTGCCGGCCTTCGACTCCTGGACCGCCTTGCCAACGTCCATCGTCACCGTCCCGACCTTCGGGTTGGGCATCTTCCCGGCCGGTCCGAGGATCCGTCCGAGCTGGCCGACGACGGACATCAGGTCGGGGGTGGCGATCGCGACGTCGAAGTCGGTGAATCCCTCCTGGACGCGTTTGGCGAGATCCTGCGCGCCGACGACGTCGGCGCCCGCGTCCTCGGCCTCGCGCGCCTTGTCGCCCTGCGCGAACACGGCGATGCGCACGTCTTTGCCGAGTCCGTTCGGCAGCGCGATCGTGCCGCGCAGCTGCTCGTCGGCGTGGCGAACGTTCAGGCCGGTGCGCACGTGCAGCTCGACCGACTCGTCGAAGCGAGCCTTGGCGAGGCTCTTGACGAGCGCGATTGCCTCGGCGGGCTGGTACTCGCGCTCGCGATCGACCTGGGCGACGCTCTCGCGGTGACGGCGTCCGTGGTGAACGGTCATGCCTCTACCTCGACGCCCATCGAGCGGGCGGTACCGGCGATGATCTTTGACGCCTGGTCGAGATCGTGAGCGTTCAAGTCCGCGAGCTTGCGCTCGGCGATCTCACGCAGCTGCGCCTGGGTGATCGTTCCGACCTTGGTGCGGTTGGGCTCACCCGAGCCCTTGCCGATGCGCAGCGCCTGCTTGATCAGGACCGCGGCAGGCGGCGTCTTGGTGATGAAGGTGAAGCTGCGGTCCTCGTAGACGGTGATCACCACCGGGATGACCGTGCCGGTCTCGCCCTGCGTTTGCGCGTTGAAGGCCTTGCAGAACTCCATGATGTTGATCCCGTGCTGGCCGAGCGCTGGGCCGACCGGCGGCGCAGGGCTCGCCTGGCCACCCGTGGCCTGTAGCTTGATCGTCGTCAGAACCTTCTTCGCCATCGATTCGTCCTAGAGCTTTTTCACTTGGTCGAAACCGACCTCAACGGGGGTCTCGCGGCCGAAGATTGATACCAGTACCTTGAGCTTGGCCGCGTCCTCGTTGATCTCGGAGATCTCGCCGGAGAAGTCGGACAGCGGTCCCGAGACGACCTTGACGGACTCGCCGATCGTGAACTGCGCGCGCGTGCGTGGCGCGGTGGCGACCTCCTTGTGCAGGAGCCTGTCGACCTCGCCCTGGGTCAGCGGCACCGGCTCCTGGGATGCGCCGACGAAGCCGGTGACGCCGGGCGTGCCCTTGACGACGCCCCACGAGTCCTCGTTGAGCTCCATGTTCACGAGCACGTAGCCGGGCATCGTGCGCTTCTCGACGGTGATCTTCTGGTTGTCCTTCATCTCCGGGACCGACTCCGTCGGCACGACTACGTTGCGCACAGCGCGCTGCTGTCCGAGCGAGACCACGCGGTGCTCGAGGTTCTGCTTGACCTTGTTCTCGTGACCGGAATAGGTGTTGACGACGTACCAGCGAAACATTCGGCTCTCTAGGTCCTGACCAGCTCAGAGGATGAATTCGACGATTTCCTGCGCGACGAGGTCGGCCAGGCCGAGGTACAGGCCGGCGATCGCGACGAAGCCGAGCACGACAGCCGTCGCCTGAAAGACCTGGCGACGATCAGGCCATTGCACGCGCTGGAGCTCTGCCCAGCTGGCGCGCAGGAAACCAATTGCGCGGTTGCCGCCGTGCACGGGCGCGCCCGAGGGTCGCTCGAGCTCGGCCGCGGCGACGGCGCCGTCGCCGGGCGGGCCGCCATCGTCTCCAGCGCCGCCCTCGCTCCCGGGCGGTACGCCATCGACCTGCAGCGCGTCCTCGGCCGGCTCGATCCGATCATCGACCGCGTCGTCGAGATCGCTTGGCGGCGATGCGGGGACACCGCCGGCGCCGGCGATGAGGGCGGCGTCGAACTCGTCGACGTCGCCGACGTGCTCGAGCGCGCCGGGCAGGTCAGCGCGCTCAACCTGGCCGTGACCGAGCGGAGATCCCTCGATCCCGGCCTGTCCCGCGGGTCGGCCGGCGGCCTGGCGCGTCGGGGCCGGCTTGGCAGGCTCGGGCCGGCGGCGGGCGCGGCGTTGCTTTGCGCGTTTGCGATCACGGGCCACAGCTGCGGCTCTCCCCGCTAGCGCGTCTCCCGGTGGCTGGTGTGGCGCCGGCACCAGCGACAGTACTTGCGCAGCGTGACCCGATCGGGGTTGTTGCGCTTGCTCTTATTGGTCTGATAGTTACGGCGCTTGCAGTCCTCGCATGCGAGGGTGATAGCGATCCGAACGTCTCCGCGGGCCATCTGCAGCTTCCTACGTCGTTGTAATGGACTCTGGCCCCAGGCGAAGAAAAACCCCGCCCAGGCGCGAGGTATCTGGGAGTCTAGCGTGCTTTGGCGCCAGGGGCGAACATGCGGTGCGGCAACGCCTACTCGTAGAGGGTCAGCGTCGCCATGATCACGTACAGCGCGACCAGTGCCCAACCCTCGAAGGCCGCCGCCTCGCCGTCGCCGGTCACCTGCCAGACGGCCAGCGCGGTGAGCGCCAGCGCGCCGATATAGACAGGCGCGAGTGCGAACGTCAGCCGCGTGGAGAGCGCGAAGGAGATGAGGACGAGCAGCGGGAACAGGAAGGCGGCGATCTGCGCGACGGAGTTCTTGACGACGGAGATCGCCAGATCGAAGCGGCGTTTGTAGGCCAGCGTCAGTCCGGCAGCGTTCTCGACGGCGTTGCCGGCGATCGCGACGATCACCAGACCGGCGAACGCCTGAGAGACATTGAGAACCGCGATGGCGGGAGCGAGGGCAGCGACAAACCAGTCCGAGACGAACACCGAGGCGGCCCCGCCGATCGCCAGCAGGGCCAGCGTTAGGGCGAGTCCCAGGCGCGGCCCGCTCCCGTTCTCGGGGGGTGGGTCGTCGGAGCGCAGATAGGAGACAACCCAGGCGACGTAGACGACCAGCAAACAGGCGGCGCCGACGGCGGAGATCGCCTGGACGTGGTGGCTGGCGGGGTCGTGCGAGCCGAGCGAGAGACCGAGCAGCACGATGATGAACACGGTCAGCAGCAGCAGCGTGGCGGTGTCGTTGGGCAGGCGCTTGGAGAAGCGCATCGTGCCGTCGGGCGAGCGCGAGGCGCCGACGACGATCACCAGGCCGAGCACGAGCAGGGCGTTGGCGAGGATCGACCCGATGATCGCGGTCTGCGCGACCACCAGCTCGCCCTGTTTGAGGGCGAACACGACGACGAGCAGCTCGGGCAGGTTGCCGAGCGTGGAGTGCAGCATTCCGGTGACGCCGGGGCCGAAGTGCTGGCCCAACTGGGCGGTGGCGAACGAGACCACCCAGGCGAGACCGGCGAGCGCGAGCGTCGCCAGCGCGAAGCTCGCAACCGGCGCCCAGTCTCCGTAGTGCGCTGCTCCGGCGAGCGCCACAAACCCCGCGACCAGCACCAGCGCGAGACGCTCGGGACGTGTCAGGCGGGACATCGCGCCCGGGCGGCAGCCTCAGTGGCTCTCGAGCACCCGATCGATCAGGCCGTAGTCGCGCGCTTGCTCGGCTGTGAAGAAACGGTCGCGCTCCATGTCGTCGCGGACCTGCTCCTTTGGCTTGCCGGTGTGTTCGGCGTAGATCTGATCGAGACGGTCGCGCACCGTGAGAATCTCGCGCGCATGAATCTCGATGTCGGTCGACTGGCCTTCGAAGCCCGCGGTCGGCTGGTGGATGAGGATGCGGCTGTTGGGCAGCGCGGCCCGCTTGCCGTTGGTGCCCCCGGCGAGCAGCAGCGAGCCCATCGACATCGCGACGCCGACGCACATCGTCTGGATGTCGGGCTTGACGAAGCGCATCGTGTCGTAGATCGCAAGGCCGGAGTAGACCGAGCCGCCCGGCGAGTTGATGTAGATCGAGATGTCCTTCTCGGGATCCTCGGACTCGAGGTGCAACAGCTGTGCGACGACGAGGTTCGCGATCTGATCGTCGATCGGCGTGCCGAGGAAGATGATGCGCTCGTTGAGCAACCGCGAGTAAATGTCAAACTCGCGCTCGCCGCGCGAGGTCTGCTCGACGACCATTGGAATCAGGGGCATCGCCCCACCCTAGCGATCGGCGGATGCGAAGCACGGCGAGGCACTCGGCAGCCGCGCAAGGTGAAAGCTCTGTCTTGTCAGGACTCGGGACGCCGCAGCCACGTGCGAGGCGAAGCAGACATAATGGCCTTCAAGGCCGCTCTCCGAACCCGCCGGACGTGTCGTGTTCCCGCTGAACCTGCCGAATACGCTGACCGTGCTGCGCATCATGCTGGTGCCGGTGCTGGTCGTCGCGCTGCTCGGGAACACCCCGGAGGGAGACGTGCTCGCGGCGGTGGTGTTCGCGCTGGCCTCGCTGACGGACTTCGTCGACGGCTACCTCGCGCGCTCGCGCGAGTCGGTCACGACCTTCGGCAAGCTGATGGACCCGCTTGCGGACAAGCTGTTGATCGTCGCGGCGCTCGTGGCCCTGGTCTCGCTCAACCGGCTGGAAGCGTGGGTGGCGATGGTGATCATCACGCGCGAGCTCGCGGTGACCGTGCTGCGGCTCGGCGCGACCCAGGCGGGAGTCGTGATGGCGGCCAGCACGTTCGGCAAGCTCAAGACATGCATGCAGATCGCCGCGATCCTCGCGCTGATCGCGGTCCGCGGCGAACCGCTGTGGGTCTCGCTGCTGGTCTACGCGACTGTCGTGGTGACGGTCCTCTCGGGGCTCGACTACTTCTTCGGGCTTCGCCGCCGACTCGCGCAGCTTCAGCCCCCCGCCTGAGGCGCGCCGGCCGCGAGCCATTCGTCGAGCGTCGTGTGATGCGCCGCCAGCTCGCCCGAGCTGATCTCCTGGCGCAGCTCGCCGAGCAGGCCGTAGCGCTCAGCGAGCACGTTGTGCTGGTGAATCGTCTCGAGGTTCTCCTGGCGCGCTGAGACGAACGTGCGATCGTCCAGTTCGGGAAACCGGCTCACTACGCCTGCGATCATCTCTCGTACGCAGTCCTCGACAAAGCGCGGACGCGAATGCGCCTTCTCGACGACCGACACCTCGTCGGAGCGCTTCATCAGCTCATAGATCTCCGAAGACATGCTCGACTCGACGATCTCGAGCAGCGACGTCGCGTCGATCTCGGCGATGCACTCCTCGATGCAGCCGATCTGCAGGGTGCCGAGGCCGCGCTGGTTGTGAGTCGCGACCGGGACCCGAGTGAGGATCCGCTCGATCTCGTGCGCGGAGAACCCGTCTTCGCGCAGGCGCTCGCGCGCGCCTGACGCGACCAGCTCCTGCGCACAGGGGCAAGCTGTGATACCGGTAGCGGACACGCCGACCACACGCCGCGTGCCGTGCTCGAAAGCAACGGCTCGACCAAGCAGCGTGTAGATCTCCTGTGTGCCCACCCCGGAGACCGGCGCGGGCTTGTGCTCGGGGTAGCGCGCTTCGATCGTCACTTCCGCGCGCTGTGCGTGCTGGCGAGCACGCACCAGCTCGGCGACGCGCTGCGCGAGGGTCTCCGCTCGAAACGGCGATTCGCTGAGCACGACTTCGCCGATCGCCTCGTTGATGACCTCCTCGAAGCGCGACATGTGCGCCCCCTTGCGATCGGAGCTCAGATCGACGAAGCACTCCAAGCGCGCGAAGAACAGCTCCTGGCCGATGCGCACGACCTTCTCGACGCCCGTCACTCCGACCCGCGAGAGACCGATCGGCACGCTCGGGGCACGCGCCTGGACGTCCTCGCCGGCGGGCAGCAGCGACGCCGGCGAAGGTGCTTGTGAACTCGGGTCCACAGCGCTCAAGCCTAGCGCCGGCGCTCGCGAGGCCTCGCGCCGCGCCTGTCCGCGACGAACCCGGCGCGAGCATCCTCACCGACCCGGCGCGCCCGGCGCCGGGCAACGGGCGCACAGGAGCGCGATTCTGGTACCGTCGCGCTAACTGGCTTAGTCGGAACCTCGGAACTCTTGCTCACGACGGAACTCGGGCGCTGAACGCGCTCGGCAGGCTCGCCGCGAGACACGACCCCGGGGCGAGCCACAGAGTGAGAGACAAGGCGAGAAGCGAGCAACGGCTCAGGAAGGTAGCGGCAAATCAGGCAGTGGGAGCTCGGAGCGCGGGCCGCTTCGAGGGAGAGAGAGCCAGAACAAAGCTGGGGGTTTGGAGTTGAGCGAGGATCTCGAGGTCTCGACCGCGAGCGACAGGGTGGCAGTGCTCGAGCGCCAGGAGCGCGACTCGCGCCGCCGTGCGCAGGACGCGCGGATGCAGATCGTCGGGTTGAAGCGCGAAGCCGCCGATCCGGGTGCGGACCCGAGTCTCGATTCGTTGCGGCTGTACCTGCGCGCGATCGGGCGCGTGCGGCTGCTGAACGCCGAGCAGGAGGTGTGCCTGGCCAAGCGCATCGAACGCGGCGATATCGCCGCCAAACATCACATGGTCGAGGCGAACCTGCGCCTGGTGGTCTCGATCGCAAAAGGCTACGTGGGCAGGGGATTGACATTCCTGGACCTGATCCAGGAGGGATCGCTCGGCCTGATCCGGGCGGTCGAGAAGTTCGACTACCGCAAGGGCTACAAGTTCTCGACGTACGCGACCTGGTGGATCAGGCAGGCGATGACGCGAGCGATCGCGGACAAGGCGCGGACGATCAGGATCCCGGTGCACATGGTCGAGCGATTGAACAAGGTGCTCCATTGCGAGCGCACGCTGATCCAGCGCATCGGGCGCGAACCGACAAACGAGGAGATCGCCGCCGAGCTCGGCTGGGAGACCAAGGAAGTCCGCGACATGATGCGGATCGCCCAGCAGCCGGTCTCGCTCGAGAAACCGGTCGGCGAGGACGAAGACTCGGCGCTCGCGGATCTCGTGGAGGACGTCGCGGCCGACTCCCCGTTCGAGATCGCCTCCGACACGTTGCGGCGCGAGAACGTCACGCGCGTGCTCGCGAACCTGCCGCCCCGCGAGCGCGAGGTGATCGAGCTGCGCTACGGGATCAGCGGCGGGCCGCAGCGCACACTCGAGGAGGTCGGACGCACGTTCAACATCACCAGAGAGCGCGTGCGCCAGATCGAGAACCGAACGCTGAAAAAGCTGCAGTCGCTGCCCGAGGCACAGCGGCTGCGCGAGGCCTCCTGAGCCTGCGCGGCGCCGAGGGTGCAGGCCGCCGCGGCGCTCGCGCCGGGGCGCAGCCTCTAGAATTGCTTCGCCACGGCGACCGCCGGGGATGCCAGGTGGGGTGTCCGAGTGGTTAAAGGAGACGGGCTGTAAACCCGTTGGCTCAGCCTACGCAGGTTCGAATCCTGCCCCCACCATCTTTCCGCCGAACCCCTAGCGCCAAGCGCGGCGCGGTGGGATCATCTGGCTACAGACGCAGTACTCGAGAGAAAGGAGCTCTAACTATGGAGTCCTCCGCATCCACCAGCCGCGTGCTGGTCGTGGCGCACAAGACTGCCGCCACGCAACCGCTGCTCGACGCGGTGCGCGAGCGCGCGCAGCGCGGACACTGTACGTTCACGCTGCTCGTACCCAATACGACACATGGCCTGCACAAGGTCGTCGACCCCCAGGACCAGACGGCGAGCGAGGCCCAAGGCGTGCTCGATCGCGCCGTGCCGCTGCTCGAAGAGGCAGCGGGCGCGCCTGTGAAGCGGCTCGTCGGGGACGCCGATCCGGTAGCGGCGGTGCACGATGCGATCAACATGAACGGTTTCGACGAGGTGATCATCTCGACGCTCTCGGCGAAAGTCTCACGCTGGCTGAAGCTCGATTTGCCGAGCAAGGTGGCCGGCATGGGCCTGCCGGTCACGACCGTCACCCCCGGTGAGCGCGTGGGAGCCGCCGCGAGCTGAACGACTGCGGCTCAACGATTTCTGCTGCCGCGCAACTGCGAGGCCCGTCGGCGCTCGCGGCGCCCGGCGCGCTAGAGTCCCACGACTTGCCCAGTTAGCTCAGTTGGTAGAGCACTTCCATGGTAAGGAAGGGGTCTCCGGTTCGAGTCCGGAACTGGGCTTAGAAGCGCCGCGGGACTAGATGCGCGGCGCAGGGCGATGCCCGGGCTCCGTGAGCGGCCCTGTAAAGGCAGCCGTGCCCGCGGCCGGCTTGAGCTGCCGCGGCCGCGCGGCACTTCACTTGGTCAGCCTCGCGGCGTTCCTTGCCGCACAGTGGCGATTCAGTTCGGGGCCATCCGCGCCGGGCTACACCACGGAGTTAATCTCGAGTCCTTCTTTGTTGGTGCGAACCGCTGACATAGCCAGCCCAGCTTGTTCGAATGGTCCGTCGACGCCAAAAAAGGTCATTTCGAGGACGTCGCTCGGTTGCCCTTCAAACTGTTCTGGTTTTTGTTTGCCATTCCGCATCACAAATTTCATCGTTTCGCTCGTAACCATCGCATTGGTTTTTATCGGCACGATTACCCAGCCCCTCGCGATTATGTGAGGCCCCGAGCAGGTAGCTTCGAAAGCGACGGAAAGTCCATGCCAATCTTGTTCTTTACAGAGGATTCAGCGCTCTTTATCACCCCCAGCCCTCCCGATATGCCGCTCACGAGCACTTCTCCGGGCAGTTCTGTGTTGGTGCACTTGAGGCTGCCGCTTTCACACCCCGTAAACCGCAATTCAACGTCGCTTACGATTGCTGCTATTCGCCCGAGCTGACCCCGAGCGCGCACCAGGCCCGAGCCTCGAGCGTGAAGGGCCCATCGGGTAGCTGCGCCCGACACGCCTGGCGCGCGCGCTCCTGCTCCCCGGCGGGCAGCGAGGTCAGATACCGGCCGGACGGCCCAACCGCGAACGTAAACGGCTCCCAGAAATCGTCAAAGCTCGCGTACTGCGCGCGAGCCGTCAGCGCACAACCGCGCACATGCTCGAGACCCGCGCGCTCGAACCGCTCGACGAGGTCGCCCTCGGCGGTGCCGGCCAGGGGCAGCTCGCCTGCGACGCCCGGTCGCAGTTGCCGTACGGCGTTCCAAAAGATCCGCAGCATCGCCATTCCTCCGCCACCGATGTCCCACATACAGGCCGCGACCGTGCCGCCGGGGCGCGTGACCCGCGCCATCTCGCTGACACCCTGCTCGGGATCGCGCATGAAGGCGATGACGAGCGCTGAGAGAACCGCGTCGAACTCGCCGCCTGCCCAGGGCAGCTGTTCGGCGACGCCTTGCCGGATATCGGCGGCGGGGTTGCGATCGCGGCACGCCGCCACGAATTGGGGCGCGGGGTCAATCGCCGAGACGTTCGCTGCGCCGGCCCGCGCCGTGAGCTCGCCGGTGAGCCCTCCGGGCCCACAGCCCACGTCCAGGACCCGCATACCGGACGTCACCCCGGCGACGTCCGCGAGCGCGACCGCCAGCGTCGGCGCGTAGCGCCCCATGAACCGGTCGTACTGACCCGCAGACGCGCCAAACTGTGCGGTCCGATCCGACCTCGAGCGCGGCGGCGTCGCTGCATCGACCACCGATCTGCGCGTCCCCATCGAATACCTCCTGACTGATCGAGTAGCTCAAGCTTGAGGATCGCTCGGCGTAGCATCCCGGACAATCGGGTCTAGACCCCATCCAGAAGGGGTGGCATGCGCGGAGATCGAGCTCGCACGGCGTATCGAGTTGGTCCCTGCCTGCCGCTCGCCCGCTCGCGGCGGCCACGCCAGCCGCGCGCGCTCGCCGGGTCAGGGCTGACTAGGAGACGACACGCGTCGCATCGCGATGTGCGGGCACGCCGGCAGCCGCGTAGGCGTCCTCTGCATCGAGCGTCTCCGCCTTCAGCAGCGCCTGCGCGAGGCTGTCGAGCTGGGCGCGATGCTCGACCAGCAAATGTGTCACCTCCTCGTGCGCGCTCTCGACGAGCTTGCGCACCTCCTCGTCTACCAGACGGTGGGTCGACTCTGAGGTTTCACTGACACCGGGCAATAGCGGGCCCTGTCCGTCGGCGGAGAGAATCGCCACGGGGCCGATCGCGTCGCTCATTCCCCAGCGTCCCACCATCTCGCGCGCGATCTGAGTGAGCTGCTGCAGGTCGGACTCGGCACCCGAGGTGATCGTTTCAAAGACGATCTCTTCCGCCGCGCGGCCGCCGAGCGCCACCCTGATCTTCGCTTCAAGCTCATCGCGCGAGTAGGAGACGCGCTCGGAGTCGGGCGTTGACAGCGTCACCCCGAGCGCCATCCCCCGCGGGATGATCGAGACCTTGCGCACGGGGTCGGCTCCCTTCGTGAGCATGCCGACGAGCGCGTGCCCGGACTCGTGGTAGGCGGTGCGCTCGCGATCGCCGGGGGACAGCACGATGCCGCGCGGGGAGCCCAGCAGAATCTTCTCCAGCGAGTCGGTGAAGTCGGACATTTCGACTCGCTCGCGACCCCTGCGGGCGGCGAGCAGGGCGGCCTCGTTGGCCAGGTTTGCCAGGTCGGCACCCACCATTCCGGGCGTGCTGGACGCGAGCTCGCCGAGATCGACGTTGTCGGCGAGCGGGATCGAGCGAGTATGCACTTCGAGGATCTGCTTGCGCCCGTCGCGGTCAGGAGCCTGAACGGCGACGCGCCGGTCAAAGCGGCCGGGTCGCAGCAGCGCGGGATCGAGGACATCCGGACGGTTTGTCGCCGCGAGCACCACTACCGCCTCTGCCGGTTCGAATCCGTCGAGCTCGGTGAGGATCTGGTCGAGCGTCTGCTCGCGCTCGTCGTTGGATCCCGTCACCGACACGGACCCCTGGCGCGAGCGCCCGATCGCGTCGAGCTCGTCGATGAACACGATCGCGGGCGCTGCTTCCTTGGCCTTGGTGAACAGGTCGCGCACGCGCGCCGCGCCCACCCCCACGATCGCCTCGATGAACTCCGACGCGGAGATCGAGAAGAAGGCCGCGTGCGCCTCGCCCGCCACGGCCCGGGCGAGCAGCGTCTTGCCGGTGCCCGGCGCGCCCGACAGCAGCACCCCGTGGGGCATGCGCCCGCCCAGGCGGCCGTAGCGTTCGGGGTCGCGCAGGAAGTCGACGACCTCGGTCAGCTCCATCTTCGCCTCGTCGATGCCGGCGACGTCGGCAAACGTCACACGGATCTTTTCCGGATCGACGCGCCTGGCCTGCGAGCGCCCGAAGTTGCCGAGCGCGCCCAGCCCGCCCCCGCCTTTTGCGGCCCCGCGGGCGAGCAGCACGAACAGCCCGACGATCAGCAGCGTCGGGCCGAAGCCGAGCAGCAGCTCCGTGAGCAGGGACGGACTGCTGGTCGTCGACTTGGCGTTGATCTGCACGCCCTTTTCTTTCAGCAGCGCTGACAGCTGGGTGTCGTTCCAGAACGTCGGGATCTCGGTCGCGAACAGCGTCGTGGGCGTCGCGTTCTTGTCACTCGCCGGATAGCGCACCTTCTTCGTGAAGGTCCCCTGGACCGTGTCGCCTTTTGTCGAGATCGACTTGACTTCGCCGCCCTGGACCGCGTGCAGGAAGAACGGGTTGAACGGGACGGTCACCCGCGGCTGCCCGGAAGAGGGCGCGAACAGCAGCACCGCCAGCCAGTTGACGACGATCAGGATCAGGACGAACCACAAGAACCCCGGGCGCCGGTGCGCCGGGCGGCCGCTGGGCGTCTGCTCGGGCATGCCGCGCCCGTCGGGGGCTGGAGCGACATGCCAGCCGCGCTTGTCGCGTGGCATCGGCGGATGCGCGCCGCGCTGCTCGAGATCGGCGCGATCGGGCTGGTTGGGCGGTTGGTCAGACGGTGGGCCCATGGTTGTGGCGCGCGCAGCGGCGGATCCGATACGCGCTACAGATGGATCGTAGGGGTTTCGCCGCCAAGCGAGCCCGCGTCGCTTACCGCGCCCCCGCTCGTACCCCCGCGGCGATCGCTCGTGCGACGACGTCCGCCGCGATTACCTCGACCGCGTCGTAGGGCGCGTCCACCGCGCCGGACGCCAGGCAGAAAATCGTGTCGCCGTCGTACATCGTGTGAGCCGGGCGCACCGCTCGAGCGATGCCGTCGTGCGCCACCGCGGCCACGCGAATGGCCTGTTCCTTGCTCAGCGACGCATCGGTGAGCACGGCCGCGAGCGTCGTGTTCCTGCCGGGGATCAGACTGGAGGCGCGATCCCAGCTGACCGGCGAGGTGACCCATTCGTCGCGCTCGTCGTCCCAGATCCCGCCGACGCTGTTGACCACGGCCACCGCCGCCACGGTCGCGGCGCCGGCGCGTGCGCTGGCCAAACCGACCCCGCCCGGCCGTGTACTGGCCGCGTCGCCGGCCTTGGCGACCGTCGCCCCGGTGCCTGCCCCGACGGCGCCGATCGCAGGCGTGGAGGTCGCCGCCTGGCATGCCGCGTAGCCGGCGTCGGCGTCCGGTCGCGCCTTCGGGTCGCCGACGAGCAGATCGAAGATGACCGCCGCGGCGACGCCCGGGATGCGCATCGAACCGAACCCCGACCCGATCCCGCGCTCCTCCAGGTAGCGCATCACGCCGACCGCCGCGCCGAGGCCGAACAGGCTTCCCCCGGTCAGCAGCACCGCATGCCCGGTTTCGATCACCGTCCCGGGACGCAGCCCATCGCTGCCGAGCGTCCCGGGCGCGGCGCCGCGGACGTCGACCCCCGCGACCGCGCCTTTGGGGGCGAGGATCACGGTGCAACCGGTGCGGCCTGCCCGGTCGGTGTAGTGCCCGACCGCGATGCCCGCGGGCAGTTCGGCGGCGGTCGTTTCATTCATCGGCGGTCATATATCGCGTTCTGCCCTCAAAGGATCCCTGCCACTCGGCGGGTCGTGCGATCACCTCCGTCCTATGACCGCGGCTAGATGATTGATTCCGTTTGTACGGACTCAGTTGTCGTGGGCGATGAAGTGAGGTCCGGGGGCGTCGAGCTGACCTTGCTCGTAGAGCGTCCAGCTGTGCCAGACGCCCGCCGCGAGGGCGAGCACGCGCTGGCAGACGCGCGCCCACACGCCTTCGGGCACCCGACCGCCGTGGTCCTGCAGGCAGAGCTGGCGCTTGGTGGTGTTGTAGACCGACTCGATCCGCTGGCGGATGTGTCCGAGCGCTCCGAAGCGAGGCTGCTCATCCCTGCGATCGGGACGGATGAGCCTGGCCTCAAAAGATGCGACAGTCTGCTCGAACTCCCGGCCCGCGAAGCCCTTGTCGGCGACGATGCGCTCCCCGCCCTGAAGCAGTCCCTCGCGCCGCGCCCGTTCGAGCATCGTCGCCGCGACTGCGCGCTCTCCCTCGTTGGCGGGCGCCAGGGCGAAGTAGACCGGCATCCCGTCGGCGGCGCACAGCAGATACAGCCGCAGACCCCAGAAGTAGCGCGAATGGCTGCGGCAGTAGCCGTAGGCGGCCCAGCCGGCCAGCTCAGAGCGCTTGGCGGTCTGTCGCGAGGCGCCGCACGGCACGGGCGTGGAGTCCAACAGCCGCAGCCGGTCAGAGAACGACGGGGAGATCCGCGCCAGCTGGTTAACGATCAGGCAGATCCGGGGAGCGAGCGCCCGCAGCCGCTTGTTGTAGCCGGACTGCTTGGGTATGTAGGGGAACAGGTGCGACAGGCGCCTGCGGGCCAGGCGCAAAAAGCGCCGCTCGGTAGCCAGCGCAGCACGATCTGCGCGACCGCGAACGTGATGAGCTCGGCGTCGCTGATCCTTGAGCGCCTGCCCGCACCCCCGCGAGCGCGAAGGAGATCGTCCACCAGCACAAAAAGTGCCGTGAGAAGGTCGTCGAGGTCAGCGTGCACGAGGCCACCTCCGTGGTCGACGTTGCAAAAGCAACGCTGACCTTCGGCGACCTTTGCACTGTCTCCTCGCGGTCGCTCGGCAATTCGGAATCAATCATCTAGGGCCTCAGGGAATCGGGTAGCTGCTGATCGATATGGACGATCCGCCCGCCTTCGGCGCGACCGCGACGGACGCTCCCTGCCCGTTCTTCTTCACCGTGAAGTTCGCGCTCGTGGGCGTGACGACCTTCGAGACGACCACCCAGCCGCCGCCGGCGAGCTTGGTGGCGTAAAACGAGCCGACCTTAGCGACCGGATCCGTCGAGCTGAGCACCAGCGATCGCGCCGAGCGGCTGACGACCGTCGACGGCTCATAGGCGGGAACGTCGCCCAAGCCAGCGCCGGAACCGCTTGCGCCCAGTTCTCGGCGAACGGTCGTGGTGGACGCCGGAGTGGTGACGGTCGCCGTGGCAGTCCCAGCCGGCGCGCTGACCGTGGCCGTCCCAGCCGCGTGGCGACGGTGGCCGTCCCGGTAGTGGACGAGCTGCTGCTGCCGCAGCCGCTCACTGCACCGGCCGCGAGGACCACGCAAGACCAGACGATGCTGCTGCGCATGGGTGCATCCCTGATCGTGGAGCGCGAGCATCTCAGATGAGCGCGGGGCTGGCGTGTTAGCTCGTGGTGAACGAGACCACGGTGTTCGGCGCCAGTTTGAGCTGCAGCCGGTGGGCGAGAACCAGCTGCGACGCTTGCACTTCGCTGGCACGTGTCGTAGTCAGCGTGTCGGTCATCAGACGTGCGCTTGAGCTCGCGATCGGGAGCGACAGGTCCAGCGTACGGTTCGCAAACGAGCTGACGATCATGCTCGTTTCGCCGTCGTGTGTGACCCGCATGGCAAACACGCGCGAGCCCTCCCGGGCAGGAGCGATGCGGCTGCCGATCGGAATCCAGCGGTGCAGGAAGAACAACGCGTTGGCGAGCGGCCGGCGGGCGACCGTGCCGTCCGCCTTGAAGACAAATGGGTCATAGGCGGATTCAACTGGTCGCTCGCAACAGTTTGTTTTTGAAGGGATCGTAGATGCTCGTCGAGCGCCTCGGCGGGCGTGTGCCAGCCGAGCGTCTTGCGTGGCCTGCTGTTGAGCGTTGCAGCGACTGCCTTGAGCTCCTCGGCGGTGTGTCTGGCGAGTTGTTTTGTGCCTCTTGGGAAGTATTGGCGGAGGACAGGCCGTTGGTGTTCTCGTTCGTCCCTCGCTGCCATGGGCTTTGAGGGTCACAGAAATACACCTGCAGGCCGCTGTCGATTGTGAGCTTTGCGTGCTGTGACATCTCCGCGCCCTGATCCCAGGTGAGCGAGCGGCATAGCTGCTCGGGCAGGGTGGTGATCTGAGCGGTGATGGCATCACGCACCGCTTCAGCTCCACGCCCGGCGAGCGGCGGCCCGTTCTTCACTGTTGGGCCGCCGTGGCCGGGCATCGGTGGTAGGTGAAGCAGCTATCGTGAACCGGGTGCTGCGCTCGACGAGCGTTCCGATCGCTGTTTGGTTTGTGCCGAGGATGAGATCGCCCTCCCAATGGCCAGGCACGGCGCGGTCCTCGGCCTCGGCGGGACGCTCGCTGATCATGATCTGCTCGGTGACGAAGCTCTTGCCGCGGCCACGTACGCGGGCTCTGGGAACCCTGAGCGCCCTGCCGCTGCGCAAGCAGGCGGTGAGCTCACGCCGAAGCGCGCCGCGGCCCTGCACATAAAGCGCCTGGTAGATCGCCTCGTGGGAGATCCGCATCGCCTCATCATCGGGGAAGTCGATCTCCCAGTCGGTTGGAGATCTGCTCCGGGCTCCACGCCCTCGCCCACCTGCGGTTCTGGCGTCGCGGCTTGTTCCGGCCCCTTCCAGGGCGCCGTTGCGGGCCCCGGCACCGCCGTCCCGTCCGGCCGGCGAACCTCGGCCGGACAGTCGCTCATGCGACGTACTCGCCGCCAGCCGCTCGTTGGCCGCGAGCTTGGCGGTCTTCGGGCGGCACGCCACCAGCGTCTGACCTCTCCACTGCGCGACCGACGCGCGATAGTCGAGCTTCCCGCCGCGAGTGGCTGCGTTGCGGCGCAGCTCCCTGGAAATCGTTGACGGGGCACGCCCCAACCGACGGGCGATCTCCCGGACCCCGGCGCCCTGTGCCTTCAACATCGCAATCTCCTCCCGCTCCTCAAACGACAGATACCGCGCCGAGGGCTGGGCAAGCATGAACGTTGGCATACCGCCACGTTCTCGAAACCAGCGGCTGCCTGCCGCCTGGGACGCACCGACCGCCAGCGCCGCGTCCTCACTGCTCAATCCCTTGCCGATCTCACGCCAAAACAACCGCTCCACGTCCCGACGAAGCGACGGCTTCCCCGGCGACTTCATCGGCGCCCTGCCCGTCAACTCCTTCATCCACCCCGCTGGCCTCCGCCCATCAACACCTCCAAGATCAAGATGTTGCGACGACCAGTTGAGTCCGCGATAGCTGGTGCCGTCCGAGTGAAAGCGCACCTGCTCGAACCCCGCGAGCAGCGCGGCCATCGTGAAGCGGACCGCCCAAACGCTCGCCACAGGAGTGTCCGAGACGTGCGGTTCGCCCCCGCACGAGGCGCTGTTGCTCTCTGATATCACCGTCGGCCGGTGCGCCGCACGGGCGGCGGCGAGAAGCCAACCGAGCTTGTTGATCTGCCCGATGCTGGCACGCCTGGACAGCAGACGCCTCGGCGTTCCTGGCGGACCGATAGGACAGGCGCTTGCCGGATAGGAATGCGCGTCGATCTGATCAGGGGGATCGCTGCGCAGCAACCGGGCGATCGGCGCTCGCCAGCCGTTGCCGGCCAGATCCGGGCCTTCCAGGCGAATCGCTCCAAGCAGCGCCCGACGTCGCGTCCATTGTCGGGCGTAAACGCTCGCCGACCAGGTCCCGTGGCGAAAAATCGGGACGGTGAAACCGTTTGGCAGAACATGGCTGATCCCGTACAGATCGGGCTCGTTGCCGAGCGAGAAGCTCAGCTGCGCTGCCGGGATCGTCTGCTCAGCCGCCGCGATCATCGCGCGATTGTCGGCCAGCGTCCCCTCGGCGAAGTTGAGACCTACCGTGATCTGCGCCTTCGTTTCCCGCGCAAAGCAGCCAAGGACCGTCCAGAACGAGGGACGGATGAAGTAGTGGTAGGCCAAGCTCGGCCCGGCGAGATCCTGCGAGTCCCCGCCGATGCGCAACGACGGCGGGCCGAGTCCGCGAAAGGTGCCGATTAGAGCCTGGCTGGGACATGGCCCCGGTCCGAGCGCCCGCTCGAGCAGCGGATACTCGACCGAGAGTCCAAACGCCGAGCGGCTGATCAGGGTCGAGCTGGTGCCGTTCGTCGCGGCCCGGCCACCGGCGGCCAGCGCCCCGAGTCCGCCGGCGGATGCGCAGGCAAACAGCAGCGCCCGCACGAGGCGCCCCGCCCCGATCGGGCTGGCGAACACCTATGCCGCGGCCGCGGCGAGGCTGGCCATGTCGATCCCGATCACCTTCAGGCGGCGGCCGAGCGCGTTGAACGCGAACTCGTTGGTTTCCCGCATCGAGTAGTCGAGGATCGTGTAGTTGTTGGGGTCCGAGCCGGGCGGCACGAGTACCCCGCTGGCCAGCGGCACGAGCTCGGCCAGGCGCTCGGTGATGCGCTACTTGAGCGCAGCATCCTTGGCCTTCTCGCGCAGGTACCACGTCCCGTACGCGACATGGCGATGCTCGTCTTGGGAGATAAGCCTGAAGCCGTGCACCCAGCCCGGAAGGATCTGCTTGCGCTCCATGTAGTCGGTCAAAAACCACTGTCCGGTGAGCGCGAGCGTACCCTCGATGATCATGTGGTAGAGGGTCACGAAATCGACCTTCGCCTCGATGTCGCGGGGGTCGTCGACGAGGCGCTGCCCCCACTCAACCAATACGCCGTCGAACATCTCGATGAACGCCTCGTTGAGATCTCCGCGCGCCTGTGCGAGGCGCTCCTCGAACGTCCCGTCGATGCCCAGGACCTGGTCGTAGAAGCGGTTGAAGTGCTGCGCGTGTCGGGCCTCGTCGACCTGCTGGGTGGTCAGGAACGCCTCTTCGCTTTGGCTCTCATAAGCCATCACGAGCCCCGAGAACTGCGTGGTGACGCGCTCCTCACCGATGAAGAACGAGGACAGATTCCAGGACAGGTTACGACGCAGATCGTCCTCCAGCGCCGCCCAGTCGCGCTTGTCCTGCTCGAAATCGATCGTATGTGACTGCCAGTTCTGGCGCTCCCACAGCTCGTACAGCTGCTGAGGCTCCATCAGCTTGACCGAGGTCAGCTTCGACTCATCGCTGATGGTCGCGACGTCTCCCTGGGTTGTGAGCTCGAGCAGATTTGGCATGACGATCAGCCTCCTGGCGCGATCGAGACCCTGGCGAAGATCTTCACATATCAGACAACCGGATTGATCTCAATCTTTTCTTCGTTTGTTTGTACCGTCGTAAGAGTCAACCCGGTCTGTATGAACCCGCGTTCGACAAACGCCGTTTCAAGCACATCCGCCAGCTGACCTTCAAATTTTTCTGGTTTCTGTTTCCCCGTTTTGGCGACATATTTGACGGTCATCGACAAGAGCATCGAATTGCTTTTCACCGGGGCTAGCACCGAACCTCGAACGATTACCGCGGTGAGACCACAGGTAAATTCCATCACCGGACCCGTGTCACCCGCCGGGAACAAGTCGAGCGCGATCTTGTTCTTTGTAGGCCCTTCGCTTGATGTCTTTTCGACGCCGAGCGTGCCTTCAAGTGGGTTCGTCGTCAAGTCTCCTTCTTCGGCGCCCGCGCTTGCGCATTTCGACCCTTCCATTTCGCATCCGGCAAACGTCATGACCACGCTCCCGACCGTCTTGGTCCCTGTGTAGTCGCCCGTTCCCGACTGTTCGGTGCAGACTATCTCTTGTTTACCCGTCGTGGTCAGATTGATCGCCGTTGCGGGTTTATTTTTTGTCGTGAATTTAGATTTTGGAGGCGGTCCCGGTTCCCATTCAAACCCGTGTTTCAGGGGAGTAGCAGCCGATGTGCAGGTCGCGGTTGCGAAGTTTCCCGTGACAGATTTCGCGACTTTCACACACCGACCGAATTCGGGGGGCGCCGCGGTCGCGAAGGTTTGATCGTGGCCTTCGCTGGTACCGAGCGCGTTGGTCGCGACAATCCGGAAGTGATACGTAGCGTTTTCAGTAAGGCCCGTCACTGCCGCGGATACCGGAACCGGGCTCGACCCCGACCCGGGCAAGGTCGCGCAGGGGACGCTGAATTCGTAGGGAATCGTGGGCCCGTATTCAAAGTGACAATCGCTCACGGTTTCATCATTTGGATTGACGGTGGCGTTCAGCGTCGCTGAGGTTGAAGTCACCGACGATGCGCTACCAGTGACAACGGTCGGCGCGGTGGGCGGCGAGTTCACGAAGACCCACGCCGCTCCAACTTCGCTGTTATCGGCCAGTCCGCCGAGCACGCCCGTAACTCCGTCCGCCGACAGGGCCGCGCTGAAGCCAAAATGGCCTTTACCTACCTCGCCCGTGCCCGTCAGCTTGGCGCCCTGCTGTTCCCAGGTTTCGCCCGAGCGCGCGAAGAACCACGCGGCTCCAACTTCATTGTTGTCGCCGCCGCCGCCAATCAGTGCCGTGTCTCCTTCGCCCGACAGCGCCACGCTGAAGCCGAAGTGGCCCTTACCTACCTCACCGCCGCCCGTCAGCTTGGCGCCCTGCTGAGCCCAGCTGCCTTCCGAGCGCGTGAACACCCAGGCGGCGCCGACTTCGCCGTTGTCGCCGCCGCCGCCGATCAGCGCCGTGTTTCCTTCGCCCGACAGCGCGACGCCCTCGCCGAATTCACCTTTCCCGACCTCGCTGCCGCCCGTTAGCTTGCCGCCCTGCTGTTCCCAGCTACCTTCGGAACGGGTGAAGACCCACGCAGCTCCGACTTCGCTGCCGTCGCCAACCCCGCCGAGCAAGGCCGTGTTGCCATTACCCGACAGCGCGACGCTGAAGCCGAAGTGGCCTTTGCCTTCCTCGCCGGCCCCCTTCAGCTTGGCGCCCTGCTGAGTCCAGCTGCCTTCCGAGCGGGTGAACACCCAGGCGGCTCCGACTTCACCGTTGTCGCCGCCGCCGCCGATCAGCGCGGTGTTCCCGTCGCTCGACAGCGCGGCGCTGAAGCCGAAGTGGCCTTGACCGACCTCGCTGCCGCCGGTCAGCTTGGGCCCCTGCTGAGTCCAGCTACCTTCCGAGCGCGTAAACACCCAGGCCGCGCCGACTCCGCTGCCATCTTCGTAGCCCCCCACCAGCGCCGTATTGCCGTTCGCCGACAAGGCAACGCTCGAGCCGAACCTGGATTTGCCGCTCTCTTCGCCGCCCGTGAGCTTGGCACCCTGCTGAGTCCAGCTGCCTTCCGAACGGGTAAACACCCAAACCGCACCGCTGCCGCCGCTGTCACTCGAACCGCCGATCAGCGCCGTATTGCCGTCGCCTGACACGGCCACGCGATAGCCGAACAGGCCGCGGCCAACCTCGCCGGCGCCCGTCAGCTTGGGCCCTTGCTGAAAGATCGGATCGATCCGCAACGGATACCTGGCTTGCTTGTCGTTGACCACGATTTGCAGGCGCCCGCCGCTGACCGACATCGCGCTCGCCAGCCGACGGCCGCTCGCGTCCCATGCGTTGAGTCCGCCATAGCGAAGCAGCGCCTCGCGCCCAGCCCCGCTGAACAGGATTTGCGAACCGGACTGATGAGCGCTCAGCGATCCGCGAACGCCAAGCGTCAGGACCAGCGAACCAGCGCCCGCCTGGGGACGCTTGAGCAACGTGAACGCCTGCTCCAGCCCGTAGGGGCCGTTGCGAAACAGCTCGCTGGTCGGCCCGTAGCGATAGTCGACCTGGTTGGCTGTCGCGGTCGGCTGAGCCGTTCCGACGCGCTCGACTCGCCCGCCGCGCCCCACCCCGACGAGGGACAGGCCGACGCTGCCGGTCCCGACCCGCAGGACGGCGCCCGAAGCGCTGAAGGTGCTCTCGATGCCCCCACCCTGCGCGCGCAGCTGCCGCCCCTGGCGAACCGGCCAGAAGCTCCGCTCGCTGGCGCCGATGCTGGCCGACGCGCTCGCCGCGAGGTCGACCGGCAGACGCGTCGCGGGGCGGCTGGCCAGGCTCCCGGGGGAGGCGACGGCGTGCGCGTGCGGCTCAGTAGCGCCCGGAAGCGTCACCACGGCGAGCGTGGCGAGAGCTGCGAGCAGCGCCCCGAATAGCAGGGCAAGAGCCCTGCGGGCTCGCAGCTGCGGGCTGGCACTCGCCGCGAGCGCCCCCCTGGCCGAAATGGTTACCGCCGCGTCCTGCCGAGTGATCGCAAGCATCTGCGCCCCTCCCTAAGCTCTGGTCCGCCGTTGCCGAAACGCCCTGACACCCCCCGACAGGGCCCGCCGTTGTTGCGACCTACAATCCTACTCGCCACTCACGCGCAATGCGAGAGGTCGCGCAATGCCTGACAAGCTGACACTGTACGTTTGCCATATCGACGCAGGCGGTCCCAGACCGCACGCGTGCCGGCGCGCGCAGGAGGCGCTGCGCAACTCGGGCCACGACTTCGAGAAGATCGTGTTTGGCAAAGGGCGTCCGTTCGGGCTGTTCACCGCGGGCAGGCGCCCGGAGCTCAAGGCGATCAGTGGACAAGAGAAGCTGCCAGTCCTGCAGCTGGCCGACGGCAGCACGGTCAACGGCGGCTCGCGGATCGTCGCTTGGGCGAAGTCCAACGCGCCTGCGGCCGGCGCCTAGGCAGGACCATCGCGCGGGGGATAATCGGCATCATCCCCGCGTCATCCGCAAAGCCGCCCGCCCAGACCGCCCGTTTTCGCCGGCTGGTGCTGCGCGTATCCGAGTGGCTCGGCCCGGAGAACCCCGAGCGCGTCATCTACGGGGTGATTTTGATCGCGGCGCTGCTGGCCGCTGAGAGCGGCTTGCACGACGGCTACCCCGACATGGTCGCCTCGGCCGCGCTTGGGCTAGGCATCTACTGGCTTGCGCACTCCTACGCGACCGCGCTCGGACGCCGCTTCACGACTCCGGAGCATCTCAGCGTCCGGACGCTCGGCCGGGCAATGGCGCACGAGTGGGCGATCGTCCGCGGGGCTGCGATTCCCCTGGCCGCGCTGATCGTCGCGTGGGCGAGCGGCGCGTCTCAGGAGACCGGCGTCACCGTTGCCGTTTGGAGCGCCGTCGCGAGCATCGTCGTGTTCGAGCTGCTTGCAGGGGTCTACGCGCAGGCCACAGCCGGTGAGCTGATCGTCGAGGCCGCCGTCGGCATCGTGCTTGGTCTCGCGATCCTCGTGCTCAAGGCGCTCGCCGGGCACTGATCCGCTCGGGAGCGATGGTCCGCTCCGCTCGGGCCCGATCGTGTTGCTCGGAGCCTGATCGCGTCGAGGAGGCGATCGCCTGGCCGCCTACCGGCGTCGTTTCGCGGTGCGCCGGCCGGCGAGATATGTGAGCAGGACTCCGACGAGCAGCGAGATCACGATCACGATGATCAGCGGCACTTCGCCGCTGCCGACGATCCAGTCGACCTTGACGTCTTCGACGTTGAGCACCGCAAACAGCGTGATCACGACGGCGAGTACAGCGATCGCGACCAGGCGAGTCATCTCGCGGCGGCTGCGCTTCGGCTGCTTCGGCCCTTGTGTCACCTCGGACATCGATCGCTAGTGCCGATGCTAGCCGCTCGCACGGCGCCAGCTTGGGCGCTCGCCGCCCTCAGTCCGGCGCGGGCGCTTGTTGCAGCTCGGCGAGAACCCACTGACAGTTCACCGACAGATCGTCCACACCGAGCGCCGCGGCGACATTCAGCGCCATGCCATAACGGAAGAACTCATCCAACTGGTCGGCGTCGGCGCCGGACAGCTCGCCGGCAAGCGCGACGAGCTCCGCGTACCTGCGTCTGACAAACGCACGCACGAGCTCGTCGTCGCAGGCGGCATACGACTGGAGCTGCAGCATCAGGCAGTCGCGGTCGGATGCGAGCAGCTCCCGGTAGGCGCTTCCCATCGCCTGCAGCGCGTCCTCGCAATCCGCCGGCGTACGCCCCTCGCGAAACTCCGCTGCGGCGCGCTCGAACGTAGCGGCAATCCGCGCGAAGCCGCGCTCGACCGCGGCGATGAACAGCTCGCGCTTGCTCGCAAACAGACTGAACACGTACGGCTGGGCGACGCCGACGCGGCGGGCGATGCGGTCGACCGGGGTACCGTGCAAGCCGCCCTTGGCGAACTCGTGCACAGCTGCAGTGATCAACTCCTCGCGGCGCTCGGCCGCAGGAATCCGCTTGCGCACCGGTCCGACGGTCGGGCTCACCGCGTCTCCCCGGCGACCGCGGGCAGCTCGGCGGCGGCTGCGCCCGCGGACTGCGTTCGCGCGGCGCGTGCGCGCGCGGTGAAGGGAACCGCGAGCACGGTCAGGGCGCCCGCGGCGAGGGCTGCCACGCCCACCCACAGCGCGGGCGTCAGTCCATCGACGAACGCCTGCGCCGAGCTGTAGCCACCGGAGCCGGTGAACACCGACGCGAGCACCGCTACGCCGAGCACGCCGCCCAGCTCGCGGATCGCGTTGTTCGCGCCCGAGGCTTGACCCGCCTGGCTGGCGCGCACCGAGGAGAGCACTGCGTTCGCGGACGGCGCGAACACCAACGCCATGCCCGCCCCGGCGATCACGAACGGTCCGACCAACGCGCCATAGGCGAGATGCGTGCCGATCATGCTGGCCAGCCACGCGAGCGCGCCTGCCTGCAACGACAGCCCGGCGAACATGAACGGTCGACTACCAAGTCGCTCCGAGAATACGCCCGCGAGTGGCGCGATGAGCATCGTGGCGCCCGTCCACACCAACAGCTTGAGCCCTGCCTGCAGCGGGCTGTTGTGCAGGACATTCTGCATGTATTGGCTCAGGAAGAAGATCGAGCCGAACATGCCGAAGTACATGCTCAGCGACGCGACGTTCGTGACCGCGAACGAGCGTTTGGCGAAGAACGACATCGGGAGCATCGGCTCGCTCGTGCGCAGCTCGCGGGCGACGAAGCCCACCAGCAGCACGGCGCCGCCGATCAAGCAGCCGAGCACAGTCGCACTCGTCCACCCCAGCGACTGCGCTCGCACGACGCCGAACACGATCCCGAACATCCCGCTGGATGCGAGCGCGAGCCCAGGCAGGTCGAGCGTCCCATACGGCCCCCTGCTCTCGCCGAGGCGCCGCGCCGCGAGCGGCACCACGAGCAGCCCGATCGGCACGTTGATCCAGAAGATCCACTGCCAGGAGATGCCCTGTACGACAGCACCGCCGACGAGCGGCCCCAGCGCAACCGCGATCCCGCTGATCCCAGACCACACCCCGATCGCCGCTCCCCTGCGCTCATTTGGGAACGCCTCTGCCAGCAGCGTCAGCGTCAAGGGCGTGACGACCGCCGCGCCTGCGCCCTGCACCGCGCGCGCGGCGATCAGCGTGCCGGTCCCCGGGGCGAGCGCGGCGCATGCAGAAGCACACGTGAACAGTGTGAGCCCCGCGATGAACATCCGCTTGCGCCCGAATCTGTCGCCCAGCGCTGCGCCCGTCAGCAACAGCACCGCATATGCCAGGACGTAAGCGTTCACCGTCCACTCGAGCGATTGGATCGACGCGCCGAGATCGCGGTGGATCGTGGGCAGCGCGACGCTCACGACGAGGTTGTCGAGCACGACCATGAACAGCGCGATCGACACGATCCCAAGGGTCCAGCTGCTTTTGCCGCTCTTGCCGTTGTTGCGGGCGCTGTCGTTCATGGTTGCTCATCCTCCTTCTTATAAGTTAGTACTAACTAATAATCATACACAACGAGCATCCCGAGCGCAACCCCTCGTTAACGGGGTCTCGCCGGGCGGCGCACCCGCCAACCGGCGAGCGCGTCGTGGGGTGCGACTACGATGCGGCGCGATGCGTCTCCGCCGGCCTGCCCGCAGCGCCATGCAGACCCTCGCGGTGGCGCTCGCGCTGCTGCTCGCCGGATGCGGGGGCGCCGCCAGGACGGTCTCGGTCTCAGGCGCGCCGCCAGCGGGCGCGAGCACGAGCGCGCCGCCGAGCACGACGAGCGCGCCGCCGAGCACGACGAGCGCGCCGCCGAGCACGACGAGCGAGCCGGCGCCGTCGGGCACCGCGACGACGACCCCCTCGACGACGAGCTCAGGCTCTGCGAGCCCGCAGAGCACGCGAACCGCGCCCGAGCCGAAGTTCGTCGAAGAAAAACGTGAAAGCTCCGCTGCGGGTCTCTCGGGGGCGCTTGCGACGTTGCGCGCTCACGGCTACGGCGCGGTCGACCCCTCCGAATACCACCCCGATCAGACCCTGAGCGTGCTCGTCGGCACGCGCGCGAACGGCGGCTCGGCCCAGCAGGCCTTCTTCTTCATCGACGGGCGCTACCTCGGCACGGACGCGAGCACGCCGAGCGGGCAGATCGCAGTGGTCAGCCAGAGCGACACCGAAGTGACGCTCGCCTACTCGCTCTATCGCTCGAGCGATCCGATCTGCTGTCCGGGCGGCGGCCGGGCGCAGGTGCGCTTCCAGCTGAACAACGGCAGGCTCACGGCGCTCGACCCGATCCCCGCGACGGAACCGGCGACCGGCGACGGCCGCCGCTAGCTGATCGCGCGCCGGCCGGCGCGCTCACCGCTTGGCCGGCGAGCGCATAGCCGCCCCGGCGACGGGTAGCGTTCAGCTGCGGAGGCGTATCGTGCTGTCCGTTCAGTGGCGCGCCGAGCCACCGGGGCGCTCTGGTCACCTTCCTCAACAGAAAGGTCTGTTTCGATGAGCGCAACGATCGAGGGCCGCGGCGCGGAGCTGCTACAGGCCAAGAACTTCTGCAACGTCGGCACGCTCAATCCCGACGGATCGATCCTCGCGGCGCCTGTGTGGGTCGATCTGCAAGACGGCCGGGCGGTGCTGAACACCGCGGAGGGACGAGCCTGGCCGCGCAATCTGCAGCGCGACCCGCGCGTGACGCTGACCGTTCAGAACATGGAGAACCCCTACGAATACGTCTCGATCCGGGGCCGCGCTGTCGAACAGACGCGGAGCGGCGCGGACGAGCACATCGACAGCCTCGCCAAGAAGTACCTCAGCCAGGACTCCTATCCTTACCGCCAGCCCGGGGAACAGCGCGTGATCATCCGCGTCGAGCCCGAGCACGTCCACGTCATGGGAGGCTGACGCTGACGCCCGGCGCCGACCACGCTCACTCGCGCCCGAGCAGCCTGCGCCACCGCGATGGTGCGCGCGGCTGGGTCTTCTGCCACTCCTCGTGCAGCACGAGCTCTCCGCGCCCGCGTGCCTTCATGACACACTCGGTGTGGGCGTGGCGACGGCGGCGCGAGTCGCCTTCGGGCGCGATCAACATGTGTTGGCTGAGGGCAGGCAGATGATTGCCACAGATCGGACAGCGATAGGTCGCCGGCTTGCGGTTGCCCGCAAGCCGCACCGTCCACCATTGCGCGGCTGGCAGCCGTCTCGACATGCCGTTATTGTCGCGCGGCCGTTGCGCGCGACGCTCGCCGCGACGATGTTCGTCGGCGTGACCGTGGGGCTGGCGGCGCTGGCCCGGGTCGAGCGCGGGCGTCGCGCGGCGAGGTCCCAGCTGCCGCGACGCAACCGGCATTTCGGTCTGCTTCGCGGCGAGTCCGCGGCGGAGGGCTTGAAGCGCATCACGCTCGGCCAGCTCGACATCGCGATCGAACAGCTCCACCGCGCATCCGGGGATCCAGCCGGCGCTGGAGCCACCTCGGCGAGCGCCGCCACGGCGCCGGCGGCGGACGGATCGGCACGAGCGAACGGCTCGGCGGCGTTCGCGGACGAGGCTGTCCACGAGACACGCAAGGCGCTCAAGCGCCTGCGGGCGTTGCTGGTTTTACTCGAGGGCGCGCTCGAGCCCGAGCGGCTGGCGCGCGAGCGGGCGGTGCTGCGCGACGCCGGGTCCCGGCTGGGGGGCGCGCGCGACGCGGAGGTGATGGTCGCGACGCTCGACGCGCTGATGCGCCGTCACCCGCGGCGACTCGGGCGCCGACGCGGCCTGGTTGATTTGCGCGCACACCTCGAGCGCGAGCGTGTCACCGCCGCGGTGCGGGCCTTCGGCGGCGGCGCCGAGGATGGGCAGAGCGCCAACGGTCACATGAGCGAGCACAGGCAGGTCACGCGGGAGCTCAGCGCGCTGCGCGCGCGCGTGCGCCGGTGGGAGCTCCCGGCAGGAGATCTGGACGGCGTCGTGAACGCGGGGCTCGAGCGCATCTACCGCAAGGGACGCGCCGGCTTCAGGCGCGCGTCCGAGCGCAGCCCCGGGGGGAGCGCGCTGCATCACTGGCGCAAACGCGTCAAGGACCTGCGCTACGCGGCCGAAGTCCTCGACATCAGAGACGGCCTCGGTGCGCGCCCGCAGACGACCGCGGCCGGGCGGCTCGCCAAGCTCGCCCGGCGTGCCGATGCGCTTGGAGAACAGCTTGGCGAAGAGCATGACCTCGCCCTGCTGGCGAGCTTGGCCTGCGCGCACAAGCCGTTGAAGCAGCACAAACGGGCGCGCCGGGCGCTGTTGCGGGCGATCTCTCGGCGGCGCGCACGTCTGCGTGAGCGCGTGCTGGGCGCGGGCGCGCGGATCTACGCGCGCAAGCCGAGGCGTTTCGTGCGCCGCGCTCGCGCCGGCTACGCGGGCGCGATGCGTCCATAGCCGCCGAGCCCGACTGAAGCTTTCCCAGGCACCCGCCGATGTAGAGCGTGCAGCACGGCTGCTGCTTCGATGCGCACGCGAGCCATCCCATCGACCCTGTTCCTGGCTTGTCTCCTCGGAGGTCTCGGCGTGCTGGTGCTGCACCTCGCGGTTGGGCTCGGGGGGCCGCACACGGACGAGCTGTTCAACGACGTCATCTACGACGCGCTGATATTCGGCGCGGCGCTGGCGGTGATCGCCCGGGGGATCGCGATCAGGCGCCAGCGCTTGGCCTGGTTGGCGATGGGCGCGGGCCTGGTGTTTTGGGGCCTCGGCGAACTCTATTTCACGCTGGCGATCGAAGGCCCGGGCGAATCGGCCGCGGGCTTCTCACCGGCCGACGGCCTGTACCTGGCGATGTATCCCTGCATATACGTCGCCCTGATGTTGCTCGTGGCCGAACAGGTCCGCGGCCTGCGGATCAGCATGTGGCTTGACGGGCTGATCGGCGGCCTGGCGGCGGCAACGCTCGGCGCCGCGGTCCTGCTGGCGCCGATCAGCACGATCGCGGGCGCAGACGCCGGCTCCGTCACGGTCAGGCTGGCCTACCCGATCGGCGATCTGCTGTTGCTGTTCTTCACGATCACCGCGCTCGGGATGACCGGCTGGCGGCCCGGGCGCGTGTGGCTTTTGATCGCCACGAGCATGCTGCTCATGACGGTCGCGGATGCGGTCTACCTCTATCAGACCGCGACCGACAGCTATGTGACGAACACCTGGCTCGAAGTCCTCTGGCCGGCTGCGGCTGTGGCGCTGGCGATCGCCGCCTGGACCCCGGCGCCGCGAGCGGGACACAGACGGGTAAACGACTGGCGGCTGATGTCGGTGCCCGCGCTGTCGCTGCTGATCGCGCTCGGGGTGCTGATCTACGGCGATATCTCCCGTCAGGTGACGACGCCGGCGCTGGTCCTCGCGATCGCGACGCTGCTGGCGGTGTGCGCGCGGCTGCTGGTGACGGTGCGCGAGAACCTCGTGATGCTGAGGGGTTCACGCCAGCTCGCGCTGACCGACTCGCTGACCGGCCTGGGCAACCGCCGGCGGCTGATGGAAGATCTCCAGCTCGCCTGCAGCTTGGCCGAGGCGCACGAGCCGTGGACGCTGGTGCTGTATGACCTCAACGGCTTCAAGCACTACAACGACACCTTCGGCCACCCCGCGGGCGATGCGCTGTTGGTGCGCCTCAGCGAAAAGCTGGCGGCGGCAATGGCGACGCAGGGAGCCGCCTACCGGATGGGCGGCGACGAGTTCTGCGTGCTGTTCACCCCCCCTGCGGCGCCCGATCAGACGATCGTGGCGGACACCGTCAGCGCCCTGTCCGAGCAGGGCCCCGGCTTTGCGATCAGCGCAGCCCATGGCGAGGTGTTGATCCCGATCGAGGGCGGCGAGCCCGCGTCCATCCTGCAGCTCGCGGACCAGCGGCTGTACAAGCGCAAGGATCCGGCGCGCGAGAGCAGCGCGGCGTTGCAGCTGCGAGATGTGTTGTTGCAGGCCTTCCGTGAGCGTTATCCGGACCTGCTGGAACACCAGCGCGGCGTTGGCGAGCTGGTGCGCGGCGTGGGCCAGCAGATGGGTGCGTCGGACGAGGAGCTGGACGTGCTCGCGCGGGCCGCCGAACTGCACGATGTCGGCAAGATCGCGATCCCCGACGCGATCCTCGGCAAGCCCGGACCGCTCGAGCCCGACGAGTGGCAGTTCATACGCCGGCACACGATCCTCGGCGAGCGGATCCTGATGGCCGCGAAATCGCTGCGCCCGGTCGCGCAGCTGGTGCGATCGAGCCACGAGCGCATCGATGGCGCCGGCTATCCGGATGGCCTGCGCGGCCAGCAGATCCCGCTCGGCGCGCGCATCATCTTCGTCTGCGACGCCTACCACGCGATGATCTCCGAGCGCAGCTACAGTCCCGCGCGCAGCTCGGAGCAAGCGATCGCGGAGCTGCACGCGTGCGCCGGCACCCAGTTCGACCCGGCAGTCGTCGACGCGTTCGTGGCGACGCTCCGCAACTTGACTCCGCTGGCGCTCGCCGGCCCGGCCGCGCGCGCGGCCGCCCCCGCAGGTTGACGCGGCGGCGCTAGAAGTAGGTGCTCGGCGGCGAGGCGAGCAGGCCGTAGATCTGCACGATCGCTGCTTGCACGAGCAGTTCCGAGGCCGGGGGTGAGCCGTAGACGAACAGATTGTTCTTCAGGCGAAGGTGCTGCCAGGCATAGTCGACGAAGGCCTGAGCGACCTTCGCCCCGGGCGGGTCGTGGGTGACCGAGTCGAGGTAGAGCATGTTGCGGAAATAGACAGAGGGAAAGAACGGGATTTCACCGTTGAGCCGTTCGGGGGTGTAGTAGGCGAGCGCCGCCTTGGCTGTTTGGCGCGCCTGCCAGAGGTAGGCGCCGTTGTTGGTCAACTGGTACAGCAGGACTCCGGCGCCGATCATCGATCCCTGGTTGTAGCTCCAGTAGGTCTGCGCGACCGTGCCGCGCGAGTTGATGTGGTCGGCGTACAGGCCGTTGGGGCTCAGCAGGCAGGTGCGTACCCAGTTGTACGCCATTTCCGCGAACTGCAGGTACTGGGCGATGCCCGTGGTCCGATACAGCTGCAGGGCCAGCTCCGCGCCGGGGCCGTCGGTCACGGTGTTGCGTTCGGTGTTTTCGGAGGAGTTCGAGAAGGGCACACCCCCGGGGCAGGCGTTTTCGGGATCGCTGTCCCAGCCAGCCATCACGAACGCCATGATCGCCTCGGCGGCTCCGAGCGCGGCAGGTTCGTGGTTGAGCTCATACATGCGCATGAGCTCGATCCCGACCCACTCGTTGTCGTCGTAGAACTTCGCCCCGCCCGGGCCGGCGGGAGGCACGACGCTGGCGTCGAATGCGGCGAGCTGGCTGGTAAACGTCCCTTCGGGCGCGCCCGAATTGTCCGTGTCCAGATAGCTGTCCAGCCCGACCACGCGGGCGTGCAATTCGCCCGCGAACTTCGCGCCGAGGCCGGGGACTTTCCCGATCCCGTTGACGTGCGACATCGTCACGGTCGCGGCGAGCGCCTGCGAGAAGGGCCACAGGAACGAGAACGGTTCTCCCTGGTAGAGCCCCGAGCCGCGGATGTAGTAGGCGTTCTGCATCGCTTCGAAGGCGACCAGCGCGCGCGCGGGATCGCCGTGCAGGATCGGCTTGGGCTTGGCGTGCTGCTTGGCTCGGCTCTTGGACGAGCTCGCGGCCGAGCGGGCAGCCGCGCCAGCAGAGCTCGTGCGGGCGAATTCGGAGGGCTTCGCGACGCGCCGCGGACGCCGGGCGGCGGCCGGGTATGGCGAGCGCGGCGCCAACCGGTGCGACCGGCGGCGGTGGGCCTGTGCCGCGGGCGCGGCGGCAGCCCAGCCCTGGGCGAGCACCGAGCCAAGCGCGAGCAGCGCCAACAGCAGCAACATGCGCCGGCGGGAACGCGACAGAAGCCGGTGATCGGCACGGAAGTTCATCGAACCCCCCACGACTCGTACAACAGGCGGAACGCCCGTTCGACTTGGTGAGGCTAGCGAAGAAACCGTTTCGGCTCGCCGCTCCGGGTCAGGCCGGGCTCGCCTTCTCGAGCAACCGCCCGAGCTCCGCGATCGCGATCTCGCCCTCGCATCCGCAGGCGCGCAGAGCCAGCAGGAGGCTGCCGCCCGCCGGCGCCATCTCGACCCGGAACACATCGGCCTGGGGAGCGGTCGCATGCACCCGCTGGGCGAGCGGCGCGACGAAGACGGAGCCGGCTTTGAACGCGCTTCCGATCAACCCCGTGGGGAACGCGCCGCTCAGTCCGGTGTTCGCGACGACCGCGGCGATCTGCTCGCCGAGCTCGGCCGCGGCGCACGCGTACAGCTCGCGGGCGACCGCGTCGCCCTCGCTTGCAAGCCGCGCCGTCTCGATCGCGAATGCGGCGACTTCGCCCTTGGTCAGCGGCGTCGTGTAGACGCTCGCGGCGAGCGCCTCGACAGTCGGCGCGCCGAAGAACCGCAGCGCCGCCTCGCTGAGCGCGGTCTCGGGTCCGGAGCCGTCGCGGTCGCGCAGAGCCGCTTTGATCGACCGCGCGCCCAGCCAGTAGCCGCTGCCCTCGTCCCCGAGCAGGTGCCCCCAACCTCCGGCGCGCCAGCTGCGCCCGTCCGGGCCTACGCCGAAGACGTTGGACCCGGTGCCCGAAATCACGCCGATTCCAGGACGCGTGCCGGTGGCGCTCGCCCAGGCGCTGACGACATCGTTGACGACGATCCAATCCTCGCTGATCAGGCTGCGCAGGTGCCTGTCGATCGCCTCGGTGTCGGTGCCGGCCACGGCGAGCACCGCTGCGGCGAGCTCCTGGCGGGGAATGCCGACCCGCGCAAGCGCCTGGTCGGAGGCGTCGAGCAGCGCTTTGACCGCGCGCCGCGCGCCGACCGCGTCCTCGTTGCTCGGGCCGCCGTGACCGAGGTGCAGGACCCCCAGGTCGAGGTCGAGCACGGCCGCGAGCGTCTTCGTGGCCCCGCCGTCGACGCCGAGTACATAGCGCGCACGAGCCGGTTTGCCGGCCGGCGCGCGAGCGACCGTGGCCCCCGCGCGGGGCGCCGTCCCACGGGCCGGCGCGAGCGCCGGTGGGAGCGTGACGAGCGGCTCACGGTTCATCGCGGGCATCCTCGCACGTAGGATCGCGGGGATGCAGACGCACGCAATGTTCGAGACGGTCCCGCGCAGGGCGGGGATGTATGAGTCGTTCTATCTGCGCGCGGTTGCCCCCGACGAGCCGATCGGGGCGTGGCTGCGCTACACCGTGCACAAGCGCCCGGATGCGCAGGCGCGCGGATCGCTGTGGTGCACCGTGTTCGACGCCCGGCGTGGACGCCCGTTCATGCACAAGCTGACGAGCTCGGCGCTGAGGGCTCCGCCGGGCGGGTGGATCGCGATCGACGATTCCTCGCTCGGGCCCGGCCACGCCGAGGGCAGCTGCGGTCCCGCGAGCTGGTCGCTGCGCTTTGAGTCGCGCGAGCAGGCGCTCGAGCACCTGCCGAGCGCCTGGATGTACCGCGCGAGGCTGCCGCGCACGAAGCTGAGCAGTCCCGCGCCGGATGCGCGCTTTCACGGCACGCTCGAGCTGGAGGGCGGGCCGCGGCTGCAGCTCGATGGCTGGCGCGGGATGGTCGGGCACAACTGGGGCTCCGAGCACGCGGAGCGCTGGATCTGGTTGCACGGCATCGATTTCGCGCAGGCCCCGGACGCCTGGCTCGACGTCGCCGTCGGCAGAATCAGGGTCGCTGGACGGATGACGCCCTGGGTGGCAAACGGGGCGTTTTCGCGCGACGGCGAGCGCACCCGGCTGGGCGGGCTGGCGCTGCGGAGGTTGAGCGTGAGCGAGAGCGCGCGGGGTTGCGTGCTGCAGCTCCCCGGCGAGCGCGGAACGACGATTGAGGCGCGCGTCGAGGTTCCCGGGGAGAGCGCCGCGGGCTGGCGTTATGCCGACCCGGACGGTGGCGAGCACGAGGTCGTCAACTGCAGCGTGGCGAGGCTCGAGCTCACGCTGAGACGCCCCGGCGAGAGCTCAAGCACCCGCCTGACCAGCGAGCACGGCGGCGCATACGAGCTCGGTATGCGCCCGGGCGAGCCCCACGAGGTTCCGCTAGCCCCGTTCGCCGACGGCTGAGAAGCCCTCGCCGGTCGGGTCGCCTGGCTAGTGCAGGTAGACGGCGAAGAAATCGCGATCGTCGGGCGAGAGGTAGCGGGTCGCGGGTCGTTCGCTTTCCTGCAGGAGCTTCGCGGGTTCCGCGGCGCCGGGCCGCCCGTAGGTGTTGAAGCTGATCCAGTAGGAGTTGATGTCCAGCTCCATCGCGCGGACGGCGCCGGCGTGGATGAGGATGTCGGCGAGGCTGTGCACCGTCTGGTCGGGGGCGGCCGCGTAGATCAAGTTGCCGTGCGCGTCAATTCCGATTCCCGAGCGCCAGACCAGAATCGCGTTGCCGAGCGTTGCGCCCCATTCGGGCCCGTTGCTGAGGTGCGGGTTGGGCCGGCCATAGTTGACTATCAGCGGCAGGTTTTGGCGGGCGAAGGCGACGTCTGCGGGTACGTTGGGCCCGCCCTTCCAGGCGGTCACGTCATAGCGCCCGTCCGTGTAGCGCACGAACGTCGCCTCTTCATGCTGCATCGGCGCGTAGGTGTGCCCGTCGAGCGCCCAGCCGCCGTTTGCGTCGGCCAGCTTGAAGCCGCTGTTGAAGGTCGCGAGCAAGCGATGGCGCAGGCCGAACGGCACTTCCATCGTGCGCGAGGGCAGTTCGACCGACGGCTCTTCGCGACCGGCGTACAGCGAGACCGTCGCGCGCGAGGTATTGATCCAGGCCACGCCCGCGACCAGGCGGGGATATTCGGCGGGATCGCTCCGGAAGGTGGTGACCAGCAGTGGGGGATCGTTGTGGCTCTCCCCCGCCTGCGTCGGATGCCAAATGCCCTCGCCGGCGATCGGCGGGCCGCCGAGCGGCCGCACCCGGGGCGGACGGTCGACCACTTCGGCCGGCAACTGTCGCGCGCCGGAGCCGGCGGAGGCGAGACCGACGCGGGGCAGGGCGTGGAGCTGGGGCCCGCCCTTGGCGGGCGCGGTCAGCGTGTAGTAGATCGACTCGACTTTTGTCACCAGCGATGCCGCGCCGTTGTCTCGCAGCCACTCGACCGAGCGGATCCCGAGGCTCGAGTCGGACGGTCCGAGCATGGTCTTGGCAAACGAGAAGAGCGCCGGGACGAGCGCGAGCAAAGCCGCAAACGTCAGCACGCGCCGCGCACGCCCGGCGGGACCGGGAGATACCCGTCGCGGGGGGGAGCTCGGTCGCCGTACCCCGGAAGCAGCAGGCGCGGGCGGCGGCGCGGGAACGCTGACGTTCATCGCACGAGATCGTAGACGGCCTCAGGGTCATCAACATCAGCGAAAAGCCGGCGCTAAGAGCATTTTCACTCCTGCGGCTAAGAGCATTTTCATCAAATCAATAGGTGTGACTGCGTTGAATGTGCTGCGATGGGGTGCGCGATTCGCAGCTGCTCGTGAACGTACCCGCCGCCACTCAGAGGACGCTCCTGTTGAGCAGACCCTTCGGGGCGCTGCTGCGCGCGTGCAGGCCCAAGCAGTGGGCCAAGAACCTGCTGGTTCTCGCCGCCCCGGCCGCGGCCGGAATCCTGACCAACCCCGACGTGCCGGGCAAGGTGGCGGTCACGTTCGTGTCCTTCTGCATGCTGTCGAGCTCGACCTACCTGTTCAACGATCTGCACGATCTCGGGCAGGACCGCCACCACGTGCGCAAGCGCGATCGGCCGATCGCCGCGGGGCAGCTATCGGTGCCCCTCGCGGTCGCGAGCGCATGCGTGCTCGCGATCGCCGGGCTGGCACTCGCCGCGGTCGTGCGACCGGAGCTGGCGGCCGTCGGCGGCGCGTATCTGCTGCTGACGGGCAGCTACACACTGTGGTTGCGCGACGTAGCCGTCGCCGACATCGCGGCCGTCGCGAGCGGGTTCGTGCTGCGCGCACTCGCCGGCGGCGTGGCAACGTCAGTGACGGTTTCGCGGTGGTTCATCATCGTGACCTCCTTCGGCGCTTTGTTCCTGGTGGCGGGCAAGCGCTATGCGGAGCTGCGTGAAGACGAGCGGCGAACCGAGGAGGAGGCGAGCGCGACGCCCACCAGGACGTCGCTGCGAGCGTATTCGGAGCCGTATCTACAGTTCGTGATCGGCCTCGCCGCGACGGTCACGACCACGGCATACTGCCTCTGGGCGTTTCAGCGCTCGCATCAGAACAAGCTCTCCTGGTATGAGCTGACGATCATCCCGTTCGTGCTGTGGCTGCTGCGTTACGCGCTGCTGCTCGACCGCGGCGAGGGTCAGGCTCCCGAGGAACTCGCGCTGGGTGACGGCTTCCTGCTGAGCATGGGAGCGGCCTGGCTTTCGGTGTATGTGGTCGGTGTGTATGTCGCAAGCTGAGCTCGACAGGCCGCATGCGCCAACGGAGGCTGGCTCGTGGGAGCTGCTCACTGGCTGGGGTCGAACCGGTGCGTCGCGGGCCCGGATCGTGCGCGCCGAAAGCCCGGAGCGCGTGGCGAGCGTGCTCGCGGGCTCGCTGCGTGAGCGCGGCGGCGTGATCGCGCGTGGCGCCGGACGCAGCTACGGGGACGCGGCTCAGAATCGCGGCGGCACAGTTCTCGACATCACCGGGCTGCGCGGCGCGCTCGAGCTGGACCCAGCGGGCGACACGGTGCGCGCGGGTGCTGGCACCACCTTCGCAGAGCTGCTGGTGTTCCTGGCGAGGCACGGGCGTACGCTGCCGGTCGTGCCGGGCACGCGTCACCTCACGCTCGGCGGCGCAATCGCAAGCGATGTCCACGGAAAGAACCATGTCCGCGATGGCAGCCTCGCGCGCCACGTCGAGTCGTTCACCCTGTGTACGCCGGCGGATGGTCCGACGACGGTGTCTGCGCAGCTCGATCGCGAGCTGTTCGAGGCGAGCTTCGGTGGTATGGGGCTGACCGGGGTCGTCTTGGATGCGAACCTGCGAACGGCGCCGCTCGACGCGTCGCACGTGCTGGCGGACAACGATCGCACCGACAGCCTCGAAGACGCGCTCGCGCTGATGGCCGACTTGAGCCGTCACCGCTACGCGATCGCCTGGGTGGACCTGCTCGCGCAAGGAGCCGCCTTCGGGCGCTCGATCGTGACTCGCTCGGGCGAACACGCGCCGTTGCCGCCCAGCCGATCGCGAAGGCTCGGGCATGAGCGCGACGCGGGGCCATTCCCGGCCAGCCCGCGGATCGCGGTGCCTCGCGGATTTCCCGCGTGGGTCCTGCGTCCCGAGACCGTACGCGCGTTCAACGCGCTGCGCTGGCGCTCCTGCCCGCGGCGCGAGCTCGGGCGCGCTGTCAGCGTGAGCGCGCACCTCTTCCCCCTGGACGCGCTCGGCGACTGGAACCGACTGTATGGGCCGGGCGGCCTCGCGCAGTATCAGTTTGCGGTGCCGACGGCGGCGGAGGGCATCCTGTCGCAGGTCGCGGGCCTCCTGCGACAACGGCGTCTGCCGATGTATCTCGCGGTCCTCAAGCGCTTTGGCCCAGGCTCGGGCGGTCCGCTCTCGTTCCCGATCGAGGGGTGGACGCTTGCGATCGATATGCCCGCGCAAGCGCCTGGCATGCACAGCGCGCTGCAGGAGGCGGACGAACTGGTCGCAGCCGCGGGCGGGCGCGTCTACCTCGCGAAGGACGCGCGGCTGCCCGCCGACACGCTCGAGCTGATGTATCCGTCCGTGAGCCGCTTTCGAGAGCTGCGCGCACGCGTGGATCCGCGCCAGCGCCTGCGCTCAGACATGGCTCGCCGCCTGGACCTCTGTGAATGAGCAAGGCGACCGGAGCAGAATCAGCCAGGCTCGCTGCGCCCGTCGAGGCCGTGGCCAAGAAGCCGGGCGAGCGCGTTCTCGTCCTCGGCGGCACGTCTGAGATCGCGACCGCGATCGTTCACGAGCTGGCGCGCTCGGAAGCGTGCGAGGTCGTGCTGGCGGGCCGCGATGCGCAAGCGCTCGCGCTGGCAGGGCGGCGGCTGCGCGAATCGGGGTGCAGGCGCGTCGAGACCCTGGCGGTGGATGCGCGCGAGACCGCGCGGCATCGCGCGGTGCTCGCCAGCGCGGTGGAACTGCTCGGCGAGCTCGATCTCGTGATCCTGGCGATCGGCGTGCTCGGCGAGCGGGGCGGATTGCCCCAAGACGTCGCCGCGGCGGTCGACCTGCTCCAGGTGAACGTGACCGGCGCCGGCTCGCTGCTGCTCGAGAGCGCGCGCACGCTCGCGCGCCAGCGGAATGGGACTGTCGTCGTTCTCTCATCGGTGGCAGCTGAGCGCCCGCGGCGTGCGAACGCGGTCTATGGCGCGTCCAAGGCGGGACTGGACGCTCTGGCCCAGGGTCTCGGCGACGCGCTGGCGCCGACTGGAGCGCGGGTAATGGTGGTGCGCCCAGGGTTCGTAAGGACCCGCATGACACGCGGGCTGCCGGTCCCCCCGCTCGCAAGCGATCCCGAAACCGTCGCGCGTGCGACGGTGCGCGGGCTGCGGCGAGGGGCCCGCACGGTGTGGGCGCCGGAGCGGCTGCGCTGGGTGATGGCAATCGTGCGCCTGATGCCGCACCGGCTGTTCGTGAGGCTCCCGCTGTGAGCAGCAGCGCGCCGCTCGACGGTGGCCAATGGGACGGCCGCTCGCTGCCCCCCGAGCAGATTCGCAGTCGTCGCGAGGAGGCGGCGCGGACGCGTCGCAGACGCCTGCTGGTGGCCGATTTGCTGCTCGGCTTGGGGCTCTGCCTGGTGGGGCTGATCGTGGCGCCAGGGCTGGCGGTGATCGCGATCGCGGCACTGCTGGTGCTGCTCGCTTGTGGCCTGTCGGCGCTGTACGGACGCAGGCGCGGGCATCGCATGCAGCGCGAGCTGCAAGAGCTGCGCAACGCGCGCGTGGCCGAGCGCGAATCGCGCCGCGTGTAAGCGGCGATCGCCGGTCGCGAGCGTCGGCTGGCCGGTGGCCTCCGCTTCTAGGCGCTTTCTACTGCTTCCACTTGATCGAGCAGCCGATCGGTGGAGTTTCGCGACGATCGAGCTCGCGCCCGTCGAGCACCGCGTCGAGCGCGTCGCGCACAAAGGCGGCGTTCTGGCTCGGATCTTCGTAATCGGCGTCGGGCGCGCCCCGGTAGCGCAGCTGCAGCCCGCCGTCGAGCACATATATGTCGGGCGTGGTCTTCGCGTCATAGGCGTGCGCGACCTCTTGCGACTCGTCAAACAGGTACGGAACTCCGTCGAACTCCCCTTGCTGTACGCGGTCGCGCATCCTCTCTGGAGCGTCGCGCGGATAGCGCACGACATCGTTGGGGTTGATCGCCAGAACCCGCACGCCGCGATCCGCGTAATCATCAGCGAGCGCGATGATCCGCTCGTGCCAGGCGAGCGCATATGGACAGTGGTTGCAGGTGAACGCGATCACTGTGGCGGGGGCATCGCCCGGCTGGTGCACGTTCCCATCGGTGTCCGGCAGCTCGAACGTCGGAGCGCTTTCGCCTACTGCGGTCATCTCACTTCCTCTCTGCGTTCACGTTGGGCGGCAAGGAGCGCATCGCGCACGTCTGCCGGATCGGGCGTCGGCGAGATGCGGCCGTCACGGCGATGGTAGAGGCGGCAGGTCAACCCGGCCGGGTCCTCGCCGGGCGGCTGAACGTCGACGCCGTCGACGCGAATCGTCGGCGAGCCGACGAAGGCCTCCCGGCTTGCGTCCTGCTCGGTGTGGATCTCGCGCACTACGACCGTCTCCGGATCGAGCGCCAGGTCGCTCATCGCCGCGCGTAGCTCGGTAAGTGCCCGAGGATGAGAGGGACAGCCGTCCCAGTAGAGGAACTCGACGCGCATGCCCCCCCAGGCTAGAACAGCCGGCGCTTGCGCGGCGATCGTCTACGGAGGCGCCCTCTCGGGCTACCGCTTCCCCGCCGCGTCGCGAGAGGCGCGCTTCGCCGCATAGCGCTTGCGGGCGCGCTTTTCACACGCGGCGCGCTTGGCCTTCGCGCGCTCGTGCTGCTTGTGGCACGCGGCGAGCGCCCGTTTAAGCTGCTGCGCGCGCGTCAGCTTCTTCGGTCCCAAGTCCTTCACGGTCTTGCAGCCCCGTAGCGCGATCTTGGTGGTCTGCTTGAGCACCGCGCCGTTCTGACCCACGATTTCCGTCGGCATCGAAAGGCTCGAGGAGCACAGGTTGAATTTCGCCTTTTCCGGCAGGTTGGTCGTCAGCGCCGAATGCGGCCCGGCCGGCAGCACCGTTTCAAACACCGTAAACGGCGCATCCGGCGCAGATTCGAACTTCGAGTAGGTGACCTGCTTTTTGATCTGCGTCTTGCCATCCAACACCAACGTGATCCCTTCGCCCTGCAGCACGAACTCGACATCGGGAAACGCCGCGCCGCCGTGCGAAACCAGATACGCAGGACCCGTCAACGGGCTGCGCAGCACCGGGGTGTGGATCGTCGCCTGCCCGATCACCGACCCTTCCGGACACGACGCAGGATTCGCCGCAAACGCCTTTTCCGTACACGCTTTCTGAAGCGTCGTCAGCCGCGCCGGCAGGGCCTTTGGCAGCTGCAGACGGACTTTGGCGATGTTCGCCTGACCCAACCCCTTCGATTCGACCTTCACGTCGAAGTTCGCGCCGTCGGCTTTGCTCGCCTGCCCCTTCGTGCTTGCCGTCAGCCTCGGCTTGAACGGCAGTGACGCGCAGTTGGCTACCTGAAAAGGCGAGGCCGCACTCGCGGCAGCACCCTCCGCGCCTGCGAGGACTGCTTCAATCTGCATCGGGTTGCAACTGGTCGGGTTGAACTCGAAGCCCGGACGGTCGACTGTCACGTAGACCTGACGCAGCTGTAGGGGGATGCCGGTGGGCGCTCTGCCGACACCCTGCACGATTGTCGGCAGGCCGGTTGTGATCGTCACGGCGGCGGTGTGCGGGTCAATACTGATCGCCGAGCGAACAACGACGTTGCCGAGGTCGAACGGGCCCGCCACGGCCGGCGTCACGATCGACAGCCCGAACGGGGCGCCGGCATACGGGCCGGTGATATAGACGCGCCCGCCGGTAATCGTGTACGGGTCCGGTCCCAGACCGGCGCTCGCCGTCGCCTGCCCGATTTCGCTCTGAGGTCCACACGTCCCTAGCGATGCCTGCGGTTCCGGGCAGGGTGTGACCGAGGCAAGTATGGCCGCGTTTCCCACCGGCAGGTGCACGGTCACGCCCGCCAGTTCCTGGTCGGCACCCGGACGGGTAACCTGAAGCGAGAAATCCGTGAACGCGCCTGCCTGGAGGCTCGTGGAGCCGCCCTTTATGGACGGGACAAATGGTTGCGCACCAACGCACGGAGTGCCTTCCGGACCGGAGGTGATGGCGAACTGCGCTGCAAGCGCGGAGGTTTCTAAGCCAGTGCCAGACCATGATCCAAAGCGGGCCATAGTCGGGTAGGTACCGCACAGGGGCGGGGTCGAGACGGGCGCGCGCGGTCCGCCGAACAGGTGCAGTTTGAGTTCTTCGAAGGGGACCTGCGGAGTGTCGAGAAACGTCGTTGTGAGCTGCCCCGTGCTTTCGCTCAACTTCGTTTCGCCCGCGAGCTTTACGCGGATCCCAGACGCGGGGTCTTCGGCGACGATGTACAAGACGAGCAAGGCGTTAAACGGGTTCTTGGCAGGTTCGCCCAGGGGCGCGGGACTCGCGAGATACACCGCGCCCTGCAGTTCGTTTTCCAGGAGCGGCGTTCTGATCCGCACGCTCCCGACCTGCGAGGCTCCAGGACATCCAGCAGGTTCGTCAGAGAACCGCAGCGGCGCGGGCGCAGCGGGCGAGAAGGGGTCTTCTCCGACCGAGCCTTCGAAGCCGATCTGCTGCTCGGAGCAAGCTTCGAGCCCGTTCGCCGCCGAGGGGCTCAACTGCACGCCCAAAGGCAGCGTGACGCTCGTACTCTTGATATCCGCCTCTCCCAGCATCCCCGGTTCAAGCGTGCTCTGCTGCGGCGTTATAACGTCAACGTCGAGCCCCGCGGGAGCGCTCGCTGCGTGCTGGGGGATGCTCGTTTCGCCGTCTTCTTCGATCGGCTCGACAACGAGCGAAGGAGAAAACGGCAGGCGTTCGCAACCATCGAAGCCGTGGAGCTCGTCTTGCGTAGAGTCGCCTTGCAGCGAGAACATCTGACCGGCTTCGCCTGCGAGACCCTTCACCGGCCACGACTGTCCTTCCACGCTGGAGAACAACGCGCCGCTACAGGCCGTCGGCAGCGTGAGGAACGCCGTGGTCGATCGTTCGCTCGGGGGCTGGCAGGGTACTTCGTGATTGAAGTAGACGCCGCCGAGCAGGCATGCCCATCCCCGCGACTGGTCGTGGCTGGGTTCGCCTGGTGAGCCCCAGATCGTAACTTCGCTCGAGAGGATCTGCGCGGCCTGCGGGGCGTCGCTGACGCTGACCGTGACGCCGTAGTCTCCGCTTGAACGAAGCGAGGTGTCGAGCACGACGGGAACTTTGAGGGCCTCGAAGCCGAACCGGGCGGGCTCGCCCCGCGCGGGTTCCAGGTTCCACAACGGTACCGCGCGAGTGATGTCGCCGAAATGGGCGGGTTCGTCGAGGGTCACCACGACGACCCCGACCGCGGATTGAGGCCTGCATGCGTTCGTGGCGGCTTCGCTGATCGCGAGGAAGTCCACGGTCGGACAAGGCGTCACAGCGCGCGGGTCCCCGATCAGACCGGGTGGGAGGTTGAACTGCAGATTCTTCGGCAACGCAGGCGCCGACTGCGTGGGGCCGGCTTGTGGATTTTCTTCGAGGGTCTGATTCAGATCAAGAGTGGTCGTCAGCTGAAACGGATGCGATCCGGCCTGAGTATCGGTCCCACCACCTTCTTCTTCCGGCCTGAGCGTGTACCCGTTTTCTTCGACGCCAAACGGCGTCGACTGTCCGCCGACGGTGAGCGGCTTGCTAACGGAGTCCGTCGGGACTTCCACGCCCGGCTGGCCTTCCTGTTCACCGCCGTACACGCTCGCTTGATTCTGTTCACCCGTACTCGCCGATTGCTTCACGTTGACGGTGATTATTATGTCGAGCTGTTCAAACGCAGGGAGCGTTTCCGCCTTGGAGGTGCAGCTGAGGGTACTCAGCTCGCAGGCCATGAGATGCGCGGCTTCTTTGTGAAACGCCGGTTCACCGCGTATTTCGGTAGCTTCCAGTCCCGACGGCAAGATGTCGCTGATGGCGACCGGTTTCGTCGTCGCGTTCACACTCGCATCGCCGAGGTTGGTTGCTGCGATCACGATCGTCGCTTTCTCGCCGGGTATGAGAAACGTCGGGGCGCTGCGCGAGGACAGTCGCCACCATGCGCCGGCGAACGCGCCTGGCGCGCAGGCCATCAGCAGCACCGAGGCACCCAGCAGGCCCAGGCCGCCGCTCAACAGCCGTCTCGGAATCGTCCCTTGTGAGCGTACGCGCATCGCTAACCCGCGCTCCTCTTCGAGGTCGCCTTCTTGCCCTGCTTCTTCTTTGGCTTCGCCTTCGGGCCGTATGCGTGACGAGCTCTGCGTTCGCACACGCCGCGCTGCTTCTTTCGCTTGAGCTTGCGGCACGTGCGCAGCGCCGCGGCGAGCTTCTGCGCCTGCGTCAAGTGTTTGGGCTTGGTCGTCGTCCCGGAGGAGCCGACCTGCTGCTTGGCCTGGCTGGCCGGACCCGAGTACGTGGAGCTTGCTGGCGAGGGAAAGCCGAGCTGTTGAGACACGGGTACGCGGCATCGTTCGCCTGTACAGGCGGGTGGTGGCGGTTCTGTGATCGCCTGGCAGGGTTGGGTTTCAGACGTCCCGCAGACGCGTGCGTCGTATACGGCCAGGGCGTTTTCGGCGTCCTGCGCAACGAGCTTCGCGGCGGTCAGGAAGAAGACGTCATTGCCGCTTTCGCTTGCATCCAGGAACGCCGATTCGTGCCCAGAGGTGCCCGAGGAGATAAGCGCCACGCATCCCGGCTCCCCCGAACAGGTGCCGTCGCCATCTGGCTCGTACTCGTAGACGTTCTCGACCCCGACGCTCTGCGTCGTGCCCGCGATCAGCTCTTCTCGCGTGGGGTTCGCGACTTGCGGGACCAGCGCGTCGGCGCTGTCGAAGAAGAGCCGGCCGCTGTCCGAGAGGTAGCGCGACTGGTGCTCTGCCATGGGGTTTCGCAGCTCGAAAAGCGTCCAGCCCGGGATCGATCCGGCCAGCCAATGCCCTTTCCACGTTTCCGGACGATCGACCACCAGCCCCAGGCCTTCGCCTGCTTCGCGTGCGTCAAAAACCCCATGCGGAGGATGCCCGCTCGGGCCACACGAGGCGCACACCAACCGTCCCGCTTCGGCGTCATAGAGGAAGACCTCCTCATCGTGAGCGCCCTTGGCTTCGGGATTGCTATCGACGTTGTCGTATCCGGTCAGTTCGCGATCGGACATGAACGCTAGATAGCGCCCGTTGGCCGAGACCTGCGAGGTGACGCCGCCGAGATCCCCGGGTAGCGGCGAGTTTCCCCCGCCCCAGTCGGGCGCGTCTTCATAGGAGAGCCGCGCGATCAGCCGTGTCTGATGCTGTTCTGGATGCCCGGGGTCCGGGCCTGAAACGTATAGATTGCACGCCGCTTCCGGGTGGGGAAGCAGTGGCCGCGTCCGTGGGCAGTCCCCGGGTTCGGCATTCGGCGTCAGCGCTCCATTGGCGACGAAGTAGACATCGGCGCCGTCTTCGCTTGTCCCAGGCACGGTTCCTAGCACGTCGGCGGATTCGCCGATGTGCTGGTCGGGCGTGAGGTCGCTCAGCTTGCCCGTTTCAACATCGAATTCATAGAGATCTGCCGGGCGTCCGTTGGCACGCGCACGGGCGCCTTCGGTCACTTCTTCTTCTGGACCTGGTTCGAGCGTCGATTCGTCGCTGAGCGGCCACGTATCTGTGAAGAACACCCGCGAGCCGTCGCTGGAAGCCGCCTGGAAGTGCACCTCATCGAGCCCTTCGCTGCGTTCTTCTTCGTCGGGTTCGCGTACCTGTTCGCCCCGGGCCGCATTGACCTGGACTGTTTCACCCTTGGCTGTGTCGCGCAGGTAGAGCGGGCCGTCTTCGCCTTCGCTGCTAAAGAACACCCGCGAACCGTCGCTTGAGATCGCCCCCCGGACATCACGACCCTGATAGCCAAGTTCCGGTTCGAGTGCCGGCGTCTGTTCGCTGCCCGGCAACACGCTCACGAGCTTCAGCGCCACCCCGGATTCCCACTCGTAAAGCCCAGCTTCCAAGGCGCTCGAGAGCAGCGGCACTTCAGAGGAAAACACGACGTGGCTGAGATCCGTAGCGGCACCCTGAAATTCGAGCTTGCCACCAAACGCAGTGCCCGCCGTGTCATCCCTAGCCGTCACCAGCGGAGTAAATTCGCCGCTGCCGTTATCGCGCCGGTAGATTGTCTTTTCCCTCGCTTCAGGCGCCAATGGCGGATCTTCAAGCGGTTCCGAGGGAACCTGCGGCTGCAAGAGCGCAAGTGACAAGTCGGGCGAGAAAAAGCGATACTCGGTCGCTTCGCCCGGCTCGATCCCTTCCCCGCGGTTGTGCGGGGTGGTAATGTCCTGCGAGGACCATCCTTCGCTTGTACTGTGGGAGATAACTTGCACTGGTTCGGGGTGGCGGTTGCCTTCCGCTTCGCCAGTGACCGGAGCGCTCGCAGCCCAAGTGATGGCTTCGCCGTTGGCCGCGGCCTGGATTAGCGCTCCTTCGCGGCTGATCGGTTCCACCGCGGCACCGTGCTTTTCCGCGGGTGAGACGAGCTGCCACTGGCGGTGATCGGCGAGCACGCCTTCGGCGCTTGGCAGCGTCGTGAAGAAGGTTTGCGTGGTCTGTGGGCTGCTGACCGTACCGTGGGCGTTCTGTGCGATCACGCGGTAGTAGTAGGTGGTGTTGGGCGTGAGGCCATCCAGCGGCACGTGGGCGGCCACGTCGCCGTAGCCGTCGCCGATGTCTTCTCCGGGCGGCGCGGGCGTGTCGCTGCACGCGGATTCGTCCTGCAGGCAGGTGCTCGTGCCGTACTGCACGTAATCGGTCGTGTCCGCACCGTGCGGGTCGATCTGGGCGTTGAGGCGCTCGCTGGTCGGCGTCAGATTCTGTGCGCCGACGCTGTCGATCATCGGCTGCGCAGCGCCTTCAGGTTCGAAGATCGCAACCTTGTCCTGGGCGGGCTCGGCGACATACAGCCTGCCGTCTGCGGAGTCCAGCGCGAGCGCGCCGCCCCCGCTCAGCTGCCCGGAGCCGAAGCGCTGAACGAAGGCGCCTTCGGAGCTGAACGCCGCCACGCTTTCTCCGTTGTCCGCATACACATCGCCGTTCGTCTCGTCGAGCGCCACCCCCGTGGTGTTTTGCTCACCCACGCTGCGCGCGAGAGCCACACCCGCACCATTGAGCTTCGCGACCACCGTCGGCTTGGGTCCTTCTTGCTCGGGGCATTCCGCCAGCGGGCTCGGGCGCTCGTGCTCTACGTAGAAGGCTTCATCGTTGGGCGCGACGGCAAACCCCGGCGCCGCCGGGCACGCTTCCACGAGCAAACCCTGGTCGAGTACTTCTTCTTTGCTCAGCGACGGCAATAGCTTGTTGACCTCATCATCGCTGAAGCCGCTGATGTTCCCTTCTTCATACCAATAGACCCAAAGTTTTCCCGTCGCATCGACTGCCAGGCCCGAGATGTCTTCCAGTTCCGTTTCGAATTCTTCTTTGTTTTCCCTAGCTTTGAAGATGTTCTTCTTAAAGATCTTTTCACCCGCCGCGGTGAACTTGTAAAGATAGTTGCGCTCTGCTTCGGGCAGCGCTTCCTTTTCTTCTGCAGCTGCAACGTACACATCGCCTTTCGAGGGATCCGAGGGGTTGCTCGAGTTATCGATCGCGATCGCTCCGGGCGAGCGAACCTTGAATTCGCCAGCGACTTCATAGCCGCCGGCGACCGGCTTGAAACGCTCGACGCGTTCATGGCCAGGATCGACCACGTACACTTCGCTGCTCGCTTCGTTGACAGCTACCCCCGACGGCGCGCTGAGGGCCTGCGCATCGCTGCCTTCAAACGTGCCCGTGAATACATGACCCCGGCTTAGCAACGCCGAGGCCGGAGCGGTGAACACGGACAGCGCTATGACCGCGACCAGCAATGTCAAAACCGCAGACAACCGCCGGCGTGCGCCGCGCACTGCCGCTCCTATACCCATGCTTGTCGCGCTCATCACGTTGCTCACCGTTGTCCAATCGCCACCGCGGCCGGTCCGACGTGTGGCTTCGCCGCCAACCAGCAGTCCTCGCCGTGCCCGTCGCGGCCCCAGGGTGTGGAGATCTGCCGATCCCCACACCCACGAGGCGACCATTTCCTTGCCACTAGACGACTGCGTTCAACTCCAGCTTTTCGGCGCCTTTCACGGTCGAGATGATCGTTTGGCCAGCCTGCTCGAACGCACCTTTGTTGAAATTACTAAAGGAGGATTCGAGAATCGCCTTTTCCGGGCTTTCTTCCCATTTTTCTGGTTTCTGTTTGCCTTTCTTGGCGACAAATTTGAGCGTTTCGGTTTCTTTCATGGAGTCGTTTTTGATCGGGACCAGTACCTTACCTCGAACCTTTACCACGAGGCCCTCGCATTCAAATTCGACGAACAGTCCCGACGCCACGCTTTTCGCCGGAAACAGCTCGAGGTCAGTTTTTTTCACCGCTTTATTTTCCCAGCCGACAATACCTTCGAGCTCATTCGTTTCCAGTTCGCCCGATGTATGTTTTGGGCTCGTGCATGGCAGACTCAACGCCGTGCAGCCAGTGAAGGTGACGAATATTCCGGCCTCTTCTTTGTTGTTGCCGGGTACGAATTCCCCGTCGCTCGACTCGGCTTGACATTCGACCTCCGAGCCACCTACGGTAGTCAGCACGCCAATACCGCCAGTGCTAGTGAATTTAGCTTTTTCAGCTCCAGGCACCCATTCGAATTTATCTGTCAACGCACCTTTCGCGACTTCTTTCGTACATTTTGAGTCGCTGAACTGTTTCCCCGAACCTCCTTTTTGTTTCAGGCACCTTCCATATTCGGGAGCTGTCGCCCACGCAGACGTGGCCGCCACCACGGTCAACGCGACCGCCGCAACAAGGCACAGCCCCGCGGTCAAGATCTGCTTCATACCTAATCACACCTCTCGCTCTTAGAATCAGTCTTTAGGCGTCAACACGCCGCTACCACATCGACCGAACCGGGACCCGCCCCTGCGCCGAGACGGGCCCCGTTCTATTACTCTCTACCAGCCAACTCAGCTGCGCCTATGCGCCAGCTTCTTCACCAGCCGCGAGGACGCCGGTGTACAGCGTGCCTTTGATTTCGGTGAGGCTGCCACCTGCCGGCTGCGGAATATGGAACTCCTTGTCGATGGTTGCCGCTATGACCGACGAGTCGGGACCGGTGCAAACCGCGTTTGGCACCGCGTAGGTGTTGTCCACCAAGGTGCTGTTGGTGATGAACAGGTCCCTGAGTTCGCCGTGCTTTTCGACGGTGCCGAGTTCCTCGTCTTCCTTTGCCCTGCTTCCTTCGACGATTTCGTGGGTAAGCGGCGATTCGCTTGCGCCGGAGGTGAGATGCTGAACGATCGGTGCTTCGTCGGAACCGATGGTGCAGACGTCGCCAAGCTCGCTCAGCCACCTGTTTTCGCCTTTTATCTTCACCGGCACCACGACACCCGGCTTCTCTCCGGTGAGGATGTTCTGGATGCTTGTGAATGCTTCGCCGGCCCCTTCGATCGTCTCATATGCTTTCTTGACCGTACCCGCTTTCTGCGCCAGGGCATAGCTGTACTTCAGGCTTGCCGGCCAGCCCAATTCTTCCTGTTCCGCGGGCGTGATGTGGCCGATTGGTTCGCCTGGCACCAACTCCGGCGTCGGGGTGATCGTTTCCGCACCATGCTCTGGTGGCACAAAGAGAAGCAGGCTGCCTTCGCCTCCTTCTTCTTCATATTCTTTCTGTTCCTGTTCGCCGGCGATGGCGAGCCCGTACTGCAGCACGATCTGCTTGGTCAGCGGTACGGTGATGCCGCCAACCGTGAACTGGCCGCCCGCACCCGGCGCGGTGGCGCCGAACACGCAGAGTTGATCCGGCCTGGTTTCCACCTTCCCGGTCGCGGTTCCATGGATCGGACAGTTTTTGAATATCGTTATGCTTTTGGTCGGATTCTTGACAGCCAACGCGCTCGACGCGGCGACTACGAGCGTCGCCATCGCGGCCACCAAACATAGCCCTAGCATCCTTACGTGTCTCACTTGTCCACTACTCCTTATCCTCTCGAGTGATAGTCGACCGACGGCCAGAGCCCCCTCCCGAGAGAGGCCTCTCGACCGCGGCCGTCTGCGACAGCAACCAAACAATCTCGCGCGCCGGGCTCTCGCTCGAGAACCGGCCACTGATCATTCGCTTGCTCTCAACGGCGCCATCGCACGCCACGCGCGCGCTGGTTCCGAAAAGCTCCTTGGCCAGTGCCGGTTTCACGCCGCGCCCCTGACTCTCCGGCCACTGACGGCTCCTGCCCCGGGCACGAGGCTGTGACGAGTGGCGTCCAGAACGCGCTCCCCGCAAGCCGTCAGCAGCCACGCGTTCGCTCCGCCGTAGGCCTGTCCGAGACCGACGTTTTCGACCAAACCCCGTTGCTCGAGGCGACGCAGAAGCTTCGAGGTCTGTCCCTCATCGTTCAGCCCCGCGGCGTCGGCGATCTCGCGATTACTGAGACGCGGGGAGGCACCGATTGCTCCGAGCACGCGGATCGTTCGATACGTGGCGCGCACCGGCATCTGCTCTCGCCGTGACACATGCTCGGCCCATCCGGACCCGCGCCCTTCCAGCTTGAACCCGCCGTCGACGCCCTGATAGGGCCCGACGATGAGCGCCATCAGCGATGGTGCCAGCTCGACCAACGGCTCTTTCCGACCGTCAAGTATTCGCAGACGAAGCACCGAAAAGACGCCGCCGACGACGAGCTCCGCCATCAGCGAAGACGAACACGACCCCGAATCGAACGCGTCGCTTGGTATCTCCCTGTCTAGAGCGCGGGCGAGCTCACCGAGCGCTTGCTGGCGACGCGCACCGATGGCGGTGGCCTCACCTGCTCTCTCGAGGATCAAGAAGCGCGCCCACTGTGGCTCGCCATCGAAGAACCCGAGCAGCGCCGTCAACACCGTCCTGATGCGTGCAAAGCCTTCGCCCTCGCCCATGGTCGCACTAGTAACAATCCGCGAGAGTCGCGCCACCCCCTCATCGAAGGCAGCCAAAACCCACTTGTCGGGGCTGTCGAGAGCGTCACGCGACTCCTGGTGGGTCGCGCCAAAATGAGAGACCCCCGTCGACTCTAGACGGGGGTGACCTCCTCATCTGGGACTATTTTCTGGCGCTGCCTTGACAGGCCCTTGACAAACTCGGCGCGATATGTTCTCATTCTTCCCACATAGGGAGCACGCAGTGCGCGAGAAATTGCTGGCGATGCGGGTGAGACGCGCCAGCGACGGTGAGACACACGGTTATCGGGGATGTAAGAGAGGGATCGTGCGAGGGACAATTGGGGGAAAAGGGGACGCAACTATGGAGGCAAGAGTGCAAGTAAATTGCGCTGTCCGGCCCTATTATCAGGTACCGCAGAGAGCCTCTAACACTCTTCAGAGCAGGGCTCGCGACGACGGCGAGGCCCTTCGCGCGAACGTCATCGGCGCTACGATCGAGAGCGCTGAAGACGCGAGTGCCCCCCGTCTAGAGTCTTCCCGGCACTGGCTCTAAACCCGCATAGATACTGGACTTTTCGGCCCTCTTCCCACGCTCGTCCCGCCATTGCGCGGGCGCCGTCGGCTTGAGCGCCCCAGAGTCCCCAGCGCACCCGTTTTCGGTCCCTGCCCGGGTCCCTGCCCGCCGACCGAGGCTCACGACAGGTCGCGTCGCGGGCCACAGCTCGTCCGGTCCAAGTGTTTGGTCTCAAGTCCGGACGTTGGGACTCATCGGAGGCTTCGAAGGCACTGCTCTACACAGACGGGAGGGTCCTCGCGGACTACCGCCGGTCCTATCGGTGACTGGTCATCGTCTTGACTCGATGAGCGGACTTCTTGGTCGCGTAGCGTTTGTGCGCCTTGCGTTCACATGCCACGCGCTTTGACTGGGAGTGCCTGTGCTGCTTGTGGCACGCCGCGAGCGCGCGCTTGAGCAACTGCGTGCGTGTCGCTGGCCGCGACGAGTTGACCGTCTTCTTGCAGCCCTGCACCGCGACGTTCGTGTTCTGTTTGATCACGACACCGTTCTGGCCCGTGATCGTTGTCGGCATCGCTAGCTTTGTTTTGCACAGGCTGTATTTTTCCTTGGCCGGGATATCCGTCGTCAGTGCGGAATGGGGTCCCTCGGGCAGGATCGCTTCAAAGGTGGAGACCGGCGCGTCCGGGACCGCGTTGAACGACGAGGTCGTCACGCCTTTTTTGATGCTCACGCCGCCGTCCAGCACCAGCGTGATGCCTTCGCCCTGCAGCACAAACTCGACATCGGGAAACGCGACATTGCCGTGCGACACCAGATACGCGGGGCCGCTCAGCGCGCTCTTGAGCACCGGGGTGTGCACGATCGCCATACCGACGTTCGACCCTTCCGGACATGACGCTGGGTTAGCTTCAAAGACCTTCGCCAGACACGCTTTCTGGATCGTGGTAAGCCGCGATGGCAACGCCTGGGGCAGCGTCACCGTTGTTTTGCCGATATTCGCCTGTCCTTGAGAGGAGGTGACCTTGACCGTCAGGCTCGCGCCGTTGGCTTTGCTGGTCTTGCCTTGCGTCGAGGCCGTCAGGGTCGGTTTGAACGGCAGGCTCTGACAGTTGGCGGCCTGAAACGGCGCGGACACGCCCGCTGTCGCGCCCTGTGCGCCGGTCACGGTCCCTTCGATGCGCATCGCGGCGCAGTCGGTCGGGTTGAACTCGAAGTTCGGACGATCGACCGTCACTTCGATCTGACGCAGCTGCAACGGCACGCCCGACGGCGGGCGCCCGATGCCCTGCACGATCGTCGGTAGGCCGCTTGTGATCGTCACCGCCGCGGTGTGCGGGTCGATGTTGATGGTCGAGCGAACGACGACGTTGCCGAGGTTGAATGGGCCCGCGACCGCGGGGGTCACGATCGACAGGCCAAACGGCGCGCCCTGATACGGGCCGGTGATGTAGACACGGCCGCCGGTCACGGTGAAGGGATCGGGGCCGAGGCCGCTGCTGGCAACCGCCTGGCCGATTTCGCTTTGCGGACCGCATGTTCCTAGCGAGGCCTGCGGTTCGCCACACGGGGTGACCGAGGACAGCATCGCCGCGTTGCCCGGGGGTAGGTGCACCGCGAGCCCGGTCACGGGCTGGTCTGCGGCCGGTCGGCTGAGATTCAGGGTAAAGGTCGTAAATGCGCCGCCCTGCAGGTTGGTGACTCCGGCGCGCAGGCTGGGCGCGAATGGCTGCTGCCCGGCGGGACAGGGCGTCCCTTCTGGACCGGTTTCGATGTTAAAGGCGGCGGGTTCTGAGAGGGCCTGCAGCGGCGGTGCGCCCGACCATGGCGTAAACGACGCTTCGGTGCTGTAGGCCGCGCAGAACGCCGGCGTGCCGATCGACGCGCGCGGCCCGCCGAACAGTTCTACGTGCAGTTCTTCAAACGGGACCTGCGGCGTGTTCTCAAAGACCGTGGTGACTTGGCCTGTCGTTTGATCCAGTTTGCCTTCGCCCGCGAGCTTGACGTGAATACCCACTTCGGGGTCTTCGGCGACGATATACAGAGCGATCAGCGAGTTGAACGGGTTGCGTCCCGGTTCGCCCAGCGGCGCCGGTGTCGCGAGAAACACGCTGCCATGAAGTTCCTGTTCTAACAGCGGGGTCTTGATGCGGACACTGCCAACCTTTGAGTGGTCAGGACAGCTGCTTGGTTCAGGTTCTTCGTTTCTAAAGCGCAGCGGTTGCTCAGCACCGGGCGAGAACGGGTCGGTGCCGGCTTCGCCTTCAAACCCGACTTCTTGCTCGCTGCACGCTTCAAGGCCGTCCGCCGCTGAGGGATTGAGCTGTACACCCGCGGGCAGCGTCACGCTCGTGCTCTTCACATCAGACTCGCCCAGCCCTCCCGCCTGGACTGTCGTTTGTTGAGGCACCTTCACGTTCACATCCAGCCCGGTCGGCGTGCTCGCCGCGTGTTCTGTGCTTTCCGCTGCGATCGAGGGGGTAAACGGGACCGCTGCGCAGCCTTCCAGGCCCGGCAGCGTAGCTTCGGTCTGTGCTCCTTGCAGCGTAAATACCTGTCCCGGTTCGCTGCCCAGCAGCTTAAACGGCCATGATTCGCCTTCTACTGTCGTACCCAACGGCCCAGTACACGACGTCGGCAGCGTCAAGAACGCGCTACTCGAGTGCTGGCTTGGAGCTTGGCACGGTGGATGTTCGGGCACCCAATAGCCCCCGTCCACGCATATCCATCCGCGCTGCTGGTCGTGGCTGGCTTCTCCGGGTACGCCCCAGATCGTGACTTCGCTTGAAAGCAGCTGAACGGTCTCGGGTGCGTCACTGACGCTGACGCTGACACCGTAGTCGCCGTTGCTGCGAAGCGAGGTGTCGAGCACCACGGGGACTTTCTCGACCTCGAAGCCGAGCCGCGCCGGCTCGCCGTTAGCCGGTTCTAAATTCCACAGCGGCACGACATACGGGTGATCCCCAATCGCGCCGCCGATGATATGCGTGATGGTCACGACCGCGACCCCGATCGCTGAGTCCGCCGCACAGGAGTTGGTGTCGCCGGGATCGATCGTATAGAAGTCAACCGACGAGCACAGCGCCACCGCGCGGGGATCGCCGATCAGCCCCGGAGGCAGGTTAAACCCGAGCTGCTTAGGCAACGCCGGCGCGGCTCCCGTGACCACGGGTTCAACTCCTTCTTTGATGTACGATTCGATCGTTTCGTTGAGGTTCAGGACCGTCGTCAGCTGAAATGGGTGAGAGCCCGCCTGCCGATCCAGTTCACCGCCCTGCAGTTCGGGGGTCAGCGCATACCCGTCTTCCTGGACTCCGAATACAGTCGGCTGGCTATTGACCGTCAGCGGCTGACTGAGCGCAGCTACGCTCGGCATCGCGACACCCGGCAGGCCTTCCTGTTCGCCACCCTGAACATTCACTTCGTTATGTTCACCCACGCCCGCTTGAGCCTTGACGTTGACTTCGATCGTGACCTGCAACTGTTCAAACGGCGGAAACACTTCCGGCTTGGTCGTGCAACTAAAACTACGCGCCTGCGACGGCGCTTGACAGATCATCGCGTGGGCCGCCAGTCCGCTAGAGGGCTGACCAACGACTCTGATCGCTTCCAGATTGGGCGGCAGCGTGTCCGTGATCGTCACCGGCTTACTGGTCGCGTTGACACCAACGTCACCGGCGTCAGTCGCCCCGACTTCAAGAACAGCCTTCTGTCCCGGCACGAGGTTCGACGGCGCCGCACGAGCCGACAGTCTCCACCACGCACCGGCAAACGCCGGGCTCGCACCCGCCGCCAGCGACAGCACCAACAGCATCGCGGCGACAAGGCTCGCGCACACCAGCCGCCCTGACAACGCTACGCGCAGACGATCACCCATGCCTAACGCCCCCTACGCCCGGACGCGGCAGTCCTGTGCGCGGTCGCCTTGCGCCTGGAGGAGGCGGTCCTGCGAGCCGTCGCCTTGCGTGGCCCGGCTTTGGCTCCGTACGCCTTGCGGGCCTTGCGTTCGCACGCCACGCGCCGCTTCTTTTGCTTGAGCTTGTGACACGTCTTTAGCGCGCCGGCGAGCTTCTGCGCCCGACTAAGAGGTTTCGGCGCTGTTTTCTTGTTGTTATTCGAAGGTCCGGGCGGATGTTCGACAGGACTGGGCGGTGCCGAGACGAAGCTCGGGGGCAGTTCAAAGCTTGGCTGTCCAGAGACGGGCGGGCGGCATTCTTCGCCGGTGCATGGCGGTGGATGGATTTTGGGGGTGGGCAGGCAGGCGCCGGTTTCCGCGGTGCCGCAGGACCGCGCGTCGTAGATGTCATAGCCGCTTTCGGTCGCCTGCGTCACGAGCTTGGCGGCCGTCAGGAAGAACACGTCGTTGCCGTTTTCGCTGGCGTCCAGGAACGCCGATTCGTGCTCGGATTCGCCCGAGGAGACCAGCGCCACGCAGCCACCGGCCTGCTGACAGCTGCCGATCCCCTGCGGCTCGTACTCATAGACGTTCTCGACGCCTACCTGCATCGTCTTGCCTTCGACGTTCTCTTCTCTGGTGGCGGCCTTGACCTGTGGGGCCAGCGCGTCGGCGCTGTCAAAGAACAGGCGCCCGTCGTTTGAAAGGTAGCGTGACTGGTGGTTGGCCAGCACGGTTTCTCCGTAGCGCGTCCAGCCCGGGATCGAACCGGCCAGCCAGCGTCCGCTCCATAGGGCTGGACGGTCGACTGTCAAGAATAGGCCTTCCCCTGCGTCTTCGGTGTCGAACACGCCATCAGGTGCATCTCCTTGCGGGTTACACGAGCTACACACCAGCCGTCCCGTGCTCGCGTCATACAAAAACACCTCCTGGTCAAGCGCGGGCCCTTCGCCGTGCGGGCCTTTGGCTTGGGGATTGGCATCGACATTGTCATACCCGGTCAGTTTCTGATCAGACATGAACGCCAAGAAGCGCCCGTTGCCCGACACCCGCGAGGTCAGGCCGCCGAGATTCGCGGGCCCGGGCCACGCCCCCGCGCTCCAGTCAGCGGAGTCTTCTTCTGAGACGCGCGCGATCAACCGCGTCTGGCGTACACCGGGACGTTGGGGATCGGGCCCGGAAACATACAGGTTGCATTTCCCTTCAAGGTCCTGTCCCAGCTGTTCATTGCGTTCACTCTGGCGACGGCAATTTCCAGGTTCGGCGCCCGGCGTCAGCACCCCGTTGGCGACGAAATAGACGTAGGAGCCGTCTTCGCTGATACCAGGAATTGTCCCCAACACTTCTGCCTGTTCACCGGCATTGCGAGTGACCGTGAGATCGGTCAGCTTGCCCGTTTCGACATCAAATTCGTACAGATCAGCCGGGCGTGGTTCTGGCTGCTGCTCGCTCGGTTCAAGCGTCGATTCGCTAGTCAACGGCCACGAGTCGGTGAAGAACACCCTCGAACCGTCACCCGACGCCGCCTGGAAATACACTTCATCGAGATTATCTTCAGTTTCTTCTGCGCGTGCTTCCCTGACGCCCTGGGCAGCGTTGATCTGAATCGTTTCTCCTGTCGCGGTATCGCTAATGTACAGAGGGCCTTTTTCTTCTTCGTTGCTCCAGAAGACCCGCGACCCGTCCTGTGAGATCGCCCCGCGAACGTCGAAATCTCTAAAGCCCAGCTGCGGTTCAGACGCAGGCTTGCGTCTGCTTCCCGGCGGCACGCTGAGGAACTTCAACGGGGCACCCGCTTCCCACTCATACAGGCCCGTTTCGCCCGCACCCGCCACCAACGGAACATCTGATTTAAACACAACATGTCGCGCGTCAACAGACGCGCCCTGGAACTGCAGCTCGTGAGCCCACGGTTCGCCCGTAGCGTCGTTAGCAGCCGTGACCAACGCTTCGAATTCTCCCGTATCGTCGTTGCGCTGATAGATATCTTTTTCTCCCGCTCCAGGCGCCAACGGTGGATTTTCAAGCGGTTCTTCGCTACCCAAAAACTGAGGCTGCACCACCGCGAACGAAAGATCAGAACTAAAGAAACGATACTCCGCCGGTTCGCCAGTACTCACACCTTCACCCCTGTTACGCGGCGTAGTGATGTTCTTCGAGGACCATTCTTCGCTGCCACGCCTAGAAATCGCCTGCACCGGTTCCGGCGCACGATTACCTTCGGCTTCGCGCGTAAACGGCGCACCCGCGGTCCACGCCAGCGAATCTCCATCCGCCGCGGCCTGAATCAGCGCCCCTTCCCTGCTGATCGGTTCCGGCGTCGCACCATGCCTTTCCACCGGAGACACCAACTCCCACTGACGATGATCGAGCAGCACTTCTTCAGAACTAGGCAACATCGTAAAGAACGCGCCCTGCGAACTCACCCCCGTCCCGTGTTCATTGCTCGCGATCACACGATAAAAATAGGCCGTGTTCGCTTCAAGCCCCCCAAGCGTTGCCTGCACGCCCACATCACCGAAACCATCACCGACCTCCCCTTCCGGCGTGTCAGTACACGACGATTCGTGTTCTACACAGCTAACCGTCCCGTACTGCACACGATAGGCCGTGCTCGCGCCACCCGGGTCGATCTGCGCACTCACACGCTCAGAACTCGGCGTCACGCTCTGTGCGCTTACGCTATCGACCGTCGGCGCACCCGCTGCTTCACGCGTAAAGACCGCTACCTTCCCCGGCTCGCCGACATACACAATGCCCCGCGCCGAATCAACCGCCACCGCGCCGCCCTTCTTCAAATCTTCCGAACCAAACCGCTGCACGAAGGCCCCTTCCGGGCCGAACACAGCGACACTATCCACATTATCGAGGTACACCTCGCCACTGGCCGCGTCCAACGCCACGCCCGAGCTGTCCTGATTATCCAAGCTGCGCTTCGTCGCTTCTTCAGAGCCAGCAAGCTTGGACACCACAGTCGTTGAAGACTTTTCTTCTTCAGAAGGACAACTCTCAAGCCCGTCTTCACGTTCGTGCGCGACATAAAAGACTTCATCGCCCGCCCCCACCGCGAAACCCGGCTCAGCCAAACACCCCACGCTCAACGCAGGCAATTCGAGCACCGCTTCTTTTATCAGCGACGGCAACACCCTGTTCTCTACTTCGTTACTGAAACCATAGATGTTGCCCGCTTCTGACCAGTACACCCACAGCTTGCCGGCCGCGTCGACAGCAAGACCAGATATCCGTTCCAGTTCCACTTCTTCTAAGAATTCTTCTTCGAGCCCTTCCACTTTTCTCTTGTACTTGTACACATGCTTCTTAAAGATTTTTTCACCCGACGTTACCACTTCCCCAGACGCATTCACCACAGGCGCAGAAAACTTATACAAAAAGTTGCGTTCTTCCACCCCTTCTTCCCCCGAACCCTTTTCTTCGCCACCCGCGACATAAACATCACCGCCAGAAGGTTCCGCTTCGCTATTCGGGTTATTGTCGACCGCGATCACACCCGCATCCGGAACCTTCAATTCCCCCACAAACTCATACCCGCCACCCCCCGCCCTGAACAGCTCCACCCGTTCATCGCTCGGATCAGACACATACACAATCCCACTCGTTTCACTGACCGCCACACCACCCGGCGTCCCAAAGCCCTGCCCCCCGCTACCCTTGAACGTCCCCGAAAACACATGCCCCCGACTCAACAAAGCCGACGCCGACGCGCAACCGACAAGCAGCATCACCCCAAACGCAAGCACCGCCACCGCCACGCCCAGACGAATGCCTACCCCACCCCGCGAGCAAACACCCACACAACACTGTATCTCTGGCTCTCTCATCGATGCTCACCCAGTTATTGCTGCAACGGTGTGGGGATCGAGGTTGACCCCCACACCGCCAGCTACCACTTTCACACGCGCTAGACGACCGCGTTGAGCTCCAGCGCTTGTTCGCCAGCGAGCTCTTTGAGTGTCGATTCGATTTGCTGTCCGGACTGTTCAAATGTGCCACCTTTGAACGACGCTTCAAGGATGACCTTACCCGGGCTTTCTTCCCATTTTTCGGGTTTCTGCTTGCCATTTGTTGCTTTATATTTCAGCACTTCTGAGGTTTTCATCGCGTCATTTTTGATCGGCACGAGAACCTTGCCCCTCACCTTGACGACAACGCCGGCGCATTCAAATTCGATGAACAGGCCAGACGTCACGCTTTTCGCTGGGTACAGCTCAAGGGCCGTCTTTTTTTTCAGTTTGTTTTCCCAACCAACGAGCGCTTCGACGTCATTTGTCACGAGTTCGCCCGATTTGGCGCCCGGCGAGCTACACGCCTGACCCAAGGACACACATTCATTGAATTTGATCGCCATGTTCCCGGCTTCTTTGTTGTTCCCTTCAAAGAATTCCCCAGTGCTCGACTCGGTTTTGCATTCCACTTTCTGACCGTTAACGCTCGTCAGAACGCCGATACCGCCTTTGGTTTCAAACTTTGTTTTGCCAGCGCCAGGAATCCATTCCCAGTTGCCTTTTGACAGTTCTTTTGCTTCAAGCGTGCATTTGCTGTTCGAGAACGCCGGAAGCGATTTTTTTGCTTTTTTCAGACACCGGCCGTATTCCGGTGCAGTCGCCAGTGCACTCGTCGCAGCCACCGCACCAAGCGCGAAAGCTACAACCAAGCACAGGCCCGCGATCCTGATCTGCCTCATTCTAGTCATCCCTTTCCTCTAATCTCAGTTCTCAGTTTCACAGTCTTGCACATATAGTCGGCCAACGCGCCAGTCGGCCGAAGGGGACCCGCCTGTCACGGGCGGGTCCCCTTCGTGGCTGATCATGCTGAGCTAACTGTCAAGCGTGCGATGAAGGCACACGTCATGACGTGTATGACGATGTGCTCCAGCGCAGCACTCGGCTCCGTTAGCCTGAAACATGATGATTCTTACTACGCTTTGATCTCCAATTCTTCACCAGAGGCCAGTTTGGTTACCGCAGTCTCTACCTGAGCCGACTTCCCCCATTCGGTCCTTCCTGATTCACCTTCGAAGAAGAGCTGGGCTTCGAGGTTGGCAGGTTTACCGTTGATTTCGTTCGGGTCCTGAACGCCTCGTTCTTCGATTTCGCCCGTTTCCGGGTTTGTATGCGCTTTTGACTTGTAGGTCTGCGTGGTTTCCGTACCCATCATGTTGAGCGGCGTGATCGGCGAAACGATCTTGTCCCCGCCATTTTCGCCCATCGGTTTCCTACCGACTATCGACTTGATGGCCGGGAGCGGAGCATTCCCCTTGGGTCCGCAGCCGAAGAACGCGAACCAGCCGTTCTTTTCGTTTGGTTCGAGCTGCAAGCCCACTACCGGTTCTGACGTGCCAGCGCCGGAGATGTATACCAGCTTACCCTTCAGGCCGAAGGTCCTGATTTCGCCTGGTATGTAATGGAATTCCTCTTCTACTTCGTTCGGAATTTCTTCGTATGTGTTCTCGCATGGGAATGATTCAATGACATTGACAAAGCATCCTGTGAACGTGACTGTCACGTTCGATACTTCTTTTGTGCCTGACAAGTTACCCGTGGCGTGCTCGCCCGTGCAGTTCGTCCCAAGGCCAAACGACGTTTCGAGTTCCGCTTTTTCCGACGTCATGACATTCGTGAATTCCGTGCTCGGCAGTTCCGATGTGCCTTTCAGGAATTCGAATTCGCCACCCGTTGTCGCTTCGTTACAGTTGGAGTTTGCGAATTTACCCTTTCCTGCTTTCTTTTCTTTGCCTTTGATTGTGGCGGGCAGTTTGACGCACTTCCCCCATTCCGGCAGGGCCGCAGACGAGCTCGAAGCCGCGAGCGCGCCAACGGCGAACGCTGCCATGAGGCAGAGCGTCAGCATCCGTACATGTCTCACTTGTCCACTACTCCTTTTCCTCTCGTTTACGATCCGAACGACGCTTGGGCGATCCACTTTCGGGACCGTCGTGTCGCTCGTCTTGCTACGGCGCGGGTGAGCGGGGCCTCCGGCCCCGACGCAAACACGCGCCAGTGATCGGCGCGACGACCAATAGGTCGGGCGCCGACGCACGCTTTTAGATGGCGAATTGATGCCTGCCGGCACGAGGCGTCGCTGCAGTCCGCTCGCTCGTCGCCGCGCGGCTGCGCGGCGTGCCAGTGGACTGGCGCTCTGCTCTGGCGCTCAGCGATCACCGCGTCTCCTCCCCGCTGCGCTCGCCGCTTCAGCATTGATGCGAGGATCTGCGGCAAAACGGTAGCCGCTGAGGGTCGCGACACGTCGACCGTATGACGTAAGTAGCCATGCGTTCGGTTCGCCACGAACCTGTCCGAGGCCGAGGTTTTCGATCAGGCCGCGCTCCTCGAGACGCCCGAGGAGCTTCGAGGCTTGACCCTCGTCTGCGAGACCGGCTGCCTCGGCGATCTCCCGATTGCTCGAGAGCGGCACCTGGGTGATCGCGCCGAGCACCATCATCGTCCGGGCCGTCGCGCGGATCGGACGCTGGGTCGCGTCCAAGGGCGCCCGGTCGCCACCGGGCGACCGCCGCATCAGGGCCTTGCTGGCAGCGGCACGTCCGAGGTAGGACGTGACGATGAACGACAACAGCGCGGGCGCCAGCTCGACGAGCGGTCCGCGGCTTGGATCGGCGACTCGGGCGTGGAGCACCGACAGCAGACCGCCTAGGACGAGCTCGTCCGTGAGAGCTGGCTCGACAGGACCCGATGGGCCCTTGCTGGTTTCCTCGCGCCCCTCGTTCACGCACTCGGCGAGCGCAGCGAAGATCCGCTGCCTGATGGCAACGGCGACCCCGGCGGTCTGCGCCTCGACGACCAGCAGGCGCGCCCACTGGGGCTCGTCATCGAGAAATGCGAGCAAGGCGACCAGGCCGAGGCGGATCCGCTCGAGCCAGCGCTCCTGTCCGCTCACCGCCGCGAGCACGCTGCGCGAAATCCGGGCGACGCCCTCCTCAAAAGCCGCCCGGTAGCACTCATCAGCGCTCTGGAAGACCTCGTAGAAGGCGCCTTCCGGCAACCCGGCGCGCCTGGCCACCGTCTTGACCAGACGGGGCACACTGCTCTGCGCGCGTACCCCGAGGGACGCTCGCGACGGCGCTCGCCAGATCCCCTCAAAGCCCCTTGCAATCAGCGTTTCAGGACATCTTGGGCGACCTGGGCGCGAGACCCTTGGAATTCGCGGGGGCTTGACACGGCTTGACAATTTGCCGCGAATGTGGTCTGATTCCCCACGAAGTTGGTCTCGGGGACACGAGTACGAGGCGCCGAGGGAGGGATGATGGAGGGAAGCACGCCTAAAACGGCCGATTGCGCGTCGCAAACGACGCAGACGAGTGGTCCTCTTGCCCACGTGCAGACGGCGCCGTTTTGCAGGGAAAAAGGCGGTGGCGAGGGGCTGGCAGAGCTGCGCGCGAGGCTGATCGCGGCAACCGTCGAGGCGGCCGCCTCCGGCAGTGAACCCCGTCTGGTCAAGACGCAGCGCACTCCCAAAACCGCCTAGTGACCGCGGTTTCGCGGATCCTTCCCACGCGCTGCCCGCATTAGCCTCCGATCTCCCGATGAACGCCGTGTAGGCGCCTTCGGCGCTGGCGTCTGACCGCGGCGCTCAGGCCGTGTCAAGCGCCAGCGCGATCCCTGACGGATCGCGGATGATCGCGCCACCAGACCCCTCCTCGGGCTTCTGCCCCGCTTGCTCGACGCGGTCGAGCAGGTGGTCGCGCTCCTGCTGGTCGGACAGGACGATCGTCGCGTACCGAAGCGCCGCACTGCCCGGTGACGAGACGGGCACCCCGGCGCTCTCCCACGTGTTCGCGCCGAGATGGTGGTGGTAACCGCCCGCGCTGAGAAACGCCGCGTGCGCCCCCAGCTGCGCCATCAGCGCAAAGCCGATGACGTCGCGATAGAAAGCGATCGTCTCAGGAATGCGCGCGACCTTCAGATGCACGTGACCCATCCGGGTGGTCGTGGGGAGCCCTGCGTAGCGCTCGGCCATCGGTTCGTCCAGCTCGCCCAGCAAGCCCTCGACATCCAGCGGCAGCGTCGTCATCCGCGAGGCGACCCGCCCCTCCCAGAGCTCGCGCGGGCGATCCCAGTAGATCTCGATCCCATGGTTGTCCGGGTCGCTGAGGTACAGCGCTTCGCTGACGAAGTGGTCGGACATCCCCGTCAGCGCCACGCGATCGCGAACCGCGTGCGCTAGCCAGCGCGCGAGGTCTACGCGCTCGGCCAAGAGCAACGCGAAATGGTAGAGCCCGCTGTATCCGGCGGCCGATTGTGCGCCCGACTCCTCCACCAGGACCACCAGCGTCTGCGCGCCCGCCCCGAGCAGCGCGCGTCCAGCGCCTCGGTCGAGAACCTGTAGGCCCACGACGTCGCGATAGAAGGCCAGCGAGCGTTCCAATCGCGTCACGGTCAGGCTCACCGGGCCGACGCTCGTCGACGCCGAGAGCTCGCCGCTCGCCGGCGCGGCTGTCGCCTCGAGCTCCTCCGGGTCCCATGGGGTCGTCAAGTCGGGTGTGGCCTCCGGTTCGTGATCGGGCTCGTATCCGACTCCTGTTTAGCACCTCCTGGCGCGCGCGCAACCCAACCGGCGCGGTTGAGTATCCTCGCTCCACCAACGGGTCCGAAGGGGGAATGACGATGCGAAGCTCAAGGATGCTGGGAGTAGGCTTGGCAGCCATCGCGGTCGGGGCGACGTCCGCAGGCGGGGCTGTGGCGGCGACATCGCCACTGTTCATGATGAGCGAAGGTAAAAACGTGAGCCCTGGAACTCGGCTGCGCTTACCAGCGCCGGCAAACTCACGCTGACGTACAGCCCCAAGCTTGCGCTGCAGATAACCGGACCGTGCGTCTACGAAGCCAGCAAACTCAAAGGCAGCATCAATCTGTTTGGCGTGATCCAAGGACATGCGTCGGCCGTCGCCGCGCTGAACGCAGCGAGCAGCCGTCCCACGTGTTCCAAAACGGCAAGGATCGAAGCTGGGCCGGCAGAAGAGTTTCCAGTGCAATTCGTCGACCTGAACACGCAGCTGGTATTGGAAGATGAAATCTTCACCTGATCGTGCCGCGGCTATCCGCAGACATCGGCGGTGAACGGACTTGCTGACCGAACCTGCTGACGGATCGCAGCACCGACGACGAGTTCCTGGACGGCGCGCGGGCCCACGGAGGCGCGCGCCCGCTTGTGTCCGCCGACTGCCCGTCGCCGCGCTGCTGGCGGCGACGTTGGCAACCGCGCTGGGCACGCTCGCGGGGCGAGCGGCCGCTGCCGGCGCGGCGTTCATCCGTGTCGACCAGGTCGGTTATCCGACGACCGGGCCCAAGCGCGCCTATGCGATGTCGGGCTGCGCCGAGACCGGCGCTACGTTCTCGGTGCGATCGACAGAAGGAGCGGTCGTCGCTCGCACGACGACCGGCGCGTCGCTCGGTTCTTGGAGCGCGCATTTCGGATACGTCTACGCGCTCGACTTCGACACCGTCACGACTCCCGGGACGTACACCATCTCACTTGAAGGTGGTTGTGCTCCAGCATCTTCGCCGCCATTCTCGGTGGCGCAACCGCAAACGCTTTACGCCACGCCGCTCGTAAACTCGCTGTCCTTTTATGAGAACGAGCGCGACGGCCCAGAATTCATACCCTCGCCATTGCGCTCAGCGCCCGCTCACCTCAACGACGAGACCGCTATGACATACGTCACTCCACAAGTGAATGCCGAAGGTGAATTCAACGGCGAACTGGCAAGCCTCGGTGAAACCATCGACGCCTCGGGCGGCTGGTGGGATGCCGGCGACTACCTGAAGTTTGTTCAGACGACGAGCTACGCTGTGGACCTTCAACTCGTCGGCGTGCGCGACTTTCCCGCGGAGATGGGAGCCTCTGCTGCGCAGTCCGACTTCACCGAAGAGGCGCGCTTCGGTGTGGAATGGCTGCTGCGCATGTGGAACGACAGCACGCGCACGCTCTACTACCAGGTGGGGATCGGTGCGGGCAACGGCAACACAGTCAGCGATCACGACATCTGGCGCCTGCCACAGGAAGACGACACCTACGGCGGCGAAAACTCGGCCTTCCGCTTCATCCGCAACAGACCGGTGTTTCGCGCCGGTCCCCCGGGCTCCCGCGTGAGCCCGAACCTCGCAGGCCGAGATGCCGCTGCGTTTGCGCTGTGCTATCAGGCGTTCAGGAGCATCCGGCCGGAACTGGCCTCGCGCTGCCTTCTCGCGGGCGAGCACATCTTCGAACTGGCAGACACAAGTCTGCAGGGCAGGTTGTTGACGACGCTCCCGTTCGGCTTCTACCCGGAGACCGAATGGCGCGACGACCTCGAGCTGGGCGCGACCGAGCTGGCCATCGCGCTTGACTCGGGGGAAGGGCTTCCGCTCGGCCTCCCGCACACCGAATCCTCGTACTATCTAGAACAGGCGGCCAGGTGGGCGCGAGCCTACATTTCCCATACCGGCGCCGCAGGGGAAGCGCTGAACCTGTATGACGTCAGCGGCCTGGCAAACTTCGAGCTCGTGCGTGCCCTACGCCAGGCGGACGACCCACCTGGCTTGGCGGTAAGCGAAGCGAAGCTGATCGAAAACCTCCGTAAGCAACTCGAAGCGGCCGTCGCGCAGTCGCAGCGCGACCCGTTCGGCTTCGGGTTTCCCTGGAACAGCGCCGACACCGCCTCACACGGAGACGGCCTGTCCGTGATGGCGTCTGAGTACGATGACCTCACCGGGCAGACGACCTACGAAGCGTTCGCTGCGCGCTGGCTTGGCACCGTGCTCGGCGCCAACGCATGGGGTTCGTCATTCATCATCGGCGATGGCACGACCTTCCCCCACTGCCCTCAGCATCAGGTCGCCAACATCGTCGGCTCGCTGAATGGCTCGCCGCCTGTCCTCGCCGGCGCGGTCGTCGAGGGTCCCAACAACGAAACGAGCACGGGCGCGCTGAGCGGCATGCGCAGGTGTCCTGAAGAAGGGGGAAATTCCTTTGCGCGCTTTGACAACAAGGCCGTATACAAGGACAACGTGCAGTCATTCACGACCACCGAGCCCGCGATCGACCTGACGGCCTCCTCGATGCTCGCCTTCTCCTGGCAAATCAGCTCTGCGAGCCCGCTGCCGGCGGGCTGGGCGGTCGGCTCGGCGCTCACCCCTGCACCCCTCCTGAGCGCCACAGGAGGCTAACTGGGGAGCGCACCCGCCGCTTGCGGCCTGCTCGCCCGCGGCAGCTGGGCCTCGCCGATCGCAAACCGGCTCATTCCAATGAACCGAGGCCAAGCGATGCGAGGTGCTGCTCGTAACCGATCCCGTATGCCGTTGCAGTCCCCGAGTAGCTGCTGACCAGCGAAGGCTCGCTGGCGCAACTGCCGACGAACCACGACCAGGCCAGGTACGAGATGTTGTGCCGATCGGCAAATTCCAGAAACGGGAGATACAGCGTATCGCCGCAATCCAACTCGCCGAACTCGCCGACCACGATCGGCACCTGGAGGGACAGCGGCGCCAGGACCTCGTTCCAACAGGCCGAGCTGAAACACGGCGAGTATTCGGGATCCGAAGGCTTCTTCCAATAGACGTGTATGCTCGCAGCGAGCTGGCGCAAGGGATCCACCGGCTCATACTGGAGCCATCTGTTGAGGTCTCCCGCGTACTGCGGCCCGCCGACCATCACCACGTTCGGTGCGCCGGTAGCGCGCACGGCATTTAGCAGTTGCTGCATTCCCGCCGCTCGGTAGTTGAAGCCGGTGCAGGTACCCCCGGCGCTGCCGTCGAGGTCGCACGTCCAAGAGGCCGTCGAGTCGGTGTTGCGGTCGGGGTAGGGCTCATTGAACAGATCGAAGATCACCGCGGGATTACCCTCGAAGGCGTTCGCGACCGAACTCCAGAACGCGGGCGCGTAGCGTTCATCCGGCATTGGCACCTGACCGGTTGCCTTCCTCGCACCGCCCCAGGAGGAAAAGTGCATGTCTACGATCACGTACATCCCCGCCGCGTTGAGTTCGTCGACGTACTGCTCGATTGCCTGCTGGTAGACAGCACCGGAGTACGCCGGCTTGACACCCTGCACGCCCAGCCAGCAGGACTCGTTCAGCTCGACACGCGCCGCGTTGAAACCCCACGAGCGCATCGCGGCGATCGAGCTTGGGCTAGCCTCCTTGGTTCCGTCGAAGATGCTGTGCTCGCTGACGCACGCATACTCTGTGCCGGAGGTATCGGCGCCGCGGAGCACGACCGGCCTGCCTGCCCAATCGATCAGCTGATTGCCGCGTACGGCGATCGAGATGGCGGGCTGGGCCATCGCGCTGGGGACCTGCAGGCCCCAGATAGCCAGCAATGCGCCTAAAGAGAACACGGCAGATCTCCACACTTCCGCAGGCCTCCTTTGATCGTCCCGGCCAAGGGTGATCGCCGACTCACTCAGCCTAGCTGAACCCCAGTGGGCCAGGCACAATGCGCGATGCATGCTGGCGTTCGACGCCGATCGCGAGATGGCCCGGACGGCTCGCTGCGTTGCGCGTCGATCCATTCCTTGCAATGACTTGATCGGCTGCAGCGATCACGTTATCTTCGTCCATCATGGCCCAAGCGACGACCGCGCCGGCCGTGGGCGCAGAGCCGCTAGACCGCAACACGATCCTCGCGCTCGTGGCGATGGGGCTCGCAGTTCTGATCATCGCCAACGCCTTCACCGCGCTGGCCGTCGCGCTGCCTGCGATCGAGAAGCAGTTCAGCAGCGACGTCAGCACCGTGCAATGGCTCATAAACGCGTACGCGTTGACCTTCGGCGTGCTGATCGTGGTGGGAGGCCGGCTGGCGGACATTTTCGGCCGCAAGCGCATTTTCATGATCGGCGCCGCCGTCTTTGCTGGATTCTCGGTACTCGGCGGCGTCGCTCAGAGTGTCAGCTGGCTGATCGCGTGCCGGGCGCTGATTGGGGTCGGCGGGGCCCTGATGTGGCCTGCGATTTTGGGCATGACCTACGCGGCGCTTCCTGAAAGCAAGGCCGGGCTTGCAGGAGGACTGATCCTCGGAGCGGCGGGATTCGGCAATGCGATTGGGCCGATGTTCGGCGGTCTCCTCACCGACGCGCTCAGCTGGCGCTGGATCTTCTTCGTCAACGTTCCGATCGCGGCGTTCGGTGTCCTGGCAACATGGCTCGCGATACACCAGCCCCAGCCCGAGCACGCCGATCGCAGGATCGATTACGCGGGTGTGACCGCGCTCTCGCTCGGGCTGGTGGCCCTGCTGATCGCGCTCGACCAGGTGACCAGTTGGGGTTGGGGCGATCCGCGCATCATCGCGCTCATAACCCTGTCAGCCGCGCTGATCGTCGCCTTCGTGTTCATCGAGCGCCGGCTGGGTGAGATCGCGCTCGTGCCCCGGGACGTTATGCGCAACCGCAACTTCAGCATGGCCTGCCTGACGGTGCTGCTGATGTCCGCGATCTTCTTCGCCGTTCTTCTGTACCTGCCGCAGTTCATGCAGCGGATCCTCGGGCACACGCCCTTGCAGGCTGGTGTGGGGCTCGTGCCTTTGATGGGCACGTTCGCATTGACCTCGTTCGCCGCCGGTCCCCTCTATGCAAAGCTCGGTGCGAAGCTCATCGTGTCGCTCGGCTCGGGCGCAATCGCCGCTGGCATCCTGCTGCTCTCCGCCGTGGGCGTCGACTCCGGCTACAGCAGGCTGGTCGGCGGAATGGTCGTGCTCGGCGTCGGCATCGGGCTCTTCTATTCGTCGATTACTACCGCCGGCGTTACCGCGCTCGACGCCTCCAGAGCGGCGCTGGCAGGCGGGATCGTCTACATGTTCCAGATCGCCGGCGGGTCGATCGGGCTGGGGCTGAACACGACGATCTTCACCTCTCGCTCCTCGAGCAACCTCGAATCGCACCTCCATGCCGTCGGCGCCGCGGTGACGCAGAGGCCATCTGACCTCGTGCGCAGCGTCCTCGCCGGGACCACACCGAGCCGTCATGCGTTTGCACAGTTTTCGGCCGAGGTTGCGCATCGCCTCGAATTGCTCGTGCGAGGCGCACTGCTCGTCGCTGTCATGTTCGTCGGCGGTACGATGCACCCTCACCCAGCCTCGACAACTTCGCCGCGTCGGGTGCACCACCGAGTTGGGCTGAGCGCTCACCTGAGCGCAGGCTCGCGGCGGATCAGCTCGCAAGGCGCGCCCGGTAGTCCTGCGGGCGTCCGAAGAAAACGTGCAATAGACCGTTGACTGTGCTGATGATAATCGACGCCAGTACGGCCCACCAAAAGGTTGCGATCGTGAACTGCGAGACGATCCAGTGGGTCAGGTAGAGCATGAAAACGTTGATCAACAGATAGAAGATGCCGAGCGTGACGATGATGAACGGGATCGAGAGGATCGTCAGGACAGGCTTGAGAAAGTAGTTGGCTAGCGTGAACACCAGTCCAGCGATGAGCAGCGCCCACCAGTCGTCGCCGTAGCTCAGGCCCGCCAGCAACCAGGTCGCCACGAACAAGGCGATTGTGTTGAACACCCAGGTGATTGCTAGCTGAGGCAGCATCGGCGCCTAGTCGTCGGTCCGGCGACGCGTGTATGCCCAGAGCATAGCCCGCGCCGCGCGGCTGTTGACGCCAGAGACCTGAATCGTCGGCTTACCACCGATGACGCACGGTGCCCCCGGCGCGCCAACGTCTGACCTCGCCAACGGTAAAGGAACGCGACAGCAGGCCCGGTAGGCGCGTTGCTTATCTCGGGGCGCCGTCCGGAGGGAGCCCGTCCCTCTGGAGGATCTGGAGGGCCCACCCTGGGGCGGCGCCCCTAGCTAACAAAACGTGCTCAGGATCCACAGGGTCTAGGTTTGCGCAACTCGGAGTGTCCAAGCTTTCACCTCCCGGACGGCCGAATAGAACAAAAACGTGCGGGGGCGGCCGTACGACGGCTATGCCAGCGCACCCGCCTGAGCGCGGGCGCGCGGTGTGTTGACTAGGCTCCGGGACGCTATGGCCGAGAAACCGACGGAGCGCGAGGATCCGACTCCGGATGCCGAGGTTAGGCTGACCTCGGACCAGTTCGAGATGCTTATTCGCTGTGTGCCGAAGAAGCACGGCGGCGTGCGACTGCGAGATCTCGGCGGGGCGCACGTCGAGATCGAGGTGCTCGACACCGCGGGCAACGTCATGAAATCTCGCCGGCTGTACCCGCCGTCTGTAGAGCGAGCCTCGCCGTCGACATTCCGACGCTTCCTCAAGGAACGGGGTCACGGGGAACAAAAATGATCCACGCGTGGCGCTCTCGCATCGCCGTTCAATGGCGGTGATCGTGGCCAGGCGGTCTTGTGAGGAACTCTTGCCGGCGGGCGTCGAGTTCGGCCCGCGTGAGCGTGTCGGTCTCCGCCAGCAGGTCCTCCAGGGCGGCGGCCCAGCTTTGCCAGTATGGGCGAGTCTCGTCCTCCGCGATCTGCGCGATGAGCCGCTGGCGAAAGCTCTCCCAGCCGCATCTCTCCGAGCGGCAAAGCGCGACCGTAAGCCCGAACACTCGTCGCTCCCACGGCGCGGCGAATATCAGCTCGCCGTTGTCACGTGGCGGCGAAAGCTCGCCCTGAAGATCGGCCTCGAAGCCCGCTGCATCAGCCACGTTCGACGGCCTCGGCAGACAGCGCGCGAGCGACGCCGATCATCGAGTCGCGCGTGACCAGCTTGGCCAGTTGCGCCGTATCCCATCCCTCCGTGCCCGGTGGGCACTCGGGCACCACCAGATAGCGGGCCTCCGCAGAGCTGTCCCATACGCGGATCCGCACATCGGGCGGCAGCTCGAGTCCCATCTCCCGCAGGACGGTGCGCGGCTGGGCGACCATGCGCGAGCGGTACTGTGGCGACTTGTACCAGCCAGGCGGCAGGCCCAGCACCGGCCACGGATAGCACGAGCACAGGGTGCACACGACGACGTTGTGTACCGACGGTGTGTTCTCGACCGCGACGATCAGCTGCCCCTCCGGCCCGCCGAAGCCGAGCTCGGCGACGGCGCCGGTGGCATCGTGCAGCAGCCGCTGCCGGTAGGCAGGATCGGCCCATGCGCGGGCGATGACCTTGGCACCGTTCAGCGGGCCTACGTTGTGCTCATAGTGCTCGACCAGGCCATCGATCACGCGTGGGTCAACCAGGTGCCTTTCCACCAGCAGCGACTCGATCGCCTCCACTCTCACGGCGAGATCGTCGGCCGCCTCGTTCATGCTCGCTCGAGATATGGCTCGTACAGATCAACGCGGGTCTCGGTGCCCGCCTCTGCCTCCTCTCCCCACAGATCGCTCCCCTGAAACGCGACGGTGTAGAGGTGCTCGGGCTTCGCACGACGCCGAGCAGCGCGCGCATCGGGCAACGCGGTCGCGCCGAGATGCGCGGTGATGATTCCAGGCTTGCCCGTCACGTAGCCGGGCTGGCGGGTGTGTCCCGCTGATTGGTGGGCTCGCACGCGAATTCGATCTCCGGCCGCAAATCGCGGCCGCCAAGGTACGGGCCGAGAGGCTCCGAACAGGCGGGGTAGGACGCGCGCAGCCACCCACTCGGGATAGGTCGGACGTAGGAGCAGGCGGATGAGGCCGGAGACGATCGACAGCCGCAGGGGTGAGCCGCGCCGACGCCCCGGCTCGGCCTGCCTGCCTTCGATGCGAGCGTCCACCTCATCCGGGCCGAGATAGCCCATCCGCAGCAGCAGGCTCTCGCAGGCGCCGAGCATGCGCCGGTAGTAGCTGGACATGTAGATCTCGGGTGGTAGCTGCTCGGTCGCGAAGCGGAACGCGTCAAGGTTTCCCACGAGCCCGAGCACGAATCCAGAGATGCCAAACGCGCGGCTTTCCGCACGCGAGTGGAACACCGGCTCGTGCGACTCCCGTTCGATCGGGCCGAACAGCTCGCGTCGGCCACCCATGTCGCTCACCCCCGCCATTGCCACAAACATAACCAGCACTGCCCGCCGCCTGTCAAGACGAACGAGGGGCTCGTTTCGCCCTGTTCAGTCAACTCGTTCGCCTTACCGCCGCGGTCGCCCTCACAACATCCCCGGTCGCCGGCGGATACGCCCGGCTCGTGGGTCGGTTCCGCGGGCTGGTCGCCGCGCGGCGGACATCGGCGCCGCCTGTTAGGTAGGCTGGCTACCAGAAGCATCGTTGATTGACAGCGCTGCCCTGAGAGGGCTGCGCTGCGCGATTGCATCGAGCGAGAGGAGTGGATCGTGCCCAAGGTATCCAGGGAGAGCGCAACCAACGTTGAGGACAACCCGATGGTCGACGCTCGCTCTGACGAGATCGACGGTTACCGAGTTGATCTCGTCACGATCCGCCAAACCCACGACCTCGCCGCGATGCTCAAGGGGCTGCCCGAAGACCGCTGTCCCTGCCCGCACTGGGGATATGTCCTGAAAGGCAGGCTCACCTGGCGATTTGCCGAGGGCGAGGAGATCTATGAAGCCGGCGACGCATTCTACGTCCCCGCCGGCCACATTCCAGAAGCGGAGGCCGGCGGCGAATTCGTGCAGTTCAGTCGCGCCGACGAGTTTCGCGAGGTCATGCAGGCAATGGCGAGGAACATGGAGCCGTAGCGAGGTCCTCTCGACGGCCGCACCCGATCGGGCGCCGTCCACAGAGAATCCTCCCCTGAAAGGCCCGCCCGGGGGCGGTGCCCCTACCTCAGAACCGGTTAGGGTCCTGCGCAATGGCAGCTGCGTTTGTCAGCGCGACCAACCGCGGGGTGCGAGGCTCGTGATCGTCGAACGCGACGTCGCGATTCCGATGGATGACGGGCTCGCGCTACGGGCCGACGCGTTCCGTCCGGACGAGGCCGCAACGGTGCCCGTCGTGATGACGCTCGGCCCATACGGCAAGGGCATTCGCTACCAAGACGGCTACCGCGAGCAGTGGGGGTGGCTCGTCGGGGAGCACCCCGACATCCTGGCCGGGTCGACGCGGAGCTTGCTCACCTGGGAGACCGTCGACCCCGAGCTGTGGGTGGCGTGGGGATATGCCGTCGTACGCGTGGACTCCCGCGGCGCCGGGCGCTCTCCGGGGCTGCTGGACCTCTTCTCGCCGCGCGAGGTGCGCGACTACTACGAGGCGATCGAGTGGGCTGGGACCCAGGCGTGGAGCAACGGCAAGGTCGGTCTCTGCGGCATCTCCTACTACGCGATCAACCAGTGGCTCGTCGCCGCCGAGCAGCCGCCGCACCTCGCGGCGATGATTCCCTGGGAGGGCGCAGCCGACGCCTACCGCGATCGGACCCGTCACGGAGGCATCCTCAGCAACGTCTTCTTCGAGCTCTGGTATCCGCTGCAGGTGCTGGCCGTCCAGCACGGCAATCCCAGCACCGCGATCGATCCCTGGCTTCAGGAGCGCGCGAGCGGTCCGGAGGAGTTCGGCGAGCAGCAGCTCGCCGCGAATCGCGTCGACCCGCGCGACCACCGACCTGCGGAGCTCGACGGCGAGGCCTACCGGCAGCGCAGCGCCGACTGGTCGCAGGTGACCGTGCCGTTTCTAAGCGCGGCCAACTGGGGCGGCTTGGGTCTGCACTCGCGTGGCAACTTCGAGGCGTTCACCCAGGCAGCGTCGCAGGAGAAGTGGCTCGAGGTGCACCCAGGCCGTCACGAGGAGTGGTTCTACCTGCCCTACGGGCTGGACCTACAGCGGCGTTTCCTCGACCACTACCTCAAGGGCGCCAACAACGGCTTCAAGCAGGAGCCTCGCGTGCTGCTCAACATCCGCCGCGCGTTCAGCAGCGAGTTCCGACTGCGCAAGGAGCACGAGTGGCCGCTCGCGCGCACACGCTGGACCAAGCTGTATCTCGACGGCGGCTCGCTGAGTCTGCAATGGACCGAGCCCGCGACCGCGGCCAGCGCGTCATTTGCTGGGATGGGCGAGCCGATCACGCTGCTGTCGCCGCCGCTCGAGCGGGAGACCGAGATCACCGGGCCGATCGCCGCGACGCTGTTGATCGAGTCTTCAACAGCCGACGCTGACCTGTTCGTAACCGTGCGGGCGTTTGGCGCAGACGAGGCCGAGGTCGACTTCCAGGGTGCGCTCGACCCGCGCACGCCGCTCGCGCAGGGCTGGCTGCGCGCTTCCCATCGCAAGCTTGACCCCGAGAAGTCCGCGCCCTACCGGCCATACCACAGCCACGACGAGATCCAGAAGCTCAACCCCGGCGAGACCTACCGGCTGCAGATCGAGGTGTGGCCGAGCTGCATCGTCCTTCCCGCGGGCGCTCGCATCGCGGTCACGATCGGCGGTTCCGACTTCGCGCGCCCGGTCGACCAACCGACAGACGGCCCACCGGCGTTCCGCGGCTCCGGTCTGTTCCTCCACACCGATCCCGAGGACCGGCCAGCGGAGACGTTCAACGGCACCACCACGGTTCACACCGGAGCAGGCGACAACGCGAGCTACCTACTGCTGCCCGTGATTCCCCTGGGCGACGCAGCCGCGTCAGCGGGCTAACCGACGCCGACACCACGGGTGGCCGGACTCAGCCATTCGCGCGGCTCGCAAGAACGTCAGTTCGGCGATGCCGATCAGGGCTACTGCCGCGTCCGCCTCGTGCCCGCGTACTCGGCACGCCTCCTCGCGCGCGAGATGCTTGCGGGGCGAGTTCTCCCGCTGTGAGAAACACCACCTCGACGATTCACCGTCGCGCGTTTACTGATTATTGATCGCGAGCCTGACCTTCGCAGCTCGCGTTTGAGCACCTCGATCAGCGGCAACGCTCATGACCGAGTCCAAGCCAGCTCCCCTTCATCGACGTCCGCGGCCATTTGCGTAAAGTCCGCAGCAGTGCAGCCACGCCGCTCATCTGATAGCCGTTCGGTGTTGACACGCTGGATGGGCATCGAGGACGCGAACACTGCCGGCTATGTGCATGGTGGCGTGATCATGCGGCTGTGCGACGAGGTCGCCGGCATCGCCGCGATCCGTCATTGCGGCACACGGGTCGTGACAGCAGGCATGGACCGCATGACGTTCATGCATCCAGTACGCGTCGGGCAGCTCGTCACCTTCCGCGCAACAGTCAACGCGGCCTGGCGCACGTCGATGGAGGTTGGCGTACGCGTCGACTCCGAGGACGTGCGCTCCCGCGAGGTCGCGCAGACGTCAACCGCGTACCTGACGATGGTCGCGCTCGACGACGAGGGCCGCCCGATGCCGGTGCCGCCACTCGAGCCGGAAACGCCACAGGAGCACCGCCGCGAGCACGAGGCGCAGCTGCGCCGCGACAACCGCCTCAGGGAGAGAGAGGCTATCCGCAGCGCCCGCGCCGAGCGAGGCTGATGTGCTGGCTGGCGCTCGAAGAGCTAACCTGCGACGCGATGCGCTTGATCGACACCCCGGGTACACATGAGCCATACGACCGGGTGAGCATGTCGCAACCACTCCCGCTAGCGAGCTGCGGGCTGGGCTGATGGCCACCTGGATCTTCGAGCCCGGGCACACCGAGGCCGAGTTCCGCGCCCGGCACATGATGGTTACCTGGGTGCGGGGACTGTTCAAGGACATCCACGGCACGCTGGAGCTCGACTTCGAGCGTCCGCTCGAGGCCAACTTCCACGGCGAGATCGACGCCGCCGGCATCTGGACCGGGCAGGAGGAACGCGACGCTCACCTCCGCAGCGCGGACTTCTTTGACGTCGAGAACCATCCCAGAATCACATTCACCGGGCGCTTCACCGAGCGTACCGGCGACACGAGCTTCAAGGGCGACGCCGAGCTGACGATTCGCGGCGTGACCCGCAGCGTGCCACTCGACGTGAGCTACCTGGGCGAGTGGAAGACGCCCTTCTGGGTTGGTGATGAGAACCGGGGCGAGATGCGTCGCGTGGGGTTCGAGGCGCTTGCGCGGATCAACCGCCACGATTTCGGCGTTTCGTGGCAGGATGAGCTTCCCGGCGGAGGAGTCGTGGTGGGCAAGGAGATCGAGCTCATCATCGACGCGGAGGCGATCCTGCTCGAGGACCTTGAACACACGGGCGCGATCGCGTACTACCGAGCGGACGTTCCAAACCAGAGCTAGCGCCTGCGAACGGGCCCGGCATCGCCGCGAGCCCGTGAGTCAGGGCGACGCAGATTCGCAGCAACGATGGCGACGTCCCTTTCGTATGCAATGCTGACATTGGGGCGCTAAGGCGCACCTAGGCCCGAGGCGCGGCCCTGCGGTATGCTCGGGCGCGCAATGGCCGATACCGAGGAGATTCCGCGCGACGGCTGGCGTGTCTATTTCGACAACCTCAGCCGAGCTCTGACCACAGCACGCGCAACCGTCGAGATCGAGGCATCCGAACTCGGCGCGCAGGTTCAGGCTGAGGACCTTGTGCTGAGCGGGATTTCCTACGACGACCGAGACGATGTCCTCGCGGTGGCGCTGTCTCCCGGCGGCGGGTCGACCGAAGAGCTGGAGCATCTCGTTTCAAGTCCGCAGCGAATTTGGACCGAGTCATCCGTGGACCTGCTGCCCTCGACAATCGAGATCGAGGACGCCGAGGGTCAGCGGACAGTCGTGCGCCTTCAGGCGGCACCGGCGCTACCCGCGGGGTAGAGCCGGGCGAGCAAGGCTCACGGCACCAGCACGATCTTGCCGAGCGCATGGCGGCGCTCGAGATCGGCGTATGCGTCACGCACCCGGTCGAGCGGGTATGCGCGCGCGATCGGCACCTCGAGCTCTCCTGCGGCGATCATCGCGACGAGCTCAGCCAGCACCTCCGCGCGCGACGCGCTCGCGCTGCCCTCAGTCTTCACGCCGTGGGTCTGCGCCGCCTGGAAGTCGATGATTGTGTCGATCCGCTGCGGCTCGACGCCGAGCTCGAGGGCCAGCTCGACGTAGCCCGAGCCGAAGGCGTCGATGAACGCGTCGAGGCGCCCGCCGGAGCGCTCGCGAATCCGCTCGGCGACGCCGTCGCCGTGGCTGATCGCGATGACGCCATGGTCCTCGAGCCAGCGATGGTGCCCCTCCGAGGCTAGGCCGATCACGGTCGCGCCGGAGCGCCGCGCGAGCTGCGCCGCGATCGACCCGACGCCTCCGGCGGCAGCGGAGATCGCGACGGTCTCACCGGGAGCAGGCGCCACGGCGCGCACCGCCGCGTAGGCGGTCATGCCCGCGATCGGAAGGGCGCCGGCGACCTCCCACGGGACCTCCCGTGGCTTTCGAGTCATATGTGCCGGCTCGACGAGCACGAGCTCCGCATGGCTCGCCCGCGCGTTCGTGAAGCCGATCACCTCGGCGCCGATGGCGAAGTCGGCGATCGCGTCACCGAGCTCCTCGATCACTCCCGCGAGATCGCTTCCCTCTCCCGAGGGAAACGTGGCCGGCCAGCGCGCGTGCATGCGTCCTTCGCGAATCGCCGCCTCGCCTGGGTTGATCCCGGCGGCCTTGACCCTGACCAGCGCTTCGCCCGCCTCCGGTGTTGGGCGCTCGACCTCCACGACGTCGAGGACATCGGTCCCACCATAATGATCGAACCTGACCGCTCTTGGCATGCCCGCAGTCCTCCTCGAGGTCGCCGCTCGTGGCCGATTGCGGCATCGGCCACGGTCGACTTCAAGTCAAGCGCATGGCGACGCCTCGCGCGCAGGTCGCGATCGGTCGCTCCCGCTGGCGCGGCGTCGGCGCCTGAATTTGGTGTTAGTTCGCGGCGCTGGTCGTCGTGGCAGTTGCCCCATCGGTTGATTCGTTCGGTGGCGAGCCGGTTGCGGAGGAGTCCCCCGCAGGAGGTGCGCCCGCGCTCTGCTGATCAGCGGTGCTGGTCGACTGCTGGCTTTCCGTACCAGAACTGCCGGTGCCCGACGAACCTTCCGGGGTGGCCGTCGCTGGCGTCGCCGGCGAACCGCTTTCGCCGGCGGCCGACCCTGAGCCCGTTCCGGTTTGGCTTTCCTCGGGGCTTTCGCTTGCCTGAGCGCTCTGGCCCATATCCGCCGATTGGCTGGCCGGGCTGCTCGGCTCTGACGAACCTGCCCGAGCGGACGACCCGGACGCTTCGGATGAGCCACTCGCTTCCGACGAACCCGCCTGAGCCGACGACCCGGACGCTTCGGATGAGCCGCTCGCTTCCGACGAACCCGCCTGAGCCGACGACCCGGGCGCTTCGGATGAGCCGCTCGCTTCCGACATACGTTCCTCGGCAGACGGCCCGGTCGCTTCGGGCGAACCAGTCGCTTCCGACGAACCTTCCTCGGCGGTCGACCCGGTCGCTTCGGGCGAACCAGTCGCTTCCGACGAACCTTCCTCGGCGGTCGACCCGGTCGCTTCGGATGAGCCGCTCGCTTCCGACGAACCTTCCTGGGCAGACGACCCGGTCGCTTCGGATGATGCGGTGGCTTCCGACATACCTTCCTCGGCAGACGACCGGGTCGCTTCGGGCGAACCGGTGGCTTCCGATGGGCTGGTCTGCGTTGTCGCGGCGGCCTGACCCGTCTGTTCGGTCTGGGTCGTCGCGTCGCTCTGGCTGTACTGCGCTGTCGTGCTGGGCTGGCTCGCCGGCGCTTCGGTGCCGCCGGTCGTCGTGTTGCTAGTGGCCCCGGCCGCGTCGTTCGAGCGACTGCTCAACGTCCTTGCCTGGGAGGAGCCGACGCCTCTCGCGTGAACCGTCGCCGCCCGCGCGCGGGAACCACCTGACGTCTGCGAGTGGCTGGAGCGGACCGCGACCATGCGAGTTGCCGCGGCGTGGGCGGCCGGAGGCTGACCCATGAGGCTGTTGATAACCGAGAGCATCCGCGACCCGGCGCCCATCGGGCCTGGAGGGTAGAACCCAATCTCCAGGTGCGGACCGGTCGAGATGCCGACGATGCCGTAGCCGACCTCGCTGATCTGCTGCCCAGTGGTGACATGCTGCCCGACCTGAACCAGGTCCCGTCCCGCGTGGCCGTAGTACACCTCCATGCCTTTGAGCGGCCCCGAGGTGATCTGGAGGATCGGGGCGTTGGGGCCAAAACCGCTGATCCCCTCGCCGATGATCACCCCTTCGCCCATCGCGTAGAGCGGAGTACCGCCCGGTGCAGCGTAGTCGACGCCCTGATCGACTGACCCGTTCGTGATGTACTGACGGGGAAGCGGAAGCGCGACGCCGTTGGACAGAACGTAGGTCGACGGCTGCGGTGTGGGGTTCGCCGGCGCGACGACGGCAAGCCGCTGTCCCCCTTTGTTACCGCCTGTGCTGGGCGAACCGGCCGTGCTGGGCGTTTCGGCCGCGCTGGGCACTTCAGACGTACTGGGGGTTTCGGCCGTGCCGCGCACTGCGGACGAGCTGGACCCTTCGCCGCCGGCCGTTGTGGAGCCCGCGCCCGCGGCCTTGCCGAAGCCTGCGTCGACGTCCGTGCCGAAGCCGCCCACGCTGCTGCTGGCGGTCTTCGCTGCGGTTGACGCTTCGGCGGCCGGTGAGGGGCTTCCGGCGCCACCGCCGCCCGCTTCGGCGCTGGCGGGCTGAGTGGTGCTGGGCTGAAACACTTCCGCCGCTTGCGCGGTAGCTGAGGCAGGCGTCGCAGCGAGCTGGCCCGAGCCTTCGGTCGCCCCGCTGGCCGCGGCAGGTTCTCCACTGCCGCTGCCGGCTTCCGCGCTGCCGGCATTGGCCGCCCCACCCATTACCAGCACGGGGGCCTTGAACATGACCGCCCACGTGAGGGCGTCGAGCGTGCCGGTCGCAGCCAGGCCGTGGTTGCGTTGGAATTCCAGCACCGCGCCCCGCGTGAGCGGCCCGAAGATCCCGTCCAGCGCGAGGTGGGTGACTGGAAGCACTTCGTTCAGCCGCCGCTGCGCCGCCGCTACTAGCCCGCCTTGGCTTCCCGTCTGAAGCACGATCCGCTGGGCACTCGCCGTCAGTTTCCCATCCGAAGCGGTTTCGGTGCTGCCTGCGGCGGCCGAGCCGGAGCCCGAGTCCGCCGCGGCGACACCACGCGCGATTGGAGGGGCGGTGGCGAGCGCTGCGCTGACTGCGAGCGAGACGCTCTTGCGCTTGCGCCGGGCACGTCTCCCGATCTCGGCCAGCCTCCGGCGTTGGCGCGAGCGGGCCAGTGAGCGCTCCCAGATCTCAACCAAAGCGAGATCCCGAACATGGGTGGTGTTTTCGCGAAGCCCATCGGGGCGAACCGTGGACAAGGTCTGCTCCTTTCGGTTATCGCCTCCGGGGTTAGCTGACGGGCTCGCGTGACCGATCACGCTACGCCGCGCTCTGGCGGCGATTCGCCCCAGCGGCACTGGGCCGCAACGGGTCCCCCGGTTCCCGCTCACGGAGGAGCGAGAACTCGGCGTTGAAATTTCCCGTGCAAGATAACGACAATCGCGGCAGAACGTCGCGTGGTCGGTCCGTTGGCGGCGACGTTTGGGGGTCGCGACACCCGTCGGGCCGCGTCCAGCTGCTCTACGCCCACCTGCTCTAAAGAGCGGCGCCAGCCGCCGTGACATCCCTCTCGCTGCATGTGGCAGCGGGACGCTGGCGGCTTAGGGCCGACGCTGCGACCGGGCGTCAAGATCTGATCGCGCTCGCTCGCGCGAGCGCGGCGCCGTTCGCGCGGCGCTGCTCGGGACCTTCAGCCCCTGCGCCCTCAACCGCAGACGGGGCCCGTCCTGATCGTGCACGCCAAGCGCGACGAAGAGCAGGACACAGACGCCACCCCGGAGCTCGCCACAGGCGTGGGCAAAGTCAGCCCGCTGCCCGAGCCGCCCTTTGCGCGACGATCAATCGCCTGGGCCGATTCGTCGCCCGAAGGACGCGGCGTCTACGAAGTCGGGCCCCATCCTCGTAGCCGATGGGCAGCACCGCTCGACAGGCCTTCCGCGGAGCACGCCCAGCGAAGTGCCAGCCGAAAGCGTCGGTCCCGACGGGCAGCGTGATCGATCGCCTCGAGGTCGGCGTCCGGTCGCCGTAGGTAACGCCCGATGGGCCCGGAAGCAAGAAAGCGCAGAGCCGGATCGTCGGGGGCGCGCTTCGCCAGCTGCAGCAGCAGCTCGTTCGGATCCACCATCGGCCCCTCGCCTTTGAGCTCGCCAGCGATCACGGAGTCCACCCAGTCGGCCGCCCACAAGAAGTTATCGGCCGCGAGCCGCTCTGCACGGGCCGCGCTCTTGCTGAGGAGATAGCGCTGCCAATAAGCGTCGACCGCGACATCGGCTTCCACACCCCACAGTCTGAACGTCTGAGCCCTACGTGGCGAGCGTTCACCGATTGCGATCACATCAGCGTCAACGGCCGGCCGAGGAGACGGGCCCGAGTCGGCTCCGCGCGGGAACTCGTCGATCGGTGATCTTCGTTAAGCGGGCCCGCCGCCTTTCGTGCCCTGTCCGCCTGTCGCCCGAGCGGTCTTCACGAGTGGTCTCAACAGGCGAGCTGCCGGGCGCGAGCCCATCTCGCCAGCCAAGCTGCAACAGGTCACCGGCCAGACTGGGCGCAGAGCAGCGGCGATCGGCACCTTGCGTTTCCTGCCAAGAGCTGGGCAGCGAGGCTGAGTGCGCTGCTGGCGGAGTGGCGGATCACACGCGATCCGCAGGTGTCGGCGGAAATCCGGAAATTCGACAGCGAATTGTGTCGCGGTGATCTGTCGTGATGCGCGCTGAAATCGCCGTCGCCACCGTTGGCTATTACATCTGGATTGCGCGACTCGCCGCGTTGTGGCTAATGGAGTCTGACGAACAGCGGCACCCCGGCTACAGCGAACGGCGTCAACTCGAAGCAGAGGTTCGACGGCTGCGGCGCGAACGTCATCCGCTCAGCGCCGGCAGGTCGGGGTCGGACAGCGCACGGCGTCACAGCGCCGGGCACGCGTAACGCGCCCGCAGAGCCGCGGGTACGCACTCTCATGCAGCCTTCACTCCGGCAACTGCGGCCGATAAGCCCGTACAAGACAGCCGCTGCGGCCGGGACTCGAGATTTGCACCGGGTCAAAGCCGCTTGCACCCAGCAGCAGCTGTACGTCGCGCTGTGTGTAGTTGAAGATGGGGCAATCGCCGATCCATTCGTATCTAATCTTGCGAATCGGTCCCTTCATCAGCGACCATGCGGGGAACGACGCGACCATGCACCCGCCCGGGGCCGTGTGATCGAATAGCCTCCGCGCGAAGCGCTCCGGATCAGGCAGATAATCGAATAGTCCAAGCGCGAGCACCACGTCGAATGTTCGCGCGATGGAAACCGTCAGGAAGTCGTCGAGGATCAGCTGGGCATGCTCACCGAAACGCGCAAGGCGGGATCTGGCCAGCGCGAGCATGGGCTCGGAGAAGTCGACGCCCAGGTAGAGGGCAGCGCCCGCTTGCAGCGCGAACTCGCCGATACGCCCTGAGCCGCAGCCGACGTCGAGCACGGCCGGAGCGCTGTACTCTTCGACCGCTTGCACCGCCAGCACGCGGCGGCGGTAGAGGCCAGGGCGTAACCGCCGGGAAAGCGGCCGCTCGTCCTCGTAGAGGTCGTCGAACTGCCGCGCCTTTGAACGAAAGCGGCTACGAACTCTGTCCGATGCTGCTGAGTCTGGCATGCGCCTCACCGTAGGTGATCAAACGATGACGAGCGGCGATCGCGCGCAGCATATCCGGTGTCCTCCGCCGAGCACCGTTTCGTTGCAGCGATCGCAGCATCGCCCGCGCCCGCTGCGAGCGCGTGGCGCCCGGCGAGAGTTCAGCGCGCAGAGGCTGCGGGTCCGCCTCGTGGGGGTGCAGGTAGAGGCCGCTCATCGATCCGCAGCCCTCGAGGCACCGGAGCACGACCCCCGTGGGCAGCACCGACCAGTACGACGCACCCCCGACAGGGACGCGCATGCGCCACACACGCCCGACGGCGATCGGAAACTCCCAGATCGTCGTGCCACAGTCGAGCGCGAGTGGATGCGGCGTGTGTGTCGCCGGCGTGATGCGGTCGCGACTTACCGGAGAATCGTGCTGACTTGAGTCATATGCGAAGCCCTCCTGCGCGAGCACCTCGAAGGCCCACCGCGCGTCGGCCGTGATCGAGAACGCCGGGGCCCGATAGCCGATCGGCGACGAACCGGAGAGCTGTCCGATCGCGATACGCGCAGCGCGCAGATCGGAAGCGAACTGCTGCGGAGTCTGGCGATGAACTGGCTCATGCCGGTCGCCGTGGCAAGCGATCTCGTGGCCTTGCGCCGCGATCTCCGCGATCAGCCCTGGATGTGATCGCGCCGCCATGCCAAGGACGAAGAAAGTCACCCTCACGCCCAGCTCATCGAACAGTTCGAGTAGCGCGTGGGTCTGGCGCTCGAGCGCCGGCCCGGGCTGTTCCCAGTCACCGGCGCGAACTCGTCGCCGTATCAGCTGATGCCAATCCTCAAAGTCGACGCTCAGCAGCAGAGGCTTCATCGGTGCGTCAGGCCGGGTCGGTGCCGACGCCTCGCGCCCATAGCACCGTCAACGTGTCGATCAGATCCTCGGCGTCGGCAGCGCTGGCGCCGGCGCGGAGCAGCTCATGAATGCTGTGCAGGGTCATGTGCATCAGCGCTCGGGCGATCTCGGGCGCGGGCGGGCCGCTCGACGGTGCCAGTCCCGCGGCTCGCTCTCGCTCGATGAGAAGCGTTGAGCGGCTGACTGCGCGGTCGAAATACAACTTCCATACCTGATCGATCTCGGGGTTGGTTCCGAGGCTGTCGAGCGCGGAGCAGACGACGTTTGCGTTGCGCCGGGCGATTGTCACGGCGGCCCTGATGCTCGCTCGCGACCAGGGTTCCGCGTGCTTGGCAGGGTCCGCGAACCATCGCTCGAGCTCGGCTGACATCTCCTCGAGGACGTCGCTGTACAGGAGCAGGAGGATCTGCGCCTTGTCGGCGAAGTAGAAGTAGAACGTGGAGCGCGAGACCCCTGCTGCTGTCGCGATCTGCTCGATCGTGAGATCGGATAGCGGGGTATCGGACAGTAGCGTGCGGGTCGCGTCGAGGATCGCTTGTTCTCGACGATCCCCTTGGCGGGGCTTGGCTTGGCGCTGTCCTCGCCTGGAAGTCGCGGGTGCACTCACAGCGGCATCTTATTGGCCCCTTGTTAGTCGACGAACTGTCGAGTAAGCTGTCTTGGACCGTGGAACCATCGTCGCGGAGCACGTGACTCGACGAGAAACCGAGAGGAGCGCTAGCCCATGCCGACTCACCAGACACCCGCGACCGCAGCGGCGCCGGCCGACGGCGCCCCGCTCGACGAGATCCTTCTCGGTGAGCCCGAGCATTGGGGAGACGGGCCGCCGCACGAGCTCTTCGCTCGGATGCGCCGTGAGTGCCCGGTCCACTGGACATCGAAGATCTCCGAATTCCCCGACGAGGAGGGCTTCTGGTCGGTGACGACGGCCGAGGACGTCCACGAGGTGAGCCGCGACTGGCAGACCTACTCCTCTGAGGTCGGCGGCATCACCGCGCTAAAGAACGCGATCTTGCCGCTCGAGCTGCAGCAGGCGATGTTCATCGGCATGGACCCGCCCAAGCACGACCGGCTCAAGGCGCTCTTCCAGCGCGGCTTCACGCCCAAGCGGATCGCCGAACACGAGGAGCGGATCCGTGCGATCACCCGTGCGGTACTGGACCGCCTCGAGGGTCGCGAGCGCTGCGATCTCGTCACTGACGTCGCGCAGCCCGTCGTCGCCCGCGTGATCGGGAGCTTCATGGGGATCCCACCCCAGGACGACCAGATGTGGGCCGACCTGATGAACTCGACGCTCGCGGCCGCGGACCCAGACATCAACCCGGCCGGTGTCGAGGCGGTCACCACCGAAGTGATCCCGAAGATCTTCGCGAGCTGCCAGAAGCTCATCGCCGACCGGCGGGCAAATCCAACCGACGACCTCACGAGCGTCCTCGTTCACGCCGAGATAGACGGCGAGAAGCTCGAGGAGCACGAGATCGTCATGGGATTCTTCCTGCTCATGGCGGCGGGCAACGACTCGACGAAGGCGACCTACTGCAGCGGCATGCGCGCGCTGATGGAAGACGAGCAGCAGCGCCGGCTCGTGCTCGAGGACCCCGCGCTGGTCGCAGACGCCGTCGAGGAGTCGCTGCGGATGTTTCCCGCATTCGCCCATTTCGCCCGCACGACAACGCACGACACCGAACTCCACGGGCAGCAGATCAAAGCTGGCGAGAAGGTCGTCATGTGGTACCCCTCCTCCAACCGCGACGAGACGCGCTACGAGGATCCTGACGGTTTCGATCTGCGGCGTAAAGCCGAGCACCAAGCGTTTGGTGCCGGCGGGCGGCATTTCTGCCTCGGCACCGCGCTCGCACGCCTGGAGCTGCGGATCCTGATCGAGGAGACGCTGACGCGCTACCCGCGGATACAGCTCGCAGCTCAGCCCCACTTCGTCGAATCAGCCTTCGCCAACCAGCTCAAGACGCTGCCGGTCACGCTGCGCCCGTAGCGGCCCGCGCCGAGCTGAGCGCTTCGGCGGGAGCGCTGCACACCTACCTGGCGCCCGCGCCGTTGCTAGGAGAGTCGAGGGCCGCAAACCGGATCGCCCAGCGACCGGGCAACGACATCTGGGCGAGGATCCTAACGCTGCGCTCGTCCCTTGTGCGGCTTATGAGCTGCTTTTTTGGCTGCGTAGCGTTTGTGTGACTGGCGTTCGCAGGCTTGGCGCCTGGCCTTTGAGCGTTTGTGCGCTTTGCGGCACGCCGCGAGCGCCCGCTTGAGCAGCTGTGCGCGCGAGAGTGGCCTGGATCGTCGTCTGCTTGAGCACCGCGCCGTTCTCGGCGACGATTTCCGTCGGCATCGACAGACTCGACGAGCAGAGGTTGAAGTGCGCCTTTTACGGCAGGTTCGCCGTCAACGCCGAATGCGGGCCGGCCTGCTCGTGTCGACCGGATCCTCGCAAGGGAATCTGGCCAGCTCGCCTTAGCGACGGCGCACGTACGTGGTCTCGAATGCCCCGAGGGACTTTTGCTCGTCGACTATCTCGTTCTCGGCCACAGCGACCGCCGCGGGTGTGTACACGGACGCCGCGGCGACCGCGATGCCCTCCAGCCACACATCCCGAAACAACAAATTCGCTGTCACCGTCCAGCCGACCCGAACGCGACATCGCGCCGTCCGGAGCGCGACGCCGCGTGCTGCGCAGACGTAGCCGCACGCACCAGCGCCTCCGGGCTAGCATCCCAAGGAAGGATCGCCATGCTACGAGACGTCGCACTCTGGCTCAGACCGGGAGGGTGGCCGCCTTTCCCCGATGATGCGCGCCGCCGGACATGGCTGCTGGGGTGGGCTGTGATCCTCGCACAGGTTGTGTTCATCGGCGGGTGGGCGCTCGCCGGCGCTCTCGAACCCCGCTACTCGGCGGTTCGCCAGTACATAAGCGAGCTTGGCCGACACGGCGCGGCGAACCCCTCGATCTTCACGACCTTCGTCGCGATCTGGGGACTGGGTTTTGTCGCGCTCGCGGTCGCGCTCATACCGTCGCTGCGCACGCGGCCGTGGCCGCTGGCGATGCCCGTCTTGTTCGCGCTCGCGGGCGCGTGCGCGATTCTCGTCGGACCTCTGCACATGGATTGCTCACCGACGGTCAGCGCCGTGTGCAAGTCACGCGCGGCCGCGGGCGCACTGCCCTGGCATCACTACGCACACGGGTGGCTGAGCCTCGGCATCAACGTCACACTTTTGCTGACCGGCTTCGCCTTTGCCCGCTCAGCGTGGCCGAGCCGGCTCGCGCGACTTGTGTTGGGCGGCGCTGTCGTGCTGCTGGCCGCGTGGATCGTCACGTTCGTGCTGCACGAATCGTTCGCCGGTTACCAGGGGCTCGAAGAGCGCCTCTGGGCACTCGTCGCGCAGCTCTGGGCCCTGCTGTGCGCAACTGCGCTGATCCTCGAGGCAACCCTAAAGCCAGACGCCCTGCGGGCACACGAAGCGTCCATGCAGCGTCATGCACTCGGCAAGCCCGCCGCCGTCGGGGTCGATCCCGCGTAATCTGACCGGCAGGTCTCCACCGCGCTGTATCGGCGACCGAGAAGGCTTTGCTCGACGCTCGCCTCACGGGACCGCCGCGAGGAGGAACCCGCGTCCTGCTACCGGCGAACGTCGGCCCCCTACCTCGGCGATCCGATCGCCGTCGAAGCGGCGCATCCCACCAGTAGTGGCTCACTTGCGGTCTGGCTTAGCTCTGTGGAGCCCTACCTGCTGGACCTGCTACCTGGTCCAGTCGGCTAACTCGACCCGTCGCCGGTATGGAGAGCGCTGCCATACGGCCTCGAGGCATTTCTCTTCACGCTCGTCCATCGACGCTTTGAGCTCGTCCCACAGCTGCGGATCGTGGTAGCGGCCGAAGCAGAGCAAATTTGCGTAGCGGTTGGTGACATGCGGTTCGGGGGACAACATCTGCACGAGACGCGGGAGCACGCGTTTCTTGACGAGCAGACACTGCGGGAGGACGGACCCATCCGCGAGGCGTGACGCCATTGCTCCGCCAACCAGGAGGCGTCGCGTGGCCTCTAGGGCGGCCGCCAGGTCACCACAGCACATCATTCCGATCTGATCACCTGAGTAGGCGGTCGCGCGATAGTAGGGCAGGATGAGCGGCTTGACGTATTGCAAGACTTCCGCAGCTTGGAGAATCACGATGACGAGGTCCAAGCGCGTCTGCTTTGCACGAAGCGCCCCGAAAGACCGACCGAGCAGGAACGTCACCTGCGCACGCTTGCCGGGCTGCAAGAGGTCGGCGACAAGACCACCGTCGATCAGGATCAAGCGCGTCCCCAAAAGACTGGTCACGACGACATTCGATTTGGCACTCTCGGTTACGTATACCTCGACAGGTCTGTGGTATTGCAGGGTCGTGCGAACATCCTCAATAATTGCTTGGAGGTCTGGGAACGTGTCCGCGTCGACGCGGACAGAATGGCCGAGCAAACGTGCTCGGCGCATCTGCGTGCCGAACCAGACCGACGCCAGCACCAAGGCGAGAAAGACCATGAGCGCGATGAGCGGCGTTACGCCGTCTGACGCTACCAATATCAGAATCGGTAAAGCGATCGCCACGGCCGAGGCAATTGAGGCGAGCATCAGGCGCCATCCCTCGCCGGGATGAAGTAGGGGACTCATCGACGATCGGGGCGCCGATCTCGAGAAACTCGATCCTTGGTTGCTGCTCGCGGTCGTCGACGCCTGCACCGCCCGCGAGAGCCACTCTGCGCGCGTGGGTAGTTCGTTTAGTCCGGCCAGATCAAGGTCGCAAGCGGTACAGCGGTCGTCGAGTCGGACGCTTGTGCCGCACCGGGAACATACACGGGTGTCGTTGACGGTCTGTGTCATTGCGATGGTTGGGTGACAATGGCGTCGATCAGCAGGTGTTCGTTCTGCACAACCATGTGGAAACCGATCGTTCCCGTGTCTGTGGCCGCTTCGTTCGTGACGGTGTACTGGGTGCCTACCTCCGCTTGATCGGGCGCTGGGGTGATCTGCGTTTCAGAAAGCTGGTACACGGGGTTTGTCTGGCCTTCGAACTGACGCTGGTAGGTCGCAAGTGCCTGTTCGCGATCTTCGCGTGGTTCTGTCCCATTCTGGCGCGTGAAGTCTTCCGCGAAGAGGCCTTCGAGCCCACGCGTGTCCTCGTTGGAGTAGTCACTCTCGTATTCGGTAAGCACCTGCTTGACTTCTTCGGTGCCGGGGGTACTGCTGGGGCTAGGTGCTGGGCTAGGAGAGGGGGTAGTGTGGGGCGGGGCAGGCGTAGGACTGGTCGTTGCGTCGGCTGCGGAGTGATGCGCGGCCCCGCTCAATACGATCGTCAAGACGACGGCGATCGCGACGAGTGCCGCGGCCCCACCACCCATCAAGCCGTAGTTCAGTCGGCTGGAGTCGTCACGGGGCGGTTGGTCAGACCGGCTCGCGCCCGGCGCTCGTTCCGACGCGTCAGGCTCCGCCAGCGTGCGGGGCCGCAGGTTTAGCCCACACTTCGGGCACCATGCTGATCCTCGCGACCTAGTACCGCATCGCAAACAGACGTTCTCACGGTCAACCATCGGTGACAACACGCTGCTGTCGCTGCGAGCAGACATAGCTGAAGCTCCAAACTAGATCGAGGGAAGCGTCTCGACTTTGGCTGATGTGGCGCGCGCGTTGTGTGGCGTTAGTCACTCTCTAGCCTCGGCGGACGCCAGGCGGCCGCACCGACATGCTGTCCAGCGGCACACCTGTGGCTCTCGACTGGCCGCCAGTGGCGTTGACGCCAAACCAGCGTCCGAGCAGCGGCGATCTTTACACGGCGTCTGAGGCGAACACGCAGACTCCGTCGAGCGCATAGCCCCATAAATCGCCTCTCCCGTCTGCCCCGATCAATTCCACATGGCTCCTACTCCGAGCCAGGTCGACGGCGATTCTGTCGCGCCTTGCGACCCACGCGGCAAACCGCTCGGGACTTGCGATCGAAGGGCGCGCCCGCGTCCTGCCGAACGCCGAGCGGGAGCGAGCAGAGAGCTCGATCGCAGCCATCGTTTCTGTCAGCTGGTTCCTGGCTTTCACCTTGGCAGGGCAGGGCCCCGTCCCCTTGATCGGAGAACGGGACCCTGCTCGCCACCGATGGTGGCCTTTCAGGTGCGGGCCTTTTACATGAGCCTATTCTTTGAGTTTCACCGTCTTGTCGGCGCCGACGAACGTCCCGAAGTCGCTCGTCGCCACCGCGCGGTAGTGGATCGTGCTCCCGGCTGTCAGCCCCGTGAGGTTGGCGCTAAACGCCGTCGCAGCATTGTTGGGTGGCGTCGTCTGCGCTTCGGTCGCCTGTCCGTATTCGGTCGTGGCGCCGAACTGGAAGAACACCTTCACCGAGGCGCCCTTCGGGTTTACCGAACCCTTCAGGGTCGCGGAGGTTTTGCCCACGCCGCTGGCGGCTTTGGTGACCGGCGTAGCCGGTTGGTAGGCGTCGGCGAGCAACATCCGCGGGCTGGTCCCCTTCGTGAAGAGGAAGAACGGCGTGCCCACGGCTTCGCCCTGACAGGCTGCGCCGTCGGAGTTGAACGGCGTGGCGATGCAGGCGGAGGAGATTGGCTCGCGCACGTCCGCTTCGGCCGTGGGCGTGAGCGGCACTTTGTCTTCGTCGAGCACGAACGTCGGGTCCGCAGGGTTCACGAAGTGCCCGTAGAAGGCCTTCACGCTCCTGCCGACGCTCTCTCGCCATGACACATACGGCGTGTTGCCCGAGAACGTGATGTCGGGACGCGTCGAGCTGTTGGCTCCGATTGATATCGGCGCCCCGCCGTTGACGAGTTCGAAGTGCGCCGTCGCACCGGTGCCGACGAGCCGCGAGACGAACACCTGCTTGACGCCCGCGACTTCCTCGTCCCACGTAACCCAGGGAACGGTCGGGTTGGCCGAGTTCATCGTCCCCGCGGCCACCCGCGGGTCCTCCGCGTCGCTGCTCGGGTTCTCGTTCAGCGAGCATTTTTCCTCGTTGGCTTTCGATTCCGAGCAGGCTCCGAATTTGGACGACCCGCTCGTGTCGAGCGTCGCGCTCAGCCCGTTGCCGACCGCGACCCAGTGGAAGCCGCCATGAGCACCTTCGCCGTCGCTGATCCCCTTGGCCGCGAACACCATCTCATTGGTGTTCAGCCCGATGGAGCCCGCTTCCTTCTCATACCAGACAACCCAAGGGACGCCGTCCTTGACTTCGTTCTGCACGCCGGTGAAGGCGATGTCAGGCTCGATCCCGTTGCGCGTCGGGTCCACGTTGAGGCTCGGGTCAGCGCCGCCCGATCCGACGCGGGGAATCCCTGTCTGCTGGAAGCAGAAGCCGCCGATCGCGGGCACGTGCCCGCCCACCTTCACGCCGGCAGGCTTCACGGCGTCGCAGTTTTCCGCTCCGGGGCCGATCGGCCGGCTGACGAAGATCTGGTCCTTGCCGCTGACCGGAGAGGTGGTCGTCTCCTGCCATGTGACCCAAGGGCCGGGCTTCGTCGAATCGACCGCCGAACCGCCCGCCACCGACGGGTTCTCGGCGGCCTGGTTGGTGTGAATGTTCAGCGATGGGACCGGCACGCTGCCGCCACCCGTGCCGCGGCTCTGGCCGCCGAAGATCCACTTACCTTTGTTTGCGTCTTCGTTGTTGTCAAAGCGGCTGGCGAAAATGTTGTTCTGACCGAATTTCGTGCCAGTCGTGTTCTCGTACCACGTCGCCCAGGGGACCGTGCGTCCGGCTCCCGCGAAGTCGATCGCAGGCGCCTGGCCGTTCTGTTCCTGATCGAAGTTCAGCGAGCCCGAGAACTGCGGGCTGGCGCTCGATCTGCCGCCCACGGTGCCGTTGCCGCGCGTGAGCCAGCTGCCGCCCGCGAACGAGCGGCTAAATATCTGATCGTGAGGCGGCGGCGAGCCGTTCGTCTCCTGCTGGCGAAAGACCGCCCATGGCACCGCCGGCTTGCCCGCCGTGAGCGCCCCGCCGACGACGTCAGCGTTGGTCGGGTCCTCGCCGCTCACGCTGATCGTCTTGTCGATCCCAGCGGCGAGGTCGTCGTTGACCTGCCCGCCCGGCGGCAGTTCCTGCAGCGCATACGCCGGTCCGGCGCTCGCCAGGGCGATGATCGCGGCCGCCAGGGTGATTCGAATCGGCACGCCCGTTCGGGACCTTATGCGCCCACCTGGAGCAGGCTCTCTCGGACCGAGGCGGCCGATTGTCGCACCGACGGCGCGGCGGATACGGTTTGAGCTGGAAGGCATCGAAGTCTCCTTGTTGTCGTTGAGGGTTGCGTCTCTGAAGACCCGTACGGGTGACGTCGTCAGACGGTTCTCCGCCGACGGACCTCTCCAAGAGCCACCTAGCCCCCTCCTCGAGCCAGGCGGGAAGCAGCACCGCGCAGCGACCTGGGTGATCAGAGCTGCAACCGCGCGGAAGCAGCGCTCTCTGCAGGAGCGATGTAGCGGGCGCTCGTCGTCCTTGGCGCTCATCTGATCGCAGGCGTTCGAGATGCCTCATTCTCGCGCGCAAAGCACAAGCCCCAGCCCAGCTTGATCCCCCAGACCGGCTTGATCCTCGACCTGTGCAGTCCCTGGGTAGGCCACCTCCCCGTTGCCACCGCGCGTTTGGGTTCATACCTTCGGTAGGTTATAACCTAACAGTCGCCACGGGGAGCTTGAGATGACCGACACCGACGTCGCGGGGAATCCATGCAACTACCCTCTTCCTCATTCGTGGGCTCGTGGCCAGGCGTCGGCTGCGGCTTTCGCGACGGCATACGATTCCCTGACGACGGGCATCGAGGTCCCGCTTGTGCTCTAACCGCTGATCGACGCGGTCGTCTCGGCAATCGACCCGCGGGGACAGCAGGGCTCGGCGCGGCGGGGACTCGAGCTCAACGCTGCAATCAGCACGGCGCCATCTCTTTCGAGAATCGGGCTAACACTCTCGTCTCATCCGCCTCCGGTTGAGCTCATCCGCGCGCTCGCCCAGGCCGGCAGGCGTCGGAGCCCCAATCGTGTAGCACTCGTGCTCGAGCGATGGCACGATCCGCTCCCAAAGCACCCGCAGTGCCAGGTGCCGTGGACGAGCACGACAGTGCTTATTCCGTCATCGTGGAGGGGCTTCGATCACAGCGCGGCGCGTGCCTGGCCAGCTGCCTCGAGGCCGCGGGCAGCGTTCTCGTCGGCCACGCGCAGGATCACGTGCCTGGCACCCGCGTCCAGATACGGCTGAAGCCATTCTCCGAACCCATCCGGCGTGCCCGCGTACAACGCCTGGATTGAGGCGATCAGCTCAAGCGGCTGTTGGTAGTAGCGCTCGATATTGCGCCGCAGTCGCCGTTCCGCGACATCAGCGGAGGCGTCGAGCGCCACGGTCGCATACAGGCCCGGGACAGGAGCCCGCGAGCGTCCTGCCTGCGCCGCAGCCTCACGGACGCGCTGCCAGCCATCTCGGCACTTGGCGGGTAAGGTAATCATCCGTCGGCGAGCTCCCCGACCCGCCGCTCGGCGGCCTCGCCGGCTCCCGCCAGCCACACCGGCGGCCCACCTGCAGCGTGCGGTGCGGGCGCCAGCGCAACCTCATGCAGCCGGACGTGAGACCCCTCGTAGCTGACCGGCTCTCCTGAGCTGGCCCAGCGCGCTCTGATCGCGGCTATCCGCTCTGATCGCGGCTATCGTCTCCACCATCCGCGCGACCCGCCCTTTGTACGGGACGCCGACCGCCTCGAACTGGCGCTCTGTTTCGGGATACGGAAAGCCGGCGCCGAGCCCGAGTATCACACGCCCCTCGGCGAGTTGGTCCACCGTTGCGACGTTCTGCGCCAAGAGCAGTGCCGGACGCAACGCTGGTAACAGCACGGCGGTGCCGAGGGTCACGCGCTCGGTCCTGCCCGTTAGCGCGGCGAGCATCGCCAGGGCGTCGTGACGCGGGCGCGCCAGCGGACCGTCCCCAACCCAGACCGCGTCGAAGCCAAACCGCTCCGCACGCTCCGCAAGCGCAACCAGGGGCACGGCCTCGGGCCGCCCGAGAGCGACGGCGTCGCGTGTCGGCAGCAGATACCCGACCGAAAGCCGCTGACCGTCCACCATGGGCTATGTAGTTGCACGTTCGTACAAGAAACGTCTTGAGCATGCCCCGGACGCCCAACCCGACACGCCGCGCCGAACTCCTCAGCGCGGCAGTCGATTACGCCATAGATCACGGCGTCGCGGACCTCACCCTGCGGCCGCTGGCACAGGCGCTAGGGGTGCAGCCGAACACGCTCGTGCACCACTTCGGGACCAAGGAGGAACTGCTCAGCGAAATCCTCAACGGCGTCCGCGACCGCCTGCGCGCGATGCGCGAGCAGATGCTCAACGACGTCCATGGCGACCCACTGTCGGGCGTGTGGCAGTGGACCGCCGACCCCGCCCGAGAGCCGTTTTTCCGCTTCTTCTTCGAGGTGTACGGGCTCGCGTTGCGCCAACGCGATCGCTACGCCCCGTTCCTCGAGCGCGTCGTCAGCGACTGGATCGGTCCCCACGCATCGACCGAGGCTACGCTTGAACTAGCGGTGCTCAGAGGGCTACTACTCGACCTGCTGACCACCGGCGACCGCACCCGCGTCGAGCACGCACTTGCACATTTCCGCCAACAGCGAACAAGCCAGACGGCGTCACGTCGACGGCAGCCAAGATGACAGACAAACCACTCAAAACGAAGCCACTCTCGCGGCTCGCCAAGGGACGACGGGGATCCGTGAGATGTAGGCAGCGCGCTTTTCGCACGGCGGGCAGGAGCGAAATGGCGAGCGAGATCTCACCACACGTATGTAAACGCACGCCGCCCTCTAGTCCCTTTGTGTGGGGCACGCGATCTTGGTTGTGGAGGTGATGGTTTCCCCGTTGAGGAACGACAGTTCGGACTTGATCGGGAATCCCCCCGGGGGGCACGTGCTGGGTGTAGTGATGAAGGAGACGAGCTTGTTACGTTCCTTGAAGGCGGCGCCGAACGTGATTTTGAGCTGTTCGATCGACCCGTCGAGCCCTGGCACGGTTTCGACGAGTGGCACTGCTCCCGTGAACAGGAAGTCGAAGGGCGGGTTGGCGGCGAGAACCGTCCCCCTCGCGAAGACTTCGAGGGAAACGGGCGTGCTGCCGGAGACGTAGAAGAGCACACCGTCGCCAGGCCTGAAGAACTGCTGCACGGTCACTCTCTCGCGAACACGTTCTCCGCCGAAGCTTACAGCCCCGGTCCCTTCGCCCAGCGGGCCGGCCAGAGACTTCTTCGGACACCCTGCGGGGCCGTGCTCCCTGAGCACGGTTTCTGTGCACGTTGCAAACCCCTGCCAGTGCAGTTTCACGCCGGTAGGCGTGTAGACCTTGATCCACGTGAGCGGCGACGGGGATTCGAAGTATTCGCTGCCGCTGATCGTCCACACCGCTTCACCCGCTGCAGGGGCTCCGAGGATGGCGCCCGTCCTTGGGTAGCTCGGGCCGTGGGCGCGAGCCAGGTTCACGGGGATCGGCACCGCCACCGCCTTGAACGTCACAACAGGCCTCGCCGATGTGGCGTCCGGCAGGCCGGCAGCGAACCCGAGGATGCTCAGCGCTGCAAGGGACGCGCTGATTATCGATCCCACACGTGTCATCGGCTCGCTGCTCCAGTCATGAACACAGTTTGTGAGCGACGGTCGTATAAGCACCGTACAGTTAAGATGATTCGTAGCGTACTATAGGCTCGCCACGATGTCAACAGCGTTTGAGCGAGACGTCCGACATCGTGCTCGGACTGCCCGAGCACGTGCAGCTTGCTAGCGCTGCGACTTCAAGCGTCTGGAGCGGCTAAGCACCATCGACTTCTGGGCGATTCCCTATGCATAGCTCTAAGAGTGCACGCGCCTCGCCAGGGAGGCCTTCGCAGCGAAGCACAGGACCAGACAGGACGGCGCCGGCGCTTCTACCGCCGCCTCGCCCGCCTCACATCCTCGCCGACCGTGGTGCGCCTTCCTGCGTCCACGAGACGACCTGCCCGTTGAATGAGACCGAGGAGGGCTCGATCGCCGAGGGCGTCGCGGTGGCGATCTGGCTCCTGTAATGATGAAAGCCGAGCAGCACGAGAGCCTGGCCTGTCGGGGTCGTGGTGGCGGGTCCCGAGAGGCCGGCGGCCACGGTCACGGCGAGCTTTTCGTAGAGGATCGCGGTACGGCCGTTCGAAGCGAGCACGTAGATCTCGGGACGTTCCTCGGCGTAGGAGGAGAGAGGGAAGAGCGGTTCAGATGTGCCACCCAGCCCGTAGCTGGCGCCGCTGCGCAGGTCGAACACGGTCAGTTCGGTCGAGCTTTCGTACTGGTTGCTCACGTCGCTCTGGACTAGAACGAAGCGGCCATTCACCCTCTCAACCGACCCACCCCTGTCGGGCCCGGCTTCCCACAGTGTGACGAGACGCGGGCTCCCGAGCACGCAGCCAAACACGGCTTCTTCGCCCGGCAGCCGTCCTTGAGCCCGGTTCTCCAGCACGCGCACCAGGCCACGGCGTAAGATCGTGTGGCCCCGCTGGTGCTGGCAGAGCACGCCGTGGCCGCGCTCTGGGTGAGCCGCAGCCGCGACGACCGCTGCCTCACCCCCGAGCGCGAGCGTCACTAGAGCGATCACCAAGGTTATACGCATGGCCCGCCGGCATCTGACGAGTCCCCGACGCTGGTCACGCCGAACAGACTACTCCCCCGTTTGCTGCGGCGAGGTCTTTCATGTGACGCGCTCGAGTGTCACATCGCAACCGAGGGTAGTTCGCGATGATCTTCCGAACCGGACCCGGGCCGGCCGCGTGTCACGGCTACCCCACTGCGATCTGGGTCATGAACGCTGGCGCGAGCGGAGCCGCGGCACCAGTGGTGACCGCCACCTTTCCTTTGGCGGGCCTTCGGAATGCGCAGAGACTACGCCGGCCGATCCCCGTGACGCGGATAAGGCATTCGCGGCAGCGGCCCGCAGCGACGCGGTCGCAGCCGGCGACCTCGACGAGCACGACCTTCCGCCCGGCGGGCCCGTCTCCAAGGCGGCCGCGCGTGGGGTATGCTGATCGAGTCATGGGAGGACGTATAGGGCCCGCCCACCTGGGACGCGGACGTTTGTTTGTGGTGATCGTGCTTGCCCTCACCGGCACGCTGTACGCCTCAATGGCGAGCGGCGCCGCGGCGAAGAAAATGCGGACGGTCCCGACGACGCCTATCTGCACGGGGTTCTCGACCGCCAAGATCAGTGCCCTGCTCGCAACCGGGCGCATGTATCTCGACCACAGCTTCCACGCGGGGCCGGACAGCAACTGCACCTACTACGGCGTTACCCCTGCGCAGGCGTCCATGCTCGTGAACGACGGAGTGCCCTACAACCAGATCAAGTACTACCCGTCGCTGATGATCTCGATCCAGACGACGACTCCGGCGCTGCTTGACGTCGAGCTCGGTTTGCTGCGCAAGGGCTACCAGGTCGAGCGGGTCGCGCGTGCGCTCAAGCCGTTCAGCGAGGAGTGGTTCTCGTCCGGCACCGAGAGCGGTGCGAACTTGATGCCCTGTGAATCGGAAATCCGCTACGACAACTGGCTCGGCGGGCCTGAGTGCATGGGGCAGCCGGCGCTCAAGCAGGTCAACGTGCTCGGCTACATCAAGCTGAACGCGGGCACGGGACGGATGGTGTTGCTGAACGCCGCTCAGCAATCCCCGCCCGGCAGCCTGTCGATCTCGCACATGCTCGCGCTCGCCGAGGCGAGCGTCGAGGGGCGCCTGTACTGAGTACAAACGATCCCCGGATCGAGACGCTATTGTCCGATCCGGTTGATCGCCGCTTGATGGTTGACATTCCTAACGTCTGCCTGAACCTTTCAAACAGGCCTGAGAACGTACCGGTCGTGCACGAGGCGCTTGTCGGCGTTGCCGAGAACCTCGGCCTTGATGCTCTCGAGACCAACGATCTCGACACGGCTGTAACCGAGGTCTGCAAGAACGTCGTATACCACGCTTACGAGGGGGAGGAAGGTCCGCTCGAGGTCGAGGTCTACGCGCTGTCGGGAGCGGTCGACGTCGTGGTGCGCGATCACGGCCTCGGGATCCGCCCGCACGTGGGAGAGCGGACGCAGCCTCACACCGGGATAGGCCTGCCCATTGTTCATGCGCTCACCCAGCGCGTTGCGTTCACCAAACTCACGGGCGGGGGCACCGAGGTTCGCATGCGGTTCGCCGCGACGAATGTCGTCGCGCACGAGCCGCTCAACGCGGGCGGACTGAAGTCTCATATCGCAGGCAAGGCGGCGCTCGCGAGCACGATCGAAATGGCCCTCGCCCCGAGTGGTCTAGCGAGCGCGGTGCTGCCTCGCGTCCTGAGCTCGCTCGCGGAGCGGGCGAGCTTGTCCGCCGGACGAATCTACGACGTCCGGCTCGTCGCGGAAACGCTCGCTGCGAATGCCCGCGACCTGGTCGGCAGCAGCCATCTCGGCGTGGCTGTCAGCCTTGCGCCGCGCAGTCTCGAACTGCACCTGGGGCCGCTGCTCGCCGACTCGGCCAACAAACGGTTCGATCTGACCGCCAGTGGACTTCGGCCGGCGATCGAGCGCCTGACCGACGATCATCGCGTTGCGTCTTACGACTGCGCCGAGGTACTCACGCTGCGCGTGGTCGAACGCACATGAGTTCCCTCCGAGCCCGGGTCAGCTGTCAAGCCACTCCGGCCAGGCGTCTGACGCGCGTGCGGTTACGGCCCGCTCGGGCGCCGCCATTCGCGCGCTTCCTCTTCAGGGAACGAGTTGGGGGGTACCGTCACTGGAGCGGACACCTCGCATGCGCCGCTTTCTCGTTCCTTTTTCGTCAGTTTGACGTTGGGAAGTTCAGCCCCTAGTGGTTCCTTCTTGATGAAGTTGAACGCGCTGGTCAGGTCGCCCGTAGTTGCGCGTCGCCACTCGCTAAGGTTCGGGACCTCGACTCCGAACCGACTCTCCAGGAATCGGAGGATCGAGGTGTGGTCGAATGTGTCCGAGCAGAGGAAGCCCCCGCGGGTGAACGGCGACATGATGAGCATCGGCACCCTGAAACCAAGTCCGATCGGGCCCGTGATTCCCCCGTCGTCGCCGGTCACGTCCGGAACAGTCAGATACTCACCGGGGGTGCCGGGAGGTGGGACGGGAGGTGGGACGTGGTCGAAGAATCCGCCGTTCTCATCCCATGTCACGAAAAGTGCCGTACTTTTCCACGTCTTGGGGTGGTTTTTCAGCCTTCGGAGCAGATTCTCTACCACAAACTCTCCGATCTTGGCGCTCGAGTAACCGGGGTGCTCGGTTTGAACCAGAGATGCGTTGATCCAAGAGACCTGAGGAAGTTCTTCGTTTCTTAAGTCGGCAACAAAGTCGTTCGGGTACACAGGGTCGAACGCCAACGCCCCGAGAGCGGAATTCGTCTTGTAGGCCTGGAAGAAGTTAAGCACGTTGTCAAAGATTCCAAGGGCAGAGCCCGTGTAGACCTTCCAGCTCACACCCGCCGCCGATAGCTGTTCGGGCATCGTCGCCCACGTGAAGCGCCCCGCGAATTCGAAGAACGTGGAGCTAAGCGTTTCCACGAGCGGGCCTCCATTAAGGCCTTCGGGGTCGATGGACGCCGACATGCTGTAGAGCCGGTTAGGGTGGGTCGGGCCGAGAACCGAGCAGTAATAGTTGTCGCAGATGGTGAACGCTTCTGCGAGAGCGTAATAGAACGGGATGTCCTCGCGCTCGTAGTAGGCCATCGTCGCCGGGCCGGCTTCCGATCCATCGACCGCGAGATGCGTGCGCACGAACCCATCCATCTTGCCGCCGTCCCAGCTTTCGTGCTGAGGCGCCCATTGATGGGTGATGTCGGGGAAGCACCGATTGCCGGCCATCCCGCCGGTTTCCTCAAGATGGAACGGAAGCAGCTGCCCTTCGAAGCCAGGAGCGGGATAGCCTGGCTGAGAGAACACGTCGGGGACGCTTTTGTCCGAGAAGCCACGCACACCCGGCAAGGTGCCGAAGTAGTGATCGAAGGAGCGATTCTCCTGGACCAGGATCACGACGTGCTCGATGTCGGTCAGTTTTCCCGGCGAGCCCATGGCCAGCGCCTGTCGAACCAGCGGATTGGCGCCCAGCGCGAGTGCCCCGGCGCCTGCCCCCGCCTTCAGCAAGTCCCTTCGAGTCATGTCCGCCATCGCAGCTCCCCGTCCTCACGCTCTCCTCCGACTCGGCGATCGTACCACCCGCCTAGCCACTTACGACCCGGTTGGCAATCGAGGATCCGTAGTGCAAGAGGACCGTCGAGTCGCGTCGGGCGTCCCCCACCCCTACGATTGAGCCGTGCGACTCGTGCATGTCAGGGCGTCGTGGGTCTGCGCGGTGGCGCTGCTCGGCTTGGCCGGGTTCGCGGGCGTCGCCCCGGTCGCGCGTGCGGAGCTGAATCCGCCGCCTGGTACCGACCTGCTCCCGGTCCTCGGTTACAGCACGTGGAGCTATCTGCGCCTCGGCGTCAGCGCGTCCAAGGACGAGGCCGAGGCGCTCGCGCTCCAGACGAGCGGTCTCGAGGCACTCGGTTACGACTACTTCAACCAGGATGACGGCTGGTACGTCTGCCCCGGGCGTCAGGGTCCGAGCGTCGATCGCTACGGCCGCTGGGTCACGGACGCGGCGCTGTTCCCGCCCGGTCCCGGCGGCGAAAATGGCATAGGGGCGCTCGCCGCCTACGTGCACGGCCTCGGTCTCAGGTTCGGGATCTACGTCACCCCCGGCATCTCCAAGCAGGCGGTCGCACAGAACACGCCGATCGTCGGCACCGGCTACACCGCCGATCAGATCGCGACTTCCAGCAGGGAGAACAACTACAACTGCGGCGGCATGGTCGGACTCGACTATGCACAGCCGGGCGCGCAGGCGTTCGTCGACTCGATCGTCGACGAGTTCGCGTCCTGGGGGGTCGACTACATCAAGCTCGACGGCATCAGCGACAGGAACGCACCGGACATCGTCGCCTGGTCTAACGCGATCAGGCAGTCGGGCCGTCCGATGCAGCTCGACATAACGGAGGGGCACTACAACCTCGCCCTCGCGAACACACTCGACGAATACGCCACCCAGTGGGAGGTCTCCGAAGACATCGAGTGCTACGAATGCGAGCAGGGTGAAAGCCCGTATCCGCTCACCGACTACCACAACGCTAAGCCGCGGTTCACGACATTGGCCCGCTGGCGAGCGTATGCGGGATCGCAGTTCGACGGCTACAACGACTTCGACTCGGTCGAGGTGGGAAACTGCGGCGACGATGGCCTCGACGTCCCCGGCAGGGAGACCGTGCTGAGCCTTTGGGCGCTCGCCTCCTCGCCGCTGATCATCGGGGCCAACCTCACCGACCTGTGCGCAACCGACCTGAAGCTGTTGCAGAACACCGCCGTGCTCGCGGTCGACCAGGACGGGATCAGCGCCTCGCCGGTCGTGAGCCGGGCGGACGAGCAGGTGATCGCAAAGACGGTGAAACCCGGCGAGGTCGTCGTGGGGCTGTTCGACACCGGCGCCGCCGCGCGGGAACTGTCGATCTCAACAAGCGTGCTGGGCATGCCCGCCTGCGCGCGCGGCTATACGCTCGAGAATCTCTGGAGCCACGCGGTGCGAAACGGCGGCGGGACGATCGCCGCGAGCGTCTCCCCCCGGGGGGTCGCGTTGTTCGACGTCACCTCGCGCTGCTGAGCGCGCCCGGGATGGCCCGAGCTCGAGGGGAGGTGCCGAGGTGGCCAGCGACGTCGAAGTGAGACCACTGACTCCTGCCGACGCGCAGGGAGTCTCGGAGTGCATCGCGCGCTGTTACGGCGAGGCGTATCCGAAGCGGGTCATGTATCGACCAGAAGAGCTGGCGATGCTCGTACGGACGCACGCCTACAACGGTGTGGTGGCCGCCGTAGGGGTCCGGGTCGTCGGACACATCGGGTTCACCCGGCCGACGAGTGCCTCGACAGTCGTGGAGGCCGGAGCAACGGTGGTCGATCCAAGTTCTCGGGGAATGGGCCTCATGGGCCGGCTGGGTCGGGCGCTGGGTGAGGTCTTGGTGTCAGAAGGTGCCGTCGGGTTCATCCACTTTCCTACGACCGCGCATCCGGTGATGCAACGCGCTTCGCTCAGTGCCGGCGGTCGTGAGACGGGGCTGATGCTGGCGTATCTGCCCGCAGAGACTCGGGATCTAGCGATAAAGGCACGCGCAGAGGACCGCCTTGCGGTAACCGTCGTGTACCAGCCTGTGCTCAAAGCTCCATCTCAGAACATCTATGTACCGCGCCGCTACGGCGGACTGATCCTCGGTTTCGCTGACGGGCTTGGACTCAGCCGACGCGCGGCCCGGACGTCGCGGATGCCGAGGGGTAAGAGCCAGCTCGCTAGTGTCTGCGACGCTTCTCGCGGGCTCGAGCGAATCTCGGTCGATCGCATCGGAGCGGACATCGCCACGAAGGTGGCCTCGGTCGTGACCAGCACCGCCGCCGCGCTGGTGCACGTGGACCTCCCGATGAACGACTCTGCGATCGACCACGCCGTCGAGCAGCTCCGTCGGTCGTCCTTCGCGTTCGCCGCGTGGTTACCGGGGTGGGCGGACCACGATGTGCTTCGGCTGCAATATGTTGTGGCTCCGTCCGTTGCCGAGCTGTCGCCGACCCTTTTCTCGTCGGACGCCAGAGGCCTCATGAGAATGATCCGACCGGAGTTGCTCGGCTCGGCATGAGTGCCCATCGGCGTTAACCCGACTCGCCGCCAGGCCCTCGGGACGATCGAGACGCTAGAGACGCTCGACGAGGTGCAGCAGACCGATAACTTGCCTCATGCTCGCCAATGCCACGCTTGTGCTCGACGAACAGGCTCTTGTCGAGCTCGAGCGTCCGCCCCCAGCTCGCTTGGGGGACGGCTCGGCCAGACGTCAAGATCGAGGAACGCCCCAGTGCGACGCCTTCCCGTCGGCGTCGTCTCAACGGAACAGCACCGCCTCACGACACCAGCGTGCACGCCGGGCTGCCGCTCGTCTCCACCTGGCCCGGCTCGGAGGTGGGCGAGGAATCCGCGCCGGCGCTCGGGGGGGGAGACGAAGCGCGGGCGCGGGCGTCATAATGAGGCTCGCGCGCCAACCAACAAGGATCGGGGCACAGTGGCCATCCTCAGGATCGTTAATCGGGGTTTGGATCGGGAGACGTATGAGACCATGCGCGCGATGCTGGACATCGACAGGCAGCACCCGCTCGGGCTGATCATGCACGGCGCCAGCGAGGTCGAGGGAACAATGCAGGTCGCGCAGATATGGGAGTCCGAGGAGTACGCGGCACGCTTCGACGAGGAGCTCCTCAAACCCGTGCTCCAAGCGGTCGACGCCCCGCTCGAGGCCGAGATCACCGTCTTCGAGCTGGAGCACCTGGTCACACCCTAAATCGCGGCGTGGGCCGCAGGTGCGCGGCACGGCCCAACTGCTTCGGATGCGCCCACCGCTGTCGTCTTGCGCGTGCTGGGGTCAGCCTCACGCCGCGGAACATGCTTCCCAATAGCTCGCAGACCTCGCCCATTTGACCGGTCCTGGGTGACGACCAGTTCGCGGTCATCGGCTCTCGTGCGACATCGCTTACTCCTTCAGACCGAGATCCGGCGAACGCGCCGTAGAGCTCCCGTGGAGGACGAGCCTCGTGACCTTGCGGTCGCTGAAGCGCGTGCCGACGAGAGCCGAAGATTGGTGCGTGGGACGGGCTACCGCCCCACGCATGCACTCTCGCACTACGCTGTCAGCGTCACGGGTTCACCAAACAGGATCTTATCTGTCGACGCCAATCCCGTTCCTTCGAATGGCCCGCCAAAGGAGCTTTCGAGTACGTCTACTGGCCCACCTTCGAGGTTTGTCACTTTCTGTACGCCTAGCGACTGCGCAAATTTAAGCGTGAACATTTTGGCCGGTATTACCAGTTTGTTGATCGGAGTGATCCTACCAATGACGGATCCGACCACTACGGCACGTGTGGTCGTCCCACATATGAAATCTAGGATCGGTCCTCCGGCTGGTTCCATCAGATCAACACCGACTTCTTTTTTTGCTTTGTTGATGTAGTTGATCGTCATGCTGAGTACCGGGGTTATTATCGTTCCCGGCACCACGCCGGGGGTATTGCATGGAATTGTTTTGAGTTTGCAGCCTGTAAACGTGATCTGCACCAAACCGGTTTGCGGTCCTGTGATTTCGCCGGAGTTCGTGTCGGCGCTACATTTCACTTTTTTGCCACCCACGGTTTCCAAGAGAGTTGCTTTGCTCATGGACGTGAATGTTTTGGAAAACGGCGGGCTGAATTCCGGCAGCGCTGCGGACGCCGAAACCGCCACGATCACACTTATGGCGAACGTGACCACAAGGCACAGTCCCGTGATTCGGATGCGTTTCATGGTGGTCCCCCTGTTCTGTTGCGGGCTCGTCTGATCGAACCCGGATCAGATGGCAGCTTACGGGGATCCGGCGCGCCTCGTCGGGTTCTTCCGTGCGCGACGGCCCCCCTCGAGCTGATCACACCGCTCGAGCGACAGGTTCTGCGGTATGAAAATGCGGCCCCGACGAGATCACGGCTGTGCGACGCGTTCGGCAGGTGCGTAACCTCGCTGCTCGGCCCTTCATCCAGCGTGCGCTGCGCCGAGCGCTCTGGGCGCTTCAACAGCCCGCGTGCGAGTGCGTCGCTTAGCAAAGCATCGGCAGCCGTCAGAACAGCGATGCAGCGGGCGACGATCGGGCCCGAGCGACGGACCCTACCCCACACCCTCATCTACCTCGCCGAGACGTAGAAGCCGTGCAAATCGGCTCTAGCGCGCCGGTGTGCGCCATACCATCGACGGGATGGGATACCAACGCATGAAACCTCGCTTCAGCTTCGCTGCCAGCCGATCGTCTGGAACCGGACGGCTGGTCGCTATATCCACCTTTGATGAGAACACGAGAAACGCCTATCGCGACCGCGCAATCTGAGCTGCAGCGTGCCGTTGCTCTGGTGGGCGTCGCCGCATAAGGCCCATCTACAAGGTGGGTCCTGTGCTTTTCGGGTGGTGGCGCCCTCGTCATCAGACTATCTCGAGGCACCGAACTGGGCCTACGCAATCAACGATCGCGGCACGTCCTCCGTGCGCGGGTTCTGCCACGCTTGGGCGGTGAGCTCGCCGAACCTCGACCTCGTGCGCTCGATCTATGCGGACTCAGAACGCGGGGACTGGAGTTCGGTGAGCTGGGCGCATCCTGAAATCGAGTACGTGATGGTAGACGAACCTGGCTCAGGCATCCACAGGGGGCACGCCGCGATGGGCGAGGCGTGGCGTTCCCTCCTGAGCGCATGGGTGGACTACAGGCTCAAGCCGCAGGACTACCGCACGCTCGACGACGAACGAGTGCTCGTGCTCGTGAGGGCGTACGGACGCGGCAAGACGAGCGACATCGAGCTGGCTGAGAGCACACACGGCCGTGGCGGAGCGAATCTGTTTCGCATCCGCGAAGGCATGGTCGTCCGCTTGGACGCGTACTTCGACCGCGACCGTGCCCTCGCCGACCTCGGCCTGGAGGAGTAGGCGACGTCGCAGCAGAACGTAGAGGTGAGAGTTCTCTTAAAGCGAGGCTGGATCGGTAATGATCGGTTTAGACTTAGCGTCGGTTCAAGAACGCGCTCTGCTGCGCTCACAGAGCAGCCGAACGAGGCCTGTGTGGGGAAAGGTGGTGCTAATGGCCGTAGTCGCAGGGGTCGATCCTGCGCGGATCGGCGCTGTGGCGTTCATCCTTTCGCGACCGCGTGCGATGCGGCTGCTCGGCGCATACCTGTTCGGGGGTTCGGCGTCAGCCTGATCGCAGGCGGCGTCCTCGTCTTGATCCTGGGCGAGGTGGACGTTGGCAAGAGCAGCTCGGTGCCGCCCGAGATCGAGCTCGCGGTCGGCGCGCTTGCGCTGCTCCTCGCGGTTCTGGTGGCTAGCGGCGTGGCAGCCAAGATCCGGGATGCCGTCCAGGGGCGATCCAAGGTTCCAGTCGGGGTTGGTTCGCATGGCGCGAGCGTGGCGGACCGATCCGGGGTCGAAAAGCTTCCGGGCTTCGAGAAGCTTCCAGAGTGCGGCTTTGCGTCGGAGAGGCGGACCACCTCCGCGGACTAGCGGTGCGTGCGCACCGTCTTCTGCTTGTTAGCAGTCTTCTTCACGGCGTAGCGTTTGCGGGACTGCCTTTCACAGGCTTGGCGCCTGACCTTCGAGTGCTTGTGCTGTCTACGGCATGCAGCGAGTGCTCGCTCGAGCAGCTGCGCGCGCGAGAGCGGCCTGGCCGCTTTGACCTTCTTGCACCCCTGCAAGGCGATCTTCGTCGTCTGCTTGAGCACTGCGCCGTTCTGCCCGACGATTTCGGTAGGCATCGACAGACTCGACGAGCAGAGGTTGAAGTGCGCCTTTTCCGGAAGGTTCGCCGTCAACGCCGAATGCGGGCCCGCCGGCAGGACCGTTTCAAACACCGTAAACGGCGCATCGGGAGCGGATTCGAACTTCGAGTAGGTGATCTGGTTCTTGATCTGCGTCTTGCCATCCAACACCAGCGTGATGCCTTCGCCCTGCAGCACGAACTCGACATCGGGGAACGCCGCGCCGCCGTGCGAGACGAGGTATGCCGGGCCCGATAGCGGGCCACGCAGCACCGGGGTGTGGATCGTCGCCTGCCCGATCACCGACCCTTCAGGACACGACGCGGGATTCGCGTAGAACGCGCCTTCGGTGCAGGCTTTCTGAAGCGTCGTCAGCCTGGCCGGGAGCGCCTTGGGCAGCTGCAGGCGGACTTTAGCGATGTTCGCCTGCCCCAGGCCCTTGGATTCGACCTTCACGTCGAAGGCCACGCCGTTGGCTTTGCTCGCCTGACCTTTGGTTGAGGCGCTGAGCCTCGGTTTGAACGGAAGTTCCGAACAGTTAGCAACCTGGAAGGGTGTGGAGTCCGGCGCCGTCGTTCCTTCACTGCCCGAGAGCGTGCTTTCGATCCTCATCGGGTTACAGCTCGTGGGGTTGAACTGAAAACCTGGGCGATTTACGTTGACGTTGATCTGTTTGATATCTAGCGGAATGCCCGTGGGGGCCATCCCTACGCCTTGGACGATCGTTGGCAACGGGCTTGTGATCGTGACCTGCGCGGTGTGGGGATCGACGTTGATCGCCGAGCGCACGACGACTAAGCCGAGGTTGAACGGTCCCGCTACAGTCGGGGTCACGATCGACAGGCCAAACGGCCCGCCAGCATACGGACCGGTTAGATACACCCGCCCACCGGCGACTGTATAGGGGTCGGGCCCGTAGCCCACGCTCGCGCTTGCCTGCCCGATTTCGCTCTGCGAAGAACACATCCCCAGCGCGGCCTGGGGTTCACCACAGGGCACGATCGAGGAGAGCATCGCCGCGACGCCGGGTGGCAGCCGCAGCGAGACGTCCGTCAAGGCCTGGTCCTGGTCAGAGTTAGTGATCTGTAGCGCAAACGAGGAGAATCCGCCCGCCTGAAGACTCGTCGAACCCGCGTGCACCCCCGGCGTAAACGGCCTCGGAGCCGCGCACGGTGTGCCGTCCGGACCTGAGCTGATCCCGAATTCCCCGCCACCGGTCAGCGAAGCCACCGGTTCGCTGCCAGACCAGGGCGTGAACATGGCTTGCGTCTGATAGTTCCCGCACAGCCCGGGGGTGCTGACCGAGGCCCGCGGACCGCCGGAGAATTCAAGTACGAAGTCTTCAAAGGGCACCTGCGGGGTATCCAGGAACGTCGAGCTGATCTGTCCCGTGGACCCGTTCAACTGGACTTCCCCGGCGAGCTTGACCCGGATCCCCGAAAATGGGTCTTCAGCCACCACATACAGCGCCAGCAAAGACCCGAACGGGTTGGCGTCCTGGCTAGCCAAGTACACGGCACCGAACAGTTCGTGTTCCAACAGCGGCGTGCGCACACGAACAGTCCCGACCTTCGACGCGTCCGGACACTGTGCTGGCCCAGTCGAGAACCGCAACGGCTGCGGCGCGGCCTCAGACAGCGGATCGGGCCCCGCCGGCCCTTCAAAGCCGATCTGTTGCTCAGAGCAGGCCTGCAGGCCATTCGCCGAGGACGGGTTTAGTTGCACTCCCGCGGGCAGCGTCACGCTCGTCGCCTTCACATCGGCCTCGCCAAGAGCGCCCTCTTCCAACGTGCTCTGTTGGGGCACGTGAACATCCGCCGTCAACCCCGTCGGGGTGCTCGCGGCACGAGATTCTGATTCCAGGTGGATCGACGGGCTGAACGGCACGTGTTCACAGCCTTCCATGCCTGGCAGCGTGTATTCCGTGGCCGTGCCTTCGAGGGAGAAGATCTGGCCCGGTTCGCTGCCGAGCGACTTGACCGGCCATGAATGGCCTTCGACGGTCGTCCCAAGCGGCCCCGTGCATGAGGTCGGCAGCGTCAGCAACGGGGTGCTGGAACGGGGGTTGGGGGCTTCGCAGGGTACTTCGTGGTTTACGTAGTAGACGCCGCCGAGCACGCATGGCCAGCCTCGCGACTGGTCATGGTGCGGATCGCCTGGGGTACCCCAGATCGTGACTTCGCTGGCGAGGATCTGGGCGGCCTCGGGGGCGTTGTTGACGCTGACGCTCACGCCGTAGTCGCCCCCGGACCGGACGGACGTGTCCAGCACTACCGGGACCGTGAGAACCTCGAACCCGAACCGCGCCGGCTCACCCTGCGCAGGTTCAAGGTTCCACAGCGGCACCGCGCGGGTTATGTTGCGAAACTTGGTGGGTTCCTCGAGGGTCACGACTACCACCCCGATCGCGGATTCCGGCTTACACGCGTTGGTAAAAGCATTTCCGAGCGCGAGGAAGTCGACGCTCGGGCAGGGTGGGACCGCGCGCGGGTCGCCGATCAGTCCGGGTGGCAGGTTAAAGCCGAGGTCCTTCGGCAGTGCGGGTGCGGCGGCGACGAGATGCGATCCACCGACCGATTCGACCGTCTGATTGAGATTCAATGTGGTGGTCAGCTGAAACGGGTGGGAGCCCGCCTGGGTATCAGGCGCACCTCCTTCTGCTTCGGGGTTCAGCGAATAGCCGCCTTCTTCGACCCCGAATGGCGTCGACTGCTGCTTGACGCTCAGCGGCTCGGTGACGGAAGCGCCTGGCGTTTCGACGCTCCCTTCGCCTTCCCGCTCGCCGCCTTGCACGCTCACCTTGTTCTGTTCGCCTGGGCTGGCCCCTGGCTTGACGTTGACCTGGATCGCGACATCTAGCGCCTGGAACGGGGGCAGCGTTTCCGGCGCGGAGCCACAGGTCAAGGTCCTCAGTTCACAGGACATCTGATGACCTTCTTCGACTATCTCAAAGGCCGGAGCGCCCTTGACCGAGGTCGCTTCCAACCCCGGGGGCAATGTATCCTTGATCGTTACCGGCGTACTGGTCGCGTTCACGCCGGCGTCGCCGACGTTGGTAGCCGCGACGATGATCGTCGCTTTCTGACCGGGCACCAGGAAGGTCGGCGCCGCACGCGAGGACACCCGCCACCAGGCTCCCGCGAAAGCCGGGCCCGCGCCCACCATCAACAGCAGCAATAGTCCTAGCAGCACGACGCTTGAGCTCAAAAGCCGGGCTCGGATCGCTCTCTGTGCCTGGCGGCGCATCTTCAGCTCCCCTTCCCCGCGTGCAAGGAGGATTTCTTGGCCGTCTTCTTGGTCTTGGCTGTGGACTTGGCCTGGTATGCCTTGCGGGCCTTGGCTTCACACACCGCCCGCTTGCGCTTGTGCTTTTGCTTCCTACACGCCTTCAGCGCTCTGGCGAGCCTCTGCGCTCGCGTTAGTGGTTTGGGTTTGCTCGTCGGCTTCGGGGAGACGGTTTCCTGTTTGGCCAGGTTGCCCGGTCCGGAGTACGTCGAGCTCGCGGGCAGTGAGAAGCTCCGCTGCGAGGGGGCCGACGGGCGGCATTCTTCGCCTCTGCACGGCGGCGGTGGCGGCGGTTTTTCAGGCAGACACGACTGTGTTTCCGGGGTGCCGCAGACCCTGGCGTCATACACGTCGAGGCTGTTATCGGTGTCCTGTGCCACGAGTGCCGCAGCGGTCAGGAAGAACACGTCGTTGCCGTTATCGCTCGCATCCAGAAACGCCGATTCGCGAGCCGAGTTCCCCCCGGAGATCAGCGCCACGCAGCCGGGCTGGCTTTGGCAGCTGCCTTCGCCGCCGGGCTCGTACTCATACACGTTCTCAACGCCGACGCTCTGTGGGTTGCCGTTGAGGACCTCTTCGCGGGTGCGGGCGGTCACCTGTGATACGAGCGGATCGGCGCTGTCAAAGAACAGCCGGCCGCTGTTTGAGAGGTAGCGCGACTGATGCTCGCTGCGGGGGTTGTTCAGCTCAAACAGCGTCCATCCCGGAATCGACCCGGCCAGCCAATGCCCGCTCCACGTTTCCGGTCGATCGACGGTCAGCCCCACGCCTTCGCCAGCCGCTTCGGTGTCGAACACCCCGTGCGGCCCTTGCCCGCTGGGGTCACACGACGCGCACGTCAGGCGCCCGGCGCTCGCGTCATACAGAAAGACCTCCTCGTCATGCGCGCCTTTCGCTGCGGGATTCACGTCGAGGTTGTGGTATCCGGTCAGTTCCTGCTGCGACATGAACGCCAGATACCGACCGTTGCTCGAGACCTGGGAGGTGACCCCGCCGAGATCTCCGAAAAGCGGCGAGTTTCCCCCGCCCCAGTCCGGCGCGTCTTCGGCGGACAGACGCGCGATCAACCTAGTCTCACGCTGGTCCGGGTGTTCGGGATCGGGCCCCGATACGTACAGGTTGCATGCGCCTTCGGGGTGGGGAAGGATCGGTTTGACGCGAGGGCAGTTCCCGGGTTCGGCGCCCGGCGCGAGGACCCCGTTGGCGACGAAGTAAACATATGAGCCGTCTTCGCTTGCGCCGGGGAGCGTGCCCAGCACGTCGGCGTATTCACCGACGCGCCCCGCTGTCAGGTCGCTCAGCTTGCCGGTGTTGGGATCGAATTCATAGAGGTCGACCGGGCGCCCGGCCGGGCGGGCCGCTTGCCCTTCGCTGACGGTTTCTTCCTGGGCTAACGGTTCGAGGGTCGATTCCTTGGTCAACGGCCACGCGTCTGTGAAGAACACCCTTGAGCCGTCGCTGGAGGCGGCCTGGAAGTGCACTTCATCAAGACCTCCGGCGATTTCTTCTTCGCCGGGTTCCGGGACTCCCTGGGCGGCGTTGACCTGGATCGTTTCGCCCGTCACTGTGTCGCGCATGTACAGCGGGCCTTCATCGGATGCCCCATTGGTCCAGAAGACCCGCGACCCGTCGCTGGAGATCGCGTCGCGCACGTCACGACCCAGATCGCCTAGGGTCGGTTCACTCGCGGGTGTCTGTCCCGCTCCCGGGAGCACGCTCACGAGTTTCAGCGCCGCGCCCGATTCCCACTCATAAAGACCCCCTTCTGCGGCTCCCGCGATGAGAGGAACTTCGGATTCAAAGACGACGTGGTTTAGATCCGGCGAGGCGCCGGCGAATTCCAGCTTGCCGCCAAATTGTGTGCCTGCCAGCGTGTCGTCGGCAGTGACAAGCGGCTCGTATTCCCCCGTGGCGTCGTTGCGCCTGTAGATCGTCTTTTCCTTCGCTTCGGGCGCCAGCGGCGGGCTTTCGAGCGGTTCTAGCGGGACTTGTGGCTGGACCAGAGCGAGCGCCAGATCGGGCGAGAAGAACCGGTACTCGGTCGCTTCGCCTGGTTCAATCCCTTCCCCCTTGTCATGCGGGGTGGTGACGTCCTTCGAGGACCATCCTTCGTTGGGATCGCGGGTAGATATCACCTGCACCGGTTCGGGCCGGCGGTTGCCTTCCGCTTCGCCGGTTACCGGCGCGCTCGCCGTCCAGGAGATCGCATCGCCGTCCACCGAGGCCTGGGTCAGCGCTCCCTTGCGGCTGATCGCTTCGATCGTCGCGCCGTGCTTTTCCGGCGGGGAGACCATCTCCCAGCTGCGGTGGTCGAGCAGCACGCCTTCGGCGCTCGGCAGCGTCATGAAGAACGTTTCGGCACTCTGCGGGCTTTCGGCTGAGCCGTTTTCGTTGTGCGCGAGCACCCGGTAGTAGTAGGTCGTGTTGGGCTGTAGGCCCTGCACTTCGACGATCGCGCTCTGATCGCCAAAGCCCGAGCCGACATCCGCACCCGGCGCCGCCGGGACATCGGTGCAAGAGGAAGGATCCACCGCGCAGCTGACGCTCCCGTATTGGAAGTAGTAGTGGGTATCAGCGCCGCCGGGGTCGATCTGCGCGACCAGCCGCTCAGAGCTCGGCGTCAGACTCTGCGCAACGACAGCGCTCACACTCGGTGCACCGGCTCCTTCAGGGGCGAACACCGCGACCTTGGCTTCGCCGGGCTCGGCGACATACACCTCACCAGCTTTTGAGTCGACCGCGACCCCGCCACCGCCGTTCAAAGCTTCTCCGCCAAAGCGCTGGATCAGCGAGCCAGCCGAGCTGAACGCCGCGACGCTACTCCCGTTATCCGCATAGACGCTCCCGTCAGAGGGGTCGACCGCGACCCCGGTGGTATCTTCGTGATCCAGCCCCCGGCTCACGAGCTGCCCAGTGTTGGCGAACTTTTCCACGAGCACCGGTGTCGTTTCTTCTTCGGGGCATTCTTCAAGAGCGCTCTCACGTTCGCGAGCCAGATAAAAGAATTCGTTGTTTGGGGCGACAGCGAAACCTGGCCTCGCGCGGCATTCGGTCCTTTCCGAGACTTTCAGTTCCTTGGTCAACGGCGGCTGCCACACGTTCGTTTCCTCATCACCAAAGCCACTGATGATGCCTTCTTCCCCCCAATACACCCACAGTCCCCCGCTCGCGTCCACCGCCACGCCATAGATCGCTTCCAGTTCCAGAGCTTCCGTCGCGTGCCGGAAAATCGTCTTCTTAAACAGCACTTTGCCCGTCGCGGGGCTGTACTTGTAGAGCGCGCTATGTTCTTCAGAGCCGGCGCCTTCTTCGCTTCCTCCGACCACGTACACATCACCCCGCGACGGATCGGATGCGCTTGAGGAGTTATCGACCACGATCTCTTCGGGCGACTTCACATCGAACGCCGAGAGGAATTCGTAGCCGCCTTTGCCATCGGGCTTGAACTGCTCAACCTGTTCGTGCGGCTGGCTATGGTCCACGACATACACATCACCCGTGGATTCATCGACCGCCAGCCCGGTGGGATCCTCCAACTGGCGTTCGCCCGCCCCCTCGAAGGTGCCGGCAAAAACATGACCGCGGCTGATGAGAGCCTCAGCCGAAGCGCTGCACCACAGCAGCGCCACGACCATGAGGCACAGCGCGAGCGCCCAGTGGCGTGCCATGCGACGCGCGTACGCTCCGCAAACACACGAATTGCCCATCAGCCGCTGCCCCTCATTCCAGCTGTCAGCGTCCCGCATCGATGCAGCCCCTCGTTCGTCACCCCGGCTCCTCATGTCACATTCCTCAAGCTCTGATGCCGCGATCGGGACCGAGGAGAGGGCGTATGCGGTGGGGCCACATCCCGGTCCCACCGCATCCCCACCCACGCGACGGGCGGCATTAGACCACCGCGTTGAGCTCCAATGCTTCTGCACCCGTCACAGTCGAGGTGATGTCCTGCCCCGCCTGTTCGAATGGTTCGCCTTTGAAGCTAGCTTCAAGGATCTGCTTTTCCGAGCTTTCTTCCCATTTTTCCGGTTTCTGCTTGCCTTTCACGGCGACAAATTTCAGCGTTTCCGTCGTTTTCATACTGTCGTCTTTGATCGGCACGAGGACATGACCCCTCACTTTGACCACGAGACCGATACACGAGAATTCGATGAACAAGCCCGACGTCACGCTTTTCGCCGGAGACAGCTCCAGCCCGAGTTTGCTTTTCGTCGCAATCGCTTCCTTTTTCACGAAGCCCACGATACCTTCAAGTTGGTTGGTTACCAGTTCGCCCGACGCGGCTCCCGGCGTCGTGCACGGAGCTTCCAACGACTTGCATCCGTTGAATTTGACTACGATGCCGGCCTCTTCTTTGTTGTTACCCGGTACGAATTCGCCGGTGCTCGACTCCGATTTGCATTCCACCCCGGCGCCGCCTACGGTAGTCAAGACGGCAACGCCACCCGAACTCGTAAATTTCGCTTTTTCGGCACCCGGAAACCATTCATAAGTCCCCGCTTTTTTCCCGCTCGCCAATGCGGTGCATTTCGAGCTGGTGTATTTACCGTTAGCTGTTTTCAGGCATCTCCCGTATTCCGGCGCCGTCGCCAGCGCGCTCGCCGCAGCCAGGGCGCTCAGCGCCAGCGCGGCGATGAGGGATGCTCCTGTGATCCTAATCGGTCTCATGTGTCGCGAATCTCCTTTTCCGCTCTTGGTCATTGTCGCCGAGTCGCCTTGCCCAGCGGGCGGAGCCGCGTCCTACCGCGACGAGCATAGGACGCGGCTCCGCATGGCTAACTAACTATGAGACGAGGCTCCGCGTAGCCAACTAACTGCTAGCCCCGTTTCAGACACGTCACACTTTCGTCGTTTCGATTTGCGTGACCGACACCCAACTTGAGTTGCGCGTCGCGGTAGGCTGGACCACGCCCCCTAAAGAGGGCGCGGTCTCAGCGAGGTCACTCCCTACATGTGGTCTTGGTGTCTCTAGCCGATGACTTCTTTCACGCGTTCTGCGACCGACACCTTCTGCGTTCCCGTCAGGATGACCGTGTTTTGTCCCGACGCATCGGGTACGCCAGCCGCCGTGCTGATCGCGTGATCGACGACAGATTCAAATTCACCGCCACAGCCTTCGGCACCGGTCGTCACGGAGTACGTGCTGTTGACCAGCGTCGAGTGGGTTATTTCGGCGTAATTGAATTCGTCCTTGAATGCGATTTCGCCGACTTTTCCCTGGCTCGTGTTGTATTCATACGGAAACGGACCTGTCGATGCGCCAGATGTGAGGTCCACGAGTATCGGGTTTTCGTTTGAGCCGACGTGGCAGGTCCCGCCGCCCAGGGTGGTCAGCCATGGGCTGCTCACGCGGACCTTCATCGGGAGCTCGAACGCCGTACCTTCTGCGGCGAGTAGATGGCCCGGGTCAAGCTCGGGCGTACCCGCCAGTTCGAGCGTCTCCGTGGCACTGAGTTCATGGTTTTTCTTCGCACTTTCAAAGCTTTCCGTCAGCGCTGTGGGCCACCACGGCTGCGGTGCGATCCGGTTGACGAAGCCGCCTGGGACCTTCAGCGCCGGCGCCACCAAGGTTTCTTCACCGTTTTCCGGGCCAAAAAACCCTTCCAGTTCGGTTTCGCCTGTGTATCCTGCCTCGGTGAGGCCGCCCTGCAGAGTGATCTTCTTGCTCAGCGGGATAGTTATCGATCCGACGGTGAATTGACCACCTTCCTTACCACCGGCGGTTTCTGCATGTACGCATATGGATACTTCCGGGTTGTTAAAAGGGCAGGCGTGAAATGGCTCGTAGATACCTTTCACTCCGGCCAATGCCGGTGTCACGCCCACCGCGCTCATCGCGAGCGCGGCGCCCACACAGGTCCCCACTATCGTTAGCATCCTTACAGGTCTCACTTGTCCACTACTCCTTTTCCTCTCGGGTAATGACCGGTGCCACGAGTGCCCCTGCTAGAGAGGTCCCGCAACCGATCGTTGGAACCACAACCAGGCGACGTGCGGCGCGTCTGTCGCGCCGCCCTCCTGTCGTCCGCTTGCTCTCAACGGTGCTGTCGCGCACCACGCGCGACGCCGCACCGAAAAGCTCGTATCGGCGGGCGGGCGTCTCACGCCGCCCTAACCTTCGTAGGTAGCGGGGCGGGGATCGAATTCATGCCAGCTGCCGTTGATGGCTCGGCGGTGCCACGCTGACGGCCGAGTTCATCGCCGAGGCAGGCTCGATCGAGCGCTTCGCAACCCCAGACCGGCTCGCCGCAGCCGCGGGTCTGGCGCCCGTGCTCAAGCAATCCGGCAAAGTCCGCTACCTCAAACGCGCCAACACCGAAAACAAGACACTCAAGCGCGTCTTTTTTCAATCCGCCTTCTGCTCGCTCAATACCCCCGCCGGCAAAGCCTTCTCCGCCCGCAAGCGCGCCGAACGCAAAACCCATCACCAGGCCGTCATCTCCCTCACACGCCGCCGCGTCGCCGTCCCGCACGCCATCCTCAGACACCGAACCCGCTACTGGCCTCCGATTACCCAAATGACTTGACAAAAGCATTAGGCAGCGCCCCTGACCCTCTTTCGGCTAACCGCGCCGGCACCCGGCACGAGGCTCTGGCGCGTCGCGTCCAGCACACGCTCGCCATAGGCCGTCAGCAGCCATGCGTTCGCGCCGCCGTATGCCTGGCCGACTCCCACGTTCTGGACCAGCTTGCGCTGCTCGAGGCGACGGAGGAGGCGTGAGGTCTGGCCCTCATCGGTCAGCCCAGCGGCCTCAGCGATGTCCCGATTGCTCAGGCCGGGCGCCTCGCCGACCGCGTTGAGCACGCGCGTCGTGCGGTACGTGACGCGCACGGGCAAACGCTGCAGGTGCGACTCGACATCGCTCGCCGCTGTCTTCTCTGCGCCGAGGTTCGCGTTAGCGCCGGGATACTGGGCGATGATGAACGCCGTCAACGAAGGCGCGAGCTCCACGAACGGCTGGTGCGATCCTTCGTCGATACGTTTGCGAAGCACGGCGACCACCCCGCCGACCACGAGCTCAGCGGTGAGCTCAGACCAAGGTACGAACCATCCAGAGTTGTTCTTCTCTGCTTGCGTCTCGGTCAAAAATGCGTGCGCCAACGCCTGAAGCGCGTGCTGACGCCGGTCGAAGTCCGGCCCCCGGTCTACGGGTGAGTTACCAAGCAGTAGACGTGCCCATCCGGGCTCCTCATCGAAGAAGACCAACAGCGCCGAGAGAGCCGCACGGACGCGCTCGTGCCACCCGTCCGCACATTGGGCCGCCTCTTCGATGAGCCGCGAGACCCGCGCGATACCCTGATCGAAGGCGGCCGATAAACACTCATGTACGCCTTCGAAAACGCGATAAAAGTCGCGATCTGAAATATCACAACTGGAGACCACCGTCCTCTTTAGACGGGGGCTACCGGGCGCTTGAAGGGCTGTTTTTTGGCGTCCCGCCTTGACACGACTTGACAAACAGCGTGGGATATGCTCTCATTCTTCCCACAAGGGAGCATGCAGTGCGAGAGGAACTGCTAGCGACGCAGGCGAGGCGTGGTAGCGACGGTGTAACACACTGCATTTTGGGAAGCGTGAGAGAGGGATTATGCGAGGGACAATTGCGGGAAAAAGGGACGTCATCGTGGACGCCGCCCCGGGTGTTAATCCCACGATGCAGCCTGCATTTGAGGCCAATCAGAGTGGCTCGCATACTCTCCAGAGCAGGGATTTCGAGGACCCAGAGACGCTACGGACCAGGCTGATCGAGGCGACCGTCAAGGCCGTCGCCGAGGGCAGTGGTCCCCGTCTAAAGAGGTCGCGGCTCTAGCCCTAATCCCGCATTGCTACTGCGGTTTTGGGCGATCCCCCACGTCCCTCCCGCGTTGGGCTAGGGACGTGCTCGACAGGACTCATTGACGCGACGGCGGCTCTCCGGGCTGGCTCGAGGCGGCACGGTCGTTAAAACGAGCGGGTTCGCCTAGGTCGGCCCCGGCCTTGAGGTGCGCACGCGTCAGGCTCTCGCAATCCCTGCCGGCGAAGTAGTCGCAAGTGGCGCCGGTAGCCACCGATGGCGCCGACTAGTCCGGAACTAGCTGGGGGACCGTCCGTGATCCAGACGGCGGGTGACTGCAGCGAGACGTGCCGCATCGGTCGCTTGCGAAGTCATCCGACGCTCTAATACACGCGGGTTGCACTCACTCTGCCATGACGTCGTGGTCCATCAAAGCGGTCAAGCGGGTGTTAAAGGTCTTGACAGCCTCGGGTGTCATGCTGTTTGGTTCCTGCGCAGTCGTGCGGCGCTTCAATCGCCGAGAAGGTTGATTTTTCTACACCACCCGGTCCGGAAGCTCTCAACACACGCTTTTTGTCGTCCCTCGTCGGCGCGGACCAGAACGCAAGGAGACGGATGCGGCAGAATCGCGCCACCAAGACTACCGCCCAGTCTAAAGGCGCTCAACGACAGCGTCTGTTTGCAGGTATGCTCGCCGCGATCAACGCCGACGGGTACAGCGGTGCGACTGTCGCGAACGTCGTCGCTCGTGCGGGCATCTCACGGCCCACCTTCTACGACTGCTTCACCGACAAGGAGGACTGCTTTCTAGCTCTATACCGCGACATCTCAAGACAGCTGGTTGATCAAATCACGCAAGCCGTCAACGACGCACCACCCGAGCTGGCCCTACACGCGGTCGTTCGCCAGCTAACCGCCCACGCCGAAGCCCAGGTCGCCCAGGCACAGTTTCTCGCCAGCGACGCGCTGGTCGGACCCCACGCCCTGAAGGAACGCCAGCAGACAATCAACGAGATCGCCAACACGGTGCAAATCGCCCATCTCTCCGCCCCACCCCAAACCCAGCCACCCGACCTACCCACGCAGGCAGTCTTCGGTGCAGCCCAACGGCTCATCTCACAGCGGACACGTCGAGGCGAGCGCAACCTCGTCCTGCTCACCCAACAGCTAACACACTGGCTGACCCACTACGAGCAGCCCATCGGCCAGCACCGCTGGTCAGCTCTAAACCCAGGACCACAACCTCAGCCCTCCCCACGACCCCCAGAACTACCCGACGAGCTCTCACCGCAGCCACCCTCAAGCAGATCCCGACAGCACCCCAGCGAGCTAGCCCAAAGCCGACGCCAACGCATCCTTCGGGCGACGGCCGAGAGCGCGCTACAGAACGGCTACACCGCCAGCACCGTGAGCGCGATTACCGCCCGTGCTGGGCTGCGCAAGCCCTACTTCTACGACCACTTCCATGACAAGCACCAAGCATTCCTGACCGTCCACGAACTCGCCTTACAACACAGCACGGCCGTCGGCGCCACCGCCTACTTCAGTGCCAAGCACTGGCCGGAGCGCGTCTGGCGCTGCCTACTCGCAACAAGCCAACTCCATGCCGCGCATCCCGCGATCGCACACGTCGGACTCGTCGAGACCCATGCGCTTGGCGCCTCCGCGATTCAACGCATCGAGGAGACACGCCAAGCCTTGGCGACCCTTCTACGCGCCGACGGCCAAAATACAAGCCTTCCCCCAAACGCGACCGCCGCAGAAGCAATTGTCGCCGCCATCTTTGAGATAGCCCACAGTCGAGTCGGTCGCAAGCGCGCAGAGGATCTACCGCGGTATACCTACCACGCCGCCTACCTGGCCCTCGCACCCTTCCTCGGCGTCCAAGCCGCCAACCACCACCTCGAACGAAAGCGCAAAGAGGCCAGCCGTTGAGGGCAGCCTCAAGCGGTCAACGCAACAGTGCCTCCATCTTCTCAGCTGGTGTGCTCCATTGGAGGGTTTGTCTGGGACGGCCGTTGAGCTCGGCGGCGATCTGGTCTAGTTCGACTTGGCTGCGCGCAGCCAAGTCGAACTTGCGTGGCAGGTATTGACGCAGCAGCCCGTTGGTGTTCTCGTTCGATCCGCGTTGCCACGGAGAGCGGGGATCGCAGAAGTAGACCTGGATGCCGGTGTCGCTGGTGAAGCGCTTGTGGGCGCTCAGCTCTTGGCCCTGGTCCCAGGTCAGTGACTTCAACAGATGCGCGGGCAGCTCGGTGATGCGTGCCTTGAGCGCCTGGACCACGTTTGCGGTGCTGCGATCGTGCCCGAGCCGGGCAAGGAGCACATAGCGGGTCTGGCGCTCGACCAGCGTCGCGATCGCCGACTTGTTCGCGGCACCGATCAACAGGTCTCCCTCCCAGTGGCCGGGAACGCGACGCTCATCGACCTCCGGTGGGCGCTCGGCGATCGGGACCATCTCGGCGATTCGCTCGCGTGCGTGGATGCGACCGCTTGAGCGGCGGGTCGAGCGGCCGGTCCGCAGGTTCGCGGTCAGCTGTCGGCGCAGCTCGCCGCGCGACTGGACATACAGCGACCGGTAAATCGTCTCGTGGCTGATCCGCATCCCCTCATCGTCGGGATGGTCGACCTTCAGTCTGGCCGAGATCTGCTGCGGCGACCAGCGCCGCTCGAGACCGTCCTGGACCGCCGTCACAAGCTGCGGGCAGCTCGACAGCTTCGTCGCCTTCGGTCGCCGCGCGAGCCGCCGCGCGACGCGCTCGGCCTGAAGGGGCCGATACTGCCGGCGCTCTGAGCACCTGCGGATCTCCCGCCCGACCGTGGACCGATGCCGACCGAGCGCCCTCGCGATCTCGCTGTCGCTCTCGCCCCGACAAACCCCGACGAAGATCCGCTCCCGCTCCTCAAACGACAGCCGATGCGCCGAACACACCACTCGCGGTCGCGTGAGCGCCGTTTCAGCCTGAATACGACCCGCGGAGGTGTGCGGCACACCGAACCGCGCCATCACCTCCCTGACGCGCGCGCCAGCGCGAAACCGCGCTTCGATCTCCGCGCGCTCCGTCGGCGTCAACAACCGATACGGCCCGCGAGGACCCCTTCTCTTAGCCATCTCATTCTCCGATCACGCGACACGAAAAAACGATCGTGTTGCGCCGACCGGATGAATCCACCGAGCTCGAGTGCCCAATGCCGTCCCCGCCTGATATTTGTGCGTGCTCGGGACGGCGATCGTCCCGAGCACGACAAGTCCCAATGAAATGCGTAGCCGTCGGATACGACTCTGACGCTACTCTCTCGCCCTTGATTCCGACCCAGCCCCAGGGGTAGGAGTTTCCCATTCTTGGAGCGTCCACGCCTCGCCCCAGCAGCCGGCGACGTGCGCCCGGCCGGGTCGTGCGAGCGCGGCTTTGGCTTCGACGTTTCCGGGTGGCGCGCGAGGTTGGCCTGTCCGCCGCTCACCGAGGCAGATTCAGATGAGCCGTCGCTTTCCTGTCCGCCGGCTACAGAGCTTATGGATCTGCGCCAGTGTTGAGATGCCCGAGGACGACACTGGAGGTCCCGAGGCGCTGTTGTGGTCTCACCGACGATCGCACCGTAGCTAGTGAAAGTTTGTTCGGTGCCGAGCACGAGGTTGTTCGAGCCTGTCTAGATGCCGGGGGATTCGTCGTAGCCGATGACAAGATTCCCCGCGTTGAGTTCGTTCTCGTGCTTGCCTGGTGATCCAGACACGATCTGCGCGGCTGCCACGACTGTCACGATCGCAAGGCTCGCGAGCGCGGGAACACGGCGATCGCGCAGACGACGGGGGAAGTTGATCACGTTGGTCCAACGCCCGGTCCAGACACTGGTGGCGGTAGAGCCCGAGCGGGGCGCCGGTCCAGCGGCGGCGTTGCCGCGACGCTCGGCTATGAAGACCACGAGGGTGCGCCTGCCGACGAGATGTTCGCCGCGGCCGCGCGGATCGCGAGGGGCGTCGAGGTGCCCGTGACGATCGACGCAGAGGCCGGCTACGGGATGCAGCCCGCCGAGCTGGTCGCTGCGCTGCGGAGCGCCGGGGCCGCCGGCTGCAATCTGGAGGACACCGACCACGCCGCAGGCAGCCTCCGCGATCCCGGCCGCCAGGCGGAGTGGCTCTGGGCGGTTCGCCAGGCCGCGTCGGCGGACGGCTACCGGCTCGTGATCAACGCCCGGGTTGACGTCTTCCTCGGTCCCTTCCTCGCCGGTGCCGGCCCGCGGACCCAGGGGGAGCTCATGCCCGAAGCGCTGCGGCGCGCGAATGCCTACCTCGAGGCCGGCGTCGACTGCGTGTTCCCGATCGCGTTGTGGGAGCCGGACGCGCTGCGCCGCTTCACCTCGGAGATCCGCGGCCCGGTGAACGTCGTACCCTTGCCGCAGGCACCGTCGCTCGCCGAGCTGGCCGCGCTGGGCGTGGCTCGGGTGAGCTGGGGACCGTTTCTGTACCGCGAAGCGATAGCTCGCTTCGAGGACCAGCTCGCCTCGCTTCAGGGCTGAGCATGGGCCGCTGATCCGGCCCGCTTCTGTGTACCGGCGAGGACCGGGAGCGCTATCGAGTTGTGACACCGCCGGACTCGGGAATTCCGGCGAGCGCGCTGCGTAGCTCTTTGCGAGAGCTGATGTCGAGCTTGGTGAACACCTTGCGCAGGTGGTACTCGACTGTGCGCGGACTGATGAACAGCCTCGCGCCGATCTCCGGGTTCGTCTGCCTGTCGCTCGCCATCCGAGCGATCTGCGCCTCCTGGGGCGTCAGGACGTCGCGAGTCTCCACTGTTCGCTTGGGCGCGGTCTCGCCGGTGGCCAGCAGCTCGCGGCGCGCGCGCTCGGCGAAACCCTCGACGCCGAGCTGGTTGAAGCGGGCGTAGGCGGCTCGAAGTTGCTCGCGCGCGTCAACGCGCCGGTTCTCGCGGCGTAGCCATTCGCCGTATAGGAGCCGGGCACGGGCGAGGTGGACCACGCCACGGCTGCGCGCGAGCCGCTCGAGCGCCTCGCGGTAGAGGTGCTCGGCATCTCGTCTTTCGCTCAGCAGGGCGCGTGAGCCGGCCTCGATGCCGAGCGCCCAATCGCTGCCGCTCGCTCGCGTGCGCTCGCTCAGGCGATTGAGCGCAACGGCGCTCGCGCCGGTCGCGCCGCTGCGGGCGCCCGCCACGATCAGCTCGACGAGGGACCAGGCGAAGAGTCCGACGTCGTCGTGTTCGCAGCCTCGCTGGGCGGCCGCGCGCGCCTCCGCGTAACGGCCGCGTCCGTTGTACAGCAGTGCGGTGGCCCACTCGATGACGCCCAGCCCCATGCCCTCTCCCCTTGCCGTCGCCTCGAGTCGCCCAGCCTCGATCAGCTCGAGGGCGTCGGCCTCGTTGCCGCGCCACGCGGCCAGCATCAGCGCCGCATACTTCAAAGGTGCCATGCCCGTTGCGTGGGTAATCGCGTCGGCCTCCTCGATCAGCGACGAAGCGGCGCCAAAGGCTCCCGCATGAACGTGTAGGGACGCGCGATACGTGGCGGCGATCGGGAGCACGCTGAGCGCGCCCGTCTCCCGCGCAAGGCGCAACCCGCTCGTCGCGAGTACGTCCCAGAGCTCGTCGTCCCAGAGATCCTGGGCCAGGCGACACGCCAGCCAGAGCCAACGCACGTCGGGCGTAGTCAATCCCTCCACGTGACGGAACGCCTCGAGCGCCTTCCTAAGCGGCGGCACACCGGCTGAGTAGCCGTCGGTGAATCTCGTCGCCAGGCCGTCGAGGAGCAGGTCGATCGCGCGGGGCGGCTGCGGCGCCGCCGGCGCAGCTTCAGCGGCTTTCGCAGCGTCGCGGACGCCGGGCTTGTCACCGAGGCGACCAGCGAACATCGCCGCTGCCATCGCTTCGAGATGGGTCTCGCGAGCCATCGCGGAGTCGAGCGATTCGAGGTGCCGGGCGGCGTCGAGTAACAGCGCCGGAGCGTCGCTGCCGCGGGTGCGGGCGAACGCGATCTCCGCGCGCAACCGCTCCAACCGCGCGCGCTGAAGCTCGTCCAGCCGGGCAAGCTCGGCGCTCGCCAGCAACGCGAGCGCCGCATCCGATGCCGCAGCATCGAACTTTGCCTGCGCGGCAGCCACGGCCCGCCTCCCCCTAACCGCGGGATCGGGGGTCAGCTCGGCGGCACGTGCCAGGAAGGCTGCAGCCGCCGCCGCCCCGCCACGAGCCTGCGCCCGGTCCGCCGAGCGCTCCAACTCATCGGCCACCGCCGCGTCGGGCGCAGAAGCCGCTTGCGCCCGATGCCAGGCGCGACGATCGGGATCGGTATCAGGATCGGTCGCCTCGGCAAGCGCTTGATGCACCTCCTGGCGGTCGCGAAAGTGAGCCGCCCGGTAGGCGGCCGAGCGGAAGAGTGGATGCCGGAACCGCACCCGGATCCCGAGCTCGATCAACGCGGCCTCCTCGGCCGGCCTCCCGGCGTCGCCTCTGATCCCGAGCCGCTCGGCGGCACGCCACAACAGGCTCACGTCCCCGACCGGCTCGGCCGCCGCTAACAGCAGCAGGCGCTGGGTCTCGCGCGGAAGCGCCCGGACCCGCTGCACGAAGGTCTCCTCGACGCGGCTCGTCAGCGGCACCGCTGCGCCGGGTAGCCCAAACCCGCCCGCGAGCTCCTCCGGCGTCGACCCACGCGGCAGCTCCAGCAACGCCAGCGGGTTGCCGCGTGTCTCGGCGACGATCCGGTCGCACACCCGCTCGTCCAACCGCCCGCGAATCGCCGAGTCCAGCAGCGCGCGTGCATCGTCGTCGACGAGCCCGCCGATGACCAGCTCGGGCAGGCCGGTGAGCTCGTTGACGTCGTCGGGCTCGCGGACGGCGAACACCATCGCGATCCGCTCCGCCAGAAGGCGCCGCGCCACGAACGCTAACGTCTGCGACGAGGCGTGATCGAGCCATTGCGCATCGTCGATCAGGGACACGAGCGGTTCAACCTCGGCCGCCTCGGCCAGCAGGCTCAGGACCGCCAGGGCCACCAGGAAGCGATTCGGGGCAGCCCCGTCCTGCAGCCCGAACGCCACACGCAGCGCATCCCCCTGCGGACCGGGCAACCCCTCCAGCCCGTGGAGCATCGGCGCGCACAGCTGATGCAGCCCGGCGAACGCGAGCTCCATCTCGGACTCAACGCCCGCGACGCGGACGATCCGACACCCCGACGCCCGCTCGGCAACGTACTCCAGCAGCGCCGTCTTGCCGACCCCCGCCTCGCCGCGTACCACCAGCACCGAGCTCTCCCCAGTCCGGACGCGCTGCAGTTGGCGGTCCAGCACCTCGCGCTCGTTACCGCGGCCTCGCAGCACCCCAGGTTCCGCCTATGCAGCGCGGTGTTGGGCGCCGACGGGATGATCCGCGACGTCGGTGCGCGAACGGTCGCTCGATTGCACGTCCGCTTGAGCCTCGGCCGGGGCCAGCTTGGGCGCCTCGGCCTCGCCTGCGATCAGCCGTGCCCCGCGGCCGTAGGTGGCGAAGCTGAAGGCCCAGCGGATCAGCACGAGCAGCCGGTTCTCGAAGCCGATCAAGTAGAAGAGGTGGACGGTCAGCCACGTGACCCAGGCGATGAAGCCGCTGAGATGGATCCCCTTGAGGTCGGCAACTGCGCGGGAGCGCCCGATCGTCGCGAGGCTGCCCTTGTCTGAGTAGTGAAACCGACGTCCCGGGCGACCTTGTAGGCGGTCGTTGACGACGCCGGCAGCGTGCCTGCCTTGCTGCATCGCGACCGGCGCCAGCCCCGGCAGCGCGATCGGCGGACCGGAGGGCTGGCGGACGCGGACCATGTCGCCGATCGCGAGCACCTCGCGGTGCGCGCGCAGCGACAGATCCTCGGACACCTCGACGCGAGCGCTGCGGTCGAGGTCGAGGCCGGCTTGCTGGGCTAGCAGCGACGCCAGCTCGGAGGCGATCACGCCCGCGGCCCAGACGACGGTATGGGTCGCGATCCGCTCCTCGGAGTCGTCCGCCGCTCGCAGCGTCACCGACTCGTCGTCGAGATCGGTGACCGTGTTGCTCAGCCGCACGGTCACCCCGAGGCTCTGCAGCGAGCGTAGAGCCTCGGCGGAGAGGGACGGCGGAAACTCCTGCAGCACCCGGTCGCCGGCCTCGACGAGCAGGATCCGGGCCTCGCGCAGGTCAAACGAACGGAAGTCGCCGCTGAGGTCGTGCACGATCTCGCCGATCTGGCCGGCCATCTCCACGCCGGTCGGCCCGGCGCCGACGAGCACAAACGTGACCAACGCCGCGCGGCGCTCGCGATCGGGCTCGAGCTCGGCGGCCTCGAGCGCCTCGAATACTTTGCGCCTGATCGTCATCGCTCCCTCAAGCGTCTTCAGATCGGTCGCCGACCGCTGCCAGCGGTCGTGGCCGAAGTAGTTGTAGCGCGAGCCCCCTGAGACGATCAGCGTGTCGTAGGGAATCGCTTCGGGCGACCCCTCGCCGGCGATCGGCTCGGCCAGCACCCGCCGCTTCTCGAGGTCGAAACCGGTGACCGCGGCGAGCATGACGCGGACGTTGCGCCGCCGGCGAAAGATGCGCCGCAGCGGGTAGGAGATCTCCGCCGCCGACAGCGCGCCGGTGGCGACCTGGTAGACCAGCGGTTGGAACAGGTGGAAGTTGCGCCGGTCGATCAGCGTGACCTCGACCGGCATACGCGAAAGCTTCAGTGCGGCCTGGAGACCTCCGAAGCCCCCGCCGACGACGACTACTCGATGTGGTTTCTGCGCTGTGGTCACGGCCGTTATTCGCCAGCGAGCCGGCGCGCTCGCATAGGCGCGATCACAGTCTTGCCACCCGCTGGCGCGCCCCTTTGAACATTGTTTCGGCGGCGTCAGACCCCCCTCGCTCCCGCGACCCGGGGGGTGTGGCGACGCGTGGGTCAGTCCGCGCGGCGGGCCGGTTAGGACAGCGGGCTGTGCCCACTGCGCGACGCACGCGCGCGGCGCGGCGTTTACGGATCCGGCCATGTCCTGCAAGCGCCAGCCGGCGAGATCTGCCCGCAGCTGCGCGCCTGCCGTGCCGGCCTCTGTCGCGACCCGTACAGGTTGGGGTGCCCGCGACGGGCGGGCCGTCGGCTCGGGAGCCACGCGACACGACTAGGGACCCGACGCGGCATTTGCCCGGATGCGAGTGCGCCCGCTTTGGAGGAACCTCGCAGCATGAATACCACCGCTCCACATATCACCCACGCGTCGCCTCAATCGGCGACCCCGCGTCCCATCGCCCCGCGGGGGCCGGGCTCCGCTTCGCCCGAGCGCCCGACCTGGGGCGGAATGTTGGTCGAAATGGCAGGAATCATCGGCGTTCCGGCCTTCTTCGGACCTCCCATTATGTTCCTGTTGGCACCATGGCTGCTTCTGGTGCTGTTGCTCGTCGGGCCGCTCGCGCTGATCTTCACGGTCCTGCTCGCCATGGCAGTAGCGGCGGGCGTGCTGGCCGTGTTTGTAGCCGTGCTCGCGAGCCCCTATCTGCTGGTGCGTCATCTCCACGCACACGACATGGTCCATGCGAAACCGCGTGTACCGGGTCACCTGTTCCGGAAACACCGGGTCAGCGCTGGCTGGCTCGGCTCACTACAACCGAAAGGCGTGTCATGAACATCGTGGTTATCGGCGGCAGCGGACTCATCGGCTCCAAGCTCGTCCCCAAGTTGGATGAGCATGGCGACCATGCAGTCCCCGCGTCGCCCGATACAGGCGTCAACACAGTCACCGGCGACGGCCTCTCCGAAGTTCTCGACGGGGCCCAGGTCGTCGTCGACGTCACAAACGCCCCCGACTGGGATGACGACGCCGTGATGCACTTCTTCCAGACGTCATCTCGCAACCTGCTGGCGGCCGAGGCGGCCGCGGGCGTGGGACATCACGTCGCGCTGTCGGTCGTGGGAACCGACCGCCTGACCGAGAGCGGCTACTTCCGCGCGAAGCTGATCCAGGAGGAGCTAATCCAGGGCTGCTCGATCCCGTACTCGATCGTCCACGCGACGCAGTTCTTCGAGTTCATGAACAGCCTCGCGGACGCGGCCACCGACGGCAACACCGTTAGGCTCCCACCGGCGCTGATCCAGCCGATCGCCGCCGATGACGTCGCCAGCGCACTCGCTCAGGTCGCGGTCGACCCGCCGCGGAACGGCACCATGGAGATAGCGGGACCGGACCGGTTCCGCCTCGACGAGCTCATCAGTGGACAACTCAAGGCGCACAACGATCCCCGCGAGGTCATCGCCGACCCGCATGCGCGCTTCTACGGCATCACGCCCGGCGAGCGCACCCTTCTGCCCGCCGATGACGCACGCCTCGGCAGGATCCATTTCGATGACTGGGCCAGCGACGCGACGGCCCAGGCCCCACGTCACGACACGCACTCAATCACCGGAAGCAGCCATGCATGAGATCCGCGTGAGCATCATCAACCCAGAGGCGGCCGAGCGGTACTGACGAACACCCCGAGCCGCTCCAGGCGACGCCAGCGAAGCCCCTCCGCAATCGCGATATCGAGGCGGGCAAGACGGGCTCCCAGGGTGGCCGACCACGATCGCTGGCCCTGGGATGCTGGCGGCGCCAAATGACCCCGGCGAACCGCGCTCTTCGTAAATGACTCCCCTCGGACGGCCTGTGCGGCGACGCGTGGACGAGTCTCACTGCTGCGGATGCCAACCGGCGGCCCGGGTGAATCGCTCGGTCAAGACACGCTCCCCGTCACGGCAGACGTTGTAGGTGTCGCTGGGCAGCGATAGGGCCGACGAATTGCCTTGGTGACTGTGGCCAGTGCGAGTAGCTGACTTGGGTTGCGTAGCTCAGCGGTCGCGAACGCGAGTTGGCGGGTCCGATGCGTGAATGAACCGCAGGCGTATAGCCGCTCACCAACGCCCGCAGCGCCGAGGTACTGAGCACCGAAGGAGATGGTGACCGCGATCTCATCTGCGGCGAGGTGAGGTACGACGGAGAGGTACGCAGCGACATCAAGGACGGTCGCGATGACTCCACCGTGAAGCGCGTCTACCGCATTTAGCGTGTTCGCGCTGGACCAGAACTTGATGCCCGCGGCGCCATCCGCGCGAGCGTCAAGCGACGCATCTAGGAAGCGCAACAGCGGTACCGCCAGCGCGCTCTGGCTGCGCTGATCGATCAGCCCACGGTCATCGAGGCCCGGTCCCCGCTGATCTCCTCGCGCGACGTCCACGTGGCGAACAAGGCTTTCAGCGTCCGCGGCCGCAGTCCAGTCGCGGCGCGCCACAACTCATTCCAGAGTGGAATGCTATTGGCTATGGCGTCCTGGCAAGAACGCGAACCACTACCAAGCCGAGAGCTAGCTGCTTTCGTTGCCGCCGTGGACACTGGTGGGATCGGTGCTGCTGCGGAATCGCTCTCGCTTACCCAGGCAGCGGTCACGAAGCGAATACAAAGTCTTGAGCGACAACTCGGGACGGCGCTTTTGCACCGTTCACACAACGGCGTGCGGCCCACTCGAGCGGGACAGGCTCTCTACCCACACGCACACGAGGGGTTGCTCGCGCTTGCACGAGCCTCCGCCGCCTTCGAGGGCGACCGCGATCGCCGCCTAAACCTAGCCGCAAGTCACACCCCTGGGACGTTTCTGCTACCCAACTGGCTGGCAGCGTTTTCTGCAACCTCCTCAGCCAAACCTGAGGTACACGTCGTCAATTCTGAAGAAGTCCTCCGTGCGGTCCACGATCGGCACGCCGATATTGGCTTGATGCCGGATCCAGCTCCCGATGATCGGTTAGACATCCTTGAGGTTGCTGAAGACGAACTCGTCGTCGTGGTCGGGAGCCAGCACAAATGGACACAGGCCGACAGGATCCTCCCAACGCAGCTGGCGTCCGAACCGTTTCTCGTGCGCGAGAGGGGCTCTGGGACACGCGCAGTAGCGATCGCGTCGTTGCGCGGCCTCGGGATCGAGCTCCACCCCGAGCTCGAAACCAGCAGCACCGAGGCACTCAAGCGCGCACTCGTCGGCGGAGGTTTCACGATCATCTCGTCGCTGGCAATCGCCAACGAGCTACGCGCTCACCAACTCCACTCCCTTAGGATCACCGGAGCTCGCATGCATCGAACGCTATTCGCAATCAGACGCGCGGACGTCCCATTGAGGGATGTCACGCTGAGGTTCTGGTCCTGGCTGCAAGCGACCTGCGGATAACCCATTTCGACTCGGCTGAGCTTCATTCATTATCGAGATGCTGGTCAGAGTTGGTTGTGGGCACGCTGGCCGGGGACAAAGATTAGGCGTGACCGACGACAACGCCCGAGAACGACCTGCCGCGCATCGGACGAGCACGGCGGGGGGCGACGACCCTCGGTATGCGGTCCGCAAGCTCTCCAATTGCGCCTCTCTCCTTCAGATGTGCGCTACCTGCGGGCCATTTCGAGGCGCCAGAAGGGCTTCGAACCCCTGACCTTCGGTTCCGTAGTGGCTCATTTGCCGTCTGGTTTGCGCAGCCTTCCAGGTGCCGAAGCGGTTGCGCACGGTGGATGCGCAGGGTGGTCGCTTGTGGCATGCAAGCCATTCAAGGCATGTCGGTGCTAGACCCTGCGCGCGTGTCGCGTTTTGCAGGGCACGGATGACCTCTGGCGCGTCCCAGTGGGCGGTCGCGGATCGTGGCCAAACGGTCGGGTCGAGCCCCGCGGCCTGCAAGCCCGCCGTCCAGCTGCCGAAGTGCCGGCTCACCGTGGCGTCTCGGCGTGAGTGCTGCTGAGCGTGGATGCGACCGCTTGAGCGGCGGGTCGAGCGGCCGGTCCGCAGGTTCGCGGTCAGCTGTCGGCGCAGCTCGCCGCGCGACTGGACATACAGCGACCGGTAAATCGTCTCGTGGCTGATCCGCATCCCCTCATCGTCGGGATGGTCGACCTTCAGTCTGGCCGAGATCTGCTGCGGCGACCAGCGCCGCTCGAGACCGTCCTGGACCGCCGTCACAAGCTGCGGGCAGCTCGACAGCTTCGTCGCCTTCGGTCGCCGCGCGAGCCGCCGCGCGACGCGCTCGGCCTGAAGGGGCCGATACTGCCGGCGCTCTGAGCACCTGCGGATCTCCCGCCCGACCGTGGACCGATGCCGACCGAGCGCCCTCGCGATCTCGCTGTCGCTCTCGCCCCGACAAACCCCGACGAAGATCCGCTCCCGCTCCTCAAACGACAGCCGATGCGCCGAACACACCACTCGCGGTCGCGTGAGCGCCGTTTCAGCCTGAATACGACCCGCGGAGGTGTGCGGCACACCGAACCGCGCCATCACCTCCCTGACGCGCGCGCCAGCGCGAAACCGCGCTTCGATCTCCGCGCGCTCCGTCGGCGTCAACAACCGATACGGCCCGCGAGGACCCCTTCTCTTAGCCATCTCATTCTCCGATCACGCGACACGAAAAAACGATCGTGTTGCGCCGACCGGATGAATCCACCGAGCTCGAGTGCCCAATGCCGTCCCCGCCTGATATTTGTGCGTGCTCGGGACGGCGATCGTCCCGAGCACGACAAGTCCCAATGAAATGCGTAGCCGTCGGATACGACTCTGACGCTACTCTCTCGCCCTTGATTCCGACCCAGCCCCAGGGGTAGGAGTTTCCCATTCTTGGAGCGTCCACGCCTCGCCCCAGCAGCCGGCGACGTGCGCCCGGCCGGGTCGTGCGAGCGCGGCTTTGGCTTCGACGTTTCCGGGTGGCGCGCGAGGTTGGCCTGTCCGCCGCTCACCGAGGCAGATTCAGATGAGCCGTCGCTTTCCTGTCCGCCGGCTACAGAGCTTATGGATCTGCGCCAGTGTTGAGATGCCCGAGGACGACACTGGAGGTCCCGAGGCGCTGTTGTGGTCTCACCGACGATCGCACCGTAGCTAGTGAAAGTTTGTTCGGTGCCGAGCACGAGGTTGTTCGAGCCTGTCTAGATGCCGGGGGATTCGTCGTAGCCGATGACAAGATTCCCCGCGTTGAGTTCGTTCTCGTGCTTGCCTGGTGATCCAGACACGATCTGCGCGGCTGCCACGACTGTCACGATCGCAAGGCTCGCGAGCGCGGGAACACGGCGATCGCGCAGACGACGGGGGAAGTTGATCACGTTGGTCCAACGCCCGGTCCAGACACTGGTGGCGGTAGAGCCCGAGCGGGGCGCCGGTCCAGCGGCGGCGTTGCCGCGACGCTCGGCTATGAAGACCACGAGGGTGCGCCTGCCGACGAGATGTTCGCCGCGGCCGCGCGGATCGCGAGGGGCGTCGAGGTGCCCGTGACGATCGACGCAGAGGCCGGCTACGGGATGCAGCCCGCCGAGCTGGTCGCTGCGCTGCGGAGCGCCGGGGCCGCCGGCTGCAATCTGGAGGACACCGACCACGCCGCAGGCAGCCTCCGCGATCCCGGCCGCCAGGCGGAGTGGCTCTGGGCGGTTCGCCAGGCCGCGTCGGCGGACGGCTACCGGCTCGTGATCAACGCCCGGGTTGACGTCTTCCTCGGTCCCTTCCTCGCCGGTGCCGGCCCGCGGACCCAGGGGGAGCTCATGCCCGAAGCGCTGCGGCGCGCGAATGCCTACCTCGAGGCCGGCGTCGACTGCGTGTTCCCGATCGCGTTGTGGGAGCCGGACGCGCTGCGCCGCTTCACCTCGGAGATCCGCGGCCCGGTGAACGTCGTACCCTTGCCGCAGGCACCGTCGCTCGCCGAGCTGGCCGCGCTGGGCGTGGCTCGGGTGAGCTGGGGACCGTTTCTGTACCGCGAAGCGATAGCTCGCTTCGAGGACCAGCTCGCCTCGCTTCAGGGCTGAGCATGGGCCGCTGATCCGGCCCGCTTCTGTGTACCGGCGAGGACCGGGAGCGCTATCGAGTTGTGACACCGCCGGACTCGGGAATTCCGGCGAGCGCGCTGCGTAGCTCTTTGCGAGAGCTGATGTCGAGCTTGGTGAACACCTTGCGCAGGTGGTACTCGACTGTGCGCGGACTGATGAACAGCCTCGCGCCGATCTCCGGGTTCGTCTGCCTGTCGCTCGCCATCCGAGCGATCTGCGCCTCCTGGGGCGTCAGGACGTCGCGAGTCTCCACTGTTCGCTTGGGCGCGGTCTCGCCGGTGGCCAGCAGCTCGCGGCGCGCGCGCTCGGCGAAACCCTCGACGCCGAGCTGGTTGAAGCGGGCGTAGGCGGCTCGAAGTTGCTCGCGCGCGTCAACGCGCCGGTTCTCGCGGCGTAGCCATTCGCCGTATAGGAGCCGGGCACGGGCGAGGTGGACCACGCCACGGCTGCGCGCGAGCCGCTCGAGCGCCTCGCGGTAGAGGTGCTCGGCATCTCGTCTTTCGCTCAGCAGGGCGCGTGAGCCGGCCTCGATGCCGAGCGCCCAATCGCTGCCGCTCGCTCGCGTGCGCTCGCTCAGGCGATTGAGCGCAACGGCGCTCGCGCCGGTCGCGCCGCTGCGGGCGCCCGCCACGATCAGCTCGACGAGGGACCAGGCGAAGAGTCCGACGTCGTCGTGTTCGCAGCCTCGCTGGGCGGCCGCGCGCGCCTCCGCGTAACGGCCGCGTCCGTTGTACAGCAGTGCGGTGGCCCACTCGATGACGCCCAGCCCCATGCCCTCTCCCCTTGCCGTCGCCTCGAGTCGCCCAGCCTCGATCAGCTCGAGGGCGTCGGCCTCGTTGCCGCGCCACGCGGCCAGCATCAGCGCCGCATACTTCAAAGGTGCCATGCCCGTTGCGTGGGTAATCGCGTCGGCCTCCTCGATCAGCGACGAAGCGGCGCCAAAGGCTCCCGCATGAACGTGTAGGGACGCGCGATACGTGGCGGCGATCGGGAGCACGCTGAGCGCGCCCGTCTCCCGCGCAAGGCGCAACCCGCTCGTCGCGAGTACGTCCCAGAGCTCGTCGTCCCAGAGATCCTGGGCCAGGCGACACGCCAGCCAGAGCCAACGCACGTCGGGCGTAGTCAATCCCTCCACGTGACGGAACGCCTCGAGCGCCTTCCTAAGCGGCGGCACACCGGCTGAGTAGCCGTCGGTGAATCTCGTCGCCAGGCCGTCGAGGAGCAGGTCGATCGCGCGGGGCGGCTGCGGCGCCGCCGGCGCAGCTTCAGCGGCTTTCGCAGCGTCGCGGACGCCGGGCTTGTCACCGAGGCGACCAGCGAACATCGCCGCTGCCATCGCTTCGAGATGGGTCTCGCGAGCCATCGCGGAGTCGAGCGATTCGAGGTGCCGGGCGGCGTCGAGTAACAGCGCCGGAGCGTCGCTGCCGCGGGTGCGGGCGAACGCGATCTCCGCGCGCAACCGCTCCAACTGCGCGCGCTGAAGCTCGTCCAGCCGGGCAAGCTCGGCGCTCGCCAGCAACGCGAGCGCCGCATCCGATGCCGCAGCATCGAACTTTGCCTGCGCGGCAGCCACGGCCCGCCTCCCCCTAACCGCGGGATCGGGGGTCAGCTCGGCGGCACGTGCCAGGAAGGCTGCAGCCGCCGCCGCCCCGCCACGAGCCTGCGCCCGGTCCGCCGAGCGCTCCAACTCATCGGCCACCGCCGCGTCGGGCGCAGAAGCCGCTTGCGCCCGATGCCAGGCGCGACGATCGGGATCGGTATCAGGATCGGTCGCCTCGGCAAGCGCTTGATGCACCTCCTGGCGGTCGCGAAAGTGAGCCGCCCGGTAGGCGGCCGAGCGGAAGAGTGGATGCCGGAACCGCACCCGGATCCCGAGCTCGATCAACGCGGCCTCCTCGGCCGGCCTCCCGGCGTCGCCTCTGATCCCGAGCCGCTCGGCGGCACGCCACAACAGGCTCACGTCCCCGACCGGCTCGGCCGCCGCTAACAGCAGCAGGCGCTGGGTCTCGCGCGGAAGCGCCCGGACCCGCTGCACGAAGGTCTCCTCGACGCGGCTCGTCAGCGGCACCGCTGCGCCGGGTAGCCCAAACCCGCCCGCGAGCTCCTCCGGCGTCGACCCACGCGGCAGCTCCAGCAACGCCAGCGGGTTGCCGCGTGTCTCGGCGACGATCCGGTCGCACACCCGCTCGTCCAACCGCCCGCGAATCGCCGAGTCCAGCAGCGCGCGTGCATCGTCGTCGACGAGCCCGCCGATGACCAGCTCGGGCAGGCCGGTGAGCTCGTTGACGTCGTCGGGCTCGCGGACGGCGAACACCATCGCGATCCGCTCCGCCAGAAGGCGCCGCGCCACGAACGCTAACGTCTGCGACGAGGCGTGATCGAGCCATTGCGCATCGTCGATCAGGGACACGAGCGGTTCAACCTCGGCCGCCTCGGCCAGCAGGCTCAGGACCGCCAGGGCCACCAGGAAGCGATTCGGGGCAGCCCCGTCCTGCAGCCCGAACGCCACACGCAGCGCATCCCCCTGCGGACCGGGCAACCCCTCCAGCCCGTGGAGCATCGGCGCGCACAGCTGATGCAGCCCGGCGAACGCGAGCTCCATCTCGGACTCAACGCCCGCGACGCGGACGATCCGACACCCCGACGCCCGCTCGGCAACGTACTCCAGCAGCGCCGTCTTGCCGACCCCCGCCTCGCCGCGTACCACCAGCACCGAGCTCTCCCCAGTCCGGACGCGCTGCAGTTGGCGGTCCAGCACCTCGCGCTCGTTACCGCGGCCTCGCAGCACCCCAGGTTCCGCCTATGCAGCGCGGTGTTGGGCGCCGACGGGATGATCCGCGACGTCGGTGCGCGAACGGTCGCTCGATTGCACGTCCGCTTGAGCCTCGGCCGGGGCCAGCTTGGGCGCCTCGGCCTCGCCTGCGATCAGCCGTGCCCCGCGGCCGTAGGTGGCGAAGCTGAAGGCCCAGCGGATCAGCACGAGCAGCCGGTTCTCGAAGCCGATCAAGTAGAAGAGGTGGACGGTCAGCCACGTGACCCAGGCGATGAAGCCGCTGAGATGGATCCCCTTGAGGTCGGCAACTGCGCGGGAGCGCCCGATCGTCGCGAGGCTGCCCTTGTCTGAGTAGTGAAACCGACGTCCCGGGCGACCTTGTAGGCGGTCGTTGACGACGCCGGCAGCGTGCCTGCCTTGCTGCATCGCGACCGGCGCCAGCCCCGGCAGCGCGATCGGCGGACCGGAGGGCTGGCGGACGCGGACCATGTCGCCGATCGCGAGCACCTCGCGGTGCGCGCGCAGCGACAGATCCTCGGACACCTCGACGCGAGCGCTGCGGTCGAGGTCGAGGCCGGCTTGCTGGGCTAGCAGCGACGCCAGCTCGGAGGCGATCACGCCCGCGGCCCAGACGACGGTATGGGTCGCGATCCGCTCCTCGGAGTCGTCCGCCGCTCGCAGCGTCACCGACTCGTCGTCGAGATCGGTGACCGTGTTGCTCAGCCGCACGGTCACCCCGAGGCTCTGCAGCGAGCGTAGAGCCTCGGCGGAGAGGGACGGCGGAAACTCCTGCAGCACCCGGTCGCCGGCCTCGACGAGCAGGATCCGGGCCTCGCGCAGGTCAAACGAACGGAAGTCGCCGCTGAGGTCGTGCACGATCTCGCCGATCTGGCCGGCCATCTCCACGCCGGTCGGCCCGGCGCCGACGAGCACAAACGTGACCAACGCCGCGCGGCGCTCGCGATCGGGCTCGAGCTCGGCGGCCTCGAGCGCCTCGAATACTTTGCGCCTGATCGTCATCGCTCCCTCAAGCGTCTTCAGATCGGTCGCCGACCGCTGCCAGCGGTCGTGGCCGAAGTAGTTGTAGCGCGAGCCCCCTGAGACGATCAGCGTGTCGTAGGGAATCGCTTCGGGCGACCCCTCGCCGGCGATCGGCTCGGCCAGCACCCGCCGCTTCTCGAGGTCGAAACCGGTGACCGCGGCGAGCATGACGCGGACGTTGCGCCGCCGGCGAAAGATGCGCCGCAGCGGGTAGGAGATCTCCGCCGCCGACAGCGCGCCGGTGGCGACCTGGTAGACCAGCGGTTGGAACAGGTGGAAGTTGCGCCGGTCGATCAGCGTGACCTCGACCGGCATACGCGAAAGCTTCAGTGCGGCCTGGAGACCTCCGAAGCCCCCGCCGACGACGACTACTCGATGTGGTTTCTGCGCTGTGGTCACGGCCGTTATTCGCCAGCGAGCCGGCGCGCTCGCATAGGCGCGATCACAGTCTTGCCACCCGCTGGCGCGCCCCTTTGAACATTGTTTCGGCGGCGTCAGACCCCCCTCGCTCCCGCGACCCGGGGGGTGTGGCGACGCGTGGGTCAGTCCGCGCGGCGGGCCGGTTAGGACAGCGGGCTGTGCCCACTGCGCGACGCACGCGCGCGGCGCGGCGTTTACGGATCCGGCCATGTCCTGCAAGCGCCAGCCGGCGAGATCTGCCCGCAGCTGCGCGCCTGCCGTGCCGGCCTCTGTCGCGACCCGTACAGGTTGGGGTGCCCGCGACGGGCGGGCCGTCGGCTCGGGAGCCACGCGACACGACTAGGGACCCGACGCGGCATTTGCCCGGATGCGAGTGCGCCCGCTTTGGAGGAACCTCGCAGCATGAATACCACCGCTCCACATATCACCCACGCGTCGCCTCAATCGGCGACCCCGCGTCCCATCGCCCCGCGGGGGCCGGGCTCCGCTTCGCCCGAGCGCCCGACCTGGGGCGGAATGTTGGTCGAAATGGCAGGAATCATCGGCGTTCCGGCCTTCTTCGGACCTCCCATTATGTTCCTGTTGGCATCATGGCTGCTTCTGGTGCTGTTGCTCGTCGGGCCGCTCGCGCTGATCTTCACGGTCCTGCTCGCCATGGCAGTAGCGGCGGGCGTGCTGGCCGTGTTTGTAGCCGTGCTCGCGAGCCCCTATCTGCTGGTGCGTCATCTCCACGCACACGACATGGTCCATGCGAAACCGCGTGTACCGGGTCACCTGTTCCGGAAACACCGGGTCAGCGCTGGCTGGCTCGGCTCACTACAACCGAAAGGCGTGTCATGAACATCGTGGTTATCGGCGGCAGCGGACTCATCGGCTCCAAGCTCGTCCCCAAGTTGGATGAGCATGGCGACCATGCAGTCCCCGCGTCGCCCGATACAGGCGTCAACACAGTCACCGGCGACGGCCTCTCCGAAGTTCTCGACGGGGCCCAGGTCGTCGTCGACGTCACAAACGCCCCCGACTGGGATGACGACGCCGTGATGCACTTCTTCCAGACGTCATCTCGCAACCTGCTGGCGGCCGAGGCGGCCGCGGGCGTGGGACATCACGTCGCGCTGTCGGTCGTGGGAACCGACCGCCTGACCGAGAGCGGCTACTTCCGCGCGAAGCTGATCCAGGAGGAGCTAATCCAGGGCTGCTCGATCCCGTACTCGATCGTCCACGCGACGCAGTTCTTCGAGTTCATGAACAGCCTCGCGGACGCGGCCACCGACGGCAACACCGTTAGGCTCCCACCGGCGCTGATCCAGCCGATCGCCGCCGATGACGTCGCCAGCGCACTCGCTCAGGTCGCGGTCGACCCGCCGCGGAACGGCACCATGGAGATAGCGGGACCGGACCGGTTCCGCCTCGACGAGCTCATCAGTGGACAACTCAAGGCGCACAACGATCCCCGCGAGGTCATCGCCGACCCGCATGCGCGCTTCTACGGCATCACGCCCGGCGAGCGCACCCTTCTGCCCGCCGATGACGCACGCCTCGGCAGGATCCATTTCGATGACTGGGCCAGCGACGCGACGGCCCAGGCCCCACGTCACGACACGCACTCAATCACCGGAAGCAGCCATGCATGAGATCCGCGTGAGCATCATCAGCCCAGAGGCGGCCGAGCGGTACTGACGAACACCCCGAGCCGCTCCAGGCGACGCCAGCGAAGCCCCTCCGCAATCGCGATATCGAGGCGGGCAAGACGGGCTCCCAGGGTGGCCGACCACGATCGCTGGCCCTGGGATGCTGGCGGCGCCAAATGACCCCGGCGAACCGCGCTCTTCGTAAATGACTCCCCTCGGACGGCCTGTGCGGCGACGCGTGGACGAGTCTCACTGCTGCGGATGCCAACCGGCGGCCCGGGTGAATCGCTCGGTCAAGACACGCTCCCCGTCACGGCAGACGTTGTAGGTGTCGCTGGGCAGCGATAGGGCCGACGAATTGCCTTGGTGACTGTGGCCAGTGCGAGTAGCTGACTTGGGTTGCGTAGCTCAGCGGTCGCGAACGCGAGTTGGCGGGTCCGATGCGTGAATGAACCGCAGGCGTATAGCCGCTCACCAACGCCCGCAGCGCCGAGGTACTGAGCACCGAAGGAGATGGTGACCGCGATCTCATCTGCGGCGAGGTGAGGTACGACGGAGAGGTACGCAGCGACATCAAGGACGGTCGCGATGACTCCACCGTGAAGCGCGTCTACCGCATTTAGCGTGTTCGCGCTGGACCAGAACTTGATGCCCGCGGCGCCATCCGCGCGAGCGTCAAGCGACGCATCTAGGAAGCGCAACAGCGGTACCGCCAGCGCGCTCTGGCTGCGCTGATCGATCAGCCCACGGTCATCGAGGCCCGGTCCCCGCTGATCTCCTCGCGCGACGTCCACGTGGCGAACAAGGCTTTCAGCGTCCGCGGCCGCAGTCCAGTCGCGGCGCGCCACAACTCATTCCAGAGTGGAATGCTATTGGCTATGGCGTCCTGGCAAGAACGCGAACCACTACCAAGCCGAGAGCTAGCTGCTTTCGTTGCCGCCGTGGACACTGGTGGGATCGGTGCTGCTGCGGAATCGCTCTCGCTTACCCAGGCAGCGGTCACGAAGCGAATACAAAGTCTTGAGCGACAACTCGGGACGGCGCTTTTGCACCGTTCACACAACGGCGTGCGGCCCACTCGAGCGGGACAGGCTCTCTACCCACACGCACACGAGGGGTTGCTCGCGCTTGCACGAGCCTCCGCCGCCTTCGAGGGCGACCGCGATCGCCGCCTAAACCTAGCCGCAAGTCACACCCCTGGGACGTTTCTGCTACCTAACTGGCTGGCAGCGTTTTCTGCAACCTCCTCAGCCAAACCTGAGGTACACGTCGTCAATTCTGAAGAAGTCCTCCGTGCGGTCCACGATCGGCACGCCGATATTGGCTTGATGCCGGATCCAGCTCCCGATGATCGGTTAGACATCCTTGAGGTTGCTGAAGACGAACTCGTCGTCGTGGTCGGGAGCCAGCACAAATGGACACAGGCCGACAGGATCCTCCCAACGCAGCTGGCGTCCGAACCGTTTCTCGTGCGCGAGAGGGGCTCTGGGACACGCGCAGTAGCGATCGCGTCGTTGCGCGGCCTCGGGATCGAGCTCCACCCCGAGCTCGAAACCAGCAGCACCGAGGCACTCAAGCGCGCACTCGTCGGCGGAGGTTTCACGATCATCTCGTCGCTGGCAATCGCCAACGAGCTACGCGCTCACCAACTCCACTCCCTTAGGATCACCGGAGCTCGCATGCATCGAACGCTATTCGCAATCAGACGCGCGGACGTCCCATTGAGGGATGTCACGCTGAGGTTCTGGTCCTGGCTGCAAGCGACCTGCGGATAACCCATTTCGACTCGGCTGAGCTTCATTCATTATCGAGATGCTGGTCAGAGTTGGTTGTGGGCACGCTGGCCGGGGACAAAGATTAGGCGTGACCGACGACAACGCCCGAGAACGACCTGCCGCGCATCGGACGAGCACGGCGGGGGGCGACGACCCTCGGTATGCGGTCCGCAAGCTCTCCAATTGCGCCTCTCTCCTTCAGATGTGCGCTACCTGCGGGCCATTTCGAGGCGCCAGAAGGGCTTCGAACCCCTGACCTTCGGTTCCGTAGTGGCTCATTTGCCGTCTGGTTTGCGCAGCCTTCCAGGTGCCGAAGCGGTTGCGCACGGTGGATGCGCAGGGTGGTGGCTTGTGGCATGCAAGCCATTCAAGGCATGTCGGTGCTAGACCCTGCGCGCGTGTCGCGTTTTGCAGGGCACGGATGACCTCTGGCCCGTCCCAGTGGGCGGTGGCGGATCGTGGCCAAACGGTCGGGTCGAGCCCCGCGGCCTGCAAGCCCGCCGTCCAGCTGCCGAGGTGCCGGCTCACCGTGGCGTCTCGGCGTGAGTGCTGCTGAGTTTCGAGAGCAGAAGCTCGCGTGCCGCCGACCGAGACGACTGGGTCTCGTCCAACCCGCAAGCGTCGCGGCGAGGCTGGCTGGTGCTCGCAATGCTCAGCGAGCAGGCGCCTCGCTGAGGCTAATATCGCGCCGGCATGCCGGCCGCGTGCGGCAGCGCTCGCAGCGGTAGTGTTCCCTCCGTGCACACCACGTCCCGCCAAGAGCTCGCGCCGCGTGATCGATTCGAGCGTGTCGCCTCGCGAATCATCGCACGATTGTCTCCCCGCGTTACCCGAGCGCTCGCGGGCAGGCCGGTCGTCGTTGACGGCCAGACACTCGACGGCCAGATTCAGCTGATCCTCAGAGCGCTGGAGGCCAGCGGACAAGCGGCCTGGTTCGCGCTGGGACCCGTGAACGCCCGCGCCGAGTTTAGGCGCGTGTCGAGAGTCAACGCCTCCCGGCCGCCCCTGCCGGCCATGACGAGCGATCTGACAATCCCGGGGCCGGCCGGAGTGATCGCTGCTCGTCAGTACGACACCGCTGGCGGGCCGCATTCGGGAGCGCGCCCCGCGCTCGTGTTCTTCCACGGCGGGGGATTCGTCTTCGGCGACCTGGACACTCACGACGAGCTGTGCCGGATGCTTTGTGTACACGGCGACGTCACTGTCATTGCGATCGACTACCGCCTGGCTCCCGAGGCACCGTTCCCGGCTGCCGTGGAGGACTGCCTGGTCGCGTTCCGCTGGGTGCACGAAAATGCCACCGATCTCGGGGTCGACCCGGGACGGCTGGCGGTCGGTGGCGACAGCGCGGGCGGCAATCTCGCTGCAGTCATTTCTCAGCAGTGCGCATTGGAGAGCACGGTCGGGCCCGTGTTCCAGCTTCTGATCTACCCCGTGACCGACATGGACGTCGTGACGCGCTCTTCGAAGCTTTTTGGCACGGGCTTCATCCTGGTGGACGAGGACATGGCGTGGTTCAGGGAGTGTTATGCAGCTTCTGCCAAAGACGTGCGCGCTGCCCCGCTGCACGCTTCGGATGTCAGCAACCTGCCGCCGGCGTACATCGTTACGGCCGGCTTTGATCCTTTGCGCGACGAGGGTGAGGCGTACGCCGCCAAGCTCGCCGACGCCGGGGTCCCAGTCGCCTTGCGCCGCCACGAGGGTCTCGTACACGGCTTCGCGAACATGACCGCCGTCAGCAGAACATCACGAGACGCCATCCTCGAGCTGGCCGGCGCGCTTCAGATGGGGCTCGCGGTTGACTCTCTCGCGCGCAGCCAAGCCGTGGCTTGACGCCTCTCCTTCGCGGCCTTAGACCGTGTCAGGAGTGAGCCGTCGCTCGGCTGACACGACTGCTGGGCCCTGGCGAAACCGTCGTACACCGAGCCGCGCCCGAGACGCTCGGGGCTCGTCCGCAGCAGCAGTGAGATCCCCTCGGCGTCTGGTTGCCGCTCGCGCGAGGGAACCAGGCGCCGGAGCCCGGCTTCTGCCGAGATGCAGGTCTCCATGGCGACGGTTGCTGGCCTACGATCGATCCGTACATGGCTGCCCTTGCCCAGCCAAGCGAGCTGCTCGAGCGTGAGCACGAGCTCGAGCGGTTCGAGGCTGCGCTGCGTGCCGTGGGACAGGGCGCCAGCGGCGTTCTCGTCATTGAGGGCGCCCCCGGGATGGGGAAGTCACGGTTGCTCGAGGCGGCCCGCGTGCGGGCCTTGGACGTCGGCGTCCGGGTGCTGCATGCGCGGGCCACGGAGCTCGAACGGAGGTTTCCGTTCGGGATCGTACGCCAGCTGTTCGAGCGCACGCTGCTGGAGTCCGATTCCAGCGAGCGCGCGCGCTGGTTGGCCGGCGCGGCGGGCCTGGCGGCCGAGGTGCTTACCGGGGGCGCCCACGGCGCCGCCCGACCCGCCTGGGCAAGGCCCATCCACTAGCGATCCAGGCTACGCGTGGCGGCACGGCCTCTACTGGCTTGCCTCGAACCTCTCCGCCGATTCTCCGCTCGTGCTCTCGGTCGACGATCTGCAATGGTGCGATGCGCCGTCGGTGCGCGCGCTCGCGTTCATCGCGCGCAGACTCGAAGGGCAGCCGCTGGGGTTGATACTCGCGACCCGGCCGCTGGACCCTGCGCCGGAGGCAGAGCTGGCGACGTTCATCGCCGATCCCTCCGTGGAGCTGTTGCGCCTCGCGCCCTTGACAAAGGAGGCGATCCGCTCGGTTGTCGCGGCCCGCCTGTCTGGTGAGCCGGACGATCGATTCGTCGATGCCTGCAGCCAAGTGACCGGCGGAAATCCGTTTCTCCTAGGCGAGCTACTCGACGAGGCCGCGGCGCGCGACCTTGATCCCAAGGCGGCAGCCGCGGCCGAGGTCAGCGATATCCTCCCCCGCGGGGTCGCGAATGCAGTGCTGCTGCGTCTGACCCGGCTACCGGACGCCGCCGCCGCGCTCGCCCGCGCGCTGAGCGCACTCGGGGACGGTGCGCAGGTGGGCGACGCCGGGCGCCTTGCGGAACTCGCGGGCGCCGACCTCGAGACGGCGATCTCGGCGTCCTGGCGCAAGCACGCGAACGGGGATCGGCGTTGACGGTCGTGACGATCTCCGGGCTTCGAGCGGTGATCGCGTTTCGCCGGGGAGACCTAACCGGCGCCCAAGCCGACGCGCAAGCAGCGATCGAGCTTGCCCCCGACTTGCTCGGCGCGGAGTTAGTGCTCCTCGCGGTGTGGGCGGTGGTGCTCGCGGGCTTGGAGCGCGAGGAGACGCCCGAGGCGCTGCGCCGGTTCATCGACCAAAGCGGTGTGCGGTACGACACCGAGTTCACACTAAGTTCTCAGCTGCGTTACGCCTCGGGCGTGCTTCGAGCCGCCGCCGGCAACCATGAAGCGGCTATTCGAGGAACTGCACGACTGCGCGGGCGACCATCCCATCTTCGGCGGCGAGAATCCAGCCATGCTCCCTTGGCGCTCGGCGACGGCCCTCTCGCTTGCCGAGCTCGGCCGCCACGACGAAGCTCGCGCCCTGACGGCTGAGGAGGTGCGCCGCGCCGAGTCCTTCGGAGCGCCGCGCGCTATTGGGATCGCGCTGCGCGCCCACGCGCTCGTTGGACCGCCGGCTGATCGATCCGACGGGCTGGCTGCGGCGCTCGAGGTGCTCACGCCATCGCCCGCGCGGCTCGAGCACGCGCGCGTGCTGGTCGACCTCGGCGCGACGTTCCGGGCAGCAGGACAGCGAACCGCGGCCCGAGGACCGCTTTCTGAGGGCCTCACGCTGGCGGCCCGCTGCGGCGCCCTAACGCTGGAGCGCCGCGCCCGGGCCGAGCTGGCGGCGATCGGCGTCCGGCCGCGGACATTAACTCATACGGGAGTAAACTCATTGACGCCGAGCGAGCTGCGCGTGGTCGAGCTCGCCGCGAGCGGCGCCACCAACCGAGAGATCGCCCAGACGCTGTTCGTAACAGAGAAGACCGTTGAGACCCACCTAGGACGCTCGTTTCGCAAGCTCGAAATATCCTCTCGCCGGCAGCTCGCGGACGTGGTAGCGCGCGCGGGCAGCTAACCAGACTGCTGACTTGGGCGACCTGCGAGCGCGGCGAGAAGTCCCGGGGGGAAGTCGCGCGACGATCGCTCGCGTGCGGCAAAGCAGTAGTCCATGCCCGAGGCGCGAGCATCCGGTCGGCGCTCGCGCTCCTTGAGCGTGTCGATTCTTCAGAGCTGTAGGCCGGCTGTCGCGGACATCATGAGCGCGCGACGCGCATGCACGGTGCAGATGATCTCCTCGATGTCGATTCTCGGTAGGTAGATGCGCGTGGTGTTGACATTGGCGTGCCGAGCTGGCGCTGGATGACGTTCAGCGGCTGAGCGGATGCGACGCGCGATTTGCGCCTTCGCGATTCACTCCCGCGCTCGATCGACGAAGCATCCGTTTCCCGGCTGTTTTGGCTGCGGGCCCAAACGCTCGCAGGACGAGGCGGTCGCGATCGTCATGGGCTCAGTTCCCGGGAGCGAACTCTTCGCAGGCATCTGGAAGCCCCGGTCGGAGTTCGCCGGGGAGCAGGACGCGGTCTGTGCAGTGTTCGTCTGGTCCGCGCTCGACTGCCCCACGGCCGCTTCTGCCGTTCCGGCGGACGCACCGACGAGCGTTCTGGGGCGGCTCACCGGACGCCTGCTCGAACCTGTGCTGCCCGAGCAACAGCACACCGTGATCGCATGGCCGGTCGGGCACGATGGACGCAAGCACCGGGGCGGCGCCGCGGTGTATGGACCGGCTCGTCAGTTGTGCGCGTACGCCGAAGGGCTGTGGATCGAGCTCCGCGATCCCGCCTCGATGGGCGCGACGACCTAGTAAGCACCGCGCCGATCGCAGGCATTCTCGCTCCTGCCGGCCCCAGGGCGGAGCAGGCCCGCAGATTTGTGCTGCCGCGTGGATGCGAGCGCGTTCGCGGATACCGGTCGCGCTGCCGCTGCGAACGAGCAGCACTATCAGTCCACGACTCGTTCCGGAGGCCAATATGGGGCGACGCGCCGGAATGAGCCCCATCAGCGCGGGATCCGCAGCTCCCCGAGAGACGGTCCTAGCGGATCACCGAGCTGGGCTCATCGACCCGGACGAGGAGACCGTGCCGGCGTCGCCGCTCACCCTCGTCTGAGCGCAAGTCGTTGGGGCCCGAGAGACGCTTGGGCCCCCAGGGGATGCGCGACGCCCGTCAGATCCAAGGTCCGCCAGTACAGTTCGAGTCACGATGGCCCTCTTCATGGATCGCCACGAGATCCCCGGAGCGACCGCCGCTGACATCGCCGCCGCGCATGTAGCGGACCTCGGGGTGCAGGACAAGTTCGGCGTGCGCTTCCTCACCTACTGGTTCGAGGACCACTCCGATCTCGGCTTCTGCCTGATGGAGGGTCCGGACAGGGAGGCCGTTGAAGCAGCGCACCGCGAGGCTCACGGTCTGATGCCATCGCAGGTCATCGAGGTCGACGAGGCCGTCGTGCGCGGGTTCTTCGGCCGTCTGAACACCCATCCCCCAGGCGAGGCATACACCGACAGTGCCTTCCGAGCGATTCTCTTCACAGACATCGTCGACTCGACCCGTCTCACTCAGGAGCTCGGCGATCTCGCCGCGATCCAGCTACTGCGAGAGCACGACGCGGCTGTCCGGTCGGGCCTCGCGCGGTTTGGCGGCAGCGAGGTCAAGCACACCGGCGATGGCATCATGGCCGCGTTCGACTCAGCGTCGCGCGCGGTCGGGGCCGCGACACACATCCAGCGCGCACTAAAGGAGGGCGACGGGGCTAACGAACGCCTGCGCGTGCGCATCGGCGTCGCCGCCGGCGAGCCGGTGACCGAGCATGACGACCTCTTCGGGGCCAGCGTTCAGCAGGCGGCCCGTCTCTGCGAGTACGCGCAGCCCGATTGCATCGTCGTCTCCTCAGGCGTGCACGACCTCTGCCGCGGCAAGGGGATCACCTTCTCCAATCGTCGGTCGGTCGACGCGAAGGGCTTCGACGAGCCGATCGAGACCTACGAGGTTCACTGGCGCGGCGACTAGCGCGTCGGTGCCCACTCGCGGAGGCCGCTTGCGCGTCGAGGTGGAGGGATTGCGGGCGTGACGGGCGGGACGCGCGCGGCCAAGCTGCAGAGACGCGGCAGCCCGGCGATTGCCTATGACGTCGCGGGCGAGGGACCCCCGGTCGTGTTCGTGCACGGCCTCACGTCCTACCGGCAGACGTGGGAGCCTGTGAGCAACCTGCTCGCCCCAGACTTCACGTGCGTGCGGATGGATCTTCGAGGCCACGGAGCGTCCTCAGCCGCCCCGGACTACTCGATGCTGTCGCTGGTCGGCGACGTGGAGGCGGTCGTCCAGGAACTAGCCTCGGGCAAGCCCGCGGTCGTGGGTCACTCGCTGGGCGCGAGCGTCGCCGCGGTGTACGCCGCGGTACATGGCGCGCGCGCCGTCGTCTGTGTCGACGCCTCCTTGCGGTTCGGCGACTTCGCCACGCTCGCGCAGCCGCATACGGCAGCGTTGCTTGGCGAGCACACGATGCAGGCGGTGCTGTTGATCGACCGCGCACTGCAGCTAGAGCCCTACGCCGGAATCGAGGACCTCGAGCGCCGGATCCTAGCCTTCCCGCGCGAGGTCGTGCTCGGCATCTGGGACACGCTGCTGACGACGCCGCCCGAGGAGTTGACTGCGACCGCCGAAGCCGTCCTGCCCCGCATCGGCGCGCCGCTGCTGTCGCTGCACGGCTCGCTGCCGCCGCCGGACTACGAGGCGTGGCTCACGCGTCTCGTGCCCCGCGCGTGCGTCGAGGTCTGGAACGGGAGCGGCCACATGCTCCACCTGGTTTACCCGGAGCGATTCGTGGCGCGCATCCGGCCGCTGCTCGCCGGCTCCGAGTTCGACGCGTGATGCGCACGGCCGCGGTTAACCATCTGCCACACCACACAGGAGAAGTCTGACGCTTGGTTTGACCGGCAAAAGCCGGGGGGTCGCTGGCGCGAACGACCATGATTCGTCGCTTCCAATTTCCGCTGAAGCCGACGTTCCCGGCAATTGCGCCCTCAAGCCCGGCTTCGCCGTCTCAGCGTTGTTGACGACAAACCCCGCCGCGGACGACGCGCAGCGGCGCCGACGCTCGTCGTGTGGCGAGGTCGCCGACCGCGACGCATCTCCGCGCTCAGCTCAGATGCTCATCTGCGCCAGTTCACGCTTAAGGACCTTTCCAGTGGGATTGCGTGGCAGGTCATCGAGGAACACGACGTCTCGTGGCACCTTGTAGCGCGCGAGGTTTTCCTTCACGAACGCCTGCAGCCTCTCCGCCGACAGGTGTTGATCATCGCGCAATACGACGAACGCCCGCAGCCGCTGGCCAAACTCCGGATCCTCGACACCGAGCACCGCCGCGTCAGAGATCGCCGGGTGGGTGAGGAGCAGTTCTTCGACCTCGCGCGGATACACGTTCTCGCCGCCGGAGATGATCATCTCGTCGTCGCGGCCGTCGATGAACAGCCGGCCATCCGCGTCGAAGTGCCCGACATCGCCGGTGGAGAGCATGCCGTCGATGATCTCCTTGGCGCCCCCGCCGGTGTATCCCTCGAACGGCGAGAGCGTGCCAACGAAGATCCGACCGATCTGGCCCTGGGGCAGCTCACGGCCGTGCTCGTCGAGGATGCGCACCTGCGACCCAAGCAGCGGCCTGCCGACGGAGGTCGGTGCTGCCCGTATGTCCTCCGGCGTCGTCATCGTCGCCAGCGCGACCTCGGTGGATCCGTAAAGGTTGTAGATAACCTCGCCGAGCGCATCCATCGTGCTGATCGCGACGTCGGCCGGCAGCTGCGAACCGGCGCAGAAGACGACGCGCAGCGACGACACATCGCGCTCGCGAATCTCGTCCTCGCCGAGCGCCAGCATCCGCTGAAGCATGATCGGCACGACGCACACGGCGGTCGCCCGGTGCATGGCGACGTCGTCGAGGAACTGGGCCGCGTCGAACCGGCGGCGCAGGACGAGCTTTGAGCCCAGCCCGATCGACAGCAGAGCGATCAGCAGCCCGGTGCCGTGAAACAGGGGCGGCGCGATGACCGTCGCCTCACGCGCACGCATCGGCATCCGCTCGAGCACCGCACCGGCTCCCACGAACCCTCGCGGATCCTCGCGGGGCGCTCCCTGCGGCGTGCCCGTGGTGCCACTGGTGAGGATCACGATCCGTCCCGCGCTGACAGGCGACGGCGGGAGCGTCGCAGCGCCTCCGTCAATCAGACAGTCCAAGTCGTCGGCGCCGGGATCGTCGATCGCGACGGCGAGCTTGCCGAACGGCGCGTGCACCTCAGCGACCGCGTCGCCGAGCTCGATGTCATAGACGAGCAAGTCGACGCCCTCGCGCTCGGCGACCTCGGCGCACTGTCGCGCCGAGAACGACGTGTTGAGCATGATCACGCTCAGCCCCGCACGTGCCACCGCGAACGCGACGATAAGCAGCTGGCGGTGGTTGCGACACAGCACGCCGACGCTCGATCCCGGTCCGAGTCCCTTCGCACGAAGCCCGTTGGCGAGCCGGTTGACGCGCTCGTCCAGTTCGTTGAACGTCAGCTCGCCGCGGTCGTCGGCGATCGCTGAGAGGTCGCCGTGGCGCAGCGCCGCGATCCGCGAGGCCGATCCGAACGCGCCGTATCCGCGCAGCGCTGCGGCAATGCCTCGGAGCGTCCGGGGAGACTCGAGACCGAGCATCCCCGCACGCACCGCCGCCCGAAGCCCGCGCACCTCCAGCGAGGCCCGCCGGATGCCTTGACCGAGCTGTGCGGAAGCATTCATCACGACCCGTTGTGATTCTCTCAGAAAGGCGGCCGTGATCGCCGAACTCCGGTGGCGTGGACGTTACCGTTGCCCTCCTGATGTAACGGCGCCGGCTCGCACTTCGCGCGATTTGCGATCGTCCGCTGACCTTCGCTCCAGACGCCTGGTCCGGAGAAAGAGGCGTCGCCTTGCGTCGGGTGGGGTCGCGTCCCTGAGCAGCTGCTATTCGCGCAAACGGAAGCTGGAGGCCTGCGACGTTCAGGCTTGGCAGAGCCACTCAACCGGTGGTCGCCGCTGGCGCTTTGCGACGGCAGCATCGTGGCTTGTGCTCCCCCTCCGATCGCTCGTCTGGGCCTAGATGATCGCAACGAGGAAGCCGGCTCGGCCATCGGCCGAGCCGCTTGATGGCATGCTCTCTGCGATGAAGCGCATCGGGCTGTTGGGTGGCATGAACCGCGAGTCCTCAGCGGAGTACTACCGCTTGATCAACGAAGCGACCCGCGACCGCCTTGGCGGGATGCACTCAGCCGACTGTGTGCTGCGCTCGGTGGACTTCGCAGACTTCGAGAAGATGCAGAGCACGGGCTCCTGGGGAGAGGCGGGCGAGCGGCTCGCTGCCGAAGCTCGCTTGCTGGTCGTGGCCGGTGCCGAGCTGCTCGTGCTTTGCACGAACACCATGCACAAGGTCTCTGCGGCGATCGTCGCGGCCGTCGAGATCCCCTTCGTGCACATCGCTGATGCCACAGCAGACGCGATCGCGCAGGCAGGCATCTCCAGAGTCGGACTCCTCGCAACGGCGTACACGATGGAAGAGGACTTCTATGTCGGGCGGCTACGCGAGCGGCATGGGCTGGACGTTCTCGTTCCCAACGAGAAGGACCGGCGGCTGGTTCACGACGTGATCTACGACGAGCTCTGCGTAGGCATCATCGACGACGGGTCGCGCAGCGCGTATCGCGACGTGATCAGCGATCTCGTCGGGCGCGGTGCGCACGGCGTGCTACTCGGATGCACCGAGATTGGGCTGCTTGTGGGTCCACGGGATGCTGAGGTCCCGCTCTTTGACACCGCTCGTCTGCACGCGCAGCGTGCCGTCGAGGTCGCTCTACAGACCTGACGCGAGAGCACTTCCGCGTCGACGTGCCATCAGGACCTTGCTCCCTCGCCGAGAGCGAGCGCCTCTACGGTCGAGCTCGACCTGCCTGACCTGGATGAAAGCGAAGGTGTCGCACGCCTATTGAGTCCACATCAGCGCACGATGGAGACTGCGGCCCGACGCCTCGCTCTTGTCCCTTGCGAGCGCCACGTTGCCCCCGTGGCGACGCTCGGTCGCGCAGGAAGCGTCACTGGGCTACGGGCTCGTACCGAGGTTAGCTAGGTGGCGCCCGAGAGGGCTTTGGTCGAGCGTGATCGCACGGGAAGCGAGCGGTAGAGTTGTGGCCCCCAACGGGAGGAGGCCGACATGGCAGTTGCAGTTATCCAGGAGTTCCCCATCGAGGGTAACGACCGGACGACCACGAACTATGACCGGATCCAGGAGGCACTCGGCACCCGGGACAACCCGCCCGACGGTGGGCTTGTTCACACCGCCGGATTCGACGAGCAAGCCGGACTCTTTCGCATCTTTGATGTGTGGGAGTCCCAGAAGGCGTGGGATGCGTTCTTCAACGACCGCTTGATGCCGGCGGTCAGGCCGCTGATGGAGCAGGGAGGTCGTGCACCCGAGACCCGGGTCTATCAACTTCACGACTTCGTGGGGTAGCCAGAGTCAGGCAAGTGCACGCGGGCGTGCGCCAGCGTTCTGTGCCTTGAAGCCACCGTACTCGCGCTTTGCGCGACTGCGCGAGCGTCTCGGCCAGCTACCCGCGACCGCCTGCTCCGGACGAGCACCACGCGTCTGGAACGCTTACCGAATCACGCCGCTTCCCTCGGCGGAAGCGAGCGTACGTATGAACTCGGGCGAAAGGGCCGGAAATCGTCCGTATCTGTGCAGGGGTCCCGTGTCAAGCGCGCGGGCTTTGTTGTTGCTTGTTCGTTCACTCGGGGAGTCTTGAGATGTCCTCGACGTTCGTGTTCGTTGGCGCCGGCGGCGGTGCTCGCTCGCCCGCAGGGCGGCCCGAAGGGCCGAGCGCGTAGCGCCTGACAGGCGTCGTGCTGGCGCTATTGCTCGGTGGGTGTGCGCGGGCGCCCAGCCGTATCTCGGTCCACGACCCTGCCGTGCGGCGGGCCGGCGACATGATGGTTGATGGGGTGATCCCGCTGGGGTAAGCGTTGCGGCCGCTCAGTCGTTGGAGGCCGTCCACGCAGGCGTGGCGGCAGGACGATGCCGGGAGCCGGCCGCGTTGCATCGGATTGAGCGAGGGCTGCGCGCGCACGACCGTTTCAGGCAGGCTGAAGCGCCTGCTCGCCGAGCTCGCGCAGAGTGTGGTAGCTGCGCTTCAGAAGCTTGCGCGCGACCGCCAGGCACGCGCGGTTACCGCCGAGCCGCTCGGCTGCCTGCAGGTAGTACTCGCGGTCGGGGCTGCTCGTGCGGTGAGCAGACTGGGCGGCCTCGTATAGCGCCCAGCGCAACGCGGGTGGTCCCTGGCGGGAGAGGTGGCCGGGAGCGCGGCGCTGATCGGACTGGTGGACGGTGATGTCCAGGCCCGAGTAGCGGACCGCCTCGCGCGAGGAGGAGAATCGCCGTGCGTCGCCGAGCTCGGCGAGGATCGTGACCGCGGTCAGATGACCGATCCCGTAGAGACCCATCAGCGCCTTGCAGCCTGGCTGGCGCCGGGCGTAGGCGCGCAGCTCCTTGTCCATCGGCGCGAGCTGAGCATCCACCGCGCCGATCATCTGCAGCGCGACCGTCACCTGCTCGCGCGCGGTGGCCGGCAGCTCGAGGCTCTGAAGCCACTCGCGACCCATCCCGGTCAACAGACCGATGCCGTGGTGGTGCGGGCAGCCGTGGTGGTAGAGCACCGCGTGAATCCGCTGCTGCCACTCCCCCCGCTCGTCGATGAGCGTATGGCGCAACCGCACGCGCGCGCGTAGATCGAGGATGTGGTCAGGCGCGATCCACGACTCCGGCAAGCGACCCACCATCACCAGCTCGCGCAACAGCCGCGCGTCAGCGCGATCGGTCTTCGCGCGCTTCTTGCGCCCTCGTCTCGCGGCGGTCTCCGCCGGCTCGGCCAGATGTACCCTCGCGCCTACCCGGTGCAGCTCCTCCACGACAAAACGCCACCCAGTGGTTGCCTCCAAGGCCACCTCGAGCTCCGGACCATCAAAGCGCGCCAAGAACTGGCGCACGCTCTCGCGATGCGCCGGAGCGACCCGCGAGCGGCAGACTTCGCCCGTCACCGTGTCGACCCACTCCGCAGTGATCTGCGCTCTGTGCTGGTCGAGTCCCAATACGATTGTCATCCGGGGCCTCCTCAAGCTCCATGGTTTGAACACCTACGCGGACTATCCGCGCTTGAGCTGAGGAGGTCCCTGCTCATGCCATCGTTGCGCGGGCGCTGGCAATGCCGGCCGCGCGCCTGCTTTGGTCACCAACGCGGAAGCGAAGACGGGCGCGCGTCATTCTCTCTCCGGAGTGAGGCCGAGGTCGGCGAGCGCGTTTTCGCGGTTGAAGTACACGACGAGCCGCGTCACCCTCCCGCCCGAGATGTGGAAAAGGTTTGCGCCCTCGGAACGCATCTGGGCGGCGTCGAGACCGCTCGCTTTTCCGCGACCGGTGCCATGGATCAGGACCAGCACGCGTTCACTGTCGAGCTCGCGATAGTGATCGGCCTCGCCCCGCCAGTGCTCCCATGCCGTGAGAAAGTCCCGCCAGCCCTCGATCATGCCGTCGAGCCCTTCCCAGCTGCTGGGCGAGGGGCCGTCGGCGAGGACGAACATGATGCCTGGGTCGGCCCACCGGGCCGAGTCGAAGTCTCCTTGCTGCCACGCAGCCAGGATCGAGCGTACGAGGTCCAGGTTCGCCGAGTTCACGGGTGAAGCCTGGCACATCTCCCGCGAGCCGGACGCCGCCGGGCCCGGGCGTTGTCGAGTCTGATTGTCGAATTCCCGGAGTTGCGCATCCTTCGCTGATGCGCCTACGGGCCCACTTTGGCAGGCTCGCATATAGTCGGCGACCATGTCGACATCGGCACCCAACGGGGTTCCCGATCAGCCATCGAGCCACCGGGCGATCGAGAACCTCATTGCAACCTACGCCGAGCTTGTAGACGACGGCGATTTCGCCAGGAGTCGGCGTGCTCCTTGCGGACGCCACGTTTACGGGCGGGTCCGGGTCGGTGAGCGGTAGAGATGCCATCGAGAAGATGCTGCGGGACAACCTGATCCTCTACGAGGACGGCACGCCCCGGACCAAGCACGTCACCACCAACGTCGCGATCGACGTCGACGAAGAGGCGGGCACAGCGGTCTCGCGGTCGTACTTCACCGCACTGCAAGCGCTACCTGATCTGCCTCTGCAACCCATCGTCAGCGGCCGCAATCACGACCGCTTCGAGCGGCGCGACGGGCAGTGGCGCTTTGTGCAGAGGTGCGTCCGAACCGATCTCCTCGGAGAGGTGAGCCGCCACCTGCGCGGCTCTGGCAACGACGCCGGCTGAATGCCCTGCCAGCCCTGGGCGTGTCGTTATTGACTAATCTCGGGGAGCTGCGGATCCCGCGCTGACGCTGGTTCAGGTCCACTCGTCGGCCTCGCGCGTGAGACCGACATCCGCGAAAGCGCGCTCGCGGTCCCAGTAGAGGACGAGCTTCACAACCTTGCCGTCGCGCACATAGAAGGCGTTCACCCCTCGTGACGAGATCTGCCCGACCTCCATGCCGCTCGTCTTGCCTCGCCCGCTGAACCGGGCAAGCACGAGGACGCCCTCGTCCAGCGCAAGGTACTTCTCCGCCGTGGGCCGCCAATTCTCCCACGGCCTGAGGAGCGCGCGAGTGCCCTCTATCAGTCCTCCGCGCCCGTGCCAGCGACCCGCATCGGGCCCGTCGGCGATCTCGAATTCGATTTCGGGGTCGATCCACTCGCCCGAACCACCAAAGAAGTCGCCACGTTCCCAGTCCGCGTAGATCGAGCGCACCAGATGCAGGTTCTCCGAGGACACAAGCCAAGCCTGGCACACACGAGGGTTCGGACACCGCGCTCGTACCTGGGCGAGTGGTTACGCATTGCTCAATCTGGGAGAGCTGCGGATCCTGCGCTAGTCTCCTGATGCATTAATTTGGGGATAGCGGGTAGGTGTGGGCTATGTCTACTCCTTTCCTGGTTTGAGATCTCGTTGGATGATGAGCGGCGTGCGCGGCTGCGGTCGTGGGCGCGAGGGCGGAGCAGTGCGCAAGCGCTCGCGTTGCGCTGCCGGATCGTGCTGTTAGCCGGTGAGGGGTTCAACAACACCGAGATCGCGGATGAGCTCGGTGTGGACATCAAGAGCGCGCGCGTAGGTGGCGGTCGCGGTTCGGGGCTGATGGCGTGGATGGCCTGCTCGATGAGCCGCGGCCGGGACGTCCCCGAACGATCGCCGACGAGCGGGTCGAAGAGGTCATCGTCAAGACGCTGGAGGCGACGCCGAAGGACGCGACGCACTGGTCGACGCGCTCGATGGCGGCCGAGGTAGGGCTGACGCGGTCGGCGGTACACCGCATCTGGCGGGCGTTCGGCCTTGCGCCCCACCGTCAGGAGACCTGCAAGCTCTCCACAGACCCGCAGTTCATCGAGAAGGTCCGCGATGTTGTCGGGCTGTATCTCGCGCCGCCCGAGCGAGCGGTGGTGTTGTGCGTGGACGAGAAGAGCCAGATCCAAGCACTTGACCGGAGCGCGCCGATCCTGCCAATGCTGCCCGGAACCCCCGAGCGCGCGACGCACGACTACGAGCGCTCGGGCACCTCCAGCCTCTACGCCGCGCTGGACATCACGACCGGGAAGGTGATCGGCTCGCTGCACGCTCGCCACCGAGCGATCGAGTCAAAGAAATTCCTCACGACCCTCGATCGGGAGCTGCCGGCGCACCTAGATATCCACCTGATCCTCGACAACAGCTCCACCCACAAGACCCCGGCGATCCAGCGCTGGCTGCTCGCTCATCCACGGTTCGTCCTGCACTTCACGCCCACCAGCTCCTCTTGGCTGAACCTCGTCGAGCGCTGGTCCGCCGAGCTCACAACCAAGAAGCTCAGGCGCGGCACGCACCGCCCAGTCCGCGAGCTCAACACCGACATCCGCGCCTGGATCAACACCTGCAACGAAAACCCACGCCCCTTCGTCTGGACCAAGACAGCCGACGAGATCCTCGACTCGATCGCCCTCGCTACTGCACCCGAATCAACGAATCACGACACTAGTACCGTCGCCGCTCAGCCCCGCTGGGCCAGCCGCGCCGTCCTCCGGAGCGAGGGCGGATAGATGCGCGCGCGGCGCGGCCCAGCCCACGCTCCTGCCCTGGACGAGCTGCGAAGACGCGACAGTATCCTCGTGCGTCGCTCCTTTCCGCCAAGAGCGGCAGGCGGCTTCGAGCGTCCGGTGACGGACAGTCCGTCTTGACCGCGCCGACGGATGAGCGGCGAGCGCATGCACAGGCGCGCTGTGGGCCTTGCCTCAAGCTAGGAGAAGTTAACGCTAATGCGATAAATCGTCCCTGTGGCCCAGTCGCCTACGAGAAGCGATCCATCCGGAGCGAGCGCGATGGCCAGCGGATTGGCCATCCCAGTGAGGAAGGGCGTAACGGAGGCCTTGGAGTTGGATCCGGAGCTCCTCAGGGCGACGCGCTGCACCTTCGCCACGTTCCACTCAGGGACGAGTGCCGACGTCCCAATCCTCGCGCCGAGCTGGCCGGTCACGATCGCAACGCCTCCGACGGCGCCGTGTTTGTCTAGCACCGCCGTCGGCTTCGGCACGCCGGCACATACCGTGCCTCCCTGTCCGTAGCAGCCGGGAAAGCCCCAATCTTGGCCTTCGCGCACGAGTGACAGCCAGTCGCCGGGGGTGGCTGCACCGAGATCATCGCGCTGGTTCATGGTCGCGAACAGATCGCTTGTTCCTGGAAAGAAGGCGAGGCCAAAAGCTGCACGGATGCGCCTGGCATAAGGGCGTAGGTCGCTGCCGTTGGGCAGGAACGAGACGATCGAGCCCGACCACTTGGTGGTCGGGGTGCAGTGGTCGCACGTTGCGGTGATGCCCATCACGAAGTGCCCGTCCGGACTCATGACCAGGAGGTTGTTCTCCGCACCCGCCAGCGGTCCGCTGAGGATCTTCGTGTGCTGGGTGAATCGCCTGCCGTTGAAGCCGTCAAACGCATCCACACGCCCGACCGACGCCACATACAGCTTGTTCTCATACCAAGCGATACCAAGCGGGTCGTCCAACCCGGTGACGACCTTCAGGGCGCGGGCGCCCTGCCTAGGGATCATGTAGACGCCGTCGTCAGGGTGTGCGTCCAGTCCCGCGGCCGTCAGCCACAGTCGGCCCTGTCTATCGAAGGTGAACGCCGCAGTGGCTGCCGGACCTTTCGCGTAGACCGTGGCCTTCAGCCCGGCGGGGCCCTTCAACCCAGCACCGATAGCCACGAGTGCTTGCGTCCGACGAGCCTTGCCGACCGAGCCGCAACCAACGAGCAGGAGCAAGGATGTCGCGAGCAGCAGCGTCAGCGTCCATAGCCGCCTGCCAACGCCAAGCGTTGGGGCACGCTCGTCGATATTCACGAGCGGGCTATCAGGGCCGGGCGGCTCCAGCAGCCCGCTGTGAAGCCGCACGGCTTTTAGGGTTTCAGCGTTCTTGGGCACGCGTCCTTGGGCCCCTAGGAGCGTGCTAGGGGCAGGTCGAATTCCATCGTGGCGTGTTCGGTCACAGTCACATTCACGAAGCCCCCAATGCTCGGCGCGGTCATCCGAATTCGCTCCACGGGAAGCTCAGCGAGCCGACAGCCTGAACGGTTGATCCGGAGCAGCGCGTTTCAACGGGCAGCCTCTCCTGCTTGGAGACCCCGTGGATTTCAGCACGCCTGTGATACTCGCGTGGACGACCTTACAGGTCAAGATGCCTGGAGGGATCGTGGCCGGCTTCGAGATCACGAACGTGGCGGTGGGGTAGCGGCTGCTTTCAAGCCCGATTTCCTGGATTTTTTCGTCCCTCATCGAGCGGTCGCTTTTCAGGGTGAGCACGGCCACACCGTCTCCAGCTGCGTACAGCGCCATGCGTTTCCCGTTAGGGCTTCCGGGCAGCGTGACCATCGCCAGTGCTTCCTCTCTGTGGTGACCAGACCGCCCGAGCGGACGTCCACGTCTAGTGAACTGCGTTTTCCTAACGAGCCCATTAGCGCATGCTCGGAGCTTCGTTAGTGTCATGGACGGTCCACGGCACGTCTCGCGGTCAGACAGCAATGCGCCCCGGTGTTCGAGCACGTCTGGCAGCGCTCAACCGTGTCCTGAAACGAGCGCTTCCCCCTGCGCTGCGCGGCGGTGCTCTACGCTCAGACGGTGGATGTCAACGCGCGCCCAGGGGTCGGTCGGGAACGGACGGTGAAGGCACGGTGAGCGAGCCTCGCGAGGAGCTCCGGATCGGCTTCTGAGCTTTGGCCACTGGCAGCGCGCGCAGTGGTCGCGGACGTTGACGGCGAAAGACGCGTTGGTCCAGACGATCGAGCTGGCGCGGGCGGCGGAGGAGATAGGGATAGACGGCGCGTTCGTGCGCGTGCACCACTTCGCCCCCCAGCTCGGCTCGCCGTTTCCGCTCCTGGCGGCGATGGGTGCGCGCACGTCCAGGATCGAGTTGGGAACGGCAGTGATCGACATGCGCTACGAGAACCCGCTGTATATGGCGGAAGACGCTGCGTCGGCGGACCTGATTGCTGGCGGGCGGCTGCAGCTCGGGATCAGTCGCGGCTCGCCCGAGCCGGTGCTCGATGGCCCGGAAGCGTTCGGGTATCCCGATGCGCAGGGTGATGCGGGCGGGGAGCTCGCGCGCGCGCACGCTGAGCTCTTTCGCCGCGCGATCGCCGGCGAGGGAAACTTTCGCCGCGCGATCGCCGGCGAGGGCGTGGCGCACGCCGACCCTGCGCACACGAGGATGAGCGGGATGCTGCCGATTCAGCCACACGCGGAGGGTCTATCCGAGCGCATCTGGTGGGGCGCGGGCGGACGCGAGTCGGCGCGATGGGTGGCGGAGCAGGGTATGAACATGATGAGCTCTACGCTGCTGCTGGAAGACACGGGACTGCCTTTCGACGAGCTACAAGCCGAACAGATCGACGCATATCACGAGGCTTGGGGGGCAGCGGGGTGGGAGCGCAGGCCGCGGGTGTCGGTTAGCCGCAGCGTGATACCGATTACGAGCGATCTCGACCGGCGCTACTTCGGACGTGATGACAACCTCGACCAGGTGGGCTACCTCGACGGACACACGTCGCGCTTTGGTCGCACATACACGGGCGAGCCGGATGTGATTGCTCGGGAACTTGCGCAGGATCAGGCCGTACAGGCGGCGGACACCGTGCTGCTGACGGTGCCCAACCAGCTGGGGGTCGAGTACAACGCGCACCTGCTCGAGACGGTCGCACGGGAGGTGGCGCCGGCGCTCGGGTGGACGGCGAAGGGCGAGCGGCGCGCTCGCGCCTGATCTGCGACGATCACGACATTGGAGAGCGGCGCATCGAACGCAGTGATGTGCCTTGGTGGTGTTCGGCGCGTCGTCGCGCGAGCGTCCGCCGAGCACGCGACTGGCGGAACTGGCGGCAGCGTATAGAGCAGCCCGGAGGACGGCGTTGCGATCTGCGTCCATCTGCAGGAGGGTACGGCGGTGACGATGAAGGTTGTCGGTCTTGGAGGCTCGCTCCGTGAGGCGTCGCGTAGCCGGGCGGCGCTCGAGGTCGCTCTCGCTGGCGCCGCTCGGGCGGGCGCAACAGTTGAGTTGCTTGACCTGCGTCGCCTCGAGCTCCCGATGTACAGTCCCGAGCTGGAGCGCGACGCGCCGGAGGTCGTGTGGACGCTGCTCGAGACCTGTTACCAAGCCGATGGGATGCTGTGGAGCAGTCCGATGTACAACGGATCGGTCTCGGGCTCGTTCAAGAACGCGATCGACTGGCTGCACATGCTCGGTCCTCGTGAGCCGTCATTTCTTCACGACGAGGTGGTGGGCTTGATCAGCGCCGCGGGCGGCACGCAGGGACTGCAGGTCGTAAACACGATGGAGTTCTCTGTGCGCTCGCTGCGAGCGTGGGCGGTGCCCTACGTCGTGCCCGTGCCACAGGCGACGCGTGTTTTCGCGGAGTCAGGCGAGGTTCAGGACCAGGCGGTCGAGGGGTAGCTGAGGCTACTGGGCGAGGAAGTGGTGCGCGTCGCCGAGCGATTTGCGCTGGATCCCGCGCTTCATCGCCAGGTCGAGTGCGACAAAGCGGCCGAGCACGTCGGCCAGCTCTAAGTAGGCGCCGAAAGTCGGACTACCACGGAGCTGACATCTACCCGAACGACGCGACGGATGGCGCGACGATGAGCATCGTGCCCGAGGACGCCCGCGGCAGGTTGCGCACGATGCACCACGAGGCCAACAAGCCAGATGCGAGGCGGACTCGTGTGTCTGAGGATGAACAGGCCAACCAAAACATCCGCCGCGACCGAGCGGCGCAGGCGTCCTCGGCGATCTGCTCGCTGGCCTGCTCAGCTCGCCGTTCGCCGGGCTGACCGGGTTTCTTTCAGGCCCAGGTGCTCGGCCAGCCACGGGCCGGTCACGCTGCTCGGAGCGCGCGCAACCTGCTCGGGCGTGCCAGTCGCGACGATGTGCCCGCCGTCCGGACCGCCGCCCGGCCCCATGTCGATGAGGTGGTCCGCAGCGGCGAGTAGGTCCAAGTCGTGATCGATGACGATGATCGTGGCGCCGGCGTCCAGCAGCCGGTCGAACACGCCAATGAGCGTGGCCACGTCGAGCGGATGCAGGCCGGTGAACGGCTCGTCAAGGACGTAGAGCACGCCGCGCTGGCTGCTGCGCAGGCGGGTCGCGATCCGCAGCCGCTGCGACTCGCCGCCGGACAGGGACGGGGTGGGCTCGCCGAGCCGCAGGTAACCCAGCCCGACCTCGCTGACGGGCCGCAGCGCCGCGATGACCGCGGCCCGGTGAGCGAACCGCTGCAAAGCGTCCTCCACGCTCAGGCCGAGCACGTCGGCATAGTCAGGCCGTCGACCCTCACCGCCAGAGTGGCATCGTTGAAGCGGGCTCCGTGACAGGTCGGGCACTGGACGGTGATGTCGGGTAAGTACTGAACGTCGAGGTCGATGTCCCCCAGCCCACGGCAGGTCGGGCACTGGCCCTCGCGGGTGTTGAACGAGAAGTGACCGGGCTTCCAGCGCCGCCGCCCCGCATACCCGGTGTCGGCGAACACGCGGCGGATCTGGTCGAACGCCCCGCTGTAGGTCGCTGGCGTTGAACGCGAGTTCTGACCGATCGGCGAGGCGTCGACCTAGGCGACCTGGCGGATAGCGTCCAGGTCCAGGTGGCGGACATGCGGGGGCGGTGCCGACCTGCTCCGGGCGGCTCGGGCGGCCGGAAGGAGGCTGTCCAGGACGAGTGCGGTCTTCCCCGCACCGGACGGCCCGGCGAGCGCGGTCAGCTGGCCCACCGGGAAGTCGGCGGTAACGTCGTGCAGGTTGTATAGGTCGCCGATCTGAACGGTGATCCGGCCGCCGGGTGCGCCCCGCACCGCCCGGTCACCGGGCACGGCCGGAGCGCCAGCCAGGAACGGGCCCATGATCGAGCGCGGGTCCCTCTCCAGCTGGTCGGGAGGACCCTCGGCGATCACGCTGCCGCCTTGCGCTCCTGCTGCGGGACCCAGCTCGATGACCCAATCGGCGGTCCGGACGATCTCCCGCTCGTGCTCCACCACCACGACGGAGTTGCCGTTCGCGGCCAGGGCGGTAATCGTCTTGTGCAGCCCCTGAATGTTGATCGGGTGGAGCCCGACAGACGGCTCGTCCAGGACATATAGCATTCCCGTGGTGCTCGCGCGCGCCGTCGAGGTGAGCTCGATCCGCTGCCGCTCCCCCGTCGACAGTGAGGCGCCGGACCGGTCGAGTGTCAGGTAGCTGAGACCCACGTCGAGTAGCGGGGTGAGCGTGCCGTTCAGCTCGGCGAGCAAACCCGCGGTCATCCGGCGGAGCTCGGCCGGAAGCCCGGCGGGCAGCCCGTCGGTGAATCCGTGCAGCTCGCCCAGGCCCAGGGCGCTGATCTCGGCCATGTTGCGACCCCCGAGCTGCGAACTCAATGCCTCGGGCCGCAGCCGGGTGCCGTGGCATACCGAGCAGACGCGAGTGATGAGAAACCGTTGCACCAGGCGGCGGGTGCGCTCCTTGTCGCTGCGCAGTGAGCGTTCCACCGCGGCGACGGCGTTGTCGTAGTTGACTGACAACTGCACCGACCGGCCGGTCCGCCCGGACTGAAGCGTGACCCGGCGCTGAACCGGTTCACCGTGCAGCACGATGTCGCGCTCGCGCTGGGTCAGTGATCGGTATGGGACATTGAGCCGGACCCCCTGCTCGCCCGCGGCGTACATCGAGAGCCGCCGCCCGCCGGAGTTCCACGGCAGCACGGCGCCCTCCTCGATCGTCTTGCCTGGATCGGGAACGAGGGTGCTGACGTCTACCTCGGAGCGCACGCCCAGGCCCTGGCAGGCTGGGCACGCGCCGTAGGAGTTGAACGAGAACGACTCCGCACTGGGGTGCTCGAAATGCGCGCCGCATATCGGGCAGACGATCTCCATGGCCTGCGTAGCGATCGACGGATCGACGCGGTGGCCATTCGGGCACAGATGCGAGCCGAGCCGCGACATCATCAGGCGGAGCACGTTGAGCACCTCGGACATGGTGCCGACCGTGCTGCGCGGCCCCGGTATCGGCGGGCGCTGCCGCAGCGCCAGCGCCGCCGGCAGGTAGTCGATCTGCTCCACATCCGGTCGCTGCGCTTGGGTCAGCCGCCGTCGGCTGTACGTGCTCAGGCCCTCCAGGAACCGGTGCATACCCTCGGCGTACAGCGTGCCGATGGCCAGCGACGTCTTGCCCGAGCCGGACACTCCGACCACCGCGACCGTACGCCACAGCGGCACATCGACGTCGATGTCCTGGAGGTTGTTGTGCCGTGCCCCGCGCACGGCGATGACGGTGGGCAGCGTTCCCGGCACTCCCAGATCACCAGCAGCCACTCCAGGCAAGATACGGCCATTGTCTCAGTGGTCGTCGACCGATCTCCGCCTCGGCCCTAATCAACACGGTGGCGCGCCAACGCGGACGCGGTCGCGGTCGCGGTCGCGGGCATGACGCAGCAGCAGGATGCCCAGGACAGTTGCTAGAGCTCGAGATCGCCGTCCTCGGCCAGCACAAGCCTCCAGGGGCGCACGACGCGCTCCTCGCGACCGCTGAAGGGCGCTCGTAGTCGGTGGACGGACAGCCCCCTCCTCGCCTTCGTAACGAACCGCGTAGGAGCCGCAGAATCGCAGCTCGGCAGCCGGGAAACAGCTGGGATTGAGGTATGAGAAGGCCTGCGTGGGACCGCATACGGCAGCCCCACGCAGTAGACAGGCGTCGATTACGCTTTGATTTCCGCTGTTTCGGTGAGCTTGATTTCGTCGCTGGCCTTCAGGCCAGCTTCGAGCTTGAGCATCGGTTCTTCGGCGAGGTGGCCCATAAGGACATCGACTGGTTCACCTTCGAGTTTTCTCGGTTTCTGTACGCCTTTCGCCTGGACGAATTTGAGCGTGAAATGACCCGACGGCTTCATTTTTTTGTTGACCGGAGTGATCTTGCCGATCACCGAGCCTTCGACCACGATTTTGAGCCCGGCACATTCAAATTCCTCGAACGGGGTGGGACTCACGGCCGCGAGGTCGATCCCAACTTCGGGCGGGCTCTTTGCTTTGTTGATGAATCCGAGCGTCGTAGTGAGCTCGCTCGTCACCATTTCTCCTTCTTTAGCTCCTGGACTCGTACACGGAAAGCTCACTTCTTTGCCTTCTACCATGCCTTTCCCGAGGCACCCCGTGAGCCGTACCATCACCTTGCCGCTTTTAGCTCCGAGAATTTCGCCCGCATCCGTCAAGGCCGTACACGTCAATTTGACCCCGGCCGTTTCGATGAGGACCGCGCCGCCTTTGGATGTGAACGGTTTTGGAAATGGCCCGCTGAATTCCGGTAGTGCCGCTGAGGCAGACGCGACTACTACGACGCTCATCGCAAGCGCAGCAAAACTGCAAAACGCCAGACGCTTCATGTTTGCTCCCTCCACTTACCTCGTTGCCTTATCGACCTGCACCGGGAAAAGTACCAGTCGAGCAGTCCTGGGCGCCGGCCCTGCGATGGCGAACGAGATAGAAGGCAGGATCTGCGCGGTACTCGGCATCGGCCGCGAGCACGTTACGCCGATCGATCGGGCGCCAGCGCAGCCGCATCGCAGCCGTCGACGCCAGGCCGACCGGAGAGCCGCCGCCTGCGGACGATCCCCGCGCGCGCACTCGCTCCTCGCCAGTTCGCCGCTCGCCAGCCTGCATCATGCGGTCAGGTAGAGCGCTCCATCCTGCGCGGACGCCGCGGCGCGCACAAGCGCCCAGACCTCCTCCGGGCTGAAGACGTCGATCTCGCCAGTGAGGCGGATCCGCAAATCGACTTTTTCGCACCCAGGCGAGGTCTGGGACCCCAGGCGCTGAGTTAGGCAACCCTAATACATGCTACGTTTCCTCATCCCGACCATCGAGATCGGATTTGATCGATGCAGCGCCGTCCGCTCGCCAGACTCAGCCCACTCCTGATCGCTGCCGCCAGCCTACTGACTGCCTGCGGCGGCTCCTCGCATGACGGGCCGGCGATCACCCTGTACAACGGTCAGCACGAACAAACGACCGCCGCGCTCGTGTCAGCGTTCGAGAAGCGAACGGGGATCACGGTCAACGTCCGCAGCGGTGACGAGGCCGCGCTTGGCGACCAGATCCTGCAGGAGGGCGAGAGCTCGCCAGCGGACGTTATCTACACGGAGAACACGCCCGTGTTGGAAGCGCTGCGCGAACGAGGCCTGCTCGCTGCCGTCTCGCCGTCAACGCTTGCGGCGGTCCCCAGCCGCTACGACTCCGCCCAGGGGGAGTGGGTCGGGGTGTCCGCGCGCGTATCGGCGCTCATCTACAACACCTCGAAGATCACGCCCTCCCAGCTGCCCAGCTCGATCCTCGAACTGGCCGAGCCGATGTGGAAGGGCAGGGTGGGCTTCGCGCCCTCCGAGACGGACTTTCAGCCGCTGATCACCGCGATCATCAAGCAGGACGGGCTGGCCGCAGCCGAACGATGGCTGAAGGGCATGCAAGCCAACAGCGCTCCGTACCCCGACAACGAGACCCTCGTGGCCCAGGTGAACAACGGCGAGAGCACGGTGGGGCTGATCAACCACTACTACTGGTACCGGCTTCGCGACGAGGTCGGCAAGGCCGGCATGCACTCGGCGCTGCACTACTACGCGCCAGGGGACCCTGGCGACCTGGTCGATGTGTCGGGCGCGGCCGTGTTGCGGTCGAGCTCGCATCAGACAAGCGCGCAGGCGTTCCTCGCGTTCCTGGTGAGCCACGACGGCCAGGAGACGATTGCGCACAGCCACAGCTATGAGTACCCACTGCGACCAGGGGTGAGCCCCGCCCCGGGGCTGCGTCCGTTCGCCCAGCTGAAGCCGACGCCGCTGACGCCGGCCGAGCTTGGCGATGGCAGCCAAGCCCTTTCGCTGGAGCAGAAGCTCGGCCTGCTGTAGGACGGCCGTGAGTACGCTCGTACCCGCCCAGCCGATCGCGAGCAGATGGACGCAAACATGGTCCGGTCGGCGGCGCTGGCCGTTGGTGAGCGTCGCGGGTGCAGCGCTCGCCGTCGTGCTGGTGCTCGTACCGCTGGCCTTCCTGGTCATCCAGGCCCAGCAGTCGGGCTGGGGCGAGGTGCAGCGCGTTCTGCTGCGCCATTCCGTGGCGGTGCTGTTGTGGAACACCATCCGTCTGACCCTCGCCTGCACCGTCCTTTGCGCCGTGCTCGGGGTGGGGGCGGCATGGTGTGTGGAGCGCACGATGCTGCCCGCCCGCCGGCTGTGGGCGGTGGCGCTCGTGCTGCCGCTCGGCGTCCCCGACTTCGTCGTGGCGTTCGGCTGGGTCTCGGTCGATCCTGCGCTCCACGGCTATCTGGCCGCGGTGATGATCATGACCCTGTCGCTCTACCCTCTCGTCTACCTGCCCGTGGCCAGCGCGCTCGCCAATCTCGATGCCGGGCTGGAAGAGGCCGCGCGCAGTCTCGGCCTGAGCTCGTGGCAGACGTTCCGCAAGGTCACGATGCGCCAGATCTGGCCGGCGGTGCTGGGCGGCTGCCTGCTCGTGACGCTCGCGCTGCTCGCCGAGTTCGGGGCGTTTGAAATCCTTCAATACCGGACGTTCACGGTGGAGATCTTCACGGAGTTCAAGCTCGGCTTCGACACGGCGGCCGCGTGCGCACTGTCGCTCGTGCTGGTGGTTCTAAGCGTCGCGGCACTCGGTGGCGAGCTCGCGCTGACCGGCCGCGGCCGTGCCTGGCAGACCGGACCGGGGGCGCGGCGGATCGCCCCCAGGATCCCCCTCGGGCGCCTCTCGGTCCCGGTGCTGCTGGGACTGGCCGCGCTGAGCGGGCTGTCGCTCGGGGTGCCCGTGGGGGCGCTCGTTTACTGGATGCTTCGCGGAAGCTCGACGACCCTGCCGTCTACTTCGGTCCTCGCCGCGGCGGGACACACCGCCGAGTACAGCGCCGCCGCGGCCGCGCTTTCAACCGCGCTGGCGGTGCCGGTGATGGCACTTGCTGTGCGCCACCGCAACCGTGTCACGGTGCTGATCGAGCGGCTGGCCTACCTGCCGATGGCGCTCCCCGGCCTGGTGATCGCGCTCGGGCTCGTGGCCTTCTCGGTGCGCTATGCGTTTGCGGTGTATCAGAGTGCGCTCGAGCTGATAGTCGCTTACGCGATTCTGTTCCTGCCGCTCGCGATGGTGGGCGTGCGCTCGGCTATGAGGCGGGCGCCACCAGCTCTGGAGGAGGTGGGACGTTCGTTGGGTTGTGGTCGGGCGGCTGTCTGGCGGCGAGTAACGCTGCCGCTGATCGCCCCCGGGCTCGGAGCGGCCTTTGCACTGGTGTTCATCTCCGCCGCCACGGAGCTGACGGCGACGTTGCTGCTGCGCCCGACCGGGGTCAACACACTGGCGACTCAGTTCTGGGCCTACACGTCCGAACTCTCCTACGGCGCTGCGGCACCATACGCTGCGCTGATGGTGGTGATCTCGGCGATCCCCGCCTACCTGCTCAGCCGCCGGATGACTACGCTCGCGCGCGGTCGGCGGTCACGATGAGCCAGCTGCTAGTGAGCGATCTGTGGAAGGGCTACGCGCGCACCGAGGTGCTCACGGGCGTCGAGCTTGAGGCGCAGGCGGGGGGACTAACTGCGGTCCTGGGCCTCTCCGGCTGCGGCAAGACGACGCTGCTGCGCGTGATCGCCGGGTTCGAGCGCGCCGAGCGGGGCAGCGTGTCCCTCGCAGAGCGGACGCTCGACGACGGCCGTACCTACGTCCTGCCCGAGAAACGCGGCATCGGCTATGTGCCCCAGGAGGGCGCGCTGTTCCCCCATCTAAGCGTCCAGGACAATGTCGGCTTCGGCCTCTCCCGCCGCGAGCGTCGTGGCGATACCGTGACCGAGCTTTTGGAGATGGTCGGCATCGCGCCGCTGGCGGGCCGCCTGCCGCACGAGCTCTCCGGGGGCGAGCAGCAGCGGGTCGCTCTTGCTCGCGCCCTTGCGCGCCGCCCGCAGGCACTGCTGCTGGACGAGCCCTTCTCCTCGCTGGACGCATCGCTGCGCAGTCACGTGCGCGAGGAGGTCCATGGACTCCTGAGCGAGCAGGGCGTGACGACGGTTCTGGTCACCCACGATCAGGAGGAGGCCCTGTCGCTGGCCGACGTCGTGGCGGTCCTGCGCGATGGGTCGATCGTCCAGCAGGGATCGCCAGCAGAACTGTATGAGCGACCCGCCGACCAGCGGCTGGCGCGCTTCCTCGGCGCGGTCAACGTGATTGAGGCGGAGTTTGAGAACGGCACCGCGCGGACCACCCTAGGCGCACTGCAGCTGCGCGCCGATCCGGCGAGTGGCAGCACTACAGCGGGGGTCGTTATGGTCCGTCCCGAGCAGCTCGAGGTACGCGTGCGCGCGCAGGACGCCCACCGTGAGAGCAGAGCGCTGGGCCTGGGCGGCCGCGTGGAGCGATGCCGCTACTACGGTCACGACGCGCTGCTGCACATCCGTCCGGAGAAGCAGAGCGGTGGAGAGATGCTGCTTGCGCGGGTACACGGGGAGCAGGCGCTGCCGGTCGGAACGCCGGTGACAATCGCCGCTCGCGGGCCCGTCACCCCGCTGCAGTGACCCAGCGCACATCGGTGTTTCGTTTGAAGCCAGCTCAAGTTGGGCCCCGCGGCGCGAACGCCCCAGAGTCCCAGCTCATCGAGTCCAAGTGTGCCTTTGTTCAGTCCCGACGCGCTGCGGCGGCTGATCTCACATAAGGGTGGTGGTGAACGAGCAGGATGCTGACGAGCACCGATGAGTTGGCAGGCAGGCGCCACTCGCCAAGCCGCCACGGCACCGTTACGCGCCGGCCGATCACCGGAATCACCGTCTGCAGCGGTTTCGTGAACACCTGTGCCCGAGCAGCAGCGTCGATGGGCGCACTGCGCGTGTCTTCCTTTCGTCACAAGGCGTCGTGAGGATTTCCTATCAGCACCGCGGTGGGTGGACAGACGCGGGGCGCTATCCGTGCAGTTCGAGGCGCACAAGAGCGGGGTCGATCCCGAGCGTCCGCGGGCCGGTCCGCGCATACGCATTGAAACGCTCGGCGATCGCCTGGTCGTAATCGTGGACGCTTGCGCGCGCGGGGTGCCAGCGACCCGACAGCTTGACCCGCACCTCGGGCGTGGCCTCGAGGTTGCGTACCCAGGCTGCATGCCGCCCATGCACCGACGCTAGCCAGATCAGATCGCCGTCAACGGGACCGCGCGCGAGCGGAGTCGTCCTTACCTTGCCGGTCCGTCGCCCCCTGGTCTCTAGCAGCACCCACCACGGCGCGAGCCCCGCGAGAGGACGCGTGGGGGGATTGACGATCTGCCAGAAGATCCGATGGCGTGACCGTCGGCGGCGATCGCGCATCCCGACCGTCGAAGGGGACTCGGAGCTCACACCGCGAGCCTACACCGAGCGATTCGCAAGACACGCGGGGCGTCCAGATCGGAGGCGCGTTCATCCTGGAGATGGCGCGCGAGGCCAGCGCGATTGAAGATCCTTCCCGATCCCGATGCGCGCGTCGCTCGCTGTGATAGCCGTCAAAGGTGCTCGCACCGCCGAGGTCGAGCAGCGCGCGTGCGGCCGAACGATTGCCTTCGGCTTTCTCGCCCCTTGACAAGGGCATCCATCTCGGAAGGGATCCGGCGAGGCCTTCGGGGGCTTTTGCGACACCCCCCGGCGCGAAGCGGGTCATCCTCCTCGGACCAGTCGAGCCTTCTTACATGCGTCTTAGACGTGTTGCCTCGACGTAAGGTAGCATCCTTACCTAACCCTTGTCCAAGGGGGAGCGAGATGCTGGACACGAGCGGACCGAACGATGAGTCTGTCGCCGGGCCTGGCGTGCAGGTCGTAGGACAGACCCGGAATCTCGCGGCGCGAGCCGGCAGGTGGAGCGCCCAGCATCGCAAGCTCGCGATCTGGGGCTGGATCGGTCTGGTGTTTCTGTTGTTCGTCATCGGGAACGCCGCCGGGACGGTGGATCAGGAACAGGCGCAGAGCGGCGTCGGCGAGTCCGGTCGCGCATCTGCCGCTGTCAACCGAGCCTTTCCAAAGCACGTGACCGAGGAAGTCCTGATCCAAAGTAAGAGCGTGCGCGCCACCGATCCCTCGTTCCGAGCGGTCGTGCGAGACGTCCAGCGTCGTCTGGCGGCGACACCCTACACGCGGGCCTTCGAAAGCCCCTACGAAGTGGGGAATCAGGCCCGCATCTCGCGCGACGGCCGTTCGGCGTTGCTGCGCTTCCAGATCGCGGGGAAGGAATCCCAGGTGAAAGACCGGGTCGGTGTGACGCTGAAGGCGACGAGCGCCGCGCAGGCGGCCCATCCTGACTTCACCGTCGCGCAGATGGGCGAAGCGTCAATCGAAAAGCAGATCAGCAACGTGATCAGCGAAGACTTCAAGCGCGCTCTCGTCACGTCGCTGCCGATCACGCTGATCATCCTGCTGATCACGTTTGGCGCGGTGGTCGCCGCGTTCATTCCGCTGCTGCTCGCCCTGACCGCGGTGCTGGGGACGATCGGCATCGTCGCCCTGGTCAGCCATGTCTCACCGGTCGACCAGTCGATCAACGAGGTGATCCTGCTGATCGGCCTCGCCGTTGGCGTGGACTACTCGATGTTCTACCTGCGCCGCGCGCGCGAGGAGCGCGAGCTGGGAGCAAGCGAGGATGCTTCCCTGGCGGCCGCGGCCGCCACGTCGGGGCGCGCCGTCCTGGTCTCTGGCTTCACGGTGATGCTCGCGATGGAGGGGATGTATCTCGCGGGCGCCCCCACGTTCGAATCGTTCGCCACAGGAACGATTATCGTGGTCGCAGTGGCCGTCGTCGGCTCCCTGACGGTGCTGCCGGCGCTGCTCGCCTGGCTCGGGGATCGGGTGGAGAGAGGAGGCGTCCCGATCATCTCGAAGATGCCGTGGAACGCGGGCGAGAGAGGCCTGTGGGCGCGGGTCCTCAACCCCGTTCTGCGGCATCCCGTGATCTCGGTGATCGGATCCGCTGGGATCCTCGTCGTGCTTGCGATCCCGGCGTTCAGCCTGCATCTCGCCGTCCCAGGTCCGACCTCGCTGCCGCAGAACCTAAAAGTGGTCAAGACCTACAACCAGATCCAAGCCATCTTTCCCGGCGACACGCTCCCGGCCGTGGTTGTGGTCCGCTCCGGCGACGTGACATCGCCGGAAGTGGGGCAGGCGATACGGGCGTTGCGCGAACGAGCCGCGGCGAGTCCGCTCTTCAGACAGCCAAGCACGCTCAAGGTGAACGCGGACCATACGGTCGCCGAGGTCGACATCCCCGTAATCGGCAACGGCAACAACGCTGCCTCCTACCGGTCGCTGGCTCAGCTACGAAACGCGCTGCTCCCCGCGACCGTCGAGCGGCTACCCAACACAGCTGCCGACGTGACGGGGCAGACGGCCAGCTCGAAGGACTTCAACGACACAATGAAGTCGCGCGCTCCGATCGTCTTCGTGTTCGTGCTCTCGGCGGCGTTCCTGCTGCTGCTCGTCACCTTCCGCTCGCTTGTCATCCCCATCAAGGCGATCGTGCTCAACTTGCTGTCGGTGGGCGCCGCCTATGGCGTGCTCGTCTGGATCTTCCAGTACGGGCATCTGGAATCGTTCCTGGACTTCAAGTCGACCGGGTCGATCACCTCATGGATGCCGCTGTTCCTGTTCGTCGTCCTGTTCGGCCTCTCGATGGACTACCACGTGTTCATCCTCTCTCGCATCCGCGAGGCGTTCGACCGCGGCAGCTCCACCGAGGACGCCGTGGCACACGGCATCAAGAGCACCGCCGGGGTCGTCACCAGTGCCGCCGTGGTGATGGTCTCGGTGTTCGCGATCTTCGCGACGCTGTCGCTGCTGACCTTCAAGCAACTCGGAGTCGGCTTGGCGGTGGCAGTCCTGATCGACGCCACGCTCGTGCGCGGCGTGCTGCTGCCGGCAACGATGAAGCTGCTCGGCGATTGGAACTGGTACCTGCCCAAATGGTTGGAGTGGCTGCCACACGTCGGGCCTGGAGATGGAAGAGGCCTACCTCCCGAGAGGCCGCGGCCGCGGCCCCGGCCGCGTCCTGCCTAACGTCCCCGCGGCAGCACGCACCCCGGCAGACGTTAGACGTGGTCGATGCCAATCGACCCGCACTACTGCATGTCGTGCGTTTGCACCGAAAAGCGGCGAGGAGAGGAGCGCGGCAGAAGGGAGTCGAACCCCTGACCTTCGGTTCCATAGTGGCTCGTTTGTCGTCTGATTTGGCTCTGTAGACCCAAACCTGCTCGACTAAGAGTTGGTTGTCCGGGGTTAGATCTGCCCACTCTGGGACACGTTTCGGGACACGGTTTTGCCACCCAGGCTCAGGGCGGCTCGGCGGACACGGGCGTGGGCGCCAGGCGGCGGCAACATGGTGCCGACTCGCTCGCCGGTTGCGCTGCGGGTCCCAGTCGCTGCACTGTACGCCTCACAGAACTTCTAGCTGCCCGTTCGGGAGCTGCACAGAAAGCTCGATCGAGCGGCCGCTAGTGTGTGCCGGTGCGATTGGTCCAGCTGGACAGGATCACCGACGGCGACTGGCAGCAGATCATCGCCGAAGAGCCCGAGCCGTGGGGCGGCGTCGTCGAAACGATGCACTGGCGAGAGAAGACCCACAATCTCGGCCTGCGAGATGACGCGGAAAATCTGGTCGCAGTCGCTGGGCTGTTGCTCGCCGAGGTCCAAGTCGGTGATGAGCAATTTCAAGTGGCAGGGATCGGCAGTGTGATCGTTACTCGCGCCGCTCGCAAGCGCGGCCTGGCGCGCCTACTGATCGAACGTCTGCTCGAGATCGCCCCTGAGCTTGGTGCCGAACGGGCAATGCTCTTGTGTCTGCCCGCGAACATCGGTCTGTACGCCAAGTTCGGATTCCAAGTCATCGAGGAGCCCGTCTGGGTGCAGCAGCCACAGGGCTTGGTCGAGATGCCAATGGCCGCGATGTGGAAGCCGCTCACCAGTACAGCAGCCTGGCCCGAGGGCAGGATCGAGCTGCTGGGCCAACCATTCTGAGTCGGCACCCAACGCCCGCAGCGACCACGCTGAGTGCTGCCGACACTGCGCGTCGACGTGCTCATGGGCACTGCGCGTCGGTTGATAGCGTCTCACCGATGCACCCTCGGACGGAGGTAGAGGACCGATGGTGAGCAACAAGACCAAGGCGCGGCTCGGACTGAGGACCGCGCTCATGATGGCGCGTCACCCGACGCTCCGGCGGGCGACGACGCAGGTCGGAGCGCCAACTGCGAAGGTCGTCGTCAAGCGTCAGTTGCGTCCCCAGATGGAGCGAATCGGCGACGCCGCCACGACGGCCCGCTCGATCCTCGCGATCTACGGTCCGGTCGCGGCCGAGGCGCTGGGGCTCGTCGAGGCGCCCAAGCCGAAGCGACGGGCGCCGAGGGTCGCGGCGGGGCCGTGGCGGTGGCCGTAGCGTCGTACGCCTACATACGCCAGCGCGGCCGCGGGGCGCGTCGGCTCGTCGGCGGCCCGGGCGCGCGGGATCTGCCGCTGGACTAGCGTGTGGTTTGTCGCTTCGATCAACAACAAGGAGGGCTGTCGGATGATTGGTGCACTCTTGACCGCGCTCGTTGCAGGCGTAGTTGCTCGCCTGCTGACCCCCGGCGACATCTTCCGGAAGATGTCAGGGCCCAAGTCATGGGGGGTCTCGCTGCTGATCGGCTTCGGAGGCGCTGCCCTCGGCTACCTGATCTTCACCGTCGGGCTCGGCATCGGCGACACGCAGGTCTTCGACTTCGGAGGGATCATCGGCGCCGTCATCGGCGCGATTATCCTCCTACTCATCGTCGGCTTCTTCGCGCGGCGCGGTCAGGGCTCGCATCCGGCGGCCCCGCCCAGCACCTGAACGGCCCGACGCGGGTCGTTCGCTCCCGCGCAGTGCTCACCGGGCGAGCCGGGCTCGATGATGATCACGTCGTATTCGCTTTTTCGTCGAGTTGCACAAACCCCCGGTGGGCTCACTGAGGCCGTCCGTTCGGTCGCCGCGCGCCTGCCCAGCCTTGGCGCTTCCGGCACCTTCAGCGGCCGTCGCAGCGAACGCACCCAGGTTTTCGCAAACGGGTGTAGGGTCGGCGGGAGGACTCGACGGACTGCACGGCATGGCCGACTGGTCCGGGGATGCCTCCCGCCGCCACTTCGAACCGTGCGTGCGGTTCTCCCGCACACGGCTCACCGACATCGTTCACCGGCTGGCATACGCAGTCGTGGGTCGGACGGTTCCTCTCAGGCGATGGACACGCAGGCTGTCTAGCCACTCGTAGTTGAAGCGGGTGACCCAGTTGCGGCCCGTCAGTCCGTGTTTGGTGCTAGCCAAGAGCGCGAGCCGCTCGTTGACGTAAGCATCGATGAGAGAGAACTTCGCGGCGGAGTTCCCGTAGCGAAAGTACCCGCCCCAACCCCACAGCACGGGGTTGAGTTCAGCGACGACGACGTCGAGCGGCAAGCATGCATAGCGACGGTCGGTCCGCTCGCGAATCTTGCCTCGGATCGAGGCCATCGCTCGCGGGCACGGCCATTGCTGCAAATACCAACGACCCCGATACTTCCAGGACTCCCGCATGCGATGGTGGAAGCCCAAGAAGTCAAACCCCTCCGCACCCCGGGTGAGGTGCGCGACCCTGGTCTTCTCGGGATGCAACTGCAACCCGAGCGTCCCGATGGTCGCCGCGACCAGCTCGCGGGCCGCTTCGGCCTGCTCGTTGGTCGCGCAGAGGACGACGAGGTCGTCGGCATATCTGGCGAGCACTCCCAGTCGCTGCCCCTCACGCTGCCACGTCTGATCGAGCACGTGCAGCGCGACGTTACAGAGCAGCGGTGAGATTGGCGATCCCTGCGGCGTCCCAGCCTCGATGGCCGAAACGATCCCGCCCTCAAAGACCCCCGCCCGAAGCCAACCGCGCAGCAGCTTGACGACCCGCCGGTCGGACACCCGCCGCTCGACCTGAGCGAGCAGTGCCTCGTGCGAGATCTCATCAAAGCATGCCTTGATGTCGGCATCGAGCACCCACGGCCGGCCCCGGTTGACCGTCATCCTGACGGTCTCCAGGGCATGATGCGCCGAACGCCTCGGGCGAAACCCGTAGCTGGATGGCAGAAAGTCGGCCTCGAAGATCGGCTCGAGCACGATCCTCGCTGCCGCCATGACCACCCGGTCGGCGACCGTGGGAATCCCGAGCGGACGGGTCTGTCCCGGCCGCCCCTGCTTGGGGATATGCGCTCGCCGCAGCGGCCTGGGCCGGTACGTCCCGGCCTGCAGCTGCCCCGCGAGAGCGTTGAGAAAGACGCCGGCCCCGGAGCACTCAACCTGCTCGATGGTCACACCATCGACGCCGGGCGCCCCGCGGTTGGCACGGACCTCGCGCCAGGCTCTCCACATGACGTCGCTGCGGGCGACCTTGTCAAAGAGGGCATGGAAACGACGGTCTCGATCCTGCTTGGCACAGCGGTAAAGCACGCGCTGAAGGGCACGAACCCGATCCACACCAACCGTGCGGCTGACGGACCTAGCCGATCTTCCGGCACTCACCAGAGGCTCCTCTCGTTCTTCGCGTGCATCGATGAAGTACGGGCCCTTCGCTCCTGGCGGGTTATGTTGTCCCGCCGCTCAGCACTACTACGGCCCGCTCCGACTCCCGCTCGGCCACGCCACCATTTCCCGGGTTCGCCGGTTATAGGCGCGCATCGCTTCCCGCCGCACCGCAGCGACGGGGCCAAGACGGGTCTCCCCAGTTCCCAGGACAGCCTTCCGTCCGTTCCATGCCCAATACGCCGGAGGGTCCTTCGGCGCCCGCTCCTGGATCCCAGACGCCTTCCATGGCCTTCACCGCGCACAAACCGGCTCGGCTCCCTCTCTTCCGTCCCAAAAGGACGAGGCTGTGACGACGCTTGCTCAGGCTTCACTCACGTTACGGACCGGACGGTCGCACCCGCCCCGCTTCGCACCCGACCTCTCGATCACGCACGGGGGCATAGCTACCAAGGACCCAGGCATCTCCCCGGGCCGGACTCCCACCGGCCGGCTGTCCTGAACTTATCGCTCGATCTACGTCATGACGAACTCCTTCTCCTCACAACGCCCAAGCAGTCTGGGCGCACTTGTGCAACAGCCTCTGCAGAGCCAACCCGCGCGACTAAGGGTCGGTTGTCGGTGAGGGTTCTCGCGGCCTTGCACGTCGCGCCGGGCTGTGGATCGCGGTGGGCGCCGCGCTCGCGCTCGTCATGGGGTCGGTGGCCGCCGGACTGCGACGGGCCGTGCCGGACCGAGCCCGAAACAAGCTGCTGATCGCTTTGACCGTCTGGCTCGCCATCGACGCGGCACTCGGTGCGATCGGCGTGTTCGCAGCCGCCATCACCTCGTCGGAAAGCTTCCTGCGCTTGACGGTGTTCGGGACGATGGTACTCCCACGTGGGAGTGGAATACTGGCTTCGTTATGTCACGCGAGAATGTCGCGCTGGTGCGTAAGTCCTTCGAGGCCTTCAAGTCGGGCGGGTTCGAGGCTATGCGGCCGCTCTATGCGCAGGATGTCGTATGGCGCACTGCTCCCGAGTGGGTTGAGGACGCCGTGTACCGTGGTCACGACGGTGCTCGCAAGCTGAGCGCAGTCTTTACCGACACGTTCGAAGACCTTGTCTTAGAGGCCAGCGAGATTCGCGAGGTGCAGGATCGCGTCCTCGTCCTTGTCGAAGCCACCGGGCGAACCAAGGAGACGGGCGTACTGATACACCAGCCATGCGCGATGGTCTACTCGGACTTCCGCGACGGCATGATCGGCGAGGTTCAGTTCTTCTTCACCTGGCAGGATGCCCTCGAAGCCACGGAACCGCAGGACTAAGTTTCCTCTCACTACCAAGCAGCAGGAATCCCCTACTCGATACAGGCCGATAGGGCGCACACGCTTATGGGGTCCGTTGCGGCTTGGCCGCGGTGCTCCGGCGGGGACCTCTACGGTCGGTCAACCATGTCGGGCTCTCGCCGCTGAACTGGCGGTCGTGGCCAATCAATGCGCGAGCGGCCTGCATGCCAGAGGTCATCGCGGCCTCCACGCAGCCACCGTCGATGCCGTTACGCGTCCAGTCGCCAGCGAGCACCAGGTTTGCGACGCCGGATTCGGCGGCACCGAGCCGATCGGCCACGGACTTCGCCGGCGTCAGCACAAAGCGTTCGCTCGTTGTCGTATTCGCGCGCCAATACTGTGCTGCCAGGCGCGAGGGACCGCGACGGCTCTGACCGGGGGCAAGCACCGTCCAGTCGATCCCATCGGACCTACCCGTGGCGACCGCCCGCGGCCAGAGCGTGGTCAGGTCTCTCTCGAGGAAGGCTCTGGCGTTCTGTTTCACGCGCGCCGTTGCGGTCGCATGATCCTCGTCTGGACGGTCGTCAAGAACCCCGCAAAAATATGCGATCCCGCGTACACGGTCGGCCGGTGACCAGGCCTCGCGTGCGAGCAGGTGGCTCATGTCACACCATGTGTCGATCGGCTCGGTGTAGCCGCCGGTCACCGAGTTCGTGCTGTGAGCCCAGCCGAGCTCCGGCGTGGACTCCGTTAGCCAGAGCTGAAATGCCTGTGTGCACACCGTCTCGGCGGAGTCAAGCATGCGGGCGAAGCGCTCGTGGCGGTCGACGATCTGCGAGCAGATCTGCGGCAACGTACCGATGGGGATGCCCAGCACGACGGCATGGAAGTGCTTGCCACGGACGAGCTTCACCGGTTCGCGTTCAAGCGGGTTAGAGTCGAGCTCGAGGTTGATGCCGCGTTCCTTAAGTTGCTTGCCTTCTCGCAGCTGTTTCCAAACCGGCTCGCTCGGCCAGCACTGCAGCCCCTTGACCGAGACGAGCGGATCATAAGACGCCTGCTTGAGTTCGACTTGGGGAACGACGTCGATCTGGTCGACGAGACCTCCGTCGGATGACAGGCGCAGGTCGGTCACGGCATGAAAGAACCTAAATTTGACCCCCCGTCGCTTGAGCAGCTCATAGAGGGGTGTCAGCACCGTCTCTCCCATCCCAGCCTTCATCTTGTAAAAGAGCGATCCGCGATAGCTGAACGCCAGCCTCAGGAGGTCATTCATCGCCGTGCCCGCTGCAGCGTTAGCGTTATTCACGACGCCGCCCGGATATGCGAACCCGACGTCGTAGATCGACCGCAACAGCGGCGAACGCTGCTCGGGCGTGACGCCCACGGTCACCTGCTTGGCGCCGTGGACGGTTAGCCACTCACACAAATCGCGGTCGTTGATGGCTTCCCAGCCATGCTCCAGCACGCCGTCCGCCACGACGCCTGCCGTGGCCGACGCAAAGGTGTCGAGGATCGTAAAAAACAACCGCAGATGCGGATCCTGCTCGCAGCGGTCGCGCACCACGTACTCCCACATCCAGTCGCGACATCGGGTTAGCACGATCGCCAGCAGATATGCGGCCGAAGCCTCCGTCGCACGCTCGATCTTCGCAAGCCCCGGGAGAGGAACGGGCGGGAGAGCAACCCTGCCGAGGACACGATACGCGCGCGTCAGATGACGCGCGAGATGAAGCAGATGCTCGCCGCCGCGCTCAGCGTCGATCCCCACGCCCGCCCCCAGTCCGCGGGCGACGTCGAGAAACCATCCGGGCGCGAAGCGCCGGCTGGACTCATGCGCGCGAAACGGCTGGAGCTGCTCGGCGCTCAGCGCGTCCCATTGAGCTACAGCCCACTCGCACATTCGTGCCGTGATTTCCCAGAAGTCCGGCAGCGGATAGGCACCACCGGGAGCCTGCTCATTGCGGGGCCAGGTAAAGGGAAACGCTTGCCAGCCATCGCCCTGGCGATCGTACAGCACGAGCTCGTCACAGCCCTCGAACGCGTCCTCGAGCGTCGCGAGCGGATGCCCGACCGGACGGTTCAGCTGCTCATAGACTTCTCGCATAAGCCTGAATGCGTTGTCGTAGAAACCGAACCAGAGATGTAGCCCGTGCTCCTCGATGCGCCCGTGATTTTCAAGGTTGCGTCCGCTAGCGCACTTGCCGCCCAAACGCCAGCCGGGCTGATAGACGGTCACCTCGAACCGTTCGCACAGTTCACAAGTGGCGGTCAATTCGAAGGCCGCCGCGACCGCCGCCGGTCCGCCACCCAGCACCGCCACTTTCTCGCGTGTACGCGTTGCCGCCATCGCGCCCCCCCGATCGCGCCCCCAAGGGCCTCGGTTGACGCGCCGAGTCTAACGGAGATGGGAGACCGCAACTGTCTCGGATAACTGGCCAGTGATCCGTCGGTGACGGCAACGCCTTCTCGGCCAAGCGAGGACGACGTTGGAGCTCTTACGATCGATCGACACCCCGAGCAATCACTCCCCCCTCCAGCGACGCTGGCTTGAATCGCTTTCAGCTCGATTACGACAGGCATCTTGGCGATTCGCCGGCTCTGCGCAAAAGGCTTCTCACGGCCACCGTTGGGTCTGTCGCCGACGGCAGTATGGCCCGTCTTCTTAGATCGCGGTCCGTCTCCTAAACCCGTATAGATACTGGGCTTTCAGCCCCACGCGCTTCCCGCCCTTTCGCGCCGCGAGCTCGGCTTGCGGCGTCGAGCAGCTCACAGGGGCCACCCGGCGATCGTGGGGCCGGTCGGTCGCCCCGACCGCGGTTCTTCGAGGCCCGCTCCACGTACACATCCAGTCCAGGTACTCATGAGCGCCAGACGCCTGCTTGTGCGGGGCAATGCGGCGGTCTCCGGGTCGACGAGCGTCAGTGCTCCTGGTCGGCACCAGCGGGCGTCTCATGGCGCCGGCCGAGGAGATCGCATCTCGCGCGGAGCGACACGCTGCGTGAACCTGCGTAGCGGAATTGCCCAAGCGCCGAGCAAGCCTTTTCATCCTCCGAGGCGCTTGCTGTCTCTGGGGGTTCGATGCGCCGCGAGATCCGTTCGCTGACGCTCGATCTGACTTGGCACGAGGGGCCCTACCCTCAGCGCGCGTATGGAGGATAATCGTGGCATGCCGGCGGTCATGCCTGAGACGCGCTATGCCAAGGCGCCTGACGGGGTTCACATCGGTTATCAGGTGGTGGGGTCGGGCCCGTTCGATCTGATCTTCGCCAACTCCTGGTGCTCGCACATCGAGTTCTCGTGGAGTAGGCCGGCGATCGTGCGTTTCTATGAGCACCTGTCGTCGTTCTGCAGGCTGATCCTGTTCGACAAGCGCGGGACGGGTCTTTCCGATCCAGTACTTGGGGTGCCGACGATGGAGGATCGACTCGGCGACATGCGGGCGGTCCTGGACGCGATCGGCTCACGGCGCACCGCCCTGCTAGGAACCTCGGAGGGGGCCTGTGCGTGCATCATGTTTGCCGCGACCTATCCGGAGCGCACGACCGCGTCGGTCCTGTTCAGCCCCTTCGTGGTCGGGATGGCCGACGAGGAGTGTCCATGGGCCTGGACCTCGGAATTCTGGGATCTGCTGCGCCAGGCCATGGAGAACAGTTGGGGGACTCCCGATGGCAGCGGGGTGGAGTTCTGCACGCCCAGCCTGATCGGCGACGAGACGGCTCGGGAGTGGTACGCGCACTACTGGCGATCAGCGGCCAGTCCTGGTGCTGCCCTGGCCCAACTGGAGGTCAACACTGAGATCGACATACGCCCAGCGCTGCCCACCGTGCGGGTACCGACATTGGTGCTGCACCGAACCGACGAGCAGTGGGTCAACGTCAACTATGGTCGCTACACCGCGGCCCATATCCCAGGCGCGACCCTTGTTGAGCTGCCGGGCACCGACCACTACCCGTGGGAGCAGAACGCCGACGAGGTGGTCGGCCAGATCGAGGAGTTCCTGACCGGAGCCAGGCGCGAGCGGGACGACGACCGAGTTCTAGCCACGGTGCTGTTCACGGACATCGTCCAGTCGACCGACCAGGCAAGCGAGCTAGGCGATCGAAGGTGGCGCGAGCTCCTAGACGCCCACGACGACATGGTCAGAAGGCAGCTCGAGCGGTTCTCTGGAAACGAAGTCAAGAGCACGGGGGACGGCTTCCTCGCCACGTTCGACGGTCCGGCCCGCGGCATCCGCTGTGCCATGGCGATTAGCGACGGTGCACGACGGCTGGGGATCGGCGTGCGCGCCGGTCTACATACGGGCGAGCTAGAGCGCCGCGGCGAGGACGTGGGCGGGATCGCCGTGCACATTGGAAGCCGAGTCGCCGCCCAGGCGCAAGTCGACGAGGTGCTCGTTTCCTCGACGGTAAAGGATCTGGTTGCCGGCTCGCGCATCGAGTTCGCCGATAGAGGCGAACATACGCTCAAGGGCGTGCCAGACACGTGGCAGCTGTTCGCCGCCGTTGCCTGACGACGCACCTGCCTCGCGAGCCTCAGCCTCCCGCGAGCAGAGCGCGCAGCAGCTCCTTTCGCTAGAGGCCAGCGCCGAGAGTGTCAGTTCTGCGCGGAAGCGGCACTCAAGCGCAGTTCGTTCGCGCTCCGAGTCCCTGACCACGGTTGCGGTGCACGCGACGGCGCGGCGTTGTCAACCAACGGGCAGGCTAGATGCGCCGCATCCGGTTGAGTGTGTCAGTGCGCTACCGGCCCGTCCGGGGGGAGGCTTCAGCGGCGATCGCTGTGGAGGACTTTGACGATCGCGTTCTCGAGCGCCTCCGCGCCGTGATCGAGCCCATGATGCGAGCGCGACGCCACATAACCGTCCGGCCGGATGAGCACGGCGCCGTCGGGACCGATCTCGTACCGCTCGAGAAATCGCGAGGGTTGTCCTTGAGCCCTGGTGTGCCGATCGCGTAGCTGGCCACGGGGATTTCACTGCGAAGTCCGGCGGCGCGAGCAGCGTCGCGCCACCGGTCCCCCTGCGGTCCGGTGAGAAGGGTGAACCCGGGGCCGAGGAGGTCCAGCGTCGATAGCACTTCGCCCGCCAGCCAGAGGTGCGGCGCGCGACAGCCGGGGGTGGCGCTCTGTGCGTAGTCGGAGTACGGGTCGTCCACCTCAGGTGGCGCGGTGCCGTCCGGCACGACCACAGATGATGCGTAGGTGGTGCCGAACTCGACACCAAGGTGGTTGCCATAGCGGCGCGAGGTCTGGACCACGTCGGCGGCGGTCATGGTCGCCCCCTCGGGGGCCCCAACAATCGTCGCACGGATAGCCCGCATGAAGTCGCGAACATGCGCGCTAGCGAAATGCAGCCCTAACGCCTCCTCGCTCTCCCACTCCTCAACGAACACGAAGTCATTCTCGATCTCGGTGTCCCCGTACAGGCGATAGGTGATGCAGCCCGGCTCGGCTCGCGAGGCAGCCGCGACCGCGTGTCCGACACGGACGAGAGCCTCGCGCTTGCCTGCATCGGCCCTAACCCGTCCAACCACCACGATCATCCCGTCTCCTCTCGGTCGCTCGCAGATCCAATCACACGACGCTCGACCACGTCGAGGTGGTGGACTGCGCAGGCATCGTGCGCGGAGCATCTCGCAAGTCGGCTAAGCGTCTGCTCTCGCCAAACCCGCGCGCGTCGCGCCGAAGATGCCCCTCCGGACGCACTTGACCGATGCTTTCCGCAGCCAAGCGACGTGGATCAAAATCTGGCCCATCGCTACCGCACGGACCACCCGGAGGCGCTGGAGCAAATGACGTGCGTTCAAGCAGAAGGATTGGGGCTAGGGTCTGATCGACCGAGAGCGATACCGTGATGATCCCGCGCCGGATCGCCCGGGAAGAACATCGTTGTCGGCCGGGCGCTAGTTGGCCGTCGTGGGGCCCTGAAATGGTCTTGGAAGCGATCGGGGCGCCCGCTCGTTTTTAGACCAAAAGGAAGGTAGGGCTGCATGGGTACGGACGCCGCGAAGAACGCGAGGGAGAACCGCCGAGAACGTCGAGAACGGCGGGGCGGTTAGCGATGACGATCACCTCGCAGGAGACGAACAGACTGGCGCGGGAAATCATGACCGCGAGGCGAACAGCTGATCGGACGCAAGAGGCTGCGGATGTCTACCGAGAAGCGATCGTGCGTGCGGTGCCGGATGGTGATACTGCCGCGGCCGCCCTTGGCCAGCTCGCAGATCTGGCGATCGGCGCGGCCAATGTCGCCGCCGGCTATCGCGGCGCGGACTCTGACACGTCGCTGGCGGACTTGTTTCGGGATGTCGAGTCAGGAGGGGATGTGTGACGCCTCGCCACAAGACCATCATCAACGGACCACAATGGCGCCCATTTGGTGTGCGCGTTCATCACGGGATGGCCGGCCTCATTCTCGTTGTGCTCGGACTTGGACTCATTCTGGATGATCGCAAGGACTTTCCCTGGACCCGTGACAATCGTTGACTCCGCACTGGGCGGGGTTCCTGCCCATGGCTTAGCTGGGACGACTGCTCGGGTGGAGACGGCCGGACGACTCGGCGTGCACCTGCTGTGGGAAGGGTGCTTGCTCTTCTAAGGCTACGCCGGCCGGAAGGTCCCGAAATGGGGCGCTCTGATCTTGACGTCCTTCTAGGGACTGCTGACCCGAGCTCGAGGCGTGTGCGTTCGATGTTTGAGAAGCAAAGGCTCCGATGACCGGCGGCGTGCCCATCAGCCCCATCAGGCGCATTTGCGGGGGTTTTCTCCTACGCGCCAGAAGGGATTCGAACGCCTGACCTTCGGTTCCATAGTGGCTCATTTGCCGTCTGATTTGGCTCTGTAGAGGCAAACCAGCGCGACTAAGAGTTGGTAGTCCGGGGTTAGATTTGCCGAGTCTGGGACACACTTCGGGACACGGTTTTGCTATCGAGGCCTCCGGCGGGTCTCTGAGCAGGGGCGCGTGGCGTCCGGCGCCGGCAACCCGGTGCCGACACTCTCGCCGGTTGCGCTCCGGGTGCCAGTCGCTTCGACTCTATGCCTCACAGAATTCCAGCTCGCCTGTTCGGGGAGCTGCCACAGAAAGCTCGATCGAGCTGCGGCGTTGTTCGCGAAGTGGCTTGAGGCTGGGCAGCCGGCTGCTTTAGCCGAGCTGCGGGCCTCCGAGTACTGTAGGCGCGATGCAAATTGACCACGTCGTGTATGGCATGGGCGGCCTCGACCGCACGGCTGAACGCGTTGAGGCTAGGCCACCTTGAGCAACGCGAACCCGGCGACGGTCGCGAGCGCGAAGATCGCCTAAGCCCAACGTCCCGGTAACGAACATCAGCCGCCCCAGAGAATGCCAGCCTACTTGTCGAACATGCGGCGATCATTTCACGACCGAACGCGGACGTAGGCTAGACAGCCGTGTTTATCTCAACTGCTTCTTCGTTTACCTGTGTCAAAGAAGCCCGGAGGCCGGCCTGCTGGAACGCTTCTTCGTTGAGCGAAGCGGTCAGCACTTCTGTCTGTCCGCCTTCAGAGTGTTCGGGTTTCTGTTTGCCCGCCGTTTGCCGGTAGTTGAGCGGTGCCGTTCCGAGCATTTTGTCCGTCTTGACGGACACCATCACTGCTCCGGTGATCTTGGTAGGGACACCGCCGGCACAGCTGTAATCCATCATGGTACCTGTCTTACCGACGGGGTGGAGGTCAATGGCTGCCTTTTTCAGGGCTTTGTTTTCCCAGCCGAGTTCGCCTTCGAGCGTCTCGGTTTCGAGTTCACCTTCCGCTAGACCCGGTGTCGTACATTTCTCCCCGCCCGATTCGCACCCCGTTAGTTTGAAGACGACGTTTGCCACTTCCTTTGTACCGTTGTATTCACCTGCGCTCGTCTCCCATTTGCAAGTCACTTTCCTTTTGGTGACCGTTTCGAGAGTGACCATGCTTTTTGTCAGGGCAGTAGTAAAGTGCGCTTTGACAACTCCTGGATACCATTCATATTTTCCGGTGTGCGTTCCACTTGCTTCAATGCATGTCGCGGTCGTGAACCCGCCATAGTAGACCGTTTTGCCTCCTTCTTTGACGGACGTCACCTTCACACACCGTCCGAAATCTGGCGGTCCGAGGGTCGTCAGCTTCGCATCAGCACCGTAGCTGGTTCCGCTAGGATTGGTAGCGACGATCCGGTAGTGGTAAGTGGTGTTTGGAGCTAGGCTCGCAACCGACGCGGATACCGCCACGGGGCTACCGCCAGGCTCGGGGACGATGCACAGGGCATACTAGTGCCATAGGACGACGTCGTGGCATATTCGAAGTAGCATTCGCTCACTTTATCCCCGTTCGGGTTCACTGTCGCATTGAGACTCGCCGAGGTTTGCGTAATGGCAGACGCCGCTTCGGTCACGACCGTCGGGGCAGCCCAGGGCTAGTCCAAGAGATCTCGATCTGCGGCGGCGTTTCATTTTCGTCGAGCCCCGCTGTCCCGCCAGCAGGGACAAGGCTAGATCCACCCCCACCACCCGCACCCGTGCCAGACTTGCAGCAAATCCAGCCCGCACCGCCTCCGCCACCCCAGTAGCCGCCACCGCCACCGCCCCCCGTTTCCCGCCGCTGCCGCCAGAACCGCCGGAAATGCCACTAAAAAAAAGATTGGCCGTCGCCACCGGATGCCGACGCGCCACAGGGAGCAGGAGAAATACCACCCATACCTCCCGCCACGCTTGTTCCCGCTCCACCACCTTCTAAGATGTGGAATGGGCTGCTGTAGCCTTCGCATACCGAGTTTTGACCGGCTGACCCGGCAGCCCCACCAGCGGCAAGCCCGAAGCGCGAGCCAGAGCCGCCACCACCTCCGGCAACCAGCAACAGGCTTGCCGTAGTCGAGTCCGTGACGCTGGTCGCACCGCCACCCCCACTACCGGTGTATTCACTGCCCTTAGGTGATTCCCCGCCACCACCAAAACCACCCGCAGCAGGTCCGGGCGTCGGGCAAACGTCGTCGCAATGACCGTCAGCACCGTCGCCCGCGACGATCAAGTCGAGCACATCACCGGGGTTGACCGCGAGATTCGCCGTTACCGTTGCCCCGATCCCTTCCTCTTTTGTAGGGTGTTCAAGTTCGGGGAGTTCGGGGGTGCCGCCTTTGCCGCCAATCGCTGTGACCGCGAGGCTCGTCACACCCGCCGGCACCGTGAAGGTTTCTTGTGTGCCGGTGTAGGGGAACGTCTGCGTGACCGTTTCAGCCCCCGCTGCTGACGCGCCCACCAGTGCCATCAACACCCCAAGCACCTCGATCGTCAGGCCAAGCATCATCCTTCGTCGAGCGCCCCCGCACGCCGGCAGACCCTTCGCGCACGTCGCCTCTGACCATTGCCTGCTCGACGTTTGCCGGTTGTCGCAGCAGCCCGCCATCGCTCCCGCGATCAGCGCCCACTTCCTCAGATCGAGCCTCGCGACCGCCGCTCCGTCGCTGCCTACCCACCCCGTCGTGCTCGACATTTCGCGCCCCTCCCAGGTTCGTTGGCCCCGAAACAAAACGCCCCTGTGCGGCGCAAGCTTCCGTTGGCACCGGGCCGCCAGGTGAGCGTTCCTGCCTCGCTGATCGATGCTTCAGAACTGGAGCCTGGCGCTAGCGGGCATCATCGACGCTCGCCGTGAGTTCACGGCCGTGATGATCTCCTCAGTGTTGATCCCCTGCGGGTAGATCGAGGTCGGGCCGAGGTTGACGTGGCCGAGCTGGCACTGAATAACGTTGAGCGGTACTCCCTCGCGGGCGAGTCGACCGCGTGGGCATGACGTAGCTGGTGCGGTGCGAGCCGCCGCCTGATGCCGGCTTGCGTGGCGAGGCGACGCAGCTCGCTGCGCACCGCGGCGCCTGACCAAGGCCGGCCGCGCGTTGGCCCGTCGAACACGCAGAACAGGGGTCCGATCGGAAGCTCAAGGCGGGCGGCGAGCCAGGGCCGCAGCTGCTCCCAGCCCCAGGCGTCGATGCCGATTTCGCGTCGCCGTCCGCCCTTGCCGTTGCGCACGAGCACAGATCCGCGCTGCGGGTCGAGGTCGCGTTCGCCCAACGCAAGCGCAGCGGCAGTCTGTGTCTGTTCCGGCGCGGTGCTCGTCATTGGCCGTCGCAGGCTTCGAGCTGCGACGCCTCCTCTCGCGCGGATCCGATCGTGCGATCGGCGTGGATTGCCGCGATCGCCTGGTCGCCAACTCAGTCGTGAGCTGGTGCGCGGCGTGATGGCCAAAGCAATCGTCCGGACGGAAGAGGTCCGGTGGACGTAGGCTAAGGCCGGTGGTAACCCGGAGGCTGCTCATTGTCACGGCCAGCGTTCTGATGGTGCTGACAGCAGGCTGCTCGGCGAGCACTCCCTCCCGGCACGCCGCGGACGCGGCGGCCGAACGGGCCAGCCCGGTCGTCAAGTACCACCTCCCCGCGGTGGCCCCCGGTGACGTCACGCTGGCTTTTGCCGGAGACGTGCACTTCGCCGGGCGCGTCGCGCGGCTGCTGAAGGATCCGGCCACGACATTCGGCCCCATCACTTCCGTGCTCAAGTCGGCCGACTTCACGGCGGTGAATCTGGAGACCCCGGTCACCAGTCGCGGCCAGCCGCAGCCGAAGACCTATCACTTCGCCACCACGCCGGGCGCTTTCACTGCGCTCCGCGACGCTGGCGTGGACCTGGTCACTGTGGCCAACAACCACATCCTGGACTACGGGCAGACCGGGCTGGCGGACACGCTCGCGGCGGCGAACGCGGCGCATTTCCCTTACGTGGGAGCGGGAGTGAACGCGGCGGCGGCCTGGGCGCCCTACGTGACGACGATCAACGGCACGAAGATCGCGATCGTCGGTGTATCCCAGGTGGCCGAACTGGCCTCGTCCTGGGTCGCCACGGCACATCGGCCGGGCGAGGCCAACGCGATCAACCTGCGCCGGACGCTCGCGGCCGTCCGGGCCGCGAGACGGCATGCCGGCAACGTCATCGTGTTCATGCACTGGGGCACGGAAGGCACGACCTGCCCGGACCAGAACCAGCTGTCGCTGACGCCGAAGTTGGCCGCCGCGGGGGCGAGCGTCATCGTCGGCGCGCACGCGCACATGCTCCAGGGCTCGGGCTGGCTGGGCCATACGTTCGTCGCCTACGGCATGGGCAACTTCCTGTGGTGGGAGAACTCCTACAGCACGGCGACCGGGGTGCTGAAACTCACCTTGCACCCGCACGCGCCGTTGACCGCACGGTTCATCCCCGCGGTCGTCTCCGGCACCGGCCAGCCGATCGTGGATCAGGGCGCCGCCGCCCGCCGCGCCCTGGCGCACTACGCCAGCTTGCGCACGTGCGCCGGGCTGTCCGCGAGCCCGCCCGCCGGGACGATCACGCCGACGTCGGCCGGTTGATCGCGGTAACGACTCCGTTCGCCCAGACTCAGCGGCGCGCCTGTCCCGACGATTGCTTTGCCCGTCGCGCGCGCCGCAGCTCGGGCCTGAGTTGGCGATGTACCAATCGCGCCAAGGCACGCCGGTCGGCGCCCAAGTATGCGATGGCCTTCGCTCCAATCTGACCGCGACGCTCGCTGTAAGCCGGCGAAACTTCCCCTCCCGTCGCCATTGCGGCATTCTCGCTGAGGTGCCTGCAGGCGACGGCCGGCTGAGGGCTCTGCCAGGCCGTGAGCGTGTCGCCATGTTTTGACTAATCTCGCGGAGCTGCGGATCCCGCGCCAGTGCCGCTCGATCCGGACCATCCGCGTCGCCCTCCGGAGCTTGGCCGAGTTCGGCGAGTGATCGGTCGCGCAAGCGTGTTTCCGCGAGCTGCGCCCTGTCAGGCGACCGCGCCTGAGCCTGAGAGATCGGAGTTGGCACACCTCGCAGAGCGCTAGTGGCGCATGAGCATGACGTACATTCATATGTGATAACATACGCATATGGCTGCACACGACTGGGATGGAGCGACCTATGACCGCATCTCGGTGCCGTTGGAGCTCAACGGGCTAACCGTGCTGGACCGCCTGGTTCTGCGTGGCGACGAGACGGTGCTCGACGCTGGCTGCGGCTCTGGCCGGGTGACGCAGGCCTTGGCCGAGCGCCTGCCGTACGGCCACGTGATCGGTGTCGATGGCTCCGCGGGGATGATCACGGCGGCCTCACAGCGACTCGGCGACAGCGTGGAGCTGATCGTCAGTGACCTCGCTTCGTTGGACCTTGGTAGTCGACAGGTCGACGCGGTGTTCTCGACGGCCGTGTTTCATTGGCTTGCCGACCACGGGGAGCTGTTCGCTCGGCTACGTGCCGTCCTGCGCCCCGGAGGTTGCCTCGTCGCGCAATGCGGTGGCGAGGGCAACACGCCCGAGCTGCTAACCGCGGCGCTGGCGGTCGGTGCACGCGTGCCATTCGCGCCCTATCTGAACGGCTGGTCGCCGTGGAACTTCGCCGGCCCTACGGTCACTGCGCAGCGGCTGCGCGCCGCCGGCTTCACGGACATCAAGACCGGCCTCGTGCAACGCCCCGCCCCGTATGAGGATCTGCGCGAGTGGCTGCGGGCGAACGCTCTCAGTGCCCACCTGCTGCGGCTGCCCATGGACCTACGCGAGCGCTACCTCGAGGACGTCCTCACCACGCTCGGCCCACAACCCACGATCACCTACATCCGCCTCGACATGGATGCCACAGCGACAACCTAAGCGCGAACACGCCAAACGCCCGAGGCTGGCCGCACCGACACCGCCGGACGCCGCAACCGCGCTCGGGCCGCTTCGACCACCCCTTGCCCCTGCTGGGACCCCAGCGAGCCGACCGCCCCAGCAAGAGGCCGTGCCGCTCCTGAGCGATCCGCAGGTCGCCACCGCACGTAGAGCTTCTGCTGTTACGTGGAGAACGCGTCCACCCGGCTTTCTAGGGCCCAACAGCGCCAGCCTGCGGTCAACTGGCGCCTGCCGGCACGAGGCGAAACTGGCCTGGCACCTTCCTGAAGCTGAGGACTTCGAACGCGCGGTCAAAGAGCGCCGCCTCTCCCAGGATGACCGCGTGCCCTCGGCGGGTCGCCTGTGAGGGCGTCAGCTCGCCGGTGGCGAGGGCGAGGAAGGTGTGCAGATCGCAATCGACGAAGAGGTCCGCCTGGACTGGCGCGGGCCCCGAGAGCGTCGTCACCACGCCGCGTCTGGCGTTCACGTGGAAGCATTCGTCGCCGATCTCGAACTCGTAGGTCTCATCGAGCTCGGCGCTGAGTTCGGGCGGACTGATGCCGGCAAGCCCGAGCGCGATCAGCTCGGCGCGAGCGGAATCGCGATCGATGTCCTGCTCGAGTGGCAGTTGCCACCCCCACGCCCCCAGGCAATAGATTGCCGGTCGCAAGCCCTCGCCTGACTCTGTCAGCTCATACACCTGGATACCGGCCGGTGGGGGAAGCATCCGCTTGGCGACGACACCGGCGGCTTGCAGGGCCTTGAGACGATCGCCGAGACGGTTGGTGCCCATGGCGGGGAGCGCCGCCAGCAGATCCTTGAACCGCTTGGGACCGAGCAGCAGTTCGCGCACGAGGAGAAGCGTCCAGCGTTCGCCGAGCACGTCGAGCGCGCGCGCCACCGAACACATCTGACCATAGGTTCGCCCTGTCACCGGGCAAAGGATACTATCCGTCTCGCTAGCACAATATGTTGTGTATAGTCTGGTCGGTCCTTCCAACTCCAAGAGGAGGTCGCGTGGCATGGCAGAGCAGCTGAAGGTATTGGTGACGGGCGCCAGCTCGGGAATCGGGAGGGCGAGCGCCCTGGAGCTCGCGGCGCGCAACCACACAGTGTTCGCAGCAGCACGGAGGGCCGGCGAGCTCGCCGAGCTCGCCCGAGCCAACGAGCGGGTCGAAGCCGTCCCGATCGACGTAACCGACGCCGACTCGGTGAGGAGCGCGGCCGATCGCATCGAGACGCTGACTGCCGGGCACGGAATCGACGTTCTCGTCAACGGCGCCGGCTACGCCCTCGGCGGGCCCGTCGAGGCTCTGTCCGGAGAGGCCGTGCAACACCAGTTCCAGACCAACGTGTTCGGGCTGCTGGATGTGACACGAGCCTTCCTCCCGAAGATGCGCGAGCGGGGTAGTGGGCGGATCATCAACGTCAGCTCGGTGGTGGGGCGCGTCGCGTTCCCGGGGATGGGCGTCTACGCGGCGACGAAGTTCGCGCTCGAGGCGCTCTCGGACGCGCTGCGGATGGAGTTGGCACCGTTCGGCGTGTCCGTGGTGCTCGTGGAGCCAGGCTTCGTCAAGACGGACTTCGGCGACGCCTCACAGCGCCAGGCCGCGGACTTCGCCCTCGCCGCGAAAGGCTACGAGGAGCTGATCAGGAAGACAACCGAATTCGTCGGCAAGCAGGTCGCCGAGAACGGCATCGCGCCGCAAAGGGTCGCAAGCCGGATCGCCGATGCCGCTGAGGCCGGCAATCCAAGGGCCCGCTATCTGCTGCCCGCCAGCAGCAAGCTGCTCGTCGGGCTGATGACAAGGTTGCCCGATAGCGCCGCCGACCACGCCAAGTTGCTTGCGACGCGGTGAGGGTTCTCGCGGCCTTGCACGTCCCCGCCGGGCTGTGGATCGCGGTGGGGGCCGCGCTCGCGCTCGTCATGGGGTCGGTGGCCGCCGGAGTGCGATGGGCCGTGCCGGGCCGAGCCCGAAACAAGCTGCTGATCGCTTTGACCGTCTGGCTCGCCATCGACGCGGCACTCGGTGCGATCGGCGTGTTCGCAGCCGACGTCACCCGCCCGGTACCGGGGATCGCCCCCGGCATCGCCCTGCCGATCCTCGGCTCGGTATGGCTGCTCGGGCGCTCCGAGGGTGTCCGCCGACTGCTTGCCTCAGTCCCGCTCCGGCGGCTCATCGGCGTGCAGGTCTACCGCGTCGCGGGCGGAGTCTTCATCCTCGCCTGGGCCTCCGGTCGCATGCCCGCCGCCTTCGCCCTCCCGGCCGGACTCGGCGACATCGCCGTGGGAGTGACGGCGCCCATCGCGGCCGCTCGCCTCGACGAGCACTCGCCGCGTTCAGTTGCGAGAGCTGTCCTGTGGAACATCGCCGGCATCGCGGACCTCGTCGTGGCCGTGACGCTCGGCGCGCTCACATCCCCGACGCCGTTCGAGCCGATCGCCGTCGGACACCCCAACATGCTGATCAGCCGACTCCCGTTCGTGCTGATCCCCGTGTTCGCGGTGCCCCTGTCCGTGCTGCTGCATGTCGCCACACTGCGCCGCCTGCGCGCGCCCAATCCCGATCAGGCGCTTTCATCACTGGAGCAGTCGAGGATCGCCGCGTAACTACCCACGTCGCCTTGAGCTAATGACAGGCGATGTCGCGGAGGACGGGAAGATCGTCAAGAGAGCAACGCGCACCCCCGTCATGGGCGCCTACCAGGACGCGACCAATCGGACGCCAGGCGCCATCGTCTTTCGGGCGGGTCGCCGAACTGGTGCACCGGCAAGCGCCTCGCTCGACCAGTCGGCGAGCGTGCGCAGGCTGCCGGCGTCGCTGGCAATCACACTTGAGGTTCGTCTCAACCCCATCGCGAGCAACAGCGACTTGCGCGCGCCCTTGACGTGCGAGCGGAAGCTCGGCGCTGCGTCGGTCGCGCCGCTTTTGAATTTACAGAGCAGGCGCGTCGCGGCCGCCCCTGACGGGCGCGCGGCTGGCAAGCGCCGGGCTCCTGGCGAGCGCGAGCACGCCGACCACTATTGACACCAGTCCCAGGGTCTCGCCGGTCACATGCAGGGCACCAGTCGCGATGTGCTCATGAAAGAGCGTCTGGCCGATGAGGATCGCCACGAGCGGCTCGAGCACGGTGATCCCGGGGAGCGACCATTTCAAATCACCGGCCTGAAACGCACTCTGGTTTAGCAGGAGGCCACCGATGCTCACGACGACCAGCACGTAGGGCGACCAGTCGTCAAACGTGTACCCGAGTGAGATACCGAGCCGGTGGCTCGTTCGCTCGGTGATCGCTGCGGTCGTCCCGAAAACGATGCCGGTGGCGGCACCAAGCGCGAGCGACCGGCGCTGTGGTGACCCGCGGCTGAAAGCGACCAGCGCCGCCACGACGGTTGTCGAGATAGCGGCGAGGAGAATCCAGCCCACAGTCGAGCCTCGCGGATGCCCCGGCCCGGGCTGGGCGGCGGCAATGAACAGCGCGATGCCGCCGAGGATCTGCGCGTTCGCCAGCCACTCGGGTCGCGAGAGCCTGCGATGCTCGGCGAACGCGCTTCCGGCGAGCGCCATGGCGAGACCAGTCACCAAGATCGGCTGCACGAGCGCGAGCGAGCCCTTGCGCAGCGCAATGAACTGCATCGCGTAGCCAGCCACCCCGGCCGCCATGCCCAGCAGCCAACGCCGCCGTTGTGCAAGCACGACGAGCAGGTTGACCCGCAGCGAAAGGTCGTCGGGCTCCTCCCTTGCTGCCTGCTGCTCGAGAACCGAAGAGAGGGCGAAGAAGGCGGCTGCTACGACGGACTCGGCGATCACGATCGCCGGGATGTAGGCCCCACCGAGTCGCTCACGCAGGCGCTCGAGGAAGCGTCCAGGGAGGCCGAGAGCGTGCGCGAGCCCGTGTGCGTGGTGCACGGTGGCAAGCAACGTGGGAGTCACAGCGCGAACCCTAATAGCGCGGCATCGCCCGGGACGGTCGCTCGCTAAGCGGCCCTCGGTAGATCGAGGGCATGCTGTCGCGCCGCCGAGCCGCTCAGAATCTGATCGCGCACGGCTGCAGCGGTGCCCGCGCGCTGCCGTCGGTTACTGGTCCTCGGCGTGAGCGCAGCCGGTCCGTACGGAATCATCTTGCGGTTACGAAGGTCCACTTCGAGGTCCACGGCGATGGCGAGCCCTCGCTGCTGCTGATCCCCGGCATCCCCGCCGTCGGCAGCGACTGGGCGCCCGTGGTCGAGCGCCTCGCGACTGACCGGCGCGTGATCACCTACGACAACCGCGGCAGCGGCCGGTCGTCTGTTACCCCCGGCCCGTACACCACGGTGCAGCTCGCCGCCGACGCGATCGGGCTGCTCGACGAGCTGGGGATCGCGCGTGCAGACGTGTTCGGCATGTCGCTGGGCGGGATGATCGCCCAGGAGCTCGCGCTGGACTTCCCCGACCGGGTGCGCCGTCTCGTGCTCGGGTGCACGCACGCCGGCGTCGCGCACGCCGCCCGGCAGCCGCGCGAGGCGGGCCGCGCGTTCGCGCTGCAGACCGACGATTGGACGCAGCGCATAGGCACCCTGGCCCCGTTCGCGTTCGCCCGCGGCGTCGACCCCGCGCTACTGGACGCCTTCATCGCCAAGAAGTCGCGCGACGTGCAGGATCCAGCCGGCTACGCCGGGCAGATCGCGGCTGTGCTTGGCCACGACACCTACGACCGGCTGCCGCGGATAGCCTGCCCGACGCTCGTCATCACCGGCGACGATGACCAGGTCATCCCTGCACCGAGCAGTGACGTGCTGCACGACCGCATCCCTGGCTCGCGCCTGGAGGTCCTCGCCGGCACCGGGCACCTATTCTTCCTCGAGGCACCCGGGGAGACCGAGCGCGTGCTGCGCGACTTCCTGGACTAGGCGAGGATCAGCCCGTGCTTGCTCGAGCCGGCTAGCGCCGACTGCTCAGATCGACGAGAAGCGCCATCGGCTCCCACCCGTTGCAGCGCCGCTCCTTGATGAGCAATACGCAGGCGCTGACCAGGCATGGCTCGAACTGGTGCGCGCCTGCGTCGTCATCAATGGAGGGCTCGCGGCGAAGTGGGGTGGCGTCCAAAGACTGCTGTAAATAGGTGTGGGTGCTGTCAGAGCGACGGCGTACGGATGAAAGTCAAATCCTTGGAGCCCGTTGCATGGGATCGTGCAACAGTTCGTGTGGCGCCGGTGACGACGAGCTAAAGCGCAGGCGTTTGGGCTGTCGCCTGCCGCGCTGCTTGCCGCTTTGACGGCCTTGAAGGTGCGCGCCCACGTGTCGCGCCGGCGCCTGTATTCGGTGGCCCGGTTGCCTTCCAGTCGGCGATCAGCCGTCGGTAGGCGGTCTCGGCCTGCTCTACAAGCTCGCGCTCGGCGTTGCGTTCGGCTGCGTTGGCGCTGACGCGCTTGCCGTCGTGGCGTGTCGCGAGTCGCGCTGCTCCTGCGGTGCGCTCGACCTGGCGCAGCTTTGAACGGACCATCGATGGGCGTGCGAAGGCGTAGTCCTGTTCCTTCGTCAGCAACTCCCAGCAAAGGCAGGCGAGCTTGCGCGCGATCGCTACTGCCGCCACCTGAGCGCCTCTGCGAGCGCGGATCCGCTCTGCAAAGGCACGCAGTGGGCCGGGCTGTCGAATTGAGGTCCAGGCGGCCTCGACCAGGACCGAGCGTGCTTGGGCGTTGCCGCGCTTAGAGATGTGCCCATGGCGGGCGGGCTCATCGCCGGACTGACGGACCTTTGGATCCAGTCCTAGATACGCGACGAGCTTTCGTGGCGAGGAGAAGCGCGAGATATCGCCAATTGCCGCGATCAATGTGGCGGCTGTGCCGGCACCGATGCCGGGGATCGTCATCAGCCTCTTGGCCTCTTTAGATGCGCTCGCCCACTGTGAGAGTTTGCGGTCTATCTCGGCGATCTCTGATGAGAGGAAATCGATCTGACGCATGCAGCCATCGATCGTCTCTGTCTCCGCATCGTCGAGCTCCTGCTCTTTGAGCCACGCCCGTCCTTCCTTGCCGAACAGGTCCGAGGTGGGCGAGCGTCCGAGCAGGCAGCGTGCGAGAGTTGCATGGACCTCGTTCTTGGCCCGGGTGCGCTGACGTACAAGAGCAGCGCGGCGCGCGACCCGGCGACGCAAGGCGGAGATCTCGGCGTCTGGGACCCACACGGACTCGAGCATGCCCGCGTCGAGCAGCTCCGCCAGCGTGCGCGAGTCAAAGCGGTCGGACTTCACCCGCGCATGGGAGATCGCACGCACCTCTTGAGCATTGACCACCACAACACGTGCGACACGGGGCTCGATAATGCGGGCGATCTCCATCGCGGGACCGGTTGCCTCCATCACTACCTCATCGCTTGGGGAGAGGCTTCCTGCGAACAGCTCAAGCGTGGCGCGATCGGTTGTGATGCGGCCAGCCGCGCGTGTCCTCCCAGCATCGCGGATCGCCACCTCGCAGAAGCTCTGATGGATGTCGAGTGCTACCTGGCGCATATTCCTCCCTTGGTCTCGATTAACGGTGGAGCAGCTCGGGGGCAAACGACAACTACGGATTCGCGCTCGCAGCGCAACCGGGCTGGTCGCAGGGGCGGCCACATAGGTTCACGGGCTCACAGCCCAAACGCCGTAGCGGCCTGCCCACTTCGTCTGCTCCGGGAAGGCCCCTGTCCCGATCAGCCGAAGCTATGGCCCGGGCCGGACAGCCTCCCGCAGGAAAGTTTCATGCCCGTAGGTTCCCTCAAGTCCTGGCAGACGATGAAGGAGGCCTACGCCGTGAGACGCACCGTACCGCCGTCGGCGGAGATACAAGCTGAGATCGACAAGTTGCTGTCCGGGGGGATGGTCGATGATCCCCAGAAGATGCTCTCCGAGCTCGCCCGGCTGGGCGCCCGGTTGATCATCCAGCGGGCGGTGGAGGAGGAGTTCGACACGTGGTTGGGTCGGGCGCGATATGAGCGCCGGCCGGAGCGCCAGCGGGGCTTGCGCAACTACGACTCGGGGCTGCGTAACGGGTTTCGCCCCCGCCATCTGCAGACCGCGGAGGGGGAGCTGCGGATCGAGATTCCGCAGGCCCGGGAGGCGGCGATGCCGTTCGTCTCGAAGCTGTTTCCGAGGTGGCACTGCAAGCGGTTGTTGCGAACGGACCCGCTCAAGGCGCTTGTGATCGGCGGGTTCGTCCGTGGCCTGTCGATGCGCGACGTCGAGTCGCTGTGCGAGGAGGCCGGGCTCGGGAAGACGTCGAAGTCGACGGTCGCGACGATCTGCGCGGAGCTGCACGAGCGGTTTGAGGCGTTCTGTCGCCGCTCGCTCTACGACGTCAACCTGGTCGTGCTGTTCCTCGACGCGATCTACCTCCCGGTCCGTCCCAGCGGCCCGAAGGAGGGCGTGATCTGTGCCTGGGGGATCGACGAGAACGGCCACCGGGCGCTGGTTTCGGTGCGGTTGGGAGCTCGCGAGTCAGAGCAAGACTGGGTCGAGCTCGGCCGCGATCTCATTGCCCGCGGGCTGGCGGCGCCCCGGCTGGTCGTGGCTGACGGGGCGCCCGGACTGATCTCGGCGGTCGGGGAGATCTGGCCGCGCGCGGACCGTCAACACTGCGCCGTTCACCGCCTGCGCAACCTGCTGGCCAAGCTCCCCAAGGCAGAGCAGGACCGGATCCGCTTCAACTACTGGTCAGCGCTCACCGACGCCACCAGCGTCAAGGACGGCAAGCTGCGCCTGCAGGTCCTCATCTCAGAGCTCGAGCACCGCGGCTACGAGTCGGCTGCCCGCTGCCTCGCGGATGACCTCGACGCGCTCGTCGTGCATCTGCGCTACCCGCTCAGGCACCGCGAGCGGTGGCGCTCGACGAACCTGCTGGAGCGCTCGCTCGGCGAGGTCCGCCGGCGCACGAAGGTGATGGCCGCTTCCCCGGCGAGACCAGCTGCCTATCCCTCGTCTGGGCGGTCCTCGACCTGTTCTTCAGCCACGCCAGCAACGGCGCCACATTCACCGACGTCGACCGCCAGCACCTCTACCGAATCAAGTACCAACAAGCCGACCCCAACACGCTCGACGAGGAGGTGACCGCCGCCTAAACTCACACTCGGGAACCAAAGCCCGCGCCGAATTTACAGCGGCAAATGGACGCA
>CAVRGI010000011.1:0-211202 GCA_963720665.1 uncultured Solirubrobacterales bacterium | reverse complement strand
GATCGCGCGACAGCGCTGCCCGTTGCTCGTCGCAGAAACCCGACGAGGGCCGTTCGCGAATGTCGACAATCCTCAGATGCGGCGGTCTCGGAACGAGCTCCGACCCGCTCCACAAGGAGCCGCGAGGCTCGACCGATAACTTTCTCTATTTTGCGAACGCTCCGGTGACAATGGTGCCGTGACTCTGGGTTGCCATACACTCCGGCGCCTCAACGCCCGAACGAGGGAGTAGCTATGCGACGGATCCTAGGCTTGGTGCTAGCGGCCGGACTGCTGCTCGGGACAGGTGCGGCACAGGCCGGTGCGGAAGGCGTCCGTGCGAATGCCGCGCGGGTGTGCCCGTCATACGTGGTGCGCAACACGGAGACCTTCGCGGGAGAAACGTATCGCTACGTAAGTCGTGTCCAGGCCATCGAAGCGAAGAGGCTCAGCTGTTCCGGTGCCCGTCAGCTTATCGCCAAGTCCTACTGGCCCGACCCCCTGAGTTCGGTCCGGTGCTTATGAGAGTTCTACCTGTCCACGATGATGGACGAGGAAGGAACTCAGATGAAGCGACGCAGGCACACGCCCGAGCAGGTCGTTCGCAAGCTGCGCGAGGCCGAGCGGCTGCTCGCCGAGGGCAAGGCGATCCCCGAGGTCGCCAAGGAGCTCGAGGTCTCAGAGAACACGTTTCACCGCTGGCGCGCGCAGTACGGCGGGATGAAGGCCGACGACGTCAAGCGCTTGAAGGAGCTCGAGCGCGAGAACTCGACGCTGAAGCGGATCGTCGCGAACAAGGAGGTGGAGATCGAGGGGCTCAAAGAGATCGCCAAGGGAAATTGGTGAGCCCGTTGCGCCGACGAGCAGCGGTCCTGATGCTCATGGACCGCCTCGAGGTCTCGGAGCGACGGGCGTGCCAGATCGCTTCTCAGCACCGCTCCACGCAGCGACGTGCGGCGTGCGTGGCGGGCGACGACGCGGCGCTGCGGGCCCGGCTTCGCAAGTTCTCGAAGGATCGCCCGCGCTGGGGATATCGCCGCGCGCACTCCCAGCTTCTCGAGGAAGGCTGGACAGTCAACCGCAAGCGCGTGCAGCGGCTGTGGCGGGAGGAGGGCCTGCGGGTGCCCACCCGCCGGCGCAAGCGCCAGCGACTCGGCGACTCGACCGTGCCGGCCAAGCGGCTTTCAGCGGAGCGTCCGGATCACGTGTGGGCGCTTGACTTCCAGTTCGACCAGACCGCCGACGGGCGCATCCTGAAGCTCCTGCACATCGTCGACGAGTTCACCCGCGAGGCGCTGGAGGTCGGCTGCGAGCGGCGCATCGACGCGGACGAGACGGTCGGCCGGCTCGAGCGGATCGTCGCCGAGACCGGCCGGGTGCCTGCCTTCATCCGCTGCGACAACGGTCCAGAGCTGACTGCGAACGCGCTGCGGGACTGGTGTCGCTTCTCCGGCGCCGGCAGCGCTTACATCGAGCCGGGCTCGCCGTGGCAGAACCCCTATGTCGAGAGCTTCGGCTCGCGCATCCGCGACGAGCTGCTCGCCGTCGAGCAGTTCTCCTGCCTGGCCGAGGCGCAGGTGATGGTCGAGGACTGGCGCGAGGACTACAACCGGCGCAGGCCACACTCGGCGCTTCAGATGATGGCGCCAGCCCGGTTCGCCAGGGGATGGCGTCTGGCGACGCAGCAGGGCAAGGTAATTCCCTTCACCGACCCCGTGAAGGCGCTCAGATCGACCGCGAACGGCTCCGTTTCAATGCCGCCGGGTGAAAATGTGTCCGATTCGGCGCCGGGGGCCCTCGGCAGCGCGCCCGCCGCCTTGCAGCGCTCGCCCTCCGGGCTCGCTGCGCAAGGCAGCGGCTCCCCTACCCTTCACACACACAACGGCCACCAACTCTCACAGCAGGTGGACCGATGAACGGGGTCCGGTCACGGGTTCTCGTAGAAGTTTGAGTGGCGGTCCTCTTGCCCCGTCCGTTGCCGTTGGCAGCGTTTTGGGCGAGTGAAGTCCATCCGAGACAGGAGGAACCGCCATGAAGAAGGTATCCGGCGAGCAGGTCGTCGCGTCTGTGCAGGCGCCCGCGAGTTCGCTCCCACCGCAGATCCAGGAGGCGCTCGGCGAGCTCGTGGGAGCTGCGAGGGAGGGTCTGCTCGCGCTGAGCGTCGGTGTCGGGCTCGGCGTGGTGCACGAGCTGATGGAGAGCGAGGTAAAGGAGGTCGTGGGCCCGAAGGGCGAGCACAACCCGGAGCGTGTCGCCGTCCGCCATGGCCATGAGAACGGGTCGATGACGCTCGGAGGGCGGCGTGTGAAGGTCTCTCGTGTGCGGGTGCGCAGCGCCGACGACGAGCGCGAGCTGCCGCTCGCCACCTACGAGTACTTCGCCGAGCGCGACCCGCTGACCAGGGCGGTGATGGACCGGATGCTCGCTGGGGTCTCGACACGCAAGTTCGCCGATGTCGGCGAGCCCGTCGGTGAGGAGATCGAGCGCTCGTCCGCCGCCACCGGCAAGACGTCGGTCTCGGACATGTTCATAGAGCGCACCCGCACCGCGCTTTCTGAGCTGATGGGCCGCGGGCTGGAGGACGTGCGTCTGGCGGTGATGATGCTCGACGGCGTGCAGATCGCCGATCGCACCCACGTGGTGGCGCTCGGCATCACGACCGAGGGCGTGAAGGTCCCGCTCGGGCTGTGGGAGGGGTCGACCGAGAATGCCACCCTTGCCCGCACGCTGCTCGCTGATCTGGTCGACCGCGGCCTTGATCCCGAGCAGGCGATCCTATTCGTGATCGACGGCTCAAAGGCGCTCAGGCGCGCGGTCAAGGACGTCTTCGGCGAGCACACGCTCGTCCAGCGCTGCCACCGCCACAAGGAGCGCAATGTGTGCGATCTGCTGCCCGAACGGGAGCGTGAGACCGTCCGCGGACGGATGCGCTCCGCGTGGGCGCTCACCGATGCCGACGTCGCCGAGCAGCGGCTGCAGCTGCTCGCTTCAGAGCTCGAGCGCTCCTGGCCCGACGCTGCCGGTTCACTGCGCGAGGGCATGCAGGACACGCTGACGCTGATGCAGCTCGAGATCGGCGGTCAGCTCGCGAAGACACTCTCCTCCACGAACCCCTGCGAGAGCATGATCGAGATCGTCCGCTACACACAGCGCAACGTCAAGCACTGGCGCGACGGCGACATGCGCAAGCGCTGGACCGCCGCCGGCATGCTCGTCGCCGAGCAGCAATTCCGACGCATCATCGGCTACCGCGACCTCGCCAAGCTCGTCATCGCGATCGAGCATCACGCCACTCCCGCCGCGGCCCCCACCAACCCCGAGCGCCAGGAGGTCCCCGAGCCCGTCACCGTGTGAAAATCAATCCAGGATCGCCCTCGAAGTTCCACGACGATCCGGACAACCTCACGAAGCTGCGGCGAAGTTACAGCAGCTTTGGGACGCGACCCGTCCGCGCTCGGCACTCCTGCTTCGCCGGGGCTGAAGGACGCGCAGAGACGGGGCTCAGGCGACTACGAGTTCCCGGGGCAGCATCGTCGCCACCGCCTTGCGCTGTTGGGCTCCTAGTTTGCCGTTCAGGCGGCGGAGCTCGAGCACGTCGTTGACCGCTTGGATGAAGGCGCTGTCGTCTGTGTCGGCGAGCGGCTCGGCGAGCACTCGCGCGAACCAGTCGGCGACGTCCGACCAGCGCCAGACCTTGGTGCGCGCGCCCACCCGCCCTGCGGCTGGTGGGAAGCCGCCCGGTCCGCGCTTGCCGTTGACGAGCAGGCGCACGCTCTCGGGCGTGCGCCCCGCGCGCCTCGCGATATCGGCAATCGTCGCCAGGTCGTCTTCCACGACCCTCAGGATTTCGGCTTTGGGCAGGGCTTTGAGCAGCTCGTCGATGGCCGCGATGAGGGCGCGCGGGAAGTTCCTCGAGCGCCGGTCGAACTCGAGAAGAAACGAGCCGTCCTCATCCGGGCCCATGAGCGAGGCGTCATCGACGCGCTCGTAGAGAATGACCGAGAGCTCGTCGAGGTCGCGGATGGGACTGTTGAACCGGAGTGTGAAGGTGTAGTTGCTCATGACTTCTTGTGCGGGCATCGAGCTACGAACCGGCCGACGCGCTTGGTCTCGTTGTCCGCGTTGGCCGGCGTTCCGTTGACCGAGAATGGCGGGCACTTCCCGAGGTCGCCGCCGGGGCACGTAAGGCGCCCCCAATGGCCACGGCCTGTCTCGACCCGGAAGCCAGCCTCTTCGGCACGCTTGAGTGCCGCCTCGACCTGCTTCTTTGGATGTCTAGAGCGCATCATAACTCAGGTGTTGCGAGTTCACAACACCCTTGGAAGGGAGCGCGCTTGTGATCCATCGGTGACGCGCAGCGCGCTCGACAACTTCTCCGCGGCATCCAGCTGCGGCACGTGATGCACGTAGATCATCGTCGTCGCGATGTCGGCGTGGCCCATGTACGCCTTCACATCGGAGAGCGGGAAGACCTGCACCGCCAAGGTGCCGAACGTGTGGCGCAGGTCGTGGAAGCGGATCGGCTTCAATCCGGCCCGCTCGCGCGCCGCGTAGAATCGCCGGCGCAGCGCCGAGTCCTCGAAATGCTCACCGAGCCCGGTGGCGAAAACGAGGTACTCATCGCCGGTGTTCCAAGGACGGCGGCTGAGCTCATCCAGCGCTCGTGCGACCTGATCGATCATAGGCACGCTGCGGACGCGCCCCGACTTCGGAGCGTCCTCGTTGTGCTGAACGTAGGACCGCCGGACGTGGATCAATCGCTTGGCGAAATCGACGTCGCGCCAGCGCAGCGCCCGAAGCTCACCCAGACGCAGTCCCGCATACGCCGCCGTCGCATACAGCGCAGCGTCGGTCGGCGACGACGCGGCGCGGATCAGAGCCTCGACCTCCTCTCCCGACAACACGTCAAAGTCCCCCGACCGTCTCGCCGGCTGGCGCTCCACTCCGGCCGCCGCGTTCGCCGACAGCCCGTAGACGCGCTGCGCGCGCTTCAGTACCCCGTGGATCAGCGCGAGGTACTTGTTGATCGTCCGCGCCGACAACCGGCCCTCCCCCACGAGCGTCGTGCGGAACGCGTCGACATGTGCGCTCGTGATCGCCTCGAGCGGCGCGCCTCCAAGCGCCGGCACGAGCACCTTGCTCACGACGATGCGATAGTCGCGCACCGTCGACGGCCGCCGCTTGCGATCGTGCTCGACGTAGCGGAGCCACTCCTCACAGGCTTCGGCGAACGTAACGCCGCCGGCTGGCCGCACCGGACTGAGCAGCTGGCCGCGACGCGCGTCGGCCAGGATCGTGTCGAGCTCGCGCTGGGCGAGCTGCTTTGTCAGATAGCCCGCTGCCGGTCGGCCGCGCTGCGTCCACACTTTACCGAGGACACGCTGGTGCTGACCAGCCGCGTCGCGCCACTTGGCCATCCAGCGGTCACCGGACTTGCGCTTCTTGCGAAATACATGACCGCTGACCGGGGTTGGCGCGGCGATCGAAACAGATCGGGACACGCCCGCAGCGTACCCGAGCTGCCGGACAAAATGTGTCCCGAATGTGTCCCGAACTCAGCAGTAACAGCCGCCACTCAGCCTACTTAAACCCCACGAATACAAGGGAATCTGAGCCAACCTAAGCTCGATGCACCGTAATCATAATCCGCGTGTCGGGGGTTCGAGTCCCTCCTCCGGCGTGAGAAGAATCCCTGGAAATCGATGGACCTCGATTAGTGGCACGTTGTTACAAAGCCTAACTTTGTCACAAAAAATGCTTGTAGCGGCCCGTCGGCAGCCCACCGCGTGGCGGAAGGGACCAGGGCTCATTTAAGGGCTTCGCTCGAGCAGCGATTGTTGCCTGATGGTCTGGTGGACGAGCTGCGGGCGGCGCCCATGGCAGTTGCAAGCGACTTCCTGCGCGTCGATGGATCCGTCGGCGGCGACAGTGGTTGCTGTTGCGAGCCGGGCTGCTGAGTCCGGGTCGTGGGAGGGCAAGTAGACCGTCGGGTGCTGGGCGCAGTGAGCCAGAATCATCTTTACGGTCGCGATGTGCACCTTCGGGTTCGGTGCGACCGCGTCGGCGCGGCGGGCGTGGAGCTGTTCGAGCGAGTCGGTGGCGTCGCCCGCGAGCATGACATGCCGGCCCGAGCCATCGATGCATATGACGGAAATGTGCCCTGGCGTGTGCCCCGGGGTCTCGACGGCGACTATTCGTCCGTCATCGGTGAGGTTCTGGCTTCGCGGGAATGCTCCGAACGGACCGTCGTCGAGCGCGAAGGGTTCGGGCGCGAACCTGGGCGGGAGCGGTTGACGCAGGATTCGCCGCATCGCCCGCGCCATCGGCGAGCGCAGGAAACGCAGCTCCGTCTCGTTGATCAGCACGCGCCCGCGTACGTGAACCATCCCGTCGATGTGGTCGCCGTGGGCGTGGGTGAGAATGACCTCGGAGACGTCGTCGAGCTTCATGCCGCTCGCGGCCATGGCGGCTGGAAGCTCCTGCTCGCGCGTGACCTCCATGCGCGCGAATGGGACGTTTCGCGCCGCCGCTGTCTCACCGGTGTCGACTAGCCGTAGCACGCCCGCGTGTTCTATCGCCCAGCAGTGGATCGGCAGTGGCTGTGAGAATGGACCTGGCATGAACAGATCCAGCTGGCGTCGGGGGCCAGAGCTGGGGAATAGGAAGCTGTGCTTGACGCGCACGGCTCCGGTGGTGATGGCATGAATCTTCATGGGTTCCTTCTTTCCTTTGGATCGGCGCTCACGGAGACGCCTTTGCTACTGGGCGCGAAGCCGCGCAGAACGAGGTGGACCACGCCTTCGGCAAGACGTTGGTCAATCGGACCTCCGGTTATCAGCAGGCGATAGAAGATGGCTCCGCCCAGCACGTCGAGAGCGAGTTCAATATCAAGGCCGCGACTCAGGTCTCCACGCTCTATGCCGCGCTTGAGGACGGCGCCTAGCGCCGCCCGTCGTCGCGTCAAGAAGTCGTTGCGGACGGTGTTCGCGAGCTCCGGATTGCGCTGCGCCTCCTCAATAAGAGAGGGCATCAACCTGGAGCCCAGTGGCCCGCGATAGAGCTCGACTGCCTGCTCCATCAGAGCGAGCAGGTCGGCGCGCGTTGAGCCGGTATCGGGGATCGCGATCTCGCTTATCAGCGTCGCGACCGCGGCGCTGATCAGCGCGTTCTTCGAGGGGTAGCGGCGGTAGATCGTCGCCTTCCCCACACCTGCCCGTTCAGCAACGTCATCCATTCGCAGATCACGGACCCCGCCTTCGGCGATTTGTTCGAGTGTCGCCGCGACGATGGACCGATCGGCTCCCTCGTCTCTGGGCCTTCCGATTCTTCGCCGAGGTGATGGATTGCTCGACACTCACCGCACCTTGCGTTCGCATGCCCATGGGGTCGGTACCAGGCCGAACAGCAGCCGCTGCAAAACCGTAGCATATTTTCGAAACTCGCCAGTCTCGAAAGTCCTCCTGCTGTGGTTCCGCGAGCCAAGCGGCGGATCAAGAGCATAACGTACATTCATATGTGATAACGTACGCATATGGCGCCGCACGACTGGGATGGAGCCACCTACGACCGCATCTCGCTGCCGCTGGAGCGCAACGGGCTGACCGTGCTTGACCGCCTGGTTCTGCGTGGTGATGAGACGGTGCTCGACGCTGGCTGTGGCTCTGGCCGGGTGACGCAGGCGTTGGCCAAGCGCCTGCCGCACGGCCACGTGATCGGTGTCGACGGTTCCACCGCGATGATCGCGGCGGCCGCGCAGCGACTGATCACAGCGTGGAGCTGATGGTCGGTGACCTCGCTGCGTTGGACCTGGGTGGTCGACGGGTCGACGCCGTTTTCTCGACGGCCGTATTTCACTGGCTCGCCGACCACGAGCAGCTATTCGCTCGGCTGCACGCAGTGCTGCGCCCGGGAGGCCGACTCGTCGCGCAGTGCGGTGGCAACGGCAACACGCCCGAGCTACTAAGCGCAGCGCTGGCGGTCGGTGCAGGTGAGGCCTTCGCGCCCTACCTGAACGGCTGGTCGCCGTGGAACTTTGCCGACGCCGCGGTCACCGCGCAGCGGCTGCGCGCCGCCGGCTTCACCGACATCCAGACCGGCCTCGTGCAACGCCCCGCGCCCTATGACGACCTGCGCGAATGGCTGCGGACGAACGCTCTTAGGACCTAGCCCGGTAGGGCGCTCGCGAGCGCGGCAGCACGCGCCTTCTTGAACGCGATCAGGCCACTGGCGAGCATCAGCAGGGCGAGGTGGTTCTCGTCCTTCTTGGACCAGCGGATCAAGAGTGCGCGGTTGCGGTTTAGCCAGGAGTGACACGCCTCCACGACCCAGCGCCGGGCGCGCCAGCCGGGCGTGTGAAGCTTGAGCTTGACCTCCTCGCGGCGGGTGCGGACGTGGGGTGTGAAACCGCGCGCGACTGCCGTGTCTCGGGCGCCCTCGGAGTCGTAGGCGCGATCCAGGCACAGCCCCTGCCGAGACCGCTCGCTCGGCTCGGGCCGCTCGATCGGGATCGAGTCGAGCGTCGGCTCGAGCAGCTTCAGATCGTGGCGGTTGGCGCCGTCGTGCGCCAGCCCGATCGGGACCCCGCGCGCCTCGCACAAAAGCGAACGCTTCGCCCCCTTTTGGCTCTGTCGGTGGGATTCGGGCCGGTCTTCTCACCCCCGAGCGGCGCTTTGCTCATCGCGCCGTCGGCGGCCAGCCACTCCCAGTCGATGCCCACGGCCTTGTCGTACTCCAAAAGCCCCTGGCGCCAGATCTCGGCGAACACGCCCGCTCGCTCCCACTCCTGAAAACGCCGGTGCGCCGAGCTCGAGGAGCAGATCCCGGTCGCATCCAGCGCGTTCCACTGCATCCCGGTCCTGAGCACCAACAGGATCGCATCCATCGCGCTGCGGTCGGGCACCCTCGGGCGGTGGCAGCCCAACGGGTGAGCAGGTGGATCGGGCAAGAGCGGCTCGATCCGCTCCCACAGCCAGTCCGGCATCCGCCAACCGTCATCGCGGCTTACCAGTCCCATCACACACCTCCTGATCGAGTGGCACGATGGCCGGCCGATCAGAAGATTCGACGTGGGCTACATAACCCCTACCGGGCTAGGCCCTTAGTGCCCACCTGCTGCGGCTGCCCGCCGACCTACGCGAGCGCTACCTCGAGGACGTCCTCACTGCGCTCGGCCCAAAACCCACGATCACCTATATCCGCCTCGACATGGACGCCACGGCCACAGCCTGAGCGCGGCATCCGAGAGGCAGACGCGCGCCGACGTCCGCCTATGCCAAGGATTGGTCCCGAACTTGGTCCCCAACTCGGCAAATATGACTCGTGAATAGCTGGGCTAAACCGTCCCTAAGATCCCTGAAAATCGGCCAAATTTGGCTCTGGAAAGCCAATCATAATTCGCATGTCGGGGGTTCGAGTCCCTCCTCCGGCATCAGGAAATTCCTGCAAAGCGGGAAGTTTCAATTCGTGGCTAGTAGCCTCCAGGGCTACCTCCGCGAGTTCCGCTGAGCCCTAGAACCACCGCTCATCTCGCCAGAACACCGGACGTTTGGACGCGCGGTCTCGCTTCAGGCATCTCCTGAGCTGTCGCGAGAGGCTGGCTCGTCGATCAGGCGGAGCAGACCGTTGGTACCCCGGCCGTTCGGCACCCGCATTGCGCGGGTCGTCGCGTCGTACATCGGTCCAATCTCTTTGACATCGCCGGGCTAGTCCGTTTCGATGACGGCTGCTCTCAACTCCGCGGGGAGGCAGTGACGGTTCGTGTCGCGAGGCAATCGCGAGAAGGGGTGGCTTCTCATGTCTGTCGAACGGATGGGTCTTCGGGCGTCATTGCTGAGCCTTGGACTTCTCTTGGCGGAAGTGGGCGCGCTCGCGTGGAGTCCGAGGTGCCGGTGTACGTGAAGGTCTTGGTTTCGATCACGGCCAGAGCGCATCGGTTCGAGCGCGGCGTGCCGGCGCGGGATGCGACCCGGCAGGCCCGCGACGACGCTGGCTATGAGCGTGCGCTGACGGCGTATCGCTTTTGGTGTCCGACGGTTTCGATCGAGGGGTTCTAGAACGGCCGAACACGAAGGGCCGTGAGGGCCCGCAATATCTCTGGAGGATCTCATGGGCTTGATTTGTCTGCTGCGGTCGCGTTTTCTGGTTTTGCTGTTCGCTGGTGCAGCCGGGGTCTCGGCGCTGTGCACTCTTGCACTCGCGAATCCGGCCGCGCCGGCGCTGCCGTCGAATTGCTCTGCGTCAGGTAGCACGGCCACGTGTACGTTCGCGTTCACGGGCGGCGCGCAGACTTGGACCGTGCCGACTGGGGTGACGAGCGCTAGCTTCGACGCGTTCGGTGCGGCCGGGGGTTGCGGCCCGCTCTGTGGGGACAATTCTGGCGGCTCGGGCGGGGAGACGAAGGCGACTCTCACGGTCACTCCTGGCGACGTCATAGAGATCGTCATCGGTGGGCAAGGCGGCCAGGCAGGTGCGCCCGCTACGAGCCCGGCTGGGGGGTTCAACGGCGGCGGCGCGGGCGGCGAGGGGTCGGGTCCTGCCTCCGACGGTGCATCTGGGGCGGGGGGCGGCGGGGCGTCGGATATCCGCGCCGGGTCCTGCGCCGCGACGGCGAGCTGCGGCCTTGCCGCTCGCGTTATCGTCGCCGGGGGCGGCGGCGGAGCTGTGGGTCTGACCGGCGGGGCTGGCGGTAGCGGCGGCCATCCGAGTGGGGGTGAAGGCAACACGGGCGGTCCTGAGGATCCCGGCGCCGGCGGAACTCAGTCGAAGGGCGGGGGCGGTGGTTCAACAGCGGGTTGTTTGGGCACCAATGGCAGTAATGGGGAACTCGGCGTTGGCGGGGCAGGCGGTAATGGCCAACAAATCGCATCTCCGCCAGGGGAATTCGAAGGGAGCTTCGGCGGCAGTGGCGGTGGCGGCGGCTACTACGGTGGTGGTGGCGGTGGCGGCGCGTGCGTTAACTTCGGCGGCGCCGGCGGGGGCGGCGGCTCGAGCTTCGCCGCCTCGGGGATCACCGCAAGCTTCGAAAATGGCGTCGAGCCCGGGAATGGGCAGGTCACGGTGAGCTACGCGGTCGGGCCGCCGACGGCGATGATCGGTTCGCCGGCGAATAATCAGACGTATAATTTGAATCAGGTGGTGGCGACGTCGTTTTCGTGTGCTGACGCTGCCGATGGGCCGGGGATCGAATCGTGTGTTGATTCGAACGGTTCGACCTCGCCGGGGCAGTTGGATACCTCTACGGCGGGTGTACACACCTATACGGTGAAGGCGACCAGTAAGGATGGGCAGACCTCTTCGGCGAGTATCAATTACACGGTGGTCGGGCCGCCGACGGCGATGATCGGTTCGCCGGCGAATAATCAGACGTATAATTTGAATCAGGTGGTGGCGACGTCGTTTTCGTGTGCTGACGCTGCCGATGGGCCGGGGATCGAATCGTGTGTTGATTCGAACGGTTCGACCTCGCCGGGGCAGTTGGATACCTCTACGGCGGGTGTACACACCTATACGGTGAAGGCGACCAGTAAGGATGGGCAGACCTCTTCGGCGAGTATCAATTACACGGTGGTCGGGCCGCCGACGGCGATGATCGGTTCGCCGGCGAATAATCAGACGTATAATTTGAATCAGGTGGTGGCGACGTCGTTTTCGTGTGCTGACGCTGCCGATGGGCCGGGGATCGAATCGTGTGTTGATTCGAACGGTTCGACCTCGCCGGGGCAGTTGGATACCTCTACGGCGGGTGTACACACCTATACGGTGAAGGCGACCAGTAAGGATGGGCAGACTGCCACCGCGAGTATCAGCTACACCGTTGCGTACTCGTTCATTGGCTTCTTGCCGCCGGTGCATAACCCGCCGACGGTGAACAGCGGCCACGCTGGTAGGACCTACCCTCTCAAGTGGCAGCTGCGGGACGCCAACGGCGACTACATCAGTTCACTGAGCGCTGTCCAGAGCATTACCTATAAGGCGACCAGCTGCAGCGCATTCACTAGCGACCCGACCCACGCGCTCGGGACCACCGCGACAGGCGGGACGAGCTTGCGCTACGACCCCACCGCTAACCAGTACGTCTACAACTGGGCAACGCCGGGGAGCGGGTGCTACACGCTGTTCCTCACGCTCAACAGCGGGCAGGTGATCCCGGCGTACTTCAACCTGAAATAAGCAGCACACGGGGAGCGGACCGCAGCGCCCGCTCCCTGCATCGCCTCTGGACAAAGGTCTCCTTGGCACCTCGCAACCCCACTGGCTGAACTTGGTATCGAACTTGGTCCCCAACTCGGCAAATATGACCCCCGACTACCCAAGCTAACTGACCTGAACGTCCTCGAAAATCGGCGAGATTTGGCTCTGAAGAGCCAATCATAATCCGCGTGTCGGGGGTTCGAGTCCCTCCTCCGGCATGAGAAGAATCCCTGAAAATTTGACGATATGTGATTCGTGGCAAGTCATTACAAAGCCTGACTTTGTCCCAAAGATCACGATTCGCGTGTTAGCGCCGGGTACTCCGATGCGGACCGGAGCCTCGACGGCGTTGCCCATCGCCAGGGCTGCCCATCCGCCGCCTACTTCGCGCGCCGTTAGCGCGTGTTGCAAGACTGTTGCCACGTAGCCCATATTGCTGATGCCTCCAAGCCGGTGGTTCGAGGAAGGCGATGATCGCGACGGACATCTAAGCCTGCCGAGTGGCACGACTTCTTCGTGATGACCGGAGGTGGTGCGGCGGCCCTGGCTGGGCTGGTTTTCGTCGCCATGTCGATCAACCTCGATGTCGTGGCGCAGGACGCGACGCATAGACTTCGCGCGGTTAACATGCTCGCCGGGTTCACGGCTGCGTTCATAATCTGTGCCCTCGTCCTCACGGGTGGGCAAAGCCACCAGGCTGTAGGCACCGAGTGGTTGTTAGTCGCGACGATTGCCGCGGTGATCTACGTCTACAACTACGTGCAGGCCGCCAGAAGAGGCGGTAGTAAGGCCGCACTTCGTCCCGGCCGGCTTGCCGGGGGCGTTACCTGCTACGTGGCCGAGATAGTGGGTGCTGTTGTCCTGATTCTCGGCCATGTTGCGGGTCTCTATGTCGCAGCGGTCGGGTTGATCGTCTATTTCGCCTTCTTGATTTCTGGGGCTTGGTTGCTGCTGGTGGCCGTTCACGAGGACAGATCGCGTCAGTAATCCGGTAAGTTCACGATGAACCGGCCGGCTGGCGGGGTGGGCGACCACGGAGGGACGTATGAGCGGGGAGCAGAACTCCCTTATCTGGGGCTGTTCCTCGACAAGCTCAGGGCTGTTGGAGTTTGAACAGCGATTGAAGACTGCGTCACGCTCTGCCAAAGTCCTCCGCTCCGGGGTCGTGACAGGCGGTAGCTTGGCGGAACGGTGGATCGTCGACTTTGTCCCATGCTACGGTATCGGCCCGTCGCCGACCCATCGAGGTTCGATGCCGAGCACCAGGAGCAGCCCTCCGAGCGGTCATGTCTTCCGTCGCAGCGGCGCCCGCGGCGACGTCTGGTATGCGAAGTACAGACTGCCCGACGGCCGCCAGGTCCAGCGCAGGATCGGTCCCGCGTGGACCAGTCGCGGACGGCCCGCCGCCGCTACCACACCAAGCGCACGGCGGAGGCCTGGCTGGCCGATGTGATCGAGCGGATGCGTCGCGGCACGCTCCCGGGGATGGTGCGCACCGGGGCGAGCTTCGCCGATGCGCTCGCCGAGTACATGCGCTGGCTCGAGCACGACCGTCAGCGCAAGCCGTCCACCCTGCGCGACTACAACTCGATCATCAGTGCGCACCTGCTGCCGGCGTTCGGGGAGCGACGTCTGGAGGACATCACCGCCGAGCAGATAGAACGCTTCTCGGCGAAGCTCGCGGCGGGCGGCACGATGAACAACCGCACACGCCTGAAGATCCTCACGGTGCTCCACGGGGTGATGCAGCGCGCCAAGCGTGTCTGGAAGCTGCCGCGCAACCCGGCCAGCGATGTCGAGAAGCCCACCCAGACGCGAAGCAGCGAAATCGACGTGTTCTCGCCCGAGGAGGTCATGTCGCTCGCTCGCGCGGCCGACTCCGAGCAGGATGCCGCGATCTACCTCACCGCGGCGTTCACCGGCCTTCGCTGTGGCGAGCTCGTGGCGCTGCGCTGGCGCGACGTCGACTTCGCCCGCAGCCATATCCGCGTCGGCGCCTCCTATACCGAGCGCGCGCTGTCGACGCCGAAGTCGGGGAAGGCGCGCGCGGTACCGATGGCGCCCGAGGTCTCGCGAGCGCTCGCTCGACTCACCCAACGCGGTGCATTCACCGGCGAAGACGACCTCGTCTTCCCTGGAATCGCTGGCTCGAGCGCGAAGGTTGGGAGCTGTCGCGCACTCGTGGCAGCCACCGGCAGTACAAGCACCCCGAACGCTCAGGGAAGGTCACAATCCCGGGCAAGCCGCGCGACACCCTGCATCCCAAGACCCTCGCTAGCATCCTGAAACAGGCCGGAATCGAGAAGCAATGACCCCGTATCGCTATCTGATCGTCATCGAGGGCGATGGCAAGACCAACTACTCGGCTTACAGCCCGGACGTCCCTGGCGTAGCTGCGACCGGCGCCACCCGAGAGGAGTGCGAGCGGGAGATGCGAGAGGCCGTCGAGTTCCATCTCGAGGGACTCGCGGAGGATGGCGAACCGGTGCCGGAACCGCACAGCACAGCGAGCTACGCCGTCGTCGACGTTGGCTAACGTCGGCCCGGCGACAGACGCTGATCTGAGTGCCGACGCCTTCGCCCTGCGTCTCGCGAGGCAGCGGTGAAGCCGACGCGGGGAGGGCGAAGCTAGCGGGAGAGGGGCCTCGGGGACGTTCGTGGGCGCTAGGTCCGCGGGGGGACTCGGAGCGCGCTCGTGCCTACGCCGGCCCGGTCCGGCTCACCGGAGACTTCCCTCGATTTGCGAGCGTCCGCGACCCTGCTACGCAGGGAGTTGGAACTCCACGCTAACGAAACCGCCGGGCGCGAACGGGCACTCGCACAGTTGAACGTGCTCGCCGCGGCGAACCTGCCGTGAACACGATGTCTTAGTTTCGCGGCGAGGGCTTTCGTCCCTTTCCATCCGTCGTGAATGGCGCGGGTACCGCGCGCCGGCCGACCCGGGTCGTACGTGTGGGGCCTCGGCCGGCCCCAATCCCTGTCTTTCCCGTGTTCTTGGGGCGCACATATTCGCCCTTTATGCCGAAGGGGCGTTTTCCTATGAGCGCCACGGCAGTTGTGGAGCTTGCCGCACGTTGTCTTGTCGGTGTTCGGGGGGTACGAGGCCGGGCGTCAACCCTGCGCCCGGCCTCGCCCTTCGAGAGAAAGGGAGCCCGCTGTCCTGACCCGACGGCGGGGTACTCGCCGGGCACGTCCCAATGGTGAGGCGCGCCGCCAGCTCACACGGCGCGCCGTGCTCTGCCGGCAGGCCCGCGCAGCAGTCGTCTAGTGTGAGGATTGTCACAGCAACGCGCACGACCACGCATGGTATGGTGCCACGCGCGAGTTCACCCTAGAACTCGCGTGTCCTCCCGGCCGGCATGGCCGGGCAGGGTTCCTAACCCATCAACTCGCATTTTGGGGGCCAATATGCGTAAGGTTATGCTGTTCATCGCTACAACCGCTCTCGTTGCAGGCCTGGCTGGCAGCGCATCCGCGACAAGCTTCAGCGTGTCCTCGCTGGTGCAAGAAAGCAACGCCAACTGCGGTAAATTCGAGGAAGGCTTGGCGATCATCGGATCGTCTAAGTTCATTCGTACTTTCAACAAGGTCAAGGTCACCTACAGCGCCAAACACCTCGCGAAATCAACGAGCTACGAGGTCTCGCTCTGGAACGCCACTGGAGGGAAATGCGAATTTCTCGGAAACACCGCGAGCTTTGTCACGACCTCCGCAGGTGCGGGCAAAGCCACAGGTGAAATCGAAGTCCCCGAAAAAGACAACGAATTCTTCGCCACCGCTGAGGGTGGCGCCAAACCCTTTACCAACGACTCTTTTATAGTTACGCTGCCCAGGCCCTGACGCTTATGGCGTGACGGCAGTTCGCCGTTTGCTATAGACGTCTAGGTCGTCAAGGCTTTGCGTTCTCTTGGCCGGGGCCGCGTGTTTTCACAAGCTGGCGATCCCGGCCAGGAACGTATTTTGGGAGAACGGACTGAGGTGGCCGCACCGGACTGCCACCCGCGCTGACTTCCTCGTGAGTGGGTGCCCGGGCTCGCTCCGTGTGTGCGAGGACGGCATGAGGAGCGCCACGACAGTTGTCCTGGTCGCCCCGCGTTGCTTTCGGTGTGCTCGGTGGGTACGAGGCCGGGCCTCTTCCCTCGTCCGGCCTTCTCCCGAGAGGAACGGAGCCCGCCTTTCTGGCCCCACGGCGGGGTACTCGCCGGGCACGCTCCAGACGGCCAGTGGGCGCCGCTCGCGGGAAATCCCCGCGCGAGCTTTGACCAACGTTCGAAACCAGAGTCTCTAAAGAACCGTGTTCGCCTCGATCTTTTCTTCGTTGACAAGTTTAGTAGCCATTCTCCACGCCATTTGGTCGAAGTTGCCAAAGCATGGCACGGCAATCCGGCTGAGTTCTACTCCGGCGCGCGGCAGCGCACGCCCAATTCGAGATCAAATGAGGCGACCGACGCCGCGTGCGCGATGGCCGTCGTCATTCAACCCTCGGCGATCGCTTCGAGACTTTGCCCCGAACTTTGTCCACAACTCGGCAGATATTGGCGGCCGGATGTCCGCGAGATCGGGCAGAGACTGTGCCGGCCGCGTGCTGGGGAAGCGGAAGCGAACCGCCACGTTCGCGCACGTCGTCGGCGTAGGCCAAGAGTGCATCCTGCATGCGCTGCCCAACACCCGTGCGCGTCGGTTGGGGTGCGTACATTCCCGATCTGCCGGGAGTTGTCGCGCTGGGCGTCCGGCCCAGTGTCTAACGATAGCGCTTAACGGTGCTTGAGCAGGTGCTTAAGAGCGCGGGAGTGCAGGCACAAGAGATCGGCGAGCTCGCCGCCGCTAGAGCCATCCTCACCGCGAGCGGGGCAAGAACCCCGGCGCGGCGCGGCGCGGCCCGTGTCTTCAGAGCCCCAGTCCCCGAACGCCAGCCTCGTCGAAGCCGAGGTAGTGACCAACCTCGTGGCGGACCGTTTCGATGACGTGCGATCGGAGACGCTCGGGATCGTCCCCGAAGTCCCGCACGAGCGTGTCGCGAAAGATCAGGATCTCGTCTGGGATGCCGCCGCCGCCGAACCAGCTCGTACCGCCCATCTTGTAGCCGACATAGAGGCCGTACGCATGGTGCTCGGCACCGCGGTCCGACACGACAACCGCGACGTTCTTCAGCGCGCTCTCGATCTGGATTGGAAGACCGTCGAGCGCTGAGCGAACCATCTCCTCAAATTCCTGGTCGCTGTACCGGCGGGGACCGCTCACGGCCTCATGGTAGTGAGCTACAGTCGCTGACGCCGTGAACCAAACCCAGCAGGGTCTCTCCACCTCGGGCTCGAGTCACCTGCAATGCATGTCTCGGGCTTTGCTAGCATTTTGTAAGCATGAATGTACTGGTTCGCGATCTGCACGATGACGTGCACGCGGCGCTTCAGCGGCGCGCTGAGCGGCGGGGGCAGTCGCTGCAGCAATACCTCGCCGGCGAGCTCCGGCACCTCGCGCAGCGGCCCAGTATCGAGGACGTGCTGGACCGGATCGACCGGCGCCGCGGCGGTTCTGTCGGGCTCGCGCAAGCTGCTGCTGATCTGCTCGAGGAGCGAGCGCGCCATTGATCGTCGTAGACGCCTCGGTCCTCGCGAACGTGATCGGCGACGACGGGGTGGACGGGAAGCGGGCACGCGGCGAGATCCGGGCAAGCGGCGACCTCGCCGCTCCGGATCTCGTTGATGTCGAGACGGTCGCGGTGCTTCGCAAGCGTTGGCTGGCAGGCACGATCACTGATCGAAGATTCGAGGCGGCAATCGGCGATCTTGAAAGTCTCGATTTCGATCGCTATCCGACGCCTCCGTTGATGCGTCGGGCGTATGAGCTGCGCTCCAATGTGACCGCCTACGACGCGAGCTACGTCGCGCTCGCGGAGTTGCTCAGCTGCGAGCTGCTGACCGGCGACCAACGACTCGCTGGCGCACTCCGCGTGAGGCGCCCGGTGCGCGTGCTGGGCTGAGCGCTGGCCTCGATCGTCGGTCGCGCAGCCGTACGGCGGTTCCTCGATACCAAGCGTCGGCGAGTGTAGTCGGCTGGCGTCCACGCCCGCTTCTCGCCTCTTGACGTAGCCGTCAACGACGGTGCGAGGCCACGGTCGTCGTGCCCGCCTGCGCCTCGATCCAGCAAGCTCGCGGACCCCGGGCCGAGGCAGCGGAGCTCGCAACCGTTACGCGCAACTGAGGAGCGGGCCCCGCCAACGTGCCCGAATCTCGATCGGTGGTGGCGAGCGAGGGTTTTGACCCCGCTATGACCCACGACCAACCTGACGGTGCCGCTTCCGGTCTGGGACGCGACCAAACAGAAGTCGGCACCGCGTCGCTTTGCTCGGATGTGGCCGATTCCGGGTCAGCTGTCCTGTACGAACGCCGGCATCACCTCGGCGGCGAAGCGCTGCATGCTCTGCCGGGTGGCATCTCCGCCGCTCATCAACACATACCTGACGCCAACCGCGTGCAGTGCTTGCAGCTCCGCGATGATCTCCTCAGGCGGCCCGAAGAGGGCATGGGCCTCGGTCGCGCCGGCCTTGTCCGCGTAGGCCATGATGTGTGAGCGCCTGGATCCGTCTGGGCCGCGCGAGCGCTCGATCATACGGTCGTGGATGCTTGCCTGTCGGGCGAGCGCCGCGCTCGCGTCGTCTGCGTCGCGTGCGACGTAGAGGTTGCGCGCGACCGCCACGTCCATCGGATCAAAGGCACGGTCGCGTGCCTCACACTCAGACTTGAACAGGGCGATCCGCTCGCCGATCGCCTCGGTGGAGGCGAACTGGTCGAGCAACAGGTTGGCACCGAGTGCGGCGACATTACGAACTGACTCGGGCCTACCGGCGGCGATCCACACAGGCGGATGCGGCTTCTGAGCGGTGGGCGGCTCCACCACTATCTCGTGATACTGCCAGAACCGACCCTCGTGGGAGAAGGGCTCATCCGAGCTCCACGCCTTCAGGATTACCGCCAGAGACTCGTCGAAGCGCGCCTCTGCCTCCTCGGTCGGTACGCAGAAGCCAGCGAACTCCGAATGCCGGTAGCCCTTTCCGACGCCGAAGTCAAGACGTCCGCCGGAGAGAAGATCGAGGGTCGCTGCGCGCTCGGCCAGCAGCACCGGGTCATGCCACGGCAGGACGAGCACCGCCGTTCCCACCCGCATCGCCGACGTGCGTGCGGCCACCCAACCTAGGAGATCCAGGGAGGCCGAAACCTGCCCAAAGCCTGAGAAATGGTGCTCGACCAGGAACGTGGAATAGAAGCCGAGCCGGTCGGCTTCGACGTTGATCTCGACGTACTCGCGAAAGCCGCGTCCCGGGTCGCCGCCCGCGGTGCGCGGCGCCTGGGCGCTGCCGAACAGGCCGAAGCGCATCCCTTCGGAGCCTCTACCGGTCCCAACTTCACTCGCGGTCTCTGTGTGGTCTTGAAGGGGCGGTGAAGTCGAGTGGGTGTGGCGGGTCAGACCGTGGTCCGCCACGTTACGGTCCGGGAAGGTACGACGACCTTCCGCAGCTCGTTGACCTGGTTGCCTGCGCCCAAGCTTCCGAGCGCGCCTGATGAACCGGCCTCTGTGTTCGCCTCAAGACGAGTACGCGCTAAGGATGTCTCGGACACGCCCTGAAGCTTAGCGCCCGCCCGCCTTCGACCGCGGATCGGCTCACGGCGCACGCCTCGGAGTGCGGCCCGGCACGCTCGTCGCTGGCTCGGCTTGGAGCACACCGGAGACTAAAGACGCCCGCAGCCAACCTCGATCGAGCCGGCGCCGAGAATGGACTCGTTGCGTTCGGTCACAGCCGTTTCTCGGGGATACTGACGTGATGATGTCGCAAGCCAATGTCGAGATCGTGCGCGAGGTGATGTCGTTGGTTGAGGACGCCCGCAACGGCGATTTGAGCCACCTGGAGGAACAGACCCGGCGGCTGCGTGACCTCGTGACAGATGATGCCGAAATCGACATGTCCACACGCGTCTTCCTTGCCGCTACCCCGCCCACCTCATGCTCGCTCCGCACGAAAAGGCGGCACACCTACCGGCCGAGGACGAGACTGCTGCAAGGCGCGTTTTGTCAGCGTCGGCTGCGCGCGCCTGCTCAGAATGACAAAGAGCAGTACGAGGGCGCGCGTTCTCGCGGCCAAGCAGTGCTCGCAAACCTGGAGAGCATCAGTCTGGGCCCAGGCCGCTCCGTTTCGCCGATGCAGCAGTGGACGTCCAGCTGCCGATTTGCATCGGGAGGCGGAGCGCGGTGTCTGGCTATGATCGATGCGTGTCGCATCCGGATCCGTCTGCTGCTGCTGACCGGCGGCCGATCGAACCCGGAGAGGTCTGGGCGAACCCCGTCACGGGTGAGCGCGCCGTGGTCATCGCTCTGCCGTGGCAGAACACCGAGGGCCGCGCTGTCGCCGAACTGACCGCGCTTCCGGGCGCACGGGTCGTCGGTGAGCACCTGCACCCAGCTCTCCATGAGCGCTTCACCGTCCTCGAGGGCGAGTTGACCGTACTGCGCGACGGCCGGCGATCGGTGCTTCACGCCGGGAGAGCGCCGCTATCGAGCCGGGGGTGTGGCACGACTGGTGGAACGAAGCTGACGCTGACGCCGTCGTGCGCGTCGAGATCACGCCGGGCGAACGCTTCGTGCACATGATCGAGACGCTGTTCGGGCTCGCTCGTGAGGGGCACGTCAACGCCAAGGGGATGCCGAACCCGCCGCAATTGGCGCTGACCGCGCAGGAGTTCTCGGACGTCGTCGTGTTCCGCAAGCCGCCGCCGCGCGTGCAGCGCGTCGTGTTCGGCGTGCTGACGCCGATCGCCACCCGGCGCGGGTACCGCGCCACCTACCCGAGTCTGTCGCGTACAACGCTCGCGCCTCGGCGCCCGCACGCTACGTCCGGCTGACCGTCCAGGCCATCACCCTCCCGCTGCAACGAGCAGCGGGAAAGCGGCACGTCACCCGGGAGTCGTGACTTGATCGAATTGCAACGGTCTCGGCGGCGCCGCTTCGTCCGGGGAGCTCCAGAAGCCCAGACGTGCCGTCGAGCGGCCTTCATTCGCCGTGCGCGCGCGCCTCGCGCTTCCCGCTAGCAGACCTCGGGAGCGCCGAATAGTGATGAGTCGCAGCTACATCGCCAGCGGGTCGCAAAGCGCGCGTGACATCCGACAGCCCCGATGGGCGTGGCCAGTCTGAGCGCAAGTCGCCGATCGTCCGGGTGACCACAGCCAACGCGACGTCCCGCTAGCGCAGGCCGATGAGCTCGCCCTGCCGCAGGCCCGTGATGGCTACCGTGAGGTAGAGCGTCGGCTCGATCGAGCCAAACGCATCCAGAGGGTAGGGGAGGGCAAGGAGCTTCTCAACCTCGGCCTGTCGAGGAACTTGATCCGCGTCTCGGTCGTCTCGATCACGGACCGGTCAGCGGGCTTGACCGGGTTGCGCTCAGACTGGCCAGGGACGCGCCCGGCGTCCAGGTAGGCCAACTGAACGGACATCCGGGGCGACAGCTAGTCGCTTTAGGGGTATCCGGGCGGCTCAGGCTCAGGTATTCGAATTCCGATTCGCCCAATGTTTTCCCATTCACCCTTAGGGTTGCAGCCGAGTTGTTCGGGTGCGCCGTCGATCCCATGGGTCCAGACGGTTCACCGGGTCCGTAGGTGTTGCCGTTGAATTCGCACGACTTCCCGGGCACGCTCGGTTTCCTTTCGGTTGGGAAAGTGCGGTTTTTTGGAGCGGCGGAGCAGCGTTCCATGGCGGGATATCCCCGGCCCTTCCGTTTCCAGTTGCGCGAATTCCGCTCGCGCTGAGTTGGCCGCTATGGTGCCGCTGCCAACTCCAGCCAGGGGCGAGCGCGAGCAGCAGCGACAATGCACGGCGTACACCTGTGGGCTAGGACCGAATGGTCGTCGCAAAGAAGAACCCGGAGATGCAGCGGCCGCTGCGCTGGCGGGGATTCGGGCGCGCTGTCAGAGGCCGGCGGGGTGGCGTACGACGAAGTCGCCGCCGTCGGCCAGATTCCCGGTTGGATTCGAGCGCCAGCGCGGCCCGGTGCCGGCGGGAATATTCGGACCGCCGTAGTCGGCGGTGTCGAACGCGCGCCCGGCGATGGCGATGAATGTGTGTGAGGCGTCCGCGTAGATCGTGACCCACTTGCCGGGACCGGGTTCTCCGTAGGACTCGAGGCTGGTGGAGTCCTCGGGCGAGGACAACAGGTTGGCCCCGTGTAGGGCGTAGCTCACCGCGCCCGAGCAGTCATAACCGTACGAGTTCCAGCTGCCGTGCCCGCCGCCATACACGTACGGCGTGTGGATGATTTCGTTGGCCGCGGCGATCATTTCTTGGACCTGGAGGGGCGCACCGTAGGGAGCGGTCGCGGTGCCGTCTGGGTTGATTGTGGAAACGCCCGGAGGCGTATCCCAGTACGCGGGGCCGAAACCTTTGAACCGGCCGTGCACGGCGACGATTGCCACCATCTGCCGTAGGTCCAGCGCGTCGGCGTACGTGACCACCCCGCTTGAGGGGAGGTCGTTGTCGCGCTGGAAGTAGACCACGCTGTGCTTCGTGGCGGCGCCAAACCTGCCATCGACTGACGTCGGATACCCCGTGATCGTGAGGTCGTGCTGGAGGAGCTTCACGTCGGCGCCCGTCATCCCCTGCTGGAGCGTCCGCTGCCCGAGCGGCTCGCCGCCGGGGAACAGCATCCCGTGCAGCGCGCGTGCGAACCGGGCGTTGACGATCCCGGTGACCGCGAGGTGGGCCTGGGCCTGAAAGCTCTCAACGCTGCTGGTCGTGGCCGGGCCGAACTCACCCGTCACCGGGGTCTTCAGCCCCGCCTCGGTCAGTTCCTGCTGCAACGTCCGCACGTCGCTGCCGGTCATCCCTTCACTGAGCGTGCGGCTGCCGAGCCGCTGCTGGGCAGCCGCGACCGCCGCGGGGCAAACATTCAGGATGGCGAGAAGCGCCAACCCTGCAGCTAATTTGGCAACGGCCCGAACACGTGCTTCAAGCATCGGCTGACCCTGCTCTCTCTCGACGCCTTCGGGGTTAGCTGACGGGCTCGCGCAGAAAGAGTTGCGCTACGCCGACACTGCGGCGATTCGCCCCACGGGACCACGAACGGATCCCAATCGGGTTCCCCGATCGCCTCGGCCTCTGGACGCCTTGGCGACTCGGCTGGGTGACAATTGGCTCGACAGACTACACGAAGCGCAAGACCCATGGGCGCGTGGGTGCAGGACGGCGATGCCGACGCTCACTGGGCTCGCACGCCGCGCGAACCGTCTCGGCCTCGGCGTCGACGGTTGATGGTGGGCATATACCTGCGTCGTCCTTGGGCCGGCGTGGCCGATCCCGAGGCGGCGTATGCGGCTTCGCGGGCGGCGGTTGCGCATCTGCATGTACGTAGCGATGTAGGTGGGCGTTACCGATGTGGCGCGGGCGCGCGCACTAGACACTGGCGGCGTGAGAGAGGAGCGGTCGCGATCCGCCCCGCCCCCCAACTGACACAACGGCCCGTCACGACACATCGAGAGGAACCATGCACGATCGACACCGCACCCGCAACCCGGCAGCCCGCAACGCGCCCCCGTTCGCGACCGGAGAGCTCAAGAGGTTGTTCCCGGGACGTCGGCCGACCGCCCTGCTCGCGAGCATGCTGCTGGCAGTCCTCCTTGCGCTGGGCGTCACGTCGGCCGGCGCGAGCGCTGCACCCGCGCTGTTTGTGGCTCGTGGTGGCTCTGATGCGGTGTCCTGCTCTGCTAACTCGAAGGCGGCGCCGTTCGCGACGATCCAGCGGGCGCTGTCGTGCTCGGGCGACGGGGATGTGATCAGCCTCGCGCCGACCGGTTCCAGCTCCTACCCGGGGATCGGCACTGTCAGCGACGACGTCGTCATCGAGGCACAGGCCGGCGCCGACGCCCGCACCGTCACGATCGACGCCGGCAGGGCGCCCGCCGAAAGAGAATCTGGCCAACTCCATGTCCAGCCCGGGGCCGACGTGACGATCGCCGGTGTCACGCTCAGCTGCATCACCGACGGCTGTGCTGCGCCCGCGCCACAGCCCACCGTCACCAACGAAGGCACTCTCACCCTCGAGAGCGACACGATCAGCGGTAACACCTCGGTCAAGGGCGGCGTCCTCAACACCACCCCTGAAAACTCAGCCACGCCCGCCTCCCTGACCGTTGAGGCCTCGACGATCAGCGGCAACTACGGCAGCGTCGGCGGCGGCATCTCCTCCAACGCCGGCAACGGCGCGACCGGCAGCCCCACGCTCGTGATTGCCAACAGCACCGTCGCCGACAACATCGCCACCAGCACCGGGGGCGGTATCTGGGTGGGCAGCGCCGGCACCGCCGTGATCACGAACAGCACGATCGTCGGCAACGCTGGGGGCGGACTGGTGACGAGCGGGAAGACCGAACTCGCCAACACGATCATCGCGGCCAACACCGCCAAACACGGGTTCGACACCGATTGTAAGGACGAAGGCGCGAAGGCCATCGACGCGCCCGCCGGACACAACCTGATCGGCATCGGCGATGGCTGCCACTTCGTCAACGCCGTCAACGGAGACCAGGTCGGCAGTGCGCCCGAACCGATCCGTCCGGGCCTCGCCCCGCTCGCCGATGACGGCGGCCCCACCGAGACCGCCCCGCCGCTGGCCGACAGCCCGGCGATAGCGGCCGGGAGCGTCGCCGGCTGCGAGGGGTGGCCGGTGTTCGAAGTCGACCAGCGCGGCGATGCGCGTAACGCCGCCGGCCGCGGCGTGTGCGACGTCGGCGCCGTCGACACGGGCGGAACCACGGTCGCGCAGGCAGCGCCCGCGATCACCTCGATGGCCGCGACCCGGGCCACGGCGTCGAGCCCGATGGCGTTCACGGTCACGGCCACCGGCGCGCCAACACCGGCGTTCACCGAGACGGGCACGCTGCCGGCGGGGCTGACGCTCCACGACAACGGCGACGGCACCGCGACGCTCGCCGGAACGCCTGCCGCCGGCTCAGCGGGCACGTACCCGATCACGATCACGGCGGCCAACGGCGTCGGCCCCGACGCTGCGCAGGCCTTCACGCTCACAGACGTCAACCTGGCCGTGAGCAAGCTAAAGCCGGCTACGGTCGCTCCCGGGACGCAGGAGAAGGTGACGATCACCGGCAGCGGTTTCGAGCCGGGCGCAAGCGTGTCCAGCACCGTTCCAGGCGTCACGTTCTCCGCGGTGAAGGTCAAGAGCCCGACGAGCATCACCGCCGAGCTCGCGGTGCCGGCGAACGCCGCACTCGGCTCCTATGCCGTGAACGTCGTGCTGCCCGGCACGCAGGCGGGATGCGCCGCGTGCCTCACAATCGCGTTGCCGCCAGCGGTGAGCGGCATCTCGCCGGGCACGATCGCGCACGGCACGACCATGGTCGTGACGATCAGCGGCAATGGTTTCCTTGCGCCGGCCAAGGTCGCCTTCACCGGTCCCGGCAGAGGCGTGCGCGGCACCGTCACGGCCGTGACGCCCACGGCGGTGACCGTGAAGGTGACCGTGCCCGAAGCAGCGGTGGTCGGCTCCTACGCGCTCAAGCTCACGAACGGCGACGGGCTGGTCTCGACGCTCGCCGGCGCCCTGAGCGTGACGTAGGCCTGCGGCCAAGGATGATCGCGCCCCGCTCCGCTCAAGGCCAAAGCTGCGAGACGGAGCGGCGGCGCGCGGTCGCGGGCCCGCACCCGCCGCCGTCCCGCACGGCAGCGCCGAGGCTGCGCCGCGAGCTCACATCGAGCTTCGCGTAGACGTGCGCGAGGTGCGCCTCGACGCCAACACGAGCCCCCCCGCGGTTGGCGCGGCGCCGGGTCTGCTAGGCACGGAGGTACAGCGCGGCAAAGCGGAGCGGGCGAACCGGACTCGGCCAATCGGTGCATCGAGCGCGCCGCATGGACCTGGGCCGCAAGCCCGTCACTGCTGCTCCGCCGCCTCGACAGCTACGTCAACGCCACTGCTGCGCTAAGCGCCACCCGGCTGAAGCGGAAGCCACGAACCACGCTGGCTACGTCTTCGAGGGCCTGGAGTTTCGTGGAACCAGCAGCGAGTGAGTCCGCTCGGCCGCAAGCTAGCTTGGGCGGAACTGGGGCTGCTCGTCTGCCGAGACGTGAGACCGGGCCGAGTTCACCGTGACGAGACCGTCGCGTTGCTGCGGGCTCGCCGTCGGATCGCGTCATGGCCACAGAAGGGACTCGATCCGCGACAAGACACCGTCCGGCCGGTCGTTACCCGAGAAGTTCGCGGCGCATTCGAATCGCCCTCCCGAATCGGGTGTGGTCCGCTCCGACGAGGCGGAAGCCGACCTTCTCATAGAAGCCTTGGGCGGGACCTGCGGTCACTTCTAGACATCGGGCACCCTGACCTGACGCCTGCGCCGCGGCGTCCTCGACCAGCGCTCGTCCCACCCCGCCCGTCATGTGGGCCGGATCGACGAACAGCCCATCGAGTTTGTGGGCTCCGCTGTCGGTAGGAATCACGACCGCGAAGCCGATCGGCGTCTCGTCGTCCGCGAGCGCAACCCGGACCCAGCCGTTGTCGATGAAGGTCTGGGGAAGCTCAATCGCATCGGGATTCGCCGCGAGCTGTTCGCGATACTCCTCCCAAACGTCAGACGATCGGCGCTGTAACGCCTCGAGGGTGAGCGCTTCCGTAGGAGTTGCGTACCGGATTCTAACCATATAGCGACGATACCCCAAGCCATACGCTCTCAGGACCAACGACTCATACGAGACGAGGCGCTTCGCGGTCGTAGCTCGCACGGCCTAGGGCAACTGCTCTTCTCAGTCCGACGTCACTGCGTTGACGATTGCCTCGGCGACAACCCCATCGCGTGCGCCGTCCGCGCGGAAATCTCGGACGCCCAGGCCAGACAGGGCGCCAAATGCAGCACTGATGACGTCTCCGATCTGTGCTATTTGCTGGCCATGCCGCCTTGAGGCGGCGCAGCCGCTCATTCGTAAGTGAACTGGTCGGATGTCCCGTTGACTGCGCTATTAGCTTTGTTGACGGTGGCTTTCACGTCGATCGTCCCGGCTGGCTCGGCTGGTGTGATCAGGGTACAGGTGGTGCTGCTCGTGCAGTTGACCGAGTTCGCTCTTACTGTGCCAAACTTAAAAATCGTAGCGGTGCTTCCGAGAGCGAATCCTTCACCGGTGACAGAGACGCTCGTGCCGCCGGCGGTCGCCCCGACGTTGGGCGTTAGACTGTCGACCACGGGTAGATACTTGAAGTGATCCCTCGTCGTGGTGGCACTCGTTGCGGCAGTGTTGGTGACGGTTATATCGACCATGCCGGCCGCCGAGGGTGGCGCGACGGCAGTGATCGAGCTCGGGGAGTGAACCTCGAATTCGGTCGCGCTCGTGTGGCCAAAGCTGACGTTGGTTGACCCTGTGAATTCGGTGCCGGTGATAGTCACGATCGTCCCGCCCCCGACCGGTCCGGATTTGGCCGCGAGCTTTACGACCGTGGGAGGTGCCTGGAAGGTATAGCGATCGAATGCCCCCGTTGGGGTCCTTCCCGAAGGCGTCGTGACGGTGACATCGACTGTGCCGGTTCCGGCAGGCGCAGTCGCGGTGATCGAGGTTGGAGAGTTGACGGTGAAGGACGCGGCTTCCGTGGCTCCGAAGCTGACGGCGGTTGCGCCGGTGAAGTTGGTTCCGGCGATCATCACTGTGTTGCCGCCGGCGGCCGGCCCGAGCTGCGGACTCACCGCGGTGACCGTCGGGATCGGTTCTCCGTAGGCGAGCATGTGTGAGGCTCCGGCAGAAATGCTCGCTCCCTTCGCCAGCCCGATCACGCTGACGGGGACATCGCTAAAGCCTCCCGGAATCCCGTCGCCGAGGACGCCCGATTGGTTGGTTCCCCAGGTCATCACCGAACCCGAGCCGAGCAGCACGGCGCTGTCGTGCGTGCCGGCTGAAATCGCGGTGACATCGGACAGGCCACTTACGGCCACGGGCGTCCCTTCGTTGGGCTTAACCTCGCCGTTGCCGAGCTCTCCGAAGCCGTCTGCGCCCCACGCCATCACTGTGCCGCCGCTAAGCAGGGCAAGGCCGTGATCGGCTCCGGCTGCGATCGCCGCGACATCGCCCAGCGATTCCACGGCGACTGGGGTGCTCGTGAAGCCTTCTTCGACGGTTTTATTCGCGAGCTGATCCTGTGCGTCGTTACCCCACGCCTCAACGGTTCCGGTGCTGAGCAGCGCGAGACTGAATTGTCCGCCAGCAGAGATCGAGGAGACATTCGAGAGGTGTTTGACGGCGACCGGCACGCTGCTGGCACTGATGTTTCCGTTGCCCAGCTGTCCACTTTCGTTTTCGCCCCAAGCCATCACCGTGCCGTTGCTGAGAAGCGCAAGGCTGTAGTTGGCGCCGGCTGAAATCGCCTTCACGCCGCTGAGCCCTTTGACGAGGACCGGTGTGTCGACGCGTTCGCTCGCGCCGCCGATGCCAAGTTGACCGCCTTCGTTGTCGCCCCAGGCCATCACCGTACCGTTATCGAGCAGCGCAAGGCTGTGGTTCGCGCCCGCGGAGATGGCCTTCGCCGTGGAAAGTCCTTCAACCGCGACCGGCATGTTGCTCGCCGTCAGGCTGTCGTCGCCGAGCTGACCGAAACCGCCAGCGCCCCACGCCAGTACGTGGCCGTTGGCGAGGAGCGCGAGGCTGTGGTGCCCCCCGGCAGCGACCGCGGTAACAAACCCCAGACCGGCTACCGGCACGGGCACGTCGCTCGAGCTCCCGCTCGAGCCGTCGCCCAGCTCTCCGAAGACGTTTTCGCCCCAAGCAGCTGCGCCGTACTTGGTAGTCGCGACGGTCAGCGTAGCGGCGGCACTCGTGACTTTGCCGGCCACGCTGGTAAACGCGGCGCGATACTCGTCGCCGTTTTCCGACACCTGCGTTTTTTCGATCGCGATCGAGGCTTCCGTTGCGCCTGCGACAACGCTCCACGTTTTTCCGCCGTCGGTGGAGATTTCCCACTGGACGGTGGGCGCCGGGAAGCCCGAGGCCATCGCGTCGAAGCTGGCGCTTTCGCCTACCTCGACGATCGTACTCGCTGGCTGTTCGGTTACAACTGGCGGAGCGTGCACCGTGAGCGTTGCCGGCTGACTGATCGCGGTCCCCGCGGCGTTCTGGAACGCGGCTCGGTACTGGTTGCCGTCTTCAGAGACCTGCGTGCTTGCGATCGTGAGCTGGTCTGAGGTAGCGCCTTCAATCGCATTCCACGTTTCTCCGCCGTCGGTGGAGATTTCCCACTGCACGGTGGGCGTTGGGAACCCGGAGGCCGCCGCTTCGAATAGCGCGCTGTGGCCTTCGTTGACCGTGATGCTCGCCGGCTGCTGGGTGACAACCGGGCGCTTTTGAACCGTTAGCGTGGCTGCTTCGCTTGTGGCTTCGCCCGCCGCGTTTCTGAAAGTAGCACGGTACTCGTGGCCGCTGATCGACTTTTTCACGCTCACGATCGTGAGCTGATCGGACGTGGCTCCGCTGACCACGCCCCATGTTGCTCCACCGTTCGCCGACGTTTCCCACTTCACGCTTGGCGCCGGGAAGCCGGAGGCTGTCGCTTCGAAGGCAGCGTTCTGACCTTCTTCGACGGTGATACTCGCCGGCTGACTGGTCACGGTGGGCGCCTGCCGCACTTCCAGCGCGACCACCTTGCTTGTTGCTTCTCCCGCGATATTCCGAAAAACGGCGCGAAACTCGTTGCCGTTTTCAGGGGTGCTCGCCGTGGCAATCGTGTATGAACTGGCGGTCGCGCCTTCGACTGGGCTCCACGACGCTCCTTGATCGGTGGAGACTTCCCATTGCACCGTCGGCGTTGGGACCCCAGACGCCGTCGAGGTGAATGTCGCTGACTGGCCCGCTTCAACAGTTACGTTTGCAGGTTGTTTGGTGACTTTCGGCGGTTTGTTAGCTTCTGCCGCGCTCACACCGGTGGGAGCCAACGGGAGAAGCCAGGGTGAGCCATCGGCAACACCGGCTGGCAGCAGAACCGCCGCCAGGAGTGTGAGCGCTAAGATTGCGCCCCACAGTCCCGGAGAGACACGGCGGCCCCCTTGCGAGCGCACTCGGCGCGAGTGGATGTGATCCTCCGCGCCGCACGTCGCTCGGATCCTCCGGTCCGTCTCAGACATTGCGTTGCCTCCCCCCATGTATCGAACGCGGCTCACCGCCTAGACCGCCTGTCAGCACGTACACATTACAGGTCCGACCATGCCCGGGCAAGCGAGGTGCGTCTAGCGCAGATCCCACGGCGCTTTTCGGCTTGTCAGGGCGCCCAGCTATCTGCCGGGAGCGATGCCGGCCTCGCGTCTTGCTTTGCGCTCTCGCCGGGCGCGTCGTGCCTTCAGCACTTGACATGCGACTCCCGAGGGACTCGAAGCTGATCCGTGGCTCGATGGACGCTAGATATGTAACGCAGCGGTGTACACGGTCAAATTGCGAGCGCGCTACGGTCACCGCGCCTATCCGTCTGATCACATCAGCGTTCCACCTGTCGTAGGCCTTGCACAAGCGGTCAATCCGGGCAGGCAGCCAGGCACGACGCCCTCGACGCCGAGGGCCTCAGGCTGCGCGGCGAGCCCGCGCGGTCAATCTCAGCCCCTGCGCCAGCCCGGCGGCGATCACCGCCTGGCGACGTCGCCCATCCGTCAGATTGGTTCCCATTGCGGCGGCGCTCCCGTCGTCGGGGTTGATCGTGGTAACGCGCGCGCCGCGATGCCTAAGAACGAGAGCCTCGGCGCCAGCGATGCCGCGAGACAGCTGCCCGATCGCACCCGCGAGCGCTCCGATCGTGAAGCGCAGGGAGCCGGTCGGATTCAGACACAGGACTCGCTCGCCGTTCGCCGCCTCCGCGACGTCCATGTTGGCCGGACTCCACACCCCGCCATCGACGTAGGTGCGTCCATTTGCGCTCACCGGGCGAAACACACCGGGGATAGCGCAGGAAGCTTGGACCGCGGCGGAAACGGCAAGCTCGGGAGCGCCGGGCGCCCCAAACACCACACGCCGGCCGGTCTCGCGCTCGAGCGCGACGATTCTCAAACGGCCATCCCAGCGAGCACCCCCGAGCTCGACGTGCCGGCCCAACTCGGCGAGCGAGCGCCGTCCGGCGGGGATGCCGAGAAGCGCGGTCCGTCGGAGCATCGCCCCGCCCGCGGTCGTCGACGCGGATGCCAGTGAGATGAGCGGAGCCGCCGCCGCGCTGGCGAGGTCTGCGACGGCGCCAAACGCTTGCCTGAGAGCCGTCACCGGCTCATCGCTGCCTCCCGACCGCACCCGGGCTGAGCGCGATACCCGGCCGAGACGAGCAGCGGGCGCGACGCCGGCAGCGAGCGATGTCGCGACGATCGATCCCGCTGAGGTGCCGACGTAACTGGGGCAGCCGCGGGCGTCGAACCCCTCGGAGTCATCGAGGCCTGCCAGGACGGCGCTCATCCATGCCTCCCCGAGGGTTCCACCCCCACCGAGAACAAGCGCACCTGGAGTCTGCATCGCGCCATCGAGCATAGTCGTGGGCGGCATGGAACAGGTTCTGGTTCCTCCTGTCTGCGATCTGCGCGGCGGCCACGACACCGTGGTGCCAATGGCCGGAGCGAGATCGCGGTCGCCAGGGCTGGGCGGCGCGATGCGGAAGTTTCGCCACGACGGTACGGGCGACCGAGGTGATAGATCGTGGGGTTTGCGCGCCGAGCGGCCGCGCGAATGATTTGCACAAGTGGCGAGGCTCGATGGACCAGCGCACGGACCGCTTCCTCGCTCCAAGGATGGCCAAGCCGTGGCTGTGCTGTCGCGCGTGTCCGGCGAGGGTGCGTTGCTCGAGCACGACCGGGAGCTGGAGAGGCTCGATGGGATCGTGCAGAGCGCACTGGCGGATGAGGCTGTTGTTGATGTAGTTGAGGCCCGGCCGGGATCGGTAAGAGCAGGCTGTTGGACGAAGCTCGTTCGCAGGCGGGCGCGGCCGGTTTCCGCGTGCTGGTGGCGACGGGCAGCGAGCTCGAACAGGAATTGCCATTTGGCGTGGTGCGGCAGCTGTTTGAGCCGATGTTGCTGGAGCCCGCCGCGCGCGGGCGGTGGCTGGCGGGGTCGGCCGCAGTGGCGGCGCGCGTCTTCGAGCCGCCTGACGACACCGACCCGGGCTGGAATGGGTCGTTCGGGATCTTGTACAGCCTTTCTGGCTGACCGTGAACGTCGCGGCGGAGCGTCCGTTGTGTCTGTCGATCGATGATCTGCACTGGTGTGACCGTGCGTCTTTGCGGTTCATCGCGTACCTGGAGCGCAGGCTCGAGGGACTCGGGGTGCTGGTAGCGACAACGGCGCGCAGCGATGAACCCGACGTGGAGTCAAGGCTGGTCTGGGAGATCGCACAAGATCCAGCGGCGCAGTCGATCCGTCCGCTGGCGTTGAGTGCGGCGACGGTTTCAGAGATGGTGCGCGATCGCTTGGGCGCCGATGCGGAGCGGCCTTTCTGCAGTGCGTGTCCTGAGGTGACTGGCGGCAATCCGCTGCTGCTGGCTGAGCTTCTGAGATCTCGGTAAGAAGCAAGTATGAGAACCACGCCCTCGAAGACCGCCTCAACGGCTCTCGCTGGCAACCGAAGCCGCTTCAAACAAGACGCCGAATTCGCAGACCGAGCATCAGCGGCTCAGCCCTTCGGAGGCGGAAGCGTTGCTCCCGCCGTCTCGAGGCTCGTTTTGGGGGTTAGGGACTGGTCCTACCGGGCAGTAAGGTGGGTGTCCCCAAGGAAAGGACTTGCTTCATGTACGCATTACCGAATATCGTCCTTGTCCACGGAGCCTGGGCAGATGGCTCGTGTTGGAGCAACGTGATCGAGCGCCTGCAGGCCGACGGCTATAAGGTCACCGCCCCTCAGCTTCCAGAGACCTCGCTTTCCGATGACGTGGCGAGGGTTCGCCACGTGCTCACACGCCAATGCGGCCCGACTGTTCTCGCGGCCCACTCTTATGGAGGTCAGGTCATCACCTCGCTCGGCAGCGACGCACCGAACGTCGTCGGCCTCGTCTACATCGCGGGCTTCGGGCTCGACGAGGGGGAGTCGATCGGCGCATTGCTACAGCAGGGTCCTCCGACCCCGGCGGTGGCAAATATCGATGTCGACTCGGAGAGCTTCGCGTGGATCCCCGAGGACGATTTCCTCGGTCACTTCGCCGCCGATATCGACCGGGACAAAGCGAAGGTCATGTACGCCGTGCAGCAGCCCCTGCACATGTCGACGTTCGACGACGTGATGGGCACCCCCGCGTGGAAGTCGCTGCCCTCGTGGTATCTGCTCGCCGAAAACGACGAGGTGATTCCACCCGACGCCGAGCGGCAGTTCGCGCAGCGGATGGGCGCGGACACGATCGAGGTCGCAAGCGGACACTGCGCGATGGTCTCCCACCCGGACGCGACGCATGAGCGGATAGTGACCGCGGCGAACACAGTCGCCGAGCGCCGAGTAGGGGCAGGGCCGGCCGTCTAGGCGGAACTAGCCTGGGTACTTGTCTGCCTGGATCGACGATGCGCACTCGTGACGCCGTAACCCCCCGGTGGTTCGGCGCTGCGTCGATTCCTTGAGGCGAGCGCGGGATGCCCCATTTCGCGCATTTCGAATCGGGCTCGCTGGATCCCTCCCTGTGCGTCTGAACAGCCATCTCCAGGCTCGAAATTTTGCTCTATATTACGCTCCGTAGATGACAGCCGCTGCGACACTACTTATGTGGTTTTACCTGCGCTCGCCGGAGCTAGCCGAGGAGTTTGAGCGTCTGATGGCCAGCGATCGGGACACGGTCCGCGGCTCGCTGGACACGGTGGCGGATTGGCGATTGACCTGCCCGATGGATGTGCCCGGACAGGCGAGTGAATCAGCCGATTACGTGCTGATCGCCGAGATCGTCGACGTCGAGCGCTGGCAGCAACAGGCGGAGCGACTGGTCGAGAGCTTGGCGGATGACTTTGCGCGTCTGTGCTCCAGTCGGAAGATGCTCGTCCTCCGACGCATCCTTTGAAATACGCTCAACTGACAGAGATGACTGCGTTGGAGGAGCTGCGAGAGCCCGCGACGGCCGGAACGCCTGCGCTCTCGCGGAAAGGCCTTCGGCGGCGCGAGTGGAGGTCTCGCCTGTGAAATAGGTGTAAAAAGCGTCTCTCGCCAATGCGTATCGGCAAGGCCTGCGCAGCACGTCCTGTGAGGACACCGCCGGGCACTTGGGTGTGGGCACGGGGAGCTCGGGAGTGGCAGCACCAGCTTCCTCTCGAGGTTCCCGTCGAAGTGACGGGCATCTCCACCGCCAGCCAGATCAGCGCTGGCTCAGGCTCCTGTGCGCTGCTCTCAAACGGTCAGGCGGCATGCTGGGGCGGAAACGTCTTCGGCCAGCTCGGCGACGGCACCAGCACGGGCCCCGAAACCTGTGGAGAATTCCACGAACCCTGTAGCAGAACGCCGGTCGAAGTGACAGAGAGCTCGATCGCCACGCAGGTCAGCGCTGGCGAGTTTCACAACTGTGCGCTGCTCTCAAACGGCCAAGCGGAGTGCTGGGGCATCAATGAAGATGGGCAGCTCGGCGACAGGGGATGGCGCGATGATCTGGCCTCCTCCCCGTTGGGGGCGCAATGGTGAGCGGTTCGGACATCAGCACCGATCTGGTTGTGGTCTGAAAGCGGGGCGGGCGAGCCGGTCAAGCCAGGCAAGCGCCTGCATTTGCGCAGCTCGGCCCCCGCGCGGCAGTTGGGCGCGCAAGGCGGCTGTGCACGCGGAAGCTAGGCTGGGCTGAGCACGATCACCGGGATCTCGCGCTTGGTCCGGCGCTGGTAGACATCGTAGTCGGAGTACATCGCAGTCAGGCCGGACCACAGCCGCGCGCGCTCGTCGGTTGTTGCCTGGCGGGCGACGACACTGCGGCGATCGCGGCCGACCTGCACTGTCGTCGCGGGGCTCGCCTGGAGGTTGAGCCACCAGGCGGGGCTGGCGTTGGAGCCTCCGCGCGAGCCGACGATCACGAGGTCGTCGCCGTCGGCCATGTAGAGCAGCGGTGTCGTGCGGCGCCTGCCGCTCTTGCGACCGACGTGGTCGAGCAGAAGCACCGGCGCGCCGGCCAGCTTGCCTCCAAGCCGCCCGCCGGTCATGCGGTACAGGATCACATTGACGCCCGTGAGCAGGTTGAGCGCCTTCAATCCGAGCGAGCCGGGGTTGGGGACCGGGGGCGGTGCCATGCCGCGCGAGCCTACATCTTCCGGAGCAGGTGGTCTACCGCTCGTGGTTGCTCATCAGGCTGGTCTCGTTTAGCGCGATCAGCAGCGTGCGCAGCTGCCCGAACCGCTTAGGGCCGAGCTCCTGCTCGAGTTCGGTCTCGATCTGACCCACGATTTGGCGGATCGCCCGGCCCGCGGCATCGCCACGCCTAGTCAGGCGGACGCGCTTTGAACGGTGGTCCTGGAGGTCAAGCTCGCGTTCGAGGTACCCGAGGCGCTGCATCTCGCCGAGGAGGTAGTTCATCGCCTGCTTGGTCATCCGCGCCTCCAATGCGAGCTCCGACGGACGCCGGTTTTCAGGCCCGGGGTACCGCAACACGATCAGATGCGCGGGTACCAGGTCGTCGAATCCGGCTTTATGTAGCCCGGCGAGTATGCGCGCGCGGATCGCGTCCACGGGCATTCGCAACAGTGCCCCGATCAGGGGCGGGCCAAGCGGATGTTCGGGCCGGCCGGTCAAGTCACTTGACAATCCTAGCGGGCGGCGCTATTCTAGTCAAGTAGCTTTACTAATGGAGATAGCCCTCGGCAAGGAGACTCGCATGAACCCAGCTTCCAAAGCACCCATCCGCGTCGGCGATGTGACGATCGATTTTCTCGTCGATGCCGACGACTCGGCTGGCAGCGTGACGGTGTTCGAGTGCGGCGTTCCGGCCCAGGCAAAGGTCCCGGTCCCTCACAGCCACGACGGTTTTGAGGAGACGATTTACGGGCTCGCGGGCGAGCTGACGTTTACGATCGACGGACATGACCACGTGATCGGGGCGGGCGCGTCAGTCTGCATCCGGCGTGGCCAGGTTCACGGCTTTGACAATCGCGGAAACGCGGACGCGAAGTTCCTCGCGATCGCGACCCCGGGCGTGTTCGGTCCGGCCTACTTCCACGAGATCGGCGAAGTCCTGGCCGCCGCCGCGGGCGGACTGCCGGATCGCGTAGCGCTGGCCGACGTCATGCGGCGGCACGGGCTGACACCGGCACAGCCGACCGCGACGGCGAGCTGAATCACGCCCGCCTACGGGCGGCCTCGATATGCCCGCTGTTTCGTGCAAGCAGCAGCCGCGCCACGGCATTCCCAAATGCTTCCGCCATGCTCGTGTTGCGAACGTGTGTTCTGATCCGGGCTAGACTTCGTGCCGTGTCGCTCGTCGTCCAACCCTCGTTGTTTGGCTCTTCAGGCGAGCTCGGCATCGCCGACCTCGGTGCGGCCGTGGAACGCCGGCGGCTCTCCGACGGCGCCTGGATTGACCTGCGGCCGGGCTTCGTCACCGCGGCCGACGAGCTGTTCGACGCGCTGGCCAGCAACGTACCGTGGCACGAGGAGCGGATGCACATGTACGACAGCACCGTGCGGGTCCCGCGGCTGCTCGCCCGGTACGCCCTGGGCGAGGCGCTGCCCCATCCGGTGCTCGACGACGCCCGCTCGGGGCTGAACGCCCACTACATCGAGGAGCTGGGCGAGCCGTTCGTCAGTGCCGGGCTCTGCCTGTACCGCGACGGCAACGACAGCGTCGCCTGGCACGGCGACCGCGTCGCCCGCGAGAGCCCACGCGACACGATGGTGGCGATCCTCTCGCTCGGCGCCACCCGCCCGTTCGCGCTGCGGCCGAAGTCGCGCGGCCCTGGGCTGCGCCTCCAGCTCGGCCACGGCGACCTGCTCGTGATGGGTGGAAGCTGCCAGCGAACATGGCTGCACGCGATCCCCAAGACCGCGCGCTGCCTAGGGGCGCGCATCAGCGTCCAGTTCCGCCCAGACTGGGGCAACGACCTCGGAAAGCCCACCGCCGACGCTCGCGACGCATAGCCGACGCCACGCGCGTGGGTCGCGTCAGCATGTGCGACGCAGCCCCACGACATTGATTCGAGAGTGCGCGGAATCCGCAACCCTCCTCGCCGCTGCCCCAGCGAGCTCGGATGGTCAATCCGTCAAAGGCAAGGATGCAGGTGCTCCGGCGTCGTGATGACGCTCCCGCGTGCCGCAGCGTAGAAGGCTCCGCGGATGAACGAGTCAGGCGAGTAGCTTGGCCTTTGCCTGCCCGAACTCCGCGTCGGTCAGCTTCCCGCGGTCGTGGAGTTCGGCAAGCTTGGCAAGCTCGTCGACTCGGCTCGAGCCCGCGCCTCCAGTCGCCTTGAAGTGCTGGAACGCTTCAGCCTGCGCACGATCCTGTTCTTGATGTTCGTGCAGCGTGTGACCACGAACGAGCAGGTACACGAGCACGCCGATGAACGGGAGGATGATGATGAAGAGGATCCAGAGCGCCTTCGCCCAGTTGGAGAGGTCACGGCTGCGGAAGATGTCGAACACGACACCCACCGCGATCCAGATCCACAGGAACAGGATCGCGAACTCGAGGACCGTCAGCAGCGCGTCCCCGAAGCTGTATGTGGCAAGCAACGTGGGCATGCTGCGAGGAAGCGTACTCCACCGCGAGATGCGCACGGCAAAGATGGCGATAGGTCATGTCTAACGTAGTCGCGGAGCAGCACGTAGACAAATCACGTCCACTACGTGGTGCTACGGTCCGCTGAATGAGTTCAACCGACGACAGTGACGAGATCAACGCGCTGCTCGCGGACATTCCGCAGCGGGCAAACACACTCGGCCAGCCGGTTGCGCCGGTCACCCTCGAGTACTTCGGCGACCTCGAGTGCCCGTTCTGCAGGGATTTCTCGCTCGATGTTCTGCCTTCGGTCATCCAACGGTGGGTGCGGGCCGGCACGTTGCGAATTGAGTACCGCGCGTTGCAGACGGCGACGCGCGACCCGGATGTGTTCGTGGCGCAGCACGTCGCGGCGCTGGCGGCGGGCAGGCAGGGTAAAGCGTGGCAGTTCGTCGAGACCTTCTACGCCGAGCAGGGCGAGGAGGGCTCAGGCTACGTCACTGAGAGCTACCTGGAGGGAATCGCGAGTCAGATCCCGCACCTAGACCTCCCGCGGTGGGCAACCGAGCGCAAGGACCCGGAGCTCGCCAAGGAGATCGCCGGCGACGCCGAGGCGGCCGGCAACGCTGGTCTGACCGGAACCCCGTCGTTCCTGCTCGGTGTGAGTGAAGGCGCGATGAGGACGTTCTCCCCAACCGCTCCGAGGTCGTTCGACGCGGCGATCGAAGGGCTCGTGGGCGCGCAGGAACGGTCTGGGACGGGCCGCCTCGGCTGACACAACCGGTCTTGATCAGCTCCTACGCCCCCGGGAGGTGGAACTTGATCCGCGTCTCGGCCGTCGTGATCACGGGCCGGTCGGCGAGCTCGACGAGATCAGTCCTGACCGGGGGGCGAGACGGGGCGGGGTCAGGCCGCGGGCTGCGAGCGAAAACCGCCGCGAGGCCTGCATTTGCCGCGCCGCGGTGCTGCGTCAGCTACCCGATCCGCTCGTCGATGCGGACGTGGACGGTGTCGCCCGCCTGCTTGCCGACCGTCTTCCGCAGCGTCGCCTTGACCGGGAGCCTGTGCGTGCCGTCGCCCTGCGCCATCAGCGCTCCCACGAAGGGCTCGCCGTTGATCGCACCGCGGATCTTCACGAGCCCGCGGGTACCGAAGAGCTCGACCACGTCGTCCATCACGACGCACGTCCACGCACCTGGGTTGTCGGCCTTCTGAAGTTCGGCATCGAACTCTCTCAACATGACTCTTCAAACTCTCGCATGCAATCAAGCTCCTCGCCGAGCGAGCCGTTGAAGTTACTCCCTCCCGTACACTCGGTCGGCCGGCCTCCGCCAAGGCGTGGGAGCACGGGGAAAGTCCGGAGAATCCTCGGACGCGACGCAGCGCTCGAAGCGCGATAGTCACTCCTGCTATCCCCACGACCCAGGAGGCAGACATGAGCTCCGCCGAAGCACACGACACGAGCGACGGGAAGGTCGATATGCACCTCGAGATCGACATCATCCCGGTGTCCAACGTCGAGCGAACCAAGCAGTTCTACGAATGCGTGGGTTGGCGGTTCGACGCCGATGACGCCCCGCTGGATGGCCTTCGCATCGTCCAGTTCACGCCACCGGGCTCGGGGTGCTCGGTCACGTTCGGCGAAGGACTCACGGCGGCCGCGCCTGGCTCGGCCGAGGCCGGGCTGACGGTCTCGGACATCGAGGCGGCGCACGCCGAACTTGTGGATCGCGGCATCGACGCCAGTGAAGTGTGGCACGGCCCGCCGTTCCCGCCCGAGGCGCGTGTCGCCGGCCCCGACCCTGAGCACGCCAGCTACGGGTCGTTCTGCTCCTTCAGCGATCCCGATGGCAACACATGGCTGGTCCATGAGGTCACGACTCGGCTCCCGGCCGGATCGACAGCGCTGAGACGGCGTTCACATCGACGGCGGACCTGGTGGGAGCGCTTCAGCGCGCCGAAGCCGCTCACGGCGAGCACGAGAGGCGCATTGGACAGCCAGACGAGAACTGGCCCGCCTGGTACGCCTCGTACATGGTGGCCGAGCAGCACGGGATGGAGCTGCCGACCTGAGCGATTTCACGCCCGCCGAGCGGGTCGCGCGTGCGGCGGCCGGGGCAACCCGGCCAGAGCGGAGACTCCAACACCTCACTCCGCGCGCGAGCCCCCCACGGACGCCACGGGCTCGGGCAAAACCCGGTCGATGAGCCGAATCGTCGGCCGGGGCTCGAGCTCGGCCGGAACGTCGGGCCGGTAGCAGAGCAACGCGAGACTCGTAGCGATCATGAAGTCGGCCGCGTACAGTTGCTCGCCGTTCAGCACCCCGGCCTCGATCCAGGCATCGATCCGATCGAGCATGCCCGGCAACTCCGCCAACAGCTCGGACTCGGATCGAGCATTCGCAGCGAACGCGAAACGGGCCACCAGGCGCGCGACGGCTAGCCTCATCGTCGCGTGGCGCGAGACCAGCGGCCCGAGCCGCCCGTCCTCGCCACGGTTGACGATCCCATTCAGGCCGCGCAGCGAGGCCGCAAGGACGAGCCTGCGTGCCGCCATCTGAAAGATCTCGTCACCCCAGCGCTCGGCCTCCTCGACCGCGAGCCGCCGCTCTGGCTCGGCCGGAAACAGCGGTGGATCGGGCTGGATGCTGTCGAGGAAGCGGGCGATGCCGAGATTGGTCGCGAACCAGCGGCTGCCGGCGCGCAGGGTCGGCACCGTGCCCATCCGGTCGGCCAGCGCCAGCACGCGATGCGGCCGGCCATCGATGCGGCGAAACGGCGTCTTGTTGCCGGGGAAGCCGAGCAGCCTCAGCGCGATCGGGTGTAAGCCGGCGGGCAGGTCTACCCGGCGGTAGGGAATGCCCTTGTGCTCCAGCATCAGCATCGCCGTTCGACATGGATGTGTCGGAATGACGTAGAGCGTCGTTGGCGGCATGGCCGGCCGTCCCACTGGCGCCCTCGCTGTCATGTCGAGAGCACGGTGGCGATGATGAAGCACATCGTGGAAGTGCCGGTGACGATCGCTGGTCCATAAAACCAGAAGCGCAGCGAGAGCGCGAGGTAGGCGGCCGAGAAGGCAATCGTGAGCGGTCGGATGGCGTCGACGCGCTCGACCAGCGAGAAGTCGTGGGTGGCGATCAGCAGGCAGAGCAGCCCGAAGGTGAAGACGCCGAGGCCGTGGCTGATGTGGATGCCGAGCCACATCTTCCACATCGAGGGTCTCGCTCCACCGACGCCGAACATGCGCACCAACCGAATCCCCGTGCCTTCCACCGCCGTCTTGGCTGCATTTTCCAGCGGTGTGAAAAATGTGGGGCGGACCGTATCGACCAGCGTTGCGAGCGCGTGCCCACCGCCGGCGAGCATGAGCGGGATCGTGCCCGCGATGAACCAGGCTTGCGCGGCCCCTGCGTTCATGCCCGCTCGCGAGTGTCGTGATCAGCAGATGGTGCGGCTTGGGCGCGACCGTCTTTGTGACGGAGGTCTTGCGAGGACTCGGGTGGGGCAGTCGTCGTATGCACGGGAAGGCGCTCCGGTTCACTCCATAGATACTGACCGGTCGGTAGGTATATTATACAACCGGTATGGCCAGCGCAAGCCGAAAGCGCCGTCGACGACGCGACCAGCGCACAAGAACCGCGCGCGCCGAAGGGCGCGACGGGCGTGCCGCGCTGCTCGAGGCGGCGATGGAGGTCTTTGCCGAGCGCGGATACCGGGACGCGTCGGTGGATGAGATAGCCGAGCGCGCCGGCTACTCAAAGGGCGCCATCTACTTTCACTTCTCGGGCAAGAACGACCTCTTCTTTGCGCTGCTCGAGGAACGCGTCGACCGTCCGGTGCGTGAAGCGTTCAAGCTGCTGCAGTCCGCATCGCCCGAGGACGACATGGCGGCCGAAGCGAACCGGCGGTTCGTCGAGCTCGTCCACGGACAGCGCGAGCTGGCGCTCCTAGACCAGGAGTATCGGTCCCAGGCACTGCGCGACTCCCGGCTCCGCACTCGCTACCTCAGGCGCGAAGCGAAGTTGCGCGCCGCGCTGGCGAAAGGACTTCAAGCGCGCATGGAGCATCTGGGCGCTCCGCCCTTCGCCGCCCCCGAGCATCTGGCCACCGCTCTCCTCAGTCTGGTCTTCGGGCTGGCCCAGCAGTGGCTGATCGAACCCGACGCCGTCCCCGACGAGCTCGTCGGAGACATGTTCGCCCTCATCTATGCGGGGCATGTTGCGCGCGAGCGCCGCTTAGCCAATGGTGAGTCATCGCAGTGATCGGTGTGTGCCTCGAACGCCGGTGCGTGTACATCGTGCGAGACTGAAGGTGATGGTGTCTGCGACAGCGTCGGGTGCCCTGGCCATCGGCGGTGATCTGACCGTCGAGCGCCTCGGTTTCGGGGCGATGCGGCTCACGGGCGAGGGAGTCTGGGGTGAGCCGCGCGATCCCGACGAGTGCAGGCGCGTGTTGCGACGCGCTGTCGAGCTCGACGTCAACCTGATCGACACGGCCGACTCCTACGGCCCGGACGTCTCTGAGCGGCTGATCGCCGAGGCGCTGTACCCGTATCGGGAGAATCTCGTGATCGCCACCAAGGGCGGCCTGACGCGCAGCGGTCCGAACCGGTGGCAACCGGACGGTCGTCCGGAGCATCTGCGCGAGGCGTGCGAAGGCAGCCTGCGGCGGCTGCGGCTGGAGCGGATCGAGCTCTACCAGCTTCATCGCGTCGACCCCACGGTGCCGTTGGAGGAGTCGCTGGGTGCGCTGATCGAGCTACGCGACGAGGGCAAGATCGCGCGCATCGGTCTGTCGAACGTGTCGCTCGATCAGCTGCGGCGAGCCAGCGAGCTGACGTCGATCGTCTCCGTTCAGAATCGCTACAACCTCGCTGACCGCTCGGCTGAGGCGGTGCTTGATCATTGCGCGGCGCACGCGATCGCGTTCATCCCCTGGTTTCCGCTGGCAACGGGGCGGCTCGCCGCTGAGGGCAGTCCGTTGCGAGCGCTCGCGCAAGAGTTGGGCGCCGGTCCGTCGCAGCTGGCGCTGGCGTGGCTGCTCAGACGCTCGCCGGTGATGCTGCCGATCCCTGGTACCTCGTCGGTCGCCCATCTCGAAGAGAACGTGGCCGCCGCCGGGATCGCGCTCAGCGAGGCGCAGATACAGGCGCTCAGCGACGCGATCGCCTGACACTCGCGATGCTGCGACAGCTCAATCCTGCGCCGTCGCTTCGTGCAGCCGTGCGACCGACCGGCGCAGTTTCTCGCGCACTTCTTATCAAGGTCTAACCTGGGCTGTCTCCGGGTGCTCCCGACAGTTGGGGGCTCGATAGGTCTTTGAGGTTTGGACGGGTTCCCGGATCGGGGAACCCGTCCGTGCCTCGGCTCAGGCTGCCCCTTCACCGCCAAGTGAAGAGAGAGGTTGAGCCTGATGACCAAGGATGACGTGCTGTTCGGCTACCGCCAGCAGCTTTTCGCGGAGGCAGCGAGGACGAACGTCTCGGCAGCATGCCGGACGTTCGGGGTGCACCGCTGCACCTACTACGCCTGGAAGCGCCAGGTCGACCGGTACGGCCTGGAGATGCTCAGGCCCCGGGAGCGCCGCCGGCCGCAGATGCCTAATCAGCTGGCGAAGATGGTCGAGGAGAGGATCGTGTCGTTCTCGATCGCTCATCCCGGGCTCGGGCCCAGACGAGTCTCCTCGGAGCTGGCCCGCGAGAAGTGGGGCGGGATCATCGTCTCCGCGAATGGCGTGTGGAAGGTGCTCTGTCGCCACGGGCTGAACACCCGCGCGAAGCGCCTCGGGTTGATCGCGGGCTACGCAGCTCCCTATGAGCCGCCGAGAACGCCAGAGCCAGAGCGGCATATCGACGTCGATCATCCTGGTGAGCTGGTCGGGATCGACTGCTTCTATGTCGGGCGCCTGCGCGGCACCGACGGCGCGATCTGGCAGCTCACCGCGATCGACATCGCCTCCTCCTACGCCTGGGCAGAGCTCGTGATCTGCAAACAAGGCAACCCCACCGCAACACAGGCCAGCAAGCTCGCTCAGCGTGTCGCTAGGGAGCTGAAGGCCACCGGCTGGAAGCTCGAGAGGATACTCAGCGACAACGGCAACGAGTTCAAGGGCGACTTCACGAAGACCGTTGACGCGTTGAAGGTACGCCACACCCGCATTTACGCAGGACGCCCACAGACCAACGGACACGTCGAGGCACTGCACAAGACGATCCTGGATGAGTGCTGGAGACCAGCGTTCGCGCGCTACCTATATCCCCGCTACACCGGACTGAAAAGAGAGCTCGACACCTACCTGCACTTCTACAACACTGACCGCATGCACCACGGCAGACTCACACAAGGACGCATCCCCGCAGACATCGTCTACCGTGCCCGAAAGATGGAGGCCAGATGAGCCGAACCTGTCGGCACATCCCGGAGGCCGCCCAGTCTAACCCGGCGCTAACCCTGGCAGGTCACGCTTCGCGTGTGGTTGTCCTCCTCGGCTCGCAGCGGCGCCTGTTGCGCCGAATCTGTTGCGCGGCGGCGCTTGTCGCCGCGCCAACGTTCGTCCCGGCGGTGGCACGGGCAAGCGAACAGGTCAGCAGCAACTGGGGTGGATACGTCGCCGCCCGGCGACCCGAGCACGGCAAGTTCACCAGCGTCTCGGGCACATGGGTCGTGCCCACGGCGACGTGCAGCGCGGGACGCGAAGCGTACTCGGCCGTGTGGGTCGGGCTCGGGGGCTACAACGAACACGCAAAAGGCCTTGAGCAGTTGGGAACAGAGCAGGACTGCAACCGCAAAGGGACAGCGAGCTATACCGCGTGGTTTGAGATCCTGCCTGCGAGCTCGCGCGCGATCAAGCTCAACGTGCACGCGGGCGACAGCCTGTCGGCGTCGACCACGGTCACCGGGCGCTCGGTGACCTTCCGCATCCGCGACCTCACGACCGGCGGCCGCTACGCCGCGACGCGCCGCGCGTCCGCGACCGACGTGTCGACTGCGGAGTGGATCGTCGAGGCGCCCTCCGCCTGCGCAAAGAGCGGCGGGTGCACAGCCCTGCCGCTCGCCAACGTCGGCACCGTCCAGTTCGCAAGCGCAACAGCAGCTGCGGGAAAACAAACGGGGATCGCAGGCGACGCGGTGTGGTCGAACACCACGCTCAAGCTCGAGCAGGAGTCGCTCACCCTCCCCGGCCGTCCGTTCCACGCGGGAGCGGAAGCTCAAACCGGTCCCACGCGAACGCTCGTGACGGCAGCACCGTCCGCGGCTGCCGCCCCCTACGGCTCCTTCTCGGTCTCACTTACCGAACAGATCACGCAGCTGCCCGCGCCCTCGATCCCGACGCTGCCCGGGTTCGGGCGGCCCTAGTGCAGTGTTCCTGAAGTAGGTTGTTGTTGTGCCTTGGTGATGATCTGCTCGGGGGTCTTGGTCCAGATGAAGGGCTCGGCGCGCTGGTTGTAGTGCTCGATGAAGTAGTTGATCGCGGCGATGAGCTCGGGGACGTCGTGGTAGACGCCGCGGCGGACTTGCTGGTTGGTGAGGATCGAGAACCAGATCTCGATCATGTTCATCCAGGATGCGCCGGTCGGGGTGAAGTGGAAGTGCACGCGTTGGTGGCGAGCGAGCCAGCGCTTGACCTCTGGGGTGCTGTGGGTTGAGGAGTTGTCGAGCACAACGTGCAGCGGACGGCGTGGGTAGGCGCGCACGAGCGTGTTCAGGAACGCCAGGAACTCTTGGTGGCGGTGTTTGGGGTAGCACGTCCCGGTGACCTCGCCCGTCGCGATCTCCAAGGCCGCGTAGAGGCTTGTTGTGCCGTTGCGCTTGTAGTCGTGGGTCATCCGTGCGGCCTTGCCGGGCTTGATCGGCAGCGTCGCCTGGGTGCGGTCGAGCGCCTGGATCTGGGTCTTCTCGTCGATGCACAGCACTAGAGCGCCTTTTGGTGGGTCCAGGTAAAGCCCGACGACATCGACGACCTTCTCGGCCAGCTGCGGGTCTTTGGAGAACTTAAACGAACGGACCTGGTGCGGTTTGAGCTTGTGATCACGCCAAATCCGGTGCACTGTCGTGGGGGATAGCCCTGTCGCGGCGGCCAGCCGCCGCACGCTCCAGTGCGTACTACCATCCGGCGGGCTCTCCAGCGTCTTGGCGAGAACCCGCTGCACCTCATCATCGTCGATCTGGCGCGGACGCCCCGAGCGCGGCGCGTCAGCCAAGCCCGCCAAGCGACGCTCAAAGAAATTCCGCCGCCACAGCCCGACGGTGGGCAGCGAAACGTGCGTCTCTGAAGCGATCTGCGTGTTAGTCGCACCCTCGGCAGCACGCAAAACGATCCGTGCACGCGTCGCCTGCTGCTGAGGGACCGATGGCCGACGAAGCCACAATTGCAGCTCGCGCTCCTCCGCCTCAGAGAGATCAATCACATCAGCAGCACGCCCCACACCCTCAACGTACCAGAACTACCTTATGATTACAAAGGCACTTCCGGAACACTGCACTAGCTACCAGCGGCACGCATGCCCTTCGCGCCGCACCGTCGCCTCCGTTTCACGGCCGACGTGCGCGCGGCCCAGGCCTCACAGCAGGACAGCCGCTGTTCACGGCCGCATGGCTCATCGAATAACTCATATTGCACGTCTGCGCCGGGCGACGGAAGCATCTCGTCGCGGGGACGGTCGACAGGCTCAACGGACGAGGACCGGTGCGCTGTAGCTCGACAGATAAGGGCCAGCTGAAACTTGGACGAGCGCTCGGTAGGTCCCCGGGGGCACGCGCACGGCACGAGCGAAGCTCGCCACGCCCGAGGGAGCGGCCTTGGCCACGGTGCCGCCCTCGTTCACCGCGCCGCCGTCGGGCTGGATGCGCTCGAAGCCGACGAGCCCGTGGACTTGCCGCGGGGCGACCGTGCCGTACAGGCGTACATAGCCACGTCGCTTTGTCGCAGCGACGTGGAACGACACCCGCGCCGCCACTCCCTCTTCCACGACCGGCGCCACCAGCTGGGACTTGCCCGGCGTCACCACGCGCAGCTGTGAGGTCTCGAGTAGGTTGGGCACCGTGAAGGAGAATTCGCCCGCAGCGTTGGTCAGTTCCGGTTCGCCGAGTGCTCGAAAGCCCGTTCTGTAGGGAAAGGGGTTCGCTTCGAGCAGAACCTCGTAGTGGCGTTCGCCATTCGCGCGGGGGATCCCCGCGAGCCTGCCCTCGACGCGTAGCGGACTTCCGAACACGACCGGGTTGGGAAAGGGCGCGATCTGCGACGTGAGGGGGCTTTTCAGCGCCGCGGTGAATGCGCGATCGCGTTCCGGTCCAATCCCAGGGCGATCAGTGGAGGCGCTCGCGCGCGACGAGGAGCTCGCGGCGAGTACGAGTACGGCGAGTACGCAAAGTCCCCAGCGGGCCCGCGGCGAACCGCCGTTCGGACACCACTGCGCGCCAGCGCTTCTACGCCAGGACAGCCTGGGCTGGGGCGTTTTGCAGGCGAAGTGGTGCGACTTCATTACGACAAGAACCCGACGCGGGGCGCAAAGGCTCGGAGGCGTGGGCGTTCGAGGCGCGTGTCGCGCCGGCTCCAGCGAACCCGGCCTACGGGATGCTCAGAAAGAAGTCTTGGCGAACGGTGTGATAGGGCGTGATTTCGACCGGCTCGGAGCTCGTCGGGTGCACGCCGTTGACGATCGCGTTCAAGAACGTCCCGCGGATCGTGTACGAGCCCGCTGGCAGCGGGATTTTCACGAAGTGGCCGCGAGCCGAGGTGCTCGTCGCAGCGACGACCCCGCTCGTGTCGATCACTTCCACTGTTCCGGCGCCGGGTGGCGGTTCCGGGAGCTTGCAGTTTGGGCTCGAGAACGAGCGACCCAGTGGTCCGCCGACGAGATAGAAGCCGCTGAGCAGTTCGGTTGGCCCAGTGTTGATCACCGGCTCCTTAATGCCCGGCCCGTAGTCCGCTGAGCGCTGACAGACCGGGTTAAGCCACACGGTGACGCTCGAGGCGCGTCGGCCTATCGGAGACTGTCGCTCGACCGTCTGCACCCGGGACTGGTAAGCGGCGCGCTCTTCAGGCGTAGCGTGCAGTGCGCGTGCGCCGCCCGTACACGCGCGACTTCGAGGGTAAGCCCCGTGAGGCGCGGGACGCGGCACGCTCTATCTGTGAGTGCAGCCGTGCGAGCAGTCGCGGTAACCGAGACCACGCACAGCACCGTGGTGACCAGAGCGAAGGATGCGCCCGTCATCAGCCCCCGTCTGACCCACACTCCCTCGAACGCCGCCATCGCGGTCGATTCTACGCCGGACGGATCTCTGACGATCTACGCCCGGGGAGCTGGTCTGAGCCGGCGACGCCAGTTCGCCACAGGCTTTGTTACCGCTGTCTGCGCTAGTCCGCACGAAGCGCAATCGCGCCTGTGCGGAACTCTAAAGAGCAGGCGATGATCGAGGATGACGAGCCCGACCACCAGATTCGAGCAGAGTTTGAAAACTAGTCAGCTGGTGGTGCAGGTGTCGCAGGCGCCGCGCAGGAGAATTTCGTGCTCGGTGACGTCCATCGGTAGGCGGCGGCTGAGCTTGCGGATGGCATCCTCGACTCCCTTGTCGGTGAACGGGGTGACCGTGCCGCAGTTCTCGCAGACGAGATGGTGGTGGTGCTCGTGCCCGCTGCGGATTGGCTCGTAGCGGGTCATGTCCTGGCCGACCTGGACCTGCTGGACGAGACGGGCGCGCTCGAGCTCGTCGAGGATTCGGTAAATACTCGCGCGCGCGACGGGGCGCTCGCTCTTGCGCAACTCGTCTTCGATCTCGATCGCCGACAGCGCGCACGGTTGCGAGTCGAGCAACTCCAGCACAGCGCGACGGGCCCGGCCTGAGTGGTGCCCGCTGTCTGCGAGTACCTGTTGTGCGTGGGCTGCCCAGCCCTCGGTCTGCGGATTGCTCATCTGAGTCTCAGTTTAGTTCTCGGATAGTCGCGGAGGCGCATCTCGGAAGGGAGGTACTCTGATTGCCCGTCTGGGCGTGGTGAGCGCGAAGGCGAGCAGGTAGCTGGCTGTGGCGATTGTGATGATCGCGGTGCTTGGCGGAAGGCTGGGGATCGCGTAGCCGAGAGCGAGGCCAAGCCACATCGAGATCACCGCCAGGGCGGCGGACAGCGCGAGCGCGAGGTAGGGGTTGGCCGTGAGTCGGTGCGCGGCGCCGGCGGGCGCGGCGAGCAGGCCGAGCAAGAGCAGCGCGCCGACGGCCTGTGTCGCCTCGGCGGCGGTCGCTGCTACGAGCACGAGAAATGCCAATCCGAGCGCTCTGACGGGCACGCCTCGCGCCGTTGCCACGGCTGGATCGACGCTGGCGAACAAAAGCGGCCGGGCGATCGCGACCAGGCCCGCGACGATCAGCGCGCCGACGAGCGCGGCGACGCGCGCGTCGGCTGCGCTGAGCCCGAAGATCGATCCGAATAGGGCGCGGGCGCCGAGCAGCCCGTTGCCGCCTGCCGAGCTGGTCGCGAACAGCGCGAGGAAGAACACACCCAGCCCGAGGATCCAGGCGAAGATGATCCCGATCGCGACGTCGTCGGCGCCCGTGCTCCGGCCGATGCCGCCGAGCATTAGCGCGACGGCGATCGTCGCTGTGAACAGGCCGATGCGCGTGTCGATGCCCGCCGCAGCGGCGGCGACCGCCCCGGTGAACGCGACGTGGCTGAGCGCGTCGCCGGCGAATACCTGCGCGCGCAGCACGACGAAGTAGCCGACGGTCCCGCACGCGAGCGCGACGAACGTGCCCGCGAGCAGCGCATTGCGGAAGAATTCGTGCGCGAGCATCAGCCCCCCGCCTCGACGGGGCGAGCGCGTGCGCGCAACAGCGCCGGATGGTCGGCGACGGCACGCGCGATCCGCACTACACCGTATGTCGCGAACGCGACGGTAGTGATGTAAAAGCCGACGGGGTAGTCGTAGAAGTAGGCAAGCGCCAGCCCGACCCATGTGATCAGCACTCCGAGGATCACGCTGAGCGCGAGGCCGACACCGACGCGGGGGGTGATCAGCTGCGCGGTGGCGGGGGGTGCGACGAGCAGCGCGAACACCAACAGCGCCCCGGTGATCTGCGCGGTCTCCGCGACCGCCAAACCCAACAGCAGTAAAAAGCCGACACCGAGCGCGCGCGCCGGTACGCCCCGGGCCCGCGCCACGCTTTCGTCGAGGGAGGCGAACAGCAACGGCCGTCCGGCGAGCGCCAGCGCGGCGAGCGCCGCGGCGGCGACGAGCGCGAGCCCGAGCACCTGCGCGGTAGTGATGCCAAGGAAGCTCCCGAACAGCAGGGTCTCATAGTTGGCGAGCACGCCCTGATAGAGGCTCAGGAACAGGAAGCCGCACGCCAGGCCGAATGCCTGTACAGCGCCGGTGATCGCGGACTCCTGCCCGCGGTTGCCGTGGCGCGCCCCAGCTGCCAGGGCGATGATCAGCGCGGCCAAGGCGGAAAACAAAAAGAAGCCGCTCGCCGCGGACAGGCCGATCAACAGTGCCGCTGTGGCGCCGGGGAAGGCCATCACCGACAGGGTGTGACCCGCGAACGTCTGACGGCGCAGGACCATGAACCAGCCGACGACGCCGGCCATGACCGCGACGATCGTGCCCGCCTCGAGCGCGTTGACCATGAACGGATAGGCCGTCAGCTGCTGCAGGTCGGAGATCGGGTTGAGCGACGGACCCGTCCCTGCGATGAGAGCGCTAGTGGTGGGCATGACGGTCGCTGTGGTGAGCCGGCGCTTCGGGCAACCCGACGACGACGAGCCGCCCGTCGGCCGTCTTGAGCACTTCCACGGGAACGCCGTAGAGGCTGCTCAGGTTCTCTGCCGTGATCACCTCGCGCGGCGCGCCGACGACCGCGTGCCCGGCTCCGAAGTAGACGACCCGGTCGAGGTAGGAGAGCAGCGGGTTGACATCGTGCGCGACCAGCAGGATCGTCACCCCCTGCTCGCGACAGATGCGCTCGAGCAGGGCGGCGACGGCGGCCTGGTTGGGCAGGTCGAGACTGTCCAGCGGCTCATCGAGGATCAACAGGCTCGGTTCGCTGACGAGCGCCTGCGCGATCAGCAGCCGCTGCTGCTCCCCGCCCGACAAGCTCCCGATCGGGCGCTTCGCATACGCCTGCGCGCCGACCAGCTCGATCACCTCATCGAGGCGGCCACCGCTCAGGCGCCGCAACGGCAGCCCCCAGCGCGCCCCGTCGAGCCCGAGCCGCACGAGATCGATCCCGCGGACGCGGGTGGCAGCGTCGAAGTGCCGGCGCTGGGGCAGATAGCCGATCTGGCCTTTCGACGCGCCGGGAGGGCGTCCCAGCACCGACGCGGCACCGCGGCTCAGCGCTAGCTCGCCGAGCAGCACCCGCAGCAGCGTCGTCTTACCCGATCCGTTCGGCCCGAGGATCGCCGCGAACTCGCCCGCGGCGATCTCGAGGCTCACGTCGCTCCACACGACCTGCCCGCCGAGCCTTGCCTGCCCGTCAATGACCCGTACAGTGCAAGCCACCCCCACCGAACCCCGGTTGGCAATGGTCGCGGTGGGCTGTGTGGAGTGCGGTGCCCTCATCGCCCGGTGGCTTGGTGAAGCGCCGCGATCAGGCTTCTCAACTCCGCGCTCTGCCACTGCTCGAAGCTATCCGAGGCGGGGGAGGGCGTCTCGGTGACGGTCGTGATCGGGATACCGGCGGCGCGGGCGAGCTGGTTGACACGCTGCACATCGGGGGTGGCGTTCTGGCTGTTGTAGACCCACACCTTGATCGCGCGCGTTTCGGCCTGCCGGTCCACCGTCTGCTTGTCTTGCGCGCTCACGTCGGTGCCCTCGGCGATCGCCTTGGCGAAGCTGTAAGGGGTCATCAGCTTGAGCCCGAGGCTCTGCCCGAGCGGCTGAAAGATGCTCTCCGAATACCCCACGGGGACACCCGCGTAGCGAGAGCTGATCTCACGGCGCAGCCGATCGTATTCGGCGAGATCGGTCGTCTCGAACTTGCCGCGCTGCTGCTCGAAGTAGCTGGAATCGCGAGGAACCAGGCGGTCGTAGTCGGCGATGATCTGCGCGATCACGCGCTGCACGCTCGCGGGCGAGTACCACTGATGGGGGTTGTCGCCCTCGTTTAGCCCGACCAGGCTGCCGATGTCGAGCACGACCCTCCCGTTCGACGGGTTCGCCGCCAGCAGCTTCGAGGCCCACGTGTCATAGCCGATCCCGTTGACGATCGCGATCTGCGAACGCGCGATCGTCACGCCGTCCGCGGCCGTCGGTTCGTAGGAGTGAGGGTCGGTGTCAGGGTTGACGATGATGCTGCTCACCGCCACCTTTTCGCCGCCGAGCTGGGCGGCGATGCTGCCCCAAAAGTTCTCCGCCGCGACCACCTGCAACTTCCCCGAGGAGGAATCCGGCGCGGACGAGGCCAATCCCCCGCAGCCGCTGACAAGCGCACCGGCCCCGAGCAGCAGAGCCGCTGCCGTAGCCACCCGCGATCTCGCCATACAGCCTCCGGTCCGTTGCTTGTCGAAGAACGAAGCATAACACATGAATAGGAATCAGTCTTATTCCTATACTCGCGCTGGGCGTCGGGACTAGAAGGCGCGCGTGCGCACGGTCCGCGAACGACCATTCGAGTACAGCCCTGTGCGATACTCGGCGTTCGCAGCGCTCATCGATTGGGGGGTTAGTCGTGCGTCACAGCCCGAGAGCGTCGTCTTGGATGAGGTCGTATGGTCCTGCGGCCCCTAGGCCTGGGGAACACCGTTGCGTCGCAGACTGCAGCGATCCCTGAGCCAGTGCTGCATGCGTACACCGCCGAACGCCGCGTGTTCCTCGGTATCCCGCCCTCGACGCCCTTCCTTGAGGACTCGACATTCTGGAACCCGTCATCGACGCCGGCGCGCGGCGCGGTTGAGACGACGGACATCACCGACTTGACCCGCACGGCGATCGGCATCGGCTCCGGCCGGCTGCTCACGCGGCGCTCTCAACGCGAACAGATCGACCGCATCTCGGCTTCGGCCATCCCAGGCCGGCTGCGAGCGCTGCACCACGCTCAGCCCACTCTACGGCTATGGCCTCGGTGCCGTGAGAAACGGATCGTGGATCCTCCAGAACCCCGTGTTCAGCGGCTTCGCGGCAATCGAGTCATACCTGCCTTCGAAGCGCATCTCGATCGCTCTCGCAACCACCTTTGACGAAAGCAGCTTCGACGCACAGGGCAACTACAGCAACTACTGGACCACTCTATACAGCAAGATCGGAGCGATCCTCGCCCCGCATGATGCGCCGGTGACGCCGTGAGGAGTGCGGCGTTAGATCGCGCGCTCGCGGCCGCGCCAATAGGGCTCGCGCAGGCGGCGCTTGAAGATCTTGCCCGAGTCCTCGCGCGGCAGGGAGTCGCTGAACTCGACCACGCGCGGCGTCTTGTAGGAGGCCAGTCGCGAGCGGACGTGCTCGCGCACGCCCTCGGCGGTCAATTGAGCGTCGTCGTCGGGCTCGACGTGCGCCGCCAGCGCCTCGCCGAACTCCGGGTGGGGGATCCCGAACACCGCGCAATCGCGCACGCCTCGCAGCGATAGCAGGCACGCCTCGATCTCGGCGGGATAGATGTTGACGCCGCCGCTGATGACCATGTCCACGCGGCGATCGTTGAGGTACAGATAGCCGTCGGCGTCGACGTACCCGATGTCGCCGCAACTGATGAGACCGTCGCGCTCGACCGCGCGGCGCTTGACCTCGTCGCCTTCATAGGTGAAGTCGGGCCACACGTCGAGCCACACGTACACGTCGCCCGATTGGCCGGCAGGGAGCTCGATGCCGTCGGCATCCACGACCTTGACGACGGCCCGCTCGAGCGGCCGCCCGACGGTGCCGGGATGCGCGAGCCACTCCTCGCTGGTGCAGAACACGACTGGACCGGTCTCGGTGGCGCCGTAGTACTCGGCGACGATCGGGCCTAGCCACTCGATCATCGCTCGCTTGACGTCAGGCGGGCACGGAGCGGCAGCGTGCAAGACGAAGCTCAGCGACGAGAGGTCATAGCGCGAGCGGGTGCGCTCGGGCAGGGCGAGCAGTCGCACGAACATCGTCGGCACCATCTGCACGACCGTGACGCGCTGCGCGGCGACGATCCGCAGGAACTCCTCGGCGTCAAAGCTCGTCATGATCGTCATGTCCATGCCGCGGGTGGCCGCAGCGAGGGCATACGCGTTGGGCGCCGCGTGGTACATCGGCGCCGGAATCACCGTGCGCTCGCCGGGCGCGAGTTGGAAGACGTCGCCGAGCACCTCCTGGATCGCCTCGCGCTGCGCGTCGGTGGACCCCGTACGCACGACACCCTTCGGTCGCCCGGTCGTCCCCGAGGTGTAGATGATGCTCACCGGAGCGCCCTCGGGAGGCTGCGACCACGGGGCGTTGCGCGCGAGCCAATCTTCCCAGCGCAGCGCGCCGTCCCGCTCGGCGAACGCGTCGTCCGCCTCGGCTGGGACGAGCACGACCGCGAGATCGTCGGGCACGTTTGCGGCGAGCGCGGGCCATAGGTCAGCGTGCACGACGAGCGCCTTCGCTCGGCTGTCGAGCAGCACGTGAGCGATCTCGTCGCCGCGCCAGTGCCAGTTGATCGGCACGGCGCTTGCGCCCAGCGGGACCGTCGCGATCGAGGCCTCGAGGTACTCGATCGAGTTGCGTAACAGCAGCGCCACGCGGTCGCCGGCGCCGACGCCCAGCTCGTGCAGTCCCCGCGTCGCGCGCAGCGCTCGGTCGAGCAGGTCCAGGTAATTGGTGAATCGAGCGCCGCAGCGGACGCCGACCTGTGACTCGCTCACGGGAGAACCGCCCGGGCCGCGAGCGCCGACAGGCGCTTGTGCTCGCCGACTGGACCGAGCGCGAAACGCCCATCGGTGATCACACCCGCCCGCGTAGCCAGGCGCTCCCGCGCCACACCGAAGCCACCAACTCCACGCATCCCAACTCCAAAGTCTAGATTCGTGTCGTCTGGTGAGCAAAGTCTGGTGTCGTCTGGTGAGCAAAGTCTGCCCGATGACCCCTCCCCGCGCGTTGGCCCAGGCGCAGGGCCGGGGGCGCGGACACTCTTGCCCGCGGGCTTCAAGATCGGTAGAGGTAGAGCGCGGCCAACGTCCGCCACGGCCGGAAGCGCTCCCCGATGGCGTCTACCTGGGCGATCGAGGGCGCCGCGTCGAGCTGCCAGACGCGTCCGACCGCGCGGCGCAGGGCTAAGTCGGCTGCGGGCCAGACGTCGGCGCGGCGCAGCGCCAGCATGAGCACGCCGTCCGCCGTGAACCGGCCCACACCCTTGACCTGGATGAGCTCGGCGCGGGCGTCATCGTCGTCGAGGGCTCGCAGTCGCTCGAGGTCAAGCCTGCCGTCTACCAGCCGCGCCGCCAGGTCGTGGAGGTAGCTCGCCTTGGCGCGGGACAGTCCGAGGCCGCGCAGAGTTTGTGTGTCGTCGCCCAGCAACTCGGCCGGCGAGGGCAGCCGGCCGCCGTGCAGCGCCTCGAGTCGATGGAGGATCGCAGCTGCCGCTGCGCGCGACAGCTGCTGGCCGATCACCTGCAGCACCAGCGCGCCCCACAGGTCGCTCGGCCAGCCCGGGAAAGCGCTGTCGGGATCGAGCTCCGGGTCAGCGTCCACGAGGGCCGCCATGCGCGGATCGGCGGCGCGCAGTACTGCCCTGCCGGGCGCCCAGCGGCGGACGTCCGTCTCTGCTCGGGTGCTCATCCGGGCTCCTCGCGGACGACGTCGGTCGGACGCTTGTCGTCGCGCAGGCCGAGGAAACGCGGTTGCCGCAGCCGACCGTCACTGGTCCACTCGGCGAACCCGACCTGGGCGACCAGCTCAGGCCGGGTCCAGTGCGTGCCGCGCGGGATCGGCCGCGCGTCAACGAACGGCGATTGCGGCGTCTGCAGCTCACGCAGCCGCGCACCGAGCTCATGCAGCGTCGCTGCGCTGTAGCCCGTGCCAACCTTGCCGGCGTAGGCGAGCGCGCCGTTGTCGTAGTAACCGACGAGCAGCGCGCCGAAGTCCGTGCGGCTGCCGCCCGGGTCGGTGTAGCCGCCGATCACGAACTCCTGCTCCCAGGCGCACTTGAGCTTCAGCCAGTCCCTCGAGCGACCGACCGCGTACGGGGCGTCGGCCCGCTTGGCGATCAGGCCCTCCCAACCGGAGCGACACGCCTGGGCGAAGCGCCGTTCGGAATCACCGCGCCAGGCCTCACTTACCTGCAATCCCGTCATCGCCCGCGTGGCGCTGGTCAGGCGGGCGCGGCGCTCGAGGAGCGGACGCTCGCGCAGGTCCTCGCCGCCCGCCTCGAGGACGTCGAATACGCAATAGACGACCGGGAAGGCGGCCACCAACTCTCGAGTTGGGGCGACCACGCCGAGGCGCTGCTGCAGTCGCCCGAACGACGTCTGTTCGCGGTCAAACGCGACAACCTCGCCGTCCAGCACGAGCTGGGCAGCGCGTTGGGCCGCGACCGCGTCGCGTACCTCCGGGTAGGTGCCGGTGAGATCTTTCGCGGTCCTCGACGCGAGCCGCACCTCGTCGCCCGCCTTGGTCGCGATGCAGCGCTCGCCGTCGAACTTCCGCTCCAGCAGCCAGTCGTCGCCAAATTCGCGACGATCGGTCAACGTTGCCAACATCAGTGGAATCGTCATGCCAGCATCATCCCGCTGGGGGCGTGCTGCCGCAGCCTCGGCGAGGATACTCGCTCGAGCTCGGCGGCCTACGTCGAGGGGGCCGAATCGCGGCATGGAGGGCGGCTGCATTGACCGCAGCAGAAGAAGGCTCAGATAGACAACTGCGCATCACGCGCGGGCTGACGATCCCGCTCTCGGAGGTGACAGTCCGGGCGAGCCGGTCCTCCGGCCCCGGGGGACAGCATGCCAACGTCACCGCTTCGCGCGTAGAAGCAAGCTTCGACGTGCGCGCCTCGCTCACGCTGACCGACGCACAGCGCGAGCGTTTGCTGGCGCGGGCCGGGCCGCGGGTGGTGGCGATCGCTCAGGACAGTCGATCGCAAGCGCGCAACCGCGAGTTGGCTCTGATTCGCTTGCGCGAGCGGCTCGCGCGGGCGCTCGCCACGCCCAAGCACCGCCGCCGCACGCGCCCTACCACGGCCTCGCGAGAGCGACGCTTGGCCGCAAAGCGTCGCGGTGCTGAACGCAAGCGCCGACGCCGACCGCCCGAGGACTGGTGAGCAAAACGCGTCCCGACGAAACAGCCCTGCGTTGTGCCAGTACAACCGCGACAACTACGCCGCCGCGATGGCGAAATGCGCTGGCGGCGGCAATGCGACCGGTGGAGCAGCGTTGTCTGAGACAGTGAGCAGCCGATCGGGCGGATCACTGTGAGGGCGAGGCGTATCTTTTGGGGAATGCGGTTCCCGCGCTTTCTGAAAGGTCGTGTGGCGAAGGAGGAAGCGGTATCGATCGCCGATCCGCGCCTGGAGGGCTGGGAGACGGTGAGCACGTTCGAGGAGCAGACGACGGCCTTGGCATGGCGCGATCAGCTCCGAGTAATGGGCGTTGACGCCAGCTGCGTCGCCGATCAGCCGCTTGATCGCCATGGACGGGGGGACATCTACCTTGTCGTACCACCTCAGCAATGGTCGCGAGCCAACGAGATCGTCGAGAACCTTGACGTCTAGCTCGTAGGAGCGTTGTCGGACCTGGAGGATCGTGTAAGTCTTGATGATGGAAATGGCTGAACTGCGGTTTCCTCGGGCCGGTGACAGTCGGGGGCTCCATCTTGGTCTCGACAGCGGCGAATTCGATGGTGAAACTGCGAGATTGAAATACAGGGAGACCGCCGGAGGACAGAAACCAGAATCGTTCGAAGGCGATCCGGCGGATGTTCTCCAAGAGTCGTATCTAGTGAGCGGCCGGTTCAGACAGGTTTGAAAATGGGATTGACATGTACCAACTAAGAAAAGTCGAGGTCAACGGTCACTAGCGCTCGACAGGCAGCGGCGATGTCCGCCTGCGCCGGCGGGCGGCGTCTCAGCCGGGGTGACGCAGACGGCAGGCCGGGCTGACCACTTCGCGTCGCGCAGTTGGTCGGCCCCAAGACTGCCGGCACTCAGGCGGCCGCAGTTCTGCCCCAATCGCCTGTCTACTCGATCGGATCGACCGCGCGGTCCCCGAGCGCTACACCACCCGCAGCGCGTTCTTGCGGGAGGCCGCTCGCGGTGAGCTCGGCGGCCTGCTGCCGCCGCGGTGCAGCAGCGCTGGTGAGACAGGTGTCGTCAATCTCGATCAACGCGGGTATTGCGCCTCCGCTTGAGCGAGCGCACCAGCGCAAGGTCGCCAACGACGAGCCCGATGAGAACAACCAGGAGGATGATCGCGATCTCCATGTTCCACAAAATACAACGATTGCTCACCGGATTTTTCGACGGGACGAGGGCCCTCCGTAACGGCTAGCCGCCCAGCGCGCGCAGGTTAGGGTCTGCGGCGGCCGCGACGCGGGTCAGCATCTCGTGGAGGGCGTGGAGCTCGCGCTGGTCGAGGGGCTCGAAGAGCTCGGCCGCCTGCTGTGCGGCGGCCAGCCGGGCCTGAGCGAGCTTGGCTCGACCGTCGGGTGTGAGGTGCAGGGCGTAGCGGCGCCGGTCGGCGGGATCGCGGCGCCGCTCGAGCAGGGCCTGCTGCTGGAGTTCGTCGATCGTGGGAACGATCCCGCTGGGCTCGAGCGCGAGCCGCTCGCCGAGCTGTCGTTGTGATCTGCCTTCGTCGACGGCGATGATGTTGAGCAACGCAAAGTGCCTCGGGCGCAGCCCCAGTGGCCGCAGGCGCTCGGTCAAGCCGGTGGCTTGGCTGCGTCCTATCTGGCTGAGCAGGTAGGCCGCGCGGGCCGCCGGTGGAGGGCCGCCGGCACGCCCCCGAGGACGTTGGCGCGCGTCGGATGTCGTCTGTTGCGCTCGCTCCATCCTGTAGATGATACATAAGTAGCTTACTTATTCGGTTGCTAAGCTATTCAGCGCCTCATCCGATACCGTTGCGTAAGGAGCCTTTCGATGGACCCGGACCAAGCAATCCCCACTCCCCGCCGCGGCGTCGCGCTGCGCGCCTCAGAAGCAGATCGCGAGCGCACTGCGGATCTGTTGCGCGATCACCACCTCGCGGGCCGCCTGGACGCCGACGAGTTTCGGGAGCGGCTCGAGAGTTGCCTGAGCGCCAAGACACTTGCGGAGTTGCGGACGTTGTTCGTCGACCTCCCACAGCTGAGCGCGGCGCGCGAACGGCACGTGTACGAAGGCGTGGGTTCACGCGCCGTGCCCCGGGTTGCGCTGGTCGCCGTGCTGGTCGCGGCCTTGATCGTCGCCTCGGCGCTGACGAACCGGCCGCTGTTCTTTCCGGCAGTGCCGATAATGCTCTTCGCGCTGCGCCCGTTGTGGTGGCATTGGTGGGGGCGAGGGGCCCACATCGCGAGCGAGCACAACACGCACCTATCCTCCTAAACTAAACGGCGAGGACGTGCTGGGCTCGCGTAGCTGTCTAGGCGCCGAAGTGCGCTGCGTGCAGCTGTAGCAAGAAGTCCCTGACGCCGGGCCAGTCGAAGCCCTGCATGACCTCACAGAGCGAGACGTACCCGTGCAGTGCTGTCCACAGCTGTAGCGCCACTGGCATCGGATCGCTGCCCTGCGGCAGGCACGCGGCGGTGCTCGCCAGCAACAGGCCGAAGACCTCCATCCCGGCGGTTTCCTCCTGGCCCTCGAGCGGGTTCGTCCCGCCGTGGCGCACCGGCGTGGCGAACACGATCCTGTAGAGACCCGGTCGCTGCCCGGCGAAGCGCACGTACGCTTCGCCGATCGCCTGCAGGCGCGCGCGCGGGTCCTCCCCCTGCGTGTCGAGCGCCGCGCGCATGTAGCTGCTGAGTTCTTCGAAGGCCTCGTCGCAGACCGCCTGCAGGAGCTCGTCCATGCCCGCGAACTGCAGGTAGAGGGCCGTCGGCGAGACCCCCGCGCGCGCTGTCACCGCGCGGATCGAGAGCCGGTCCGCGTCGCCATGCTCGAGCAGCAGCTCGCCGGTCGCCTCGATCAACGACGCACGCAGCCTCTCTCCCTCGCCGCGTGGGTTGCGCTTGCGCGTGGCGCTCTTGCGGGTGGATGCGGTCGAGGCCATGTGTGACGAAGATCCTACCGGATGGGGTTGACAGCTGTCCATGTACGAATGTATATACACAGATATCAACCTAGCGAAAAAGAGAGGAGCGAGCGTGTTGAGCGCGGTCGCGAGCATCGCCATCTCCCATCCTCGCCGGCTCGCCGGCGCCGTCGCGATCCTGTTCGTGATCGGCCTCGCGGTCGGTGCCGGCGCGACCAACTCCCTAAGCGCTCGCAACGATTTCGCTGACCCTGGCTCTGCTTCCGCGCACGCGCGCGTGGCGATCGAGCGCGCGACTGGCACGACCCCTGAGCCCGACGTGCTCGTGCTGGTGAAGGCTCCGCGCGCAGCCACCGAGGTGGCGACCGCGCGCGCGCTGCTCTCAAGCGACCGCGCGGTCGCCGCGGTCGGCGCGCCGCTTGCCTCGAGCGCGGGCGCGACCACATTGCTCGAGGTCGCCCTGCGCGCGAACGTCGACGAACACGAAGCTGCCGAACACCTGAAAGCGCTGTTCGCGGACGACCGCGCGGTGCAGCTCGGCGGTAACACGATCGCCCAGCGCGAGGTCGGGGCACAGGCCTCGAAGGATCTCGGGCTGGCCGAGCTGCTTGCATTTCCGCTGATCGCACTGCTCGCGCTGCTGATCTTCCGCGGCGTCGCCGCGCTGTTGCCGGTCGTGGTCGGGGCCACGAGCGTGTTCACCGCGTTCGCGTTGTTGCGCGCGTTCAACGCTGCGCTGCCGCTTTCGGTTTTCGCGCTGAACCTCGTGATCGGCCTCGGGCTGGGGCTGGCGGTCGACTACAGCCTGTTTCTCGTGTCGCGCTTCCGCGAGGAGTTGGGCGCCGGCAGCGACGTCCCCGCGGCCGTGCGCACTACGATGAGCACTGCTGGGCGGACCGTCGCCTACAGCGCGGTCACGGTCGCGGTCGCGATGTGCTCACTGATCGTCTTCCCGCTGCGCTTCCTGCAGTCGATGGGCCTCGGCGGAGCGATCACCGCGCTGATCGCCGCCGCCGTCGCTCTCACGCTGCTGCCCGCGCTGTTCGTGCTGGCCGGCGCGCGCCTGGGGCGGGTGCGGCCCGGGCCGGTGCGCGAGGGCTGCTGGTACCGGCTGGCGCGCGCTGTTCTGCGTCGCCCTGCGCTGGTCGCACTCGTGGTCACCGCCGCGTTGCTCGCGCTCGCGCTGCCTGCCCTGCGCACGCGGTGGAGCGGCGTCGACGCGCGCGTGCTGCCGACCTCGACGAGCGCGCGCCAGGTGGAAGGAGCGCTGCAGCGCGAATACCCGCAGGCGCGCAGCACCCCCGGGTATGTCGCGGTCCGTGCGAGCGCCGCCGACGCACCAGCCGTGCGCGCCTTCGCAGCGCGCATCCGCCGGGTCGCAGGTGTCGCGAGCATCGCGCCGCCGCGCTACCTGGGCGCGGGCACCTGGCAGCTCAACGCGACGCTCGCGGGCGAGCCGATCGCCCCCGCGGCGCAGCGCGCGATCGCGCGCATGCGGGCGACGCCCGCGCCGTTCACGGCCCAGGTTGGAGGCTCCGGCGCCGAATTCACCGACCAGCGTGCCGCGATCGCGCGCGCGCTGCCGATCGCGATCGCGATTCTCGCCAGCGGCACGCTGCTCGCGCTGTGGCTGATGACCGACTCGGTCGTGCTGCCGCTGCTGGCGCTGGCGCTGAACGCGCTCACAGTCGGCGCCGCGACGGGCCTGCTCGTGCTGATCTTCCAGGACGGGCGGCTCGAGGGTCCGCTTGCCTACACATCGCAGCACGGCATCGAGCAGAGCAACTACCTGGTACTCGCCGCGATCGCATTCGCGCTGTCGACCGACTACGGCGTGTTCCTCTTCACGCGCATCAAGGAGGCCCACGACGGCGGCGCCGATGAGCGCGAGGCGGTCGCGCAAGGGCTCCAGCGCACCGGACGAATCGTGACCGCCGCCGCCGTGCTGCTCGCGGTAGCGATCGGAGCGTTCGCGACTTCGAATGTCGTGTTCCTCAAGGAGATCGGCCTCGGCGCGGTTGCCGCCGTGCTGCTCGATGCGTTCGTCGTGCGCACGTTGCTCGTGCCCGCGCTGATGGGCATGCTCGGCCGCCACAGCTGGTTCTCACCGCGCTCGCTTCACCGCCTGCACGAGCGCCTGGCGCTGGGAGAGGCGATCCCCGAAGGCCGGCGCGCCGCTGGCGCACCTCTCGGCCGTCATGGCCGCGGCAGGCGCCGGTTACAAATGCGTTCTCGCGCGTGAGTGCGAGCAACCGGGTCGTCCGTCGTTCAGCGGCGGCTCAGAGGCTGTTTAGCGGGACGCCGACGATGTCGAGTCGCCGGGTGAGTCCGCTGAGGGCGAACTCGCGGATCGCCTCGCTGGTCGCGCCGATCGCGGCGAAGTCGCGATCTGCGCCGGTGTCGGGCGGCGTAAGCGAAGCGGCGACGGAGGGGAGCAGGTCGCGCAGGGTTTGCCGGATCGTGTCGGTAGTCTCCGGGTGCTCGCGAACGCTCTCGCGCAAAAAAACCAGACGCCGTAGCCGATGTGGCGTGTCTCGTCGTGGTGAATCTTGGAGTAGCCCTCGACGAAGCCCGGCAGCAGGCGCTCGCCGGACAGGTAGTCGGTTGTGAACTTGAACGTGGTGAGGCCGAGCGTTCCCTCGAGGATTAGGTGGTAAAGCGTGATGAAGTGGACCTTGACGTCGAGGTTCCTCGGCTCGGCGAGGAGCCTCTGGTGGGCCTGGACAAGCTGTTCGTCGAAGATGTGGCGGAACGCGTCGGAAACGCTGGCTCGCGCTCGATCGACGTGTGCGGCGATCAGATCAGCAGAAGCGACGGCCTCATCCTGAAAGCGGGCGTAGAACTGCATGTGCCGCGCCTCGTCAACCTGCTGGCTTGCGAGGAACGTGGCTTCCTCCTCGGAGCCGTAAGCGCCGACGAGGCCGGAGAACTTCGTCGTGATGCGCTCCTCGGCGACGATCAGCGACGACAGTACATAGACGATCAGGTCGCGGTCTTCGCCGGTCATTTCCGTCCACTGCGTCCTGTCGGTCGACAGGTCGATCGTGAACGGCGACCACTGCGAGTCCTCCCAGCGCCGGTAGAGCGTCTGCGGATCGTTGAGCTGGATTTCGCTGTCGCTCACAATGGTCGATCCCGTATCACCTTTTCGCGCAAGTCCGCCTCAGCTGCGTCGGGCACGCAGTCGCAAGTCGACACGCCGGCCTCGCAGCGGGCGCCCTTCTCGCTCGGGGCGCAGCAAGCGCTCTGTTGCTGCGGCGGGCAGCAGCTCGAGGGCGGGTTCGCTAGTTCATCCAACTTGCAAGCTCCGCCAGCGCTTCGGGCAGGACGTAGTAGTAGGCCCACAGTCCACGGCGCTCAGAGTCCACGATCCGAGCGGCGCGCAGCTTGCTCAGGTGATGTGAGAGGGTCGGTTGGGAGATCTCGAACAGCGGCACCAGCTCACAGACGCAAACCTTCCCGGCGTGCTTGCCCAGCACGTCCACGAGCTGCAGACGGATCGGGTCGCCGAGGGCCTTCGCGACCACGGCCATGCGGATCGCCTTCTCGCGGTCCACGTCCGGGTAGACGACCGGCTCGCAGCAGCGCTCGCCGGCGGGTCGCTTGGTCTTTGGCGCGAGCTCCAGATCGACGCTCATCGATCTACGTATATCTATTGAAGCGGCGGTTGTCAATGGAATAGGATCACGGACATGCTCAGATCGGCGGCCTTCTGATGGATCGCCCAGGGCTGGCGCGGCGCGCGGCCATGGAGGCGATCGGCACGTTCGCGCTCGTGACAGCGGGTTGCGGCGCGATCATCACCAACACGACGCACCCCGGCTCACTCGGCGGCGTGGGCGTCAGCCTCGTGTTCGGGCCCGTGATCATGGTCATGATCTATGCCGGCGGACACCTGTCCGGCGCGCACTACAACCCGAGCGTCACCGTCGCGTTTACTCTCGCGCGCCATTTCCCGCCGCGAGAGGCACTCGCCTATATCGCCCCGCAGATGATCGGCGCAAGCGCGGCTGCCTTCCTGCTGCTCGCCGCGTGGACAAGCAAGCCGGCCCACCTCGGCACGACGCTTCCAAGCGTCGCCAGCGGGACGGCGCTGCTGTATGAGATCGTTCTGACCGCGTTCTTGATGTTCGTGATCACGGCGGTCGCAACCGATACCCGTGCTGTCGGTGCGGCCGCGGCCATCGCGATCGGGGGCACCGTCGGGTTGGATGCGCTGTTCGGCGGGCCGATTACCGGTGCCTCGGTGAACCCGGCCCGATCCTTCGGTCCCGCACTCGCGTCGGGAACCTGGCGCGACCTCTGGCTCTACATCGTCGGGCCGCTCATCGGAGCGGCCGTCGGCGTGTTCACCTACGGGCTCGTTCGCGGATCTAAGAGGCTGAGCACGTCTAGCCGCGAGGAAGCGTCTGTCGATGGCGACCGTCCTGTTCGTCTACACACATAACGCCGGACGCTCACAGATCAGCCAAGCACTGTTCGAACGTGCGGCACCAGCAAGGCACACCGCCATCTCGGCAGGCACCAAGCCAGCCGATCGTCCTCACCCGGAGGTCGTGACGGTCATGCGCGAGGAAGGGATCGACCTTTCCGAGCGAAAGCCCCAGCACCTCACCGGCGAGCTCGCCGAATAGGCTGACGTCGTCGTGACGATGGGCTGCGGGGATCAGTGCCCGTACATTCCCGGCAAGCGCTATATCGACTGGGACCTCAGTGACCCGAGGGGCAAACCTCTCGACGAGGTCCGCGCGATCCGAGATGAGATCGCGAGCCGAGTCCGCGCACTGATCGATGATCTGGACGCCCGCTAGAGCGCGCTCAGGGAGTAGTGGATCGAGCGAGCGAGTGCGAGAACTCGGTGGCGACGATGCGCTGATCGTGGACACCAGCGGTGTCGGGAGAGGCCAGCCAGACGATCGGCGCCCCCATGATCGCGGGGGGCAACAGGCGGCTGCGGGTCTGCGCCGGGGTGTCGTCGGGAATCATGCCGGTGTCCGTGGCGCCGCCCGGAAGCAGCAGGTTGACGGTGATCGGCGAGCCCGTCAGGTCGGCCGCCATCACCCGCGAGAGCGCCTCGACGGCGGCCCCCGCCGGACCGTAGGGGACGAACCCCTGACGTGTCATGGTCTGGGTGTTCATCGACACGTTGACGATGCGGCCGCCGCCCTGGGCCAGCATCGGCTCCACGACGGCCCGGGCCATGAGAAAGCAGCCGGTGGCCTTCGTCTCGAGAACGTCACGAAAGCCGCCGGCCGTGACCTGCCAGAACGGCTGCGGCTCGGTCATGAACCTGGGGTTGACGGTTCGCATGCCGATGCCCGCATTGTTGACGAGCATGTCGACGCCGCCGAGCCGCTCACACGCCGCGTCCACGCACGATCGCACGGAGTCCTCGTCGCGCACGTCCACGGCCAGGCCCAGCGCGCCAAGCTCGTCGGCCACGCGCTCCGCGCGCGCGGCATCGCGGCTGGCCACCGCCACGCGGGCCCCCGCGGCGCTCAGCGCCTGCGCCATCGCCAGGCCCAGGCCACTGGTCGCGCCCGTGACAAGGACGCGGATGTCGGCGCAATCGCTCACGGCGCCCAGGCTACGGCATGAAATCGCGGTGCACGCAACTTCGTCTCGAGCCGGGTGCGGTTTCCTCGATCTAGACTGCTCAGCGATGGAGGTTCGCTCCTATAAGAGCTCGAGCCGTTTACCACGCTCGACGGCTCGCAGATCAGAGAGTGGGCCGGTCGGGTTTCTGCGCCGGCGCAAAACCAGAGCCTGGCCGAGGCGATCGTTGCGGTCGGGGCAGCGACGACTGAGCACTACCACCGAACGAGCGAGGAGCTGTATCTCATCACCGATGGCGAAGGGCGCCTGATCATCGACGGCGAGGAGCGGCTTCTCGGCGAAGGCGACTGTGCACTGATCCCGCCGGGCGCGCGTCACAAGCTGTTCAACATCGGCGCCGTGCCGCTGAAGGTCGTGTGCGCATGCTCGCCACCCTATGCAGATGAGGACACCTGTCTGACAGAGCGAGTTCGTGCCCGGCCGGTGCGCGCGAGCCGATGGCATTAGACTCGCTTGCAAATCGCAGCCCGGCCATCGCCCGTCCCGGGGCGGGGCGGCAAGCGCTCACGTAGCAGCCTCAAGACCATGTCGTCCACGGCCGAGAGACACGCGACCAGCGACCGGACACACCCGCGGATAGACCCGCTCGATCACCTTGCCAATATCGCGGCCATGACGGTGCCGTGCGCGTTGCTGGGCTTCGCTGCCTGGCGCGCCTGGGGCGGGGCGCTGCGCTGGTCCGACCTCGTGGTGCTGTCGATCGTGTATGCGTTGACTGGGCTCGGTGTCACCGTCGGCTTTCACCGGCTGTTCACGCACCGCAGTTTCAAGACCGGGCGCACGCTTCGATTCCTGCTGGCCGCCTTGGGCTCCGCCGCGATCGAGGGGCCGCTGATCGAGTGGGTCTCAAACCACCGCAAGCACCATCACTTCTCCGACGAGTCCGGCGATCCTCACAGCCCACACCACCATGGCTCCGGGCTGCGGGGAGCGCTGCGCGGACTGGTTCACGCGCACCTCGGCTGGATCCTCGAGGGCGACGCCGCAGCCACGCCTGAGCGCTACGCCAAGGATCTCCTCGCCGACCCCGTCGCGCGGTTTGTCGACCGCACGTTCGTCATCTGGGTGCTGGCCGGTCTGGCGTTGCCGTTCGCGCTCGGCGCCATCCTCACCGGGTCGCTCGCCGGCGGCCTCACCGGACTGCTGTGGGGTGGGGCTGTGCGCATCTTCCTCCTACACCACGCGACCTTCTCGATCAACTCCCTCTGCCACTTCTTCGGTCGCCGGCCGTTCGACACCGGGGACGAGTCGCGTAACCTGGCTTGGCTTGCGCTACCGACATTCGGCGAGGCGTGGCACAACAATCACCATGCCTTTCCGACATCTGCCCGGCACGGGCTGCTGCGCTGGCAGCTCGACCCATCCTGGTGGGTGATCGCCGCACTCGCGAGGCGCGGGCTGATCTGGGACGTCGTGGGGGTCTCACCCACCCGCCGAGCAGCCAAGCGCGCCTATCGCGCCCGCCGCGCGAGCACCTGATAGACGGCGGTGAAGCCCGTGTCGAATCCGAGCCTCGCCGCGCGCAGGTACAGCCGCCAAACGCGCGTGCGCTGCGCGCCGGCGACCCGCTTCGCCTCGTCGAGATGTTCGTCCAGCCTGCGGGCCCACTGGTCGAGCGTCACCGAGTAGTCGCCCGCAAAACCCTCGGCGTGCTCGGTGACGAGCCCGGCTCGCTCGAGGGCGAGCTGGATGCGCGATAGATACAGCGGCTCGGCGTCGGGGAACACAAAACGGTTGGTGAAGGCGTCGCCGCTCGCGTCGTCACCGGCGCGCAAGGCTGCGATGCCGTGATTTAGCAACACACCACCCGGACGCAGCAGCCCGGCGAGCGTGCGCGCGTACTCGTCGATTCGGCTCTCGCCGACGTGCTCGACCATGCCGATGCTGCTAACCGCGTCGAATGGGCGCTCGCAAACGTCGCGATAGTCCGCAACCCGGATCTCGACCCGATCGGCGACACCGGAGTCTGCCACTCGTTGCCGGGCGAAGTCCGCCTGGGACTCCGACAACGTCACCCCGAGAACCGACACGCCGTGCTCGCGCGCCGCGTGAATTGCGAAGCTTCCCCAGCCGCAGCCCATGTCGAGCACGCGCTGCCCAGCTTTCAGGCCCAGCTTCGACGCCACGAGCTCGAGCTTGGCCCGCTGCGCTTGCTCGAGCGTCTGCGCGCCCTTGGAGAACAGGGCGCAGCTGTAGGTCATCGACTCATCCAGGAATAGGGCGAAGAAATCGTTGCCCGCGTCGTAGTGGTAGCGGACGGCGGCAGCATCGCGCTCGCGGGTGTGGCGCTCGCCACGCAGCACCAGCTCGAGCGCAGGCCGGTGAAGGACTCCTGCCGTGACTGACGCGATCGCGGCGACGCCCAGCAGCCGAAGGCGATCGGCGAGGGCGACGCGCGGTGCTTGCCACGAATCAACCACGCGGAACGCAAGGTCCAGATCGTCGGCGTCCAGCGAGCCCTCGACATACGCGCGACCGAGGCCAAGGCGACCCGGGGCCCGCAGCACGTGGGCGACCGCGCTCGGCGCGCAAACGTTGAAAGCCGGCGCGTTTACGGTCGTCGCCGGCACGACCGTCCCATCCCAGAAACGCACGTGAAACGGGCGATCCGGCAGAAGTCGCGCCAGTTCGCGGCGCAAAGGCGCCGTCAGCAGCTGCATCGCAGCCGATCGAGGTTGAGCTGGCCATGCGGGTCGTCCACAAGCACCGGTCCACGCGCATCCTGACAGGGAGGCGTGCGGTGGGCAACTCGATGATGCCTTGACGACGGCGGCGCAGATTGTTCAAGCCAACGAGCGCGCAGGATCGCCCCAACCGGTGCAGCGCCGCTGTCGCTGGTTGACACCCTCAGTCGGGCGACACAAGAGCGTGAACTATTTGTGTTTGATCGACCGGGTCGGGCAGGGAACGGTGACCGTGTGGGTCACGGTTTCGCCCGTCTGGAACGTCGCTTCGAACTTGCCAACGAAGCCGCCTCGCGGGCACGTCGTAGGCACCCTGCCGTAGTAATAGGTCTTTTTGCCCTTCCTGATCGCGGCGCCCACCTTGAGGTTGATCGACGTCGTCGAGACCGGCGGCGCGCCGGGGACCGATTCCACGAGAGGCACATTGGTGGTGAACATCAAACCGTAGGGCGCCGGTGCGCGCTGGTAGTGACCTGGAACAACGATCTGCGCGGAGATCGGAGCGGCTGCGTTGGCATAGAAGTTCAGCCCGCCGCCGGGCGCGAAGAACGCCTGCAGAGTCGCCGTCTCCGTGATGAGTTCGCCGGCGATCGGGTCGACCACGCCCGCTGAGCCGACCGGGCTCGCGACCGAGCTCTTTGGACATCCGGCGGGACCTCGGCTTTCGAGCATGGCGGCCGTGCAGCTACCAAATGGCTTGCTGTTTACCGTTACGCCCTTCGGCAGGTAGACGACGACCTTGCGCAGCTGGGAAACCACGCCGCCGACCGATTCCGTGCCGGTGGCCGTCGCGTTGATCTGTAGCGCGGCACCAGCGCCGAGGATGTTGCCCGTGCCGGGAATCCCTTGATCGGGACGATTTTCGCCGTCGCTTGAACGACGGGCGCGGCCAGCGCCGAGGGTGCCCACGCGATCGCGATAGCGATCAAAAACGCCACACAAGCAGACGCCTTACGCATCAATCATCTCCCGAAGTCGGCCACCCCCTTGCTTGCCAAGGGTAGCGAACGCGATGGCACGCTACGCCGGTTCGGTTGTTTATCTGGCGCCGACCGCGCCGCCGTTGAACGACGCCGACGCGGCGACCTCCTTGTTACCCCGCGCGGGGAAGCGCAAACATGCCACGGCTTGTTGCGCGCGGCAGAGCGCTGCGCGCCCTCGGACAACGTATCCCTGCATTCCGAGCGCGGGCGCCGGGCGAGAGCGCCAGGCGGCGCGGGCCGCGGTCGCCTGGCACGGGGAAGGCGAGTCCCAGCTTGCAGGTCGGCGCGCGGCGACCCAGCGGCCGTCGGGTCCGTCGCGCGGCCAAGACCGCCAGAAGAGAAGCCGCTCTGTGAGCCCCGGGCAGCGTCCGGGCCAAGTGCTCTGTCGCTCCCTTTACCCCGCCCTCAGGGAGGCGTGGAAGGATCGCGACCTCGCCCAGATCAACCAGGGAGATTTCATGGCCAGAATCGTCGTCACGACCGACCCCACGGACAGTCGCTCCGCTGCAGTTCTGCTGGATGAGCGCGCGTACCCGATACATCTCGATGACCAACACGCCGCAGCACAGCTCATCGAGCGGATCGGCTGGGCGATCACCGACGCCGAGAGGACCGAGCGCCCGGCACCGACGCGATAGCGCCCGCCGGGAGCGCTGAGCGCACGCACCGACGCGTAGCGTTGCGCCGGGAACCACAATGACTCGTGGGCGATCGCCGGCGAAGACCTACTCGCGGCGGGTCCGAACATCCCGGACCCGGATCACAGCGCATCACAGTTAGCTGATGCTGGACCTGTCAGCCCGCCACCCAGGCCTTGGCCTTCAACCTGGTCGAGCCCGTAGGTCATCAGCTCGCCGGGCGCAAGCAGGCGAACATACGCATTGCACTGGCAACCCACTCGACATCGGTGACGAGCGCGCAGCGCTTCCATGACGAGTGCTCGCGAACTCATAGCCTCAGACGGGTCTTCGCATCCTCGAGCCACGCGCCTGGCTCGAGGCCCTCGAAGTCGATGAGCACGAACATCAGCCGCAGCTCGCCCGATTGGACAGCTTGGTGCAGCGTCGGCTCCAGGACATCGCGGTAGTCCTCGCGGCTGAGCTTGCCCGAGCCCCGCAACCCGATCGTCCCCGCCGGCATCTCCTCAATCGCTTCGATCATGAGCAGTCTCCTCGTCGCATAACAATGGCCGGGGCCCCGTGGCCCATCGAAAGCTCAGCGCCAGAAGCTTGTCGGACACACCGGATGTCCGAGGTTGCCTGCCACTCGCCACCCGAGAGGAGTGCGTACTTGCCCTAGCCGCCTTCGTCGGGTTCGGCTTCGCCGGCGAGGAGCGGCGGTGTATACCCCTTCGTGGGCTTGCTCCCGGGTACCAGCGTGATTGCATCCGTGATCTGGACGTCAAGCGATGCCTCCCAGACGGGCCGCTCGAGATTGGCGGCGGCCTTGCCAAGCGAGGCACCCATGCCCTTCCAAGTCAGCCCCACGCTGGCCAGCACTCCGCCGATACCCGCCGCGACGTGCGCCGACGAGTCGGGTTCCACGAGGATGAACGCGATGCTGGCCACGAACAGCGTCGCAACCATCGCGGTGGCCACCCAGAAGCCGGCCAGGAATTGTCGCGTGAGCGCGGCCAGTCGTTTGAGCATTTCGGAGCCCGCGCTCACGTAGTTTTCAAGTTTGAGACCGTCGGTCGCCTGCTTCTCGCCGGAGAGCAGCGCGCGCCAACGCTGTCCCTGTCGGCGCAGCAGCCGGATGACTGGTGCATCTGTTGGCGCGGGATTTCCAGCTGGGGTCTTGGCCCATTCGCGCCAAGCTATGAGTGACTCAGCCACGCTGTGAGCTGCATGAGGCGGGAAAAGGCTTGTCAGGTCATTGATCCAAGCCACCAGGTTGGCGATCCGGTACGCCGCGAGCTTGGCTTTCACGCCGCTTACGTCCGTGGGCTGTGTAGTAGTGTCCGCGAGCGCTCGTCCCAGGCCATAAGCCTTCCCCAGCCTAAAGCTCGCGGCCGTAAGCACAGACAGCAACATCACGTGCAGTTCGAAGACTTCCTTGCGGAATTCATCATTGGTCCCCTTGTCTTCCAGCACCTTTCGGGCGGCTGTCGTTGTCGGAGCCACCAGACCGTGTTCGGTGACTGCCTGCTGGAGTCGACTCAGCGCCACATCCACCTGGTTAAGCCCCATTTGCGCATGTTGGCGGCCGGAGAACTCGGCAAGCCCGGGGAGCTCGAGTTGGGGTGTAGGGGCGTCAGCCGGCCAGTTCGCCGGCCCGTAGAGCTCAGCCATCTGCCACCCAAGCGCAAACGCCACCGAGACGAGCGGATCCCCGGCCGGAGTCGGCCTTCGCCCGGCCGCGGCAAGCGCGGATGCAAAGGCCTGCGCGGCGGTCCCGACGTCTTCCTTGGGGGGCTCGTGTCCGTTCGAGGTCGGACTCGCCTTATCTTCGACGACTTCGACCGGCCGCGGCGCCTGCACCTCACCGTTCACCGCAACCTCGCTTTGGCGAAGTTCCAATCTGAGCGGTAACCCCGAAGGGGAGCATACGCAGCGGATTTCTCGCGCGGGGCAAAACCGACGGCGATCAGAGCTGAATCGGGACGCGTGCCAGCTCGGACCGGGAATCGCGCTGGGCAGAGCTCGCCCAGCGCGATCCGGGGAGCCCGCTCACTTCATTGGCACGGTGACGTCGCCCTGATCTTTCAACAGCTGGTCCCACGTATCAAAGGTCATGCAGAAGCGTCCGCCTTGCCCGTATTGTGTGCCCCAGCTGTTCCAAAACCAGACGAGTTTGTTTTCGGCGTCGATAGCGTCCGCGACGATCTCGTGCCCTCCCCGCACGGTTGCGTCATGGCTAAGTTCGACGAGGCCCGTCTTGGGGTCTGGCGCGTCGAAGCTCGTGTACCACTTGACTCCCGTGATCACCGGCCGGAGGACCAGGGCCTTGAGCGCGTTCTCGATACCGAAGGCGTGTTTGTAGGAGGTGATCAGGCCCATCTGTTTGGCGGCCTTGCAGACCATTAGCCCGCTCCCACCGGGATCGTTCGGGGGATAAGGGTCGCCCTCCAAGGACGTCTCCCTTTCGTACAGGTGGACGGCGTCGGTCTCTGTCGCGGGTGCTCCACCCGCGAAGTCCGGCGCGGAGTCCAAAGCTCCGCAAAGAGCGTTCGCGGTGCACGATCCCAGTTCGCCTTGATTCAGCGGCAGCCCCGTAGCCTTGTGGGTGACGCTAGTGATCTGCGGCGCCTGTTCCGCGGGGAAGTCACGCGACCGAGGGTCGTGGCGCACGTGGCGCCCAAGCCGCTTGCCGGTCACCGGTTGCTCGCCCAGGTGCGCCTCTACGATGCCGTTGTCTGCCATGGAACTGCCTCCCAGCTAGAAATGAAAGCGGGCCGCGACAACGCCTGTTCTATATAGTTGACCTCAGCCTGTCAATTGAGGCTGCTGACGACAGGGATCGCAAGGCGGCACAGTAGACAAATGTTCGAGTCGCGGGCCCAGACGCCGAACCTCGATTCGATCACCCCATCGGACCGAGGCCCCGAGAGCGCGACTCCAGCAGCTTGAGACTCCCTGGCTTCCGGATCGTCGGGCTCAGCGCTCGCGGTTGGACCAGGAAAAGAGGGGCCACCGCTGGGTCGATCGGGATGTGCGGAGAGGAAAACGCACTGGTGACCCAAGGGCTTGATCGTCGCGCGCCGAGGAAGAGTTGCCAGAGCCGGGCCATCTCTCAACGCTTGTGCGATTGTGGGCAGACGCTGTGGTGCACGGACGTCCAATGGCGCGTGCCTGTGCATAACGATGAGCGGCTTTGTACAGCGGGGTCGCAATGGGGGATCGCAGTGCTCCAACGTGGCCGCAGGTGCTACCGTCCGGGACCTCGCGAGCGACGGCCAGGCAACGGCGCTGCCGGTTCGATCCGCACCCGGATTGTTGATCGCGTGTGAACGAAATCACGCACGCCAGCGTCCAGAAGGGGTAGAACCCGACCAGAAAGCTCTCTCGATTGAGTGCCGGCGCTTAGAGTGGGCTGTCTCCGAGTGCTCCCGACAGTTGGGAGATCGGTAGGTCTTTGAGGCCAGACGGGTCCCGCCGATCGGCGGGACCTGTCTGGGCCTGGGCTCAGGCTGCCTCCTTCACCGGCAAAGTGAAGAGGAGCAGAGCCTGATGACTAAGGATGACGTGCTGTTCGGCTACCGCCAGCAGCTTTTCGCGGAGGCCGCGAGGACGAGCGTCTCGGCGGCGTGCCGCACGTTCGGGGTGCACCGTTCCACCTACTACACGTGGAAGCGCCAGGTCGACCGTCATGGCCTTGAGATGCTCAGGCCCCGCGAGCGCCGTCGCCCGCAGATGCCCAACCAGCTGCCGAGGATGGTCGAGGAGCGGATCGTGTCCTTCTCGATCGCGCACCCTGGCCTTGGACCGCGGCGTGTCGCCTCAGAGCTGGCCAGGGAGAAGTGGGGTGGGATCGTGGTCTCCCCCAACGGCGTGTGGAAGGTCCTCTGCCGTCACGGCCTGAACACCCGCTCAAAGCGTCTCGGGTTGATCGCGGGCTACGCAGCACCCTATGAGCCGCCGAGAACACCAGAGCCAGAGCGGCACATCGACGTCTCACGGCCCGGCGAGCTGGTCGGGATCGACTGCTTCTACGTCGGGCGCTTGAAGGGCACCGACGGTGCTATCTGGCAGCTCACCGCGATCGACATCGCATCCTCCTACGCCTGGGCAGATCTTGTGATCTGCAAGCAGGGCAATCCCACCGCACTACAGACCTCAAAGCTCGCCCGGCGGGTCGCCAGGGAGCTCAAGGCCGCTGGCTGGCAGCTGGAGCGGATACTCAGCGACAATGGCAACGAGTTCCGCGGCAGCGACTTCCCCAACACGCTCGAGAAGCTGGGTGCCCGCCACAGCCGCATCCACGCCGGCAGACCCCAGACCAACGGCAACGTCGAGGCGCTCCACAAGACGATTCTCGACGAGTGCTGGCGGCCTGCCTTCGCTCGCTACATCTACCCGCGCTACACAGGGCTAAGGAGAGAGCTCGACACCTACCTGCGCTTCTACAACAACGACCGCATTCACCACGGACGACTCACACGGGGACGCATCCCCGCAGACATCGTCTACCGCGCCCGAAAGATGGAGGCAAGATGAGCCGCACCTGTCGGCACATCTTGGAGGCTGCCCAGCTTAGAGGCCGGCAGCAATAGACGAATCGCTTAGGAGAGTTCCGCGAGATGCCGAATCAGCAACACGACGATCACGGGAGGACCGAATGCAGGCCGTCTTGACGCCGGTCGAGCTCACCAACCGCGACCGTCACGCGCTGCGCGAGGCGGTCAGGGCACGCCTAGCTGCGCTGTACGGAGTAGATCGAGACTCGCCGCTAGAACCGCTGTACGATGACCCCGTGCGCCAGATCGCAGAACTGCGCACGCTGGCGGTCGAGCTGCAGGACGCTGCCACGCTGCTCGAGGCGGCCGAGAACGGCTCGCTCAGCGCCGAGAACGTGCGGCTGTTTCGTGCGGCTCGCGGCTGAGCTGGTCGAAACCCTCGCCGCCTGACGCCAGTGGCTTACCGTGCACTGCCTCCCGGGGTTAATCACGGAGGGTGGCGAAGATTTGCCCGGCCGTGACCTCAGCGTCGGCCGGCGCCCGCGACGAGCATCCGATAACCCAGATCGAGGGCACCCCGCTCCAGGAGCGCCCAGTGGCGGTCGTGCCAGCTACCGTCCCGGAGATCTGCGGCGAGCCTTCCGAGCCCGACGCTCGCCTCATGCGGGTCGAGGCGCTCGAATACCGCCATGCTCTCGCGCACGGCCAGGTCGAGATATGCGTGCGGGCGCCTCCAATACGCGTGAAAGAAACCATCGATGCAGTCGCCGGGGATCGGCACGTCGTGCACCTGACAGGGACCGATCTGAGCGAGGGTCTCCCCGAACGGACGCCACAGCTGATGCGCGCTCGGAAGGTATTCGAGCGAGAGCCAGAAGCGTTCAGCGACCGACCGGTCGACGGTCAGGATGACCAGCCGCTCGCGGGCGACGCGCTTCAGCTCGGCGAAGGCCCGATCGGGCTCCGGCCAGAACCAGTCGCTGCAGACGCTCATCACCGCATCGAAACTCGAGTCGGCGAACGGGAGCGCTTCGGCCACGCCGGCGACGCAGTCTGCGGCGCCGGGCGGCCGCTGCCGGCGCATGACCTCCGAGGGCTCGAGCGCGATCACCTTACGGTTGCGCGGCTCATACGAGCCGGTCCCGGCTCCGACGTTGAGCACGCTCTCGACGTCGCCCAACAGGCTCCACATAACCGCAGCGATGCGTGGATCGGTGCGACGTGCGCGCGTGTACCGCTCACCTAGCTCGTCATACAGCTCGCTGGTCATGCGGGGCTCCCGTCGACGACTACCCGCGAGATCCTAATTCGTCGGCGCAGACCATGGCTTGAGCGAGGCCGCCTCTGCTAGCGCCGCCGATCGGCTGGTACGCAGAGTGGTTCAACGGATCGGGGGAAGCCGACATAATTCGCGTCCTCGTGGTCTGCGCCTCGCCGTAACACGTTGGCGTACGGGAAACGTACGCGCGCTGAAGGCTCGCCGTCCGAGAGCGGTTTCACTCGCGATCGAGTCTCTGCCGCGAGCCAAGCTCACTTTCGAGCCGCGCCAGCCATTGGTCGACGTACGCATATGTATCCGCGCGCAGCCTGGCGACGAGCGCCGGGTAACGAGCGCCGCTCGTTTCGAGCGCCTCGGCGAGCGGCAGGATCTCCTCGTGCATCCAGGCATTGACGCTGCCGGCGCGCTCGCGCAGGCGTTGCACGAGCGCGAGCTGGTCCTCCTCGGCGAGCGCGTCGGCAAAAAAGAGTCGCAGCACCCCCTCGTCGCGGAACTGGGTAGGGGCTTCGCGTCTGGAGCACAGCCAGGCGTGGAGCGCTGCGCTCCCTTGCTCGGTGAGCTCGTACGCGAATCGTTCACGCGAGCCGTGCGGGTCCTCGTGACGGGTCAGCAATCCCGCCTGCTCCAGCCGCGCCAGCTCGGGGTAGACCTGCGCGAGCGAGGTCGGCCAAAAGAACCGAGTCGAAATGTCGGCTGCCTTCTTGATCGCATATCCAGAGCGCGCTCCCAGTCGAATCATGCCGAGCATCAGGAATGCTGAGGGCGAGAGCTTCATCGACGGTCCGGCTCGGGTGGTCGTCGCGGATCGCCACGTCGGGACCGGTTCGGCGGATTGTCTTGCAAGGCGATGGTACATCCGCTTCGATGCATAGACGATGTCATATCGCACCGCCGATACGAATGCAAGGCCGCCCGGGCCGCGGCGTCGGCAAAACACCTTCCGCGTCGCGTGCTCGGGCGCTGCAAACTGCAGGCTCCCGATTCGCGCTTGGAACGCTCAGCGACGCGCTGTGACCCCACGCTCCTCAGCGGTGGACTTGCAACTAGGGTTATGAGGCCGCCGTGGCTAATCCGGCCGGCAGTAGCTGAGCATGTGGTAGTTACTCTTCTGAACCGGTGCACCGAACCTTGAGTTCGAGTGCCGCGGGGCTGAGTTCGCCGTCGGGATCGCCGGCCTCTAGGTCACACTGGCGGGCACGCAGGCGACGGCGCGCCGCCGTATGATGTCCCGGCGGTTGCGACCGACCTGGCGAGGAGGGTGCACGAAATGAGACGTGGCAAGGTCTTGGGAGCCTGCCTGATGGTTGCGCTCACTACGAGCATCGGGGCAGCGGCATCGGCCGCGACCGGTGGCGGCGCGAGCCCGACGCTGTCTGGCCCGGTCGTAACAGAACAGCCCGAAAACGTGACCGTTCCGGCCGGTCAGTCGGCCTCGTTCAAAGCGGCAGCGTCGGGCAGCCCGACGCCGAGTGTACAGTGGCAGCTGTCAAAGTCGGGGGGCACGTTCGAAAACGTGCCGGGCGCGACCTCGACCACGTTGACGCTCTCCAGCACCGAAGCCTCAGAATCGGGAGATCGCTATCAAGCGACGTTCACCAACTCACAGGGGAGCGCGACAAGCCAGTCGGCGACCCTCACCGTGAATCCTGCGTCCATACAACCTACTGCCAGCCCCAACGGCGTTACGACGGCGGCCTACAGCAACCTGCGCGACAACTGGGACCTCAACGAGTCCGCGTTGAGCCCATCGGCTGTGCAGTCTGCAAGCTTCGGCAAGCTCTTCTCGACGAAGCTCATCGGAGCGGTCTATGCCCAGCCGCTGGTCTTCGACGGGAGGGTCATCGTGACCACCGAGCAGGCCTACGCCTACGGCATCAACGCCAGCAGCGGAGCGATCGAATGGAGCCGGTCCTTCGGCAAACCGTTCAAAGCGGCGACCATCGGCTGCTCGGATCTGACGCCGTACATCGGCTCTACTTCCACGCCGGTGATCGACCCGATAACCGGCATCATGTACATGACAAGTCGGCTTCAGACCGGCAAAGGCCTCGCGAACTCACACTGGTACCTGCAGGCACTCACGGCCTCCACCGGCCAGGAGCAACCTGGGTTTCCTGTTCAGATCACCGGGACCCCGAGCAACACTCCGGGTGTGCCGTTCAACGAAAGCTATGAGATGCAGCGCCCAGGGCTGCTACTGCTAAACGGCGTCGTGTACATCGGCTTCGCCTCAGACTGCGACATCACACCCTACCGCGGGATCGTGGTTGGTGTGAACGCCACGAGCGGTGTCATCACGACGATGTGGAGTGATGAGTCAGGTGTGGGCGCCGACGAAAACTCGCAGGCAGGCATCTGGCAGGGCGGAGGAGGGCTCGTCTCGGACATACCTGGCCGAATCATCCTGACCACCGGCAACGGTGTCTCCCCGCAGCCTGCGGCCTCCGGTCACCCGCCAGCCACGCTCTCGGAGTCGGTTGTCGGGCTCACTGTGCAGGAAAACGGGGAACTCGCGCCCAGCCAGTTCTTCGCGCCGAGCAACGCGCCTACGCTCGATCAGAATGACGAAGACGTCGGCTCCGGCGGGCCGATCGCGCTGCCCACGGAATACTTCGGCACGAAATCCATTCCCCATCTCGTCGTGCAGGTCGGCAAGGATGGGCGGATCTTTCTCGTCAACGCTGACAAAATGGGCGGGTATCGCCAGGGCGCGGGCGAATCCGATGCGGTCCTGCAGACGCTTGGCCCTTTCGACGGGGTCTGGGGGCACCCGGCCGCTTATGGGGGACAGGGGGGCTGGGTCTATGTGCTTGAGAGCGCCGGCGGGGGCTTCCTGCGGGCGCTCAGCTACGGGCTCAACGGCGCCGGCGAACCGGCGCTGAGCTCGGCCGCAACGAGCTCTGAATCCTTCGGGTACACGTCCGGCTCGCCACTGGTCACAAGCAATGGGACGACCGTCGGCAGCGCCGTCGTATGGGTCGTTTACGCGAACGGCCCTACCGGCCGGGAAGGTCAATTGCGCGCCTATGCGGCAATGCCCATCGGCGGCAACCTGCCGCTGCTGTGGTCGGCGCGAATCGGCACGGCTTCCAAGTTCTCGGTGCCGACTGCTTACGAAGGTCGCGTCTACGTTGGTACCCGCAGCGACCATCTGACCGCGTTCGGGCCCTCGGCTGCCGCCCCTGTCCAGGCCGCCCCGCTGGACGTCGGCTCAGTACCTGTCGGCGAAAGCCAGACCTCCACGCTGTCTGTGTCCGCGACCCGGGACCTGACGGTCACCGGGCCAGTCACTGCTGCGGGCCAACAGGCCACGACTGGGCCTGCTACGGACGCCAAGGTACACGGGAGCCGGACCGCCGGGCCTACGAAGATCCCGCCGTCAGGCACGGTCCCGCTCGCCAAGGGCGTTATCAGCGTCGAGCAGCCGCGCATCGGGACGGCCGTCCAGGCTGGAGCGACGCTGCGGCTTCGGATCAAGTTCGCCCCGAAACTCGCCGGCCCCGTCGTTGGCGTGCTCTCGATTCGTACCAGCGCCGGAACGCGCACGGTGACCATGTCTGGCTACGGCACCGCCCCCGGGTTGGTGCTCTCGGCTCAGCCGCTCGCATTTGGCACGATCGACACCCGAGCGGGCGGCAAGGCCTTGAGCGTCACCTTCAGCAACTCCTGGAATCGCCCCGAGACCCTGACTGAGATTCGCCTGCGGAGCGGCCCCTTCAAGCTCACCGGTGCACCCCGAGTCGGGAGCACGCTGTCCCCCCGGCACGCCGTGACCGTCTCGGTCCTATTCGACCCCGCTCGTGCGGGCTCGTACCGCTCGAGCTTGAAGATCACAACGAATCACGGATCGATGGAGCTACCGGTCACGGGCCGCGCTGCCACGGGCTTTGCGCGTTTGGCGCTCGGCACCACCATGGTTCATGCCGGGGCAGTCCCCGTTGGTCACTCCAAGACCATCGCATTCACCCTTGGCAACACCGGAACCGTCCCGCTCACCATCAGCCGTGCGATTGCTCCGATCGGGGCCTTCACTGCTCCCGTGCCGCTGCCCGAGGGTATCGATCTCGACTCAGGGACATTCGTTCACCTGAAGGTCACCTTCCGGCCCACTGCGATCGGCCGCGCCTACGGTCGCTACGAGTTCAACAGCAATGCGGGACGAGGACCGGCGTTCGTGAAGTTCACGGGAACTGGCACCTGATCTCCCGGTGGAATTGCCCGCCTCTGCTCGCGGACTCTGCGGAGAAAGGGCCGGCCGCGGTCGGGATGGGGTGACGCGGCCGGCCAAGGTCCCTCTCCATGACCCAAAGCCGCATCCCTGAGTCTACACGATGCAGCTGAGCGGCCGAAGAACCGTGCCCCCGGTGTCTGGCGACCCCCTCGCCAAGCGCCGGGCCTCGACGCGCGCTGCGTCCGGCAGGGATCGGAGCCCGCGAGGATGCAACACTTCGCCGGTGGCGCTCCTCCCGTCAGCCGCACGTGCGCGTGCTCGCTGTGTCGCGGCGAGAGCGAGCGCGCTCGCTCTCGCCGGCGCGGCGTGCGTGGCCGTCATGGCTGAAGCAGGGATCGCGCAAGCATCGGGTTCACGTTTTTCGACCCCCGCATCCGCTCGTCAGCTTGTCGTGGTGTCGGGTCCGACATACGCTCCGCCCGACTATCTCGCGAGCTTGCGCACCTTCCAGAGGGAAAATACATCCGCGCCATGGACGCCCGTGTTCGCGGCTTGGCAGTCCGAGATTGGCTCAGGCGAGTTTCGCGACATCCGTCGCGAGGGTGACCACGCGACCCCGACCGGCGTCTACCCCTTCGGTGTCACCATGTACGGAAACGAACCAATTCCTGGAGGTCTGCACGACCCCTATCACCGTTTCGTCTGCGGCGACTGGTGGGACGAGGATCCCTACAGCGCTCAATACAACCGCTTCGTACATGTCCCCTGCAACTCGACACCGCCATTTGCCGCGTGGTCCGAGGCGCTCTGGACCGAGACGCGTGCATATCCCTACCTCGCGGTGATCGACTACAACGAGCACCCGACGACCTCGGGCCCGGACGCACCGGGCTCTGGCATCTTCCTGCACGCGTGGATGGGAGAACCCACCGAGGGATGCGTCGCGCTGCCGATCCCGAGGCTCCTGCGTGTGCTGCGGTGGCTTCAGCCCGCGGATCACCCGGTCATGGAGTTGGGCACCGACGCCGAGGTCGGCCGTGTGCCGCCCGCGCAGGCCGCGGAGCGGCCGAGGGCTTCGAAGCCGACAGCAGTGCACCGCTCAGCGGCTTTCATACCGGAACGGGCGTTCGACGCCGCCTCGCGTCTCATCGCGATGCTGCGCTCGTGAGACAGAAGCGGAGCCCATTGAACTTCTGGCCTTGGGTAGCGCTCAACGCACCCGCGATTTAACTCCCCGTGACGGGGTTCGCTGAGCCGCGAGCGCGCAGGTGCGCGGCGTTGAAGCGGGCCTGATGAGAGCGTTCTTAGGTGTGGAGGATCGCTCGGCGCTCCGTATCTCGCGCGCGTTCGCTAACGTTCTTACGGTAGGGCGTCGCCTGGGTGGCCCTGCCATGGGGGTGGGGGCTGCCAGGGGTGTGGTGTCCCCTTCGGCGCGACGCCCTATCTCCCTGGGCTCGAACGGGCAAGCCCTGCAATAAAAAGGGCGCCGCCCCAGGGCGGGCCCCGGGAGGTGGAGCCGTGAAGGCGACGCCCCACTGGGGCACTACCAGGGCCCCTAGGGTGAAGGACTCGTTTGCGGGTAGCACCCCACCTGAGAGTACCCCAATCGGGCGAACTTAAACACCTGCTCCGCGGCGCCCAGCATCCTGCACTAAAGGGACGACACGCTGGTCGTGAGCTTTAGACGGCACGGCGGGTGTGTGGCTTTTACCTGATTTCCGCGTAATCCAGACGAGCGGGCGGATTCGCCGAGCGGATCGACGCAACGGCTCGGCGGCGAACCGGCAGCAGGGCAGGGTCGCAGGACCTCGCGTGCGCCCCCTCCGGCACGCAGCAAGCAGCGGCGCGTCAGGGAGCGTGCCTAGCCGGGGAGGAGGGGGGCGCGGCATCCAAGATGCGCCCCCCTCGTGTCTCGTCGGGAGGGGCCCCAGAAGGGAACCCTTATGCGCGTTAGGCATTATACCTAACGAAGGGGCTCGAGCCCGGCCGCTTGAGCTTCCCACGCCGCTCGTCCGGTGGCGTGGGGGTCAGCCGCGTCCCCGCGCGGGTCGGCGAGCGGCCAGCTCCTCTGCGTGGCGCGGCACGTCCCAACGGTCATGGCGGGTATCAAGGGCGGACTGACGCCGCCGCCGTGCGGCCGCCTCGGGCGGTGGAGTCGCGATAGCAGATGATGCGCTCAGCTGGTTCCGGACGCCAAGACGCAGATCCAGAGCCAGGTCAGCTTTGAGAGGTTCAAACCGGCCGCTGCTGCAGTGTGCTGGGCCGATTACATTGTTTGCAAAGGTGATCCTGGGCGATTCGCAGTGGCCGTGACGACGAATCTGTCGCAGAGGCGAAATTCAACCTGCGCTCACAGGGTTGTTCGCTGCAGAGGTACATATTGCTCGCGAAGCGATAATGAAACAGATTTCGAACCTTGTCGCAGTCGCCACAGCCCGGTGCCGTCGCATGGAATGGGAACCGCACAGCTTCAGGAGCGCTCGACACTGAGCAGAAAAACGTGGCCGGCCGTTCGGCAGCAAGTCGATGAACGACCGGCCCGGGACCACACCTGCCTTGGGAGGATGATGCGGTGTTGTGAGCGTACGCGGGGCTCGAAGATCAAAAAAGGGGGTTTTCCCGCAGCCGATGTCGGTCGACGAGGGCTCCGAACGTCGCCGTGCGCGCTGCGCTCGCCGATCCGACCGAGCTAGAACCGCCGTGGCGGCATGCCTGCCTGACTCCATCAGCACGTCGCAGACAGTGCCGCCGAACGCGTGACAAGTCAGCTACGAACCTTCGCCCCAGGTTGCGTCGCTCGCCCGGCCGCGGCGCGCGATGCTTGCCTGATCGCCCCGCGCTCGCAGGACCGCGATGATCGCGACCCCCAGATAGCCGAACGCCGCGGCCCTCGGCGCGAGAATCGCGAGCCCGGTCACGACTATGTAGAAGCGTATGTTGGGCGTCGTCGCCACTCGGATCGCTTCGACTTCGCGGTCGCTCACTCCTGGCTTGAGCAGCCCGCGGTCGCGTGCGACGGCCCGCCATAGGGCCCAGAACAGCAGCGCGATGACCAGCAAGGACGCGCCGTAGAAGATCACCGCGGCGCGCTCGGCGTCGTTGCTGTGGATCGCCTGGGCCATCAGCCTCGTGGGAAACGGCAGGAACGCGACGGTCATCAACAACACGAGGTTGGCTCGCATGACCGCTGCGTTCGCATAGTCGAGGCGCCGGAAGATGCTGTGGTGCGCCATCCAGAACCCTCCAATCGTTACGAAGCTGCAAACGTACCCCAGGTAACCCGGCCACTCCTCAGCGATGGCCTGCCACAGATCCGAAAATGCCGACGAAGGGATTGCGAGGTCGAGGACGAGCAGCGTTATCGCGATTGCGAATACGCCGTCGCTGAACGCCTCGGTCCGCCCAGTGCCCCAGCGCTGCGCCACGACGCCCCCTTCCACGCTGACGCGCCGGGTCCTGCGTCGCCAACGTCAGATCAAATGGCTTCGTCGATCTCCTGACACGAGCGCGCGTGACCGTGAATCGAACTCACGATCGGTGAACATGCCGCTCGCTGTCAGATAGGCATGCGATCGTCGCCGCGTCTGAATATGTGAACATCGCGCGGCGGCTAACCCTCACGCTCGGCGCGCGCTACGAGGCCTTGATAGACAAGGGCTACGACGTCGCTGAGGAGCTCGTCGGGCACCGCGTGGGGGTCGATCAGCTTTTGCGCGCCGAGGCCGCTCGCAAGCGCCAGGTAGGCGGCAGCGATATCACGCGAGGGAGTCGAGAAGGCTGGTGCGGCCAGCTGCCGCGCCCGCCCGTCGAGGCCCGCGGCGAGAGCATCCCGAAGCGCCCCCTGGCGCCTGAGGTAGCCGGCTCGAAGTCGCGGCTCGCGGATCGCCAGCAGTTGGTATTCCTGCTCGAGCAGGATCGCTTCGCGACTGCGGTCGAGCAATTCGAGCAGCCGCCTGCTCGCCTCGGGTGCCATGTCGCGCTCGGCCGGAGCGCTCGCGAGCAGCTCGCTGAGCTCGTGCACAGGCTGATCCACGCGGTCTTCGAGCACCGCGACCAGGGCGTCCTCCTTGCTGTCGAAATGCCAGTAGAACGTGCCCTTGGAGAGCTTGGCCCGGGCGACGATCTCGTTCACGCTCGTGCCGCGATAACCGCGCTCGGCGATCAGTTCTGCGGCGGCATCCAGCAGCGATCGCCGCGTTCGCTCCGGATCGTTCCCAGCCGCCGGCGGCCGTCCGCGCGAGCGCCCCTGCTTGACAACCATTACCGGCTAGTGTATTAGGTTATAGACTGACCAGTTGGTCTATTAGCTAACGAGGCGAAAGAGGACGTTGTGGCCGTTGTGCGTGATCGCCTGAAGCTGATTATCGAACGCGCCCCGGGCGGTCGCACAGGCATGACGTTTGCCTGGTGGACGTCGGGTCCGGATGCGCTTGGCGGGCCTGTGCTGGTCAGCGTCACCGACTTCGCGGTGAGCCGCCTCGACGACATGATCCGCGTGTACTTCGAGGGGCTGCGCCTGCGCCGGGCCTGGCCGTCGATGCGGGGCGCCATAGGCATGTGGCTGTGGACGAAGCCGTTGGGGATGCGATCGGGGTCGGTGTCAGTGTGGCGCAGCGAAGAGGATCTTCGCCGCTTTGTCCGCTGGCCCGCCCACGTCGAGATCATGCGCCGCTACCGGCACGCCGGCGAGCTGCGCTCGGCGTGCTGGACGGAGGCGAGCTTCAACGCCCCGAGGATCTGGGCCGGCGCCGCGGCGCGGCTCGCCGCCGGCGATCGAGCCCCAGCCGCTGAGAAGGCGCGAGCGTGAATCGGGCAAACCGGGTGTGCGTGATCGGCGCCGGCACCTCGGGGCTCGCGGCAGTCGACGCATTGGCGCGCGCCGGCCACGCGGTCACCTGCTACGAGGCGGGATCCGGGGTCGGCGGGATGTGGCGCTATGAAAACGACAACGGCATGTCCGCGGCGTACGAGTCGCTGCACGCAAATACCTCGCGCCGACGCATGGAGTACCCGGGCTTTTCGATGCCCGACACCGCGGCCGAGTATCTCCACCACACCGAATTACTCGCCTATCTCGAGTCATACGCGCGCGCGCAGGACCTGACCCGCCATATCGAGTTCGGCGCTCGCGTCGAGCGCGTGCGGCGCCTCGAGCAACAGTGGGAGGTCACCACGGCCGACCGGGAGCCCGCCCGCTTCGACTGGCTGGTCGTGGCCAGCGGCCACTATTGGGAGAAGGCGATACCCGAGCTACCCGGTCGCTTCAGCGGCACGGTCATACACACCTGCGATTACCGTGCGCCGGACCGCTTCGCGGGCCAGCGCGTGGTCGTGGTCGGGGGCGCGCAGTCTGCGCTCGACATAGCCGCGGAGATCTCCACGCCCGCGAGCCACACGGTGCTCGCCTGCGATCAGGTGCACCATCTCGTTCCCCGTCACACGCTCGGTCGTCCGACCGATGACTTCGACTCTCCGCTCTCCTTACTCGTGCCCGTCTCCTTCGTTCGGCTGACGTTTGAGGCGATCCTGCGCGTTACCGGCGCGACACCAAACCGCGATGGCCTCCCGCCCGCGCGTCATCGTCTGCTCGAGACGCGTTGGCCGATCGTCGTCTCGCCGGCCGTCGAGGCTGCGCTCGACGCGCGGGCATTCGCGACCCGCCCGCACGTGCGTGCGCTGTCAGGGGATCAGGTCGTGTTCGGCGACGGTAGCGTCGAGCGGGCCGATGCGATCGTGTTCGCGACCGGTTATCGGATCGGCTTCCCGTTCCTCGAGGCCCGGCTCGGGCGCGGCGATGGCTGGGAGTTCCCTCTGTACCGGCGGATCCTCTCGCCGTACGCGTCAAGGCTCGCGTTCATCGGCGTGATCGAGCCCGGCCCCGGCCTGTTCGAGATCGTCGCCCGCCAATCGCGCTGGCTCGCCGAGGCGATCGCGGGGCGTATGCCGACACCGGACGAGAACGCGATGTGGCGTGCGATCGATGCCGGTGGCGAGCCGCGATCGCGTCGCCAGTTCGGCGCGACCGGCCAGCACACGATCTTCTGCAACAGGCACGCCTACCTCAGGCTCCTGGCCCGAGACCTCCGCGCCGCCGGGCGGCGCGGCGTGCGTGCCGGTTCCGCGCGGACCGGCGATGCGGCCGCGGCCGTCGATGGGGCGAGGCCGACCGCGCGGCCGCTGCCGGGGCGGCGACTGCCTGCGGCTGTGCCCAGCGCCCGCTTTCAGTCGCGCCTGCTGCGGCCGGTGGCGCAGGGCGTCGCGCGGGCGACGGTCAGCGGCACGCTCGAGGATCTCGCTCGCCACCGCACCACGCTCGTCGTCACCTTCCGCCGCGATGGCACACCGGTGGCGACGCCGGTCTGGGCGGCGATCGCCGACGGGTCGGCCTATGTCCGCGCCGAGCGGGGCTCGGGCAAGGTAAGGCGGTTGCGCCACGACTCGCGCGTGCTGCTCGCGCCGTGCACGACCCGGGGGCGCCAGCTCGGTCCGCCGCTGGCCGCGTCAGGCCGCGTGCTCGCGGCCGGGGAGGAGCAGATCGCCGAGCAGGCGCTCGCCGAGCGCTACGGGCTCACCCGGGCGGCATTCGAGCGAACCATGGACGCGATGCACGTCGACATGTGCTACCTGGAGCTCACGCCAGCTGCGAACGGTCTTGAAGGCTGAACCGGCAGCAGCGAGGGCGCCTCGCAAGGCGCCCTCTGCTGCCGGGTGGTCTCGCGTGAGACGTCTGTCTAGGCGGCTGCGCGCGTCAGGTGCGGCGTGCGACGCCGGCGTCGCGAGTCGGCCAGCATGTAGCGGACCACCGCCGCGGCGGCTGCGCCGGATGGCGTCGGCTCACTGATGCCTTGGCCGTTGCTCATCGACACTGCTGCGACCAGCCGCCCGTCGAGCGCTCCGACCATGAGTGCGCCCGCCGGCCGAGAAGATCCGGCGCGCGTCGCCAAGTCGGCGATCGACTGGCCCTCGGCCGGTCCCGCGATCCGGATTTCGAGATGGTCGACGTCCGCGTCAGGCACGCCGGAGCCTGAGCGGTCGACCGTCTCGGGCACCGCTGCGAGCCGGCGCTCCTGCCCGTCCGCGACGCGGATCTCGTCGGCGTCCGTAGTCTGATTGGTAACGATTGATGTAGTGCTCATGGCAGTAGCTTGCCGCACTCTTAGCATTAGCGCAAGCAAACCTATTACTAGTTCGATAAGCTGTGCTTATGCTAAATCCTCAGCGTTTGATCGTGTTTCGTGAGCTTGCCGAGCGCGGCTCGTTCACCGCCGTGGCGGACGCGCTGTCCTACACCCAGTCGGCGGTGAGCCAGCAGATCTCGGCGCTCGAGCGCGAAACGGGTGCGATCCTGATCGAACGTGACCGCAAGGGGGCGCGGCTGACGCAGGCCGGAGAGATCCTGCTCAGCCACGCCGACGCGATTCTGGGACGCATCGCGCAGGCCGAGCGCGACCTCGTCGCATACGTCGGAGCCAGGTCTGGCCGGCTGCGCTTGGCCGCCTTCGAGAGCGCCGGCGCAGCGCTGGTTCCCGCCGCGGTCGGCGCCTTTCACGAGCGCTACCCCGAGGTGGAGCTGAACGTCGTGCAGATGGAGCCCGAGGAAGCCGGCGCCCGGCTCGAGAATCGCGAACTCGACCTCGCGGTCGTGTACGACCTCGAGCCGCCGACAGGGGTGCTCAGGGACGAGCTCGAGCTGAACTACCTGTTCGAGGATCGCTATGCGTCCGTCATCTCGGGCGGCCATCGGCTCGCGCGCCACGAGACGGTCGAGCTGAGCGAGCTGGCCGACGACGTCTGGATCAACACCACCCAGCGCGACCTCTGCCACGAGATCATCCTCGGAGCCTGCCGGGCAGCCGGCTTTGAGCCCGAGGTGGCGTTCGAGGTGGACGAGATTGCAACCAGCCAGGCGCTCGTCGCCCGGGGCGTGGGCGTGACTCTGCTTCCCGAGCTGGCGATCGGGCGCCGGCACCGCGACGTGGTGGTCGCCTCGCTCGGAGACGCTGCGCCCGTCCGCCGGGTTTATGCCGCTCGTCTGGGTACCCGCTATCCGACCCCCGCCTCCGAGGCGATGCTCGGCGTCCTGAGAGAGGTCGCCCAGCCCACCTCCGGGAGCTCACCGCGTGCGAAACGCGGGCGTCCAGCGCGCACGGCAGGCTCGTCGCTGGTGCGCTGATCTATATGGTCCACCTAGAGGTCCGTCGCGCCCGACGCCGCCGACGGCGCTGAGCGCTTGCGGAGAGCCGGCGAGAGGAGACCAGATGCAAGCGCTGCGTACCCCTGATGATCGCTTCGAGGATCTCCCGGACTGGAGCTTCGGCCCACACTATGCGGAGGTCTCGGCGGACCGCGAGCGGCTGCGCATGGCCTACGTCGACGAGGGGCCGCGCGATGGGCGTGTCGCCTTGCTGCTCCACGGCGAGCCGTCCTGGTCATATCTGTATCGCTGGATGATCCCGCCATTGGTCAAGGCCGGGTTACGGGTCCTGGCGCCGGATCTGATCGGCTTCGGTCGCTCGGACAAGCCGGCGGCGCGCGAGGACTACACCTACGCTCGCCATGTGCGGTGGCTGACCGAGCTCGTCGTCGATCGTCTGCAGCTGCGCGACGCCGTTCTCTTCTGCCAGGACTGGGGCGGTCTGCTGGGCCTGCGAGTTCTCGCCGAGCAGCCGGAGCGGTTCGCGGCCGTCGTCGCCTCGAACACGATGCTGCCGACCGGCGATCATGACCCCGGAGATGCGTTCAGGGCCTGGCGGGACTACTCGCAGACGACCGAGCAGTTCCCCGTCGGCCGGATCGTCGACGGGGGCACGAAGCGCGCGCTGTCGCCACAGGAGATCGCCGCCTACGACGCGCCCTTCCCCGACGAGACCTTCAAGGCGGGCGCGCGCGAGTTCCCCGCGCTCGTGCCGATCACCCCGAACGACCCCGCCGCGCCGGCCAACCGTGCCGCGTGGGAGGTTCTGTCGGCTTGGCAGAAGCCTTTCGTGTGCGCCTTCGGCGACTCCGACCCGGTCACGAAAGGCGGCGACCGCGTGCTCAAGGAGCTGATTCCGGGTGCCGCCGGCCAGCCCCACGAGACGCTCGAGGGGGTCGCGCATTTCAGCCAAGAGGACGCCGGCGAGCGGCTCGCCGAAGTCGTCCTCGACACCGTGCGACGGCTCGAGGCCTGATCGCCGCGTGCTGTGAGCCACGTCCGATGAGCTACGTCAAGGGCTTGCAGGACATCGGCAACGGTTGCTATGCGTATCTGCAGCCGGACGGGGGCTGGGGCTGGAGCAACGCGGGACTGGTCGTCGACGGCGAGCGCACGCTGCTGATCGACACGCTGTTCGACCTCGAGCTGACCGGGGAGATGCTGCGGGCGATGCGCGACGCTGTGCCTGCGGCCGCGCGGATCGACACGCTCGTGAACACCCACGCGAACGGCGATCACTGTTACGGCAACCAACTTCTCAGCGGCGCCCGGATGATCGCCTCGCAGAACGCGGTCGCCGAGATGGGCGAGCTGCCGCCCGCGGCGATGGCCGCGCTCGTCGAGCAGGCGCCGCGGATGGGCGGGCTCGGCGCGTTCTTTTTGGAGTGCTTCGGCGCGTTCGCGTTTGACGGCATCGAACTGACGCTGCCCGAGGAGACGTTCACGGGCGAGCTGACGCTGAACGTCGGCGACCGCGAGCTGCGCCTGATCGAGGTCGGACCCGCGCATACCCGCGGGGACACGCTCGTGTATGCGCCGGGCGAGCGCGTGCTGTTCTCAGGCGACATCCTCTTCTCCCAGGCGCACCCGATCGCCTGGGCGGGACCGGTGTCCAACTGGATCGCCGCCTGCGATCGCATCCTCGCGATGGACGTCGACGTGATCGTCCCGGGCCACGGACCGGTGGCTGCGCACGGGGCGGTACGCGAGCTGAAGGCGTATTTCGAATATCTCTACGCCGAGGCGCGCGCGCGCCGCGCCGAGGGCTTGACGGCGCTCCAGGCCGCGCGCTCGATCTCGCTCGATCGGTGGGCCGATTGGGGCGAGCGCGAGCGGCTCGTCGTCAACGTCGCGAGTATCTATTCCGAGCTCTCAGGAGAGCCCGCGCCGGTCAATCCGCTCGAGGCGTTCCAGCAGATGGCCGAGCTCGCGCGCTCGCCTTGAGCGATCGCGCGGCCCCGAGCCGGCGTAGCTGCGCCGCGGGTCCCGCTAGTCGGGTGCCCGATGCGCGGTCACGGCCCACGTGCGATGCGGGACCGCGAGCGGGTCCTCGGAGAAGCGCTCGCGCAGCAGCGCCGCAAGCTCGTGCGAGCAGCGCTCGACGCCCGCCGCGTCAAGCGTCCCGGCGACAGGCGCGCTCGCACGTACGCGCCCGACCCAAGCCTCGTGCGAGTAGGACACCCCGACGTCGAATGAGAACGTCTCGATGTTCCTCATACCAGCGGTCTGCAGGTCGACGAGCCACCTTGGATACAGGCCGGCGCCGTCCGCAAATGGCCAGTCTGGCGTGTAGCGCAGCAGTATCTCCTCCGTCGCCTCGACGACGTTGCCGCTGATCGGCAGCCAGTCGAAGTGCGCGATCAGGATCGTGCCATCGCGCTTTAGGAGCCTGATCGCCTCCTGCGCGGCGGCGGGGCGGTCAAACCAGTGCCAGCACTGCCCCGCGCTGACCACGTCGAACCGACCGGACGGAAGCCCGGTGGCCTCGGCCGGCGCCTGCACGTAGGCGATCTGGACCCCAGCCTCGCGATCGAGACGCCGAGCCTGCTCGAGCAGCCCGCCGGCGATATCGACGCCCGTGACCTCGCAGCGCCGTTCGGCGAACAAGCGCGCGAGGCTGCCGGTGCCGGTGCCCAGATCGACGACGCGCGCGCCCGCCCGCACGACGCCGCTCGCCGCCAGCCGATCGACCAGCTCCGCGGGAAACCCGGCACGGTGGCGGGCGTAGTCGCTCGCCGTGCGCGAAAAGTCGGGCCGGCGGTCAGCGCTCACGCCGCCGGCTCATGATCGTCTTATGGGCTTCTTCATGAGGGCCAACACATCTTGCATAGAGTGCGCTGCGTTCGGCGCTCGCGGGCGCCGGTTATTTAACACGCTTAACACACGTGAACGCCCCGCGCCGGGCACGGCCGCGTCGCTGGGCGAAACAGCGAGTGCGAGGAGAAGCTATGAGGCTGATCGGAGCAGGAATGCCACGCACCGGCACGCTGACCCAGAAGGTGGCCCTCGAGATGCTCGGGCTCGGCCCGTGCTACCACATGGTCGACGTCCTCGCCGACCTCGACCAGGCGGCGCTGTGGCAACGCGCGCTCGACGGCGATGCTCCCTGGGAGGAGATATTCGCCGGCTGCGACTCGACCGTCGACTGGCCAGGGGGTTACTTCTACCGCGAGCTGATGGACTTCTACCCGGAGGCCAAGGTCCTGCTCAGCGTCCGCGAGCCCGAGAGCTGGGAGCGCAGCATGCGCGAGACCGTCTGGGCGGTGCGTCACGGCGAGTCGCTGATCAGGCTGCTGTCGAGCGCGCAGGCGCACGTCAATCCGCAGTGGCGCGGATTCTTGAACATGATCGACCGGCTGGTCTGGGAGGGCACGTTCGCGTCCGGCCACGCCGAGCCGCAGCAGCTGATCGAAACGATGAACCGCCACAACGAGGAGGTCAAGCGCGTGGTACCGCCGCAGCGGCTGCTCGTGTGGAGTGCCGACGAAGGCTGGGAGCCGCTCTGCGAGTTCCTCGAACTACCGGTTCCCGATGCGCCGTTCCCGCATGTCAACGACCGCACCGAGTTTCTCAACCGGATCATCGACGGCTCGCTGCAGGCGCTGACGGAGTGGCGCGCGCAACAGACCTCGGTCGAGCCCGCGTTCGCGCTCAGCGCCTGAGCGCTCGTTCGCCCGGGCCCGGCTAGGCGTGGGGCGCGATGGCGGGGGTCCGCGCCCAGCCGCCGCCGGTTCTGCTGGCCGTGCCCAACGTCTCCGAGGGACGCGACGGCCCGGTCATCGCGGCGATCGGCGCGGCGTTCGCCCCGGGCGGACAGCGAGGCGGCGACGTGCGCCTGCTGGGCGTGCACTCCGACGGCGATCATCACCGCTCGGTCTACACGCTCGCCGGGCCGCCGATCGCGTTGTCGGACGCGCTGCTGCGCGGCGCCGCCGAGGCCGTCAGGCGGATCGACGTGGTGGCATCCGCCGCGGAGTCGCGCGGCGAGCATCCCTACGTCGGCGCGCTCGACGTTGCGCCGGTCGTCTATCTGGACGAGCGCTCGCGCGGCGCGGCGTGCGCGGAGGCGCTCGTTGTGGCTGACCGGATCGGGCACGAGCTGTCGGTGCCGGTGTTCCTCTACGGCGAGCTCGCGGGCGCCGCACGAGGGTCGGCGACCCGCGCGGAGCTGCGCCGCGGTGGCGTGGCGGGGCTGGCGCGGCGCATCGCCGCGGGCGAGCTGAGGCCCAGTTTCGGCCCCCTGCGGCTGCACCCGAGCGCGGGCGCGACGCTCGTCGCCGCGCGCCCCCCGCTGGTGGCATTCAACCTGAAGCTGTCCGCCCCGGCGACGATCGCGGACGCCCGCCGGATCGCGGCGCTGATCCGCGAGGGCGGAGGCGAGGGGATCGCGGGTCTGCGAGCGATCGGCGTGCGCCTAGCCGACGGGTGCGCGCAGGTTTCGATGAACGTCGAGCGCCCCGGCGAGATTCCCCTGCGGTTGCTCGTCGAGCGCGTGCGTCGGCATGCACCGATCGCGAGCGCCGAGCTGGTCGGTCTCGCGCCGAGCGCCGCGCTGGAGGGCTTTCCCGAGGATCTCCCGCTGCTCGGCTTCGACCCCGCCCGCCATCTGCTCGAGCGCGCCGGGCTCGCGGATCAGCCACGACGCTGACGCGCCCGCCGGCCTCGGCACCAGCGCCGCGCACGGGGCGGCCGTGCAGGTCAGCGCGCGCTGTAGGCTTGTAGTTCATGGCTCAGACCAGGCGCAGGCGCCAGACCAAGCATCGCGGCAACGCGGCGGGCATCGTCGAGTCGCGCGGTCGCACCGGGCGCAAGCCGACCGTCGCCGAGAAGACTGGTAAGCCGCGCGAGCCGCGCGTGCCCCGCCAGGACCGCCCGCCGACCTGGCGCGGGGCGTTCTACCGCGCGATGTTCGCGGCCGTCGCGCTGCTGCTTGTCAGCCTGTTCTTGCTCAAACAGCCGGCGCAGGCGATCGCGCTGTTCCCGATCGTGCTGGCGATCTACGTGCCGATCAGCTACTACACCGATCTCTGGCTCTTCAGGCGGCGGATGCGCGCCAAGGCCAAGCGGGGCGGTGGCGGGGCACCCGCGCGATGAACGCAGCGGCCCTCGACGTGCGGGCCTTCACGGTCGGGCCCGTCCAGGAGAACGCCTACATCGTGCGTCGCCCCGGCGCCGGCGAGGCCTTGCTGATCGACCCCGGAGAGGAGCCCGAGCGCCTGCTCGGCGCAATCGCAGAGCTCGGCGTCAAGGTCGAGGCGATCCTGATCACGCACTGCCATTTCGACCACATCGGCGCGGTCGCGCCGCTCGCCCGGGGCACCGGCGCGCCGGTCTACTGCCCCGAGCTCGAGCGCCCCGTGCTCGCGGACATCATGCGCTGGGTGCCGTTCGAGGGGTTCGGACCGTATGAGAGCTACGAGGCCGATCACACGCTGAAGGGAGGCGAGCGGCTGACGCTCGCCGGGCTCGACATCGAGGTGCTGTTCACCCCCGGCCACAGCCCCGGTCACCTCACATATGCGATCGCAGCGGCGCCCGCGAGCGCGCCGGGGGCGCCCGCGGCGCAGGCGCAGCCGGCCGCCGGGGCTGGAGTTCCCGGCGAGCGCGGGCTGCTATCCGGCGACGTGCTCTTTCAAGGATCGGTCGGGCGCACCGATCTGCCGGGCGCGGACTGGCCGACGCTCGAGCGCTCGCTCGGTCAGCTGCTCGACGCCTTCGCGCCGGAGACGGTCGTCTATCCGGGGCACATGGGCCTCACCACGCTCGCGCGGGAGCTCGCGACCAACCCCTTCCTGCAAGAGCTGCGCGCCGAGCGCGAGCCGTCGGTCGCGCAGGCGGCGCCGGCCCGGAGCCCCACCGGCAATTGAGCGGCGGCGCGGCCAAGATCAAAGCCCCGCGTGGCACATTCGACGTGCTCGGCCCCGACGCCGCCGCCCGCGCGACACTCGAGGGCAAGGCGCGCGCGATCCTCGAGCGCGCGGGCTACGAACGGATCGAGACTCCCGCGTTCGAGGCGACCGAGCTGTTTGCGCGCGCCGTGGGCGCCTCGACCGACATCGTCCAGAAGGAGATGTACACGTTTGCGGATGCGTCCGGGCGCTCGCTGACGCTGCGTCCCGAGGGCACCGCGCCGGTCTGCCGCGCCTACGTCGAGCACGGCATGCACAAGCTCCGTCAGCCGGTGAAGCTGTGGTACCTGTCGAGCTTCTTCCGCCACGAGCGCGCCCAGGCGGGCCGCTACCGCCAGTTCTGGCAGATCGGCGCCGAGGCGCTCGGCTCTGAGGATCCCGCGGTGGACGCCGAGTCGATCGGCCTGCTCAGCGCGCTGCTCGACGAGCTCGGCGTGGCGCCTGTTCGGCTGCGTCTGTCGAGCCTCGGCAGCGCGGCGGCGCGCCGCGAGTACCGCGAGCAGCTACAGCGGCATCTGCGCGCCCACGAAGCCGACCTCTCCGAGGATGTGCGCGCGCGCATCGAGCTCAATCCGCTGCGCGCGTTCGACTCCGACCATCCCGGTACGCGCCGCGCGATGCAAACCGCGCCGCTGCTGAGCGAGTTCCTCGCCGCCGACGACGCGGCGCATTTCGCCGAGGTCCGCGCGCTGCTCGACTCGGCGGGTGTCTCCTACGAGATCGACCCGACGCTCGTGCGCGGGCTCGACTACTACACCCGCACGGTGTTCGAGCTGACCTCCGACGCGCTCGGCGCGCAGAGCGGCGTCGGCGGCGGGGGGCGCTACGACGGCCTGGTCGAGCAGCTCGGCGGACCGCCGACTCCGGGCATGGGCTGGGCCGCCGGAATCGAGCGGATCCTGCTCGCCGGATCCGCGCCGGCCACCGCTTTGCCGCCGGTCGACCTGTTCGTCGCCTACGAGCCCGCTCGCGACGGCGGCGGCCGGACGCACGCACCGCCCGGCGCCTTCGCGCTGCTGACCGAGGCCCGCACGGCCGGCCTGTTCACGCAGATGGAGCTCGCGGGACGCTCGCTGAAGGGCCAGCTCGCGCACGCCAACGCGCTCGGCGCGCGCTACGTGGCGATCCTCGGACCGGACGGCGCTGCGCTGAAGGACATGGCCGGGGGCGAACAGGAGACGCTCGCGGCCGACACGATCGTGCACGCGGTCTTGCGCAGCCTGCGCACGCTCTAGGCCTGGCCGCGCCGCTGCGCAGCGGTCCTGACTTACACTCGGGCGCATGAGCGCACCGATGGGCTTCGCCGAGCACCTGCAGCGACCGCTTGCGCGCGGACACACGCCCACCGGGGCCTGCACCGGCGCCGCCGGCGGCGCCGCCTGCGGCGATCTGATCCGCATCTCGCTGTCGCTCGCGCCCGCCGATCCCGCCGGGCGGATCGCGGATGCGGGCTTCGACGCCAGCGGCTGCGGCGCGACGATCGCCGCCGGCAGCGCGGTCGTGGCCCTGCTGCGCGGCGCGCGCGTCCTCGACGCCGCGCGCATCGGCTCGCAGGCGATCGCCCGCGAGGTCGGCGGGCTGAGCCCGGCCAAGCGCCACGCCGCGGAGCTCGCAGCCGACGCGCTGCATCGCGCGCTCGGCGCCGCGATCCGCTCCCAGGCGACGCTGGCCGGGGCGGCAAACCGCACGCTCGTCGCGATGAGCGGCGGTGTCGACTCCGCCGTCGCCGCGCTGCTCACCGCCCGCAACGCCGATGACGTCGTCGCGGTCACGCTCGAGCTGTGGTCGGACCCGGAGAACGACGCCGAGCTCAGCTGCTGCTCGGCACAGGCCGTCAGGCGCGCTCGCTCGCTCGCGCACGACCTCGGCCTGCCGCACTTCTCGATCGATTTGCGCGCCGAGTTCCGGGCCGGCGTGGTCGATCCGTGGCTCGCCGCCCACGCGGCCGGCCTCACGCCGAATCCGTGCGTGCGCTGCAACGGCTCGGTGCGACTCGACGCGATGCTCGACCTCGCCACCCGGCTGGGCTCGCGAACGCTCGCCACCGGCCACTATGCGCGCATTCACGAGGACCGCGCCGGCCCGCTGTTGCGCGTCGCCGCGGACGTCACCAAGGACCAGAGCTACGCGCTGGCGGCGCTGGCGAGCGCGTCGCTCGCGCGCCTGCACTTTCCCCTCGGCGCCCTGACCAAGCGCGAGGTGCGCGTGGTCGCGCGCGACGCGGGGATCGCGGTTGCGCGCCGACCCGACTCGCAGGACCTGTGTTTCCTGGCGGGCACCCGCCAGCGCGACTTTCTCGCCCGGCACGGGCGGATCGCCCGGCGCCCGGGGTCGATCGTCGACAGCGATGGTCGCCACCTGGGCGAGCACGACGGCATCCAGACGGTGACTATCGGCCAGCGCCGCGGGCTCGGGATCGGCGGGCGCAGGCCGCTCTACGTGCTCGCGACCGATCTCCGGGCGAACACGATCACGGTCGGCGCACGCGCCGAGCTGCTGACCCGGACGGTGCCGATCCGCGACGTGCTTCTGCGCCGCGAGGCGTCGTCGGTGAACGCCGTCAAGCTGCGCTACCGCGGCCGCCCGCTCGCCTGCCGCGTGCCGGCGCATCTCAGCGCGGGCCCGCATCCGACGATCCAGCTGGCGCTCGAGCAGCCTGCCGAGCGCACTGCGCCCGGCCAGATCGCGTGCCTGTACTCGGGTGAGCTGGTCGTCGGCCACGGCACGATCGCCTCCTCCGATGCGCCCTAACATCACTCGTCCATGACCTCGGACGAGCTGCGCAAGCAATTTCTTCACTTCTTCGAGCAGCGCGAGCACCTGCGCATTCCCTCGGCGTCGCTCGTGCCGCCTCCGAGCGATCGCACGGTGCTGCTCACGACCGCCGGCATGCAGCCGCTGAAGCCCTACTTCCTCGGCCACGAATCTCCGCCGGCGCCGCGCTTGACCAGCTGCCAGAAGTGTTTCCGCACCCCCGACATCGACAAGGTTGGTCTCACCACCCGCCACCTCACCTTCTTCGAGATGCTCGGCAACTTCTCGATCGGCGCGTACTTCAAGGCGGAGGCGATTCAGCTCGCCTGGGACCTCTCGCTGGACGTCTTCGGGCTCGATCGCGCCGACATCTGGGTCACCGTCTTTGCCGGCGATGAGCGGCTGGGGCTTGGCCCCGACGAGGAGGCGATCGAGCTGTGGCAGGCGATGGGGGTGGCGCCCGAGCGCATCGTTTCCTGCGCCAGGTCGGAGAACTTCTGGGAAGCCGGCCCGATCGGCCCCAGCGGTCCCTGCTCGGAGCTGTATATCGACCGCGGCCTTCAGTTCGGCGCAGCCGATGACCGCCCCGGCGGCGAGAACGAGCGCTTCTTCGAGTACTGGAACCTGGTCTTCATGCAATACGACCAGGACCCCCACGACCAGCTCTCGCCGCTGCCCACGCGCAACATCGACACCGGGCTCGGCCTCAACCGCCTGGCGGCGATCATCCAGGGCAAGGACTCCGTCTTCGAAACGGATCAGTTTCAGCCGCTGATCGATCTCGGCCGGGAGCTCTCCGGGCGCGCGCCGGAGCCTGCCCGAGCAGCGGCCGAGGGCGAGGACCCGACGCTCCGGGCGCTGCGCATCCTCGCCGACCACGCGCGCGGCATGTCGTTTCTGATCGCCGATGGCGTCGTGCCGTCCAACGAGGATCGTGGCTACGTCCTGCGCCGTCTCACGCGCCGGGCGATCCTCCAGGCCCGGCGCCTGGAGATGTCGCCCGGCTTTTTGCTGAGCTACGCCGCGGTCGTACGCGAGCTGATGGCCAGCGCCTACCCCGAGCTGCACGATCAGCGCGAGGCGATCGAGCGCTGGCTCTCATCCGAGGAGGACAGCTTCGGGCGGACGCTCGAGCAGGGCACGCGACTGCTCGATGAGCTGATCGCGCGCGCGCTCGCCGACGGACGCCGGACGATCCCGGCGGCCGACGCGTTCCTCTTGCACGACACGTTCGGTTTCCCGTTCGACCTCACGCTCGAGCTGCTCGCCGAGCGCGACCTGGGCGTCGCCGATCCCGGCGAGTTCGACCGCCTGATGGACGCGCAGCGCGCTCGGGCCCGCGCCGCCGCAGACGGGGCGAGCGCCGCGGACGGCGCCGCCGGCGCGCGCCGGCGCGCCGATGAGCTCGCTGCCTCGACCGACTTTCACACGCGGTTCACGGGCTATGAGACCGAGCTTCAGGCGACGACCGTCGGGGCGCTCGAGGAATCCGACGGACACCTGCTGGTCAAGCTTGCCGAGTCGCCGTTCTATCCCGCCGGCGGCGGCCAGGTCGCCGACGCGGGCACGATCGAATGCGCCAGCGGCAACTGTGCGGCACGCGTCAGCAATGTGTTCCGGCTCGGCGACGACCAGGCGCTGGAGGTCGTGCTGGAGCGGGGATCGCTGGCCCCGCAAGAGGCGGTGCTGGCGCGCGTCGATCATGCCGCGCGGCGCTCGACCGAACGCAACCACACCGCGACCCACCTGCTCCACGCCGCCCTGCGCGAGCGCCTCGGTGCGCACGTGCGCCAGGCCGGATCGTATGTCGGTCCGGACAAGCTGCGTTTCGATTTCACCCACACCGGCGCCCTCGACGCGGAGGAGCTGCGCGACATCGAGGATGCCGTCAACGCGCGGATCGCCGATGGCGAGCCAGTGCGGGCGCTATCGACGACGCTGCAGGAGGCGAAGCGCCTCGGGGCGATGGCGCTGTTCGGCGAGAAGTACGGCGAGGTGGTGCGCATGGTCCAGATCGGCGACGGCTCCTACTCGCGCGAGCTCTGCGGCGGCACGCACGTGCGCAACACCGCGGAGATCGGGCCGTTTTTGATCGTCAAGGAGTCCTCCTCGGCCGCCAATGTGCGTCGTATCGAAGCGCTCACCGGCGCTGCCGCGACCGAGCTGCTGCGCACGCGCGAGCACGACCTGCGCGCGATCGAGACGGCGGCCCGGACGCCGGCGGCGCAGGTTCCTGCGCTGCTCAGGGGTCTGATCGAGGCCAAGGCGAGCGCGCGGGACGGGACCTCGAGCGAGGTCGACATCGATGCGCTCGCCGCGCGAGCCGTCTCCACGGGGGACGTGCCCGTCCTCGCCGAGGCGGTCAGCGTCGCGAATCCGAAGGCGCTGCTCGAGCTGCTCGACCGGCTCAGGGGCCGCCTGCAAGGCGGCGCAATCGTGCTCGGCACCGCCGTCGATGACCGCGTGCATCTGGCGGCCGCCGTCGCGCCCGCGCTCGTCGAGCGCGGCGTCAAGGCCGGTGAGGTCGTCAAGGCGGCGGCCACTGTCGCGGGCGGGGGAGGAGGGGGGCGCGACACACTCGCCCAGGCGGGCGGGCGCGACCCCGGCAAGCTCGACGCGGCGCTTGCGGCTGCCCGCGGCGCGATTGAGGCCGCGCTGGCGCCCTGATGCGCGTGCTCGCGCTGGACTACGGCAGCGCGCGCTGCGGCTGCGCGCTGAGCGACCCGTCGGGCACGATCGCCACCCCGATCGCGGCGGTCCAGCGTCCGGGCAGCAGGCGGGGGATCGCCCAGATCGAGCGACTGATCGAGGATCGCGGAGTCGAACGGGTCGTCGTCGGACTGCCGATCTCGCTGCGCGGGTCCGATACCGAGCAGACGCGCGAGACACGCGCGTTTGCCAAACGCCTGGCCGAACGCCTGGGCGAAGAGATCCCGGTCGAGCTTCACGACGAGCGGTTTACGACGCGCATCGCCCGCCGCGAGCAGCTCGACGGCCGCGAGCGGGGTACCTTTCGGGCGAGCGAGGACTCGCGGGCCGCCGCTCACCTGCTCGAGAGCTGGCTGCTCGCCAGCTCGCAATAGGCCTGATCTCGTGGCTGAGCACCCACCACAGCACCTGGGGCGTAGCGAGGCAGAGCGCCGGCGCGAGCGCGCCGAGCGTGCGCGCCGGCGCTCGGCAGCCGACGCGCAGGCGCCGCGGCGGCGGCGAACCGGCCGCCTGCCCATCTCGCGCGCGCTCGCCGTGGTGGCGCTGCTCGGCGTCGCCGCTGCGGTCTGGCTCGCGATCTCCCGGCCCGGCTCCTCTTCGCGCCACACGCCCACGGTGGCACTCCCGGTCGTGGTGCGCGTGCTGGTCCCGGAGGGCGAGACCCGCCGGCAGATCGCCGAACGCGCGCGCGCGGCCGGGCTCACGGGCAGCTACCTGCAGGCGTCCAAACACTCCCCGCTGCTCGCTCCCGCCCGCTACGGCGCTCCGCGGGGCACCCCCGATCTCGAAGGGTTCCTGTTCCCCGCGACCTACGAAATGTACCGGGGCGGGCCCGCGAGCCGGCTCGTGCACGAACAGCTGATCGCGTTTGAGGAAAACTTCGGCGCGCGCCAGATCGTGCGTGCGCGCGCCCTACACCTGACGCCCTATCAGCTGCTGATCGTCGCCTCGATGGTCGAACGCGAGGCGCAGCTGCCCGGCGACTTGCCGAAGGTCGCCGCCGTGATCTACAACCGGCTGCGACTCGGGATGCCGCTCGGCATCGATGCGACGATCTATTACGCGCTCGAGCAGCGCAAAGGCGTCGCGACATATACCCAGGAACTGACCGAAGCGCAGCTGCACATCGACTCCCCTTACAACACGCGCACCCACGCCGGCTTGCCGCCGACGCCGATCTCGAATCCGGGCGCGGCCGCGATTCGCGCCGCCGCCTACCCCGCACACGTGCCCTACCTGTACTACGTCGCCGCCGCCGACGGCTGCGGCAATCTGGTGTTCTCGAAGACGCCTGCCGAATTCGAAGTCAATGCTGCGGCCTACCAGGCGGCGGTCAAAAAGCACGGCGGGCGCCCGCCGGTCTGCACGCACAAGTGATGCCCCGCCTGGGCGTGCTCGGCTGGCCCGTCGCGCACAGCCGCTCGCCGGCGATGCACAATGCCGCACTGCGGGCGCTCGGTATGGAGGACTGGCGCTACCAGCTGCTGCCGGTCGCGCCGGAGCTGTTCGTGCAGACCGTCCCCGCGCTCGGCCAAGCCGGCTTCGTCGGGGCGAACGTCACGATTCCACACAAGCACGCGGCGCTCGCGCTCGCCGATCGGGCGAGCGCGGCGGCCCGCGAGATCGGCGCGGCGAACACGCTGAGCTTCGCCGCCGACGGGACGCTGTCGGCCGAAAACACCGATGCGCCCGGCTTTCTCGCCGCGCTCGCATTCTCGCCCCGCGAGATGAGCGCGCTGGTGCTCGGCGCCGGCGGCGCCGCCCGTGCCGTCGTCTGGGCCCTGCGCGAGGCCGGCGCGCGCCCGGTCGCGGTGTGGAACCGAACGCCGGAGCGGGCGACCGCGCTGGCCGATGAGCTCGTGGTCGAGGCGGTGGCCCGGCCGCGGCCCGCGGACCTGCTGGTCAACTGCACCTCGGTCGGGCTGGCGGCGGGCAGCGCGCGTGACCAGCTCGAGCTGCTCGGGCTCACGTTCGAGCGAGTCGCTCGCTACCCACACGTGGCCGACCTCGCCTACGCCGCCGAGCCGACGGCGCTGATCGCGGCCGCGCGCGCCCACCGCGCGCGCGCGGTCGATGGCCTGGAGATCCTGCTCGCGCAGGGGGCGCTCAGCTTCGAGCTGTGGACCGGCGTGGCCGCGCCGCTCGATGTCATGCGCCGCGCGCTGCGGGAGGGATCCGCGGCGGACGAGGCGCAGGGCTAGCGGCGGACCCGCAGCTTGCCTTCGCTGACCGACAGCGACAACTCGCCGCCGAGCAGCTGCAAAAGCTCCTCGCCGACCAGCTCGCGCCGCCAGCCGCGCAGCGTGCGCACGTCCGCCTCGGCGCCCCGGCGCTCGGCGGCCACGATCGCCTGCAGGTCGGCCCGCGTAGCGAGCAGCTCGTACGCGAGCCGGGCCTCGCGTGCGCGTGCGCGCAGCAACGCCTCCGCCAGCGCGATCAGCGGCGCGTCGTTTGGGTCCGGCGCCGGCGGACGCGCGTGCTGCAGCGAAGCGCGCGGCGGCAGCTCGCCGCCGCGCCGCACCGCATCGAGCAGCTCGCGCCCGCGCCCGCGCAGTCCGCCTGGGTTCACGCCCCTGATCTGCCACAGCCGGCCCAGCGAAGTCGGCTTGCGCTTGGCGATCTCGACGAGCGCGGCGTCCGACAGCACGCTCTGCACCGGCCGGTCCTGCGCTGCGGCGAGCTGCTCGCGCCAGCGCACGAGCTCTCGCGCGACCGTCTGCGTCGCTGCGCTCAGCCCGGCGACCCGTGGCAGGCGCGCGAACACCGTTTCCAGATCGCGCTCGTCGCCTGCATCCTCCAGCGCCGAGCACTCCTCGCGCGCCCAGTCGAGCCGACCGAGCTCGTCCAGCCGTCCTTCCAGTGCGTCCGCCAGCTCGAGCAGGTGGAGCACGTCCTCGCGCGCGTACGCGAGCTGCTCGATCGAAAGCGGACGCACGTCCCAGCGCGTGAAGCTGGCGCTCTTGGCGACCCTCACACCGAGCAGCTTTAGCAGCAGCGTGTCGTACGCGGACTGCGCTGCCATCCCCGCGAACCCCGCCGCCACCTGCGTGTCGAACACGTTGCGGACCTCCGTTCGCAGACGCCGCTTGACGAGCGCGATGTCCTGGCGCCCGGCGTGCACGATCACGGCGACGCTCGGATCGCCGAGTACCCGTGCCAAAGGCGCGCCGTCGAAACCGTCCTCGAGCGGGTCGACCAGCGCGATCCGTTCGTCGCCGGGGCCCTCCGGGACAGCGAGCTGCAGCAGGCAGAGCAGCGTCCGGTAGCGGCCCTCGCCCATGAACTCGGTGTCGAGCGCGAGACGCCCGCTCGCCTGCGCCGCGAGCGCGACCTCCTCGAGATCCGATCTGCGCGCGGTGGCTCTCTCGGCACTCATCGCGGCCGGCTCGGAACGGACGGTCTCGGCGGCATCAGCGGTCGCATGCGCAAAGGAACGCTAATCTCATCGGCTTATGGCGGGCGAGAACGGAAAAGCAGACGATCGAGCACAGGACACACACGCGCCGCGCGAGTGTATGCCCTGCCGCGGCACCGGGCAGCTGATCTCGAATCTCGGCGGGACCACGAGCACGCTGAGCTGTCCCTGGTGTCGTGGCGGCGGCGTGCGCCTGAGCGGGATCGACGCGCAAGCCGAGCGCCGCGAGGATCCGCTCGGCGCCTCGCCGCAGGGCGACTCGACGTAGCCTTCCGTCTCGGCGGCGGGCCCGGGCTGTAAATAAGCTAGCTGGATATGAGTTTGCGCCTGACCACGCGCGTATGAGCCTGCGTCTGACCACGGCCGGGGAGTCGCACGGCCCCGGCCTGACGTGCATCGTCGAGGGCCTGCCCGCGGGCCTCGCGTTGAACGCGGAGCAGCTGAACGCCGACCTGGCGCGCCGCCAGCTCGGTCATGGCCGCGGCGGACGGATGAAGATCGAGCGCGACGCAGCCCAGCTCACCGGGGGGGTGCGCCACGGCCAGACCCTCGGCGGCCCCATCGCCCTGGTCGTTCCGAATCGCGACTACCGCAACTGGGAAGAGCGCATGAGCCCGTGGCCGGTCACGGCCGAGATCGACGAGGTCCATCTGCCGCGTCCCGGGCACGCTGACCTCGTCGGCGTGCAGAAGTTCAAGCAGACCGATGTGCGCAACATCCTCGAGCGTGCTTCCGCGCGCGAGACTGCTGCGCGCGTGGCGGGCGGCGCCGTGTGCAAGGCGTTCCTCGCCGCGCTCGGGGTGCACGTACGCTCGCACGTCGTCCAGATCGCGTCGGTCACTGCGCCCGCCGCCGCCGCTGCGCTCACGCTCGAGGACTTCGCCGAGGTCGACGCGTCGCCGGTGCGCTGCCTGGATCCGGCCGCGGGGCGCGCGATGGTGGCCGAGATTGACCGCCTGCGCAAGGCCAACGAGTCGCTCGGTGGCGTGTTCGAGGTGCAGGCCTTCGGGCCCGTGCCCGGGCTCGGCTCGCACGTCAGCTGGGAGCAGCGCCTGGACGGGCGCCTGGCGATGGCGATCTGCTCGATTCAGGCGCTCAAGGGCTTTTCGATCGGCGACGGTTTCGCGCTCGCCGGCGTGCCCGGTTCGCAGGCCCACGACGAGATCTTCTTCTCGCCCGAGCGCGGCTACTACCGCGAGACCAACCACGCGGGCGGCCTCGAGGGAGGGATGACGAACGGCGAGACCCTGATCGTGCGCGGCGCGATGAAGCCGCTGCCGACACTGACCAAGCCATTGCGCTCGGTCGACATCGCCACGCACGAGCCCGCCGAGGCGTTGCGCGAGCGCACCGACTCTTGCACCGTGCCCGCCGCTGGGGTCGTCGGCGAGGCGATGGTCGCGTTGGTGCTCGCCGACTCCTACCGCAGCAAGTTCGGCGGCGACCACATCGACGATGTCCTGGCCGCGCTCGAGGCCTACAAGGAGCGGATCGGATGGCGGGGGTAGCGCGCGCCGAGCGCGGGCGCGGGGCGAGCACGGGGCAGCGCGCCGGGACGTCCGGCACGGCGCTGGTGCTGATCGGCTTCATGGGCGCGGGCAAGTCGACCGTCGCGCGCGAGCTGGCAGGGGCGCTTGGCGTCCGCGCGCTCGACAGCGACGCGCTGCTCGAGCAGCGCTTCGGCCACTCGATCGCGACCGAGTTCGAGCTGCGGGGCGAGGCCTCGTTTCGGGCCGCCGAGGAGTCGGTCGTGTGCGAGCTGCTCGCCGATGCCGCCCACTCGGCGGCGCCAGGCCCGTGGACGAGCGTGATCGCGCTCGGCGGCGGCAGCATCCTCTCGACGCGCGTCCGCGTCGCGCTCGCCGGGCACCTGACCGTCCTGTTGGACATCGACCCGGCGCTCGCCTGGGCCCGGCTGCAAGACGCCAGCGATCGGCCGCTCGCGCGCGATCGCGATGCCTTCCTCGCGCTCGCCGCCGAGCGCCGCGGCCTGTACGAGGAGCTCGCCGACGCCTTCCTGCCGGTGCCTGCGCGCGGTATCGCGGGCGCGGAGCGCGCCCAGCGGCTCGTTCGCGCCCTGCGCATGCTGGCCGCCGCTCCGCGGGGGTCGCGGCTCGTCTGGGCGAGCGCTGCCTCGGGCGAGTATCCGGTGATCGTCGGCTGCGGCCTGCTGCGCGCAGGCGACGGTCTCGAGCCCGCGGGGCGCGAGGCTGGGGCGACTGCCCCCGCCGACGGCTCGCTGCGCGCGGTGTGGCCGCTTGACCCATCGGTCTCGCGTCCCTTCAGCATCACTGACGCGAACGTGGCCGGCCTGTACGGCGCGCGCCTCGAGCGGCTCGGGTCGCTCGGCGCGACGATCGCGATCGAGCCAGGCGAGCGCCACAAGTCGCTGGCCAGCGCCGAGCGGGCCTGGCGCGCGCTGGCCGCCGCGGGGATGACCCGCGCCGATCACATCGTCGCGCTGGGCGGCGGAGTCGTCGGCGATCTCGCGGGGTTCTGCGCGGCCACCTACCAGCGGGGCGTCCCGGTCGTGCACGTGCCGACCACGCTCGTCGCCCAGGTCGACTCCGCCTACGGCGGGAAGACCGGGGTCGACCTGCCGGACGCCAAGAACTACGTCGGCGTCTATCACCAGCCGGCGGGGGTGCTCGCCGACCCCGACGCGCTCGCGACGCTGCCCGCGCCCGAGCTCGCCGCAGGCTGGGTCGAGGTGCTGAAGACCGCCCTGATCGCCGGAGGGCCCCTGTGGGAGCGCGTATCTGCCGGCGCGCCCGCGACTGACGAGCGGACAATCCTCGACTGCGCCCGCACGAAGCTGGCCGTGGTAGCCGCCGACGAGCGCGACGCGGGCGCTCGCCAGCTGCTGAACCTCGGACACACCGTCGGGCATGCGATCGAGGCCGCCACCGGCTACACCCGCTACCGCCACGGCGAGGCCGTGGGCCTCGGGCTGCTGGCGGCGCTGCGCCTGTCGGGCGCGCAGGAGCTGCGCGAACAGATCCGCGAGCTGCTGCGTGCGCGGCGGCTCCCGGTGACGCTCGGCGCGGGCGATCCGGATCCGGAGCAGATCGTCTCAGCGACCTGGCGCGACAAGAAGCGCCGGGGCTCGGGCAGCGTCCCGTTCGTGCTCGTCCACGCTGCCGGCGAGGTTCGTTTCGGCTGCGAGATCGCCGAGAGCGATCTGCGCGCCGCCGTGCGAGAGCTGCGTTCGCATGACTAGCGCCAGAGCGAACCCGCGCGTCGAGGTGCTGCATGGCGTGAACCTCGACATGCTCGGCGAGCGCGACCCGCTTCACTACGGCACGGTCACGCTCGCCGTGCTCGAGCGCCAGGTCGCTACCTGGGCCGCGGAGCTCGGCATGCGCGCGAGCTTCTTTCAAAGCAACGCCGAGTCGCAGTACGTCGAGCGCCTGCACGCGCTGCGCGGCGAGGTCGACGGCCTGATCCTCAATCCCGGTTCCTGGACGCACTACGCTTGGGCGATCCACGACGCGTTGGAGTTGACTGGATTGCCGGCGGTGGAGGTGCACATCTCCGATATCACCGCGCGCGAGCCCTGGCGCCGCCTGTCGGTCATCGGCGATCTCTGCCTGGCCACCTTCTCCGGCCACGGGCCGGACGGCTACCGGCTCGCGCTCGAGCGCCTGCGCGCGGCGCTGGCGGAGGCCGCAGCGTGAGCAGCGCGCGCGTAGCGGAGGCGGCGAGCAGCGTCCGCCTCGAGCGGCTGGCCCGCGAGCTGGCCGAGCGGGAGCTCGATGTGCTGCTCGCCTACACGCCGGTCGCCGTCCGTTACCTGGCGTCATTCACCGGCACCAACGCGCTGGTGCTCGTCTTCGCCGAAGGGCATCCGGCGGCCCACCGCTTCTTCACCGATTTCCGCTATGCGACCCAGTCGGGCGAACAGGTCCCGGAGCTGTTCGAGCGCGAGATCGTCCGCGGCGAGCTGCTCGAGGCGGCCGCGCAGACCCTATGCTCGGAAGCCAGAGGCGGCGGCCGGCTGGGCTTCGATGACGCGACGCTCACGGTCGCGCTGCACGCGCGCCTGCGCGAGCTGCTCGAGCCGGACTGGGAGCTCGTCCCGTGCACCGGCGCCGTCGAGCGCCTGCGCGCGATCAAGGACGTCGGCGAGATCGCGCGCATCCGCGCTGCCAGCGAGCTCGCCGACGAGGCGCTCATTCGCGTGCTCGAGCGGGGGCTCGCCGGGCGGACCGAGCGGGAGGTCGCGCTCGACATCGAGCTCGCGATGCGCAGCCTCGGCGCCGAGGGTCCGAGCTTTCCGCCGATCGTCGCAGCGGGCGCGCACGGCGCGCTTCCGCACGCCGAGCCGCGCGCCACGCCGATCGTCCGTGACCTGCTCGTGACGATCGACTGGGGCGCCCTGCACGAGGGCTACTGCTCGGACTGCACGCGCACATACGCCACCGGCGAGCGCCTCGCGGGGCGGGCGCGCGAGATCTATGAGCTCGTGCTCAGCACCCAGAAGACCGCCGTTGCGGCCGTCCGCGCCGGGCCGACCGGGCGCGAGCTCGACGCGGTCGCGCGCGAGCTGATCGAGGCCGCCGGCGAGGGAGACAACTTCGGCCACGGCCTCGGTCACGGCGTCGGGATGGAGATCCACGAGGGTCCACGGCTGTCGCGGACAGCCGGCGAGGAGCCGCTGCAGTCCGGCAACGTCGTCACGATCGAGCCCGGCGTCTACGTGCCAGGCGAGTGCGGCGTGCGGATCGAGGATCTGCTCGTCGTGCACGCGGACGGCAGCGAGGTGCTGACGGGGCTGCCCAAGGAGCTGACCGTCGTCTGAAGAGGCCCGCGCCGGCTAAGGCGAGCGGGGGCCCAGACCCGAACGTCTGTTCGCCGTCATACAATGTGCGCGAACATGCCCGCCAGCGATCAGATCGTCGTCTCCGGCGCAAGGGAGCACAACCTCAAGAACATCTCGCTGGCACTGCCGAGGGACGCGCTTGTCGTGATTACCGGACTGTCAGGTTCGGGCAAGTCGAGCCTCGCCTTCGACACGATCTATGCCGAGGGCCAGCGCCGCTATGTCGAGTCGCTGTCGGCATATGCGCGCCAGTTCCTCGGGCAGATGGACAAGCCTGACGTCGACTCGATCGAGGGGCTGTCGCCGGCGATCTCGATCGACCAGAAGACGACCTCGCGCAACCCGCGTTCGACGGTCGGCACCGTCACCGAGATCTACGACTACCTGCGATTGCTGTGGGCGCGGGTCGGCAAGCCGCACTGCCCGAGCTGCGGGCGGCCGATCGTCGGCCAGTCGGCCGAGCAGATCATCGACCAGACGATGGAGCTGGGCGAGGGCACGCGCTTCATGGTCATGGCCCCGATCGTGCGCGGGCGCAAGGGCGAGTACGGGAAGCTGCTCGATGAGCTGCGCGCCGACGGCTTCCAGCGCGTCAAGATCGACGAGCGACTGCGCATGCTCGAGGAATCGATCGTGCTCGACAAGCGCTACAAGCACGACATCTCGGTCGTCGTCGACCGCCTCGTCATGCGCCCCGACCTGCGCAAGCGCCTGGCGGACTCGATCGAGACGGCGGTCTCGATCGCCGACGGACTGGTCGAGGTCGAGATTGTCGGCGACGGCCGCGACGGACGTGACGGCGCAGCGCCCCCCGCGGCGCCGCGCGCCACGGGCGCCAAGGGCGTGCGGTCTGCCGCCCAGATCGTCCCCGGCGAGGTGCCCAAGCCGGGCACGGTGTTAACCTTCTCCGAGCGCTTCGCCTGCCCCGAGCACGGGCCCTCGCTGGTCGAGCTCGAGCCGCGCATCTTCTCGTTCAACTCGCCGCACGGCGCCTGCGAGCGCTGCACGGGGCTCGGCTCGCAGATGGAGATCGACCCCGAGCTGCTCGTGCCCGACCCGTCGCTGTCGATCGCCGAGGGGGCGATCGCCCCGTGGAGCAACAGCGCGTCCAACTACTACCAGCAGGTCGCCGAGGCGATCGCAGAGAGCTACGGCGTCGATCTCGACGCTCCCTGGGAGGATCTGCCGGAGGAGGATCGCGATCTGTTCCTGTACGGGACCGGCGGCGAGCGGCTGCAGATCTCCTACCGCAACCGCTTCGGCCGCAGGCGCTCGTACGCGACGCGCTTTGAGGGGATCGTCTCGAACCTCGAGCGCCGTTACAAGGAGACGGACTCCGATGGCGCCCGCGAGAAAATCGAGCAGTACATGTCGCTGCGCGCCTGCCCGGTGTGCGGCGGCGCGCGCCTGCGCCCCGAGTCCCGCGCGGTGCTCATCGGCGGGACGCGGATCGACGACTTCTCCCGGCTGTCGGCGCGCCGGGCGCTGGACTGGCTGGACCAGGTCGAGCTGTCGGACACCGACCAGCACGTCGCCCGGCTGATCCTGCGCGAGATCGGCGAACGGCTGCGCTTTTTGGAGAACGTCGGAATCGGCTACCTCTCGATGGATCGTGCCGCCGCGACGCTGTCCGGCGGCGAGGCGCAGCGGATCCGCCTGGCCACCCAGATCGGCTCCTCGCTGGTCGGCGTGCTCTACATCCTCGACGAGCCCTCGATCGGCCTGCACCAGCGCGACAACTCCAAGCTGATCGCCACCCTCGAGCGGCTGCGCGACCTCGGCAACACGGTGATCGTCGTCGAGCACGACGAGCAGACGATGCGCGCCGCCGATCACCTGCTCGATCTCGGTCCGGGCGCCGGCGAGCACGGCGGGCGGATCGTCGCGCAGGGCACCGCCGCCGAGGTGCAGCGCACGCCGGAGTCGCTGACCGGCCAGTTCCTGACCGGCGCGCGCGCGATCGCGACGCCCGCGCGGCGCAGGAAGCCGAGCGGCTACGTGCAGATCCTCGGCGCGAGCGAACACAACCTGCGCGACATCGACGTGCAGATCCCGCTCGGGGTGTTCACCTGCGTGACCGGCGTATCGGGATCGGGCAAGTCCACGCTGATCAACGAGGTACTCTTCCGGGCCGTCGCCAATCGGCTGCACCGCTTGCGCCGGCGAGCCGGCGCGCATCGGGCGATCCGCGGGGTCGAGCAAATGGACAAGATCATCGCCGTCGACCAGTCGCCGATCGGGCGCACGCCGCGCTCGAACCCGGCGACCTATACCGGGCTGTTCGATGTCATCCGCGACCTCTTCTCCAAGACCCCTGAGGCGCGCGTGCGCGGCTACAAGCCGGGCCGCTTCTCCTTCAACGTCAAGGGCGGGCGCTGCGAGGTGTGCCGCGGAGACGGGCAGATCAAGATCGAGATGCACTTCCTGCCGGACGTATACGTGCCCTGCGAGCAGTGTCACGGCAAGCGCTACAACCGCGAGACGCTGGAGGTGCGCTTCAAGGGCAAGAGCATCGCCGACGTGCTCGACATGCCGGTCGAGGAGGCGCTGAAGTTCTTCGAGCACATCCCCAAGGTCCGCCGCCGTCTCGAGACGCTCGACGCGGTGGGCCTCGGCTACGTCCGGCTCGGCCAGCCGGCGACGACGCTCTCGGGCGGAGAGGCTCAGCGCGTGAAGCTGGCGACCGAGCTCTCGAAGATCGCCACCGGGCGGACCCTGTACATCCTCGACGAGCCGACGACCGGCCTGCACTTCGCGGATGTGCAGCGGCTGCTCGACGTGCTCGCGCGGCTGGTGCAGGCGGGCAACAGCGTGGTCGTGATCGAGCACAATCTCGACGTGATCAAGTGCGCCGATCGCCTGATCGACATGGGCCCGGAGGGGGGCGAGGAGGGGGGCCTGGTGATCGCCGCCGGGACGCCCGAGGAGGTCGCTGCCGAGCCGGCCTCGCACACCGGCCAGTTTCTCGCCCGGCTGCTCACGCCGACGCTCACGCGCCGGGTCGCCAAGGCCGACAAGGGGGCGCAGCGCAAACGGCGCACGAGGATCGCGGCGTGAACGGTAAAGCCGCCGTCACCGCGCAGCGGGCCCGCGCGTGGGCGCGCAAGTGGCGCTGGTATGAGCGCAACACGCTGCCCTGGAACCGGGCGCGAATCCATTGGGAGTTCATGCGCCGCGAGGCGTTCGTGCGCTGGCCCGTGCACGGCAATGTGCTCGAGGCGCTGACGGACGGGCGGCTCGAGATCGGGGCGGGCACGCTGTTCGAGCCCGGCGTGTGGATCACCGCTCCGGGTCGGGCGCGCGTGCGCATCGGCGCGGGGACGTTTTTGAACGTCGGGGTGATGGTCGCGGCCGCTGAGCTGGTGGAGATCGGGGACCATTGCATGCTTGCCAACGGCTGCTTCGTCACCGATGCGAATCACCGCTTCGACGAGCCCGCCTGGCCGGTGACCTGGCAGGGATTCACCTCCAAGGGCGCGACGCGGATCGCTGACAACTGCTGGCTGGGTGCGAACGTCGTCGTGATGAGCGGTGTGAGCGTCGGCGAACGCTGCGTGATCGGAGCCAACAGCGTCGTCACGGGAGACCTCGCGCCGTTCACCGTCGCCGCCGGGGCGCCCGCGCGCGAGCTCAGGAAGATCGACTACGTGAGCAAGCTGCGCAATTCCGCGAGCTCGGCGGGGTCGATCGAGTAGCTGTGCTCAGGGCCGGGATAGCGCCGCAGGCGCACGTCTTCGGCGTACGCTGCGACCCCGGCGTTCATCTCCTGCTGCAGGTTCGCGTAGCGCTTGACGAAGCGCGGCCCGAGCCCGTCGCGGATGCCGAGCAAATCGTGAAACACGAGCACCTGCCCGTCGGTCGCCGGTCCGGCGCCGATCCCGATCACCGGCACGTCCAGGCGCGGCATCAGCTCCTCGGCGACCGCGCTCGGGATCGCCTCGAACACCAGCGCAAAGCATCCGGCTGCCTGCAGGGCGAGCGCCTCGGAGGCGATGCGCGCCGCCGCGACAGCCGTTCGTCCTTGCGCCTTCCAGCCGCCCAGAGCGGTTGAGGTCTGCGGCGTCAGGCCAACGTGGCCCATCACCGGGATGCCCGCGCCGACGATCGCGCGCACGCGGGCGATGGATGCCTCGCCGCCGCCCTCCAACTTGACCACCTCGCAGCCGGCCTGCTTGACCATGCGCATCGCGGTCGCGATCGCCTGCTCGTCGGAGACCTCGTAGGAGCCGAACGGCAGATCGCCGATCAACAGCGGCGTGCGCAGCCCGCGGCGCACCGCGCGAGCGAGCACGAGCATGTCCTCGAGCTCGACCGGCGTCGTCGCGTTGTAGCCGAGCACGGTCGTCGCGGCCGAGTCGCCGACGAGCACCAGATCCACGCCGGCCGCCTCGGCGGCGCGCGCACTCGGGTAGTCGTAGGCGGTGACCATCACGATCGGGTCGCCGATCCGCTTCTTCTCGGCGAGCAGCGGCAGGGTCATGGGCAGGCGTCCGGGGTCGGACGGCGCCTGGATTTCCGGGTTGGTTGACATTGCTTCCTCTCTGACGCAGGTTGACCCCCGGCTAGCCGAGCAGGGTGGCCACCTCGTCGTCGACGGTGATGATGCGATTGGTGCGCGCCTCGACGTGCACCACGCGAGGCTCGTAGCGGGCCAGCTCCGACTGGTCGTAATGGGCGTAGGAAATGACGATGATCCGGTCCCCGCGCTGGACGAGGCGTGCGGCCGCGCCGTTGATCTGCATGATTCCCGATCCCCGCTCGCCGGCGATCGTGTACGTCTCGAAGCGGGCGCCGTTGTCGATGTCGAGCACGTGAACCTGCTCGTACTCGAGGATGTCGGCGGCCTGCAACAGGTCGGGATCGATCGTGATCGAGCCGACGTAGTGCAGGTCGCAGTCGGTGATCGTCGCGCGGTGGATCTTCGACTTGAGCATCACGCGTTGCATCAGGCGGCCACCTGCGCTCTGCTGCGCGGACGTTTGCCGGAGCTCGCCGAGCTCGGCGCGTGCAGGAGCGCGTTGTCGATCAGGCGCGTATCCCCGATCCGTGCCGCTATCAGCAGCAGCGCTCGGTCGCTGAGCGACTCGCATGGCTCGAGCGTGTCGGGCTCGACGAGCGCCAGGTACTCGGGCTCGACGCGGCGCGCGTCCATCGCCGCGCGCGCGGCCTCGAGCAGCGCCTGCGCCGAGCGCTCGCCCTCGCCCGCGCGCGCGGCAGCCGCGTGCAACGCGTCGGGCAGCGCGAGCGCGCGCGAGCGCTCCTCGGCGGACAGGCGGACGTTGCGGCTGGACATCGCCAGGCCGTCGGGCTCGCGCACGGTTGGGCAGATCTCGATCGCGACCGGCAGGTTCAGATCCGCGACCAGGCGCCGAATCACGATGGCCTGCTGGGCATCCTTCTGGCCGAAGTAGGCGCTGTCGGGCATCGCCATGCAGAGCAGCTTGGTCACGACGGTGGTCACGCCGCGGAAGTGCTCGCAGCCGCGCACGGCGCCCTCCAGCCCGTCGGTCAAGCCGAGCACCTCGACCGCCGTGGCGAAGCCGCGCGGGTAGACCTCCTCGACGGAGGGTGCGAACAGCACGGCCGCGCCGGCACGCTCGGCGAGCTCGGCATCGCGCTCCTCCGCGCGCGGGTAGCGCTCGAGGTCGGCGCGCTCGTCGAATTGCGCGGGGTTCACGAACAGCGACACGATCACGACGTCTGATCCGGCGCGTGCGCGCCGGATCAGCGACAGGTGGCCCTCGTGCAGGGCGCCCATCGTCGGGACCAGCGCGATCGTCCGGCGCGCCTCGTGGACCGGCGCCAGCGTCTGGCGCAGCCCAGCAACTGTGCGCACAGACTTCATGCGCGGCGCTTAGGTCGGTGAGCGTGAGTCATGATCGGTCCAGTTCCCTGCGGATACCGGCACGGGTGGCGGTCGCTTGCAAACACTGTCAGGTCCATCTCGAGGCCCCTCGATGATGGCCCGCCGCAATCATACAAGCGCAGCGCGTCTGAGCAGCGCGCTCGCGTGTGAGCATGATCACATTGGCCGTGCACCCGGGGGTGTTGACTTGTATCGATCGCTACGCCAGGAGGGCTTGTAGCGATTGTTACACGAGGAGGGAACGTGCGATGCCATCCCAGAACGCGATGACGCGCATCGAGCAGGTCGCGCGCGACCTCGCGTGCCTGGCCGAAGAGCTGGGCGAGTGCGTCGGCCCGGAGGCTCGCAAGACGCTGCTGCATTGGCGAGGCGAGCTGCTGACCGCGCTCGATGAGATGCAGGAGTTGGGCTATCACCAGGCGTCGACGTAGGGGCGCCGCTTGCCCGGGCGCTCCCACCACGGCCGGTCGGACTCGCCGAACAACGTCGCGATCCAGCGCCGCGAGTCCGCCGGGTCGATCACGTCGTCGATCTCGCCATACGCCGCCATGTTCAACCCGCGACCGTGTTCGTAGGCGGCGGCGACGGTCGCCGCGAACACCCGTTCACGCTCCTCGGAGTCGTCGATCGCATCCAGCTCGCGGCGCATTCCCAGGCGCACCGCTCCCTCGAGACCCATCGCGCCAAACTCCGACGTGGGCCAGCCGATCGTGAACAGCGGCTCCTTGAAGCCGCCCCCGGCCATCGCCTGCGCGCCGAGGCCGTAGCCCTTGCGCAACACGATCGTGCCGGCCGGCACGCTGAGGTTCGCGCCCGCGAGAAACATCCGGGCGAAGTGACGCACCGAAGCCGTGCGCTCGGCGTCCGGCCCGACCATGAACCCGGGGGTGTCGCACAGAAACAGCAGCGGCAGCGAAAACGCGTCGCAGAGCGCGATGAAGCGCGCGGCCTTGTCGGCGCCGGCGGCGTCGATCGCGCCGCCCAGGTGGGTCGGGTCGTTCGCCACGATCCCGAGCGCGTGGCCCTCGCAGCGCGCGAGCGCGGTGACGATCCCCGGTCCGAACCCGCGCCGCAGCTCGAGCACGGAGTCCTCGTCGAACAGCGTGTCCAGCACCCGGCGCACGTCATAGATGCGCTTGCGCTGCTCGGGTATCAGCTCGCGCAGCAGCCGCTGATCGGGAGCGTTCGCGGGAGCGCCTCGCGACCCCGTGAAATAGGACAGGTAGCACTTGGCCGTGGCGACGGCCTCGTGATCGTCGCGGACCCGCAGGTCGACCACGCCGTTGGCGTCCTGGACCTCGATCGGGCCGACCTGCTCCGGCGGGAAGACGCCCAATCCGCCGCCCTCGATCATCGCCGGGCCACCCATGCCGATGCTCGCGTCCTCGCTGGCGATCACCACGTCGCAGCAGCCCAGCAGCGCGGCGTTGCCGGCGAAGCAGTAGCCCGAGGCGATGCCGACCAGCGGCACCAGGCCGCTGAGGCTGGCGAACAGTGCAAACGCGCGGCAGTCCAGGGCCGCGACGACCGGAACGTCGACGTCGCCCGGCCGCCCGCCGCCGCCCTCGGCGAACAGCACGACCGGGAGCCTGCGCCGCTCGGCGATCTCGAACAGCCGGTCCTTCTTGGCGTGGTTGCGCATGCCCTGCGTGCCCGCGAGCACGGTGTAGTCGTAGGACATCGCCACGCACGCGCGGCCGTCGATCTCGCCGACCCCGGCGACGAGGCCGTCCGCGGGCGTACGAGCGATCAGCTCCTCGCGCGAGCGGCGGCGCTCCTGGGCCGCGAACAGCAGCGGGCCGTACTCAACGAAGGTACCCTCGTCGACGAGCTCGGCGAGGTTCTCACGCGCGGTGCGCCGGCCGCGCTCGCGCCTCGATGCGACCGCCTCCGGCCGCGCCGCATCGAGCCCGAGCGCGTGGCGCTCGTGCACCGCCTCGAGATCTGCGCGCTGCGCGCGCGGCTCGCGCTCCGGTGGGGGCCGGTCGCGTTCGCGCGCGCCGGCGCCGGCCGCGAGCGTCAGCAGCAGCTGCCCCTCCTTGACGACCTCGCCGACGGCGACCTCGACGCCGCGCACGATTCCGCTCGACTGGGCGACCACGTCGTGTTCCATCTTCATCGCCTCGAGCACCACCAGCGTGCTGCCCGCGTTGACCGGCTCATCCACGCCGTGATTGACAGCCACGACGAGCCCCGCGAACGGAGCTCTCACCGCGACCTCGGTCAGCGCACACACCGGAGGATCATTACGCACACCCAGCGCGAGCGACTGGCGCGAGCGCGGCTGCAGGACCTCTGCGCAGGGGCGCAGCTCGCCGGTCGGGCGGGCTCGCCGGTCGGCCAATTACCATCCGAGCGTGTCCTCGAAGGAGAGCGGACTGTCGGCTTCAGAGCGACGCGAGGCCCTGAAGGCTGTGTTCGCCCAGGCGCACGACTGTGTGCGCTGCGCCGAGCTGGCCGCGACGCGCCGCAACGTTGTGTTCGGCGCGGGCAACGCCGACGCGCAGCTGATGTTCGTCGGCGAGGCTCCCGGCGCGAGCGAGGACGAGCAGGGCCTGCCGTTCGTCGGCCAGGCGGGCAAGCTGCTCGACAAGCTGCTGGCCGAGATCGGGCTGGCCCGCTCGGAGGTGTTTATCGCGAACGTGCTCAAGTGCTTGAGATACGACGCCCTGGTCCAGCTTGGAGACGGCTCGTGGGAGCGGATCGGGCGCCTCGTTCGCTCGCGATACGACGGGCAGGTGATGTCGGTCGACGAGCGCGGGATGCTCGTCCCCCGGCGGGTGTCCGGCTGGCACGCGACCCCGCTGGCCGGCCGCCGGGTCTTCCGCCTCGGCTATCGGTCGGGCAAGCAGGCGGGGGCCAGCCGCATCGGGATTCAGCTGACAGGCGACCACCCGGTGCTGACCACGCGCGGGTATGTCCCCGTCGAAGCGCTCGAGCAGGGCGATCGGATCGCGACCGGCCAGGGCCTCAGCGCGCTTGCCTTCGACGTCGTGTGCGGGACCGTGCTCGGGGACGGGTGCCTGCAGAGCCGCTCCTCGACGCTCACCTTCTCGCACTCGCAGCGCCAGCTCGAGTACGCGCGCTTCAAGGCAGGCCTGCTCGAGGAGCTGAGTCCGCACGTGGAAGAGCGGACGATCGCGGCGGTGGCTGGCGGCGAGCGTGCCTATCCGGTCGTTCTGGTGCGAACGCTGGCTCACCGGGCACTGCGGCAAGTTCGCGCCGAGTTCCATGGCTCCTGCAAGGTTGTCCCGACGTGGCTGACGGAGCTGCTCAACGCGCGGATGCTCGCGTTCTGGTTCATGGACGACGGGTATATGCGAATCCGCGGCGGCGGGCGGCGGCCGCTGGCCGAGATCGCGACCGTGGCCTTCTCCGACCGCGACCGGCAGGTGCTACTGCGCGGGCTTCAGCGTCTCGGGCTTCCCGCCAAGGCCTCACGGCGACGGCTGTATTTCGACGTCGCGGCGAGCGAGCGCCTGAGCGAACTAATTGCGCCCTATGTACCGCCGGCGATGCGCTACAAGCTTCACCCGGACGTTGGCGTGCGCGTGCCGTTCGATCCGGGGAGCCTGGAGCCCGGACCGGCGGCGGTTCTTTACGACGAGGTCGAGATCGAAGACATCACCGAGCGCGAGCGAGGCGACGTGACGTTCTTCTGCATCGACGTCGAGCGCACGCACAACTTCGTGACGAGCGGCGGGGTCGTTCACAACTGCCGCCCCCCAGACAACCGCGATCCCCAGCCGGCCGAGATCGACAACTGCAAGGAGTACCTGTACCGGCAGGTCGAGCTGATTCAGCCGAACGTGATCTGCACGCTCGGCAACTTTTCGACCAAGCTGCTGCGCGGCGACCCGGCCGGGATCACGCGCGTGCACGGACGCGCGGAGCTCCTGACGCTGGGTAGGCGCACGGTGCGCCTGTACCCGATCTTCCACCCGGCGGCAGCGCTGTACACGCCGAGGATGCTCGAGACGCTACGCGAGGACTTCGCTCGCCTGCCCGAGCTGCTCGCGCTCGGAGCTCCGGAGCAGACGGGGCTCGACGTGCCCGACCTGGAGGCGGCAGAGTTGCAGGAACTCGAGCGCTCGAGTGCCGCGCCAGATCGCCCGGCGGAGCATCCGGGCGAGGGCGGGGCGGAGTCTCGAGCGGCGGCGCAGGCTGCCGAAGCCGATCAGCTGGGACTGTTCTGAGATGGATGCCCTTGTCAATGGGGCGGTTGTAGTTCGTGTTGTTGGCGGTCATGGTGGTGGGTGTGTTGGGGTCGGGCGGCCGGCGCGACGGCAACGACAACTGGTCACTCTGAGATGCGCGGGTTGGGACCGCAGGACAGTGTCCGGTCGTGAGCTGCCTCGCACTAAGGTCGCGAGTCGGTATCGCATAGAACGGTCGTGGTTCCTCCGGTGGGTCGACGCCGGCCGCCTCACCCCAGCGGGTGTTCTTCTTCAGGCAGCAGCGGCCTCCTCGGCGTCGTGGAGCGGGGCGTTGGTCATCGCGGCCCAGGTGAAGCCGGTCAGCTCGCGGGCGATGGCGACGTTTGCGACGGTCGAGCGCTTGGCGTGTTCAGCCAGGACGCGATGGCGATGATGGAGGCGGATCTGGGCCTGCCAGGCGCGGGTCGCGACCTCGGGTGGGACGTGTTCTGAAAGCCGGGCCGCGCGGGTGGGTTGGCGGGGGCGATGGCGGTGGTGCCAGGCTGCCTCCAGGAGGAGTCTGCGGGCGTGGCGGTTGCCGGTCTTGGTGATGTGTTCTCGGTGCTGCTGTTCTCCGGAGGAGTACTCGCTCGGAGTTAGGCCGAGATAGCTCATCAGCTCGCGCGGGTGCCCGAAGCGGTGAAAGTCGCCGATCTCTGCGAGCAGGCCCAGTGCGGTGCGCGTGGAGATACCGCGGAAAGAGCACAGCCACGCGACCGGATCGGACCACGGCTCGCGGGTCGCGATCTGCTCGAGCTGATGGTCCAGCGCAGCGAGCTGGGCGTCGAGACCGGCGAGGTGCGTGAGCATGTGCTCAAGCGCTGCGTACGTGAGCGCATTGTCCAAGCGCCGAGCCTCGATCCACGCACGATGGCGCAGGGTCCAAGCCTTGCCCTCGCGGTAGATATGCCCGTGGCGCAAGAGCGCCTTGACCACGCGATGGCGGGCGGCGGTCCTTGCGCAGCGCAGATCATCACGGCAGCGCACCAAGTCACGCAGGCCCTCCCGCACCGGTGACGGCGGCGCCACGCAAGAGAGCTCGCCGGCGCGGTATAGACGCACGAGCTTCTTCGCGTCACGGCGATCGGTCTTGACGCGCGGTCACCCGCCCTGACGGGAATCAGCGACGGCGCGATCACATCGCACGCCACGCCCATCGAGCTGAGCAGCCGGTAAAGCTCATAGCCCCCCGGGCCCGCCTCATCGGCGACCGCCAGGCCCTCGGGTCCACCCAGGCGATCGATCAAGCGGCGGATCGCACGCTCGGTGTTCTCAACGCGCTTCACCTCGGGCTCGCCACCAATCGCCGGCAGCACACCGACGACCAGTGACAACTTGTGCTGGTCAATGACAACCCACGTCCTCACTTCGGCAGGGGCGATCGAGCTAACGTCAGGCATGGGGCTGGTTCTCCTTCGTATGCGGCTCTGGCCAACGTGGCCCTAACACCGCCGAGGCTAACCCGCGACACCTGCGAACGCCCAGAGCCAGCCCCACTCGGCATCCCTACTGACTAAGCGGGGACACAGCGGGCACCCGCCCGCCTGCAAGGTTCCGACCAGAAAACTCGGCGACCGCCGGGCTTGCAGGCAATTGCCGCGCGGCGTCGAAACCCTGGCCTGAGAGGTCTAAAGCCGACGCCCCTTCTGGCCGATATTAGAGGTGTCTCTCCCCTCTCACTAGACCGAATACATCGTCAATAGCAGTTCCATCCTCCCTAGCAGTGGTAGCCGGCCCGCGGAGCTCTCTCGCGGGCCGGTTGTTTGTCTGAGGCCGGTCGCCTGCTTTGGTTCTAGAGTCTCGTCGTGGCAGTGCGTATCGTCGAGACCGCAGATCCGACTGAGACCGAGGCTGTTGGCGCCGAGTTGGCGGCCGGGCTGAGCGCTGGCGATGTTGTCTTGGTCGCGGGCGAGGTCAGCTCGGGCAAGACCACGCTTGTACGCGGCGCGGCGCGCGCGCTGGGCGTGCGCGACCCGGTCACCAGCCCGACGTTCAGCATCGGCCACCGCTATCGCGGCAGGAACGTGGTCGTCTGCCATCTCGACCTGTACCGCTTGGAGGGGCTCGAGCGCGAGGACCCAGAACTGCTGGCCGAGTACTTCGGCCCGGGACGGATCGCGTTCGTCGAGTGGCCGGAGGCCGCTGATGCCGAGCTCGGCGACGCGCGCCTGCGAGTGACCCTGGCCCATCGTGGGGCGGACCGACGCCGGATAGAGGTGGTGGGGCGCGGATGATCGTGCTCGGCTTCGACACCGCGACGCGGGCGACCGCGATCGGCCTGCGGCGCGAGGACGGGAGCACGCTGCAGGCGCGCGATGATCCCGCGCCCGGCGAGCACCCCGGCCATGCGACGCGGCTGCTGCCGCTGGTCGCGGAGCTGCTCGCGCGCAGCGGGCTGCGCTTCGCTGATCTGGACAGGATCGCTGTCGGCATTGGGCCGGGAACCTTCACCGGTCTGCGTATCGGCGTGGCGACCGCGCGCGGTCTCGCGCAGTCGCTGTCGCTCGAGCTGGTCGGCGTCTCGAGCCTGCGGGCGCTCGCGACGGCGGCCGCGGATGCGTCGGATGAGCGCGGCGCAGCAATCGGAGCGTCGGCCGGCAGCTTCGCTGGCGCGGGGGTGCTCGCCGTCCTGGACGCGCGCCGCGGCGAGGTGTTCGCTGCCGCCTACGCGAACGACGAGGAGCTGGCTGCGCCACGGGCGCTCGCGCCCATGGATCTCGGCGACATCGTCAAGGAGGCGGCCGGCGGCGTCTCGGTCGGGCGCTGGATCGCGTTGGGCGATGGCGCGGTGCGGTATCGCGCGAAGCTGCAAACGCTCGGGCTGGACGTCGCGCCGGAGGACTCTCCGCTTCACCAGGTGAGCGCAGCGGCGATCTGCGAGCTGGGGCTGACGGCTGACGCGCAGGGGCTCGAGAGCGTGCTGCCCGACTACCGGCGGCGGCCCGACGCCGAGATCGCGCTCGACCGCGCGGCGCTCACGGGGGGGACCCGCACATGAGCTCGCGGTCGGCGACGGAGCCGGGGATCGAGCGCTTGCGCGATCTCGAGATCAGGCGACTCGTATACCCGGATCTGCCGAATGTGATTGCGATCGAGCGGCGTGTGTTCCCCACGCCCTGGTCGCTGGCGATGTTCGTTCTGGAGCTGTCGAAGCGCTCGGGTATCTGCCTGGCCGCGACGGCGCCGACGGGACAGGACGGACGGGGGCTGATCGGATATCTCATCTGCTCGCGCTACGAGACGGTCTGGCACGTGATGAACATCGCGGTCGATCTCGAGTATCAGCGCATGGGCGTGGCGTCGGCGCTGCTCGCGGAGCTCTATGACCGAGTCGGCGACGACGCCGCCCGCTACACGCTGGAGGTGCGCCGCTCCAACCGGCTCGCGATCCGCCTGTACGAACGCGAGGGCTTTCGCGCGGCCGGCATGCGCCGCCGCTATTACCAGGACAACGGCGAGGACGCGCTCGTGATGTGGCGCACCCCGGCGACGCTCGACGGCCAGCTCGACGACGTGCCCAACCCCGGGCGGGTATGAGCGGCGACAGCGCGCGCATCCTGGCGCTCGAGACGAGCTGTGATGACACGTGCGCGGCGATCCTCGACGCGCGCGGCGCGCTGCTCGCGAACGTGATCTCCTCGCAGGGCGTGCACGACCGCTTTGGCGGGGTCGTGCCGGAGATCGCCTCGCGCCATCACCTCGAGCTGGTGAACCTAGTGATCGAGCAGGCGCTCGAGGCGGCGGAGGTCACGCTCGCGGACATCGACGTGTTCGCCGCGACGCGCGGCCCGGGTCTCGTCGGGGCGCTGCTCGTCGGCCTTTCGACTGCCAAGGCGCTCGCGGCCGCGCGCGAGCTGCCGTTCGCGCCGGTCGACCACCTGCAGGGTCATGTCGCGGCGAACTTCGTCGCCGCGCAGGAGGACGACGGGGCCGAGACGTTCGAGCCGCCGTTCGTCTGCGTGATCGCCAGCGGCGGGCACACGCTGCTGGCGCATGTCACCGCGCACGACGGCTATCGGGTGCTGGGACGCACGCTCGACGATGCCGCCGGCGAGGCCTTCGACAAGGGCGCGCGGATGCTCGGGCTCGGCTATCCCGGGGGCGCCGCGCTGGAGGGGCTCGCCGCGGGCGGCGACCCGGAGGCGTACACGTTCCCCGGTTCGGCCGCGGAGCGCGCGCGGGGCGGCAAGGGCGCGGGCAGGCAGGCGTTCGAACGAAGCCTGGATTTCTCCTTTGCGGGGCTCAAGACCGCGCTGCTCTACCGGCTGCGCGAGCTGCCCGCCGCTGAGATCAGCGGGCGTGCGGCGGACCTCGCGGCGTCCTACCAGGCGGCGATCGTCGACAGCCTGCTGGCACGCGCCGAGCAGGCGCTCGACGCGGCAGGGCTCGATCGCCTCGCGGTCGGGGGCGGGGTCGCCGCCAACGGCGAGCTGCGTCGCCGGCTGCGGGCGCTCGGCGCCACGGTGCACGTGCCGGCGCGGGTGCTGTGCACGGACAACGCGGCGATGATCGCGAGCGCCGCACGCTATGCCCAACAGCTGCCCTATCCTGCGTACCTGGGCCTCGACGCGTATGCGACCGGCGAGCAGCCGCTGTGAGGGCGGCCGGCCGGGTGACGGTGCAGATTACGATCTATTCCAAGCCGGACTGTCACCTCTGCGGCGAGGCGCTGCGCACGGTACGCGGCCTGCAGGCGGAGTTCGGCTTTGAGCTGCGCGAGCTCGACATCACTCGCGAACAGGCGCTGCACGACGCGTACTTCGAGCGGATCCCGGTTGTCGCACTCGACGGCGAGGAGCTGTTTGACTACGTGGTTGACGAGCAGATCCTGCGCGAACGTTTAGAGTCACGGCGATGAGCTTCCGCGAGCCGACCACTCCTGCTGCGACCCCGACGCCCGTCGTGGGCAACGGCGGCGTGGCCAGCGAGCGCCTGTCGCTGGGAGTGGCAGCGCGGCTGTCGCGCTACCTGCAGGTGCTGACGCAGGCCAAGAAGATGGGCAAGGAGACGATCTCCTCCCAGGAACTGTCGGACTACACCCATGTCAACTCGACCCAGATCCGGCGTGATCTGTCGGGCTTCGGCAAGTTCGGCAAGCGCGGCGTCGGCTACAACGTCGAGGCGCTCGTGTCGCAGATCCGCAAGATCCTGCGCACGGCCGGACAGCACAACATCGCGCTGCTCGGCGCCGGGCATCTAGGCAAGGCGATCGCCTCGTCAGACATCTTCGCCGACCATGGCTTTCGCGTGGTCGCGATCTTCGACGTGGATCAGGCGAAGGTGGGGACCACGGTCGGCAGCCAGATGGTGCGCCACACCGATGAGCTGCGCCGGGTGGTTGAGGACGAGGACATCGTGGTGGGAGTACTGGCGGTGCCCACGGCGGCGGCGCAGGAGCTCGCGGACGAGCTCGTCGACGCGGGCGTGAAGATCATCTTCAACTACTCGGAGTCGCTGCTGGCGGTGCCACCCGAGGTGACCGTCCATACCTCGAGCCCAGCGGTCGATCTGCTCTACGCCCTCTACTTCTATCTGACCTGATCCACCCGACAAGCGCCTCTGGCGTGTGAAACTGGGCGCTGGAGCTTCGTTAGCGCAGACCGAAGACAGGACACCAGCCATGAACAGCCTGGATCTGGATAGCGTCGTCGAGAGGTTCGCCGGGGCGGTCGATTGCACGGTGGGCATCGAGGAGGAGTTCTCGATTCTCGACCCCGAGACACTGGATCTGCTGCCGCGCTTCACGCAGCTGCGCGATGCGGCCGAGGCGAGCGACGAGCTGCTGCGCCAGGCGATCACCGGCGAGCTGATCTCCTCGGAGATCGAGATCGTCTCCGGCGCCGGCGGCGATTTCCATGACGCGCAGGCGCGTCAGCGCGAGCGGCGGCGGCGGCTGTTCGCGCTCGCGGTCGCGCAGGGGGTCTCGCTCGGCGCGACCGGGACTCATCCGTGGGCCGATTACCGCGAGCAACAGATCATCCAGACCGAGCACTACCGTCGCGTCGAGGAGGGGCTCAAATACGTCGCCTGGCGCAACAACACCTTCAGCCTGCACGTCCATGTGGGCGTGCGCGACATCGACCGCGCGGTCCGCGTCTGCGACCGCCTGCGCGCGGTGCTTCCGCTGCTGCTGGCGATCTCCGCCAACTCGCCCTACCTCGACGGCCGCGACAGCGGACTTCAGTCGGCGCGTACGCAGAGCTTCACCAAGAGCTTTCCGCGCTGCGGCGTGCCCGACGCGTTCGGCAGCTGGCGCGCATACCGCGAATACATCGAACTGCTCGTGCGGACCCGCTCGATCGTGGAGTTCACACAGGTGTGGTGGTCGGTCAGGCCGCATTTCAGCTTCGGCACGGTCGAGGTCCGCATCTGCGACGCACAGAGCACCGCCCAGGAGTCAGAAGCGCTCGCAGCGCTGATCTACGCCTGCATCGCGCAGGCCGTGCGCGATGTCGACGAAGGGGTGGCGTACGTCGATCTGCCGCCGCGCCTGATCGAGGAGAACATGTGGCGCGCGATCCGCTTCGGGCTGGATGGCCGGCTGGTGGACCTCGAGCGCGAGCGCGAGTATCCCGCGCGCGAAGCGATCGAGCGTCTGGCCGCCTGGACCGAGCCGGTGCGGGCCGAGACGGGCGTGGAGCTCGGGTTTCCCGAGCGCAACGGCGCGCAGCGCCAGCGGCGGATGATCGAGACCGGGGCCACGCGCGAGGAGGTCTTTGCCGCGGCCGTGGCCGAGACGCGAGCGACCTATTCACAGGAGGTGACCGTATGAGCGAGCAGCAGGGACCGCCGGGCGAGCCGCAGGACGCGATCGGCGGGCCGGCGAGCGAGTCGCAGGAGGGCCCGAGCGAAGAGGAGCTGCGCGCAGCCTACGAGGCTGAGCTGAGCCGCGTGACGAGCGCCGAGATGGTGCTCCAGGCGGCGGTTTCGCTGCTGAACATCGGCGGCTACCGGCTCGGCGCGGGAGCGGGTGGCGAGGAGAGCGCCGACGCGCGGCGCGACCTCGAGCAGGTGCGCGATGCGATCGACGGCGTGCGCGGCCTGCTGCCGATCCTCGAGCGCAGGATGCCGGGCGAGCTGGGGCCCCTGCGCGACGCGCTTTCGCGCCTGCAGATGGCTTACGCGAGCGAGGCCGGGACCGGCGCCGGACAGGCTGGGCCGGCGGAGGGCGCGCAGGGCGGCCCGGCTGGAGGCGAGCGGCCGTCGGCGCCAGACGTGGGCGAGCAAGGCGGCAAGCGCGGGCCGGGACCGGCCGAGTCCAGCGGGAGGCTGTGGGTGCCGGGACGTTGAGGGCCCGAGCGGCCGGCGCACCGTTTCGCGGTCCGGCACGATAGACTGCGCGCGCGTTTGCGCCGGATCGGCGCTTGCCCCTGCGGTGAGCGGCCGTCCCAAGCGAGAAATGTGCGCGCGATCCTCGCGCGGCACGCCAATCAGACCGCGGAGGATTGACTGTTGAGCAGCTTTCTGACGAACCACGGGGTCGTCGTTGCCCTCGTTTGCGCAGCCTGCGCCGTGCTCTACGGGCTGCTAACCGCCCGCGCGCTGCTCGCGCTGCCGGCGGGCAACGAGAAGATGCAAAGCATCTCCCTGGCCATCCAGCAGGGCGCGCGCGCGTATCTCAACCGCCAGTACACGACGATCGCGGTGGTCGGCGTGGTGCTGTTCGTCGCCCTGATCTTCATCCAGAACATCGCCGTAGCGGTCGGGTTTGCGATCGGCGGCATCCTCTCGGGCTCGGCCGGCTACATCGGTATGAACGTGTCGGTGCGCGCGAACGCGCGCGTCGCCGAGGCCGCCCGTGGCGGCGTCTCGCCCGCGCTCGGTGTCGCGTTCCGCGGCGGTGCGATCACTGGCCTGCTCGTCGCCGGATTGGCGCTGCTCGGCCTGTCGGGCTACTATGGCCTGCTCACGGCGGTCTTCAACGACAGCCAGAAGACGGCCGTCGACGCGCTCATCGGGCTCGGCTTCGGCGGCTCGCTGATCTCGGTATTCGCCCGGCTCGGCGGCGGCATCTTCACCAAGGCGGCGGACGTCGGGGCGGACATCGTCGGCAAGATCGAGGCGGGCATCCCCGAGGACGATCCGCGCAATCCGGCGGTGATCGCCGACAACGTCGGCGACAACGTCGGCGACTGCGCCGGCATGGCGGCCGACCTGTTCGAGACCTACGCGGTCACCGCGGTCGCGGTGATGCTGCTCGGCGTGCTCACCTTCCGCGAGTCCACGCAGGTCGTGATCTACCCGCTCGTGCTGGGCGGCGTCGCGGTGATCGCGTCGATCATCGGCACCTTCGCGGTGCGCTCGCGCACGGGCAACGTCGAGCGCGCTCTCTACCAGGGCCTGATCGTCTCCGCGGTGATCGCCGCCGGCGCGTTCGCCCCGGTCACCTACTGGCTGATGCACGACGTCCACTTCACGCAACTCGTCGGCGCGCCGCACGCGCCTGCCTGGGGCAAGTTCTACCTGTGTGCGCTGATCGGCCTCGGCGTCACCGCGCTGCTATTCGTGATCACCGACTACTACACCTCGACGCGTTTCCCCCCGGTCAAGAAGACCTCGCGCGCATCGATCACGGGCCACGCGACGAACATCATCCAAGGCTTCGGCTCGGGCTTGCAGGCGACCGCGCTGCCCGCGCTGGTGCTCGTGCTCGGCGTGTTCGGCGCCTGGAAGCTCGCGGGCGGCGGCAGCACCGGCATCTACGGTATCGGCGTGGCCGTGATGGGCCAGCTGTCGCTGACCGGTCTGATCGTCGCGCTCGATGCGTTCGGCCCGATCACCGACAACGCCGGCGGCATCGCCGAGATGGCCGACCTACCCGAAGAGGTGCGCAACGTCACCGACCCGCTCGACGCGGTCGGCAACACGACCAAGGCGGTGACGAAGGGCTACGCGATCGGCTCGGCGGTGCTCGCCGCGGTCGTGCTGTTCGCTGGCTTCCGCCGCGAACTCGCGGTCAAGGGCCATCACGCGCTCGAATCGCTCGTGTTCGGCGTCAACGAACCGCAGGTGCTGATCGGTCTCTTGCTGGGCGGACTGATGGTGTGTCTGTTCGCCTCGCTTTCGATCGAAGCGGTCGGCCGCGCGGGCGGCGCCGTGGTCGAGGAGGTCAGGCGCCAGTTTCGCGAGCACCCAGGGATCATGGATGGGAGCGAAGACCCCGACTACGCGACCTGCGTGGACATCGTGACCCGCACCGCCCAGCGCGAGATGATCCTGCCCTCGCTGCTGCCGATCGGATTGCCCGTGATCGTGGGGCTGATCGATGAAAAGGCGCTCGGGGGCCTGCTGATCGGGGTGATCGTCGTCGGCTTCTTCTTCGCGGTGATGATGACCGCCGGCGGCGGCGCCTGGGACAACGCGAAGAAGCTGATCGAGGACGGCGCCTACGGCGGCAAGGGCTCGGAGGCGCACGCCGCCGCGGTGACCGGGGACACGGTCGGCGACCCGTTCAAGGACACCGCAGGTCCGGCGATCAACCCGATGATCAAGGTCGCCAACATCGTCGCGATCCTGATCATCCCGCTGATCACCTGAACCGGCGGCGACGAGGGCCGCTTCGGGCGCTGGCTCGTCGAGACGCGGCGTAAGCTGGCCAAGAGATGAGCGGTCGCGGGACTCACAGCGCGGGCACGGTCGTGCTCTCCGTGCTCATGGCGATCATCGGCATCGCGCTGCTGACCCAGGCGCTCGGCGGGGACGGAGGCGTGCTGTCGGGGCGCTCGCTGCTCGGCGTCCTGTTCATCGCGGCGGGCGCGGGCAGGCTGTATGTGCTCGCGCGCAAAAGGCGGGGGGCGCCGCGGCGATGAGCACGCCCGCGAGCTCGAGCGACGCCGCCGCCGACGAGCAGCCGCAGGTCGAGCAGGGCGCGTCCGAGCTCGGCACGCGCTCGCTGCATGCGCTGCGGCGCAGCATCGGCTCGCCGCGGCTGTTCGCGATCGTCTACACGTCGCTGGCCAGCGCGATCTACTTCTCGCTGGGCGTGATCGCCGGCCACGCGCTGGGGCTCACCCCTGTCGTGTTCCTGATCGCCGCGGTGATGTTCGCACTGACCGCGTTGACCTACGTGGAGGGAGCGTCGCTGCATCCGGAGCGCGGCGGCGCGACGGTGTTCGCGCGCTACGCCTTCAACGAGCTCGTCAGCTTCGCGGCCGGCTGGGCGATCCTGCTCGACTACACGATCCTGATCGCGGTCACGGCGTACTCCGCGACCCAATACTTGAAGGTCTTCTGGGGTCCGCTCGGCGGCAGCACCGAGGCGCTGCTGCTGTCATTCGCGTTCATCGCGTTCGTCGTCTACGCGAACATCCGCGGCTTCGGCTGGCGGCGCGCGCGGCGCGTCGGGGCGATCGTGATCGCCGACCTGGCGCTGCAGGTATTCATCGTCGTCTTCGGCCTGATCATTTTCTTCGACCCGCACACGCTGCTGTCGCCGATCCATCTCGGCAGCGCGCCGACCTGGTCGAGCTTCATCTTCGCGCTGACGATCGCGGTGATCGCATTCACCAGCCTGGAGTCCGCGTCCGGCCTGGCCGGGGAGGTGTCGATCAGCCGGGGAGGGCTGAAGCGGATGGTCGCGAGCGGCACGGTGACCGTGATCCTTGGCTACGTGGGCATCGCGCTGGTCGCGGTCACGGCGTTGCCCGTCCACGGCGGCCACACCGAACTGGCGAGCAGATACCTGAACGATCCGATGATCGGCATCGTCACGCAGATGCACCCGCACTGGCTCTCGGAAACGCTCAGATATCTCGTCGGCGCGCTCGCAACGGTCACGCTCGTCGCGGCGGCGAACTCGGCGATGCTCGGCCTCTCGCGACTGGCGTACTCACTCTCGACCAACCGTCAGATCCCCAGCGGCCTTGGCCGGCTGCACCCGCAGCGCTCGACGCCGTACGTGCTGATCGTGCTCGCGGGCCTGATCGCCGCTGGGCTGGCGGCCTCGGAGAACCTCGACTTTCTCGTCGGGCTGTATGCGTTCGGGGCGACGCTCACGTTCACCGTTGCGCACCTGTCGATCTGCAAGCTGCGCTATTCCGAGCCCGACCGCGACCGCCCGTACAAAATCCCGCTGTCGGTCAGGCTCGGGCGGGGCGAGCTGCCGCTGCCGGCGGCCTTCGGGGCGTTGGTCTCCGCGGCGGGCTGGGTGGCGGTGCTGGTCGTGCACGAGCCGGCCCGCTACGTCGGCGTGGCCTGGATGGTGGTGGGGATCGCGCTGTACGTCATCTACCGGCGCGCCGACGAGACCTCGCTCCTGCGGCGCGTGACGGTAAAGCCGCAGGTGCTGCGCTCCGAACCGGTGATCGAGACCGGCTACGGCTCGGTGCTCGTGCCGCTGCTCGGCACGACGCTGGACGACGACATCGTGCAGACCGCGGCGCGGCTCGTCGCCAGCGAGCCGACGGACGAGGCGGCGTTCGAGCCGGCGACGATCGAGGCGGTGTGGATCTTCGTGATCCCGATGTCGCTGCCGCTCGATGCGCGCCTGCCCGAAGCACAGGTCAAGCGCGCCCGCCAGGCGCTCGCGCGTGCGAAGGCGGTGGGGGAGGAGTACAGCGGCGTGTATGTCGCGACCGCGACCGTCAGGGCGCGGCGCGCGGGCTATGCGATCGTCGAGGAGGCGCGCCGGCGCGGCGTCGAAGCGATCGTGCTGGCCGCCGAGGAGCCCTCGCGCGTGCGCGGCGGGGCGCGCCTGGGAGGACGCGGCGGGCCGCTTGAAGATTTCGTCGGCGACGCGACCAAGTATGTCGTCGCGAAGGCCGACTGCCGGGTGATCGTGACCGCTCCTGCGGCGAGCGACATCGATCGCGAGCGCGAGGTGTCCATCGTCTAAGCTGCGCGCCATGTCGAGGATCGTCGGTTGGTCATGTTCGTGCTGATCGTCGGCGCCGGACGCGTCGGTTCGGCGCTCGCCAAGTCAGCGCTGGCGGGCGGGCACGAAGTCTCGGTGCTCGACGAGGACCCGCTCTCCCACGACCGCCTGGACGCCGGCCAGAGCCGCAGCTGGGAGGACGCCCAGGGTCAGTTCACGCTGGGGACGGCGCTCGAGACCGAAGCTTTGATCCAGGCCGGGATCGAGCGCGCCGACGTGTTCATCGCCTCGACCGACGGCGACAACACGAACCTGATCATCGCCCAGATCGCGCAGCGACGCTTCGGCGTGGAGAAGGTGATCGTGCGCGTGATGGATCCGGCGCGGGCGAGCTGGTACGGCGAACAGGGCCTGCACACGATCTCGCCGACCAAGGTGGCGATCGAGATGTTCGAACGCGCGCTCGAGCCAGAGCCCGCCTGAGGCGCGACCCAATGTATGTGATCATCGTCGGCGCGGGCAAGGTGGGACGCAACCTCGCCCGCGAGCTGATCGCCAAGGACCACGAGGTCACCCTGATCGAGTCCTCACGGCCGCGCTACCTGGCGATCGAGGAAGAGTTCGAGCACGCGGTGCAGTACGGCGACGCGACCGAGCTGTGGGTGCTCGAGCGGGCGGGCATCCAGCGCGCGGATCTCGTGATCGCGGTGACCGGCGACGACGAGGACAACATGCTCGTGTGCCAGGTCGCCAAGGAGAAGTACCTGTGCGAGAGCATCATCGCGCGCGTCAACAACCCGCGCAACTACGACCACTTCAAGCTGCTCGGCATCCTCCCGGCGGTCTCCGCCACCGACCTGATCCTGCGCCTGATCGAGCACGAGGTGCCGCGCTACGGACTCGTCCACCTGCTCGCGCTGGAAGAGGAGCGCCTGGAGATCATCGAGCTCGAGGTCAGCCCGGACGCGCCGGTCGCGGGCGAGCGGGTGGCCGATATCGCCTTGCCGGAGGGCAGCCTGATCATCTCGGTCCTGCGCGAGAACGTCGGCTTCGTGCCGAAGGCGGACACGGTCATCGAAGGCGGCGACGGGGTCCTGCTCGTGCTCGACCCAGGGCTCGAGCCGTCGATCACCGCCTTCTTCGCACCGGACGCGCGCACCGCCCAAACCTGAGCGCAGCGGCCGTCCGGGCCTGAGCACAGCGGCTACCGAGCCTGAGCGCAGCCGCTACAACGGCCTGAGCGCAGCGGCTACCGGGCCTGGAGCGCGGCGGCCGCCCGGGCCCGGGAGGGGTCGGGCGAGAGGTTATCCTTCCGGGGACGCGCTGATCCGGGATAGTCCAATCGGCAGTGACGCCCGGCTCTGGACCGGGAGATCGAGGTTCGAGTCCTCGTCCCGGAGTAGACGAGATCCGCCGAGCGCGGGGTTTCGCATTTTTTGCAGGCCCCGCGTGCAAGCGCGTGCACGAGCGCGTCGAGAACGCAGAGGCGCAGTAGCCTTATTGGCCCGATCAAAGGAGACCCACGTGTTCTCGTGGCTGGCGAAGGCGATGATACGGCACGACATGGCGCGTCTGAACGAAGGCGACAACGGGCCGGCGATGCGGCGCGATGCGCCCGACATCCACTTCCGCTTCCCCGGCGACAGCTCGTGGGGCACGGAAATTCATAACCGCGACGATCACGCGCGCTGGTTGCAGCGGTTCACCGATACCGGCCTGCAGTTGGACGCGGACGAGGTGGTTGCACAGGGCCCGCCTTGGAATATGACGCTTTGCGTCCGTGGCATCTCTCATCTCGATACCGAGGACGGCCGTGCCTATGAGAATCGCTATGTGATGTGGGGTCGAATCGCATGGGGCCGGCTGCGGAATTACGAGGTTTACGAGGACACACAGGCCTCGAAGAAGCTTGATGAGTATCTAGGTGAACGCGAGGCGCGCGGGACGGCACCGGTGGGCTGAACTTCATCGCGAACTGGGAAACCCGCGTAGGGTGCTCAAACACCGAACTGCCCGGAGACGTGCTCGTAAGCTGGATCTCGGGCGGGTTGGGCGTGATAAAAAGCGGTGAAACGGCCGCACAGGACAAGGTTCGGAATGGACCTGTGGGTCAGCTTCGAAGTCAATTGTACGGTTCCCATCGTCGCGAGGGGCTCCGTAATCGTTCCGGTCAAGACCACGCGATGAGCGTCAGTGAAACGACGAAGTTGACACAGCGCAGGGCGAGCAGAGACCGGAACAGTTTGAAGGCGAAGCGAAGGATGTCCTTGAAATGAGTTTTCTCAGCGGACCGTTCGAACAGGTCGGGCTCGCTCTGGAGGCGAGTCGAACCGACGAGGAGACTACGCCGCGGCCTGGGTGGCCCAGTCGCGGTAAAGCCGGTAGTAGTGGCCTCGGGCGGAAAGCAGCTCCTCGTGGGTGCCCTGCTCGACGATGCGCCCGTGTTCGAGCACGACGATTCGCCCGGCCTGGCGAATCGTCGAGAGGCGGTGGGCGATCACGATCGCCGTGCGACCGGCGAGCAGGCGGCGCAGCCCCTGCTCGATCCGCCCCTCGGTGTGCAGGTCGACGTTTGAGGTGGCCTCGTCGAGCAGCAGGATGCGCGGGTCGGCGATCAGCGCGCGCGCAAACGCGATCAGCTGGCGCTGGCCGGAGGACAGCTGCGAGCCGCGCTCGCCGACCTGCGTGTCGTAGCCGTCGCGCAGCCCGGCGATGAACTCGTCGGCTCCGACGGCGGCGGCCGCGGCGCGCACCTGCGCGTCGTCCGCGTCGGGGCGGCCAAAGGCGATGTTCTCGCGCACGCTGCCGGAGAACAGGAACGCCTCCTGCGGGACGATACCCATCTGCGAGCGCAGCGAGGCGCTCGTCACCGCGCGCAGGTCGTGGCCGTCGACGAGCACGCGCCCGGCGGTCGGGTCGTAGAAGCGCGCGACGAGCTTGGCCATCGTCGACTTGCCGGCGCCGGTGGCGCCGACGAGCGCGACCGTTTGACCGGGCGGGATCGTCAGGTCGATGTGCTCGAGCGCCATGACGGCGGCCGAGCGGTCGTGCGCGCGGCCGTCCTGGCTGGCTCGCGCGCGAGCGCGCGGTCGCCGGCGCGGCGTATAGGAGAAGGAGACATCCTCGAAGCGGACTTCGCCGCGGATACGACCGAGCGGCGCGGCGTCGGGCCGATCGGTCAGATCGGGCTGCGCGTCGAGCAGCTGAAAGATCTTCTCGAGCGCGGCCATGCCCGACTGGTAGGTCGTGTACAGCTGCGAGAGCTGCTGGATCGGTTCGAACAGGTATGAAAGCGCGGCGACGAACGCGACGACCGTGCCGACCGTGATGTGCCCGTTGACAGCCTGATAGCCCCCGTACAGCACGATCCCGGCGACGGCGATCCCGGACAGCATTTCCACCGACGGGAAGTAGCGCGCGTTGAGCTTGACGGTGAGCATGTTTGCGTCGCGGTTCTCCGCATTGAGCTCGCCGAAGCGCCGTTCGTGGTGAGGCTCCTGGGCGAAGCTGCGCACGACGCGGATGCCGGAGAGCGTCTCCTGCAGGTAAGCGGTGATCGAGCCGATCGTCTCGCGCGTACGCCGAAACGCGCCGGCGGAGGCGAAGCGAAACCACAGGCTGCCGCCGGCGAGCACGGGAAAGATCGCAAACGTCAAAAGCGCAAGCTTGACATCGAGCGCGAGCAGGATCACGACCGTGCCGAGCAGCGTCAGCCCGGCCTGAAACAGCGTTACGACCGAGTCGGTGACGAGGCTGTCGAGGGCCTCGACGTCGTTGGTCATGCGCGAGATAAGCACGCCCGCGGGACGGCTCTCGTAGAAGCCGATCGGTAGCTGCTGCAGGTGGGTGAAGATGCGGATCCGTAGATCGGCGAGCGCGCGCTGGCCGACCCAGCCGACGAGGTAGGTCTGCGCGTAGGTCATCGCCCAGACGATCAGAGCCGAAGCCAGGAACGCGACCACCACGAGGATCAGCGTGGTCGTGTCGTGCTGGACGATGCCCTTATCGATCGCCGTCTTCGCGAGCACCGGCGGGGCGAGCGACGCGGCGGTGCCGAGAACGAGCGCGAGCAGCGTCAGCCCCGCGCGCGCGCGGTAGGGCCGCAGCAGGCTCAGGAGACCACGCAGGTTGCGCGCGCGCGTGCCCCGGCTCGCTCGCTCCCCCGCCCACTGCGCGCGGCCGAGCCCGCCGCCCGTTCCCCGCTGTGCGCTCATATGCCGCTCACCTCGCGTTCGCGGGGGAGCTCCCGCGTCAGGAATACCTGGTCGGGCAGTCCCTTCTCGACGATCTCGCGATACAGCGGGGACGCGTCCAGAAGCTGCTCGTGATTGCCGTGCGCCACGATCTCGCCGTGATCGACCACGACGATTTCGTCGGCGAGCGCGATCGTGGAGAGGCGGTGGGCGATGATGAATGTGGTGCGATCGGCCATTGCCTCGTCGAGCGCGAGCTTGATCGAGCGCTCGGTCGAGGCGTCGACCGAGGAGGTCGCGTCGTCGAGGATCAGCACGCGCGGATCGGCGAGCAGGGCGCGCGCGATCGCCAGGCGCTGGCGCTGGCCGCCGGACAACGTCAAGCCGCGCTCGCCGACGCGCGTATCGAAACCGTCGGGCAAGCGCTTGACGAACTCGTACGCTTGCGCGCGGCGCGCCGCCCGCTCGATTTCCGGCGAGCCGGCGCCGGGGCGCGCATAGGCGATGTTTTCCGCGACTGTCGCCGAGAACAGGAACGGGTCGTCGCTGACGACGGCGACGGCGCTGCGTAGCGAGGGCAGGCTAACCGAGCGCACGTCGGCGCCGTCGAGCAGGACCCTGCCGCTGCTCGGGTCATACAGGCGCGAAATGAGCGCGACGAGGCTGGTCTTGCCAGAGCCGGTCGCGCCGACGAGCGCGACGGTGCGTCCGGCGGGGACGTCGAGGTTGATGTCGCGCAGCACGTCGCGCGTAGCGATGCGCGCCGGGCGGTGGGCGATCGCGCCATTGGCGTTCGCACCGTCCACCGCAGCGCCGCTCGCGTCGTCCACGGCGGCGGCCTTCGCGCCCGAGCGGCCGGGGGCATCCGGACTGTCGCCCGCGGCGGTGTAGCTCGGGCCGAGTTCATCGCCGGGATCGTCGTAGCGCAGCGTCACGTGCTCGAACTGGACGTGGCCGCTGCCGGCCGGCAGGGTGGGCGCGTCGGGCGCGTCGGTCAGGCCCGGCTCGCGGTCGAGCACCTGGAAGATGCGCGCGCCGGATGCGGTCGCGCGCTGGGCCAGGCCGAGCGTCACGCCGAGCGAGCGCATCGGCCCGATCAGCATGTTCAAGTAGAAGAAGAAGGCGGTGAACTGGCCGAGCGTCAGGTGCGCATGGATGACGGACAGGCCGCCGATCAACAGCACCGCGGCGAGGCCGAGCTGGGGCAGAAAGGCGATGATTGGGTTGTACTTGGCCTCCAGTCGCGTCGCGACCATCGCCTGGTCGAAGACGCGCGAGACGGTCCGCTGAAAGCGGCGCAGCTGCAGGGGCTCGCGCGCGAAGGACTTGACGACGCGCACGCCCGAGATGTTCTCCTCGGCGTTCGCGGTCAGCTCGGCGATCCGCTGCTGCACCTCCTGGATCGCGGGCCGCGCGCTGCGGCCGTAGCGCTGGGCGATCACCACGACGAACGGCACCGGCGCGAGTGAGATCAGGCCGAGCTTGGGGTTGATCACGATCATCGCGGCCCCCGCGAGCACGATCGTCAGCGCGGACTGGAGGATGAAGACGAGCCCGTAGCCGAGGAAGAAGCGCACCGCCTGCAGATCGACGGTCGCGCGCGACATCAGCTGGCCGGTCTGCTGATGGTCGAAGAAGCCGAGCTCGAGCCGCTGCAGATGCCCGTAGAGGCGCTCGCGCAGGTCATACTCGATCCCGAGCGACACGCGCCCGGCGATCATCCGCCGCCAGTAGGTGAGCCCCCAGCGGACGAGCACGACGAGCGCGATCGCGCCGGCGATCAGCGTTAGTTCGTGCAGGTCGCTCGAGCGCGCGGAAGCGTGATGCTGCTGGGCTGCGGTTGAGCCGGCCTGGATCTTTTCGACCGCTTCGCCCATCAGGTAGGGCATCGCGACGGTCATCACCATCGCCACGCTCGCGAGCACCCAGGAGACGCCAAGGCCGCGCTTGTATGGGCGCAGGAAGCCGAGTAGCCGGTAGAACGTGGTCATAGTTGTACGCTCAACGATTATTGCATCCAGGTGGCGGTGCGGCCGGGACGCGGGGACAAGCCGGCGGAGGGCCGCACGCGGGCACTAGGCTGGGCCCGTGTCCTCTCAGCGCCCGCAGCGGCCACGCCCGAGCCCGGCTGCGGGCCTGTGCGACACCTGCGCCTACCAGCGCGAGGTGCGCACCACGCGCGGCTCGCGATTCTCGCTGTGCGAGCGCTCGCGCGAGGACCCCGACTATCCGCGCTATCCGCGGCTGCCGGTGCTGTCCTGCCGCGGCTATCAGCAGCGCGCGCAGTAGCGCGCGCGCCCACGGTTGAAGTCAGCCGGTGGGCACCTCCACCGGTTTGGCCTCGGTCGGGGCGCTCGTTCGCGCCGAGGCGACGAAGTCGCGGCCGCGCACGAGCACGAGCGCGAGCGCGGAGCCGGTCAGAGCGATGGCGGCGGCGATCAGCAAGATCGAGGTCAGCGCGTCGGTGAAGCCCACGTGATAGCCGGCGCTCAATGCCGCGCGGCCGGCGGGCGAGAGCGTGCGCTCGATCGCGGAGACGTTGCCGGACACGAGCGTGGCACCCAGGCTGCCGTGCGCGGTTTCCAAAAGCTCGCGCCCAGCGCTGCTCGCCGCGAGCGCGGCGCGCGTGTGCTCGGTGACCTGGTGCTGGAAGACCGCGCCGAGGCCCGCTATCCCGGTCGCGATGCCGACCTGGCGAAACGTGTTGTTGATGCCCGACGCCATGCCGCTGCGCGCGGGCTCGACGACGCCAATCGCGGTCGAGGCGAGCGGCGGGTTGATCATCCCGACGCCCGCGCCTGCGAGGATGAAGCCCGGGATCAGCGTGGTCCAGCCCGAACTCGCGTCGACCGCGGTCATCGCCAGCAGCCCGCTGCCGACCAGCAGCAGGCCCGCGCCGAGCAGAATGCGCACGGGAACGCGCACGCTCAGCCGCCCCGAGATGGGCGCGACGATGAACGACAGCAGCGTCACCGGCAGGAAGCGAAGCCCGGCCTGCAGCGGGCCGTAGCCCAGCACGTCCTGGATGTAGAGGGTCAGGTACAGGAACATCGAGAACATCGACGCGGACACTGCGAACGCGACGATGCTCGCGCCAGCGAAAGCGGGGACGCGAAACAGGGTCAGGTCGAGCATCGGCCTGCGCTGCGCGCGCTCGGCGATCACGAACAGCACGATCAGCACCGCCGAGCCGATCAGGTAGGCCACGATCTCGCTCGAGCCCCAGCCCTTTTCGTTGCCCTGCACCAGCGCGAACACGAGCAGGAACAACGAGCCCGAGAATGTCACCAGACCGAGCCAGTCCACGCCCGTCGCGTCCGGATCGCGCGACTCCGCCACCTGCATGAGCGTGAGGACCACCGCGAACACGCCGATCGGGACGTTGACGAAGAAGATCCACTCCCAGCCGATCCCCGAGGTGATTACGCCCCCGACGACCGGTCCGACCGCGACCGCCGCGCCGATCACGCCGCCGAACACGCCAAACGCGATGCCGCGCTCCTTGCCCTGGAACGCCTGCGCGATCAACGCCAGCGAGGTCGCGAACATCATCGCGCCGCCCGTGCCCTGCACGGCGCGCGCGAGGTTCAGCGCGAGCGGGCTCGAGGACAGGCCGCAAGCGGCAGAGGACAGCGTGAACACGACCAGGCCCGCGACGAACACGCGCCTGCGCCCGAGCAGGTCCGCGAGCGAGCCCGCCGTCAGCAGAAATGCCGCGAGCGTCAGCGCGTAGGCGTTGACAACCCACTGCAGGTCGCTGAAGCTCGAATGCAGCGAGCGCTGGATGTCGGGCAGCGCGACGTTGACGACCGTGATGTCCAGCAGCAGCATGAAGATCGCCACCGAGACTGCGATCAGCGTCCACCATTTGCGCTCCACCGCGTTCTCCTTGTCTCGCCGCTCGCGGGCTGCTGGTCCGCACTATAGGAGCGCCTTAGCAGCCGGCCCGGCTCAGCCGGCCTGCAGGTGGCGCGCAAAGAAGGTGACGATCCGCTCCCACAGCTCGGCCGCAGGACCCGGCCGGTAGGAGGGGCGGTAGTCGGCGAAGAACGCGTGGCCGGCGCCCTCGTAGACGTCGACGGTTACCGCCTGGCGGCTCGCCGCGGCGAGCTCGAGCAGCTGCTCGCCGACCGCCGGCGACGGGTTCTGGTCTTCGGCTCCGACCGCCGCGAGCAGCGGACAATGCAGGCTGCCGGCGAGGTCGAGCGGCGGCGTCGGGCGCGCGGGCGTGGAGCGCTGCTCATGCGTCGCGCTGTCGATGAAGCCGCCCCAGCAGTCGACCACCGCCTCGAGCCGATCGCTTGCGCAGGCGAACAGCAGCGCGTAGCGCCCGCCCATGCAGAAGCCGATGCAGCCGACCTTGCCGCTCGCGTCCTCGCGCGCGCGCAGATAGTCGGCGGCTCCCTCGAGATCGCCGAGCACGGTCGCGTCGGACATCGCGAACAGGCGCGCCATCAGCGCTTTTAGATCGTCGCGGTCCGGCGGCCCGCCTTCGCGCGTGTACAGGTCGACGCCGAGGGCCGTATAGCCAAGATTGGCGAACCGGTTGGTGACGTCGCGGATGTGCTCGCCCAGCCCGCCCGCCTCGTGGATCACGACGATGCCCGGGCGCGCGTCCGTCTCAGCGAAGCCCGCGGGGATCGCGAGGTAGGCGTTGATCGGGTCGCGGTTAGCGCCCGCATAGGTCAGCTCCTCGCCGATCACCGCGTCCGCATCGCGCACGGCGCCCGGCACGCCCTCGGGGCTCGGCCTGACCTCGGTCGTTGGGGACATCTGCTGCTCCTCCTCTGTCTGCTCGGTGTCAATGGGTCGTCGGTCCGCTGCGTATACGCCGTGGAAGCCTCTCAGCGAAAGGCGCTCAAGGCAAAGCGGCGCTCAGCGCGTCTCGGTGCTCCGGCTCCACAGCGCTCACAGAATCGCCTGCGGATAGGCGCGCGTCGCCGCGAGGAGCATCACCGCGAAGAAGCCCAGCACGACCACAAAGTCGAGCCACAGCGCCGTGCCGGTGCCGACGCCGTCGAGCATCCGGCGCAGGCCCTCGACCTCGTAGGTCAGCGGGTTGACCCGCGCGATCCCCTGCAGCCAGCCGGGCATCACGCTGATCGGATACAACGCGCTCGAGGCGAAGAACAGAGGCATCATGATCAGCTGGCCGATGCCCATGAACCGCTCGCGCTCCTTGACGGCCGCCGCCAGCAGCATCGACATGCACGCGAATCCCGCGGTTCCGAGCAGCAGCAGCACCAGCGTGCCGAGCACGCCCGAGACGCTCCAGCGCACCCCGATGCCGGCGAGCGCGAGGACAGCCAGCAACAGCAGCGCCTGCACGAGCGCGCGCACGCACGCGCCGCCGGACTTGCCGAGCACGATCGCGCTGCGGGGCAGCGGCGTCGCGAGCAGGCGCTGGAGCTGACCGACGTCGCGTTCCCAGATGACCGCCAGGCCGAAGAAGATCGCGATGAACATCGCCGCCTGCGCCATCACGCCGGGCGCGAGATAGGCCCGGTATTCGAGGTGGCCGACGTTTAGCACGTGCGCGTTGCCGAGCGCCGTGCCGAAGATGAACAGCCAGAGCAGCGGCTGCACAGAGCGCGTGACGATGTCCAGGTGGTCGTGGCGCAGCTTGCGCATCTCCGCCTGGGCCATCGCGAACGTTCCCGCCGCGACGCGCGTCAGCGGCCCGCTCTGAAGCGCGCCCGGCGCGCGGAGGTCAGCCGAGCCGGCGGGCGACGCGGCGCTGTGAGCGGACATCCGACAACCTTCCTTCCTGATCCTCGTCGATCGAGTGGCCGGTCACGTCGGTGAAGACCTCTTCGAGGCTCGCGGCGCCGTTGCGCTCGATCAGCTCGGCCGGCTCCCCCTGTGCGACCAGCCGGCCAAAGTCCATGATCGCCAAGCGCATGCAGTAGCGCTCGGCCTCCTCCATCAGGTGAGTGGTGAACATAATCGTCGTACCCGCCTGCTCGCGCAGCGCGCACAGGCGCTCCCAGACCATCTGCCGCGCGGTTGGATCGAGCCCGACCGTGGGCTCATCGAGGAACAGCACCGCCGGGCGGTTGAGCAGCGCGGTCGCGATCTCCAGGCGGCGCAGCATGCCGCCGGACAGCGTGCGCGCGAGGCGATCGAGCATCGGTTCGAGATCCATCTCGGCGATCGCCTGCTCGATCCGTTGGGAGCGCTCGCCCGCCGGCACGCCGGTGACGCGGGCATAGAAGTCGAGATTCTCGAATGCGGTCAGCGCGCCATCAACGGAGATCGCCTGGGGTACATAGCCGATCGATGCCCGGATTTGCAGGTTTTCGCTGCCGACGTCGAAGCCCGCCACCAGCGCCCTGCCCGCGGTCGGCTCTAGCAGCGTCGTCAGTACCCTGATCGTCGTCGTCTTGCCCGCGCCGTTGGGGCCGAGTAGCCCGAAGACCTCGCCCGGCGCGACCGCGAAGGAGACGCCGCCGACCGCCTGCAGCTCATCGAAGCGAACGACGAGGTCGTCCACCAGGACAGCTGGATCGCGTCCGGGCGGAGCCGCGCTCACGGCGCGAGCTCTGCGGATTCGGGCGAGGACGTGGGCGGGAAGCTGCCCTCAGCGTGCGCGTCGAGCTCGCGGATCTTGCGGCGCACGCGCTTGCGCGACTCACCGAGCTCTTCTTTGAGCTTGCCCAGCTCCGCGGCGCGATGGTCGACCAGCTCGAGCTGGCGATCGATGTGGCCGAGCGCCTCATCGAGCAGCGCGCGTCTGCGCTCGGGCGCGACGTCCTCGCGGCGCAGCTCCGCGCGAACGATCGCGCGAGCGTCCTCGGCGGCGAGCAGGGTCTTGAGCTCGTCGAGCGTGACCCCCAGCAGATCGCGCAGGCGCATGACCTCGCGCAGGCGCTCGACCTCGCTGTCGCTGTAGGTGCGATGGCCGCCGGACGGTCGCGCGGGCGCCTCGGGCAGGATCCCGATCTCCTCGTAGTAGCGAATCGTCCGCGGCGTCGTGCCGACGAGCTTGGCGACGTCGCCGATCCGCAGGCTGGGCGCCGTGCCGCTCATGAGATCACCGCGTCGCGCTCCTCGCGCTCGCTGGCCGCCGCCGCAAGCTGGCCGGCGCGCGCCGCATCGGGAGCGCCGGCGTGCGCCGCAAGCACGCGCGGGCGCGGCGCGGGTGTCCGCTCGGGCGCGTGGCGCGGGCGCAGCAGGCAGACGAACGTGCCGAGCAGCGAGGTCGCCGCCAGTACCCACAGCGCGACGTGCATGTTGTCGATGAACGGCGCGAGCTTTTGCGCTGACAGCCCCTTCGTGACGCCCGAGAAGACCGCGAACAGCGTCGCCTTCGGCACCGCCGAGGTGACGATCGCGAGCACGAACGCGATCGACAGGACCGCGCCCGTGTTTTGCAGCAGCGTGCGCGCGCCCGCGGCGATCCCGCGGCGCTGCGCCGGCACGGTGCCCATCATCGCGGCGGTGTTCGGGCTGTTGAACATGCCCGAGCCGACGCCCACGAGCGCCAGCCACAGCGCGCTCTGCCAGTACGGGCTTGCGACCTGCAGGGTCGTCATCGCCGCGAGGCCAGTCGCCGTGACCAGCATGCCGAGCGCGGCCAGCGCGCGCGACCCGTGCCTGTCGGCGTAGATGCCCGCCAGCGGCGATGCGATCAGCATCCCGAGCGCCAGCGGCATCAGCTTCAGTCCCGCCTCGATCGGCGAGTTGGCCTGGGCGCCCTGGTAGTAGAAGACGAACAGGAACATCAGCGCAAAGCGCGCCAGCCCGTTGATGAACGCCGCCGCGCTCGCCGCTGCGAACAGGCGGTTTTTGAACAGGCCCAGGTCGAGCATCGGCGCCCGCGAGCGGCGCTCGATCAGTACCCAGAGCGGCAGCAGCACCGCGGCAGCCGCCAGGCTCCCGAGCACCAACGGCTGGTTCCAGCCGCTCAGCCCGCCGCGCGAAATGCCCAGCACCAGGCCGGTGAGGCCGACCACGAACGTGACCGTGCCGAGCGCGTCATAGCTCTCCGCCGGGTCGCGCTTGGCGAGCTCGCGCAGGATCAGCGCGCCCCAGGCGGCGCCCGCGAGCGCCAGCGGGACGTTGAACCAGAACACCCACTGCCAGGAGATCGCGACCAGCGCTCCGCCGAGCACCGGGCCGAGCACGAGCCCGATCGCCGCGACCATCGTGTTCGCGCCCATCGCCAGGCCGAGCTGCTCCTTCGGGAACGCATCCGTCACGAGCGCCGCCGCGTTGGCGAACAGGAAGGCCGAGCCGATCCCTTGAAGGATTCGCCACAGAATCAAAACCGTCGCGTCAGGGGAGAAGCCCGCCCCGAGCGAGGCCAGCGCGAACACCACAAATCCGCCAACGTATGCGCGCTTGCGTCCGAACAGGTCGCTCAGCCGGCCGGCCGTCAGCACGAGCACGGTCGCCGCGATCAGATACGCGAGGATCACCCAGACGAGCTCGAGCAGGCTCGCGTGCAGCGATCGCTCGAGGTCGGGCAGCGCGATGATCAGCGTCCCCGAGTTCGTCGCCGCCAGCAGCATCCCGAGGCTGGTGCACGACAACGCCCACCACTTGTAGCTCTGGTGGCCAGCGCTGACGCCGAAGCGCCTTCGGGTGTAATCTGACGTGAACGTAAACATCATAATAGCATCCCGTCGCGCGAACCCGGGCCCGGCGATGGCCTCGCGCGGCGGCAGCCGCGGGCGGCCCGACCGGGACGGGCGGGGCGGACGGGGAGGCGGGCGGCCGAGCCGGCGGCCCGTGGCGGCGGGCGGCGGCGCGCGGGCGCGAGTGCTACAACAAAGAGCGATGGCCGACCGCAAGGTGGACAAGTCAGATGGCGAGTGGCGCGAGGAGCTGACGCCCGCGCAGTACGAGGTCCTGCGCGAAGCGGGAACCGAGGCGCCGTTCACCGGCGAGCTCGTCTACAACAAGGATTCCGGCTCCTACCGCTGCGCAGGCTGCGGCGCGGAGCTGTTCGACTCGGATACCAAGTTCGAATCGGGCACCGGCTGGCCGAGTTTCACCGAGCCGGCGATCGCCGAGGTGGTCGAGCTGCGCCCGGACAACAGCATGTTCATGCGCCGCACCGAGGTGCTCTGCCGCGCGTGTGGCGGCCACCTCGGACACGTCTTCGACGACGGGCCCGGGCCGACGGGGCAGAGGTATTGCATCAACTCGGCCGCGCTCTCGTTCCAGCCGCGCGAGACGAGCGCCGCCGGCGACTCCGAGGCTGAGGGGTCGACCGCGACCGCCAGGAGCGGCGTGGACGCCGGGCCAGACGCGCAGTAGTCTCGGTAGCGCCATGATCATGATCGACCAGTCCAAGCGGCTGTCACAGCCGCTGCGCTGGGGTCGGCGCGAGAAGAGCGCGATCGCGGTTGTGCTCGCGTGCGTCGCCCTGGCGGTGATCGGCCTCGGCGTCTACGCCCTGAGCAGCGGGGCGCCCAGCCGCGCGGGCTGCATTGATGTGACGTTCGCGAGCACGCTCGGCGGGGCGCGCGTGCACGAGTGCGGAGAGCGCGCCCGAACCGTCTGCGCGACGCCCGAGAGCTTCAAGGGCATCAGCGAAGCGCTGCGCCAAGCCTGCCGGCGCGCGGGCTACCCGTTCGGCTGAGTCTCGTCGGAGCCGGTCGCGCCGCGCGGGGCCGGCTTGCGTGCGGGGTGTCTGGACAAATGTCGAAAGCCGCTGGCGAAGTGTTGGTCAAGCTGCCCTACCGGCATCGCGGGCGGGCGGATTTCATATCGGAAACCGCAAACCGGCCCGCGTCCTCGCGCGTGCGCGAATCGGGCCTGGTGAACGGCGCGCGGTAACGGAAAGCAAGCGACTAGGAACGGAATCAAAGCGAGGAACGGAGGCACATGACCTGGCTCAGCTACCCATCTTGGCTCAACCCCGGAGACAACGCCTGGCAGATGACCGCGGCCACGTTCGTGGGGCTGATGAGCCTGCCCGGCCTGGCTGTCCTGTACGGGGGAGTCATGCAGAAGCGCTGGTCGGTCAACAGCATGATGCTGACGTTCGTGGCGTTCTGCGTGACGCTGATCGTCTGGTGCCTGTGGGCCTTCAAGATGGGCTTCGGCGAATCGATCGCGCACAGCGGCTCTGGCGTATTTGGGGCCAAAGGGTTTCTGGGCACGTTCCTCGGCAAACCGGGCAGCGTGCTCGGCCACGTCGGCGAGGAGGCACAGGCGACGATTCCGTCGATCACGACCGGCCCGCCTTTCCATTTCCCGCTGTCCTCGCTTGTCTATTTCCAGTTCGTGTTCGCCGCGATCACGCCGATCCTGGCGCTTGGCTCGGTGCTCGGGCGGGTGAACTTCAAGGCGTGGATTCCCTACGTGCTTTTGTGGATCACCGCCGTCTACACGGTGAATGCATTTCTGATCTGGGGCGGCGGCTACTTTGCGGCCCATGGCGCCCTGGACTACTCCGGCGGCTACGTCATCCACCTGGCGGCTGGAGTCTCCGGATTCGTGTTCGCTGCGGTGATCGGACCGCGCTTACAGCGCGATCGCGAGGTCGACGCGCCCAACAACCTGTTGATGGTCGCGTGCGGCGCCGGGCTGCTGTGGCTCGGCTGGAACGGCTTCAACGGCGGCGACTCCTACTACGCAGGCGCCGACGCGTCGGCGGCGGTGCTCAACACGAACCTGTGTACAGCGGTCGCGATGATGGTCTGGATCGCCTGGGACTACATCTTCCGCGAAAAGCCCTCGCTGATCGGGGCGGTCAACGGGATGATCACCGGTCTCGTCGGGATCACGCCGGCGGCGGGCTTCGTCAACGGCTACGGAGCGATCGTGATCGGCGTCGTCGCGTCGACGATCGTCTGGATGGCGATCCGCTTCCTCAGCCGCGCGCCGATGTTCCGGAGCGTGGACGACACGCTGGGGGTGATCTACACCCATGGCATTGCCGGTCTCTGCGGAGGCCTGCTGGTCGGCTTCTTAGCCGACCCGAGCATCGTCGAGTACATCGGCGTGAAAGGCGCTCCCAACCTCCCCAACCTGCCCGGCGTGGTACACGGCCACTGGACGCTGTTGCGCTGGCAGGCCGAGACCGCGGCCTGGGTGATCGGCTACACCGCGATCGCCACCTACGTGATCCTCAAGTTCGTCGGCATCTTCGTGCCGTTGCGCCTGTCCGACGAGGAGCTCGAGATCGGCGATCACGCGATCCACGGCAATGAGGTCTACCCCTCGGACGTGCCCACGCTGGGCGGACCCCACGCCCCCGGCTGGGAGCACACGCCCGCGGGCCAACCAGCGTTGGGAGGCGCAACCTAGACACAACTTCGCCGGCAGGGGGCGGCAAAGACTCCTGGACCCGCGGCTTACCGCTCATCCCCGCGGACACGCGCGTCCGGGTTGGGAACAGGAAAAACACAAAGGCTCGCGGCCCCGCTTCGGCGGGGTCGCAGCCGCTTGCCGGTCAGCCGCCGCTCAGCAACCCCGCAGCCCGCGGGTCTCTGGGTTCATTGCTTGACCGCGCGCCCGGTGACGAGCGGCGCGACGATCGGCGGCACGCCCTGCCAACGCGCGTCCCGGTGCTCGGACCAGAAGCCTGCGGCCCCGATCGAGGCGATCGTGTCGCGATTGCAGCGACAGCCCGCGGCGAAGTGTCGCCACGGCGTCTCCAGCCGGTCCTGCCAGCGGGCGATGCGTGGCGAGTGCGAGCGGACGTGCTCGACATACAGCAGCTGCCCCTCCGGACGGAGAACGCGTGCGATTTCGGCCAGCGCGCGGTCCGGGAAGTCAACGGTGCACAGCACCAGCGTCGAGACGACGGTGTCGACGGACTCGTCGTCCACCGGCAGCGCTTCAGCCGAAGCGTCGAGCGTCCGCGCCGAGCTGCGGCTTTCCCCGAGCTTGCGCTCGAGCCGGCGACGCATCGGTTCAAACGGCTCCGCGAGGAGCAACGCGTCGATGCCGTCCGGGTAGTGAGGGATGTTTGCGCCGGTGCCCGCGCCGATCTCGAGCGTGCGGCCGCGTGCGTTCGCGACGAGTTCCCTGCGGAGCTTTTGCATCGTACGTTGCTCGCCACGGCGCATGATGATCCGGTCATACAGCGCCGCGAACACGTGGTCCCAGCGGTGCTCCCCGTGGACTGTTCCCGCGGCTGCCGTGTCGTAGCTCATGACGAGATTCTGGCGCTCACCGTGTGGTACAGGGATCGCTCACCGCGTGGTTACGGGATGACCGACACCTACGCCTGCTCGCGCGCGACCCCCACCGGGCAGCTCACGCCGGTTCCACCCAGCCCGCAATAGCCGGCGGGATTCTTCTGCAGATACTGCTGGTGGTAGTCCTCGGCGTAGTAGAACGGGCCCGCTTTGGCGATCTCCGTCGTGATCTCGCCGTAGCCGCGGCCGTTCAGTCGATGCGCGTACATGTCGCGGCTCGCTTCGGCGGTGGCGCGCTGGGCGTCGTCGAACCAGTAGATCGCCGAGCGGTACTGCGTGCCCATATCGTTGCCCTGGCGCATGCCCTGCGTCGGGTCGTGCCCCTCCCAGAAGTGGCGCAGCAGCTCCTCGTAGCTGATCTTCGCGGGATCGAACGCTACGAGCACGGCCTCGGCGTGTCCTGTTGACCCGCTGCAGACCTCCTCGTAGGTCGGATTTGGCGTGTATCCGCCGGTGTAGCCGACCGCGGTCGTGTAGACGCCCGGCAATTCCCAGAAGATTCGCTCGGCTCCCCAGAAGCAGCCCATCGCGAAGATCGCCTGCTCGATTCCGTCGGGGAATGGCGGCTTGATCGGCGTCCCGAGCACCGCGTGGCGCTCGGCGACAGGCATGTCCTGATCGCGACCGGGGAGCGCGTGCTCCGCGTCGATCATCTTCGTCTTGTCCTTGAAGAGCATGTCGGTAAACCGGTTCATCGACTACCTCACACGGTGATCGCGGTTGGTGGGATAGGGCGTCGGAAATGAAGCCGTCGGGGTTCGTATGCAACTGCCGCTCGCAGAAGCGACATGCAGTCAAGGGTACAAGGGCGCCGTCCAATCGACGCCTCAGCGCAGCGAGAATCGCCCCAGCCGGTGCGGAAGCCCCGCACGCTCGAACACCTCTTCGAAACGGATGCCAGCTCGTTCGAGCACGCGCAGCGAGGCGGTGTTTTCGCTGGCGGCGAAGCCGACGACTTCGGCGAGCCCCAGGCGCCGCGCCTCGGCGAGCGAGACGGTCGCCATCTCGCCTGCGTAGCCCCGGCCCCAAGCATCCGGGCGCACCGCGTAGAGCAGCTCGACGCACTGCCTGCCCACGACCGCCGTGCGGCGCAGGCCGCCGCGCCCGACGAACATCCCCGTCTTGGTCTCGAAGAACACCCACGGCCCGAACGACTCGCGTTCCCAGTGCTCGATATCCGCCGCGAGCATGTCCGACGCCTGCCGGGCCGTGCGCGGGCCGCCCAGCGCCCCGGGCCACAGCGTCCGCGCGACCGCGCGATCGCCGTACAGGTCCACGTACAGACGCGCGTGCTCGCGCCAGGGGCGTTCGGGCCTGAGCCTTGATCTGAGCGACTGCGTATAGGCCACCCGAACAAGTTAGTCCGCGGCCGCGGCAGCGTCTCGCTAGGTCCGCGGGCTACGCGGCGCGTAGCGGTGATGGAGCATCAGCGGGTTGCCGTCCGGGTCCTCGAACAGGGCCATGTGGCAGACGCCCGTGTCGAGAGTATCTCCCTTGAAACTGACTCCGCGGTGTTCGAGCGTCTCGCGCGCGGCCTGGATGTCGTTGACGTGCAGCGCGATCTCGTGGCCTCGCACCTTGTGCTCCATGCCCATCTTCTCCGCGTCGATCAGGCTGAGCGTGAGGTTCCCGGTCTCGACCTCGGCATAGTTGCGCTCCGGGATGTGCACTGAGACCGGGATCCCGAGCGTCTCGCCGTAGAACTTCAGCGCGCGATCGAGGTCTCTCGTGGAGATCGCGGCGAAGTCGACACCGGTTATCAGCTGCTCGCTGGTGGTCGTCATTCCGAAAGGCCAGTCTACCGGCGCGAGTCGCTGCGCCGCAGGCCACGAGCGCGGGCCTGTCGGCGCCGCAGCAGGCGCCGCGCCTAGCGCGCGAGCCCCGTCGCTTCGAGCGCCGCCCGCTGGTCCATGAACACGCGCCCATGCACGATCCGCCCGCCGCGGACGGTCATGAGGTTGCCGCCGCGCAGTTCGCCGGAGGCACCGCTGCGCTTGCCGCGGCCGCGTTCGCGCCACAAGATCAGCACCTTGTCCTCGCCCGCCTCCCGATACCCCTCCATCTCCAGCTCTCGGTCCTTCCATGCACCCGCCCATTCGGCCATCGCGCCGCGTACGCCGTCGCGTCCGTGCCAGACCTTCCCGCCGGGTCGATCGCTCACATCCCATTCGACGTCGGGGTCAAAGAACGCCAGCGCCTGTTCGGGCTCGGAGCCGAGGTAGGCCTCCTGCATCCGTTTGACGAGCTCGAGGTTCTCCTGCGACATCGCGCAACCAGTATCACGTGCGCGCGATCCGGGGCAGCCGTGACGTGCGCGCGATCCGGGGTAGCCGCGCGAGCTGCTCGCTTCGGTGAACATGCAATAGGTGAAGATCCTCGGAGCGGCGCGTAGGTGTTGGTCGTGAGCTCGACGCCCAGGATCACGGTGGCCGGCGCCGCGAACGTCGATCTCGTCGCGCGCTGCGAGCGGCTGCCGCGCCGCGGCGAGACGATCGGGGATGCGCAGTTTGAGCGGGTGGCCGGCGGCAAGGGCGCCAACCAGGCGGTCGCAGCCGCGCGCATGGGCGCGCGCACGCGCTTCGTCGGGCGGATCGGAATCGACGATCTCGTGCTGCGATCGCTCGCGCGGGACGGCATCGACACGAGCGGCGTGGTCCGCGATCGGGGCGAGAGTGGCGTAGCGCTGATCCTGGTCGAGGCCGGGGGCGAGAACGTGATCGTCATCGCGCCCGGCGCGAACGGCCGACTCACGCCGGATGACGTCGATGTGGGGGATGCGGATGCGGTGATCTGCCAGCAGGAGATCCCGGGTGCCGCGATCGGGGCCGCCGCGGCCCAGGCGCGCTTCTTCTGCCTGAATGCAGCCCCGGCGCGCGGCCCGCTCGAGCTCGAGCCCGATCTGCTCGTCGTCAACCGCTACGAGTACGAGGCGGTCGGCCCGTATCGGGGCCTCGTGGCGCTGACGCTCGGCGCGCAGGGCGCGGTGTTGCTCGCGGCCGGCCGCGAGGTCGCGCGTGCGACGCCGCCCGCCGTCCAGGCGATCGATGGGACCGGGGCCGGCGATGCTTTCTGCGCCACCCTGGTTGTTTCGCTGCTCGAAAGGCGCGCACCGGCGCAGGCGCTCGCGCGCGCGTGCGCTGCCGGTGCTCTGGCCGCGTCGCGGATCGGCGCCCAGCCATCGCTCCCGAGTGCGCGCGAGGTCGATGGGATAATTGCCGCATGACCCAGATCGTGCTCGACTGTGATCCGGGTCACGACGATGCGATCGCGTTGATGCTCGCGCTGGGCAGCCCCGAGGTGCGGCTGCTCGGTCTGACGACCGTCTCGGGGAATCAGACGCTCGAGAAGACGACTGCGAACGCGATCCGCGTGCTCGAGCACCTTGGCCACGGTCACGTGCCCGTCGCCGCGGGCGCGCCGCGGCCGCTCGTACGCGAGCGCCACGTCGCGGCCGAGGTTCACGGCGAGACCGGACTCGACGGCCCGGACCTGCCTGCGCCGGCTCGCGCGCCAGGGCCCGAGCACGCGGTCGACTGGATCGCCCGGACGCTGTCCGCGCAGACGAGCGCTGTCACCTTGGTCGCGACCGGCCCACTAACCAACGTGGCGCTGCTGCTCGCGCGCCATCCGGAGCTCGCGCCGAAGCTCGAGCGGATCGTGCTGATGGGCGGCGCGATCGGACTGGGAAACGTGACGCCGGCCGCGGAGTTCAACATCTGGGCGGACCCGGAGGCCGCGCAGCGGGTCTTCTCGAGCGGGCTCGACGTGACGATGGTCGGGCTCGACGTCACCCACGCGGCGCTGCTGGCCGAGTCGCACATCGCGCGCTTGCACGACGGCTCGCGTGCCGGCAAGCTCGTCGCCGACCTGTATCGCTTCTACTCCCGGCACCACAAGCGCCGCTATGGCTGGGACGGTGTCCCGGTCCACGACGCCGTCGCGGTCGCTCACGTCATCGACGGCAGCCTCCTGCAAACGAAGGAGTGTGGCGTGGTCATCGACACCGGCTCGGAGCTGTCGCGTGGGCGCACGTATGTCGACTTCTGGGACCGCGCGGGCTGGCGCCCCCGCTGCAACGTCGCCTGTGGCATCGACGGCGAGCGCTTCCTCGATCTGCTGATCGAACGGATCGCCGCCCTCGGCTAGGCGAAGGCCGGATGGCTCGATGTAAGCTCGGGGTTTTATCGACGCCGATCGGGGGTAAGCTGTGTGTGGGCGCCGTCCCCTCCGAGCGCTCTCCGTCCCCTCTCGGCCGGATTGCGGGCGGCGCCCAATGACCTCTCGCCCGCGTCACCCAGCGTCGTCGGGAGCCCGAGCGCGGCGAGGGCTTCGTGCCGACTTGCGTACTGCTCATTGTGGACGAGCTTGCCGTCGCGGACCGTCCAGACGAAGGCCAGCCGCTGGTCCATCTCGAGCCGGCTCGCGCGGGCGATACCGCGCGAGCGCGCCACGACGATCACCTTGTCCCCGGCATCGATGTACTCCTCGGCCTTGACGCTGAAAGCTTCATAGACCTCGAAGATCCTCCGCAGCGCCTCGCCTGCGCCTGCCCCCTGGTGAGAACCTGGCTCGACCACGCCGCGCAGCTGGCGCCAAACGAAATCGGGCGCGAGCATCTCGCTGCCGGCGCTGAAGTCGCCGCGCGCCCAGCCATCGAACAGCGTGCGCACGAGCTGAACGTTCTGCTCAGAAATAACGCTTCACCTCGCCTCCAACGCTGGCTCGAGCGTAACGCGCTGCCCGAGCCCTTCGAGCTGACGCACCAGACGCCTGGTTAGCCGCGCTTGGTCTTCGCGACGGACGAAGTGGTCGCCGCCGAGCTCCTGGTATGGGGCCTCGTCGCGGAGGATGTAGTAAGCGGCGATGAGGATCGAATGGGCGACGGCGACGATCGTCTTGCGGTGGCCGCGGCGGCGCTTGACGCGCAGATACTGGGAGTGCAGATAGGTGTCTTTGGTGCGCCCGGCGGCGCTCTGGGCGGCCTCGATCAGCGCGGTCCTGAGCCAGCTGTCGCCCTTGCGGGTCTTGCCCGAGCGGCGCTTGCCCGCCGACTCGTTGTGGCCGGGACAGACGGCCGCCCAGCTCGCCGCGTGACGGTGACTGGGACAGCGATCCATCTCGGAGCCAAACTCGGCGATGATCACCTCGGCGGTGCGTTCGGCGACGCCGGGGATCGTGCACAGAAGCTCACGCTGGTGCTCGAAAGGGCGCATGCCCTGCTCGATCTCCTCGCTGAGCGAGCCGATCGCCTCATCCAGGTACTCGATGTGGGCGAGCAGATGGGAGACGAGCCGCGCGTGGTGCTGCCGGAAGCGGCCCTCGAGTGCCTGGCGTAGCGCCGGGAGCTTGGCGCGCAGCTTGCCTTTGGCCAGGTCCGCCAGCGCGACGGGGTCGTTGTTGCCCTCGCAGAGCTCTTTGAGCATCGCCTTGCCCGAAGCGCCGAACGGCCGCGATGCGACGCAATCGAGCTTGATGTTGGCGTCCTCGAGCACCTTGTGCAGGCGGTTGGCCTCGCGCGCGCGCGCGCTCGCACACAAGCGACTTTCGATAACGGGTGAGATCGCGCAGCTCGCGGATCGGCTCGGGCGGCACGTAGCTTGAGCGCACCAGCCCGTGCTCGAGTAGCTGGCATAACCACTGGGCATCCTGGACGTCGGTCTTGCGCCCGGGCACGTTCTTGACGTGCTGAGCGTTGACCAGCAAGAGCTCGAAGTCGTCCTCGAGCAGGTAGTAGACCGGCTTCCAGTAGACGCCCGTGGCCTGCATCGCGACGTGCGTGATGCCGAGGCCAAGCAGCCAGCCGCGCAACGCCAATAGGTCGGACGTCATCGTGGAAAACTCGGCACGTAGCTCCGAGCGCACACCCCGCCGATCGGGCACGTGCACGCAGGCGGTCACCTGCGCCTGGTGCACATCCAGCGCACCGCAGCGCTCATAAACGCCTTCCATCACAAACCTCCCTCAGATTCGACAGCGAAGCTGCCGCCCAAGGAGAACCCTCGCGCTCAAAGATTCTGCTCGACGTGCTCATGGCAACAGTTCGGGGTTCCGTGGGCTCCCGGACCTCTCTCCATGGCGGACTCGCGATACCAGAACGTCGACGACCTCGACATGGGCGACCCAAAGAGTCTCGCCCACTTCATCCGTCGCGGGTGACGACAGAAGATCGTCATGACCTCTCCTGCGACACCGCCCGCCCAGTATCTCGGGTTCAGGGGGGACCGCCGCAAGACCTGGCTAATGCTGCTCGCTGAACGGGGCGCCGGCGACGAGCCCGAGCGGCCGCGCCGCGCTGCGCCGTCCATGGCCCACAAATCAGCGGTGTGGGACGTTTCTCAATCGTGGTAGGGTGTCCGGCATGGCCCAGATCAAGGCGAGCGTCAAGGTCGGGGATCGCGGCCGGTTCGTGCTGCCCTCGGCGCTGCGCCAGGAGCTGAATCTGAAGGAGGGGACCTGGATGCTGCTCAGCACCGAACTCGACGGCTCGCTACGACTGCGTCCGTATCGCGCGGTGGCCGATGATTGCATCGGCTTGCTCGCTGACGTTCCCAGTTCGATGGCCAACAAGCTGATCGCCGAACGTCAGGCCGAATCCGCCAAAGAAGACAGCGACGCGGCAGACGCCCGGTGACGGTGCTCGACGCCACAGCTCTGCTCGCTTACTTGCAGCGGGAGCCTGGCGCCAAGGTCGTGGCGGATGCGATCGCCGCGGGAGCATCGATCAGCACGGTTAACCTCGCGGAGGCGTTCGGGCGGGTTGGTGCGGAGGGGGCTGATCCGGTGCAGTTCGCGCGCACGCTTTCAGACAGAGGCCTGCTCGGCGGTGTGATCGTCGTCGAGCCCTTCACCGATGCTGATGCGATCGAGGCTGCTCGTCTGCGTGAGCCGACGCGCTCGCTGGGGTTGTCCTTCGGTGACCGCTCGTGCCTGGCGCTCGCACGACGGCTTGGCGTCCCTGCGCTGAGCGCGGACGGTACCTGGCGCGGGCTCGACGTCGGTGTCGAGCTGCGTTTTATTCGCTGAGTCGGCGAGCGCCTATTTAGCTTTGCGGGCAGGCTGCCGATACTGATCGTGTATGAGACTCCCGTTCCTAGCGTTGCTAAAAGACAAGCGCCGGTCGAAGGAAAAGCTCGAGGAGCGGGCCAGCCACGCCAAGCTCTATGTCACAAGAGATGGCCGTGGCCGAGTGATCTCGAGTCGCTAGTCGACGCCGCTCCCCGAGGAGATCCTCGGGTTCGCGCTTGACGAGCACCGCTGCCGGTGCGAAACTCGTATTGAGGAGGGAAATGCGGGGTGCGCGATGCCAGGAATGCCTTCTGGACTCGACCGCGTCGCTCGCCTTGATGTCAAGCGAGCGTGAATCGGATTGATCCGATGACAAACCGTGGCGTTATGAAAAATTGCGTAATTTTGTTGATCGCACTGGCGTGGGCCGCGCCGATCGCGCGTGCCGATGTTTCAGCGACCAGTCCACCGCCCATCTGCGAAGTTGGCGTCAGCCCCAGCGAAGAACAACCCTGTACGCAGACGCCCCTCCGAGATGCCTTGAGCGTTGACCAGTACGCTGGGCATCACAAGGCGGGCACAGGCTGGCTGGTCGAGCTCGTGGCGGGCTTTGACGAACCCTCCAAGCCGCCGCGTAACAGCGGAAAACCCAATTCGAATGCCGAAGTGAGCGAAACCAACGAGATCGGGCAGGCGTACTTCCGCGTCAGGCCCGAAGAAATCTACACGCTCTATAGCTGGACTCCGACGGGCAAGGCCTGCCCGCGACGCGTCGTCTGGACGTTTGAACAAGGCGAAATAGTGCATGCGGGGATGGGCTGCGGTAAACACACAAGCTGAGCGGAGCGACGGCCCGGGGTCCGGGGCCTGATCCGTGATGGCGCACCCGACGATCACGCTCGAGCATCACGGCGAGCCGGTCGCGATCGATGCGGGGATAGCGGGCCTGATCGAGACCCTATGGGCTCAGGGGGTCGAGACGAGCGGGTCGTGCGAAGACGGCGGGACGAGCGGCGAAGAGTCTACGCCTGCCGGGATCGCGTGGGTCACGTTTCCGGAGCTGCCCGATGTGCTGCGCTTCGAGGCGGCCTGCGCCCGCTGCTGCGGCCAAGCGCGAATCGCGAGCGTCCAAGCGAACGCCGAACAGATCGCCCTGGCCGAGGAGCAGGGGATACGCTGGGCCGGTTATGTTCTGTTCCCGACAGCGGACATCGCGGCGCTAACCGCGGAGGTCGCTCGGGGAGTTCCGCCGTGATCGAACAACGCCGGACGGGAGAAGTTGCCCGAACCAAACCCGGGCATTTGCGGGCCGGTCATGGCCGATGAGCGCGACTTGGCGCAGGTGCCTCCCGGCCTCGGCTTGCTCACCCCCCGCAGCCGGGAGCTGCTTGCGCTCGAGTTCGGCTCGCGGGCGCAGTTCGACGATCCGCGCTTGGAGTGGCGCAGACTTTTCGCGGAGCTGTTCGGAACCTTCTTTCTGGTGCTCGTCGCCGCGGGCGGCGGGATCCTTTACGAGCAGCGCCAAATAAGCCTCGCCGCCGCCGTGGTGGCCCCGGGACTGATGGTCATGGCGATCATCCTGTTCATGGGCGCTGTCTCCGGTGCGCATCTGAACCCGGCGGTGACGATGGCGTTCGCGCTGCGCCGCGATTTTCCCCCGAAGCGAGTAGCCGGCTATGTCATCATCCAGCTCGTCGGCGCGATGCTGGCATGTCTGTTCCTGGACGCCGTCTTTGGCAACGTCCATCACCTCGGCGCGACGCTCCCCGGCGCCGGCTATCACAACTGGCAGGCGCTGTTGATGGAGACCGTGCTCACGGTGGGGCTCGTGAGCGTGATCCTGGGAACGGCTTCGGCTGCGCAGAACGTCGGGGCGATCGCCGCGCTGGCCGTCGGCGGCTATATCGCGCTGGCCGGACTGTGGAGTGCGCCGGTAAGCGGCGCCTCGATGAATCCGGCACGCTCGTTTGGCCCGGCGCTCGTGAGCGGCAACTTCAGCAGCTACTGGGTGTACGTCGTCGGACCGATCACCGGGGGGCTGATCGCCGTCGGCTTTGCGATCGTCCTGCGCGGAAGAAGCGGCCGGGACCCGGTCGCCTACGCCGCCGGGTCAGGCGCTCTCGACGCGACCACTGGTGAAAAGCAGCCGCATTCACATCAAAGCGAGCGCGGTGAGGCGCACCCGCGCACGGCGCCTGGCGAGCCCGGAGGAACGGGCGCGCGTGGGATTCCACGCGACGAGGATCAACAGTCGTGACACCCACAGAAATCGCTCGCCCGGGCCGCCAAGCGACGATTCCCGAGCGCCCATCCCACGCTGTCGGCGACAGTGAAACGCTGCGGGCGCCAAGGGGGGCCGCGGCGCCCGCAGCACTCCTCATCACTACAGCCATCCCCTGACTGGGAGGTCGGGATGGCCCTGGGGATCTACCCGCGCAAAGACAAGGTCAAACTGGACCGTGCGATCGCGGCGCGCCGTGACCGGGGCAGGACAGCAGTCACGCACTACGCCTAATGACCGGTCGCGCACGAAGGACCGTATCGCTGCGGACGCCTCGGGGGGCCTCGACGCCCGCAGCATCCCTCCACCGCCATCCCCCTGGGAGGTGGAGATGGCCCTGCAGAGTGTAGCTGCTCGCGGGCCACCGGTACACCGAGGCGGGGCAGGCAGCGCCGGGTCGAGCGGGTGGCGCGCCGGGTTCAGCGGTCCTCGGTCCCCTCCAGGACGGCCCGGGCAAAGCTTGTGATCGGATCGTGCGGGTCGTCGCTCAGGCGCACCTGTGGCAGCGCCGCGACGACGTCCACGACCATCTCGCCGAGTCTCCTTGAAGCGGTGCTGAAGGCGACGCCCGCGGCCATCAGTTCCTCGGCGGTCTCGGGTCGGAAGAGGGTGTCTCCGTCGGGCGCGAGCTTCTCGAGCAGGTAGCGATGCGCGAGCCGCTCGCGCCATGGCAGCAGTCGCTCGATCTCGGCGAGCAACTCGGGATCGAAGTCATCAGGGAGCTCCTTGCGCAGCGTTCTGGCGGACGTGCTGCGGTAGGCATGGATCGAGCGGCTCGCCACCCGCTCGAGCGCTCGGACGACCGCCGCCGGTGTCTTTAGCTCTCGAATGCGCGCGCCGCGGCTGAGCAGCAACAGCAGCGTCGCGAGCGTCCGCTCGAAGAGCTGCACGGAGGTCATGGTCGTGCCGTACACGTAGTAAACCGACAGGGCGTCCGGCTTGGGGGCGGCCGATTGGTTCACGCGCGGATCGTACGCCGCCTGGCGCGAGGCGGGCCTGCGACCAAGGCCTCGAGGAGCGCCGGCCATGATCTTGTGGCTTGGGGGCGCCGTCACCCAAGGTGGGTCGCCCAGAGGGATGGTCGGGCTCCCTGGAGACAGCGCCCCCGCGCAGGACCTGACCGCCTTGATGTCGAGAAGCGACCGGTCGCCGCCACACCCAACGTCAGCGCGGAGGATGCGGCCGTTGGGAGCCTATGCGGTGGGCGAAGGCTTCTGCAAGCGCAGTTCCCCGCGCGTTGGTGTCGGCACATGCGGGGCATCAACGAGCGCGGAATGATGCATTTCAGCCCCTGCGGGCGAGAGAAATGGCCGGCCGCCCGGGGTACTGGGCGAGCGGCCGGTCTCTGTCCGCCCCTCCGTGGGTGATGATGCGCCGTGGCGCCAGCATACGCCAGCGGCGATCCTGTTGACAACAGGGATTTCCCGCACCCCTGACAACGAGGCATAGGCGGGGTCGCGGCCGCAAGAGCCGCCGAGTGACAGCGTTGAGCCGAAACCCGAATCTCAGATCCGCCAACAGCGCCAGGGAGCGAGACTGTGGGTGCTACGGGCGCCAGGGGGGGCCTCGGCGCCCGTAGCATCCCTCACGGTGCCATCCCCTCACTGGGAGGCTCGGAGGATGGCGTGAGCGTCTACGCGCCGAGAGGCACGGGGTCTACGCGCCCCCCAGCGGCGCAACCAGGTCCCTGTCAACGATCATCGAAATTCCCCAGATGCGATCGCGAGATTTCCTCACCTTCGGTGGGTGGGTTGAGGCCGGCGCGTTGCTGGGCGATTCGGGCTCGGTGGCCTCGCATGCGGTAGCTCTCGCCGTCGATCTGTAGGACTGTGGCGTGGTGTAGGAGGCGGTCGAGGATCGCGACGGCGACGGTGGTGTCCTCGAAGATCTCGCCCCACTGCGCGATCCCGCGGTTGGTGGTGAGGATGATCGAGCCGTGTTCGTAGCGGCGAGAGATGACTTGGAAGAGATGTGAGGCGGCCTCGCCTGGCATTGGTAGGTAGCCGAGCTCGTCGATGACGAGGAGTTGGGGGCCGTTCCAGAAGCGCATGGTGGCTTGCCAGCGCCCCTCGATCGCGGCGCGGCTGGTTCTTGTGACGAGGTCCGCGGCGGTTGTGTAGTAGACGCGGTGGCCGGCGTGCACGGCTTTCATGCCGAGCGCTATTGCGAGCATCGTCTTGCCGACGCCGGGCGGTCCGATCAGCAGCGCGTTCGCTTTCTCCTCGATGAATCTCAGCGTTGCCAGCTCCTGCAGGAGCGTGCGGTCTAGCGATGGTTGGGCTGTGTAGTCGAATTCCTCGAGGGTCTTGGTGTGCGGGAAGTTGGCGAAGCGCAGTCGTCCTTGCAGGCGACGCTGCTCGGTGGCGGTGACCTCGACGTCGAGCAGGTCGTGCAGGAAGGTGGTGTAGCCGGGCTTGTTCTTCTCGGCTTGCTCGAGCGCGGCGGGGAGCTGTTCGGCGAGCGCGGTGAGCTTGAGGTAGGCCAGGTGGGAGCGCAGCTGCTGGTAGGTGGCTCCTCGGTTCACCTGGCGACCCTCGCGATCCGCGCGTACTGATCGAGGTCGACGACGACGCCGTCCGGGTGGCCGCGCAGGCGGGCGGCGGCGGCGAGCGCCTGCTTGCCGGGTGGCCGGTTTTGCTTGCGAGCGCAGGGCCTTGCGGTCGTGAACGCCTCGAGCACCGCCCGCTCGAGCAGCCGCGCATGCTCGCTGCTCTGCAGGATTTGTCCAGCGCCGGCGGGAGCTCGCCGGTGGCGTGCAACCCTGCGTCCTGCTGGGGAGAGGATCTCCAGATGAAGCTCCCCGGAGCGTGCACGAACTGTGACGGTCTGCCCGACAAGGCCCGGCGGGACGCTGTAGCTGTTGCCTTCGAAGGCGATCATCGCCGTTCTTGAGACCACCCTCTGCACCTCAAGGAGCGCCGGGAAGGCGATGGCGGGCAGCGCCAGCAGGTTCTCTTGCGCGGCGAGCTCCCCGATCGTGGTGCCCTGGCGTTTGCGCCGGTCTGAGACCGCGACCGCCCAGCGGTCAAGGTCCGCCTGCGCCTGCCCCAACGAGGCGACGGGCGCGGTACGCCACCACGAGCGGGTGATGTATTTGATCGCGGCCTCCACGACTCCCTTGCGCTGCGGGCGGCGCGCCGGGCACACCCACACCTCCACGCCATAGTGCTTTGCGACCTGCGCGAACGCCGCGGTGATGCGATCGCCGCCCTGGTGCACGACAGTGGCCATCCGGTCGGTCCGCCACGCGCGGCTGGTGCCACCCAGGCGGCGCAGGACCCCGTCGATCGCCTCCACCAGGTGCGCGAAGCTCTGGCCCTCACAGACCACCGCTCGGCACTTCCCCGAGAACGACAGCGCCCCCACGAGCACATACGCCGGCGCTCCCCACGGCGTCTCGTGCAGCTCAAGCCAGTCCCACTGAATCTCCCCGCCCGGCTCATGCGCGATCACCGTCGTCACGCCGTGCCCGCCCGTGCAGCACGCCTCACAACGCGGGCGCAGGCCCAGCAGCCGCAGCTCCCGCACGAACGTCACATACGAACGGTCGAAGCCGAGCCCCACGACCTCCCGATACAGCACCGTGCCATCGACATGAGCGTCCTCGCCGAACCGCGCCGCCAGATACTCCCGGAACGGCTCGACACAACTCGCCGCCCGCTCCCGTGGCACCTTCGGGCACGCCAGGTACTTGCGCACCGTCTTGCGATCTCGGCCGGTGTGCCGGGCGATCGCCGACACAGACCAGCCCCGCCGAGCAAGCGCAGCAATCTCCACATCGTCCTCCTCAGACAACATCCCCAGGGGGCCTCCTTCGAGTCGCAGGCGTGAACACCCGCGACCCTGGACGGGGCCCCCGACAGAAACGCGCCGGCGGCAGCTCGCTCCGCCTCGCCTACGGCTCGGCTCCGCGAGCAGCCGCCACTACACGCTCAGGTGGGGAATTTCCATGATCGGATCTGGGGACGTTTTCACGATTGTCGCCAGTCCCGGAACGGACAGAGTCGCGGCGACGCGCAGACAACAATAACCAGATTCCGTTTCCGCTGCCGCGCGCAAAACCGGCCCGACTGCCGCGGGATCTGCCGGCGCGGCCGCGCGGCTTCCGAAATCTCGAAATCTCGCTATTTTGCGGGGCTTTCGCGAAGGAAGCCGAGGTGGCGAATCCTCGACCCCGTGCGGGCGCCGGCAAGCACGGCTCGCGTCTGCAGCCCTATTGCGGGGGCGATGCGGGAGGGGCGGCGCTCAACGACGCTTCGAGCTTGGCTTCCTCGTCGGCGTTGAGCGTCCGTCGAGTCACGTCTTGCTGACTCGTCTCGAGCGCAGCGAGCAGTTCGTCCACGTCTGCAGGTGCAGCAATCAGAACGATGGCCGATGACGAGCGGGGCACCGCGGTGCGCAGCTGCTCGGTGAGCGCCTCCGGCTCGGTCTCCGCGTCGCTCGCGGGCCCGACATGCGAGCCGACAAGCGCTCCCACGATGAGTCCGAAGGGGATGCCCGGCGGACCGAGCAGCACACCGGCGACGCCACCGATGGCGGCGCCCTCGCCGGCGCCCTTCTGGGACACGTGATCTCGCTCGTCGGCATCGACGTAATGACCGGCGAACGTGCCGCGCAACCTGAGGTGTCCGCCGCCGTCATGTTCGACGAAGCCGATCTCCTGCGCCCAGCGGGTGTCGCTGCCCGAGCGCGCTTTCGCCGCCGCATACCTTTGCACTGCGGTTCCGACGCCGCTGAACCGGACGACCGCGAAATCAAGGCTCACGTCGGGCAGTCTACCGCCGACCGCCAACCGCTGCGATCGACGCCTGGCGCTCCTTTTCGGCACTACGCGGCGGCTGCGCACGACCGCTCGCGCTGAGCCGTCTCGCGTAGTACAACAACGGCGCAGTCAGCGTTAGACGATAACTGCGATCTGTTGGTGGCCCTCTTTCTTTGCGAATTTGAGTTTCAGCTGTTCGCCGACGGCTAAGCTCGCCATCTCTGCTGTCACGCGACGCGTGATGTGTCGGTTTTTGCAGCGGGGAATTCTGCGGCGGTCTGGCGGCGCAGCAGATACGTCCCGAGGAACGCGAGCACGAGCAAGACGATGATCCCAGCAGCTTTGCCAGTCGCCGGGATCGGGTCCCAGATGAAGATCAGGATCATGATGCCGGCGACGATTGTGTAGGTCCACTCGGCATGTTCATGCAAAAACGGCGCGATCGCCTGGCGACCTTTGACGGCCAGACGCGTCGGGCCGGCGAACCACCCCGCGGCGATCAGCGGCACCCCTACGAAGATGAACGCTCCAGCGATCTCCGAGAGCATGGAGGTGGCGATCGTCAGCACGGCGTGCGCGGCCGGTCTAACCGATTCGGTTTTGACCAACGAGTCGGTCACCTGCGAGATCAAGACGCTGCGCCCGAGGAACACCAGGATCCCGACGGCGACCGCCGCGATTCCTACCGACATCAGCGTGCGGCGGCGAAATCCGCGGGCGAGCACGATCGCCAGCGCATAGAGCAGCGGCACGAGAATTGTGAACAGCAGCGCGAGGCCTTTGAGAGCTTTGCCGCCTTCTTGGACGAGCTTGATTTCGTTGGACTTCAGGATCTTCAGTTTCGCGACCGAGGGCGGAAGTTTGGAGCTGATATTCGGCAGGCCGAGGTTGCTTGTGATGTTCGCGAGGATCGCGGCAAGGTCCAGTGAGACTTCGCCTTTGGTGATCACGACGGCACCCTTGCCGCCGTTGACGATCGTGACAAGCGACTGGTCGGCCGCGCGGTTGGCCTGCCGCCACACTTCCTGCACGCGGGGGCTAGCGAGCGCGCGCTGGGTCGCTTCGGTGGCGAGGTTGCGAATCGCACCCGCCAGGGGACCCGCCAGCGGCTTGATCTGGGTCGGCAACCTGCTCTTGAGTTCTTCTTCCACGTTGACGTTGGCATACAGCTGAGCCACCAGATAATCGGAGGTGGCTTCGCGGATGTCGGCGTTCTGCAGCAGCTGCGTGCTCGTGTTCGCCCAGTTGTCCGGGTTGAGCATCTGTCGGTTGGCCCAGATCGCGAAGATCCCGATCACCGCAAGCACCGACGTGACCCACACGATTGCGCTGACGAGGATGCGACGCCCACGAGTAGGCGCAGCACCGCCGCTTTGCGAGGAACCGGCGGCAGGAGATGCGGGCTGCGTGGACGGGACTTCCGCCGGCCCGTCAGGGCCGGCACTCTCGGGTGCATCGTCGGCTGGCCTGTTGGCTTCCTGCACTCGGCTCGCAGTCTACCTCCCGGTCCAGCGGCTCGAAAGGCCCTCGCCGATCCGAGATTCAGGCAAGCCCGCCAGACCGGGGGCGCCGATCGCTACGCCCAACGAAGCCCCCGGTCCGGTTCCTTGCCTGTTGTCCCTCGCGTGCGCTCCCCGACAAGAAGACTGTTGGAGCGCCACCCTCCCAACTGGCCAGAAAAGAGAGCAACGCCCCGAGGCCCTTCTATTCCCGCGCTTGCAAGGGGCAAACCTCCAGTTGCCAGCCCGTGCGGGGCGAAGGTTCAAGACCGCACGCCGAGCCGACGGCTCCCCGAGGGGTCCCTGCGAACGGGGGCCAGGCGCCGTCCCGGGGGGTCTGATCGGGAGGGGGTTGGGGGGCGCCGCGAAGCTGCTCTCAAAGCGGGCTCCCGAGCCGCGCGATCACAACGACCTATCTGTGGTTCATTGAAAACGCGGGCTTCGCGAAATTGGGTGGGCGTCCGCGCGTGTCAGATATCGGACTGGAAGTGACGCGCAAGTTGTTCAGGAGTTATCACGATTGCGAGGACAGATGCAGGGACGCGTAGGCGCCCGGTGCACTCGTTCCTGCGCGATCGCATACGTCGCCATTTGCGGCATTGATGGCACATACCAAAACACGACGGAGAACAAAGGAACTGCGGACGCCGGGCCGTTGGCGCCCGCAGTTCCAATCCCCGTGAGCGCCGTCCCTGGGCGGATGGACGGGAGGACAGCGCTCTATCACAACGCTTACCCAGCGACCAGCGGGCATAAACCGATGTGGGCCATCGCGGGGAAGGTGGCGGCCGCTTGCCGGTTGGACAAGCCGCTGCTGCGACCATTTCCGCCTCGTGCAGCAAATAATCCTACGTTCCTGCCGACAGCCGGCCGCGATGAGCTGGAGTGCCCCGCCGCGGAGCGGCACGCAGATCCGAGGACCTGTACTCGAAGTCCACATAGCCGGATAGCTTTTGATATGCAGAATCCTGGCTGTTCGTTCTTGACACGCGGAAGTCCCGGCTGTTACGGTCTTCGCGACAACTAGTGCGCGGAGGAAGCATGAGCGGGGCCGCAACGACCGACAGGATGTCGCTGGACGCGCTCGAGGCGGAGTTCTTGCGCCTTCGACTCATTGACTACCTGCTCGATGTGGAATGGGATGTCAGCGAAGGCGACTTATGTATCGAGGGCGGATGCCCCGACGTGGGCGCGATGGAAGAGGTCTCCAGGCGGCTCTCGCTCGGTGCCCGTGCGTGGCGTGCTGTCGCTGCGCGCGAGTATCCGCTCGACAGCGAGGCACGAGCGCTGCTCGATGAGCTTCTAGCGCACGCCACGCGCAACGTCGAACACGACCACGCAGCCAGTCGCCGTCCGGCAGTCCAGGACGTGTCCGCAGACGACGACCTCGACGAGAGCCTCGAGCAGGCCGGCGCGATCGCGGCGCTTTGCAGGCGCGTGGACGAACTGGGAGGGGAGGGGGGCGACGTTCCCTCGTAGCGCCCCCCTCCCCCCATTGGCGTAGGTCGGAGAGGGTGATCTGTAGGGACGTTAGGAATCATACCTAGCGCCGGGCCGCGGAACGCCGGTTCATCGCCGCCGGGCCTCGTCGTTATAACGCGGGACCATCGGGCCCTGGGAGCCCCTGCGTATCGTGCTCTCGGTCAGGCTGGCGCGCCTGTCTCTCCGGCCGCGAGGATGCGAAGACCCTCGCCTGCCACCGCCGCCCATCCCTGAGGGATCGCGCCGAGGCCAGCGCCTGTCTCGGGATTCCAGCGCTCTGCATACCCCGAGCCAATGCAGCCCAGCACCAGCTTTTCGGCCAGGCTGCGAGCCTCCGAGCGCCGTCCTCGCCGCTGTGCGGCAACCATGAGGAGATAAAGCTCCTGGGGCCATGCATCGCCCCGCCAGTAGGCGCCGGGGTCATAAGACGGCTCATCCGCCGCGGTGCCTGACGGCCCGTAGGGGCGCCAGAAGCTACGTCGGTCGAAGATCTCGGCAAAGGCGCCGTTGAGACAGTGGCGGTGCTCGCTGACCAGGACCCCGAAGAGCGCGTCAAGCGTGCGGACAGCAGACGTGCTGCGGGGCCCCGCCAGGCAGACGTCGCTCCACGTGCGTCGCGAGTCCACCCAATGGCTGTCGATCGCCCTCGCCAGCGCAGACGCCTTTGACAGGAGCTCCTCATTCGTGGTGGCTTGACCCAGCTCGAAAGCGTTGAACGCCACCAGGGCGCTGAACCCCGCCGACCCGACATCGAAGCCCGGGTTGGCGCACGCGGCGCCGTCCCCAAGCCGAATCGATCGAACCAGCTCGCGCTTGCGCTTGTTCCAGCGGCGCTCGTTGAAAGGCTCGACCTGCCACCCGTCCCAGCGCGGGCTGTCGTCGCAGCCGGTCTCCCATGGATGGAGCACGCGGATCAGGCCGGAGCCGGGGTCCCGTCGATGCTCGAGCAGGTAGTCGAGTCCCGCGGTTGCAGCGCAATACAGGTGGTCGACGGCGAATCCACGCGCGGCCAACACGCGCAGTGCGTGGCCGTACATCGGCGGCTGCGTGATGTCTGACCGACCCGGAGCATGCCACAGTGCGAGCGAGGCCTCGGGCTTGGTCAGGTAGCCCATGTGCGGAACGAAGCCGGTAGGCAGCTGCAGAGAAAGCACATTCTCGAGCTCCCGGACGCCCCGTGGATCGCCGAGACGGCTCCAGGCGATGGCGTGAAAGCAAGAATCCCAAAGCCACATCCACGGGTACTTGCGTCGATTTGGCATCGTGAAGCCTGGTGTCGCGACCCAATTTCGCTCGAGGATCCGCCGGCACGCCGCGTCTACCGTGTCACATCGCTGCGCCGGAGGCATCTCCCGGTAGCGGATCAGACGGTTGGTGTGAATGCGCCGAAGACGAAACCTCACGGCGTGCGCTAAATGGCTGCGAGGGCCGCCCTGACCTCGCTGGGCCAGTCGGTGATCACGCCCTGGAGAAGACGCACAGTCTGCGGATCGGGCCTGATCGCGTCACACATTGAATAGACCGAGAGACCACGGGCCCGGGCTGCGGCGGCGAAGGCACTGTCGACCGCGTCCCAGCAGATGGACAGCCCGCGCGCGCCCAGCGCGGCGGCATCGCTCAGGAACCTGCGATCCTGCTTGCTGGTTTTGGTATCCCGCAGAAGGGAGACCTCGATGTCGGGCGCGTGCTGAACGAACCATTTCACCACCCGCTCGGAATAAGACCACAGCAGGGTGCGATCCGCGATTCTCGCCTCGCGGATGTCGGCCAAGGTACCAGGCGCGATTCGCGGGTCCTTAACCTCGATGGCCACACCCATTCGCGTGCCCACGGCCACCAATGCCTCCCGCAGCAGAGGCGGGGGACTCGATACAGCTTGCTCTCCGGCAGACTTGAGGCGAAGAGCGCGAATGCGCGACAGCGAGCTACGGCTGACGATCCACAGGCCGCCCGCGGTGCGTCTGGTGGATCGATCGTGCATGAGAACGCGCTCCAGATCACGCGTCCCGCGCGCATCAATCTCCACCATGTCAGCGCCGAGCTCGTCTGCCAGGCGGATGCCCGCGATGCTGTTCTCCGGCCCGTGCTTGGGGCATGTGCGATGGGCGATCAGCAGTGGCCGCGGAGAGCCCTGTCCGCTCATCGGTGCTGCGCTACGGATCTGCGGGTCATCCTCGCGCAGTCTCGCAGACCGCTGCTGCCCCGCTGGCCGGAGCCCCGGTAGCCCTGCAACGGGAGCACGACCGGCACCCCCGCGCAGCGGCTCCCCGACGCAGGCCACGGAAGAAGGTCGAGCACCGGGAGGGCTCACCCTCGGTTGGCCGGCGGAGCTGTCGCTTCGCCGGGCGTGATCGGCCCGAGATCGCGGCGCAGGAGCAGATAGGCGATCGCGCCACCCACGAGCGGCACCAGCAGCCCGATCGACTGGTAGACGAGAACGGCCGCAATCGCGTTGGTGTGGGCGACTCCGAAGACGATCAGCATGCCCACGATGCCGCCGATCGTGCCGACACTGGCGGGCAGCGGAAGCGATCCGCCGAGCGCGCCGATGATGTAGGCCAAGACGACCACCGCGAACGTGGGCAGCGGGTGAGCGTGCACGGCGACCAGAGCGATGAACAGTACCGACACGTCGAACCACAGATACGCCTGCGCCCCAAGCACTGCCTTGCTGCGGCCGCGGTGAAACAGGAGCTGCTCGGTATCGTCGACGGCGTTGGCCAGGGACGTGAGCGAGCTCGCGATCTTCGGGTGGCGGGGCGCGAGGCGCTGCGCGTGGGACGCCACACGGTGGGCGATGAGCAGCGCGAGCGCTACTCCGATCGCCGCTACCGCCGCGGGCAGGAGGGTCAGCGAGAGCTCGTGCCTGCCGGCGAGGATGCCGGTCGCCAGGCCGAGACCGAAGATGACCAGTGCGATCGCGTCGACCGCGGTGTTCAGGAAGCTGAGGTTGAACTGGCGCTCGGCGATCAGCTTGGGCGGCATGCCAAAGCGGTGCATGATCCAGGCGCCCACGCCCACGCCCGCGAACGACCCCGCCGGCACGAGAATGCCGCCTCCCAGTTGCGCCCACGCGGCACGGGCGCCGATTCTCCGGCCCTGCTTGCAGAGCAGGTTGTCGGGATCGACGATCGCCCGCCACGAGGTGACGAAGCCCACCTCGGACAAGGTCTCGAGGGCGAGCGCCGCCACCACCCATTGCCAGTGCACCCGTTCCAGGCTGGCCAGCGCCTGGCGCAGGCTCGGGATGAGGCGGAGCACGATGTATGCGCAGGCGGCGAAGCCGACGAGCTTCAGCCCCGACTTCAGCAGGCCCCGCCGCGTGGCGTGCAGGGAGTGCGAGATGTGCAGCCGCCTCCGCCCGTGCTCGGAAGCCCCAGCGTCGGCATCGACGCGTTCTGCCATCGTGGCTCATCGTACCCACCGGCGAAAGAGGGCCGCTTGGCGTGAAAGGCCATCGCGGCGATCGTGGTTGCCACTGGATCGCTGGCGGACCTTCCTGACCGCCGGTAGCACCTAGCCTCCGGCGAGGAACTCGGGCTTGGGCTGGTACATCCGCATGATGCGTCGGAAGTCGCCGGCGGGGCTGGGAAGCCAGTTCGATTCCTTGTCGAGACCGGGCGACTCGTGCTGCATGTAGATTGTCAGCGAGCCGTCTGCGGCGAGTTGAAGTCCGGCTGTACGGTCGCCGATCGAGTAGCGGTTGATCGGGTTGGCCACGAGCAGGAATTTGGGCCTTTCCAGGTTCGATCCGGCCTCAGTCCCGTTCGTGGCGCGGCTCAAGGAGCTCGCGGGCACGTTTCAGATCAGCCGCCGCCACGTACACGTATCGCGCCCCGGACGAGCCAAATTCGGGGCCGCCGATCACGCGCTCCGACTGCGCTTGAATCCCAGCCTGCGCGAGACGCTGGCGGAACAGGTCCGCCTCGGCTTCGTTCGCCGCGGTCGCGGCGACGCGCAGCGCAGGGCCGGGTTGCTGATCTGACTCAGCCACGAGCGAACATTCTTACTCCAATCAGACCGGTAGGGGCAGGACGCAGGGGGTGGCGCATCGGCGACGCCGTCTCCGGCTGGCTAGCGCAGTGACCTGAAGCTCGTCCGCATCTCCTCTGAAAAGAGTTGAGGCTGTTCCCAGGCCGCGAAGTGCCCGCCTTTGTCGAGCCTGTTGTAGTGGATCAGGTTGTTGGGATATGCCCGCTCCGCCCAGCTGCGCGGAGCTTGATACAGCTCGTCGGGAAACACGCTGATCGCAAACGGAACAGAGATGTTCTTGGCTTCGAAGAAGCCCTTCTTGTTCTCCCAATAGAGACGGGCCGTGGAAACTCCGGTGTTCGTCAGCCAGTAGAGCGTGATGTTGTCGAGGACGTCCTCGCGTGTGAGCTCGCCCGGGGGGTGTCCCTGGAGGGCCGGTTCGACGAGCCCGGGCTGGCCCGTGCCGTCCCCGTGGTCGATCATGAACGCTGCCAGATCGACAGGTGAGTCCGCCAACCCGTACAACGTCTGCGGGCGCGTCCCCATGATTTCTGCGTAGGCGACGTGCTTGGCATAGAAGCTGGTCAGCTGTTCGTATGCGCGTTTCTCTTCGGCTGAGAGGTTGGACGGCGGCGGGTCGCCGTGTAGGAACCCCGGCGCGAGATCGTGCGGAGCGGTACCGGCCATGTTCGAGTGAATCCCCAGCAGCTCCGGAGCCGCCTGTTCGCCCATCGCCTGCGTAACAGCAGCACCCCAATCGCCCCCCTGGGCAACAAACCGCTTGTAGCCGAGGCGCTTCATCAACGCGACCCAGCTGCTCGCGGTGCGGGCGGGATCCCAGCCAGTAGCGGTCGGCTTTGCGGAGAATCCGTGGCCCGGCAGCGACGGGATCACCAGATGAAAAGCATCCGCAGCGCTCGCCCCATGCGCCGTGGGGTTAGTGAGCGGATCGATGATCTTCAGCTGCTCGAGGATCGAGCCTGGCCAGCCGTGGGTAATGATCAGCGGCAACGCGTTCTCATACTCAGAACGAACGTGGATGAAATGGATGTCCAGGCCATCGATCTCGGTGATGAACTGCGGAAGCGAGTTCAGCTTCTCTTGGCACGGGCGCCAGTCGTAGTCGCTGGCCCAATAGCGCGCAAGCTCCTGCATCGTCGCGAGCGGCACGCCCTGCGAGTCATCCGTGACCGTCTCCTGCTCGGGCCAGCGCGTCGCCGCAATCCGTCGACGGAGGTCCTCCAGGGCCTCGTCGGGAAAGTCAACCTGGAAGGGATGCACCGCAGCGCGCGACGCGTTCTCTTCGCTCGCGACAGACATATTTTCGGTCGAGGCAGACATTTGCGTCTCCTTGGTTCGGTGACTCTGCGAAGCGTAATCCTCTGGATCGCTCGTCGCGCGCCCGTCAGGACCCTGATCTTGCTCCCCGGCCTCCGACCCGCTGCGATTGAGAGGGCGGCCTGATCTGATCGGTCCCGCACGGCATCGCGGCAGACGGCGCGGGGTCGTGCGCCGCGACCGGAGCACCGGTCAAATCGGATCGACAGGCGGACGTCGCGATCGACACGCCCAGTGACTCGCCCTGTAGCACGGCTCTTACGAAGGCCCGCATCGATGGGGTGCGCAGCGCTCGCGCAGGTGCGAGAGCGCCGCCTCGGTCGACAACGCCATGCGCTGCTCCTGAAGCGTCAGGCGCAGCTCCTGACCCAAGGCCCCGTTGAAAGCGCGCGGCCACCGTTTGCAGCGAGCTGGCGAAGCCGAGCCTGGCCTCCAGTGACACTGGAAGCCGAGTCCGGCCTCCAGTGTCGCTGACAGCACGTCGATCAGCTCGGGCCGCCAGGAACGGCTAGTTTGTCCCGATCGATGAGCAGAACATCAGACCCGCGATCGTGGCGGTGGTTGAAGGGAGCGCGTTCCAGAGGGTTCGGGAAGCGCTGACCGGTCGATATGGGGCCGACTACACGATCTTTTGCACCTCGTCTGCCGGCGATGGGCTGCGCGAGCTGAGCGACCGAAGAGCCGCAGGAGGGGCTGTCGCGCTGGTCATCGGCGACCGATGGCGACCGCGTGGCGAGCAGCAGGGGCCGCTGGCGGGAGCGCGCGAACTGCACCCGCTGGCAAAGCGCGTGCTGCTGATCGAGTGGGGCGGCTGGCGGGATCCCGAGACGACCGCCGAGGTGCGAGAGGCGATGGCCACAGCGAGCATCGACTACTACGCGATCGCCCCGCAATCTTCGCGCGATGAGGACTTCCACAGGCTGATCTCCGAGCTGCTGCAGGAATGGTGGCGTGCGCATCAGCCGGCCGCCGGCGAGGCGACGGTGATAGGCCGCGAGGGAACCCAGCGGGTGCACGAGCTTAGAACCGTGCTCGCGAGCAGCGGTGTTCCGTTCCGCTTTCTAGAGCACGGCAGCGTCGCGGCGACGGCAGTGCTGAGAGAGCGTGGCCGCTTCGAGGCCGAGCGCGACGTGCCGCTGCTGGCGGTTCGGGACGGCCAGCTGCTGCGCGACCCCTCCGATGCGGAGCTGGCGCGGGCCTTCGGCGTGCAGACGGCCGTCGATACGTCCGAGCCGTTGGACGTCGCCATTATCGGCGCCGGGCCCGCGGGGCTGACGTCAGCTGTCTACGCCGCCTCCGAGGGTCTCGCGACGCTGGTGATCGATCGCCATGGGATCGGAGGCCAGGCAGCGACGAGCTCGCTGATACGCAACTACCTCGGCTTCTCCAAAGGCATTAGCGGCGGGGAGCTGGCGCAGCGCGCCTACCAACAGGCCTGGGTGTTCGGAGCGCGCTTCGCATTGATGCGTGAGGTGATGGCGCTCGACCGTGGCGAGGCGTCCGGTCTATGGCGGATCACGCTCGACGGCGGCGAAGCGGCGCACGCCCGCGCTGTCATCGTTGCGACCGGGATCGCGTACCGCCGCCTCAGCGCCCCCGGTCTCCAGTGTCTGCTCGGCTCGGGCGTCTATTACGGCGCCTCAATCTGGGAGGCGAGGCTGATGCAAGGTAAACGCGCCCTGGTGGTGGGCGGCGGAAACTCGGCGGGACAGGCGGCGTTGCACCTCTCCCGCTACGCAGACTCGGTGGACGTCGTTGTGCGTGGCGACACACTGGCGTCCACCATGTCGAGCTATCTGCGCGAGGCGCTCGAGGCGAGTCCGAGCATCTCGATTCGTTACGACACCGAGGTCATAGACGGAGACGGCGGCGGCTCACTGCAATCGATCACCCTCCGCCACCGGTCCACCGGGGAGCTCGAGCGGCTGGAAGCCGGCGGGCTCTTCATCATGATTGGAGCCGAGCCGCGGACTGACTGGTTGCCAGGCGAGCTCGAGCGCGACGAGCAGGGGTACTTGCTCGCCGGCTCCGACTTGATCCGCGGCGGGCGCCTCGTCAGAAGCTGGCCGCTCCAGCGAGCTCCTTACGCGCTGGAGACGAGCCTGCCAGGTGTGTTTGCCGTCGGGGACGTTCGCCACGGCTCGACCAAGCGCGTAGCAGCGGGAGCCGGCGAAGGCTCCGTCGCTGTCTCCGAATTGCATCGGCTGCTCGCAAGCTCGGCCAGGTAGGGGAAGTCGCTGCGGCGAGCGTTCCTTCCTCTGCGGACACCGAGCACTACCTGAATAACTGGCCCTCCTCGCCAATGTCGTCCTCGACGCAAAGCATCCCGGGAGCACGCCCGCTCTCGCTCCCTGTCGCGCCCGCCGCATGGCTTAGTGGAGTCGAGCGTCCTTCCGGGCGCGCTGCAGCGCCTTCTTGGCGGCGTAGTGTTTGCGCACTTGCTGTTCGCATGCGTGGCGGTTGGCGTGGGAGTGTTTGTGCTGTTTGCGGCAGGCTTGCAGTGCTTTGGCGAGTAGTTGTTTGCGGCTGGGCTTGGTCTTGACGGCCTGGACGGTGTGGCAGCCCTGGATGGCGATCTTGGTCGTCTGGTTGATCACCTTGCCGTTTTGGCCGGTGAGGACGGTCGGCATCGTGAGTTTCTGCGCGCATAGATTGTATTTGGCGCTTGCTGGCAGGGCGGTGGTCAGCGCGGAGTGGGGTCCCTCTGGCAGCACGGTTTCAAACGAGGACACCGGTGCGTCGGGCACGCTGTTGAAGGTCGAGGTCGTGACGCCCTTGCGGATCGCTACCGACCCGTCGAGGATCAGGGTGATCCCTTCGCCTTGCAGCACGAACTCGACGTCCGGGAACGCGACGTTGCCGTGCGAGACCAGGTAGGCGGGGCCGCGCAGGGGGCTCGTCAGCACCGGGGTGTGCACCGTGGCGCTGCCGATGTCAGACCCTTCGGGGCAAGCAGCGGGGTTGGCTTCAAAGACCCTCGCCAGACACGCTTTCTGGATCGTCGAGAGCCTCGAGGGCAGCGTCGCGGGAAGCGTGACCATCACTTTGGCGATGTTCGCCTGCCCGGGGGTATCGGTCACCTTGACGCTCAGGCTCGCCCCGTCAGCTTTGCTCGTCCTGGCCTGCGTAGCCGCCGTGAAGCTGGGTTTGAACGGCAGTCCCGCGCAGTCCGCGACCTGGAATGGTGCCGAGCTCGGCACACTGGCTCCTTCGTTGCCTGTGAGGGTGGCTTCGATCTTCATCGGGTCACAGCTTGTCGGGTTGAACTGAAAGCCGGGGCGGTCGACGCTGACGTTGATCTGTTTGAGATCGAGCGGGATCCCCGAGGGCGTCATCCCGACGCCTTGGACGATCGTCGGGATGACGCTCGTAATCGTCACCTGCGCGGTGTGTGGATCGACATTGATCGCCGAGCGCACCACCACCGTGCCGAGATCGAACGGCCCCGCGACTGCCGGCGTCACGATCGACAGGCCGAACGGCGCGCCGGCGTAGGGGCCGGTCAGATACGCCCGCCCGCCACCGACGGTGTAGGGGTCAGGACCATACCCCACGGTCGCGCTCGCCTGCCCGACTTCGCTGCTCGGCCCGCACGTCCCCTGCGAAGCCTGCGGTTCCCCGCACGGCGTTAGCGAGGAGAGCATCGCCGCAACCCCCCTGGGCAGCCGCAGCGAGACACCGGTCAAGGCCTGGTCCTGGTCGGGGTTTGTCAGCTGCAGCGCAAATGAGGAGAACCCGCCCGCCTGAACACTCGTCGAACCCGCCTGCAAACCCGGCGTGAACGCTCTCGGAGCCGCGCATGGCGAGCCGTCCGGACCACCGGTGATCGCGAATTCTCCCGAGCCGGAGAGCGCGTCCACCGCTTCGCCACCCGACCACGGTACAAACGACCCGGCCGTCTGATATGCCCCGCACAGCGGCGGGGTCGAGACCGACGCCCGCGGACCGCCTGAGAATTCAAGCTGGAAGTCTTCGAAGGGCACCTGCGGCGTATCTACAAACGTGGAGGTGATCTGCCCCGTCAGCCCGTTCAGTTTGACTTCCCCGGCGAGCTTGGCCCGGATTCCCGAGAACGGGTCTTCAGCGACCACATATAACGCAAGCAGCGAACCGAACGGATTGGCATCCTGGGTAGCCACGTACACCGCACCAGTCAGTTCGTGTTCGAGCAACGGCGTATGCACGCGCACGCTGCCGACCTTCGAAGCATCCGGGCAATGGGACGGTTCGCTCGAGAACCTCAACGGTTGCGGCGCCCCTTCCGAGAGCGAGTCCGGCCCAGCCGGACTTTCAAAGCCGATCTCCTGCTCCGAGCAGGCCTGCAGGCCGCCAGCTGAAGAGGGGTTCAGTTGCGCCCCCGCCGGCAGCGTAACGGTCGTCGTCTTCACGTCAGGCTCGGCAAGCGCGCCCGCCTGCAGAGTCGTTTCCTGGGGCACGTGCACATCGGCCTTCAACCCCGTGGGTGTGCTCGCAGCGTGTGATTCCGTTTCCAGGTGAAGCGACGGGCTGAAGGACAGCTGTTCGCAGCCTTGCATCCCTGGGAGTGTGTCTTCGGTGGCGCTGCCTTCCAGGGAGAAGATCTGACCAGGTTCGCTCCCAAGGGACTTGACCGGCCATGAGTGTCCTTCGATGGTTGTCTTCATCGGCCCGGTGCACGAGGTGGGGAGCGTCAGGAAGGCGCTCGTCGGACGTGTGGTTGGCGGTTCGCAGGGAACTTCGTGATGGAAGTAGACGCCGCCAAGTACGCAGGCCCAGCCCCGCGATTGGTCGTGGCGCGGGTCGCCGGGCGCGCCCCAAATTGTGACTTCGCTGGCGAGGATCTGGGCGGCTTGGGGGGCATTATCGACGCTCACGCTGACCCCGTAGTCGCCGCCCGTGCGCACGCTGGTGTCGAGCACGACGGGGACTTTCAGGACCTCGAAGCCGAACCGTGCAGGCTCGCCCTGCGCGGGTTCGAGGTTCCACAGCGGCACCGCCCGGGTTATGTTGTGAAACTGGGCTGGTTCGTCGAGGGTCACGACCACCACCCCGATGGCCGATTCCGGCTTGCACTCATTGGTATCGCCTTGGGTGATCGCCAAAAAGTCGATGCCCGAGCAAGCTGGCGCCGCTTGGGGGTCACCGATCAGGCCAGGCGGCAGGTTGAAGCTGAGGTCCTTCGGCAGAGCAGGGGCGCCGGCGACGAGACCCGATTCACCAACCGCTTCGACGGTCTGGTTTAGGTTCAGCATGGTGGTTAGCTGGAACGGATGGGAGCCGGCCTGGGTATCAAGCGTGCCGCCTTCTTCTTCAGGTGTGAGCGCGTATCCGTCTTCTTCGACGCCGAACGGCGTGGATTGGGCCTTGATCGTGATCGGCTGTGCCAGAGACGCACGTGGCGTTTCGACACCCGGTTGGCCTTCTTGTTCGCCGCCTCGGATGCTGACGTCGTTCTGTTCGCCCGGGCTAGCGTCTCGCTTGACATTGACCTGAATCTGCACGTCGAGCGCTTGAAAGGGAGCCAGCGTTTCCGGCTGGGAAGCGCAGCTGAGGGTTTTCAGTTCACAGGTCATCTGGTGGCCTTCTTCGACTTCCTCGAATGCCGGGGCGCCCTTGATCGCGGTGGCTTCCAAGCCTGGGGGCAGGGTGTCAGTGATCACGACCGGGGTTTTCGAGGCGCTCACGCCAGAGTCACCGACGTTGCTCGCGGCGAGGATGATCGTCGCTTTTTCCCCCGGGACAAGGAACGTCGGCGCCGCACGTGATGACAGTCGCCACCAGCCCCCCGCGAACGCGGGTCCCGCACCCGCCATCAACAACAGCAAGGCGCCCAGCAACACTACGCTGCCCGTCGCGAGGCGAGCCCCGATGATGCTCTGCCCGGGTCGGCCTCGGTGCAGCTGCCGTGCCTCGTCGCGGTGCATTTTCATCTGCTGCTCCTAGTGCGCCGGGAGGTTTTCCTCGCAGTCGTCTTCTTCTTTGCCTTGAGCTTCGCGCCGTATGTTTTGCGGGCCTTTGCTTCGCAGCGGGCTCGCTCGTGCTTTTGCCTTAGCTTCCTGCATGCTCTCAGTGCGCTGGCGAGCTTCTGCGCGCGCGTCAGTGGTGCCGGGCTGGTGGTCGCCTTCGAGCCGCGGGTTTCCTGTTTGACGGTATTGCCGGGGCCGCTGAAGATCGAGCTCGCGGGCGGAGAGAGACTTTGTTGAGATACGGCAGGGGGTCGGCATTCTTCGCCGGTACATTCCGGTGGGGGTAGGGGTTTGACCGGCAAACACGGTTGCGTTTCGGGTGTGCCGCACATTCGGGCGTCGTAGATGTCGAGGCTGTTGTCGGTGTCCTGAGGCAATAGTGTGGCCGCGGTGAGGAAGAACGCGTCATTGCCGTTTTCGCTGGCGTCCAGGAACGCCGATTCGCGAGCGGAGGTTCCCGAGGAGATCAGTGCCGCACAGCCGGGTTGGTTTGAGCAGCTGCCTTCCCCGCCGGGCTCGTACTCGTAGACGTTGTTGACGCCTACGTTCTGTTTGGTGCCGTTGATCAGCTCTTCCCTGGTGGGCGCGGTTACCTGGGGTACGAGCGCGTCGGCACTGTTGAAGAACAGCCGGCCGCTGTTTGAGAGATAGCGCGACTGGTGCTGACTCCGGGGATTGTTCAACTCAAACAGCGTCCATCCCGGCAAAGATCCAGCGAGCCAATGACCGCTCCACGTTTCGGGGCGGTCCACGAGCAGCCCGAAGCCTTCACCGGCCGCTTCGGTGTCGAGTACCCCTTGCGGTGCTTCCCCATCTGGGTTACACGACGCGCACACTAACCGTCCGGCGCTCGCGTCATAGAGGTAGACCTCCTCGTCGTGCGCACCTTTGGCTTGAGCGTTGGCATCGACATTGTGATATCCGGTGAGTTCGCGCGCTGACATGAACGCTAGGTAGCGTCCATTGGCAGAAACCTGGGAGCTAACGCCGCCGAGATCCGCCGGCAATGGCGAGTTTCCCCCGCCCCAGTCCGGGGCGTCTTCCTCGGAAAGTCGCGCGATCAGCCGCGTCTCACGCGCCCCAGGGTGCTCGTGATCGGGCTCAGATACATAAAGGTTGCATGTCGCTTCGGGGTCCGCCAGCAATGGTTTGGTGCGGGGGCAGTCACCCGGTTCGGCACCCGCTGCGAGCACCCCGTTAGCGATGAAATACACATAGGAGCCATCTTCGCTGATGCCTGGCAGCGTGCCGAGCACTTCGGCGCCCTGCCCGACGCGCGCGCTCGGCGTAAGATCCGTCAGCTTGCCCGTTTCCAGATCGAATTCATACAGGTCAGCCGCCCGTCCCGCTCCACGCGCTCCTTCTCCTTCGCTGATGGTTTCTTCGTGGGCGAGCGGTTCCAGGCTGGAGTCTGTGGTCAGGGGCCAGGTGTCGGTGAAGAGGACTCTCGAACCGTCGCTCGAGGCGGCCTGGAAGTGCACTTCATCGAGCCCTTCGCCCAGTTCTTCTTCGTCTGGTTCGCTGACACCCTGCGCGGCGTTGATCTGGATCGTTTCGCCCTTGAGCGTGTCACGCATAAACAGCGGACCTTGATCGGATTCGCCGTTGGTCCAGAAGACGCGTGACCCATCGGTCGAGATCGCGCCGCGGACATTGCGGCCTTGATCGCCGAGTGTCGGTTCACCGGCGGGTGCCTGTTCGGGGCCCGGGAGGACGCTGATCAGCTTCAACGCCGATCCCGCTTGCCACTCATACAGGCCCTGTTCGCCGCCGCCTTGGACGAGTGGTACTTCCGAGCCAAAGATGACGTGCGAGAGGTCTGGTGTCGCGCCTGCATATTCCAGCTTTCCACCAAACGGGCTGTTTGCGGTGTCGTTCGCGGCGGTCACGAGCGGCTCGTATTCGCCGCTGGCGGTGTTGCGCCTGTAGATCGTCTTTTCCTTCGCTTCGGGGGATAGCGGCGGGTTTTCAAGCGGTTCTTTGGGGACCTGTGGCTGTACGATCGCTGACGAGAGATCGGGGGAGAAGAAGCGGTACTCGCTCGCTTCCCCGGGCTCATAGCCTTCGCCCTTGTTGTGCGGGGTAGTGATGTCCGCCGAGGACCATCCTTCCTCGGGCGCACGGACGCTGATCACCTGTACTGGTTCGGGCCTGCGGTCACCTTCTGCCTTGCCTGAGACGGGCGCGCTCGCTGTCCAGGAGATCGCATCACCATCGGCGGACGCCTGGATCAACGCTCCTTCGCGACTGATCGGTTCGATCATCGCGCCATGCTTTTCCGGCGGGGAGACCATCTCCCAGGAGCGGTGATCGAGCAGCAGGCCTTCGGCGCTTGGCAGCGTCGTAAAGAACGCTTCGGCGCTTTGTGCGCTTTCCGCGCTCCCATCTTCGCTGTGTACCAACACGCGGTAGTAATAGGTCGTGTTCGGCACAAGCCCCTTCAATTCCACGCTCGCGCTCTGATCCCCGAAACCCGAACCGATATCTGCGCCCGGCGCCGCGGGCAGATCCGTGCACGAGGAAGGATCGACAGCACAGCTCACCGTCCCGTACTGAAAGACGTAGTGCGTGTCCGCGCCTTTGGGGTCGATCTGCGCCAACAGACGCTCGCTGCTGGGCGTCAGATTCTGTGCAGTGATGCTGTCAACCGTCGGGGGACCCGCGCCTTCTGAGGCGAACACCGCGACCTTGCCTTCGCCGGGCTCGGCAACGTACACCATGCCGCGGGCGGAGTCGACCGCGAGCGCGCCACCCCCGCTCAAAGAGCCCGAGCCAAACCGCTGAATCAGTTCCCCGCTCGCGCTGAACGCCGCGACGCCAGCCACGTTATTCGCATACACATCACCGCTCACAGAATCCACCGCGACACCGGTCGTGTCTTCATGATCCAGCGCTCTGGCCATGAGTTGTCCCGACCTGCTGAACTTTTCGACCAGCACGGGCGCCGTTTCTTCTTCGAGGCATTCTTCAAGGCCAGTCTCACGTTCACGAGCGAGATAGAAGAATTCGTCGTTAGCGGCCACCGCGAACCCCGGCCGCGCGCGGCATTCGGTTCGTTCCGCGACTTTGAATTCCTTGGTCAACGACGGCTGCCAGCGATTGGCTTCCTGATCATCAAAACCGCTGATGAGCCCTTCTTCGGACCAGTACACCCACAGTCCGCCATGCGTGTCAACCGCAACGCCATAGATAGCTTCCAGTTCCAATTCTTCTGAACCCCGGTGAAAGAGAGTCTTCTTGAAAAGCACCTTGCCCGAAGCCGGGTCGTACTTGTACAGCACGTTATGTTCTTCAAGGCCCGCGCCTTCTTCTAAAGCGCCCACCACGTACACATCGCCGCGCGAGGGGTCCGACGCCCTCGAAGAGTTATCGACCGCGATCTGCCCGGGGGACTTCACGTCAAACGCTGAGACGAATTCATAACCCCCGTGACCATCAGGCCTGAAACGCTCGACCTGTTCGTGAGGCGAGCTGTGGTCAGCGACATACACATCACCCGTCGCTTCATCCACAGCAACACCAGCTGGCTGCGTTAACTGGCTCGCACCGGCTCCTGCAAAGCTCCCAGCAAACACATGACCACGAGTCAACAACGCGCTGGCGGGAGCGACCCACAGAAAGGACCCAGTCAGCACCGAAAAACCCAGCAGCCAGAGCCACGCCGCCAGGCGCACACGCAAAACTAAACAGACAACCTGGCTGCTCTTGAACACTGGCTCCTCAATCCTGTATCCCGTGGTGTTATCGAGCGAGGCGGGACGTGTGGAACCGAACCGCTGTCCCACACATCCACAACCCGCCTTGACGTGAGCTCTAAACTACCGAGTTGAGCTCTAGCGCTTCTTCTCCTGTCACCACCGAGGTGATGTTCTGCCCCGCCTGTTCAAACGGTCCTCCTTTGAAGCTCGCTTCGAGAATCTGCTTTTCGGGGCTTTCTTCCCATTTTTCGGGTTTCTGCTTTCCTTTCGATGCCGAGAATTTCAGCGTTTCCGATTTCGTCATAATATTGCCTTTGATCGGAACCAAAACATGGCCCCTGACTTTCACTACCAAACCCAAACAGGAGAATTCGATAAACAGTCCCGACGTCACGCTTTTTGCAGGAGACAGCTCGAGGCCGAGCTTGCTTTTTGTAGCTATCGGTTCTTTTTTGATAAACCCAACGATGCCTTCAAGTTCATTGGTCTTCAGTTCACCGGACACAGCTCCGGGCGATGTACACGCGTTCCCGGCCGACTTGCATTCTTTGAATGTGACGATGATCCCGGCCTCTTCTTTGTTGTTGCCCGGCACGAATTCACCGGTGCTCGACTCGGTTTTGCATTCCACGCCTGCCCCGCCGACACTAGTCAGAACGCCAATTCCACCCGAACTCGTGAATTTCGCTTTGCCGGCGCCCGGCACCCATTCGTATTTCGCTTTTTTGCCGCTCGCTTCTTTATTGCATTTTGAGTCACTAAACTTTTTGCCTTCACCAGATGTTTGTTTCAAGCACCGTCCATATTCCGGAGCGGTGGCGGAGGCACTCGCCGCAACGAGCGCGCTCAGCACGAACGCCACAACCAGACAGAGCCCCACGGTCCCGATCCGTTTCATACTCTCGATTTCGATCCGTTTCATACTTTCCACGCTTTCTCTCGACACTCCCTCGTTATTCCTTCGTCTCAATAAGCTCGGTCGGCTGAAGCCACAAGACCGGAGGGACCCGCCTCGTCGCGGGCCCCCCAGCCCATCGCAAAGCCGCGATTCGCTACACGCCTAGTTGAACGTGTTGACGAATTCGGCCGTCGCGTTGTACAGCGTGCCTTTCAGGTTCGTGAAGCTGGCTCCTGCCACCGCCGGCAACCCGAACAGCTTATTGATCGTCGCCGCCACGATTTCCGAGAACGGTCCAGTGCATGTGGCCCCCGGAACGGGGTACGTGTTGTCTACGAGATCGCTATGCGTAATGATGACCTCATCGAATTTGTGGGTGAATTCGAGTTCGCCAACCGCTCCGTGAAGTTCTTCGCCTGTGAGCGGCGAAGTACTCGTACCGGAGACAAGATGCTGAACGATCGGATCTTCGTTCGAGCCGACGTAGCATTCGTCACCAAGGTGTTCGAGCCAGTGGTTGGTGGCTTTGACCTTCACCGGCACCAGCACGGCGGTTCCTTCCTGGAACAGGAGGTTGGTCCGGCTTATGGCCGGTTCCGGACCTCCCCCGCCAGTCGCGAGTTCGATCGTCTCGAAAACCTTGTTGACTTCATGGCGCTTTTTCGCGGCTTCGTAGCTTGCGCTCAGTTCCGGTGGCCAGCCCAGTTCTTCCCGTTCTTTTGGTGAGATTGCGTTGATCGGCGCACCCGGGACTTTCTCTGGCGTCGGAATGAGCGTCGGAACGCCTTCCGCGGGGATAAAGGTTTCTGCACCAGTTTCTTCGTTTAACACTGAGCCGAACTGCAGAATAATCTGCTTTTCAAGCGGAACGGTGAACTTTCCGACTTTGTATGCTCCAGATTCAGGACCCCCTTCGGTCGCCGCAAAGAAACAGAAAGTGGTCCGATGACCTTCCGCTTCACCGAACGTCGGACAGTGGTTAAAAATTGCCTCATTGTGGTCGGGGTTTTTGATGGCCATCGCGCTTCCCGCCAGAACCGCACTCACCGCGAGCACAGTGCCCAGGGAGAGGCCTAGCATCCTTACATGTCTCACTTGTCCACTACTCCTTTTCCTCTCGGGTAATTATCGACCGGCGTCAGCTGTCGCGCCCTGACGGCGCCTCGCGACCGGTCGTTCACACCACAAACGCGCGAGTGACGGCCACGTCCTCCCGAACGGGCCCGCACGTCGCCGCCTGCTCTCAACGGCCTCGTCGCATGCGAATCGCGACGTTGCACCGAAAAGCTCCGATGGGCCGGCGCCGGGTTTCATGCCGCGCCCCTGATTCTCCGACTCGTGACGGCGCCTGCGCCTGGAACGAGGCTGTGCCGGGTCGCCGCGAGGACGCGCTCTCCATACTGGGTGAGCAGCCAAGCATTCGCTCCGCCATGGGCGTGTCCGAGTCCCACGTTTTGCATGAGGTTGCGCTGCTCGAGACGGCGTAGGAGCCTCGAAGTTTGTCCCTCGTCAGTCAGACCGGCAGCCTCGGCGATTTCGCGGTTGCTGAGGCCGGGAGAGTCGCCGATCGCATTGAGCACGCGTGTCGTGCGGTAGGTGACGCGCACGGGCATGCGTTGGAATCGCTGCTCTGCCTCGTCCCCGAGTGGTATCTCGTCTGCGTCGAGGTTGGTGGTCGAACACGCATACTGGGCCGCGATGAATGCCATCAGCGACGGCGCTAGCTCCACAAGGGGCTCTCTTGCTCCCTCGCGGATCCGGGCACAAAGTACCCCAGCGATTCCTCCAACAATGAGTTCAGCGGTGAGCTCAGACCAAGGCACAAACCATCCCGCGCTATTCGCCTGGGCTTGCGTCTCGCTCACCAGTGCTCGCGTGAGTTCATGAAGAGCCTGCCGAGGTCGCTCGGAGTTAGCTCCTGTCTCCACGGGCGGATCGCCGAACAACAGACGCGCCCAGCCGGGCTCTTCGTCTAGGAAGGCCAAGAGCGCCGAGAGCGCCGCGCGGACACGCTCGTGCCACCCCTGCTCACACGCAGCCGCCTCCTTGACGCGCTGGAAAACACGCGAAAGGCCCTGATCATAGGCGGCCGATAAACACTCATGGATTCCGTCGAAAGCAGCGCAAAACTCGCGCTCTGAAATGTTGCATCTAGAGACCACCGTTCCATATAGACGGGGGTTACTGCGTCCTCGAGAGGCTGTTTTTGGGGGGCCGCCTTGACAGCCCTTGACAAACAGCGTGGGATATGCTCTCATTCTTCCCACAAACGAGGACGTGGGTGGCACCGATTTCCGGGGAGGCAAAGGACTCCGCACCGGCGACGGTAAAAGGAACCCGCGTCTCGGAAGCGCAGGAGAGGTCAATGCGAGGGACAATTGGGGGAAATGGGGACACGATCGTGGACGCCTCACTACAAGTGAATTCCGCGTTGCGGCGTGGCTATGAGATCAACCAGAGCGGCTCGCATACCCTTCAGAGCAGGGATTTCGAGGACGCGCAGACGCTGCAAACGAGGCTCATCGACGCGACGGTCCAAGCCCTAGCAGAGGGCAGTGGTCCCCGTCTATATGGGTCCCGGCTCTAGGCCTAATCCCGCATAGAGACTGGGTTTTGGGCGCTGTTCCCACGCTCGTCCCGCATTCGATGACGGGTGTCGTCGGTAGGACACCAATGACGCGGGTCCGGACTCGCCGATCCCGCCGCGACCGGACCCGTGCCCCTTGACGGTGGAGGATCGAGGCTCGGTGCGGCTGTGAGAGCCCCGCGAGACGCTTGCAGCAGTCTTCCGCGGCGAACCTGTGATCAAGGGTCACCGACGGGCCCTATATCCGGACCTCGCGAGCAGTGCGTTCATGCTCGCAAGCGGCCAAACTCACGGACGAAATGGCTTACTCGCGGTCTCGGCCTGAATAAAGCCAATCAAGCGGGTGTTAAGTTCTTGACAGCGCCAGAGTGCTGTGGTTTGCGTTGCGCGCAACTAGGGTGCGGCATTTGGTCGCCGACAAGAAGGTTGCCGCCTTGCACCCACCTAATCAAAGCCTCGCTCAGGGACATAGTCCCCACGTGTCTGTTTCTCCCATAACCAGGACATGAGAGTATAGATGCGGGATACCCGAGCCGCCAGGCGCGGCGCCGAGTCGAGGGCATCCAGCATGAGCGTCTGTTGGCTGGCATGCTCGCTGTGATCAAGAAAGACGGCTACACGGGCGCGACGGAATACAAAACGAGGAATCTGTACGAAGACATCGCGAAGGGCCGGGAGAACTTGACCGACACATCGGGCACGCACCTCCGTCCGTCGGACGCATTTCTTTACGACATCCGACCTTGTACTCGTACGCGACTCGTCAGGTGGATGCGACGACGGAACGCCCAGTCGTGGTGCCGACCTTCGCGCCGGCCTGCCGTTGTCGAATAATGCGGATGAAAGGTTGCGCCCGGCGTGGAGCCGATTCACGGGCACGGTGCTGCCAGACGGAGTACTTTGGTTCTGGTGCAGCCCACAGCTTGCCGTACGCGTCCTGGGGCGCGCGGCGAGAAAGCCCTCCTGGGCGCTAGCCAGCTCGCGTGTTCCCTCCCAGGCGCGCCGGCTGGCCAAGCTTGCCGCGACTCCTCGCCCGGCAGGGAGCCCGCTCCCTCGGGTTGGCGGGTAGCCGGCCCGCGGCGCGCGTTTCTCCTCCGATCGTCGCGCGTCGTGGGGCCGGCCCTTATTCACGCATCGAGGAGGCTTCGCGCGTACGTTTCGCTGCTTCCTCCTCTTTGTGCAGGAGGTTGGCTTGTTCCTTCGGCGTGATGTGCGCGACGGGCGCGCGGCCTTCGGACGAATGGACGTTGGCTGGCGGGGGAGCGGGCACTGCCACGGTCCCGTGAACGGTGAGCACCTGCGCCCCTGGCGGGGCTGTTCCTTCAATTACGGTCCGAGTACGCACCACGCTCCCGCATCCCGCGAGCGCGACTCCCAGTGCGAGAATGAGCGCCCGCCAGCGCATCGCCGGGAGCGTAGCAGTGGATGAACCGGCCGCGTGCTCGGTCCCTACGCGGCCGGATATCAAAGTCTACGAGAGGCCCTTCGGGCTTGACGCACATGCGAACATGTGTTCGCGTAGGGCCAAGACCTTGGCGGCCGACAGCGGAGCTCGACAGAGTGCTTGAGCGTGGAGATCTGGACTAGGCGATCACCCTTGCGACTGGGCTCTCGGCCGAGGGCAAGCTCGGCGTGGGGACCGCGCTGCGCTTCTTGCCGCTCGTGGCCGAGCAGCAGCCGCAGGACTTCGACCCCTGGGCTTGCGGGTGGTTCGTGCGGTGGCTCGAGGCCCGGCCGCGCACGATCGAGGCGGCGGCTGAACGTTGCAAGCCAGCTTGCCGACCTGCGCAAGAGCCGAGCGTACTCGCCAGCATCACGGACAGTTTGAGTGTCGATCAAGGGTGATCGGTAGGTGTAGCACCTATCGGGCTTGAGGCTGGATTCGATTAGCGTTGGCGAGGTTAGGGCTTTGGCGCGCCGGGGGGCGAACGTGCGTCATCGGCGGGCTAGAGATGGTCCAGAGCGAGGCCACTGGGCGTCGCGTTAAACGAAACGGAGGGACTCGATGAAGCGGTTGACTCTTGCGACCGTCGCGCTGGTCGTGGCGTCGCTGACGATGGTGGGCAACGTGTGGGGAGCCTCCACGATCTATCTCTGTCTGGCTGAAAAAGCGGGTCCGGCCAAGTCGGGAGGCATAGAAGGTAAATGTCCGAAAGCGACTACAAAAGTGACGTATGCAAGGCTGGCGCTCCCTAAGGAAGAAGCAACCCAGCAGACGCTGCTCGCTATCCTTTCTCACGTCAAATACGTCGAAAGCGGGGTTGGTGGCAAGCCGACGATCCAATTCTCGGGCGTCAACGTTCAGGTCGTCAATGGTGAAGGTAAAACGGTGTCAGTCAACGGCGAGGGCAACCTCGTCATCGGCTATGACGAGAGCACCGGAAAGAGCCAGAGTGGCTCCCACAATCTGATCCTGGGCGAGGAACAGGACTACACGAGTTATGGAGGAATACTCGGCGGCTTTGACAATACGGTCAGCGCTCCTACGGCGTCTGTAACTGGCGGCGAAGACAATACGGCGAGCGCGATGAGCGCGTCAATCAGCGGCGGCTTTGGCAATGTCGCGAGCAACGATCTCGCGTCGGTGAGCGGCGGCTTGCGTAACAGCGCGACTGGCCCCGCAGCCTGGGTAGGCGGTGGCCTCATGAATAGTGCCGAAGGCCGGGTCTCCTCCATCTTCGGCGGAGATGAGTTGTCTGCGCCAAACGAAGTCGAAGCGATCCCGTAGGGACAGCGCTAAATATGCTCGGCGGTCCGGCCTTCGCGGTCGGGCCGCCGGTTATGCGGTGGGCGAGGGCCGGCTGCCAGGTGTAGGCTCGCGCCCAGCGCAACGGCGCCGAGCGGTTTGCTACCGTCCGAAAGCGGCCGGGCGAAGATCCGGCTGAAACTGCCAATCCGATCGAGGAGGCATCATGAACGAACTAGCCGACTACTTCCGCGCGCAGGCAGAGTGGCGCGACTCGAAGGCTGAGGAGTACCCGGAGGATGCGCGCAACGAACAGTCCGCTGCTGCGTTGCGTTCTCTCGCCGAGTTCATCGAGTCCGGTGAAGACGGTGGACTCGCGGGAGCGCTGGAGCCCCACCTGTCCGAGGGGTTCAGCCTTGGCGGCGAGGAAGCCCAGCGCGAGGTCGCTCGCTACGGCTTCGGGCACTCCACGTCACGGTGGACACACGCGGAGTTCCTCGAGGGGCTCCTCGATACCTGTCTGAAAGACGCCTATGCGTTCATCAGCGGCGGAGCATCGCCCGACGATCCGACGGGGACGCTGTACGGCTTCGAGATCGAGGCGGCGCAAGACGAAGTCTGGTTGCCCCCGACGTACTGGCGGCGCCGGGCCAAGGCGACCGAATCCGAGCTCGAGCTGTGGGTTCGGGAAGCCGGCGCAGAGGCGGAGTTGCGCGAGGAACAGGGGACTGCGTGATGGGTCCACCGCGCCCCCAGCAGTTGGTTGGACTCGCGTCCGGCCCCGTGATGACGCCGGACGCGAGCGTTGGCCTCCACCCTCCCGGGCGCCCGGACGGGTTCCCCGGCGGTCAAGGTGGGCCGGCCGCCCAGGTGGAGGGGAGCGGCCGGCCGAGAGCGCACCTTGTTCCTCTCCGAGGCTACGCCGGCTGGAGCGTCCCGCAATGGGGTGTTCCCCCCATCCTGATGTCGTTCTAGGGCCGGGCAGCTATTCGGCGTAGGTTGTGGCGTTGCGCGACAATGTTTGAGAAGCAAAGGCTCCGGTTTGAGCGCTGGCGCGACACCGGCAGGCTGCAGAAGGACGAGCGCGCGGTCGCCTCAAGCTGGCGCAGCGCGACGAACGCTTCAAGCTGAGCCAATATCACAGCGGCTAAAGCGCCCGGACGGCCGGCCGCCAGGAAAACCCGGCGCCACGCTATAGCGCTATCGCGCACCAGTCAAGCTCGTCCGCGTCGTTTCGCCGGGCTCGTGCTTCTTGGCGTCTTTGAATGCCATGAAGAAGGGCCTCCTTGGTGGCAGTCTCCGGGCTGTCACCAACGAAAACCGACCAAGGAGGCCTCGTACATAATGTTGCATGTTGGTATGGATCTCAGTCGTAGGCGGCTGGACTTTGATTTGCTTTGCGAGGATGGTTCGCGCATCGAACGGGGTGCGGTGCCGCCGGACGCCGATGGGCTGCGTGGTCTGGCGCGCCGTGTCGAGGTGTACGGCGAGCCGGTCTGCGCTGCGATCGAGTCGATGAATGGTGCGCGGTTTGTGCATGATCGGCTGGAGGAGGCTGGCTGGAGGGTGCAGATCGCTGATGCGCAGAAGGTCAAGGGCCTTGGGCCGTTGGCGTGCAAGACCGATCGGATCGACGCGTGGGTTTTGGCTGAGCTCTCGCGCCGCGATTTGGTGCCCGCGATCTGGCTGGCGGACCCTGCGGTACGCGGCGAGCGCGAGCGGGCACGCTTCAGGCAGCACCTGGTTCGCCACCGCACGGCGCTGAAGAACCGCATCCACCAGACGCTCGTCGCGTTCGGTGTGCCGTGCCCGGTCTCTGACCTGTTTGGCAGCAAAGGCCGCGAGCTTTGGGGGCGGTTTTTGCTGCCTGACCCGTGGGCGCAGACGGTGAGGGCGAGTCTGGTGTTGATCGAAGATCTCGACGGGCAGATCAGAGGCTGCGAGCGTGAGCTGCGTGAGCTTGGCGCCGATCATCACTACGTGCCGTTGCTGATGAGCGCACCCGGGGATCGCGTGGGTGCTCGGCTATACGATCGCTTCGGAGATAGGCGACATTGATCGCTTTGCCGGTCGCGTCCCGTTTTCCGGGTGAATTGTGTGGGGGTAGCTCCGCTCGGGCGGGATGTTATGCGGCGATCGCCTCGTCGGTGTCGGGGGTGGTCGGAGTAGCTGGTGTATGACGCAGCTCGCGGCGTAGACGCTCGATCTCTGCGACGGTCTTGGGGTTCATCTTCACGCCCCGCCAGCCGCGCGAGGAGAGCTCCAGCACCGCCCAGATCAACGACAGCGCGGAGGTCTCGCCCGGGAAGCGGCCGATCGCCTTGGTGCGACGGCGAACCTCCACGAACGTCCTCTCCAGCAGGTTTGTGGTCCTGATCGGCTTGCGGTGCTCGGAGGGGAACCGCAGATGCGTGAGGAGCTGGTCGAGATTGCGTTCGATGACCGCCATCGCGGATGGATAGGCGGCCTGGTAGTCACCGATGAGCGCCTGCAGCTGCTGGCGGGCCTCGCCCGGCGAGCGAGCCTCATCGAAGAGCTTCCACCATTTCGCCTTGACCTCTGAATGGTGGCGCTCGGGCAGCTTGCTGGTGACGTTGCGCAGCGCGTGAATCGTGCAGCGCTGCTCCAGGGCGTCTGGCCACAACTCTCTGACGGCCTTCCAGATCCCGGGTGCTCCATCGGCGATCACGAGCGCTGGCGCTCTAAGCCCGCGGGCAATTATGTCCCGGCCAAACGCCAGCCAGCTCTCGTAGCTCTCGCGGCTGCCGAGTTGAAGGCCGAGCAGGATCTTGCGGCCTTCCAACGTCACGCCCCAGCAGACCAGGACGCCCTCGGCGGGAGTGTCGTCGGGATGCAGCTTCAAGTAGATCGCATCGAGGAACAGGTAGACGATGTCGTGCGCCTCCAGGCGCCCGCCGGCACCACTGCCGGTAGCGCTCGCGAGTGTCCTCGCAGATCCGCGAGACCGTGCTCTTGGACGCGATCGGCTGCTCGAAGACCTCCTCCAGAGCGGCCTCGACATCACGGGTCGACAGGCCGCGCAGGAAGCTACTGATCACCAACGACTCGAGCGCGTGCGTGCACGCTACGCCCTTGCCAAGCACCTTGCTCTGGAACCCCAGCTTGCCCGCATCGCGCACACGCGGACGCTCCAGCCGCATCGGCCCAGCCGTCGTCTGCACCGTCTTTGGTTCGTGCCCGTTGCGGTGACTGATCGTCTCCTCGGCGCGCTCGTACCGCCGGCGGCCAAGGAACTCGGTGACCTCAGCCTCCAATGCCTGCTGCAAGATCAACCGTGCTCCCAGCCGACCGACCGTCTCGATCGGGTCCTGCTCGCCGGCCACACCGGCCAGCACCTCATCCAGTTCTGAGCGAAACCTCTCGCTCGGGGCTACCTTCTCCATGCGGGCGTACCTCCATCGCTTCGACTTGCTTGGTCAAAGCGGAGGCTACGCCCGCCTCCTCAAATCCCCCGGATCACGATACGCGACCGCTTTGCCTCGCCGTCGAAGCTGTGCGGCTACAGCGGGCTCTGTCCGCGCGTGTATCAGTCTGGCGAGCGCGACCATCGCGGCAGTCTGAGCAAGAACGGGCCGAAGTACCTGCGTTGGGCGCTGATCGAGGCAGCCATGCACGCTGCACGTCGCGAGCCATATCGCGAGCGTTATGAGCGCACCGCACGGCGCCTGGGGCGCCAGCGCGGCAGGAAACTCGCCCGCGTCGAGGTCGCCCGCAAGCTCGCCGAGGCGATCTGGCACATGCTCACCAAGAACCAACCCTTCGCTCCGGCAGGCGCCACGAAAGCTCTGGCCGCGTGACGGCCCTTCTTTGAAATGCGCCACCGGACGCGGACTCCCATCCAGCCTAGTCATCCCACAAGAGGGTGCGATAGAGAGATGAGCTCCGCTCCAACACCAAAACCCCGTCATCCCCCGTGACAAACGTCTATTGTCTGCTGCTCACCGGCCCTTATTCATAGAGAGCTTTCGCTCCACGAACCGGTTGGCAGCCTGGACTCCCACAAACGGTGCGAGGGCCACGTAGGCAGCGTGGTAGGTATAACGCGGTAGATCCTTGGCGCGGTGGTGGCGAACCTGGTCGTGGGCGATCTCGAAGATCGCGGCGCCAATGGCATCCGCAGCTGTCTGATCTGGGAGGGGACTTGTGTTTTGCCTGTCGGCGCGTAGAAGGGTCGTAAACGCCTGGCGGGTCTCCTCTACCCGCTGGATCGCGGGCGGACCGAGCGCATGGGTCTCGACCAATCCCACGTGCGCGATCGCGGGGTAGGTGGCATAGAATCGGCTCGTTGCGAGCAAGCATCGCCAGACGCGCTCACGCCATTGCTTGGCACTGAAGTAGGCGGCAGCACCAACACGCATGCTTTGCTGGAAGGCGAGGTCGTGGAGGGCTAGGAATGCTTGTCGCTTATCGCGGAAGTGGTCGTAGAAGAAGGGTTTGTGCAGTCCCGCGCGGTCAGTGATCGCGGTCACGGTGCTGGCGGCGTAGCCGGTCTGCATCGCGCTCTCGGCGGTGGCGACGAGGATGCGCCAGCGTGTGCCTTGGGCTAGCTCGCTGCTGGAGAGCTGACGTGAGCTCTTGGAGGGTACGGGTGGTCGCGGCTCATCGGCTAGTGCCGAAGGCTGTGGGAGGCGCTCTGGGAGGGGCCCTGGGTTTAGCGTGGACCAGCGGTGCTTGCCGATGCGCTGCTCGTAGCTTGTAAGCCAGTGCGTTAGCTCCTGGGTGAGTTGCGTGAGATCCCGTTCGCCTCGCCGCATACGTTGTCCGATGAGCGAGTGCGTCGCGGCGACGACCGCTTGCGTGGGCAGGTCGGGCGATCGTGTCTTCGGTGAAGCGATGGCATGCGCCCCTTGGGCGATGTCGCTGATCTGGCTGAATGTGTGGACGCGCTCCTCGAGCGCGCGGGGCCCGCCGGCCAGCGCGTCGCTGGCGAGGAATCGCGCTTCGGCGGGTTCCGCCTCGGCGTGTGCAGCCAGCTGGCGCACGACTGCCTGTAGAGCCCGGTCGGGTGGGGAGTCGTTGACGGCATGGGCAATTTGACCGAGCAGGCGCGCTGAGATGTCACGATACAGCGCAAGGAAGCAGTCGTGCTTGTCGGTGAAGTACTCGTAGAAGGTGGGCCGCGAAACGCCGGCGCGAGCGATGACGTTCGTGACGGTCGCACTGGTGTACCCGTCATCCTCGATGGCGACGAGCATACCCGCCAACAGGCGCTTGCGCTGGGTGCTCTTGAAATCGTGCGCGCGGTCCTTGACGCGATTTTGCCGCATCCCGTGTTCTTGTCTGCCCGATCTGCCCCAAGCGCACTAGGAAGGCGTGCGCTCGCAGTCTTCCGGTCGCACCCAGGTGGTGACGATGCACCCGTGTTCTCGGTGATCAGTGTCGCGGAGCACAGCGCTGAAGCAAACACCATGACGAGCGGTGCTGTCAACAAGTTAACACTCACTTGACCGCTTTATGAGTGCAGACCAGAGACAGAGCCTGTGGGTCCCCGAGTAATTATCCTGGCAGGCGTCCACCCAACAAGCGGATGATGTGCCGTCCTAGGCCACGTCCAAATGCGTGGTTCAGCTGTTGCGCAGTTGACGCGCCGCGTGACGACGATCGCCGCAGCAGCCAGCGCCCAAGCACCTAAATCTCGAGCGACTACCTCGCCGCCAGACTTACAAGCACGACCGGTGCTTCGCGTCTCGGCTCCCCGCGGACCCGCGCGCTCCCGCATCGTTTATGGGTTCCGCTCCCCTTGGGCCGGCTTCGTGAGCCGCCCGGCCCTTATCGAGTGTCTCTGCGATCGCAGTCGTCCGCCAAGGCGGGACCGCGGTGGGGAGATCGCCCAAAACCCCAGTGCTTATGCGGGATTAGAGCCAGAGCCGGGATTTGTGAAGACGGGGTCCACTGCCGTCAGCGATCGCCTCGACGGTCGCCTCGATGAGCCTCGCCCGAAGGTCCTGGGTCTCTGCGAAACCCCTGCTCTGGAGGGTATGCGAGCCACTCTGGTTGATCTCAAACGCGGGGCGCACAGTGGCATTCACGTCCGGTGCGGTGTCCACGATGACGTCTCCTTTTCCCGCAGTTGTCCCTCGCATGATCCCTCTCTCGCGCTCCCCGACATACGCTGTCCTTCACCATCGCTAGCGCCTCTCACCCGCATCGCTAGCAGTCGCCTGGTACTTGCGTGCTCCCTTGTGGGAAGAATGAGAGCATATCCCACGCTGTTTGTCAAGGCCTGTCAAGGCGGCACGCCAAAAACAGCCGATTAAGTCCTCGATAACCCCCGTCTTCACAAGACGGTGCTCTCCAGTTGCGATATTTCAGACCGCGAGTTTTACGGAGTTTTCGAGAGTTTCCCAGAGTGTTTATTGACCGCCTTCGATCAGGGGGTCGCGCGGCTCTCGCGGCTCGTCGACGAGGCGGCGAGGTGTGCCGACGGGTGGCATGAGCGTGTTCGAGCTGCGCTGTCGGCGCTGTTGGTCTTCCTCGATGAGGAGCCGGGCTGGGCACGTCTGTTGCTCGGTGAGTCACCACTAGACGCGGAAGCCGGGTTCGAGCGACGTCAGCAGCCGTTCCAAGCGCTCGCGCGCGTCTTGGTCACCGAGACACAGGCAGAGGAGAATGACTCTGGATGGTTCGTGCCGTGGCCCGAGCTTACGTCTGAGCTGGTCGTTGGCGGGATCGTCTCGGTGCTTCATAACCGCGTCAGCGAAGGAGCGCGTGAGCCGTTTGTGGAGCTGGCGCCGTCGTTTATGGCGTTCATCATGGCGCAGTATCCCGGCTCGAGCGCGAACCTGGGCGCGGAGCGGACAGCAGACGCGAATGGCGTAGAGTCACAGCTGCAGCGTTTGCCCGTACGCGTCACGTATCGCACCACGCGCGTGCTTAGCGCGGTCGGCGATTCGCCCGGCCTGAGCAACCGGGATATAGCGGATGCCGCTGGACTGACCGACGAGGGACAGACCTCAAGGCTGTTGCGTCGTCTCGAGCAGCGCAACCTGGTTCAAAACGTGGGGGTTGGGCACGCGTACGGCGGGGCGAACGCATGGTTGCTGACGGCCTATGGCCAGCGCGTGCTAGACGCGACCCGTCACAGCCTCGTGCCCGGCGCAGGTGCGGTCAGCGGCCGCAGAGTCAGGGGCGCAGCATGAGGGGGCATGGTGGCTACGAGGAGCTTTTCGGCGAAGCGTCACACGTGGTGTGCGGACGTGCCGTTGAGAGGACAGGGGGATGGCGCGCGCCGGTGTTTGCAGAGACGCGCTTGCGGTCGTCCGCCTGTGGTTGCAAACGACCGGCTGCGAAACCGCGAGGGTGCGGGCTTTCGGCGCCGGTCGATCATAACCGAGAGGAAAAGGAGTAGTGGACAAGTGAGACATGTAAGGATGCTAGTGCTGTCTGTAGTGGCGGCATTCGCGATGAGCGCGGTGGCGCTCAGCGCCGCTTCGCCGGCACTGGCCGAATCGTCGTTTCCCCTGACCGTCAAGAAGACGGGCACGGGCAAGGGCACCGTCACTTCGGCGCCCTCCGGCATTGACTGCGGTCCGGCGTGTCACGAAGAAACGCAGCAGTTCAATGAAAACGAAACGGTCACTCTGACGGAGAAAGCCGAAACTGACTCCCAATTCGTCACGTGGACGGCGGGCTGCGAAAGCAATCCAACACCCGCCGAATGCGTGGTCACGATGACCGCGGCGAAGACGGTGGAAGCCGAATTCAAACCTGAATCGCCGAAAGAAATAAAACAAAGAGAAGCGCAAGAAGCTAAAAGAAAATATGAAGAAGAAAGAGCGCGCATAAAAAGAGAATATGAACAAAGGGTGGCTCGCGAAAAGCAAGAAAAGGAAGAAAAACTCCTATTTAATCCTCAGATCTGGGTCAACTGTCCGGTCAACGGGCTAGGGGAAGTAGGTCCGGGAGTTTTCGAAAGGGACGCACTCTGCTTCTTCGCGACAACCGGCCATGGTGAAGGCGCCGGATCCTACACTGTGGGCAGCATAACGGTGCCGTTTACAAAGCCGGTGGCGTTGCAGTTCGGATCGGCCGTTAATGAAGAAACCGGTCACGAAACGTTCATACCCGCGGCCAACGGCGCTCCGTCGTTGATCCCGGGCAGGGAGCCAGTTCCCGGGGAACCGATCGCTCATATCTCTCTGGCTGAACAGGAAGAACTGGGCTGGTCAAAAGCCCTGATGGCTAAGTACGCGCAAGCGCAAACAACCACCCAGCTGAGTCATGTCTTCGAGAAGATCGAATTCGCTGGCCCCGCCGGAATCAGCCGCGCGAACCTGCTCAACGCGGAAGGCGCAGCTGTTCACGCGCCGGTTATGGTCAGGGGTGAAAACGCCTGGCTGGCGCATCTCGGTGACAAATGCACGATCGGCTCGGAAGCCGACCCGATCGTGCAGGAACTCAAGTCGGGCAAGAGCACCTCGCCCCTCACCGGCGAAGTGATAGAAGGAACAGTTGGGGAACTACGTTTCAACGAAGAATTCACGGCGGTAGTAGTTAAAAACAGTAACCTGGTCGACAACGAATTTGCGGTCCCGGGTGCGACCTGCACGGGCCCGTTCTCCACGGAAATTGCAGCCGCGATTGACAAGGAGTTCGGAGTGCCTGCTGTCGCGGGTGCCAGCAAGACGGAACTGAAAGGCACGCTGTGGAACGCAACTGCGGAATGGGTCGCCGGAAAGCTCGGAATCACGCGCGAATAAAAATCAGGCGAATAGCCCGTACCGTAAACTGACGGACTGTTAGTGACTAGGTCGGGGGGGCTCCAGGGATGGAGGCCCCCTGACCGTCAACGAATTTCTACCAGATGCTGATATGACAAGGACCGGCCATCAGCGCGCGTCTGAGACACGGGCGATCCGGGGATCCCGCCTCGCGCGGGTCCCCGGAGCCCAAGTTGGTGAGCGGCTCATCTAGCAGTGAGAGAGTGTGCCGCTCTTCGAGAGACATCACGGAACGGTGAGCGCACAGCAGAAGCCGCGATGAGCACAGGTCGTATACCGACCCGGCGAGCGCCGGTGCCGAGAACTTCACGAGTAGAGAGGAACGATGCGATGAGATGTGCAAAGACCACGGTGGTATTTTTCGCCGTACTGGCGATGAGTGTCGTGACCGCGGCGTCGGCAGCGGCGTTGTCGGGTCCGGAAGTGGGGCGATGCGTAAAACTGGGAACGAAAACGGGGAAATTTACGAACTCCGGGTGCACGAAAGAAAGCGCAAAAAGCGTGGGTAGCTATGAATGGATGCCTGGCGCCGTAAAAAACAAAATTACGACGAAAGGTGGCGTCGGCGTGCTGGAAACGCTGAATGGGACGGCGGTGGGTTGCAGCACGGAGGAAAGCGGCGGCGAATTCAACTCTCCTAAAACGGTGACCGGTGTCGTTGTTAGGTTTACGGGATGCCATACGGTTGGTTTCGAATGCACTTCACCCGGCCAGAAAATCGGGGAAATTGTGACCAATCCGCTGGAAGGCAAGATCGGTATTGAAAAACGCGTCTTCAAAGAAGGCAAAGAAGAACCGACGAAGAACAAGATCGCGTTTGATCTGTTCCCAACGCCGGAAGACGGGGGACTCTACGTTGCGTTCAAATGCGGAACGGAACTAAGCATCTCGGTCGGAGGCTCGGTATTGGTGCCGCTGACACCGACGAACAAAATGCTCACGACCTTCGTTCTGAAATACAGCGCAAAAAAAGGTAAACAGAAACCTGAAAAATTCGAAGGTGAACCCAAGGACGTATTGCTGACGTCGATCAACACGAAAGCGCCTGAACAGTCTGGGATCACGATCGCATCGACCCAGTCCGGCGAAGAATCGCTGGAGCTGAATGCGGGCTTCTAGGCACAGCCTGTCGGAGAAGAGCGAGGTGTGGAGCCCACTGGGCTCCACACCAGCTCGCCTGCGGATCTTGTCGTGCATGCTGCTCGGCGTTCTGACAGTTTGGTGTGCTTCGGCGCAGGCGTTGGTTGGGCGCGGACACGTCTTCGGCTTCTCGTTTGCCAGCCCGGGGGCGGTCGCAGGCGAGTTGTCGAGGCCGGCGGGGGTGGCGGTCAGCGAAGCGAACGGGGATGTGTATGTGGTCGATCGCGCGAATAACAGGATCGCGCGCTTCGGAGCGAAGGGGGAATTCATCGCGGTTTGGGGCTGGGGGGTGAAGGACGGCAAAAAGGAATATGAGATCTGCGAAAGCGGGTGTGAGGCAGGAATCGCCGGAGACGGCAAGGATCAGCTTGATGCTCCGGAAGCGATCGCGATCGACAACTCGACGAGCCCGTCGGACCCATCCAGAGGGGACGTGTATGTGGCCATGGACTCCCGCTCAGAAAGCGGTCATCTCGCGAAGTTCACCGCGCAAGGCGAAACGGTTGGCGAGCTCAAGCAGCAGGGCGACGAACCATTCTGGGAAGGGGCCCTGGATGGTGTCGCGGTCGACGGCAGCGGCCGGCTGTGGGTCTACCGCGCGCTGGAAGCCGAAGCGGCGATCGAACGGTTTGGCGACGGCGCGAAGAACAAGTTCGAAACATCGCTCGAATCGAGCGTGCTGTGCCCGAAACCTGGCTTTGCGGTCGACTCCTCGGGCGGCGTGCTGTACGTCGATCACGAACGTGAGAACAATGTCGAAGGTTGTCCTTTAGAAGAAGGCGAACCGGCCCGGCCGGTGGTCGCGGCGACGCTACAGAACACAGGCGAAGGCTTGGAGACGCTCTCGGGCGCGCTCGACCCTTTGCAGACCGGCGCGGTCGCCAGCGACGCCTCGAGCGGTGATGCCTATATCGCGAACGTCGCCACGCTCGCTGCGTTCACGCCGGGGGGATCGCTGATCCAGCGGCTCGAACTGCCCGGGGAGCAGCCGCTAGGGAGCGGCATCGCCGTAGACGCCGCGACCCAGCAGATCTATGTCGCGGACTCCGCTGCGTCAAAGGTTGACGTCTTCGAGCCTGAACCGTCGGGCGAGCCGAGTGTGAGCGGTCTGCAGGCGCAAAACGTGTCGCCGACCTCGAGTGAGCTGAGTGCACAGATCGACCCGAATGGAGCGGACACGCACTACTACTTTCAGTACGGCCCGGTCGACTGCGTGAGCAGCCCCGGCTCGTGCACGGACGTGCCGGCGGCGCCCGGGAGCGACCTCGGGGACGGGTTCGGCGATCAGGGTGTGAGCGTCGACCTGCACGGTCTTTCGCCGAGCACGACCTACCACTACCGCCTGATCGCCGCGAACGCCCATGGTCAGGCGGAAGGCGCGGCTACGTTCGGCAGCCTGACGACGCTGCCGAGCGCCGAAGGCGTGCTGGCTGACGATCGCTCTTGGGAGATGGTCTCTCCGGCGGAAAAGGACGGCTCGGGGATCGAACCTCTGCGCGAAGAAGGCGGTCTGATCCAGGCCGCCGAAGACGGGAACTCGATCACGTATGTGGCGAATGGGCCGATCGTGAGCGAACCGGAAGGCAGCCGCGCGCCGTATCCGACGCAGGCGCTCGCCACTCGCACACCCTCGGAATGGACGTCTCAGCAGATCGTGACGCCGCACACCAAGGGGGAGGGCTTCATTCCTGGTGAAGCGCCAGAGTACCGGTTCTTCTCGCCGGATCTGTCCTCCGCGCTCGTGCAGCCGGATAACCAGGCGCTGATCGAACCGTTCGAAGCGCCGCCGCTGTCGCCTGAAGCGAGCGAAAAAACGATGTACGTGCGCGATAACGCCAGCGGGCAGTATCTGCCGCTCGTCACGGCAGCGAACGACACCGCACACAGCCAGTTCGGTGAGCAGCTGGAGTTCATCGACGCGACAGAAGACCTCAGCCACGTGGTGTTCTCCTCTGAAGTGCCGCTGACCGCGGGCGGCGGTACGGGTCTGTATGAGTGGCAGGCGGGTGAGCCGCTTACCTCGGTGAGCGTGCTGCCCGACGGCGCGCCCGCCCTTGAACCGCAGCTCGGCGTCAACAGCCACAACGTCAGGGGCGCGATCTCAAACGACGGATCGCGCGTGTTCTTCAGCGGCGAATCAGAAGTCGGCAGCGAAGAATCCGGCGAAACGGTCACGCACCTGTATATGCGCGATGTCCCGTCGGGGAAGACGATCCAGCTCGACGCGACGGTGCCGCCGATCCCCGAAGTCGGCCCGGAAGAAAGCGAAGTCGCTTTCCAGGCTGCCAGCAGCGACGGCAGCCGGGTGTTCTTCACCGACACCGCGCGGTTGACCGAAGACTCAAACCTTGCGCCCGTTCCGGGCTCGACGCATAACCCGGCCGATCTGTACGCGTGCGAAATCGTCGAAGAAGACGGCAATCCCAGCTGCAGGCTGAGCGATCTCACGGTCGATCAGAACGGCAGCGAAAGCGCGCAGGTGCTCGACATCGCACCGGCGGTAAATGAAGACGGATCGTATGTCTACTTCGTCGCCAACGGAGTTCTCGCACCCGGCGCCACCCCCGGCAGCTGCGTGCGAGTGAACACCGAAACCCGCCCGCCGGGCGCGAGCTGCAACCTGTACGTCTACCACGACGGGACGATCACGTTCATCGCGTCGCTCTCCGATGAAGACGGACCTGACTGGGGCCGCTCGGAAGCGTTCATCAAGGGCGGGGAATCCTCGATCGAGCCGCTGCAGGACCTCTCCGACGTGACCGCCAGGGTCTCACCGGACGGCCAGTACCTGGCGTTCATGTCCGATCACAGCCTCACGGGATATGACAACGTCGACGCGAACCCCGCAGCGGAAGGAGCACGTGACGAGGAGGTCTATCTGTATGACGCGAGCACCAAGCTCCTGACCTGCGCCTCGTGTGACACGACGGGCGCACCCCCCCACGGCGTGTTTGACACCGTCAAGGCCGGCGAAGGACAGGGACTACTGGTCGATCGCCGACTTGACTGGGCATTCAATCCCAAAACCCAGGCTCCCACGGCTCACTGGCTGGCGGGGAGCGTCCCGGGCTGGACGCCGCTCGGCATCTCAAGCCCGGCCCAGGCTCTGCGTCAGCCGCGCTACCTCTCCGACAGCGGCAGGCTGTTCTTTGACAGCGCCGACCCGCTCGTGCCAGTCGAAGGAGCGCACACCCGCAGCGAGACGCTCAACGAAGAAGCCGTCCAGGTCGGCGTGGAGAACGTCTACGAGTACGAGCCGGACAGCACCGGAACATGCCAACGCCCCGAAGGCTGCCTGGCGCTCATCTCCTCCGGCACAGCACAACAAGAATCGGCATTCCTGGACGCGAGCGCAACCGGCGACGACGCGTTCTTCCTCACCGCCCAACCGCTGCTCGCACGAGACCGCGACACCAACTTCGATCTCTACGACGCACGCGTCTGCACACCGCAATCCCCGTGCCAGACAGAACCCGAACATCCACCGCCGCCGTGCGTGAGCGCCAACGAATGTCGCGCCACGGCCGCACCGCAACCAGGAGTAACGCCGAGCGGCAGCGCAACGGTCACAGGGCCCGGAAACCGCCCCCCGCCCCCGCAAACGGGCTCCAAACCCACCCTGCCAAAGCCAAAACCCTTGACGCGCGCGCAGAAGCTGACGGGCGCCCTACGCAGCTGCAGGACGCACTTCAAGCACAACAAGAAGAAACGAGTCGCCTGTGAACGCCAGGCGAGGAAAACCTACGCAGCCAAAACCGCACCCGCGCGCGATCACAAGGAGCGCAAGTGATCCACCGATCACAGAATCGGCCCACGCGCCCGCGACGGGTCAGCCCGACCGGGCGGCTGGCGCTGGCAGCGCTCCTCAGCGGCGCGCTCGGGCTGATCGGCCTCGCGCAGACGAGCTCCGCGCTCGCGCAGGGGCCCTCCCCGTGGTGGCGGCTGTCCTCGAGCTCGGCGCCTACCGACCTGCAACCGGGCGACGCCGAAGACATCATCATCGCGGGCGCGAGCAACGTAGGCGACGCCGACGCGGACGGCGGTACAGCACCAATCACAATGACCGACAAACTGCCCGCACAGCTCATCCCCAAGGCCGTGCGGCTCATCTCCTCGATCGGGCAGCAGGCAGGCACATGCGAACCGCTGCCGGCCCTTCGCTGCACCTTCACCGGCGCCGTTGCGCCGTTTGGGCGCCTGGAAATGAGAATCACCGTCGAAGTCGCGAGCACGCCGTCAGGCCCGCTTCAGAACGAAATCGAAATAGGTGGCGGCGAAGCATCGAAAGCGTCGCTCAACAGGCCGCTGACCGTAGCCAACCAAGCGACCCCGTTCGGCGCGCAGACGGTCGAACTCGCACCAGAAAACGCAGGCGGATCGCTCGACACGCACGCCGGCTCGCATCCCTTCCAGCTGACCACCGCGCTTGCCTTCAACGAGACGCTCGAACACTCCAACGGCAACGTCTCGCCGTCCGCGCCGGCGCTGCTCAAGAACCTGCACTTCGACCTGCCCCCCGGACTGATCGGCGATCCCCAGGCGACGCCACAGTGCTCCAACCTCGACTTCTCCACCCAGCTTCGAGGCTTTCAAACCAACGCCTGTCCAGCCGATACAGCCGTGGGCGCGGCGCTTGTGACGCTGAATGAACCGGCGAATGCAGGCTATCTGACGGCCACGGTGCCGCTGTTCAACCTGACGCCGGCGCCCGGCGAGCCGGCACGCTTCGGCTTTGAGGCATTTAGCGTGCCCGTCGTCATGGACGCGGCGGTGCGCACGGGCGGCGACTACAGCGTGGAAGTGAGCGTCAGCAACGCGACGACGGCCGCGCAGGTGCTGGGCAGCGAAGTGATCTTCTGGGGCGAACCAGGGAACCCACAACACGACAACGCCCGCGGCTGGCAATGCATCAAGGACGGCGGCGACGCGCTACCAGGCGAATCCTGTCAGGCACCTATCCCGCGGCCGTCGTTGCCGCTCTTGACGCTTCCGACGTCGTGTGAAGGGCCGTTGACCGCGACGCTGTCCGGCGACTCGTGGTCGGGGGATAGCCTGGAAGGGACGGCGAGTGTGCCGGCGCTGAGTGGTTGTGGGCTGTTGGCGTTCTCGCCGACTGTTGATGTGGTGCCCGAAGAGGATGTGGCGAGTACGCCTACGGGTGTGCGGGTGGATGTGGCGGTGCCCCAGCAAGCGACGCTTGAAGCTGGGGGGTTGGCGGAGGCTGATGTGCGCGATACGACGCTGACGTTGCCGGCGGGCGTGCAGCTCAGTCCCTCGGCGGCGAACGGTCTGGAAGCTTGTTCCGAGCCGCAGATCGGATTCGCGGGGTTCAACCAGGCCAGCGAAACCAACGAATTCACGAGCGCTCCGGCGGGGTGTCCTGATGGGTCGAAGGTCGGTTTGGTGCGTATCCGCACCCCGTTGCTCTCCCACGAACTTGAAGGCGCGGTGTATCTGGCATCTCCAGCGCCGAACGGCGAACCGGGCAGGAACCCGTTCGCGTCGCTGGTGGCGCTGTATATCGTGGCCGAAGATCCTGTTTCGGGGGTGCGGGTCAAGCTGGCCGGCGAAGGCCAGCTGGATGAACACAGCCTGCAGCTCTCGACGACGTTTCGCAATACGCCACAGGTGCCCTTTGAAGAGCTGCGGGTCGAACTGTTCGGGGGCCCGAGGGCGCCATTGAGTACCCCGCCGGTGTGCGGGGGGTATGCGGCGAGTGCGGTGTTTAGTCCGTGGTCTGGGACGGGGGCGGTGGGGGTGCTCTCCCCGGCCGGCGACTTCGCGATCAACAGCGGGCCGAGTGGGGCGGGGTGCCCGGCGGGGGCGCTCGGGTTCTCTCCGGGTTTTCTCGCGCAGAGCACCAGCGCCCAGGCCGGCGCGTTCACGGGCTTTACGGTCGACCTGTCGCGTGCGGATGGCGATCAGGCGCTCGCGGGCCTGTCGATGCATCTACCCGAGGGCGTCGCGGCGATGCTCTCGCAGGTGACCCTGTGCTCGGAAGCGCAAGCCAGCAGCGATAGCTGTCCGGCCGGCAGCGAAGTGGGGCAGGCGAGCGCGCTCGCGGGGCTGGGCCCGGAACCCTACAGCGAGAGCGGAGGGCGGGTGTTCATCACGGGCCCTTATCGGGGCGCGCCGTTCGGGCTTGAGATCGTTACCCCGGCGGTCGCGGGACCGTTTGACCTGGGTACGGTCACCGTCCGCGCACGGCTGTATGTGAGCCCTTCCGACGCGTCGGTGACGATCGTCTCAGACCCCCTGCCGACCGAGCTTCGCGGGATCCCGTTGCAACTGAAACGGATCCTCGTCGGCGTCGATCGGCCGGGTTTTCAGTTCAACCCCACGAGCTGTGAAGCCAAGCGTGTCGACGCGACGATCAGCGGCGATCAGGGCGCGAGCGCGCCGGTCTCCTCGCGCTTTCAGGTCGGCGGCTGCCAAGACCTGCCGTTCAAACCGAAACTCACCGCCTCGACCAAAGGGCAGGCGAGCAAAGCCGACGGCGCGAACTTCGACGTCAAGGTCCAATCCGAGGGCCTCGGTCAGGCGAACATCGCCAAAGTCCGCCTGCAGCTGCCAAAGGCATTGCCCGCCCGGTTGACGACGCTTCAGAAAGCGTGCACCGAAGGCACGTTTGACAAAAACCCGGCGTCGTGTCCGGAAGGGTCGGTGATTGGGCAGGCGACGATCCACACCCCGGTCCTCAGCAATCCGTTGACGGGGCCCGCGTATCTGGTCTCCCACGGCGGCGCAGCCTTCCCCGACGTCGAGTTCGTCCTGCAAGGCGAAGGCATCACTTTGGTCCTCGACGGCAAGACGCAGATCAAGAACCAGATCACCTACTCGAAGTTCGAATCCGCGCCCGACGCGCCGTTCACGGTCTTTGAAACCGTGCTCCCCGCCGGCCCGCATTCGGCGCTGACGGCGAACCTGCCGGAAAAGGACAAATTCAACCTGTGCAAGAGCAGCCTTTCGATGCCGACCGAAATCGTTGGTCAGAACGGCGCGGTGATAAACCAGAACACTAAGATCGCGGTGAAGGGCTGCCACAAGGTGCAGAGCGTGCGGCTCTCACGCGCACAGCTACTCAAACGCGCGCTCGCCTCGTGCCGCAAACAGCACAAGCACTCCAATGCTAGGCGCACCGCCTGCGAAAAGCGGGCCCGCAAGCGCTACGCCGCCAAAAAGGCGGCGCACAAGGACAGGAAGACGTTCCACCAGACGGGGTCTAAAGCGCGACATCCGCGTACGAACCGTCCAGGACCCTGACACGTTCCGCGATCTCCTGTACGCCGTCGTTACCGGCCAGCGCAATCACGAGGACTCCCGCCGACGTGCGCTGGCTGTCGCGGCTGGCAAGCGACGTGCCGTGGAACGAGGCGATCACCTTGGGATCAGGCCGGACGGGTACCGCTTCGCGATCGACGTAAGCCCCGCCGGTGTCGTGACCAAGCGTCTCGTGATTGACGAGAACCGCCGCCCAGCGATCGCGATGATTTTTCGTCTGGCGATGCGCGGCAAACGGTCTGGGGCGATCGCACGCACATTGAACGACGCCGGATGGCAGACCAGGCCGCTTCGTCGAGGCTGCCAGCCAAGGCCGTGGGACTGCCAGCGGGTGATCGATGTCCTCAAGAACGCGCGTTACGCCGGCCTGGCGACACACAAGGGTCAGGTCGTGGGACGGGGCCGGTGGCCTGCTTACATCACCGAGCGCGAGCACCATCGACTACAGGCGCAGCTTGCAGAGCGCCGTCCGACCGGGCGCTTCCGTGAGCTCGAGACGTTCCTGCTCGCACGGATCACACAATGTGGGTTGTGCGGTAGCCCCTTGCACTGCCACACCGGCCATGAAAGACAAGACGGGACCTTTTCGCGACGCTATGTCTGCAGTAGCCACGACCGCGATCGTCACGCCGGCCGTTGCCCGGCCGAGCGGTTGGACGGCGATGTCGTCGAGGCGATGTTCGTGACTTCCGTTAGGCGTATCGCCTTCCGCAGCCCGCATGCCGTAACCTCTTTGGTTACAATGGCGGAAAGTACAGAGCGCCCCCGCACCGTTGACCCAACGGCCGGGGGCATAGACACACCGGGGGTGACCGGCACGCCAGCAAACAAGGGTAAGGCCCGTGCGCCAGAGCGCGGGCACCGGGTACGTCAGGCCCGCCGTCGTGTCGGTCTGACGCAAGAGCAGCTCGCCGAGAAGGTCGGCGTCCACAGAGTGTCGATCGCGCGCATCGAGGCAGGCGTTCGCGTCCCCGAGGGAGTCAAGCCCGACTCCGACCCGGCATTCGTGTTCCACCGGTGGGGCAATCGGATGGTGGTCGCGACGCACGCTGACAGCGGCCTCTATCAGGTCATCCTGATCCCGGATCTGGTTGATCTCCCTCGCTTCCGGGAGGATCTGGAGGGCAGCTTCATGGAGTACGCATGCAGCTGCCGGCCCGTGGCGCAGGCGCTCTCGAGCGCGCGGCGGACCGGGAAGTTGTTTGGGATGCTGCGCTGGGAGGGGTTCTTCCGGGAGGCCTCCGGCCCGGCTGGGTGCTGGTCGGCGACGCCGGCAACTTCAAGGACCCAACACCCGGCCAGGGCATACAGGACGCGTTCCGGCAGGTCGACGCGCTCGTGCCAGCGATCGCAACCGCGCTGGATGGCTCCGCAGAAGACATTGATAGTGAGATGGCGGCCTGGGGCAGCTGGCGAGACAAGGACGCAGCCGAGCACTACTGGCTCGCGACCGATATGGGCAAGGCTGGGTCGACGCCAGCGCTCCTGCCCCCGCTCCTGCCCCTCTTCCATCATGAAGTTCACGTACGCGCCCCCCGCCGAGTAGGGATGGGTCGCGTCCCAATAGTCCACGGTCCACGTGCGAATCGTCACCACGTTCTCCGGGTCGGGGTCAACGCCAAAGATCACCTCGGCCAGCTTGGCGTCGCGGTTGGCGAACGGGGTCTCGGTCGGGCCGACATCCTGCACGGCGCCGTCGATCGGATAAAGGTGCATCGTCGAGTGGGGCGTCGGCAACTCGGCGCCGATGCTCGCGTGCACGCCGATCGCCTCGTCGGAGAGCTCACGTACGAAGTCCGCCCGCCAGTAGCACTGAAGGCCGGGCGTGTAGATTCCGTCGAACAGGCTCGGCAGCGCCGGGAACGGCATCGGCCCGACGTGATGCAGCAACGGCGTCCCCACCTCCTGGACCGGGGCCAGCCACTCAGCCGCCTCCTCCTCCGAGCCCAGACAGCACCACATCACCCCGCAGACCTTGCGCCCGTGCAGCTCCGGAGGCAGGAAGTCCGCCGGTGGCACGGTCATCAGCGCGAGAAACCCGTTGAGATCGCGAGGCGCCGCCTGCACGAAGTCGCGATAGAAGCGCATCACCTCAGCTGTCTGCTCGATCGGCCAGAACGTCGGCCAATGCCCGTTGAGCTTCAGACGGCCAGCCTTCTCCGCTCCCGACGCCAACATTTGCTTCACAGGGTCCGTCCGAATCTGCGGGTCGCTCCTGATGCCAAGCAGGGACGCGCGATCTTCGCGGATCTCCTCAGCCTACCTCCGGCCGCCTGGCGTCGCGGCGGGGTCCGCGTCTGTGAGAAGCTCGAGCGCCGCCGCCTCGGAAGGGCCTCGCCAAAGGCGAGCATCGTGTCGAACTTCAGCCGATCGCGATGCCCACGCCAGCGCTCGTGGTAGAGGTGCTGCTTGCGCCCGGCCGCGTCCGTGCCGGTGGCCTGCAGGTGTCCGAGAGCGTCCAGGCTGATCCAGACTTCTTTCCAGGCCAGGGATCGTGAGCTCGGCGATGCGTTCCCGCCGGCCTGGAAAGAAGTCTGGATCAGCTTCGCATTTGCGGCAGATAGTTCAGCCATTTGAACCTGTCCCCTCTAGATGCGGCCTCGCCGAGGTCAAAGGGGTGCCGGAGAAGTGGCATCTCTTTGCCGCGGACACCAAGTAGCTTGGTGGAAGCCGCTGTCGTCCCCGCGCGCCCGATGGATCGCGGGAACAAATCACCAGAAGGAGGATCCTCGCCCGCCCATCGGGTTGACTCGGCCGGCCGGTCGGCGTAGTCTGTGCAAGACGTCGTTTATCCACAGACGGGTACGGGGATGTTCTCGAGCGGGCCGACGAGGCCGGCGGAGGGTCGAGGAGAGGTCGCGGGCGCGCCGAGAGCGAGGGGGACGAAATGTTTGGCCGATCAGCAACCGGATCGAGGGGCGGACGACGTTGCTTGCCGGCAGTCGTGGCGCTCGTGCTGCTCACGGGGCTGGCGCTGGCCTCCTCGGCATCGGGCGCGCCGCTTCAGTTCGTCTCCGGCCTGGCGCCTTCGGGGATCTCGCCCCCGGTCGTGAAAAACGTGGCGCCGTTCACCGGCCCGGTCGCTGGAGGCACGCCGGTGACGATCACCGGCGCGAACCTGACGGGCGCAACCGAAGTCGAGTTCGGCTCGAACGCCGCCAGCTTCAGCGTCAAATCGGCGACCCGAATCGAAGCGATCGCCCCGCCGGGAACGGAAGGCGCCGTCGACGTGACGGTCACTACGCCCGAAGGCACCAGCGCGATCAGCACGAGCGACCATTTTTACTACGTGCCGCCGGGACCTTCGATCGTCGAACTGGAACCCGCGCAGGGCGCCGTTGCTGGCGGGCAGGAAATCAGAATCCTCGGCGCGCATCTCGAAGGGACGACCGCGGTGCAGTTCGGCGCGATCAGCGTCCCCTTCGTCGTCGTATCTCCTGAAATCCTCCGCGCGACCACGCCGCCGGGAACGGAGCCGACCGTCGAAGTGAGCGTCACAACACCCGAAGGCACCAGCCCAGCGACCCCGGCCGATGAGTTTAGCTACGTCTTCAAGTTCGCGGAGATCGAGGGGCTCTCGCCGAACCAAGGGCCCGCCGCCGGCGGGAACTCCGTCACGATCGCGGGCAGCGAATTCTGGGGGGTCACGGGCGTCGAGTTCGGCGGCAGGAGCGCGCCCAGCTTCCACGTCAACTCGTCGAAGTCGATCACCACTGTCGCTCCGCCCTCAACCGTTGAAAAGACGACGGTTCAAGTGGAGAGCACCTTCGGGCCGAGCGCCCCGGAATGGTGCGTGCTTCGCGGCGACAAAAGCGGGTCCTGTTCGGTCCGCGACTACTACAAATACGTGGAACCGACCGTCACCAACGTGAGTCCCGGCTCCGGCTCGGCGGCAGGCGGAACCCCCGTGACGATCACGGGCAGCGGCTTCGGGCTGGGGGAAACGGAGACGCTGTTGACGTTCGCCAAGCTCCCGGCCACATCGGTCGACTGCACCTCGATGACCACGTGCACGGCTGTGACGCCGGCGCACAAGGCCGGGACCGCGGCAGTGGCCGTGGACGTGAAAAGCAACGAGCCGAAGAGGAGCAAACCCAACCCCGCGGCCGTCTTCCACTACGAATAGGCGTCAGCATGCCTGCCGCCGCCCCTTGCGTGGCGGTGGCTTCCGCTTGCCCAGCGAGCGCCACGGGGATCGTCCGGTACTGGTTCAGGAACGTCGAGCTGACGCGGGTGGCCTCGCCGTCGAGCGCCAGGTCGGGAAGCGGGCGAGCGTTTCTTCGATCCACAGCTTCAGCTCGAGGCGAGCGAGTCCCGCGCCGAGGCAGAAGTGACGGCCGCCACCGCCGAAGCCCTGGTGGTCGTTGGGCTCACGGCGCACGTCGAAGCGCTGCGGGTCCTCAAAGGCCGACTCGTCGCGGTTGCCCGCGACGTACCAGAGCGCGAGCTTCTCGCCCTCCTTGATCTGCTGGCCGGCGAGCTCCGTGTCGCAGATCGCGGTGCGGCGCATGTAGGCGAATGCGAGTTGTAGCGGACGAACTCCTCGACCGCCTGCTCGACCGGTACCGCCCCGGAGCGCACGAGCTCCATCTGCTCGGGGTCCTCGAGCAGGTTCTTCATGCCGCTCGTGAACACCGCCCGCGTGGAGTCGTTGCCGGCGATCATCAGCAGGAAGAAGAACATCAGCACCTCCTCGGGGGAGAGCCGTCCGCCTTCCACCTCCGGGTGCGTGCCCCTTCACCGCAGCTCATCACGCCGTCACCGCCTTTGCCGGTAACACGGTTTCGACCGAACCCTGGATGGTCGTGAATGTCGACGGCTCGATCCCTTTGACCTGTAGCAGACTTCGGTTCTCCACGGCGCGGCGCAGGTCGCCGAAGGTCTCGATGCCCGCATCTCGTATCGGCTGCATGCGCTCGTAGCTTCTGTTGCCGGGCAGCAGCCTGAGCCCTGCGTCCATCAACTCCTGGCGCAGACATGGCCGCTCGCCCGCCCAGAGCGGCTCGTAATCCAAGGGCGACTCGCCCGCGTGGTCCGGAGGCCGCAGCGCTGCAAGCTGCTCGGGAGTAGCGGTCGGGATTGCCTCCAGCCTGTTCTGCCGGTGAACATCGACGATCGCGTCAAAGGCCCTAGGCCAGCACGACCGGCCGTGATAGTGACCGAGATGGCCGTCTGTCCAACGCTCTTGCTTCGGGCCGCCCCTGTCACCCCTTGCGAGGATCGTCATCATCTGTTCACGACCATCGCGGACGATCTCTCTGCCGCACCAGTCGCAGGTGATGATGTAGGTCATCTTCCCATTCCTCCTTTGGTCGTTACGCCTTCGGCAGGCTAGCGGTGCTTGTCGCCGTGGGCGCGCTCCCAAAACGCCTGCGGCGACGGATAGGTGCTCACTTCACGTATGTAACCCTCCCGTTACGGATCGACGATGTGATCCGGACTCTGTAGCCGTCGCCGACTTTACGGTGAGCGCGATGTGAGTAAACCTGGATCTGCAAGCCGTCGCTGGCGAAGGTCGGGATGCAGAAGTGCCCTTGCCTGGGATGTGGCCCCACGGGACAGGTTTCCGGCGGGGGGCCGACCCCGGAGGGAGGGCGTGGGCAACCGGAGCCGCCCACGTGATCAGGCTCACAAGTACACCGGCAAGCTTCATGGCCTTGGCGGCAGGCTGTTCGACGGCAAGCCGTAACCTCGCGGTGGAGCGTGCATCCCTGGGATGGGCTTTGCGATGCCACCGGGGCCGGGGGCTGAGCGCTGATGGCTAGTGATGGCCAGCGAGAGCACAACCACAAGCAGAATCCACAGCACCGCAAGCCCCACAAAGCCGAGCACGATCCCGGCCGCGACTTTGTATGTCAGATCGAGCCGTCCGAATGCTTGGGCCATCTTTTCACCCCTTGCCTTGTTGTTTTAGAAGCCAAAGTCGTCGTACGTATCCCAATAGCCATTGGCGGCGATCCTGACGACCGCACGACCTGAGCCAAACACTCCCCAGCAACCCCAGGGGTAGCTAAGGCCAAGTGTGCTCCACTCGCCTGTGTGGATCCACGAGGGTAAACGTCCCAGGTGAACGCCTGGTTTATGTTCGTCATGCAGAAATCTCCGCCCGACCACGACCAGTGTGCGACTGTCGGTCCGCCGTACCAGTAGAGCCACCAGCCGTAGCGGCCGCACCAAGCGCCGGCGTTAGCGTAAACCCAGCCGACGATCGCGCCCGGTGCAATCGCCCATTCTTCCATTGTCCACGCACCGTTCCAACAGGCATCCGCCGCATGGGCGCGAACCTTATGACGTGCCGCTTGAGCGCCGAGGGTGATTTCTTTACCTTCGGTCCCGTTCCGTTCGAGCGGTGGTTTTTTTGTGTTTGGCCGTTGCCGATTTGCTCCGTTTTACTTTGACGCCGCCCGTAGTCTTGATCACGTCGGCGGTCACGCTCGGATTCGTTGAGTGTTCGAGCAACGACATCGCGTCGCCGGCCTTGACCGCTTCCTTCACGGTCGGCATCAGCGTCGCCTGGTCTTTCACCGCCTGCGCTTCCGTCGGGGCGACACCCACTTGCGACGCCTTGGCTTCGACCGCGGCCCGCGCTTGCGTCTGCGCGGCGGTTTCGATTTCAGCGAAAGCGGGCTGTGCGGTCACCAGCGCCATCGTCATCACAATGAGAGAGATTACTCCCGAATACCTCATACGGTCCTCCAATCGGATTTGGAGGCACGTCCCCGACGGCCATGCGCAGCCGTCGGTGGGCAGCGTCGAGCACGTCGGCGGTGGCGCTGCCACGCCCTTCCTCGCGGAAGAGGTCGCGGATCACGGCCACTGCGACTATCACGGCGTGCGCCTCCGGCTCCCTCAGCTCGATCAACATGGACTCCGCCTCCGTTGTTCTCTGACGCGGCGGGCGTGAGACTGGGGGGTCGATCGTCCCCCACCCGCCGCGCTGCCTTTCATGGCTGGCACCGTCCAAGGGGACGTGGTGCCCGGCGTCAACGATAGGGCGTCACTGCTATGATGTCAAGGCACGAAGTCAACTATAGCTACAGGAGGTCAGCCGGTGCACGCAGTAGATTTGGGTCCTATGCCGCGATCCATACCTGACCAGAGCCTTGCGAAAGTCCTGCGCCAGTTGCGAACTGAGCGGGGCTTCTCGCAGGAGCGGCTGGGGAATGCCGCCGGGTTGACGGGCTCGGGCTACGGCCGCATCGAGAGCGGCACCAGCGCTCCAGGCTGGAGCACGGTCCGCGCGATCATCCAGACACTGGACGTGACGCTCCAGCAGTTGGCGAAGGCCGTCGAAGCCGAGGAGCGCTGATGGCCGACCGGCAAGAGCTCGTGGTGGGGATAGAGGCCCTCTGCAGGGGGATCGCCACGGAGTTCGCAGACGCGATCCCGCCCCTTCAGCACGAGCACCTGATGCGCGCCCTACCGGAGCCCCGCAAGATTCCGGTCGAGGTGCTGCGCCGTCTGCACGGCGCGTTGACCGACTTCATAGGCGACGCGCAGGCAGCCGAGGACGCGAAGCTACCGCGGCAACCGGGAGGCGATGCGTGATGTTCTATGTCTGCGATCGGTGCGGGTTGCTGGCACGGGGCGAGAAGGCGCCGAGCGACTGCCCGCACTGTGAATACGCGTCGTTTAGCGCCTTCGCCGACGAGAACGAAGCACTCGCCGCTGCCGAACTGAACGCCGGTTTCGACGAGGCGATAGAGGAACGCGATCGAGGGGGATGCGTAATGGTCGCGAGACGAAACGGGCGTCGGTGACGCTCGCGAGGCGCCGCGCCTGATGCCCGGTCGCGCGGTGAAACCCGAGGAGGTCGTGGCGGGCGACATCGTTGCGTCCAGGCTGGGCGGCGAGGCGAAGCCGCGCGATATTCCGGGCGCGCCCGACGCGACCTATGACTTTGACATCTGCCTGCCCGACGGGCGGAATATCGCTCTGGAGGTCACGTCGGCTGCCGACCCGGAGCTGCTGAGCATGCGGGCGGCTCAGGGACGGGTGTGGAAGGCGCCGAGCCTGAGCGCTGACTGGTGGATCAGCTTCGCGGGAGGTTCTCCGGTCAACATCAAAAGCATGCTGAAGGGGCTAGAGGCGCACCTGAAGGTCCTCGAGGAGCACGGCGTGACAGAGGTAAGCAAGTATTCGCCCGCCAGCGGGCGCCGGTCGAGTGCCGTAACCGAGGCGACCAGTCAGATACTTGCGGGCAGAATTACCGCCGCGAGAAGTTGGAATCGACCCGCACCCGGTACGCCCGCCCGGATGCTGCTTACCCCCCACCGCGGGTTCATCTCGGACGCCGAGCAGGTCAATCCACTGGTCGCGCGGGCGGCGGAGGACAACGCAAAGAAGCTCCGCGCGGCCGACGCGGACGAGCGGCACCTGTTCGTCTGGATCGATGAGGACAAGGCGGAGCTTGCGATGTTTACACAGGGGCCGCCGCCAACCGTGCCCGACCTGCCTGCCGGGATCGACGGAGGATGTCCCGTTCTCCCGTGGAATTTGGCGGCGGTCCGAGGGTGAATTCTCTCAGGTGAGGGTGGCGGCGACCTCCTGCGTGGTGTGAGTTTGGAGTTCGCGCTCGACGGCGAGCGCGAGTTTGGCGAGATCGGCGTGGCCGATGATGCGACGGAACTGGCGCTCGGCCTCGAGCATGCCGGCGGCGGTCCAGCGCAGGCACATCTCGCCCGACTGCCAGCGCTTGACGTTGCGACTCGTGCGCCTGACGGTCTCGATCATCGACTCGCAGGGGTTGGTGCTCTGCAGCGTGAGCTTCAGCCGCCCCTTCACGCCCAGGTGCGTGATCGTGAGTGTCTCCTGGAGCCCCTCCCGTCGCGGAGGCCGCGGCGCCGGGGTGCGAGCGCTCGAGCTCTTGAGCGAGCGCTTGCAGCTGCGCGACCGCGCGCTCGTGGTCCTCATCGGCCCACGCGCGGCGCAACCGCGCCTTGATCGGCGGACGATCGCGTTCGGCGAGGTGCTCGAGCACGTTCCTTTCCTTGTGACGAATACACCTCTGGACCGGCACGGGTCCGAGTACCTGCTCGATCGCCTTCCTGAGCGCCTTGGCGCCGTCGATCACGCACAGCACGCCCTGGGAGAGATCCAGGCCGCGGGCCACGAGGTTCGTGAACAGCTCCTTGGCGACGGTCGTGTTCTCGGTAGAGCCGTCCCACAGCCCGAGCGGTACCTTCACGCCGTCGGTGCCGATCCCCAGCGCGACCACGCAGCAGCGGCCTTTGAGCTCGATCCCGTCCAGCATCAGCGCCGCCAAGCGGATATCAGCGAGGCTGCGGCTCATCAGACCGAGGAGGTTCTCCGTGGTCTTGGCGATGAAGTCCCGGCTCGTCGCGGACTTCGAGCGCGCGCGAGCGTTCGCCTCGATCTCCTCGCCCACCGGCTCCCGCGTGCGCTCGAAGCGCCTCGTGGAGACGCCCGCGAGCATCTGCTCAAGCACCAGCCGCGAGAGCGGGTCGCGGTCGGCGAAGTGCCGGTAGGTGTTCAGCTCGACCTCGCGCTCGCCGTCGTGCGAGCGCACGCGCGGGCGCTCGACACCCACGCGCCGACCGCCGAGCGTGACCTCGCCGTGCTCGTGGCCGTGACGGATCGCGACGCGGTCAGGGTTGTGCTTGCCCTTCGGGCCCACGACCTCGTCGACCTCCTCCTCCAGCAGCTCGGCCAGCACCCCGAGCCCGACACCGACGCTCAACGCGAGCAGGCCCTCCTTGGCGGACTGGACGAGCTCGCCCAGCGCTTCCTGAACTTTCGCAGGGAGCGCAACCTCCTGCGCCTCCTCGACGCTAACGACCTCGATGCCCGATACGGTGCCCATGGCGGTACCTCCTGTCTTTGGATGGACTTCACACCCCGCCACGCTTGCAGCCGAAGCGGACGAAGCGGGAGGACCGCCGCCTACAAAGTTCTACGGACTACGGGACAAGCTCGGATCGACGTGGTGTGGGGCGCAAAGCGTGGCAGGGCCGGCCAGCCGTTCGAGCGGCTTTGGCGTCTGCCGCCGCCCGGCGGATGGGAAGACATCGGCACCTGATCCGACTTCGACGCGAGAGCTAGAAAGGGGTGGCACGACTGCCACCCCTTCTCCCCCCGGGGCCCTCGTCCCCCT
>CAVRGI010000010.1:0-484731 GCA_963720665.1 uncultured Solirubrobacterales bacterium | reverse complement strand
CCCCCCTATATCCGGCTAATGAGTCACCGAAATGGGGCTGGATGTGATGTCGATGGCGGGCGGGAGTGAATGTGTGCTCGGCGCTTCGCAGCGAGCCGTAGGCGAGCGGAGAAGCGCCGAGGCGGCACGAGCCCCCGCCGGCCGAGTGTCGTCCGAGGCGCGCGCTACTCGTGTCGCGATGGCGACGGCAGATAGCGAACTTCGGGTTGAGCGTCGTGACGACGGATGGGTCGTCAGGGGTCCGGGCTTCGACGGTCTGGAGCTCGTCAATGATTTCTTGGGGTACCTGGCCGACCGCAACTACGCGGCGCTGACGGTCCGCTCCTACGCCTTTGACCTGCTGCACTTCGCGCGTTGGATGGCCGCCGAGGGCGAGTGCCTCGGCACCGTGGGCACCGAGGTCCTGTTGCGTTATCTCGCGGCGTGCCGCAGCCAGGTGCTCGCGCATCAGCACGGCGGCAACGTCTTCTCGATCCGCGATGGACGCAACGTCGGCTACGCGCCGCGCACGGTCAACCGCCGCCTCACGACGCTGTCCGGTCTCTTTGCGTTCCGGGAAATGCGTGACCCGACCGCGCGTAACCCGGTCCCACGCGGACGCGAAGCCGGCCGCACTGCGCGGGGGGAGCGCAGCGGTTTGCTCGGGCACCTGGCGGCGCCGAAGCCGAGGTCGTCCCTGCGCTTGCGTGAGCCGCGGCGTCTGCCACGAGGCCTCGACCGCGTCGAGGTCGCCGATCTCTTGGCGAGCTTTCACACGGTCCGCGACCGTGCGATCGCCGGGCTCATGCTGTTCTCCGGCCTGCGCAGCGCCGAGGTCCGCGCGTTGGGGGTCGAGGACGTCGACATCGCGCTCGGCTGGGCGCTGGTGCTCGGCAAGGGCTCGAAGGAGCGCCGGGTCCCTGTCGACCGGGAGGTCTGCGCGCTCGTGCAGAGCTACCTGCACGCCGAGCGCCCGGACAGCGAGAGCCGCGCCCTGTTTCTGGTCGCGAAGGGTCCGTCCCGTGGCCAGCCACTCACAGCAGCGGGCCTCAGAACTATCTTCCGTCACCACCGCAAGCGGGCCGGCGTGCCCGCCGGGAACCCGCACGCGCTCAGACACACTTTTGGCACTGCGCTCGCCGAGGCAGGCGTGGACGTGGCGGTCATGCAGGCACTGATGGGCCACGATCACGTCGACTCCGTCCTCACCTACGTCCACCTCGCACCGGCGCACCTGCGCGCCGCCTACGATGCCGCTCGCGCCCGCCAGCTCTGAGGCATCGCGACAAGCGCCGCCGCCAGGCGAGCTGATCGGCGCCTACGTCGCCTACCTCGCACGCACCGCTCGCAACAGCGAGGACACGCGCTACCGTCACGCTGCGGAACGCTTCTTCGAGCGCTGGCCTGACCCGATGGCCTGGACGGAAGAGCCGCTGGCAGTGCGTCGCGGCGCAAGCCGGCGCATGCGCACGCTGGTGATGTTCCTCATGCTCCACGGCTACCTGCGGCCCGGCTATGACTACCTGCTCGACGTCACGCTCCTGCCGCTCTGGCGCGAGCTGCCAGCGAGCCCGCTGGAGGTGGACCTCGAGTACTTCCAGAGAGCCTCGCGTGAGCTCGGCTTCGCCACGCGGGTCGCCAAGAGCGCCGCCGGTCTCGTCGTGGCGAGGCTCATAATCCAGAGCGGTCGATCTCTCGCAGAGCTCACAGATGAGGACATCGCCGAGTTCGACTCTGCACTGCGCGCGCGCCAGAGGCGAACCGGCCGCCCGATCGCCCATTACACACGCGCGCTCTTTCACGCGCGCTCGGTCCTCTACCACCTCGGCGTGCTCGCACGGCCGCCGTCGAAGCCGGCGAGGACGGAGGCCGAGAGCTACGAGCAGCGCCTCGCACGATGGGGCGTGAGCGACCAGATCCGCCCGACCCTCGTCGTTTATCTCCAGCGACTGGCAGCCACGCTCGCGCCGGCGACGGTGAGTGGCCGCGCGACGGCCCTGGGTTACTTTGGCGGCCATCTGGCCAAGGTCGATCCCGCTTTGAGAAGCGTGGCCGACCTCGATCGCCGCCGCCACATCGAGACCTACTTGACGACGGTCGCGGCTGCGACAAGCCTGCGGACGGGGAAACCAATCTCGACCGAGGAGCGCCGCGGCCGCGTTATTGCGGTGCACTGTTTTCTCAACGACATTGGCCAGTGGGGCTGGCCGGAGGCTCCGTCACGCCGGCTCGTGTTTCCGCGCGACACGCCCCGGCGAGCGCAGCCGCTGCCGCGTTACTTACCCGCGGAGGCCGACCGGCGACTCAGCGAGGCGCTCACGCGCTCCGATGAGACGTTGGCAGCCAACGCGCTGCTCCTCGCGCGAGCAACGGGACTGAGGATGGGTGAGCTGGTGGACCTCGAGCTCGACTGCGTGCACGAGGTGCCCGGGCAAGGGGCGTGGCTGAAGGTGCCGCTCGGCAAGCTCGCAACCGAGCGGATGGTTCCGCTCGATGAGCACTCGCTCGCGATCGTCGACCGCATCGTCGCTGCGCGCTCCCCGGGACGGCCGCTTCCTCATCCGCGCGATGGTCGTCTCGTCGACTTCCTGCTTACACATCACGGCCGGCGCCTGACTCCCGATGCGCTTCGCGGCACGCTTCGCCGTGCTGCCGCGACCGCCGGCATCGCCTCCGTGACGCCGCACCAGCTTCGACATACCTACGCCACGGCCCTGATCAACGCCGGCGTGAGCCTGCAGGCCCTGATGGCGCTGCTCGGCCACAAGAGCGCCGCGATGAGCCTGCGCTACGGGCGCCTGTTCGACTCCACGGTCCGCGCCGACTACGAACGCGCGCTCACGCTCGCCAAGGAACGCCTCGGACCCGTCCTGCCCGAGGCGCCCGGCGACGAGAAGGAGGGAGACTGGCGCGAGCTGCCGCTCGTCAAGTCGCGACTCGCCGGCGGCTACTGCCTGCGCACCGCCGCCCAGGGCGTCTGCCCTTACACGAACGTCTGCGAGCACTGCCCGAACTTCCGCTCGGAGCCCGCGATGCTCGCGGTTCTCTCCGCCCAGCGCACCGACGCCAAGGCGCTCGCCGAGGACGCCGCCCGGCGAGGCTGGGATGACGAAGCGCGTCGCCACGCCGCGCTCGTCGAGCGTCTCGATGCGATCATCTCCACGACACGCGCCGCATGAGCACTCACCCACACACCTCGCCGTCCTCCCCGAGGAAGATCTCGACAAGCCGCCTGCGCACTGCGAGAAACTGCTCGCCCCGGAGCGGTGTGGCTGGAGATTGGCCGGTTAACCAGAGTTGGGCGGCGAAGTCGTACACGGAGCCGCCTCGCAGGCAGCCGTAGCAGAACCACCCGCGCTCGGCGTCCGGATATACATGCAACGATGGCGTGTCGTCGGCGTGAAAGGGGCAGCGCACTTTGCGGCTGCGGGGAACATCGAGTCCTACGAGACGCGCGACGTAAAGCTCAGGCTCGACGTTCAGCAACACGTCGTCGCGGTCGCTGCGCGTGACGTCGTGGCGCGGCGCGAGTGCGCCACAGCATCACCCGCGCCGACGATGTCCCGCAGCCGATGTCTGCGCCGGGAGTTGCACGCGAGCAGGCGCACGCGGGTTGGCGCGGGGTGCTTGTGGTTGTGTGAGGAGGGCGGTCGCATGATGCGTGCCGCGTCGGTGCACGCAATGTCTGCGCCGAGAAGGCCGGCGAGTCTTCGGTTGGCGTTTTCGATGATGTCGATCGGTACCGGTTCGCGCAGCCGCCAATACGCGTGGCGATTGCTGCCTGATCCTGATGCGACGACGATCATCGGTGGTGGCGTAAAGCGCTCGAGGGCGCGCGTGGACGCCGCCGAGTCGCAGTCTGCCCACAAGACGCTCGCGCGGATGGGGACGCTGTCGCGGTTGCCGGCGCGCCGTTGACGCGGGAGAACGCCGACATAGACATCGGTGCTCGCTGCGTATCGCGCCACACAGGCCGCCGCCGTCACGAGGTCCTTCGTGGGCACGAATGTGCGTCGCATGCCATGTGCTATGCGCACGCGCAGCTCGATGAATGAGTCGCCCGCCGAGTCGGCGAACAATGCATCGAGAAAGCGTGTGATGTCGCGCTCAGCCTTGGACGACATGAGCGCTGCTCGGTTGGTGTTCTCCTCTTTATGCATTAGGATCAAAGACATAGACGGAGTAGTGATCTGACTGGACCGCGTAGAGCTCGATGCCGAGGTCGCGCTCGAGCATTTCGGTGTCGACCATCACGTATGCACAGCCAGTTTTCTCGGCTGCGTCGTACATCCCGACTTCCTCGGCGTAGTTCTCGGCGTAGTCGTGAAGCGAGCCCCACTCACCGCGGTACACCTCCTCGAACCTCGTCACCTCGCAGGTATCAAGAGAGGAGTCGTAAGCCAGCCACGCCGCGAAAGCCTCCCCGTGCTTTGCTATGCCAGCGGCGATCGCCGACACGGTCTGAAACGACTCCGATGCGGACAGCCGCAGCGAGCCGAAGCCTTCGTAGTCGTGAACGGCCCACTCTTCGGCCAGCGACTCGGGCGAGCCCGCCAGCATCGCCTGGACCTCGTCCCACATGTCCTCGGGCGATTGGTCTGCGTCGATCCAGCGGCCGTGCAGACGTCCGTTGTTGTACGCCGCCAAACACGCGATGTAGACGCGGGGAGTTGCGCGGGCGGGGCGTCGAGCCCCGCCCCCAACCTGCGTGTGGGAGCTGTTCATGACCCCTCCTCCTCGCCGGCCGCGGTCGAGCCCCGGCGCGAGGAGAGGAACTCGACGCGTCGCGCGATGATCTCCTCGGCCTGACGAGCGTTGCCATCCTGATCGGTCCACTCACGGGTGCGGTGCAATCCGGTCACCTCGACGAGGCGGCCCTTGCGCAGAAACTGCGTGACGACCTCGGCCTGGCGGCGCCAGACGACGCAGGTGATGAACTGCGTCGGCTCAGTGTCCTGTATCGCCAAGCGGAGGTTGGTGATCGGAATGTCTGAGGCCGTGTGCCGCAAAACCGGGTCAAAGCAAACACGACCTCTGAGGGTGACCGAGTTTTGCTCAGATTGATCCGTGGCCTTCTGGGCCTCGGCTGTGGTGGGTTTCGATTTGCTGCGTGGCATTGCTGTGACCTCCGTCGTGCTCCTGGAGTGGTTGGTCGCCCACGTCGGAGCTGGAACGTGATCGACGCTGCGGGCGAGAGCAGGCCGGCCGGCGATGTCAAGGGGCCGAGCCGAAGGCGAGGGCGCGAGCATCCATGGACGCGCAGCGCGCACCCCTTGACTCCGCCAAAGGCCGGTCTGCTAGCCCTCAGCAGCTAGATCACGGCACTGCTCGACGACGTGGCCAACGCCAAACGCGCGCTACGGCCTCACGACAGGACAGGCAAAGTCCTCGACCACGCCAGCAGATGCCTCGCGGGCGCGAGCCTTCCGCGTATCCTGAAGACATCGGCGTGCCAGAGCCACAGGGTCGAGGGCCTATTGTTCGTGTTCCGCCACCGAGCTGCGGCCTGATGCTCGCCGATCAGCACCCAGAGTACGTCCGGACAGGACACCAGCGGCGGGCGGCCAACGAGCTTCGCGCGACGTGTGCAGTGCTCGTCCGCGCCCTCGGCGAAGACTTGGGTCGATCACCGAGCCTTCGTCGTTGTCTTCTTACCCGATGAGCCGCAGCCTGCGAAGGCCACGGCGACGATGACGGCCAGTGACCCGGGTGTGGCGCCGTCAGGATAGGGGCGTCAGATCAAGAGCCGGGACCGGTCGCGCAAAGCCCGCGACGCTTAGAGACTCTGTCCTGCCGCTGGCTCCCCCCAAAAACACACTGGGTCCCCCAATGACTGCAGCGCAAGTGCCTCAAGAGATCTACCTGCATTTCACGGAGAACATTTTGGATGACCAGATCAAGGCACTAATCAAAGCTATGGCGGAATTCTCGAACCAGGGCGTTCAGCGAGTCGTGCTTTGTTTAGCAACGGACGGCGGGAACATCGCGAGCGGAATACAGCTCTACAACGTGCTCCGCGCGATGCCTTCGAACTCGTCGTTCACGCCGTCGGAGACGTGTCGTCAGCAGGCAACATCGTCTTCGTAGCGGGTCGTCGCACAGTGGCCAGCCCCCATATCCGTTTCACATTCCATGAACCTTCGGTGACGCTTCAGCAAACGATGGACGTGAAAGAACTGCGTGAACAGGCCGCGCAGCTCCAAAGCAACGGAGATCGTAACCGGGCCATTCTCGAAGAACGCACGAAACTCACGCGGTCCCGCATCAACGCTTTGAAAAGGCACGAGCACTGTTGACGCACACCAGGCGGTAGAATTCGGGCTTGCGCATAGCACCAAAAACCTCGGTGTCCCTGCAGGGGTTCCGCAGCTCGTCGTTACGCCGTAGTCCGGAGAAACTAACGTCGCTCAGGCGCCCTTCTCGGTCGCCTGCACCCGGAAGAACGCCTCGCGCTCTGCGATTTCGCCTCGACTCCGGCGTGCGACTCGTCCGGGCCAGCAAGGCAGATCCGCCGCGCGGGCTCACGCGGCTCGGGGGCTCGGTGCCGGCTTACCGAGGTCCGCCAGCTTCGCTCAGCACCGTGGCGACGTGCATCCTGGGTTTCGGGTCAGCTCCCTGGGCCATTTCGAGGTCCTGGAGGTCCTGGCGGACGTGGATCGATACGAGCCCGCCTCGGCCCCGGTCGCGCCGAGCACTTACCGGACGGGAACTGCTGGCGGCAGAGGTGCTTCCCATTCTGCGCTCCGCCATGCCCTCAGCCGAGCCGTCGTGAAACTGGGGAATTGCGGATACACGGGATCGGCGTCCGGCTCGGAGAGCGAACGATAAGTTTGCCAGGCGTCTTCGGCAGCCGAGTGCCGCTGCCAAGTTTCGGGCGGATTATCAACGCGCACAGAGTCCGGCTCAGAGACGCTGGCGGGTGTGCGGGAAGCGATCGCGAAGGAGCCGGGGCGCAGCTCACCAAGCAGTCGCTCGCGTCGCTCATGCCGCCCCGAACCCCTGCCGCCAGCTCGGGCGCGCGGGACGCCACTGAAGCTCGCGCTTGGCCTTCGCGTTAGACGCGCCGCGGATCTCGGTCATCATCACCACGCCGGCCTCCCCCGCGAACAGCCGCCCGATGAACCGCGGCACGCGCATCGGCTTCTTGGCGCCGAGTTCACGCGCCAGCGCCGGCAGCCACTCGGCGACCGGTGCGGGATCGTCGTCGACCACGTTGTAGACACCGCGGCTGCCGTGCTCGACCGCCGCCACCGTCGCGTCCGCCGCGTCGGCGATCTGGACGAAGGACCAGACGCCGCCGCCGTCGCCGACCAGCGGGAACCTGCGCCTGCGGACCAACTCGACCTGCTCCGCACCCGGCGCCAGCGACGTGCCCGGCCCATAGAACGCGCCATAGCGCAGCACGACCCCTTGAGTCCACTGCGCGTCAAGCACCGACTGCTCGAGATGGCGGATCGCGGCGAGCGACTCGCGCATCTCGCGCGGCGGCGTCGGGTCGAGCGGGTCCTCCTCGCTCTTGACCGGCCCGCCGGTCCGCGCGTACGGCCAGGCCGCGTAGCTCTGAGCCACGAACCGCCGCGCCCCGACCGCCTCCCCGGCCGAGAGCAGGTGGTCGGTTCCCTCGGTCCGCAGCCTGTTCGTCAGCGCGAAGTCGCGATCGAAATGACGCAGGTCCAACGTCGCTGGAAGTGCGGTCAGCTCATGGACGATCACCTCCGGCCTCGCCCTCGCGACGGCCTGTGCGACCTGATCGCGATCAAGCGCGTCTGCCACGATCGGCACCGCGCCCAGCTCTTCGATCGGCGCCTGCTTTGACTCGCTGCGCGTCATGCCATGAACCTCGTGACCTGCGCCAACAAGACGCGGTACCAGCTGCTTTCCGATCGCTCCCGTTGCTCCTGCCACGAACACTCTCATCACCGGCTCCTTTGATCGAGGATCACTTGCGTCTGACAAGACAAGACGGCGGTCCACCTGTGACACCTCAGGCCGAATCTACCGCGGCGTGCAGCACCACCCGCATGAGCGAGGCCGACGGTTTGCCCGGCGGTGTCGAACGCAGGTGATCTCGTCCGCGCGGAGATAATCACCGCCGGCAGTGAGGGACACGACGCGGGGGGTTCCGGCAAAGTCCTGTGCGTCTCGTCTAGCGCCCCTGCCAGCGAGGACTACGACCTTCGAGCATCGCCTGGCGGCCCTCCCTGAAGTCTTCGGACTTGAGGCAGCGGATCTGCGCGTCCAGGGCCAACATGAAACTCTCCTTGGGGCCGCGGTACCATGCCGCGTCGATCGCGCGCCTGGCCCCCCGCACCGCGATCGGAGGTTGGGCAGCCAGGCGCCCCGCGAGCTCGGCCGCGGCGGCGTCGAGGTCTGCGTCGGCGACCACCCGGTTTGCCAGTCCGATCCGCAGGGCCTCGTCGGCGTCGATCACGTCACCGAGCAGGATCAGCTCTCGAGCCCGGCTCTCACCGACGATTCGGGGCAGCCGGACGGTGGCGCCCATGTCGGGCAGGATCCCGAAGCGGGTCTCTGTCAGGCCGACCTTGGCGCCCTCGGCGAAGATTCGGAAATCGCACGCGAGCGCCAGCTGCAGCCCAGCACCGTAGGCGTGGCCCCGCACGGCGGCAACGCTGGCGCAGCCGAGGTCGGGGATCCAGCTGAAGGTCCCGGCCGCAGCCGCGCCCGCGGCGCGGGTCTCCTCGTCGGTTCGCTCGGCCATGCCGGCCCCCAACCCGGCCATGCCCTCGACCAGGTCGATGCCGGCCGAGAACGTCGACCCCTCCCCGGCTACCAGCAGGCATCGGAGGGTCTCGTCGGCCAGCAGCTCGGCGCCGAGCCGGGCCAGCTCCGCCCACATCAGCGGGTTTTGAGCGTTGCGCTTGTCGGGACGGTTGAGCGTCAGGGTGCCGATGTCCCCGTCGCGCTGGTAGCGGATCGTCTCATAGAGCTCGCTCACTGGTCATCCTTTCGGTTGCCGGCCTCGGGCCGAGTGTGTCTAGGCATCGGCTCGTCTGAGCGCCGGCGGTCACGCGCCGGGGACCTGGAGGTCAAGTTGTGCGAGGCGCTCCGGGTCGACGAGTCCGTCGATTGCGATGATCTTCCCGTTCGTGACTGTGAACGCCATCACCGAGAACAGTCGCCCGTGCGGGGCTACCACGGCTCCCGCGGCGCCATTGACGAGCGCGGGTCTGACGAACGGGTAGAGCCTTGAGTAGGTAGCGGTGTGCGCTGCCACCGCCTTTGCACCGCGAAGAACGAGCGAGGCTTCCTCGCGGAGCACGCCGCCATCAATCCGGAGCTCGACATCGGGATCGAGCACCGCGACGAGGGCGTCGAAGTCGCCATCGCGGGAGGCAGCGAAGAACGCATCGACGACCTCCCTCTGTCGCGCGAGATCACGATCGGGCTCTGGGGATCCCTGCACGCGCCGCCGCGCGCGGCTCGCGAGTTGCCGCGTGGCTGCTGGGGAGCGGTCAAGGAGGCTGGCGATGTCATCGAAGGGCACGGCGAACATGTCGTGCAGCACGAACGCGAGTCGCTCGGCCGGTGCGAGCGTGTCGAGCACAACCAGCATGGCGAGCCCCACGGAGTCGGCCAGCAGCGCCTGGTGTTCGGGGTCAACATCCTCGTCAAGGCTCACCAGCGGGTCCGGGACATGCACCGAGAGGTCCTCGCGTCGCGTCCTGCGCGAGCGCAGCATGTTCAGGCACACACGCGCAACGATCGTGGTCATCCACTCGCGCATGTTCTCGACGCCGCTCGTGTCCGCAGGGCAGGCTCGAAGCCATGCTTGCTGCAAGGCGTCCTCGGCCTCCGTCACCGATCCGAGCATCCGGTAGGCGACGGCCTGCAGATGAGATCTGTGCTCCTCAAAGCGAGTCGCCAGCCAGTCGCGCTCGTTCATGGTCAGCCGCACGCACCAATCTGTTGAGCAGCCCCGGAGGATCCAGTGAATGCTTGGTGGACGTTCGCGCCACGCATCCGGGTCACGTCAAGCTTCGCTCGGTTCGCGCCCGCGCGGGGCGGGATGAAGGTGCCCAGCCAAGCCGTCACACTCGTGGCCGATCATGTAACCGAGCTCGAGTGGACCCGGCCAAGCCAGGATGCCTGAGCGAGGCCACGCTCCGCGGGCTGTGGTGTCCCGGGGCCTCACCGTCGCTGACGCGCCGTGTTGCCATGAGATCGCGATCGCGTGATCGCCAGAAGCACCCGAGCACCAGGATCGGCGCGACGAGCACGGCACCGACCAGGGCCGCCACGAACAGCAGACGCGCGGCCAGCGCTGTCAACGCAAGCGCCGGCAGTGCGAAGGGGAGACCGTGAAGGTGATGAATGCCGCGCCAGCCAGCGAGGTCAGCCACCTCGCTCACGAAGTCGAGACCCGAGCGTGTCGTCCGCTGCTCGGGCATGGTCGCTCCTCTCAGGGGCGCCATCACCAGTGGTTGTAGTAGGCGAGGTCTGCGGTCAGGGCGGCCACCGCGAGCACCAGGAAGCTGATAGCCCCCGCGATCTCGGGGTCGCTCACCCGTATGTGCGCACTCACGGCGCAGATGAAATAAAGGACGAGGCCGATCGCGGCGGCCGTGCCGAGCACCGGCACGGCAAAGCCGATTAGCAGCCCGAGCGCACCCGAGGCCAACAAGATGCCGAACGGGATCATCCACCCTTGCGACACCCGCACCCGGTCCGCGACGACCTTCACCGACTCCGCTCCGACGAAGCTCAAGGAGGCGGCGTAACCGTTCGCAAGCACCACCAAGATTGTGGTCACGACATAGATGATCTGCATACCCCTTAAGACACGCGTGGCCTGAAGAACGTGACCGGGAATCGACGGCCGGCCATCTGCCGAGACCCCCGCGTGCCGATGCGCCAACCTCCAACGCAACATCGTCCGCGGCAGTGCGTCGACTCCGGTTGTCTGCGCTTCGGACCAAATCGCAGGTCACGGAACGGCCCACCCTGCAATCTTCGCGCGAACAGCGTCGAACCTCCTTTCTACGCGTCGCAGGGCCGCCGCCGACGGGAACGAGATGCACGCGCCACCAATAAAGCAGGAGCCGTCGAGCGGAGGATCAGAGTGGTCCTCCCCCTCAGGCCGGGCAGTCAAGGCCGATTCCTTTCCTGCAGGTACTCGCCGACGACATCGAACAGGCGCTCCCAGCGCTCCCGCTGGCTGTCGATCCAGTCCGAGGCCTCGGCGAGCGCCTCCGGGTGGAGGGCGAGCCGGTGGTTGCGGCCGTCGATCACGCGGCTCACGACGCCTGCCTCCTCCAGCATCCTCAGATGTCGCGAAATCGTGGGCTTCGAGACCGCGAAGTCGCGGGTCACCTCCCCGACCGTCGCCGTCCCGCCGGCGAGGCGCTCGACGATCCCTCGCCGGAGTGGATGGGCGAGGGCGCTGAACACATCGTTAGCCATTTTGCTAACTATATAGGCGTCAACCGGAAACGAGAGGTATGAAGCGTCCGAGACTCCCGCTGAGTACAACGCCAAGATCATCGCGGAGTTCCGTGCCAACAGAGGACGCGTTGGCGGCATGTGGGAAGGCACCTCACTGCTGTTGCTCCACCACACCGGCGCGAAGTCCGGCGTGAGCCGCGTCAACCCGGTTGCGTACCTGCCCGACGATCCGCGCTATCTGATCTGGGCCGCAAACGGGGGAGCGCCGAAGAACCCCGACTGGTACCACAACCTCAAGGCGCGCCCGAGTACGAGAATCGAGGTCGGCACCGAGACGATCGATGTCGTGGCCGAGGAGGCGACCGGCGAGGAGCGCGAGCACCTCTTCCCAAGAGCAGCCGAGCGATACCCGCAGCTTGCCGAAACGGCGCTAAGGACCGATCGCATCATCCCCATGGTCGTCCTCATACCCCGCGGGAGCGCCTGAGCCCTTTACGCCTGACGCGAACGCAACGATGCCTTCTGAGCCCGCACGACCACTACGCGCCCCAACCGCCCCCCCGATAAGGAGAGACCATGAGCAGCGAGAATCCCAGTCAGCCACAAGCCCCAATCAACGACGCGGCGGTCCCGGTGGTCGTCGACCGCGCGACGTTCCAGGCCGAGCTGGATGCCCTGCGGGTCCGAGAGAAGGCACACACCCGCGAAGGCGACGCGATCGCCGCTGCCCGCCGCCGACTCCCGATGGTGGAGGTCGACTCCGCGATCGGCCTGATGGGCGAGAACGGGCCGGTCACGCTGCTGGACGCGTTTGAGGGCCGCCGGCAGCTGATCGCCTACTACTTGATGTGGTACGCCGGCAAACCCGCCCCCGAACAATGCGAGGGCTGCACGTGGGCCACCACCCAGGTCAGCGAGCTGTCCTATCTTCATTCTCGCGATATGACCTTCGCGGTCTTCTGCCAGGGCCCCTACGACGAGAGCAGCCGCTACCGCGACTTCATGGGCTGGGACATGCCGTGGTACTCCGCCGAGGACTCGCTCGACGCGCTGCTGGTCGGGCGGCGGATCGGCAGGATCCACATCGTGTGCTACCTGCGGGCAGCGACCGCGTGTTTGAAACCTACTTGACGACCGCTCGAGGCGTAGAGGCAATGGACTACAGCTACGCGCTCATGGACCTCACCGTGTACGGACGTCAGGAAACCTGGGAGGACTCGCCCCCCGGCTGGCCACGACGGGGGCATCTCTTCCGACAGACGGGGGCCGCCCGATTGGCCGCGAGTGTCAGCGTGGCCCGGCGGGCGTCCCACCGCCCAGTGGTTGCGACTCGAAGCGGGACGCTCCGACGACCTCGGAAACACCGTTGCCTGACGACGGCCGCTGACACGCTCGCTCGTCCAGGCGAACGAGCGCTGCTCGAGATCGGCGATCTCTAGAACATGAGGAGCGGGTGAGCTCTCGATCGAGAGGGCTGTCTGGTCGATGTGGCGCCCGCTGCGGGCCACCCGACTGTCCGACTACAGATAGCGAGCGTTATTGATGCCCGCTTGATGCCCGCAGAGACCGTCCCTGCAACGACGAGAGCCGCCCTTGCGAGCGGCCCTCGAGGTCTCGGTCGGCCGGTTTGCAGGGCTTTCGCAAGTCCTCCGCCCTGGTCGGCCGGGATAGCGGGGGCGGGATTCGAACCCGCGACCTTCGGGTTATGAGCCCGACGAGCTACCAGACTGCTCCACCCCGCGTCGCTACATATGTTCTAGCAAAAATCTCGCCTACTGCAAGCGTGCGAGGCGCGCCCTGGGCACTCAGAAGGCGACGGGCTTGCCGTCGCGGAAGAACCCCCCGGTGGGCCCGTCGTTGGGCAGCGTGGCGAGCCAGACGATCCCCGCGGCGCCGTCCTCGACGGACTTTTTCGCGCCGAACTGCCCTCCCATGTCCGTGTTCACAAATCCGGGGCAGGCCGAGTTGACGAGCACCCGTTGATCCTTAACTCGGTCGCGAGGATCCGGGTCATCGCATTCAGAGCCGCCTTCGAAACGCGGTAGGCGGGTGACCAACCACCCATCTCAGCGATGCCGCCCATGCCGCTCGAGACGTTCACGATGCGCGGATGCTCGCTAGCGCGCAGCGGGTCGAGCAGCGCCACCGCAAGCCGCCAGGCCCCGTAGAAGTTGGTCTCCAGCGCGCGGTCGATTGCGTCAAAATCCGGGTCGGTTCCGCTCACGCCCCAGTCAGTCCCGATGCCAGCGTTGTTGACCAGCACGTCCAGCCGACCGGGGCTGTGCTTCACGCGGGCAGCGCCGGCAGCGATGCTCGCCGGATCGGACACATCAAGCACCAGCGGGCTCACCAATCCGCCGGTTTGGGCGCCGACCTCCGCGGCGGCCTGCGCGGCCTTCGCATCGTCGCGCGCGCTCAGCAGCACCTCAAACCCGCGTTCTGCGAGCTGCCTCGAGACCTCGCGTCCGATCCCCCGGTTCGCGCCCGTCACCAATGCGACGCCTGCGCGGCTGTCGTTCATCTCATACCTCGCTCCATTGCATCTGGCGCTGACATCCGGCTGAACGCTACCGGCCGCCCGCCGCGAGGCGCGCGCTCGATCTAGCATCCCCGGCTGTGCGCACGGCGGTCGTCGACATCGGTACCAACTCGACCCGGCTCTTGATCGCCGAAGTGAACGCGCAGGGGACGCTCTCGGAACTCGTTCGCCGCTCGATCGTGACCAGGCTGGGCGACGGCGTAGATTCAAGCGGAGCCCTGTCTGAGCAGGCGATCGCGCGAGTCTTCGCCGCGCTCGACGGCTTTCGCCCCGAGATCGAAGATCACGCCCCCGAGGCCAACCTCGCGGTGCTGACCTCGGCCGTCCGAGACGCGTCCAACGGGGCGCAGTTCGCTGCGAGCATCCGCGCGCGATACGGACTCGACGCCAAGGTCCTGTCAGGCGATCAGGAGGCCAAGCTCACGTTCCTCGGCGCGATGTCCGGCCAGCCATCCGAGCACTCCGAGCAGCCGTCCCAGCGCTCCGGCGAGCCGTCTGGGCGAGCCGGCCGGACGTCCAAGGAGTCGCAACGGCAACCCGCGGACGCGCATGGCTCGCGCGGGGCGACCGTCGTGATCGACATCGGCGGCGGCTCGACCGAGTTCATCGTCGGCGTCGATCGAAAGGCGGGCTTTCATGTGTCGTTGCACGCAGGCGTCGTGCGGATGAGCGAGCGTCACATTCACACGGACCCTCCCGCGCCCGGCGAGCTCCAACGACTAGCTGCGGACACGCGGGCGATCTTCACCGCCGGGCTGCCGGCAGGCGAGCGGCGCGAGGTTACCCGCGGCATCGGCGTGGCTGGTACCGCGACGTCGGCCGCAGCGATCGACCAGGCGCTCGACCCGTATGACCCGGCGCGCGTACATGGCTACGTGCTGCTGCTCGCGACGGTCGAGCTGCTGCTCGCACGCCTCGCGGACATGAACGAAGGCCGGCGCAAAGCGGTCGTCGGTCTCGATCCCGCTCGCGCCCCGACGATCGTCGCGGGCATGATCCTGCTGTCCGAGGCGATGCGCATCTTCGAGCTCGATCAGGTCGAGGTCTCCGAGCACGACATCCTGCACGGCGCGTCCCTGTCGCTCGCCGGTTTCGGCTCGCCGTGATCGCCGGCGAAATTGCCTCTCAAAAGGAGCCTGCGCGCCGCCGCTCCATGCAGAGGACGCCCCTCCTACGCACGAGCCCGGTCCTGCAGGCGAGACCGCTCCTGCAGGCGAGACTGCTCTATCAGGCGAGACTTGACTTGCGCGGGTAGACAACGTCCGGATCGGTCAGGACGTTCACCAGCGCCGGCTTGCCCGCGGCAAACGCCCGCTCGAGCGCGGGCACGACATCTTGCGGGCGCTCGACGAGCTCGCCGTGACAGCCGAGGGCCTCCACGACCTGGTCGTAGCGCGTCGCGGGCCGCAGCTCGGCCGCGACCGAGTAGCCGTAGAGGAACTCCATCGGGTGCTTCTCCAGCGCCCAAATACCGTTGTTGCCCATCACGGCGACGATCGACACGTTGTGGCGGGCGAGCGTGTCGAACTCCATTCCCGAGAAGCCGAACGCGCCGTCGCCGAGCAGCAGCACGACCTGGCGATCGGGGCGGGCGAGCTTCGCCGCGAGCGCGTAGCCCGGCCCGGTGCCCAGACAGCCGTATGGTCCTGGATCGAGCCAGCAGCCGGGCTGGAAACTGTCGACCACACGCCCGGCGTACGAGACATAGTCCCCCCCGTCGCCGATCACGATCGCGTCGCGCTCGAGCACGCGCGCGAGCTCGGCATACACCCGCATCGGGTGAAGCGGCGCTCGGTCGTCCTGCAGCTCAGCCTGCTCGGCCTGGCGCAGTTCGGTCTCGGCGGCGCGGAGCTCTTCGATCCAGCGCGCGCTGTCGAGCGCGCGCCCTCCGGCGGCGCTGCGCAAGTCGGCAAGGGTCTGCTCGAGCGCCCCGTAAAGCTCGGCGGCGACCGGACGCGGATGACGGCGCTCAGGCTCGGCGACGTCGATCGCGACGATCTCGGTCTCCTCGCCGAACGACCCGCCGAAGCCGAGCCTGAAGTCCATCGGCACTCCGATCACGAGCGCCACGTCGGCGCCCTTCAGCCCGCGCGAACGCGCCCGCGAGAAAAACAGCTCGTGGTCGGCGGGCACGCAACCGCGGGCCAGGCCATTCAGGAAGGCGGGGATGCGCAGGCTCTCCGCGAGCTCGCGCAGCTGCTGCTCTCCGTGGCCCCAATACAGGTCGCTGCCGGCCATGATCACCGGGCGCTCGGCCGCGCGCAGCAGCTCGCCCGCGCGCTCGATCGCCGCGGCGTCCGCGCCCCTGCGCGGGCGCTCGGGCAGCCCCCCTAGCGCCCCCTCGGGCTCGGCCGCCTCCATGAACACGTAGTCGAGGGGAAAGTCGACGAAGGTGGGCCCGCTGTGCGGAGCGAGCGCGGTCGCGAAGGCCTCGTCCACCAGCCCCGGGATCTCCGCCGTGCTCTCGGGCGTGACCGCGAGCTTGGTCAGCGGGCTGACGAACGGAATGTGGTCGATCTCCTGAAGCGAACCCATCCCCCAGCGACCCGCCGGAGCGCGGCCGCCGAGCATGACCATCGGCGAGTGGTTGGCCTGGGCGCCCGCGAGCGCGCTCATGCCGTTGCTCACGCCCGGGCCCGCGGTCAGCGCGCAGACCCCTGGCTCGCGGGTCACCTTCGCCCAGCCCTCGGCCGCGAACGCGGCGGTAGACTCGTGCCGGACGTCGACGATCTCGATCCCCTCAGCCCGACAGCCGTCGTAGATCGAGAACAGGTGCCCTCCGGACAGCGTGAACAGGGTGCTGACACCGTGCGCGCGCAGCCGGCGCGCGACCAGCCGCCCGCCGTGGAAGGTATCGGTGCTCTCCCTCGTCCCCTGCTCGACGGCCATGATTGCGACTCTATCCACTCCTCGCGCGAAGTTCATCCGCCCGGGCCATCCGCCGCCTCGGCGTCCCGCCGGCCGGTAGGTGCCCGGGGTGGGATTCGAACCCACATGCCCTTGAGGGCCGCGGATTTTAAATCCGCTGCGTATGCCCATTCCGCCACCCGGGCCGATCCCGGCCAGTCTATGCTCGCGCAGGATCGCGGCGCGTGCGCTCGCGGGCCCCAGAACGGGCCGGCGAGCGACCAGAATCCGGGCTTTTCTCTTTAGGTTGCCCAATACTTTCATTAAGAAAGCGCAACAACTCGATTGCTACCGTGTCAGACGAGGTAGAAAGCACTGCGAGGACAAAGGACCGCCGTGGAGGTCTCAGCACTTAGTCATAAGGGCATGCCGGGCTTGACCGGGCCGTCGCCGCTGCTGCGGCTGCAGTCCGACGAGCGCCTGATCGCGCTCACCCGGCGCGGCCAGCACGCCGCCTTCGAGGTGCTGTTCTCCCGCTACCAGTCGCGGCTTTTGGCGTTCTGCAGGCACATGCTCGGCTCGCGCGAGGATGCCGAGGACGTCCTCCAGGAGGTCTTCACGGCCGCCTTCAATGCGATCCTCGCCGACGAGCGCGAGATCAACGTCAGGCCGTGGTTGTACAGGATCGCGCGCAACCGCTCGCTCAACCACCTGCGCCGCGCGTCGGCGATCGGCGTGGACTCGATGGACGTGCATTTCGCCGACCACGGGCTGTCGACCGGCGAGCGGGTGATGAAGCGCGAGAGCTTCAGACAGCTGCTCGGCGACGTCAACTCGCTGCCCGAGACCCAGCGCACGGCGCTGCTGTTGCGCGAGATCGACGCTCTCTCCTACGAGCAGATCGCGGACGCGATGGAGACGACGGTGCCGTCGGTCAAGTCGTTGCTCGTGCGCGCCCGCATCTCCCTCGCCGAGGCGGCCGAGGCGCGCCAGCTCAGCTGCGATGAGGTGCGCATGGAGCTCGGCGAGACAGCCGAGGGCCTGACCAAGCTGGGCGCTCCCGCACGCCGACACGTGCGTACGTGCGAGCGCTGCCGTTTCTTCAAGAAGCAGCTCAAGGCCAACAACCAGGCTCTTGCCCTGATCTTCCCGGTCGGCGCGCTCTTCCTGGCAAAGAAGTTCCTGTTCGCCAAGCTCGGCTCGACCGCGTCCGCCGGCAGCGCACACGTTGGGGCTGGCTCGGCCGCGACCGCTGGCGCGACCGCAACCGCGACCGCGGCGGCCGGGGCGGGCGGCGGCGCCGGTGGCGTCCTGACCGCGGGCGCGGGCGCGATCGCGACCAAGGCCGTTGCGGGGCTCGCGGCGGCGGCGATCGTGACCGCCGGGGCGGTAGAGGCCGATCACTCGAGCAAGCCCGCACGTCCGCACCACGCGACCGCCGCCAGCACTTATTCGCCGTCCGCTCAGGCGCCCAGCAGCGAACCCGTCGTGGTCCGCGAGCACTTCCAGCCCGCCAGCATCGCACCGGTCCGACATGCGAGCGTCGTGCCAGCGGTGCAAGCGCCGTCCAAGCCGGTCGTCGCGAAGACCGCTGTAGAGACTCCTGTCCATCCGACCACCTCGACCGCGGTCGATCAGACTACGAGCTCTGCGACCAAACCCCCGGTGACGACCATCCCCGACAAAACCCCCGTGACGACCCCGGCGAGCGCCGCTCCGCCGGCCGAACCCTCGACTCCCGCCGCTCCCAAGCCGCCCGCGACGCAGGTGACCCAGGTCACGACCGAGACGACCGTGCTACCCACGTCCGCAACGAGCGAACCGCCGCCGAGCACGCCGCCCGCCACCGCGCCGGCTCCAGGCACGCCTGAAACGACCGGCGGGACCCCGGCGCCGCCGAGCACCGAAGGCGTAACGACACCGCCCGCCGAACCGCCGCCGGCAGATCCGAGCCCGCCCCAGGAAGGTCGCGAAACGCAGCCGACGGCGCCACCGCAGGGCGAATAGAGCCCGCGGCGGCCAGCCCGCGGCCAGCGGCCAGCCAGCGACGTCAGCTAGCCGATCGAGAACGTGTTGAGCGGCAGTTCGAGCAGGCCGGTGGTGCCGATCTTCAGCGGGGAGGCGAGCTGCGGGTCGGCGGCGGGCGAGGTCAGCATCACGATCCGCAGGCCCGCGCGCGGATCGTCGTGTCCGGGCAGCACGAGGATGTCGCGCCCCCAGAGCGTGTGCCCTTCGACGCGCGCCGTGTAGAGGATGTTGTAGGCGGGCACGCGGCCCACTTCCGTGACGCCCTCGCCGTCGAACGCGAAGCCGGTGTAGCGACGGCGCAGCTCGCGGATGTAGGTGGCCGTGTACAGCGGCAGCTCGGCGCGAAGCGCGCCGGTATACGAAGGGATCAGCAGCGGACCGACCGCGAATGAGTCCTCGAGGCGGCCATGTGCGCGACGCTGCACCCGAACGTACTCTCCCGCGGCTGGAGCCGCGCGGTAGAGATCGCGGTAGCTGAAGCTGAACGGCACCGGCCCGCCGTGGGCGTAGTGCGCGTTCTCGAGCGTGAGCGCCAGTCCGATGACCAGCGCGAGCACGACCGCGGCTGCCGCGAGCGCCAGTGCCCGCGCGCGCCGCGACGCGCCGCGCCAGCGCGGTGCGAGCAGCTGCCCGAGTGTGGGTCCGTATTCCGGCTTCAGCGGGATCGCGGCCATCGCGGGCCTTATTCGCCGAGCGAGAACAGCGCTTCCAGATCGTGGCGCGAATAGGCCGCAAACGCGACCATCGTCTGGGTCCGCGTGACGCCTGACAGTCCCCCGATCGCACCCGTGACGACGTCCGCCAGCTGCTCGTGATCGGGGACCCTGATAATCGCGACGAAGTCCCACTCGCCGGTGACCGAGTAGGCCTCGGCAACGCCCTCGATGTCAGCCAGCGCGCCGCCGAGCGTCGACAGCGCGTCGCGCTCGGCCTCGATCAGGACGACCGCGTTGGTCATCGTCATGGCGAGTGACGTTCCCCTGGCTCGAGGATCACCACCTCGCAGATGCCCGCCGACTCGACATCTGACTTGAACGCCCGCGCGTCGGTCTCGATCGGCGGGAAGGTGTTGTAGTGGCAGGGAATCACCTGCTTGGCGCCGATCAGGCGGGCGGCCTCGACCGCATCGTGGCGGTCCATCGTGTAGTGGCCGCCGATGCACATCAGCGCCACGTCGATCCCGCCGGCGCGGCTCGCGATCAGCTGCAGGTCCGAGAACAGGGATGTATCGCCGAGGTGGTAGATCGTCTTGTCGCCGATCTGCACGAGCAGTCCCGCCGGGGTGTTGGCGGTGCCTTTCGGCGTCGTCGAGGTGTGCCAGGCGGGCACGAGCTTGACCGATCCCCAGTCGAATGAGACCGTGCCGCCGAGGTTTGGGTCGTAGATGCCCTCGATCCCGTCCGCGGAGAGCTCGTTGGCGATCTCAACGATCGCGACCACCTCGCTCGAAGCGCGCTTGGCGATCGGGACTGTGTCGCCGATGTGATCGGCGTGGCCGTGCGTCAGCAGGACGACCTGCGGATCGAGCTCGTCGGCGCCGACGGCCGCCTTCGGGTTGCCCGTCAGGAACGGATCGATGAGCACGGACGTTGCGCCGTCGCGGAGTTCGAATGCGGCGTGGCCGAGAAAGCGGATTTCCATGTTGTTGCTGCTCCTGTCGGGTCGAGACGGACACGGGTCGGGCCGCAATCATAAGAGTGTCTGGGACGCTGAGTGTGTACCCCGCGCTGCCTGCCTACAGCTCGGGGGGGTCGACCAGGTGCAGGCCGAGACCCAGGGTCAGGCCGACCGCGCCGCCGGCGACGCCCGCCAGCCAGCTCGCCTCGGGCCGCGCGTAGGGCAGCGCGAGCAGCGCGAAGGCGATCGCACCGGCGCCGAGCAGATCGCCTTCGTAGTAGTAGCCGTGGCGCGCGGCCTCGAGATCGGGCACAGCCCAGGCGGCGACGAGCGCGAGCGCCGCCGCGTTCGCGCCGCTGACGACCGGGTCGGCGTACACCGCGAGGGCGACGAGCGCGCCCGTCACCCCGCCGGCGAAGAACACGAGCAGCACGACCGCGGGTCCGCGCCGGCGCTCGAGCAGCCAGCCGAAGATCGCGGTCGCGAGAATCGCGATAAACGCGTATAGCCCGCCGCCGCCGACGTAGGCGAACTGGCTGGAGAACAGCTTCCACCAGTCGTGGTGCAGCGGGCCGACGATCGCGAGCCTGGAAAACGCCACATAGCCGGCCGACACCGCGACCCACGCGCCGCAGCCGGCGATGACCAGCGCGATCGTCGCGTAGGGCCTGGACTCGCCCCTCGGGTACTCCGCTTGCCGCGAGAAGCGCCCGAGGCGTCCGCGTCCGAGCGAAGCGCCCGAACGCGTCAGCACCGGTCTGCGCACGAGTCGCCCGAAGATGCGATTGCGGCTGCGGGCGCGCGGCAGCTTCGGCGCGCGCTGGCGCAGACGGTGGCCACAGTAGGGGCACTCGGTGATATACGGGCTGACCTCCGACCCGCACTGCTTGCACACCACGAACAGGTCCGCGCTAGGGGGCATCGGTCCCATTCTAAGGACCCCTATGGGCAGGCCCGCGCGCATCCGTGGCCAGGCGCACGCCAGCCAGGCTCGCGGCCGACCTCACGCGAGCCGCCGCGAGCGCGCGGCTTTGGGATACTCAGGCAATGCAACCAGGCTATGACCAGAAGCTCTACATCCTTGCCTTCGACCATCGCGGCTCGTTTCAGAAGAAGTTCTTCGGGATCGAGGGCGAACCGGACGCCGAGCAGACGGCGATGATCGCCGACGCGAAGCACCTCATCTTCGAGGGCCTCTCGCAGGCGGTCGCAGCGGGCGCCGACCCGGCGGTCACCGGCGTGCTCGTGGATGAGCAGTTCGGCTCCAGCGTGCCGGAGGAGGCTCGAGCGAAGGGCCTCAAGCTGGCGATGCCCGCGGAGCGCTCGGGCCAGCCCATGTTCGACTTTCAGTATGGGGACGACTTCGGCGCGCACATCGAAAAGTACGACCCCGACTTCACCAAGGTCCTGGTCCGCTACAACCCCGACGGCGACGACGAGGGCAACCGCGAACAGTTGGCCAAGCTCAAGCGCCTGTCGGACTGGCTCAAGGCGCGCGACCGGAGGTTCCTGTTCGAGCTGCTCGTGCCCGCCGAGGAGGCGCAGCTGCGCGAGGTCGACGGCGACGTCGGCCGCTACGACGCGGAGTTGCGTCCCAAGCTGATGCGCCGCGCGATCGCCGCGATCCAGGACGCAGGGATCGAGGTGGACGTCTGGAAGATCGAGGGCGTCGAAGAGCGCTCGGACTGTGAGATGCTCGTCGCGCAGGCGCGCGCGGGCGGACGCGACGGCGTCGTATGCGTGGTCCTGGGCCGCGGCGCCGACGACGCCAAGGTCGACCATTGGCTCAGGCAGGCTGCGCCGGTGAGCGGTTTCGTCGGTTTCGCGATCGGCCGCTCGATCTGGTGGGATCCGCTGAAAGCGTACGTCGACGGCAAGATCGAACGGTCCGCGGGCGCCCGCAAGGTCGCCGAAAACTACCTGCGGTTCGTCAAGGTCTACGAGGGCGCCGAGACCGAGGCGCCTGTCGGATAGCTGAAGGTTCGCCCTCATGAAGATGCGCCAGAGCCTCGCCGAGCTGGAGCAGGCGTTCGCCCAGGAGACCTCGCAGGACCGTCACCGGCGCGAGTCCCTTAGACGTACTACCGAGCAACGCGCCTTCAAGCGCGAGGTGCAGCGGCGCCACAAATGGGGCTCGGTGCGCTTCACATTGCTCGTGCTGACGCTGATTCTGACCGCGGCGGTCGTGACCGTCGCGATGTTCCGCACCTTGTATCTGTTGCTTGGCTGATGCGATCTCCCGTCGCGGACCCGCGGCGCGGAGCTGACCGGCGGCGCTCGGTTGACGAGCCGAGTTGGGCTGGCGGCGACCTAGTTCTCGGTGCGCCTGCGGGCGGTCTCCCCCACCTCGACGCCGACCCGGCGTTTGCCGCCGGGCGGCCTCCCGGACGCGTCACGGCGGCCGCCCGAGGGGCTGTTGCCGCGTTGGATCTCGAGGTAGATCTCGGTTCGAAACACGGGGATGTCCTGGGGCGCTCGGATGCCGATACGCACCTTGTCGCCCATGACCGACAGCACGGACACCTCGATGTCGTCGCCGATCATGATGCTTTGATTGGACTTGCGTGTCAGCACCAGCATTTGCTGCGCACCTTCCTGTTAGCCAACAAGCACCGCGCGGGATTTCGGCAGCAGCCGCGCACCACGAGCAAGCATAGTCGCAGGGACGGTCCAACGCTGCTCCGACGCCCCTATTTCCGAGATCGGCCGCCGCCGGCGAGCCCGCGACCGACCCGGCGCGAACGGCGTTTGCGCTAGTCTCCCGGACCGTCGATGGCTCGCAAATCGCTCCGCCCACACCTCAACCAGATCCGTAGCTGGGTCCGCCAGGGCCGCACGGACGCGTGGGTCGCGCACCAGCTCGAGGTCAGTGTTCGCGACATCGAGCAGTTCAAGCGGCAAAACGAGCTCGTCAGCGACGGCGAGACCGCGGAGGACGAGGTCGCACCCGACTATCAGGACGAAGTCGATCTCAGGGCCGAGGACGACGCGCTGATCGCCGCCGAGCTCGAAGCCGCTGAAGTCCAGGCCGCCGCGATGCAGTCCGAGGAGGATCAGGAGGAGGCCGAGGGGGAGGAAGAAGAGCGCCCGCGAACCCGCCGTCGCGGCCGACGCGGCGGTCGGCGGCGCAGCGTTGCGCGCAACGCCGCTCCCCTGGAGGGCACGTTCGATCACGGCGAGGAGGGCTACGGCCTGTGGCTCGACCCAGCGATCCAGGACAACCCGATCTACGCCGAGCACTGGGCCGGCCATCGTCCGATCGAGGTCACGGTCGAGGAGGACCGCATCGTCATCCGGCGGCTGGGCGACGAGGACTAGTCTCCTGATGCATTAATTTGGGGATAGCGGGTAGGTGTGGGCTATGTCTGCTCCTTTCCTGGTTGAGATCTCGTTGGATGATGAGCGGCGTGCGCGGCTGCGGTCGTGGGCGCGAGGGCGGAGCAGTGCGCAAGCGCTCGCGTTGCGCTGCCGGTTAGCCGGTGAGGGGTTCAACAACACCGAGATCGCGGATGAGCTCGGTGTGGACATCAAGAGCGCGCGTAGGTGGCGGTCGCGGTTCGGGGCTGATGGCGTGGATGGCCTGCTCGATGAGCCGCGGCCGGGACGTCCCCGAACGATCGCCGACGAGCGGGTCGAAGAGGTCATCGTCAAGACGCTGGAGGCGACGCCGAAGGACGCGACGCACTGGTCGACGCGCTCGATGGCGGCCGAGGTAGGGCTGACGCGGTCGGCGGTACACCGCATCTGGCGGGCGTTCGGCCTTGCGCCCCACCGTCAGGAGACCTGCAAGCTCTCCACAGACCCGCAGTTCATCGAGAAGGTCCGCGATGTTGTCGGGCTGTATCTCGCGCCGCCCGAGCGAGCGGTGGTGTTGTGCGTGGACGAGAAGAGCCAGATCCAAGCACTTGACCGGAGCGCGCCGATCCTGCCAATGCTGCCCGGAACCCCCGAGCGCGCGACGCACGACTACGAGCGCTCGGGCACCTCCAGCCTCTACGCCGCGCTGGACATCACGACCGGGAAGGTGATCGGCTCGCTGCACGCTCGCCACCGAGCGATCGAGTCAAAGAAATTCCTCACGACCCTCGATCGGGAGCTGCCGGCGCACCTAGATATCCACCTGATCCTCGACAACAGCTCCACCCACAAGACCCCGGCGATCCAGCGCTGGCTGCTCGCTCATCCACGGTTCGTCCTGCACTTCACGCCCACCAGCTCCTCTTGGCTGAACCTCGTCGAGCGCTGGTCCGCCGAGCTCACAACCAAGAAGCTCAGGCGCGGCACGCACCGCCCAGTCCGCGAGCTCAACACCGACATCCGCGCCTGGATCAACACCTGCAACGAAAACCCACGCCCCTTCGTGTGGACCAAGACAGCCGACGAGATCCTCGACTCGATCGCCCTCGCTACTGCACCCGAATCAACGAATCACGACACTAGAAGACCCCTGAAGAAGTGGGTTTAGCAATCAGGGCGCCGGGCGCACGATGCGATGGTTCGGCGTTTCGGATTGCCGCCTTGCGGGGTGGGCGAGGTCGGTGATCGCCGGCTCTCACGCGCTGTGGCTCGCCAGTCGATGTCCGATTGGGTTGAGGTTGACCAGGGCGGCGGCCCAGAAGGCCTGCAATCGCGCCTTCGCGCTTCCGATGTAGCGGCTCTTGCGCGCACCGTAGCGGTGGGCGAGCAGCCCGAGCAGCCGCTCGATCCGGGGGCGGGTGCGGCGTAGATGCTCGCTGACTGTCGGGTCCCGGAGCGCCCGCCGTCCGGCCTGGAGCAGATGCTCGTGTTCCATAATTCGGATCTGGCGACGCGGCTTGCCCGGGCAGCAGCGCTGCTTGAACTGGCACTCTCGGCACATCGCGGCACTGAAATTGGCCGAGCGATAGCCGGTCTTGGAGGTGCTGATCGGGAGGGTATGGCCACCGGGGCAGGTGACGGTGCCGGCGGCGACGTTGATCTCGAAGTCGTGCTTGCCAAGCACACCCTCCTCGACCTTGCCCTCTGGCACCTGGGCGAGCACCTCAACCTGGCGCTCAGCGAGCTCGGCACGAACCGGCCCGTGTTGCCATAGGCGGTGTCGCCCAGGATCCGCTGCGGCCGCCGCTGCGGCGGCTGCGCGTCAATCAGATGCTTAGCCTGCGGCCCGTCCGTCTCTCCGCCAGGCGCGACGTGCACCGCGCAGATCAGCGGCTCGCTGCCGCTCGTGGCCGCAGCGGAGAGCTTGTAGCCATCGAAGCGCTGCTGGCTGCGCTTGCGGCCGTGGCGCATCTCGGTATCGACCGTCGCGATGACCCGATCGCTGGAGCGTCCCGCGATGCAGGCGTGGCACGCCGCCCTGGTCGATGTCGAAATCTTCGCCGATCAGCTCGCGCAACAACTCATGCGCAGCCTTCACCTGCTCGCCGTCCAGCAGCTCCTCGGCCTGCTTCACAGCCGCAAGCGCCCGCTCGGCGTCCTACGCGCGACCCAGGTCAGCATCCGCTCCCGCTCGCCCTTCTCACGCCAACGACAATCAGGCTTCTCTGCCGGCCGCTCGTAGTCGAACTCAAGCCCGTCATCCAGTCGCTCGCCAGCATCCTGATCAGCCACCTTCACCGCACCAATCAGCTTCTTGACGCCGTGGCGGACCAGCCTGACCGTGTCCTGGGTCGCGGCCGCACCGAGCATCGGCGTGAAATCAATAATCTGCTCCGCGCTGCCATCGAGCATCCCCAACTCCTCGGCCAGCCGCAACGTGCTCTCAAGCGCCAGCCCCTCCCTTCTTGTGCAACAACAGCCGCGCGCGATACCTGGTCAACGACATCGGATGCCACCCCTGATGATCAACCGCCAACCCCAGCGCGACCTTCCACCGCAGATCCCACGCCACACACTCCATCGCCTGCTCATCCGACGCGCCACTACGGTGCTGCAACAGCATCACCTTAGCCAGCAACGACGGCGGGATCGATGGGCGACCCATCCGCTGCGAGTAGCACTCCGCGAAGTCCTCATCGCGCACGATCCGATCACCGTGCTCAGCCAACAACGCAAAGAACGACCCATCCGGCAACGGCCTCGACAACACCGCCGCGTCAAACATCCCTACCTAGGCAGACTGAGCAGCAAACATGCCTAGAAGGCTCTTCAACCCGCCGGACAGCACCCCGACTATCTCAGGGGCCTTCTAGCTGGCCTCGCTCAGCGCGCGCCTGCCGCCGGCGTAGTCGGCGGCCTCGCGCAGGTAGCGCGCGAACGCTGCATCGACGACCACGCCCGACTCCCACGCCCACGGATCATCGGGAGCTAGGCGGGCGACGGCCTGCATGCACCAAGTCGTGTCGGCCTGGTAGAGCTCGACCAGCTCTTGGGTGGTGAACCTGCCGCCCAGGCGCCGACGCAGCTCGGCGACGAGCGCGGCGACGAGACGCTCGAGCAACGCGGTGCGCTCGGGCGAGGCATCCTTCAGGCGGCGCTCACCCCGGCGCCACTGATAGATCGCAGTCTCGAACGCGGGCACGAGGCGAGGCTAGCAGCGCGGCGTATGCCCGATACGACGCCTCGCGGCGGGCGCTCAATTGCTCGGCAGACCGCTGACCACGTAGGGCTGCTCGCCGGGGTGCATCATTCCCAGTTCGCGCGCCTCCTGTTCGAGCGTCCCCCGCTTGCCCAGCGCTTCACGCTTGTGCGCGAGCAGCGCGTGTTCGCGCTCGAGCGCGGACACTTGCGCGCTGTCGCCACGCGCTTCGCGCCAGGTCGAGTACAGGCGGATGCCGGCGCTGATGTACAGATACAGCAGCGCCGCGAGCACGCACAGCATCGCCAGCCGACCGAGCCGGTCCCAGCGCACGCGCGTGAGATGGCCGCCTGCAGAAGCAGGACGCGAGCGCACCGTGGAGGTGTGGCCGTGGCCCATTGCTGCTCGCATTCGCTGCCGCGGCGCAGATCCCTGCAAGCCGGGCTCAGGCGCGAAAGGCGGAGCGACCCGGAAACTCGGCGTCGGCGCCCAGTTCCTCCTCGATGCGCAAAAGCTGGTTGTACTTGGCGACCCTGTCCGAGCGCGACGGCGCGCCTGTCTTGATCTGCCCGCAACCGGTCGCGACCGCGAGGTCGGCGATCGTCACATCCTCGGTCTCTCCGGAGCGGTGGCTGATCACGGCGCTGTAGCCGGCGTCGCGCGCAAGCGCGATCGCATCGAGTGTCTCAGACAGGGTTCCGATCTGGTTGACCTTGACGAGGATCGAGTTCGCGACGCCAAGCTCGATGCCGCGCTGCAGCCGCTCGACGCTCGTGACGAACAGGTCGTCGCCCACCAGCTGGATGTGCTCGCCGAGGCGCTCGGTGAGCGTCCTCCAGCCGTCCCAGTCCTCCTCGTCCATGCCGTCCTCGATCGAGACGATCGGATAGCGTCGCGCGAGCTCGGACCAGTAGTCGACCAGCTCCGCTGAATCGAGCGTGCGGCCCTCGTGCTCGAGCACATAGCCGGCGCCCTCGCGGTAGAGCTCGCTGGCGGCGGGATCCATCGCGATCGCCACCTCGGCGCCGGGCTCGTAGCCGGCGGCCTCGATTCCGGAGATCAGCATCTGAAGCGCCTCCTCGTTGGAGCTGAGATCGGGCGCGAAGCCTCCCTCGTCGCCGACGGCCGTGCTCAGGCCGCGCTCGTGGAGGGTGCGCTTCAGGGCGTGGAACACCTCGACGCCGGTGCGCAGAGACTCGCTGAAGCTCTGTGCGCCGCGGGGCACGATCATGAACTCCTGAAAGTCGACCTTGTTGTCGGCGTGGGCGCCGCCGTTGAGCACGTTCATCATCGGCACGGGAAGTACCCGCGCGGCGTCGCCGCCGAGATAGCGCCACAGGGGCAGTCTCTCCTCGGCGGCCTGTGCGTGCGCGGCCGCGAGCGAGACGCCGATGATCGCGTTGGCGCCGAGCCGGGCCTTGCCCTTGGCGCCGTCGAGCTCGATCAGCGCCCGGTCCAGCGCGCGCTGATCGGCGGCGTCGAGGCCCACAACGGCGGCGGCGATCTCGCCGTTGACGTTCGCGACTGCGCGCGTGACGCCCTTGCCCTGCCAGTGCTGGCCGCCGTCGCGCAGCTCCTTGGCCTCAAACTCGCCGGTCGATGCTCCGGAGGGGACCGCGGCGTGACCATGGGCGCCCGAGCGCAGCCCGATCTCGACCTCGATCGTCGGGTTGCCTCTGCTGTCGAGGATCTGGCGTGCGTGAACCCGTTCGATCTGGCTCATGCGGGCGCGAGCCAAGCCGACAGGGACGAGGGCTGGTTGCGGCCCAGCGGCCGGTGCGCGGCTGTGCGTGGTGGCGCTGGCATCACCGCGCCGAGGTTATTTGGTCGTCGTTGTTGGAGCGGTAGAGGTCGTCGCCGTCGGCGTGGTCGTCTGCGGGACCGGTGTCGCGCCGGTTTTCGGCGTTTTCGGTGCTTTGTACTCCTTGCAGTTCTGCACCACGTAGCCGTCCCGGCATTCGGTCTTGCCGGTCCACTTTTTGCGAAATTCTTTGACGAACTTGCTCAGCGCCTGCTGCTGCTGGCGCGCGGTCAGCTGCTGCTTGATCGTCGCTTCCGCTTTAGAGAGCGGCTCCTGCTGGCCGGCAGTGATCGAGTTGACCTTGTACACGTAGTAGCCAAAGGGCGTCTTCACGGGGCCGCCCAGCACGCCCTGCTTGGCCGAGAACGCGGCTTCGTCGAGCGCCTTGGTCTCCTGGCCCTTGACGACGCCGTTTAGCGCGCCGCCGGTGGACTTGCTCGTTGGATCGATCGATTTGCTTTTCGCGACTTCTGCGAAGCTCTTGCCCGATTCGATTTCTTCTTTAGCCTTCTTGGCTTCCGCTTCCCCTTTGGTGAGGATGACCCCCAGATTGCGGGTTTCCGGCTTGCCGTACTGGTTCTTGTGTTCGTTGTAGTACTTTTCGATTTCAGCTTTGCTGGGGTTCGCTTTCTCCTTTGAGATCTTTTTCTGGATCTTCGAGGACAGCAGGTTGAGCTTGACGCGCAGCAGCAGGTCCGAAACGCTTTGTCCGGAGCTCGCCAGGAATTTCTGGAATTCCCCGGCTTTCGGGAACTGAGCGTCCTTGATTTTTTCGAACTGCTTCTTCACTTCCTTGTCGCTCACGTTGATGCCCAGCGATTCGGCTTCGCCGAGCACCCACGACGACGAGATCAAGAAGCTGAGCACCTCCTGCTGCAGCGATTTGTACTGCTGTTCGCACTCGCTTTTCAGCTGCGCCGCGGTGGGCTTGGGTTGGCCTTTGGCGGGTTTGGGTGCGGTCGTTTCCAGGTGCGCGATGCAGGCGGTGAACTTCGGCGGGTCGGGGATGACGGGTTTTTCGCCGGGCGTCGTCGCGCTGGCGGAGGCCGCAACCGACAGCCAGTGTTCGTACGTGGCCTTGCTGATCGGATTGCCGCCGACCTGCACGACGGCGTCGCCAGGTATCCCGCCGCAGGCGGAAAGCCCGACGACAGCAAAGAAAACGGCGCTTAGCGCCGAGAGGAACCGGACATATCTGAACACGACGCGCGCACTTTAGCGGAAATTGCGCCGGCCTGCGTAATTTGTTCCTAGGCGCTGCCTAATTTGTTTCTCAAGACGCCGCAGGTCCAGCGCTAAGCGGCCTCGCGCGCGAGCAAGAGCAGCACGTCCGCGGCCTTGACCACCGTCGGAAAGCGGGCGGGGCCCTCGCGCGGCACGCGCACCGAGACCTGCGAGCGTCCCGACTCGTAGAGCGCCTCCGGCAGGCGCTCGCGCAGCCGCCGCGCGCGCGCCGCATCGAGCTCGATCGGCGTGACCGCGAGGCGATCTCCGCGGAAGCTCACCGCCGACGCCCCGGCCTGGCCGAACTTGATCCGCGCGCGCTGCAGCGCGAGCAGGTTCTCAAGCGGCTCTGGCACCGGGCCGAAGCGATCCTCGAGCTCGTCGCGCAGCTGCTGAAGCTCGGCCACCTCGAACGCGCCCGCGACGCGCCTGTGGATCTCGATCTTGGCCTGCTCGTAGGGGACGTAGTCGGCGGGCACGTACGCGTCGACGTTGACGTCCAGGCGCACCGGCTCCGGCAGCTCGCCGTCGCCGTCCTGGCCGTCCGCGGTGGCGCCGCCCGTCGATCCGGCGGCGCGAACCGCCTCGTCGAGCATCTGCATGTACAGCTCGAAACCGAGCGCCGCGACATGGCCGGATTGCTCGTCGCCGAGCAGGTTTCCGGCGCCGCGCAGCTCCAGATCGCGCATCGCGATCTTGAATCCGGCGCCGAGCTCGGTGTAGTCCGAAAGCGCCGCCAGGCGCTGCGCCGCCTGCTGGCTGAGCGCCGCGGCGGAGTCATACAGCAGGTACCCGTAGGCGCGCTCGCGGCTGCGCCCGACGCGCCCGCGGATCTGATAGAGCTGGGCGAGGCCGAACGTGTCCGCGTGCTCGACGATCAGCGTGTTCGCCTGGGGAATGTCGATGCCGGACTCGATGATCGATGTGCAGACGAGCACGTCCGAGCCGCCTCGCAGGTAGTCCATCATCACCGTCTCGAGCTCGCCCTCGGCCATCTGCCCGTGCGCGACCGCAAACCGCACGCCTGGACACAGGGCGCGGAGCCGCTCGGCGGTCTCGTCGATCGTCTCGACCCGATTGTGCAGGAAGAAGCCCTGCCCGGCGCGTTCGTGCTCGCGCAGGATCGCGCGCCTGACGAGCTCCTCCTCGTACTCGCCGACGTAGGTCCGCACGGGCCGCCGTCCCTCTGGCGGCGTCTCGATCACCGAGATCTCGCGCAGGCCCGCGAGCGACATCTGCAGGGTGCGCGGAATCGGCGTGGCTGACATCGAGATCACGTCGACCTTCAGCTTCAGCTGGCGCAGCAGCTCCTTCTGCTTGACCCCGAAGCGCTGCTCCTCGTCCACGATCAGCAGGCCGAGATCCTTCGCGCGCACGTCGCGTGAGAGCACGCGGTGGGTGCCGATCAGGATGTCGATCTGCCCCCGCGCGAAGCCCGCGACCGCCTCCCGTTGCTCGGCGACCGAGCGAAACCGCGAGATCTGCTCGACATTGATCGGGTAGTCGGCGAGCCGCTCGGCAAACGTCCCGTAGTGCTGTTGCGCGAGGATCGTGGTCGGCGCGAGCATCAGCACCTGCTTGCCCTGGCTCGCCGCCTTGAACGCAGCTCTCAGCGCCACCTCGGTCTTGCCGTAGCCCACGTCGCCGCAGATCAACCTGTCCATCGGACGCGGCGCCTCCATGTCGGCCTTGACCAGTTCGATCGCTTCGAGCTGGTCGGCTGTCTCGATGAAGGGGAAGCGGGCCTCGAACTCGCGCTGCCAGTCGGAGTCGGGCTCGAACGCGTGGCCCGGACGCCTGCGGCGCTCGGTGTACAAGCTCAGCAGCTCGCCGGCGAGCTCCTGCGCGGCGCGGCGCGCGCGGGCCTTCATCGTCTCCCAGCGCGTCCCCCCGAGCTTGGACAGCGGCGGATGCGCGCCGCCGGCGCCGACGTAGCGCGAGATCTTCGCGAGCTGTTCGGTCGGCACGTAGACGCGGTCGTCGCCCTGGTATTCGAGATACAGGTAGTCGCGCGTGACCTCCGCGACGGTCCGCGTCTCAAACCCGGCGAACCGCGCCACGCCATGATCCTCGTGCACGACGATGTCGCCGGTGCGCAGCTCGCTGAACGAGCGCAGCGCACCGCGGCGCATGCGCGCGGAGCGATCGCCGGGCCCGCCCGGCGCGAGCCCCTCGCGGGTGCGGCCACGATCGGCGCGCCGGCGACGTAACAGACGGTGTTCGGGGAAGACCGCAAGCTTCAGCTGCGGCGCGATGAAGCCCTCGCGCAACGAGGCCTCGGCAAACCGCAGCGCGGGCTCGAGCGGCGCCGCGCCGGCGTCGACGTCCTCGCCCAGCCAGTTGGCTTTCAACCGCCCGAGGTTGTACGCGGCGCGCTCGCCCTCACCGCGACGGGGAAAGGCGACGACCGTGCGATATCCGGAACGCACGAGCTTCTCGAGCTCCGGCTCGGCCTCGGCGAGCGTGCGCGCCGCCGTGTCTGCGGCCTGGGCGCGCAGCTCGAGCGGTTGATCGCTGGACAGCGAGGACAGCCAGATTCGCGCGCGCTGCTCGAGCGCCGACTCGATCTGCTCGGGCCTGACGTACAGGTGGTGGGCATCTGTGTCCGCGAACGCCGCGGTCACGTCCGCCCAGTGGTCGCTGAGCGCGGGCGCCAGCTCCTCCTCCGCGGCGACGAGCAGCTCCGCGCTGTCGCCGACCAGATCGAGCAGCGCGCCGAACCGCTCGACCGGCAGGAGCTCGGCGATGTCCGGCCGCTCGGCGATGTCCGGCCGCTCGGCGAGGTCCGGCCGCTCGGCGGGGTCCGGCTGCTCGGCGGGGGTACGCTGTCGATCGACGAGCGGCTCCTCGTGCGAGCGCGAGGTGCTCTGCCGGGCCAATCGGTAGTCCGAGACCGCGATCTCGGCGAGCTCGCGATGCTCGAGCGCAAGCTCGGCCGCCGGCGCGATCTCGACAGCCTCGACGTCGCCGAGCGAGCGCTGGGTGAACGTCGAGAACCAGCGCAGCGACTCGATCTCGATGTCGAACAAGTCCACCCGCACGGCGCGGTCCTCGGTCGCCGGAAACACGTCGAGCAGGCCTCCGCGGACGGCGAACTGACCGCGGTCTTCGACTTGGTCCACGCGTTCGTAGCCGGCGGCGACTAGCTCCGCCGCGCACTCGTCGAGATCCAGCAGATCGCCGCGTCGCAGCGCGAACGAGCGCGGTCGCAGTTCCGGGTCGGGCACCTTCTCAGACAGCGCAACCGCGCTCACCACCACCACCGGCGGCTCCTCCTGCGGGGCTCCCGCGGACGCGTTGCGCCGCGCCAGGCCGCGCTCGGCGACCCCGTCCGGCTCGGCCCCCAGCAGCGCGTCGAGCGCAGCCACCCGCAGGCCCACCAGGTGTGCCGGAGGAGTCAGATGCGACTCATAGGCAACGCCCCTGGAGGGGTAGTAGCGGACTCGCCGAGGCGCCAGCCAGGCACGCAGGTCGCCAGCCAGGTCGCGCGCCGCGCGGTCGTCGCCGACGACGACCAGCGTGGCCCGCGTGGGGGCGAGCGGCTGGGTCTCGCACAGCGCCGCGATCAGATACGGGCGTAGCGTCGCCGACACGAACGCGCGGCCGCCGTCCCTTGCCAGGCTGACCGCGGCTGGATCGTCGGCTGTGAACGCGAGGAGAGATCGGAGCGCCATGCTGAGGTGCGACCCACGATATCCGCGGCCAGAGGGGACGCCAAAGCCGAGCGCGGTCTCCGTCGCTGTGGGCCATGGCCCTCCTGAGCCATGGCGGCGCCCGTCGTGGGTCAGGCGAGCGCGCGGCGGTAGACGGCCAGCACGGCTTCCACGTGGCGCTCGACACCGAACTCCTGGGCTATCCGCTGGCGCCCGGCTCGCCCCAGCTCGCGCCCGAGCTCGGGGTTCTCGATGATCCGCCGCGCCGCCTGAGCCCACGCGGCGGGTTCGTGCGGCGGCAGCAGGTAGCCGTCGCGCCCGTCGCGGACGAGCTCTCTCGGGCCGCCGACATTCGTCGCGAGCACCGGCACTTCGAGCGCCATCGCCTCGAGCAGCGCGCGCCCGAAGGGCTCCTCGTGCGAGGGCAGCAACAGCATGTCGAGCGCGCGGATGAGCTCGGGGACGTCATCGCGCTCGCCCAGCCAAGACACGCGGTCGGCGAGCCCGGCGTCGGCCGTCAACCGGTGCAACCCCGCGACGTAGGCTTCGTTGTCGAAACGCGTGGAGCGGGCGACGAACTTGGCCGACCCAATCAGCAGAAGATGCGCGTCCAGGTGCCGCTCGCACAGCAGTCTCAGCGCTTCGATCGCCGTGTCCTGCCCCTTCCAGGGGCTCAGTTGGGCGACGACGCCCAGCAGCGCGCGGCGGGTGCCGATCGCGCCGAGCCGGGCTCGTGCTGCGGAGCGATCGATTCGCTCAGGGTCGAACTGCTCGTGATCGATCGCGGGGTGCACGACCTCCAGACGGGCGTTCGGAGCGGACGCCCGCACCGTGCCTGCCGTGTAGTGTGAGTTGGCCACGACGGTCCTCGCGGTGCCGGCGATCAGCCGCATGGTCGCTGTTGTCGCTGGCCCCCGGGGCAGGCAGTCGCGGACGGAGACCACGCTGGCTGCGGGCGCGACGCGGGCGAGTCCCAGCTCGATCCCCGCGCGAATCGAGTTGGCATGGACCAAGTCGGCTCCGTGCCGGCGCGCCGCTCGATGGACCTGCAGCGCGGCTAGGCTCATCTCCGCCAACGCCCGCGGCGTGTGGGCCGGGTGCAGCCGCAAGCTCCCCGCCGTCGCCGTGATTGGGGTCACGGGGATCCCGTGCTCCTTGACCGTATCCGCGAGCCGGCCGGCTGGTGAGGCCAGGCGCGGATGCACGTCCGGCGGCAGCCCGGATAGGAGGCTGAGCAACGAGCGCTCTGACCCGCTTACCTCGGCCGTGTGGTTGACATACAGAACCCTCACCCCACGAGCCTCGCAGGCCCAGTGCGAGCAGCGCCGCGCCGACCCGTTCGGCGATCACCACCCACTGGAGATCGGGCGCCCAGGCGCGCACATCGGGAAGCGCTTGATGAGCATCATGCCCCTTATAGCTGCGTTTGAGCTGCGCGGCCGTCAACGGTCGGGCAGCCGGGAGGCAGCGCACGAGGATCGCTTGGAAGATCGGCGCACCGTGCCTAGCCGAGAACGCGGCCGACCAGCGTCGCTGCGCGGCTGGTGATCAGGTGTGCGCTCAGCGTCGCGTGCGGGCGGAACCGCAAGGGGCGTCGGCCAGTTCCCGTTGGCGGTCCTCAGTGAGTTGCTTCGTCCAAGACTGCCGGGTGGCCATCCACCGAGTTGTTCGCCGAGAATCTGGGAGGTAGCTGACCGTTCGTCTGGCCACCGTTGGCCGCCATGGCTTGGTTATCGCGGCCGAAGATTGGTGATCGCGCAGGCGCTGCGTCGAACAGCTCCGCCCAGGTACGCATCGCGCGTCGCAGCAGCGCGAACTCCTCCTGCTCCAGCGGCAGCCGATCCGCGAGCTGCGCGTATGCGGACGGTACGGAATCTGCGCTGAGCACAACGGAGTCCACCGCGCGCCAGAACGACTCGTTGGCCGCGAGGCCGCGCGACTCCTTGGCCAGGTTTGTGAAAACGTTCGACTCACGTTCGTGGAGGATGGCGGGGGAGCCGCTGTTCACCGCGAACCCGAGATGGTCGGCGATGCGCTTGGCCAGCACTCCCCCCCAGATGTCGCCGAAGCGGTCAAAAGGATACTTCGGGCCCATCAGCAGGAAGTACATCGCGGCAGTGAACTCCGGGCGCCAGGCGATATTCATCGAGCACATCGAGAAGTAGCTGCCCCGAGGAATGGTTTGGTCGCTCCACGCGGTGGAAAGCTCGACGCGGCTGGCCAACAACTGGGTGGCGGCGTCGAAATCAGGTACTCCGTTCCACAGGCCGTGATTGAGAACGACGGGAGCCTCTCGATCGGTAGCGAAGTATGGGACCCCACGAGGGCTGACGGAATCCAGGGTGTTGACCCAAGCCGGATCAGCTGCGCTCTGCAGACGTGCCCAGTGAGACTCGAGGAACTGAGGGTGTGCAGGGTCTGGGCGAGTGTCATCGTCCAGCGCCACGATCATGTCAGGCTGCAGCTGCGACGCGAGCCAGCAGCCGAATGAGCGGACACATCCGCTTCCTCGAGGGATGATCCAGGCAGCATCGCCAAGCTGGTCATCGATATCACACCAGGCAAAATGTCGAACGTTGTCACCACTGATGGAGAACGTTCGCTCGGGCCCATCCTCGACGACGAGGATTGTGGCCCTCGCAAGCTCATCTTGCCAGGCATCAAGAAAACGCGCGAGGCACCCCTCCCGCGCGGTCGGCACAACAACGACAGCCCCTTCCACGGCCCCACCTCCCAACATCGTTTCCCCCGGCGCGCATATTATCAACTATGGAGCACCGTGCAAACCCAATTCCTCCACGCTGTTCGCGGAGCGGCGCTCTTCACCACGCTCGCCGTCCGGTCGATCCCATTCGCTGCCTGCGAAGCCCCGCTTCGCACTCGAAGCCGGCGAGATCGTGCCTCACACCCGCGCGAAGCTGGTGGCGAAACGCATCAACCAAGCGCGGGTGCAATCCTAGTGCGGTGCGCGTATCGGACCTCGGCGCTGCTCATCGCTCCAAACAGCAGCAGAGTCACCGTCGAGATCGAACCACGCCTGGATCCGCTCGCTCCGTACGCCGGCTCCTGGTTGTAAGGGCCTAGCCCGGTAGGGGTTATGTAGCCCACGTCGAATCTTCTGATCGGCCGGCCATCGTGCCACTCGATCAGGAGGTGTGTGATGGGACTGGTAAGCCGCGATGACGGTTGGCGGATGCCGGACTGGCTGTGGGAGCGGATCGAGCCGCTCTTGCCCGATCCACCTGCTCACCCGTTGGGCTGCCACCGCCCGAGGGTGCCCGACCGCAGCGCGATGGATGCGATCCTGTTGGTGCTCAGGACCGGGATGCAGTGGAACGCGCTGGATGCGACCGGGATCTGCTCCTCGAGCTCGGCGCACCGGCGTTTTCAGGAGTGGGAGCGAGCGGGCGTGTTCGCCGAGATCTGGCGCCAGGGGCTTTTGGAGTACGACAAGGCCGTGGGCATCGACTGGGAGTGGCTGGCCGCCGACGGCGCGATGAGCAAAGCGCCGCTCGGGGGTGAGAAGACCGGCCCGAATCCCACCGACAGAGCCAAAAGGGGGCGAAGCGTTCGCTTTTGTGCGAGGCGCGCGGGGTCCCGATCGGGCTGGCGCACGACGGCGCCAACCGCCACGATCTGAAGCTGCTCGAGCCGACGCTCGACTCGATCCCGATCGAGCGGCCCGAGCCGAGCGAGCGGTCTCGGCAGGGGCTGTGCCTGGATCGCGCCTACGACTCCGAGGGCGCCCGAGACACGGCAGTCGCGCGCGGTTTCACACCCCACGTCCGCACCCGCCGCGAGGAGGTCAAGCTCAAGCTTCACACGCCCGGCTGGCGCGCCCGGCGCTGGGTCGTGGAGGCGTGTCACTCCTGGCTAAACCGCAACCGCGCACTCTTGATCCGCTGGTCCAAGAAGGACGAGAACCACCTCGCCCTGCTGATGCTCGCCAGTGGCCTGATCGCGTTCAAGAAGGCGCGTGCTGCCGCGCTCGCGAGCGCCCTACCGGGCTAGGTCCTTAGTCAACCCTCCGTGGTGAACGTCAACCAGGAGGTACTCCGCGAGCTGGCACGACGCGAATGGGACGTCACGATAATCCTGCCCAGCCGCTGGCGCCACGTGTAGGCGACCGGCGCCCTGACACCCCAGGCGCTCGAGGGAATGGAGGCATCTCTGCGACCTATACCGGTTGCGATCGCCGGCCGTGAGCAAAGGCACTTTTATCTGACCAACACTCGCGCAGAGGCAAGGCGAGTGCGTCCACACGTGGCCTTCATCGACGCGGAGGCATTTTCTGTCTGCGCGACTCAGTGGAGTCGCGCATGTAGGCGGCTGGGCGTCCCATTCGGAGTCCAGTGCGCAGACAACATCGACAGGAGATTCCCCCTGCCGGTGCGCTGGCTTCGATCCCGGGTGCTACGCGATGCGGCATTCGTCGCCGCCCGCTCGGACTCGGCGGCGCGACTCGTCCGTCTCTGGGGTGCGCGCGGGGACGTAGCTCTGGCGCCATATTGGGTGCCCGCCTGGGAAAGCGTGCCCCGGGCCACCGAACGACCCTTCACGGTCGGCTACGCGGGTCGGTTGATCGAGAGCAAGGGAGTGCTGGATCTACTCGATGCGGTCCGCCGGCTCGAGGCGCCGATCGAGCTGTTGTTGATCGGCAACGGCGAGACCAGGGCGCAGCTCGAGGGGGCACGAGTCCCGGGGTCGCAGGTGCGCGTTCTCGACAACCTGAGCCACGATCAGATGCCGTCTGGCTACGCCCAGCTCGACGTCCTCGTTTTGCCTTCACATACCACGCCCACGTGGAAGGAGCAGTTCGGCCGGGTAATCGTCGAGGCGCTCTGGTGCGGCATTCCCGTCGTCGGTTCGGACTCCGGCGAGATCCCCTGGCTGATCGAACTGACGGGCGGAGGACTCATCTTCCCCGAGGGAGACCGCGAGCTGCTGGCCGACCGCTTGCGCACGCTGCGTGCGGAGCCGGAGCTTCGGCGAGAGCTCGCGACGAAGGGCAGGGCCGCCGTCGAGCGACTCTTCTCGGTGCCCGCGACGACCGACGCCCTCGAACGGTTGCTGGTGCGCGCCTTGGAGCCGCGCGACGCGTGAAGCCGCCGACGCACTTCTCGACCCTGCCGCGCTATGTCCAGGTACAGCTCGCGGGCATCGGTCCGCTGCTGTTCGGACTTGTATGTGGCTTCCTGCTCGAGGCGAACGCGGCTGTCTACTGGGTCCTGTCGGTCGTCGGTCTGCTCGGGGCGGTGTCGGGCGGTATGGAGCATTCCGGAGCCCGCGCGGGCGCTGGCCGCGGTCTGCTGGCTGGACTGCTGTTCGGCGTTGGCCTGGTGGGCGCCCACGCGATCGCGCGCGAACCGGCGCTGGCGACGATCCCCCATCCAGCGTCCCTGCTGATCCTCGTGAGCGCCGCGATCGGCATGCTCTTCGGCACCCTGGGCGGAGCGGCGCGGTTGAGATTCGAGCGTGACGAGGCTTGAGCGCGCGATCGCGCGGGCCGTCCGCTCAGCTGAGAGGCTCCTCGCCGAGCACGACGCCCTCGACTCGATCGGCGGCGCGCTGTACGAGCTCGCGGACCTCCTCGGGCGGCTCCCGGAAACGTCCGAGCACGTGTGCCGAGACGATCTCCGGGTCGCTTGAAGCGGGTCGTCCGACGCCCACCCGCACGCGCGCGAAGTCGCCGCCGCCCAGCGCGCGGCTGATCGACCTCAGGCCGTTGTGACCGGCCAGGCCGCCGCCGAGGCGCGCGCGGATCTCGCCGAAGGGGATGTCGATCTCATCGTGCACGACCAGCACGCGCTCGAGCGGGAGCTTCAGCGCCCCGCGCGCCGGACCGACCGAGCGTCCGGCGTCATTCATGTAGGTCTGCGGCCACAGCACCGCCACGCGCGGGCCTCGGCTGAGCGAGTGCGTCGCCGCAGGCGCGGAATCCTGGGCGCGGCCCTCCGCGATCAGTCCGCGAAATCGCGCCCGGGCGCGCCCGAGATTCCAGCGCTCGGCAAGCGCGTCGGCCACCATGAAGCCGACGTTGTGACGGCTGCCGGCGTGCTCGCGACCGGGGTTGCCGAGCCCGACGATCAGCCAGTCGGCGGCTCCGATCGTGCCGCCGCCGCCGCGACGAAACGGCCTGCGCAGCGGTGGCTACTCTCCGCCGGAGCCGCCGTCGCCAGCGGCGCCCTCGGACGCCTCGCCCTGGTCGGCGGGCGCCGCCTCGGCCTCGCCCTCGCCGACGAGCTCGGTCTCGGCCTCGATCTCGTCTTCTGCTTCCGCCTCGGCCTGCAGGCGCGGTGGGGATAGCGTCGCGATCACCGTGTCGGCCTCGTCGAGCAGCGTGACGCCCTCGGGCGCCGTCACCGCCTCGAGCGCGGTCGTATCGCCGATCTGCATCTCGCCGACATCGTGGACGATCGACTCGGGGATCGCGGTCGGCAGCGCCTGCACGTTCAGCTCGCGCACGATCTGCTCGAGCACCCCGCCTTCCTTGACCCCCGGGGCGTCGTCGACGCCGGTCAGCTCGAGCGTGACCACCGCGTTGATCTCCTCGTCCAAGCGCACGCGCAGCAGGTCAACGTGCACAGTCTCGCCGCGCACCGGATCCCGCTGGGCCTCCTTGAGTACCACCGGGGTGGCTTTCCCGCTGTCGATGCTCAGGTCCAGCACCGCACCGGATCCCGCCAGCGCGAGCCGCAGCTCGCGGGCGTCGGCCTCGAAGCTCACGGACTCTCCGCCGCCTCCGTAAACGATCCCCGGGACGCGGCCGCTGCGCCTCAGGCGCCTGGCCGCGCGCGAGCCTCCGGCTGTGCGGCTGGTGACTTTGAGCTTGCTCGCGGCGTTTGCCATCGCGGCGGAAGACTCTAGCAATCCGCTTCACTGCCGATCGGGGCGCTGAGCGAGAGAAGCGTAATCTCGAAGCCCTTCAGGAAATTCCCGCTGCGACGCAGCGCGACGCACTGGACGACAGGGAGCGTGCCGATCACGGTCCAGGCGACCCTGGTGGTGCCGGTGGCGGAGGTCAGCGAACCAGCGGTCGGCGAGGTGATCGACAGGATCTTGACGGCGCCCGGACGGCGCAGCTTCCGAGCGCTGGCGCGCACCGACGTCACGCACCCGGGGTGAGCGCTGCAGCCATGCAGGAGCGCGAGCACGCGCGCGCTGTCCCCGCGCGCCTGCGCCTGCAAGACGGTGAGAATGTCTGCGCGTTCAGCGTTTTCGGTCGACAAAAAGCGGGCGAGCAGACCACTGATCGCGAGAAACAGCGCGACGCCGATCGCGACGATCGCGATCCGCTTGGCACGCGACAGCCGCCGCCACCACAAGCGGGGACTTCGATTCGGCGCTGCCGTCGGAGGGGAGGGCTGGGCGGAAATGGTCGGCGAGGCTGGTCGGCGAACTACGGCCTGACAGCCAGCCTAGAACAGCTGGTTGTCCTAGTTACGTACGGCCCCGTGATGGCCCGTGATGCGAAGTGTGGCATTTGCAGGCATTTCATGTCGCCAGAGCGTAGCGCCAGGACGGATCGTGCTGCTCCGTCCAGCTACGTTCATTGACACGCCATTGACAAGGCGGACGGGATCTGTCTGCTGGCTGCTAGTGGTGCGCGAGGTGCTCGCGCACCACTAGCACCCGCGATCGGATCCTCGACCGGGAACCCGCGAGCATCGACCGGTTGAATCCCGATCTCATCGCCGAGCTCTGGATGTTCCTGCAAGAACGCTCCGAGACGCCAAACGGCCGCCTCACGAGACTGCTCCTCGGCTACCACGTCGCCGTTGTCGAGGTAGGCGATACGAAACGTCAATGTGCTTGTGCGTTGGCTCACAATCAATCTCTCCAAGCTCGATTCTTGACCAGCCGGCCCATCGGCACGTCCAGAACCTCGGCCACGCAAGCCACCGTGACCCACGCCGGCGAGCTTGTGCCGTGAAGGATCTTTACTCCAGGCGCCTACTGCTGCTTAGGAGAGCAGGCGCCTGTGCGTCAGAGCCAGCTCTCCAGACGCCGCCCAATTGTAAGGTGGGTCACGATCGGCTTTGCCGGGCGCCACCAGCGGACGCCAGCAACTATCCGTTAGGTACAATTCCGAACGGTCGGGTCCTCCCTCCCGACGACAACCCGCCCGAGGGGGCGCATGCCGTGGAGGTGCGCCCCTCGCCTCCGTATCAGCGCCCCAGTGGACCTGTCAAGGGTGCGGGAAACCCACGATGTCAAGACGATCTCGGTGTGGCTACGCTTTGGAACGGCAGGGCGCAATCCCTGAGGGAGAGAGGGACAAATCGCCGACCGCTCATCCATTGGTGGACTTGAGCGGTCGGCTCTATGGGCTAACGTCGCGGTGCCGTCCGACTAGGCCAGTACCCCTTGGCCTTGGATGGTTGTTGCGGGCGGGCGCCACTCCCTCGGGGTCCGCCCGCCTAGTGCTGCCTAAGCAGCTCGGCCATCTAGCCCCTCCGCCGCGCTCGATCGCGTCATAGATGGCCGCCCGACCTTGACTCCCATGTATCGCGCTCTAAGCTTGAGTGCCTCTCAACACGGACCAGAAGGAGGAGAGTCTCTTGGGTGGTTCATGCTCGTCAAAGCCTCGCCGAGGTCCTTCAGCAGCGCTCGTGAGCTTCGTGGTCGCGACGATGGCGACGCTACTTGTCATGGCCGCTCCTGCGCAGGCACGGGATCATAAGCCGCCGAAGTTCGCAGGCATCAAGTCCGCGACGACCTGCATCCCCGGTCCGATAGGCCCAGAAAGGACATCCGCATATCACCTCGCCTGGGAAGCCGCGAAGGACAATGCCACGCCCTCGAGGAGGATCGTCTACAACGTCTACCAGGCAACTATGCCGGGTGGCGAGGACTTCTCGAAACCGACCTACACGACGACCCCTGGCGTGACCTCCTTCGAGACTCCGCAACTCTCGTCGATTGAAACCTTCTACTTCGTCGTCCGCGCACGAGATAGGGCGGGCAACGAAGACTCGAACACGGTGGAGAGGGAAGGCCAGAACCTCTGCGCGTGATGCGCACCTGGGGGCGCTGCTCACGACGTCAGGCGGAGCACGAAGCTCACCAGCCGAATCCAGCCATCTCCTAGGAGGATCGTTAGGTCGGCGTATCGCCCGTCGTCCGATGGCGTCAACTAGCTCGACGGCCCGACGCAGCCGTTTATCAGCCCGCTGTAGCGCAGTCAACGCCCGGTCTCGAAGACATCGGGCTAGACGAGACCTCGTGCTGCCCAGGCGCGCGAAGGCAGCACAAACGGTGCCGCTGGCAGGAGCTCGCGGCAGAGTTCGCGCAGCTCCACTTGCCGCCTCGCGTCGAGCCCAGCCGTGTAAGCGCCAGCCGGGCCCACGCCGAGCGTGAACGGCTCCCACCAAGCTTCAAAGCTCGGATGTTCGACGCAAGCCGAAAGAGCGGTCTCCTCGATCTCCCGCAGCCCGACCGCGTGGAACAGCCGCACAAGGTCGCCCGCACGGGCACCCGCAAGCTGCGACTCATCCTCGACTTCGGGATCGAACTCGCGTGCGGCGTCCCAAAACAGGCTGAGCGGGCCCTGACCGCCAGCGTGATCCCAGACGCACGCCGCCACGACACCGCCCCGCCGAGTGACGCGCGCCATTTCGCCGACTCCCACGACGGGGTCTGCCATAAAGTGAACAACGAGTTGCGCGAGGGCGCCGTCGAACGTCTGGCCCGCGAATGGCAGCTGCTCCGCGGAGGCAAGTCGCACGTCCACCCCGGGGTGGCGGTCCCGAGCCGCCGAGACGAAGGGTTTTGAGGGATCGACGGCCGAAACGAAGTCCGCTCCCAGCCGCCTGACCAACTCGGCCGTGAGCGCGCCTGGGCCGCAACCGACATCGAGCACTCGCTGACCATTACTAATCGCCGCGAAATCGGCGAGTCGTGGGCCGAGCAGCACCGAGTACCTGCCCATGAAGCGTTCGTACGCGTCAGACGAAGCAGTGAAGCTCACGAGCCGAATCTAGCCATCCCCGCCTGCCCTAGCAGCGCCGGGCGGTCTCCCGGGTATCGCACGACTGTCGCGGGCGGGCGCCACCTCCCTCGGGGTCCGTCCGCTAGGTGCTGTTCGGGCCCCGTGCGATCGTGGCCGAACGCAAGTCATCGCCGCTCCTCGGCTTCGACCCACGGCAGCGACGGCCATTCGATCCTAGCCCACAGGATGTCAGCACCCGGCCACAGCGCCAGCCTGATGTCAATGCTTGCGCGCGTGTCTCCCCTGCGCGCAGTGCCGGCTGGCCGTGTGAAGCGTGCCCGGCGAGTACCCCGCCGTCGGGTCAGGGCGACGGGCTCCCAGACAGACGAGACCGGGCGTAGGGTAGACCCCCCAGCCTCGCACCCCCCGAGCACAGACGAACCAACGTGCGGCAAGCTCGATAACTGCCGTGGCGCCCATAGGAAAACGCGCCTTAGGCATAAAGGACGACTATGAACTTTTCTAGAGACACGGGAAAGATAGGGATTGGGCCGGCCGGAGCCCCCCATGAATTGACCCCGGCCGGGATCGCGAGCTTTGAAACACGCGGCCCCGGCCAGGAGAAACGCAAAGCCTTGACGACTTGGACGCCTATCAACGGATGGGCACCGACATCTAACTACCGACGATCAGGGTCTGGGCAGCACGACTGTAAACGAGTCGTTGCCAAAGGGTGGGCCGCCATCCGAAATGCCGTCTACGAAGAATTCATAGTCTTTTCGGCGACTTCTATTTCGCCAGTGCCTTTGCCGGTACCCGCCGCATTCGTGACGAAGCTAACGGAATCTCCGAGAAATTCGCACGCCCCCCCGGTGTTGTTATAGAACCCCAAGAAGTACGTCGTTGACTTTGCGAGGTGTTTGGCGCTGTAAGTTACCTTTAGTTTGTTGAAGGTACGCTTGAACTTCGCCGAGCCGATGATCGGCTGGCCTTCCACGAGTTTTCCACAGTTGCTGTTATTTTCCTGCACCAGCGAGGACGCGCTCAAGCTTTCCGCGGAAGCGGTGCCTGTCATGCCGGCAACAAGAGCGGTTGTAGCGAGAACAGCATAACCTTACGCATACTCGGCCCCCCAAATGCGAGTTAATGAGTGTAGAACCCTGCTCGGCCATGCCGGCCGGGAGGACACGCGAGTTCCATCCCGAACTCGCGTGTGCCACCATACCATGCGTGGTCGCTGCGCGCGCTTCTGTGGCTCGTGGCGCCCACTGGTCGGCTCAGGCGTCGCATCGCCCCGCAGTCTGTTCGTCTGCCGGCAAAGCACGGCGCGCCTCGTAGGGCTGGCGGCGCGCCTTACCATGCGACGTGCCCGGCGAGTACCCCGTCGTCGGTCAGGACAAGCGGGCTGCCTTTCTCTGGACAGGCAAGGCCGGGCGTAGGGATCACGCTCGGCCTTGTACTCCCCGAGCACAAAGAATCAACGTAGGGCGACCTCGATAACTGCCGTACGGTGCCTATAGGGACGGTCCACATTGAGAGGTTTGCTCATGTTAGGTGGTCCTCCTCGAGGTTCGGTTACAAATGAGTGGGGCCCGGCTGGGCGCACACGAAAACCCAGCCGGGCCGGCGCGCAGTACTCCGCGCCCGCTTCCGCGACGAGGTCGAAAGGATAAGCCCCTCGTCCGCGAAATCTACGACTTACATTCGCGAAACCTCAGACGCCACGTTCTTGAGCGGTTCTCGCGACAACCGGCACACAGGTGGAGCGTGACGCCGCGCCCGTCCCGACGATCGGTCGCCGCCAGCGCAGCGACCCGATGCGCGGCGCCGCACCACTCGCATATCGCGTTCACTGGTTCGTCACAGCGAGCGCGTTCAGCGCCCTGAGTGCTGCTTCGCAGCCGGCCGTGTTTGCCGCCTGGAGTTTCAATTCGCGGCACAATATGGTGGCGCTGGCCCGCAATTCGAGCATGGTTTCCGGGCTTGAGGCGATCTCGTTCCATTCCACGATGACGTCCTTTGCTTCGGCCTGGGTGGCCGTGGTCTTCACTTCCCCGGCTTGTTTTAGCCGTTCTTTCACCTTCGCTGTCCGTGACACTAGTTCACCCTTTCCTGCAGCCGCTGCTGATTGCGCTCAATGCGTTCGGCCGGCACTGGTTCATCGCGAACGAGGCTGACGACCAGCTCGCCGTCGATATATTCGACGTCCACTATCGGATGTTTTTCGAGCATGCCGGCGAGCCATTCGACGTCCGCCCAGCGCCGCTCCAACCCGTGGCGAACGCGCGCGATCGTTTGGTCCTCGACCTCAGCACGGCGACGCTCAGGGAGCTCCGCTAGGAGTGCCCGCGCCTCCTGGGCGTCCCCGTCACACCCGCCCAGCACCGACCCGTACCGCAATGTTTCAGCCCAGCCGCCGGCAAAGAGGACCGCGATCCCGCGCAGGCTACAGGCCTCCGCCGACCAGCCTGGAGCTGGCGTGTAGTAGGTCGCCGGCCCGACGTAGCGGCCCTCCGTGTACTCAGCCGTGAGGGGGTCGACTGCGGCCCAAACGCCTCGATAGCCCAAGGCGCGCGCGGCGACGCAGTGCCCCGCCTCGTGCACGCAGGTCGCCTCTCGGCGCTCCGCGCCGGTCGTGCGTGGACGGTGACCGAAGCTAGGTGCGAGGGTACTCATATCGTGCTGCTCCTTTCGCCCAGCACTGCGGCCAGGCGTTGCTTACGTGTCTCACTATCGGCGAGAGGTTTCTGGATCGCTGCGCGGACATCGTCGAGTTCCCTGCGTTCACTGTGCAACTCGGCGACGGCCTCGGGGTGCCGTTGATCCTCAAACAGCCAGACGGTTCGTGAGCTCATCCAATTTGCGCTGCAAGCGATGAAGCTCGGGACGGCAGGCTGCTTCGTGCGCCTGCTGGCGCCTTTCGGCTTCCGCGTTCGCCCGTTTTGTCCGCAGGATCCGCAGGGCTTCGCGCCTCTCGTACTGGCGCGATTCGGCCTGGCGATCGAATCTCTGCGGCACCGTCGACGCGATGGCCTGGCGCCGTCCCGGGACCTGGACCGAACCATCAACGCAGCCCTTGAGCGTGTTCCTGAGCTCAGAGTGGCTGCCGAGCATCCGCGCCAGCGTCCGGCCACTGAGCTATCAGCGCTACGACAAGGTCGTGAGCACCTACATCGAGCCTCGGCAAATTGCGTCGATTCCGCTCAAGGATCTTCGCCCCGGCGCGGTCAACGCCTTCTACGCGGAATTGACCGACGCGGGGCTCAGCGTTGCCAGTCGGCGGCTGATATACGCGGTTCTACGTCGGGCGCTTGGCGCAGCCGTGCGCTGGGACAAGATCGCCAAGAACGCAGCCGCTCAGGCCGATCCGCCAGCCATCCCGACCAGCCGTGCTCAGTCCTCGACGGCGCACGAGCTACGGCGGTTCCTCGATCAGGTCGCAGGCGACCGGCTTGCCGCTCTGTGGCGACTCGCCGTGACCACGGGCATGAAGCGCGGGGAGTTGGCTGGGCTGACATGGCGCACGGTCGATCTCGATGGCGCGAGCCTGCCCGTCGAACAGCAGCTCGTGCCGACGAAGGGCGGATGCACCTTCGGCCCGCCGAAGTCCAAAACGCAGTGAGCGAACCATCGCCCTCGACGCCGAGACGGTCGAGGCTCTGCGCCATCACCGTCACACGCAGCTGCTCGAGCGCGATCTAGCTGGGCCAGCCTACGAGGATCAAGACCTTGTCTTCGCTGATGAGCTTGGCCGACCGATTGACCCCCGACGGCTCAGCGAGGCGTTTCTACGCCACCGTAAGGCTGCGGGCATCCCAACGGGCAGCCTGCACACGCTCAGGCACTCAGCGGCCACGCTGGCCCTCGTGGGCGGGGTCCCCCTGCATGTGGTCGCAGCCCGGCTGGGCGATGATCCGAAGACCGTCCTCAGCGTCTACGCGCATCTACTCCCAACCTCGGACACGGCGGCCGCGCAGGTCGTTGCCAGCGCTCTCATCGACAAGCCATTGACAGAGCCGAGCCCCTCACCGCTCTAGAGAGCCAAATCCGGGCTCTCTGCCTAGAACAGCTGGTTCTCGCCGCCGAAGACCTCGCTGACCGAGTCGTCGACGAAGATCCGCCGGATCGAGTCGGTCAGCAGCTCCGCGCACGGCAGGACGCGTACGTTGGCCGGCCGGTCGGGGTTGATCGGGATCGTGTCGGTCACGACGATCTCCTCCAGGCCCGAGGTCCTGAGGTTCTCGAACGCATCGCCCGAGAAGATCGCGTGGGTGGCCGCAGCGTATACCCGTGCGGCTCCCTCGTCGAGCACAGTCCGCGCGGCCGCCTTCAGCGTCCCGGCCGTGTCGATCATGTCGTCGACGATCACCGCTGTCTTGCCGCGCACGTCGCCGATCACATAGCCGATCTCAGCGACCTGCTGGGCCGGGCGCTCCTTGTCGAGGATCGCCAGCTCCGCCCCGATCTTCGAGGCGAACTTCTTGTTCAGCTTGACCCTGCCCGCGTCGGGCGCGACCACGACCAGATCCGACAGGCCGAGGTCCGCGAAGTACTGGGTGAGCATGAACAGCGCCGTCATGTGATCGACCGGCTTCTGGAAGAAGCCCTGAATCTGGCCGGCGTGCAGGTCCATCGTCAGCACCCGGTCCGCCCCGGCCGCCTCGAGCATGCGCGCGACCAGGCGGGCGGAGATCGGCTCGCGGGGAGCGGACTTCTTGTCCTGTCGGGAGTAGCCAAACCAGGGCGTGACCGCGATCACCCGATGCGCCGAGGCGCCCACCGCCGCGTCGATCATGAACAACAGCTCCATCAGCGAGTCGTTCGCTGTCACGCCGGTCTGGGGATTGCCGCAGGTGGATTGGACGATGAACACGTCCGCGCCGCGAATCGACTCCTCGTAGCGGCAGTAGACCTCGCCGTTGGAGAACGTCTTGAGCGTCACCGGCCCGATCTCAACGCTGAGCTTGTCCGCGATGTCGATCGCCAGCTGCGGGTTCGCGCGCCCGCTGAACAGCATCAGCCGCTTGTTGTAGTCGATCGGCAGGCTCGTCTGCGCGGACTGCCGGGTGCGCGTGTCGATCACGCCGGTCATCTCGCTTTGCAGTGTAAACCGCCCGCGCGACGCGCCCACGCCCCGGCAATCGGCGTTTGCATCGCCCGGGCGCTCACGTCTGTGCCCCTTGAGGCCTCGCCTCGCGCGGCTCTGCCTCGCGCGCACCTCCCTCCGAGGCCTCACGCTCGCGGACGTCTGTCTCGCGGGCTCCTGTCTCGCGGGCTTCTGCCTCGCGCCGCGCGGCGTAGCCCTCTTTGTTGGTTTGGCGAGCGCGGGCGATCCCCAGCGCCCCCGCAGGCACGTCCTCATCAATCACCGAGCCGGCGCCCGTGTACGCCTCGTCGCCGACCGTCACGGGCGCGACGAACGACACGTGCACGCTGCTGCGCACGCGCTGACCGATCGTGGTGCGGTGCTTGTCGTGTCCGTCATAGTTGGCCGTGATCGTGCTCGCGCCCAGATTGGTGCCCTCGCCGATGTCGGCGTCGCCGATGTACGAGAGGTGGGGGACTTTCGCGGCGCGGCCGATGTCCGAGTTCTTGACCTCGACGAACGTGCCCACCTTGGCGCCGGCGCGCAGCACCGAGCCCGGTCGTAGATAGGCGAAGGGTCCAACGCTGACGCCGTCCTCGAGCACGCAATCGACGAGATACGAGTGGCGGACCGCGCAGCCCTGGCCGATCCTCGTGCTGCCCTTGATCGTGCTGTACGGCTCGATGATCGTGTCCGGGCCGATCTCGACATCGAGGTCGATCACGGTGGCGCGCGGATCGACGATGCTGACCCCCGCGGCCATGTGCCTTGCGTGAATGTTCGCCTGCGCGAGCTCGCGCACCTGAGCAAGCGCCGCCCGGTCGTTGACGCCGAGCATCAGCCGCTCGTCGTCGACGGGATGCGCGAGGACCTTGCCGCCGGCTGCACGGATCAGCTCGAGCACTTGCGGAAGATAAAGCTCGCCCTGCGCATTGTTTGCTCTCAACCGCGGCAGAACCTCGCGCAAGGCCGCCTGCTCGAATACGTAGGTGCCGGCGTTTACCTCCTGGATGTCGAGCTCCTGGGCGGACGCGTCCCCGCCCACCTTCGTCTCGACCACCCGCTCCAGCGCGCCCTCCCGGTCGCGCACCACTCGGCCGTACCCCCGCGGATCTTCCAGAACAATGCTGGCGAGCGTCGCCTGCGCGGAGCTCGCGCTGTGCGCAGCGACCAAGTCCTCGATGCAGCCCGCGCTGATCAGCGGAACGTCGCCGCTGAGCACCACCAGCGCGGCACCTGCGCCCGAATCGGGCGAGTCGAGCTGCGCCATTGCCGCCGCGACCGCGCCGCCGGTGCCGTCGGCGCGCGCCTGCACCGCCAGCTCGACCGAGGAAGGCAGCACGGCCTCGAGGGCGCGCTCGGGCGAGTCGACGACGACGATGCGCGCCGCTCCCGCGGCCGCTGCCGCTCGCACCGGCCACAGCACCATCGGCAGGCCGCATAGCTCATGGAGCATCTTCGGAACGCGCGAGCGCATGCGCGTGCCCTTCCCCGCGGCGAGGATCAGAACCGTCGGAGCGGCAGTCACGTCCACGATGCTAGCTCTCTTCAGCGTCTCGGCCGCGGCGCGCCGGGCGCGCCGCTGGTGCTCAGGCCGCCCTCCTTGCCTGCTTGGCCGCCTGTTCACGGTCGTACTGGCGTAACCACTTCCGGATGGCGTTGTCGGAGACGCCGTAGCGGCGACCGGTCGCCCAATAGCCCATCGCGCGAACGTCGCACACCAGATGCGCGTAGGGCGGGCGCGAGAACTTGCGATCGGCGATGTTCGGGCGGCCGCGCTTATCTGCGATCCAACACGACCGACCGCAGTAGCGCCGACGCTTGTTGGCGGGAATGAATTGCCGAGCGCAACCTGGACACCTCGCCGGATCTCGATCGACGCGGTTTTTCCTGGCGCAATGGGTATCCAGCGTCGCTGCGCAGTTCGGACAAAGGATGCGAAGGTTGTGTAGGCGGTGATCGTCGGCTACGCCGTTGACGTGGTCAAGGATTAGCGATATCCGCCGGCCCTTCCAGATCTCACCCTGCCCACACAGCTCGCAGCTGCGGAGCTTCAGCCCTTCGCGATACAAGCGGTGCTTCAGCTGGGCTCGCGAATAGCTGGACGCCTCGACCGTAACGTCAGCGAGTGGCCGGGCGCGCCGGGCTGCGCTTCGCCGATATCCGCGACCCGGATCGAAGTGATCCGTTGGGATTCGCCATAACTCGTCGGCGTACTTCCGGAGCGTCGCGAAGTTTCCCCCGGCCGCCCGCATACCGAGTCGCCGGAGGGCTTCGGTGTACGTCGCGGAAGACGCGATCGCGGCGCGCGCCTGATCCTCTGCGTATCGTGGACCGCCCTGGCTCACGAACACACGTTCGCATATTGATCGGACGATAGAGACAGCGGATAGGCACGGCTTGTTGACTGGGGGGCGGGGATTTGAACCCCGATCGCCAGGACCAAAACCTGGAGTCCTGCCTATTGGACGACCCCCCAAGGCGCATCACATCCTCGCACGCGCGGCCGACCTCCGCCGGCGCGCGCTTCCGCGAGGCATTGGGCCCCAACCCTCTTCCCCTGACACGCAACCCGCCCCCTCAACCCCCCCGCCGCGAGCGGCCGGGCACGCGGCCGCCTTCCGCACCGGCCTCCGTCGCGGGGCCGCCGGCGGCGGAGATGCCGAGCACGCGCATCGCCTTGAGCCCGAGGCTCAGCTTCTCGCGGCCGTCGCTCGAGCTGACGTCGAGGCCCGAGAGCTCGCGTACGCGCTCGAGGCGGTAATAGATCGTGTGCCGGTGCGTGAACAGGCGCTGGGCCGTACCGGCGACGTTGCCGTCCGCCTCGAGGAAGGTCGCGAGCGTGCGCACGAGCTCGGTCTCGTACTGCTCGTCATAGGCGACTAGCGGCTCGACGGTCTCCTCGTAGAAGCGCTGCAGCTCGGAGGGGTTCTCGCTCATCGTGCTCAGCAGCAGGCGGTAGGCGCCGGTCTGCTCGAAGGCGAGCGTCACTCCGTCGGCGTCGCCCTGGGCGACGTTCGCGGCGAGCAGCGCCTCGCTGGCGGCGCGCGGCAGGTCGGCCGGGTCCTGGGCGATGCGGCTGCGCCCGAGCGCGAACGTATAACCGGCGAGGCCGGCCTCCATCTCGCGCAGCACGGCATCGGCGGCGCGCGCGGCCATGGCCTCCTCGCCGCCGGGCACGAGCAGCAGTACCTCCGCGCCCGCCGCTCCCGCGCCCTCGCGCTCGGACAGGGCGGCGATCGAGCGGCTGACGACAGCCCGCGCCCCGCGCTCGGCGATCGCGCGCACCCGCGCGCGCCAGCCCTCGTCGGTCGGCGCCTGCGGGTGTGCGCGGGCGACGATCATGCTCGCCCCGTCGCCGAGCTCGAGCGACAGCTCGCGCGCGCGGGCGAGAAGCTCCTCACGCCCGCCTATCTCACGCCGTAGCGTCGCGCGCAGGAAATCCGCGGCAGCGGTCTCCGACGCGCGTTCGGGCGCCCGGACGCGCTCGACCTCGGAGGCGATCATCGTGACGAGCAGCCGCTTCAGCTGCGCGCTGGGGTCGCTGCGCGCGCGCATGTACAGAGTGCCGACGGCCGTGTCGGCGACGCGCAGGGGAATGCTGTTCACGCCCTCGGACTGCGCGAGCAGGGCGCGCTCCTCGGCCGGCGATCTGGCAGCAACCGCGAGCGTCGCGCCCCATGCGTCGGCCACGGCGAGACTGGCGTCGAGGGCCTTGGCAGCGGCGCGCACCACTTCGGGCAGGCCGGCGCCCGACTCGACCGCTTCGGTGACGGCTTCGAGCGCTGCGAAGTCGGACACCGGGCTCGGCTAGCCCCAGAAGTACACGACGGCCAGCGCAGCGACCACGCCAACACCGACGAGCACGGCGAACACGTAAAGCGACAGGACCGACGCGGCCAAGCGCTCCCACAAACGCGAGTAGCTGTTCCATGCCGGCACCAGGATCAGCCCGGCATACACCGCCAGCCCGAACACTACCGCGCATACCGCCACCAGCCAGTTGATGGCTTCCCTGGTCATCGGTCGTGATTGTTACGCACCGCGCTGTCGATCGCAGTTAGGCGCGCGTCGAGCGAAGTCGCGCACAGCGGCGCGGGTTCTCGCCCGGCCAGTCCCGCGACGGCGCGCTCGGCGCGGCCGGGGCCGTTCGCGCGCAGGAACAGCCCGACGACGGTGGGGCCCGAGCCGCTCACGAACGCCGCGTCGGCGCCCGCGTCGAGCGCCTGCTCGAGGGGCCGCTCGATCTCGGGACAGAGCGCGATCGCGGCGGCCTGCAGGTCGTTGTGCAGGAGCTCCCTGCGGGCGGGCGCAGCTGCGCCCAGCTCGAACGCGCCGCGCAGGTCCTCGATGATGTCCCTGAGCGCCGCAGGCGACCGCGGGATCCCCAGCTCGTCGGCCTGCGCGTAGACCGCTGCGGTCGACAACCCGGTCGCGGCCGGTAGCACGAGCACGCCGAAGGGATGGCTCGGCGGTGGCAGCTCGCGCAGGCGCTCGCCCGCGCCGGCGGCCAGCCAGCGCCCGGGCGCGAGCTGGGCGGGCACGTCCGCGCCGAGCCGCGACGCGAGCTCGAGCAGCAGCGCATGCGAACCCAGGCTCGAGGCTGCGCTGGCCAGGCGCAGCGCGGCGGCCGCGTCGGCGGAGCCCCCGCCGAGGCCCGCGGCGACGGGAACGCGCTTGGCGATCGTCAGCCGCAGCGGCCGCGCGTCCCAGCCGGTCGCCTCGCGGAACAGGCGAAGCGCGCTGCCCGCCAGGTTCTGCTCGCCGTCGGCGAGCGCGAGGCCGGGGCAGCGCACCTCATCGGCGCCCTGGCCCTCCTCGCCGAGTTCCAGCGTCAGCTCGTCGGCGAGCGAGATCGCCTGCACGACGCTCGCGAGCTCGTGCCTGTGGTCCTGTGCACGGGGCGGCCCGAGGAACAGCCCGAGGTTGATCTTCGCGGGAGCGCTCGCGCGCAGCGGCAGCTGCTCGCTCATGGCGCGAGCAAGCGCGCGAGCTCGCGGAAGTCGGCCGGCGAGAGCCGCTCTGCGCGCACGTCCTGGGGATGACCGAGCTCTCTCAGGGCGGCGCGTACGCGCTCGCGCGAGAGCTGCGGGCCTCGCTGCGAGAGCGCAAGCGAGGCCACGAGCGTCTTTCGCCTGTGCGCGAACGCGCCGCCGACGAGTGCGCGCAGCGCGGGCGAGGGCGCGGGTCGCAGGCGGCGCATCAGCACCAGCGCCGAGTCTACGTTCGGCTCCGGGTAGAAGACGCTGCGCGGGATCGCGCGCAGAACGCGAACCTCGCAGGCCAGCTGCGCGATCACCGAGCTGACGCCGTACTCGCGGCCGCCGGGCGCCGCCGCGAGCCGCAGCGCGACCTCGCGTTGGACCATCGCCACCCAGACCTGCACGCTCGGCAGCTCCTCGAGCGTGCGCAGCAGCACCCCGGCGGCGATCCCGTAGGGGAGGTTTGCGACGAGCTTGTTCGGGACCGGGCGAAACCCGGCGAGGTCGATCCTCATCGCATCGCCCCAGTGCACGCTCACGTTGGCGTGCGCGCCGGTCGCGTCCAGCAGCGCGTCACGCAGGCGCGTGTCGAGCTCGACTACGTGCACCCAGGCGACGCGCTCGGCCAGGTGCTCGGAGAGCACGCCGAGGCCGCCGCCGATCTCGAGCACCCGGTCGCGCTCGGAGACGTCTGCCGCGCGCGCGATCACCCCGAGCATGTTCGAGTCGATCAGAAAGTGCTGCCCGAGCTCGCGATCGGGACGCACGCCGAAGCGGCGCATCCGTCGCAGGCTGGCCTGGGTCGGCGTGGCGCCGGGACGGGTGGAGGCCTCGCTCGGCTCGGTCGGGGCGCCGGCCGCTGCGCTCATCGCCAGCCGAACACGCGCGCGGCGTTGCGCTCGACGATCGCGTCGAGCTCGGCGAGGCTGACGCTGCGCAGTCGCGCCAGGAACTCCGCGGTGTGCGTCACGAACGCCGGCTGATTGCGCTGCTTGCGCACGACCTGCGGCGTCAGGTAGGGAGCGTCGGTCTCCACCAGCAACTGCTCGTCGGGCACCTCGCCGGCGGCCGCGGCGAGCGCGGGCGCGTTCTTGTAGGTGACGTTGCCCGCGAACGAGATCACGTAACCACGCTCCAGGCACTCGCTCAGGCGCTCGGGCATCGAAAAGCAGTGCAGCACGACGTTCACGCCTGCGGCTTCCGCGGCGAGCTGCGCGAGGGTCTCGGTGGTGGCGTCGCGCGAGTGGATCACGAGCGGCTTTCCGGTCTCCCGCGCGAGGGCGATCTGTGCCGCGAACGCGTGCTCCTGCTCAGCGCGCGAAGCGCTGTCGCGGTAGAAGTCGAGGCCGGTCTCGCCGATTGCCACGCAGCGCTCGTGCGCGGCCAGCTCGCGCAGCAGCGCAAGACCCGTCTCGTCGAAGCCCACGGCAGCGTTCGGGTGCCGTCCAACCGCTGCATACACCTGCGGAAACGAGTCGGCCGCTGCTAGCGCCGCGCGGCAGGACGCGTCTTCGATCCCGATCGTCAGCATCCGCGTCACGCCGACCGCCGCCGCGGCGGCGACCAGCTGCTCGTCAGGCGGCTCACACAGATCGAGATGGGTGTGACTGTCGATCATGCGGGCTCGGCCTGCGCGCTCTTGGGGAACAGCGGAGGGATCGTCTCGACCCGCGCGATCGCGCCCGCGCCAAGCCGCGCGCCCGCGAGCGCGACGTCGGGCGCGCCGAGCGCCCGCAAAAGCGCTTCCGCGCTGGTCGGCAGGTAAGGCCACAGCAACACCGAGACGACGCGCAGTCCCTCGGTGAGCGTGCCGAGCACCTGATCTAGCTCGGCGGCGCGTGCCTCGTCCTTGGCCAGCTGCCACGGGGCGCGCTCCTCGACATAACGGTTCAGACGGCGCACGCGCTGCCAGATCTCGTCGAGCGCCGCGGTCAGCTCGACCTCATCGACGAGCTCGCGCACGCGCTCGGTCAGGCCCGCGAAGTCCAGGGCGAGCGCCGGATCGGGCGCGCCCACCGGGACGATCCCCTGTCGGTAGCGTGCGACCATCGCGAGCGTGCGGCTCGCGAGATTGCCGAGCTCGTTCGCGAGCTCGCTCTCGTAACGCTGCTCGAACGAGGCCGTCGACACCGAGCCATCCTGGCCGAAGCGCACGTCGCGCAGAAGGTAGAAGCGCAACGCGTCGGCGCCGAAGCGCTCGATCACCGTGAACGGGTCGAGCACGTTGCCCAGCGACTTTGACATCTTCTCGCCTTCCATCAGCAGGTATCCGTGCACGAACACGCGCTTGGGCAGCGGGAGCTCGGCGGCCATCAGCAGAGCCGGCCAGTAGACGGTGTGGAAGCGCAATATGTCCTTGGCGATCACATGACAGTTCGCCGGCCAGAACGTGTCTGTCAGATCCACGCCCGGCACCGCGTAGGAGAGCGCGGTGTAGTAGTTCAAAAGCGCGTCGAACCACACGTAAAACACATGCTCGGGATCCCACGGCACTTGTACGCCCCAGGTCAGCTTGTGCCGTGTCAGGGGCACGTCGCGCAGACCTGAGCCGATGAACGACAGCGACTCGTTGCGCCGCGTGCGCGGGGCCACGAACCCCTCGCGCTGCGCGTACAGGGTTTCGAGCTGCTCCTGGAAGGCGGACAGTTCGAAGAAGTAATTTTCCTCCTGCTCGCGTGTCAGCTCGATGTGGTGAATCGGGCAGAGGTTGCCCTCGTCGATCTCGTTCTCGGCCTTGAAGTCAGCGCAGCGCGGGCAGTACCAGCCCTCGTAGACACCCTTGTAGACGAACCCGTTCTCGCGCACGCGCGTGAGCACTTCGCGCACCTTCTGCATGTGCTCGGGGTCGGTCGTGCGGATGAAGAAATCGTTCGACGCGCCGAGCAGCGGCGCGAGCGCCCGGAAGCGCTCAGCGTTGCGGTCTGCGAGCTCCTGGGGCGCGACGCCGAGCGCCTGCGCGGCATCCGCCACGGGCTCGCCGTGCTCGTCGGTGCCGGTCAGAAAGAAGACCTCTTCGCGGCGCTGGCGGTGATGGCGCGCGAGCACGTCGGCTGCGATCGTCGTGTACGCGTGCCCAAGGTGCGGCGCTGCGTTGACGTAGTAAATGGGAGTTGTGACGTAGAAGGACACCGGTCTTCAGGCTACTGCCCGCGGGCTACTGCCCGCCGTCGGTCAGCTCCCGGTAGAGCTCGTTGGCGGCGACGCCGGTCAGTCCCGCGATGACACTCGCCGCCTGCCTGGGCCTGGCGCCCGCCTCGACCAGCCGGTGCAGCGCCTCGCGCGCGTCCGCGCGCCGGCCCGCTTGCGGCGCGGCGGCGCCAATCACGAGCACGATCTCGCCGCGCGGCTGATTCTGTTCGTAGTGAGCTGCGAGCTCGCCGGCGGTACCGCGACGGACGTCCTCGTGCAACTTGGTCAGCTCGCGGCACACTGCGACGGCCCGTTGCTGATCGAGCTCAGCCAACACGCGCAAAACCCGCGGCAGGCGCCGCGGGGACTCGAGGGCGACGGTCGTCTCGTCCGTCTGCGCGAGCAGGCGCTCGAGCTCGCCGCGCTTGCGCGGTAAGAAGCCGACGAAGCGCCAGCGCCGGGCGCTCAGCCCCGATGCGATCAGCCCGGCGAGCGCGGCGCTCGGCCCGGGCAGCACGTGCACGGGTATACCTTGGCCCAAGCAGGCGTCAACGAGCGCGAAGCCCGGGTCGGAGATCAGCGGGGTGCCGGCATCGCTGACCAGCGCGACGGTCGCGCCGGCATGCATGCGCGCCACGAGCGCGCCGGCGCGCGCGCGTTCGTTGTGCTCGTGCAAGCTCGTCAGCTGGCCCGCGGAGATGCCGTGGTGGGCGAGCAGGATCTGGGTGTGGCGCGTGTCCTCGCAGGCGAGGATGTCCGCCTCGCGCAGCGCCTCGAGCACTCGCAGCGTCACGTCCTGGAGGTTCCCGATCGGCGTCGCGCAGATGAGCAAGCGGCCATGCTGTGCGGAGCCAACCGCAGGGTTCTCGGCGCTCATCTCGCAAATATAGGTTCCCGGCCCCATGACGCTCGACTCCGATCAGCCGCCCCCATACACCCGCTACCGTGCTGGTCGCAGGCTGCGACCGCGCGGCGAGCGGGAGGGAATCGGCGCGCTCCCCGAAGCGGGTGGCGCACCTCAACCGAATGGCGCGCGCCGCTGGCGCGAGCGAATCACACCCAAACGTGTGATCGTTGCCGTGCTCGGGTTGATCGTCGCCTGGATCGCGCTGTCCCTGGTGCTGTTTCTGATCAGCTCGCACTTCGAGCGCACCGCGCCTCCGTCTGATGTCGCAGGCGTGCTCGACCCGGCCGGCTATCCCCTGACGTCGGCGAACAACATTCTCGTGCTCGGCTCCGACCGACGTCAGAAGGACAGCAAGGAACCGGGAGCTGAAACGACTGGTCCCGGACGCTCGGACACGATCATGCTGATCCGCACCGGCGGCGGGCACGCGGCGCGGCTGTCGATCCCGCGCGACACGGTGGTCGACATCCCCGGGCACGGCCTGCAGAAGATCAACGCCGCGCACGCGTTCGGTGGCCCGGCGCTTTCGATCGAGGTGGTGAGACACCTGCTCGGCGTGCCGATCAATCACCTGGTCGAAGTGAACTTCGAAAACTTCCCGCAGTTGATCGACGCGATGGGCGGGGTCACCTACACCGGGGGCTGCATCATCTCAAAGCTGGACGGGGGCTCGGAAGACGGCGGCTACACGCTGCGGCTGAGCGCGGGCACGCACCATCTCGATGGACAGCAGGCCTTGGCGCTCGCGCGGACGCGCGAGAACCTGTGCGCGCCCAACGAGACCGACATTCAGCGCGAGGAGCATCAGCAGGCGCTGTTCACGGACATGAAGAGCGCCCTGATGTCCCCCTCGAGCTTCTTCCGGCTGCCCTGGATCGCGTGGCACGCGCCGCCGGCGATCATCTCCGACATGAGCGGCCCGACGCTGCTGGGCCTGTTCGCGGCGCTGGCCACATCGGGGACACCGCCCACGCGCGTGCTCGAGCCGTCGGGGAGCCTGACCCTCCCCGACGGCGAGAGCGGGCTGACGGTCAGCGAATCCGAGCGCCGGGCGGCGGCCGCGCAGTTCATGAGCGGTTGAGGGCCCGTGGGAGCTCGGCCCCGCCCCCGGCGCCGGCTCAAGCTCCGCTAGCTGCTGGCTGCAAGCGGCTTGGCGCCCTTGCGCTTACCCGAGTCCTTGCCGGCGTCCTTGCCCTTCGCGGCGCGATCGGGGGCTGCCCCGTTGGCAGAGGAGCCGCCCGCGGCATCCTTCGCGGGCGCGGAATCGGTGGAGCTGCTCGAGTCCTTGGAGCCGTTGGCGGACGCCGCGGCGGCGGTCTCGCGCTCGCGCTTGCGCGTGCCGTAATCGGTGCTGTAGAAGCCTTTGCCCTTGAAGTGCACGGCCGGCGCATGCAGCACGCGTTGCACCGACACGCCGGTCTCGGGGTCGCGCGTGAGCGGATCGTCGCTGAAGGACTGGACGATCTCGAATGTGCTCCCGTCGGGGCGGCGGTACTCGTAGATTGGCATTGGCAGACTGATTATAGGAGTGCCAGCGACCCGCGCCCGCGGACTGCCGGCGACCCGGGCGCAGAACTGCCGGCGACCCGGCGGCACGAGCGCCGGCTGCCGGGCCGGCTCGCCAGGCCCTGCCCGCCTGCGGCGGGCGCCAATCGCGCCGGCTGAAGCGGTCAGGCGTTCAACCGCTCAGCAACGCGCGCGCGCAGACCATTCCGGCTTCGATCGACGGCTGGAAGTCGCGCGCCGGCTCGGTCAGCATCCGCAGCGCGAACCCGTCGGCGAGCGAGAACAGAACCTCCGAGACCGTGTCCGGCTCGGCGTGCAGGTGCACGACGCCTTCGTGCTGGGCGATCTCGAGCAGCTGCGCGACGTGTTCGCGCATGCCTCTGACGAGCTCGGCATACTCGACCGCGATGTCGGCATTGCGCCGCGACAGCGTGAACAGCTCGAACACGAGCGTCACGAAGTCGGGATCGTCGCGCACCGTCTCCTGCAGGTTCTGCGCCATGCGCGCGATCAGATCCTCGGCCGTGCGCGCCCCGGCGAGCTGCCGATCGAGCAGTTCCATGCGCAGCTCGCAGTCGCGCCTGACGGCCTCGACGAGCAGCTGCTCCTTGGTCCCGAAGTAGTAGTGCAGCAGCCCGCGCGATACGCCCGCCTCGCGCGCGACGCGATCGAAGGTCGAGCCGGCGGTCCCGCGCCGCGCGACGCTGCGGCGCATCGCCTCGATGATCCGCTGGGCCTTCTCTCCGTCGACGGTCCTCTGAGCCTTCGTGCTGGTGGCGGTTGCTGGCATCTCGCTCCTTGAGGCAACCCTGTCCTTAGGACGCCGGCGTACTCGCCGGCGCCGGCTCGGGCGGGGCGGTGGTCGAGCTGTACTCGAACTCGTCCTCGGCGCCGAACAGCATGTCGAGCACCTTGCCGCGCAGCCCTTCGCTGAGCACCAGCGCGAGCGTGCCGGCAACCACGGCCAGCATCAGCGCGCGCCCGAGGCGAAGGCGGCGGCGCGGCTTTGGCGGAGGCTGGCGCAGCGCGCCCGCGGCATCGCGCAGGGAGTCGGCGGCCTTGCGCAGGTCGTTCTGCAGCCGGCGATCCTCGAACAGCGCCGTGCTCGCGGGCTTGCCGTTGTTCATCCGCCCGTACGCGCTACGCGCGGCGCCGTAGGCGGCGAGCAGGTTCGCGCGCAGCTCTTGGTCGGCGATCAATCGTTCTATGTACGGGTTGCCGAGCGCCGTCGAACGGAGGTCGGCCAGCGCCGCCGCCCTGCCCTTGATACCGAGTCCGCTGCCACGTTCTTTCGCCGCCATCTGAGCCACCGCCTATGGAAGAGCTTGCAAGTTCACGATTCAATCTACGTCCCGCAATATACGCCCCTGGACGCCAACCGGGACCACAGCGGGCGCGGCAAGCACGCTGCGCACCGCGCTCGATGCCCGGCGCGGGCGGTCGCGCGCGGCTCACTAGGTGTGCAGCGCCGCCTGCTCCTGCGCGGAGGGAAACGCCCAGGCGGCCCGCGCTCGACGCTCCTGGCGGAAGACGAATCGCAGCTGTTGTGGCGGTTTCAGCTGGGCCTCGTTGGGGCGAAACGTCGCGCACGGCTCATCCAGGTCGAGCGCGCAAAGCAGGTTGCGGCGAAAGAAGCAATCGTCGCAGGTGACCTTCCGCGCGGCTCGCTTGGGCTCCCTTCTCTGCACGCCGTTTCCCCAGGTTGAAGTGAACTGAGCGCAGACATCAAAGCACGCACGCCAGGCCCGCCGGCGGGCCCACCTCGCAAATCGCAGACAAAACCGGCGGGCGCTCGGCGAGCACGCTCGGGGGGCGGCTTGCTGTGAAAATCTCCCGTCTTCACCGCAGATTGCGGGCATCGGCGAAGCCGCGGCGTCATCATCTGATCACATGCGCATCCTCGTCACCGGAGCGAGCGGCTTCGCCGGCTCGCTGCTCGCTCGCAGGCTGCTGCGCGGCGGTCATCAGATCGTGGCGTTCGTCCGCGAGCCGTCCCGAGCCGAGGTGCGCCAGCTCATGGCTTGCGCGCAGCAGCTCGCGCGAGCGCCCACGCGCGCGCTCGCGGCGCCGCGAGACAGTTCGAACTTGGAAGTCTTCGCCGGCGACGCGGTCACGGGCGAGGGTCTGGCCCGGGCGCTGCAAGGTGTGGAGGTTGCCTATTACCTGATCCACTCGATGGAGGCACCGACGGACGCACTTGCGCGAACGGGCGCGTTCGCCGCGTTTCCCGAGCGCGACCGCGTCGCCGCGGAGAACTTCGCGACGGCTGCGTCGCTCGCCGGGGTTCGCCGCGTCGTTTACCTCGGGGGGCCGGTGGCGAGTTGGTCGACTCCCGACAGCAACGCTGCGGGCTCGCGCCATCTGCTCAGCCGCGAGGCAGTCGAGCACATCCTGCGCGCGCGCATACGTGACACGGTGGTGTTGCGGGCGTCGATTGTGATTGGTGCGCGCTCGCGCTCGTTTCGCATCCTCGTGCGACTCGTCGAGCGCATGCCGGTGCTGATGCTGCCCGCGTGGCGCTCGCATCGCACCAGGCCGATCGACGCTCGCGACATCGTCGAGATGCTGGCACGCGCGGCGACGGTCGACGCGGTCGCGGGGCGCTCGCTCGATGTCGGCGGGCCAGAGATCGTCAGCTACGGGGAAATGCTCAAGCGCATCGCCGACGCGCTGCTGCTGGCGCGTCCCACGGTTGGACTTTCGGTGAGTCTCACGCGGCTGGCCGCTCGCTTCACGGCTGCAATCGCGGTCGAGGACCCCGAGCTGACAACCGCGCTGATGGAGAGCCTGCAGGGCGACTTGCTGGCGGGCGGGGTCAACGGCAGGGCCCATCTGCGGGCGGCCAAGCTGCTCGGCGTCGAGCTGCATTCGTTCGACTCGGCAGTCGAACACTCGCTGCGCGAGTGGGAGGAAGTCGAACCACTCGCGGCGAGGTGATGAGGCTGTGTTGGCGAGCCTCCGCCGCCGGTCGCTTTACCTGTCCGTGACTTGCGCAGATGAGCTCGGCAAGCGTATGAAGGGGTTGCTCGCATGAGCCTGGTAGTCGCATCGATCCACATCGACGCGCCGGTGGATGCAGTGTGGCGGATGGTGATGGATCCGAGCCAGCTGGGTGAGTGGGTCACGATACACCGCAGCCTCAAGCGCGCGGACGACGGCCCCCCGCATGTCGGTTACCGCATGGACCAGCACATCCACCTGCGGGGTGTGAGCCTCGACGTTCACTGGAAGCTGACCGAGTGCGACCCGGGCAAGCTCGCGGTGTGGGAGGGACGCGGCCCGGCGCGCTCACGGGCGCGAACCGAGTATGGGCTCAGCAGCGAGCGCGGCGGCACGCGCTTTGACTACCGCAACGAATTCCATCCCCCGCTGGGCCCCCTCGGCGCGATCGTGAGCCGGGCGCTGGTGGGTGGCATGCCCAAGCGTGAGGCCACCCGCACGCTGTCTCGCTTGCGGGCTCACTTTGACTCTGGCGCGCGCGACTGAGCACGCGCGCCAGACAAGTTGCAGAACTTCCAGAGTGAGGTAGTGTAAAGTGGTGCGTCAGCATCGGAGTGGTTTAGATCTGATTTAGATCGCACATTCCTACTAGTGAAGAGGATTGAATCGTGACCGACTTCCTTGACGAGAAGCGCCGAGAGATCACCGACCGGCTGAAAGAGCTGACCCCACTGGTGGAGGAGTACCGCCGCCTGGAGTCAGCGGCTTCGGCACTCGATGGGATCGGCAGCGGTACCAGGACCGCTACCCGCCGGCGTGGACCGGGTCGCCCGCGCGGCTCAGGCAAAGCCGCGTCGGCCACCAAAAAAGGGCCTGGCCGTCCCAAAACCAGAAAAGTAGGCCGTCCCGTAGGCCGTCCCGTAGGCCGTCCCAAAAAAGTAGGCCGTCCCGCCGGCAGCGGCAGGAAAGCCGCGACCGCAACAACAACGAAACGCCGTGCCGGACGGCGCAAAGGCAGCGGCACGCGCGCAGCCCAGGCGCTGACGCTCGTGCAGGGACAGCCCGGCATCACCATCCCGGAGCTCGCGGCGAAGATGGGCATCAAGCAGAACTATCTCTACCGCGTGCTCCCCGGGCTACAGCAGGAAGGAAAACTCAGCAAGCGGGCCAGGGGTTGGTACCCGCGGTAGTGAATGTAGCCGGGAGCGGCCCAGGGCCGGGCTCCCGGCTACGTTAGACCAGGCCCTGATCCTTGACCGTGTCGCGCTCGCCGATCAGCTCGGCGATCGATGCGTCGATCCTGGCACGCGAGAAGCTGTCGATCTCGAGCCCCCGCACGATCGAGTACTCGCCGCGCGCGCAGGTGCAGGGAAGCCCGACGATCAGTCCGTCGGGGATGTCGTAGGAGCCGTCGGAGGGCACTCCCATCGAGACCCAGCGATCGTCGGTGCCGCTGACCCAATCGCGCATGTGATCGACTGCGGCGCTGGCGGCCGACGCTGCTGAGGAGGCGCCGCGCGCCTCGAGCACAGCTGCACCCCGCTTACCGACGTTGGGCAGGAACTCCTCTTCGATCCACACTTGATCGTCGACCGCCTCGGCGGCCTGGCGGCCCGCGACCGTGGCATGAAAGAGATCGGGATACATCGTCGGAGAGTGGTTGCCCCAGACACCCATCTGCGAGACCTCGCTGACAGGCAGCGCGAGCTTCGCGGCCAGCTGGGCGATCGCTCGATTGTGGTCGAGACGCATCATCGAGGTGAACCGCTCGCGCGGTATCTCGGGGGCGTTGGACATCGCGATCAGACAGTTGGTGTTTGCCGGATTGCCGACGACGAGCACCTTCACGTCGTCCGCGGCACGCTCGTTGAGCGCGCGTCCCTGGACCGTGAAGATCTTGCCGTTCTCGGAGAGCAGCTCCGCGCGCTCCATGCCCTTGGTACGGGGACGCGAGCCGACGAGCAGCGCGATGTTCACGCCGTCGAACGCGTCGCGGGCGTCGTCGTGCAGATCGAGTCCCGTCAGAAGCGGAAACGCGCAGTCGACGATCTCCATCGCAACGCCCTCGAGCGCGCCCATCGCGGGCGGGATCTCGAGTAGCCGCAGATCGATCGGTTGCTCGGGGCCGAGCATCTGTCCAGAGGCGATGCGGAAGACGATGCTGTAACCGATCTGTCCGGCCGCGCCGGTGACGGTGACTCGTACGGGTGGATTGCTCACGTTGTTCAGCTCCTGGGGTCGGGGTAGGTGGTGCAACTCAGAACGCTCTGGCCTCGACGTCCCGAGGGCGGTCGGCTTGCGCGGATCGGCGCTCGCATCTCAGCCGGCCATCGCGAGTTTGAGGTTGTCGTCGATCGAGGCGAGGAACTCTTGCGTGGTCTGCCACGGCTGCTGCTCGCTGATCAGCAGCGCGAGGTCTTTTGTCATCTTGCCGCTTTCGACCGTCTCGACGCACACGCGCTCGAGCGTCTCGGCGAAGCCGCTGACGGCGGGCGTGTCATCCATTCGGCCGCGCGCCGCGAGCGCGCGCGTCCAGGCGAAGATGGAGGCGATCGGGTTGGTGGAAGTGGGCTTGCCCTGTTGATGCATGCGGTAGTGACGTGTGACCGTCCCGTGCGCCGCCTCGGCCTCGACGGTTTTGCCGTCGGCACTGCGCAGCACGCTGGTCATCAGGCCGAGCGAGCCGAACCCCTGAGCCACCTGGTCGGACTGCACGTCGCCGTCGTAGTTCTTGCAGGCCCACAGATAACCGCCTTCCCACTTCAGCGCGGCCGCCACCATGTCGTCGATCAGACGGTGTTCATAGGTGATGCCGGCGACCTCGAAGTCGGTGTTGAACTCGTCCTCGTAAACCTCTTGGAAGATGTCCTTGAAGCGACCGTCGTAGCGTTTGAGGATCGTGTTCTTGGTGGACAGATACACCGGGTAGCGGCGCTCGAGCGCATAGCTCATCGAGGCGCGCGCGAACTCGCGGATGGACGCGTCGAGGTTGTACATCGCCAGCGCGATGCCGGCGTCGGGGAAGTCGAACACCTCGAGTTCGATCGGCTCGCTGCCATCGCTGGGATTGAAGTTGAGCGTCAGCCTCCCTTTGCCGGGTATCAGCGTCTCGCTCGCGCGGTACTGGTCGCCGAATGCGTGACGCCCGATCACGATCGGCTTGGTCCAGCTCGGCACGAGCCGGGGGACGTTTGCGATCACGATCGGCTCGCGAAAGATGACGCCGCCGAGGATGTTGCGGATCGTCCCGTTGGGCGAGGGATACATCCTTTTCAACGCGAACTCCTGCACGCGGGCCTCGTCGGGGGTGATCGTCGCGCACTTGACGCCGACGCCGTAGCGCTTGATCGCCTCGGCAGCCTCGATCGTCACCCGGTCGTCGGTCGCGTCGCGGTGCTGGATCCCGAGGTCGTAGTACTTAAGATCGACCTCGAGATAGGGCAGGATCAGCTGGTCCTTGATGAACGACCAGATGATCCGCGTCATCTCGTCGCCGTCGAGGTCGACGAGCGGGTTCTTCACCTTGATCTTGTCCATGTACGGTTCTCGGATCGGACGGCTTGGGCGGCCGCCGCGATCCGCGCGCGGCAGCGCTCGCCGAAGCCGGCGATGCTATACGCCCGAGAGCGCCCTCGCACGCCGGCCGCTGACGCCGGCCGCGGTGAAGCTGGCGGCATCTGCTTGACTGTCGAGCATGGCGACGGTTTCCAGCGCAGCGACTGGCGAGCGCCACGCACCGTGGCAGACCCACACGGTGTTCAACCAGGTGCCGCCGCTTGAGGGGCGCGACGTGTTCTCCGACAACACGCCCCTGGTCGAGGCGACCGGGCGCGAGGGAGCGGCTTGGGTGCGCGAGCGCGCGAGCGCGCTCGGCGAGCTGATCGGCGGCGAGCCACAGCAGCTGTGGGGCAGGCTCGCGAACGAGAACAAGCCGGTGCTGAGAACGTTCGACCGCTATGGCAACCGCATCGACGAGGTCGAGTTCCACCCGGCGTGGCATCAGCTGATGCAGCTGGGAGTGCAGCACGAGCTGCACGCGCTGCCATGGCGCGAGCAGGATCGACCGGCGACTCATGTCGCGCGGGCGGCGCTGTACATGACCGCGATGCAGGCGGAGGCCGGCTTCGCGTGCCCGATCACGATGACCTTCGCGGTCGTTCCGGCGCTGCGCGCGCAACCGGAGCTGGCCGCCGAGTGGGAGCCGCTCGTGACCGCGACCAGCTATGACCCGCGGCTGATCCCGGCAGTAGCGAAGGGCTCGGCGATCGCCGGCATGGCGATGACCGAGAAGCAGGGCGGCTCGGACGTGCGCGCCAACACGACCGCCGCGCGGCCCGTCAACGGCGGCGGACCGGGGGCCGAGTACGAGATCACCGGCCACAAGTGGTTCTGCTCGGCGCCGATGTCGGACTTCTTTTTGGTGCTCGCCCAGGCCGAGTCGCCGAGCGGCGAGCCCGAGGGGCTGTCGTGCTTTCTGCTGCCGCGCATCCTCCCCGACGGCAGCCGCAACGCGTTTCACATCCAGCGGCTGAAGGACAAGCTGGGCAACCATTCCAACGCATCGAGCGAGATCGAGCTGCACGGCGCGTGGGCGCGGATGGTCGGGGAGCCGGGCAGGGGCGTGCCCACGATCATCGAGATGGTCGGGCACACCCGGCTGGACTGCACGATCGGCGGCGCGGCGGGGATGCGCGCGGGAGTGGTCTTCGCGACGCACCACGCGGCCCACCGCTCGGCGTTCGGCAAGCTGCTGATCGACCAGCCGCTGATGCGCAACGTGCTCGCGGATCTGTGCCTGGAGGCGGAGGCGGCGACCGCGCTGGCGATGCGCCTGGCGCGCGCCTATGACGAGGCGGACGCGGACGCGCTGGCCGGCGAGGACGACGGCGACGCGCAGCTTTTCAAGCGCCTCGCGACGGCTGTCGGCAAGTATTGGGTGTGCAAGCGCTCGCCGAACCACGCGTTCGAGGCGATGGAGTGTCTCGGCGGCGCGGGGTATGTCGAGGAGTCGGGCATGCCGCGGCTGTATCGCGAGGCGCCGCTCGCGTCGATCTGGGAGGGCTCGGGCAACGTGATCAGCCTCGACGTTCTGCGGGCGCTGGTGCGGCGGCCGCGCTCGCTCGAGGTGTTCCTCGCGGAGGTCAACCTGGCCAAGGGCGCTGACCCGCGGCTGGACGCGAAGGTGAGCGAGCTGGAATCGCAGTTTGCCGATCCCGCAACGCTCGAGCAGCGCGCGCGGCGCGTGGTCGAGAGCATGGCGCTGTGCTTGCAGGGCTCGCTGCTCGTCCGCCATGCGCCGTCGGCGGTGGCGGACGCGTATTGCGCTGCGCGCCTGGCGGGCGATGCAGGACTCGAGTACGGGACGCTGCCGGCGGGGACCGACTTCGAGGCGATCCTCGCGCGCAGCTGCGTGCCCGCCTGAGCGTCGGCCTGACCGAGGCCCGTCGGCGTGACTCGCCGCAGGCGCCCCGCCTGGCGGCGCCGGCGCTGGGCCCTCGCCGTGGCCCCCGCGGACGGCTGTAGTCCTACCATTGCGAGCATGGTCCCGCGCACGAACTTTCAGCTGGGCCGGATCTTCGGCATCAGGATCGGCGTCAGTTACAGCTGGTTCGTGGTGCTGTTTTTGTTCGTGATCCTGATCACGCCGGACTTCAAGAAGCTGCTCGGCCCCTCGGATACGACCGCCTACCTGGTCGCGGTCGCGGTCGTGCTGTCGCTGTTCGCGTCGGTGATCGCGCACGAGCTCGGGCATGCGCTGGTCGCGCGGCGCAACGGCCTGTCGGTGGGCGGGATCGACCTGTGGGCTTTCGGGGGCATGACGCGCATGCGCGAGATGCCGGGCACGCCGGGGGTGCAGCTGCGGGTGGCGATCGCTGGTCCGGCGGTGACGCTGTTGGTGATCGTGGTCTCGGCGATCGCGGCGGGGCTGGCCGCTCCGGGCGGGCATTTCACCGAAGTCGCGACCGGCAGCGGCCACGTCCGCGCGACGCCTGCGCTCGTCTGGCTGAGCTGGCTGGCGACGGTCAACGTGTTCGTGCTCGCCTTCAACCTCGTTCCCGCGTTTCCGCTCGACGGCGGCCAGATCGCGCAGGCGCTGATCTGGTGGCGCACCGGCGACCGCAACCGCGGGACCCGTGTGACCGGTCGCGCGGGTCAGGCGTTCGCGCTGGCGCTGGGCGCGCTGGGGTTGTTCTGGTTCGTCACGGGCGAAAGCTCCGGCCTGCTCTTGCTGGTGCTCGCGTTCATCCTGCACCGCGCGGCCAGCGCGGCGGTCGCGCAAGGGGCGTTCGGCCAACGCATCCAGGGCGTGACGGTCGCCGACGTGATGGACCGCGAGCCGGTCACGATCCCGGCGGCCCTGAGCTTGCTGGACGCGCATGAGCAGTTCTTTTTGCGCTATCGCTGGCCCTGGTTCGCGGTGGTCGACCCGACGCGCCGCTTCCTCGGTGTCGTACGCGAGCAGCGGGTCGATGAGGAGATCGCCGCGGGACGCCCCGCGCTGCCGGTCGGCGACGTGCTCGAGCAGGATCTGTCGGTACGGATCGGCGAGGATCAGCCGTTGGAATCGCTGTTGCGCAGCGAGGGCCTCGGGCGCCTGGGCGCGATGGTGGCGGTCGACGAGCAGGGCGTGCTGCGGGGCGTGGTGACTGTTGGCCAGCTGCGCAAAGCGCTGCGCCCATCGCCGACCTAGACGCTGGCGGCGAGGCGGGGCGGCCGCTGCGCATGGCAGTGCGCGTTATAGAGTGCCGCCGACGCAAGTGCCGCGGACAGGCAACCGTGCAAACCCCTCTCGGCACAGACCCACCTCCTCTCCGGATAGACCGCAGGAGCAACCCCAGATGAACCGCAGGAGCAATGCCAGAACATGACATCTTGATCATCGGGGCCGGTCTGGCCGGCCAGCGGGCCGCGCTGGCGGCAGCGAGCGATGGCGCGAGCGTAGCGATCATGAGCAAGGTTCATCCGGTGCGTTCGCACTCGGTGGCGGCGGCAGGCGGAATCAACGCTGCGATCAATGTCACCGACGACTGGCGCTCGCATGCGTACGACACGGTCAAGGGCTCGGACTTCCTCGGCGATCAGGACGCGATCGAAATCATGTGCTCGGAGGCGCCGCAGGAGGTCATGCATCTCGAGCACATCGGCGTCACCTTTCATCGCAACGAGCGCGGCGAACTGGACCTGCGCGCGTTCGGCGGGGCGTCGATGAAGCGCACGGCATACGTCGCGGACATCACCGGACAGGCGATCCTGCATGTGCTGTATGAGCAGCTGATGAAGCATCACGAGACGGTCGAGCGCTACGAGGAGTGGTTCGTGACGTCGCTCGTCCAGGATGAGCAGGGTCGGTGCGCGGGCGCGATCGCGCGCGACGTGCGCACGGGCGCGATGGAGCTGTTCAAGGCGAAGAACGTGATCCTCGCCTGCGGCGGCGCGGGGCAGGCGTACAAGCCGACGACCAACGGGCTGATCGTCACAGGCGACGGGATCGCGCTCGCGTATCGTCTGGGCGCGCCGCTGATGGACATGGAGATGGTCCAGTATCACCCGACGTGCCTGGTCGAGTCGGGAATCCTGATCACCGAGGGGGCTCGCGGCGAGGGGGCGCACCTGCTCAACAAGGACGGCGAACGCTTCATGGAGAAGTCGGCGCCGAACAAGATGGAGCTGGCCTCGCGCGATGTCGTGTCGCGCGCGGAGCAGATCGAGATCAACGAGGGCCGTGGCGTGGGGCCGCAGGGCGAGGGGATCTACCTCGACGTAACCGTCGTGCCGCGCAAGCGCACGCTCGAGGCGCTGCGCGAGATCGTCAACCTGGGGCGCGACTTCGCCGGCGTGGACATCACCCGCGAACCGATCACGATCCGCCCGGGGCAGCACTACATCATGGGGGGCGTGAAGACCGACGTCGAAGGTCGCACCCCGATCGAGGGCCTGTACGCGGCGGGCGAGGTCGCGTGCGTATCCGTGCACGGCGGCAACCGCCTGGGGGCGAACTCGCTGCTGGACACGCTGATCTTCGGCCGACGCGCGGGCGAACACGCGGCCAGACGGGCGCGCACGATCCCGATGCCGAGCGCGCGCAACGGCCTGCGCGAGGATGTCGCGGCGCTCGATGAGATCATCGCCCGTGACCGGCGCGGCAGGCGCGTGTCGGAGATCAAGGATGAGCTCGGTCAGGTGATGAACGAGGGCGTCGCTGTGTTCCGTGACGAACAGGGCCTGCAGGAGGCGCAGTCGGTCGTGCGGCGCCTGCGCGAGGAGGCTGACTCCGCCTGGATCGACGATCGCGGCACGGTCTTTAACCAAGACGTGCTGGGCGCGATCGAGCTCGGCTATCTGCTCGATTGCGCCGAGGCGACGGTGATTGCGGCGATCGAGCGCAAGGAGTCGCGCGGCGCGCAGTTCAGGACCGACTTCCCCGAGCGCGACGACGACACATGGCTCAAGCACATCGACGTCACTAGGGGTGACGACGGGGCCCCCGCGGTGAGCTACTCGCCGGTCACGATCACGCAGTGGCAGCCAGAGGAAAGGAAGTACTGATGGCGGACTTGCCGGACGTCTACAGACCGCCTGAGCAGTTCACGCTCAGGCTCCGCCGCTACGACCCCGAGTCGGGCGAGCCGCCGTACTGGGAGGAACACACGATCGAGCTCGCGCCGCACCGCTCGGTGCTGGAGGGGATCCTGCAGGCCCGCGACCGCTTCGACGGCTCGATCGGGATCCGCTGCTCGTGCAGGCAGGCGATCTGCGGCTCGTGCGGCGTGCGCATCAACGGCGATCCGGGGCTGGCCTGCCACACGCACCTGGAGGACGCGCGCGCGGGAGCGCGGGACGGCACGATCGAGATCGAGCCGATGGGCAACATGCCGGTGCTCAAGGACCTGATCGTGGACATGGACACGGTTCACTGGAAGAAGGTCCAGCGTGTCACGCCCTGGCTGCTGCCGCCGGAACCGCCCCCCGAGCGCGAGTATCTGGTGCCGCGCGAGAGCATGGTCGACGTGACGCAGACGATGGCGTGCATCCAGTGCGGGGCCTGCGTGTCGGACTGCCTGGCGATGGAAGTCGACCCGCTGTTCATCGGCCCGGCGGCGCTGGCCAAGGCCTACCGCTTCGTCGGCGACCCGCGCGATCAGCAGCAGCGCGAGCGCCTGCTGGACCTCGGCGAGGACGAGCACGGGATCTATGACTGCACGCACTGCTTCAAGTGCGTGGACGCGTGCCCGAAGGACGTCAACCCGATGGGCCAGATCATGCGCTTGCGCAGAATCGCCGGGTCCGACCAGCACATCGTCGACCCGAACAACGGCGAGCGCCACGAGCAGGCGATGGTCAGCCTGGTGCGCGACTACGGACTGAATCACGAGTCGGAGCTGCTGGCGCGCTCCTACGGGGGCGATTCGTGGCTTGCCAAATTCCACCCGCGCGCGGCCAAAGAGCTGCTCAGCTCGTCGCAGGTGATCCTCGCGCTGCTCGCGCGCAAGCGGATCAGCCCGCTGCTCGCGCTGTTCGGGCACAAGATCCCCAAGCAGGACCTCGCCGCGGTCAAGCGAATCTACGAGACGGTCGAGGAGCGCCCTGAACGCTTCGAGTTGAACCTGTTCGTGAGCGGTGACGAGGGGGATGAGCTCCCGGCGGCGGATGTGCCAGGTCCGGGCGAGAGCGAAGACGCGGCGGATGCGCCGGCGGCGCAGGACGCTCAGACGCAACCTTCGCAGGCGGGGGGCGCGCGATGAAGGTCGCCTACTGGCCGGGCTGCGTGAGCCGCGGCTTCACCCCCGAGCTGCACGGCTCGATGGCGAAGGTCGCGCCGCTGCTGGACATCGAGCTCGTCGAACTCGACCGCGCGTGCTGCACGGGCGCGGGCGTGATCGCCGAGCACAACCAGGAGCTGGCGGACACGCTGAACGCGCGCACGTTCGCGCTCGCCCAGCAGGTCGCGGATGCGGAGCTGATGATGAACATCTGCTCGACCTGCCAGGGCGCGCAGAGCGAGTGCCAGGAACGCCTCGACGCGAGCGCCGAATACAGGGCTGCGGTCAACGAGACGCTCGCCGGCGAGGGGCTGAGCTATGAGAAGGGATTGACCAACAAGAACTTTCTCTGGCTGCTGGTCGAGGAGATCGGCCTTCAGGAGCTGCGCGCGAAAGTGCGCAGACCGCTCGAGAACCTGAGGGTGGGCCCGTTCTATGGCTGCTACATCGTGCGCCCGCGCACGCGCCTGGGCATCGACTCAGAGCGCCCGCGCGACCGCTACCTGGAGCAGCTGATCGAGGCGCTGGGCGGCTCGGTGATCGAGTACGCGGGCATGCGCAAGTGCTGCGGCTTTCCGATCATCACGATGAACAAGGAGGCTTCGCTCAAGCAGGCCGGACGTCACCTCGGCGACGCGAAGGACGCCGAAGCGGACTGCGTGGTCACGCCGTGTCCGCTGTGCCATCTCAACCTCGACCTGCAACAGCCGCTGGCCGAGAAGGTCGTGGGCCGCGAGCTCGCGGTGCCGGTCCTGCATCTGCCCCAGCTCGTCGGCCTCGCGCTCGGCCTCGAGCCCAAGGAGCTCGGCTTGAGTCGTCACGTGGTCAGGCCGACGGCGGTGATCGACTGGTCGGCGTCGGTCGTGGGCGCGACCGCCTGAGGCGCGGCTACGGGCATGCCTTCAGAGGCCGCATAGCATGCCGGGCGAGGCGGCGTAGGCTGCGCCGGTCATGAAGCTGCTGACGGTCGTGGGCAACCGCCCGCAGTTCGTCAAGGCGGCGGCGCTGTCGGGGCCGCTGCGGGCAGAGCACGAAGAGGTGCTGGTGCACACCGGACAGCACTACGACGACGCGCTCTCGGCGGTGTTCTTCTCCGAGCTCGGCCTCGCCCGGCCGGACCGCGAGCTGGGCGTAGGCGGCGGGTCGAACACCTCGCAGACGGCGCGCATGCTGAGCGCGCTCGAGCCGCTCGTGGGGGCGCTCGAACCCGACGCGGCGCTCGTCTACGGAGACACCAACTCGACGCTCGCGGGAGCGCTCGCAGCCGCGCAGATGGGCGTCGCGGTGATCCACGTCGAGGCTGGTATGCGCTCGTACGAGCGGACGATGCCGGAGGAGCTCAACCGCGTGCTCACGGACCACCTCGGCGCGCTGCTTTTGTGCTCGTCGGATACCGCGGCGGCGAACCTCTACAGAGAGTCGGTCCGGGGCCGCGTGGAGGTCGTCGGCGACGTGATGATCGACGTCGCGCTGCGCCGGCTGCCTGGGGCGCGCGCGGACGCCGAGACGGTGCGCGCATTCGGGCTGCAGCCGGGCGAGTATCTGCTCTGCACGGCGCACCGAGCGGGCAACGTCGACGATCTAAAGCGGCTGGGCCAGCTGGTCGAGCTGCTGCGCGCACTGGCTGCTGGGGCCGGGACGCGGCTGATCTTCCCGGTGCATCCGCGCACACGCGCGCGCCTGCGCGAGACCGGGTTGCTGGAGCAGCTCGAGCGCACGGACGCGATCGAGCTGACGACGCCGCTCGGATATGTGCAGCTGAGCGCGCTGCTCTGCCAGGCTCGCGCGGTGGTCACGGACTCGGGAGGCGTCCAGAAGGAGGCGTACCTTGCCGGGGTGCCCTGCATCACGCTGCGCGCGAACACGGAGTGGGCCGAGACGGTCGCGACGGGCTGGAACACGCTGGTGGACCTCGATGCGCAGGCGGCGCTGGCGGCGCTCGAGCGAGAGCTGCCGGCCGAGCGTCCGCAGCTGTACGGCGACGGCCACGCGGCGGAGCGCTGCGTGCGGGCGATCGGCGAGTTCGCGGCGAGCCTCGCGGACGGCGCCAGCGGCGCGCGATGAGCATCAGGGTCGGGGTCGTAGGTCTCGGCTACTGGGGCCCGAACCTGGCGCGCAACTTCGCGACGATCGCGGGCTGTGAACTGCGCTGGCTATGCGACCCCGCGCCGCAGCCGCGCGAGCGGCTCGCGCAGACGTTTCCGCGGGTGCGGACGACGGCGGCGCTGAGCGACCTGTTGGACGATGCAGAGCTCGACGCGATCGCGCTGGCGACGCCGGTGCCGACGCACGCGGAGCTGGCGATCAGGGTGCTGCAGGCGGGCAAGCACTGCTTCGTCGAGAAGCCGCTGGCGACGAGGGCTTCCGACGCAGAGCTGGCGGTCGCGGCGGCGGAGCGCGCGGGCAAGATCCTGATGGTTGGTCACCTGCTCGAGTATCACCCGGCGGTGGGCATGCTCAAGCAGCTGCTCGACGGCGGCGAGCTGGGGGAGCTGTATTACGTCTATGGCAAGCGCCTGAACCTCGGGCAGCTGCGCGCGGACGAGAACGCGCTCTGGAGCCTGGGGGCGCACGACGTGTCGGTCGTCCTGCAGCTGATCGGCGAGGAGCCGCAGGAGTGCTTCGCGCGCGGCTCGAGCTTCGTGCGCAAGGGCGTCGAGGACGTCGTCTTCTGTTACCTGCGCTTCGCTTCGGGCCCGGTCGCACACCTGCACCTGTCTTGGCTGGATCCCCACAAGGAGCGGCGCCTGACGATCGTCGGCTCGAAGCGGATGGCGACGTTCGACGACATGCAGATCGAGGGCAAGCTGACCGTCTACGACAAGGGCTTCGACGAGGACGCGCGCTCGTGGGGCGAGTACATAGCGCGCTCCGGCGACATCTTCTCCCCGCGCGTGGCCAACGTGGAGCCGCTGCGGGTCGAGTGCGAACACTTCATCGAGAGCGTCCGCAGCGGCGAACGGCCGCGCTCGGACGGCGAGAGCGGCGTGCGTGTGGTCAGGGTGCTGGAGAAGCTGCAGAGCTCGCTGGACGCGTGAGCGGCTAGAGCCGCCGTGACGGCCGCGCGCTGCTCGCCGCCGACTACACGCCCGCTGCTCGCCGCCGACGGCACACCCGCTCCTCGCCGCGGACTGGACGTTTGTTCGAGTGGAAAATGGGTTGAAATCGCGGCTGCACATTTGACGTGATCGAAACTTGGCGAGATTCTTATGGTTATAGGACTGAGTAGGAACGGGTAGAAATAAGGAACATACACAGGAGGATGGCGGGGTTGGCAAATGGCTCTGATCGACATGCTCCTTCTCCTGATTGGAATCGTCTGGCTCTTGGTGATCACGGTCGTGATCGTGATGTGTTGGGCGGCGGCCCGGGCAGACGAGTCTCGCGTTTCTCCTTCTGCGGCGGATGACTCTCCGTCGCGCATGAGCGCAGCGCCGGGTGCGCCGGGCGCGGCGGCTGTCGGTCGGGCCGGGCTGGGGAGTGTCACCGCGCAGGACGGGCCGGCTGCGGTTCAGCAAGGGACGGTTCAGCAAGGGACGGTCTTCCATTCGCCCGGGGCGACGGCGGTCGGCGGAGGCGCGGGCAGCGTCTCGCTGGGCGTGTCGTTTCAGGAGCGCTCGCGCGTCGCGGATGAACAGCGCGGGGTCGAACGCCAGGAGACTCCTGTCGAGCGCCGTGCGGCTCCTCCAGACACGCGCTTTTCTGCGGACGTGCGGCGCTGTTCCACGCGCGCGGACAGGCCTACAGACCGCGGCGCAGGAACACGTGGGGCACGGTCCGCAACAGGATCTTGATGTCGGTCCAGAGCGACCAATTGGCGACGTATAGATAGTCCATCGCGACCATCTCTCGGAGCGGTACGCGCGATGGGCCGAGGATCTGCCAGGGGCCGGTCATCCCGGGCATCAGTTCCAGGCGCCTGCGGTTCCAGCCGGCGATGCGCTGGTCCTCCTCGACGACGAGCGGGCGCGGACCGACGAGGCTCATCTCTCCCTTGATGATGTTCAGCAGCTGGGGCAGCTCATCGAGCGCGGTGCGGCGCAGGAACTTGCCGACGCGCGTCGTGCGCGGGTCCTCGGCGATCTTGAACAGGCCCTCCTTGGCTTCGTTGCGGTGGCGCAACTCGTCCTTCATCGCATCGGCGTCGGCGACCATTGTGCGGAATTTGAGCATGTAGAAACGCTGTCCATAGCGGCCTACGCGCAGCTGTCGGAAGAAGACGGGGCCGCGGCTGTCGAGCTTGATCGCGATCGCGAACGCGATCATCACCGGCGAGACCGCGAGCAGCCCGACCGAGGCGCCGAGCAGGTCGAAGGCCCGCTTGACCGCCATCGTCGACCGCGTGAGGTCGAAGCGGCGAACGCCCATCAGGGTCACGCCATGCAGATCGTCGAACTCAACGGAGGAGCCGACGACCTCGAGCAGGCGCGGCACGACGGTGACCCTCACACCGACCGCCTTCAGCGTACGCACCAGATTGAGGATCTGGTCGGACTCGGCTCCGCGCCATCCCGGCGCGACGATCGCGCGCTGGATGTCCATCGATTTGGCCAGCTTGTGGATCTCGTGCAGCCGCGGCGCGGAGAAGGAGTCGATCGACCAGGGCGCGGCCTTGTCGAGATCGATCTGCGCGACGACCTGCGCCTTGATACCGCCGTGACCGCGCAGCTTGGCGCAGATCGTCTCGGCGAGGCTTTCATCGCCGATGAACAGGCATCGCTCGAGCGGCGCCAGGCGGAGGGCGATCGCGCGGGCGCTCGCGCGCGCGAGAATCAACAGCGCTGTGAGCGCGACCCACAGCAGCAGGACCTCGCGACGGTGGAGCATGCCGCTGACGAACAGCCCCTCGGTGATCCACACCAGCAGCACGCAGAGAGTGGACAGTTTGAAAAGCTTCGGCGCCTCGTCGAGGGTGGTCCTGCGCAGCAGCATCTCGTCGCGGTCGTACAGACCAAAGACCTTCGCGCCGATCAGAAGGATCGGGATGGCTGCGATCCCGGCCCAGGTGAGCTGCCCCGAGGTGGACGAGGCCTCCGCGGTGAGCACGAAAGCGCCGACGATCGCTGCTACGTCGGCGAGCAACAGCCAGCGGCGAAAGAGCGCATCGCGGCGCATGCTCGTCTCGGGCCCGCGCGTATCCGCGCGCCCGCCTCGCAGCGAGCGTCGCAAAAGACCGGGGCGCGCGACGCCCCTCGAGTTGATCAACGGACTGCTCAACGGAAGGTCAGCTTCCGTTCCAGACCCACTGTCCACCCTCATCCTCCCTTTGTGCCTCCTTGCTTGCCGCCACCTGCATCCCGACCGACGGTCGTATGGTACCGCGCTCGGTCTCGGCGTGTAGAACCGAGGCTTACGTCATTCCGCGGGCATATGGTGGGGGAAATTGGGGACATGGATGTCGCGATCCGGTTACCACGCAGCGGCTATCTAGGCAGCCGATACATGTCCTATCGGGCATTGGCCAAAGCGGCAAGCGCCAACCTGGACAGACGTCCGACTGGGCGGACAGATGTCCGATCCAGATGTCCGCTGAACCGGACAGATGTCCGATCCGCCGAACGACTAGACGGTCCGGAGACAATCCCCGGAGACGGCGATGCGCAAACGCGCAACTACGCCAGCCTCGACGAGCATAGCTGCTCGGGGCGGACCGCGCGGCGGCTCGCGGCCGGCTGCGCATGGCTGCTCGGGGCCGACCGCGCGGCGGCTACTCAGGCACGACGGTGTCTTGCCCGGACAGCTCGAACGCGTCGTGCAGGGCGCGCACCGCGAGGTCGACGCGGTCGCGCGCGATGACGCAGGAGATCTTGATCGGGGAGGTCGAGATCATCTCGATGTTGACGTGCTCGCGCGCCAGCACCCCGAACACCTTCGCGGCGACGCCCGGGTGGGTGCGCATGCCGGCGCCGACGATCGAGACCTTGCCCATCTCCTCGCGCGCGACCAGATCCGTGTAGGCCTGGCCGGCGAGCGGCGTCAGCGCGGAGCGCGTCTCGCGCATCTCCTCGCGCGGGAACGTGAACGAGATCTCTGCGAGACCGCCTGCGGAGGTGGGCACGTTCTGGTCGATCATGTCGACGTTGACGGCTGCGTCGGCGAGCGCCTCGAAGATGCGCGCGGCCGCGCCGGGCTCATCGGGCACGCCGACGAGCGTGACGCGCGCCTCGGAGGTCGAATGGGTGACGGCTGTGATGAGGGGGCGCTCGACGTGATCCATGCTGGCTCCTTCGGCTAGGACCACGGTACCGGGATGATCGTCGAACGAGGAGCGGCAGTGGATGCGCACGCCGTGGTTGCGCGCGTACTCGACCGAGCGCAGCTGCAGCACGCCGGCGCCGGAAGCGGACATCTCGAGCATCTCCTCGAACGAGAGCGTGTCTAGCTTGCGCGCGTCGGGGACGATGCGCGGGTCTGCGCTGAACACGCCGCGGACGTCCGTGTAGATTTCGCAGACATCCGCGCCGACGGCTGCAGCGAGCGCGACCGCGGTCGTGTCGGAGCCGCCGCGACCGAGCGTGGTCACGTCGCTGGAGTCGGTCGAGACGCCTTGAAAGCCTGCGACGAGCACGATCCGGTCGTCCCCGAGCGCGGTCACGATGCGCTCGGCGCGCACGTCGATGATCCGCGCTTTGGTGTGAAACGAGTCCGTCACGATGCCCGCTTGCGAGCCGGTCAGCGAGATCGCATGGTGGCCGAGGTCGTGGATCGCCATCGCGCAGAGCGCGCAGGAGATGCGCTCGCCTGTGGACAGCAGCATGTCCATCTCGCGCGGGTCTGGCTCGTCGGAGACCTCGTCGGCCATCGCGATCAGCTCATCGGTGGTCTTGCCTCGCGCGGACAGGACCACGACCACGCGGCAACCGCTCTCGCGCTTGTCGACGATCCGCTGTGCAGCGTGCTTGATGCGCTGCGCGTCAGCGACTGAAGTGCCGCCGAACTTCATCACCACGATGTCGGACACGCCGGGAGAATAGATGGCCGCACAACTCCCGGCACGGGTAAAGCTGATCGGGGCGGCGCATGCGCCGCCCCGCGGGGCCGCACATGTGCGGCCCCGGGACGAGCCGCATGCGGCTCGTCCTACCCTCGAGACCGCTACAGCGAGCGGCGTCCGGCGAAGGCCTTGCCGAGCGTGACCTCGTCCGCGTACTCGAGGTCCGAGCCGACCGGCAGGCCGCTCGCGAGGCGCGTGACGCTGACCTGCGGCGCGCGCTCGCGCAGCTCCTGCGCGATGTGCAGCGCGGTCGCTTCGCCGGTGGTCGTCGGGTTGGTCGCGAGCACCACCTCGCGGACCGCCTCGTCTTGCGCAGCGACTCGTTCATAGAGCTCCGCGATGCGCAGGTCCTCGGGGTCGATTCCGTCGATCGGCGACAGCGCTCCGCCGAGCACGTGATAGACGCCCTGGTACTCATGCGTGCGCTCCATCGGGATCACATCGCCGGGCTCCTCGACGACGCAGATCAGTCCGTGGTCGCGGCGCAGGTCCTGGCAGATCTGGCAGCGGCGTTCGTCGGTGAGGTTGAAGCAGACCTCACACAGCACGATCCGCTCCTTGACCTCGCGGACCGCGTCCGCGAGCGCGAGCGCGTCCTCGTCGGATGCGCGCAGGATGTGGAACGCAAGCCGCTGTGCTGTGCGCACGCCGATCCCCGGGAGCTTCGACAGCTCGCTCACGAGGCGCTGGACAGGGGGCGCGTAGGAGTTCAACCCCGGGCCTCCATCCGGCCGGCCGCCTGATCGATACGTGCGCCATCGATGGCGCCTGTGAGCGAACGGTCGGCGCTCATGCTTGCAGCCCGGGCAGGCCCAGACCGCCGAGGTCGAGACCCCCGGTCGCGCCGCCCAGCTTGCTCGCAGCCAGCTCCTGGGCGGCGCGCAGCGCCTCGTTGACCGCTGCGAGCACCATGTCCGCGAGCATCTCAACGTCATCCGGATCGACCGCATCGGGGCTGATCCTCACGGACTTCACCTCTAGATCGCCGGACACCTTGACCGTCACCATCCCGCCGCCCGAGGACGCCTCGACGGTCTCGTGCCCAAGCTGCGCCTGCACGTCCTGCATCTGTTGCTGCATCTGCTGGACCTGCTTGAGCATCTGCTGCATGTTTGGCTGCCGCTGCTGTCTTGGTCCCTGTCCCTTGGCCATCGCTCAGGCCTCCTTCCGTTCGCCCGCAAGCGGGTCGTCGTCTGGATCACGTGGAATCTCTTCGGCGTCGAGCTCTGACTTGAAGCGCGCGACCCACTCGTCCTCGCTGTATCTACCCCGCCCCGCGCCTTCGCCCGCATCGAGGTCCTCGCGCAGCTCATAGGAGATCCGCCAGCGCCCGCCCGTGAGCTCGCGCAACGCCTCCGCGACGATCGTGCGGTTGGAGTGGTCCTCGGCCTTCTTCTTCAAAAACGCCGCGCCAGTCGGGAACCCCACGGTGAGGTCCCTGCCCGAGAGCTCGACCGGGCTCGCGTCCGCGATCACCGCGCCGCACAGCGCATGACCGGCGCTCACCAGCTCGACGACAGCCGGCCAGATGTCGATCATCTCCGCGATCGCGATCGGCGCCGGCGTAGCAACATCGCGCGCCTGCTCCGCGCCCGCCGGCTCGCGCTGCGTCCCTTGCGCCGCCGGCGCGCTCGCCTCGAGATCGGAGCCAGGCGGGTCAGGCGGGATCGCCTCGAGCGCAGCCGGCTCGCGCACGCTGCGCTCGCGCGCGCCGCGCTGCCGCTTCGTCGGCTCGCGCGCGCTCGGCTCGCGCGCGGTGCGCTCAGGCGCGGGCGCCTGCCCGCCCTGCTCCAGGCGCTCGATGCGCGCGAGCAGCGCTTTTGTCGTCGAGTCGACCTCGGGCTTGGCCGCCTTCACCAGCGCGAGCTCGAGGCTCGTGCGCGGGTCCGTTCCGACGCGCACCCCCTCGAGCGCATCGCCGAGCAGCTCGAGCAGGCGCACGACGGTCGCCGCGGGGACGCGCGCTGCCTGGGCCTTCAGCCTGGCGTCCGCCTCGGGTGTGAGCGCGAGCTCGGGCGGGACTTCATCGAGCGTCTGCACGACCAGCAGCTCCCGCGCTCGCGTCTGCAGGTCGGCGGTGAACGACGCCGCGTCGCGCCCGCGCTCGACGCAGTCCGCGAGTGCGAGCAGCGCCTCGCGCGCGTCCCCCGCCGCGACCGCGTCGAGCGTTCGCTCGAGCATCTGCGCGTCAGCGACGCCCAGCACCGCGAGCACGTCCTCGAGCGCGATCTGCCGGCCGCTATAGGCGAGCAGCTGCTCGAGCGTGCCGAGCGCGTCGCGGAAGCTCCCCGTCGCGGAACGTGCGAGCGCGGCGATCGCCTCGGGCGGGATCTCGATCGCCTCGGCCTGTGCGGTGCGGCTCAGCACCTGCGCGATCTGCTCGACCGTGGGGCGCTGAAAGTCGAAGCGATGACAGCGATCGACGACCGTCGCGGGCACCTTCTGCGCCTCGGTGGTCGCGAGCACGAACACGGTGTTCGGAGGCGGCTCCTCGAGCGTCTTCAAAAACGCGTTCCAAGCTGCGGTCGAGAGCATGTGCGCCTCGTCAAGGATGTACACCTTGCGCCTGCCCGAGACCGGCGCAAATGCGACGCTCTCGCGCAGCTCGCGCACGTCGTCAACGGAGTTGTTCGACGCCGCGTCCATCTCAATCACGTCGAGCGAGCTCGCGCGCGCGATCGCCACGCATGAGTCGCAGACGCCGCACGGGTCGACCGTCGGCCCGTGCTCGCAGTTCAAGCATGCTGCGAGGATCTTCGCCGTCGAGGTCTTGCCGGTCCCGCGCGAGCCGACAAACAGGTACGCGTGGTGCACCTGCCCGCGCTGCACCGCGTTGCTTAGCGTCCGCACGACCGGCTCCTGGCCGACCACCTCCGCGAACGTGCGCGGCCGGTGCCTGCGATACAGGGACGAGGACTGCTGCTCTTGGGGCTGATTCGCCAACGCTCTGCTGAGTCTACCCGCGGGCTCTGCGATCCCGGCCCCGAGTCGAGGGCGCACCCTCGTGTATCCCGAGCGGATAGCGTCCGGGCGCGTGAGGAGCTCGAGCAAACGCCTCGCGGCGCCCGCTGCGATCGTCGCGGGGGCGGTGCTCCTGCGCGTGATAGCGGGGGTCGGCTTCGTCAACTACGACACCCTCTATGCGCTCGCCTGGGGCGGGCAGCTCTCACGCGGCTCGAGCCCCGCGTACGAAGTCCCGATCGCGGCGACGCCGCACCCGTTGATCGAGCTGCTCGGGATCGTGCTCGCGCCGCTCGGGCCCAAAGGCATTCTCGATGTGACCGTCGCGCTCGCGTTTCTCGCGTTGTCCGCCTGCGCATGGGTGATCTACGCGCTCGGCTCGCGCTGGTTCAGCCGCGCCGTCGGCGCGCTCGCTGCGCTGCTGTTCATCACCCGCGTGCCGGTCCTGTCCTACGGCGTCCGCGCATACATCGACCTCCCCTACCTGCTGCTCGTGCTGAGCGCGCTGCTCGTCGAGTCGCGCCGCACGCGTGCGGGTGCGCCCGTGCTCGCGCTGCTCGCGCTCGCGGGACTGCTGCGCCCCGAGGCGTGGGCCTTCTCGGCGCTCTACTGGCTGTATCTGTTCGAACTGCTGCCAGAGCTGCGCCGCAGCGACGGCAGGTGGCGTCTGGCCTGGCGCCAGGGCAGCTTTCGCGCCGCCTGGAGCTTTCGCGCGAGCGCCGGCGCTCCGGCGCGCTCGCGCTCGCGAGTCGCCCGGCTGACCCTGCTCGCGGCCGCGGCGCCGCTGGTGTGGATGCTCAGCGATCTCGCGATCGTCGGCAACCCGTTCTGGTCGCTGACCAACACCCGCCACACCGCCCAGGTCCTCGACCGCGTCACCGGGATCGCCAACGTGCCCGAGTACATTCCCCGCCGGATCGGGGAGATCCTGCGCGTGCCCGTGCTCGCGGGCGCGGCGCTCGGGGGCGTGCTGTCGCTGCTCTGGCTCGCTCAACGCGCTCGCCCCGGCGCGATCGTGGGCGCGATCGCGGTGCTCGTCTTCGCCGCCTTCGCCGCCGTCGGGCTGCCGATCAACACGCGCTACGCGTTCCTCGCCGCCGCGATCCTCTGCATCTTCTGCGGCGTGGGCGTGCTCGGCTGGAGCCTGCTCGAGCCAACCGACCCGCGCCGGCGCTGGTGGATGGCGGGCGGGCTCGTGGTGCTGGTCGCGCTCGTCGCCTACGCCCCGGCGCAGTACCGCTCTGCGCACAGCGAACTGGACAAACTCGCGCGCGAGCAGTCGATCGAAAACGACCTCGTCGCGCTCGTGCGCAGCCACGCGATCGGCCTGGAATGTGGGCCGGTCGGCGTACCCAACCACGCGCCGATCCCGCTGCTTTCGCTGTATCTGAAGACCAGCCCGGTCAACGTGATCAGCGCCCAGGTCCGCCAGCTCTCGTATGGCACCTACCTCGACCCGGCGAGCAAGGAAGTCGAAGATGACTATGTCCTCGACCCGCACGATCCGCATCTGCCGGTCACCGTCCCGCCCGGCTTCAGCGAGTCCGCGATCAACCACTCCTGGCTGATCTTCAAGCGCTGCTCCTGAGCGACCGCGAAGCCGTCCGCGCTGGGGAGCACCGCTTGAGGCAGCGTGCAGCTCATACGGACCGTGCACCCCTCGTCGAAGCTCCGCACACCGGGCGCCTGTCGCCGTCTGAGACTCCGGTTCGGGAGCCCCCGCTGCGCCTGCCGGGATTCGTTTAAGGCTGCTTCCTTCCGGACCTGACCTGGTTCGCGAGCCGACACCGCGCGGGACCCGAGCCATCGCCGCCCCATCCGGCGGGGCGAACCGGGACGAAGACCCCTCTGAGGGGAATTCAGCCCCGCTAGAGCGGATTGCGGGTTCAGGGCGCCGCTACGTCCCCGCCTAGCACGGTCCGTCAGGGATGCTATCGCCACCTACTGCACACGTAAACCCCGAGTTGCGTTAGGCTGCCCGGCCGTGACCAATCTAAAAGACGTTCCATCAAGGCTCAAAGGCGCCTCGCGGCTGAAGGGCGCAGGCGCCCGGCTCGGCGCCGGCCTCGCCGCGCTCGGCGCAGCTGCCCTGATCGCAGGCTGCGGCGGATCGGGCAACTCGAGCACGATCACCGTCGGCAACGAGAACAAAGCGGACGAAAAGATCGCGAGCGCAAGCCCGTCGACGAGCGCGACGAGCACCGCCCCGTCGACGACCGCGACCACGCCCACGAGCGGCCCGCTCTCCAAAGAACCCACGATCGCCAAGCCGAGCGGTCCCCCGCCGACGACGCTCAAGACCAAGAACATAATCGTCGGCACCGGCCCTGAAGCGAAAACCGGCGACACCGTTACGGTGAACTACGTGGGCGCGGACTACAAGACCGGCAAGGTGTTCGACGCGTCGTGGAAACGAAACGAACCGTTCCCCTTCACGCTCGGCAAAGGCCAGGTGATCCCCGGCTGGGAACAGGGCGTCGTCGGCATGAAGGTAGGCGGCAGGCGCGAACTGATCATCCCCGCGGCCCTCGGCTATGGCGCGAAAGGCTCGCCGCCGAAGATCCCGCCGAACGAAACGCTGATATTCATCGTCGATCTGCTCGGCACATAGGGCGCGCAAGCGTTCGCCCAAGCTTCCCGCCGTTGCCGCGCAGGGCCGCGCGCGCGATTGCGCTGTTGCTCCTGCTCGGCTTCGGCGTGGGCACGCTGACGGGCTGCGGCTCCAAGCAGCCGACCCGGGCCGAACTGAAGCTCGAGCGTGAAGACCTGATCGCCTTCGCGGGCGCGCTGAAGAGCGTCGAGCCGATGGTGATGCGCGAGGTGCAGGCGACCAAGCGAGCCTGGCCGCTGGTCGTCAACGGCCTGCCGAGCGGATCCCTCGCAGCCGTGCGCGCCCCGGTCACTGCCGCCACCCAAAGCGCAGCCGACATCAAGACTCCAGCGCTCCTGCGCGAAAAGCAAGACAGCTCGCTGACCGGGCCCGCCGCCAGCCTCGCAGGACTGTTCAGGACCTATCTGGGACTCGCCACGCGCGGCTGGCAGCTGACCAGCGTCGCGATCGACCAGATCGAAGCCGGCGCTCGCGAGCGCGCCCGCGCCGCTCGCGCCGGCGCCGCGGGGATCCGCAGCGCGACGCGCAGCAGCGCGCTTGTCCCGCGCACGCTCGCCGGCGCGCTGTTCGCGCGCGAAAACGTCGGCCTCTACATCGAGAGCGTCTACGACGCCCACTTCGATCTGGCCCAGATCGAAAAGAAGCTGCGCAGCGGCTACACCAAGCTCGGGGGCGCGGCCGCGTTCGGGAGCTCGCTGACCCCGGCTGAAGTCAACGCGATCGCAGACGCCTACTCCGAACCGACAGCGCGCCTTCGTCCCCACGTCGGGATCCGGCTCGGCTCGTAGGCCCGCGGGCGCAATGCGCGATTTCCCGCGGTTCGGTGCCTGTCCGGGATCCCTCCATCGACGCCAAACGTACGGTCCCGAGCTCGAGCGCAATCTGAGAGGGTTCTCACAATCGGCGGCTCTGGGCTGGCTATTCTCTGCTCGGACGTCGCGATGATCCCGAGTACCTACTCGTAGACGTTCCACCCCGTCCCCAAAGGTCGCATCACGGGGACGGCCTGGCTATGAGGCATGCTGCGGACGCCAAGGCTCTGAACCGGCGTCCGCAGTGCTTTGCTGCGATCACGAGACGTGCTTCGGCTGGCCGGCGCGGTGCATCGGAAGAACCGGACAAAATGCCTGGATGAACAGCGCGCCCGACGCGGAGTAGTCAACCGATCGGGCGCGCTTGCCAGAGGCGTCACCTGTCGCGGGATATCCCCGGAGACAGCCGGGCTACCCCGAGGGGGCCTCTACGGCGACGCCCACCTACACAACGGGAGGGACGCCAGCGAATGTCTGGCTGGCTCCGGTCTGGATGAATCCTTCAGGGGGCTCCGGTACTCCTATGAGATGGCCCTCCCCAATGACGGTGGGCGTGGGCCTGGGCCGGCCGTTTCGATGCCGCTCGAAGCGGTTGGCCCTGTTCGGTTCGGTCACAGCTCCGCGGCGCCGGCGCGATTCTCGAACTGGTTTCTTCTGCCCTCCTCCGCTGACAAGGCCTAACCGCTGCGGACGCTCGGGAGGCTTCAGCGTCCGCAGCATGCCTCACTTCGTGCTGCCCAGGTCTGTGAGGCCGGGCAGCGCTAGGCTCCGTCGTCGGATGCCCCGCTTGCGGCAAGCAGACCGGCACGCACGGGGCGTCTAGCGCTGGGGAGAATAGGCCGAATCACGTGCATGCAGCAAGCGCAGTTCTCCGCATGTTATGTCGGTCCAAAAGGGCACCCACGGATGGAGATCCGCTCGATGCGCCACCGGCGAGTCGTTGCCCACCGCCAGCCTCGTCAGCGCGACGTCTTTCCGGATGGTCTTCCAGGAGGCCGAGCTGCGCGGGGGCTGGGCCTCGGGCGGCGCCGCGACTACCGGAGCCCCGAAGGCGCTTAGCCCGGAGATCGCACGCTACAGTCGATGCCCGTCGGCGAGTTCGAAGTTGCGGCCGTCTCCGCTCTCTGTGATCGCTCCCGGGAGCGGGCGAAGGTAGAGCGCCTCACCACCCACCCCGTGTTATCTGTCGGGTTCTGTTTCAGGCGTGCGCTGTTCTTGGAGGATCTTTTTTTCGGCTTCGTTGATTTCGTTTATGCGGCGCGACCCGAGCTTGTGTTCTGAATTGCGGAGCGCTTCGCGAGTGGCTTTCTGGATGCGGGGTGCGGGTTCGTGGCTGCGAGCGCGTGCGGTTTTGGTTTGCGTTTTTGTGTTGGCTGCGGCGCACTGGAGGAGTTCGGGGCAGTGGACGGTCGCGGTCGGATCGAAGCAGCCGTAGATGGTGAATAGCGGGTTGACGACGCTGTGGCCGTTTGCGTCGGTCATATTTTGCTGGCCGACAAACGAGGGCGGAGCATCCGCCTTGTAGCAGCCTTCCGATTTGACACCGACGTCGTATGTGACGGCAGTGAGCGCTAGCGGGTTGTAACCAGCTTCTGGGGCTGCGAGTGTCAGTGTACAAGTCCAGTCCCCGCCGGGGCCTTGGCTTTTGCCTGAGTGTCGGCTGCACTTGGTCCGCTGGTCGAGTTCTGTGCCTGCCGGGACGGTTCGTCCGAGCTCCGTCAGTTGGAGAACGGCGAGGGAGTTAAAAGCGCGCCCGATTGATGCCTCGAGGCGGGCCTTGGTGATGGGTACCGGTCCAATGCTGGTGGCGGCGGCAAGAAGCGCGAGTATCGCCGCGGCGCCGAGTACGGTGCGCACCGGCGTGACCCACCCGGGTCGTCTGGTGACGGGTGGTCCGGCAAAGTCTCGCTGCTGAAGCACCCTCCAGGACGTCCAGAGGCAGGCGAGCATCCACAGCACGCTGATGCCGCTGCCGATGATCATCTGGAGGTAGAACCTGGGGACGGTCAACAGGCCGTGCCAGTCAGCGAACGCGGAGGCGACAAGCAGCGTATGGACTATGCTGCCGCTGCCGATGAGCGCGAGGAGCCCCATCGCCAGCGCGATGAGCACGGGCCCGAGCACGCCTACGATCCCGTTGCGGGTCACGACAGACAACAGGACGGCCAGGCTCGTGAAGGCGAGCGTCGGGGGAATGGTCAGCAGCCAGCTCGCGAGCACAAGCCAGAGCGCTTCGCCGGAGGGAACGAGCGTCCCGCTCAGCCCGACAAGCGGACGATCTCCCGTGAGTAGCAGACCGGCAACCAGGCTCGACACTCCCGCCAGCAGCACCAGCTCGACGGCGATACTTCCGGCGGCAAGCACCTTACCCAGGAAGACGTCTTTGCGCGTGCGCGACCGGGTGAGGACCAGCTTCCATGTTCCGTAGCGGTCCTCCGACGCGAACAAATCCCCCGCGAGGACACCAGCCACGACGGGAAGTCCCAGGTAGTCCGCAAAGCCGAGCACCACGAACGAGACGGCGTAGCCGGAGCTATGCACCCACACCCCGAGCAGCGTGTCGGCGGGCACACCGCTTTGCTCGCTCAGCACCAGAGCGAACGCCAACGGTCCCAGCACGCAGACGAGGGCAAGCACGCGGGTGGAAAGCTGCGTGAGAAGCTTTCGCAGCTCCGCGCGATAAACGCCAGTGACACCGTTGCCCCTGATGCCCGGCAAACCGACCGCGACTGTGCGGGTTGTCATGGCAGCGGAGTTCCATCGCGCGTCGACTTCCGGACGCCACGCGGCGAATCGGTGAGCGCGAAGAACATCGACTCGAGCGGGCTCATCGACAGCTCCATGCCGCGGACGGGGATGTTGGCGTGGCCCAGCGCGAGGACTAAGCCATCCATTGCACGCGTCGACGCGACGACGACGAGCTTCCCGGCAGGCGAGCGCTCCGCCGTGACTCCCGGCCGAGACTCGGCCAGCTCCAACGCACGGCCATCGTCGCTCGTGGACAACTGATAGGCCGACGATGGCGCCGCCGTGTGCATCTCCCCGACGCTACCGTCCCACACCAAGCGTCCGCAGCTGAGCACGCTGAAGCTGTCGCAGACATCCTCGACCTCGCGGACCTGGTGGCTGCTCACGACGACCGCCACACCATCGCCCGAGAGTTCACGCATGAGCTCAGCCACCAAGCGCACCCCGGCCGGATCGAGCCCAGCCGTGGGCTCATCCAACAAAAGCAAGCGAGGCGCGCGCATCAAAGCCGCCGCGATCCCCAGCCGCTGACGCATCCCCGACGAGTAGCCACTTACGCGATCGCCGGCTCTCTGCGCGAGATCCACACGCTCGAGCGCAGCGTCGATACGATCCCGCGCGCCATGGTCGTCGAGCTCGGCCACGATCTCGAGGTTTACGCGCCCCGACAGATACGGGTAGAAGCTCGGGTCCTCCACGAATCCAGCAACGCCGTCCAGCACAACTGAGCCCCACCAGGCAGCTGGCTGTCCGAACAGCCCGATCGAGCCCTCATCCGGCCGCACCAGTCCCAACAACATACGCAGCAACGTCGTCTTGCCGGCACCATTAGGCCCAAGCAGGCCCCTGATTTCGCCTTCCTCCACACTCAGGTCGAGTCCGTCGACCGCGCACTTGCCACCGAACCGCTTGGTTAAACCACGCACCCTCACCGCTGCCATCCACGGTGAGCCTACACGAGGGTACGAGCGCGGGTAGCAGGCAACTAGCAACCGGACCGCGACTTGCACCGTTCAGTCAGCGGCTACCAGGCGTGCGGCGCCGCGCTTTAGGCGTGCTCGGCCAGATCGTATCCGGCCGCTTGCAAGGCAGCCCGGACGGCCTCACCGTCGACGCCGTTCTCGTGGACGACCACCGCGCCGCTCGCGAGATTCACATTCTCGGTGTACTCCTTTGCGTCAAGCCCTCGACCGCGCGAAGTGCGATGACTCTGAAAAAACTCTTAGACACTTACTCCAGGGGTCATCCGGAACGTCGTCGCCATGGCACTAGGAGCTGAGTCGTCTTGCTTAGTTCAAACTGCCGTCGGCCCGATAGTCCGCAATCGCCACCAGAGCCGTCTCTCGGACGCGATTCTCGCCCTCGATCGTCGGATGGGTCGCGGCGGAGCTGAGAAGGAGGCCCAGCCGGCGAAGCTCAGCCCGCCGACCGACGAAGAGATGCTCGCCCTCCTCGATCGAGGGCGCCGGCTCGGCCGCATACGCGCTGTTCCGAAAGCCAAAGTCGTTCGATCGAGGTCGCGCCAGGATCCTACCCCGCTACCAGGGGACTGCCAGCCCCGAGAGCTGAGGCCGCTTTCGAGGGGCCTGGGTAGGCAGCAATGGGCGGCAGGGCCGAGTTTGATGCCTCCACGAAGGCGGCGAGCACCGCCGAAGCCCAATAGAATTGGGGAGCCAGGGCGCGTAGCTCAGTGGGACAGCGCTCGCTTCACACGCGAGCCAGCGGGTAAGTAGGACGCCCGGGATTCTTAGTGTTTATTGGAATTTGGCGGTGAGCGGCTGGCGTCGATCCGGCAGAATTGGGTCCGATCCGGCGGGGTTTGGGCAGCGGAAATCGGCTGCTGCCCATTCAGGCCGAGATGTCACCCCACCGCGACGCATCGCGTTTATGGCCCTTCCCTCTTGGTCATCGGCGCGTCGGCTGTGCGGAGATTCACAGCATCGGCGAACGCAGCGTCGGGGGCGCCTCCGAGCCCGAGAGCCGTCCAGACACCCGCGTCGCGGTAGATCGCTTGTGGTGCTTATGATCGAGGTCGGGCTTTACGTCGCCCCCACGTAGGCGTGCCAAGTCCTCGGCGCCTTTAGCGCACCCCGGTGCGTTCACACGCAGAGGTTCTGGCCTTCCCTCTCGACGGTGTTCGAGTCTTCGTTGCCCGCCCTATCTCGTGCGCGGACGACGAAGTAGAACGTTTCTATCGACGAGAGTTGCGGAGTTTCGAAGAAGGTCACGCCAGGGGCCGTCGTGTAGGTCGGTTGCGAGAAGTCCTCGCCGCCCGGCATAGTTGCCTGGTAGACGTTGTAAACGATCTTCCTCGAAGGTGTGGCATTGTCCTTCGCGGCTTCCCAGGTGAGGTGATAGGCGGATGTCCTTCCTGGGCCAATCGGACCGGGGATGCAGGTGGTCGCCGACTTGATGCCTGCGAACATCGGCGGCTTATGATCCCGCGCCTGCGCAGGAGCGGCGACGACAAGTGGCGTTGCCACCGCCGCGACCACGAGGCTCATGAGTGCTGCCGAGAGACGTTGGCGAGGCTTTGACGAGTATGCACCACTCAAGAGACTCTCCTCCTAGGTCCGTTTTGAGAGATACCCAAGCTTAGGACCGGATGCGTGGGAGTCAAGATCGCGTGTGGGTATTGGGCGCATAGGTGAGGCGCGGCCGTCCAGGAGGACCTGATCGTCGTCGAGCACCCGCGTGATGATCGCACGCTGGCCGGGGCTCGCCACACGGGCGGGGAGCCCCGGCGCTGCCATCAGGGGATGGCATTGATGGACCATAGCCCTGCACGATCCCCTCCGGCAGAGCCGGCGCAGACGACGGCGGTAAAGAGCGAACATTTCAAGCTCCGCCGCGTCCTCGACTATCCAGACGAAGAGATGCCGCTCGTCGGCGTCACCCGCGACGAGCTTCTCGACGTTGCTTCGGCGGCCTCCGCGATGAGAGTGTTGACCTCGCCGGAGCCTCTATGACGCAGAACAGCGCCCCGGCGGCGGACCCAGCGCCCCGGGGCCGGTCCAGACCCAGGGTAGGGGTCCGAACACATGCAGCGTACCCTCCTCCTCAACGTCATAAGAAGGTTCTCATACATGCCATTTACTGAGAAGACTTTCATAGGTGTTATATGCGTGTTGGCTAGTTCTCGATCATCGTCCCATAGCTCCCGGTGGCCTGAGGCGGCAAACCCGCAAGGCTGGGGAACCCTCCCTCGCCGGCCGCGCAGCGCCGTAGAAGTGTCGTCCCGCTCCCTCACCCGAGTCGAGGCCAACCTGTTAACTCCGCACGGGTTGCTTTCTCAGCACGCCTCGTAGAGATCGCCGTGAGAACACCGTCAGAACAAACACCCCGCTGCGCCGGCCAAGAGGAAGATACTGTGGCGGAATGTCCGATCGGCATCCGCATGCGCAGCTCATCCTCGACTTCCATGATCGCCAGAATCGGTTCTACGCAGGGGGTGAGCAGGGACCGGTCTCTGCGATGCTCACCGACGATGTGACCTGGCATGTGCCGGGTCACAGCGCAATCGCAGGCGACTATCGAGGCCGGGATGAGGTGCTGCGCTACTTCGCCCGACGCCGCGAGCTGGCCGACGCGACGTTCCGTATCGATGTTCGTGGGGTGCTTGCCGACGATGAGCGTGTCGTGATCCTCGCCGGGGGCGAGGTGGAATATGGTGGTGAGACCTTCGCGTGGGGAACCGTCGCTATCTTTCGCGTTGCCGACGGCAGGATCGCCGAGTGCTGGGTGGTTCCTCATGACCAGCGCGCCTTCGACCGGATTTGGTCCTCGGCAGTCGGCCGGTTCTCGCCCAAGAAGGCGTGATGAACACTTGCCACCTCAAGACCCTTGGCCCCAAGCCACGGTTGACGGAGATACTTTCGTCGAGCGATGCAGCGCCGGGCGATCGCACTCGACCTCGCGGCAGGCGAGACGCAAACACACCTTGGACGACACGTTGTTGCGCCGTGCAGCACGGGACGTAGGAGCGCGGCCACGCGCGGCTAAACCTGATCCCAGTGTGTAAAGAACCCACCGGGCAATAGCCCGACACTACCGTCGTACACGCGGCAACCGGAGTGTCCCTGAGCCCCAGCCCGGGCTTTGGGAGTATCGCGGGGTGCTCTGCTATGCAAACCCAGCCGCACTACCCGAGGTCTCCAGCTCCCCCACGCCCTCGGCGAGCCACAATCCACGCCTACGACGCTCGCCGCGATCATGGGTGAGATCGAGGGGGACCCATCGCGCTGGGTCGGGAGCAGCTGATGCCTCGCATACAGGCGTGGGTGGTGGGTCGTGTTCTGAGCGGACGGGGATGGGTGAGCAGCCGCACTACTGGATCCGAGTGAGGACGACAGGGGAGGTGCTGGACCTCAACTATGGCCCGGACGACGCTGAAGGGTGTCAAAACCCTGATCTGGTGTGAGCGGGCACACGCCTCATCAACCGGCTACGGATCAACCTCGTCGTCCTCGACCCCGAACTGGAGGCCAAGATCCCATCGCGCAAGCTCGACTACCCCGGCCAGCTGCAACGCATCACCCGCCGGCTCCGGGCGATGCCGCAAACCGCCAGGGTCCGCATCGCCCCGCCAACAGGTCAAGCGCATCGATGCCCTGACCCGCGAAGCCGAGGCGCTCAAGCGCGAGCTGCGCGACCCTCATTCGCGTTCACCGCCCAGAGTTGATCGCTGAGACCGGCTGCGGCCCGCTCACCGCCGCCATCCTTATCGGTCAGATCGCCGGCGCCGAGCGCTTTGCCACCGACGCACACTTCGCACGCCTCGCCGGCGTCGCACCGATCCCCGAGTCCTCCAGGCGAGACGACCGCCACCGCCTCGACCGCGGGGGCAACCGCCAGCTCCACCGCGCGCTGCACATCATCGCGATCACACGCGGTCGCTTGGACCCGACCACCCCGCCCCTACCTACAATGCAAGGAAGCCGAAGGCACGACACGCATGGAGGCGATGCGCTGCCTCAAGCGCCACCTCGCCCGCCGCTACCACCGGCTTCTTCTTCTGCGGCCCTTAAGACCAAGAGAAGTCAGCGTGGTGCCGGCATCACGGTCGGCCAAGTCGCACCCGCGAGAAGCTAGGAACGTCTGGTAGCGTGCCGCGTCGTGCGCAGCGGGGCACGCAAGGTGCTGGTGATTGGTGCGCAGGGTGCGCTCGGGCAGCTCTGCGTTGCGCCGTTGCGCTGTGCTGGCTTGGAGGTCATCCGTGCCGGTCGAAAACCTGAGAAAGCCGATGACTTCCGGCTGGTCGATCTCGATAAACCCGACTCGGTTCCAGACGCATGCGCCGACGCCGACCTTGTGATCTCGATGGTCAACGACCGCTCGCGCACCGCGGAGCGGTTCGTGCTGCGCGAGGGCGGCACGATGTTCACAGCCATCGTCTCGCCCGCCGACCGGTCCGCCGTGAAGGCGCTCGGCGATGGCGCCAACGGACTCGTCGTGACTGACATCGGGCTCGCCCCGGGCGTGACCTCACTTGTCTTCAAGGATCTGCTCGCCGCTCATCCCGACGCGGATTGCTTGGAAAACGCCGGCACGTTCTCGATGCGTGAGCCTGCAGGCCGGGGCACCGTCGAAGACTTCTCGCATCCGGCGTTGACGAGTGTCCACCGTCACCCCACCGCCATCGTCGATTTTCCCGAGCCGTTCGGCCGGCTCCGCTGTCTCGAGTTCACCGATCCCGAAGGTGCGATCGGAGTCATAGGCAACCTCGCCGAACGATTCCCGGTCCGTAACTATGGATACACGCTTGAGCGGTGGGCGCGCGACCCCGTCATGGCGATCAACGCGCTCGGCTTAATCTCCAAGCTGCCGCTCTCGCTTCTCACCCTCACCTCCGAGCGCCAAGCTCGCAGCACCGTCGCTAAGCCCCAATGCCATATCTGCGGGGTCTTGCGCGACAGGCATCGCTTGGCGGCATGCGCCGTCACTGGCAAGGGTAACTTCGCGATGACCGCTGCATCGATCGCTACCTGCGCCAAGGTGCTGCTCGACCGCAAGCACCAAGGCGAGACTCCCAGCGGGGTTCTTGGTCTCGATGATGTCTTCGACCTCTCAGAAGTCAGAGCTGGCTTTGAAGCGCAGGGCATCCGGATCGCTGCATTGTCCTGAAACGAGCGCTTTAGACTCAGGAGGTCCTGCAGCCATGCCATCAATGCGACACGGCGGTAGCGCACGTTTCGGCCGAGCCTGACGTGAGGTATACGCTTGCGACGAGTCTCAGCATAGACCCAGGCGGGCGTGACGTGGAGGATCGTCGCCACCTCGTCGGCGGTCAGCAGACCGTCCTCGCTCTGAGTGCCCATCTCGGCTGCAGTTGCTCGCGACATGCTGATACAGAACGCGAGCCCCGCGATTCGGCCAGCGGGTTCGCTAACGGACTGCGTCGGGACCCCTCCTGCGGGCCGGCGACGGTCCCTAAGATCGAAGCAGGGGCGCCGAAGACCCTGGCGCGAAGCGTGCTGCTCTCGGACCGCTAGCTCCATCGCCTCATCCTCCCCAATGCGCTTGGCGGACGCGCGACGATCAGCCAGAATCGCCGCGAGCTCAAAGCGGAAGCTGGACCGCCCGAGCTGTGCGGGCGCGCCGGCCTCCTCGGGCGGCGGTTCGCGGGAACGCTTGAACAGGTTCGCGGGCCACGGCGCAAAGCCGCTCGAGGGCTTGGACGCCCAGCGACAAAGGCGGGCCCCTCTAAGGGTCCGGCCCCCGGGTGGCCAGGCCCCTGCCCGGAGCTGATACTGCGGCACTAATCATGCACCATCTGACCCTCAGCGCGGAATAGGATCGTTGTCACCGATGCGAGACTGGGGACTTCTGGGTCGGGATCGCGAGGCGGCGGAGATCACGCGCCTTCTCGACGGGGTCCGCGCGGGCGGCGGCGCTCTGGTGATACGCGGCGAGGCCGGGATCGGGAAGTCGGCTCTGCTGAGCAACGCCCGCCTGCTCGCAGCGGATCGCGCGATGACTGTCGTCACCGCCTATGGCGTGCGGTCGGAGACCGATCTCCCGTTCGCAGGGTGACACCAGATCATGCGAGCGTGGCTCACCCAGCTCGACGGGCTCCCGCTCTGCAACGCGAGGCGATTCGTGCCGCATTCGGGATGTCGGAGGGGACCGCTCCGGAGCCGTTCATGATCGCGGTGGCTGCGCTGGCCCTGCTGGGCGATGCGGCGGCGCGGGCACCGCTGCTTCTCGCCGTCGACGACGCCCACTGGCTCGACCGGCCGACCTGACGTCCTTGCGTTCATCGCACGGCGCCTGGAGTCGGACTCAATCGTCATGCTCGCCACAGTCCGGGAGGGCTACAGGAGTCCACTGCTCGAGGCTGGGCTGCCGCAGCTTCGCGTCTGCGGGCTGTCCGACCAGGACGCGCGCGATTTGCTCGACCAGCGTTTTCCGCATCTCACTGCGGCTGTGGGGGAGCGGGTGCTCGAGTCAGCCGAAGGAAACCCGCTGGCCGTGCTCGAGTTGCCCATCGCTCTTGCGGCGAGCCCGAGGCAAGTGGGAGGCGCGGTGACCGTACCGCTCACGATGCGCCTAGAAGACGCGTTCGCCTCGAGAGCGGCCGAGCTGCCCAGCGCCACGCGTGCCGTGCTCAGGATCGCAGCGGCTGACGAGCGCGCAAGTCTGGCCGAGGTCATATCGGCCGCCGCGGTCGCGTCCGGCGCCCGTCTGTCCATCGAGGACCTGGTTCCTGCGACGGATGCACAACTGATTGACCTCGCTGGCACCGAGCTTCGCTTCCGACACCCGCTGGTTGCCTCGGCGATCTACCAAACTGCCAGCGTCGCCGAGCGGCATGCGGCACACGAGGCACTTGCGCGGGTGCTGCACGATCCGGACCGCCAGGTGTGGCATCGTGCAGCGGCCGTCGTGGGGCTCGACGCTGAAGTCGCCACCGAGCTTCAGGATATGGGGCAACGCGCCCAGAAGCGGGGAGCCCATGCCATCGCGGCCGCGGCGTTCGAGCGCGCCGCCTTGCTCAGCCCGGACGAGGTCCAGCGCAGTCTGCTGCTGCTCAGTGCAGCCGAGGCTGCTGCCGAACTCGGCAGCAGCGGCGAATTGGTCATGCACCTGGTCCGCGAGGCCCAGTCCTCAGAGCTGGGATCGCGCGAGCGAGCACTCGCGTTGTGGCTCGAGGACGCATACTGGCTCGGGCCTGTGGGTGATCCGGCGAGGGTGGACGCCCTGACGCGGGCTGCGGACGCGATGGTCGACAGCCGAGAGATCGAGCTGGCCCTCAAGCTGGCTGGCGCCGCCGCTTTTCGCTGCTACGTCGGCGACCTACGCGGTTCTCGCAGCCGCGGGGTTCTGGACGTCGTCGAGCGGATCGACGTGCCACCAGGCGACCCGCGGAGACTGCAAATCCTGTGCTATGCCGCGCCGATCGAATGCGGTGCAACGGTGGTCGAGCACCTCTCCGACTCGACTCTGGCGGCTGATCCGATCGGGGTCTCGATGCTCGGCATCGCCGCATCTCTCGTTGGGGCGTACGAACGGGCAGCTCCGCTCCTGCGCGCCGCCGCCATCCACTTGCGCGAACAGGGCCTCCTTCGGGTCTTAGCTTAGCGGGCGTGCTCCTGCATCAGGCGTGGTCGGCAATCCAGATCGCTGACTACCCAGTCGCGCTGCCGGCGGCAGAGGAGGCGGAGACTGGCTGCGGAGACCGCGCAACCCGCCTTACAGACCGCCGCTTGGACGGCCCAGGCAGTCCTTGCAGCACTTCGTGGGGAGCGACGCGTAGTCGAAGAGCTCACCGAGGCTGTCGAAGGGGCCAGCCTGCCAATCGGAGCCGCCGCGGTGTTGGCGCTCGGGCAATATGCGCGTGGCCTGGCGGCGCTCGGTCAGGGCCTGCACGAGGAGGCCTACGAACACCTGGGGCGGGTGTACAGGCGTGGAGATCCGTGCCGGCACCATCAGGTGGGGTGCTTCATCATCGGGGACTTCGTGGAAGCGGCGGTCCACAGCACGCATTGCGATGCCGCCTGCCAAGTCAGCTTCGAGGAGCTGCGAATACTGCGCTGGCGCCGCTGAGCGGTCGTTAGTTTTGGGTCAGCAGCCTCATCCTCATGAAGTCGCTTGCCCCAACGAGCCTCAGCATTGGCCGTGCGACGGGCGCGGCGGCGCGCCGAGTCTCGTCGCGGAAGATCTCCGGATTGGACAGCGCGTACGTCCTCCCGCGCGTGGTGAGCTCGCACTGGCCCGCCTGGAGGACGTTCTGGACCCATTGCGCGTCGCGGCCATACGTCAGCGCGAACCCGAATCGACGGTCGCGCGAGAAGACATTGACCGGCGTCCGGTACGTGCGCCCGGACCGGCGCCCCGACGTGGGTGACAACGGCAAACCCCGGCAGATGCACCGCCAGCGGCGCAGTCAACCGGTTGGTCATGTGCTTGTTGAAGCGGGCGAGCCGTCGGGCGAGCCGCGGGTCCACGTCCGCCAGCGTACACCGCCGACTTTACGCGCGGTCCCGCTATCAATCGGTTTTGATTAGCTTCGGGGAGCTGCGGATTCCGCGTCGTGAACCATCCTGAGGCCATGTTGCGGTCTGGCTCGTCAGGCTGCTTCCGTTCCTCGGTCGCTGGGTCGAGGCGTCGCCTGCGTACTGCGGAATCCAAGCCCCAATGCTAGGGCCCCTGCCGCTCCTGGGCGTACGGATCAAGTTTTGATTTGGCTTCGAGGAGCTGCTGCGAGCGAGAGCCTCGAGGCGACCACCTCCGCTCGGGAGACTTCCGCTAAGGAACGTCCTCGACACCTTCGGCCGATCCAGGCTTGCTCCTGCTTGCTCACGTCCGCCTGCGGAACCAGCAGCCAGCCGCAGGTTCGTCAACTCGCCTCCGGGCTCCTCAAGAGCGGGTATCTCGGGTCGGGGGTGAGTGCTGCTGAGTTCGGAGGCTGTCGGGAAAAGGGGTTCGTCCGGCGCGGCTTATTCAATTCTGGGATGCCCCAGAACTTCGTTGCTTGTGATCGGGATCAGGCGTATTTGATGGCGTCGTCGCTTGTGGATTGGGTGGTTGAGGATCACCTGGTGTGGAGCGTCCTCGACTCGGTCGGGGAGCTGGACCTGGATCAGTTCTATGGCGACTATCGCGTTGACGGTCATGGGCGTGCGGCGTATGACCCGAAGATGATGGTGGCGCTGGTGCTTTACGCGTACGCGCGCGGGAGTCGCTCGTCGCGGGGGATCGAGCGGGCGTGTCGTGAGGACGTGGCCGATCGGGTGATCTGCGCGAACTTGGTACCGGATCACTCGACGATCGCGGAGTTCCGTTGCCGGCATGAGAGGGCGCTGGGCGGGCTGTTCGGCTCGGTGCTGTCGCTGTGCAGGAAGGCCGGGCTGGTGGAGGTGGGTGTGATCGCGGTCGACGGCACGAAGGTGTCGGCGAACGCGTCGATGGATGCGAACCAGAGCTATGAGCGGATCGTGCGCGAGATCCTGGCCGAGGCGCGGCGGAGACCGATCGGCGCGAGGATGAGCTGTTCGGCGACGCGCGCGGCGATGAGCTACCCGAGCAGCTGCGCACGCGCGAGGGCCGCCGGCGAGCTTTCCGGGAGGCCAAGCGAGACCTCGATGCCGAGCGCGCGGCGGTTGACCACGGGGGGAGCTCAGATGCTCAGGAGCCGGTCGTGACGTTGGACATTGATCGCGAGCGGCTGGTCAACAGTGAGCAGGGCCGCCGTGGGTGGCAGCGGGAGGCGCGCCGACAGCTCGATGAAAAGCGCCGCCAGTGAAGGCGCGGCCGATCGCCGGCCCGCGGCCTGAGCGCCTGCAAGAGTCAAAGCGCCGCCTGGAGGAAAACCATCGGGCGGAACTGGAAACGAACGCCGCCTATGACACCTACCGGGAAACCGGGCGGGATCGGTTAGGTCGGCGGCTAAGCCGCTCGCCGGATCCTTACGCGCCGCCTGAGACGCCCGCTGGGACGATCAACACCACTGATCACGACTCGCGAATCATGCGCACCAAAGGCCAGCCGGCGATTCAGGGTTACAACGCGCAGGCGGCCGTGAACGATAAACAGATCATCGTCGCCGCCGAGATCAGCGTCGAGACCGTTGACTTCGGTCACCTCGAGCCGATGGTCGACGTCACCATCAGCGAGTTGGGGAAGGCTGGTGTCCGCGAGTCACCCGAGACGGTCCTCGCCGACCCTGGCTATTGGCACAAGCAGCAGATGGAGCACATCGTCGCCAACAAGCACATCCAGGTATTGATCCCGCCCGATTCCCGAACACGCAAAGGCATCAGGCCGGGGTGGAACAAGGGCCTGTATGCCCACATGCGCCGAGTGCTGCAGACCGAGCTCGGCCAGACCGTATATCGAAGACGGATGGCGACGGTCGAGCCCGTTTTCGCTCAGAACAAGTTCAACCGCGGCTTTCGTCGCTTCCAACGACGAGGAAGGGCGGCTGCGGAGTCGGAGTGGCGGCTCCAGGCAGCGACCCACAACCTCCTGAAGCTGCACCGCCACCGATTAGCGGCCGCAGCGCCCTGAAAGGCCCCGCAGGCAGCCCAATCATCCAGCCCCTCGCACCCGGGGCCGAAGCCCCCACGACCACCACGGACCCGCCCTCACAGCTTTTCCCGACAGCCTCTTCGGAGAGCAGAAGCTCGCCAGCCACCGCTCGATGCGACTGGGTTTCGTCCCGAGCGCTAGCCCGAGGTGAGGCTCGTCAGACGCTCGCTTGGCTGCTGGAAGCGCGGTCCCGGGATACTGAGCGGACAATGCCCGGGCCCATGGCAGCGAGCACGGCGGGGGAGCGGCCCGGCACGGTCCCGGGCCGCTCCCGTCGTCTGCGTCTATTTCAGGTGAAGCGTCGGAGTGATCGCGTCTTCGGCGACCGAGGCCGGCGTCCACGGCAGCGTGATCCATTCGTTTTTGGAGAACCGCTGGGTCTGGTCTTCGTAGTAGGGAGAAGTCGGGTCTTCCGACTGCGAGTAGGCCAACAGGCCTTTCGCTGCTGGTTCGTGGCCGGCCTGCAGTTCCGTGAACATCACGATGCTCGTGCCGCCTGTCACTTCAGCCTGTTTCGAGGTGGGCGTCGGGAAGGACGATCCGATGGCCGCGTAGCAGCCGTCCCCCTCCAAGCAGCCAGGCATCGGAGCCCCGCCGGTCTGTGGTGCGCGCTGCACTTCGCCGATGCTGGCGTCGAGCGGGATCCCGCGTGCCTCCATCGAGCTCACCGCTGTCGCGAGCGCTTCCTTGCTCGCCTGCAACGAGGTGTTGAGCGTGTTGGGGGTGTAGACCGGTTCGGTCACCGTCCAGGGGTGGACCCAGAAGTCCGCCTGGCCGTTGGGTGCGTGTTCGAACCATTCTTGGAACAGCCAGCCACCCTTGTCGTCGAGCGTGGCGGTCGCGCCGTAGTCGTTGAGGACGGGGCACGCTTCGCTGACGTTGACGCCGTTGATCACGCCGCCGTCTTCGGTTACCGCGTTTTCGCAGATTTCGCGCAGACCCGGGAGGGCGCGTTCAGCTGGGAGCGAGCGGAACTTGGTCCATGAGTCCTGCAGCGTTTCGGCGGTGAATCCGGGCGTCGGCGAGATCCCGTCGGTCGGGACGCCGCCGTTGTACGTGCCCATGCGCTGGGCGACCATGTCGATCCCCGTCTGAGCGCGCATACCGGGGTTTTGTTCTTCGCCGCCTAAGGCAGGCGAGAACCCGGTGAGCGGGGTGTTCGCGTTCGCGAGCCAGAACGAGTTGTTCGAGTTCTCGACATAATCTTTTCGGATCAGCGACGGCTCGTCGCTGCCCGCAAGGATGCCCGGCACGAGCGCACCCGGGCTTTCGGGCAGTTCGCAATTACCGTTGCCCAAGTACGGGCCTGTGTCTTCCTTCGCCGGGCTGAGGTTGCAGCCCGAGTCAACATAAGCGTTCGTCAGGCTCGAGGCCACGACGATCTCCGTGTAGAACGCGTTGCCCTCGTCGTCGGCACCGATCGTGTTCACCCACGGCACGCCCTGGATTGAGCGCTCGGATTTGATCACCTGAGAGGCGTTTTCGGCTTTGCTGATCGCGAGCCACTGGTTGACACCCCGGAGGTTGTTGGCATTGGCGTCATCGACCGCGATCGCGCTACCGTCCTCCCAGATCACCGGCCCATAGTGGCTGTAGTAGAGGGTGCCGGTGCGCGGAACCAGTTCGCCGTGTTCCAGAGCCTCGACCGTCACGGTGCGCTTCTTCATCGCTACCGATTTGCCGTCGTACAAGTACTTGGTCGGTCCGGCGAGCTCCAGGTACCAGAATGTGACCGTCGTGTTCGTCGAGACGGTGTGCGTCCACGCGACGTCTTGGTTGTGACCGATGTTGATCCCGGGCAACCCCCAGATTCCCGCACCGATCGCGTGGTACTGGCCGGGGATTTCGACGTTCATCTCCCAGAAGCGTTCCGAGCCATGCCACGGGAAGTGCGGGTTGGCGAGCACCGCGCCGCCTCCGTTGGTGGCGTCTTCGCTACCGGCGGCGAGCCCGTTGGAGCCCAACAGGTTGCTGTGCCCGGTCGGCGCGGGCAGCCCGCTCGTGATGCTCGCGATCGAGGCCGTCCGCACGCCCTGCCCCTTCGCCGACTCCGCGGACGGGTCCGCGGGCGGACCGTATTCCGGATTCGCCTCGGCGGCCGGACCGAGGGCAGAGTTGCCCGCGAGGTCGTCGATCTGGTAGATGCGGCGCCAGACTTCGATCGGCTTGATCGGCCTGACCCACGCTGCGCCTTTGCAGGCGGGGTTCGTGACTCCGCTCGCCCCGCCGATCTGCTTGAGGTAGGCGTTATAGCCGGCGGCGTAGCCCTTCACCGCTTCGAGGCCTTCCGTCGAAGGACCCTGCGGGTAGGGAAGCCTCAGCAGCTTCTGGATCGTGTTGTCGTGCTTGATCGAGGTCCAGTAGATGTCCGAGTTTAGGTTCGTGAACTGCAGACCCCCCTCGGCTTCGTTCTTGAAGACCCCTTCTGGGCCGAGGAACGCAGAGCGTTCGCCATCGACCGTCAGGAACGTTTCGGCGAGCAGACAGATTCCGTCCTGCGCCTGTGCGTAGCCGATCCCGAATCCGACGTCGGCAAAGTTTTCGCCGGAGAGGTTCGCGACGCCGCCCGTGGTCCGGGTCAGTGACACGCTGTACGACGCTGCGGCGGAAGCCGGGAAGCACACGCCAGCCGCAACTACCGCGAGCGCCCCAAGAATGCGGCTCCTCATAAACCGCCTCCCCCCGACGCGGTCGTCGTGCGCGCAAGGCGCAGAATCCGTCCCCTTTGGGCGTCGCATGTGTGTGGCTCCCTCACCCTCCATGGTTCATTCCCTCCAGCACTAAAGGCATTGATGGACTAGGCTGTCCCTTACTCGTTGGTAATGTACCAGCATGTCCACCACTGCGCAAGCTGGTATCGAACGGCTCCCACGCGGGCCGCACCGCCTGTCTCGCGAGCAGGTTGAGAACCACCAGCGCGGGCGCATCATCGCCGCGATGATCGCCGCGGCCGGGACGAAGGGCTACGGATCGACGACGATCGGCGATGTCACCCGCCGCGCACGGGTCTCGCGCGACACCTTCTACGAGCAGTTCGCCAACAAGGAACAGTGCCTTCTCGCCGCCTACGACGCGACAACACGCGAACTGCTGGACCAGATGGTCGCCGCGGGAACAAGCCAGCCGAGCTACGTCGAGGGCGTACGCGACGGCGTGCGCGCCTACTTGAGGTTCTGGAGCGAGCGCGCCGACGCGGCCCGTGTCTGGTCACTCGACATCCTCGCGGCCGGCGAGGAGGCACTCGTCCACCGCGAACGTACGCTCGAGCGCTTCACGCGCCTCTTTCAGGCCATCGCTGAGCGAGCCGCCACGGAGCAGCCTGGGCTGCCGACCGTCCCGGATGTCGTGGCGCGCGCGATGGTGGTCGCTGCGGTCGAGCTCACGACCCAGTACGTCCGAGAGGATCGCGTCAGCTCGCTGCCGGAGCTTGAGAACGACGTCCTCTACCTGTGGCTTATGGTCCTTGCCGGCCACGAAGTGGCCGCTGCCGCGGTCGCAACCTGACCGACGACGACCACGCGGTGCCCTCAGTAGCTGATCAATAGCCGCTCGGGGCGCCCGCGATGTACTCCCCAGCGCGAAGCCCCGAGTGGCCCGAGAGACAACAGCCGCCACTCGAGAGTGCTCCCTTCCACCGAGGGCGGGCGTCTCGATGGCCCAAGCTCGACGCTGTCGCAACGATGGCATGAGCAGGGACCTCCTCAGCTCAAGCGCGGATAGTCCGCGTAGGTGTTCAAACCATGGAGCTTGAGGAGGCCCCGGATGACAATCGTATTGGGACTCGACCAGCACAGAGCGCAGATCACTGCGGAGTGGGTCGACACGGTGACGGGCGAAGTCTGCCGCTCGCGGGTCGCTCCGGCGCATCGCGAGAGCGTGCGCCAGTTCTTGGCGCGCTTTGATGGTCCGGAGCTCGAGGTGGCCTTGGAGGCAACCACTGGGTGGCGTTTTGTCGTGGAGGAGCTGCACCGGGTAGGCGCGAGGGTACATCTGGCCGAGCCGGCGGAGACCGCCGCGAGACGAGGGCGCAAGAAGCGCGCGAAGACCGATCGCGCTGACGCGCGGCTGTTGCGCGAGCTGGTGATGGTGGGTCGCTTGCCGGAGTCGTGGATCGCGCCTGACCACATCCTCGATCTACGCGCGCGCGTGCGGTTGCGCCATACGCTCATCGACGAGCGGGGGGAGTGGCAGCAGCGGATTCACGCGGTGCTCTACCACCACGGCTGCCCGCACCACCACGGCATCGGTCTGTTGACCGGGATGGGTCGCGAGTGGCTTCAGAGCCTCGAGCTGCCGGCCACCGCGCGCGAGCAGGTGACGGTCGCGCTGCAGATGATCGGCGCGGTGGATGCTCAGCTCGCGCCGATGGACAAGGAGCTGCGCGCCTACGCCCGGCGCCAGCCAGGCTGCAAGGCGCTGATGGGTCTCTACGGGATCGGTCATCTGACCGCGGTCACGATCCTCGCCGAGCTCGGCGACGCACGGCGATTCTCCTCCTCGCGCGAGGCGGTCCGCTACTCGGGCCTGGACATCACCGTCCACCAGTCCGATCAGCGCCGCGCTCCCGGCCACCTCTCCCGCCAGGGACCACCCGCGTTGCGCTGGGCGCTATACGAGGCCGCCCAGTCTGCTCACCGCACGAGCAGCCCCGACCGCGAGTACTACCTGCAGGCAGCCGAGCGGCTCGGCGGTAACCGCGCGTGCCTGGCGGTCGCGCGCAAGCTTCTGAAGCGCAGCTACCACACTCTGCGCGAGCTCGGCGAGCAGGCGCTTCAGCCTGCCTGAAACGGTCGTGCGCGCGCAGCCCTCGCTCAATCCGATGCAACGCGGCCGGCTCCCGGCATCGTCCTGCCGCCACGCCTGCGTGGACGGCCTCCAACGACTGAGCGGCCGCAACGCTTACCCCAGCGGGATCACCCCATCAACCATCATGTCGCCGGCCCGCCGCACGGCAGGGTCGTGGACCGAGATACGGCTGGGCGCCCGCGCACACCCACCGAGCAATAGCGCCAGCACGACGCCTGTCAGGCGCTACGCGCTCGGCCCTTCGGGCCGCCCTGCGGGCGAGCGAGCACCGCCGCCGGCGCCAACGAACACGAACGTCGAGGACATCTCAAGACTCCCCGAGTGAACGAACAAGCAACAACAAAGCCCGCGCGCTTGACACGGGACCCCTGCACAGATACGGACGAGCTGCGAGCGCGCGGCCGGCCACTGGCCGCTCTCCTGCTTTCGATTACGCGCGGCGCGAAGCGGAAGCCCGCGACGGTCGATTAGCTCCGCTTCACAGACCTGCAACGGAACGATCTGGGCAGCGCCACGGCCGGCATGGCGGAGTACCGCGGCCACGGCGAAGCAGGTGTCAGGCTGCGAGACGAGGGCACCCTGCTGTCGCCAAAACCGAGTTCCGTCAGTCGAGGGGCGGTCACCCGCTGCTCGTGCCCGGGCTGCTCACACCGTGTCCTGGCGTCCGCTCAGACCCTTAGCCAGGTCAGTTCGCTGCGAAAGGTCCGGCCGTCCGCCGAGGTTCGGTCGGAAGCGATGATGCTCAACCTTCGGCCCTCGATCGTGACACGTCGGACTTGGTCGCGGCCTTGCCAGTTCGGGAACAGTGCGACGTCGACATGATGCGTGACGGTGCCGTTGCCAACATCGACACTGAACGGCCCGGCGTAGGCGATGAAGTGCCTGGCCATTTTTTGGTAGTCTTCGTCGGTGCCGCTTTGAGGGTCACCGGCCGAGACCAGTGGCCGTGCCGAGTCGCCGTGTGCTGGTGACACGATGCCGGCGGGGTTGTAACAGAGAAAGCCGTCGGGGTTGGGTCCGAACTCGTCGCGGCGCTCACCGTCGTCGAAGACCTCGACGGCGCTCTCGAGACGCCAGGCGCCGAGGAGGTCGTCGAACGCTGGTGAAGCTCATGACGTGGCCCCCGGCTACTTCGCAAACTTCGGGCTCTCCGCTGAAGACGATGAAGACCTTTCAGCGTGGATGAAGCGGCAGCTACGGCTATCCCCGTGGCCATACGAGAACAGCGCGGCACTCGATGACGTCGAGACCGACGTGCTCAGAGAGTTGGTGCCCCCGCTCAACATTGAATAGGTCAGGACACCGTGGCGGAAGCAGGTCAAGACAGCACGCGGGCTACTGGCCGACCAGGCGCGCCGGCGGGGCATGGGCAACAAAGAACGAACCGCCTCAGACGGCGCGAATGGGCAGCAATGGGCAGCGGGACATGGAACTAGGACCTCGCTTGGGACGGCGATCAGGGTGGATTCATCCGGTCGGCGCAACACGATCGTTTTTTCGTGTCGCGTGATCGGAGAATGAGATGGCTAAGAGAAGGGGTCCTCGCGGGCCGTATCGGTTGTTGACGCCGACGGAGCGCGCGGAGATCGAAGCGCGGTTTCGCGCTGGCGCGCGCGTCAGGGAGGTGATGGCGCGGTTCGGTGTGCCGCACACCTCCGCGTGTCGTATTCAGGCTGAAACGGCGCTCACGCGACCGCGAGTGGTGTGTTCGGCGCATCGGCTGTCGTTTGAGGAGCGGGAGCGGATCTTCGTCGGGGTTTGTCGGGGCGAGAGCGACAGCGAGATCGCGAGGGCGCTCGGTCGGCATCGGTCCACGGTCGGGCGGGAGATCCGCAGGTGCTCAGAGCGCCGGCAGTATCGGCCCCTTCAGGCCGAGCGCGTCGCGCGGCGGCTCGCGCGGCGACCGAAGGCGACGAAGCTGTCGAGCTGCCCGCAGCTTGTGACGGCGGTCCAGGACGGTCTCGAGCGGCGCTGGTCGCCGCAGCAGATCTCGGCCAGACTGAAGGTCGACCATCCCGACGATGAGGGGATGCGGATCAGCCACGAGACGATTTACCGGTCGCTGTATGTCCAGTCGCGCGGCGAGCTGCGCCGACAGCTGACCGCGAACCTGCGGACCGGCCGCTCGACCCGCCGCTCAAGCGGTCGCATCCACGCACGCGAGCGAATCGCCGAGATGGTCCCGATCGCCGAGCGCCCACCGGAGGTCGATGAGCGTCGCGTTCCCGGCCACTGGGAGGGAGACCTGTTGATCGGTGCCGCGAACAAGTCGGCGATCGCGACGCTGGTCGAGCGCCAGACCCGCTATGTGCTCCTTGCCCGGCTCGGGCACGATCGCAGCACCGCAAACGTGGTCCAGGCGCTCAAGGCACGCATCACCGAGCTGCCCGCGCATCTGTTGAAGTCACTGACCTGGGACCAGGGCCAAGAGCTGAGCGCCCACAAGCGCTTCACCAGCGACACCGGCATCCAGGTCTACTTCTGCGATCCCCGCTCTCCGTGGCAACGCGGATCGAACGAGAACACCAACGGGCTGCTGCGTCAATACCTGCCACGCAAGTTCGACTTGGCTGCGCGCAGCCAAGTCGAACTAGACCAGATCGCCGCCGAGCTCAACGGCCGTCCCAGACAAACCCTCCAATGGAGCACACCAGCTGAGAAGATGGAGGCACTGTTGCGTTGACCGCTTGAGGCTGCCCAGCACGAAAGCCCAATAGAATCGGACATCCAGGGCGCGTAGCTCAGTGGGAGAGCGCTCGCTTCACACGCGAGAGGTCGCAGGTTCGAAACCCGCCGCGCCCACTAGGATTACAGCGATTCCGCCTCCGCGGCGACGGCGTCATCGGACTTTATGGGCCTAAACTCCTCGCCCTCGACCAGCTTGCGCAGCTCCTGTCGCTCGTCCTCGTCGACGCGCATCGCCTGGGCATAGATGCGGAGCGCCAACCCGGGATCGGTGTGCCCCATTTCCGCATTACGACTGGAGGCGCTTCACCAAGCGCACAGAGCAGGCTGGCGAAGGTACGGCGCAACGAGTGAGGTGTCAGACGCGCCGGAAGCGGAGGCTACCCGTCCTCGGCAAGGTTCTAATTCAACACCCTTCACCGCTCCCGCAAGTACACGGTTGCGGGAAGTTCTCCGGGCTCATCGCCCGACCGCCGCTTGTCGGGAAAACGAACCCGTCTCCGGGACGCTGGGAGCGAACCGCAAGCAACTCGTCTCTGAGCGCTCCGCGGATCTTCACCTTGCGTTGCCCCGCGTCGGTCTTTGACTGTCGCCTGTGAGCCAACCGGCGGCGAGGTCAACGTCAGACCAGCGCAGAACCAGCATCTCGCCGATCAGTAGGCCGGCGTGTCCAGGATCAGATGTGGCGCCGTGATTGGGCTGTGGTCGTAGCGAGCGCCTTGATCGCGTCAGCGCGTCGGCGGAAGCGCCTGAATTTGGGAGGTGTCAAACAGACAGGCGGGAAATACGCTACGTCGCCGTGCACGACAGAAGTAGGCGGGACGACAAAATTCGAATGGGAGCCGGGCCGGGTCCGAAAGCTGGGTTCACTGAGACCTTAAAAGCGAGCCTATTCTTCAAATGGACGAGTGAAGCTGATCTTGGGTACGGTGGCGAATGCACAGGAGGGTCTGCGACTGGGGAATACACGGGGCCGAAAACCGTGGGCCACGTGAAAATCGTGCTTTCTGAATGTCAAAATTCACCATGAACCCTGCGGAACAATTGTCGTCGGTCCTCTTAGCGGTGAAGTCGGGGTGTGTCAACTCGGTGAAACGCCGTTGACGAACAAGCTCGGGCTGAAGCTGACCCCGGAAGGCTCCAAAGAACTCGCACGCTTCGACTGTCACGATAGTGACGGAGAACGCGTTTGGACCGGCGGATCAGTCATCGCCGCGTTGAAAAGCAATGCCATGCTTTCGGAACAGCCTCTGACCTATAGCGTCGGACGAGGCGGCCACTTCGAACACCATCTCCAACTGCCAAGAAGTTTTGTCGGCGAAACGCCGAATCCCCTGGTAGAAGAAGCTGGGTGCTGTGACCCCGAACATATAGTGTGGAAGATGAACCCTAAACTCGTCAACGAAGAAAAGATCGAGGCGAACTCGATTCTTTAGACACTCTGATTTCGAAGTTGGTCAAAGCTCGCGCGGGGATTTCCCTGCGCGAGCGGCGCCCGGCTGGCCGTGTGAAGTGTGCCCGGCGAGTACCCCGCCGTCGGGTCAGGGCGACGGGCTCCCAGATAGACGAGACCGGGCGTAGGGTAGACCCCCCAGCCTCGCACCCCCCGAGCACAGACGAACCAACGTGCGGCAAGCTCGATAACTGCCGTGGCACCCATAGGAAAACGCGCCTTCCGCATAAAGGACGGATATGAACGCTCCCAGGGACACGGAAAGACATGGATTGGGGCCGACCGGAGCCCTCTTGAATTGAACCGGCCGGGACCGCGAGCTTGTGAAAACACGCGGCCCCGGCCAGGAGAACGCCAAGCCTTGACGACTTACACGTCTATCGGCGGATGGCGACTCGCATCAGACGACCGACGATCAAGGCCTGGGCAGCACGACTGTAAACGAGTCGTTGCCAAAGGGTGGGCCGCCATCCGAAATGCCGTCTACGAAGAATTCATAGTCTTTTTCGGCGACTTCTATTTCGCCCGTGCCTTTTGCCGGTACCCGCCGCGTTCGTGACGAAGCTAACGGAATCTCCGAGAAATTCGCACGCCCCCCCGGTGTTGTTATAGAACGCCAAGAAGTACGTCGTTGACTTTGCGAGGTGTTTGGCGCTGTAGGTTACCTTGAGTTTGTTGAAGGTACGCTTGAACTTCGCCGAGCCGATTGATCGGCTGGCCTTCCACTAGTTTTCCACAGTTGCTGTTATTTTCCTGCACCAGCGAGGACGCGCTCAAGCTTTCCGCGGAAGCGGTGCCTGTCATGCCGGCAACAAGAGCGGTTGTAGCGAGAACAGCATAACCTTACGCATACTGGGCCCCCCAAATGCGAGTTGATGAGTGTGGCGCCCTGTCCGGCCATGCTGGCCAAGGGGACACGCGAGTTCCATCCCGAACTCGCGCGTCCCACGATACCATGCGTGGTCGCTGCACGCGTTTCTGTGGCTTGCGGCGCCCACTGGTCGGCTCAGGCGTCGCATAACCAGTAGTCTGTCTGTCTGCCGGCAGGGCGCATCGCAGGACTGGCGGCGCGCCTTACCATGGGACGTGCCCGGCGAGTACCCCGTCGTCGGTCAGGACAAGCGGGCTGCCTTTCTCTGGACAGGCAAGGCCGGGCGTAGGGATCACGCTCGGCCTTGTACTCCCCGAGCACACAGAATCAACGTAGGGCGACCTCGATAACTGCCGTACGGTGCCCATAGGAACGGTCCACATTGAGAGGTTTGCCCATGTTAGGTGGTGCTCCTCGAGGTTCGGTTACAAATGATTGGTTCCGGCTGGGCGTACACGAAAACCCAGCCGGGCCGGCGCGCCGTACTCCGCGCCATCACGGGCAGGTGAAAGGAACGAAAAGACCTGTCCGCAAAGCTACCATTTGCACTCCCGGTATTTCAGGCGCCACGATCGATGCGTCCCCTGCCGGCAACTCCGCACAACACCAGCGTCGATTTCGCGCCGTCACGGTCGCGTACCTCGACCGGAATCAAGGCTCCGTCACGACCGCAACATTGACATGCCGTGGGTTGCACCGATCGGCCGCAGGTCAGTGGTTTGGCTGGGCGAGCGCGCCCAGCGCCCTGAGCGCCGCTTCGCGCGGGGCGCTTTCACTAGAGTGCAGTTCCAGTTCGCGGACCAGTTGGGTGGCGGCTGCTCGCAAATCGAGGGTACTTTCGGGGCTTGAGGCGATCTCGTTCCATTCCGCGATGACGCCCTTCGCTTCGGCTTGGGTAGCCGTCGTCTTCACTTCCGCGGCTTGTTTGAGCCGTTCTTTGATCTTTGCAGTTTGCATCTCAATTCGTCCTTTCCTGTGCCCGCTGCTACCAGGCTGCGCGGCGTTCAGCGGGCATCGGTTCATCCTGGGCGACGTGGATCACGGGATACCCGTCGACCATCTCGAAGCCCAGGATTGAGTGATGCCGGAGCTGCTCGGCGAGCCATTCGACCGTTCCCCAATGCCGCTCGAGCGCCCGCCGCGTGCTGGTGATCGCCTGGTCCTCGACCTCGCCGCGGCGCGCCTCGGGGAGCTTCGCCAACATCGCGACCCACCAGTCGACGCGACACCCTCACCGGAAAACGAGGCAGTTGCCTTCCGTGCAACGACCGCTTGGGTAATGAGCGCGCGGGTCGTCGCGATGAGCCGGGCCCAAATGCTTGACCAGTCGTAGGTCTTCTTTCCGGTCTCCGCCCGGGCGGTTGGCACGCTGCACGCATCCATGGCGACGCTATTTCGCAGACCTGTCCAGGAGCGGCCCCCTGGGCTCGAACTCTGACCCGGCCATCACACCTAGCGTGATCTACGGTGCTCTACGGCGCCAGCGGTGCTCTCAGGTGCTCTCCGGTGCGGTCAGGATGTGACCCGGATCGTGACCCTGGCCCGGTGCAAACGCCGCCTCGATCAACGCTGCCTCTGACCGCGAATCGGATAGAATACGCATATGGTCGAGCTGACCGCCAGCGGCGATGCCGACCAAGGCGCGGCTACGCGAGGCGCTTGACGCGCACGGCCTGCAGCTGTTCGCGCACATCGACCCTGCGACCGGCGCCCGCAAGGCCGATGTCGAACTGGAACCCGACGTCCTGCTGATCTTCGGCAACGCGCGCGTCGGCACCCCCCTGATGCAGGCCGACCCCCGCGTCGGCATCGAGCTGCCGCTTGCGAATGCTGGTCTGGCAGGACCCCGACGGGACGCATGTCGGCTACCTCGACCCCCGCGAGCTGGCCGACCGCTATGCCCTCGACGGCCACCAGCATACGCTCGAGCGGCAGACCGCGGTGCTCACCAAGCTGGCCGCCGCGGCGGCCGACGCGGCGGTCGGACTGGACGGCGTCGAGGTCGTCTTCGACGATGAGCGGCTGGTTTCCGACGCGGGGATCGCGCTGGTGGCGACGCTCGCGGGCCGGCTCGGGATCGAGGCTCTCGCGGGCCGGCTGGTGAAGCTTGCTGGTGATCGGCCGGGTGCGGCGAACGCGGGCCGGAAGGTGATGGCGCTTGTGTACGCGATGCTACTCGGCGCTGACAGTATCGATGACTGCGAGGTGCTCAGAGCCGGGCGCACGCGGCGGCTGTTGGGCGGCTGGCTACCGGCACCCTCGACGCTGGGGACGTTCTTGCGGGCGTTCACCTTCGGGCATGTGCGCCAGCTCGACCGGCTGCTCGCCGAGGCGCTCACAAGCGCGTGGCGGGCGGGCGCCGGCCCGGGCGAGGAGCGCCTGATCGTGGATGTCGACAGTTTCGTTGGCGAGGTCCACGGCTACAAAAAGCAGGGTGCGTCCTTCGGGTACACCAAAAAGCGGGGGTATCACCCGCTGATGGCCAGCCGGGCTGGCACCGCCGAGGTGCTGCACGTGCGCCTGCGCAAGGGCAAGGCCAACAGCGCGCGCGGGATCGTGCGCTTCGCCGAGGAGTTGATCGCCCGTGTCGCCCGCGCGGGCGCCAGCGGCGAGAAGCTCCTGCGCGCCGACTCAGCGTTCTGGAACAACAAGCTGATGAAGCGCCTCGAACAAGCCGGGTGGCTTTACTCGATCAGTATCCGCTGCCAAAAGGGCGTTTCCGAGCTGATCTCGAACATTCCCGAGGCTGACTGGCAGAAGCTCGCCGACTACCCCGCCGACGGAGAAGCGCAGATCGCCGAGACCAGCTACGCCGGCAAGCGCATGATCGTCAGACGCACCCGGCTGCTCGGAGCGCAGGCCGAGCTGTGGCCAGACTGGCGGCACTTCCCGTTCCTCACCAACCGCAGCGAACACATCACCCTCGTCGAGGCCGAGCACCGTCAGCACGCCGTCGTCGAGCTCACGATCCGCGAATCGGATAGACCATGCGCATATGCGTCGAGCTGATCGCCAGCGGCGATGCCGACCAAGGCGCGGCTACGCGAGGCGCTTGACGCGCACGGCCTGCAGCTGTTCGCGCACATCGACCCTGCGACCGGCGCCCGCAAGGCCGATGTCGAACTGGAACCCGACGTCCTGCTGATCTTCGGCAACGCGCGCGTCGGCACCCCCCTGATGCAGGCCGACCCCCGCGTCGGCATCGAGCTGCCGCTTGCGAATGCTGGTCTGGCAGGACCCCGACGGGACGCATGTCGGCTACCTCGACCCCCGCGAGCTGGCCGACCGCTATGCCCTCGACGGCCACCAGCATACGCTCGAGCGGCAGACCGCGGTGCTCACCAAGCTGGCCGCCGCGGCGGCCGGCTAAGCCGCCCGGACCGGACGCGCCCCGCGTCGACGGGCGGGGCCCAGTCCTTTCGCCTCAAAGGCCACGGCGAGTTTGACGGTGCGCGTCAGTGCTCGTGCTCCTGTGAACCGGCGTCCGCAGCGAGGTCCAGCGGTTGCTTGCGGCAGCGTGCGATTCCCGTCGCAGCGGTCAGCGGCCCGGTCCGATCCCTACCTGACTAGTGTCCGAGGTGTCTCGAGAACGCGCGAGCGGTGGCGGGGCGAGCAGCTGCGTCGCGACGCTGGGGCGATCTCGCCTGAGAACGTCGAGCTTGTCCTGAGGCTCGTTCGGCTACGCGCTTGAGCTCCATTTCCTCCGAGGAAACGCGCTGTACATCCCACGCCAAGCCTGTCTTCTCCATTGTCCAAATGAGCCACCAGGTTGGATCAAACTGCCACCGTTGCAAGCCGTGCTTGGCTGACCTCGGAAAGGCGTGATGGTTGTGGTGACTGCCCTCACCGAGTCCTACGAGTGCAACAAACGGGTTGTTTCGGCTCTCGTCTCTGGTTTTGAACGGGCGCGTGCCCCACAGGTGGCAGACTGAGTTCACGCTCCAGGTTGCATGGTGAACGAAGAACACACGCAGCGCGCCGCCCCACAAGAACGCACTCAGCCCACCACGAAGCTTCCTAGTCGCGATCAGCCCGGCTGTGACCGGTGCCACAAAATAGCTCAACACCACAATCAGAGCGAACCGGCGGTGTACCGCCATCACCACCGGATCGTCCAGCAAATCAGGGACATAGCGCTGCCGCGATGCCTTCTCATCGGCGAACAGCCAGCCGAAGTGGGCATGAACGAAGCCCCTTATCCGGCCACCCTTGTGACCGACATGGGGACTATGTGGATCGCCCGCTTCGTCAGCGTAAGCATGGTGCTTGCGATGGTCCGCCACCCAGTCTGGCACTGACCCCTGGATCGCCGTAGAGCCGAGAACAGCAAAGATGCCTCGGATGAGCGGATAGGTCTCGAAGCTGCGGTGAGTGAATAGCCGGTGGTATCCCGCCGTGATGCCGAGGCCGCTCGAGATGTAGAACACACCGAAGATGCGGCGGTTGGTGGAGGTTGCCAAGAACCACCGTTTCCGGAACGCCGCTACCAACAGGGCAGGTGGACCGAATACAAACAGCCCGGTGAATACTCGATATAGCAGACTGGCCGGGTGTGTCTCACCTACCTCGGGTGCTGCTCCCTCCCTCGTTATCACCGACTTCATTGCCTGCCGGCCACCCGAGTTGACCGCGACCTTCTCGCCGCGCAGTCGACAAGCATCTCCCCGCGCCATTCGGCCACGTTCCAATCCGCCACTGGCTGATCGTTGGTCATCGGTCGTGCTCCCAGCTTACTCTGTTGGACCGCACGGGCGATCCCACTCTGCGCACGGCCTTGGACGCCTCCACGTCCGTCCTTAACGAACCGCAGCGTCGGTGGGCACCGGAACCCCAACATGCGGTCGTATAGCCCCTCGCCCTACAGCCTGGCCGTCGAGCTGCAGGACGCGTTGGAGCGCGGCGACCTCGACGCCCGCAGCGAAGCGAGGGAGGCGGCCCACCACCGGGAACCTGAGCCACCGGCAAAGTTAGCGCAGCCCAGGACGCGACCCCGTGCCGGTGGCACCAACCGCTGCCGCTGGCGAGCGAGCGAGCGGCTGCCAGCGGAGGTTCACGGGGTGACCGCGAGCAGTTGCCATTCGCCGGGAACTCCTTGCAAGGCGTGGGCGCCGCGGTCGCTGAACTCGATGTCCGATCCGGCCACGAGGTCGCGGACGGTACTCGTGACGAGCGCCTCCCCGGGACTGGCGAGGCGGGCGACGCGAGCGGCGATATGTACGGCCACGCCGGCGAGATCCCCGCCGCGCTGGACGCACTCACCGGCGTGCAGCCCGGCCCTGACCTCTAGGCCGATTGCGCCGAGCTCCTCGCCGATCGCCCGCGCGCAACGGATCGCACGGGCCGGGCCGTCGAAGCACGCTAGGAACCCGTCACCGGTGCTCTTGACCTCCTGGCCGTGAAAGCGCGTGAGCTCACGGCGCACGGTTGAGTCGTGGGTCGCGAGCAGCTCGCGCCAGCGCCGGTCCCCGATTTATACGGCCCGCTCGGTCGAGCCCGCGATATCGGTAAACAGCACAGTCTTCAGCACGCGATCGATCTCGTGCTCGGCTCGCGTGCCCGTCAGGAACTGTTCGATCTCGTCGAGCGCGTCCTCGTCATTGCCGATCCCGCTGAAGTGAAAGGCACCCGGGACCTCCGCTAGGCGGGCGCCGCGGATATGCTCGGCGAGGTAGCGCCCGTGCTCGAGTGGTGTGACCGGGTCCTCGCTGCGGTGGACAACCAGCGTCGGCGCCGAGATCGTGTCAAGCGCCTCACGAGCGTCGACCCGTAGCAAAAAGCGGTTGGCCGCCGACGCCATCGCCGGTGTCGCCGAGCTACGCTCCAGGCGCGCGTAGCGGCGGCGCGTGGCCACGTCCTCGGGCGAGTCGTTGGTCGAGATTACCGGCCAGACGCGACCGGTACCCCAGAACGTTTGAAGCTGGTCGCAGAACGCGTCCCCCAGCTGCTGCTCAACGCCAAATGGATAGTCGGGTGCCCACGCCAGGCGCGCGAAGGTCGACCACAGCACAAGCCTGGTGACCCGCTCGGGATACGTAGCGGCGAACAGCAGCGACATCGGCCCTCCCTCCGACATGCCCACCAGTGAAGCCGACCCGCTACCTGCCGCGTCCATCACCGCGCGCACATCGTCCATGCGCTCTTCCAGCGTCGGCAGTGCAGCGCTTCGGCCCGAGAGACCCATGCCTCGCTTATCGAAGGTGATCAGGCGCGCGAACGGCGCCAGCCGCCGACAGATCGGCGCGGTCGCTGGCGTCTCCCAGCCCAGCTCCACGTGCGAAAGCGATCCGGCGACGCAGACGAGGTCCGGCCCCTCTCGCCCGTCACCTGGTAGGCGATGCCGAGATCGCCGCTTTTGACATAGCGGGTCTCCCCAGGCTCGATCCGCCGATCAGCGCCGCCGTGTGTCGCCTCGCGCGTCATCGCCGCTCACGCCCTCCGCTTTAGACGTTGACGCTCGCTATCCCGGCCAAGCGCGGTCTGTAACAGCGGAAGTCGACCTCGTCGAGATCCTCGGCGAGCATCTCGACCTGGCGGCCGAAACCCAAAGGTCTGTCATCAGGAGCGACACCATGTCGATAGCAGGTAAGCTCACGCGCCCATCATCCGACTTTCACGAGCCCGGCGCAACGACCCACGGTCTGCCGCTTGAGATCAGCCGTCTCGTGTTCACAACCGTCCGCCGACCAAGAGCGCTCCATTCCAACCAGGCAGGCGTCTCGACGATGCAGCCCGACGCGCCCGCTACGGACGACGAGCAGCACCCGTTACAGGGGCTTGTTGAGCGGTTCGCGTGCGGGAGTGACGCAGCGTCAGGGCCGTAGTGACGCGCCACCTTGGTCGAAAGAGAGCCACGACCCAAGGGAGTTCGAGCATAGACGGGTCGATGTCCGCAAAGGGGCCACAGTTCGCCCGAGACCGGCGAGTAACCGCGTTCTCTCCCTCCTGGGCTGCTACCACCAGAAGTCTGGTGGTAGATCTTGTCGGCCTCGTTACACTATCGAGATGTCGGGGCCAGGGGAAGCGTTAGGTGGCGTTAGGTGAGTGATCCGGAGCAGCCTGTCCTGCTGCACAACCGAGAGCGCCCCGCATGTGCAAGAGCGCCCGACTTCTTTGTTGTCGGGCAGTCCAAGAGCGGCACCACCGCGCTGTACTGGATGTTGAGACGGCATCCGCAGATCTACCTACCCGACCGCAAGGAGTTGTGGTTTCACGCGCCCGAGCTGCGCGCCCGCGCGATCGCGCGGGGGTCCGGTGCTCGCCCGCAAACGCTGGACGCTTATCTGGCGCTGTTTGAAGCCGCCGGTTCGGAGCAGCGGATCGGCGAGGTGACACCCTCATATCTGATCTCCCGGGAGGCGGCGGGGAGGATTGCCGCTCTGCAGCCGAAGGCGCGAATCATCGCCATTCTGCGCGAGCCGGCGAGCTTCTTGCGCTCGTTTCACCTCCAGCTTCTGCAGAGTCGCGCCGAGACCGAGAAGGATCTCCGTAAGGCGCTCGCGCTCGAGGAGACTCGACGCCAGGGGAAAGCGATCCCGCGCTATGCGGCTTGTCCGCCGTTACTCATGTACTCCGATCACCTGCGATACGTGGAGCAGCTGCGCCGCTACGACGCGGTATTCCCACCAGAGCAGATCTTGGTTCTCATTTACGAGGAGTTTCGAAGCGACAGCGAAGGGACGATGCGACAGGTGCTGCGTTTCATCGACGTGGACGAGGCATGTCCCCTTGCGCCGGTCGAGGCGAACGCCACGGTCCGCGTTCGGTCGCCTCGGCTCAACGAGTTCCTATTGTCGGTCTACATGGGACTCAGCCCCGCGGGGCGCGCAGTCAAGACCGTGGTCAAACCGCTTGTGCCCCGGCGTTTTCGCACTAACGCGCTGCGAGCGATTCGACAGCACGTCATCTACGGGAGTCCGCGCCCACCCGATGAGGATCTGATGCTCGAACTGCGCGTCCGCTTCAAGGCAGAGGTCGAGGCGCTGAGTGAGTATCTGGGGCGTGACCTCGTTACCTTGTGGGGCTATGACCAGGTCGCCCGAGGCTGATCACGGCGCCCGCTACGCCCAGACCAGGCGTGCACACCGTGCACAACCCCCGCGAGGCAGTCCGCTCAGATTCTCTCGAGGAGCTCGCGCAGGTCGCGGCCCTCGATCCATGCAAGGTGCCACAGGGCGAAATTGAGCACTGGCCACAAGGCCGCGGTGGCGCCCGGCGCGCGGCGCACGTCTTTGAGCGCATCGAGGCCCTCCTGATCGAAATACAACCGCAGCGCGTCCTCCTGCGCGAGCGCATCGAGCAGCTGGCCCATGCGCGCCTCGAACCACGCCGCGACCGGCGCTTCGAAGCCCTGCTTTCTGCGCGCGAGCACCCATGAGGGAACGAGGTCTCCGACCGCCTTGCGAAGAACGATCTTGGTCTGCGCCCCGGCGATCTTCAGCCGCGGCGGCAGGTGATAGACGTATTCGACGAGCTCGCGACCGAGATACGGCAGCCGCGCCTCCACGCCGCTGGCCATCGAGAAGCGGTCGATGCGCATTAAAAGGCGCTCGGGAAGTCGTACGCCGAACTCGTACTCCTGCGTGTCGAGCGCGAGTGTGTCCAGTCCGCCGTCCTCGCCCGCGCCGGTGCTGGCCGCGATCCAGCGCGGCCCCGTGCCAGCCGACCTGAGCAGCTCGCTGCGCTGCGCTCGAGTCACCCCCACGGGCATGTGCATCGGCGGCACGCGATCGGCGGCCAGGCCCTCGGCGAAGTCCCGCAGCCTCGGCAGGCGCCGCGCCGGTATCGCCGCCGCGAGCGCCGAGCGCAGCGGGCGAGGCAATCGCCGCAGGACCGCTATCCAAGGCCACGAGCGCACGATCTTCTGATAGCGCGGGTACCCCCAGAAGAGCTCGTCGGATCCCTCGCCGCCGAGCACCACCTTCACCCCCGCGCCGGCCGCGAGCGAGCAGACGAAGTGCAATGGCACGCAGACGAGGTCCGCGAGCGGCTCGTCCTGGTGATGGATGAGCTCTGGCAGGAGTGCCACTGCCTGCTGCGGGGAGACGCTCACCTCGTGGTGGTCGGTGCCGAAGTGCCGGGCGACGCGCCGCGCCTTCTCTCGCTCATCGAACGCCGCAGCCCCGGCGAACCCCACCGAGAAGGTGGGCAGGCCGCGCGCGCGTTCGCCCAGGAGCGCCAGCAGAGCGGTCGAGTCGAGCCCGCCGCTCAGCAGCAGCCCCACGGGCACGTCGCTCATGAGGCATGCAAGCGTCGAGCACTCGAGCAACGAGCGCACGCACGTGGCCGCCTGCCCGAGCCCCGCCGGGCTGAAGCGCCGCGCGAAGGCACCGTCCCAATAGCGCGAGACTGACAGACCGTTGCGGTCGCATACCGCCATCTCCCCCTGCGCGAGCTTGAAAATGCCGCGGAAGAGAGTCTGAGGCGGGGGGGTGACGAGGTGCGTCAGATAGGCGTCGAGCGCCGCGTCGTTCAGCTCGCGGCGGACCGACGGGTGCGCGAGCAGCGCCTTGATCTCCGAGCCGAACACGAGGCGCCCGCAGTCGTCGCTGAAATACAGCGGCTTCTCGCCGGCTGGGTCGCGAGCGAGCAGCAGCCGTTGCCGCGCGGGCTCCCACAGCGCGAACGCGAACATGCCATCGAGGCGGCGGAGACCCGCCGCGCCGTGCCGTTCGTACAACCGCAGCACGACCTCGGTGTCGCAGGTCGTGCGAAAGCCGACGCCTTCGCGTTCGAGCCGGTCGCGAAGGCGGGGGTAGTTGTAGATCTCGCCGTTGTACACAAGGCACTCGCCGCTCTCCCCGAACATCGGCTGGGTTCCGCCCGCGATGTCCACGATCGCGAGCCGGCGATGCCCAAGCCCGACGCGCGTGTCGTGGCTGACGAACAGGCCAGCGTCGTCGGGGCCGCGGTGCGCGAGCGTGTCGCGCATGCTTGCGATCTGTTCGCCCGACACGCGGCCCTCGGCGGTCCCGTACTCGTATACGCCCGCGAAGCCGCACATCACGATCCGCCCGTGCTTATCATCCGGAGCGTTAGCAGGTAGAACAGTCGGCGCATGCAGGACGGGAAAATCGGGATCGACGCTGTCGGTGTTGTACCGGCTTTGCGCGAGCCGAGGCTCGCCGTTTCTTGGACAGGTGGCGTCAAGAGTTCGCCGACGCCACAATTGTCGTGTGCCCAGAGTTCACCCGCTGCCACCTAGCTCTTGTTGATGGGACCGAACTATCCGTTAGATCGCGTGGGCGCCATCTGGGGAGGGGTGCTCGCCAATGCATGGCCGACCGCCGCGCCACCGCCGTCGACAACCGCCCGCCGAGCAAGCTGGGCCGTGCTGTCCGTCGAGACCGCCGTTCGATGAGCGCGAAGTCGCCGAGCCCTGCCCCCCAGGCTTCGGGCGCCGGGCACGCGCCGCCGGCCGCCTCCGGGAGGCGACGGCCGCGGCTGCTGATCCTCACGCCTGACTTCCCTCCTTCCCACGGTGGCGTGCAATCGCTCGTGTACGGGCTGGCAGGCGCAATGCATGGCTTCGAGACCGAGGTGGTAACGCTTGACTCGCCCGGCGCCGGGCTGTTCGACGCGCGCACCGCGCTGGTCACGCACCGCAGCGGCGGCGCGCACGCGGCCAAGCGAGCGCGCCTGCTCGCGCTCAACTTCGCGGGTCTGCGTCGCGCCCTCGCGTTCCGCCCGCGCCTGACCCTCAGCGCGCACGTGATAGTGAGCCCGGCCGCTGCCGCGATTCGCGGCGCGCTGGGTGCGCGCACGGCGCAATACTTCCACGCCGTCGAGATTCCCGGCAGACCGCGCCTGTCCGCGTTTGCCGCAGCGCAAGCGGACTTGAGCATCGCGGTCAGCGCCCACACGGTCTCGCTGATCGCGCAAACGGGTGCGTCGCTGGAGAACGTGAAGGTGATCCCGCCTGGGGTCGAGCTTCCACGCGACGCGAGACCGATCGACAGCCGGCGCCCGATCGTGCTGACGATCGCCGCGCTCAGGTTCGCGTACAAGGGTCACGACGTGCTCATCGACGCACTGGCGCGCGTACGCGAGACCGTGCCCGACGTTCAATGGGTGGTGATCGGCGACGGCCCCCTGCGCCCGCGCCTGGAAGCGCTCGCGCGCGCCCGCGGTCTGGCCGACGTTGCGTGCTTTCTTGGCGCGGTGTCCGACGCGGAGCGCGAGCTGTGGCTGCGCCGCGCCGCACTGGCGGCAATGCCGAGCCGATCCCACGGCGAGGGCTTCGGGATCGCCTATCTGGAGGCAGGCGCCTACGGCAAGCCGGTCGTCGCCGGCAACGTCGCCGGCGCCCTTGAGGCCGTCGCGGACGGGGTGAGCGGAGTGCTCGTCGATCCGCTCGATCCCCGCGCCGTCGCAGACGCGATCGAGCGGCTGCTGCTCGACCGCGAGCTCGCCCTGCGTCTGGGGAGGGGTGGCGCTGAAGTGGCCCGGAACCATGCCTGGCCGGTGATCGCCTCGCGAGTGGAAGCCGCCCTGCTCGAGCTCGCAGCGAGCCGGCCATGCCGCAACGCGAGCGCTCCGGCCTGCTCACCTCGCCCCCGCTGACGGACGCGTCAGCGCCGATCACGAGGTTCCCGACCCGCTAGCAGTCCCACAAGTCGAGCGAGGATTTGAATCGCGGCTAAGCCCGCATCGATGATGCTCCGATCTACGGAGATCAAGCACGGGAAACCTCGCTTTGCAGACGACGACAGCGCTCTAGCGTCGAAGGTGCACGCCCGTTCAATGGACGGGACGTAGACCCCCCGAAAGCCGGCCGCTTTGAGACGCTTCCCCTTGAGCGGCCGGCTTCGTTCGCTCTTCCGCCGGACCGGTCGACAAGGCGCAGTACTCCACCGTAGCTCGACGGCTGACCCGCATACGGGCTGCTCTGATCTACGGAGATGGAGCACGGCAAACCCCGCTTCTAAACGCTCCTGAGCGCCTTAACGTCCTAAGAGCCAACCCTACCTTCCATGGATGGAGACCCTGCCGGCCGCTCAGATACCTCCCGAGCGGCCGGTTTTTACCGGCGAGACCACGCCCGTCTTTCAGGCTGCTGCTCACCCTATCGGCGTGGCCTCATTCGGCTTCCGCTCACCTGTGATTCCGATCAAGGCGATCGTTCTCACGAGTGGGATACTCACGTGGTGGTGTCGCCGGAGAACCTCGAAATCGTCAAACGAGCGATAGACGCCTTCAGCAAAGGCGATGCTGCCGCGTTTGCCGCCCTCACGACGCCGGACCTGGAGTGGACCAGCGGGCTGGGCACCGTCGAGGGCGAGATCTTTCGTGGGCACAAGGGCGTTAGCGCCTATTTCTCCCGACTGAACAGCGTTTTGGGGGAGTTCCAGTTCGTCGCGGATGAGTTCTGCGATCTGGCCGACGCGGTGCTCGTACTGGGCAGGCTCGAGGGACGGGGTCGAGATAGCGAGGACCCGGTCTATTCTCCGGTGGGGATCATCTGGGATCTCCGTGGCGGGCTAATCTGGCGACTGCGTACCTATGTCAATCACGCCGAGGCTCTCAAAGTCGTTGGTCTGGCGGATTAGCGTGAGCACATGCAGGTCAAGCGCCGCCCGCCTGTGAACCGCCATATTGATCTGCTTCTCGCTGACGCGTGCAGTCCGGACAGACCAACTCGAGCCCCTCGTCGCCCAACCACTGCCAGCCGGCAGCATCGGCCGGAAGCTGCTTTCCGCAACGAGAGCAGCTATTTCCCAGCGGCCTTGACGGCCTTGCCTCCCCTACGTCATCTCCCATCTTTCACGTCTCCTAGTTTCGCTCACGCCTCGTATGTGCTCGTAGAGTTCACGCTACACCGAAGCGCGTCGCGCGGCGCCACTCGTCGCGCGACAGGATCGATCACCGGGCTCCTCGCCGCCTTGTCATGGGGCGTGCTCTTCCTCGGTGAACTGTTCGAGGCGCGCCAGCAGGACGCGAGTATCGGCCAGCTGGGCTTCAGATGCAGCGAGATCGTCGTTGCTGCCCCGGGCTCCTCCCTGCGCAAGCGTAGCTGTCCAGTAGCGCTCGTTCTCCCGCAGCACGGGGACGAACACGTCGAGGTGAGAGACGTGGATCGAGCCCCGTCTCGCCGCCCCGCGAATCGTCGTCACGAGCTTGGCTTGGCCCGAGGCGATCGCGGAACTCTTACGTTTGAGCTCGCGGGTACGGCGATCGGCTAGCCGTTTCAGCACTGCTCGATCGGCGGGACTCAAGACGATCGGATGCTCGGCGGCCACGACGCTTCACCTCGGATAATTCGTGCAGCCATCGCCGTTTGCGCGATTTCCCTCTCTGGCAACATCAGAACAGCGGACGCAGGCTGGCGATTAGGACGGATTCCAGAAGGATCTTGACTCTAGCCTCCTGCGAAAAGCGCAGATACTTTACCGCGCACGGTGCCTGCCTCATAACATCAGCCCGGCTTCTCCCTTCGCCTGACCGGCGCGATCCATGCGAGTGGTGGTCGCGAACCGTCCTCCAAGATGGAACGCCCAGGCGAAACGTGTCCCCGCAGCTATCGGGAACGCGGGGGACACTCGAACCGTCGCGCAAACCGCTTCCGGGTTCTGCTGCGGTCAACTGACCCCGGTTGAGCAGTTCGCCGCGGCTTGCTCGGTCGCGATCGTCGCTCGTTGGGGCGTGGGCGCTCCGGGTGTCATCGCGAACGTATGTTCCCTATGTCTAGCGTTGGACACCCGGCCATCGCGCATCGCAGACCGGGCGCTGCCCTCGTCGCACCCGCGGGAGTTTACGCGCCGGCTAGGGCGGGTACACTTGGATTGCTGTCCCTGGTGCCTCCCAGTCTGGGGATAGCAGCACGCGGAGTGAGGAATGCTGCGGACGCCGAGGCCCCCCCTACGGCGTCCGCAGTCGTTAAGGCCCGAGCATCGCCTCCAAGACCCAAGCGCCGCTGGCCGTTCGGCTGGCCGGCGCTAGAGCTCTGGTCCGCCCCGAGACCGGCCTCAGCACGACCGCGGGGCGCCAGCCAGCCACGTGGTTACGGGCGAAGCAGCCGCAACGCTCGCGCCGCACCACGGCCGCGGCCGGCGCCTCGCGCATCATTCGCCCCACGTTCGACGGCCTTATGTAACGACATCGACATGCGGGAAACCGCGCTTGTCGCGGGCTCCCTCGCGGACGTAGCCTGCGCGCGGCTAGATCCTACCTCCCATCAAGGGGCGGATATGGCTGCGGCCGGTCGCTTCGACATCAGGCGGCCGGCCTCGTCGGTAGCGGCTCGGCGAGCTGCCCAACGTCGGGGCGTGAAAGCTCACAAGGCCCAAACCTCTGCCTTTGAGGCGTGGAGTTCGATGCCGGCTGCGGGCGTCCGACCACGGATTCACTCCAGGTGCGGATGGTTGTGAGCGCGAGACCCTCGAGCGCTGACGAGTGGAGACGTCCTCTCGCTTTCGAGCGGTCCGGCTGACTCAACCAAGGGATCCCGCTCGACGGGAAGTTTCCCGTGGACTGCGGAGTCCTGAGAAGGCGAGGGCGGGCTCTCACCGCCCACGGCTGGCGGCCGCAGGGACCCCGGCCGTCAGCCCGCTCTCGTCAGAGCTGTTTCCCTGGTAGCTCATTCGGAAGAAACCTCGGCGAATCTCGCGGAGAAGAAGGCCGGCCGCCCGTGGTTCGAGCGAGCGGCCGGTCTGGACCCATACCCCTCCATCCCGCTCTCGCAGCGTACGCGTGTCAGGCGATCTCGACAAGGGTGGTTTCCCGCATCCTTGCCGATACACAGGCGCAGCGGATCCGGATGCGGCGGCTGCGGCTCGCCGAAGGACTACGAATGCGCATCCCCGCGGCGGCGACGCGGTCTCTCGCGCGGGGGCCAGCGGGGACCGGCCGCGCAGTGGACTCCAGCGGCCGGCCGCCGCCGCACCCGCATGGGAGGGATGCGTTTTCGCAAAGGTACGGGCCGTGGCCTGAATCGCCTATGGGGTGGTTCCCCCATCTTCTTCACGTCGACGAACATCTGTTCGGTTAGGCACCGGCACTGCCTGGCGGGTACCTGGCACCGTCCTCCGAGCGCGATGACTTCTTCGGCGACCGTGCGCGTGCTCGTCGACCCGAACGCGCCCGGCTTTCGGGCTCGAGGAGTCCGTTCGCCTGCAGCTCGGAGTGCTCGGCCGCGGTGGTTGCAAGAGCGATCTTTTCTGACAATGAGGTCTGCTTTGTTTGCAGCCTGTGGCGGGTGCTGGACACGATCGCGCGTGTTGTGTCGAGATCGCAAATTTGCCGTTGAACCTGGTGAGCTGCACGCGCAACCTGCGAAGCCTGGTCGTTCACTGTGAGGTGCCGAGCCTTTGAACGGGGCGCAAGCCACGAAGCTCATGTCCCGCCTCCGCGGACTCGCTTCTCGGGACCGCCGCAAAGCCAGCTATCCTTAGCACCACTCGGAGGACTTGATGCGACGAATCGTCGTGACCACTAACGGACTCATCCTCGCGCGCGCGGACACCGCGATCGCGAGCCTAACGGGCATAGCGTTCGTCTTGCGGGCGCTCCACGGTGAATCTCGCATTTCTCGGCGCGCCTTTAGCTGGTAGGGATCATATGTCCGGCGCGCGACGTTCAGCAAAACAAGGCGCCAGGGGATCGGTCCGGGCGCCCGTAACCAAGCCACAGCTGGAAGCGCTCAGAGAGATTCAAGCAGGGCGAGTCAGACGTGACTGGTGGACCGCTCGTTACTTCCCGACGGTCCTGCCGTCGGCCTTGCGCAGCGACGTCGTGCATCGGTGCGTCGTCGCCGGTCTTGCCCGCACGGAGCGTCTTTTGCGACCGGACGAGGTCGGCTTGCGAGTCTCCCTCACTCGTTCCGGTGAGAAAGCGTTGGTTAGAGCGAGCAAAGAAGAGAACGCTGGCTGATATGCGCTGACGCGCGAGAATGCGCTCGTCGACGCTCAGCCTCCGCCGGTGGGCTCGCCAACAAGCGAGTCCAGGGGGATTTCGGGATCGGTCAGCTCGCCCACCTCGACGGGCTGGCGCGAGCGGATCAGCGCCTGGACCTGCTCGTTGACATCCCAGACGTTGACGTTCATTCCCGCGACGATCCGCTGGTCGGACATCCAGAAAGCGATGAACTCGCCCACGCTGCGCTCGCCGCGGAACACGACCCTATCCCAGCTCGGCGCGTAGCCTGAATACTCCATCCCGACGTCGTATTGATCTGAAAAGAAGTATGGGATCCGGTCGTAGCTGACCGGCTCGCCAAGCATCGCACGCGCCGCCGTGGGACCCTGGTTAAGCGCATTGGCCCAGTGCTCGACCCGGATCCGCTGTTCATAAAAAGGGTGCCACGCGCTCGCGACGTCGCCCGCCGCAAATACGCTGGGCGACGAGGTCTGCAGCTTCTCGTCAACGAGTATGCCGTCTTCGGTCTCGAGACCGGCTTGGCGAGCGAGCTCGACGCGGGGCGCCACGCCGATGCCGACGACGACGAAGTCGCAGTCGATCACCCCACCGCCCGTGCGTACCCGCTCGACAGCGCCGTCGCCCTCGAACGACTCGGCGCCTTGACCCAGCAGCAGATTAACCCCATGCTGGAGGTGGACGTCGCGGTAAAATGCTCCGATCTCGCTCCCGAAGATCCTCTCGTTTGGCAGCGGCTGCGGATCGATCACCGTGACCTCGAGGCCGCGCTGGCGCGCCGAGGCGGCGAACTCGCTGCCGATCCAGCCCGCACCGACGACAACTACCCGGCCGCCCCGCTCGAGACGTTCCCGGAGCGCATCGCAGTCGGCCAGTGTGCGCAGGTAGTAGACGCCGTCGAGGTCCGCGCCGGGGATGCGAATCCTCCGGGGCTCGGCGCCGGTGGTGAGCAACAGCCGGTCATAGTCAAGCTCTTGACCGCCGGCGAGGGTAACGCGCGATGCGCTGAGCTCGATCGAGGTCGCGGTGGTGTCCGGCAACAGCTCGATCTCGTTCTCGGCGTAGAAGCCCTGCTCGTGCACGTAGGCGCTCTCCCGCTCGGACTCGCCCCGCAGGTAGTCCTTGGTCAGGGGTGGACGTTCGTAGGGGCGCTCTGGCTCGGAGCCGATCAGCACCACGCGCCCGTCGAAGCCCCGCGTGCGCAGCTCCTCGGCGGCCTTGGCGCCTGCCAGAGCCGCACCGAGGATCAGGAACGTCTGCTTGCTCATCGCTCTCCCCTTTCTGTGACGCATGGGAACGGGTCGCGCGTGCGTGCCCGAGTGCTCAGTCGTTTCAAGAGTTGCATCGCTGGTGGCGCGGCAAATCGAGTCTGGCAACTATCTCCTCGGTTAGCAAATCACGCGTCCTCAGGAGGGACCTGGACGGTTTTGGCTGGCGAGCAGGGCGCGCAGGCTGTCTCGACCCTCGGCCTGTGCGGCGCAGCGCTCCAGTGCGCCCGCACGCCGGGGAGCGCTGCGCGGCGCCGGCGCCGGCGAGCAGCCGCTCGACTTGGTCGCGCCGACCCGGTGTGCAGCGCGACGCGAGCTGCGCGCTGCGGGGGCGACGCACCTCGCAGGATCGTCGTAGCCTTCAGCGAAATCGCGCTGCCTCCCCGGCGCCGCGGGCGACACTCGACAAGCCGAACAGGAGACGAGATGAGCGACAGACCGCTTTTCATATACGCCGCGACCTACGGCGACCGCGCTAACGCCTTGGCCGATTACGACGCCCTGCTCGACATGCACGCGGCGAAGCTGGTGGGCACCTATGACGTCGCGATGATCACCAAGGACAGCGAGGGCAAGGTGCACGTCGACAAGCACGAGAAGCCCACGCAGCATGGCGCCTGGGGAGGGATCGCGGTCGGAGCTGCGCTCGGGGTCATCTTCCCGCCCTCGGTCCTTGGCTCGGCTGTAGTCGGCGGGCTCGTCGGGGGAGTCGGCGGCCACCTGCGCAAGGGCATCTCGCGCGGCGACGCCAAGGAGCTCGGCGAGCTGTTGGAGAGCGGGCACGCAGCCTTGATCGTGATCGGTGAGTCGCGCGTTGAAGAACAGCTCGACAAGGCGCTGACACGGGCGGAAAAGTCGATCGAGAAGGAAATCGACGCCGACAGCAAGGAGTTCAAACGCGAACTCGAGGAGGCCGAGAAGCAGGCCTCCGCCAGCTGAGCGCGCCTTGCGCGACCGCAGGACCGTTTCCGCTGACGCCGCTCGATCCCGGCGGCAGCGGGCGTCTCCCCGGGAAGATGCTCGGGCAACCGGCGTCTTAGATTGTTGAGACCGTCACAATCTGCGGAGCAATAGGACTCTGCAGGCCTATGACTCGTTAGATCCGGAAGGAAATCCCTTGAAACGAACCAACATCCTCTTGGCCGCCATCCTGGCTGCAGGGGCGAGCGTCCCGGTGGTTGCCGACGCGCAGGCGAGCGGTCCAGCTTCGGACGCGTCGACGAAGGTAGCCAAGGTCCAACTGCGTCACACGGAAGTCGGAAAGGTCCTCGTCGACGCTGCGGGCTTCACCCTCTACAGGTTTACTAAGGACCCCCGCAACAAAAACACATGCGTGAAAATCAGCGGATGCGCCAGCATCTGGCCGGCACTGAAGACCAGCGGCAAGCCGATCGCCGGGCCCGGGGTCAAGGCCTCGCTACTGTCGACGATCACGCTCCCCAATGGTTCCAAGCAGGTCACCTATGCCGGGCACCCGCTCTACCTCTACGCTCCCTCGAGCGAACCCGCAGAAACCTCCTACGTCGGATTCAGCGCATTTGGCGGGGTCTGGGACGCGGTCAACGCGGCGGGCAATCCCGTCAAGTAGGTAGGCGCTCGGGCGCGATCGCCGAATCGCCGCAGCGCTGCTCGCCAACGGGCAGCGAGCGGCGACGTGCCTGCCTCGCAGGCCGATGCGCGCGGCTGCCGGCGCCAGGCCGGCGCGGCGCGCTGGGCCGGCAGGCGGGGCTGCTCGCGCTGGTGGTTGCGCTGCTCGGACAGCTGAGCGGCTGCGGGACTGGTTCGAGCTCGGATGCCGCGAGCGCGGCTGCCGCTGCGGCCCGGCGCGAACACGGCGCGCTGGTCGCGTACTTGCAACAGGTGGAGCCGATCAGGCTGGCGGTCAACCGGCTCCTGGAAGGGGCCGACCCGATCCTCTCGGCCTACCGCGACGGCCGGGGGTCGCCTCGGCAGGCGTCGCTTCGCATGGGCGCCCTCGAGCGGCGATTTGCGGCATACACCGTCGACATCGCGGCGATTCAGCCCGCGACCGCGCGGCTTCGCTCGGTCAACGCCCCCTACGCCCACACCTACATCCTCGAGGACTCATACCTGAGCGCGCTAACCACCGGCCTGGCCGAGCGCAACCTCGACAACCTGCCGAACACGCAATCCGCCCAGCGGGCCGCGATCATCCAGTGGCGCACCGCGTTGACGGTGCTGGCGCGCCGTTACTCGGTACAGCTCCCCCGCGATTTGCAGGCCGCCGGTCGCGGCGAGATCGCACCGTCCGCTTCAGGCAGCTAGCGCCAGCCGGCCGATTAGTAGCCGTAGCCGCCGCTGCTGCCGCCCGAGCCTTCCGAAGGCGCGGTTTCGGTCTTGGTCGTCGCGGGCGTCGCGGCGGCCGGAGCGCTGCTCGAGCCGTTGGACACCGTCACCGCCGTCCACGTGCCGACATCTTTGATGCCCTGGCCGTTGGCTTCGCCGGCCTGCTTGTCCTGGGCGAACGTGTAAAGCGGCTCTCCTTTGTACGTCACCTGCACGGTGCCGTCGGGGCGCCTGACCGTCGCCAGTGAGCTGACGGTGCCGGTCGGAGTGACTGTTGCCGTCGCGCTCAGCGGATGCCAGATGTTCACGCAGGCACTGCTCGTGCAGATGAATTTTCCGCTTCCCTCGCCGCTCAGGCGATAGAGGGTCATGCCCTGGGAATCGACGAGCACGGTTGCGCCGACCGTCGAGTTCGAGGCGGTCTTTACTACCGGCGCGCTGGAGCTGGCCCCGCTCGACGACGACGCCGGGGTGGCCGCCGATGTGGTGGTCGCCTGCGTTGAAGTGCCCGAGCTTTTGGAGCTGCTCCCGCAGGCTGCCAGCAGCAGCGACGCGGCGAGAGCGGGGACGAGAAACTTCAACGACGAGCGCATCGAGAACTCCTTCGATCGGCGCAGCGAGGAGCTGCGGGACGACTGGTTGTCAGACGTTACTGCCTCCTAAGACGCCAGCGTGCTCGTTTTCCTTCCGCGCGATCCCCTGTCAGTCCGTTCCGCGGCTGCTCTCGCGGTGGCCGCGCCTGCGCTGTGGACGTCAGGATGCTCAGCGCGGGCGCCGCGGCCAGTTGCGCAGCCGGGGGCGCTGGCGAAGCTCGAGCGTGCGCCGCTGGCGCTTGCGCCGGCGCAACTCGTCCTCTTGCGCGCGCTCATGCTCCTCGCCTAGACCGATTTCGAGGAACACCAGCAGCAACGCGCCGCCGAGCCCGAGCGAAATCAGCACGATCGTCAGCACTTCACCGGTGACTCCTGCGACGAGCACAGCGCAGAGAACGCCGGCGATCACCAGGATCGCGCCCGACCCGAACGCGAGGATGCGCAATCGCGGGGCCACGCCGCAACGGTAGCGGAGTATCGTTGGCCGATGGCTACGGTCCACGATCCAAGCACGGTGGTTCCGCACCTGACCGTGGCCGAGCGGGTGGCTCGCGGCAAGGCGGCGCGATCAGAGGTGCCTCGCTCGAGCCACGCCGGGTTCACACCGTCGTCGCACCGGACCGATCCGATCGAGCTGTTGGAGCGCCAGGCTGAGACGCGCGTACCCGAGCTGGTGCCGATCCGCTACGGCCGCATGCTCGTCTCGCCCTTCACGTTCTATCGTGGCGCCGCGATGATCATGGCCAGCGATCTCGCGGCGACTCCGCGCTCGGGGCTCACCGTGCAGTGCTGCGGCGACGCGCACCTGTCGAACTTCGGCGTGTTCGCCTCGCCCGAGCGGCAGCTCGTTTTCGACCTCAACGACTTCGACGAGACGCTCCCTGGACCGTGGGAGTGGGACGTCAAGCGCCTCGCAGCGAGCGTGCTGATCGCCGCCCGCGACAACGGCTTTTCGGTCAAGCAGCAGGATCAGGCGGTGCTCGACACGGTCGAGGAATACCGAAGCGCGATGGCGCGCTTTGCAGCGATGAAGAACCTCGAGGTCTGGTACGCCCACCTGGAGATCGAGTCCTTGCTCGGGGAGCTAGGCCCACAGCTGAACCCGAAGGCCGTCCGGCGAACCCAGAAGGCGCTGGCCAAGGCGCGCACGCGCGACAGCATGTCGGCATTCTCAAAGCTGACGCAGATCGTCGACGGCGAGGCGCGGATCATCGCCGACCCGCCGTTGATCGTGCCGGTCGCAGAGATCGTCAAGCGCGGCGAGCGCGAAGCAGTGCTCGAGTGGCTGGGCGAGCTCGTGCGCATCTATCGCGCATCGCTCGAGCACGACCGCCAGGCCTTGCTCGAGCAGTTTCGCCTGACTGACTTCGCGCGCAAGGTCGTCGGCGTGGGGAGCGTCGGCACGCGCGCGTGGATCGCGCTGATGATGGGGTTCGACAGCGGGGATCCGCTGTTCTTGCAGATGAAGGAGGCGCAGCCGTCGGTGCTCGAGGAGTTCGTCAGCCCGAGCGAGTTCGAGAACCATGGCGAGCGGGTCGTAACCGGACAGCGGCTGATGCAGGCAACCAGCGACATCTTCCTCGGCTGGATACACATTGAGGCTGGACTAGACGGCCAGCCGCGCGACTTCTACGGCCGCCAGCTGCGCGACTGGAAGGGCTCGGCGGAGATCGAACAGATGGAACCCAAGACCCTGCCCCGCTACGGGCGCCTGTGTGGCTGGACGCTCGCGCGCGCGCACGCGCGCAGCGGCGATCGCATCGCGATCGCCTCCTACCTGGGCAAAGGGGCCGTGTTTGACCGCGCGATTGTCGAGTTCTCCCATGCGTACGCCGACCAGAACGAGCGCGACTACAAGGCGCTGACGGCAGCGGTCAAGTCGGGGCGGATCACGGCTGAGCGAGGCCTCTGACCGCGCAGCGCGCGCGCCCTGCGCGGTCGCGCTGCGCCAGGGAGCGCTGTGCGGGGGCGGCGCGGCCGCCCGGCTAGGACAGCAGCCGGACCGGCAGCGTCTTCAACTGGTTGATGAAGAGCGATTCGACCATCGCCGGAGGGCCGGCGAGCTCGATCGCCGGATAGCGCTTGAGCGTCTCCTCGAACATGACCCTCAGCTCGAGCCGCGCGAGCGCGGTGCCGAGGCAGAAGTGGCGCCCGCCGGCCCCGAAGGCCTGGTGCTCGGCGTCGCGGCGAAGGTCGAAGTGATCGGCCTCCTGATAACGCGTTGCGTCGCGGTTGGATGACACGTACCACATCACCACCTTGTCGCCCTCGCGAATCTTCTGCCCGTGCAGTTCTGTGTCGCAGGTGGCGGTCCTGCGGAAGTGCGCAAACGCGGGGAACATGCGCAGCGACTCCTCGACCGCACCGGGGATCAACGAGGGATCCTCCAGCACCAATTGCATCTGCTCGCGGTCTTCCATCAGCGCGCGCATGCCGCTGCAGTAGGTCGCCTTGGTCGAGTCGTTGCCGGCGGCCATCAGCAAAAAGAAGCCCATCACGATCTCGTGTTCCTCGAGCTTCTGTCCTTCGACCTCGGCGTGGACGAGCACGCTCGTCAGGTCGTCGGTCGGATTCTCCTGGCGCTCGGCGATCAGCCGCCGGCAGCGCTCGAACACCTCGGGGATGTCGCGCTCCACGGCGCCCTCGAAACCATACGGGTTCAGGTCCGGGTCTCCGGCGCCAAGCGAGGAGTTCATCAGTCTCGCCCAGATCGCGTCGTCCTCCTCCGGTATGCCCATGAAGCGCCCGATCACGCGCGAGACGGCCGGTTGGGCGAACTCGGTGACCAGATCGCAGTTTTCTTTACCGGCGAGGCGGTCCAGCACGCGAACGACGATCGCGCGGATCTCATCCTCCTGAGCCGCGATCCGCCTGGGCGTAAAGCCGGCTTGAAATAGCGCCTTCAGACGATCGTGCTTGGGCGGATCCATGCCGATGAACATCGCCCGCGCGAGCTCGATCGGGAAACCGGCCGCGGCGACGAGCACGCCGCCCCGTTCGGAGGAATATGTGCTCCAGTCGCGGCTGACCGTGTGCACGTCATCGGCCGTCGTTACCGACCAGAAGCCGGTCTCCTCGGGAAATTCTTCGAACCGCTCGGTCCAATGGATCGGGCACCCGCCGCGCAGCTGCTTGAAGAGCTCGAGTGGCGGCCCGTCCTGCCACAGCTCGCGTTCGGTGAGTTCCACACTCTTGAGATCGCGCCCGGTCGTTGCCATCTGGACCTCCCTGATTCGCTCCGCCAGAATGCCGTTGTCTGAAGTACTGGCTGGCTGGCCAGCCATAGTTGGGATAATACTCGCTATCTGGGTGGCGTGTCAGCCCCCGAGCCCTGTCACAAGCGCTCCGGCTACTGCAGGCGCTCGGCCTGGCCGGGCGCCAGGATGCGGACCTCGACGCCTGGGGCGAGACGCGCGACGTGGCGCGCGAAGCTCCGCGGCGGATCGCTGAGCCTCGCTCGCTGGCGAGCGCCGGCGCCGAGCGGCAGCAGGGTCCCCCAGTGGATGGGAATCGCGAGGCGTGGCCGCAGCAGGCGGGCTGCGCGTGCCGCATCGAGCGGGTCCATGTGACCGGGCCCCAGCCTTGACCCCCACCCCGCCACGGGCAGCAGCGCGACGTCGAGGCCGGGCGCCAGTTTCGCCATCTCCTCGAAGAGCTCGGTGTCGCCGGCGAAGTAGACGCTGTGCCGGCCGCGCACGAGATATCCAAGGGCCTCGGCGCTGGGGCCGCCGGGGCCACGTCGGCGGTCGTGGCGGGCCGCGACCGCACGCACGGCGAGCGGCCCGATCTGGACGGTGTCACCGACGCTCAGCTCAGCCACCGCGCTGAACCGGCGGCGCCCCAGCCAGCGTCCGGCGCCGGCCGGCACCAGCAATCGCGTGTCCCGGCCCAGCAGCCGCAGCGATGCCAAATCGAGGTGGTCGCGATGCAGGTGCGAGATGAGCACCGCGGCGACCCCGACGGTCAGATCGCGATCGAGCGGGGGGACCTGGCGGCGCAGGTGCGCGACGCGTCCTCGCAGCAGCGGGTCGGTGAGCAGGCGCACGCCGTCGAGCTCGAGCAGGACGGTGGCATGGCCCAGGAAAACGATACGGTCCTTCGCTGTGCCGGCGCGATCGGCGCTCACCGCACCAGCGACCATAGGCGAGAACCTAGCAACCAGATGTCTGCGCGAGCGACGAGCGTAGCCCCACACAGCGCGTGAGAGGTGCGCTGCGACCACTAGGGTTTGCGCTTCGCGTCGCAGTCATGCTCGCGGTGCAAGCGCTCGTGCTGCTCGCGCTTGCGGCGGTCTTGCCCGGGCTGGAAGCGCTGTCGTTCGACGCGGCCCTGCTCGTCGCCGCTGTGATGGCCCTGCTCAACGCGGTCCTCTGGCCCGTTCTCATCCGGCTGGCGCTGCCGCTGACGATCATCAGCTTCGGGCTCGGGTCGCTGATCCTGAGCGTGGGCGTCGTCGCACTCGCGTTCTACGCCGTCGATGACAAGACGCCGTCAATCGCCAGCGACCTGGCGATCGCGGCCGCCCTCAGCCTCGTCTCGCTGCTCGTCGCGCCGCTGCTGGACTTCGACCGGGACGCGCTGCATCTGCGGGTGGTGCGCCGACGCGTGCGTGGCGCGCGGGCGCGCAATCGCAGCGACGTGCCCGGGGTCATCCTGTTCGAGATCGACGGGCTCGGCGAGGGGGTGCTGCGCGACGCGCTGCGCGCGGGATGCGCGCCGACGATCGCACGCTGGCTCTCGGACGGCAGCCACAGGCTGATCGGCTGGGAGTGCGACCTCTCCTCACAGACCGGAGCGAGCCAGGCCGGCCTGCTGCTGGGAGACAACTGGGACATGCCCGCGTTCAGGTGGTATGAGAAGGAGAGCGACCGTACGCTCGTCTCCAACCACCCGGCCGACGCCGCCGAGATCGAGCGCCGGCGCTCGACCGGCCACGGTCTGCTCGCCGCCGGGGGAACGAGCCGCGGAAACATGTTCTCGGGCGACGCGCCGCGCTGCGCTGCCACGATGAGCGTGATCCGCGATCGCAGCCGATCGAAGGCGGCGGACTTCTTCGCCTACTTCGCCGATCCGTACGGCTTTCTGCGCACGATCGCGCTGTCGCTCGCCGACATCGCTCAAGAGCGGCGCGCGGCCCGCCGCCAGCGGCGCAGCGGCGCTACGCACGTCGCCAGGGGTGGGCTGTACCCGCTGATCCGCGCGTCGATCACGGTCGTCATGCGCGACCTCAATGTCGCGTTGCTGATGGCTGACATCGTCGAGGGAGTGCCGGTCAGCTACGCCACGTTCGTCGGCTACGACGAGGTCGCCCACCACTCGGGAATCCGCGAGCCCGATGCGTTCGCGGTGCTCAAGCGGCACGATCGCCAGCTTGCCCGGCTCGAGCGCGCGACAGCGCAGTCGCCGCGCCCATATCACCTCGTTGTGCTCTCCGACCACGGCCAGACGCAGGGCGCGCCGTTTCGTCAGCGCTACGGCCAGACACTCGAGGAGGTCGTGCGCGGGGCGCTCGCGCGAGGCCAGGTGCGCGCACCGCTGGCCGTCGACGAGGCGTGGGGCGACGTCGGCGCGGCGCTCGCCGACGCCCGCCAGGAGCCGGGCCTCGGCGGTCGCGTGCTCGCGCGCGCGACGCGCAGCCGCTCGATCGGGGGCACGGTCGCGCTGGGGCCCAACCGCGAAGCGCTCGAGCAGCGCGAGCGCGACGAGCGCGACGAGCGAGCGCTCGATGAGGAGGCGGTGGTGCTCGTGTCGGGCGGTCTGGGGCTGATCTATCTGCGGGCGGGCAGCGGGCGGCTCACGCTCGAGCAGATCGCCGAGTCCCACCCGCGTCTGCTTCAGACGCTCACGGCGCATCCCGGGATCGGTTTCGTGATGGTGCGATCGCAGGCCCACGGGCCGCTCGTGATCGGCGCGGGCGGCCGCAGGCGCCTCGCCGGCGACGTCCTCGAGGGAGCGGATCCGCTCGCTGGCTTCGACCCAACCGCCGCAGAGCATCTGCGCCGCCACGACCGTTTCCCACACTGTCCCGACCTGCTCGTCAACTGCATGTATGACCCGGACTCCGACGAGGTGGCCCCGTTCGAGGAGTTCATGGGCTCGCACGGCGGGCTCGGGGGCCCGCAAACGCGACCCTTCGCGGTCGTGCCCGCCGAGTGGGGCCAGCCGCAGCATGCGATCGTCGGCGTGGGCATGATGCATGAGCAGCTGCGCAACTGGATCGCGCGGTCAAAAGGACGCGGCGAGGAGCCCGGCTGACCCGCAAAACCCCCTACGCTTGCGCCAAATGCGATGGCTGATCGATGGGATGAACGTGATCGGCACGCGTCCGGATGCCTGGTGGAAGGACCGGCACGCGGCGATGGTCCGGCTCGTCTACCTGCTCGAGCTCTGGGCTGCGTCCAATGGAGAGGAGGTGACTGTCGTCTTCGAGCAGCCGCCGTCCCCGCCGATCTCCTCGACGGTCATCGAGATCGCCCACGCCCCGCGTCCGCGCCGCGACTCGGCCGACGATGAGATCGTGCGCCGCCTCGCCGCCGACCCCGATCCCGGCGCGATCCGCGTCGTCACTTCCGACCATTGGCTCGCGGACCGCGTGTACTCCGCGGGGGCCAGCGTCGAGCCCGCCGAGCCCTTCCGCCGCCGCGTCGAAGCCCGCTAGCGATGCCGCCGACGATCCGATATGCGCGCAGCGGGGAGGCCAGCATCGCCTATCAGATCATCGGCGAGGGCGGTCTCGATCTGCTGTTTCTGACGGGCTGGCTGACGCAGCTCGAGCAGCTCTGGGAGGCGCCGGCCAACCGCCGCTTCCTCGAGCGCTTGGCGGCGTTCGGACGGGTGATCATGTTCGACACGCGCGGAACCGGGCTGTCGGACCGTGTGCTCGAGGCATACGCGGTCGAGCAGGAGGCGCAGGATGCGATCGCAGTGCTCGACGCCGCCGGCAGCGAACGCGCAGCGCTGTTCACCTACGGCCAGGGGGGAGTCGTCGGCGCGCTGGTCGCGGCCGAGTACCCGCGGCGGATCGGCGCGCTGATCATGTATGCGTCGGTGGCCCGGACCTCGTGGGCTCCAGACTACGACTGGGCGTTGACCCGCGAGGAACACGAAGATCTCAGCGAGCGCACGATCGCCAGCTGGGGCCAGCCCGACAGCGCGTTCATGGCGAACTGGGCGCCATCGATGGCCGAAGACCCAGCGATGTCGGCCTGGTTCGCGCGCATGCAGCGTCTGGCCGCCAGCCCGAGCGAGGCGCGCAGCATCTCGCGGGCGGTGATCGACCTCGACGCGCGCGACGTGCTTCCGCGCATCCGCGTGCCGACGCTGGTCATGCACCGGCCGCGCGAGCGCGTTTGGGACGTGCGCCACTCGCGCTATCTCGCCGAGCACATCCCGGGCGCCCGCTATGTCGAGCTCGATGGAGTCGACTCGGCTCCGTTCGTGGGCGACAGCGACGCGATCGTCGATGAGATCGAGCAGTTCCTGACCGGCGGGCGCCGCGGCGGAGAGTTGGTCCGCGCACTGCTCACGGTGATGTTCACGGACATCGTCGATGCCACCGCGCGGGCCGCCGAGCTCGGCGACGGCCGCTGGCGCGACCTGTTTGAGCGCCACGAGGAGGACGTGCGCAAGGAGCTCGCCCGCTTCGAAGGACACGAGGTCAAGACGGTCGGCGACGGCTTCCTCGCGACCTTCGCCGGCCCGCCCTCGCGCGCGCTGCGTTGCGCGCTTGCGATCACAAGCGCGGCACACGAGCTCGGGGTCGAGGTCCGGATCGGCATCCACACCGGCGAGTGCGAGCTGATCGGCGACGACGTCGGCGGCATGGCCGTGCACATCGCTTCGCGCGTGAGCGAACTGGCGCGTCCCGGCGAGGTACTCGTCTCCGGGACCGTTGCCGGGACCGTTGTCGGCGGCCCGTTGGCGTTTGCCGAACGCGGCGTTCACGAGCTGAAGGGCGTCCTCGGCCGCTGGCCGCTGTTCGCGCTCGGCGGCTGACGCTCGCCGCGCGCCACGTGACGATTGTGTACGATGGCCACAGGTTCATGTCAACTTGCGTTCGCAACCCCGGTCCCTCCGTGTCGCTCGGCGCGGGGCATTCACCCGGCGCCGCCAATGCCGCGCAGGGCAGGATCGGGCTCTGGCTCAGAGACTGAGCGGGCCAAGCGCTAAGCGGGGATCGGGCGCTTAAGTATGGTCACAGGAAAGGGAGGCTGACGGGATGTCATCGAAACGTAAGTATCCATTTTGCTCGAGAGGCAGCTGGTCGAGACCCTGCCTCGTGATAATTCTTTCGCTCGTGCTGGCTGCGCTTGGCGCCGGCGCGAGCACGGCTTTGGCGGCCCGCAACGTGAACATCGTTCGCCAGGGAGAACCGCCTGCCGGGACAATCCCGTCCAATACCCACTACTTCAAAACGATCCAGTCGGCCGTCGAAGCATCGACCAAGGGCGATTGGGTGCTGATCGAACCGGGCATCTACTCCGAACGAGTCTGGGTCGAGCCGGCACAGGCGGGGATCCATATCCGCGGCATGAACCGCAACACCGTTATCCTCGACGGCGAAAACAAGGCCGTGGTAGGAGGAGCCAACGGAATCGAAATCTTCAAGACGAAAAACGTCTCCGTCGAAAATCTCACAGTGCGAAACTTCGACCGGTCGACGACGAACGAAAAAGGCGAACCCGAACTCGATATCAATGGCGAAGGCGGCAACGAGATCTGGTGGAACGGAGGTGACGGCTCCGGCAAAATCGGCGCGAGCACCTGGCGCGGACGCTACCTCACGGCTTATGACGAAAGCCTCTATGGCGGCTATGGCATCTTCACCGACAACATGGTCAACGGATCATGGGAAAACATCTTTGCCTCGGGGTTCAACGACTCCGGCATGTATATCGGTGCCTGTCGCAACTGCAAGGCACGGGTCTTCAACGCGGTGATGGAAAACAACGCGCTTGGTTATTCCGGCTCTAACTCCAGTGGTAAACTCGCGATCGAAGGCTCCACCTTCCGCAACAACTCCGCCGGAATCGCGCCGAATTCGGAAAACCCGGGAGACCCGCCACCGCCGCAGGACGGCGCTTGCAAGCCGCCGAGCCACAGCAAGACGCCTGTGTTCACGACGACCGAAATTGAACGCTGCACGGTCTTTCGCAACAACGTGGTCGAAGACAACAACAATCTCACGACTCCGGCGAACACCTCGGCCGCCGCCGCGCCATGGGGTGTCGGAGTCGAGCTGCCGGGCGTCTACGCGGACCTGGTGGAAAACAACACGATCAGCGGCAACGCCAACGACGGTGTGCTCGGGTTCGAGTACCCCAACCCGTTCCCGCCCGGCCCGGAAACGATCTTCTTCCAGTTCGCAGGTAACCGGATAAGCGACAACACGTTCTCGGAAAATGGCACCAGCGGCGCGGCGTTCGCCGGAGACGTGGCAATCGAGGGTGGCGCGTTTGGACAGCAGCAATCGACGAACAACTGCCTGTCCGGCAACACGTTCACAGCAGCCACGTTCCCCGCGGACATCGAAGGAGAATGGGGCTGTCAGAACCCGACCACGCCGAACCCCGGCGGCGGTGAAGCGTTCATCGAGTACCTGCTGCAGCTGCAGGGCGAATCGCAAGCGCGGACGCCCGAACCGCAAAAAGCACCGCCGCCGCAGCCGACGATGCCCAACCCGTGCCAGGAAGTGCCCTACAACCCGCTCTGTCCGTGAGATCGAGCTAGTAGCGGCGACGCGCGGCCGGCCCGTTGCGACGGGCCGGCCGGCGCGCGCTGGCACGAGCCGTTGGGCGCCGTCTTTGGCACGAGCCGATGGCTGTGACTAGGCGAGCTGGTGCGCGGTCACTCGAACTCGGGCGCCTTCCACCCCGGCATGATCTCGGGGATCCTGTCGCTCACGCGATCGCTGAACCGGGCTGGGCGCTTCTCGAGAAAGGACGTGACGCCCTCGACAGCGTCGGCGGACTGACCGCGATAGAACATCGCGCGCGAGTCAGCTCGATGCGCGAGCATCGGGTGCTCGGCGCCGAGCATCGTCCACATCATGCGCCGCGCGAGCGCGACCGAAACCGGCGCGGTGTTCTCGGCGATCTCGAGCGCGAGCTCGCGGGCGGCGCCCAGTAGCTGCCCGGCCGGATGCAGGCTGCGAACCAGCCCCCCGTCGAGGGCCTCCTGGGCCGAGAAGACCCGGCCTGTGGCGACCCACTCCATCGCGCGGCTGATGCCGACGACGCGCGGAAGGAACCAGCTCGAGCACGCCTCGGGGACGATGCCGCGGCGGGCGAAGACGAAGCCGATGCGTGCATCCTCGGCTGCCAGGCGAATGTCCATCGGCAGCGTCATCGTCGCGCCGACGCCGACCGCTGGGCCGTTGATCGCCGCGATCACGGGCTTTTTCGACTCGAACACGCGCAGCGTGAACTGCCCGCCGTTGTCGCGCGGCATCGAACCGGAGCGCTCGCGCGCGCGCCAATCGAAGGTCTCTCCCCCCGCGGCCAGATCCGCGCCTGCGCAGTAGCCCCGTCCGGCGCCGGTCACGATGATCACGCGCACGTCGTCGTCGGCGTCCGCATGATCGAACGCCTCGATCAGCTCGCGGCCCATCGTCGCGGTCCACGCGTTTAGGCGCTCGGGACGGTTGAGCGTGATCGTGAGGACGCCGTCGGCGCTGTCGGTCTTGATCTGCTCGAAGTCCATCGGCGCGCGCGGCTAGCTCGCGTACATCGCCTCGATCTGGGCGGCGTACTTCTGCGCGATCGGCTTGCGCTTGAGCTTCATCGTCGGCGTCAGCTCGTCGCCGCTCGGCAACCAGTCGCCCTCGACGATCACGAACTTCTTGATCTGTTCGACGCGCGCGAGCTTCGCGTTGGCCGCGTCGACCGCCTCCTGCACGGCCGCGCGCACCCGCTCGTCATGAGCGAGCGCCGCGAGCGACGTATCGGCCAGCCCCTGGTTGGCGGCCCAGGGGGGCGCGAAGTCGGCGTCGAGCACGAGCAGCGCCGCGTTGAAGGGGCGCCGATCGCCGATGCAGCAGGCCTGGCCGATCAGCGGCGAGGCGCTCTTCAGCGTCGCCTCGATGTTCGCCGGGGACATGTTCTTGCCGGCGGCGTTGATGATCAGCTCCTTCTTGCGATCGACGATCCGCAGGTAGCCGTCCTCGTCGAACTCACCGATGTCGCCCGTGCGCAGCCAGCCGTCCGCGGTGAAGGTCGCCTGCGTCTCCTCGGGCAGGTTGCGGTATCCGGGCATCACGACTTCGGATTTGACGAGCACCTCGCCATCGTCGTCGAGCTTGATCTCCACCCCCGGCGCCGGCGGCCCGACGGTGCCGATCTTGATCCTCTCGCGGGGATTTACCGACCCGGCCCCGCACGTCTCGCTCATCCCCCACAGCTCGGCCAGCGGCAGCCCGATCGCATGGAAGAACTCGAGGACCTCGACCGGGGTCGGGGCGGCGCCCACGTTGATCGCCTCGACCCGGTCCAAGCCGAGCGTCGCGCGCAGCCCGGCGAAGATCTCGGCGTCCGCCTGCGCGACCTGGGCGGCCAGCTCGGCGGGAACTTGCTCGCCGCGCTGTTCGAGGCGAACCTTGCGCAGGCTCGCCTCGAGCGCCGCGCGGGCTGAGCGCTGCTGCTCCTCCGGCTGACCGGCGATCATGCTCTCGAGACCGGCCTTGAGCTTCTCCCAGATGCGCGGAACCGCGAAGAACCAGCTCGGGCGCACTTCGGGCAGGTAGGAGAGGACCTGGCGCGGGTCATCGCAGCAGGTGATCTGCAGGCCGAAGACAATCGGCAGGTAGTGATGCGCATTGCGCTCGGCGATGTGCGCGGCGGGCAGCCACGAGATCACGCGGCCGTCCTGCGGGAACTCGATCAGCTCATCGAGACCCTCCACGGCGGCGAGCAGGTTGCGGTGGATCAGCTGCACGCCCTTCGGGGGGCCGGTCGTGCCGGACGTGTAGATCAGCGTCAGGATGTCGGTCGGCTGCAGCTCCGCGACGGATGCCTCGACGTCGAACTCGGGGTTGGCGCCCTCGACATCGGACAGCGCTAGCGTTCCCGGCGGCGCCTCGCCGTCGACGACGATCACGTGCTCGAGTCCCGGCAGCTGCTTGCGCGCTTCGAGCACCCGGGGCAGAAACTCCTGCTCGCAGATCAGCATCTTCGCGGCGGCGTCGCCGACGACGTAGCGGATCTGCTCGGGCGTGTAGGAGGTGTAGATCGAGAACGGCGTCGCGCCGAGCATCATCGCCGCCAGGTCGCAGAGATGGAACTCGGGCCGGTTGGACAGCATCAGGGCGAGCGTCTCGCCCCGCCTCAAACCGAGCTTGGCGAGCCCTCCCGCGACCGCATCTACTCGCTCGCGTAGCTCGCCCCAGGTGATCGTGAATGCGTCTTCCTTGGTGCGGATCGCGACCTCCCCGTCGCGATCGGCTGCCGTGATCCGAAAGGCCTCGGCGAGCGTCGCCGCATCTCGCGCCGAGCGCTTGTCAGCCTGAAGCTGCCCCTCCACCGTCTTCATCTTCCGCTCCTCGCACTCGCGATGCCCGTCGGCGCCGGGCCTCCACGGCCAGTCACCGTGGATACGCACCGATCATAGACCGCGGCACGCTCGTCATACCGCTCCGCTTCTCGCTCGGGGACCTCGCTGGGGCGGTCTCGCGCTGGCGCACGAGGGGCATCGAGCGCGCCCGCAGCGGGCCGGGAGCGTAGGCTGAAGGCTCACGTGGATTTCCTCGTCGCCAAGGACGACCTGCACCGGTGTCGCTTCAGCGACGATCCTCTGTCGGCACTCGCTCCCGGCGAGGTGCGGCTCGCGGTCGACTCGTTCGGGCTGACATCGAACAACATCACCTACGCGAAGTTCGGCGAGGCGATGTCCTACTGGGGCTTCTTCCCGGCTGAGCCCGGCTGGGGCCACATGCCCGTGTGGGGCTTCGCCGAGGTGACCGACTCCGAGCATCACGCGGTCGAGATCGGCACCCGCGTATACGGCTACCTGCCGCCCGCCAGCGATCTGGTGCTGGCTCCCGCTCATGTGAGCGACAGCGGGTTCATCGATTCGGCCGAGCATCGCTCAGAGCTGCCGAGCGCCTACAACCGCTACCTGCGCGTCGACAGCGACCCGGTCTACCAGCCCGGCCGCGAGGATCAGCAGATGCTGTTGCGGCCGCTGTTCTTCACCTCCTACATGATCGACGACCTGCTGGAGGACGACGTGCTCGCGCGCGCGAGCACGATCGTGCTCTCGAGCGCGTCGAGCAAGACCGCAACCGCGCTCGCCTACCTGCTTCACCAGCGCGAGGGAGTCGAGGTGATCGGTCTGACCTCGCCGCGAGCGATCGACTTCGCGCGGCAGATCGGCGTCTATGACGGCGTCCTGCCCTACGCGGAGATCGGCTCGCTGCCCGATGGCCCCGCGGCGTTCGTCGACATGGCCGGAAACCGCGACGTGCGCAGCGCCGTTCACGAGCACTACCGCGAGCGACTGGTCCACTCGGCCGTCGTCGGCGCGACCCACCACGATCGGTTGGGCCTGGTCCCCGACGCGCTCCCGGGGCCGCGGCCGGCGTTCTTCTTCGCGCCCGCCCGCGTCAGCAAGCGCGCCAAAGACTGGGGCCGCGAGCAATTCGAACGCCGGCTCGCGGATGCCTGGCGCCCGTACGTCGAATGGACAGCCGGCTGGCTGGAGGTGATCCATGGACAGGGTCCGGCGATCCTGGAAAGGACCTACCTGGATCTGCTCGACGGCCGCATCGACCCCGCCCAGGCGCACGTGCTGTCGCCGTAGCGCGAGCTCAGCCGCTCGGCGAGCGAGCGTTGCGCACCAGGCGCCGCATCCCGCTGAGCCAGCGTTCGGGATCGGAGCCCTTGTGCGCCATGAACCTCGCGACCTCCGCGTGCGGCAGGATCAAAAAGCGCTCCTCGCGAATGCCCGCGACCACGGCCTCGGCGACGTCCTCGGGCTCGATCAGCCCGCCCGCCGTCAACGCCGTGGCGGCCACCGGTTCCTCCATCGCAAGTTCGAGCATCGGCGTACGCACCCCCTGCGGGCAGATGCACGACACGCGGATACCCGCTTCGGTGTACTCGATCGCGAGCCACTCGGCGAACGCGACCGCGGCGTGCTTGGTGACGCTGTAGGTCGCTGAGGAGACCTGCGTGAGCAGTCCGGCGGCCGACGCGGTGCTGATCAGATAGCCCTCGCCGCGGTCGACCATTTCCGGCAAGAGCGCGCGCGCAGCCCAGACATGAGCCATGACGTTGACCCGCCAGGACTCATCCCAGACCGCGTCCGCGATCTCGGGCCCGCCCATCCCGCCGGGCACGCCGGCATTTGAGATGAAGATGTCGATCGGGCCGTTGGCCACGGTCGCCTGTGCGATCAGCGCGCGCACGTCCGCCTCGCGTCCCGCGTCGAAGCCGACTCCGAGGCCGTCGATCTCACTCGCGACCTGCACGGCCCGCTCGAGCTCACGGTCGGCCACGACGACGGCCCTGGCTCCCTCGCCGCTCAGGCGGCGGGCGAGCGCCGCGCCGATTCCGCTCGCTGCACCCGTCACGACGACGTGCCGCGCGGCTAGCTCCACAGCCGTTTACTCGCTTCCGTCCTGGCTCACCTCGAGAACCAGCTTGCCGGTGTTCTCTCCCCGGAACAACCGCAGCAGCGTGTCGGGAAAGTTCTCAAGTCCCTGCGCGATGTCCTCGCGCGATTTGAGCTTGCCGGCCGCGTACCATTCCGCCATCTCGCGCGCGCCCTCGGCGTAGCGAGCGCCGTAGTCGGAGACCACGAACCCGGTCATGCTCGCGTGGTTGACGAGCAGCGAGAGATAGTTGGATGGACCTTGCATGCGGTCGGTCGCGTTGTACTGGGAGATCGCGCCGCATAGCACCACGCGCGCTTCACGCGCAAGATGCACGAGCGCCGCATCGAGGATCTCACCGCCGACGTTGTCGAAATAGATGTCTATTCCCTTCGGGCAGTGCTCGCTCAGCTTCGCTTCAACGTCCTCGCTCTTGTAGTCGATCGCAGCGTCAAAGCCGAGCTCCTCGAGTACGTGAGCGCACTTCTCGCCGGTGCCCGCGATCCCGACGACGCGGCAGTCCTTGAGCTTCGCGATCTGCCCGACCGCGCTCCCAACCGCGCCCGCCGCACCCGACACCACCACGGTGTCCCCCGCGACAGGCCTGCCGATGTCGAGCAAACCGAAATACGCCGTCATGCCCGGCATGCCGAGCGTGCCGAGATGGGCCGGCAAGTGCGCAACCGAGGTGTCCACCTTCAGCACGGCGCCCCCGGGCGCGATCGCATACTCCTGCACCCCAAACAGGCCGGTGACGTTGTCACCCACCGCTATCTCGGGGTTGTTGGAGGCGATCACCTCGCCGGCCGCCAGCGCGCGCATGACCTCACCGATGCCGACCGGCGCGATATACGAGCGGGAGTCGTTCATCCAACCGCGCATCGCTGGATCCAGCGAGATGTAGCGGACCTTGACCAACACCTCGCCCGCGCCCGGCTCAGCGACCGGCTGCTCTGTGTAGAGCCAGTCGCTGGGCTTCGGCAGGCCCACGGGACGTGACGCGAGCTGAAACTGGTGATTGACGAGATCCACGCGGCTGCACCATACACGCCGTCGTCAGACGGGCGCGCGGCGGTGCTCCGCGAACAGCTTCAGCGCGTAGGCGCCGGCAGGATGCTCGCGAAACCGCGCCACGAGCCTCGCCGTGCCCGAGTCCAGCGCGTCCGGCTGCGGAAGCGTCACGCCATAGTCGGGCGGCGCGACGACCGCCGCCGACAGCGCGGCGAAAGTGAGGTCCGCCGCGCTGAACCGCTCGCCACACAGATACGGCCGGCCGTCGCCCAGCTGCTCGGCGACGAAATCGAACTCGTGCCACACCGCCGCCTCGTCGTCGACCTCGATCCCTGGTCGGATCGCGAGTACGTCCTTGACCTTGCGCGTGATCAGCGGCCATCCGTAGCGCAGGGTGAGGTCCTCCCAGCGCGGCACGCCCTGATTGTTGAAGCTGAGCGTGAGCTCGCGGTCGGGAAGCAGGTGGACGTAGATCAGCCGCCGCCCCTTCGGTCCGAGCTCATCGTCGAAGCGCCGGCAGAGCCGCTCCACCTGCGTACGCTGATCCGACTCCGCGGGGAACAGCCGGCGCTCGGCGGGCGTACGCTGATCGACCCAGAGGAGGATGTCGTGCGACTCGCCGATCGCACCTTGCGGGGTGACGAGCACGGGAACGGTGATCTGGCCGCCCGCGCGCCGCGCGGCGATGCGGTGAATGCCCTGGACATGGCGCTCCTCGCGGTACGGCATGCCGGCTCGCTCGAGAGCCCACCGCGCCTTTTCGCAGTAGTGACTGATCGGAAGCGTTACCAGCCGCAGCACTTCATGCACACTACCGTCAATGAGCTCGCTCGAGACGATGACCTGGGAGCTCGCCGACCGGGTCGCACGGATCACGCTCAATCGCCCCGAGCGGGGCAACGGCATCACGCGGACCCTCGTAGATGAGCTTGAGCGCTGCGTCGAGCAGGCCGACCTCGACCCGCGCGTCCACGTCGTGCTGCTTTCGGGCAACGGCAGGGGCTTCTGCGGCGGCTATGACCTCGTCGAGAGCGCCGAGGGCGAGGGCCGAACTCGAGCGGGCGCCGAGGATCTGCCGCCCGGCTCGCCGCTCGACCCCGCCGTGATGGCCGCGAACCACGATCCGAGCGGCGTGTGGGATCCAATGGTCGACTACGCGATGATGAGCCGTAACGTGCGCGGCTTCATGTCGCTGTTTCGCTGCAGCAAGCCGGTCGTCTGCAAGGTGCACGGGTTCTGCGTCGCGGGGGGCACTGACATGGCGCTGTGCTCAGATCTGCTGGTCGTGGCCGCGAACGCGAAGATCGGCTATCCGCCGGCACGGGTCTGGGGGTCGCCGACCAGCGCGCTGTGGGCACACCGCCTCGGCCCGCAGCGGGCCAAGCGGCTGCTGTTCACCGGGGACTCGCTGTCGGGCGCGGAGGCGCTCGAATGGGGGCTGGCGATCGAAGCGCCGGCTCCCGAACAGCTAGACGAGCGGACCGAGAAGCTGCTTGAACGGATCGCGCGCATGCCGCTCAACCAGCTGCAGATGATGAAGCTGCTCGTCAACCAGACCCTCTACGCCCAAGGGCTGCACACCACACAGGTGGTCGGGACGCTGCTGGACGGGATCGCGCGCCACACGCCCGAGGGCTATGCGTTTCAGCAGCGAGCGATGCAGGCTGGCTTTCGCGAGGCCGTGCGCGAGCGCGACGCGCCCTTCGGCGACCGCGGCTCCTCGACGTTCAAAGGCTAGCCCGCCACGAGGGCCGGCCCGCTACGCTCCGCTGCCGGTCCGCCAGAGAGTCGCGCGCCTTCGCGCTGGCGCGTCGTTCGCGCCGCCAGCAAGCCCTCTGTCGGGCGCATCGACGACACTTTGGGCTGCGTTGTCGTCGCTGCAGATGCCCGCTCAACCGCATTACACCCACCGCGCGCGGCGCCGCGGGCGCGGCGGCAGGCGCATCCGGGGCGGCGCCGCGCTGGCACTCGCCGCGGTCGTACTGGCCGTCTCGCTCGCGCTGTTCGCGCTGCTGCCCGCGGGCGTGCAGAGCGTGCGGCCCTGGTCCCACCCGGCCGTGCTCGCGGATTGCTCGGCAGCCGGCGCACCGGCGGTCCTGTTCCCGAGCGATGCACCGCAGCAGGGCACCGGGCCGGGCGCGGTGGTTTGGAGCTCCGCCTCCGCCTGCGGGCGGGGCTCGGCGGCTCGCATCGCGCCGCTACCTGCGCGCGAGGACCTGCCGGGCGCGGCTTCGAGCCCGCGCGGCGCCTCGGGTCGAACGCTTGCGCTGAGCGGGCCGATCGCCGCCGCAGCGGCCCCGCACGGACGGATTCTGCTCGCCGCGCGCGCGCGCAGCCCGGGCGCGCGGCTGCTTCTGAGCGAAGGTCTCGCGCGCGCGTCGTTCGCAGCACCGCGCTCGACCGGAGGCCCGGCCGGACCGCTGGCGCTCGCGACGGCCTATCTCGGCGACGTCGGACTCGTCTCGCCGGGACGCGCGCCAAGCGCGGGCGCAACGCCGCTCGAGCTTCGCATCCACCGCTACTACCAGGGCTCGTTTGGCCCGCCGGTCGCGATCAGCCCGACGCCCAGTCGGCTGATCGAAGGACTCACGCTGGCGATGGACTACCGCTCGGACGCGCTCGTCGTATGGGAGCAGGGAGGCTGGATCTACGCGCGCGACATGCCGGGCTCAGGCCGGTCCTCGCGTCCGGTACAGCGCGTCGCCGGCGCGGCCCCGGGCGCCCGGATCCAGGCGTTGCTCAGCGACGACAATCGCGCGATCCTGGCCTGGACCGACACCCGCGCCGCGACGACGAGCGTCTACGCCGAGCTGACCGCGCGGGGTGTGCGGTTCGGCGCGCCGCGGCTGCTCGAACGCTTCGCGGATCCGCACGGCTCGCCGCCGCCGCGCGGCTCGCTGCGCCTCGTGCGGCTCGCGTCCGAGAGCGTGATGCTCGCCTGGTCGGGCGCCGCCGCAGGGCATTGGGTGGTGCGCAGCGCCGCCGTCGACTTGCACGGCGTGGGCTCGATCGCGACGATCTCCGCGCCCGGGCGCGACGCGCTGCTCATGGATCTCGCGCCCGGACCCGACAACGAGGCCTACGCACTGTGGGGCGAACCACGCGACGGCGGCGATGGGCTAAAGCCGGGCGACCAGGCGCTGTTCGCGGCGCGCGGAATCGACGTCCACCCCGATCGAACGATCTTCGGCCCCCCCGAACCGATCTCGGCGCCTGGCTCCGACGAGACGACGGGCGAAGCGGCCGTCGGCGTTGACCCCGACTCAGACCGGGCGATCGCGGCGTGGCGCGCTCCTGACGGCGCAATCGACTACTCCTCGCGCATGGTCGGTCGCGGTTGACGCGCGCGGCGGACGCGTATCGCGCGGTGCTCTCAGTATCGCGGTCAGCTCCGTCGCGCTCTGCGCTCGCGCGATCAGAACAGCTGCTGGCAGATCAAGTACACGTTCACTGCCGTGATCAGGCCGGCCAGCCCCCAGGCGGCCAGCGTCGTCACTCGCCCGTTGACATGCGTACCCATCACCTGCGCGTTGCTCGTCAGCAGCACCAGCGGGATCAGTGCGAAGGGAATCCCGAACGACAGCACGACCTGGCTCAGCACCAACGCATCGGTCGGGCTGATCGCGAGTGCCAGGACGAGGATCGCCGGGATCATCGTCAGCACGCGGCGCACGGGCACGGAGATCCGGACGTTGATGAAGCCCGACATCACGACCTGCCCGGAATAGGTGCCGACGCTCGATGACGAGGCGCCCGAGGCCAGCAACGCGATCGCGAACGCCAGTGCCGCGCCGCCGCCGACGAGCTGACCGAACTCCGCATGGGCCTGCTGGAGCGAGCTCAGGCCTGCGAATCCGCCGGTGTGAAACAGCTTGGCCGCGACCGCGAGCATCGCCATGTTGACGAGGCCGGCGAGCCCGAGCGCGACCAGCACGTCAAAGCGCTCGAAGCGCAGCACGCGCGCGCGCTCGCGGTCGTTGCGGCAGGGCATCCGGCCGTTCGTGAGCGCCGAGTGCAGGTAGACCACGTGCGGCATGACCGTCGCGCCGAGGATCCCGACCGCGAGGTAGAGCGAGTCCTTGCCGGCGAAGCCGGGCACCAGACCCGAGAGCGATCCGTGCACCGAAGGGCCGATGCGCAGCGTCTCATAGAGGAATCCGAGAAAGATGAGACCGAGCAGCGCCACGATCGCGAGCTCGAAGCGCCGATAGCCGTGCGTCTGAAGCTCGAGGATCGCGAACGCGATCACGCCCGTGATCAAGCCGGCGGGAAGCAGCGGCACGCCGAACAGCAGGTTCAGTCCGAGCGCCGCGCCGAGGAACTCCGCAATGTCCGTCGACATCGCGATGATCTCGGCCTGGATCCACAGCGCCCAGGTCAGCGGCCGGGGAAACCGCTCTCGGCAGAGCTCGGGCAGGTTGTGATCGGTCACGATGCCCAACTTCGCCGACAGGTACTGGATCAGCATTGCGATCAGATTGGCCGCCAACACCACCCACAGCAGCAGATATCCGAATTGCGCACCACCCTGAACGTTCGTGGCGAAGTTACCCGGGTCCACATACGCGATCGCCGCCACGAACGCCGGCCCGAGCATCGCGAGCGCGGCCTTGACGCGGCCCTTCGCCAGCAGCGTTTCCAGATGGCTCGGCCCAAGCGCGACCTCGCCGGCACCCGCGCCTTCGAGCGCGGGACCAGCGCCGATCGGGGGAGGTGGCGGAGGGGGCGGGCTCACTGGCGCACCTCTCGCCTCATGCCTTCGCCTCCGGCTGCTCGCGGTCGAGCACGACCCGCATCGCGTGGGCCAGCTGACCGCCGATCGCCTGCTCGCGCTCGCCGCCGGCGAAGCTCAGCACGAGTGGACCTTCGAACGGCTGGCGCTCGGTCACCGTCACCCGCTCGCCCGGGGTTATTCCGTGCTCGGAGAGATACCTCAGCATCTCCGGATCGGAATCCGAGACGCGCACGAACATGCCGCTATCGCCCTCCCTCAGGCTGTCGAGGCTGCGACTGGCATCGCGTTCGGGCAGCTCGAGCTCGGCGCTGGGGATCGGATCGCCATGCGGATCGCGCGTGGGATCGCCGAGCTTGGCCGCGATCAACCGCTCGAGATCCTCGGAGATAACGTGCTCCAGCACCTCTGCCTCGGCGTGCACCCGGTCCCACGGCATCTGCAGCGTCTCCGCGAGGAACAGCTCGAGCAGGCGGTGATGCCTGATCACCTCCAGAGCGACCCTGTTCCCCGCCGGCGTCAGGCGTACGCCGCGATAGGGCACGCGGATGATCAACTGCTCGGCGTCGAGCTTCTTGAGCATCGCCGACACCGAGCCCGGCGTGATCTGAAGCCGCGCGGCCAGCGCGTTGGTCGAGACGGGCGCGTCGCTGCGCGATTGCAGCGTGAAGATCGCCTTGCAGTAGTCCTCGACCGCCGGCGAACGGACCTGCTCGCCCGTTCGCAGCAGGCGAACGTGCTCGGCCGCGTGCTCTTGGTAGGGCATGGAGTTATTTTATGGCATGCCAAGATTTTTCTCAAGGCAAACCCCGATAGTCTTTTTGCATCCTGCTCAAGCTGCCGCCGAGCGGCTCTGCAACTGCTGCTGAAAGCGCCCGACGAGGCTTCGCGTACGCCCGAAGCGAGCTCTCGAGCAGCGGCGCGGACGGGCGCACTGCGTCGCGCAGGCCTTTTGGAAAAGATGCCACGCTGATGGATAGGGACTACGAGCTCAAGACCCACGAGGCCGAGGACCGTCACTGGTGGTACCGCGGTCGGCGCTCGGTGCTCGAACGGGTGATCGACGGCCTACGCCTGCCGGCGCGCGCGCGGATCCTCGACGCGGGCTGCGGCAGCGGCCGCAACATGGTCGAGCTCGCTCGTCACGGCACGGTTGTGGGGATCGAGCTTTCCCCCGCCAGCGTCGCTCTCGCCCGCACGCGCTCGATCGGCGAGGTGATCGAATGCTCGGTACTCGAGCTGCCCTTCGCGTCGGCCAGCTTCGACCTCGCCGTGTCGCTCGACGTGATCGAGCACCTCGGCGATGATCGCGCGGCGCTGCAGGAGCTGCGCCGCGTCGTCGCCCCCGGCGGCGCGCTGCTGATCACGGTGCCCGCGTACCAGTGGCTCTGGAGCGGCCACGACGTGGTCAACCATCACCATCGCCGCTACACCCGCGCTTCGCTGCTACAGGTAGCCGAGCAGGCCGGCTGGGAAAGCGTGCGCACGACCTACTTCAACTCGCTCCTGCTGCCCGTCGCGATCCTGCTGCGATGCCTCGAGCGGCTCTCGCCCAAGACCACCGAATCGAGCCTCGACCTGTGGGTGCCGCCCGCGCCCTTGAACGCGCTGCTGGAGACTCCGCTGACCCTCGAGGCGGCGATCATCGGTCGCGGCGGACGCATCCCCGCCGGCCTGTCCCTGCTGGCGCTGTTTCGCTGAACGCCCGCCAGCGCGTCAACTGTCGGCGCCGATCTGTGATCGGCCCGCGAACGCGACCTCTGCCGGACTGCTCCGAAACGTCCACGATCTGTTTGCCGCGAATGTCAGCACGGTCACGATCGCGGTCGCGCAGGCCTGGCCGACCAGCGCGTCAAGCCCCGCGCCGTCGACGAACAGGTAGACCAATCCGAGGTTGCAGGCGAGCCCGCAGCCCTGGACGATCGTCCAGCGCACCGGCGTCAGAGCGTCGCCGCGATGTCCTTTGAACGTCCATTTGCGGTTCAGCAGGAAGCCGTTGACCGCGCCGACCGCGAAGCCGATCCCCGACGCCGCGATATACCAGACGCCGAACACCTTCAGCAGTAGGGTGTAGACAGCGAAGGTCAGCAATGTGTTCGAGATGCCGACGATCCCGAACTTCAGGAACTGCATGATCAGCGGCAGATGCAGCGCCGGCACCAGGCCCGGCACACGCGACACGCGTCCCTGCTCGGGCACCGGCGGGGCCTCGTCGCGCTGGGAGATCTGGTGCGGCGGCGTGCTCATGCGCGCATCAACGATAGATTCTCATGTCAGGCCCCACCCTTAGCAGCATCTGATGCCGTCTTCCTTCTCTCGCAGACCCGCCCTGCTCAGCGTCGTGGCCCCCGTCTATGACGAGGAGGCGCTGATCGAGGAGTTCGTGCGTCGCACCACCGTCGCGATCGGCGCGTATCCGTTCGAGCTGATCCTCGTCAACGACGGCTCGTCCGACCGGACCCCCGAGCTGCTGGACAGCATCGCCAGGTCCGAACCGCGCGTGCGCGTCGTGCACCTGTCGCGCAACTTCGGTCACCAGGCGGCGCTCACGGCAGGGCTCGAGCACGCGCGCGGCGACGTGGTCGCGATGATCGACGCCGACCTGCAGGACCCGCCTGAGCTGATCCCCGAGATGATCGACCGCTGGAGCGCGGGCGCGGACGTCGTCTACGCGGTCCGCCGTCAGCGCGAGGGCGAGACCGCGTTCAAGCTCGCGACCGCGTCGTGGTTCTACAGGCTGTTCGACAAGCTCGCGCAGGTGAACCTCGAGCCGAACTCCGGCGACTACCGCCTGCTTGACCGGCGCGCGCTGGATGCGCTGTTGTCGATGACCGAGCGCTCGCGCTTCCTGCGCGGCATGACCGTGTGGGTCGGGTTCTCCCAGACAGCGGTCTCCTACGAGCGCGACGCCCGCCACGCGGGCGAGACGAAGTACACGCTGCGCAAGATGCTGCGCTTCTCGCTCGACGCGATCGCCTCCTTCTCGCACCTGCCGCTTCAGCTGGCCACCTATGCCGGGCTGCTGTCCGCCGGCCTGGCCTTTATCGCGATCCCGGTCGTGCTCGCCCTGCGCATCTTCGGCTCCTACCTGCCCGGCTTCGGCTCGATCACGATCGCGATCCTCCTGCTCGGCGGCATCCAGCTGATCGCCCTCGGCGTCATCGGCGAGTACGTCGGGCGCATCTACGACGAGGTCAAGCATCGTCCGCTGTACATCGTTCGCGATGAGCGAAACCGGCCCGCCGACGAGTCCGATCTCAGCGCCACGGCCGTCCCCGGCTTCGTGGCCGGGACTCCCCCTGCGCGCGCGGGCCTGCCGGCGCGCGCCCCCGAGCGCGTCGGCTGACAGCCGCGCTCGATCGCCGACCGCACGCAGACGGCTCGAACTCCGCGGCGCCGAGCGGCGCCTGCGAGCATCTCCCGATCGCGGCTTGACCCGATAATGACCAGATGAGCGCCCACGACCGTGCATCGGACGAGCAGCGCAAAGACCTGCGCGGCATCGACGACCGCCGCGAGCGGATCCGCATCGAGACCGAGCGCCATCGGATCGTCGGCTACCTCGCGCTGGCCCGCGACGGCTACCGCAGCCGCGTCTCCGATGTTCTCAACGCCCCGGAGCGCGACTTCCTCACGCTGACCGAGGTCACCGTCGAGCCGCTCGCCGGAGGGCCGCGCGAGCTGTACCCGTTCCTGACCCTCGCGCGCCGCCATATCGTGTTCGCGGTCAACGCCTCTGAGCAGGACTGAAGCTGAGCGGCATGATCGGCTGCGCCAGCGCCTCGCGCGGGTTCGGTGAGCGCGACGCGCGGCGGCCAGCCGCGCCGACCGGCGCGACGCATGAATTAAGGACGGAGAGGGCGGGATTCGAACCCGCGATGGAGTTTGACCCCCATACTCGCTTAGCAGGCGAGTGCCTTCAGCCACTCGGCCACCTCTCCTCGAGATCCAGCCAGTTTAGAGCCTGCCACGGCTCGCACACGCGGGCGACTGGCGACGCCCCAGCGAGCGAGCGGCCGCGCCCGCCGGCCGGCACCCGCTCGAACACCGCTCCACGGGTCGCCCGCAGCAACGGCGCGCGCTAGCCAGGCTAGGCCCTGGCGTACAGTCCACGTAGCATCTGATGCCCCCGGAGGGGTGGCAGAGCGGTTGAATGCGGCGGTCTTGAAAACCGTTTCGGGCCTTGCGGTCCGACGGGGGTTCGAATCCCTCCCCCTCCGCTCCAGGGAGCCAGACTCCGCGTATCTGCAGGACATAGGTGGGGTCTAGCTCGCCTGTCTTGGCACCAGCCCGAGACTCTGCGCGGCTATCAGCCGCCGGCTCATGATCGCGCTCGTTCGCCCTCTCGTTGTTAATCGGCGCGGAGCTGCCGCCGTAGGGCCTCACGCACGGATCGAAGCGCCGCCGATCCGGCTGGCCGCGCTCCCCGCGTGGCTGTCGAAGCCGCGCCCAATGGACGAAGATTCGGCTTCGGCCTTGTTCGCGAGCGCCGCTGACCGAGGCCGGTCGACAAGCACGAAACTGGCACAAGTCACCGTTTCATCATTTCTGTCCCATTGCAGGTCGCCCGGCTCCTCGGTCTCACACGACCGACCGAGACCCCTGATTGTTGACCGCCCCGAGCGAGGAGTCGATGCTCGGGGCCGGGCCCTCCGCTGCGCACGAACGCCGGGAACGCCGGCCGCGAAACGGCGCGATCGCAAGGGTTGACATGCACCGCGCCCGGCAGCATCCGGAGCGTCAGCTGCCGAGTTCGCGGTCCGCAAGCCCATCGTGCGACCGTCGCCTCGACGGCGCGCTAGGGCGCCGTCGAGGCGATTGGGTCGTGCGTTCCCTGGGGTACTTATTCGGCGAAGCCGTTGGCGGCGATGTAGCGGCCGTCGTTACCGCGTGGATGTAGCAATATCGTCGGCTCGAGGCAGCTCGATGGCAGGCTGATTTTTGTGTCGATTCTCGCTCGTCCGAGCGCGTCGAGCGCTTGTTCAGGAGTCTTCGCGACGGGGGCTTCTTGCCCGGCGCAGTACAGCGCCGCAAAGATCGAGGTCACGCCGCCGACTTCGCCGCGTTCCTTGACGAGTCCTTTGACGGCAATTTCGAGTTTGCCGTCGCTGTGCAACACGAATTCGCCCCTCCTGAGCATCTTCGGTTCGGTGAGAGGTTCAACGCCGTGAATGACCGGCCCGCCAGGAGTGGTGACTGCAAACGTCCCCTTCAGAAGGGTTGTCACTCCTGGTTCTTCACCGGCGAGGGCGAGTGCCGCCCCCGAAAATCCCGCTATCGCAACTGCGATCGCGAGCGATACAACGACTCTCCGTCTTGAGATTTGCATGACTAAGCCTCCAGAGAACGGTTTATGAACCGAGCGGCGAACCGGCACAACCTGGTCGACGCCCCCGGCCCGTTTAATCCTTAGACACACCATCGGCGCGCAATCCTTCCCTAGGCTGCCAATGCGCGCAGTCCAACGATTGCCAGCCTACGACAGTTAACAACGCAAGGCTTGCGGTCTGGACAGATGTATTACACGCGGAGCTATCGCTCGACGACGGCTGCGAATGAGTCAGGAGCTCGCCCTCTGGACAAATGTATTACCGCCGCGGCCGCCAGATGCCGACAGCCATGAAAAATCCCCAGTGCTGGCTTCTGTGGACAAATCGTATCTCTGGACAGATGTATTACCTCAGATCGAGCAGGGTTCACCGGCGCTAGATTGAGTCGGGAGTCGGCTTGCTGGACGAATGTATTACCGGCAACTGACGAAGCGACGGTCATCGCTCTGTCCCGTCAGCAGTCCTCTCGAAGGTGCCGGAGATCGACCTCGTCAGGCGTGCTGACTCACAGCTCGGCGTTGGCGCATGCAACGGCGCATGCGGCGGCGGGAGCGGCTCCGAGCGCGCGATTCCCGCCCGCCCTGCAGCTCAGCCGCTCTCGACGCGCCGCTTGAGCTCGCCGGGGCGGCCGTTGACGAACATCGCCCGCGTGGCCGCCTCGACCGGACCGCGAATCACCAGTCCGAGCACGCGGCCGGGATCGGCGTCGAGCCTGAAGGTCGCGCGGGCGTGGCCGTCGCCGAGGTCCTCGAGCTCCCAGGCGCCCTCGACCGACTTCATGTCGCCCTGCTCTTGGGTCCAGGAAAGGCGGTTCGGCGCCTCGTAGCAGAAGCGAACGCGCGCCTTGATCCGCCTGACCTTGATGTCGTTCTCGGTCTCGACGAGCGTCACGCGGCCCTCGGCGTCGTGCTCGAGCGCTGTCATCTTGTCGAGGCCGCCCTGCCACTCGGGCGCGGTCAAGACGTCCTCGACGACAGCCCAGACCTCGGCGAGTGGGGCATCGATCTCGGCGCTGGCGGTGCCACCCAAATGTGCCATCGCGATCCTCCGGGGCTCGGTTTCAAGAGCTAGCTTCGCAGACCCTAGCCGCAATCACGCCTCGACGAGGACCGTCTTCGTCGCGTCCCCGAGCGCGTGACGGCGCAGCGCACGGGGCGCCTCGTCGAGCCCACCCAGCTCGGTGGTCACAAGCTCGGGCTGCAGTCTGCGCTCGACCAGCAGCTCGAGCACTTTGGGAATGACCGTGTGCGCATGGGTGCGGCCCACGTGGAAGGTAACGTTGCGCGCATAAAGCAGGCCTGCCGGTATCCGCGCGTTGGTATGCAGGCCACCGGCGCTCGTACAGATTCCGTCAGCCGCGGTGAGCGTGAGCGCGGTGCGCAGCCCGCGCGGGCTGCCGCTGGCGTTCACGACGAGCGCTGCCGGCGCCAGCCCGCGCAGCTCCGCGATCGGCAGCGCCGTCAGGCCGAGCCGTCCAGCCTGCGCGCGCACGCTCGGCCGGGCATCGGCGAAGCGAACGCGCCGGGCTCCGAGCACGCGCGCGATCATCCCGGCGTAGAGCGGCAGGCTCGGGCTGATCAATGACCGCTTGCTGGTGGCGCCGAGCAGCAGAACCTCGCAGTCGGCATCCCGCTCGAGCAGTCCCGGGAGATGTGGTCCGATGTGACGGTATGCGTCGCTGACGTTGTCCGCGAGGCTCGCCGCAGCGGCGGGCTCGATCCCGTCGGGCAGGGGTACGAGCATCGCGTCGGCGTAGGGGATCGCAAGCTCATCGGAGACCACGCCCCCCCAATGTCCGCCGCCGATGCCGAACCCGTACATCGACAGCGGCGGCACCGATTCGCAGTTGGCCGTCAAGCCGGCCCGACAGCGCGCGCAGCTGCCGCAGGAGATCTGAAACGGCACGATCACCCGTTCGCCTGGCCGGACGCTCGAGACCAGATCGCCGACTTCAAGCACCTCGGCGACGCATTCGTGGCCAAAGTGCAGGGGCAGCAGGAACGGCGTCGCTCCGACCGCGAGCGCACGGTCGAGGTCGCAGGTCGCGACGGCGATCGGGTGCACGATCGCGGCCCCAGGTCTCGGTGCCCGTGGCGCGGGTACCTCGCGCCAGGCAAATCGTGCCCCGGGCGCGACGGATAGGGCGCGCATTCGCCGGCGAGTGGGTCGCAGTCGCTGCGCCAGGCGATCGCCCCCTGCACCGGCGAGCCTCCGCGCGCGCAGCGCACGCTGCTGTTCGAGCGCGACCCCCGATGCGGTCAGCGCCATCGGTGAGACCGCGCTGGCAAGCTGCCGAGCCCAACCGCGAGCGGGTCGAGTCATGTCGCGCCTGCGCCGCCAGGGGCAGCGGTTGCGGGAGATATATCAGCCGGCGGGCGCATCGTCGGGGAGCTCGCGCGTCTCAGCAGTGCCGGACGGAAATTCCTGCAATAGCCACAAATTACCGTCGGGATCGCTGAACTCAGCATACTTGACCCCCTGCATATCCTCCGCCTCGGCCACCTCAACCCCTCGGGTCAACAGCGTCTCACGAGCGCGATCCATATCCGCGACGACGAGATGTAGACCCTTGATCGACCCAGGCGTCATCTCCGAAATCCCGCCCATGCCGGTTCCGAACACGATCGCGCAGGCTGAGCCAGGCGGCGTCAGCTGGACAACCCGCATCGCGTCGGTCGGCCGGACATCGACTCCGAGTTTGAATCCTGCCTTGACGTAGAACTCCTTGGCACGATCGACGTCTGACACCGGTACGGGTACGAGCTCGAGCTTCATATCCGTCAACGTATCCCCCTGCTCATTGGGCATGCATGACTCCTCTTGTCGGCCCGGCTCATGCGCCGAGCGAGCTGTTCTTTGCTGCAACAAGGCACAAAAGCGACCAAACGTCTGTGGCGATCGTATCCATGGCGTGTGGGTATCTGCGCCAGGGCCGACGATACCAGCGCGTCGTGGATGAGGGCTTCGCGCAGCGATGAGCCTGCCGCTGGCGCAGCGCTCGCGCGGTCGGAGGAGTTCGCGGGCGCCTGCGCGGGCGATCCTGCCGAGGCTTGCCTCGCGGGCTTGTGACGAACTCAATAAGAACAAGCCCAGAGTCATTGACTTATCGCGCGGTCTCGCTAGCTTTACCGGCGGCATCATCGGTGGCGTCCGCCGGACCAAACGTGCATCCCGGGGGGCGCCTTGATCGGCGAGAAAGGGAGAACGATGAAACGCAGGAACATCGTCGTGTTATGCCTCGCCATTGCGCTCGCGACGAGCGCGGTAGTGACTGCATCCGCGTCGGCATTACCCGAATTCAGCGGCCCATTTCCAAATCCATTCACGTCCACCAGTAAAACGACGACGCTGGCGACCGTCGGCAAATTTAAAATCAAATGTGTCGCCGACACGAACAAAGGCGAAATCATCTCGCCAACTGCATTGCAGGTGAGAATAAGCCTCACCGGGTGCGTCGCGTCAAAACCCGCGGGCGTGCTCTGTCAGAGCCCGAACGGGGTGCCCGGCGAAATTCAGACAGAACTGCTGCTCGGCACGCTTGGCTATCTCAACAGGGTACCCAAGGAAGTCGGCCTCGATCTGTCCACGCCCACAGGCGCTCCCCTGATCAACTTTCGCTGCGGTGCAATCGCCGGGACGGTCAGCGGATCGGTCATCGGCAAGATCACCCCGATAAATAAACCAGTGATACCCCCCAAACACTTGACGCTCAAATTCAGTCAAATGGGCGGCAAACAGAAATACACCAACTTCCTCGGCGGTCCGCTCGACGTCCTTGGCACCTCGACCGGCGGCGGTCCGATCGAAGAATCAGGACTTGGTTCGACGGATTCGATCACCCTGGCAGCACCGGTGACGATCATCGCTTGAGCGCTTGACGCGCGCACGCGCGGGGCCTGTTCGGGCCCCGCGGCGTGCGCTCGCGGGCGTCTTATCCTGAGCTTGTGAGCTCCCGACGCTATCCGCCGGAGGTTCGCTCGCCGGGGGGATTGTGGGCACCGGCGCGGCGCAGCCTGACGACCGGCCTGGTGCTGAGCACCACCGTCATCGCCGCTGAGGCGCTCGCGGTCATCACGATCATGCCGCGCGTGGCGAGCGATCTCGGCGGCCTGCAGCTGTACGGCTGGGTATTCAGCGCATTCATGCTCGGCAGCCTGATCGGCACCGTCGCCGCCGGTCGGGAGGCCGATCGTGCGGGGCCGGCCCAGCCGTTTCTGGCTGGGCTCGTGCTGTTCGCATCGGGCCTGGCGATAGCCGGCCTCGCGCCCACGATGGCGGTCCTGGTCGCGGGGCGCACCCTCCAGGGCCTCGGCGCGGGTGCGCTGCCGTCAGTCGCCTACGTCGCGATCGGCCGCAGCCTTCCCGCAGAGCTGCGCGCAAAGATGATGGCGGTGCTGTCGACCGCCTGGGTGCTGCCGGGGCTGCTCGGGCCCGCCCTGAGCGCTGCCGTGACAGATCTGCTCGGTTGGCGCTGGGTGTTCCTCGGTCTGATACCGCTCGTCGCGGTCGCGGGGATGCTCGCGCTGCCCCCCTTGACCCGCCTTGCGCAGCCCCTCGCCCGCGGCCCCGCGCCGGCCGGTCGCGAGCGCCCGGGCCAACAGACCGCCGAGCACCGGCTGCTCGACGCGCTCGCCGCGGCGGCGGGCATCGGCCTGCTGCTCGGCGGTCTCAGCTCGCATGAGCCCCTCGGCGCCGTGGCGCTGCTGGTAGGTGGACTGGCGCTCGGCCTGCCGGCGGTGCGTCGGCTCCTACCCCCCGGCACGCTCACCGCGCGCCGCGGGCTGCCGGCGATCATCCTCAGCCGAGGCCTTCTGACGTTCGCGTTCTTCGCGGGCGATGCTTTCGTCACGCTGACGATCACCACCGTGCTGCATCACAGCACCGCGATCGCGAGCCTGACGATCACGACGTCGACGCTCGCTTGGGCTCTCGGAGCGTGGCTTCAGGTCCGCCTGGGCAAGAGATGGCCCGGCCGAGATCTGATCCGCCTCGGGCTGCTTCTCATCCTCGCCGGGATCGCGGGAATGCTCATCTCGCTCCGCCCGGCGGTTCCGATCGCCGAGGCAGTCGTGGCCTGGACGGTGGCGGGCGTGGGCATCGGGCTCGCGTACGCTCCGACCTCGCTGATGATGCTGCGCGAGTCAGCGACCGGTCGCGAAGGCTGGGCGTCGGCTTCGCTGAATCTGGCGGAGGCGCTCGGCATCGCGCTCGGCACGGGGCTCGCCGGCGCCGCGCTCTCGCTGGGCGCGAACCGCGGATGGCCGATCTCGACCGCGGCGAGCGTCGCCTTCGCAGTCGCGGGGATCGGGGCGCTCGCGGCGCTCGCGGCGACGCGACGCCTGCCGCTGCGTCCCCTGGCGACCGCCGCGCCCGAGGCGCGCAGCGCGCTGGCGCCGACGGCCGAGGCATGAGCCCTTCGCCGGCGCCGGGCGCGCGGCGCGTCGCGATCGCCGCGGACTGTCCGTGCCCGCTCGCCAGGTGACCTGCTGGTCACCTATAGTCATCCCATGAGCGACGAGGACCGCGTGTTCAAAGCCCTGGCGGATCCGAGCCGGCGCATCCTGCTCGATCGCCTGTTCGAGCGCGACGGGCGCACGCTGACGGAGCTCGAGTCCGAGCTTCAGATGACCCGTTTCGGCGTGATGAAGCACCTGCGCGTGCTCGAAGAGGCCGGTCTCGTCCTCTCGCGACGGTCGGGGCGGGAGAAGCTGCACTTCCTGAATCCGGTACCGATCCGTCTGATTCACGACCGCTGGATCGACAAGTACACCGAGCGCCGGGTGTCGGCGCTCGCGCAGCTCAAGAGCGAGCTCGAGCGAGCCTGAGGCAGGAGGCGCTCAACCGGGTAGCCGCGCGGGCGGCGCGGTCCCCAGCACGTGCCCTTCGGGATCGAGCGCCTGGACGGTCACGTATGGCCCCGTGGGCGGGGCAGGGAGCGCGATTGCGGTCTCAAAACCTGCTCGCGCGGCGCGCGTGAGCGGCTGCAAGGCGCTCGGCGACGGGCCCGCCAGCACCTGCCAGCTCGTCACCTGCGTGGCGCCGTTCCAGCTCGCGTAGACGGTGTCCGCGCCGCCCGCACCCGTCTGGACGGCGAACGCCGGGGGATGCGCGGGCCGGGCGCTCCAGGTGAAGCGAAAGTCCCTATAGGACTGATCTCCGGGAGGGAAGTGGGCGTCGAACAACAGCGTGCCGGCGGGACTCAGCTCGGAGAAGTCAGGGATCTGGCCCCAGCCGATGAACCAGTCGCCGTTGGCGAGCTGCTGGGCGTCGCCTTGGCTTTCGGCGAGCAGCGGCGAGGGTCGTGTGACCTGGCTGACGAGCGTCGCGCTGCGCTGGCGCTGATTCAGGCTCACGACGATCGCGCGCGACTGGGGGTGGACCTTCGGGGAGGCGCCGTTGTCGAAGATGCTGATCTCCCCGTCTGCCAGTTCGCGCGGGTCATGCTGCCAGGCGGTGCTCGTACCGGGGCCCATCCTGAAGCTGCTGTGCTTGCCGCCCAGCCGCCAGCTGATCCGACCGGTGCCGCCGTCGAGGTCGTACACGGTCCAGGTGTTGCGCGCGGAGAGCAGCAGGCTGCTGTCTTGGGCGAGGCCGACCGAGTTGAGATGGAAGAAGTCGAAGGGCTGTTCGCTGCTCGAGTTCCGGGCCGAGGAATACGATTCGCTGAGCGCGACGTGATCGAGGCTCGACCACTGAAACATGACGAGGCCGGTCCGCGGGTCGATCTCCTGCAGCACGCCGTCCGTGACCGCCCCGTCGCGCGGGCCGCCGAGGCCTGAGAGGTTGCAGTAGATCGGGTCATACGCCGTGACCAGCGCAGTTCCGCCGGGCGTGAGCTGGAAGTCGTGCAGATCGGCGCGCAGGCCGTTGCCGGCGCGGATGTGAGCGATGTCTTCGTAGGCGCTGTTCGCGATCACGTCTTCGCCGAGCCCGAACCCATGGATCGAGATGTCGCCCTGCCACCACGTCAGCACGGGCTGACCCGCGTATTCCTGGACCTCGAGGTTGGTCGCCGAGGTGCCTCGGGGCAGCGGCTTGAACCAGATCAGTTCGCCGTTGGGGCCAGCGATCATCGGCCCGCTCTGACCGGGCCCGGCGTAGGGCGCGGCGAACTCATCCCCGGGCGCGACGGCCACGGAGCGAGCGGTCACCGCGAGCGTCGGCGGATGCAGGTCCGGGCGGGAGTGGAAGCTCTGGATCTCAGCGGGACTGCCGGACTGGATCGTCTCGGGAGTCGAGCTGATCCCGTCCTGATGAGCGATCGCGAACTCGTCAAACAGCGGCTTGAGACCTCCCGCGGAGCGCAACTTCGCGCGCACGGTGACGGCCTCGCCTTCGGCGAACGGCTTGGCCGGCAGGAAGCTCGCCCCTTCTCCGCGCTGAGTGCTCTGCGACTGGTAGGCGACCAGGCGTCCGCTGTGGACGCCGGTGCGCGAGCCCGATACGCTGATCGCGCTGAGATCGGACGCCGGCACGCCGAGGAAACTGATCTGTGTCTGCGGCGTCGCGTCGCGACTCCCGGGCAGCGGAGACACGGTGACCGAGCCATCGAGAAGCGCAGAGTTGTTCAATGTGCTTGGCGCGCAAGCGGGACCACCCGCCGAGGCATCGGCGGTGGCGGCCTCAAACCCGAGCACCAGCAGCGCTACCAGGACGCCCAGCGGGGCACGCTTATAGGCCATGACAGCAGACGAGGATAAGAGAAGCACAAGAGGAATCGACCGGCGCACTTTCGTCAAGACGGGGCTGCTCGCGGGCGGCGCCCTGCTCGGCGGCGGATGGGCAGTCTCCAAACTCGCAGATGCGACAGACGGATCCGAAACGCGCCCGGTCTCGCAAGCGACGACGCCGACGCCGGCGGAGGCAAACCCGGGGCGGCCGAACATCCTCGTGATCGTGGTCGACCAGCTGCGCTACCCGCAATCGCTCGCGAGCCCGCCCAGCATGCCGGGCCTGCCGCCCAACCTCGAACGCCTGCGCTCCGGCGCCGTCTCGTTCGCCAATCACTACACCGCTTCCAACGACTGCACGCCCGCGCGCTCGACGCTGCTCACCGGCCTGTACACCCACCAGACCGGCTGCATGCTCACCGGCGGCAGCACGCTGGATCCCGGCTTCCCGACGTGGGGATCGATGCTGCGCGAACACGGCTACCAGACCTATTGGTACGGGAAGTGGCACCTGACGCACGGCGATAACCACTGGACGTCGATCTCCGGTCCGAAGGCGCTCAGGCGCTACGGATTCGCGGGCGGAACGTGCCCGTCGCCCGACGGGGCTCCCGGCCAGGGCTGGCGGCGTGACCCCGGCATCGCCGAACAGTTCGAACAGTGGCTCGCGACGATCGACGAATACGAAGCCGAGCCCTGGTGCACGACAGTATCGTTCGTGAACCCTCACGACATCGCTTGGTGGTACCGCTGGAGCGACCGCGTCGCGGCCGAGGCGCAGGCGCCGGCGATCGCACAGCGGCTGCCGCCCAACTTCGAGACCCCGGACCAGCTGAGGGCGCACAACAAGCCGCGTTTGCAGCGCTCGTTGCAGCAGACTGCCGCGGCCTCGTTCGGAGAAGTCCCGTTCGAGGGACCGGAAGCCAGCGAAGCGTGGCTGCCGTTCCTCGATCTCTACGCCAAGCTGCAGCTCGACGTCGACGCGCACATCGGGCGCGTCCTGGACGCGCTGGAAACCCGTCCGGCGCTGGCGGAAAACACGATCGTGGTGTTCACCTCCGACCATGGCGAGTACGGCGCCTCGCACGGTCTGCGCGGCAAGGGCGCGGGCGCGTATGAGGAGGCGATCAACGTCCCGCTGATCGTCAAGGATCCGCGTGGCATGCTCACGCAAGCGCCTGGCCGCACTCGCACGCAGCTGACCTCCAGCGTCGATGTCGCGCCGCTGTTGCTGACGATCGCTACGGGCTCAAACGACTGGCGGAGCAAGCCGCGCTACGCGCACCTCGCCAAGCGGCTGGACATCTCGCAGATCCTGTCGGACCCCGCGGCGCCGGGGCGCCCGTACGTGTTGCACGCCACCGATGAGATGGTGACCGAGTTCGCGACCGAACCGTACTCGGCGGACGCGCCGCTGCACGTCGTCGCGCTGCGCACCGAACGCGCGAAGTATGCGACCTACTGCTATTGGCGCGAGGGCAGGATCGCGCCGCTCAGCGAAGGCCAGGAACGCGAGCTGTACGACTACGGCATGCAGAGCGGTCGGATGGAGCTCGAAAACAGCGCCGGGCGCAGCCCGCTCGAGGGCTCGCTGAAGAGGATGTACGAGCGCGCGTTCGTGACCGAGCTGCGCCGCCCGCTGCCGCCCCATCTCCACAGTGCGCGCCAGCGCGGCTTCTTCGACTATTTCGGAGCCGCTGCACGAGCGTCGCTGCGCGCCGCCCAGCACCGCACCGAAATTGAACTTCAGGCGCAGCCGCCCGAACCGCTGGCAACGCGCGTGGGACGCGCGCGCGGGGCCAAGCGGCGCGTACCGCGATCAGCGCGCAGCGCACGCAGCGCACGGTCCAAGCGGCACGGCGCAGGTGCCAAGCGGCGCCGCGCGCGGCTCAAGCGCTTCATGATTTGATCGTCCGTGAGGTACCGATCACGGCGCCGCTGGCCTCGAGCGCCTGGATCGCGACGTATGACGGCACGGGTTTGATCGCGAGCGTCGTCTGAAAGCCGTTTCGCGCGGCGCTCGCGACCGGGGCGAGCGTCGCGGGCGACGGCCCGGCGAGGACCCGCCAGGCGGCGACGTCGGTGGCTCCGTTCCAGCTCGCGGCGACCGTCAGCGCACCCCCCGGCTGCGACTGCACCGCCAGCGACGGCGGGCTCGCGGGTTCGCCACTCCACGGCGACAGATAGCTGCGGAAGTTCTGCACGTTCTTGCCGAGCGTCGCGTCGAGCAGGACCCGGCCGGAGGCGTCGAACTCGGTCAGGTTCGGCAGCCCGCCGTAGCCGAGCAGCCAGTTTCCGCCCGGCAAGCTCAGCATGTTGCCCTGGCTCGAGGCGAGCAGCGTTTTCGCAGGGTTGACGAACTGGCTCACGAGCGAGACCTGGTGGCTGGCGAGATCGGGCCGCAGCAGCAGGCCGCGCGACTGCTTCTCCTCTGGCGGGTCCGAGGCGTTGTCGAACACCGAGATCAGCCCTTCGGGCTGGAATTCGGCGTCGTGTTGCCAGTAAAAGCGCGTACCTGCACCGAGCCGGAAGCTGCTGTCCCGGTCTCCCAGGCGCCAGCGAATCGCGCCGCTGCGCTCGTCGACGTCATACAGCGTCCAGCTGTTGCGCGCCGACAGCAGCACGTCTTCGGATGAACCCGGGGAGATGGAGTTGACGTGAATGTAGTCCCACGGATAGCTGCTGTGCTGAGGCGGGTTGTGCGATTCGCCGAGCGCGATGTGCCCGAGCGCGTGCCACTCCCACATCACCAGGCCGGTCTTGATGTCGATCTGCTGGATCACGGAGTCCAGAAGCACGCCGTTGCGCGCGCCATGCGCGCGAGCCAGATTCATGTGGATCGGGTCGAAGCTGTCGATCCAGGCGGTCCCCTGGGCCGTCAGCCGGATCTCGTGCAGATCGGCCTGGTAGCCATTCCCGGCGCGGACCCGTGCCACCGGCTGGTAGGCGTTGTCGTAGATGAGGTCTTCGCCCTCGCCGAAGCCGACCTTCACGATGCGTCCCTGCCACCAGGTGAGCACGGGTTTGCCGTCGTACTGCTGGACCTGCAGGTTGGTCGCCTCATCGCCCGGCGGCAGCGGGTGAAACCAGACCAGCGCGCCGTTCTGTTCGGCGATCATCGGGCCTGGCGTGCCCTCTCCCTGGTAGGGCGCGAGGAACACGTCGCCCGGGCTCGAGCCGGGCTGTGCGGGCGTCGTTACGCGCAGCGTGGAGGGAGCGATGCCGGGGGCCGAGACATAGCGCTGCGGCGCATGCGGATCACCGGGGTTGGTCGGGAACTGGCTCTGGTTGACCGACGCCTGATGGGCGACGATGAAGCTCGTGGTGGCCGGCTGGCTGGCGGTGGGCGTACCGGCCAGCGCGCGCACGGTCACCCGCTCGCCGGCGACGAACGGCCGCGACACCAGGAAGCTCGCGCCCGTTCCCGTCGAGTAGTCGACCAGATGTCCGGAGTGCGTGCCGCTGCGCGAGCCGACCACGCGAACGTCCGCGACCTGCGTGCCGGGCGCGCCGAGGAAGCTGATCTGGGTGGTGGGCGACGCATCCTCGGTTCCCGGCAGCGGCGATACCGCGACCGGGTTGGCGGCGGCGACGCGGATGTCCGCCGTGGGGATCATTCCGTCGTAGCGCGGCGGGGGCGCGTTCGCCGAGGAGACCACCCCGCATCCGCACAGCAGCGGCGCGCTCGCGCCGGCGGCAAACAGCCCGCCCGCCAGCCGTCGCACCCTCATCACTGCTCCTGCCTGCTGCTCATCGCGCGCTTGTCCGTCAGCCGCCTGGCGCGAAGGCCCGCGAAACGCCGATCACCCGGTGATCGGCACCGAGCGCCTGGACCTCGTAGATCGCATAGCTGTGGCGCACGGGGATCGCGGTCTCGAACCCCGACTTGGCGGCGCTCGCCACGACCGCCAGATGACGTGCGCTCGTTCCGCCGAGGACTCGCCAGGATGCGACCTGGGTGGCCCCGTTCCAGCTCGCGTACGCCGTCGTCGCGCGATCCGTTCCCCGTGCGGCGCCGACGGGCGAGGACAGCGGCAGACCCACCCACGGCTCGAGCGTCGCCCGGTAGGTGAGGTCGGGCCCGGGCAGTTCCCCTTCGAACAGCAGCTTGCCTGATCGGCTGTACTCGGAGAAGTAGGGTTCCGATCCCCAGCCGACGAACACGTTGCCGTTCGACAGCGGCTGGGCATCGCCCATGTACTCGGCGTCGAAGTCGCTGCCTCGCGAGTACTGGGCCAGGAGCGTCGCAATATGCGTGCGCTGGTCGAGCTTGAGCTCGAGCCCCCGCGACGGTCCGGTAGCCGGAACGTAGGTGCCTCCGCCCGTCAGCTGACAGCAATGATCGTCGTAAAGGCTCACGGTCGAGCCCGCGTGCAGCGCGACGTCGTGCTGCCACTGAAAGGCGGCGCCGGACCCGAACCTGAAGCTCGAGCTCCTGCTGCCCAGCGTCCACTCGATCGCGCCGGTGTCGGCGTTGACGAGGTACGCGGCCCAGGTGTTGCGCATCGAGACGAGGAACGCGCCATTGCCGATCGGCTGGATCGAGTTGACGTGATAGGCGTCCCAGGGGAAGCCGTTGGTCGGCAGCGAAGCCTGGGACTCGCTCAGCGGGATGTGATCGAGCGCATCCCAGTTGCGCAGCGGCCTACCCGTCTTGAGGTCGTACTCCTGCACAGCCGAGTCGATCAGCGCGCCGTTGTACGCGCCGCCGTACTTCGACAGATCCATCTGGACGTTCTTGTTCGCGGTCACCCAGGCGTCATCTCCGCTGATCGCGAACTCATGCAGGGTGAGTACCCAGCCGTCGGTTGCTTTGAGCCTCGCGACCGTCTGGTAGTGCTGGTTGACGACCACGTCTTCGCCGGTTTCGGTCGCGCCGGTGTTGGTGACGCGCCCTTGCCACCAGGCGAGAACCGGTTTGCCTTCATACACCTGCCGGCTGAGGTTGCCGGCTACGACCTTTTCGGGCAACGGCTGGAACCAGACCGGCTGCAGGTGGCGGTCCAGGATCAGCGGGCCGCTCTGGCCGATCATCGGCGGTTCGTTCAGGTCGTAGAAGCTGGCGGTGAGGATGTAGCCGGGCGCCAGCGCCCCCGCCGGCGACGAGCGGGTGCTGCGGATCTTCGGCGGGTGCAGCGAGGGCGCGGTGACGAAGCTGTCGGCGCCGCGCGTGGTGTACGCGCCGATCGGGGCGCCGTGAGACCCCGCGAAGGCCAGCGAGACCACCACGAACCCCGCGACTAGCACCCCGACCGCGAGCCCGAGGCGCCTCACCCCCGCGCCCGCCGCGGCCTGCCTGGGGAGCAGCGTGAAGGTCGCCGCGGCGGCGGCCGCAGCCAGGCCCGCGCCGATCAGGTAGGCGAGCCGAAAGCCCTGCGTCAGCGCCTGGGGCACCTGCTCACCCGAGCCGATCAGGTGCGTAGTGCGCTGGGTCGCAAGCGTGATCAGCAGCGCGAGACCGAGGCCGCCGCCGACCTGGCGCGAGGTGTTGACGAGCCCGGATGCAAGCCCGGTCTGCCCCTCCTTGGCGCCCTGGGTGGCGGCGATCGTCGAGGGAACGATCGACATCGCGATCCCGGCCGCCGTGAGCAGCCCGGGGATCACCACGTACACGACCGGGCTGCCGCTGGCTGCGATCCCCGTGAACAGCAGCATCCCGCCGGTCATCATGATCAGCCCCCCGCCCAGCACCGGGCGCACGCCGAAGTGGCTCACGAGCCTGCCCGCGCGCGAGGCGACGAGCATGATCGTCAGCGTCATCGGCAGGAAGATGAGACCGGTGTGAAGCGGCGAGAGGCCGAGCACCTGCTGCATGTATAAGGAGCTCACGAACCACATCGGGAACAGCGCTGCGCTGAACAGCAGCACGATGCCGTTGGCCGCCTGCAGCGTCTTGGTCAGGTCTTTGAAGGGGATCAGCGGTTCGGACGCGAGGCGGGACTCGATAACGCCGAACGCTCCGAGCAGGATCACCCCGAGCCCGATCGGGCCGAGCGCTGCGGCGGTGTCCCAGCCCTTGAGGCCCGCTTCCACGACGCCGTAGACGAGCACCATCTGGCCGATCGTCAGCGTCAGCGCGCCGGCGAGGTCGAAGCTCGCACCGTCGCGCGCCCTGCGGCGCTCCCTCACGACCACGTAGGCAACGGCTCCCGCGGCAAGCGCGATCGGAGGGTTGATCAGCAGCACCCAGCGCCAGCTGAGCGCTTCGGTGATGATCCCTCCGAACAACACGCCGGCGGCGCCGCCAAGCCCGTTCATCGCGGCCCAGATGCCGATCGCCCGGTGCAGCTTGGGCCCGGGTGCAAACGACGCGGTGATGATCGCCAGCGAGCAAGCCGCCATCAATGCGCCGGCGAGGCCCTGCAGCGCACGCGCGCCGATCAGGATCTCGCGGCTGGGCGCGGCGCCTCCGGCCAGCGACGCGAGCGCGAATAGGACCAGCGCCAAGACGAAGGTCCGGCGCTGTCCGAAGTGATCGGCCGCGCGCCCGCCGAGCATCAAAAAGCCCGCGAAGGTGATCGCGTACGCGTCGACGACCCATTGCAGATCGGGGGCGGAGAAGTTGAGGGCCGACTGGATCGACGGCAGTGCGACGTTGACGATGCTCAGGTCGAGGATGACCATGAACTGGGCAACGCAGCAGACGGCGAGCAGCACCGCCGAGCCGGAGCCCCGCCCGCTCTCGGCCGGAGGAGTCTGCGCGATCCCGGGACGTGCCGGGGTCTCGACGCTCACGAGGACCTGACCAAACGCGATCGGCGCAAAGGATGCCTGGTAGGGTGAGCGCGCGCGCCCTCGAGCGACGACTGGAGCCCGGCCCATGAGAAGAACGCCACTGACCGCCATCCTAACGTTGCTCGCCATCCTCGCGACGACCATCGCGGTCGCGGGATGCGGGGGAAAATCGGGGGGCTCGTCCTCGCAACCGTCGACCACGACGACCGGGCACAAGCACCAGTCCAAACCGGCCTACTGATCCACCGGTCCGCCGCGCTCGCGGACCGCTTCGCCGGCGAGACCCCGAGCATGGCCCTCACCCCGCCCGCCCGGTGCTGGGGAGCGAGGCGTCGAAGCTGATCACTTGAGCGGTCTTCGAGGTGCCGAGCACGTGGCCTGTCGCGTCGAGCGCCTGCACGGCCGCGTATGCGTACTTCGCGGGCAGGGTCGTCGCGTCTTCGAAGCCGGTGACGGGGATCGTCGCACGCTCAGCCAGCGCTCCGGGGTGTTCGCCCGCGAGCACGCGCCAGGAGGAAACGCCGGTCGCGCCGTTCCAGCTCGCGTGCACGATCGTCTCTTCGCTGGTCGTGTTGAGGCTCGCCAGGACCGCCGGCGGGCTCGTTGGGCGCCCGCTCCAGGGGAAGCGAAAGGCGCGATAGAAGGACATGTCGAAGGGCTGATGAGCGTCGAACAACAGCGAGCCGTCGTTGCCGTACTCGCTGATCGCGGGGACCTCGCCGTAACCGACCAGCGTGTTCCCGTTCGCGAGCGTCTGCGCGTTGCCCTGGCTTGCGGCGAGCAGCGGCGGATAGTGATGCGTGTAGGAGGACACGAGCTGCGCTCGATGCGCGCGAAAGTCGAGTCTGATCCGCACCGCACGCGACTGGTGATGGATCGGGGGACTCGACCCGTCATCGAAGAACGTGATGTCGCCGTCCGGCAGCAAGCGGGCGTCGTGCTGCCACGCCATCGTCGTGCCGGGCCCCATTGTGAAGGAGCTCCTGCTCCCGCCGAGACGCCAGAGGATCTTGCCGCTGCCACCGTGGAGCTGATACCCGGCCCAGGTGCTGCGCGCCGAGATCAGCAGGTTGCCGTCCGGCTCGGGATCGATCGAGTTGAGGTGGAAGTAGTCCCAGGGGGTTGTCCCCTTTGGCGCTTCCACTTCTGACTCGGCAGCGCCGACGTGGTCGAGGCTGTGCCATTCCCAGCGCACGAGGCCGGTCTTGATGTCGATCTCCTGAATCGCGGTGTCGTCGATCGCGCCGTTGCGTGCTCCATGCACCGGCGTCAGGTCGCAGCGGATCGCGTTGTATGCGGTGATGTACGCGATCCCGTGCGGGGCCAGCTGAAAGTCGTGCAGATCTGCGTCCAGCCCGTTGCCGGCCTTGACCGTCGCGACAGTCTGATAATCGGAGTTCATCACGATGTCTTCGCCGCGGCCGAAGCCCAGTGCGAGCACGCGCCCCTTCCACCAGGTGAGGTCGCGCTGCCCTTCGTAGGTCTGCACGCTCAGGTTCTCCGCGGCCTCGCCCCCGGTCAGACTGTCGAACCAGACGAGCCGGCCCTGCGGCGTGTAGATCAGCAGTCCGTACTGACCCGGGCCGGGCCCATTCGTGGTGAGGATGTCGCCGGCGCTGAAATCGCGATCGGGAACCGTGACCGTGAGAATCGGAGCTCGTACGCCGGGCAGGGTGTAGAAGCTTTGATAGTCGGCGGGTGCAGCGGGCGGAGCGGGGAATTCCGACTGGGCTTCGACCGGATACGGCGTGTCGACGTGAAAGGCGAACGCAAGCTGGCGGCCTCCGCTCCCCACGCCGATCGATGCGCGCACGTCTATGCGCTCGTCGGCATCAAACGGGCTGTCCGGGAGGAAGCTCGCGCCGTCGCCCTGCGAGTAGGCGCGGAGCTGGCCGGGGTGAGACCCGCTGCGACTCCCCACGACGGAGACGTCTTGGATTTGCGCCGCGGGTACACCGAGAAAGCTTATCTGCGCGTGTGGATTGGCCGTTTCGCTGTTCGGCGCGGGCGAGACATCGACAGGTACCCCTGGCAGCTTGGCGCTGTGTTCGAGCGTCGCCGGCAGGCACGGGGGCGACTCGCCGCTGGCCGCGCTCGAGCTGAGCAGTTTCAAACTGGGCGAGCCCACCACAATTGCGGCCACCAGCCACGCGAGCACGGCCAGAGCCAGGACGATCAAACCGATGCGCTTCACTGCGACGGAAGTGACGCTCCGGTCGAGGCCGGCGTCACCGCTGAAGCAGCATCAGGCTGACCACGATCCCGGCCCCGACCCTCACCGCGGGGCCGCGGTCTCCAGGAGGAGGTTCCCTCTGCTCGATCGTTTCATCAAGGATGTAGAAGATAGATGGTGTGCCGTCTGTTCCGTGACCGTCTAGCCAGCGCGGCACGATATAGCTGCAACCCGTCGCCACCGCCGAGAGCACCGCTCAACTTGGCGATCCTTACCAACTTCTTCGCAGCCAGGCAGCTGGAGCGCGACACGCGATGCGGATGTAGAGTCAGAGATCCTGTGAAGGCCGCGGACTCGCGTCGGTTGGGCTGCTCTCCGAGGACGGTTGCGATGCTCGTGCTCGCCGCGGTCTGCCTGTGCGTGCTCGCCGCGGGCTTCCCTGCCGGAGCTGCGCCGAGCGGCCTGCTTCACCTCGCCCCGGCGCTGGTCCTCGGCATCGCGCTGCTCGCCAGACGCTACCCGGGCGAGCGTGTGCTCGTGCGCCTCGCGCGACGCGCGGCGCGGGGACCGTTGCGCGCGCCGAAGCTCGCGCCGGGCGCGCGCCGGGGCATCGCGGCGCTGATAGCGCGAGGCGGCTTGCTGATAAGTCGCTCGCTGGCCGTGCGCCCGCCGCCCATCGCGCTGCTCGCGAGTTAGCCGCCGCATCGCCAGGGACGAGCGGCCGCTCGCCTCAAGCCGTCCGTTTCACGCCGACCAGCGAGAGGTTATGCACCGTCGCATCCATCTGCTCGTACTCGCGCTCGCCTGCGCGGCGTCGCTGAGCGACGCGCCGGCGGCGTTCGCCCATGCCCAGCTGCTGGGCACCTCGCCGTTGTCCGGTGCGGTCGTGCAGACCCAGCCGCAACAGGTGATCTTCAAGTTCAACCAGGCCGTCGGCGGCACGCTCGGAGCGGTCAGGGTCTACGACGCTCAGGGCAACGAGGTCGACGACCTCGACGTCTCGCACCCCGACGTGAACGAGCACTGGATGGGCGTCGGCCTGAAGCCCCACCTGCCTGACGGCACGTACACGGCCACCTACCGGGTGATCTCGGCCGACACCCACATCGTTTACGGCGGTCTGGTGTTCAGCATCGGCCACGCTGGTCCGGCGCCCAAGTTCACCGTCGCCGGGCTGATAGCTCACAACGAGAGCGGCGAGATCACCAAGATCGCCTTTGGCATCGTGCGCGGCCTGAACTACCTCTCGATCGCGCTGTTCGTCGGCGGCCTCGTGTTTCTGCTGGCGGTTTGGCTGCGCGCTCGCGCCGCGGTCGCGGACGGAAACGAGCCGCGCTGGGCGGCCGCCTCGACGGCCTTCCGGCGACGCCTTTGGCTTCTGCTGGTCGGCGCCGTGGGACTCGGGCTGCTCGTCAGCGTGCTCGGGATCCTGCTGCAGGGGGCGACCGCCGCGGGCGTCTCGCTGTGGTCCTCTCTGAAAGGAACGGTCATCGAAAACACGCTCGACAGTCGCTTTGGCGAAGCGTGGGCCCTGAAGGTCGCCGTCTGGGTCGTGTTGGGCGGCCTGCTGTTCGCGATCCGCTGGCAGCGCCGCGATTCGCCCGCCACGCGAGCGCTGCTCGGCCTGATGTCCCTCGGCGGCCTGTACCTCGCGGCCACGCCCGCGCTGGCCGGGCACGCGAGCATCCAGAGCCCGACCGGGGTGTTCTTTCCGGCCGATGTTGTGCACGTGCTCGCTGCCAGCGTGTGGGTAGGTGGGATCGCCTGCCTTTTGCTCGCGCTGCCGGCCGCCACGGGCGAGCTCGAGCCGGCCGATCGCAGCCGGCTGCTGCTCGCCACGCTTGCGCGCTTCTCACCGCTGGCGCTTGCCTCGGTGCTCGCGATCGTCGCGACCGGGGCAGTGCAGGCGTACATCGACGTGCGCAGCGTCGAAGGCCTGTTGCACACGACCTACGGGACGCTGATTTTGATCAAGGTCGCGCTGCTGCTCGCATTGATCTCGCTTGGCTGGGTCAACCGCGAGCGCGTGATCCCCGCGCTGCGGCGGGTGCTTCGCGCCGGCGATTCTCCCGGAAGCACGGGCGCGCTCGCGCGGCGGACGATGCGCGGCGAGATCGCGCTGATGCTGGTCGTGTTCGGGGTGACCGCCGCGCTGGTGAGCTATGCGCCGCCGATCGACGCGGCCTCAGGACCGTTCTCGACCACCACGACGCTGGGTCCGATCGAGCTCGAGCTGACCGTCGAACCGGCCAAAGTCGGGCTGAACACCACCCACCTGTATCTGATCAACGCCAAGGACGGGACCCAGTTCACGCGCACGAAGGAACTCACGGTTACCGCGAGGCTCCCGTCCAAGGGCATTGGGCCGCTGCCGCTGCACCTCACCCTGGCGGGCCCCGGTCATTACATCGTCAACGCGGCCGTGCTCAGCCCGAGCGGGACATGGGAGCTCGAGCTCACCGATAGGGTCTCCGAATTCGAACAGTATTCGCGCACCGTCAGGGTCCCGATCCGCTGAGACCAAACCCCCCCGTCTTGCCCTGAACACGACGCTAGTACTCGACGCGCTCGGCCTCCTGGCCCGTCATTCCGCGCCCCGCGCTGACGCGCCCCAAACCGAGCGGAGCGGTGCCTAAACCGGCGTCGAAGCGAGTCCCTCCCTGTTCACGCCCCGGCGCCGGCACTCTCTCGCGTCTCGGTGCCCTTCGCCTCGCCAGCATTCCTTGCGGCACCGCTAGCGCCTACGTTCCGAGCCCAGTGCCGGCCCGACCCGTAAGCACACCAAGATCCAACCATCTCAGCGCACCGCTGTCAAGACCCCTGGTGTCAGCGGCTGTCAAGTTGCGTAAGGACGGGTCGCCGCGGAGGACGGGCGGCCGACGCGAGACACGAAGCCGGCGCGGCGGGTTCGAACCCCGGCCGCTGCTCGCGAGCGCTGCCGGCGCCCTATGAGAGTTTGCTCAGATCCGAAGATTTGCTCGGATCCGAGTAGCGCCTTCTTGTCGCCGCGTCGATCCCCCGCCGATGTTCCCCGAGAACGTATGTTCGCATCTGCGGCGGGTCAGACGGACATGGCGTAGCCTTAAGCGCATCCGGCCGCGTTGGGACCGAGCACGCGGCCGGCATATTTATCCCGATCCCCGCCGCGCGCCCGGAGGCTTGGCCCGCGCTCCTACCCCGAGCCCGTTAGACGGCGATTCTGAGGCTCTGGGATGATGCCAGGGACGCCGTAGTCCGTGACGCGCCGTTATAAGCGTGGGGGTCGAGGGAACGGAGGGAGCGGTCGTGCGCGGGAGAGTCCGCCACGGGGAGTACACCGGTCCAAAAACCGTCGGTAACGTCAGGATCGTGCTGACGGAGCGTCCTTGGCAGGCCAGGAACTGTTGTACATTGGAACTCGCGGCCATTAAGGGCGCAATTGGCGTGTACCAGCTCGGTACTGCCGCGTTGACCGACAAGCTTGAACTGAAGCTAACCCCGGAAAGTGGCACAGAATTCTTGAGTTTCGGCTGAACTAAATATTCCGCCATTCACACCGTATGTCTGGCGAGGAGGATCGTTCCTCGTGCCATTGAAGAGCGATGCGATGCTCTCAGAAGAGAGGCTGAAATACGTGGCCCACAAACAGCCGCAGCCCGAAGGAAAGTAGAAGCCGTCTCATTTCGTGGGCGAAGCGCCCAACCCCTTGGAAGGAACAGCCAATGGCGCTCGTGAAGGAGAAAAATTCTTTGAGCAGTTGGGCTTCAAGATGGCAACAGACCTCGTCAACGAAGAAAAGATCGAGGCGAACTCGTCGCTCTAGCGCCAACTGAACATACCTCGGCGCGCCTAGAGCCGACGCGGGGATTCGAACCCCGGACCCCCGCTTTACGAGCGCGGTGTCTGCACCCCGCGTTACCGATCTGAGCCCGATTTGAGCAGGCTGTCTATGCTTTTGTGGAGCCGTTTTCGGCTGGTTTGGTACGCAAAGTGGTACTCACCAGTTTTGTGGTACACATTGGTACACACGTCCTATTAGTGGTACACACGTCCTGATAATTGGAATATGGTCGTCAATCGGAACGCATCGCTCGTCATCGAATCCCATGAGGCCCGGCCGTTTTACGCTGCGAAGTTTCGCGTCGACGGCCGGCAGGTCAAGCGCAGGATCGGGCCGGCGTGGCTCGATCGGGGCGCCGGCGGATGGCGTCCGCGCAAGGGTCGGATCCAAGACGGCTACTTCGACGAGCGCAGGGCGCACGTCCGCGCGGCTGAAATCGTCGCCGGATATCGGGCCCGCACGGAGCAGCTCGAGCGGCTCGAGCGGGAGCGCAAGACGCGTGGCGCCACGTTCCGGGAGGTGGCGCACGGCTACCTGAGATGGCTGGAGGACGTCAAGGGGGCCAAGCCCTCGACGCTCGCCGATCACCGCTGGCTGCTGCGCGAGCCAGGGGTGCCGTACAAGCGGGGCCAACGCGTCTCAAACGGGCACATTATGGCCGCGCTTGGCGACTTGCCCGCTGCGCAGATCACTGCCCGGGACATCGAGCAGATGCTCAGCAAGGTAGCTGGCTCGCCGGCGACCGTGAACAAGCACAGGGCGACCGTCTCTGCGATCTTCAGCTACGCGAACAGAGAGTCGAGCTTCGACCTGCCGGCCAATCCCGCCCGAAAGACCGACAAGCGCAGGGAAGCTCAGCCCGGCGCGCTCGTCTTCTACTCACCTTCAGAGATCGAGGCACTGGCGCGCGCCCTGCCCGATCAGCAGGACGCTGAGCTCGTGAGGGTAGCCGCGTACGCCGGTCTACGAATGGGCGAGCTACTCGCGCTGCGCTGGCGTGACGTTGACTTCGCCGCCCGTGCGCTGACGGTCTCGCGGGCTATCAGCGCGGGCGTCGAGTCCTCGACCAAGAGCGGCAAGGTTCGCCGGGTCACGATGCCCGATCAGGTGGCCGCGGCCCTCGGTCGCCTCCGTGGGCGAGAGCGGTTCACGCAGCCCAACGACCTCGTCTTCGTCAACGACATCGGAAGGACCCTCGATGGTTCCGCCCTGCGCCGTCGCTACAAGGCCGCACGACATGTGGCAGGGCTGCGACCGCTCCGGTTCCACGACCTGCGCCACACCTACGGGTCGCTGCTCGCCGCAGCGGGCGTCGATCTCGTGACCATCCAAGCCGCGATGGGCCACAGCGCGATCTCCACAACAAGCCGCTACCTGCACGCGCGGCCGGCTTCCCAACAGGCCGCGGCCTTCACCGAGGCGTTCGACTCATTCACGCCGGCAACCGATGTCCGGGCGCCCGGCGCCCCTCATGATCGCAACGGATAGAGCGACCCCGCCGCCGCTTAGTACCTGCGCGCTTCATCCGCCAGGCAGGGATTTCCGTGTAGGGCCCATTTCATAACAGGGAACGATGCCGGCGGGTCAAGACCAATGGCTCGCCGTGCGGGAGTACCGGCGATGTCGCGACCGCGCAGGTGCCCAAGCTGAGACGATTGCGCGATGCCTGCGAGGGTTCGCCATCAGGCGAAGGACGTTCGCGACGCGGTGCGCGGTCTGCCGCCTGACGAGCTCCGCGAGGTCGTGCTGTCGGCGGTCGATCGTCATGCGGACGTCGAACGCCACGTTCTGCTCGCGGCGGCCCGCAACGAAGGCGACCTGCGTGAGCTGCGGCGGGAGGTCGACCGCGGGCTGCGAACACGGCGCTTCCTCGACTATCACGAGAGCTCGCCGTGGGCGCGTGGGGCACAGCCGATCGTCGACGAGCTGCGTCTTGCCGCTGATCAGTCAGCCTCGGCGGAGCTGCTCGCGGTCGTCGAGCGCGCGGTTGGGCATGTCGTGAAGGTGATCATGCACGCCGACGACTCGAACGGAACGATCGGCGATCTCGCCCGTGAGCTGCTCGAGGTGCATGCGCTGGTCGCCGACGCGCAGGTCGCCGACCCGAAGACGCTCGCTGCGTGGATGGTGCGCTTCAGCTGCGACGACCAGGACATCTTCGAGATCGACCCGATCCGCTATCGCCAGGCGCTCGGCGAGACCGGCATCGCCGCCTACAGGCAGGCGATCGAACAGCGCCGACGCGACAGCAACCAGTCCTTTGCAGCGCGCTGGGCGCGCGAGCGACTCGCGGTGCTCGACGGCGACACCGAGACGATCATCGCGCTGCTCGGGCAGGATCTGAGCGCGCCCCACCAGTTTATTGCGGTGTGTGAGGCGATGGTGGAGCTCGGACGCGAGGAGGAGACGCTTGCATGGGCGCTGCGTGGTATCGCCGAGACTCAGGGCTGGCAGGTCGGCACGCTCTACGATCTCGCCTGCGGCGTGCACGAGCGCCGCGGCTCGCCGGTCGAGGCGCTCGCGCTGCGCCGCCAGCAACATGGGCGCGCGCCCTCCGCCGGCAGCTATGCGACGCTGCGTCGGGCCGCTGAGGCGCTCGGCGGCTGGGAGATCGAGCGCGACGCTGCGCGACGCGCGCTGCGCAAGCACGATCGCGGGAGTTACGTGGATGCGCTGCTCGAAGAAGGCGACTGCGACGCTGCTTGGGCCCACGCCAGCGAGCCTTCGGGCTGGGATCCAGGGAGCTATCGCCGTGCTCGCCTGGCCGAGGCGCGCGAGCCGACCCATCCGGACGAGGCGCTGTCGTGGTACATGCTCGTCGCCGAGGAACAGCTTCGTGATGTAGGCCGACCTGCGTACTCGCGGGCTGTCAAGACGCTGAAGGGCGCCCGCCGCGCAGCGGCGGCCGCGGGCAGGGAGGAGTGGTTCTCGGGCGAGCTCGCAAATCTGCGCGAACACCACCGCCGCCGCCCTGCCCTGATTGAAATGCTCGACAAGGCGAAGCTCCCCTGACGGACCACGGTATCCGACGTTCACGCCAAAGTCGTCGGTCGTGAGCTCAGAGATACCCGCCGCGCACGCGGGCTGACCCAAGCAGAGCTGGCCCGAGGCCCCGGCGTGTCGGCCCCCTACGTCTCTGCGGTCCGAGCGAGCAGGCGCAACCTCGCGCTTGCGTGGCTGGCCAACATCGCCAACGCGATGGCGCTCGGCATCGCGGTCTCATTCGTCCGGCCTGACCGACGCCCATCCGACTCGACCAGGCCTCCGCGCGCCGCCAGCGCCGCAAGCGGGGCACCGACGGGTGCGGCGACGGCCTTCCGTTGACGCCTATGAGCGGTTTGGCTTCGGTATCACACCTTCGGTGTGTGACAAAACGGCCGGTAAGTTGACGGTATTGAGCCGGGGCGTTAGGCCGGCCGTGCCCCCACTCGCCGGCGCCGCTGAGGGCAAGCTGATCTCTTCGCTGGGCACTGCGGCGGGGTCGAATTCGGTGACGTCGTCGAGACCCAGCCATTCGAGCATCTCTCGGTGTTCATCGTCGCTTGGATCGGCGAGGATCTGCCTAAGGTTGGCGTATCCCCAGGGGCCGCCGCAGTCCTCCGGCGGGCAGGCTCCCTTCGCGGCCACCAAGGCCGGATAGTGGACCTCGGGGTCGGCGTCAAGTAGCTCCTCGACGACGATCTCATGCTGCCAGTCATCGCCGAAGTCGTAGGTGTAGCGGAAGCGCTCGCCGACGCCTGCGATGAGCTCGCCGAGCGTGACCCGGCGCTCGTCGCGGAGCCCGAGTTCGGAGTCAGGGACCCCGAACTCCTCCTCGCCGAAGGAGAACACATGCATGTGGTAGTTGCCCCAGCCGAGGGCCGCCTGGATCACCTCGTGTAACTCATCGAGACGGGTGTCCGCGCGCACCTGCAGTCGCCGCCAGACCGGCGGCTTGGCCACTCCCAGCAGCTTGACCTTGATCTGCACGACGACGTTGTGGCTTTGGCTCTTTCCGCTCATCGGCTGCTCCCGCTTTGGTCGGCGATCAAAAGACGGTCGAACCGTAGGGCAACCGGCGGACAGCGCAGGCGGGCGGAGCCCTGCTCGTCAGGCGAGCTGCAATCTCCACAGCTCCGCGTCGAGTGTGGAGGCGAGCCGACGTATGAAGCGTCGAAGCCGCGGCGTCGCCCAAGCGTCGTCGCCACGTCGATCACCCCGCCGGGCCGTCGAGCAGGGCGTGTAGGTGATCGGCCGCTCTTCAAGGGCCTGCCAGCGGCGCTTTACATCCTCCCTTGGTACCCGTCCGGTCGCCTGCTGACGCGCGAGGGCGATCGGAGTCCGTTTGGTGTCCCGCCCAGGGTTCGACACCGGCCGTCTGGAGAGGGCCGCCCGTTTCCCACACCCCGTGAGTGTCCGGGCGGAGCCGCCAACCGTGTAGCCAAACCGTCGCGACGCAGGTCGCGTACCTCTCACTGCTCATAGTGGTAGCGGGCCTGTAAAACCACGAGGTCGGCGTCGAGCACCTGGTACACCAGCCGGTGCTCCTCGGTGATCCGCCGCGACCACGCCCGGGCGATTCCGTACTTGAGCGGCTCGGGCTTACCGATCCCGCCCGTCGGATCGCGTAGAGCGTCGTCGAGCAGGCGGTTGATGCGTCTTACAATCGCGCGATCTGCCCGCTGCCAGTAGGTGTAGTCCTCCCACCCCTGTGGCGTGAAGACCAGCCTCACGCGGGGTCGAGTGGGTGCTCGACCGTCTCGCCGCGCTCGGCCGCCTCAGCGGCATCGAGCAGGCGCCGCGCGTTGGCCGGCGAGCGGAAGAGGTACGCCGTCTCCTGCCACGCCGCGTACTCGTCGGCCGACATCAGCACGGCATTGCCGCGCTTGGACGTGATCTCAATTGCCGCCCGGTCGTCGTTGACCTTCTCAATCAGCGGGAACAGCCCTCGCCGTGCCTCGCTGGCCGTGATCGCCACCGCCATCTCCTTTCACTGGTACCAAATATCGTACCATATGTGCGACCCACGGTAGGACCGATCCAGCGAGGTGTTTTCGACCCGGCATGTGGTACACACGAGTGCTACACACGGATCTGGCGATACGACTTTTCCCAGAGCCGACGGGGAGATTCGAACTCCCGACCCCCGCTTTACGAGAGCGGTGCTCTGGCCAGCTGAGCTACGTCGGCGCGACCTTCGATCCTAGCGCCGCCGGGCCACGCGTGACTGAGCCCGACGCGCTGCGCGCCGCGGCCCCCAGCTTGCGCAGCTCGGCAAGCAGCGCGGCGCCGTGCTTCGCGCAGAACGCAGGGCCGACTCCGCGCAGCGCCAGCAGCTCCTCGAGGTCGCCGGGCTGCTGACGCAGGATCTCTTCGAGCACCGAGTTCGACGCGACTGTGTACGCGGGCAGCCCGCGCGCGCGGTCGAGCCGCCATGCGCGCAGCCGCTCGAACTCACGCGGGTCGACGAGCGTAGCGGCGAGCCCGTGCCCGCCAGTCGCGTGCGGGCGCGACCGCTCGGCGCGCGGGGCTCGTAGCGACGTCGCTAGCGGTCGGGACTGCGCCCGCCGCGGGGACGGCACGGGCGAGAGCGGCGCCTGCAGGAGACCGAGCAGCTCGCGGTCGGGGTCGCACACGTCGCAGCATCTGCCCAGCGGCGCGCCTTGCGAGGAGTCGCCGAAGTGGTCGAGGATCTGCCGGCGGCGGCAGCGCTCGGATGCGGAGATGAAGCGCTCGATCGAGCGATAGGACTCCCAGCCGCGATCCCGCGCAGCCTTGATCGCTGCCCAGGCCTTGCGCGAGCTGCCTTCGCCGGTTGGCCGCGCGAGCAGGCCGCGCGCCCCGCCCGGGCTCAGCTGCACGGCGCCCGCGCGCTCGGCGAGCGACAGCAGCATGCGATCGCGCTCATCCAGCTCGTCGTGTCCGATCGCGGCCGCGCCGCCTTCGCCGACCGCGCGGGCGCGCAGGCGAGCGACGTACGACCGGACATCGGCGACGGTCGTATCGCGTTGCGTGTTGAACCTGATCAGCCGGCCGAGATCCATGCGCGCCGCCAGCAGCAGCGCGCCGGCGGGCGCGCCATCGCGGCCCGCGCGCCCCGCCTCCTGGTAGTAGGCCTCCAGGCTCGTCGGCAGCGCCCAGTGCGCGACCGTCCGCACGTCGGGCTTGTCGACGCCCATCCCGAACGCCGTCGTGGCCACCACCACGTCGGCCGCGCCCATCATGAACGCGTCCTGGCTGCAGCGACGCTCAGCTGGCGCCATGCCCGCGTGGTAGGCCACAGCGGGGATCCCCTGCCTGGCGATCAGCGCGGCGATCTCCTCGGTGTCCTTGCGCGTGCCGCAGTACACGATCGCCGGCCGCGCGTCTCGCTTCGCCAGCAGTCCCAGGAGCACCGAGCGCTTGCGCGCGACCGCGCCCTTGCCGGCCACCGAAACGACGTCGAAGGCGATGTTCGGGCGATCGAACCCGGCCCGGATCGACACCCAGTCACGCAATCTGAGCCGCCCGGCGATCTCGCGCGCGACGCGCGGCGTCGCGGTCGCGGTCGCGGCCATCACCGGCGGGCGCCCCAGCGCGGCGATCGCGTCGTGCAGGCGCAGGTAGTCGGGCCGGAAATCGTGGCCCCACTCGGCCACGCAATGTGCCTCGTCGACGACGAACAGCGCGACCCTGCGCTGCGCAAGCGCCGCGCGGAATGCGCCCGAGGCAAAGCGCTCGGGGGCGACCAGCACGAGCTGGGCCTCTCCGCCGCGAACTTCGCCCAGCGCGCGGGCCTTCTGTCCGTCCGCCATGCCGGACGCGAGCATGCTCGCGCGGACACCGGCCTCGGCCAGCCGGCGCAGCTGATCTGCCATCAGCGCGATCAGCGGGCTCACCACCACGACGAGGCCCGCTCCTGCCAGCGCGGGCAGCTGATAGCAAAGCGACTTCCCGCCGCCGGTCGGCATAACCACGAGGCTGTCCCGCCCGGCGAGCGCGGCCTGCACGGCTTCGCGCTGACCAGGCCTGAACGTGCTCAGTCCAAAACGCCGCAGCAGGGTCTCGGGAGCGGGCGCAATCGCATCACTCGCCGCAGCGCTCCGCTCCATGCCTGCAAGCTACCCGGCGCTGCGGCTGGCACCGTTCGGACTATGGATCCCGCGTCGCGCGGCGTTTCCAGACGACGCGCGTGCCGGCGGAGGGCACGAGCGTGATCGCGCGTCTGCGGTTCCACTCGCCGCTGCGCCAGATGCTCCCGCGTGGCACGCTCGGGCGCAGCTCGCACAGCATCGTCGCGAGCATCAGCTTCATCTCCAGCATCGCGAACGACGCGCCGATGCAGCGCCGGATGCCACCGCCGAACGGGATCCAGGCGAACGTATCGGGCGTCGTCCCCAGGAAGCGCTCCGGCCGGAAGGCCTTCGGCTCGTCGTATACGCGCGGGTTGTTATTGGTCAAGTAGATCGACGGCATCACGCGCGTGCCGGCCGGCAGCACATGGCCTCCGACGCGCAGCTCCTGCTGGAGGATTCGCGCGACGATCGGGACCACGGGGCGTACCCGCAGCGTCTCGTGCACGACCGCCGTCATGTACTGCTCCCCGCCCCCGTCCGCGTCGATCTCCGCGACCAGTCGGTTCAGCTTCTCCGGATGGCGCACCAGGCGCTCGATCGCCCACGCGACAGACGTCGCGGTCGTCTCGTGTCCGGCCAGCAGAAGCGTCACCAGCTCATCGCGCAGCTCCGCGTCGGTCATCGCCTGACCGTCCTCGTCGCGCGCCTGAAGCAGCAGCGAGAGGATGTCGCTGCGCTCGGCCAGGTCATGCTGGGCGCGCCGGCGGGCGAGCTCCTCGTAGATGACCCTGTCCAACCGGTCCAGTCCGCGCCCGAGCGCGCCGGTCGGGCGCTCGAGGCTCGGACGGCGCAGCGCGATCAGCATCACCGCCAGCGGGCGCACGGGGGTCGCCAGCGCCGTGATCGCCGCCCGCAGCGCGTCCATCCGCTCGGCTTCCACCCCGAACACCGCGCGCAGGATCACCTCCAGCGTGATCGCGCGGGTGCGCGGCTGCAGCTGCATCGGACGGCCCAGCGGCCAGCTGGCCATGTCGCGCCGCGTCGCCTGGACGATGACATCCTCGTACTCGCGCATCCGCGCACCATGAAACGGCGGCAACAGCAACTTGCGCTGGCGCATGTGCTCGGGCCCGGTCAACACGATCACCGAGCTCGACCCCATCACCGCGGCGACGGGCGAGTTGCCGGCCGCCGAGGGGGCCACCTCGGCAGGCGCGGTGAACACGGCCTTGACCGCGTCCGGGTCGCTCACCAGCACAAGCTGGAGCCCGCTCGGGGCGAATGTCAGCGTGAAGCTCTCTCCGATGCGCCTCGCGCAACGGTCCATCACCCACGTCGGCGCGAGCGCCCATGCGACTGTCTGCAGCACACGTGGCAGCGGCGGGCCGGGAGGCAGGCCGCGCTTCGGCAACGGGGTGACGTCGACCGGCTTTGCGCTTGTCAGAGTGCTGGCCATCGCTCGAGCGGGTTCTGCGAGGGACCCGGTCGTATGTTATTCCCGCCGCGCGAGTCAGCCCCGCGAGGCTTCCGGCGCGCGGCGCGGCCACTCCCACGGCTCCAGCGGCGCGATCTCTTCGAAGTGGGCCAGCTCGTCGCCTTCGATCCGCTGCACACGCTCCCAGTCGAACCCGGCCTCGACCAGGTAGTCGGCCGACTGGATCGCGGCGCGTCGCCCGCCCCAGAGCGCGTGCACCGTCGCGTCGTCCTCGAGCTGGACGAGCCGCACGGCCTCGAGCGGCACGTCGCGCAGCCGGTTGCCGGCGCGGGTGTCGAGGAAGGCGATGAGGTCGCGGCCCTCGTTGACGGGCCACAGCTCGTGCCCCGCCGGCGGGAAGCCCGCCGCGATGCGCGCAACGGAGTACCCGGCCGCCGTGGCGAGCGCGCGCAGCTGGTTCTCGCTCATGAAGAAGATGTGCCCGCGCCGGCGCATGTCGCCCAGGTCGTGCTTCCAGGTCCCGTGCCCGTACTGGACCAGGAAGTGACGCATCCCACCAGAGGTGGTCAGATCGATCTGGTGGAGCATGAAGACGCCTCCCGCGCGCAGGATGCGGCGCGCATCGAGCAGGTAGCTGAAGACGTTCTGCGGCTGCAGGTGAAGCAGCACGTCGTAGCTAAAGACGAAGTCGATCGAGTTGGAGGGAATGCCCTCGAAGTCGACACCGTTCAGCCGGCGATACTCGACGTTCGCGCCGAGCCCGTTGGCCGTCAGCGTCGCGCGTGTCTGGTCGATCATCTCGGCCGAGATGTCGGAGCACACGAGTGAGCCGCTGCGCGCAGCGAGGCGCAGGCTGAACTTGCCGCCGCCGCAGCCGAGCTCGAGCACGTCCACCGAGCTGCCCAGATACGGACCCGCCAGCTCCTCGACGACGAGATCCGCGAACGCCGGGCCGCCCCACTCCTCGCCGAGGGTCCCCACGCCGAGGTTCAGAGCGGGATCCGCATGCCAATCGCTGACATAACGCGACCAGGTGTCGCGCAGGCCGTCAATCGCCGCGCCGGGCTCGCTCACCCCGACCGCCATCTCACGAAATGCCCGCACCCCATCGCGCTTCGAGTCTACGCACCGCCAACAGCTCGTGATCCGCTGCAACGCCCGCGCGCATGTTCACCGGGCCTCCGCGAGCACCCGACAGGTAGGTCACCGATCAGGTGCGCAAAGCGCGGTCCGCAAAATCATGCGGAAAATTCTCACCACCGCTAAAGCCCGCGCGCCGGTTGGCCGATGCCACAGACGTACAACACGTGAGCACGGATGCCCGCATGTGCAACTACTCGGTTTCGCTTCTTCCTTTAGATATTTGCCTGATCCTGCGCGCCCATGCGGAGGAGCTGTGGTTGACGCGCGAGGTGCTCCCGGTGCTGAGCGAGGTGCAGGAGCCCGCCGACCTTCCTCCGGCTCAGCTTGCGGCGGCGCTCGCATATCTCGAGGCCACCTGGTCGCACGCATCGCGGCTCGCGGCCAAAACCGACTCGGCCTGGGCACAGCTCCCACAGGTCTGTCCGCTCTCGGGCCAGCCGCTGCAGCTGCAGGCGTGGCGCTACCACGCGGCCGTGCGGCTGCTGCGCGAGGGGCTCGGCCGGCGCGTGCGTGCGCGGATCACCGCGCCCTCCGATCTCGTGTGGGCATCCGCGCGCTCACACCCGTGAGCGCGCGTCGCGTCCCGATCGCATACGCTGGCGCCCGCGATGGCGCCGGCGTTTGACCTGCAATCCCACTCGACCCACTCCGATGGGGCGCTTGAGGCAGCCGCCGTGGTGCAGCGCGCCGCGGGGGCGGGCGTCGAGCTGCTCGCGCTCAGCGATCACGACACGGTCTCGGGGGTGTCCGAGGCACTGGATGCCGGCGAACGCGATGGCGTGCGGGTGGTGCCCGCGGTCGAGATCTCCTCGATCGACGACCTGTCTGAGACTCCGCGCGAACTTCACATCCTCGGCTACCTTGTCGAATACTCCGATCCCGCGTTTCAGGCGACGCTCGCCAACTTCCTGTCAGACCGCGAGCAGCGCACGCTGCGTATGGCCACGGCGCTGCGCGAGCTCGGCTTCGCGCTCGACGACACGGCCATCTCCGAGCGCATGAGCGAGGGCAGACCGATCGGCCGGCCGCACGTCGCCGAAGCGGTGCTGAGCGCTCAGCAGAACGCGGCGCGACTGCGAGAGGAGAACATCGACGATGTCGGCTCGTTGATCAGGGCGTACCTCATCGACGGCAAGCCGGCGTTCCGCATGCGCGAGAAGCCGACCGTCAAGGAGGCGATCGAGGCGATTCACGGAGCCGGTGGCGTGGCCATCTGGGCGCACCCGTTCTGGGACGTGGCCGATAGCGATGAGGTGCTCGCGATGATCGACCGCTTCCGGGCGGTGGGCATCGACGGGGTCGAGGCCTTCTACGTGACGCACACCCGTGAGCAGACGGAGCTGCTGGCCGAACGCTGCGCGAAGGCCGGCCTGCTGAGCACGGGCTCGTCGGACTTCCACGGTCCCGACAACCGTCAGTTCTCACGCTTCCTCGCGTTCGAGACGTATGGGCTCGAGCCGAACCTAGGCCCGATCGCCTGACACGGGCGAGGTCGGGGCGCCCGCGGCAAGCAGACCAGCCCGGGCGGAACTCAGGTTGGGATCGGCTCGGTCGCCGGCAGCGCCTGCAGGCGGTAGGCAAGGGCTTCGAGCGCGAGCTCCTCGGAGACGTTCTGCGCGAGCCGCAGGCGCGTGTCCTGTGCGAGCGCGATCCCCGCGCGCGCCCGCGCACTCGGGCATGAGGCGGCATCGTGCTCGAGCTCTTGCAGACGGTCCAGATTGTGTACGAGCACCGGTGCAAGCTCGCCCACACACAGCAGATCGCGCAGCCAGAGCTCGACCAGGCGCAGCGCCTGCTCGAGCGCGCTCGCCCGCGCCCGGCGTTCGGCGCGACGGCGCACATCCAGCGCTTCGCGCTGCAGGCGCCTGCGGTCCTTGGCGGGCGTCAACTCGAGCTCGCGCTCCAGCCGCTCCGCGACCTCCTCTGCGGCGCGCTCGCCAGCAGCCCTGGCTCGCTCGAGCAGGTCCGACCAGCGTCGCTCAGCAGCCGAGCCGGCGAGCGCGGCGCGAACATAGCCCTCGCTCGCGGCCCGCAGCGCACGTCCGTCGGCGCTCGCGAGCATCGCCGCCAAGCGTGCATCGCCGAGGGCGAGACGCGCGCATGTCCGCGCCCGAACGAGCTCGCCCTCCGGGAGAGCACGATCGGCCTCCTGTTCAAACAGCTCCCCGTCCGCCAACAGTTGCTGGGCGATCGACTCGGGCGGCTGGGGATCAAAGCGAACGTGCAGGCAGCGCGAGGCGATCGTCGCCAGGATGTCCTCACGGCGATTGCTGAGCAGCAGCAGGTGCGCGAACGACGGCGGCTCCTCGAGCGTCTTGAGCAGCCTGTTGGCCGCCTGGTCGTTGAGCGTGTGAGCCGCCTCGATCACGAACACGCGGCGCGTCGATTCGAACGGGGTGCGCGTAGCGGCCGCTACGACGGGCTCCTCGACGTCCGCCACCAGCATTTCCGCAGCGCCGCTCGGCGTCACCCACGCCAGGTCGGGGTGGGTGCCGCGCGCGACGCGCTCCCGCGCGGCCTGCGCGTCGGGGGCGCCGTCGGCGAGCAGCGCCGCGGCGAACGCGCGCGCGACGCTTCGCTTCCCGGTCCCGGACGGTCCATGGAAGAGGTATGCATGGGAAGGGCTGCCCTGCGGGGGCAGCGCCGGGGTCAGCACGGCGCGTGCGTGCGGGTGCAGCCCGATTCCCGGCAGCTCCTGAGGGCTGCGCCCGCGCGCGGCTGGATCGGACGACTTCGTCATCGTCGCCATCGTAGAGCGATCGGTCCCTAGGATGGATGCGACATGGATCGACTGCGCGAGCGCGTCCCGCGCGCTCTTTTGCTCACAGCTGGCGTGCTCGCCCTGGGCCTCGCCCCAGCCGCGCCGGCGGCTTCGACGGGTGCCGCGAGCGCTGCCACGACGCCGACCGTGACGACGCCGGCCTCCGCGAAAATCGGACAGCCGACGACGATCACGCCGACCACGACCCAGGCTGCTCCGAGCACGACCACCCCGGGGACAGCCACGCCCAGCGCGACCGCGCCGGCCACCACCGCCCCGGCGACATCCGCGCCAGCCACGCCCACGACCCCGGCCGCCACCACCCCGCCGCCCACGGCGGCGCCGACGACGACGGCACCGCCGACGACGGCGCTCCCCGGCGCCAACCCAGCGAACTCCGCCGGCGCGAGTAGCCTGCTCGCTCGCGGTCAACGTGCCCCGAAAGCGCACGAGTCCAAAGAAATCTCGACCGAGGCGATCGTGCTCGCGGCGCTCGCGGCCTTGCTGCTGCTGGCCTGCGCCGCGTGGGCGTTCGCGCGCAGCCGCGCATACGAACCGCACTGGATGCTCTCGCTGCGCCACGCGATGTCCGAGGCCGGTTTCCGCCTGTCGGCCACGTGGGCTGAATTCACCGACTGGGTACGGCTCGGGCGCTGAGCGGCGCGGCCGGCAGCGACGTCCTGTGCGCCGCCCGAGCGCGGGCCTGAGCGGCTTCGCCAGCCGGTCTGCGCCGTCCCGGCCGCTACCCTGTTTGTAGACAGAAAGCCTCGCTCACGGCCCCGCTCGACTGCGGTTCCAAAAGGTCCGTCCGGTCCAGAGTGGATGATGCGGTGTTACCCGCAGAATGCCGATTTTAAGCCGCAAATTGGCGGTTTTGGCACGAACGAAGACGAGGAGGCAAGTCGATGGACCGTACCCCGCAGACAGCACTTGTTCAGGACCTCCAGCCCTCGCAGGCGCTGTCGATCTGTCGCCATTTCACGACCCCGGGTACGAGTCCTTTCGATACGGTCGAGTGGAAGTTGCGCGACGCGCGGATCGGTCACGCCGACCGCGTCGTGTTCGAGCAGACCAACGTCGAGTTCCCCAAGAGCTGGTCGCAGAACGCCACCAACATCGTCGCCCAGAAGTACTTTCGCGGGCAGATCGGCGATCCCGCGCGCGAGCGCTCGGTCAAGCAGATGATCGGCCGGGTCGCCGGCACGCTCGCGGCGTGGGGGCACGAACGTGGCTACTTCTCGCGCGCAGAGGACGGCGACGCGTTCGAGGCCGAGCTGACTCACATCCTGCTGCACCAGATGGCGGCGTTCAACTCGCCGGTGTGGTTCAACGTCGGCTTCGAGGAGCGCCCGCAATGCTCGGCGTGCTTCATCCTCAGCGTGCAGGACACGATGGAGTCGATCCTCGACTGGAACACCAAGGAGGGAATGATCTTCCGCGGCGGCTCGGGGTCGGGCATCAACCTGTCCGCGATCCGCGGCTCGATGGAGTCGCTCGCCAAGGGCGGCACCGCGTCGGGGCCGGTGTCGTTCATGCGCGGCGCAGACTCCTGGGCCGGCACGATCAAGTCCGGAGGAAAGACGCGGCGTGCCGCCAAGATGGTCGTGCTGAACGCCGACCATCCGGACATCAAAGAGTTCATCTGGTGCAAGGCCAACGAGGAGGAGAAGGCGCAGGCGCTCCGCGATGCGGGCTTTGACATGTCGATCGACGGCGACGGATTTTTCTCGGTCCAGTATCAGAATGCGAACAACTCGGTGCGCGTCACCGAGGAGTTCATGCGCGCGGTCGAGGAGGACAGCGAGTGGCGCTTGACAGCCCGCACGACGGGTGAGCCGGTCGGCGAGCCTGTGAAGGCGCGCGCCTTGATGCGCGAGATCGCCGAAGCGGCCTGGCGCTGTGCGGATCCCGGGATGCAATACGACACGACCATCAATCGCTGGCACACCTGCCCGAACAGCGGGCGGATCAACGCGTCAAATCCGTGCAGTGAGTACCTGCATGTCGATGACTCCGCGTGCAACCTCGCGTCGTTGAACCTGATGAAGTTCCGTAGCCCCGACGGGACGCTGGACGTGGAGTCGTTCGAGCACGCGGTCGACATCATGCTTCTCGCACAGGAGATAGTCGTCAGCCCGTCGAGCTATCCGACGGAGGAGATCGCGGCAAATGCACGCGCGTTTCGCCAGCTCGGCCTGGGCTACGCCAACCTCGGGGCGTACCTGATGAGCAACGGGATGCCGTACGACTCGGACACGGGACGCGAGACCGCCGCGGCGATCACGGCCCTGATGACGGGCCGCGCCTACCGCCGCTCGGCCGAGGTGGCGGCTGTGTTAGGCCCGTACAAACGCTACGCCGAGAATCGCGAGGCCCACCTCGAGGTAATGAGCATGCACCGCGACGCGTGCTATGTGATCCCGGAGAGCGGCAGCGCGGACGGGAACATGCTGAGAGCGGCCAGGCGCGCCTGGGACGAGGCGATCGAGCTGGGCCAGCGTTATGGCTACCGCAACGCTCAGGCCACGGTGCTAGCGCCGACCGGCACGATCAGCTTCCTGATGGACTGCGACACCACCGGCGTGGAGCCAGACTTCGCGCTGGTCAAGTTCAAGGAGCTCGTCGGCGGCGGCCAGATGACGATCGTCAACCGCACCGTGCCAATTGCGTTGCACACGCTCGGCTACTCCGAGCAGCAGATCGAGCAGATCGAGGCTCACCTCGTCGAGCACGGCTCGGTCGTCGGCGCCCCGGGACTGATCGCGGAGCACCTGCCGGTATTCGACGTCGCCGTGGGCGAGCGTGCGATCTCGCACATCGGCCACCTGAAGATGATGGGCGCGGTGCAGCCGTTCATCTCGGGCGCGATTTCCAAGACGATCAACATGCCCGAGCAGGCGACGGTCGAGGACGTCGCCGACGCATACATGCAGGCCTGGCAGCTCGGCATCAAGGCCCTCGCGATCTACCGCGACGGATCGAAGACGGCACAGGCGCTGCGCACCGATGCCCAGTCGAGCAAGGACGCAAGCGCGCAGACAGCGCGGCAGGACGTCGATGCGATCGTCGAGGCGGCGGTCAGCAAGGCGCTCGCGGAGGCCGGGCCCAGACGCAAGCGGATGCCGCGCGAGCGCCGGTCGATCACGCACAAGTTCTCGATCGGCGGCCACGAGGGGTACATAACCGCGGGGATGTACGAGGACGGCACGGTCGGGGAGATCTTCCTCACCGACATCGGCAAGGAGGGTTCGACGCTGAGAGGCATGATGAACTCGTTCGCGACCGCGATCTCGATCGCGCTGCAGTACGGCGTGCCGCTGGAGACGCTCGTGCGCAAGTTCAGCTACATGCGATTCGAGCCGGAGGGAATCACCTCTAACCCGGAGATCCCGTTTGCGAAGTCGATGCCCGACTACATCATGCGCTGGCTCGCGTCGCGCTTTCTCGATGTCGACGTCCAGGAGGACCTCGGCATCCTCACTCCCGAGGTGCGCGCCCGCAAGGCAGCCGCGGAGACCGCGATGTCGGTCGGAGCCTCGGACACGGCTGGACCGCGCGAGCCCGCTGCAGCAAATGGCGAGAGCGCGCCGACGGGCGCGGGCGGCACGCACGCCGCTGAGGCCGGTGCGCCTCCGACCTCGGCGCTGACCGACAGTCCGCCGGTCGTGCCGGCGCGCCTGCAGGGTCTCGACCTCGGTCCGGCCTGCAGCCAGTGCGGCGGCATGATGCAGCGCACCGGTTCGTGCTACACGTGCTCTAGCTGCGGTAACAACACCGGCTGCGGCTGAGACGCCATAGCCAGCGCAGCTCGGCACATACGCTGCGTGGGTGAAGCCGTACGCTGAGCTGACCCGGGGTGGGCAGGTGCGCCGAATCGCAGCGAGAGCGCGCGATGCCCTGGCCGCGTGGGGCCTCGAGGGCGCGCCGCTGCGCGCGGTTCACCATCTTCACAACACGACGTTCAGGATCGGACAGCGCTACGCGCTACCGGACTTCCAGTCAGATGCGGCGCTGCAATCGGAGGTCGTTTTCCTCGAATACCTCGCCGGTCGCGGGGTCCCGGGGCCGCGTCCAGTGCGCACCTCGCGCGGTCGGGCGTTCGCGCTCACCGGCGGGCGTCGTTTTCTCCTCTTTCGCTGGATTCATGGCCGACGCGTGCGCGCGGCATTGACCCCGCGCCATGCGCGGGCACAGGGCGAGCTGATCGCGCGACTGCACGAGAGCTCCCTGGCCTTCACACCCCCGGCTGGATTCGAACGCCGTCGACTGACCGCGGACACGCTTAGCGGCGAAGCCAGCGGCTTTCCGCGCGAGCTGGTTCGCGCCCGCCTGAAACCGGATGTCCTGACCCTGATCGACGCCGCGACGCAGCTCGTGCGGCAGACGTTCGACGAGCTCAGCGAGCGCGCGCTCGTACACGGCGACATCACGCCCGGAAACACCGTGTGGCTGCGCGGACGTCCGCAGCTGATCGACTTCGACGGTCTCGCCTGGGCGCCGCTCGCCTACGACCTCGCCGTCGTTCGTCACTCGTACTCGTATTTGAACGGCGCTCGCCGAGAGGCGCTGTGGCGAGTGTTTCTCGATGGCTACGCCTCCACCCGGGAGCTGCCTGCGGGCCTGGACGCGCACCTCGACGGCCTGGTGCTCGGGCGCCGCGTGATCAGCGCGCTCTGGCTGGCGGGGAACCTGGATCACCCGTCGTTTGGCGAAGCGCCAACCCTCCTCGCGCACGAGGTGACCGAGATCCGGCGGACGATCAAGTAGGACGTCTCCGTTTATCTGCTCTCGCGGCTTGTCACTGCCGCGAGAGCGGACCGTGCGCCCGAACTCATTTCTGCGCGCGCCAACGCTCGGGACGCCGAGCATGGCGACGAACCCACGCTACAGGTCCCTGCTGGTCGCGGACGAGTTCACGAACCTTGTCATTCTCGTGCAGCGTGAAGAGGTAGCCCTGCCAGTTGGCGATGATCTGGTCGAGCACCTGCGGCGTCTCGGGCAGCTGCGGCTCACCGAACTCCACGACCAGGATTGTGTCTGGCAAGAAGTAGACGCGGTGCTCGATTGCTTGCTGACGAAGCTCCTCCAGAAATCGCCCGAGGCCGCGGTAGACGATCCCCGCGTCGTGAAAGGCGATCCAGCCGGGCCGGTCGATGAGGCGACGGCAGAAACGCGCGTCGCGCAGGACGGCTTCGTCGGTGTGCTCCGCGTCGACGAAGCAGAAGCGCGGCCGCAGCTTGACCTCCTCCGAGCGCAGCGTCGCGGTGCTCGCGTCGAGCGTCTCCAGCTTGTCCAGGTCTGCGTGCGGAAGCTCGGCGAGCAGAGCCAACATGCGCTCGCTGCGATTGTCGAGGTAGGGGAACGCCAGGCCGCGCTCGTCGGGCGCCTCGAGAGGGCGCGAGTCGATCGAGACGATTCGCTCGCAGCGTTGATCCTGAATCAGCACCTGCAGCGAGCCGCCCAGATGCGAGCCGATCTCGAGGTAGGCGAAGCGCTCCTGCCGAGCAGCTTGATGCAAAGCGAGCAGAGACCTCCGATCGGCGGGCGTCGTCTGCGTCTCGATCGCATCAAAGAGCGTCTCGTCGAGCGCCGCGATTCGGTCGGCGACCGTCACACGCTCGAGCCTACCGTCTGTGGTGAATCGGCTGTCATCGTGCTGCGCGCGGCCCCGAGCTCAGCCGCCGTATGACGCCGGTGGCGGCGGGTCGCTGCGGATCGACGCGATCTCGCCAAGCAGAGCTTCAGGGCTGGTGCCGGCGAGCACGCGCAGGCGCGGCAGCCGGTACGGTTCGCTGTCCGGACCGGCCCAACCTGGCACAACGGTGGTGGAGCCAAGGTAGCCGGCGGTCTTGACCTCGGCGATCACCGCCGCGTTGTAGTGGCCAGAGGGGTAGCAGAACCAGTTGACCTGCACACCGTAGCGCCGCTGGAGTACGCTGCGCGCGCCTGCGACCTGGTGGGCGAGTTCGGTCGGGTCCAGCGTGATCAGATCGGCGTGGCTGAGGCCTTGCGTATCCAGCTCCCAGCCGGCGGCGACCAGGCCGCGAACCTGGGCTTCGGAGAGCCCGCCTTGCGATGGCGGCAACCCGGTGAGCTGGATGTTCTCGTCGGCGACCCAGCCCAGCCGGCGGAGCACGGGCAGCGCGTTGGTGTACTGCGACTGGTAGCCGTTGTCGAAGGTGAGGACGAGCGGTTTGCCCGCCGGCAGGGGCGTGGCGCGCTGCCAGTAGGAGTACAGCTGATCGAGCGTGACCGGGTGATAGCCGGCATGCGCGAGCGCCTGCATCTGCGCGGCGAATTCGCTCGCCGAGACGTACAACCCCGGAAACGGCGCGCCCGGCGGCGGCGGGTTGATCACGTGGTACATCAGGATCGGGGCGGACGCGGTCCCCGGCTTGCCGTTCGCAGTGCGGAGCGCCGCTGAGGAGCTCGACGTCGAGGCGAGCCCGTGCGTGGCCGCGGAGGAGAGCTCATGGGCAGCGCCTCCCGAGCCGCCGGGAGAGCTCGCGGTCGGCATCGAGCGACCGCAGCCGGCGAGGAGCGCGACGCAGATCGCTGCCGCAGCCAGTCGACTCAGAGCGGCGAAGGCCCGACGGCGACGGCGCGCCAGTTCCCTGCGGCGGAGATCGCGACGCGCCCGGCGCCACTCGCTGTCCATACTCCTCCTACGGGTTCAGGCGCTTCTTCAGGGCGCTTGCTGGCGAGAACTTGGCTGCTTTGCTGGCCGCGATGCTGATCGTCTGGCCGGTGGCCGGATTGCGTCCCTGACGAGCGGCACGTTGGCTGACGCTGAACTTGCCGAAGCCCGCAACGGCCACCTCGCCCCCGGACGCAAGCTCATCGGAGACCGCTTCGAACGCGGCGTCGACCGCCTCGCGGGCGTGGCTCGCGGCCATCCCGGTTCTCCCGGCGACCTGCTCGGCTAGCTCGTTCTTGGTCATAACACTCCCTTCTCGGGTGTCTTTGCTGATCGCAGGCTAACCCCTGGGCAGGACGGCGAGAGGCCAGTTCGCGGGATCTGAGCCCGATAGAAGCCCTAATTTCCGGAATCGAACGCCCTCAGGGCTCGTTTTTCGGGCCAAAACCAGGCTCCGAGCGCTCCCAGACACCCGCGGCGCAGGCCAAGGCACGGGGCAGGATCAGGCCGAAACACGGGCCGGTGGCGCGACACGGGGCTCCTGGGGCTCCGGGGCGGGTGCGGCGCGTGGCGCGAGGCTGCCCGCGGCGTAGGCGGCCCACAGCGCGGCGATCCAGGCGGCGCAGGCGAGCGCGACGTGCATCCACACGAGCTCGGTAGGGAGATGCATCTCATATTGGTCGAGCCCCACCGCGCCCTGCAGCGCCAGCAGCACGCACAGCGCGGTCAGCGAACGCCTGACGGTCGCGTCGGCCGCGCGGCTGCGCGCGAGCCACCAGACGACGAGCGCCGCGAGCCCGAAGGCGAACGCGATCTCAGCATGACGATGGATCACGAAGTCCATCGTTCCGCGCCCGTCGAAGCTCAGGCGGTTGATTTTCTGGCCCGGAGACCCTCCTGCGTGCGGGCCCGCCGCGGTCGCCGCGGTGCCGGCGAAGATCGTCAGCGCGCCGAGCCCCGCCAGCGCCCGTACGGACCATACGAGCGCCCGGTCGGCGGCCGGGGGTGGCGCGCTCGCGTCGCGCTCGGGCTCGTCGAGCGCGTGGCCTGGCGAAGGCCGAGCGGCGCGCCAGGCGAGCAAGGCGGCGGCCGCGATGATCAGCATCGACAGCGCGAAGTGGCCCATCACCCAGCCGTAGTCGAGATCGCCGCGCACGGTGAAGCCCCCGAGGATCGCCTGGCCGATCACGCCGAGCGGCAGCAGCCCGCCGAGCCACACGAGATCGCGCCGGTAGGGTCGCCGGCGCAGCGCCAAAAGCCAGGCGGCGCCGGCGGCGATCGAGACCGGCACCGTCAGCAGTCTGTTGGAGAACTCGATCAGGGCATGCGTATTCAGCGGCGGATAGACGTTGCCGTAGCACTTCGGCCAGGTCGGGCAGCCGAGACCGGACCCGGTCAGCCGCACGGCGGCGCCGGTGAGCACGATCAGGGTGAGCGCGGCGAGCGCCGAGTACGCGACGTACGCGTACTGACGGGGCGTGACCGTGTAGCCGTTGGTGCGTTCGCCCAGGCGTTGAACCCAGAGCTTCATTGGCCTAAGTCTGCCAAGTCCGCTCGTTCAGTTCGCCCGCAGCGCCTGCCGCGCTTGGATAATGGGCGCGATGCGGCGGATTTCCGACGAGCGCTGGAGACCTGGGCCACTGCGCCCGCGGGCGAGCGCAGGCCGCGTCGATGTCTGGCGCGCGGACCTGGCCGCGGCGCCGGACGGGCTCGCTGCGCTGCTGTGCGCCGAGGAGCAGGCGCGCGCACGTCGGATCGTGCCGGACCGCCCGCGAACGTTCTGGCCACGGTCGCGCGGGATGTTGCGGGCGCTGCTCGCGCGCTATCTCGAAGAGGACCCGCGCGGCCTGCGCTTCGAGTGCGGGCCGCGGGGCAAGCCGAGGCTCTGCAGACGAGCGGGGCTGGAGCCGGATCTACGCTTCAACCTCTCGCATTCTGGCGCACGGATGCTCGTCGCGGTGACGGCCGGGCACGAGATCGGCGTCGACATCGAGTGCGCCCTGCAGCGCGGCGCGCGCAGCAGGCACGAGCGCGCGCTCGCCGCACGCCGCTTCGGTCCCGAGCAGGCGCGGCGGCTGGGCGAGCTCGAGCCGGACGCGCGCACGCGTGAGTTTCTGCGCGCCTGGAGCGCGCACGAGGCGACGCTCAAGTGCCTCGGCTCGGGGCTTGCTTGCGCGCGCTCCGAGGGGTCCCCCGATTCGGCGAAGGGTTTTTGGACCGCGCTGCTCGGCGCGGGCCCGCGAGCCGCTGCGGCGGTCGCGGTCGAGGGCCGCGAACAGCGCGAGCTGCGCTGCTTTCAGTGGCCCGGATGAGTCGTTCGAAGGCTGTGGTGAGTGGCGCTGGCCGTGGCGAGGCTGCTCGCCAACCAGCGCTCGGTGTTGCGATCGTGAATTTCGCGCAGCATGTCCTCGAGGCTGTGCGTGACCGCCCAGTCGGGATAGTCGCGCTCGAACGGACGCAGGTCGCTGATCCACCAGCGGTGATCGCCCGTCCGGTTGTGCCCGCTCAGGGTCCAGTCGAGCTCCCGGCCGGCGATTTCCCCGCACAACTCGATCGCCTCGAGCATCGAACAGCTGCGGGCGCGCCCGCCGCCGATGTTGTAGACGGCGCCGCCCGCGCGCGGCGCGCCGTGGAAGGCCTCGAACGCGGCTACTAGATCGGCGGAGTGAATGTTGTCGCGCACCTGCTTCGCGCCGTAGCCGTAGACGGTGTACGGCTCGCCCACGACGGTGCAGCGCATCAGGTAGGAGAGGAATCCGTGCAGCTTGGCGCCGGTGTGGTTGGGCCCGGTCAGGCAGCCGGCGCGAAAGCAGACGGTGGGCATGTGAAAGTAGCGGCCGTACTCCTGCACGAGCAGATCGGCGGCGGACTTCGAGACGCCCATCAGCGAATGGGTGCTGCGGTCGATCGACATCGAAGTATCGATGCCCGCGTAGTACGCGTGTTCCTCGGGCAGATCGAGGCGCGTAGGCAGCTCGATCAATGGAAGCGAGTTCGGCAGGTCGCCATAGACCTTGTTGGTCGAACAGTGAATGAATGTCGCGTCCGGCGCACGCAGGCGTGCGGCCTCCAGCAGGTTGAGCGTGCCAAGCGCATTGACCTCAAAGTCGGTGTGCGGATCGGATGCCGCCCAATCGTGCGAGGGCTGCGCCGCGGTGTGGACAATGAGCTCGATCTGACCTGCGCGCGCAGCAAACGCATCTTCGACGGCGCGACGGTCGCGAATGTCGATCTCCAGCGACTGAAACGAGTCTGGATAGCTCGCTAGCAGGCCTGCGGTAGTGGGCGCAGTCGACGCTTCTGGGCCAAAGAACCGACCGCGCATGTCGTTCTCCAGTCCGAGCACGTCAAACCCGAGCTCGACGAGGCGCGCGACGGACTCCGAGCCGATCAGGCCTCCTGATCCGCTGACTATCGCGGTGGGCATGCGCTTAGCGTACGGGTGCGTGGCCTCGGTCGATGCAGGCTGACGGTGGCGGCGGTTGAGCTGGCGGCCAGTTCAGGCGCCACGATAGACAAACGGGATGTCGTCAGCGAGGTCGCGCAGGCGGGGCGCCGAGGCGTCGCGCTGCGAGACGATCAGCTCCGCCGCAGGCAGCGGCCAGCGGACGCCGATGTCGGGATCGTTCCAGGCGATGCCGCGCTCGACGGCAGGGTCGTAATAGGCGGACTGCTTGTAGAGGACGTCTGCGACGTCGCTGAGCACGCAGAAGCCATGCGCGAAGCCGACCGGGATGTAGAGCGCGCGCATGCGCTCGTCGTCGAGCTCGAACGCCTCCCATTGCGCGTAGGTAGGCGAGCCGCGGCGCAGGTCGACCGCGACGTCGAGGATGCGTCCACGAGAGCAGCGCACGAGCTTGGCGACGCCGCTAGCGACGTGAAAGTGCATGCCCCTGACCACGCCGCGCACCGAGCGCGAGTGGTTGTCCTGAACGAATTCCTGCGCAGGCGGGATACCGGTCTCGCCGTGCCACTGCTGCCGGTAGGTCTCGCAGAAGAAGCCCCGCTCGTCGCCGTGAACGTCGGGCTCGATAACGCTCAGGCCGTCCAGGCGACCGCGAAGCACGTGCATAGGCGCAAGAGGGTAGCCGCCGCCCCGGCCGCGGTCGGGTGGCTACCGTGCTCGCATGAGCGATCGAGCGTTCGCCCACCCGTCACGAAGCTCGAGCGGATGCGCCACGAGCGCCGCGCAAGTGACCAAGCCGGCGCCTTTTCTTTGCCGGCGGGCGATGGTTGATCGTGATGCTCCGTTCGGAGACGTTGCGCTCTTTGTCGTAGGCGATGAAGGTAAGGGTGTGCTTGCCGAAGGAGATGTGCTTCGCGCCCTGCCAGTTGATCTTGCCGGAAAGCGTTTTGGGGTAGCGCGGGCCGTCGTAATTGCGGATCAGCCGACCGTCGATCTTGAGCGTGATGCGAAACACCCCCTCGGGACTGGTGGCATAGACATGGATCGGAAGCGGGCCTGAATAACGGACGCCGTTCGCCGGCGAGAGCACGCTGATCTTGGGGCCGACGAACACTCCGCACGGTTCGCGAAGCTGATCGCCGTTTCGCGTGTACGAGAGCATGGCGGCAAACGAGGGCTTGTGAGCGCCGTTGGCACGTATCAGGCCGGACAGAAGCCTGCCTTCGTCTTGCAACGGAAACCACAAGGCAACCTGAACGTAGGGGTCCCGGGCGAGGCAGTGGTAAGCCTGTCTGAGGTAGAGGGCCTGCGCCCGGGGTGACCCCCTCCGGCTTGTGCCCGGCGAACACCCCTTCGGGGCAGACGGCGCGGGTGGTGCGCCAGCTCGTCTCGGTCATCCAGATCGGCTTGTCGTCGCCGTTGGCGAGCATCGTCGCGTGGACTTCGCGGTAGGCGAGGAAGGAGTCCGGGATCATGCGATTGCCTTGGCCGCGGAGGAAGTCATACGGGGACAGCACGTTGCAGGCGGTGTCGGTGTGCACCCCTACCGCGTCGAAATAGCCCTTGCCGCCTGCCCGGTAGACGCCTTCGAGGAAGGGGTAGTCGTTGCCGGTGAGCCCGCCGAGCACTACCGTCGCATTGGGATCGGCGACCTTCACGACCGGGTAGGTGTCCTGCAACAGCTGCGTGTATGCGACGGGGTCGGGGCCGCCCGCCCACCAGGACGCAGAGTCCTCCTCGTTCCAGATCTCATACGCGCTGACCCGCCCCGCCCAGCGCCCGGCGAGGGTCCCGAGGAAGGCGGCGTAGTCGGCGGGGTTCGCGGGCGCAGCGTGCGGATTGCTCGAGCCCGTCTCCCATTTGGGCGCCTCGACGACGTCGATGATGACTTTCGTGCCGGCGGGAAGCGCCGCAAAAAGCCGTTCGTATTTGGCGAGCCAGTTCGCGGCGAATACGCCGCGCTGCGGCTCCAAGTCGGGCCACGTGAGGAAGACCCGTACCCACTGAACGCCCAGCGTCCGGATGTCGCCGATCTGAAGCGCGGTCGGTGCAGGCAGCACTACGCCGGGTTCGGCGGCGCGCGCGCCGGAGACACTCGCGCCGACAAAGGCGAGCGCTAGCGCTGCGATAGATGCCCTGCTCCGCATCTCCTATCCTGGCTTAATGAGGACTTGGTTGCCTCGTTATACCGCGCAACCAAGGAATACCACAGACCCGGGCGCACTCATCTGAACCTCCAGCGCACCGGCGGCAGTCGGCGTGTCGATCGTCGCGTAGCGAGTATGAGCCGGCGACTGCCAAGACGGTATCACTGTCGAGGTTGTCTCCGCCGCAGTTGTCAGGTCAACGATCACCGGATCGACCGCGACGTTCACCCCGACTAGAAAGCGTCGGCTTGGCTTCGGCAGCTTGACCTCGACGACCCCTTCGGCTCCCAGTTCAATACCGGCCGCGCCGCGCCATGTCATATGATGTCCCGCGGCTTCCTCGAGCGAGACCGGACGGATAAACCTCGGTATCTCGTCCCGTGGAGCAGCACTGAAGATGACATCCTGCCAATACCGGCTCCAGACGGGCGCGAGATCAGGTCGATGCTGGTCAAGAAACTGAGCGAGCGCGAGCTCTTCGCCACTGAGCCCCCGGACCGGCATCAACAGCTCATCGTAGTTGGACGCCATAACATGCTTCTGTAAATCATCAAACACGAGCTCGAACTCGTGGAAGCTCATACCCCGCCCCCAGCGCGTCAGGGTCTCACGGGCATGTTCGGGCCCTTTCGCCCTCGCCGCGTCCATCGCAGAGACGAAATCATCGCGTTGCGAGAACTTGTAGTAACGGACGGCTAGCTCCTCCGGAAGCTGCGCAAAGAACGGCATCAGGCTTGTGTGCCAATCGTAAGGGATGAGCCGATTTGGCAACTCGCATACCACGATTATCCCCTGAGGATCCACAAGTTCCCGGGCAAGCGTGAGCATGTTTAGGCGCTCCGCAATTGTCATGTGCTCGAGGACGGCGTAGAACAGAAACACATCTACCCCGACCGCACATTCTGACGTACGGTCAAAGATCTCGTCGACCGGCGAGTACAGCAGTTCAAGGTTATCAACGCCCCGTTCAGCGGCCAGGCCGCGACCAAGCTCTATCTGCGCGCGGTCAATATCGATCCCGATGTGACGGTCGGCGCGGGCAGCAAACGCGAGGCTGGCAGGGCCGCTACCGCAGCCGTACTCAAAAACGCTACGCCCTGCGAGCGGAAAGTGCTGCTCGATCCAAGGGACTAAACACATCTCCGCCTTCAGGCGTCGATCGTTCCAATCATTTCCCTCCGGCGGGAACCGTCGCGAGCAGACCATCGTAGTGTCTGGCTTGCCAGAGTCATGAGATCGTCGAACGCGCACTAATCCTCCAGTGCGACCGTTTGGACAACGATCTTCTGACGAAGCTGCAAAACCTCGCTACGCTGGGCAATGATCAAATCGTCGCGTTTGGCAATCTGATCTTCGAGTCGCACCTCGGCTTGCGTGCTGATGGCGATCGCCTCTTCCAGGTCCGCTATTCGCCTTTCCAGCGACTTGATGAATGATGGGGCTGCGGAACCGGTCTTGGCGACTCCGGCGGGCCATGTCCCGATTATTTTGCGGGCAAGCTCGCTATTTCGCCGGCGCAGCTCCTGGTTGGCGACCTCCAAGCCGCGCACGTACCGGTTGTGAATCGGAGCCTCGACGAACATGCTGCTGCCGCTCTGTGCGAGATCCACTCGGTGCGGGTCAACGTTTACCACCAAGATGAAGTGGTTTGCATACTCGGGCTCATCATCGTCAAGATATCTCACCTTTGAAGGTGGAAGTTCGCCGTCGCGAGTTGCGTAGATCACCGAGCCCTCGGTGAGATATTGCCACAGCATCACACCGCCGGACAGCCGTTCGAGCAGCTCCACCGCCTGCTCGTAGCCGAAATCCGTGAGGTGGAACGGATTCTCCTCTGCGAAGGCCTTGCTGTTCGGCACTGAGGCGACGAGGGCGACGCCCTTATCGAGATGATGGCGCAGACGCCCGATCACCTGATCGAGATCATGCAGATGCTCCAAACCCTCAAAGCAAACGATCGCGTCGTATGTCTCGCTCAGCTCGCGATCGAGATAAGCAACCGCATCGCAGGCCTCGAACGTCGCCCCGGTGCGTTGGCCGATCGTTGCCGCGGCGAGGTCGGTCGCCGCAACATCCTTGTCGATGCCGTGTACTGAAGCCGCGCTGCGCGCCAGAATCTCGGAGCCGTAGCCGCTCCCGCAGGCAAGGTCCAGCACCCGGAGATCGCCGCAGAGCTCGGCAGCGAACTCGTAGCGATGGATGTGCTCACAAGACTGCGCGCTTGGCTTGCTCACCGACTCGAGGCTCAAGCGCTCGACAACGTCCATTGAATCTCCTTTTCGCGCACGCGCGCCTTTAGTTCACCGGAAAGACGGTCCCTTGCCGGTAGGCCGATCTGCCGCATCATCGAGTCGCCACGCAGCCGGTAGCGGAGCAGCCTCTCGGGAATTATGACGCCATACCTGCCGGCGGCGTGAAGCTGTTGATATAAATGCCAATCCTCGTAGCTGGTAAGCTCCTCGCTGTACGCAAACTCGTCAAACAGACGTCGCGGCATTAAAGCACTCGCTGCGCCCGCGACGTTGTTGCGCAGCACCTCATCGGACGTGTTACCCAATGGCTGGTAGCCGACCTCTGGCGGCGGCAGATCCTGTCCCCGCTCATCGACGTATCGCGTCCAGGTGGCCACGTAGGCAGCAGTCGGGTTGAGCCGGAATGCAACGAGCGCGCGCTCCACGAATGTGGGGTCGAGCTCGTCATCGGCGTCCAGTGGGAGAACAAAAGATCCCCTGGCCTGGCTGATGCCAAAGTTCCGCGCCGCTCCGAGGCCGGAGTTAAGTTGCGTCAGCACCGTTACCGGATACTTTGTGGCGAGCTCGCCTAGCACCCAGTCGGCATCGAGCGTGGAGCCGTCGTTCACGATGATGATCTCGGTCGCCAGATAGGTTTGGCAAAGGGCAGACCAAACCGTGTCCTCAACGTGCGCGGCGAGATGATAGTAGGGAATGATGATGGAGACGAGCCCGCGCCGTGCGCTGGAGGATGATGGAGCAACCGCCTTCGCACCAGGTTTGCTCTCGAGCCGTGAGCTTGACTTCCGACCGGAACCCGATATGTCCCATCGGCCGCGACCCGCAAGCAGCGATTCGTAGCCGGCGACGACCCGCTCGCTGCTCGTCAGCTCCTTGAAGACCGCCATTGGCAATTTCTTGCCGCGCAGCCGATGAAGCTCTTCGCGGGCGTGGAGCAATCGTTCCAGTAGCAAGACCAGCGATCCTGTTGTCGTGTCAGCGGTGAGCCAACCACTGATTCCAGGCTTCACCATCTCTGTAAATCCTCCTACGGGCGTCGCAATCAGCGGGCGGTTGAGGCGCAGCGCCTCGAGTCCCGCGTATGGCCAATTCTCCCATAGAGATGGCAGCACTACAGCGTCGCACGGGCTGAGGAGGTCCGGGACCTCGGTGCGGGGCACCGCCTCTAAGAAGCGTATACGGTCGTCACCGCTCGCGAGCATGCGCAGCTGCCGGCTCATCGAGGTGCCCAGTGGAGCCGTATCGGTATCGCCTCCGAGAATGTCGAGGCGAAGCGCTTCGCTGTCGATGAAGCTGATCGCGCGCACGAGGTTTTGAACGCCCTTGCGACGCTCGAGGCGCCCGAGATAGAACAGATGCAGGTAGTCGCCCACTTCATCGCGAGAATCTTGGTCGAGATCCTCGGCGGTGTATAGACTCGGATTCGGGATGCGGCAATCGGCTGCCAGCTGGTCCAAACCGTAAAAGCGGCGATAGAATTCGAGCGTATCTCCTCCGGGCCAAATCAGGTAGTCGGCATCGCGGATCGCAAGTCGCTCGAGCTCCCATGTCATACGTGCTGCGAACTCCTCGTCGGTGTGGCCATCGAGCACCGCACAGATCTCGGTGCTCGTGTGTACGCGAACGGCTACGGCTGTGTGGCGAAGAAACGAATCACCAGTTCGGCGAGCCTGGACCGTGACCGCACCCTCGCCAAGGTAATCCGAGAACTCCACCAAATCAGGCCCGCGCGCACCGTAGTATTCGCGCAAGCACGTTAGAACGCGTGCGCTGTACAGATGCAACTGAGAGAAGAAACCTCCGACGTCTCGTCCATCTGTCTCGGGAACAAATACGACATCCACGCGCTCAGGGATCCGATCATCTTTGCACGCGCGCATTTTCTTGTACTCCGCCTCGTGCACGCTATTCGTAAAGATCGTGACCTCAGCGATTGAGCTTAAGAGTCGCGCGCAAGCATCGACGAACTCGCCAATGCCCCCGCTTCTGAAGGGGTACAACTCCCGGGATACCAGAGCGATACGCGTGGCCATATGCCTCTAGGCTCGTCTAACCCGGCGGCCCAGAGTGGCGAGCGTCCGAAGCGGTGCGGTGGACCTCCAGCTCACCGAGGCCATCATCCCGCGCCACAGCGCCTCGTGGTGAGCGGACACACTGCTCAGGCGCAGGATCTCCTTCTCGAGCTCTCCGATCTGGGCGATCAGCTTTTGTCCATGCTGGACTCGTACGCTCCAGCGCTGAGCAGCTCGTCGGATCCGCGTTCTCTGTCGGACGACGCCTCCAGATCCCGCTCCCTGATCAGCCGTCGCGCGTCGGCGAACAGATGAGCCGCCGAGTAGCAGCGCTGGTCGGCGATCGAGCCGTTCGTGTAGGCGAGTCTCGAGGAATCGACGGTAACGAGACCGAGACCGCCGCCCAACTGTTTCCCGTCCCTGAACATACGGCCCGGGATGAAGTCCAAATCGACGTGCTGGACCTTTGGCCAAGCGGCGAAGTGAACTGCATCCAAGTCGTCGCGCACAGTCCCGTTCGTCGTTTCGTGAATCAGGATCGTCGTTTTGCCGAGCGCTGGGGAGTTGAGAAGATCCTCCACGTGGCACCGGATCCCTGCGGCCGAGTTCTGCCGACCGATGAGAACGAACTCGACGTTCTGTCCGGCCTCGGAAAATCGTTTGAGCTCGAGTGGCAAGACGTCGCGCGAATTTCCTGAGTGCAGTGTTAGGCTCGGATCCTCGGCGGTGAGCGTCGACTGCTCGAGATCGAACGCATGCACTGCTGTGGAGTGAGCTGCGATGCGCGCAACGTCGTCTGCGTCAACATTCCCAGTCTGGAGGGACAGGCTCGGCTTCAGCTGGCTCAGGACGCCCTCGACAGCCGCCTGTTCGCCAGGCGACATTTGCCGATGGGCATTGGTGAGAAGCTCCGGAGTCAGCACGACATCTCCTGTTGTCAGGGATCCTAGCCTAGGCACCGGCTCAAGCGCGAGCGATGAGGACCGAGACATGGTCCGGCGTCTCCCGCAACGAGCGGACCCATGTTAGGTCGAGGCGCGAGACCGCGACGGCACTACGCGATTCGCCACAGTAGGCTTGGCGGGTGCCCGCGCTACAGCCCGTCAGTTTGGACCGGTCTTTCCCAGAGCGATGCGATAGCGACTGCCTCAGCACTCGCGGTCGGGCTGGCTGCTAGCGTCCGCCGCAGTGATGGGGCTCACGCACCGCGCACGCGTACGCCGTTTCATCGAGCGCGCCGCCCAGCGGGCCTCGATGCTGGCTACGGCCGACGGGCAGCCGGCTGAACAGGGCGCACCGGCAACCGAGCCAGAGCCCGACCCCGAGCCTGTCCCCGAGCCCGAGTCGCCCGACGAGCCAACCGCGCGCGCCCGGACGCAGGCGAGCGACTTCGCGCGCGACTTTCAGCCTGGCGCGTTGGCGCGCGAGCGCGAGACCGTGACGAGCCTGCTCTATGAGCGCCTCAGCGCAGAGGAGGTTGCTGAGGTCGAGCACCGCATCGCGGGCGTCCCCGAGTTGAGCCATTATTACGCGAGCGCGAGCACGCCAGCGTTCCGTCAAGCGCTGCTGCTCACCTACGGAGTCTGGTTGGGCGTCGCGAGCGTCAGCGAGAAGACTGGTCTTTCTCAGGAGCACCCGTCCGAGCAGGTGCACGCGATGGCCCGGGGTCCGCTCGCGGCCGCAGGTGGCCTATACGAGGCAGATCTCGTGGCCGACGCGCTGGCGAGCGCAGGCGCCGAGCTGAGTGCGATGAAGACGGCGCTCGATTTCGGCTGCTCGTCCGGGCGGGTCGTACGCGTCTTCGCAGCCGCCTATCCCGAGATTAACTGGCACGGGTGCGATCCCAACCGGCCCGCTATCACCTGGGCCAGCGACAGTCTCGCCGGGATCGATTTCTTTGCCAACGACGACGTCCCACCGCTGCCGCTGGCCGACCGCTCGCTCGATCTGGTCTATGCAATCTCGATCTGGTCGCACTTCAAGCCGGCGCTCGGGCTGCGCTGGTTTGAGGAGATGCACCGGCTGATCCCGCCGGGCGGCTACCTGGTCTGCACGACGCACGGCCTGGCATCCGTCGCAATCTTCGCCACCAGGGGTCTGCGTACACCGGAGCAATCGCAGGAAATCGAGGAAGCTCTCTACGACAAAGGCTGGTGGTACGCGCCCGAGTTCGGCGAGCAGGGCGATTGGGGGTCGTGAACCCTGACTGGGGTACCGCGTTCGTCTCAGCGGAATGGCTGCTTGCGCAACTGTGCCCACGCTGGCGTGTCCTAGAGTTTGCTCCCGGGCGCAACCAGGAAAACCAGGATGTCTACGTGCTGCAACGCGTCTGACCGCCACCGCAGCCGCGATTGCTAGCGTTCACTGAGCGTTGTCGACCACGATCCACCGATCCGAGGCCCGCCCCCAGCCGCCGAGCGGACGGCCCCCCCAGCCGTCTCAGTCGAAGGGGTGAGCAAGACATTTCGGCTCCCCCACCAGCAGTACTCGACGCTCAAGGAGCGGGTGCTGCACCCGCTGCGCAGCACCCAGTACGACGAGTTGCACGCCGTCAACGAGATCTCGCTGGAGATACGTCAAGGCGAATTCTTCGGCATAGTCGGGCGCAATGGCAGCGGCAAGAGCACGCTGCTGAAGTGCATCGCAGGAATTTACTGCGTCGACCGCGGGCAAATCTCGATCGCCGGACGTTTATCCCCGTTCATCGAGCTCGGCGTCGGCTTCAACCCGGACCTCACGGCGCGCGACAACGTCCTGATCAACGCGATCATGCTTGGTCTGAGCCGCCGTGATGCAAGAGCGTGCTTCGACGACGTGATCGCCTTCGCCGAGCTCGAGGAGTTCATCGATCTCAAGCTCAAGAACTACTCCTCGGGGATGCTCGTGCGTCTCGCGTTCGCTACCTCGATCCAGGTAGATGCGGAGATCCTGCTCATCGACGAGGTGCTCGCGGTCGGAGACGCCGCCTTTCAGCAGAAGTGTTTCGAGGAGTTCTTTCGATTGAAGCGCGAAGGTCGGACGATAGTGTTCGTCTCCCACGATATGTTTTCTGTAGAGCGCTTCTGCCACCGGGCGATGCTCATGGATCGGGGAAACTTGGTGCAGATCGGCGACCCGCGCGAGGTAGGACGTGCCTACCACAAGCTCAATTTCGGCCAGCTCCCGCACGGGGCGAAAACCGCGCAGGCTGCGATCAGCGACGGGCACTCAACGGTCATTACCGACGCCTGGTTCGAGAATTCGACAGGAAAGCGCGTGACCAGCGCAAGCCAGGAGGAGCCGCTGAGCATGTGTTTCGAGGTCCGCTTTGACGAAGACCTCGAGGATCCCGTGTTCGCGGCGACCCTGCGCACGGAGCTCGGACACACGATCATCGCAGCCCGCAGCGACCAGCACGGCGCTGCGAGCGGCTCGTTCAAGGCCGGCGATACGGTGGTTGCCCGCTTTGACGTTCCCAACTGGCTGACGTCGAGCCGCTATCTGCTCACTCCCTCGCTCGCCCGTGAGGGCACCGGCGAGGACGCCATCGCGCTCGTCGAGGACATGGCCTCGATCATGATTCACGGCGATGGGTGAGCGGCGGAGTGCTCGAGCCCCCCGTCGAGGTGAGGATAGAACGGACATGAACGCCAGCCAGGGCATACGCCTCCCGCTTCCGAGGCGCCGACCGAGCCACCGCGTTCATGGTCCCGCGGCGCTCGGCGGAGACTTCCATCGCTTCTGGTCGCTGACCTTCACGCTCGCTCGCACGGAATTCAAGCTGCGCTTCTTCGGCTCGGTGCTCGGCTATCTCTGGACGCTGGTGCGCCCGCTGCTGCTGTTCTCGGTCCTCTGGGTTTTCTTTACGATGGTGGCTCAAGTGAACGACTCCACGAACCCAGCCGAACGCTTCTATGGCGCGCAGCTGCTCGGATCGATCGTGCTGTTCACCTTCTTTGCCGAAGCCACCGGGGCCGCGGTACGGAGCGTCGTCGATCGGGAAAACCTCGTGCGTAGAGTCCGCTTCCCCCGGCTCGTGATCCCGACCTCGGTGGTGCTCTTGTCGCTGTTCAACCTCGGCCTTAACCTGATCGTCGTGATGATCTTCGCGATCAGCTCGGGCGTGCGTCCGATGCTCAGCTGGCTCGAGCTGCCGTTGATCGTTGGAGGGCTCGTGCTGCTCGCAGCAGGAGTCGCGATGCTCCTCTCTGCCTTGTTCGTGCATTTTCGTGACGTGCAGCCGATCTGGGAAGTGGCCCTGCAGATCATCTTCTACGCCTCGCCAGTGATCCTCTCGATTGAAACGGTCAGGGCGAAGCTGAGCTCGACGGCGCTCCACATCTACATGCTCAATCCGCTCGCCGCGCTCCTGCAGCAGTTTCGCCATGCGATCGTCACCCACGACACTCCGAGCGCCGGCCAGGTGCTGGGCAGCTGGACAGCGCTGGCAGAGCCCTGTGCGATCCTGCTGGTGGTCTTCGTGGCCGGATTCGCCGTCTTCAACGGCGCCGCGGCGAAGATCGCCGAGAACCTGTAAGAAGGGTGGAGCCGCCGCGATGAACCCCACCACCGAAAGCAAGGCAGCGGCGAATGAGCTCAGTGCCGAGAACCAGCGCCTCCGCGCCCGCATAGCGGAGCTCGAGGACGAGCTCGTCGAGGTCCAGGCCCGCGCGAACGCCGCGGTCGCCGACTGGGAGGACCGCGCCTACTGGCTCGAGCGACTGCACATCGACCTCAACGCGCTGATGCGAAAGCCGGGCGCAAACGAGGCGCGCATCGCGTTGAAAGCGGTGCGGGCGGTGTACTGGCGCCTGAAGCGCGTGCTGCGCTGGCTGCGCGAACCGTGAGCAGCACCGCGCCCGCCAACGAGCCGCGGCGAGGCGCCGTCTCGGTGGTGATCCCGGTGAGGGACGGCGAGCGCTATCTCGAGGAGCTGCTCGACGCGCTCGCGCGGGAGGGGGCGATTGAGACGCTCGTGATCGACTCGGGCTCGCGCGATCGCTCTCGCGAGATCGCCAGCGCGGCGGGGGTGGAGGTCGTCGAGATCGCGCCACAGGACTTCGGACACGGGAGGACGCGCAACCTCGGCGCCGAACGTACCTCCGGTGAGCTGATCTGCTTCCTCACCCAGGACGCGACGCCGTGTCCGGGCTGGCTGGCGGCCTACCGCGAGGCGCTCGCACTCGACGAGCGCGCCGGCGCTGCGTACGGCCCCCACCTGCCGCGCCCGGACACCAGCCCGATGATCGCCCGCGAGCTGAGCGAGTTCTTTGCGAGCTTCGCGCCCGACGGTCGCCCGGTCGTGCAGCGCCGAGGCGATGCGACGTTTCTCTCCAACGTCAACGCCTGTTATCTGCGCGCGTGCTGGGAACAGATCCGCTTCCGCGACGTCGGCTATTCCGAGGACCAGGCGTTCGGGGCGGACATGCTCGCGGTTGGATGGGCCAAGGTCTACCACCCGGGCGCGGCCGTGCTGCACGCGCACGACTACGGAGCGATTGAGTTCATGCGCCGCTATTTCGACGAGTACCGCGGCCTGCGTGAGAGCACGGGCCACGTCGAGCCATTTGCGGCCCGGGCGACCGCCGGGTACGTGCGCGAGCGGTCGCGGCCGATCGGCGCTGGATGGCCCAGCGGGGGATGGGCAATCGGCGAGCGTGCGCTGGAGCGCGCGCTCGGCCGTCCACCACGGCGGCCGGCGAGTCTTCTCGGCCTCGGCTCGCGCGCCGAGCGCGTGCCGGCGCCGCTTCGCAGCGCCATGTCGCTCGAGCGTCGCGCCGGGGTGGCGCCGACCGCGGCTGCGCAGGCGCCGGAGATGCCTGCCGCCCCCACCCCGGCGCTGCCGGCGGCGAGCACGTCGACCAGTTGCTGACCGGCGATGACTACGACGTCGTGGCACGGGTTTGGCGAGAGGGGCCGGCGCCGCTGCTCGAGCCCGTGCCGGGCATGGCCGAGCGGGACCGGCTGCGGTTCGCGCTGGTGATCCCCCCCTTCAGCCGGGCAGCGGCGGGCACAACACGCTGTTCCAGATTCTCACGCGGCTCGAGCGGCGAGGTCACGCCTGCAGCGTCTGGCTGGCCGACTACCACAACGGGAACCGGCCTTGTGGCCCGCGGTGCTGCGCCACGACATCAACGAGTTCTTCGCACCGCTCAGGGCCGGTATACAAGGGCTTCGATTCTTGGCAGGGCGCGGACGTCGCGATCGCGACCGGCTGGCAGACCGTCCACGCGACGCTCGCGCTCGACCACTGCCGCGCGCGCGCTATATCGTCAACGACCACGAGCCCGAGTTCTACGCGACCTCGACCGAGCGGGCGCTCGCGGATGACACTTATCGCCACGGCCTGCATTGCATCGCCGCGAGCCCCTGGCTGCGCGATCTCCTGATCGAGCGCTATGGGGCGAGCGCCGACGCCTTCCAGCTCGGCGTGGACCCCGACACCTACCACCCGCTGCCGGTCGAGCGCAGCCCGACACGGTCGTCTACTACGCCCGCCACGCCACCCCGCGGCGCGCGGTGCCGATCGGGCTGATGGCGCTCGCGGAGCTCTACCGCCGCCGGCCGCACGTGCGCATCGTGCTGTTCGGCACCGACGGCCCCTGCACGCCCCTTTCCCTACGAGCACCTGAGCGTGCTCACCCCGCCACAGCTCGCGCGGCTCTACTCGGAGGCGACCGCCGGGCTGTGCCTGTCGATGAGCAACTTCTCGCTGATGCCCAAGGAGATGCTCGCTTGCGGACTGCCCTGCGTGGAGCTCGCGGGCGTCAGCGCCGAGTCGATCTTCGGCGCGGATGGCCCGCTCGATCTGGCTCGGCTTGAACCCCGGGCGATCGCCGATGCGCTTGAGCGGCTGTCGTGGACACCGAGCGCTGGCAGCGCCGCTCGCGCGAAGGCATCGAGTTCGTCGCGTCGCACACCTGGGAGCACGCGACCGACGAGGTCGAAGCGGGCCTGCGTCAGCGCTGCGCGAGCGGGAAGCCCTGGCGCACGGCGCCGTTTAGCCGTAGTAGCGCGAGATCGTCAGCGTCTCGGCGAACAGGCCGTGGGCCATCGCGAGCACGACCAGCGCAGCGCCCACGGCGCCGCCCACCGGCGTCCGGCGCCTCGCGCGGCGAGCACGATGAACAGCGCGTACAGCGGCAGCAGGGGAAACAGGTAGCGCGCCTGCTCAAACGGGAAGCCGGTAGTGAGGCGATAGCGGATGCCGGCGTAGCCGATCGCGCCAAGCAGGCCGACGGCCATCACCGCGAAACAAGCGAACATCGGCAACGCGGCTTGATCGCGCGTCGCACGCGCACTCCGATCACCGCGAGCGCGCCGAGGACGTAGAAAAGGTAGTGGGCCCCCCTGTAGACCCATTGGGAAGGCGTAGTCGAGCCAGCCGAAGTGGCCGATGGAGCCGTCCAGCCAGGTGGTAAGAGCGGATAATCGGGAAGTCCTTATGGTGCATGAACGGCAGCCGCGGCAGGTAGAGCTCCCAGATGTAGTCGAGCGTCTCGCGCAGCGTGACGACCCGCCGGCGGTGGGCTGTCGTGCGCCAGCGAGGCCCCCCGCGGTCAGTCCGCCCGGTGCCAGACCACGAGTTAACAGTGCATAGAGCAGCACCGGGATCGCCGCGAGCGCGAGCGGCACACGGCACCGCAGCGCGGCGTCCTGCCGCCCGGGAGCTCGCGCCAGGCGAGCAGCAGCACGGCGAGCGCAAGGCCGGGAGCAGCGCGATGAAGGTGAGCTTGGCGAGCGCCCGCCGCGACGACCGCCCCGATCAGGGCGGCCCGCCGCGGCGTAGCCCGCGCCGGTAGGCGCGCAGCAGCGGCAGGAAGGTTTGCGGCAGCGGTGAGGAACGGCAGGTTGTCGCCCTGCACGCCGGCCGCGATGAAGCAGAACGTAGGCTGGAAGGCCACCACCAGCGCGCCGACCGTCCACGCCCACGGAGCCCGGCATCAGCTCGCGAGGAACAGGAAGACGCGAGCACCGTACACGCCGCCATCAGCGCCGAGAGCACGCGCATCAGCTCCAGGCGCACGAGGATTTCGTGGGAGGGCGAGAGCAGAGTAGGGGATCGCCTCCAGCGCGTAGTAGAGCGGCGGCTGGTTGGTGGCGGCGGGTCCGCCTTCCCGACGGGGCTGGGGTGGCGGCGAGGCCTCGCGCAGGCCGGGGTCTTCGCGCTCGTCAGGATCCCGCGCATCTCGGGCCGACCGACGACGCGAAGAAGTCGAGCGCGTCCAGCGTGGTCTGCTCCTGCGGGGAGTACTGGCCGCGGCCCTGCGGCGGAGCCCTGCCGGTCTCGGCCACGTACTGGGCATAGCCGAAGTGGGAGATCTCGTCCGGGACCTGGAAGGGGGGACGACGACCGTCCAGATGGCGTCAGTTGACGAGCGCGATCAGGAAGCACATCCAACCCGCGCGCGGCACGCGCCGCAGCTGTCCGGCGATCCCGTGCGCCGTGCGCCTGGCGCGACTGGCGGCGCGGCGGCGGGACTTCGGCGGCGAGAGCGGGGGCGCTCACGCGTCCTGCCGGCTCTGTCTCGTTGTCGCTCCCCTCAGTTCGCCGAGCAGCAGCCGGATGACGAGCGACCCAGACCCCGAGCAGCAGGAGCGCCCGCAAAGGGCAGCGTCCAGTCGCCGAAGAAGCCAGAGGCCTTTCCCAGGCCGAAGCGTTCATCCAGGGTGGGCAGCAGCTGCCACCACGATTCCGAGCCCGCGCGCGCGTACAGCAGGCTGACGCGCCCGGGCTGCTGCACGGCCGTCCACGACCTCGCTGCTCGGGGCGCCGTCCCGCCGCCCTCGCCGCCGAGCACGAAGCTGCCGCGTGCCCGCACGAGCGACAGGCAGAAGCTGCCAGCTTCCCCCGCCCCCGCCCCCGCCCCGGCGCCACCCGTGGCCCTCCCCCCGCCGCCTGCGGCCGCCCCCGCCCCGGCGCCGCTCCCGGCCCTCCCCGCGTCGCCCCCCCCGCGGCGACGCGAGCGAATAAAGGGGATCGTGACGGTGCCCTCGTGACGCCCCCCGGCCTTAGGCGCCGCGCGACCTTCCGCCACCGTGACGCCACCCGTGCCGGTGAAGCGCAGGCGCAGCGCGGGGACGGGGTGGCCGTAGCTGCCAATCAACACCTGCGCGGCGGCGAGCGTCGCGCGGCAGCGGGGCGCGATCAGGCTGGCAGACGCTGCCGCCGCCGGGGACGGTGGCGGCGAAGACCGAGGGCGGGGCTGATGTGATCGGAGCCGGCCCCCCGCGGCGCGCTGCCCGACATCTCCAGCACGAGAGACCCCGCAGCACCAGCGCCACCGCGAGGCCGAGCAGGCTGGCGCGCAGGACGCGGCGAGGGGGCGCGCACGTAAGCCGCGGCGCAGCCCGAGGATGGAGAAGCAGGAACGAGGAGAAGAAGATTTGGATGCCGACGATCAGCAGCGCGGCGGAGATGACGGCGAGGCAGTTCGTCGGAGAGCAGACCCCAGGCCGTGGGAGGATCCAGGTGGGCGCGACGATCACGGCGCCCGTGACGATGCCGGCGAGCATGAAGAGCACCTCCGAGCGGCAGCCCGTGCTCCAGGCGCAGGCGCGCGCGCATACGATCGAACCAGGGGTCGCGCTCGCCCATGAAGTAGGTGCCGTAGGCGTGCGCGCACAACCCGAGGCCGACGACCTGCGTGCCGACGATCATCAGCATCGAGCCGCCGATCAGGGCGTGGATGCCCCACGAGCGGCCCGCCACTTCAAGGGGCCGCCGCCGACCAGCACGAACAGTATCAGCCAGACGCCGAGGCCCGCGAGCCGGAGCGCGCCGGGCACGATGAACAGATGCGTGGGGGAGTCGACCAGCAGGAAGCGCAGGTGACGCCAGCCTCGCGGAACGAGCAGCTTGGACTCGCCCCCGCGGGGGTAGTAATTGATCGGGAACTCGGCCACTTTGAGTTTTGCCTTAGCGGCATTGATGACCATCTCCGAGGCGAACTCCATACCGGTGGTTCGCAGTCCATCCTCTTACGCCTCGCGCGTAAGGCGCGGTAACCGGTGTGGCAGTCGCGACGCCCGTGAGGAACATAATGTTGAGGACTTTCGTCAGCACCGGATTCCCAATGTACTGGTGCAGCCACGGCATTGCGCCGGGCAAGATGGTGCCGGCGCCGATACCCATTCGGCGCCGTCCTGCAGCGGCTTGATCAGCGAGCCCACCTCGCGAAATCATAGGTGTCGTCGGAATCACCCATCACGATGTACTCGCCTCGCGCCGCGGCAAACCCCGCGAGGTAGGCGTTGCCGTACCCGCGGCAGGGACTCGTGCACGACCCGCGCGCCGGCGCGCTCGGCCAGCTCGCGCGGAACCGTCGAGGCTGCCGTTGTCGGCCACCACGACCTCACCCGCGACGCCCCGATGCCGGCCGATGCTCTCCAGCGCAGCGGCGACGCACTGCTCGATGTTGTCGGCCTCGTTCAGGCAGGGGATGACGACGGAGACAACGGGCGAATCCGCATCGTGGGCATCCGGGGCGAGACCCCCGGGCGCTCGTCTGCGCAATGGTGCTCATTTGCTCACAGCAAGGATTATAATATCCCTGCCGACATCACACCCCTTTTTTTTTTTTTTTTCCCCCCCCCCCCCCCCCCCCCTTTTTTTTTTTCTGCGCATCTGCATCATCTACGACTGCCTGTACCCCCACACGGTCGGGGCGCGGAGCGCTGGTACCGCAGCCTCGCGCAGCGGCTCGCGCCGAGGGGCACGAAGTCACATATGTGACGCGGCGCCAGTGGGCCCGCGCGGCCCCGGAGTTCCCGGGCGTGCGCGTCGTTGCCGTCACCCCGCGGATGGCGCTCTACCGAAGGACGGCCGCCGGCGATACTGCCGCCGCTGCTCTTCGGCCCGGGCGTGCTCTGGCACCTGTGGCCCACGGCCGGCGCTAGAGGCGGTCCACACGGCATCGTTTCCCTACTTCTCGCTGCTGGCCGCCGCGCGCGTCCGGCCCCTGGCCCGCTACCAGCTGGTGGTGGACTGGTTCGAGGTGTGGTCGCCAGCTACTGGCGCGACTACCTCGGCGGGGTGGGGGGCGGGTGGGCGGGCGGGTGCAGCGGCTGTGTGCGGGTGTCCCCCAGCGCGCGTTCTGCTTCTCGCGGCTGGTTGGGGCGGCTGGGGGAGGAAGGTTTGTGCGGGGGTGACGGTGCTCGGGGTCGAGTTCGAGGGGACGCTCGCACGCCCGTGCCGCGGCCCGCCCGCCGCTCGTCGTCTTCGCGGGACGCCAGATCCCGGAGAAACGGCGCCCCCAGGTGAAGCCGTCGTGCACGCGGTCGCGAAGGCGCGGGAGACGAGTCCCCGAGCTCCGCGCCCTGATCTACGGCGACGGCCCCGAGCGAGCCGCGGGGCTGGCCGCGATCGCCCCAAGCTCGGGCCTGCGAAGGTGTCGTTCGAGGCGCCGGGCTTCGTCGCCAGAGGAGGAGGGCATCCACGACGCGCTCGGGCGCGCCCTCTGCGTCGTCCTGCCCTCGCGGCGCGAAGGCTACGGCCTGATCGTGCTGGAGGCCGCTGCGCGAGGCACCCCCGCATCGTCGTGGCCGGCGACGACACGCGGCCACCGAGCTCATCGCGCAGGGCGAGAACGGCTTCGTCGCGGACAGCGCTGACCCCGAGGAGCTCGCTTCCATGATCGTGCGCGTGCACGAGGCAGGGATGTCTCTGCGCGATAATACTGCACGCTGCTTTCCACAAACTCCGGATAGCTGTCGCTGCAGTCCCCGCCCAGCGCGGTGCTCGCGAGCTACCAGCGAGGACGCGTGAGCCGCTCAGCGCGATATTGCAGGCGCGACGCGAATGGTTGAATGAGCTTGGTGACATCGGACGAGCGCGACCGTATGCGGCAAGCGTTGCTGGCTGTGCGTTGCCAGGCCAACTGCTCCGCGCGAGCCCGGCTCCGGGGAGCACTTGGTGCGCGTGCGCGCCCGTTGAGCGAAAGCAACGCTTCGATGGCCGCTGCGATCGACGGGCTGATCGCGGGGGTCGAACATCAGCGCGGCATCGCCCTGGCGACTTCAGGACCCTGACGTTCGAGCACGTCGAGCCATCTCGCGCGCCATCGCCTCGAGCACGGGTAGTCCGAGTTCCTCGCAGCACCAGGGAAGACGAAGGCTCGCGCGAGCTCCCACAGTCCCTTCAGTTCGTCCCCGAAACCTAGTCCAGGAGCGCACGTCATCGGCGATGCCAGGCGCAGCCGCCCGCTCACCAGCTCGGCCTCGTGCCAGGTCGGATACCCGGGCAGCACGAACACAGGCCTGCCCGGTGCTCGATCAGCGCGAGCGCTCCGATCAGGCCAAGGAGATTCTTGCTAGGATGCTTTGCTCGGAGAGGCTGAGAAGGACTTCCCGGTTGCCGAGACCCAGGCGTGCGCGAGTGCTTCCCGCCTCTGCAGCTCGTCGGCTCGGCGCACCGTCCCGAGCCCGAGCGGCACGACGTCGATCCGCTCGGCTCGGGTGCCGAGAAGCAGCTCGGTCAGGTCATCGCGCGTGGACGCCGAGTTGGGCCATCATGCGATGCGAGCGCCGCACCGCGCTCGGTACGAGCACGGCGCATGCCCCTGTCCCGCAGGCCCCGGGCGAGTGTCGGGGAGTGCGTGGAGATTAGATTCGTGCACCGTCGTGACGCGGCGAAACGGACCCCAGAGCGGCGCAGTCCAGGCGAGGCTGGTGCATGAGCTGAACTCCTTTGATCTAGCGGCGCAGCGGCGGCAGCAGACTCTGCTCGCCAGTATCTACTCGAGGCGGTTGCGCGCGGAGACTGTACGGTTATTGTTGGTATGCAGCGTCTTGATGGCCCATGGCCGCAGCGGCGGCCTCTGCGGTCGATGAACGCCGTGAAGTGCATATCGGCTGGCGCCTCGGCGAGCAGCTCGGGGATCAGCTCGCGCGCATAAACCTCCATCTCGCCGGTTTCGCCGGGAACAAGGAATACGAGGTTCAGGCCCACGTGCATCAGGATGTGAGGCTAGCCCGACGCGCTCCCGTGTGCGCGACGCGAATCTCCTCGTGCATTCAAAGTCCTCTTCAGCGCCGGCCGCGCGGGGCCTACGTCTAGAAGCCGGATCGGCGGATATCATCAGGGTGGTGGGAGCCTCGACCGATCGCGTTGACCTTCTTTGCGCGAGAGCATCGCCTACGACGAGGGTCACGTCTCGGAGCCGAGCAACGCCTGCAATCAGCGCGCGCTGCACGCCTTCGTCGTAAACACACAGCACCGCGAGCGACGAGCGAGTGCTGGGGGGACACGGCGAGGACGGGGTGCTTGATGTCCGCTGCGGGGAGGGTGGAAAGACCCCGCGCTCCTCGATATTGGGCGCCACCTATTCGCTCGTATCGCCGTTGCAGAGTCGATGATTCGCGAGGCGATGTCGGAGGGCGTGTCGGACCGTTTGAGTTTCGCAGACACAATCTCCAGGAGTCTTGGCTGAGCTTTTGATTGATGGGTGGCCGCAGTCGTGCACCACGTCGACTTTCACGAGTTCCTCTCTCGCGCGTAATGCAATCATGTTTATCGGCTCGTGGTTCGCGCATATCCCTGACGAGTGGCCACGAGCGCCGGGGACTTGCGCTGGATTCGCGTTCCATTCGCGTCGCTCTATCCGATCACCTTCATCTCCCTTCCGGCCGGCGCCAGGCAATCATTGTGATCCATGAGACTGGCTGGTGACAGCTATGGCGAGTTCAATCGAACGAGCAAGACCGTTGGAGGCAGTCGCTCAGCGGGTGCGACGCGGTATTGCGTTCTCTCGCCGGAATGCTTTGTGACGGCCGCGCCGAGTGCTGAGACCAGGATGGATGCGGTTCCCGACACCTGGGTTCGCGGCTACCAGATCCTTGCAGCACGTCGTGCCGGATGCGGAGCTCTTCAACGATCGGCGGATCCGCTGGGCCTGAGCGCCTGGGTGGAGTGTCAGGCGCCAGCGTCCTCGAGCTCGGACCGCTCGAGGGGGGTCATAGCTACATGGCACAGCAGGCTGGCGCGGCGAGGATTGTTGGCGTGGAGGCTAATCGCAAGGCGTTCTTGAATGCCTGGTAGTCAAGGAGCTGCTGGGATTCAACCGCTGCCGTTCCTACGTGGCGAGATAACTTAGTATCTCTGCTCAGCGAGGAGTCGTTCGATGTGTGTATCGTGTGCGATTTCCTCTATCACATGGTCAACCCGTGGAGCTCCTTGACCCTCAACCGCAGCGCGCATCGCGGACCGTCCACCGCGGGCACGCACTCACCTCGATGACGCCCTGAAGAATCGAGCGTGAGACGAAAATTCGGGGCCAGGCACCAAATCTACCAAACGGGACGTCCTACGACGTCGTGCGCCACAACTACAGTGACGACAACCGGCGATCGGCTTCTGGGGCGGTTTCCTCTAGAGCAACTGGATCACGCGCTCAAGGCGAATGGACTCGCCGCGAAAATTCGGCTGGGAAGACATCGAGATCACGCTCGAAACGCCCTCTTCCAAAACGTCCCGCATTAGCGTTCGTCGCCGTGCGAGGTGGCCAGACCACCTAGCCTGGTCACTAACTCATCGGACCGTCCGCGTTGCGTGGTGGATCCCTGACGATGGTCAGTACGATGGTACGCGCAATGACGACATCGATCGACGTGATCGTCGTCGTGTTCGGCCGCTAGGAGCTCACGGCAAGCTGCCTGCGCCACCTCCAGGCGCAGCGGTGCCGCACCGCGGATTGTGGTCGACAATCGTCGCCGATGACACGCGCGAGCAGGTCGCCGCCCGGTGGCCTAGCGCGCAGCTCATGTGCCTGCCGGAGAATTGCGGATTCGCCGCCGCCTGCAATCGCGGGGTGTCATCCAGCGATGGTGAGATCGTCGGCTGCTCAACAACGACATCGACTGCCGCCCGGACTTCCTGGAGCGGTTGTCCGTGCAGCTCATCCAAGACCCGCCTCTTGGCTCAGCTGCTGCGTTGATGCTGCAACCGGAGAGCGGCTGATCGACAGCGCCGGTCTCGCCGCCGACCGACACTTGCAGGTTATCCGTGGCTTCAAGGCTTGGATATCGAGCAGGCGCGGCGCGAGCGGCCGTGCTGGCTGGACCGGCGGGCACGGCCGCCGGTACCGGCGCGGGCCTGGGAGCGGGCAGGAGGCCTGGACGTCTCGATCTTCTCATACATGGAGGACCTCGACCTCGCGCTGCGGCTTCGCGCAGCGGGCTGGAGCACCGTGCTCGCCGCTGAGCGCGGTCGGAGTGCACCTCGGCTCGGCTACACACGGGAATCGATCCGCCCGACAGCGTCGCTACGGGGTTTCGCGCGTGGCTACATGCTGCGCCGTTACGGGCTACTGCGCGGACGTGTCGCGCCGCGCGCGCTCGCGACCGAGGCCGCCGTCGTGCTCGGCGATCTGGCAATCTCGCACGATCTGGCCGCGCTACGCGGCCGGATCTCGGGCTGGCACGCCGGGCAGGGCGCGCCGCGGCTTGGCTATCCGCCGGCGGACGCGATCGACCACGGCATCGGCTTCCTTGATTCACTGGCGCTGCGACGAGGGGTGTATGAGCGGCGCGCCGCCTGAGCACTCGCAGGACAATGTCATCCGGGCGAGCGACGCGGTACCGCGGCCGAGGGTCCTGTTCATCAGCGCCGATTCAGTGGGTGCGAGGATGGCTGGAGTGGGAATCCGCTATTACGAGCTGGGACGGGTTCTCGCGCGCTACGCAAACGTCGTCATCGCCCACACGGGCGTGGATGACGAGACGCTCGACGGCATCCCGACGGTCGCCTACCGTCCGCATGCCCCGCGCAGGCTGCGTGCGCCGCTCGCTCATGCGGACTTCGTGATCGCTCAGCCGCAGTGGCCGCTGGTGAATCGCTGGCTCCGCAACGTGCGCTCGCGACTGGTATTTGATCTCTACGACCCCGAGACGTTCGAGACGCTCGAGTTGATGGCATCCGAGCGACCTCTGGTCAGGCGTGCGTTCACCGACCTCACGCTGGACCGCCTGCACGACGCGTTTCGCACCGGTCATCACTTCATCTGCGCAAGCGAGAAACAGCGCGACCTGTGGCTCGGAGCGATGCTCAGCCTGCGGCTGCTCAACGCGCGCAGCTATGACCGTGATCCCAGTCTGCGCTCGGTGATCGACACCGTGCCATTCGGCCTGCCCTCCGAGCCACCGGTGGCTGCCGCGGGTGCGGGCCTCCGCGGACGTCTGCCCGGCGTGGACGGCGACAGCGAACTCATCCTGTGGAACGGCGGGTTGTGGAACTGGCTTGACCCGGTGACCGCGGTGCGAGCCGTGGCGTCGTTGGCCAAACGCCGTCCGCGCGTGCGTCTGGTGTTCATGGGAGCGGCCGGTCGGGCCGCCGCCGCCCTCGCGACCCAGGCCGCGCACGCCGCGGCGCAAGAGCTGGGCGTACACGGCTCGATCGTGCACTTCCACGAGACCTGGGTGCCCTACGAGAGCCGCGCCGCATGGTTGACTCAGGCCGACTGTGCGATCTCGACCCACGCCGAGCATCTGGAGACGCGCTTTGCATTTCGTACCCGTCTGCTCGACTGCTTCTGGTCAGGTCTGCCGGTGGTCTGCACGGTCGGCGACGAACTTGCCGAGCTTGTGCACCGCGAAGGACTGGGAGCTGTGGCGAGGCCTGGCGACGTCGACTCAGTTGCAGAAGCGTTGGAGCGCGTGCTCGATCGCGGTCGCGCGGCCTATGCGCAGGCGCTTGGCCGGGTGGCAAAAGAGTACACGTGGGTGCGAGCCGCTGGGGCACTGGTGAGGTGGGTTACCGAGGATACCGACTCGATTCGCCTGGGTGATACGCGTGGGGCGGTCCGACAGACGGCTCGGCACCGACTTCGCTCGAGCGCTTATCTCGCTGGCGGGCGCCTTGTGCTCGACCGCCGGTACCCACGCGACTAGCGCCGTGGTATCTGAACGATCCAGGATGCATTTGGCACATCCGTGTACGTGTGGCGCACGGGAATCGCTTGTAGACCAAAGAACTCATCGACAGCCGAACGGACACCGTGCACCCCCTCGACGAAGACTCCATCGTTGTAGTCGTGGCCGGCCATTATCCCGCCCGCCCGCACCAGCGGAAACCACGCGTGGAGATCCTCTGTCACACCCTCGTAACTGTGACGCGCGTCAAGATAAACGAAATCGAGAGAACCGGGAGCTAAGCGAGCGGCTGCCTGAGTGCTCGTTTCACGCCAGATGTCGCTCCTGTCGCCGAAGGCCTGCAGACGGCGCTTCGTACGTTCATAGTTTTCCTCCATCGACGCCTGGGACATATTGCAGATATCGACGTACTGATCGGGCGGCATCTGCAGCCACGGATCAATCGAGATGAGCCGCTGACCGTGCCAATGTTCGAGCAGATACGCGGAGAAAAGGCCCTCCTCAACGCCGACCTCGACGGCGGATCCAGTCAATCGACGTGCGTTGAGGAGAAACGGCAGCTCTAACCGGCTGGGAATGATACGCGCGGTGCGCCTGTACGTCGGCCTCGTGATCCGTAGCATCCAGGGACGCATCCACTCGTTGGCGCCTGAACGCATGACCGCCGAGCCAACGAATGAAATCATCTTTTCCGACCGGCGGGTCGGATGGACGTACTGAAGACTCCTGCCCATGGCCGCGGACTATGTCATACGCGATGCGCACGCGCTAGTCGATCACGCGCCCCAGCTGACGCGCGGTGCGGGTGCGACGTCGCTGCACCTCTCGCCGATCGCGGAGCACCCCCGACATGCCCATCAGCGCGTCTCGCCATGCTCGCAACAGGATCGGAACCCAGCCGCGACGGAGGGCAATCGCGAAACTGACCAGCTGCCCCCAGATCAGCTCGGGCGCGTGCCTGAGCATGCCGCTCGCCGGGTAGTTCTTCGCAACCACCCACACCGTGTTGCGCCAGTTGTGATAGAGGCTGAACTCGCTGAACGCACCGGCCGTCGCGCTGCCCGCGTGATAGGCCACTGCGGCGGGGGCGTACAGGGACACCCAGCCCTGCAACTGGGCTCGAAAGGACCAGTCGACATCCTCGAGCATGGCGAAGAAGCGCTCGTCGAAGGGTCCTACCTCCTCTATCGCCGAACGGCGATACAGGGCCGCGCCCCCGCATGCGCCGAATACTTCGGCGGGTTCGTCGAACTGCCCTCGGTCGAGCATTCCGTGGCCCCGGCGGTTTGCCTGACCTGCCCATGTGTACGTGTCCCCGGCGCCGTCGATCAGATCCCGGCGGTTCAGATCAAGAAGCTTGGGGGCGACCGCCGCCGCGGCGGGGTGTTGCTGGAGTGCGTCGACGAGCTGGGCCACGCAGGACGGATCGAGTTCAATGTCGTTGTTCAGCAGGAGCACGAACTCATCCCGCGCAGCCTCCATGCATATGTTCAAGCCTGGGGTGATACCCACGTTCTCTTGTAGCGCAACGATCTCTACCTTCGGCCAGTTCGCCCGCAACCACCTCACGCTGTCGTCATGAGAGCCATTGTCGACGACTACCAGGTGGAGGTCCAGGTGCGTCTGCTGAGCCAGCGACGGCAGCAGCTTCTCGAGATGATGCCGTCCTTCGTAATTGAGCACAACCGCGCTGACCCGAGGCATCGCAGCTGGACTGTAGCGGCCAGGATGATCGCGACCGCACGCCGAATGAGCCTGACCCACGCCGGGGCTAGTGCGGCGCAGCGCGCTCGCCCCACGCAAAGCGCGATAGCGCACGACGACGATTAAGATCGCCTCGTTCGTAGGCATCGGTCTGGTTGTCCGCGACCAGCAGCCCACCCTGATCGCCTTGCCAGAAGGTTTCGCTGTCGGGCCAGTCCTCCGGCTCATAAGCCTGCCCTGCACGGTCGACGACGAGCGCGCGCAGGCCGCTGCGTTGCACCTGGCGAGTGATACCCCCTGCTCCGCTCTCGAGCCTGTAGGCGTGAACCTTGCGGCCGAGGCGATTGGGTAACAGCCGCACGAGCAATTCGCGCTCGGCCATGATCGCGTTGGTACGAAGGTGAGGACTAGGGAAGGATGGGCAGTAGACCGCCATGTCGAGGAGCACCCGGGCGGTATTCAGGCGGCCGCGCAAGCTACGCGGCTCCGAGGCGGCGTCACGCTCGAGCGCCAGCTCCCGGAACGCTCTGAGAGTTGCGGACCGATCACGCCAGACGCGCCCGTAGGGGCTCGGAAGCCGAAGATAGTACTGAGCATAGGAGCGCATGCCAGCCCACGAACCTGTCGCGCCGACCATGCCGACACCCGGGCGACAAAGGGTCTCATCGAGCGCGGTCAGCCAGCCGTCGCAGCGGATCCGACTGTGCGAGTTGACGATGCAGACGCGTTCGTGCTCGACGGCGCGAACGGCCTGGCCGTAAGCGACCAGGTCGAGCACCGGCCGCTTCAACTCGATCAGTCGATGCTCGGTACCCTCGAGCTCCGCCAGCAGTTGCTGACGCGACGCCGCGGCTCCGGCCTGCCCCATATCCACCCCGTTGAGGACGATCGCCAGATCGTGAGCCTCTCCGGAGTGGTGCTCGCGGTAGGAGATCAGGAAGTCACGGAGCGCCCGCGGCCCCAGCGGACCCCACACCAGGTGCAAGACCAGCGGCCGAGTGCTCGTAAGAGTCATCGCTCCCCCGCGATCGTGCCTGAGCTGATCAGGCCCCGAGCTCCCCCGCGCCGGACATGGCTCATCGACCGGCCAATTTCGATTGCCAGAGGGAGTGCGGGATCAGCGCCCGCAGCTCAGACGGCAGCGCCCGGGTGATCACCAGAGCGCCTGCGAACAGCGTCGTAGATATCGCGACCCGAGCAATCACCGGCACGCCGCTGAAGGTCAGCGGCAGGAGCCCAAGGCCAGCTGCCAGCCCGACGCGGGGCAGGACGCGCATCGATGGACGCAACTGGGGCCTTCCTTGGATCACGGCAACCGCCAACACGATTGCCGCGACTACCTCCGCGAAAGCGGTTCCGATCGCCGCGCCCTGCGCGCCGTCCAGCGGAACGAGCACGGCGACGAGCAGCGCGTTGAGCAGGAGCGCGGAGACACTGATCAGGAGGATCATGCGGTACAGGCTCAGGCTGAGGAGCGCATAAGACCACACCAGGCTCACGAACATCGCGCCGAGCGCTAGCCCTTGGATCGCCAGCACCGGGGCCGCCGGCTTGAATTCCGCTCCGCCGACGATCGCGATCGCAAGGGGAGCGCCCACCGCGATCGAGACAGCCACCCAGGCGCCGACGATCACCGATACTTCGAACACGCGCTCCAGGGCATATCCGAAACGCTCGTGATCATCGCGCGCGGCGCGGGCGAAGATCGGGAATGCCGAGCTCGCGAGCAAGGCAGGCACGATCGAGAGAACCTCGATTATCTTAAACGACGCGCTGAAATAGCCGAGCTCAACAGCGCTCGCGAGCGCGGAGACTAGGAGGATCGACACTCGGAAGTAGAGGGCAGACGCAGCCGTTGCCGCTGAGTACGGAACCATCCCGCGCATGAACTCACGCCAGCGGGTCCAGCTGAACGTCGGGGAGAGCGAACGCACCCCGCGGACGAGCGTGGCGGTCGCAATGACCAGGACGACTCCGACGGGTATGGATATCCCGAGGAAGGGAACCAGACTTGCGCCAAGCAGCACGAGCGCGGCGATGAACGCAGTCGTGAGCAGCTGGCGCGCAAGTTCGAGTGCAGAAACCCACCCGAGCCGCAACTGGATTACCAGCGGAAGCGCAAAGTTGTCCTGCGTAGCCTGAAGCAGCAGGCCGACACACGCGAGTGCGACCCCCGCCGCGAGCGTGGCCGAATAGGCGACCGCTGCGATCGCCGTGACGAGGAGGCTTCCGAGAACGGTGAGCGTGACCCTGAGACCGAGAAGATCGCGCGCCAAGGACCATCGCTCGGTGACAGGACTTCTCGAGAGCTCGCGTACGCCGACAGCGGTCAGCCCAAGGTCGGAGAATGCCGCGACGATGGCAACGAGCGACAGGGCCGTGACGTAGCTCCCTGTTCCCGTCGTGCCAAGATGGCGAAACAGGAGCGCCGCCGAAAAGACGCTCACCAGCGCTCCGACGATGTAGCCTGCGACCCGCAGGGCGCCGCCGCGAACCGCCGCCGGCCCAGCGGACGAGCTGGAGAGAACGTCGCCGGTGGCGCCCAAGTCCTCGGACGCCGCCGGATCAGGTGCGCACGGATCGGGCTTCTCGGGTACGCCAACCAAGGAGACCTCGCCTGACTCGGATCCTGCGCCGGATCCGTCGGTTGGTGGGTGTGCGGGTGCGATGGCCGGGGATGCTAGAACCCCGGGGGTGACGATGGCAGATTTTCTCGACGACACCAGCGGCGGAACGCCGACTGCAACGACCGCTTCCCGCCCCGCTTCGAGTCGGATGGACCGCGCTTAGGAATGACGGCACGAGGCGTCGTGGCGCGTCTTCGCGCCGAGGCACGGGCAGCGCTCCGAGATCGTGCGCTGGTACGAGCGGCAAACGCCCTCAGTGGTGCTGTGGCACTTGAGCCGGGAGGACCGAGCGCGTCGTTCGGACGCCTGGGAGTGTCGCCCGTGTACTCGCGGCTGGCCGCCCTGGACATTCTCGACTACACCGAGCACACGCTGTGGTCGGGCTCCAGTCAGGTCGATGTTAGACCTCGGAAACGCCTGATCGGGGAGGCTGGACGACTCGAGGGAGTGCCGGATGGCGTCTACGACGCGCTCCTGGCCTCACACGTGCTGGAGCATCTCGCCAACCCGCTCGGCGCGCTGGCCGAGTGGCAGCGCGCCGTACGCCCCGGAGGCCACGTGCTGCTGATCATGCCTCATCGCGACGGCACGTTCGACCATCGGCGCCCTGTCACCTCGTTGGACCACCTGCAGGCGGACGCCAACCACGGCACTGGCGAGGACGACCGCACGCATTTCGCCGAGATCCTCGCGTTGCACGACCTCGAGCGCGATCCAAGCGCTCCTGACCGCCAGCTTTTCGAGCAGCGGTGCCGGGAGAATCCGACGACGCGCGCAATGCACCACCATGTGTTCGTCTCGTGGACCGTGGTCGAGATGTGTCGGGCGGCGGGCATGGAGGTGCTGATGCTGCGCCCCGCGTTGCCCTGTCATATCGTCTGCCTGTGCCGGCCGGGCCCAGGATCCGCTTCGGATACCGAGCTGGACGATCAGGAGCTGCTCAAGGTGTTGAGCCGCAGTCCCTTCGCGTCTGATCGCTCGGGCCCGCCGAGTGACGCATCGGCCTAGTTGTAGAGGCACGAAGCTGCTGTAGCCTAGCGGACGAACGATGACCGCGATCGTGCGATTGTGTTGTTCTACGCAGCGTCAACGGGATTGCTAAAGCGAGAGGTGCACCCGTGAGCGCGATCCTGCCGCGCATCGTGGACGCCGTGCCCGAACGCGTCAAGCGCGCTCTCCCGGACCGGGTCAAGGACGGGATCTTCGACGGCTTGAGCAGCCTGGGCGTAACCTGGCGACTGCTGCGACGGAAGCGTTCGACGTTCGTGACTCGCTACCTGGACGGCCTGAAAGGGGTGGAGATTGGAGCGTCAAGCCACAATCGCTTCTACCTCGACGCGATCAACGTCGATCGCTACGCCGACGATGGGACCCCGTACAAGCGCCTCGAGCGGAGATTGTCGGGACGCACCGCCCAGGTGGATGTCGTGGCCAACGGCGACGCGCTTCCTTTCGCTGACGACTCATACGACTTCGTGTTCTCCTCCCACGTGATCGAGCACTTCCCTGATCCGATCAAGGCGCTCGAAGAGTGGGTACGTGTGGCCAGGCGATATGTCGTCGCGATCGTCCCTCACCGCGACCGAACGTTCGATTCAAATCGTTCCCTGACGACTGTAGATGAGCTTATCCGTCGCCACCGAGAGAACTTCACCTCCGAGGCGGACCTGCATTGGAGCGTCTGGACATGCGAGAGCTTTGTGGAGATGTGCGAGGCGATCGGGTTGTGCGTGTTAGACCGCAAGGATCCCGACGACAAGGTGGGAAACGGCTTTGCAGTCGTTATCGATGCTGGCACGCCTCCGGGTTCGGAGGCTCGTCGATCACCTGGCGTGGCCCGCACTCCGGCGGAGCATCGCGATAGCGTTCGAAATCAAAGCTGAGCGCCACGCTCCAGCAACTGTCGAACACGATCAGCCGGTGGTCGGTTTCGCGGCGAGCGCAAGCCCGTCCATCTCGCTGAAAAGCGCCGGCCAGCGCTCACCCCATGGATCTGCCTGCTCGAGCTGTGCGGCTATGCGGATCAGCTGATCCTCGCGCCCGTACGCGGCGACGAGCTGCACACCGATCGGTAGCCCCTCGGCCGTCGCATACAGCGGCAGCGAGATCGCCGGCTGGCCGGTCGTGTTGAACCCGGCGGTGAAGGTCCCGAGCGGCACCGCGCGCATGATCGGCGCCGCGGGTTCATCTGGGGGCGACTCGAACGCCCCGAGGGGAGTCGCCGGCTCGGCGGTCGTTGGCGTGAGCAAAAGATCGAAGCCGTCCTCCCACCACTCGGCCATCCGCCGAGACAAACGCTGGTGAAACTCGAGCGCGCGCAGGTAATCGGCGGCGGTGTGCGAGCGGCCCATCTCGGCCAGTGCCCAGGTGCTGGGTTCGACATCGCCGGGCCCGATCGACTCTCCGGTCTTGGCCTCCCAGTATTTGATGTTCCAGGCGATCCCGGTTGTCCAGCGCAACAGGAAGGTGGGAACGTAGTCGCCGTCATCCATCACCGCCGGGTGCGCGGGCTCGACCGCGTGGCCGAGCTGCTCGAGCGTCCAGGCCGCCTTCTCGGCGGCGGCGATGCAGTCCGGATGGGTGTCGAACTGGGCTCCGGGAGGTGCGGTCATCAACCCCACCCGCATGCGGCCGGGGTCAGCTCCGAGCTCGCGCAGGTATGGTCGCTCGCGGGTGGGCGCGACGTACGGATCGCCGGGCATCGCGCCGCAGATCGCGTCGAGCACGCCCGCGCTGTCACGCACGGAGCGGCACACGACGTGCTCGGCGACCAGCCCGGAGATCACGTCGCCGAAATCCGGCCCGAGCGAAACGCGTCCGCGCGAGGGCTTGAGGCCGACCAGCCCGCAGTGGCTCGCGGGAATGCGAATCGAGCCACCGCCGTCGTTGGCGTGCGCCACCGCGACCAGCCCCGCGGCAACCGCTGCCGCCGAGCCGCCGCTCGATCCACCGGGGGAGCGCCCGGGATCCCAGGGGTTGTGCGTGGGTCCATAGGCGGCCGGCTCGGTTGTCGGCAGGATCCCCAACTCGGGGGTATTGGTCTTGCCGAGAAACACGAAACCGGCTTCGCGGAACTTTCCCGCCAGATACTGGTCCTCGGACTCGCGCCATTGCAGGCGCTTGAGGAAGGCCATGCCCTCGTGGAAAGGATCACCGGCCGAATGGCAGGCGAGGTCCTTGAGCAGCATCGGCACGCCGCGAAACGGCCCCTCGGGCAGCGGCTCGCGCGCCGCGGCAGTCGCCTTCTCGAAGAGATCGGTGATGACGGCGTTCAGCTGCGGATTGAGCGCCTCGATCCGAGCAATCGCCCCCTCAACCAGCTCGCTTGGCGAGACCTCGCCAGCCCGCACCGCTTGCGCCTGCCCGGTCGCATCGAGTCGCTCCAGGTCTGACATCGTTCCTCCCCGTATCCGAGATCGCAGATGCAGCTGACTCTAGCTCGCTCGAGACCCGGTCGTAGCTCGCTTGAGAACCGGTCGCCCGCTAGGCTCCTGGCGAGATGCGCTTCGCGGTCAAGTTTCTCGGCTGCAAGGTCTCGCAGGCGGACGTGATGCTCGCCCGCAGGCAGTTGCTCGCGGCCGGGCACGAGGAGGCGCCCGAGGCCGAGGCCGAGCTGCACGTCGTCAACACCTGCTGCATCACGGCCGAGGCCGAGGCGAAGTCGCGCCAGTCCGTGCGCCGCTCGCTGAAGGCCGCGCGGCAGGTGTTCGTCGGCGGCTGTGCGGTCAACCTGAAGGCGGCTCAGTTCGCGCAGATCGACCCTGCAGTCAGGCCCTTCGTCGGCACCGCCGACGACGTCGCGCAAGCGATGGCCGGCGCGCTCGGCGCGTGTGCGGACATCGAGCACGACGTGCTCGCGCGCGAGTCCGCGAGCGGACCGGCGGGCGAGTGGTCGGGCGGCCGCACGCGCGGCTTCGTGAAGGTCCAGGACGGCTGCGACTGCCATTGCGCCTACTGCATCATCCCGAGCGTTCGCGGCAGCGCCCGCTCGCGGCCCGCGTCGGCCGTGCTCAAGGAGATCGAACGCCGGGTCGCGCACGGGCAGCCCGAGATGGTCGTCACCGGCATCAGCGTCGGCGACTACCGCGACCCCGAACAAGGGCTCGATCTGGGCGAGCTGATGGTGGCCGCCGCCCGCGTGCCGGGCGTAGAGCGCGTGCGCCTGTCATCGGTCGAGGTGATCCATGTCAAGGATTCGCTGATCGCCGCCCTGCGCGAGGAGCCCAAGGTCTGCCCCCACCTGCACGTGCCGATGCAGTCCGGCGACGACACGGTGCTCGCCGCGATGGGTCGCCACTACACCGCCGCCGAGTATCTGCAGACGATCCGCTCGTTGCGCGCCGCGGTCCCGCGGGTGAACGTCACCGCGGACGTGATCGTCGGCTTCCCGAACGAGGACGAGTCAGCCTTCGAAAACACGCTCGCGCTGGTCGAGTCCGCGGACATCAGCCGCGTGCACACGTTCTCCTACTCGGCGCGTCCCGGTACCGCCGCCACGGCGCTCGGCGACCGCGTGCAGCCGCAGGAGAAGAAGCGCCGCTCGCGCGAGTTGCGCGGATTCTCGGAGGCCCGCTCGCGCAAGCACCGCGCGCGCAAGCTCGCGCGCACCGAGCGGGTGCTGGTCGACAAGGTCGCCGAGACGCAGTGCTCGGGCTACACCGCCGACTACACCCGCTGCTACCTGCCGGCCGGGGCCGCCGAAGCCGCTGCGCTGCTCGATGTGGCAGTTGAGGAGCTCTACGCGGACGGCCTGCGCGCCAGACCGCTGCCAGCCGAAGAGCGAGAAGGCGGCAAAGCCGCTCGCGCTGTGTGACACTGGCGCGATGGCGCCGAGCCGGCCGAGGGTGGCAGTGGTAGGTCACGTCGAGTGGGTGCAGTTCGCGCGCGTTTCGCATGTTCCAGTTCCCGGCGAGGTGATTCATGCGCGCGACCCCTTCGCGGAGCCCGCCGGCGGCGGCGCGGTCGCGGCTGTGCAGCTCGCGCGCCTCGCGGGCTCGGCGGTGCTGTTCACCGCGCTCGGCGCCGACGATCTCGGCGCTCGGGCGCGGGAGCGCTTGCGTGAGCTCGGAGTGCGGGTCTGGGCAGCCGCCCGCGAGATCCCGACCAGGACGGCTGTGACGCTCGTCGACGACACAGCAGAGCGCACGATCACGACCTTCGGAGCTCGGCTGGAACCCGCGGGTGGCGACTCGGACCTTCCCTGGAGCGCGCTGCAGGAGATGGATGCCGTGTACTTCACCGCCGGCGACCTGGCGGCTCTCGAAGCCGCGCGGGCGGCGCGGGTGCTGGTCGCCAGCCCGCGCGCAGCCCACGCCCTCGGGCACGGCGTGCGGCTGGACGCGCTCGTGCTGAGCGCGAGGGACGCGATCGAGCGCGACGAGGCGAGCCCCGCGCTGGCGGACGCCGAGCTGATCGTCTCGACCGACGGGCGCCGCGGGGGCTCCTATCGCGAGCGCACCGGCGGATCGGGCAGCTGGGCTGCGGCAGCGCCTCCCGGCGAGCCGGTCGACGCATACGGCTGCGGCGATTCGTTTGCGGCGGGCCTCACGTACGGCTTGGGAGCCGACGCCGCGGTGCCGGGCGCGCTCGAGCTGGCCGCGCGCTGCGGCGCCGTTTGCCTGACCGGTCGAGGACCGTACGAGCGGCAGCTCGCCGACCCTAGGATGTCGGTGCCCGCCTCCCCGGCAGATGTCTGAACCCGAGGACGCACGGCTTGAGCTGCGCGACGAGCAGGCGTCGCTCGAAGCGACGTTCGTGCCCGGCGCCGGGATGCTCTGCTGCTCGCTCAGACACCGCGGCGAGGAGCTGCTCGCCCAGAACCAAGGGGTCGCCGCGTACAGCGAGCGCGGCAAGACGATGGGCATCCCGCTGCTGTATCCGTGGGCGAACCGGCTCGCCGGCTTTGAGTGCACGGTCGCCGATCGGACCGTACGCGTTCCCCGCGACGGCACGCTGGTGGCGCTGGATGACAACGGCCTTCCGATCCACGGCCTGATCGGGGGCAGATTGAAGTGGGAGCTCGAGCGGGCGCCCGCTCGCGGGGAGCCGTCGCTGGCGACGCGGCTCAGCTTCGATCGGTCAAAGCCGCAGCTGTTCGAGGTGTTTCCCTTCCACCACGAGCTCCGCTTTGAGGCGCGCCTCGCGGGCGGGCGGCTCGAGCTGGCCGTGACCGTGCATGCCTGCGGCGCCGACGTCGTGCCCGTCGCCTTCGGCTTTCATCCCTACCTCGCGCCGCCGGGGAGCCCGCGCGAGCGCTGGCTGATCGAGCTGCCGGCGATGCGCCGCCTCAGACTCGACGCGAGGCAGATCCCGATCGCCCCCGACGAGTCGCTGCCGGGGAAGCGCTTTGAGCTCGCCGGCCAGCAGTTCGACGACGGCTTCGATGCCGTAGCTGAGCATGCTCGCTTCAGCGTCGAAGCGGGCGAGCGGCGGCTTGCGCTCGAGCTCGTCGAGGGGTATCCGTGCGCGCAGGTGTTCGCCCCGGCCGCCGGCGAGTTCATCTGCTTCGAGCCGATGACCGCGCCGGCCAACGCGCTATGCAGCGCGGCCGGCCTGCGCGTGCTCGCTCCGGGCGAGCGCTACCGCGCCACTTTCGCCGTCTCGGTCGAAGACCTTCCACCTAGCCGCTAGCGCTTCAGAGCTTCGCCGCCGGGGGCTCACAGAGCGCGCGGGCCGTCGTCGGCGACGTGCCCGCCCAGCTCGACCGAGCCGTGCTCGACCGGGCGTACAGAGATCACGCAGCCCGGCCCCTGCTCGATCGTCAGCTCCCGGCCGAGGGCCGCGCACAGCGCGATCGCGGCCGAGCCGGTGGCGGGATCCTCCGCGACCCCCAGATCGGGGGCGAAGACGCGCGCGCGAACCATGCCGCGGGCCTCGTGCTGCCATGCCCACACCTGGAGGCTGCCGGCCGCGGGCGCGTCGAAGGCGTCGACCGCCGCGGGCGAGCCGAGCTGGTGCCGCTCGAACGGCGGCGACCACTCGGGCCGGGCGATGATCCACGCGCGCTCGCCTGCGACGCGTGTCCTGACGGCGCCCGCGGGCGGGCGCAGGACAGGCTCGCGCAAAAGCCAGGCGCAACCGACGAGCGGGTGTCCGGCGAACGCGAGCTCCGTGAGCGGGGTAAAGATCTGAAGGTGCGTCTGCGCCTCGACGAACACGGTCTCGCTCAGGCCGAGCCGGGCGGCGATCGCCTGGCGCCGCGCGGCGCCGATCGCCTCGGCGTCGCGGATGACCGCGAGCGGGTTCCCGAAGTCGCCGCCGGCGGCGGTGAACACGCGCAGCCGGCGCAGCTCGAGCGTCAGGGGGCTTTCGCCAGGTAGGTGTGCCCGGCCTTCACCAGCACGTGGTGGTGATTGACGAAATTCGTAATCAGCACCTTGTCGGTGACGACGTGGTAGAGCGTGCCGCCGCAGAGATCCTCGGTCAGCCAGCGGGTGCCCTGAACGGCGCCGCTCGCGTAGTTGCCCTTGGTCGAGAATTTGGCGTGACCATTGGCCCAGAGTTTGCGCACGACGTGCTTGGACGACGCATGGCTCGAGCTCGTTCGGGCGATATGGCTGCGTTCGCGCGCGGTCGGGCAGACGGAGAAGTTGCCGCCCACCAAAGTCGCGGTGACGGCCCCGTTGCGTGCCTGGCTGAGCTTGAACTCTCCTTCGGAGAGCGTGATCGTTTGCGTGCCGCCGTGCGGGAGCGCGAACGTGATCGTCACCTTGCCGTGTGTGGCGTCGATGATCGTTCCGAAGGGCAGCTGCCGAAGCCCGCTGAGCGGGACGAAACGGTTTGACCCTGGGAGTTTCACGAGCACCGTACCCGAGACGACTTGAACGTTGCTGCTCACGCCGAACTTCGGTGGGGGAACTGGCGCCGGCCCCCCTTTCGACGGCGCCGCCGGACCGGGGAGAGCAGAGTTGAGTGCTCCAATGGGGAAATTCGTCGTGGCTGGAGGTTCTTTTTCTTTTTCTTTTTCTTTAGGCGGTGGAGCCGGGCTACACATGGTGCACACAAATTCGAAGAACGGCCCGTCGCTCGAGACGCCACCGTTCGTGTTGGTTACCTTAACTTCGTACTTGCCCGGCGCCGGCGTTTCGCTCGTTACGGCTGTAATTTCTGTTTCGCCGTTCTCTTTCACATTGGAGGCTTCGCTTCCAATCGTCACTTTGGCGCCCGCAAGGAACCCGCTGCCCTTGATCGTGACTTTGGTCTTCACGCCGGACGGGCCTTGGCTCGGCGTGACGCTTTCGACCTTGGGTGCCGGCGCTTCTGGGGAGTTTTCGAAGGCCCACACTGCGCCCTTTGGACCGTTTTGGCCGGGACCGTCGCCGGCTTCGTGGGGACCGCCGATCAGCGCCGTTTCGCCGCCCGAGGAGAGCGCGACGCTCGTTCCGAAGGCGCTTGCCGGGCCGTGCCTTTCCTCTTCACGCGCGCTTTCGGCTTGCGCGCTTGCGAGCGTTGTGCCCTGCTGTGCCCACGTCGAGCCCGAGCGTGTGAACACCCACGCATTTCCGGCTCCGCCACCGTTACGAGGACCGCCGATCAGTGCGGTGTTGCCATCGTTCGACAGCGCGGCGCTGTAGCCGAATTTGCCCTGAGCTTCCGCCTCTTCTGTGCCAGCGGTTAGCTTGGGGCCCTGCTGTTCCCAGCGGGAGCCGGTCCGCGAGAACGCGAAGATGGCCCCGGCGCCATTGTCGTCGCTGCGGGCGCCGACCAGCGCGGTCTGTCCGTTCCCCGACAGCGCGAGACTGAGGCCGAAGTGACCAGCGCCGGCCTCTCCCGAGCCGGTCAACTGTTCTCGATCGATCCAAGCGGAGCCAGAGCGGCTGAAGGCCCAGGCTGCACCGCTGTAGCCTTCCTGGGCGGGGGCGCCAACCAGCGCGGTGTCGCCATCGCTCGACAAGGCGACGGCGCGGCCGAAGTGCGTTGGGCTCGTCCCTTCCTGACCGTTGGTGATCGGTTCAGCTTGGCGGATCCACGTGTTGCCCGAGCGGGTAAACACCCACGCCACGCCCGCGCCACGACCAGCGGTGGGCGCGCCGACGAGCGCCGTGTCTCCATCGCCTGAGAGAGCAACGCTACGACCGAGGTGCCCTGGGTCGGTACCGGCTTCGTCGTCGACGAGCGCTTCACTCTGCCGCACCCATTTGTTGCCCGAGCGCGTGAACACCCAAGCCGCGCCTTCACCGTCATTCGTGCTCGGCGCCCCCACCAGCGCGGTGTTCCCATCGGCAGACAGTGCCACGCTTCCGCCAAAGGCGCATTCGCTTGCTTCTTCGCCTTCTTCTTCCGTGCACGATTCTTCGCTCCCGCCCGATTCTCCGCTGGTCAGCTTCGGGCCCTGCTGTTCCCAGGCTGTTGAACCTGGTGAACGCGTGAACACCCATGCAGCGCCGGCGGCGGGGGATTCGCCGTCGTGGGGCCCGCCGATCAGCGCAGTCGTCCCATCGGCCGAGAGAGCCACGCTGAAGCCGAATTTCCCGGGGCCTTGCTCGTCGTTAGCGGTCAGTTCGGCCACTTGAAAAAACGGGTCGATCCGCAACGGATAGCGTGCGCCGGCGCTGTCGACGTGCAGCAGCACCCTCCCGGCACCGAGCGAGAGCCAGCTGTGCAGCACGCGTCCGGTTGCGTCGGTCGCCGTGAGGCCCCGATAGCTGAGCGACGCGGAGCCCGGGCGAGTGAACCGTATGCCCTGCTCGTCGGGCGCCAGGGAGGCGCGCGCGTTGCTCGAGAGGCTCAGCGACAGGGTCAGCGGGCCGGCTCCATGCGCGGGCGCGCGCGGGATCGTGAAGCCCTGCTCGACGCCGAAGGGACCGTTGACATACCACTCGTCCAGCCCTGCACGGCTGTAGGTCACGCGGTTGTCGGCGGCGGTGGGCTGTACGCCACCGAGTGCCCGAAGCGTGCTCCCGTAGCCGATCGCGTTCAGGCCAAGACCGACACGAATCGCGCCCGATTGGAGCTGCGCTCCGCTGCGGCCGAAGTGGGTGCGCAACTGGCGCTGATCGCTCGTCGCCTCAAAACCGCCGGCCGAGCCGCTCACGGCATAGGTGTGACTGTGGCTACCGAGCGCCGCGGAGATAGAGCTCTGCGCGGCTGCCGGCAGGCTTGAAACCTGCGCGCGGCCAGGCGCGGCAAGGCGCGCCGCGGGCGGGGCTGCCGTGTGCCCGGCGATGTCCGCCCGCGCGAGCGCAAGCCCCAGGAGGGCGAGCAGCGCAGTTGCTACCAGCGCGCGCCACGGCACTGCGCAGCGCACAGACCGCGTGTCCGGCCGGGAAATCTCCCGACCGCTCGCCACTCGAATGGTGCCCAAAGTCCCTGGCAATTTCAACCCTCCTTGGTTGCCCCCCAAGTCCGTTGCAAGGCGAGGCGCGCGGATCCAGTCCGCGACCCTACCTCTCATACTCTACCTTTTGGACTCCTCATCCTGTGCCTTTCTTGACCCATTGCTCGCTACCGTTCCCTCACCCTTAACGGCGATGATAATGAGGGCTTGACGCAATGTCAATCAGCAAGGCGCGGCCTTATCCATGTTGCGCAGGTACGTACACGTTTGTCCAACTTCAGCGAGAGTCCTCGGCATTGCGAGTTCGAGCGTGCGTCCTCGGCAACGCTTGTCCAAGTGTTCTAACGGACGAAGCGCTGCGTTGTCAGATATGGCGCGGTCGCTCATCTCGACACGCGGTCGCTCATCTCGACAGAGACGAGCTCCCGCCCGCAGGTGTGCAGTTGCGAGCGGCGGTCTCAAGTAATCAGCACAATGTTGGGTGAGAATCGGCACAAAGCTCGGGCAGGGCGCGTCGCGAGCGCTTGCACTTAAGTTCCGAAGTGCCAAGCAACGGGGTCTGACGCTTGAGAGCTGGGATGCGGGCGTTAGCATGGCCCAGTGCGCGGACGCGGAACAAGGGCCCGGGGCGACTGACATGATCGGCAGCAGCTGACGTGGGTCCGCAGAGATGGCAGAAAAAGGCGGCCCTCCTGATCGCGGTCGCCGTTCTCGCTGCGGGCGTCGGGGTGCTCACGTACGCCACGCATCTGCTCAAGCGCAGCGAACTGCAGTCGATCGACGCGCGCTTCTCGATCCGCGGCGCGCAGCGCCCGCCCGGCAACTTCGTGCTCGTCGAGATCGACAATGCGACCTTCCAGGAACTGACGAACCTTCACCTGCACTCCGAGTTCCCCTTTCCCCGCCGCTATGACGCTCAGGTGATCGACCGGCTCCGCTTGGCCGGCGCGCGCACGATCGGGATGGATCTCGAATTCGCGCACCCCACCGATGAAGGCGACGACAACGCCCTGGTCGAAGCGATCGGTAGAGCCCGCGGGAAAGTCGTGCTCGCCGCCACGGAAGTCGGCAAGCACGGAAGTACGGGGGTGCTCGGAGGGGAAAACCTCTTGAACGAACTCGGCGCACGGGCAGCTGCGGCGATCCTGACCGTGGACCCCGACGGCAAGGTACGTCGCTTCGCCTATTCGTTTAGCAGGCTGCACAGCTTTCCCGTGGTGACCGCCGAAGTCGCCCGCGGACGCACCGTCTCGGGCGCCGATTTCGAGCACGGGACCCTGCCGATCGACTTGGCCGGACCTCCAGGAACGGTCAAGTCGATCTCCTACTCGAAGGTACTGAAAGGTCAGTTTCCGGCGCAGCTGTTTCGGGGAAAGATCGTGATCGTCGGGGCGTCGGCGCCGGTTCTCCAGGACGTGCATTCGACTGCGACGAGCGGCACGAGCGAGATGCCGGGACAGGAAATCTGGGCCAACGCGACCAGCACCCTCTTGCGGGGCATTCCGCTCAGGGACGCGGCCGGTTGGGTCGATGTTCTGCTGATCGTGCTTCTCGGGATTGCGGCGCCGGTTGGCAGCCTGCGCTTGCGACCCTCGCGCGCGCTGCTGGCCGCGCTGGCGCTCGCGGTCGCGTTCACGCTGGCCACGCAGCTCGCGTTCAACAGCGGCTGGATCATCGCCTTCGTCTACCCTCTGCTCGCGCTCGCGCTGGGAACGCTTGGAACCCTCGCCGTGCTGTACATGAGCGAGACGATCGAGCGGGAGCGCGTTCGCAACGTCTTCTCGCGCTTCGTTCCCTCCGGCGTCGTCGATGAGGTGCTCGCGAGCACGAACGAAAACCTTCGCCTGGGCGGCGTTGAACGCGATTGCACCGTCCTGTTCTCGGATCTGCGCGGGTTCACCACGTTCTCCGAGTCTCAGCCGGCGGCCCGCGTGATCGAGGTCGTCAACTACTACTTGAATGAGATGAGCGAGGCTATCCTCGACGCGGGAGGGACGCTGATCTCATATATGGGCGACGGGATCATGGCGCTGTTTGGCGCGCCGCTCGAGCAGGACGACCATGCCGACCGGGCGATGGTCGCGGCGCGCGAGATGATCGGTGAGCGGCTCGAGAGGTTCAACACGTGGCTCATTCAACAGGGCTTCGACAGCGGCTTTGCGATGGGCGTGGGCCTCAACAGCGGACCCGTCATGGCCGGAAACGTGGGATCTGAACAGCGTGTCGAGTACACGGCAATCGGCGACACCGCCAACACCGCCTCGCGCCTGGAGGGAATGACCAAGGGCTCGGGGCACATGCTGTTCCTGGCCGACTCGACCCGCAAGCGGATGCGAGTCGTGCCGGATGATCTGGTGCTCGTCGGCGAGTTCGAGGTTCGCGGGCGCGCGGGCAGGCTACCGGTGTGGACGATCACCGAGCCTACGGCGCGCACGCCTGGACAGGCGCCGAGCAAGGATGCTCGCGTGAGCTCGGACGTCCGCAGCTAGAGGACCGACAACCGCGCCCGCCGGGCGAGAGCGTGCCCGTCGAGCAGCGCGCTCGCGATCTTCATCGCAGCTCGACGCTGCGATCGACCAGCCTCAGGGCGAGCATCTCATGCGAGTCGACGAGCGCCACCCGGCGATCGTCGGTCAGCGTCTCGATCAGCTCCTCGTGGCGATCGGCTGCCGCGCCGGTTGTGAGCCGGCGCGCTCCACCCTCGGCCAGCGGACCGAGGTGCAACGCCAACTCGTGCGGTGCGACGGTCACGGCGGCAGTCAAGTGGCTGGCGCATACAGAATCGCGCGCGTGTGCGACGAGCGTGTCGACCACACTCTGCACATCGAGGATCCGATCGGTGGAGAATTGCGCGTGTGCGGCGAGTACGGTGAGCACGCGCATAAGGACGCGGCGCGCAAGTTGCGGCGGGCCGATCGCGAGCTTGGTCGCGGTCGTGTCGTGCATCTGTGCCGTGGTGAAGATCGCCAGTCCGTCGCCCCCGACCAGCTCGATGGCGCGGCTGCCGGATGTTGCGAACTGCATTCGCACTTCCGTACCTCCTCCCGGTGAAGCGCTGAATCCGACGTGACGAACCAGCGCTTCGATCACGGACAGCCCGATGCCCGGGAGATCCGACTGGGTCGCAGCTTTCGGGTGCGGCGGCCTTCCGGTTCCGCGATCGCGCACGACAACTTCGATCGCGCCGGGCGTTGCCAGGTAGACCTCAACTTCGAGCGGTCCGGGGCCGCCGTCATAGGCGTGCAGGACGACGTTGTTGCACGCCTCCGTAACAGCGGTGCGAATCTGATCGAGATCCTCGCCGTCGACGTCGATGGTTTCGGCCACGCCCGTGAGCATCTCGCGCACGAGCAACACATTGTCGGCGCTGTTGCAGAGATTTAGGCGGACGTTCGGTAGCTCGATCATCAAACGGGGCAGTACCTGGGATCGAGGAGTGGTCGCGCCTCGTCTCCGGCGCTCTTGACTGGCGGGCATACCGTGGCGCGAGCTGCGTCTGCGCGCGAGGCTCCCTGGGACGCCTCCCATAGTAACCCGCCGGCGACCGACCCCGGTGTCCGGTGTCGCGAGGGGGACGTCAGCTGTCCGCCAGCGCCCGCTTTTCGACGCCGAGCCGCTCGAGCACCTCTTCGCGGTCGGTCCCGTGCGCCTGAAGGACGCGATCGAATTCGCCGCCGTAAACCTGCATCACGGCGATCAACACGTCTGTCGTCGCGACCCCGCTGACGCCGCGTTGGCGGGCGACGCGCGCCGCGTTGTAGGCGATCTCCGCGACCGCATCCCGATCATCCGCGCCGCTCGTGGGAGCACCCGCGCTGGGTGTCGCGCTCTCGTGCGCCTCCAGCAGCGGCACCTCGCTCACCCCGAGCGCTTGCAGCGCGATCCCGACCTCGCCGTGCAGGCGCAGCACGCGCAGCCAGCGCTCGGCCTCGTCCTCGGGAGTGCGCGCGAACGGCATCGCGGTGGACGCGAGACCAAGCACCATCGCCGCGTCGGGAGCGAGCGTTGGCTTGGCGTTCACCGGGACGCCCCGAGAGCCGCCCGCGGCGGCACGCTCGGAGTGTGGAGAAGCGCGACGTTGTCGCGCCGCATGGAGATCTCTGGTGGCCCATCGCCGAGACGCAACTCGAGCAGAACCGTGCCGGAGCGCGTGGCGATCGCCTGCGCGGAGCGCATGACCTCGGCCGCCTCCGCCGGCGCGACCCCGCATGCGCGCAGAAACTGCTCGGTGCGCTCGCTCGTCGCCTCGTCGCGGTCGAGCTCGAGCTCCTCGACCAGGACGGTCGGTGCCGCCGCGCCGCCCTCCAGGTGCAGCAGACACGCGGCCATGTCGTCGGGGCGCCGGTCCGTGGCTTCGGCCACTCGGTCCAGCAGCGCGGCGGCGGTCGCCTCCGGCCCGAGCTCGGAGAGCACGCCCGCGAGCCGCTCGACACCGAACAGCTCCCGGCCGACCCGCGCCTCGGTCACGCCGTCCGTATAGAAGAACGCCTGTGAGCTGCCCGGCATCGACACGACGGTCTGACGCGTCCCGGTCCGCATCCCCGTCCCGATCGGCGGCGACGAACATGCGGTGATCGGCGTGATCGCCTCGCTTCCCGCGAGCACGAGCGGGTGCGGATGTCCGCCACACGCGTAGCTGAGGATGCGCTCGCGCGGTTGGTAGGTGGCGGCGACGACGGTGACGAACGAGCCTTCGAGCTGGCGCTCGAGCACGGCCCCGGCCGTTTTCAGCGCAACCCGCGGCGACAGGCCGGCCTCGAGGTACGCCCGTAGGGTGAAGCGAACGAGCGCGGTGTGCGGCAGCGCCTGGCGCCCATGTCCGGAGACGTCGCCGACGATGATCGCGAGCTGGCCGTCATCGAGCGCAAACAGGTCGTAGAAGTCGCCGCCCGCTGCCGGTCCGGCCGCCGGCCGGTAGGCGGCGGAGGTTCCAACGGGCCCGAGGCGGGCTGGCAGGATGGGAAGCAGCGCCGCCTGGAGCAGCCCCACGTCCTCGAGCAGCTCGGCGCGTTGGCGCTGCAGTTTCCGGGTGCGCAGCCCGGCCACAAGCGAGCGCAGCCCGAGCGCGAGCGCCAGCGCGAGCAGCACCCCGACGAGGATCCACACGGGCGTCGGCACGACTTTCACGATTCTCGTGATCGTCGTCACCAGCGGAGAGGAGGGGCTGTGTTTCGGCGAACCGTGCGGCGAAGGTTTATTCGCACCACCGCCGGCCGACGGTGCTTCGCTCGCGGCCGGCGCGATCGCGGCCAGCGGCACGAGTCGTTCCCGCGCCGTCGCTGGCGCGAGCACCGCAGGTGCGAGGTGGGCCGCTGCGAGTGGGGCGAGGACCGGTCCGGCGCGGCGTTCAGCGCGCGCCGGCCGGTGACCGGACTGTGAGAGCGCCGGCAGCGCATTGACGACTTCTTCGATCGGCGGCGGCGACGCGGGCGTAGTGACGATCGGCGAAGCCGCCGGCGCGACGGTCGGAGCGGCGGCAGCACTCGCGACGATCACCGGCGCTACGACGGGAACCGGTTCGGTTTCGATCGGGCGCGTTTCTTCCGGCGCGATCGCACCGGCGCTCGCGGTCTTTCGCTTAGGTTGCAGACCGTGTCCGGAACCATGCTGGCCGGTCCCCGAGCCTTTGTGATTGCGGCCTTTTCCCGGACCGGGGGTTTCATGCCCTGACCCGTGCTGGCCGCCGGTTTCGGCGCTTTTCTGAACGCCTACTGAAACGAGCAGAGCTTCGAGCGAACCCGACCCACCGCCGGATGAACCCTGTTTGGCCGTTTTCGAACCCTGTTTGGCGGTTTTATGGCTCTGTTGGCTGCCCGCCGCCGAACCGCGCTTGTTTTCTGTGCCGCCCGAGCTGTGCTGGGAGCCGCCCGAACCGAGCTGGACGCCCCCTGAAGAGGAGCGCTGACCGCTGCCGGCCGAACCGGACTGCCCGCCGCCGGAGGAGGAGCGCTGCCCGCCGCTGGATGAGGAATGCTGCCCGCCGCCGCTCGAACCATGCTGGGAGCCCTCCGACGCGTGCTTGCTTTCCCCCTTGTGAGCCTGTTCGTTCGCAGCCGGTTCTGCGCCTTGTTCGGAACCCGATTCGGACTTGGGCGAGGTCGCGCGCTTGGGCGAGACGGCCGGCTTCGGCGAGACAGCGGGCTGCGCCGTGGTGGTCGGCTGGGGCGTGGGGGCGGGCTGAGGGGCAGCGACCGGCTGCGTTGAGACGGGCGGCTGGGACGTGGCCGCCGTCTTGGGCGGCGCAGCGGCTTTCTTCGTGCTCGTGGCCCCGCCGGTCGTAGAACTTGCGTGATCTGCGGTGGCAGCGGGCGTGCAGGCCAGCACAAGCGCCGCGGAGACGGGGACGACGAGCGCCGCCCGGCGCCAGCGCCGGCGGCTCGACTGTGGTCGTTTGAGGGTTTCGCTCGCCATCAGCGCCGGTGCCAATCAGCTGCCGGGAGCGGCCTGCCCCCGGACGTATGCGAGCGCCTCGTCGAGTGTTGGAAAGATCTCAAATGCCCCGTCCATGCCCGAGAGCTCGAAGATCATCAGCACGTTGCTGCGCGTGCAGACGATCGCGAGCCGCGCGCCGACATCGAGGCTCCGGTTCACGCCGATGAGCACGCCGAGCGCCGTCGAATCCATGAAGGTGGTCTCGGACAGGTCGACAACCAGTTGGTTGTGGCCGGCCTTGAGCGCGTCGACCAGCGTCCACTTCAGGCGCGGCGCGGTCGCGAGCGCGAGCTCTCCTTCCACCGAGACCACGCTCGTGTGCGCGTCGGGTGTCTGCTGAGAGATCTCGAAAGCGGTCGGGATCGGCTGGGGGCTGCTGGAAGTATCGCCTCGAAGCATGATTTCCTCGCTGAACGCGCTGGTTATGAGGTCCGTAGGCACGCAGCCCAAGCCTGCATGCGCGCGTACATGTTCTCGCTCGACCGGAGCAGGTCCATCCTTGACATGCCAGGCGCGCGATCGAACAAACGTCCAGTTTACCCCAGCGGACTCGCCGCGGGGACGAGTTGCACAAGCCATTGCCGGAACAGCTTCCGAGCGAGCGCGCGCGCCGCCCGCTCGGCTGCCTTGACCTGCTCGAGCAACGAGCCAAGCGGGTCGCCTCCCGGCAGACATTCGAGGCTGGCTGCGTACGCGGGTATCTCGCCCCAATCGGCCACGAGCGCGGCCGTGACCTCGAGGTGGAACTGCAACGCATACGCGCGCCTGAAGACGAAGGCCTGCTGCTCGTACTGCTCCGAGCCAGCGAGCCGCACGGCTCCGGGCGGAAGCTCGTAGGTGTCGCCGTGCCAGTGAAACGCCGCGAACCTGAGCGGTGCCGCCGAGAACACCGGGTCGCGCCTCGCCTGCGCGGTGAGCTCGACCGGCAGGACGCCGATCTCGGGCGCTGATCCGGGCGCAACGCGCGCCCCGAGGCCGGCGGCTAGCAGTTGCGCGCCGAGGCAGATGCCCCAGTAGGGCTTCCCCGCCCGCGCCGCCTCGGCGATGAGACGCTTCTCGCCTGCAAGCCAGGGATGAATCGCCTCGTCGTAGGCGCCCATCGGGCCGCCCATCGCGACGATCCCACCGTAGGCGCGCCAGTCCGGCAGCTCCTCGCCCTCGTCGAGACGCACGCGGTGCAACGGAAGACCTCGCTCGAGGAGCTCGTCCTCGTAGGCGGCCGGGGGCTCGCAGGCGACGTGTTGCAGGACGAGGATCGGCTGCGCTTCGTTCGTCGCGCCGGTCGTTGGGCCCGCGCGACTCATCGTCCGCGGAGTGTACGATCGAAACGAGCCTCGTGGTCGAGGCGAGCGATGCGGATTGCGATCGTTTCCGACGTGCATGGAAACCTGACCGCCCTGGAGGCGGTGCAGGCCGATCTCCGACGACGGGCGCCGGATCTCGTGCTGCATGGAGGCGATCTCGCGCTGATGGGCGCGCAGCCCGCCGAGGTCGTCGACCGGGTGCGTGAGCTGGGCTGGCCGGGAGTCGTGGGCAACACCGACGAGGTGCTCTGGCGACCGCAGGAGCAGGCCCGCCAAGAACAGCTGGCGCCCAAGCTCCGAGCGCAACTGCGACTGATCTTCACGCAGTATCGCCCGGCGACCGGAGCGCTGCTCGGCGAGGAACGGGTCGCGTGGCTGAACGGCCTGCCGCGCGAGTGGCGCGTCGAGGACATCGTGCTGATGCACGCGGCACCGGGCGATCTGTGGAAGGCGCCGCTGCCCGACGCCACGGGCGACGAGCTCGCAGCCACTTACGAGCGGCTCGCGGCACGGATCGCCGTCTATGGGCACATACATCGCCCATATACCCGGACGCTGTCGCAGCTCACCGTGGCAAACAGCGGCAGCGTGGGGATGCCCTGGGACGGAGACCCCCGCGCGAGCTACCTGCTGATCGACGACGGCGTCGCCGGGCTGGTGCGCGTCGAGTACGACCTCGAGCGGGAGGCAAATCTGCTGCTGGCGAGCGGCTACCCCGACGCGTCGCGACTGGTCGAAATGCGTCGCCTCGGCACGTTCGTCACGCCGCCTGCGAGCTCCCCCTCGTCCAGCTCGGCTCCGTCGAGCTCGACCGGATAGACACGGCCCAATTGCCGTCAGCATTCCCACGATCCGCGCTCGGTGCCCGTCGAAGAACGCCACGACCGTACGATCCGCGCCGCTGCACTGATCATGCTCTGCACAGGCGAACCGCATACGAACGCGGCGTCGATGCCGACGCCGCGTTCGTTCGTACTTTCAGGCCAGCGGTGTCACAAACCTTCCAGGTATGGGACCAGCTGGTTGAAGAATTCGTTGGTCGGATACGCACCCGCGGGATCGTTGTGAGAGTAGGTTTCCTCCTCGTTTATCAGCGTCAGGTTTTCGCTTGGGATGCCCGACTGTGCGGCGAGGATTTCCGCGGCCTCGAGCGTATTGCCGCCACCGAGGAATTTGTCGAGTTCGGTGTCGATCGCGAGGATCTTCAGCGATTTGGGCAATTCATGACCAAAGATCGCGTGCTCACCGAGCACTTCCTGTGCCGGATTCGGATTGCCGTCGGCCACCGCGCCCGTGTCGATCGTCAGACGTTCTGGGAAGTACCACTCGCTGCCATCGACGTTCAGACCGGTCCCCGCGAGCATTTCGGCATAGCGTTTGAGCGGGGTGATCGCTCCTTCGCCGTTCCAGCCGTGCAAGCCGTCTTCTTTGGCCGTTTCTTCGACTCCTTTGCCGGCGTGCACCTGAGCTGCGATCAGCCCGGGAGGCGAGGTGCCGACGTTGACGCCATAGCCAAACTCGGCTTCGTTGGTCACCGGTATCACTTCGCCTTTGGAGTTCTTCGCGTCCAGTTCTGGCGGCAGCAACGGGAAGCTTTGTGCCAGCGACGCTTCTTCGGGGAACTCCACCGTCGCGCCCGAACCCAGCGCCGAGAACAGGCCGAGGAAGGGCGAAGGGATCCCACCAAACGCCAACCATGGCGACTTTTCCGAAAGTTTTTTGAGCGATTCTTCAGCCGCGGTCGCGGTTACCGGGATGGGGCTGCTGCCACCGTCGTCGTAGACCAGGCCGGAGAGGCCGTCCGCTCCCGGTTTGCCGCCGAAGTCCCAGGTGGCGTACGCCGTTACCACGGAGCCTCCGAGCGAATGGCCGCCCAGGACCACCTTGCCACCGAGCGCTTTCGCCTGTTCGATCACGACGTGCAGGTCTTCGACTGCGACGTTCATGCCCCACTGACGCCCCCCGTCCTTGACAGCGGCCTTTTCGGAGAGAGGGTTGAAGTGAGGTGAGATGGACGGCTTTACGAGCCAGCCAAGGTAGAAGTTGAAGACTTCTTCCGCCGTGGCTTCGCCTTTCTTGGCCTTGTTCAACCGCGACTGGTTCTCGAGGCGGTTCTCGCGGCGTTCGACCGACCACACCTGCCAACCTTTCGTGTTTTCGACCAGCCACTTGGCGAACGGCACGAAGTAGGCGGCGCCCGCCGACGTTCCCGGCTCGAGCACCAGGACGTTTTTGGCGGCTTCTTCCTTCATTGTCATTTTTTTCGGCGTCACCTTGATGACGCCGACCTTGTCGAGCCGTTCAGGAGTTTCCGGCGCGACAAAGCCGTTAAACCACTGTTTTGTGACCTTGACGCCTTCGGCGCTCGCCGCCGACGTGAACACCGCTGACGTGAGCATCGTCACCGCCGCGATCAGCACCAGCCCGGCGAGCTTGCGCATCGCCACGCGTTTCCGGTTCTCCTTGAACATCCCTACTCCCTCCGTTGGTCGGCCATCTCCTGGGCGGACAAAGTCCGCGTCATCGCTAGTTTATCGACCGTACCCCGACCGTCACGCCGGCACAATGACGTTCTGCCAAACTTGGCCCGCGCGTTTTGTGCAGATGCACAAGAGGACACGTGATCGAGGGCACGTGCTCGCCCAATCCTCCGGCCTCCGGTTCGCGCATGCGCGGCGCGATTCGCTCTCCGGAACAGCAGCTTCAGCCCGGGGCCCCGGGATCGCCCGCGAGCGCCGCGTACACGCAGGCGAGGTCATGGGGGCTGCTGAGATCGAGTCGCGCGATCTCCTCGATGCGCTTGAGCCGGTAGGCGAGCGTGTTGCGATGAATGTGCAGCGCCGCGCTCGCCGCGGTTCGGTCTAGGCGGCAGTCGATCAACGCTTGCAAGGTGTTCATGAGCTCTCCGTGATCGTGATCGGACAGCGGCGCGAGAACCTTGGTGCGCAACTGCGCGGCGAGCCTCGGGGAACGACCGAGCAGTATCTCGAGTAGATGGTCCTCGGGCTTCAGCCGACCCGTCAGGCCAACGCGCCGCGCATACTCCGCGAGTACCGCCACCTCCTCGCGCGCCGCCGCGAGTTCGCGGCGGGGGGTCGCCTCGCCGATCGCGAGCACAACCTCGCGCCCCTCACCCAGGTCGGCGAGATCGAGAGGCTTCCAGGTGAGACCGACCACCGAGTCGCTTTGCGTCACAGCAATCCTCCAACCGCCGCGGCGCAGGCGCGCCGCGAGCGCGGCGTTGCTGTGCGGCGGGCGGCCAGGCACGATCACCGCGAACGGAGAGTAGGCGCCGGCGACCGGCACCCCGAGCCGATCGGCGAGCTCGCGTTCGGCCGCGTCGAGCGGTGAGTCGACCGACAGCCGCTCGAGCAGACTGCGTGTGCGACGCTCGCCCTCGGATACGAGCAGCTCGCGCTCCGCGAGGTAGGTCTCGGTGACAACCGCCGAGACGCGATCGACATACTGGGCCAGTGGTGCAGCGAGGTCGAGCAGCGCTTCGGACTCGTCGCGGCGCGCGTGACGGCGCAGCAACTGCCAGCCGAGCTGATGCGCGAGTCCAAACGAACGCAACAGATCCTCGAGTCGCACTCCCTCGCTCGCTCGCGCGCGAGTCCACTCGCGCAGGGGATCGAAATCGCGCTCGGGCGGCATCACGCCGGTGGCGACGAAGCGCGACCAGCGTCTCAGGCTCCGGCGGAAGCCATCGACTACATCGGCGCGAGTGTCGTCGGAGAGGTGGCCGAACGCGACGAGCGCCGACTCGAACTCGGCCGCCATCTCTCGAGCCGCCTCCGCCAGGGGGATCCGTGCCACGATCGCGGCGGCACCCGTCGATGTGTTGCTCGCATGCGGCGCCACGCGCTCGATTATCGCCCACATCGTCGGCGCTCACTGCACATCGCGCCCGGCGCCGGGCGACCCGCGCGCGGCTACAGCGCCGGCGCTCTCAAGCGGCGTATGTTCGCCGCGCTCAACCAGCGCGGTGGGCGGTCTTGCGTGGCTTGTGCGCTGCCGCCCGCTTGCCGGCGTAGTGTTTGCGCGCTTGCTTCTGGCAGACGAGACGTTTGCGCTTGGCGTGTTTGTATCTCTTGGCGCAGGCCTTGAGCGCGAGCGCGAGCTTCTGCGCGCGGGTGAGCTTCTTCGGCTTGGCTGAGTTGACCTTGCGGCCCTGCAGCGCGATCTTGGTGGTCTGTTTGATGACGGCGCCGTTCTGGGCGACGATTTCCGTCGGCATCGACAGACTCGACGAGCACAGGTTGAACTTCGCCTTTTCCGGCAGGTTGGCCGTCAGCGCCGAATGCGGACCCGCCGGCAGCACCGTTTCGAAGGTCGTGAACGGCATCCGGCGCAGATTCGAACTTCGAATAGGTGATCTGGTTCTTGATCTGCGTCTTGCCATCCAACACCAACGTGATCCCTTCCCCCTGCAGCACGAACTCGACATCGGGAAACGCCGCACCGCCGTGGGAGACCAGATACGCAGGACCCGTCAACGGGCTGCGCAGCACCGGGGTACGGATCGTCGCCTGCCCGATCACCGACCCTTCCGGACAGCTCGCCGGATTGGCGTTGAACGCCCCTTCGGTGCACGCTTTCTGAAGCGTCGTCAACCTCGCCGGCAGCGCCTTTGGCAGTTGCAGGCGCACTTTGGCGATGTTCGCCTGCCCCAGTCCGGCGGAACGCACGGTGACGGCGAAGCTGTCGCCGCCGGCTTTGGAGGCCTGGCCTTTGGTCGCGGCGGTGAGCTTTGGTTTGAACGGCAGGGCTTGGCAGCCGCCGACCTGAAACGGGGATGACACCTGTGCGCTGGCCCCCTGATCGCCGCTGACCGTCCCATCGATCGGCAGCGGGCTGCAGTTCGTCGGGTTGAACTCGAAGCCGGGCCGGTCGACGTTGACGATCACGCGTTTGAGCTGCAGCGGGATGCCGCGCAGCTGCGTCGGCAACGGGTCTGAGACGATCTTGATCGAGGCGTCGTTCGGATTGACATAGAGCTTTGAGCGGACCGTCACCGTCCCCAGATCAAATGGTCCCGCGACGGCCGGAGAGACGATCTCCAAGCCGAACGGCGCGTCGCCGTACGGGCCGGTGATGTACACCTTGCCACCGCCCTCGACATACGGTTCCGTGCCCAGCCCCGCGATCGCCGTGGAATCGCCGACCTGGCTTTCAGCCGGGCACGCATCGGCGCTGGCCTGCGCTTCTGAACAGAGCTTGACCGTCGAGAGCAGCGCAGCGATCCCGCCCGGCAGATGCATCGAGAGCCCGCTCAGCGCCTGATCGCCATCCGGGCGCGCCAGTTCCAGCTGAAAGCTCGTGAACGCGCCCGCCTGGACATTGGCGCTTTGCGCGTAGAACCCGGGCGAGAACGCCAGCGGGTTGGCACTGCAACCAGACCCGTTCACGCCCGAGCCGATATCGAATTCCCGCGCCAGCGAGCTGACGTCGACCATGCCCGTCCCCGACCACGGGGTAAACGCCGCTTGCGTTGCATAGTTCCCGCACAGCGGCGGGGTCGTCAGCGACGCTCGCTGCCCTCCGAACAGTTCAAGCTTGAGCTCTTCGAAGGGCACCTGCGGCGTGTCGGCAAACGTCGTGGCGACCCGCAGCGTGCGTTCGTCGATATGCCCTTCCCCGGCCAGCTTCACGAGCACACCTGAGACGGGATCCTGGGCGACGATGTAAAGCGCCAACAGCGATTTGAACGGATTTCGGCCCGCTTCGCCATTCGGCGCAGGCGAGGCGAGATACACGGCCCCTTCGAGTTCGTGGCTCAGCAGCGGTGTCCTGATATGCACGAGCCCGACCTTCGAGCGTTCCGGGCATCCCGCGCTGCTCGGACTGAATTCGCTCATCCCGCTCTTGGCGTTGAACCCCGTGAACCCGACCTCGTCCTCCGAGCATGCTTCAAGACCATTCGCCGCCGAGGGACTCAACATCACCCCTTCTGGCAACGTCACCGTCGTATCACGTACATCCGCCTCCGCCAACCCGCCAACTTCAAGAGTCGGCTGCTGCGACACCTGCACGTCCACCGCCAACCCCGTCGGAGAACTCGCGCTGTGGGCTTCGGGCGCAACGCCAATTTCCGGCGAAAACGGAAGTTGTCCGCGTAGCGCATCGAGCCAGCACCCGCGCCCGGCCGAACATGATCGCGTTGCCGCACTCCGAGCGGAGAAGCCGCCCGTCCGCCAGCGAGTTGCGATTGCGCGCCTTGGCTCCGCGACCGGGCTGGGGGTCGAATCGGGACGTTCAAATCGCAAGGCGACCTCGCGGGAAGAAATCTCGCGCGGCGGCGTCTGAAATGTCGAGGTCATTCACGCCACTGGTGCGCGGCCGCCAATTTCTCGTCGACTGCAAGACCAGTTCTTGTCGACCATGCGAGGCAATTTTCTCTGACCTGACCTGGACAGGCCTGTGTTGATGCTGGGGTGAGCGAAATCAGACTCTCGAACTGCTGCGACCCAGCGAAAGGTAGGAAAGCGTTATGACGGGTACACTCAGAAGCGGGATTCTCTGCGCGGGGTTCGCTCTGGCTCTTGCCGCGAGCGGTTGCGGCAGCAGCAGCTCTACAAGCACCCCGGTGTCGATAGCGGGTCACGCAACGGTCGCGGCGAAGACCGTCCCACCGCCGCCTCCTGGCGTGTCAATTGTTTCGCCGCGAGCTGGCGTGCATGTCGGTCAAACGCTGACCGTACGGGTCGATGTGAGCGGAACTAGCGCCACCGCGCAGCGGGTCCGCTACGTGCTCGATGGGCGCCTCACGCGACTCGGTTCGACCCACCTGACCTACCACGAACTCGCACCAGGGCATCATCATCTCGAGGTGCTCTTGGCGGATCACGGCGCGAGCCATGCATTCACCACGTTCACCGTTCGCGCGCCCGCACCCGTAGCGGTGCCCGCGCCGGAACCTGCGCCCCCGATGACCACCCCTAGTCCCCCGCCGCCGGAACCGGAAAATACGAGCCCGCCTCCCTCCTCTCCTGCGACGACCCCCCCTTCACCGCCGATGACCAGCAGCACTCCTCCTGCTCATGAACCGGCGATGAGCGAAGCTTCGCCGCCAGGCGCTGGCATTCCCCAAGGCGGCGGCGGTGACGGCGACGGAGACAACAGCGGCGGCCCGAGCGATGGCGACGGCAATGTCTAGTTTGTGAGATCCCTCGATACAGTCGTCCGCTGCATCGCTGTTTGTTGACGCCTGGGTGAGCGCGATCGAGGGTGAGATTGATTGGTTGCTGTCGCAAATGCGCATCACGAGGTGCTCGCGGTCGCAGATGACACGACGGCGTTCAACGATGACGACGGGGTCGCGCGCGTCCTCGGTCGGCTGACGCGCGCCGGCTAATCGTCGGCCTGGTACCCCTAGACCTGGCTCAAAGCCTCGCTGTCGAGCTGCTCGATCCTCGTGTAGCCGCTCAGCGCGATCGTCAAATCCAGCTCGGCGAACAGATAGCGCAACACCTGTTCCACTCCTGACTGGCCGTCGAGCGCGAGCCCCCAGATGTAAGGGCGCCCGACGCAAACCGCGTTCGCGCCCAATGCGAGCGCCTTGAAGATGTCGGCTCCGGTGCGGACGCCGCTGTCGAACAGCACGGGCGTGTCCTCGCCGGCGGCCCTACGGACCGCCGGCAGTGCGTCAAGCGCTCCGAGCGATCCGTCAACCTGGCGACCACCGTGGTTGGAGACCACCAATCCGTCCACTCCCGCTTGGATGGCACGGTTGGCGTCATCGCCATGAACGATGCCCTTGAGCAGGATCGGGAGCTCGGTCTGCTCGCGCAGCCAGCCCAGGTCATCCCAGGTGATCCTGGGATTTGCGAACTGATACGCCCAGTGGCCGATCGCCGGGCCCGGATCATCCTCGGGAGGGTTCTCGAGCGCAGCCCTGAAGACGGGATCGCTGAAATAGTTTGCGACGCCCTCACCGTTGAGAAAAGGCAGATAGGAGTGCTGCAGGTCTCGCGGGCGCCAGCCCAGAAGCCAGGTGTCGAGCGTCACAACAACCGCGCCGTAGCCGCTCTCGCCGGCGCGCCTTACGAAGCTCGCCGCCAGGTCGCGATCTCGCGGCCAATACAACTGATACCAACGGCTGGCATTGCCCATCGTCTCGGCGACCTCCTCGATGGAGTGCGAAGCCGCCGTGCTCAGAATGAACGGCACGCCGCATGCCGCTGCAGCGCGGCACGAAGCGAGCTCGGCGTCCCGGTGAACGATCGACTGCACACCGATCGGAGCGAGCATCACGGGGGCTGGCATTGCCGTTCCCAGCACGGAAGTGCTCAGGTCGCGCGTCGAGACATCGCGCAGCATCCGCGGGACGATCTTGCAGCGCTCGAACGCCTCGAGGTTGGCTTTCATCGTCCGCTCGGCGCCGGCTCCTCCCGCGACGTAGCCGTAGGCCTCAGCGCTCAGCGTTTCCTGCGCGCGCTCCTGCAGCTCAGTCGCCGACACCGGCAGCTTCGGAGTCTCACCGGCAAGGCCGCTCGCATATATGTCGAACTGGAAGTCGGCGAACGCGGGGGTCTGGAGCTCGGGACCAGTGTCGCTCATCGGCTACGGACCCTACCGGTCGCGGTTCGTGCCGGTCGCGGCGGTTCGGCCGCTCTCCTCATCGCCCTTGACTTAAAGCCTACTTGAGGTTGTACACCCCAGGAATTCCATTCGACGCGAGGAGCCAGACACGATGCGCGAGATCTATTCCAGTTCCTGCGGTGAGGTCGCGCATCACGGATGCGCGCCCGTCAGCGGCGGAAGCTGCGAGGGCTCTGGCGGTCCGGGCGAGCACGCGCCAATGAGCGTTCGCGCTCGACGGTCTCGAATCGTCGCCGGCTTCGGTTTCCTTGCTGTTGCTGGTGCGCTCTGCCCGCGTCGGTTGCCGGGCGGCGTCGCACTGTGGCCCGCGTCGCTCGTCCCGACGTGGTTCGGGATCTCGCACCTCATCGCGGGGACGATCGGCTATCAAGGCTGTCCCGAGCTCGGCGCGATCCCGAGCGTCATGCTCGATCGGCCGGTCGTGACCCGCTGCGAGCTCTGGCGGCGGATCGATCGCCGAATCGACCCCGCCGGTTGGGCTTCGCTCCGGTGCTCGTGAGCACGCGGCCCGGCGCGCGCTCGCCATACGATGACCGTCGGCTCGATCGCTCTGCGTCGGCTGGCGCGCTCGCCGAGCGGGGTGCCGGTAGCACGTCGCCGGCGCAACGATCTGCCTGGCGGGCGTTGGTGTGATCATGTAGTGCGCCGCTGACACATGAACCGACGACCAGTACCCGCGAGCAGCCCCAGCCATCTGATGGCGGCGGATCTCGACGTCACATACCTCGGCGCGGGACCGTCGGTCGTGTTCATTCACGGCAGCGTCGTCGGTGCCAGCCGCGCGTGGCGATATCAGCTGACACTTGCCGAGCGCTGGCGCTTGTGTCTGCCAAATCGACCTGGTTTTGGCGCCAGCCCCCCGCTCGCCAGGGGTGACTTCGAGGCAGAAGCGCCGCTGATGGCAGAGCTGCTGGCAGATGGTGCTCATCTCGTCGGCCATTCCTACGGAGCGGTCATCGCGATGTATGCCGCGGCGCTGCGACCGGACTCTGTGCGCTCGCTGACTGTGTCAGAGCCGGGTTGTCTCAGGCTGGCCGCCGGCGATCCACGAGTCGACGCGCAGATCGCCAACGGCGAGCATCTCTATCGCCTGGCGGGCAGCTTCGCGCCACGGGAGTTCCTGCAGGCCTATCGCGGCGGCGTCGGTTCGACCCGCGACACCCCGAGCGAACTCAGCGGCGAGCTGTTGCACGGCGCTCGCTTGGTGATGCGCGAGCGTCCTCCGTGGGAGGCCGAGCCGCCTCTGGATGCGCTGCGTGATGCCTCATTTCCGAAGCTCGTGATCTCTGGCGGGCACTCCCCCGTCTTCGAGGCCGTTTGCGATGCGGTCGCAAACCAGCTGCAGGCGTCACGCGCGATCGTCCGCGGACGCGGCCACACGATACCTGCCACAGGAGAGGCTTATAACGAGCGCTTGCATTCGCTCTTCAGCGAGTGTGAGCGGGAGTGAGCCTGAGCCAAGCGGCAGGCTCGGGTAGCGTTGTCCTGCATGAGCCTTGACGCGCGCGACACGCCGAGCGCGAGCATCGACTACGACAGCGTTGCCCCGGCCTATCCGGCCTCACGGCGGGCGGACCCGCGGATCGCGCGCCGCATCGAGGCGGCCCTCGGTAAGGCGCGAACCGTCGTGAATGTCGGAGCGGGCGTGGGCTCGTATGAGCCGCCTGGTCGACACGTGATCGCGATCGAGCCCTCGGCCGGGATGCGCGCCCAGCGACCCGCGCACCTCGCGCCGGCAATCGCCGCGTGCGCGGAGGCGCTGCCCTTGGACGACGCTTCAGTCGACGCAGCGATGGCGACCATCACAATCCACCACTGGACAGACCTCGCCGCCGGGTTGCAGGAGTTGCGGCGCGTCGCCAGAGGACCAGTGGTGGTGCTCACGTTTGACATCGACGTCGTCGCGGACTACTGGATGTTGACGGACTACGCGCCGGAGATTCTGCTCGACGACCGCCGCCGATTCCCCGCGATCGCAACCGTAGCCAAGATTCTCGGGGGAGCCCGTGTTGAGCCGATCGGAATCCCGATCGACTGCACCGACGGTTTCTTCGAGGCTCAGTATGCGCGACCGGAGGCATATCTCGATCGGTCGGTTCGCGCGGCTCAGTCGGTGTGGCACCGGCTGCCGAGCAGAGTTGAAGACCGGATCATCGCCGCGCTCTCAGAGGACCTTGCGTCCGGTGCGTGGGATGAACGCCACGGCCACCTCCGCAGGCAACCTGAATATGAAGGCGGGTTGCGGCTGATAGTCGCGAGTCGTTAGCCTTCCTATCGGCAGGTCGCGGGGCTTGGGTCGTGCCGTTCAGAGGTTCCAGCCAAAGTACACCTCGGCCTTGCGTAGCTTGTCGCCTGCGAATGTGAGTACCTCGGTATTGCGAAAACGGCTGCCGTTGGTCCTGGTGCTCTCGTAGGTCACAACGACCTCGTCCCGCACCTCCAGAAGACGCGCGAACTCAAACCCCTCGATTTGCGCGGAGTTGGGCCAGCAACGCTCGAAGTATCGCGCGCGACCGATTCCCACGTCGGCGGGGCTATAGAAGGTGAAATCGTCGCTCAAGAGCTGCTCGACGACGTCGCGATCGCCAGACTCGTAGGCGCCGTAGATTGCACGTGCGATATCCGACCGGTCACTCACGGGCACCGCCTCCTTAGCTCATCGTTGTCATTTAGCTACCCCGCCAGGGTGACGGTATTCATCGCCGGCGCAGCTCCGGCGATGCGTGCGGCCTGGGTCGTTGGATCACCCGCTACGGCTTGCGCCACTGGGCCATGGTGAGATCTCACGCTGCATTTGCCTGGTAGTGTCGGCGTCCGTGGCCAAGACCGTCTTCATCACCGGTGCCAGCTCAGGAATCGGCAGGGCGCTTGCGCTCGAGCTGGCGTCCCGAGGATATGACCTGTTCCTGACGGCCCGGCGGCTCGAGCTGCTGGAGGAGGTTCGCGGCGAAATCGCGGCGAGAGCGTCCGCGCGGAAGGTGGAGATCCGCCAACTGGATGTGACCGATGACGCCGACGTCACGAGCGCGATCGCCGAGGCGGCCGATAGGTTCGGGCGCTGCGACATCGTGATCGCCAACGCGGGCGTCGGCAACTCCGGACGGATCGGCGAGGGCAACGTCGAGCGTGCGCGTTTGATCATCGAGACCAACGTGATCGGCGCGATCGCGACGATCGACGCAGCAGTGGCGCTGTTTCGCCGCCAGGGCGGCGGCCAGATCGTCGGAGTGGGCTCGGTGGCGGGTGTGCGCGGCATGCCCGGCTCGGGCTCCTACGCCGCTTCGAAGGCCGCGATCAAGGTGTATCTCGAGGCGGTTCGCGCGGAGACATACAACGAGCCGATCACGGTTACGACGATCGCTCCGGGCTACATCGACACGCCGATCAACCGGGACATGAAGAGCCGCCCGTTCTTGATCGACGTCGCTACGGGCGCGAGGCTCAGCGCGGATCTGATCGAGCGCGGCGCCGCGTACGCGACCGTGCCGCGCCTGCCCTGGACCGTGCTCGCTCCGCTGCTGCGCGTGATCCCCACCGCGTGGCTGCTACGCGTGACGCCGCCACGCGACCCCCCGGTCGGCGACACCGCGACCCAAGGCGGAGCGGAGGCCCGGAAGGGCTAGAGTGCGTTTGATGGATGGTTCGTGGCTCGTGCCGATCGATCCGCTGGCCGCTCTCGGATGAAGCTTCACAGCCTGCATCACGTCACGATGATCTCGGCTGACGCACGGCGCAACGTCGAGTTCTATGCGGACGTGCTCGGATTGAGGCTCGTCAAGAAGACGGTGAACTTCGACCAGCCCGACGCCTACCACCTGTACTTCGGCGACGAGCGCGGCACGCCGGGCACGCTGATGACCTGGTTTGAGTTCCGCGACGCCGCGGCCGGCCAGGCGGGTGCGGGCATGGTTCACCTCCTGCAGCTGGGCGTCGCGTCGCAGGACGCGCTCGGCTTTTGGGAGCGGCGGCTGAGCGCCGGCGGCTACCCGGCCGAGCGAGCCGGCGAGTCGCTGCGCTTCCGCGACTACGACGGCCTTGCGTTCGAGCTGGTCGTGGTCGCCCAAAGCGATCTCATCTCCCCTCCCGAGCACCCCGAAATCCCGCGCGAGCACGCTCTCGTGCGGGTCGCCGGCGCGCGGGCGTACGCGCGTCCGGGCGCATCCGAGAGCGCCGTTACGTTGCTGAGTGACACGCTCGGCTTCGCCGCCGAGGGCGACGGCTACGGGGTGCAAGGGCAGCGCGATCACTTCCACTGGGCATATGACTCCGCGCCCGATGCGCCCGGGTTCTACGGGGCAGGCACCGTGCACCACATCGCCTGGGCCGCACAGGACGACGACCACGGCGCGTGGCGAGCTCGGGTCAGCAGCGCAGGCGCGCATGTCACCGAGATAATCGACCGCGAGTACTTTCGCTCGATCTATTTCCGCGAACCCCACGGAGTCCTGTTTGAGATAGCGACGCTCTCGCCGGGCTTCGCTGTCGACGAGGACCCCGAGCATCTCGGCGAGAGGCTGTGCCTCCCGCCCCAGTATCAGCGGCTGCGCGACCAGCTCGAACGCGCGCTCACGCCGATTACCAATCCGCGCTCGAGCTCACGCGAGCAGACCGGAGCATGACCGGGCTCGCATACGGCGAGCGGCCGGCGAGCGGGCGTGCGGTCGGGCTGCTCGTGCTTCATCACGGCCGCGGCACCGACGAGCGGGATCTGCTCGGCCTGGCCGATGTACTCGATCCGCGGCGCTGCCTGCACGTCGTCACGCCGCGCGCGCCGCTGCAGCTGGCCGGTCAGCCCGGTCACCACTGGTATCTCGGTGGAGCGCGTCGGCTACCCCGATGCGGGGACGTTCCGCGCCGCCACCCGCGAGCTCGCCGCGTTTCACGACGCGCTGTGGCAGCGCACAGGGATCGGGCCCGCCCAGACCGTCCTCGGCGGCTTCTCGATGGGCTCCGTGATGAGTTACGCGATGGCGCTCAGCCTCGCACGTCCCGCGCCGGCCGGGATCCTCGCATTCTCCGGGTTCATTCCGACCGTGCAGGACTGGGAGCCATCGCTTGTCGATCGCCAGGCACTGCGAGCGTTCATCGCCCACGGTCGCTACGACCCGGTAATCGACGTTGGCTTTGCCCGCGTCGCGCGCGACCTGCTCCAGCGCCACGGGCTGAGCGTCGGCTATCACGAGTTCGACGGCGGCCATCAGATCGATCCCGCGCACGTGCCGCTGGCGGCGGCCTGGCTCGAGTCCACGCTTCAGCTCACGCAGCTCGTCTCCTCCGGGCGCTCGTCCGGCGGCGACCGGTGAGGGGAGACCGGACGCTTCAGGCGCGGAACTCAGCCCGCGAGATCCCCACCCGCTTGCTGAAGGGAGCGTCGAAGACGCCGCTTGCATTGAGCTCGGCGTGGATCTCCTGCCAATCCTCATAGCGCGGGTACATCGCGGCCACCAACCCGTGGCTTCCGGTCAGCGAGTTCACCTGACCCCAGTGCGGTCGTCCACCGAGTGCGTACAGCGCGTTTTCATGCGCGGCTAACAGCTCCATCCCGCCGACGGTGTGAGTCGTCATGATCAGCTCGATCATCATCGTGTCGCGGCCTTGCATCATCGACATGTAGGAGTCGCTGGCCTTGACGAAGCGCAGCGAGATCGGCGAGCTGTGGTAGACGTCACCGAGCCGTCGGCGCTGCGCAGCGACCTCGACGATCCTCTCGACCGCCGCCAGATGCAACTGGCGCCCGTCGATCGGTACCCCAATCTCAGCCGAATAGGCCGGCAGGTAGTTGGCCGCGCCGATGTTAAAAACCCGGTAGCTGATGTTCACGTAGTCGTCGTTGATCAGCGCCTTTAGCGCCTGTCTGATCAGGAACGGGGAGATCGCGGGGCGCAGACCAACGACCAGGTTGATGAGCTGCGGCGTGAGCGGAAAGCGCGCGGTAAGTTCCATCAGCAGGCTGCGGCTGCGGCGGTGGTTCTGGCGATATTCGGATGGGTCGACCGGGTTGCGGGTGGTCACCAAGCATTCGATCTCGCCGTGCTTGTCCGGATACGGGTTGAAGTACACCTCGTAGTGGACGTTCTCGGCGAGCACGTCGCCGCGCGCGAGCTCCTCGCGGACGGTCGACCAGCTGCTCGGCGCGCGGACCTCGCGCAGGTAGAACATCGGACAGACGCCGAGAATCACAGAGTGGATCAGGCCCATGCAGCCCATGCCCACGACCGCAGCACGAAACCAGCGGTCGTCCTGGATCAGCTGCTGGTCGGGGTAGCGTGCCCGATACGCCGCCGGTTCGCTCAGCCCGTCGTGGGGCTCGATGCGATAGACGCTGCCCCCGGGCCCGACGACATCGAGTGAACGCACGAGATCGGACAGCGGCCCGAAGCGGATGCCCGATCCGTGCGTGGAGGTGGAGATCACACCGGCGACCGTCTGACCGTCGAAGCCCCCCATGTTCGGCAGAGCCAGCTTGCTGGCGTGCAGATGCGCATTGAGCTCGGCGATCGTCATGCCCGCCTGCACGCGTACCAGCGCGACGCCTTCGTCCTCACACGCCTGCGTGGCCTGCGCGCGCAACAGCTCCGGCTCGAGCTCCAACGGTCCGTTCAATCCGGTGGGGCGGACCAGAATCCCATCGGTCAGAGCGACGTCCGACCAGGAATGCCCGGACCCGACCGCGCGAACGGTGCAGCCGTCGCGCTCCGCTTCACGGACCAGCTCGCGCAGCTGCGCGAGCGTCGTCGGGGTCTCCTCGCGCAGCGGGTCGATCCCCTCGTTGCCCGTGTCGTTGCGCCAGCGCGCGCGCCGGGTGACGGTCTCGCGCAGGCCCATCGCCTCAGGCGGCCTGCTTGCCGATGAGCCGCTCCACGCCGCGCTCGGCCAACGCGGCGATCGTCTTCGACGGGTTGACGCCCAGCGCGGTCGGGACGATCGAGCCGTCGAGGACGTGCAGGCCCGCGTAGCCGTGAACCTCGCCCGCGTCGTCGACAACGCCCCGCCGCGGGTCATCGGCCATCGGGCAGCCTCCGAGTGGATGGACCGTGATGTAGCCGCTGAGCGGCCATGTGTCCAACGCGAAGAACGGCTCCGCCCCGACGCCGCGCGCGAGCTCCTCGCTGATTTGCTGCATCGCCGCGAACAGGCTCGCGCTTCCCTGCCGGCTCCAACGGATGTCGAGTCGTTTGAGCAGCGGCGTCAGCCGCATCTGGCCATCGGCGGCGTCACGGCCGAGCATCAGGAAGACGAGCGAGTCGCCGATCGGCCGCTTCGGGCGCGGTCGCAGGTGACGGTAGGTGATCGGCTGGTCGCTCAGGCCGATTCGCGCGGCCAGGCGCTTGGCGCGCAGCAACAGGGCGCGCCAGCCGTGAATCGCGTCCATCGCCCGCACGATCTCGAGCAGCCCGCCGAAGTTCGACGGCAGTCCTCCGTCAGCCAGCAAAAAGCCGTGCTCGTCGGTGTAGTCGAGCACGCTCGTCATCGACGGCCCGAAGTCCGTTCGCGGACTGCCGACGTCGCTCGCGCGCGGATCGAACGCCGCGCCGAGCGCGTCGCCGTTGCCCGAGAAGCGGCTGCCGAGAGCGTCGGAGAGGAGCGGCAGCCGCGACCGGTTCTTCAACAGCAGCCGCGTCGAGCCAAGCGAGCCGGCCGCGAGCACGAGCAGCGGCGCGCGCGCCTCGCCGCTGACCCGCCGCGCGAGGTCGCGGAAGCCGACGCTCCAGTAGCCGCCGGCGCTCGCCGGCGGGTCGATGCGCAGCGCTTCGTGGTGCTGGTGGATCTCCGCGCCGAACCGCTCCGCGCGGGCGATGTAGGTGATGTCGACCGTGTTCTTGGCGTGGATCGGGCAGCCGCTGTCGCAGCGCCCGAGGTTCTCGCAGCGCTGTTGACGCATGCCGCTGAACGGGTGCTCGCGCTCGGCGTCGAAGTTGACGGCGAGCGGCAGCCGCTGCGCCTGCTTGCCGATGCGCTGACCGGCAATCGCGAACGCGTGCATCTTGGGGAGCTCTTCGGGCGTCTCCATCGGCAGCATGGCTTCCTCGGTGCGGTCGTAGTACGGGTCGAGCGCATCGCGGTCGATCGCCTGCGGCCAGCCCTCGCGAAACACCTCGGGCGGCGTTCGCAGCTGAACGTTGGCGTACACGAGCGATCCGCCGCCGACGCCCGCCGCGGTCAGCACCGATAGGTCGCGCATCAGCCGCAGGTCGAACAGGCCATGCGGATTCAGAGTCGGGTGCCAAAGCGCCGCAGGCGCCTGCTCGGGAGTGGCAGGGAAATCCTCCGCGGCGAACCGCCGCCCCCGCTCGAGCACCGCCACCCGCCGTCCGGCTTCGGCTAGCCGACAGGCCGCGATGCCGCCTCCGAAACCCGATCCGACCACAATCGCGTCGTAGGTCGCATCCACGGCGCGACCTTACAGCACGCGTCACACCGACAATCCCGACGCCCGATCGAGGATCTGGACTTTGCAGCGCGCTAGCCATATTCTGTTCCCGCCGATGAGCTCGAGTGGGCCCGCATGAGCGACCTCGCCGCGCTGCTCGAGCGCTACAAGCCGGTGCTGCGCTACGACTCGCACGAGGTGTACTTCGCGGACTCAGCCGCAGAGTGGACCGACAACCCCGGGCACACGCTGCGCCGCGGGCCGCAGGGCGCGGTGCTCGCCGAGTCGCCCGACTCGCCGCCCACGCCGCTGCTGGCGCTCGCTTTTCTGGGCCCGGAAAGCTACGCGAACGGCGTCGCGGCAGACGCCGAAGACCTGATCAGCTGCCCGTACCGCGACTACGCCGAACAGGCCCGGCGTCTGCATGCACAGGCGCGCTATGCCAACCGAGTGTACGGCCGCTGGGCACGAGGGTCGGATGACTGCATGTGGGTGCAGTACTGGTTGTTTTACTTCTACAACGACTTCGAGCTGCTCGGGGAAGCATTTCCCGCGGGCCTGCACGAGGGAGACTGGGAAATGGTTCAACTGCGCCTCGACGCCGCCGAAGAAGCCCCCGATCTCGCGGTCTACGCCAAGCACAAACGTGCCGAGGCGAGGCGCTTTGCGGATGTCGAGCTCGTCGAAGGGCAGCATCCGGTCGTGTATGTCGCGCGAGGATCGCACGCCGCGTACTTCAGCGGCGGTACCCACTGGGGTGAAGCGTGGTTTGATCACGCCGACGGGAAGGGCCTCTCGCCGGCGCTGACGCTCGAGGTCGCCCGCGACGATGACCCGGCCTATGCGTGGCTGCGCTGGCCCGGCTTCTGGGGCGACACCAAGCCCAATCCCGATCACGAGCTGCATCCCTTCGACGACACGAGCCCGCGCGGCCCGGGTGGCCATGACCAGTGGCGAGACCCCCATTTGCTGCTCACGACCGTCGATGACTATACGCAGTTTGAGCGCGTGCCGGCAGCGGGCGCACCCGCGCCCGCCCCGGCGGCCGAACGGCCGCCGCCCTCGCCCGAGCCTCCGGCGCCGCGCGTCACCCTCGCGCGCTCAGGACAACAGCTGCTGCGGGTCACCTACGACTGCCCTGAATGGCCCGCGGAGCTCAGGCTGGTACAGCTGCTCGTCACGCTGCACTCCGAGCAGGATCCGCTGCCCCCGGTGGCCCACAGAGTGCCGATCACCGCGACCAGCGGCACGGTCGATCTGCCCGTGGAACTGAACCCGGAGTGGAGTTACGAAGTGCACGTCAGTGTCGCGGGCGTGCCGATCGCGGACGGCGCCCCGGGAGCCCCCCCGCTGACCTCTGCCGCCACGACCGAGCAGCTGGCGCCGGCATAGTGCCAGCGGTGTTGCTCAGGGACGAAACTCAACCAGGGTGGCCGGGTTTCCTTCCTTGTTGGTGGTGATGCCGACCGCCCACAGGCCGCCGCCTGGGATCGCGGTGATGCCCGCCAGGCCGTTTTCTTCCGCTGAGGCGTTGGGAGACGGGACCAGCGACCAGATTCCGTTGACGCCGTGCTCGATCAAGGCCTCGTGATTTTCACCGATGGGTTCGATGTACCAGCCCACCGCCCAGGCTGAGCCGTCCGGCGTGGTGGCCGCGGCGAACAGGTCGTTCTCGCCAGGTCCGTTGCTCGGCGTGCTGAGCAGGGCGAGGCTCGACGGCGGCCCGGCGGCGACAAGCGTGGTGATCGGCCTCATCTCGCTTTCGCGCGCCCCCACGAGCGTCAGCATTTCGCTGCTAGCCGTGACGCCGAATGGGGCAAGGCTTTCTTCGTTGTCGCTCGGAGCTTTCACCATCGAGAACTTCGTTCCATTCCATACCTCGACGAGCGCGCGACTAGGGAACGCATCGCCGGTTTGACCTACGGCGTAGACGCTTTCGCTGGAGACCGCCTTGACCGCATACAGCAGGTTGCCGCCACCATTGGGGTCTGGTGTCGGAACGACCGTCCAGTCGCTGCCGTCCCAATGCTCGGCGAGCGGGTGCCAGACCCCGCTGGCGTCCTCCTGCGCCCCGACCGCCCAAGCGTCGGTGTCACTGAGCGCCGATACGCTGTAGAGGATGTCTCCCACCGCGCCGGGGTCCGGGCTGGGGAACACCTGCCAGCTGGTTCCGTCCCAGCGCTCCACGAGCGTTCGCTGCACAAACTCGGCGTCGACGTAGTAGCCGACCGCCCAGGCTTCACCGCTGCGTAGCTCTGACACGCCGAACAGCGTGTTCTCGTTGGGACCGACGTCCGGGAGGGGGTAGGCTGTCCAGCGGCTGCCGTCCCAGTGCTCGCCGAGATTCTTGAGCACGTTCGGCTGCTTCAGCTGGTAGTAGTCGCCCACCGCCCAGGCATCCGTCGGCGAGGCGGCCGAGACCCCCGCGAGATTGTTGTCGAGGGTGCTGAGGCTCGGGCTCGACGCCACCTGCCATTCATTGCTCCCGGTTAGCGACACGGGCTTGCCCGGGACCGGCGTACCCGTGGGTGAGACCGTGTCCGCGCCGTCCGGCTTCGGAACGAACGGCGCCGGTAGCGCGGGCGTGGTCTTCGTGCCGGTCACGCGGAACAGCGGCGTCATCGGTGTCGCTGCGCAGCTTTCCAATAGACAACCGACGCCGAAGCCGCGCTCCAGGCTCGCCAGCAGGGAGTAATGATTGTACGGGGTGCCGTCGGTGAAATGGCGTGGGCCGTGGTTCGTGATCACCACCGTCACGATGCGTTCCTTGGCCGTGTTGCCCTCGTCGAAGGTGACGACGACCGCGTTGCGTCCGTTCTTCCAGAGGTGCGAGGAGGTGATTGCGTTCACCGTTTCACCGACGAACGTATCGCCGGTTGCCACGAGCCAGTTATCTTCGACGCTATGGGAGCTGCTCGAGTCCAGGCACCATGGTGGAGCGCCATGCATGTCGTGGCACTCGTCCGGCACGATATAGCTTAGGTTTGCCACCCGCCCTGACGCCAGGTCGCCGGTCAGCTGGCGATAGGGCGTCATTTTGGCGAACTCCGCAGGCGTCTGCATGTTTGCAAAATTGGGAATCCCGTTGTGCTTGGCGACATACTGAGTGTCACTGTCTGGTATCCCGTTGCACTTGGCGGGGAAGCAGTAGCCGCGATAGCCGGCGTAGGGCATACCCTGGAAGTACCCCTTCCAGCTGAGCCCCGCCTGTTCCAGCTGAGACATAAGGTTGGGCTTGTCAACGGTGTGCCCTGGGAAGAAGTAGGGTTCGTCGTCTCGTATTCCAAACGCACTGCCGCCCAGCATCGCCACATAGTTTGGCTCGCTCGGGTCCGCCACGCCCGTGTAGTTGGTTGCCAGCCCGTAGTCGTTCGCGAGCGCATTGATCTCGGGCGCCTCGGGGTTGCCGATGATCTGGTTGTAGTTGTGGTTCTCATCGATCAGCACAAACACGTGGTCGTAGCGAGGAAAGCCGGAGTCGCTCGCGAACGCAGCGAACGCCGCGCCCGCGCCGAGCAGGCAAGCGAATGCTGTGGGTCCTGCGACTGCGAGGGCCCTGCGAATGACCGTCAACATCAGCGACCTCCCTGCCTGTGGACCGTAGTGACGCTGGAATCGCTGCAGTCTTTACTCCCTGACGCGGCTCAAGATGTGTCGATTCTGAAATCACGCTTAGCGACCATCGCCCGCCGGCGCGGTCTGCGCGCACAGAGACATGCCGTGCGGACTACCGCGAACTGCCCGCGGCGAGTAGCCTAGGCAGCGATCGTGTACCGTCGGCATGCGCGCATGTCCCTGCTGCGAGCGCAGATCCGATCCCATCAGGGACTGCGGGATGCTCGGCGCGAGCGCGCGTAAGGGGCGCTGAAGGGCGGTGGCGCGCCGCGAGTCGCGCATGGTTTCGCTGGGCTACGGGCGCTGGGTGAAGGCCGACCGCATCTTCGCGCTGGTTCCGGTCGAGGGGCACGACCGCGGCGACGGCCGCCGCACGTATGTGCACGTGGAGGGCGTCGACCGCCCGATCATCGCCTCGCGCTCGGAGCGTGCGATCCTGGCCGACGTCGAGCAGGCGCTGATCGAGGCGGCGGGTCTGCCGCGGCCGCGGCGCGCGCCGGCCGGCGACTAACGACCACCAGCGACTAGCATGCCTACAGTCCGGCGAAAGGAGACGAGATGGCTGCGCATGCGAGCATTCCCAAGGCTGTCGCCCACGGGATCGAGGATCTTCGGGCGCTCAAGGATGTGGTTATAGGCCCGAGCCAGTGGCGCGAGGTCACGCAGGAGATGATCGACCAGTTCGCGGATCTGACCGGCGATCACCAGTGGATCCACGTAGATGTCGAGCGGGCCAAGCGCGAGAGCCCGTTCGGGACGACGATCGCCCATGGCAACCTGACGCTGTCGCTGATCGACGGTCTTCGCAAAGATCTGACCGAATGGAGCGGGTTCAAGCTGGGCGTCAACTACGGCTGGAACAAGGTCCGTTTCCCGGCGCCGGTGCTCGCCGGCGCGCGGGTGCGCTGCTACGCGCAGATCGTCGAGGTCTCAGAGCTCGGCGACGATTGGCACCAGGCGATCACCCGCTTCACCGTCGAGGTCGACGGAAGCGAGAAGCCGGTCTGTGTCGCTGACGGAGTCGGGCGCGTGCTGGTAGACAGCTCCGCCGGTTAGCGGCCGCGAGGCTCGCAGCGGGCCAAGGACGAGACGATGCCCAGCAAGCCAGCGAACGCGGGAAAGCTGGCCGAGTATCAAGCTAGGCGCAACTTCGCCACGACGCCCGAGCCGTCGCCGGCGACCGTCGATGGCGGCGGGCAGCGGTTTGTCGTGCACGAGCATCACGCGCGACGCCTGCACTGGGACTTGCGCCTCGAGCACGACGGCGCGCTCGCGTCGTGGGCTATTCCCAACGGGATCCCCGAGGACCCGAAGCACAATCGCAAGGCGATCCACGTCGAGGATCACCCCCTCAGCTACCTCGACTTCGAGGGCACGATTCCGAGGGGAGATTACGGGGCGGGCGAGGTCACGATCTGGGACCGCGGCACCTTCAGCTGCGAGAAGTGGGAGCCGCGCGAGGTCATAGTCGTCTTTGTGGGTGAGCGCCTACGAGGGCGCTATGCGCTGTTTCGCGCGGGCGGCGCGGAGCAGGACTGGATGATCCATCGCATGGACCCACCGGCCGATCCAACCGCGCGCGAGATGCCCGAGTTCGTCGAGCCGATGCTCGCGAGGCCCTCAACGCTGCCGACCGTTCAATCCAGTTGGGCATTTGAGGTGAAGTGGGACGGGGTGCGAGCGATCGCGCACTCGCAGGCCGGGCGCCTGCGGCTGTTGAGCCGCAACGCCAACGACGTCAGCGCCGCGTATCCCGAGCTGCGCACACTTAATCGCGCTCTCGGCTCGCAATCGGCGATGCTCGACGGCGAGATAGTCGCGTTCGACGAGGCTGGTCGTCCGAGCTTCGAGGCGTTGCAGTCACGGATTCATCTGCGCGGCGAGTCCGCGATTCGCCGTCGTGCTCAGACCGCACCCGTCACCTACCTGCTGTTTGACCTGCTGTGGCTGGAAGGTCATAGCTTGATGGAGCTCCCCTACACCGAGCGCCGCGCCCGTCTCGACGCGCTGAAGCTCGAGGGTGAGCACTGGCGCGTGCCCGCGTACCAGGCCGGTGAGGGCGAGGCTCTGTTGCGGGCGACGCGCGAGTATGGCCTCGAGGGAGTGGTCGCCAAGCGGCTCGACTCGCCCTATACGCCGGGTCGGCGGGGGGGCAGCTGGCTGAAGATCAAGAACATTCAGCGCCAGGAGGCCGTGATCGGCGGTTGGACCGAGGGTAGGGGCTCGCGCTCTGCGCGGATTGGCGCGCTTCATCTCGGCGTCTACGACGAGGGCGCCATGCGCTACGCAGGGCGGGTTGGCACGGGCTTTGACGAGGCAGAGCTCGAACGGCTGGCTGAGCTGTTGCACCCGCTGGCCAAGAGCGACTCGCCCTTCGCGGGCCGCCAGCCGCCACGGGGCGCGCATTTCGTCGAGCCGCGATTGGTGTGCGAGGTCGAGTTTACGGAGTGGACGCGCGAGGGCCTGCTGCGACACCCGTCGTACAAGGGCTTGCGCGACGACAAGGCCGCCGCGGCCGTGGTGCGCGAGCGCGTGGAGCCCACAACAGACGACGGCCCAAACCCCGAGCCGGGCGAGATCGAGCAGCTGATCGACGCGGGCCGCGATGTGCGCGGCGGAGTCGAGATCGATGTCGAGGGGCGCGCGCTGAAACTGACAAATCTCGAGAAGGTGCTCTACCCGAGGACGGGATTCACCAAGCGAGACCTGATCGGCTACTACGCGGCGATCGCTCCGGTGCTCCTGCCGCATCTCGCAGGTCATCCGTTGACGCTAAAGCGCTATCCAAACGGCGTCGACAGCAAGTACTTCTATCAAAAGCAGTGTCCCAAGCATCGCCCGGAGTGGGTCAAGACGGCGAGCGTGTGGAGCGGCCACAGCAGGCGCGAGATCGGCTTCTGCCTGTGCGAGGACCTGCCGACGCTGATCTGGATGGCAAATCTCGCCGACCTCGAGTTGCATCCTTCCCTGTCTCGCGCGGACATGCTCTCGCGTCCGCGGGTACTCGCGTTCGACCTCGACCCCGGCGAGCCGGCGAGCATCGTCGAGTGCTGCGAGGTCGCGCTCGAGTTGAATCAGCTGTTTTCCGAGCTCGGGATCAAGGCGTATGGCAAGACGTCTGGATCGAAGGGTCTGCAGGTGTACGTGCCGCTGAACGACGAGCAGGCGCGCTATGAGCAAACCAAGCCGTTCGCGCGCGCGGTCGCCGGCCTGCTCGAGCGCCGCCACCCGCAGCTCGTGGTCTCGCATATGTCCAAGGCCCAGCGTGCCGGCAAGGTGCTGATCGACTGGAGCCAGAACGACGAGCACAAGACGACGGTTTCGGTCTACTCGCTGCGCGCCAGCGAGTCTCCCTCGGTATCCACGCCTCTGAGATGGGAGGAGGTCGAGGCCTGCAGCCGCAGTGAGAATCCAGCGCTGCTGGCGTTCGACGCCGGGCAGGTGCTCGATCGCGTGGGCGAGATGGGCGACCTGTTCGCCGAGGTCGTCTCGCTGCACCAGCGCCTGCCGGCGCTCGCCGGCTAGCGCCGCTTGGAAGGGAGGGGCGGTGTCGCAGCCCTCGCGTCTCTATTCCACAGCGATCAGCAGTAGGTCGCGACGATCGTGCCCATACCGGGGCTGCCCGGGTTGGGGGCGTAGCCAGGATCGACGTGAACGACGACGATATGGACGGTATTCCCGGAGACGATGGAGCCGGACTTCGTCGTCGAACTCGTGACCAGCACGCCCATGTAGGAGGGGACACTGGCGGTCGGAGGCGGGCTATTGCCGGGACGACTCGTCCACGGTTCCGCGCATGCTTCCGGCGGCGTGCTCGTCGGCAGGCTCACGTTTGCGGCAAAGCCCTTGAAGGCGGGCGGCGCGAAACCTGCAGAGAGGCTGTTCTCGAGCGCCCATTCGCTACTCCACCAGGTCACGGTCGTTTCCGGTTCGGCGCTCGCGGCGGTGAGATCGCCGAGCGTGAACGCGCCGCGGCTGGGGAACGCGAACACGATCGCCGTCTTTTCGTCGCTCGAGGCAGCGTAGAAGGGGTCGCCGGGGAAGGTCGCGCTGACCTGCTCGGGGCCCAGCGGCACACTCACCGAGGGAATCGGGCAACTGACTTCGCCCGAGGCGTTGGTCGTACCTTCGCAGCTCTGGCTGCCGAGCGCAAGCGTCACTTTCTGCGGCGGGACGGGCGCTGAGGATCCAGGGTCGCCGTCGTTGTCGTTGCTGCCGTCCTCGACCATCGTCGCGGTCAGCGTCGCGCCCGAGCCGCCGGCGAGGATCACGGTCGGCCCGGTGTAGGCCATCGTCGTCTCCTCCGGCGTGATCGAGAACGACCGCGTGTCGCTGTTCGAGAGGTAGTCGTTGTCACCGGCGAACATCGCGACGATGTTCTGCGTGCCGGTCTCGTGCGGCGTCAGCGAACAGGACGCCTCGCCGGAGGCGTCCGTCGTGGCTTCGCACGTGTCACTGCCACCGAGCGTGAAGGTGATCGGCTTGCCGGCGATCGGCGCGCCGCCTTCGGGATCGACGAGCTTCGCCGCCGCGGTGAATTCGTCGTGATAGTCGGAGGTCAGCGATCCCGTGTAGCTGACTTCGCTCTCCTCCTTTTCGAGCGTGAACGCCGGGCTCGTGCTCGAGTGTTCATAGGTCGGTTCTTCTCCGGCGAAGCTCACTTCAAGCGTGTAGGAGCCCGGTTCGTCGAGAGGCGTGACTTCACAGCTCGCGTTGCCGCTCGGGTCAGTCGTCGCTTCGCAGCTCTCTTTGCCGAGGCGAAAGCGCAGCGTCTGCCCAGAGAGCCCTTTAGAGCTGCCGCTTTCGGTGAGCGAGGCCGACAGGGTCACCGGGTCGTTGTACTCGCCGCCGATGGCGCCCGTGTAAGTGACGGTGGTGGGGATGTGCAGAACGGTGAAGGGCTTAGTCGCCGACATGGCTTGATAGCCGGCATCGCCGGCGAAGACCGCGATCACCGAGTAGTGACCGGGCGCGTCTTCGATTCTGACCGAGCAGGAGGCTTTACCCGTCGAATCGGTCGTTGCTTCGCACGTCTCTCCAGCAGCCGCGAAACTGATCGTGCGGCCGCTCAGGCCGTTCGTCGTTTCGTGATCGAAGAGGTTCGCCGAGAGGGTGATCGTTTCGCCGTGCGTCGCGCTGGTGGGCCCTGTGTAGTCGATGTCCGCCTGGTTGTTGGAGAGGTTGTTGAAGTTGAGCGAACCCCAGCCGGTGGCCTCGTCCCAACCCGTGATCGCCGCGAACCCGTTGCTGCCGGTCGTGATGTCGTGGAAGTCCCTCGCATAGGTCGTCGGGTCGTTCGCCAGCGAGTAGATCAGGGGAGCCGAGAAACCGATCCCCGGGCGTCCGCTGGCCGCGTTGTTCTTGTTCCAGATCACCGATGCCGCGCTCCAGATCGGCGTAGCCAGGCTCGTCCCGCCGGTGCAGCAGCCTGCTTTGCCGTCAAAGAACAGGTATGTGCCGATGCCCGAATCCGCCGAGACGTCCGGCTCGGCGCGGCCGCTGCAGGGCGTCGAGGGATAGATGAGCGGACTGCCGATGCCCGTCTGCCAGGAGGGGCGCGGCTCGCTGTTGCTGCAGCCGCCGCCGTCTTCAAGCGCTTCCTCGGACAACCAGGCGCTGCCTGCTCCCACTTCGAGCGTCGTGCCGCCGACCGCGACTGCATACTGGCTGTCCGCCGGGTACGCGCAGCCGGACGCGGCGCCGCTGTCCCCGGTCGCGAAGTAGAACGTCTTGCCGGTGGCCGCGCCATGCTGCAGCGAGGTCTCCATCCCTCCGTCCGCGGGGCAGCCGGCTTCTTGTGCGGCCCAACTGTTGGAGATCACCGCGATGCTCGAGTTGGCGGCTTCGTTGAGCACGTCCTCCATCGTCGAGTTTTCGTGATCGTGCCCGAGCCAGTAGGTCTCGTGCAGACCCGGCGCGACGCCATGGGCGATCTCGGTGTCGAGCGCGACCTCGTTGTCGGTGTCGCTCTCGGTAGTCGAGCCATCGATCGGAATGAATTCGAGGCCGTTTTCAGCCGCCGCACCGACTTTCAGCGCGGCATTGCCGGTGCCTTCGGCATAGCCTGTGTAGTCGCTCTGCGGCAGCGACTCGCCCCACAGGGTGAAACCCAGCGTCTGGCCTTTGCCATCGCCGGAGATATCATAGGCCGCGCGGAAGTCTCCGCCGTCGTAGCCGCACTTTTCTTTCGGTACTTTGATGCAGGTGAGCGCTGGCTTGAACACCTGGTAATTGGACAGACCGCTGACCCATTGCACGTTGAGGTCAGCCGGAACCGAGGGAGCGCCGGCGTTGGCGTGGAATTCGCGACCGTCGGCCAGATAGTCATTGATTGTCACTCCGAACGCGCGCTCGGCGGCAGCCGCGCTCGCACGCACGTGGACGAGCAGGTTGTCGCGCGAAACTCCTGTGACGTGGAGACCCTGGCTCTTCAGCCAGGCCTCCACGGCGTTGACCTCTTCGCCGGTGGGAGCGTAGCCCGCCATGTACTGGGCGTTTGAGAGGTACTGGCCGTACTGCCGGCTTCCCGGCGTGCTCGCCGCCTGGATAAGTTCATTGAGCTGTTGGGAGTTGCGCACCGCCAGGCCGACATTGATGTGCAGGGCGCGTTTCGGATTGACGCTGCCGCGCAGTAGCGCGTTCCCCTGATTGACCGGGGCAACGGTATCGGCCGCGATTGTCTCACGCGACGACTGCGCGCTTGCGATGCTCGGCAGCAGCACGACGCTGAGCAGAATCAGCCCCGCAAGCAAGCCGCGGCCCCACATACCAGTGCGTTTCATCTCCCAGTAGCCCCCCTTTTATCTTTTGTGCTCAACCGGACACCCGCTCGGGCCGCCTGCGGCACGCCAACAGTGCGCCACACTACGGTTTCTCGCGCCTCGCGGGTGACCAAGTGGACGAATGGTCGAGTTCGCCGCGTTCACCGAATTCGGCGCGTTCAGGAACCCCGCAACCCTGGAACAACCGGGCAGCGCGCGCCCGCGGTCGATCTACGCAGCTGCCGCGTAGAGTAAGGCGCGCGGCCAGGCCCCGCCCGCGCAAGTTCCTGTCAGAGCGCGATCGTCAGGCGCGTCGTCGCCGCGCCCGCGCGACCGACGGTCGTGGTCGACGGGGGCATCGTTGCGGCTCGCGGCTCGCCGCCGCGTGCTGACTGCTTACCGCTGGGGTAGGATTACGCGCGCACGCCAGCGTCCAGCCAGGCTGAAGGCCTCGGAGTTCGGCGCACCGTAGAGTGCAACCACATCCACCTCAGCCAAGGAGGTCCGATGGGTTTCGACCAGTACCACGAGCCCCCCGACGAGCTGCCCCCCGCCACGCGAACCTTCGCGCGGATGTGTGCGTCGCTGACCGAGGAGGCCGAAGCGATCGGCTGGTATCAGCAGCGCATCGCGATCGAGGCTGACCCCGAGGCGCTTGCGGTGATGCGCGACGCGCAGGGCGAGGAGTTCAAGCACTTCAGCATGGATCTCGAGTTTCTGTTGCGGCGCATCCCGTCGTGGCGGGAGATCGCGCAGGGGATCCTGTTCCAAAGCGGCGATATCGTCGAGCATGGCGAGGAGGCGGAGGCGCAGACGTTCGAGGAGGGAGGCCCGGGAGCCGAGGGCTCCTACCAGGACGGTGCGCTTGGAATCGGCAGCCTCAGAGGAGCGTCACGATGAACCATCTGCTGCGCCCGCACGCGCCGATCAGCGACGCCGGCTGGAAGCTGCTTGACGACGAGGCCCGCGGACGCCTGACTACGGCGCTGGCGGCACGCAAGCTGGTCGAGTTCTCCGGGCCCCACGGCTGGGAGCATTCGGCCACGAACCTCGGGCGCATCAGCCCGCTGGCGTCGGCGCCGTGCGAGGGGGTGACGGGGCAACAGCGTTGTGTGCTGGCGTTCGTCGAGCTGCGCGCCGACTTCGAGCTGTCGCGCGCGCAGTTGCGCGATGCCGATCGCGGGGCCGATGACGCGGACCTCGAGCAGCTCGACACGGCCGCGCATCAGATCGCATTGGCCGAGAACGTGGCCGTATTTCACGGCTGGGAGGGCGCGATCACGGGAATCGCGCAAGCCTCGCCACACGAGCAATCCGAGCTCGGCGACGTTACCGGCGGATACCCCCGGCAGGTGGCGGGCGCCGTCGAGCGACTGCTGTGCAGCGGGATCACCGGGCCCTACGGGCTGGCGCTCGGGCGCGAGCAGTACCGGCGCGTGGTGGAGACCGCCGAGCACGGCGGCTATCCGCTGCTGGAACACCTGCACAAAATCCTCGAGGGACCGATTGTCTGGGCGCCCGGCGTGGAAGGGGCGGTCGTACTCAGCCTGCGCGGCGGCGATTTCCTGTTCGAGTCCGGGCAGGATCTATCGCTTGGCTACGACTCACACGACAGCGATTCTGTCCGCCTGTATATCGAGGAGAGCTTCAGCTTCCACGTCGCGACGCCGGAGGCCGCGGTCGCGCTCAAGCCCTAGCAAGCTTTCCCGCTAGAAAGTCCGGCTGACCAGAGCCTTCACGCGAGCCCCGACGTGGGCGAGCCGCATATTCTCCTGCGCCTGGGTGATCGTGCCGGCAGCGAGCGCCGCTTGAAGCTTTTCCTTCTTCGCCTTGGTGAGCGCTTCGATCAGGCCGGTTTCGGACTTGCCCGCAGTCGCGTTTGCGATTTGCGCCAGGGTCTTGCCCGATTGCAGCTCGCTTTGCAGCTGCGCTGCGGTCATTCCGAGATAGCTCGAGGCGGCGAATGCCAGGTAGCTCTGGGCGCCGACCAGACTTGCGCGGCCATGCGAGCGAGCGCGATGGCCCTGCGCGGATTTCGCGGGGGACAGCGGGCCGCTCTGGCTGTTGACCTCGGCCGTCACCCGTTGGGGGAGCTTTGCGATCACAGCGGTCAGCTTGGCCTTGCGCGCGGCGACGAGCGCTTCGATCAGCCCGGCGGCGGACTTTCCACCCGTTGCGTTTGCGATCTGGGCAAGCGTCTGACCCGACTGCAGGTCGCTGTTGATCTGCGCCGCGGAAAGGCCCAGGTAGCTCGCGGCGGTCGCAAGCTCCAGGCCGCCGCGGTGGTGGGCGGCCGCTCGCGCGCTTCGAGCCTTGTGCTTGTGGGCGCCATCGCGGCCGGTTGCCGCTAGCGCTGTCATCGCCCCGGCGGCCACAAGAACCGCAACGGCGATCGCGAGGAACAGCTTCTGCTTGAACCTGCGGTTCATCCTCGAGAGTCTGCCACGGCTTCCTAAGGCGGTCGCCAGTAGCCGCTAAGCGGCGGGTAAAGACAGGCCCGCGAGTGCCCACCACGGATGCGCCGAGCGCCGTGCCTGCATCGGCAAGCTCGCGCCGGCGAGGATGCTCGGCGAGGCCGGGATGCTGCTCGCCGAAGACGGCGCCACGCCGCAGCGCGCCGGCTGCCTGACTCCCGCGGCGGCGCTCGGCGGCGCGTGCGTCGAGCGCTTTGAGCGAGCACGCGCGCGCTTTTCGATCGACGGCTGAACGATCCGCCAGGCGCGCGGCGAAGCCGAGTGAACGATCTATCGCTCAAGCGGGGCCGAAGGCGCCGTCGGCCGCGCGGGCCGCGAGCCACTCTGAGACGCCGGCCTGCACCGCGGCCGTGCTCCTCAAGGCGTGCTTGCCTGGCACCCTGATGACGGTCCGGCCGGGCGCTTGCCGGGGCATCCCAAACGGGTCGCGTTCCCCTTGCACGACGAGCGTCGGCACCGCCACCGCGTCGAGCTCGCCGAGGCGGCTCTTGCTGGGATCGCCACCCCGACCGGGTGCGTGCAGGGGGAAAGCGAGGCACACGACCGCAACGGCTCCCACGTCTGCCGCGGTGCGGCAGGCGACGCGGGCGCCCGCCGAGCGCCCGCCGGCGATGATCGGAAGCCCGCGAAATGCCCCGGCGCGAAGCTGCGCGACGACGGCCTCCCAGGCGGCATCCAGCTGGCGCGCGGGCGCTGGGCTGCGCCGGCCGGCAACCAGGTAGGGCTGCTCGACAAGCGCCACGCTGATCAGCAGCGAGCGCGCCGCGTTTGTCGCCGCGCGGAGGTCAGCGGCATCGACGCCGCCACCCGCGCCGTGTCCGAGCAGAAGCGCGGCTATCGGTCGGCGCACGCGGTGCAGATGCGCGCGGGCAAGCCCCTGGGGTGTGTCGAGCTGTAGCGGCACCGGCCTTTAGGCTTGGGCGTCAGGGCTTAGCGTCGCCGTCGGCCGTCCGCGTCGGGCGGGCGCACGCCCGCGCGGCTGGGTCGGTGTCTCGCGTCTGGGCGCCGCGGGGATCTTGCACCTCAGCGCTCGCCGGGCTTGAAGCGTGGCCTTCCTTCCGTGATGGGAGATCTCCAGTGGCGAACCCTCGAGCAGCGAGTAGGTCGCCTGTTCGTGGTCAACCTCCACCCTCAGCTTGCGCCCACGAAAGCTCAGGTAAAACTTGAGTCGCATGAGAGCGTGCGGCAGGCGCGGAGCGAAACTGAGCTTGCCGTCGTGGTCGCGCATCCCGCCAAAGCCGGCGACCGCGCCGATCCACGTGCCGGCCAGCGACGCGATGTGCAGCCCGTCGCGCGTGTTGTGCTGGAAGTCGTCGAGGTCGATGAACGCCGCCTCGCAGAGGTACTCGTAGGCCAGCTGGAGGTGACCGACCTCGGCCGCGACGACAGCCTGGGTGCAGGCCGACAGCGAGGAGTCGCGCACCGTCAGTCGCTCGTAATAGGCGAAGTTGCGTGCCTTTTCCCCCTCGTCGAAGACGTCACCGCGCAGATGCAGCGCGAGCACGAGGTCTGCCTGCTTGACGACCTGCCTGCGATACAGGTCGTAGTAAGGGAAATGGAGCAGCAGCGGATATTGCTCAGGCGTGGTGGCGTCGAAGTCCCACATCTGATGCTCGGTGAACGACTCTGCCTGCTGATGCACCCGCATCTCGCGGTCATAAGGAACGAACATCGCGCGCGCCGCGTCGCGCCAGGAGGCCGCCTCCTCGCGGTCCGCGCCGAGCTTCGCGGCGCTTCGCGGGTTGCGCTCGACCACGTTGAACGCCTCGCGCAGATTCCGCTCGGCCATCAGGTTTGTGTACAGGTTGTTGTCCGCGACCGCGCTGTACTCGTCAGGTCCCGTAACACCGTCGATACGAAACTGTCCGGCCGCGTCGTGGTGGCCGAGCGAGCGCCACAACCTCGCGGTTTCGATCAACAGCTCGAGGCCCATATCGCTCGCGGCAGCATCATCCCCGCTCGCCGCCTGATAGCGGACGACCGCATCGGCGATGTCCGCGCCGACGTGGAAGGCCGCGGTCCCCCCGGGCCAGTAGCCCGAGCACTCCTGTCCGCGAATCGTTCGCCAGGGAAACACGGCGCCCTTCAGGCCCAACGTTCGCGCCCGCTCGCGCGCGAGATCCAGCGTCGCATGGCGCCAGGCGAGCGCGTCGCGCGCGGCCCGCGGATGGGTGTAGGTGAGGACGGGAAGTACAAAGGTCTCGGTGTCCCAGAACGCGTGTCCGTCGTACCCGGGACCGGTCAGGCCCTTCGCGGCGATCGCGCGCTGCTCCGCTCGCGCGCCTGCTTGCAGGGTGTGAAACAACGCAAAACGCATCGCTTGTTGGAGCTCGACGTCGCCCTCGACCTCGACATCCGCTCGGTCCCAAAAGTCGTCGAGATACTCGCGCTGCTGGGCGACCAGCCCATCCCAGCCGGTGTGCTGCGCCTCGGCCAGCGCCGCCCGGACCTGGTCGCGGATCGCGTTCATCGATCGCTGCCGCGACCAACCGTACGCGAGAAACTTGATCACGCGCAGGCGCTCTCCGGGCTGCAGGTCTACAGCGATCAGCACCCGCGCCACATCGGGCTGGCTGTCGATTTCAGTCCGCGTGTCCGGGGGGCCGTCGATTATGTGATCCATCGCCGCCGCCATCGACAGGCCGCTCGCGACCGTCGAGTGCGCGAGGACCGCGCCGTGGTGGGCGTGATCCGAGAAGATCGAGCGCAGCCGCGACTTCACCGCGGCCGCTGCGCGGGGATCGTTCTCGTCGCTGGACAGCGGTTCGTTGGCGAGCAGCTCGGACTGCACGACAACCGGCGTGGCTTCATCGGCGGGTTCGACCTCATACAGGACTGCCGCCACGGCTCGCTGCGCGAGCGACACCAGCCGCGTGGAGGAGATGCGCACCGCGCGCTCGGTGGGAGACACCCACTCGACAGCGCGACGCAGCACGCCCGCGCGAAGGTCCAGCACGCGCTCGTGGCTGCGTAGCTGGCCATAGCGGATGTCGAACGGCTCATCCTCGACGAGCAGGCGAACGATCTTGCCGTTGGTCACGTTGACCACCGTCTGCTCGGCGTCCGGGTTTCCGTAGCCGGTCTCGGCATAGGGGAGCGTGCGCAGCTCGTAGAACCCGTTCAGATAGGTTCCCGGCAGACCCGCCGGCTCGCCCTCGTCGAGGTTTCCCCGTAGGCCCAGGTGACCGTTTGCCAGCGCGAACAGCGACTCCGTCTGGGCGAGGGTGTCGAGGTCGAGCTCGGTCTCGCGCAGAGTCCATGGCTCGACCGTGAAGGCGGGATGCTTGATCACGGCGCTGGCGGGCGCTTTGGCCCTTGCTCGACGCGGTACCGCACGAGCTTATTCTTGCGCTTGGTCAGGGTGTAGCGCGCGTCGGCGCGCTGGCCGAGTGTGTGGGAAACCCCGCTTGGAGGGTGTTTGCGCCTGTCGTACGCTCAGATTAGGGCGGTAACCCCGCAGGGGGGGTGGCCCTCGGCTGACCGTGCGGTGGGCAACACGCACGGTCGGCCCGTTGGTTTCAGGTCTGTTCGCCGCCGGCGGCTCCCTGATGGACCGACGCGACGGTGTGGAAACCTCCGCTTGTCGGCGCCGCGCGGCCGGGCGTAGCCTCCGAGGGCTGCATCATCCCCTCAAGTGGGGGTATGGCCGGGCCGGCCGCTCTCAGAAGCCTCTCCGAGCGGCCGGCCGGTTGCGGGCCGCCTGGCTCACTTGTGTGGGCAGGGAACCACGCCGGCGCTGGCGAGTGAGGAGCCGTCTTGCAAGCTGGCGGTCACCTTGTACTGAAAGCCACCCCTCGGGCAGCTCCTGGGTGCGACGATGCCGCGGACGTGCACGAGCTTGCGCTTGCCGTGGACGGTTTCGTAGTAGGCGACGTTGCTGTCGCCGAACGTTAGGAACGCGCTCGCCACCGAGCCGTCGGGCGCTTCGGGAAGCGTTGGGATCAAGGGGACTTCGCCGGTGAACCCGATGCCGTACGGCTTGGGTGCCTGGATCTCCTTTGCTTGGACCACGATCTGGCCAGAGACAGGTGACGCCGCATTTGCGTACACGAGCACCACCGGATGGCCCGCCTGCATCGGCCCGAGGAACAGGTCGAGGGTGTAGGGGCCGCGGATGACTTCGTGGGCGAGTTCGAGCTCTCCTTCCCCGCCGCCGAAGCCGATACGGGAGCTCGCCGGGCACGCGCTGGGGCCGCCCGCTTGCAGCTTCGCGACCGTGCACGTGCCGGCGCCGCGGACATCGATCTGAGTCCCGGCCGGCAGATACACCGTCACGGTGCGGACCGGCGATGGCACGGCCTGCCCGGTCACGGACAGCGACTCGGTGCCGGAGACGTTGATCGAAGCGCCCAGCTTGTCGGGGCTGAAGCGCAGGTGGACCGTCAACGTCTCCGCCGCCCAGGCTCCCGCGGCGGTGATGGCGCAGGCGGCAACGACGACCGCGCCGAGCAACGGTCGCACTGCGATCACCTCGATACCAACGTTTGTCTCATACGATCGTCCGTATGATACAGGAAAGTGAGCGGCTGCGCACGCCGAGCGCCAGCCCGGCCCGCTGCCCGCCGGCTCCGCGCCGACGAGACCCCGCTTCAGCCGAGCGCCGGCGGGGCGCCGTTCAGCGAGCCCGCGGCGGCGGTCACCGCGCGCCGAATACGACGGTTGCCGCCGGCCGCGCGAGCACGAGGCCGTTCGAGCTCTGCGCCGCGTACAGCGCGGTGTCGAGAGCTTGCGAGTCGCACGGCGGGGGTTCATCGCTGGGCCACGCGGCTTGGTAGTAAAAGACGTGAACAGGTTGGAATTCGGGAATCAGATGTTCAACCAGATATCTCGCGTTGTCCGCCTGTAATTCGGGACCGCGTAGTTCACCCGACTCGCAGTAATAGGCTCCAACCTCCGTAAACCAGATGTTGTCCGTCGCAGGGCTCGGAAGCCTGGCCTTGAACTGTTCGACAGTGTGACTATCGCCTTCATACTTCACATTTGCGTACGGGTGGATACCCCAGTTGCCCGGATCGCGGGGATTCAGGTTTCTCTCATATTCTTCCTCGTAGGGCACAAGGTTGGATTCTGCGTCCAAGAAATCTCCCGCTACGGCAATGCAAGCGTGTGTCGCACAGAACGAGTATGCAGAGTTCATGAAATGGGCGGCTGTCGCCGGCGAGAGATAGAAGCTACCTGCGTGATTGGGCTCGTTCCACGCCTCATAAATTGTGATAGCGGGAAACGCACGATGCAGAGCTTCGAGTTCGCGTGCATATGCTTCGCTGTCGTCGGGCGGCCGGCAACCGCCGCAATCGTAATTGACGAGCGCGAGCTCGGGCGTCAAATGCAATTCTGCCGTATGGTCGTACCACGTCTGCAGATTGAGGAGTTCTTCGGGGTATCCGACACCCCGCAATACATCCCACTGGACGACGTAGCGCGCGAGCGTGATCGCCGCCGGCGGGCTGTCGGCCCAAGCGTCGGCGAACGAGCTCGGCAGCGGCGCATTGAATCCGACCGGAGCCAAGAAGGCGCCGCTCCAGCTCTCGAAGTGCTGATCGGAGATGCCGTCCACATAGCCGATCGCCGCCGCCTGTGCGCAGAAAAACGCTGCGCTCAGGTAGAGCGCGGTCACGGCGAGCGCTCGCCGGCCAACCCGCCGCCGCTCAAGTCCGAGCCGCGCAGTCACGCTGCGTCCAGTCTAATCGGGCCTCAGGGCCTGCGCAACCGCCCAGAATGGTGGCAAGTCCGACTGCTTGCCGCCGCGTCGCCGCCGATGCGATGCTCTACCCGATGGCAGATGAATTCTCCACCGAGATCTCAGAGCAGGTACGTTTGGCCTGTGCATGGGTCGCCGGGCGGGCGCGCTTTGTGAACGTCGAGGAGTCGACGATCGAGACATACGCTCGCTCCTTGCGGAACCTCGATACTCCAGCACAGCCCGCTCCCGATGCGCATTTCAGCCAGGGGGATCGCGAGACGCGCGCCGCGTTCGTCCTCTGCTTGGACGCGATCAACTTTGGCTCGGGCTGGTGGCCGACGATTCGTAAGCGTTCGCGGATGAGCGGATATCTGACAATCGCGGCTGGGCTCACCGAGCGCTTCCTGGCCCGCGGCGCGTGGTCCGCCGAGGAGCTGGCCGGGCTGTCGCCGACAGAGATCGCGAGCGTTCTCGGCCAGGATTCCGACCATCCCTTGATGAGTCAATTCGCGACGTCGCTGAGAGACGTTGGCGCGCACGTACGCGACGAGCACGATCGCAGCTTCACCGCGGTGATCGAGGCAGCCGACGGGTCGGCGCTGTTGCTGGCCGATCTGCTGGCGCGCTGGCAGGCGTTTGCCGACACATCGCTCTATGACGAGTGTCGCGTCCCGTTCTTCAAGCGCGCGCAGATAACGCCAGCTGACCTGAACCGTGCCGGCGTCGCGTCGCTTCGCGACGAGAATCGTCTGACCGCGTTCGCCGACAACCTCGTTCCACATGTGCTGCGACTGGACGGTGTCCTGCGCTTAGACCGTTCGCTGGTGCGCGCAATCGACACCGGCGAGCTCCTGATCCACGGCTCCCCGCAGGAGGTCGAGCTCCGCGCCTGCTCGATCTACGCGATCGAGTTGCTGTCAGCGGCGAGCGGCGGAAGCCTATCCCCGGCAGCGATCGACGGCATCCTTTGGAGCCGCGGCTCGCAGCCGCGCTATAAGGCCGTACCGCGCCCGCGCTCGCGCAACACGGCCTATTGAGCGAACGGACGGCACGCGCAGCGATCGACGTCAAGGCACCAGACAGGTTATGTCCGCAGTCACCGTTTGGTGAGCTGTGGCCACGGCCGCGCTTCTGCATTCCAGTCCGTTCGAGATCGCGACAAGCGAGTATTCACCCGCCGCAACACGAAGGCGATAGTGGTTGTGCGTGCCGGAGGTGAGCGTGCTCGCGCTCACTTCGCCGGCGTCATTGATCGCGGAAACCTGGAACACGCGCGTCAGGCAGTGTCCCGGGATGTTACACACCAGCACGTCGCCGACGATACGCGCATTTCGGGCGCCGCCTGGTTCGGCGGCGAGCGATGCAGTTGGGCAGAGCCCGCTCAGGGCTAAAGCTGCGCTCGCGCAACAAGCCAGGGCCACAGCGACAAATGAGGACCGGCGCATCGCGCGAGCATAGCGCGATCGCTCGTTCAGGGACAACCCGTCCGATTCTCGCTCACAGCTTGACTACAGCATGGCTAGCCTTCGCCCAGCACGCGGCTGGCCGAGCGCAGGGGGCGCGAGGACATCGAGGGAATGATGTCCTCGCGCCGCGCGCCTCCCGGGGCCGGAGGACTGTGGCCTCCCTGCGCGATCCTTGAGCTACTCGAGCATCAGGCCGGCGTCGCCGCAGGCCGCCGCACGGCAAAGCGCGAGGCACAACCCCCCATAGGCGAACCAGCATGACAGAGCAAGTACAAGAATCATCTGCCTTTCGAGTTTCGTCTGGCTGCTTTAGAAAGTCCAATAGGTCTTGTATCGCGTGATATAAAGTCCGCCTATGGCGACTCCAAGGAGGGGCTCGAAGCGGCGCCTGCGCGACCGGCGCGGCCTGCAAACGCTCCCGCGGCTGCAGGCAGCAGGCCCCCGCCGCGGCGCGGACGCATAGCGCGCGCTTCGGGATGCGGCGATGCTGCCCAGGCGCACGCAATTGCAGTACCTCGCAACGGTCGCCGAGGAGGGCCAGATAACGGCAGCAGCGAAGCGGCTCAAAGTCGCTCAGCCGACATTGTCCCAGGCGATCGGTCAGCTCGAGTCCGAGCTTGGCGTCGATCTGCTCAAGCGCCATGCGCGCGGCGTTGAGCTTACGCCGGCCGGCGAGGCCTTCCTGATGAAGTCCCACGTGGCGCTCGCCGCCGAACGCGACGCCGCGCAGCTGGCCCAGGCGCTCGCGCGCGCCGCTCGAGGGGCGATGACAATCGGGTTCATCGGCCCACCCCCTGCGGCCAGCACGCCGGAATTGTTTGCGACGTTTGCCGACAGCCACGGCGAGGCCCAGATCTCCTTTCAGGACCTTCCGTTCCCCCGCGGTGCGACATCGACCTGGTTGGCGGATGTGGATGTCGCCTTCTGTCACCGGCCGCTCGCCGAAGATGGTCTGAGCAATCACGCCGTGCGGGTTGAACAGCGAGCTGTGATGGTCAACCGAAATCACCCACTCGCCGAGCGGACCGAGCTGTCCGTCAACGACGTGCTCGGTGAGACGTTTGTCGGCTACCACCCGGAGGTCCAGCAGCAGTGGGCCAGTTTTCACAACCTCGACGATCACCGCGGCGGCCCGCCACTGCAAACGAGTCACGACCGGGCGTCGACCACTTTGCAGATGGCGGGAATCATGTCTTCCTCGCCGCGAGCCATCACGACCGTCCCTTTCCTCGATGCAAGGCTCGCCCAGCAAGCCGTGCCGAGCATCGTCGTGCTGCCGTTGCTCGACGCGGACTCCGCGGTCGTCTCGCTGGTTTGGCGCACCGACAATCACAACCCGCTGCTGGGCGCACTGCTGGATACCGCGCGGATCATGCAGAGCGCCAATTCCAAGCGCTAGGTCAAGCGGCGATGGAGTTCAGACGTGGGCACCTGCTCTACTTCGTGACGGTCGCCGAGGAGGGTCAGATCACAGGCGCTGCCAGGAAGCTGCACCTTGCCCAGCCAGCGCTCTCACAAGCGATCGCGCAGCTCGAGTCCGATCTTGGTGTCGAGCTGCTGCAGCGCCATGCGCGAGGCGTGACGCTGACGGCGGCCGGCGAGGCCTTCCTGGCGAAGGCGCGTGTGACGGTATCGGCATGGGCAGACGCCGTCGGTGCCGCGCAATCGCTGACGCAGGCGGGTGCCGGCACGATCGAGTTCGGGTTCGTCGGGTCTCCACCGGGGCTCGACAGTCCGCGTCCATTGCAAGCGTTTGCACGCGCGCATCCGCGCATTGATTTCCGCTATCGCGAACTCCCCTTTCCATCGCTTCCGACCACATCGTGGCTCGCCGAGGTCGACATGGCGGTCTGCCACCTGCCGGCGGACCACCCCGACGTCTGGATGCAGGTCCTGCGTCGCGAGCCGCGCGCGGTGCTCGTACCTCAGCACCATCCCCTCGCGGGACGCAGCGCGCTGGCGACCGCCGACGTGATCGGCGAGGCCTTCATCGGGTTTCACCCCTCGGTCGATCCGCGTTGGGCGGGCTTCTGGAGCCTGGACGATCATCGCGGCACGCCTCCCAGACGCGTTACCCCCGACCGCGTACGTAACGCGCAAGAGGTACTCGCGGCGCTTGCGATGCGGCGCGCGATCACAACCGTCCCCGCCTCGGTCGCGAGGGTTATCCTGAACGCGATGACCCGGGTCCGCGCGTTTATCCTGCGCGACGCGCAGTACGCGACGATCGTGCTGGCTGGGCGCGAGGACCGGCGGACCGCCAATGTCGCGGCCTTCCGAACCTTCGCCGCCAGAGCGCTGGCGCCCGCCCGCGAGGGGCGCAGCGTGCGCGGTGGCTGACCGAGACAATCCGCTGATGGCGCGTGACGAGCACCTCGCCAACCGTGTCCGCGAGCTGCTCGCGGCGCAGGACGGGGTCAGCGAGCGCCGCATGTTCGGCGGGCTGGCTTTCATGATCGACGGCAACCTGTGCGTGAGCGTCAGCGGGCGCGGCGGCCCGTTGGTCCGCTGCGATCCGCGCGAGACAGCCGCGCTGGTTGGCAAGCCGCACGCGAACCCCTTCGAGATGCGCGGGCGCGTGATGGGGGGTGGCTGCGGGGGGACGCAGACGGCCTGCGGAGCAGGCGTCAACTCGAGCGGTGGGTGGCACGCGGCGTCACGTTCGCGCGCTCGCTTACGCCCAAGCCCTGGCCGGATGCGTCGGGCCGCGGAGATCGCGCGTGCGCCCGGTCGGGATGCTCAGGTCCAGCTGGCGTGCGATCCTCTGTATGTGAACGTCGTGGCCAGACCCCGCGCTGCACACGCGCTGCGCCTTGGGCGGCGCAAGTTTCTCGCGCCCGAACGGATCGACATGGGCGTGCTCGCGGATGAACTGGGCGTCAACCGAGTTACGCTCTACCGCTGGTTCGGCTCGCGCGATGACTTCCTCGTCGAGGTCATCTGGTCCCTCGCGGTGCGGACCTTCGACTACGTCGAGGCGAAAGTGACTGCCAGAGGCGCCGAGCGCATTGTCGCGATCGTCACCGGCTTCCTTGACGCGATCATCACCAACACCGGCATGCAGCGCTGGCTCGGCGAAGATGGCGAGCACGCGATGCGCCTGCTGACCGGTCGCCAGACGAACTTCCAGCGCCGGCTGATCGATGGCATCCAGGACCTGCTCGAGGAGGAGGCGCGGTCCTGCGCGCTCGATCTACCCGTCGATCTGCGCGAGCTGGCCTACGTGATCGTGCGCGTGATCGAGTCCTACACCTACCTCGACCTGATCACCGGCGAACCGCCCGAAGCCTCGCGCGCCGAGCCGATCCTGCGGATGCTGCTGCGAGTAGACGCCTAGATCGCGTCCTCGCCGGATCGCCGGCGATCTCGCCAGCCGCCCCAGCTCGCCCTGCGCTGAGGAAACAACCGGGAGTGGTCACGGTTGCGACTACTCCCGGTGTGCGCTCACCAATTTATTGGTGGCGGCGGTTTCGCGGTCATTTCGATCGTGTTGCCGGGACCCGACATGGTTGCCGAGAGGATCGGTCCGAATAGACCACATCCGCCGAATTCCGGCACCGTGACCTGAGTCGTGAACGAGAAACCGCCGACGACGAGAGCGTTCACCTGCTCGCTGATGCTCAACGGCAGCTGGATTGGTTCGACCGTCGTGCAGCCGATCGGAACTGTGACGATACCGACGCCGACCGAGCTCACCAGCTCGCTCGCCGAGCCGGTTGCGGTCTCACTGAAGACGCCGCTGTTGGTGAAGCCCACCGCACCGTGGATCGTGCCGGTCGGGGTCAGCGCCCCCTTCACCGTCACTGGGACCAGAGCAATGAAGATCGTCTGGTTGATCGGCGATATCGAGAGGTTTGCCGTCAGCACGCCCGAGGTGATGTCGCCTTCTGCTGTCAGCGTCGATCCCTTTGGCACGTCGACCGAGATGCCGCTCTTGGCCTCGGTCACCTTGCCGCTGAGTTCCCATCCGGGGAGCGGGACGATCAGATCGCCGGTCTCGGGCGTCAGGCGAGCCGAGGAGGGCAGGCTCGCGCTCGGCGAGTGATCCCCGCACGTGGTCGGAGCTTTCTTGCTGGCGAGCCGTTCTTCGATCCACTTGATCGCGTTGCCGATTGCCGTCGGGTCGGTGAGCAGGTGATCGCCGGGATATAGCTGGAGGTCGTCGGTGACGCCGAGCGAGCACCACGCCTGATGCAACGCGACGTCCTGCGCTACCGGCACGAACTCGTCCTTGAGCCCGTGGTAGTGATAGACGGGCACCGGGACCGACTTCGTCCCCAGCTGCTGTTCGTTGACGATCCTTTCGATCGCCGGGTGTTCGGCCTCCACCTCGGGAATCGTCTTGTGACCGATGGTGTATTCGGCGATGTTGGCGTCGCGGAATTCCGCCAGCGATTGGATCGCGCACTCACCAAGCAGCTTGCCGGCCGCTTCGAGACCAGCCGCGTTGGAGATCGAGGGGAGGTTGAATTCTTCCGGGTAGGCCGCATTCAGCCCGACGAGGCTGTCCAGCTCAAACGCTGTCCCTACCGATGCGTTGTCAAATTCGCCGATCGCCTGTAGGTTTGCCGGAACACCGCCGGCGGCGAGTCCGATCATTCTTACGTCCGGCGCATAGCTCTGCTGAAGCTCTGCTGCCCAGCCGGCCGCCTGACCGCCCTGCGAGTAGCCCCAGACGATTACGGGCGCGTTGGCGCCGATGCCGGAGCCCGGGACCTGCCGGCCCGCCCGAACCGCGTCCAGCACGGCCTGCCCCTCCGCCTTGCCCGCCGTGTACGTCGGGACGGAGCCCGTCGTGTAGCCCTGATAATCGGTGACAGTGACGGCGTAGCCCTTTTTCAGGGATTCGATGATCGCGCCACCGTCGTACTCGGTTCCCGCAGCAATCTGCAGCGACGGCGCGCACGACTGCGCCAGGCCCTGCGTGCCCTCCGCGTAGGTGACGACGGGCCGTTCGCCGCGTCCGCTCCATTTGGACGCGGGCACGATCACGGTGCCCGTCACCCAGTCGGGGCTGCCGTGCTGGTCGGTCGACTGGTAGAGGACCGTCCACGCTTTCAGGCTGGGAAGCGCGACGTTGAGGTTGATCGTCGCCGGCCGATACCAGACCAGTTCGCCGGCGCTGCCGGCAGGAGCCGGCGATGGCGGGGTGTAGAACGCCGGGCCCGACGGCCCTTCGACAGGCGCCGCCCACGCGCCGGCCGGCAAGATCACAACTACCAGGACCGACAGCGCGAGCGCGATCCCGCCGAAACCCCTGCGATGCATTAGCCCATCCCCTCGTTCGTACTCCATTGCACTGACCGAGCCCCCGACCCCCGCGAAAGGGACGAGGTGGGACGGACGATCCACGGGAGCGGGACTCGAGGCAGGAATGTATCACACGCATGGCCACGTTGCATTTGCAGCGTTGGCCCAGCTGAGTTGCATTGATGTCGCTCGATTGAGAGCCGAAACCGTCGTCGAGAGCCGCCCTCCCAGGCGATCGTCGCGAGACCGGCGTTTGCCGGCCCCCGCTGACAGCGCCCGCCACCGGGCGGCGCCCATCCGGCGGGCTGGCCTGAAGAGCGCGCCGAGCCGGGCGCCCCCAGGGGTCGGCGACCCGGGCCTTCGTCGTGGTCGCTCGCTGCGCGTCCGCGACACGCGCGCTCGCGGCTCGCCGGCTGAGCCCGTCAGCTGTCAAGGGCTAGTGGCGTACTCGAAGACAGCCGCACATGAGTCCACTGACGTTAATACCGTCCGCGTCGTCTTGACAGAATGTGCCCGTGCGAAAGCGGACCACATCTCTGCCTACGCTCGCCGCTGGCCGCAGCGCGTTTGCGTGCCGCCCGCACCGATAAGTGAACGGTTACTGAGGCACAATCGAGGACGGGTGGCTGATGGGGGCGAGCAGAGCTCTACCTGCGCTGGTGATCGCTGTCTTGGCGATGCTCACCGCGACCGCCGCTGTCCTCGCCGTGCGCCAGTCTGACAAGGCAGCGCAGGTAAAGCGCGCGACGCTGTCCGCGGATGTCCGGCAGGTGACCGTCGCGACGGTGAGCGCGGCTAGCCAGCGCAGCGAAGATCTGGCCGCGAGCATCAGGACCAGCTTCTCGCCGCACCCGCGCGCGTTTGCCGCAGTCGCGCGCGACGTGCTCGCCGATCCCGCGCTCGGCGATGTAGGGCTGGTCGTCCTCGTCAGCGCCGCTGAACGTCCCGGCTTTGAACGCCGCTACGGGCCGATCGAGGCCGCGGCCTTCGGCGGCGCCGCGCGCCCGGCGGGCAGGCAACGGGAGTATTTCGTCCTCACCGAAGACATCGAGAGCCGGGGCGCGACGAGCCGCCCCGAGATCGACCTCGGCGAGGACCCGGCCGAGCGCGGGGCGTTGCTCGCCGCGGCCGCCGCCGGGCAACCGCGCGCGACCCCGCCGACGCGGCTTCTGGCGAGCGGGCTTGCAGGCACAGCGCTGTTTGTGCCCATCTACCGCTCGGGCGCGCATGAACCGTCGGCCCGGCAAGGTCGCCTGGCACCGCTGCGCGGCTTTGTGACCACCGGCTATCGCTATGACCTGCTGCGGTCTGCTCTGCGCGCGAAGGTCCCCGCGCAAACCGCATTCGCGCTCGACGAGGGCCAGACGCAACTGCTCGGGCAGGGTTCCCCGCATGATCCCCAGCTGACGCGTATCTCGCTCGCGAATCGGTCCTGGACGCTCGCCGTCGGCGAGCCGAGTCCCGATCTGTCGCTGCTCACCTGGATTCTGTTGCTCGGTGGTTTGTTAACGCTGCTGCTGGGGCTGCTCAGCTTGCATGTAACCCGACGCGAGCGATTTGCCCTGGAAATGGTCGACCGCCGCATCAGCGAGCGCCAGACCGCGGAGCGCAAGCTCGCAACCGCCGAGGAGCGCTTTCGCACGGCGTTTGCCGAGGCGCCGATCGGCATGGCGCTCACTTCGTTGCAGGAAAGGTTCATCCAGGTTAATCGCGCACTCGCGCAGATCACCGGTTACAGCGAGACGGAGCTGCTCGCGCTGGGGCACACCAGCGAGCTCACGCATCCCGACGATCGCAAGTCCGAGCGCCAGGCTCTCGCGTCTTTGCGGGCCGGAGAGATCGCAAGCTATGACGCGGAGAAGCGCTACCTGCACGCTGCCGGTCACGCTGTCTGGGTGGCCGTTCACACGACGCTGATTCGCGAGGACGAAGCACAGCCTGCCTACTTCCTGTCGCAGATCGAGGACATCACCGCGCGGCGCAGGTACGAGTCCGAGCTTGAGCACATGGCCGACCACGATCCGCTTACCGGGCTGCTCAACCGTCGCGCGTATGAGCGCCACCTGGAGGAGCATCTCACCGTGGGTGAGCGCTACGGCCATGACGGCGCGGTGCTGGTGCTCGATCTGGATGACTTCAAGCAGGTCAACGACACGCTCGGCCATAGCGCCGGCGATCAGCTGATCGTACGGGTCGCGAGCGCGCTGTCGGCGCGTCTGCGCGAGAGTGACACGATCGCGCGCCTCGGCGGCGACGAGTTTGCGGTGCTGATGCCGAGCGGAGGCCGCCCCGAGGCCGAGCGCCTGGCCGAGGGGCTGCTGCAGGCGGTGCGCGGCGAGCAGGCCGCCCGCGGGCCCGGTGGTCGTGCGCGGCCGATCTCGGCGAGCATCGGGATCGCGCTGCTTGCAGGCTCCTACCAGCTGACCGCCGAGGACATGCTGATCAACGCCGATCTCGCGATGTACGACGCAAAGGAGGCGGGCGGCGATCGCAGCGAGAGCTATGGAGACGCCGAGCGAGGCCAGGCGCGCATCGAGGCCCGGTTGCGATGGGTCGAGCGCATCCGCGACGCGCTCGACGAGGACCGGTTCGTGCTGCACGCGCAGCCCGTCGTCGAGACGATCAGCGGCCGCATCACCCAGCACGAGCTGCTCGTGCGGATGGTCGGGCCTGCCGGCGACCTGATCGCACCCGAGAGCTTCCTGCCGATCGCCGAGCGGTTCGGGCTGGTGCGGGAGATCGATCGCTGGGTCGTGCGCCACGCGATCGAGGTGCTCGGCGTGCAAAGCGCTGCCGGTCGACACCCGACCGTGGAGATCAACCTGTCGGGAAACTCGCTAGGCGACTCGGAGCTCGCCGCTGACATCGGTGAAGACCTGCGGGCCGCCCGGGTCGATCCTGCGCAGCTTATCTTCGAGGTGACAGAGACAACCGCGATCGGAAATATCGGCGCTGCACGAAGCTTCGCCGAACGCCTCGGCGAGCTCGGCTGTCGCTTTGCGCTCGACGACTTCGGCGCGGGCTTCGGATCGTTCTATTACCTCAAGCATTTGCCCTTCGATTTCATCAAGATCGATGGTGAGTTCGTGCGTAACTGCACCACGAACGAGACCGACCAGCTCGTGATTGGCGCAGTGGTCGAGCTCGCCAAGGGGATGGGCAAGTGCACAATCGCCGAGTTTGTCGGCGATCGCCAGACCCTTCTCGCGCTGCGCAAACTCGGCGTCGACTACGCCCAGGGCATGTACATCGGCAGACCCGCCTCACTAGAGACCTGGCTGGGGGCCTCCGCCCCCGCGGAGCGCTCGGCCGCGGGCGCAAGCGCCGAAGCCGAGAGCGAGCGATCAGCCACGGGCGAGTAGCTCGACGGCCTGAGCCGCCGGGACGATCTCGTGCATACGCCGCACCGTGTCACCCGCATAGAGCGCTGCGCTTTTCACCGTGTGCTCGGGCATGCCGCGCAACGGCGCCGCCGGGGAAAACATCGGAATTCCGGGGCGCTGCAGCGTGATCACCGCGCCCAGCGCGGCGAGCGGCATCGCGCGCGCGAGCGGTGCGCTGGCGCGATTGAGTCCACGCACCCAGCGGGGGCCGAGGTCGGTGCTTTGACACCAGCGCTCGGTCGCCTCGTTGGCGATCACGCGATGAAGCAGCGGCCATCCCACCCCGAAGAGCAGCGTCGTCAGCGTCTCAGACGCCGCCAGCACCCGTCGCTTGTATGCGGGATGGGCGGCCGACTCCTGCGTGAGCAAAAAGCGCGTGCCAGCCACCGCCGCAGCGGCCCCGGCGGCGAGCGCCGCGCGGGCGTCTTGCGCGTCAGCGATCCCGCCCGCCGCGAGGACGGCCGTCCCGTCGGCAGCATCGAGCACATCTGCCAGCGCGCGCGTCACCGGCGCCACGCCGAGCAGGTGACCTCCCGCCTCTCGGCCCTGGAGGACAAGACCGTGTGCACCGCCTGCGAGTGCGCGCTGCGCTTCGCCGCGAGTGCCGACCGTGACGAATACGGCCACTCTGCGCTCGCGCAGACGAGCCATCCATCTCGGCGACTGACCGCCATGAAACACGACAAGCGGAATCTCCGCCTGAAGGCAAGCATCGATATGGGCCGCTCTGATGAACGGCACGAGCAGGTTGGCACAGACGGTGCGGCCCGAGGCACGCCGCTTGGCGTCGATCAGCGCGGCGGCGAACGCTCGCGGCGCCATCATCCCCACCGTCCCCAACGCCCCGGTCGCCGACACCGCGCCCGCCAGCTCGCTGCCGGCCACGCCACCGCCCATACCCGCCTGGACCACCGGGTGATCCAAGCGAAACCGCTCGAGGAAATCACTCGCGAGGATCGATCCCATGCGCGGACGCTACACGTGCACGTGTAAGCGGGCTAGAGACCGTGATGCGGCCACTCGGGCTTCAGCTCCCCCGCCTTGAATGCAGCCGCTCCCAGCGTATGGGAGTCGCGCCGCATGAACATCGAGATCACCATCTCGGCCTCGATGCGCAGACGTTCCTCCAGCGTACGGCCGATGCCGCGCATGATGCTCTCCTTGTCGCTGCGAATGGCGCCCTGCGGCAGCGCCGCGATCTCCCTGGCGAGCTGCTGCGCGCGCTCGAGCGCCTGGCCACGCGGCACGACCTCGCTGACGAGACCGATCGCGAGCGCCTCCTCGGCGCCGACTCGCCGACCCGTGATCACGAGCTCCATTGCTCTTGCGAAGCCGACGACAAGCGGCAGCCGGACGGTCATCCCATCGCCGCCGACGATGTTCCAGCGCCGCTCGAGCGCTCCAAATTCGGCGTTGTCAGCGGCGATACGGATATCGGCAAGCAGAGCTGTCTCCAGACCGGCGGCAAACGCATACCCGTTCACCGCCGCGATCACCGGCTTGAAGATGTCGGCCTTGCGCGTATAGCCACACTCGCCGGGGCTGTTGTAGAGGCTGACTCGGAAGGCGTCGTAGTCGCCGAGCTCGCTCAGATCTGCCGCATCCTGCAGGTCCCAGCCGGCACAGAACGTGGTCTCGCCAGCGCCTGTGATCACCAGAACGAATGCCTCGTCGTCATCGCGAAAGCGCTGCCAGGCGTGATGTAGCTCTTCGTTCATCCTCCGGTTCACCGCGTTGTGCTGATCCGGGCGGTCGTAGGTCAATGTGACCACGTGCTCGGCGTGTTCGTACAGCAACGTCTCGTAGCTCATCGATCCCTCGCTCATGTCGGGCGCAATGCGCCGCTCGCTTGGTTGCCGATCCAGTCTCGCGGATGACCGCGGTGGCGACCCCGCTCGCTCGCCGGGCCCCAACCGCGCCGCGACCGCGAGCGTCGGCTAGTCGGACGCGTCGAGCTGCGCCAGCCGGCGCTCGAGAAAGCGCCGCTCGGCCTGATCGTGGACGAGCGCCAGCGCGCGCCGGTAGGCCTCGCGCGCAGCGGCGACGCGACCGAGGCGCCGCAGCAGCTCGGCGCGCGTGGAGTGCAGGTAGCGGAACTCCTGCAGAGGCAGTCGTTCGACGATCGCGAGCCCGGCCTCGGGACCTCGCACCTCGGCGATCGCGATCGCGCGATTGAGTTCGACGACCGGGGAGTCCGTCAGGCGCGAGAGCTCGCCGTAGAGCCCGGCTATCTGAGCCCAATCGCGTGGCTCCTCGGTGTGCAGGGACGCGATCGCGGCCTGCAGGACGTAGGGACCGCGGCCTTGCAGCGCCAACGCACGATCGAGCGCCTCGCGCCCCGCCGCGATCTGCGCGGCGTCCCACAGCGAGCGGTCCTGGTCGGCCAGCGACACCAGCTCGCCACCGTGAAAGCGCGCCTCGCGACGGGAATCATGCAGCAGCATCAGCGCGAGCAGCCCGTGCGCCTCGGGCTCGTCGGGCATCAACTCCACCAGCGCGCGCCCGAGTCGCAGCGCCTCGCTCGCCAGCTCGCGCCGCCCGCCCCACCCCTCGTTGAAGATCAGATAGACGACCGCGAGCACCGCGGCGAGTCGATCGGGCAGCAGGTGGTCGGGCGGCACCCGAAACGGGATTCCGGCGGCCTTGATCTTGCGCTTCGCGCGCACCAGCCGCTGGGCCATGGTCGGCTCTGGAACCAGGAAGGCCCGGGCGATCTCGGCGGTGCTCAGACCGCCGAGCGTACGCAGCGTGAGCGCGGCCTGGGCGTCGGTCGACAGCGCAGGATGGCAGCAGGTGAAGACGAGCTCGAGCCGCTCATCGGCAAATTTCGTCGCTTCCATTGTGGCTTCGGCCGGCTGGGGCCGCTCGAGCAGGCGAGTCTTCGCCGCCAGCGTGCTTTCGCGCCGCAGGCGGTTGATCGCCCGGTTGCGCGCGGTCGTCACCAGCCAGGCGCCCGGGTTGGTGGGGGTACCATCGTGCGGCCAGCGCTCCGCGGCGATCGCGAAAGCCTCCTGCGCGGCCTCCTCGGCGAGGTCGAAGTCGCCGAGGAAACCGATCAGCGCGGCGAGGACACGGCCCCATTGGTCGCGGAAGGCCTGCTCGAGGATCGCTACCGCTCCGCGGTCGGTCGCACCTCGATCGCGCCGCCGAGGCGAGCCGCCGGAATTCGCGCCGCCAACTCGATCGCCGCGTCGAGGTCGCCGGCCTCGAAGAACAGGTAGCCGCCGAGCGCCTCCTTCATCTCCACGAACGGGCCGTCGGTGGTCAATGTCTTGCCATCCTCGACCCGCACGGTCGTCGCCGTTTCGGGGTCATCCATCCGGATGCCGGTGGTGACGCCGGGAGTCTCGTTGATCGCCTTGTAGTCGGCGAACACCGCCTGCTGCTCCTCGTGCGACAGCCGCCCCCACGCCTCGGGGTCGCGCGGTGTGGGGGTCGCGCCCTGCTGGATCAAGAGCATGTACTTCATGGCTTCCTCCTTGTCGAGATCATCGCTTACCCCACTAGACAAACGAGCAGCGAGGAAATCGACAGCTGCGCGTTAAAGATTTGCGTGGCGCAGCCGCGTCACGCGCGACCGTCTGAGTGCGTGCGATCCGCGATAACACGGTCAATCTGCTCGGCGATCTGGGGCATGCGTTCGCGCACGACGCGCATGTAGTGAGCCGTCAGGGTGACGACCTGGACCGGCGAGGTCGCGACGATGCTCGCGTTGCGCTGCCCGCCGTCGTCGAGCACCGCGAGCTCGCCGAAGAAGTCGCCCGGCCCCATCGAGTCGATCCGCGTCCCGTCCCGAAATACGTCCACCGTCCCCTGCTCGATGACCATGAACTCGTAGCCATAGTCGCCCTGGCTGACGAGGGTGGTGCCGCTCGGAGCGCTGAACTCATCGACGACGCGCGCGAGCATGTTTCGCTCCGCGATGGAGAGGCCAGCGAACGGCTTGATCTGCTGCAGCCGAGCCTCATCCATGCGGGCGCGATTATCGCATCTGAGATGCTGTGCGTGTGAGCGCTGCTGCGCGCGTGCTGCTGACGGAGGGCTCCAGCCTCACGTCGCGGGAGGTGCTGACCTGTCTCGGTCCCGCCGGCTACCAGATCGAGGTGCTCGACCCGGACCCAATCTGCCTGGCGCGCTTCAGTCGCTGGGTGCGCGCAGCCCATCGCTGCCCGCCCGCCGGCGCCGATCCGCTGGGCTATCTGCGGCGGCTCGATACGGTCGTGGCGCAGCGAGCGATCGACGTCGTGCTCCCCACCCACGAGCAGGCATGGCTGCTCGCGGTCGCGCGGCCGCGACTGGCCGCGCGCGTTCGTGTCGCGGTCGCGGATGCGTCGGCATTTGAGCGGGTGCAGAGCAAGATCGCATTCGCGAGCCTGCTCGACCAGCTCGGCCTGCCACAGCCGGCGTGGCGATCGGTCAGCTCGGCGAGCGAGGTGGCAGACCTTGCGTTTCCCTATTGGCTGAAGGCCCCATTCAGCACAGCTGGGCAGGGCGTCCGCGAGGTCACGGACGGACGCTCGCGCGATGCGGCGCTCAGCGCTCTGCTGGGCGAGGGGCTCCCCGTGATGGCCCAGCAGCCGGCCAGCGGTGTGTACGGACAGGTACAGGGCCTGTTCGATCGAGGTCGCCTGGTCGCTGTCCACACGAGCGTGCAGCGAGGAGTCGGTGCCGGCGGCAGCGCCGCCGCGCGGCTGAGCGTCAATCACGCTGCGCCCCGCGAGCACATTTCTCTGGTGGGCAAGGCGCTCGAATGGCATGGCGGGCTGACCCTCGACTATCTGCACGAAGACGGATCGCCCCAATACATCGAGTGCAACCCGCGCACCGTCGAGCCGGGCAACGCGACGGCCAGCGGCGTCAACATCCCTGAGCTCCAGGTTCGCCTGACGCTCGGCGACGAGATGCCGCAGGCGCTTCGCGTGGGGCGGCCGGACGTTCGCACCCACGGGACGATCGCGCTGTTGTTGGGAACCGCCAGTCGCGGCCAGCCGCGTCGGTCGTTGCTGGCCGCGATACTCGACGTGATTAGGCGACGCGGGGTATATGCGGACAGCAGCGAGCAGCTGACCCCTGTGTTGCGCGATCCGCCAAGCCTCGCGCCGGCGGCGTTCGTCGGCGCTCGCCTGTTGGTCTCCCCCGCGAGCGCGGCGGAGATCGCCGCACACGCGGTTGCCAGCTACTCGATCGGTCCGCGGACTTTGGCAGCAGTCGCTCGCGCGTGACGTCCACGCGGGCACCGTCGGAGCTCTTTCCGTCAGATCTTTCGCACCTTGACAGCTGTCCCGTAGGCGCAGATCTCGGTCCAGGTCGAGCCGAGCTCGGAGGTGTCGAAGCGAAACGCGACTACAGCGTTCGCGCCTTTCGCCTCTGCCTCTTGCACCAACCTGTCGCTGGCGTGCTGGCGACCTTCCGCAAGCATCTTCGTCATCCCCTTGAGCTCCCCGCCCGCGAGTGACTTGAACGCTGCGCCCAGCTGGGAGCCGAGGTTGCGTGAGCGGACGGTCAAGCCGAACACCTCACCGAGGACCTCATCGATCTTGTAGCCCGGCAGGTCGTTCATGGTCGAGATGACCATCCGTCAAAGCTACCAGCGGTTCGAGGGCGAACGCTGCGCGCCGGGCACTGATCGACGGTCGAGCTCTGCCGCGCTCGCTGCCTGGGCGAGACCGTGCAGGGGTTGGCTTCGAGCAGGCCGTCGCGTTGAATCTGCTCGATGTCGGCCGGCCCGAACATGTCCCGAACCCAGCTTTGGCTCGAGACCCTGGGCGATTGGCACTGGCCCGGTCGCTCGGCGGCAGCGGACGCGCTGCCGCAGCCTCCGTCGTGGGTGCCGGCAGTCCCGCCGCGGCTCGAGCCGATGATCGTGGGCGCCGGCGCGCAGCCGGAATCGATTCCCTTACACGGACGCGCGACGCCGCGCCGGCTCCTGCTCGCGGCGCTCCTGAGCGCGCTTGCAGCCGTCTGTGCGGCGCTTGCACTGAAAGGCTCCTTTACTCTCGCGGGGATCCTCGGCGACCCGGGCGCAGGCCCACCGGCGCCTGCTGTCAGGTCGAGCCCCGCGGCGACAGTCGCGGCGCAGCCGCTACCGGCGCTCGTCTCGGTCGCCCGCGACAGCGCCGGCAGCTCGATCGACCGGGCAAGCTTCGACTCCTCGGCGCTTCCGGGTGGAGGATCGTTCCTCGTCTACCTGCCGCCAGGCTACGCCAGCACGACGCGTCACTATCCGGTGCTGTACTTGCTGCACGGCCGAGACGGGCACGCGAACGCGTTTCTTGAAATCGGCATACAGCGGACGCTTGACCGCCTGATCGACAAGCGCGCGATTCCCCCGATGATCGCCGTCATGATTCAGGACCGGGGCGGCCCCAACAACTGGCGCAACGTCGGCGTACACCGCAGCGCGAGCTATGTGGTCGAAGTCCAGGAACTGATTGACCGCATGCTTCCCACGATCCCGACGCGCGCAGCCCGCGCGATCGTGGGCAGTTCGATGGGCGGTTTCGGCGCGATGCACGTCGCGCTCGCCAACCCCTACCGCTTCGCCGTCGTCGAGAGCTGGCTCGGTTTCTTCAACGGCCTCGGGGGCGAATTGCGCGCCGACCGCGCGATCATCGCGCGTCTCGGATTGCACGCGTTCCTGTATGGCGCGGACGAAGATCCGGTAGCGGTGCCCGCCGAGGACCCCGCCTTCGCCGCCAAACTCCGCACGGCCGGTGCGCAGGCCGCGAGCGCCATCTATCCCGGCGGACACAGCTTGGAAAAAGTAGAAGAACACCTGGATACGGGATTGTTGTTCGCCGGGCGCTCGCTCACCGCCGCGCAGCAGCGCGCCGCAAGCGAAGAAGCCGCGCGCCGTGCCGCCAGCAAAGAAGCTGCGCGCCGCGCCGCAGCTCGTCCGGCGCGGCGCCGCGCGTAGGCGAGCGCTGCGCACTGCTATCTGTCACTGAGCGATAGATAGCCGCGTCACAGGGGTAGAGATGTCGAGATCGGACCCGATGTTCAAGAACGATCGCGTCGATGAGATTCCGACACGGCGGCCGCTTCGCGTGGTCGTCGTCGGCGGCGGTTTCGGAGGACTCGAAGCGGTCCGGGCGCTCGACCACGCCGAAGCCGAGGTGACGCTGATCGACCAGCACAACTACCACCTGTTTCAACCGCTCACCTACCAGGTGGCGACCGGCTCGCTCGCACCCGGTGAGATCGCGGTGCCACTGCGCCGCATCTTCCGCCGTCAACATCATGTGCGCGTACTGATCGGAAAGGTCACGGGATTCGACCTCGAGCGGCGCGAGGTGACCGTCGACCCGGCGGTCGCGGGCACCAAGGAGCACAAGCTTCCCTATGACACGCTGGTTGTTGCCGGCGGGTCAAGCTACGCGTACTTCGGCCACGACGAGTGGCGCTCGTCGGTGCTGGAGGTCAAGTCACTCGACAGCGCGCTACACACGCGCGCGCGCATCCTCCAGGCGTTCGAGGCCGCCGAGCTCGAGACCGACCCCGAGGCACAGGCGAGCTGGCTGACGTTTGTCGTCGTCGGCGCGGGTCCGACAGGCGTCGAGATGGCCGGGCAAATCGCCGAGCTGGCGCGCGACACGCTGCCGGCGGAGTTTCGTCGCAGCGATCCGCGCGCGGGGACCGTGTTGCTGGTCGAGATGGCCGCCCGCGTGCTGCCGACGTTTCCCGCGTCGCTTTCGCGACGCGCCAAGCAGTCGCTGGAGCAGCTCGGGGTCAGGCCACTTCTCGGCAGCGTGGTCGTGGGGATCGAGCCCGGTCACGTCGAGATCCAGGCCGGCGATGGGACGAGGACGCACGTCTCCACGATGACGGTCGTGTGGGCGGCAGGGGTGAGCGCGTCGCCTCTTGCCCGGGCGCTGGCCGAGGCGTCGGATGGCGACCTGGATCGCGCGGGACGCTTGGCGGTGAACCCGGATCTCACGCTGCCGGGCTACCCGGAAGTCCTTGCGATCGGCGACATGGTCCGCGTGCGCGACGTCAACACCGGCGAGCCGCAGACGCTCCCCGGCCTCGCGCCCGTCGCGATGCAACAGGGCCGCTACGCGGGCCGCCTGATCCGGGACAGGCTGGCCGGCCGCGTCGCGCCGCCGTTCCGCTATCAGGACAAGGGCACGCTCGCGACGATCGGACGCGCACGCGCGGTAGCCAACCTCCCGGGTGTGCGTCTGAGTGGGCTACCCGCGTGGCTGATGTGGCTGTTCGTGCACCTGTTCTACCTGATCGGCTTCGAAAACCGCATTCTCGTCATGCTGCGCTGGGCCTACAGTTTTTTCACCCACGGCCGCGGCTCGCGCCTGATAACAGAGGCTGCCGAGAGCTCGTCATCGCCGTCGCTCAGCGCGTCGCACAGCGATGTGTGAGCGCAAGCGCCGCTTGTAGTGAAACGCCGCTGTCGCCCAAGCGGCGCATTCCTTCGGCGCTCGCGACTGGAGGAGAGTTGTCCTCCGCGCGAGCGCCAAAAGGAGGCCCGTCAGGCGTAGGTCTGCGCCGCCCGGGCGCACGCGGCGCCCGAGCATACAAGTGAGACAGAGCCCGCGGACACGGCCGGCCTTGCCCTCAGCATCGCGGACCAGGGGGTTGTTTGGCCGCTATCCCTCAGCCTGGCCGACCGATGCGTCCGCAGCCACATTGGAGATTGTGCAGCGGAATCTGGCGTCTGATAAGACCATTCTTAAGGGCTTAAGTCTGTTAGTGGTCGAGCGGGCGGCCTCGGAGTCTAAGGGGCGGCCTCGAAGTCGGGGGCGAGGAGCGGAGTCATACGCCGTGCGCCGCGGGAGGGCAGCCAAGGTCGCCGGCTAGAAGCAGTTCGCGCGGCGGCAATGTAGGTTGTCGGGATCGAGCGCGACGCGACTGTTTCGATGCCCCACATCGAGGGGGTGAGCCACCGCTTCCTCGAGGTCGCGGGGCTCCGCTTCCATATCGCCGAAGCGGGCAGTGGTGACGCGCTGCTCGCCCTGCACGGCTGGCCACAGAATTGGTACTGCTGGCGCAAGGTCATCGCGCCGCTCGCCGCCGAGCGCCGGGTGATCTGTCTGGATTTGCGCGGATTCGGCTGGTCGGACGCTCCATCCGGACGCTATGAAAAGCAGACGTTTGTCGAGGACTCGCTCGCGCTCTTGGATGCTCTTGAGCTCGAGCAGGTCGATCTGATGGCGCACGATTGGGGCGCGTGGGCTGGCTTTCAGCTGTGCTTACAGCAGCCTGAGCGGATCCGCCGTTATCTGGCGCTGAGCATGCCGACGCCATGGCCACAGCCGCCTTCGCTGCGGGCCGCGCAAGGACTGTTGCGTTTGTGGTATCAACTCGCGCTCGCGAGCCCTGGAAGCGGACGCCTGCTGCTTGAGCGAACCGACTTCGTGGCTAAATTGATCCGCGGTGGAGCCGCGCGGCGAGACGCCTTTAGCGCGGCTGACCTCGAGCTCTTTCAAGCGGTGCTGCGCGAGCCGGCTCGCATTCAGGCATCGATAATGCTTTACCGCACGTTTCTCACACGTGAGCTCGGTCCCTACATCGCAGGCAAGTACGGCAGCCGGCGCCTCGCGGTGCCGACACTTCTGCTGCACGGTACGCAGGATCCGGCGATCGACCACCATCGGCTCGGCAGCTGGCAGGATCATGCTGCTGAGATGGCCGTCGAGCTTCGCGAGGACGCCGGTCACTTCATCGCGGAGGAGCTCCCGGAGTTCGTGACCGAGCGCGCCAAAGCCCTGTTCGGCGGCGCCAGTCCCCTGGAGATCGCGCGCTCTCAGGGTCCCGCCTAGAGCGCGCACCGCCCGCGAGGGCTTAGAGATGCGGCGCGATATCCGCCGGCGCCGCCGACGCCTCGGCGGCGGCGATCACCGGCGCCCATTCCGGACTGCGCCGGAACGCGCGCGTGGCGTAGTAGACAGACCAAGCCAGCAGGCCGATCAGGAACGGGGCGTCGCTGAGCGCGGCGACCAGCACGTAGTTGTCGGTGCTCAACCCCAGCAGTGCGGTCAGGCGAACCGCCGCGCGGGTGAGAAAGTAGATCCCCCAGACGACAGTGATCGTGCGCATCGCGCTGTGAAAGGTCTGAGACTCGCGCGCCTGCTCGGGAAACGGGTAGACCTCGTCGGCGAACCACGAGGCGAACGGGCGTGTGCTCGCCAGCGAAGCAAAGACCGCGCAGCCCAACAGGGTGTCGATCACGATCTCCTGCGCAAGGTATGCGGTTGTGCTGTCGGAGCTGAGCCCAACGGTCGCGCGGATCGCGACCAGCACGAGCGCCAGGCGAACCACGGTCGCGGGGCGGCCCTGTCGCCGCTCGTGCACGAACACCGACACCCCGAACAGCGCCGCCAGCAGGATCCCGGGCACGAGTCCGAACAGCTTCCAGCCGACGAAGAAGACCGCGATCGGCCCAAAGCCATCGCGCACGAGCCGCGGGCCCGCGCGGCGAACGACTGCCCCGATCGCGATCGACTCGGGCAGGACCATCTCTCCCTGGGTGGTTGCCACTGCAGCGAAGTCTAAGCGCCTGGCAAGCCCTGGAGCGAGTCAGGAGCTGACGGTCATGGTTCGACGAGGCCGTTGCGGATCGCGTAGCGCGTCAACTCGACGCGGTCGCGCATGCCGAGCTTCTCGAGGATGTTCGCGCGATGACGGTCGACTGTCTTCTCACTGATCACCAGTGCCTCGGCGATCTGCCGATTGGTGTAACTCTCGGCGACAAGCTTGATCACTTCGGTCTCGCGCGGGGTCAGCGGATCGCGCAGCTCCTCACCGCTGCGTGCACTGCGCAGGTAGTCGTTGATCAGCGTCGTGACCGCGCCCGGATACAGAAACGGCTCCCCGCGCATCGCGGCGCGACAGGCCTCCACGAGATCGCGGTCGGCGACCTTCTTGACCACGTATCCCGAGGCGCCGGCGCGCAGCGCCTCATACAGGTACTGCTCGTTCTCGTGCATCGACAGGATCAGGACGCGCAGCTGCGGCCTGCGCCGCTGAAGCTCGCGGGCGGCCTGCAGTCCGGTCATCCGCGGCATCGAGATGTCGAGTATCGCGAGGTCGACCTCCTCGCTCAGCGCGAGCCCGACCGCCTCGGCTCCATCGCTGGCTTCGCCGACGACTTCGAGATCGGGCTGCGCGTCGAGGATCATTCGCAAGCCGCGCCGCACGAGCCCGTGATCGTCGGCAAGCACGATCCTGGTGATCAGGCCAGTCAGCGCGCGTCCCTCAACGGCAGCTCCAGCCGCACCTCGGTGCCGGGGCCGTCTTTGGCTGATCCGAGCGTCAGCTCGGCGCCGATCAGGCTCGCTCGCTCGCTCATCCCGCGCACGCCGGTTCCGTCGGGCTGAAATTCGCGCGGCAGCCCGCGACCGTAGTCGCGCACGATTAGCGTCAGCCGGTTGGCGTCGCTGGCCAGCACGAGCTTCGCGATGTCTGAGCCGGCGTGGCGGGCGATATTCGTCAACGCCTCCTGGGCGACCCTGTAGACGACCAGCTCGGCTTCGCCGCTCAGCGCGGGCAGGTCGTTCTGGATACCGCGGCTTACGCGCAGGCCGGCGCGCTGCCCGAAGCTGTCGCCCAGCGCCGCCAGCGCGCTGGCGAGCCCGAGATCGTTGAGCGTCTCGGGCCGCAGCTCGGTCGCGATCCGTCGCACATCCTCGAGGCTCTCCCGCGCCGCGTCCTGCGCTTCGTGCAGCTCCTCGCTCAGCTCCGCGGGAAGCCGCTCCTGTACCCGGCTCAGCTGGAGCAACACCGCGGTCAGCGTTTGACCAACTTCGTCGTGCAGCTCCTGCGCGATGCGCAGCCTCTCGGACTCGTGCGCTGCGAGCACGCGACGAGTCGACTCGCGCCGCTCCAGCTCGAGGCGCGAGAGCATCTCATTGAAGGACAACGCGAGCTCCCCCGCCTCCGAGGTCGGCTTGGCGCCGGGGATCCGCTGACCGGGATGCGTCAGATCGACGCGCCGAGCGAGAGTGTTCACCGCCTGCAGCGGAGCTACGGCGCGCCGCACCAAGAGAACGTTGATCAACGCGACCAAGGCGAGCGCGCCCACCAGCACGACCGCCTCGTCGATGGCGAACGTGGATATCTTCCGCGGCGAGAGGACCAGGATCGTGACCAGGCATGCCGCGATCAACAGCACCGCGTTGCTCGCCACAACCCGCTGAAACAGCGGCCGATAACGTGGTCGCTCAGAGGCAGGCTCGAGCTCTTGCTCGCCAGACGAGCTCACCACCCCATTCTTGCGCGCCAGGCCGGCTGTCATCGGGTCACGGCGTGCCTCGGCCGGCACCTCCTCCCCGGCGCGACAGCTCATTGGCGTCGAGCACGGCCCAGGCGACCCGCTCGATGATTTGCTGCGAGGCATGCTCGTCCGCCAGGTGAGCGGGCTTGACCTCCTCATTCATCAGTACAGGAGGGTCGATCTTGGCACGACGAGGCGTGTCGGCTATGACGATGATCCGTGCCATGAGCTTCTCCTTGTCTCGTTTATTGGCGCTTGTCCAGTCGCACTGACCGTTCAGCTGGTCGCTGAGGCGGCTAGTGGGGGACAAGCTCTTCGGCGTCGGTCCTGCTCGGAGCGCCGGCGATGTGTGTCCTCTCGCCGGGGAAGCGCTCGAGCTTTCTCAGAATCGCATCCTCATTGAGCGCGAGCTCGCGCGTCGACACTCCCAGAGTCTGCATGATCTCAGCGCGCGTCAGGCCGGCCAGCCGCATCCCGAAAATCGCCTGCTCGTTGTCGTCGAGACCGCGGCGCAACATGTCGGCCATCGGGCCTGGCACTCTCGGCAGCAACCGCTTGCCGTGGGCCATCAGGCGAATGGCGTCGCACAATTCCGAGCCGAGGCTCCCCTTGTTGAGCAGCGCGTCGACCTCGGCGACCACGCAGTTCGCCGCGAGATGACTATTGGCGTAGGCCGAAAAGATAATTACGAACGGCGGCTGCGGCAGCCGCTTCAGCTTGCGGCTGAGCCACAGGCCGTTGCGCCCGCCGAGGTGGTAGTCGACGAGCGCCACGTCGATGCTGTGGCGCTCCGCCTGGCCGAGCGCCGTCTCGGCCGTTCCACACACGGCGACGAGCTCGAAGTCCGGCTGGTCTTCGAGCAATCGCTGCAGCCCCCAGCGCACAGCCGGGTGATCATCGACCACCATCAGACGAATCTTGCGCCGTGTTATCCGGCTCAGGCTGTCGCCGTCGATACCGTCCTTTCCGATTCGTTGCGTTTCGCTAAGCATGAATCCTCCTTGGTCACAATCTTCTCGATGAGACTCGCACGGGGCTCAGCGGACTTGAATGAGGTGCGGACCCCATTTGACTTGACCTGCGCCGCGGGCGATACTTGCGGTCGATTCCCGTTCTAGGCGGCGAGATGTCCTGGAGACTCGCAGGATCGTATTTCGAGACGTGCTCGTGTGATGTGATTTGTCCCTGCACGGCGTCGTTTGCACTGGGTGCGACACTGGACCGCTGCAAGGTCACGCTCGTCTTCTGTGTGCAAGAAGGCGACGTCGAAGGGATCGACGTGAGCGGGCTCACGGTGGCTGCGCTCGCGGACACGCCGAAGGTCATGAGCGAGGGCGGCTGGCGGCTTGGGGTTTTCATCGACGCGGCGGCTTCGCAGGAGCAGGCCGAAAAGCTCGGCGCGGTGTTCTCGGGAGCGCTCGGCGGCCCGATGCAGGCGCTGGGAGCGTTGATCGGCGAGATGCTCGGCGTCGAGCGGGCGCCGATCGAGGTCGAGGAGGAAGGTTTGCGCCACTCGATCCGGATCGGCGACGCGGTCGACTTCCAGATCGAGGACATCGTGCCGTTCGGGGCAGAGACGAGCCAGCCGGTGAAACTCATTGGCGTCCTTCATCCCGCCGGCTCTGAGCTGAGCGTGTCCAAGGCGACGCGATCCAAGATCGACGCGTTCGGCATTCGGTATCAGGGCAAGTCCGGCTTCTCAACGTCGCGCTTCTCCTGGGCAGGATGAGCGCCCAGGTCCCGATACTCGCCGGGCGCCCCGCACCTCGCAGCGAGCTCGGCGAGGCGTTCTCGGCGGCGCGCACGCGGTTGACGCTCGTCGCCCTGCTGTTGTTACTTGCGGCGCTCGCCTGGTGGTCGACCGCCGACAGTATGGTCGGGATGGACGCCGGCCCGGGCACCGGTCTCGGCACGCTCGCCTGGTTCGTCGGGGTGTGGGTCGTGATGATGGCGGCGATGATGTTTCCGGCGGTTTCGCCGACCGTCGCGCTGTATGCCGAGATGACTCGCCGGGGCGGGCTGAGCCGCCCGCTGCTGTTCGCCGGCGGCTACCTGATCGTGTGGGGCGCGGCCGGGGTGGCCGCTTACGCGCTGTTTGATCTCGGTAGCAGCCTGTTCGGCAGCCAGCTGCGCTGGGACACTGGCGGGCGCTGGTTCGCGGGAGCGGTGCTCGCGCTGGCCGCGGTCTACGAGCTCACGCCGCTGAAGGACGTATGTCTTCGCACGTGCCGCAGCCCCGTCGGGTTCCTCGTCGGGGCGTGGCGCGAGGGGCAGCGAGGCGCGCTCGAGATGGGCACTCGTCACGCGGCCTGGTGTCTGGGCTGCTGCTGGGCACTGATGGCGGCGCTGTTCGCGCTCGGTGTCATGAGCCTTCTGTGGATGGCCTTTGTCGCCGCGCTGATCACCTTGGAGAAGACGCTGCCGTGGCGGCGGCTGGCAATCTGGGGCGCGACCGCGGTGTTGCTGGCCCTGGCGGTCCTGCTGATCGTCGCGCCGCACGCGGTTCCGGGACTCGTCGTGCCGGGCGGCGGGCACGCCGCGAAGACCATGACGAGCATGCCGCGGAGCATGGCCGGCATGCGCTAGTGTCGTGATGCATTAATTCGGTGCTATTGGGGTAGGCAGTATGTATGCCTATTCCTGTTGCTGTTTGGATCGAGTTGTCTGATGAGGAGCGCGCCCAGCTGGAGTCGTGGGCGCGTCGACGTACGAGCGCTCAGGCGCTGGCGCAGCGGTCGCGGGTGGTGCTGTTGGCCGCCGAGGGGCTGAATAACACGGAGATCGCCGGGCGACTGGGGGTGCATCGGCCGATGGTGCGCAAGTGGCGCTCGCGCTTTGCTGAGTATCGCCTCGATGGGCTGCTTGACGAGCCGCGTCCCGGGAAACCGCGGACGATCACCGACGAGCAGGTCGAGGAGGTGATCATCAAGACGCTCGAGAGCACGCCTCGTGAGGCTACGCACTGGTCGACCCGCTCGATGGCCAGAGAGGTCGGGCTCACCCAGTCAGCGGTGCTGCGTATCTGGCGGGCGTTCGGGCTGCAGCCTCACCGGCAGGAGACCTGGAAGCTCTCCAAGGACCCGCAGTTCGTGGCCAAGGTCCGCGATGTCGTCGGGCTATACCTGAACCCGCCCGAGCGTGCCGTCGTGCTGTGTGTCGATGAGAAGTCCCAGATCCAGGCGCTTGACCGGACCGCTCCGATCCTGCCGATGCTGCCCGGCACCCCGCAGCGCGCGACGCACGACTACCGGCGAGCGGGCACCTCGAGCCTCTACGCCGCGCTGGACATCACCACCGGGAAGGTGATCGGCTCGCTGCACGCCCGCCACCGCGCGATCGAGTTTAAGAAGTTTCTGCAGACCCTCGACCGCGAGGTCCCCGCCGAGCTCGACATCCACGTGATCCTCGACAACAGCTCGACGCACAAGACACCAGCGATCCAGAAATGGCTCGCCGGCCACCCCCGGTTCGTCCTGCACTTCACCCCGACCAGCTCCTCGTGGCTGAACCTCGTCGAGCGCTGGTTCTCAGAGCTCACCAGCAAGAAACTCCGCCGCGGAACACACCACTCCGTCAACGAGCTAAACAGCGACATCCGCGCCTGGATCGCCGACTGGAACGACAACCCCCGCCCCTACGTCTGGACCAAGACCGCCGACCAAATCCTCGACTCAATCGCCCGCTACTGCAACCGAATCAACGAATCACGACACTAGTCGCTCGCGAAGCCTCTCGCGGGCGGGGGCGTACCCTGCGATCGGGCCGATCCTGTTCTACGCTCGTTGTCCCGATGTCCGCCGAGGCCGAGCGCACAGCCGCGACAAGCCACCAGCCACGCGCGAACGGTGCCGAGCGCCGCCCGGCGATCGTTGTTGTCGATGACGAGCCCGCGGTGCTCGCGGCGGTGGCGCGCGATCTGCGCCGGGGTTTTGGCAAGCGCTTTCGGGTGCTGCGGGCGGGGTCGGGGCCCGAGGCGCTGGAGCTGCTGCGCGAGTCGCGCGCGCGGGGCGACCAGGTGGCGATGCTGATCGCCGACCAGCGGATGCCGGGGATGTCCGGCACCGAGTATCTGATACAGGCGCGCACGATCGTGCCCGACGCCAAGCGCGTGTTGTTGACGGCGTACGCGGACACCGACGCTGCGATCGCGGCGATCAACGAGGTCGCGCTTGACTACTACCTGCTCAAGCCCTGGGACCCGCCCGAGGAACAGCTGTTTCCGGTTGTCGAAGACCTGCTGACCACGTGGGAGGCCGGGGCGGCGTTGGAAGCGGGCGGTGTGCGGCTCGTCGGTCACCGCTTCTCGAAGGAGTCGCACGAGCTGCGTGACTTTCTCGTGCGCAACCGGGTACCGGCACGCTGGCTCGACGTCGAGCGCGACGGCGAGGCGCGAGAGCTGCTGCAGGTCGCCGGGGTGGACACCGATCGCCTGCCGGTCGCTCTGCTCGAGGACGGCGCGGTGCTCGAGCGCCCGACGGTGCTCGAGCTGGCGGAGCGCCTCGGCGTGTCCGGCGCCCCGGCGCAGGCCCACTACGACCTCGTGGTCGTTGGCGGCGGCCCGGCTGGTCTGGCGGCCGCGGTGTATGGGGCCTCCGAGGGGCTCAAGACCGTGATGGTCGAGCGCGAGGCGCCCGGCGGCCAGGCCGGGCAGTCGAGCAGGATCGAGAATTACCTCGGCTTCCCCGCGGGGTTGAGCGGCTCGGATCTGGCCAGACGCGCGACCGACCAGGCGCGGCGACTCGGAGCCGAGCTGCTGTCGGTGCAGGAGGCCGTCGGCCTGCGCGCCGAGGGGGCGGCGCGTCTGGTCGAGCTGAGCGGCGGCGGCGTGCTCAGCGCGAGCTGCGTGCTCGTCGCCTCGGGCGTTAGCTACCGCCAGCTCGACACCGCCGGGTTCCCCGAGCTGACGGGCGCGGGCATCTATTACGGCGCGGCGATGACCGAGGCCCGTGCCTGCCGCGATCAGCGCATCGTGGTGATCGGCGGGGCCAACTCGGCCGGCCAGGCCGCCGTCTACTTCAGCAGCTATGCGGCCTCGGTGACGATGCTCGTACGCGGCGACTCGCTCGAGAAGTCGATGTCGCACTACCTGATCGAGCAGATCGCCTCGCTCGAGAACGTCGAGGTGCGTACCGGCAGCTCGGCGACGGCCGCAGAGGCGGAGGACGGACACCTGGCGCGCGTGGGGGTGACGGGGCCCGACGGCGATGAGACGCTCGCGGCCGACGCGTGCTTCGTGTTCATCGGCGCCTCGCCGCGCACCGACTGGCTCGAGGGGGTCCTCGCGCGCGACGAGCGTGGCTTCATCCTCGCCGGTCGCGACGCACAGGCCAACGGCTGGCCGTTGCAGCGCGAGCCTTACGTGCTGGAGACCTCGGTCCCGGGAGTCTTCGTCGCCGGGGACGTGCGTGCGCGTTCGATCAAGCGCGTCGCGAGCGCGGTCGGCGAGGGCTCGATGGCGGTCTCGCTGATCCACGAGTACCTCGTTGAGGCATGACCGACGATCCGATCACCGTGCAGGAGCTGCGCGCGGTCGATCTGTTCGATGACCTCGACGACGCCGAGCTCGCCGAGTGGGCCTCGCTCGCTCGGCCGTCCAGCGTGGCACCGGGAGACGTGATCGCCGAGCAGGGCGAGGAGCCCGCCGACCTCATGCTGCTGCTCGAGGGCGAAGCTCAGGCGGTGATGCTCAATCAGGGACGCTCCGAGCGGGTCGGTCGTCAGCGGGCGCCAACCTGGATAGGAGCGATCGCCGTGCTCACCGAAAGCCCGCTCGGAGTGCGGATGCAGGCCGAGACGCACTGCCGCCTGGGGCTCGTCGCGGCGGAGGACTTCCGGCACCTAGCATTCGCGCAGCCGGCCGTCCAGCATCGAGTGATGCAGCAGGTCGCGCCAGTGATGAGTCGCGTGGCGGCGGCCGAGCAGAACCGCGAGCGCCTGGCATCGCTGGGCACGATGGCGGCCGGTCTGGCCCACGAGCTGAACAACCCGGCCGCCGCCGCGCGTCGCTCGGCCGCCCAGCTGAGCGAGGCGCTCGAGGTGATCAGCTCGACGATGGCGCGGTTTATCGAGGCGGGCGTCGAGCGCGCGGAGGCCGCGCAGCTCGTCGAGCTCCAACAGCAGGCGCTTGTTCGCGCCGCTCAGGCAACGCCGCTCGACGCGCTCGACGCATCAGATGCCGAGGAGGAGCTGCTCGCGCGCCTCGAGCAGCTCGGGATCGACGAACCCTGGCAGCTGGCCGAGCCGCTGGCCAGCGCAGGCGTTGACGAGGCGTGGCTGGACCGCGTCTCCGAACTCGCCGGTGCGGCTACCGGCGCCGCCCTGCGCTGGGTCGGCGCGACATTGACCGCGGGGCGACTCGCGAGCGAGCTCGAGCATTCGACCGAGCGTATGTCGGAGCTGGTGGGCGCGGTCAAGTCCTACGCCTACCTGGACCGCGGCGACCTCGTCGAGGTCGACGTGCACGAGGGGTTGGAGACGACGCTGACGGTCCTCGGCCACAAGCTCAAGCACACCACGATCAAGGTCGTGCGCGACTACGATCGCTCGCTGCCCAAGCTCACCGTCCGCGGCTCGGAGCTCAACCAGGTCTGGACGAACCTGCTCGACAACGCGATCGACGCGCTCGGCGACGACGGGACGATCACGATCGCGACGCGATCCGATGGCGACAGCGCGCTCATCGAGATCAGCGACGACGGTCCAGGCATTCCGGACGAGCTCCGTGAGCGCGTGTTCGACCCGTTCTTCACGACCAAGGACGTGGGACAGGGCACGGGGCTCGGCCTGGCGACGGCACGAAGAATCATCATCGACCGCCAGGACGGCTCGCTCAGCCTGACCAGCAAACCGGGACAGACAGCATTCAGCGTGCGACTGCCGTTGACCCAGAGCTGAGCGCCTCGTCGCCTGATTTGTGCGCGCCTGCCCGCGACTGGGCGGGCACGCTCGTCGCTGACACCTCAGGCGCTCGGTGCCGCATCCATGAATCCGAACACGCTGCCCACGCGATCGCCGTCGGCGATCAGCACGTCAAATCCCACGTACACCGGGTCAGGCTCGCCTGCAGGGCCGGCGTGCCATTGAAACCGCGCCTGATTGTGGTGTGAATCGATCTCGCCGCCGAGCCTGAACCTGAACCCGGGAAAGCGTTCCTGGGTTGAGGCGATGAACGCATCGATCTGCTCCGGCCCTCGGAGATCGACGTGGGGATCCGTGTAGGTGCTGTCGGCGTCGTAGAGCCTGATCAGCTGCGCACGGCGCTCTGCCGGGTCGGTCTCGTTGAACGTGTCGAGATACTGCGCGACGATCTGCTCGATAGCAGGCATCGTGTCTCCTTTCGATCTGGTTAGCGAACGAGCCTGCCGCACGACGCGCGGCTTGTCGATTACCAGACAGGTAAGCGGCCGCGGTGGGACGAACCTTGGACGCTGGTGCTCGCCGAGCACGACGATCAGCAGCTAGCGGCTTCCGTGCGGGCCATCTTGCTCGAACGGGGCCGGCTGACGCGTGCGGAAGGACTCGCACTGCGCCGCGCGCTTCTGGGCTGGTCCCCTTCGACGGTAGGGACCGAGCTGCGGTGAGAGGGTGCCGATGTGTGAGCAACGTCACAGATGCGGCCTCGCCGGCCTCACCAAGATGGTGACCGACCCACGCCATAGCAGTCCCTCTCCGAAGCGGCCCGTATCCCCTGCGGGCCGCTTCTTTTTGCGGATCTGCTCGCTGGCGCGCGCCTGGCGGGCTGTGACGAGCCGCCAGACGAGTCGCCATCGAAACTGGCTCGGTGCGGCCCGTCCTCTGTTAGGCGCCGTGGACTAGCCCGGGCCGCAAGAGCTCCAGCGTGACGGCGGCGCCTGGCGCGACTTAGGCCGAGGATGTCGGCGATGTCGCTGCCCCGGCCCCCGCGTCGGCGATGTCGGCGATCAGCTCAACGACGAGGCCGGGCGAGGGGAAGTACACGCCCGGCCTCTTTCCTCCCAAGCACGTAAGCAACGTAGGGCGACCGCGGCAACTGTCATCGCGCTCCTCGTTGCGCTGCCCGCAACTTTGCAGAACACCGCTGTGTGTGTCACTGGCTGGCTGGCCACTCAGGAAACCTCCCAAGCGAGTGTGACTTGACTGTTTGCAAGGGACCTAGCACCCCTGATACGTTGGCAGTTGTGCGCCCCGGGGGCCACGCGCCGGCAAGCCTGTCTCGCCCCGCAATGCCGCCCTGCGAGACGGGCCGCTCAAAACGCGAGGATGACCTCGACTGCTTGGCGCGGGACAGGCATGGCCGGGCGCAACGAAGGCGCCTGGCCGTCGTACCCACCGAGCACACACAAAGCAACGCACGGCGACCACGACAACTGTCGTGGCCGTTCGTCCTTGGCCTGCTCGCAGACACCTCACGAGCCGGGGAACCCCCGCTCGCAAAGGAGTCAGCACGAGTAGGGTCCCGGCCCGTCGCCTAAATCCACTTTCCCCAAATACGTTCCCGGCCGGGATCGCGAGCTTGTGAAAAACACGCGGCCCCGGCCAGGAGAACGCCAAGCCTTGACGACTTAGACGCCTATCAACAGATGGGTACTGACATCAAACTACCGACGATCAAGGTCTGGGCAGCGTGACTGTAAACGAATCGTTGCTAAAGGGTGCGCCGCCTTCCGAAGCCCCGTCGACGAAGAATTCGTAGTCTGCTTCGGCTACTTCCATTTCGCCTGTGGCTTTGCCGGCACCCGAGGTGGTCGTGACGAAGCTAACGGGATCTCCGAGAAACTGGCACGCTCCCCCGGTGTTGTTATAGAACTCCAAGAAGTACCGCGTTGACTTTGCGAGGTGTTTGGCGCTGTAAGTTACCTTGAGTTTGTTGAATGTCCGCGTGAACTTTGCCGTCCCGTTGATCGCCAAGCCTTCCTCGAATCTGCCGCAGTTGCCGTTGTTTTCCTGCACGAGCGCAGACGCACTGAAACTTAGCGCGGACGCGCTGCCCGTAATGCCGACAACGAGAGCGGTTGTAGCGATGAACAGCATAACCTTACGCATATTGGCCCCCAAATGCGAGTTGATGAGTTTAGAACCCTGCCCGGCCATGCTGGCCGGGAGGACACGCGAGTTCTATGCTTGAACTGCGCGTGCCACCATACTTGCTTGGTCGTGCACGTGGCTGTGACAATCCTCACACTGGACGCCTGCTGCGCGGGCTATGCGGTGACCCAAGGCCTGCGACGACCACTGGTCGGCTCGGGTGGTCGCTTGGCCAGCAGTTGGAGAAGTTCTGTTCGTCTGCCGGCACGGCACACGCGCCTCGTATGGCTTGCGGCGCTCCTCACCAATGGGACGTGCCCGGCGAGTACCCCGCCGGGTCGGGTCAGGACAGCGGGCTCCTCGAAAACGCCAGCCTGTCGCCGGCGCAGCCCCCTCGCGACCTCCGCACCCGAGCCACGAGCCACCGACCGAGCGACAGGCCATCTGCGCACACGCGCACGCGCGTCGCCAGTTCCGGTCCCTAGCCCGACTGTGCCGTCGGGCGCACGAGGATCTCGTTGACGTCGACGTGCGCGGGCTGCGACAGCGCGAACAGCACCGCACGCGCGATGTCCTCATCCGCCAGCGCATCGGTCGGACGGTTGTCGAAGAACGGGGTGTCCACCATCCCGGGCTCGATCAGCGTCACGCGGATCCCGGTCCCGTCGAGCTCTTGACGGGCGGCCTCGCCCATCGCGGTGACAGCGTGCTTGGTGCACGAATACATGGAGCCCGGGAGAACGCGCCGGCCGGCGACGCTCGAGGTGAGAAGCAAGTGGCCGCGCGACTCGGTGAGCGCAGGAATTGCGGCACGCAGCGTCAGCGCGGCGCCATAGATGTTCGTGAGCACCATCTCGCGCCAGTGCTCGGGCGTGTCGTTCAAAAATCCGCGCGGGCCGCCAAATCCGGCATTGGCGAAGACGGCGTCGATCCGTCCGAAGGTCGAGAGTGTCAGCTCGACGACGCGCCGCTGGTCCTCCCACTCGGTCACGTCGCAGGGCGCCGCGAGCGCGCGCTGTGCTCCGCCCAGCTCCTCGGCGAGTGCCTGCAGACGCTCCCGCGAGCGTGCGGCCAGTACGAGCCGCCATCCGGCAGCGCAGGCTTGGCGGGCAGTCGCCGCACCGATTCCCGAGGAGGCGCCGGTGATCAAAAGTACGCGATCGGGTTGGGCGGAGAGATCATCGCTCATGGTCGGCTAGGTTCCTGCCAGGCTCGCTGTGTTCAGTCCGTATCCGCCGTCGACCCGGATCACGCCGCCGGTGATGTAGGAGGCCGCGGGCGAGAGCAGGAACGCGATCGTACCGGCGATCTCGGCCGGTTCGCCGAGCCGACCGAGGGGCAGCGCGGCGCTCATTCCGGCCTTGATCGCGTCGGGCAACGCGAGCACCTTCGGGGTCGCGATCAGGCCGGGCATCACGACGTTGCAGCGGATGCCGTGCGGCCCCCACTCCGCGGCGAGGGTGCGGGCCATGCCCACCAGTCCCGCCTTCGACGCCGTGTACGCGACCTGCCCGGGTAGGCCGGTTTCCGCGGACGCCGAGGACACCACCACGATGCGGGCGTCGCCGGAATCGCGCAACGGCTGAAACAGCGCGCGCAGGAGGGTGAACGTGCCGGTCAGGTTCGTCTCGAGATCCTTCTGCCACTCGCTCTCGGGGAACCGCTCGGCGCGGTGGATCGTGTCGACAACCCCTGCGCACGCAACGACCGCATCGCAGCCGCCGAGCTGCCCGGCCAGCACGCCGACTGCGGCACCGACCGCGGCGCTGTCGCGCAGGTCGAAGTCCTCGACGTCGCAGCCTGCAACCGAGCAGCCGTTGCGCTCGAGCAGTTCGACCGTGACCCTCCCGATCCCGCCGCGCGCGCCGCTGACGATCACCCGTCGCCCGGCGGGACTGAGCGAATCGCTAGCGGCGCTCGAGCCCATAGCGCTGCCAGTGGCGCTCGGGGATGTCGGCGGGATCCTTGTACCAGTACCAGGTGCAGGGATCGCGATCGTAGTCGCCCGGCGGGTCGCTCGGATAGACGGGGTAGCCGATCCAGCGAATCGGCAGCAACTCGTTCATGAACGTGCAGTGCGTGCAGTAGATCGGAAAGCCCTTGCGGTTGTAGGCCCAGTCGTGCTCCTGCTCCATTACCGCAAACCCGTCCTCGCCCTGATAGCGCCCCATTCGCCAAAGCCGCTGGCCGGATCCGCACGGGTTCATGCGAAAGGTCACCTTCTCCTCGTCCTCTTCGATCGCGAAGGCGCCGGGCTGCGGGCCCGTTCCGCTGCAGGAGTGCGCCCGCCAGGTGGCCGCCAGCAGCTGCACGATCTCCTTGCGCTCACGGCTGTCGATCGCCTGCACGCTGCGCTTCCAATAGCGCTCCATCGCCCAGCGCTGGGACTCGCCGACCGCCTCCTCGCCGCAATGCTCCTTGACCCAGGTCATCGAGGCGGCGATGCCGTCGACCATCATGTCGTGCAAGAAGCGCCACTCGTGCTTCATCTCCTCACACAGCGCCCTCGCCTTGTCGAGCTCGCCAGCGTCGATTGCCTCGATCGCACGCTCCATCGTCGGACGCGACATCTCCGCCAGCTCCTCCTCGGAAAACCATCGCTCGGCCATCTGCTCTCCTCCCAAGTTGTGGCAGTACGCCACATCATCCACCAAATTCGGCCCCAGGCTCGGGTCCAGCGTCGGACGAACGACCGCGATGGCGGCGGTAGATCGTGCGGATCCAGTCGACCGCCGGATGAGCTGCGAGCGGCTTCAGGTCATCCCAGTTAGGTGGCCGCGGGTAGGCGTACTGAAGCTCGGCTGGCCATGCGAGCGGGAACAGGAGCGCCGCCGCGGTGAGATCGGCGACGCTGAAGCTCGAGCCCACCAGATAGCCGCTGGCCTGCCGATCGGCCGCGATTCGATCGAGCGCCAGCGCAATCTTCTCGCGTGCCCGCTCGGCATCGGCGGGGTAGATTCGATAGCGCCGCCGCGCATAGACCATTGCGCCGGGGAGCAGCGCACGCATCAGCGCACGCGTGAGCGGCCCACGCCCCGTCGTCAAGAGTCCGCTGACGAAGCCGGGATCACCGCGCCAATCATAAAAGCCGGCGCGACGAAGCTCGTGGCCTACCTCCTCGTCGAAGAACTCCTCAAGCGCGAGAGCGCTCGCTCGCTCCGTGGGATCGCCGGGATATACGGCGGGGTGCGGGTAGCGACGCTCGAGCTCGGCGATGATCAGGCTCGAGTCCATGATCCGCTCCCCGCCGATGTCGAGCACCGGTAGCGTGCCGCGTCGCGAGAAAGCCATCGCCCGCGGCGCGCCCGGCAAGAGCGAGTGTCGGACGTGGGGAATCCGCTTGAAGTCAAGCGCCCAGCGAACCTTTTCGTTGAAGTTGGAGAAGTTGTACTGCCACAAAACCGGCGAAGCCACGATCGCCGGATGCTACCCGGACGAGGCGGTTAGACCGCCGGCTCCGATCGCCGGTCGGCCAGCGCGGCGTGCATCAGTCTCACCCACATGTCGACGAGCGTTGTGTCGTCGACCTGCGCTGGGATGCCGAGCACATCGCTCAGCAACCGCGAGGACAGGAGCGACCCCAGGCCAAGGGATGCGATCGCCCTCGCCCGTTGGCTGCAAAGCGGATGCTCCGCGCGCTCGCCGATCCACGCGGCGAATCCCTCGAGCGTCGAGTTCACCAGCCGGTCGACGGCGGCCGTCAACAGCTGCGGTCGGTTGCGTGCTTCGGAGGCGAGCAGGCGGAGGAGCTCGGACTCGCTGTCGAGCTCGGTGAGGATGTAGCGGGCGGTCATCGTCAGTTCGGCTTTGGGATCTCCGAGCGGCGCGAGCACGCGGCGGATCTCGCGAAGCGCGTCGAGGCGCGCGAGCTGGCGCTCGATGCCCGCGGCGAGCACGGCTTCCTTGCTGTCGAAGTGGTGATATAGCCCGCCAGCTCCCGGTGTGAGCCCCGCGGCTGCCTCGATCTTGGCGATGCTCGTGGCTGCGTAGCCGTGCTGACTGAACAGGTGCATCGCCTCGTCGATGATGCGCTCGCGGGTCGTGCTTGACATACGCGTTCCTCAGTATACACTTAGTCACACTCAATCAACACTGAGCTGGAGAGGAGAGACGAGGTGTCCGATGTCAGGCCTCCCTCAGGCGCCGGCGGCGCGGCAGGACGCGGCGACGGCATCGGTCAGGGCCGGGTGCGGCGCAGCGCGCCGCTGGTGAGCCTGGCCGCCCGCACCGCCGGCGAGGCCGTCTTGATGGGGCTGCGCGACAGGCTCGCGGGCGCGGACAGAACCGAGGGCGCGGACAGAAGCTTTCACATGCGCACCGCGGAGCGCTACGCGGAGCTGCTCGGTCGCTCGAAGGGCGCGCTGATGAAGGCCGGGCAGATGCTGTCCTTCACCTCGGCCGCTCCCGCCGTGCCGGCGGAGTTTCAATCCATTTATCAGACGGCGCTGGCGCGCCTGCGAAGCGACGCGCCGCCGATGGCAGCACAGCTCGCCCGCGATGTCCTCGAGCGCGAGCTCGGCCGCCCGGCCGAGCGCGCGTTCGCGGAGTTCGATTGGCAGCCGCTCGCGGCGGCCTCGGTCGGCCAGGTGCACGCCGCCAGGCTGCACGATGGTCGCGCGGTCGCGGTCAAGATCCAGTACCCCGGAGCAGCCGACGCGATCGTCGCCGATTTGAAGAACGCAGAGCTGCTGGCGACATTTCTGAGCCTCATGCTCGGCGGCCTGTCACCGCGGAAACTGAGCATCGACCTGCGTGCAGCAGCGCGTGAGATCAGCGTGCGCATCGGCGAGGAGCTCGACTACCGCCGCGAGGCGGCCAACCAGGCGGAATTTGCGGCGCATTACCGCGGACACCCGTTCATCCACGTGCCCGAGGTGATCGCCGAGCTGTGCACCGATCGCGTGCTGACGCAGGAGCTCGTGGGCGGCCGCTGCTTCAGCGACGCGCTCACCGCCGGGCAGGAGCTGCGCAACAAATGGGCCGAGGCGATCCATCGCTTCACCTTCGGCTCCTATCACCGCTTCCTGCTGTTCAACGCGGACCCGCATCCGGGCAATTACCTGTTTCACGAGGACGGGAGCGTCAGCTTCCTGGACTTCGGCTGCGTCAAGCGCTTTCGCCGCGAGCAGGTCCAGATGATGGACGCGATCGTGCGCGCATGCCTGCGCAACGACGTGCTCGGGACGTGGCGCGCAAGCGTCGAGTTCGGGTTCTGGCGATCGACGGACCCCGTCACCCCCGAGGAAGTATTCGACTACATACGCTCGCATCTCGGACTGCTGTGGGCGGATCAGCCTTGCACCGTCACTCCCGAGCGTGTCGCGGCCCAGATCGAGCGCAGATTCTCCTCGGGTGATCCCAGCGCCAATGCTTTTCGCTACATCAGCCCGCCACCCGAGTACACGTTGATGAGCCGGATCGAGATCGGTGCCGCGTCGGTGATCGCGCAGCTGCGTGCGAGCAACCACTGGGGCGCCCTGGCAGCCGAGCAGTTCGAGGGCGCAGCGCCGCTCACCGAGATGGGCAAGCGCGAACACGCGTTCTTCGATAAACCGCGGGCGGGAAGCCATGCCTGACTGGGCAGCCTGGCCTTTCCCGACGGCCGATCCGTACCCGTCCTACCACGCCGCGCGCGAGCGCGCGAGCGTCCAGTGGAACGAGCAACTGGGCGCCTATCTCGTGCTCTCCTACGAGCACGCAGCGGCTGTTCTGCGCGACGGTGAGTGGACTGCCGACCCGCGCAACGCCCTGCGGCAGCTCGCGTCGCTCGGCGGCCCGAGTCCGGTCCCGCCCGTCTGGAATCCTTCGTCAAAGGTGAACGGCGCGTCCGCTGACGCGCGGATTTGGGCGGCGGTGAGCCGCTTCCTCACCCCCCAGGTCAAGCGGCGCATCCGCAAGCGCGTCGGCGCGCTCGTCGACAGCGTGGTCGCAGCGCACGCAGGAGGTGAACGAATCGAGCTGATGCGCGAGCTCGCCTACCCGATCCCTCTCGCCGTGCTGCGCGAGCTGCTCGATCTCGATACCGAGGGGACGCAGCTGCTCGCTTTGGAGGCCCCAAAACTCGCGCGGATGCTCGAGCTCGACCCATCGCCGGATGAGCTCGAACAGGCCGGCGCAGCCGCGATGACGGTGCTGCTGTTGCTCGTTCCGATCCTCGCGCGGCGACGTCGGGACCCCGGCGAGGACCTGTTGAGCGCGCTGACCCACATCTCGGACGGCGGTGCGACGCTGGAGTCCAAGGAGATCTTCGCCATGTGCCTGATACTGCTCGCCGCGAGTCACCAGTTCACCGCCAACCTGATCGGTAACGGGACGCTCGCCCTGTTCGAGCATCCCGACCAGCTCGACTGGCTCGAGCGCGATGCCGAGCGCTCGCATCGGGCGGTCGACGAGCTCCTGCGCTACGACAGCCCCGCCCAGATCGCGACGCGTGTCGCCCGGTCCGATCTCGTTCTCGCCGGGATCAGGGTGCGCGAGGGAGAGCGCGCACTCGTCGTGCTCGGCGCGGCCAACCGCGATCCCGCGCACTACCCCGATCCGGATCGGCTGGTGCTCGCCCGCACCGGCCCGCCCCACCTCGCCTTCGGCGATGGCCTGCGCTGTTGCGTCGGCGCAGCGCTCGCCCGGCTCGGGGCCGAGGAGACCATCCTGCGCCTCGCCCGCTCGCCGCTGAGACGGAGCGTCGACAGTACCTCGCTGCTTCGTGATGACGCCCCTGCCTTCCGCCGGCTGCAAACGCTGCGCCTCGAGCGCAAGCATCGCGAACCCGCGCCTCGTCCCGAACCGGGACGCCCGCCCCGCGCGACTCGGCCCGGGCCGCGTGAGGCAGGCAGATTTTCCAAGAACGCTCTGGGCAAGCGCTCGCGATGGTCGGTCAACAGGTGCTCTCGCGCGACGACCACACAAGGCGAGCCCGAGTAGGTCCCGTGCGATGAGGCGCAGCTGATCGCAGCGGGCGCCCGCGCGGCGTCCTCGCATATGCTGGCGCGGTGGCGACCGGCTGCTTCATCTCGACAGGGCGCTCGCTGCAGGAGGCGATCGAGCGGGTCAAGCTGGCGGAGTCGCTCGGCTACGAGTCCGTCTACGTCACGCACATCGCCGGGCGCGAGTCGCTAACGGTGCTCACCGCCTATGCGTTGGCGACGAGCCGCATCCGCCTGGGGAGCGGCGTGGTCCCGATCTACACTCGCACGCCCGCGACCATGGCTCAGACGGCAGCAACGATCGACGAGCTGTCGGGGGGCCGTTTCACGCTCGGCCTGGGCGTCTCGCACCGCCCGGTCGTGGAGGGCTGGCACGGGCAGACGATCGACCGGCCCGTCGCCGAGATGCGCGAGTACGTGGCGATCGTGCGCGCGATCTTGCGCGGCGAGGACCCGCCTGCCGGCGAGAAGTGGCGCACCGGCTTTCATCTGGCCGGGCTCAGCCCGCGACCGTCGCTGCCGATCTATCTCGCGGCGCTCTCGCCCGCGATGCTCCGCCTCGCCGGGGAGATCGCCGACGGCGTGCTGCTCTGGCTGTGCAATCCCAACTACATTCGCGACGTGGTGATCCCCGCGGTGAGCGCCGGGCGCGAGCGCGCCGGTCTATCGCTCGAGGGATTCGACGTGGTCCCGGCGGTCCCGGCAGCCCTGACCGACGACCGCGAGGCCGCCTACCGGGCGATGCGCCGCGAGCTCATCCCCTACTTCGGACTGCCGTTCTACCGGGCGATGATCGACCGCACCGGCTTCGCGGCAGACGTCGCGGCCTACGATGCAGCCGCGGGGGACGTGGAGGCGATGCAGGCCGCGATCTGCGACGGCTTCGTCGAGGAGCTGACCGCGATCGGCGACCGCGAGGCAGTGCTCGCCGGCGTCGAGCGCTATCGCGCCGCGGGAGCCAGCTCGCCGTGCATCGGGCCGATCGCAAGGACCGACATCGAGACGACGCTGCGCGCGGGCATCGGCGCGTAGCGCCTACGCGCGCCCGCGGACCCGTTCGCCGGCACGCTGCTTGACCCCGTTGGGAACAAAGCTCGATAGCTGCGAGCGGTGCTCTGCCACCCAGCGGTAGCCGCGGTCGGTGACTGCGGGGAACCGCGCGAACGCGCGCGCCGGGATCTTCCCGCCGGGGAGCAGCCGCAGCAGCGGCGGGAGGGCGGCGCCGCCCGACAGTCGCGGGCCGCGCGGAGAGATCAGATGCCAGGAGGCCATCCGCTCGGCGGGCGAGAGATCTGAAAGCAGCTCCTGCGCCGCGGGCCGCTGCAGCGCCATCGGCCGCAGGCACGAGGCGCGATCCCAGCGCAGCAGGCAGGCGAGCAGCCACGCGCACAGGCCGCAGTCGGCGTCATACAGAACCACCCAGCGAGGCTCGGCAGGCGGCGCCATGACCGCTCGGCCTCAGGCGTGCGCGGGTACGCCAACGGCGGCCAATACCCGCCATCCCAGCTCGATCTGGCGCATCATCTCCGGGTAGACGATCAGGTAGCGAAACGGTCTGATCGCGCCCATGTAGACGTCTCCGAGCAGTCCGTTCGGCTTGACGAGGACCGCCATCTGGCCGCGATAGCCGCCCCCCCCGTCGGGGACCCAGGAAAGATGCATGACGCCGTGGACCGTGCGATTGGCGATCTCGGCGGCCCACTCGTCGTCGGTCAGGTACAGCGAGGTGAAGGGCAGCGCGGCGAAGCTGGGCCCGGATGGGCCCTTGCGCAGGTCCGCCGGTAGGCGCTCGCGCAGGCTCGGCACCCTCGCGTCGATGCCCGCGTCCACGCTGTCCCAACCCAGCAGTTCCCCGAGCTTCCAGCGGATCGCCCAGAGCGCGGCCACGGCGCGTGAGGATCCTGGCGAGCGCGCGCCCGCGGCGATCATCGCCACCAGTCGGGGAAATTCGTCAGCGCGGCCGGGCGTCGGCAAGGCCCACACATCCTCGAGCCGGAAGTCGGCGGCGAGCTCATGGATACGCCAGGGCCGCGAGGTGTGCGCCGTCTCTGGAAGTCTCATCGCTGCTCCTCCTTTTCGCTCAGCGTGCCGACCAAGCCGTGTAACGGACTCGGCTCACCGTGTATCCCGGCACCCGGCTGGTCATCTATCGACTCGAGCGCCTATCATACATACGTGCATGTATGTATGTCATCGTCGGCGAGTATGTCAGCGTCGGCAAGCGGCGCGGCAGCGCCGGCGCCGGTAGCTCGCGCGCAGTCGCGTCAGGCAGAACGCAGCGCGCGTACGCGCAGCGCGCTGCTCGAAGCGGCCGCGCGGGGCCTCTCCCGCCACGGATACGGCAACCTCGTGCTGGAGCGGGTAGCGCGCGAAGCCGGCTACACGCGCGGTGCCCTGTATCACCAGTTCAAGGACAAGGAGGATCTGGCACGAGCAGTGCTCGCGTGGGTCGATGAGACGTGGAGGCGCGAGGTTGGCGAGCTGGTCGACCGGCAGACGGATCCCGTCTCCGCGCTGATCGCGCTGGCGCGGGGTCACGCCGTCTTCTGCCGGCGCGACGTAGCCCGCTTCGCGACGGCGCTGAGGCTCGAGTTCAGCGGCCAAGACCATCCAATCGGGCGCGAGGTCGAGCGCGTCTCAGAAACCCTGGTCAGACGCTGCGCCCGCCTGATCAACACGGGCCGCAGACAGGGCTCGATTCCTGCGGGGCCGCCCGCCCGGGCGGTGGCGCTGGCCTTTGTCGGGGCGGTCGAGGGGCTGGTCATCGAGCTCGCCGGGCAGGCGCCGCACGACGAGCTGCTGGCCGCCCGCGCTGCCGCCGGCGTGCTGGGGCTGCGAGGACAGGGTCAGGACGAGGAGTTGTCCGCGGCAGACTAGCGGGCATGCCCCGCGGCAATCGGGTAGTCGCCGGCGCGAAGCTCGTGCGCAGACCGTCGCGCTCGATCCGCCTGCGCGGGCGGCGCGCCCGGCGCTTGGCGTGACGACGAGCCACCCAGGATCGTGCGGGTCGGGATCATCGCGATGGCCGGTGAGACGTGTGCCGGCGAGGTGCGCCATGATCTACCGCTTTAGCTATGCGCACGTGGCCTCGTGTCATCTACTCGCGGCTCGCGCGACCCGCGGCGTGCCTGGTCCTCTGCACCGTCGTGCTGGCCGGCAGCGCCGCCGCCGCGGCAGACGAGCAGAGATCTCTGCTTGCGCGCCGCGCGTCGTCCGCCACCCACGCTCCGCCCGCAGGAGCACAGCTCGCGCTGGTGGACGTGTCCGTGGCGACCCTCTGGCTGCGACCCGCCGAAACCCGGGGGCTCGACAGCCCCTCCCTCGCCAACCCGGTGCAGCTCAGCAGCTGGCTGAACGCGATGGGCACCGAACAGCGACTGTGGCTGGTCGGGAGACTGGTCACCCAGGCGCTCTATGGCCAGCAGGTCGTCGTGCGCGCGAGACGCGGTGCCTGGGCCGAGGTCTCGCTCACGGGTCAGCCGACCCCGAATGGCCTGAGCTACCCCGGTTGGCTGCCGACGCGCCAGCTCGTCAAGCCTCCCAGCTCGAGCGCCTCGATCACCCCGGCCACCAACCTGGAATCGGCGTCGACGCCCTCGTCCGCCACCTCGGCGCCGACGTCGACCCGGTCGACCCCGATCTCTCCAGCTGCTCCCGGGTCGGTTGCGCTCGTAACCGAGCGTTCGACGTGGTTGGGCGAACTCACGCCGGCTGACGCGGCGGGCCGTCACCTGCTGCAGCTGAGCTTCAACACCAGGCTGCCGGCGCTCGGGCAGACGGGGCCCTGGACGATCGTGCAAACGCCGACCGGGAAGCCCGCGCGGATCGCTAGCTTGGCCCTCGCCATTCAGGCGCCGGGCGTTGCCCCGCCGGCTCCCACCGGCCAACAGCTCGTCAACGCCGCCGAGCAGTTCCTCGGCGTGCGCTACCTGTGGGCGGGTACCTCCGCCTTCGGCTTCGATTGCTCAGGGCTGACGTACAGCGTCTATGACACGTTCGGCATCCTGCTGCCGCGCACGGCCGAACTGCAAGCCCAGGTGGGACGTCCGGTGGCGCGGGGAGCTCTCAAGCCAGGCGATCTCGTCTTCTTCGCCACCGATCTGCCGTCGCGAGCGATCACCCACGTCGCAATGTACGCCGGCGGCGGACGCATCGTCGAGTCTCCGAACTCAGCCGGCTCCGTGCGGATCATCCCGCTCGCAGCCCGAGCCGATGAGTATGTGACCGCGCGCCGCTACCTACCCCAGCAGTGAGCGCTCGATCAAGCCGCTGCGGCGCGGATGCGCGAGAATCTCCTCGATGCGGGCGATGGTTCTGCAACGCCAGGGCGAGCCGCTGCAGGCGCTCGACGTGAGCGAGCCCGAGCTCGGTCGCGGACAGCTGCTGATATCGGTGGCGGCCTGTGGCGTGTGCCGAACCGACCTGCACATCTTCGAGGGCGAGCTGAGCATGCCGAAGCTGCCGCTGATTCTGGGACATCAGATCGTCGGGACCGTGCTCGCAGCCGGGGAGCGCGCGGAGCGGTTCGCGGTCGGCGACCGCGTCGGCGTACCCTGGCTGGGTTGGACCGACGGCGAGTGCCGCTACTGCCTCAGCGGGCGCGAGAACCTGTGCGATCACGCTCGCTTCACCGGCTACGACATCAACGGCGGCTACGCGGAGTTCGCGGTCGCTGACGAGCGCTACTGCTTGCCGATCCCTGGCGACTATTCCGACGAACAGGCCGCTCCATTGCTGTGCGCCGGCCTGATCGGCTATCGGGCGCTGCGGCTCGTCGGCGACGCGCAGCGGATCGGCTTCTACGGGTTCGGCTCCTCCGCGCACATTCTCTGCCAGGTCGCGATCCACCAGAGGCGGCGAGTTTTCGCGTTCACGCGCGCGGGCGACGACGCCGGGCAGGCGTTCGCCCGCGAGATGGGCGCGGAGTGGGCCGGAGCGTCGGGGCAGGCTCCGCCCGAGGAGCTCGATGGCGCGATCGTGTTCGCGCCGGTTGGCAGCCTGATGGTGGATGCATTGCGCGCCAGCGCGAAGGGAGCGCGCGTGATCAGCGCTGGTATCCACATGAGCGACATTCCCGCGTTCTCATACGACCTCCTGTGGGAGGAGCGAGTGCTCGGCTCGGTCGCCAACCTCACGCGCCTCGACGGCGAGGAGTTCCTTGAGCTCGCCCCCCAAGTCCCGGTGCGCACCGAGGTCAGCATCTATCCCCTGCGGGATGCGAATGTCGCGCTTGACGATCTCCGCGCGGGGCGCTTCCGCGGCTCCGCCGTACTGAGGGTTGACCAGGCCGCGTGAGCGACGGGAAAAGCTTCGGGCACCCACCAGAGAACAGCGAGAAACGATGTCGGCTGACAACAGCGCCCAATCGGCCGCGGTGCTGGGAACGGGGATCATGGGCTCGGCGATGGCGCGAAACCTCGCGCGGGCGGGCATCAGCACCGCGGCGTGGAACCACCGGATCGAGCACGCAATGCCGCTTCGCGACAGCGGGATCGAGGTCTTCAGCGAGCCATGGGACGCCGTCCGCGAGCGCGACGCGGTGTTGACCGTGCTCCCCGAAATCGACGTCGTCCGGTCGGTGATGTCCGCAACTGTGTTCGACGCAATGCAGCACGACGCAGTCTGGATCCAGTCTTCGACTGTCGGCATCGAGGGAACGCGCGAGACGATCGACATCGCCAAGCGCGCCGGCGTGCGGCTGCTGGACGCGCCGGTCTCGGGCACCAAGGCCCCTGCAGAGGCCGGCGAGCTTGTCGTCCTGGCCTCGGGCGACGAGCGCGCGGCCGCGTACTGCAAGCCGGTGTTCGATGCGATCGGCGCGAAGACGGTGTGGCTCGGTGACGCCGGGCGCGGCACGCGGATGAAGCTCGTCACCAACGACTGGGTCCTGGGTCAGACGGCCCTGCTGGCCGAGGCGATCCGTCTCTGCGAGGCGATGGAGCTCGAGCCAGCAGAATTCTTGGCGAGCATCGACGGGGCCCCGGTGGGCTCGACCTATGCCCAGGTCAAGGGCAAGATGATGATCGCCGGCGACTATCAGCCGAGCTTTCCCCTGCAGCATGGCGCGAAGGACACGCGTCTGATCGTGCAGGCAGCGGCCGACGCGGGGCTGCAGCTGCCGATCGCCAGCGCCACCGCCAGCCATTTCGCCCAGGCCCTCGCGGAAGGAGCCGGCGCCGACGACGTAGCCGCGGTCTTCGGCCCGACCCGTCCCGCGAGCTCGCGTCGCGGCCGCTAGCCTGAGCACGCCCGCAGTCGCGCGGGTCAGCCAGCTCTGGCTTGCGGCCGCGGATCCCCGATCCAGTAACGGGCGCCGGGACCGCGCAGACCCGCGGCGTCGCCCGGATTGGCCAGCTTGCAGCGATCGAGCGACAGGCAGCCGCAGCCGATGCACTCGGTCAGGCCGAGCTTGAGTCGTTCGAGCTCGGCGATCCGTTCCTCGATGCGAGCGCTCCAGCTGCGCGACAGCCGCGCCCAGTCGCGACGGTTGGGGGCGCGGTCGGGAGGCAGCTTGGCCAGCTCGACGCCGATCTCGTCGAGCGACAGACCCATGCGCTGCGCGAACACGATGAAAGCGATCCGCCGCAGTACTTGCCGCTGATAGCAGCGATGGCCCGCGCCCGATCGCTCGGAGGAGATCATGCCGCGCTCCTCGTAGAAGCGAAGCGCCGAAGCCTTCACGCCGCTGCGGCGCGCGACCTCGTTGATTTTCATCAGCTCTGGCACGCGCGCAGTCAAGCAGAGACGGCCCTTGACTTCAAGTTTAACTTGAACTTGTAGAGTCTCCCAGACCCTCGACACCCGGAGCTAGACATGCGCGACACACGCACTGCAGATCAGCAAATCACCGAGATCGTCACGGCCTGGCCAGGCGTGCAAGCCGGCCCGGGGCGACGCGGTGAGTTCGCATTCACGGTCGGCGGCCGCGAGATCGGTCACCTTCATGGAAGTCACGCGGCCCATTTCGCCTTCCCCAAGGACGTGGCAACGAGGCTGAAGTCCGAAGGGCGCGTCGTCGACCACCCGGTGTTCCCCGGCAGGACGGGGCCCGCCGCTCGCCGGATCGAGGACGAGACCGACATCCGCGACGTGATCGAGCTCCTGCGCCTCAACTACGACCGCGCAGTCGCCCGACACGGCGTGCCCGGCGCGGTCCGAGCCGATTCGCCGGGCAAGCCGTAATGGCGTTGCCGCGGAGGGCGGGCTACTCCCAGGGGCGGCCAACCTCGGGACCGAGGCCGAGGTCGTCGAAGGCGAGCTCACGGTCCGGATAGACGACGATCCTTCTCACCTTGCCCTGGTGAAAGTCGAACAAATTGGCCAGCGACCGTTCCTCAATCTCCTGGCCGCCGATCCGTGCGCGTGCGCTGCTTCGGACGAGGACCAGTATCCGCTCGTTGTCGATGACCAGGTACTCTTCGGGCTCGGCGTGGCGCTCGATGCGCGCCCTGACCCAGTCGCGATAGCCATCCGCCATCGCGGCCGGTCCCGTCCAGCTTTCGGGTTCGGGCCCGCCGGCGAATGCGAACTCGATCTCCGGGTCCGCCCACTCGTCGGAGCTGAAGTCGCAACGCTCCCACGCGGCATAGACCGAGCGCACGACGTCGAGGTTGGCCGACCAGATCGCCTGGGTATGGTTGCTTCTCGTGACACGGCAGGCGTCGCTCGAGCGGGCCGGTCTCCAGGGCATCATGCCGGCGCGTCGGGCGTAGCTGCCCTCCGACGGACACAGCGAGCGGCTCCGCCGCCACACTAATGCGTTCCGCATCCCATCCCCACGTGTGCCACTTCACCTTCCTCGAACGTGAACACGGTCCCCGGCGGACATTTCCTACCCCCCGGCATCCAGCTGTAGACCGTGTAGATTTCTTCGGCTCGCGCTTCCCACAGCGTCTGTCCCGACGCGGTCGTTCCCTTGGTCGATCCTCTCGTTCGCGGCACCGGCGGTTCTTCGAAGCCGCGAACGATCTCGACCGCCCAGCCCGGTCCGGCTTTCGCCCCGCGCCAATACTGCGCTACGTCGAGCAGCACGCGATTACCGGGCTCCAAGACGCAGTTCGTCGTCGCCGACGGAGCGCTACGAAACGGACACGGTAGCTGATTGCTCGCGATGGCGGGGACGGCCGAAACCGCCCCCGCCACTGCGACCATCGTGACGCCTAGCCTGATGAGCGTGCTCATCTGAGATGTTTGCCGCAACCCAAGCGAGCAGGAGTGAACGAGATCGGCTTTCTCAGCGTATCGGTGGGCATCGCTCCTGCTTTCACTCTCCGGTGTGCGCCATCAGGCTCCCCTGCGTTCCACGGTGACATGGCCGTGCCGGTCGGACAACTCTCGTTCTTAAGGGCTTAAGGTCTTGAGGCGGCATCGCGCCTGGCGGCGTCGGCTAAACGCCGATGAGATCCCGCGAGTGCTCCCACTGTCTGGACGCGACGTAGCGGCCGTCGTGTGCGTAGTCGCTTTGCCAGTCGCCAGGCGTGCATCGTTGCAAGCGTCGGCGTGATCAGCGGTCTGAGCTGAGCGCAGATATGTTCGGTCACGGGCCGTGCGACCTCGCTCGTGGCGCTCGGTTGAGACGTATAGTAAGCGACGATGCCGGCAAGGATCATCGCGTGGTGCGGTCCGTCGGGCATCGTGCGAGATCGCTCGAGCACTCGCCTGGCTATTGTGGCGATCTCCTGGGCGAGTTCTTGCGGGCTTGCGTAGAGCCGCAGATAACTCTGCTCGCCTTCGAGTACGTCGCGTTCGTGATCGACGACGTGATCGAGGGCGCTCGTGAGCACGCATAGCGACATATACATCGAATCGAGATCGCGTGCGTGCTCTGGCGTCGTACGCTCGTCGGCCGCGGCTGCGATCAGCGCATAGGCGGCGACCACCGAAGCCATCGCCCCGAAAAGCCACTCGCGGCACTGCAAGTCAGTACCGTCCGCCTCATTGCTGGCCCAGCGAGCGAGTTGTTCCTGGTCCTCCTGTCCCGTCCGAGGGACGGCATGGATGCGGACCTGAGCCTCCGCACAGCGAGCGAGGGTCTCGGGGATGACGCTCGCGATCGCATCGATGGCCGGTAGCTCACCGAGCCCGCCGCGCACCGTGGCGACGAGGTCGGCAAGGTAGCCCGCATCGCCTTGGCCGCCGTAGAGCGCGTAGTAGTCTCCTGTCGGCGGCTCAAACACAGCGACGGCGTCGACAAACGCTTTCGCGCACTGCAGGCCGCAGCGTATCGGTTCAGCCATCGGCTGCTCGGTCAGGCCGTCGAGGTAGTCGGTCATTACCTGCAGCGCGACGATCGCTTGGACCGCGCGTGCGCGATGCCGCGCGGGAGCGATAGTCGCGACCATCGCGGCCAGCTCGACATTGAAGCGCTCGTCGCATAACTTTTCCTGTGCGAGGCCTCTCAACAGCGGATCCGGTATGCCGCCCGCTTGAGCCTCCCACCGGCGAAGCTGGCTGCGCACCAGTGGGGCAACGCTAGTCCAGTAGCGGGCGTGCGCAAAGGCGAGCGCCGCTCCGGCTCGCGCGTCGAACATACGATCCTTGAAAGCTGACATAACCGCTGAGCGTACTACTCACCTAATCCTCAAGCGCAACTCCCGCCGGCACCCGCGTCGCGAACGCGGTCGGCAGCAGGGAAACTGCAAGCGCGGCGATGATAACGAGGATGAGCACCACAAGTGGGCGCAGGCTCGCCCCGAGACGAATGACGGGAAAGCCTGTCGTGCTCGTCAGGTAGTCGTCGAGAGCGATCTGGGCGTAGATCCCCCAGGCCGCACCGGCGACCGCGCCGACACCCAGCATGAGCCCCGACTCGAGCAATACCAGGTTTCGCAGGCGCGACGGCTGGACGCCCGCGAGCTTCAGCGCTGCGAGTGATCTCCGCCGTTGCCAAATTGTCGAGGCCAGTGCCGCGGCCATCGCAAGGATTGACGCAAGGATGAGAAGCGTCGATATCGTCGCCAGCTGTCCGAGGCCTTCGCGTGCCGACGCGTCGATCTTCGCCTCTCGCGCCTGCTCGGGTAGGACTTCGAGCCCGTTGGCCGGTCCGAGGACCTGTTCGACTTCGTCCCGTAGCGCCGCTCGGTCGGTGCCCCCGCGACTGCTGACAAGGAGCGCGGTTGCCTGTGTGGTGGACCACACGCGCGCATAGTCGCCGAGATTCAGCACCAGCGCACCTGGGCTCCAGCCAAAATTTGTTGTCAATGCGGCGACTCGCATAGCAACCACACCGGTTGACGTCGGCAACCTCAGGACGCCACCTACGCCGACGTGGTGTTCTGCAGCCACCTGCTTTGAGACCGTCACCCAGCCGCCCGCGCGCAATCGGGCCTTCGCGGCTGCAGCAGTGCCTCTGATGACCTGGCCGTTGAGGAATTCCAGCTGGCTGCTCGACGGCCACGCGAGCACCCATATCCGACGATTGCCGAGGTCGACGAGTCCCCCGCTGATGGCCTCGACATTCCGGACTCCCGGTATTGCTGCGATGCGCTGTACGCGGTGATCAGCTGCGAACGCAATCACCGCCTGGTTGTCATTCGGTGTAAAGACCCACATGTCCGCTTCCCTCGAATAGTCTTTTGCGAACCCGCCGATCCCTCGCAGCAGATCGTCGCGGGCTCCGCCCAACGCGACCGCACCGAAGAGCGCAGCGGCTCCGGTCGCAACTAGTGCCAGCGAGCGCACCGTCGTCTCATTGAGCGATTCAAGCGCCAAGGGCAGCAGCGTGAGGCGACGCCCGACCCCTTGGGAAAAAGCGTTGCCCAAGTGCAGCACACCGGCGAACAGAATTGGTACACAGAGAACGGCCGCGAGCGCGAGCAGGGCGCACCACGCGAGCGCGAGCGATGGCCAGAATGAGTTTGCAACCAGGCGTAGTGCCACAAGCGCAACTGCCGCGAGCGCGAGCCTGACGGCGACCCGGTTGCCGAGCGCATTACCCGGCTCACCATCATCGAGGTAGACGGCGTTCAGGGCGCGACCGCGGCGCAAGTCCAATAGCGGCGTGATCGAGGCGAAGCAAGTCGCGAGTAAGCCTCCGAGAGCCGCGACCAGCAGCGGTGTCAATCCGATTGACGTGCTCGCCCCGAGCGTGAACCCTTTCGACAGGTAGTTGGGCGTCTGAGCGAAGACCCCGATCGACAAGCCATAGCCGACCAGCAGTCCCAGGCCGGTAGCGGCGATTCCGAGCAACAGTGCCTGAAAGAGCACCATCTGCACGATCGCGGTGGACGTGACCCCGCGCAGACGAAGATCGGCGATTGCCCTGCGGCGCTCGGGAACAGTCAGCAGAAAGGCATTGAAGGTGAACAGAAAGCCGAGCAGCGCGCTGATAACAGCGAAAAACAGGCTTGCCTGTTCGCTTGGCCGCAGCGCTTGACGCAGCAAAGATACATCCTTAGTGGTGGGCGCCACCGTCAAGCGTCCTGAAGCGAGCCTCGTCAACTCTGCGCGGACACGTGCTTGCTGTCCTGGCCTCGGCTGGACGAGTATGCGCGTGAGGCGATGCGGGAGGCCGGCGAGCACCTGCAGTCGTTTGAGCGGCATCACCGCCACCTGGGCCTGCGCGAGCGCACCGAATGTTTCGGGGCCCAGCACCTCGCTGACCCGCAGCGGCGTCGCGTGCCCCCGTAGCTTAAGCCGCACGACGGGCCTGGTCGCCTGCGCGTTCGCGGGCGCGATTCCGAGCCCGTCCGCGCCAGCCTTGCTGAGACCTATTCCGCCCGTTTCGAGCGTCGCGATTGGCAGCGTATGAACCAGCCCGTCAAGGACGGCCAGGTCGATGGTCGCGCCGGCGAGATTTACCGTGGCACTGCGGCCCTTTGAGACGATCGTCGCGGTCTCTTCGAGCAGCGGTGCGGTTTGCTGCACGCCTTTCAGTCGCGCAACTCGCGCGAGCATGCTTTGATCGAATCCATCCGGGCCACGAGACCGAAGCTGCAGGCTTGCCGGTCCGACCAGTGCGCGATTCACTTCTTCGGCCGAGCTGGTAACGCTCTCGCTGGCGACGGTTACAGCGAACAGAAGCGCAACCGCGACCGCGATCCCCAAGCCGGCGAACAGCTCTTGAACGCGCTGCTGGCGAAGTCTCTCCCGATAGAAGAAAACAAGCCCGGAGAAGCCCATGAACGTCCTCGCTGGGACGCTCTCAAATCGCGTCACCCCGCTCACTGTCGCGTTGCCGATGAGCGGTGCATCTCACCAAGACTCTGACCGTCGACCAGTACGCCGTCGCGCAGTGAATACGAGCAGTCCGCCAGAGCGGCTATCTCAGCGTCGTGGGTTACTATCACGACCATCGCGCCGCGGTCGTGAGAGATCGAGCACAGCAGCTCGCCGATCTCCCTGCTGCGCGCGCTGTCGAGATTGCCGGTCGGCTCGTCAGCGAGGATCAAGCGTGGCTCGCACGCGAGCACGCGCGCAATCGCGACTCGCTGGCGCTCGCCCTCCGAGAGCTGACCAGCGGCATACTCGAGACGATCACCGAGCCCAACTCGTTCAAGCCACGGAACCGCGCGTTCTTGGGCCTCGCGAACCCCCACCCCCATCAGAATCAGCTTCTCGGCTGCATTTCGTACCGCCGAGGAGCGCGGCCAGAGGTGGTTGCGCTGGAAGATGAACCCAACCTCGTGCATCAGATATCCCGCCAGATTGCTCTTGGACAGCGAGGCGAGATCGCGCTCCCCATAGCTGATCGTTCCCGCTTCAGGTTGCACCAATCCCGCCATGAGCAGCAGCAGTGTCGTCTTGCCCGAGCCGCTAGGCCCCAGCAAGGAGACCATCTGGCCCTGGGAGATCGTCATGCTCACGCCATCCACCGCGCGGACCTCCTCAGCGGTCGCGCTGTAGTGCTTTACGACTCTCTCGAGTTCGAGCCTAAGCACTTCGCGGTCACCCCGCGCCACTCCGCAGCCACCATGCACCCCGACGCTTGGGGCTTCTCACGCAGCCGTACTCTTTTTTGATGCCGATCGCCGTAGAGGGACAACCACGCCGAGCCCCGGGCTCGTCTCGCCACGTAATTCGCCGCCACCGAGCGTGAGCGCACGGTCGGCATCCGAGAGTCCGCTTCCGTCACCGTCACTGACCAGGATCGCGATACCCTCGTCGGCGAGCGAGCGCAGCAGCAGCACGATCTCGTCGCGTTCGAGCACGTCAACGCCCTTGGTCGGCTCATCCAGCACGAGCACGCGCGACCCGAGGCCGAGCATGCACGCGATCGCAACCCGCACAGCCTCAGCGGCATCGAGGTCTCCCAGCATGAGGTCCGCGCATTTCTCGATCCCGACGCGCTCCAACGCGCGCTGGGCACGCGAATCCGCGGCTTGCATCGGGACGCCGCGCGCGAGCAGGCCCGCGCGTACCTGGTTGATGACCCTCCGGGTCCTGACGTCGCCGACGCCGTGGCCGCAGAAGCCGATCCCGTCGCCGAGCGCCGTTGCGCCACGGGCATTGACGTCGCTGCCATCGAACAACACCACGCCACTATCCGGTCGATCAACGCCGGCAGCCACAGCCAGAAGCGTCGAACGGCCCGAACGGCGCGCGCCAAAAACGACCACCAGTTCACCCGCAACGAGCTCGAGTGAGACGTCGCGAAGAACCTCTACGCAACGCGACCCGCGTGAATGGAACTTGCTGACACCCCTAAGCGTGAGGAGGCTCATCAGAACTGAGCTTTCGCGCGGTCGAGAGCGACAAGCTCGCGGCGCACGTACTCGATCCATTCGAGCGTGGCCGCCTTGACGCCCCGGCCATAAGCCGACGCAAACCGGTCAGCGATGCTTGGAATGGTGCGGGTGGGAAACTCGGTGACGGTAGGTATCGCCGCCTCCCGATCATCGAGGCATGCCTGCTCGTAACGCTTAAGCAGCTCGAGTGCGGTCCGTGGCTGCTCGGCGAACACACCAAGCTGGCGTGCAAACTGAAGCGAGCGGCGGTGGTGTTCGCGCGCCTGTGCGACGACCCACGTCTCATAGGCGCTCAGCCCACTGTCGGTGACACGGTAGTGCGGCTTGGGCTGGCGACTTGCGCCGCTTGGCTTCGCGCCGCCAGGCCGGCTGATCCTGGCGATGAACCCCTTCTCGCTGAGGGCATTGAGCGCGGCATAGATGTTCGACTCGTTGCCGATCGGCAGCACGTCTCCGTACAGCCGCTCGAAGCGCTTCCACAGCTCCCATCCATAGCTCGGCCGTTCGATCACGAGACCCAGGACGGTCCACGTGACGGGCGAGCGTATCGGAACGGAACGCTCCTTCCTGACAACCCCCTGCTCCATAACCCAAAGAGTACTCAGTTTTGGCCATCGTGGAGCCGGACCGCGCAGGTTTTCGCTTGGGCCGCGGCGAATCGTCGAGCAGCCCTGTCGACCGATTCGCTCGACCGCGAGATCCGGCCCAGAGCTCGGTCTGCGCAGCTGGCGGCGCCGCACCGCGCTATCTCCGGCGAAGGGGTTGACAGATCGCAACTCCCGCGCGCGGCTTGACACTAGCTGCAAGGCCGCTAGCTGCAAGGCCGCCAGCCCGCTGGGTGCGCGGCCGCGAACCCGCTGAAAAATCAGACCTGGAGTCCATTCCTGACACACCCTGATTTACGTGGGCTGGCGCCTCTGCTCCGCGATCCGCCTCGTCGCGGCCACGAGCTCCGCCGCGCGACAACCGGCTACCGCCCGCGAGCCGCTTGACAATAATCCCGAGATGCCCGGACCCCTCCAGACGATTCGCCCAACCAGTGTGGCGCTGCTAGCGCTGCTGGGAGCGCTCGCGCTCGCCGACGGCTGCGGCACGGCCGAAAACGTACCCATCCCGCAGCGCCCCGCCCCAGCCGGGCGGGCCGACTCCCGGGACGCACCCGGGAGCGCGCCGAGCAGTTCATCCAGCGTCGTACGACCACCCCCCGCGACGCAGCCCGCACCGTTGCCCAGCGCCGCGCGGCCTGCGGCAACGCAACCCGCTCCGAGCAACCCCCGCCAGGTACCGCCCGCCCATCCGGTCCCGGTCGCATTCCGCCCGGCGCCGGGAGCGCCCTCGGACGCCGAAGTGCGCAGCGAGCTCGGGCAGCTGAGCGCGATCAAGCGCCAACAACGCGAGCAGAAGCTCAGCCCCGCCCCAACCGACTTGGCCGGGCTGCTGCCGTGGTCCTTGGAGCCAAAGTCGGGAACCCAGGTGAGCGTGGCATCGGTGTTCAGCGACTACGGTCTCGGGCTTGCATGTGGTGGTGTGCTCGGTCGCGACGAGCTCGGCGTCGCGCACAAGACCGCGCCTTGCGGGACGCTGATCACGTTCACCTACGCCGGCCGGAGCCTGACCGTGCCGGTCATCGACCGCGGTCCTTATGTGGCTGGCCGCGAGTGGGATCTGACCGGCGCGACCGCGGCGGCGCTCGGGTTTCCGGGGCTGGGTCCGATCGAATGGTCGCTTGCCAGCTGAGCGCCGCGCTTGCTCGGCCGCGCGCCGGGCTCAGACGCGCAGGACGACCGCGCGACCGCCCGCGCCGCGGACGGCCAGATCGAGTGCCTGCGCGGCGTCGGCCAGCCCATAGATGCCGCCGACCGAGAGCGCGAACTCGCGATTGCGGAACCGCTCGGCCACGCGCGCGAGCCGCTCGCCGTCGGCTTGAACGTAGATGTCGACGATCGTCACCCCGCGCTGCGCGACCGGCCGCGCACCGGTGATCGTCGCCAGCCGTCCGCCGTCTGCGACGACGGAGAGGACAGCGGCCTCGCCGCCGGGTGCCGCGTTTATCGCCGCGGGCACGCCGGCGCCCCCCGCCCAATCGCGAACCGCACGGGGCCAGCCCTGCTCGTGATAGTCGAACACCGCTGCCACCCCGAGCGCTTGCAGCGGCTCGACGCTCCGCGGCCCGGCCGTCACCGCGACCTCGGCTCCCATCAGGACCGCCAAGCCCGCAGTCAGCTGCCCGGTGACGCCGCCGGCGCCGTGCACGAAAAGGCGACCCACGCCCGCGTCCCCGATCGCCGCTTCGATCGCCTGACCAGCCGTCAGAGCCGGGACCGGGAACGCCGCCGCATCCTCCCATCGCATAGCGGACGGCTTCGCGGCCAGCTGATCGGCGCGGGCCAGCAGCGCCTCGCTCCAGCAGCCCTGCTCGAGCAGGGGCAGCGGGTGCGTCATCACCTCATCCCCGACCGCCCACGCGTCGACGCCGGCCCCCACCGACGCGACCAGCCCCGACGCCGCCACACCCAGCGCCATCGGCGGCCGACGCCCGACATCCCACGAGCCCGCCCTGACGAACTCGTCCCAGCGGGCAACCGCGGCGGCCCGCACGGTGATCAATGTCTCACCCGCGCCAAGCGGCCGTGGGTCAGGCAGCGACAGCTCTCGCAGCTCGCCGCCGAACCGCTCGATTCCGGCCGCCTTCACGAAGCCCCCAGCACTGGCGTCAGGCTACCGGTCGGCTTGGCGCCAACCTTTGGCCGCCGCGGGCAAGAGGCGAGCGGCGACCGCATGTAACCCTGCCGCGATGCACTGGTCTGCGTGCGGATCGAGTCCCGCGAGCGTAGCCGCTGGCAGCTTGGCGGCTGCTGCGGTCCGCCGGCCATCGTCGCGCCTGCCAGCGTAAACTCGGCGTCGCTGGCAGTCGACCCCAACATCCGCTTTCCCGGCGAGTCCGGCGACTACCGCCGCGAACGCGACCGGCTGCTCGAGGCCGAGATCGAGCTGCGCCGGACGATCGAGCGGGTCGCGGCACAACGGCGCGCGCTGCCGCCAGGCGGGCCGCTGCCCAACGACTACCGCTTCGAGGAGGCCGCCGGCGGGGGCGGCGAGGTGGCGTTCTCCGAGCTTTTCGAGCTCGGCAAGAACACGCTCGTCATCTACAGCTTCATGTTTCCGCGCTACTCGGGCGATGCCCGGCCGGGGCCAGCGACCGGCGCGACCGCCCGGTTGCCCGTCGCCGAGACTCCGTGCCCGTCCTGCACCTCGATCCTCGACTCGCTCGACGGCGCTGCACGCCACCTCGCTCAGGCGCTCAACCTGGCCGTCGTCGCCAAGTCCGATCCCGAGCGGATCGCCAGCTTCGCACGCGAGCGCGGTTGGCGGAACCTGCGGCTTCTGTCCTCGCGCAACAACACCTACAACCGCGACTACCACGCCGAGTCGCCGGAGGGCGAGCAGATCCCGATCGTGAACGTGTTCGTGCGCGACGGGAAGGAGATCCGGCACGCGTGGGCCACGGAGCTGATGTTCGCCCCGCGAGAGGAAGGCATCGAGGCGCGCCACGTCGACTCCATCTGGCCGATCTGGAATGTCCTCGACATGACGCCGGGGGGCCGGCAAACCGCAGCAAACATCCCTGGGCTGGACTATTAGTCCAGGCGCCTTAGGGCCTAGCCCGGTAGGAGTTATGTAACTGACGTCGAACCTTCTGGTCGGTCGGCCATCGTGTGACTCGATCAGGAGGTGTGTGATGGGATTGGTCAGTCGTGATGACGGTTGGCGGATGCCGGACTGGCTGTGGGAGCGGATCGAGTCGTTGCTGCTCGATCCACCTTCTCACCCGTTGGGCTGTCACCGTCCGAGAGTGCCCGACCGAAGCGCGATGGACGCAATCCTGTTGGTGCTCAGGACCGGGATGCAGTGGAACGCGTTGGACGCGACCGGGATCTGCTCCTCGAGCTCGGCCCACCGGCGCTTTCAGGAATGGGAGCGGGCCGGCGTGTTCGCCGAGATCTGGCGCCAGGGCCTGCTCGAGTACGACAAGGCCGTGGGCATCGACTGGCAGTGGCTGGCCGCCGACGGGGCGATGAGCAAAGCGGGGCTGGGCGGTGAGAAGACCGGCCCGAATCCCACCGACAGAGCCAAAAGGGGGCGAAGCGTTCGCTTCTGTGCGAGGCGCGCGGGGTCCCGATCGGGCTGGCGCACGACGCCGCCAACCGCCACGATCTGAAGCTGCTCGAGCCGACGCTCGACTCGATCCCGATCGAGCGGCCCGAGCCGACCGAGCAATCTCCGCAAGGGCTCTGCCTGGACCGCGGCTACGACCACGACAGCGCCCGAGACACCGCGATCGCACGTGGTTGCACACCCCACGTCCGCACCCGCGGCGAGGAGATCAAGCTCAAGCTTCACACCCCCGGCTGGCGCGCCCGGCGCTGGGTCCTGGAGGCGTGCCACTCCTGGCTGAACCGCAACCGGGCGCTTTTGATCCGCTGGTCCAAAAAGGACGAGAACCACCTCGCCCTGCTGATGCTCGCCAGTAGCCTGAGCGCCTTCAAGAAGGCTCGCACCGCCACGCTCGCCAGCGCCCTACCGGCATAGGCCCTAAGTCCAGGCGCTCGCTGACGCGCTTACCCGCCGTGCTCGGCGCGCTGCGCGACGGGTCGCTCTGGACGGTCGCTTCTGGACGATCCAAACCCGAATCTGGGCGATCCGGCGGCTATGCTCGTCGCCATGCCTGACCCACGCCTGACCGAGGCCTCGTACATCGTGCTCGGAATGCTCGAACACGTGCAGCCCGCGACGCCGTACGACCTCAAGCAGGTCGCGGTGCTCAGCACTACGCACTTCTGGACCATTCCCCACAGCCAGCTCTACTCCGAGTGCGCGCGCCTGGCCAAGGAGGGCCTGCTCAACGAAGAGCGCGAGCAGACCGGCCGGCGGCGACGCATTTACCGCGTCACCAAGACCGGGGCCGAGGCATTGCAGGCGTGGCGCGCCGAGCCGGGCAAGGCGCTCAGCGAATTGCACGATCTCGGCATCCTCAAGCTCTTCCTCGGCGCCGATCCGGTGATGCTGGCGAACGCGCATCTTCCCGAACACGAAGCCCGGCTGCGTCGCTATGAAGAGCTGCGCGACGCGGTTGCCGGGATCGACGTGCCCCGCGGCCCGTGGCTTGCATTCGAAGCCGGGATCGGACATCTGCGCGAGTACGTCCGCTTCTGGAAGCAGGTGCTCAAGGAGGAAGCGAGCGCAAGCTGAGCGCGTGCGGAGGGTTTCGACCCACCGTCGGAGCAAAGGTCTGGATCAAGGCCTAGGATCCTACGACTGGGCAGTTACCGCTATGTTTAGCCATCATGGCTAGCCATAGCCTGCCGGTAGATCTCGCGGACCCTAGGGAGGTCCAGGAAAAGCTTCCGCAAATCAAGGCGCTGCTGGAAGCCAAGCGGGTGGAACTGAAGGAGCTGACCGCGCAGGTTCATCTGCTCGCACGGCTCGTCGGCGAGGCGCCGCTCGCGCGCGAGCGCAAGACCGCCGCCCGCCGCGCAGCCGGTGTCAGCACCCGGATTCGCGCGCACAGGGCATCCCCGGTGCAGGATCGCGCTGTCGAGGGTCTCGAGCGCGCGGGCCGGCCGATGGGGCCGACCGCGCTCTACGACTTCATGACGGTCGAGGGCATCAGTACGCCGAAGAGCTCCGACGCCCTCGGGGCCAGTCTCTGGGCAGCTGCCAACGCGGGCAGAATCCAGAAATGGGCTAACGGCCTGTACGCCCCCCTGGGAACGCCGGGTCCTGTGTCGTGAGACTCGGTTCCCTGGCGTAGGGCCAGGAAAGCTCACTCCGACGACAGAGCTCGTTCGCTCGGAGGCGGCTGACGCGCCCCCGCCAGGCGCTGGCCGGCGCGATCTGATCGGGACGATTTGCCGGCGCCGGATGGGTGTGCGCCTAGCCCGCGCGCACTGGTTGACAGGCCCGGAGCAGTACGGTATGTTCTGCATGATCCATTTTAGACAGTCTGACTGCAACCGTATGGATCGCAATAAGCATTCGAGTACAAAGGAGTCAGGCATGATGCGCTTTAGGATCGTCGGGCTATGCTTGATGACCGCGATCGGCATCTCGGCGACCGTCTCGGCGTCGGCATCCGCGGCATTGCCGGAATTCAGCGGCCCCTTCCCTAAATCTGTCACATCAAAAAGTGGCATTGCCATCATAGAAACCGTCGGCGGCGCGAGAGCGTCCTGTCAAGCGGGTACAAACACCGGCGAAATAACAGGTCCAAAAACCGGTACTGCAACCCTGAAGCTCACCGGATGCGTAGTGCTCAGCTTCAAATGCACGAGTCCAGGCGCCGCAGAAGGTGAAATAGTGTCAAATCCGCTGAGCATAACGCTTGGCTACATCAACAAAGCCAAACTAGAAGTAGGCGTTTCCTTGGAATCGGCTACTGGAGGTCCTTTTGCGGAATTCAAATGTGGCCCGGTGAACGTTACAGAAACGGGATCGCTGATCGGAAAGATCACACCGGTTAACAAAATAGTGAAAGCCGGAAAACCGTTTAAACTTAAATTTGCACAGAGGAAAGGTAAACAGAAACCCAATAAATTCGAAGGTGGGCCCATCGACGTCTTGATGGCCTCCGTCGATGGCGCTCCGCCCGAAGAAGCCGGCGTGTCGACCAAGGTAGAACTCACCTTGACGGAAGCGGGCGAAATCAAAGCGTAGATCGCCAAGCCGTCGGCGCGGGCCACCAGCGCCGGACACGCCGCTGGCTGCGATATCCACGGAACCGTACGTCCTCTCTCAGGTAGGCGCAGGTGGGTCAGCAAGGCCCGCCTGCGCCTGTCAACTACCCGTCTTGAGCTTGTTCCTTCTCGCTCGCGGCGCCGCAGGCGAGGGACGAACTGCTCGGCGTACTCGTCGGGGAAACACACTCCGCCACCCTGGATCTCGACGACCTCCCGGGCGCCAGGGATGTGGTCTTCAGCCAATAGGCCCAGTCGATCTCATAGAGGTGATCGGTAGTGCTCCAGGCGATCAACGTCGGCTGGAGCACTACTGCCAAGCCGGGCTCGACGGCGAGCAGATCCTCGACCTTCGTCGAATTGACGAAGCGCTCGAGCTGTGCGCGCGCTCGGGATCTGCAAACACGCCCAGGAAGGCTTCGACGATCTCGTCGCTGAGATCCTCGGGCCGCTTGTAGCCCATCGCCATCCCCGGGTTTCCACGGGCGAGCTCGGTGCTTTTGGCGAACTCCATTTATCAGAGGCGCGAGCTGGTGCTCTCTGGCCAGGCGCTTACCGAGGGTGAACCCGGCGGGTGGCAGATTGTCATGGGCACCGCAGTTGGTCAGCGTCAGTGTGCGCAGGCGCATTGGGTGGCGCACGGCAAAGATCTGGGAGATCGCCCCATCGTGCCTGAACTCCCGGCGGTGCGCCTCGAGTGTGCTGAGCTCCACTGGATTGCTCTGCTGGCTCTGATTGTCGCGACGTGGCGCTGCTCCTCTATCTCGCCGCGCAGACACCGGAGCGAGGACCGATCGTCGTTATCGCCCACATCGCACGCTCAACAGGTCAGATGCAGCGCGGCAGCGGTGGCGCGCTCGTCAAGCTCGCCGTAGCGGCGGACGGCGCCGGCCGTGTCGCGCACCTCGACCTCGATGCCGCGGCACCTGAGCGCCTCGAGCGCGCCGGGATCAGGCCGCAGCCGACCATGGGCGCCGCAGCCGACGATCAAGCGCTCGGGCAGCTCGTCCAGCACGTGCTCCAGATCCTCGACGTGAAGCGAATGCCCGTCGCGACGCCACCAGCCGGCGATCACGCGCTGCGGCAGCACGATCAAGTCGCGCGTGTGCTCGTGGCCATCCACCGTGAGCCGCCCGAAGCTGTAGCTCTCGAGTCTCGCCATTCCCCTAAGCGTAGTCCCCGCTTTCGATCAGACGCGTCGGCCGAACGAGATCCAGCGCTCCCGGTGCATCCCGGACCACCGCGCTATCGTCGAGGGATCTGATCAGCCGTGTAGCACGGCCAGGGAGGTCGAAGATGGCACACAGCGACCTGAGCGAGGAGAACAGCGTCGCCGGTAACGGCGCGGCCGCCGCGGCGACGACGATCCTGGTCAGCCGGCGCGAGTCGTTCAACGCAGCGCACCAGCTGGCGGACCCGCGGCTATCAGACGACGAGAACGAGCGGCTGTTCGGCAAGTGCGCGCACCTGCACGGTCACAACTACCTGCTCGAGGTCGTCGTCGCCGGCCCGATTGACTCCGCGACCGGTTACGTCCTGGATCTCAAGCGCCTCGCGGACATCATCGAGCGGCGCATCATCCGCGACGTCGACCATCGCAACCTGAACACCGACGTCCCGTGGCTTCGGGGCCGCATCCCCACCGCGGAGAATCTGGCGCTCGCCTGCTGGGAACGGATCCGCGCGGAGCTGCCCGACGGATCCCTGCGATCGGTGCGCGTCTGGGAGACGGACAAGAACTGGGCGGAGGTCGGTGACCGCGGCTGAGCGCGCGGCGCCGCCGCGGCGCGGTCGCTGCCTGTCGAGCCGCTACACGGCCGCCGATCTCGACGTGCTGACTGACGCCGAGAGGCGCAGGTTTCTGCGCGACGGCGAGGACCCGCGCGCAAACGTAGAGCTTGCCTGGGAGCTCTTGTACCGGCGCGACGCGCGGCTCTACGATCGGCTCGTGAGCGCCGAGCGGCTTCACCCGGACTTGGTCGCGTGGCTGCCCGAAGGCGTCGAGCGGATCGTCGAGGTCGCCGCGGGCGCGGGACGACTGACGCTCGAGCTGCTCGACCGTGCCGAGTCCGTCTGGGCGATCGAGCCCGCCGCGCCGTTGCGCGAGCTGTTGCTCGAGAAGCTGTCGCAAGCCCCGCGCGGGGATCGCGCCCGCGTGCTCGACGGCTTCTTCGACGAGCTGCCGCTGGCCGATGATTTCGCCGAGCTCGTCGTGACGTGCTCGGCGTTCACTCCCGACGCCGGGCACGGCGGCGAAGCGGGACTTGCGGAGATGGAGCGCGTCTGCCGCCCGGGCGGGCGCGTCGCGATCGTGTGGCCCAACAACCTCGACTGGCTCGCGGCGCGCGGCTACCGCCACCTGAGCTTCGCCGGAGACATGTACCTCGAGTTCGCGAGCCCCGAGGAGGCTGTCGAGCTGACCGAGACCTTCCATCCCCGCGCAGCGACGGCGGTTCGCGACCGCCGTTCGCCGCGCATCCCTTACTCGCTGCTCGGCGTCAACCCGCCGCGCGATGTCGCCTACAAGGTGATCGCGGCATGAAGCTCGCGATCGTCGCGCCGCTCGTCACACCGCTACGCGAGCCGCAGCTCGGCGGCTCGCAGGCATTCGCGGCCGAACTCGCACGCGGGCTCGTCGGGCGCGGCCACGACGTGCACCTGTTCGCCCCGTCGGGCTCGCGTATCAGGGGCGTCGAGGTGATCGATACGGGCGTGGATCACCGCGACCTCGAAGCCACCCTGTACCGGGCCGACGCGCCCGGGCGGGAGGGCAGCGCGGCGGCCGCGAGGGCCTTCGGTGGCGTCTACGCAGCGATCCGCGCGGGGCGCTACGACGCGGTCCACAACCATGCCTTCGATGCCCCGGCGATCGCGCTCGCCGGCACCACGGGAGCTCCGGTTCTGCACACCATTCACCTGCCCCCCGAACCCGCGGTCGCGGCCGCGCTCAGCCAGGCACGGCGAGGCGAGGCGCCACCGACGATCGCGTGCGTCTCACAACGCCAGGCCGAAGCGTGGCGCGCGCACGTCCCGATCGACGCGCTGCTGCCGCCATACATCCCGACGCACTCGATTCCGTTTGCCGAGGTCGCGCCGCGCGGCGCGCTGTTCGCAGGCAGGCTCAGCCCCGAGAAGGGCGCCGCGGAGGCGATCGACATCGCGCGCGCCGCGGATCTCCCGATCGAGGTCTTCGGCGACGTCTACGACGCCCGTTATGCGCGCGAGCAAATCGACCCGCGCCGCGGGCTGCCAGGAGTCACGATCCACCGAGCCGTACCGCGAACCGTGCTCTGGGAAGCGATGGGGCGCGCGAGCGTCGTGCTGTGCCCGGCGCGATGGGAGGAGCCGTTCGGCATGGCAGCCGCTGAAGCACAGGCATGTGGAACGCCGGTGGTGGCGTTCGCGCGCGGGGCGCTTGCGGAGGTGATCGTCGACGGGGTCACCGGCCTGCTCGTGGCGGGCGACGACATCGACGCCGCGGCCCACGCGGTGGACGAGTCCGCGTCGCTGTCGCGCGTGACATGCCGGCAGCACGCGGAACGCGACCTCGACCTCGCGCTGACACTCGACGCCCACGAGCGCGTCTACGAGCGGCTCGCCGTGGCTGCGGAGAGCTCGCCGATCCGTGGCTGACGCGCCCCACTGGCTCGCCGGGCGCTTGGCGCTCGTCACCGGCGCCAGTCGCGGGATCGGCGCCGCGACCGCGGAGGCGATCGCGGCGGCCGGCGCACACGTCGCGCTGGCGGCGCGCGACGGTGACGCGCTTGAGTCGGTCGTGCGTCGGATCAATGCCGCCGGCGGCGCGGCGACAGCCGTGCCGACCGACGTGAGCAGGTCCGAGGACGTCGAGCGGTTGTTTGACGCCGTCGCCGCGACCGGGCCGCTCGCCGCGCTCGTCTGCGCGGCCGGCGTGCTGACGCCGGCGCCGTTCGCGGACACGACGCCACAGCTGTGGGAGCGCACGCTGGCGATCAACCTGACCGGGTCGTTTCTGTGCTGCCGCGCAGCCTTCGCCGCGATGCGCATCGCGGGCGAGGGGCGGATCGTCAACATCGCCTCGCTGTCGGGGGTCTACGCGACCGAGAAGTTCCCGGGGCTGGCCGCGTACAACGTCTCCAAGTACGGCGTCATCGGGCTGACCGAGGCGATCGCGACCGAGGGCAGGGGCCTCGGCATCAGCGCGATCTGCCTGAGCCCCGGAGCGGTCGACACCGAGATGCTCGCGCGCGCGAATCCCCAGCTGCGCCCCGGCCTCACGCCGGCCGATGTCGCCGAGCTGATCGTGGCGTTGCTCGACAGCCCGCTCGCGGCTGCCAGCGGCGCGAACATCCCGCTGTTCTCAAACACCTAGCCCAGCAGCGACCAGAGGTCAACGGCCTCGTCCGCGAGGCGGTCCGGCGCCGGTCGCGCGCGCTCGCCAACCAGCCGGGCGCACGCCGCCATCTCGCCGTCGCTGTCGAGCTCGGGGTCGCCGCCGCGGTTGAGCCCTACGCCGGCGCACAGCCGGCCGTCGAGCAGATAGAAGCCGACCAGACGGCGCTCCTCGAGGCTGCCGCGCACGACGAACGCGTCCCAGCGAGCCGCGTGGCCGACGTACTCGAGCTTGTCCTCGTACTGGTCCGACCAGAAGCTGTGGATGTAGTCGTACGGCGCGTCCGAGCCCAGCATCGAGCGGCCGGCGGCGCGACCCTGCTTCTCGGCATTGTTGTAGTGCTCGACGCGAACACGTCCGAAGACCGGGTGCAGATGGTTCGCGACGTCGCCGGCGGCAAAGACGTCGGGCAGACTCGTGCGGCAGCGCTCGTCGACCAGGATCCCGTTTGACTCCGCCACCGCCGGCCCCGCGAACTCGGGGAGCTGCGGCTCTATCCCGATCCCGGCGACCGCGAAATCACAGCCGATCCGTCGCCCGCCCGCGGTGACAGCGGCCGCTACCCGATCGGCTCCCTCGAAGGCGGTGACTTTGTCGCCGACGAGCAGCTCGACGCCGTGCTCGCGGTGGATTGCGGCGAACGCCGCGGCGACCTGATCACCGAGAGCGCGCTCGAGCGGCAGCGTCCCCAGCACGGCCGTGACGCGCACACCCAGCTCCCGCAGCGAAGCGGCGACCTCGCAGCCGATAAAGCCCATCCCCACCATGACCGCGTGTCGGCCTGACGCGGCCTCGCGCTTGATCGCGTCGCACTCGGCAACCGTGCGCAGCTGGTGGATACCCTCGAGCTCGGAGCCGGGAACGTCGAGCCTGCGGTTCCGCCCACCCGTGGCGATCAGCAGCTTGTGGTAGGCGAGCTCCTCGCCGGAATCGAGCGCGACCGTGCGTGCGCTGGCGTCGATCGAGACGACGCCGGATTCCGAGCGACGCTCGACGTCGTGCTCGTGATACCAAGCTGCTGGCTTGACGTACCACCCCTCGAGGTCCTCCTCGGAGCGCATATACGTCTTCGACAGCGGGGGCCGGCCGAAGGGGATGCCTGGCTCGCGGCTGATGATCACGACCTCCCCCTCGAAGCCCGCCTCGCGGAGCGCGACTGCCGCGTTCCCGCCCGCGAGCCCGCCGCCGACGATCACGACCGGCCTGCCGGGATCCTGAGGCGACCGGCTCAGCTCGGCTCCTTGCGAACAACGTCGCGGGGCGGCTTGCGCATGCAGGCGATCATCATCCAATACGCGGGGGAATCTCGGGCCGTGTGACTCTGCGGTGGTCCCTTGGCGCGTCCCGACGTTAATCGATGGTGCCTGGGTTCGCCACGGAGAGCTCCGCTCGCGAGGCGCGCCGGGCGAGATCCTTGACTTCCGTTCGGATGGACGATAAGTCTTTCATTGCTCGACGGGGGCGCCCTTGGTGAACGACAGCCCGGGGAGCGACCGGGAAGGGGCTCGTGCCGATCCCCTTCCGCAGCGCAGGGCAGCGGCGTCGGCCTGTCTACCGTCGCCGCCTCGCGCGGCGCGGGTCGGCGAAAACGCGCCACCGCACCTTGTGGCGCCATATCGTGCGCGAGTGCGCCGGCGAGGAGCTACCGACATGAACAGCGACTATGACGTGATCGTGCTCGGCGCAGGCTCGCCGGGCGAGCATTGTGCGGGCGCCCTCGCGGAGGCCGGCCTGCGGGTGGCTGTCGTCGAGCGCGAGCTCGTCGGAGGCGAGTGCTCCTACTACGCGTGCATCCCGTCGAAGACCCTGCTGCGCCCGGGCGAGGCGGTCCATGGGGCGCGCGAGGCGGCCGCCAAGGCCGAGGTCGATGTCGAGGCGGCGCTCGCCTGGCGCGACTTCATGGTCTCCGACTATTCGGACGCGGGCCAGGAGCGCTGGCTGGCCGATAACGGCATCGATCTGCTGCGCGGCAGCGGCCGCTTGGCTGGTGCGGGGATCGTCGAGGTCGACGGCGCGCGTCACACGGCCGAGCACATCGTCCTCGCGAACGGCGCTGATCCGATCATCCCGCCGGTACCGGGTCTGCGCGAGCTGGAAGGCGTGTGGACCAGCCGCGAGGTGACCTCGATGAAGGCCATCCCGAGCCGGATGCTGATCCTGGGTGGCGGGCCCGTCGGGGTGGAGATGGCGCAGGCCGTGCGGCGCTTCGGCGGCGAGGTGGTGATCGTCGACATGGCCGAGCACGTGCTCCCGCGCGAGCCGGCCCCGCTGGGTGAGGGACTCGGCGAGGTTCTGGAGCGCGAGGGCATCGAGCTGGTGCTGTCCGCGAACGCCAACGCGGCGCGGCGCGACGGCGATGACTATGTCCTCGAGATCGACGACGGGCGCGAGCTGCGCGGCGAGCGATTGCTCGTTGCCACGGGCCGGCGCCCGCGGGTTCGCGGGCTCGGCCTCGAGACCGTCGGCGTCGAGCCGGACGCCCACGGAGTTCCGGTCGACGCGCACCTGCGTGCGGCGGAGAATCTATGGGCGATCGGCGACGTCAACGGGATCTGGCCGCTGACTCATGTCGGCAAGTACGAGGGCGAGGTTGTCGCCAGCAACATCCTCGGCCAGCCGCGGAAGGCCAACTACGAGGCAGTTCCGCGGGTGACCTACACCGACCCGCAAGCCGCGGCGGTCGGCGCCTCCGCGGGCCGCTTCAGCGCGATGGTCCCGGTCTCGGAAGTGGCGAAGACCGCCACATATACGCGCGCATACGCGGAAGAAAAGGGCTTCCTGACCCTGCTCAGCGATGGCGAGCGGCTGACGGGCGCCTACGCGCTCGGCCCCGAGGCAGGCGAGTGGCTGCAGCAGGCCACGCTCGCGATCCGTGCCCACAACTCACTCGAGGTGCTGTCCGACACGATCCAGCCGTTCCCGACGTTCTCGGAGATCTATGTCACGGCGCTCAAGGTGCTTCGCGCGGAGATCGCCGCAGCCTCCAAGCCCGTCGGTTCAAGACCAATGTCGAGCTGACGGAAGGAGCGACGATGAGCACAGCGACGGACTCCTCCACCACCCAGCGCGAGCCGCAGCTGCGCGGGCAGACCGTCGTGTTGATCGGGGGCAGCTCCGGCATCGGGCTTGCGACCGCAAGGCGGGCACGGGCCGAGGGGGCCGACGTGATTCTCACCGGGCGTAATCGCGACCGCCTGAAGACGGCCGCAGGCGACGTCGGCGCGGTGGGCACCGCAACCTTCGACGCCAACGATCTCGATGCCCTGAAGGCCTTCTTCGCAGGGCTCGAGGCGCCGATCGACCACGTGCTGGTGACAGCCGGTGGCCCCTACTACGCCTCGCTGGCCGAGATGGATTTCGCCGAGGCGCGCCGGGCGCTTCAGGCACGTCCGATGGTCATGCTCGGGGTAGCGCGTTACGCCGCCGGCAAGGTCCGCCCGGGCGGCACGCTGCTGTTCATGGGCGGCACCGTGGGCCGCTCGGGCGTTGGCGTCGGGATCAGCGAGATGCTGATGGCCGCCCTACCAAGCCTCACGGCCAGTCTGGCGCTGGAGATCGCTCCCGTCCGCGTCAACCTGATCGCTGCCGGCTTCGTCGATACGGCCCTGTCCGCTTCGGTGCTCAGGGACGCGCTCGAACGCCGCCGCGAGCAGCTGCGAAACACGCTTCCGATCGGCCGCGTCGTCGGACCGGCCGACGTCGCGGCTCTGGCCGTACACATCATGTCCAACACGGCGCTCACCGGCGCGACCTACGACGTCGACGGCGGGCAGCAGCTCGTCGCTCCCACGGCAGAGTGAAAGGCGGTTGACCATGCGCTTCGACATCGCACCCGGGGGCACGTTCCCCGATTACGAGTTTCCGGATCACATGAAAGTGCCGCGCAAGCTCAGCGAGCTGCAAGGCGAGGACCCGCTGATCCTCACCCTGGCGCGCGGCCACTACTGCCCGAAGGAGCACCAGCAGCACCGCGAACTCGTGTCGTTCTATCCACATGTCGCGGTGGCCTACACGCAGATGGCCACGATCTCGACCGACGTCGATCACCAACTCAAAGACTTCCGCGCGTCGCTGGGCGCCCAGTGGACGTTCCTCTCCGATCCCGAGCGCGTCGTCCAGAAGGACCTCGACATCCGGGAGTACACCGATCCCGAGCACGACCCGATGATCCCGTACACGCTCGTGCTGAAGCCCGGACTGGTCATCTCCACCATCTACATGGGCTACTGGTTCTGGGGGCGCCCGTCGGTCGTCGACCTCTGGCACGACCTGCGCGCCGTGTCGCGCGAGATACGCCCCGACTGGGACCTCAGTACTCCGGGCCTTCGCGAGGCCTGGGACGCGGGCGACCTCTCGCCCTTCCACGGTTGGAACAAGCCCGACCCGGGAGGCCCGAGCGCCTCGGAAATGATGAGCTACGCGAGCGCGGCAAGCGGCGGGGCCGCGTCCTCGTAGATGCGGGCCGCGGCGAGCTTGCCGCCCCGACCCCGCACGTAGACCGAGACCCCGGCCTGCGGCGGGCAGCTCCGTCCTTCCCCAGCGCACCTCGTTGTACTCCAGCGCACACGCACGCCCGTCGTCGATGAGCGCGCAGTGCTCCAGCGGGACGCCGCCGTCGTTGGAGAACGCCAGCTCGTAGAACGCGCGCAGGCCGTCGGGGCCCTCGTGAACGTGCTCGCCGCCGGCGGGCTCGCGCGCGTAGCGATCCGGTTCGAACGCAGCCACGATCGCCTCGAGGTCGCCCGCCGCGAACGCGCGCTGGTAGTCACCGACGACGTCCGGGACGCGCAGGTCCGGATCGGGCTGCAGCAGCGGCGGCCGGATCGCGTGGCGGCCGGCCAGCAGCCAGCTGCTGAAGTACAGCCGCAGCTCTTCGATCCGCCGGTCGGGCCGGCGGTCGGCGACGATCGCGACCGGAAGATCGACTCGTCCGTTCTGATCATCGAGATGAAGCACGAACTCCCCGAAACTGTGCCGCTCGGCGTGAACGCTCTCGATCTCCTCGACGGCGTTGTCCCGTCTGAGCCAGGAGCTCGTTTCGGACACGAACGCCGTAAAGGCCCTGCTCCCTTCACGCGCCCCCGTACGGGGTCGTGCAGCTCGGGGATGCCGACGAACGACCCGCTGAGCGCATCCGGCTCTCCGGCCATCAGACCATCGAAGTAGGGGACTCTCACGAGCGGTTGCCGCCGCTTGTCCTGCAGTCGCGCGAGCGTCGGCGCGGAGAACAGCTCAGGGGCCCACGGCATCGGACAAGCGTCTCACATCGCACCGAGCCGCACCGGGGCCTCGCCCTGTGCTCCCACGACCGCGGCCGCCGGGAGCGCAGCGCGAGAGCGCAATATCGAGCGCGACGAGGCGCCGCTCAGGCGGCCACCATCGCTGGGGCGGGCGAGCGCTCGCGGACCCGGCGGCGCATCACGAGTTTGGCGCCTTTGTCCGGCACCCAGACGATGCCGCGGAAGCCGGGTTGCTCGTCCGGTTCGCTGCTCGGCTGCAGCTCGACGCGTTCGAGCAGGACACGCAGGACGACGTCCATCTCCATCAGGGCGAAACTTGCCCCGATGCAGCGGCGGATGCCGCCGCCGAACGGGATCCAGCTGTAGGTGTCGGGCACCACGTCCAAGAAGCGGTCGGGTTCGAAGCGCTCAGGGTGGGGGAAGAGCTCGGGGTCGTAGTGCGTGAGTATCGCCGCCAGCAGGATGCGGGTGCCGACCGGTAGGCGGTAGCCGCCGAGGGTGAACGGCTTGCGGGTATAGCGACCGGCGAAGGAGACCACCGGGCGCGCGCGCATGACCTCGCGGATGGTCGCCTCGCGGAGGGCCTTGCCGCCCTCGTCGACCTCCTCGACGAGGCGCTCGAGGACTTGCGGGTGGCGCGTGAGGCGCTCGATCGCCCAGCTCAATGAATGGGCGGTCGTCTCGTGTCCGGCGACGAGCATCGTGACCAGCTCGTCGCGAATCTCCGCGTTGGACATCGGCGTGCCGTCCTCGTGCCGCGCCTGTACGAGCAGCGCGAGCACGTCGGCCCTCGACTCGAGGCCTGGGTCCGCCTTGGCGAACGCGATCAGCTCGTCGAGCAGCACGTCGACCTGAGCGCGCAGCCTCTTGAACTTGCCCCACGGCGACCACGGCCCGAGGTCCCGGCGCAGCTCGGGCGAGAGGGCCACCCGCGGCCCGAGCGAGGTCCAGCGCGGGATCAGCTCCTCGAGCGCGTGTAGTCGGGCGCCCTCCGCGCCGAACACCGCGCGCAGGATCGCCCGCAAGGTGATGCCCTGCATCGGACGGGCTGCCGCGATCGGTGTTTCCTGCGGCCAGGTGTCGATGTCGGCGCCGGCGATCTCGGCGATCGTCTGCTCGTAGGCCTTCATACGCTGCCCCTTGAAGGGAGGCAACAGCAGCTTGCGCTGCTCCATGTGCTGGGATTCATCGATCCCCAGGAGCGAGTTGGGGCCGAGCAGTTCGCGCAGTGGGCTCGCCGTTCCGGCGTGAAGCACGGTCGGATCGGCTTTGAACGTCTCCTTGATCAGCGCCGGATCCGAGACCGCGACGGCTCGACCGAGGCCGTGTACCTGCACGGTGAACATCGAGCCGTAGCGTCGGCGGGCACGCTCGAAGAACGGGCGCTGGCGCGTCCTCATCGCGAGGGTCTGCAGCGTCACCGGCGTTCGCGGTCCTGGCGGTAGCCCATCGATCGGTGCTGGCTGTGCGCTCATCGCGCGGCTCCTTTCTGCCAAGTCAAAGGACGCCGCCGCCTATGCGGCGGCCGCGAGGGTTGCGGGTCTCTGGGTCGGGATCGCTGTCGTGAAGTCCATCTCGTCGTCGACTGGGCCGTGCCGGAGCATGCGGATGTCGCGGACGTAGTTCTGGTGGAGGCGCCAAGGCGGGCGCGCGCCCTGCTTGGGCAGCGCGTCGATCGCTCGCCGCACGTATCCAGACTTGAGGTCCATGATCGGGAAGGTGGGCACCCCTGGTTGCGGAGCTCGCGGCGTGCAGATCGCGGCCCCGGCATCGTCCATGTGCCGCAGAAGCCGGCACACGTGCTGGGCGACGAGGTCCGCCTTGAGCGTCCAGGATGCATTCGTGTAGCCGACGGCAAACGCGAGATTGGGGACCCCGCAGAGCATCATGCCCTTGTAGGCGACCGTCGATCCGAGCTCGACGACATCGCCGTCCACCGTGAGATCGAGCCCGCCGAGCATCAGCATGTTGAGCCCGGTGGCCGTGACGATCACGTCCGCGATGACCGTATCGCCATCGCGCAGACGGATCCCGTCCTCGACGAAGCGATCGATCTCAGCCGTGACGATGCTCGCGCTGCCGTCGCGGAGCACGCGGAAGAGGTCGGCATCGGACGCCAGGCACACGCGCTGATCCCACGGGTTGTAGCTCGGCGTGAAGTGCGTCTCGATGTCGTAGTCGGCGGGGAGCTCCGCTGCGGCGAGCCGCGTGAAGAAGCGACGCATCAGGCGAGGTGCGCGGCGGCAGAGCTGGAAGATCAGCATCGTCCGCAGCACGTTGCGCCAGCGAACCAACGAGTAGACGCGCGCGGGCGAGACGATGCCGCGCAGGCGCGCCGCCAAGGGATCGAGCGCGGGGATCGGCACGATGTAGGTCGGCGAGCGCTGGAGCATCGTGACGTGACGCGCACCCTCGGCGATCAACGACGGGACGAGCGTGACGGCGGTCGCGCCGCTGCCGATGACCACCACGCGCTTCTCGCGTAAGTCCAGCTGCTCGGGCCAATGCTGGGGATGCACGATCGGCCCGCGAAAGTCGCTGCTGCCCGCGAACGCGGGTTCGTAGCCCGCGTCGTAGCGGTAATAGCCGGTGCAGCTGTACAGGAAGCCGCAGGTGAAGACTGCCTGCTCACCGCTTCCGGGGCGCTCGGCGGTGACGGTCCAGCGCGCGTCTGCCGAGGACCACGACGCGCTGATCGCCCGGTGCCCGAAGCGGATCAGCCGATCGACGCCACGGGCGCTCGCCGTGTCTCTGATGTAGCGCAGGATCGACGGGCCGTCGGCGATCCCGCGCGCGTCTTCCCACGGCCTAAACGAATACCCCATGGTGAACATGTCCGAGTCCGAACGGATCCCGGGGTAGCGAAAGAGGTCCCAGGTGCCGCCGATCGCATCGCGGGCCTCGAGGATCGCGAGCGACTTCCCTGGGCACGAGCGCAGCAGGTGGCAGGCGGCGCCAATCCCGGACAGACCCGCGCCGAGGATCAGGACATCGAAATGCTCGACCGCCGGCGACTGCCGGGGGCCAGGCTGTTCAAGCTCAAGCTCCATGCCGGTCTTCTAGCAGGGATTCGACACTGTGTCAAGAAAGTTGACGCAGTGTCGAAATCGCTCCGCCGGCGGTATGATCCCTGCGTGAACTTGGTACAGGTCGAAAGCGAGCGGCCTTGGTCAGAGCGCGCGCGACGCTCGGCTCGCGCGAGCGGGGACGAGCGCGAGCGCGCGATCATGCGCACCGCCGAGGAGCTGCTCGAGACTCGCCCGCTGAGCCAGATCTCGGTCGATGCCCTCGCGCGCGGCGCTGGACTCTCGCGCTCGGCCTTCTACTTCTACTTCCCCTCAAAGGACGCAGTCGTGCTCGCGCTGGTCGAACGATTGGTCCAAGAGGCGGGAGGCGCGCTTGACGATGCTCTCCAGCGGGCAGGGCTGGGTCCGCACAGCTGGCGGGAGGGCATCGCCATCTTCTACGAGATCTTCGGCGCCCACCGGGCCGTGATCCAAGCCGGGGTCGAGCTCAGTGCCACCAATGAGGAAGCACAAAGCCTATGGGCGCAGATCACCGATGGCTGGGTCGCACAGGTCGCCGAGCGGATCGAGCAGGAGCGCCAGAGCGGCGCCGCGCCGGCCGGGGTCTCCGCTCGAGATCTCGCGACCGCCCTGGTGCAGATGAACGAGCGGGCATTGCGCTCGGTCTTCACAGGGGACGAGCCGGCCATCGCCGAGCGCGCGGTGATCGACGTTCTCGCCCATGTCTGGGTCAGCGCCATCTACGCGACGGCCGAGGAGCGCGCCCGCCGCGACTTCGGGCGCGACACGCGTCTCGCCCGTGGATGAGCGCTAGCGTGGCTGCTTCGAGCTCCGCTCGCCGGTTCGGTCTGCTCGCCAGGCGTGCACAGCCGCCCCCGCTTGCCGGGCGCACGGCGGTGATCACGGGCGCGGGCTCAGGCATCGGCCGCGCACTCGCCATGCGCCTGTCGGAGCACGGCTGCCCGGTCGCGATCGTCGACGCAGACGCGCAGACGCTGGAGGAGACCGCCGCGGCCCTGCCGGGCACGGTCCTCGTGCGCAAGCTCGACGTGCGCGACCGCCAGGGCCAACTCGCCTTCGCGGCCGAGGTGGCCGAGTGGGCGCCAGCCCCGATCGGGGCCGTCTTCAACAACGCCGGCGTCGCCCTGAGCTCGACGGTCGCGCAAGCCTCGCCGGAGGACGACGAATGGCTGCTGGCGGTGAACTTCGACGGCGTGATCCACGGCGTGCGCGCGTTTCTGCCCGTGTTGCTCAAACAGGGCTCGGGCGCGATCGTCAACACTTCGAGCGTCTTTGGGCTCGCCGGCATCCCCTACCAGAGCGCTTACTGCGCCTCGAAGTTCGCGGTCAGAGGCTTCACCGAATCGCTGCGCCACGAGCTCGTCGGGACCGGCGTCCGCGCGATCACCGTCCACCCCGGCGGGGTGAGTACCAACATCGTGCGCAACGGCCGCATGCGCGCCGATCCGCTGCGGCTCAATCGCGATCGCGAGGAAATCGCAGCCGAATTCGAAGCAAACGTACGCACGACGCCGGAGCGCGCCGCAGAGATCATCCACCGCGGTATCGACGCGGGCAAGGCGCGGATTCTCGTCGGCTCAGACGCCTACGTTTTCGACGCGCTCACGCGAATCGCGCCGACCAACTACTTCCGCTTCCTCACGTTGCTGCCGCCGTTTCGCAGGGCCTCGACGAGGGCCGAGTAGGCCGACGCTGGGCGACCCGCGTCAGCGTGACGGCTCAGGCGCTCGCCCCTTCTGTCGATGTCGCGTTCTGTGGCTGCGCCTCCGGGTGCGCCGCCGCGCCTGAGCGAACCGGTTCCACCGCGACGAGCACGACCGCGAGCGCACAGCCCACCAGCGCGGCCGCAACCCAGAAGGCCAGGTGGTAGCCCGAGGTCAGGGAGGCCGTCGTCGAGTGCCCAGCCGCGTGCAGATGATTGCTGCGAGACGTCGACAACGTCGCCAGCACCGCCAGACCAAGCGCGCCGCCGACCTGCGCAGTCGTGTTCACGAGGCCTGACGCGAGCCCCGCGTCGCGCTGCGTCGCGCCAAACATCGCGACGTTCATCAGCGCCGGGAACGCCACGCCCGCGCCGAGGCCGAGCAGAAGCATCGACGGGGCGACCTGCGTCGCGTAGTCCGCGTGGACAGGCGCGAGCGCGAACAGGACAAGCCCGGCGAGCACCAGGGTCAGACCCGCGAGTAGCGCTAGACGCGCGCCGAGCGTCATGAAGATGCGCTCCGAATAGCGAATCGAGAGCGTCCCCATCGCGATCGTCACCGGCAGGAACGCCGCGCCGATCTGCAGCGCGTCGTAGCCGAGCACGCGGCGCAGGTAGAGCGCGCCCAGGAAGAACATGCCAAACATCCCCGCGACGGACAGGATCTGGATCACGTTGGCCGCCACGACAGGGCGCGAGCGAAAGATGCGCAGCGGTATCAGCGGGTTGCGCGCGCGCGTCTCGCGCACGAGGAACGCGATCAGCAAGGCGGCGGAGCCCACCGCCAACATCAGCGTGCTCGCATCGCCCCAGCCGTCTTTCGCCGCCGGGCCCACGATCGTGTACACGGCGAGCATCAGCGCGCTCGTGATCAGCAGGGCGCCCGGCACGTCTGCGCCGGCGCCGAGGCCGATGCCCGGCTCGTCGGCGAGCAGCCGCCGGGCGGCGACCGCGGTCGCGACGCCGATCGGCAGGTTGACGAAGAAGATCCAGTGCCAGCCGATCGACTGCGTCAGCACGCCGCCCGCGAGCAGGCCCACCGAACCGCCCGCTGAGGCGACGAACGCGTACACGCCGATCGCCTTCGCCTGCTCGCGCTGATCCGCGAACATCGTCACGATCATCCCCAGGATCACCGCGGAGGTCATCGCGCCGCCGATGCCCTGCAGGAAGCGTGCGCCGACGAGCCACCAGCCCGTCTGGGCCAGCCCGCAGAAAAGCGACGCGCTCGTGAACAGCGCCACGCCCGCGAGGAACACGGTCCGCCGGCCGATCAGGTCGCCGAGGCGTCCCGCGAGCAGCAACAGGCCGCCGAACGCGATCAGGTACGCGTTGACCACCCACGCGAGGCTCGAGGTCGAGAAGCCCAGATCTTCCTGGATCGAGGGCAGCGCCACGTTCACGATCGTCACGTCGAGCACGATCATCAGCATTCCCACGCACAGCACATACAGCGCAAGCCAGCGCGTGCGGTCGTGCGGCGGGGCCGCGCCACGCCCCGACGGGGCGGCGGTGTCGGCGGCCCCCGTCATAGCGCCGCCGCCTGGGCGAGAGCCTCGCCGAGCTTGTCAAAGAGCTCGTTCGTCCCGTGCTCGCGTGCCTCCGGCGTGTCGACACCGTCGAGAAACACGCCCTGCTCGGTGTAGCGAAGGTGCGTCTGCTCGCCGCCGACGAGCAGCTCGACCGTCGCGACGGAAACCGAGATCTTGACGTCGTCGCGGTGCATGTTGTACGCGTACACGATCCGCTCGTTTTGCACGATGTCTTCGTAGACGGCGTCGTACGAGTACGTCGCGCTGTCGCCGCGCACGAGCAGATGCTCGCGGCCGCCCGGGCGGAAGTCGAGCTCGTGCTCCTCGCCGGGGCCGAACCACCGCTCCTTCGCGCTCTTCTCGGCCCACGCCGCGAAAACGCGCTCAGGGGGCGCGTCATATGTCCGCTCGATCACGAACGTCGAGTGCGTTGCCGACCTGTTGCTCATTGCGATCTCCTTTTCTTTGACTCTCCGCCGGACTTGGATTCCTCGGGCGCCTCGGCGAGGAATTCCCCGAGGCGGTCTAGGCGCGCCTCCCACAGCGCGCGGCGCTCGCTGATCCAGCGCTCGGCCGTGCTGAGCGCCAGCGGCTCGATCTCGCACGTCCGCACGCGCCCCACCTTCTGCGAGCGCACGACGCCGCTGTGTTCGAGCACGTGCAGATGCTGAACAACCGCCGGCAGCGAAACCGAGAGCGGCCGCGCGAGCTCGCTCACCGACGCCGGGCCATCCAGCAGGCGGTCGATGATCGCGCGCCGGTTCGCGTCCGAGAGCGCGTGAAACACCACATCGACACCGGGCGGCTGGGCAGGCAATTGCTTAAGCATTCACTTAAGTATTGCAGATTCCGGGCATTCGGCGCGCGTAGGCCGCTTTCGTCGTTCTGGCGCCGTGCCGACGAGGACCGATCCCGCCGCGAGCAGGGTCCTGTGTCGCAAGGACGTCCGCGACCGAGGTCGCTGTCGAGCCGGCGGCCCTGCTCACCCCGATCGCGTCGCCCGTCTGGGATCGGCGAGTGCGCTTCTACTGCTTTCGCTTAGCTGCATGACGTCGCGCGTACAGCTTTTCGCGGATCGTCATTGCGCCCGGATGCCCGCTGCCCGGCCACGGGGTCAGGAGCAGCAGCAGCCGCGCATTTGCGCGCGCTTGCAGCTCGTGACGCTCGCCGGGCGCGAACTCGACCAGCAGTCCCGCCTCGCCGCGAGCGCGCTCGCCGTTCGGCGTGCTGGCTTCAACCTCGCCGTAGATCACGACCACCCACGCGCGCTCGTGCAGCACGTGATCAGACAGGCTCTCGCCGGCTGCAAGGTCGAGCACGATCGCGCGAGCCGCGTCACTCGAGGAGAGGATCTCGGGAAGCCGCGGCTTGAGGTCGAGCGTGTCGAGTGTCCAGCTATTCAATGGACACGAGATGCTACGGCCATCCGAGGCGGCCCGCGGGACTGAGCGAAGATGGGCGGCGTGCGAGACCGCCTGTGGACCATCGGGCATTCCACGCTCTCCTTTGAGCAGCTCGCAAGCCTGCTTGAAAACCACAGGATTCGACTGGTGTGCGATGTGCGCGCCGTGCCCAGATCGACACGGCACCCGCAGTTCTCGGCGAATGCGCTGGCGCGGGCCCTGCCCGACCGCGCGATCCAGTACCGCCACCTCGCGGGTCTCGGCGGCTGGCGCCATGCGCGCCGTGACTCACCGAACATGGGCTGGCGCAACGCCTCATTTCGCGGCTACGCCGACTACGCGCTGAGTCCCGAGTTCGCCGACGCGTTCGGTGAGCTGCGTAGCCTCGGAAGCCGCCAGCCTACAGTCATCATGTGCGCAGAGGCCGTGTGGTGGCGCTGCCACCGACGGCTGATCTCAGACCGGCTGCTCGCCGCCGGCTGGGACGTGTGTCATATCGGTTCGGACGGGCGAGCGCTCCCGCACAGCCTGACCGGATTCGCTGAGATCCAACCAGACGGGACCGTGATCTACCCGCCCAGCGGCCCGGTCTGAGCGTTCGCCGTCTCGGTTAGCGGGGAGCCGACGGCGCCGCGCTTGATCGAGCTGTAGCCGAGGCGCTCCCTGCGCGTCGAAACCGCTCTAGAAAGCCAAATCGACTGTCGGGTACGCTCGGGGTCATACGGAAAGTGGAAATGCCGCCAAAGGACAAGTTTGGCATCGATTTGCCTCCCGACGGTTTTTCATTCGACTGTCTGGGCACTGCCGTTGAAGTGCGTGGCTCTGTCATTTCCCCAGTGAAATCGAACGCGATGCTTTTGAGGGAAGGCTGAGAAGCGAAGCTGCGGGCAGGCATCTGGCCAGCGCGGTGGGAGATCACTCCAAGGTCTCTGGCGTGGCGGATACTCTCCGAGAACACATGAGCGAGCACAACGCGACGCGTCCGGGGCGTAGCGGCCCGTCCGGCGAGCTTTTGCTCACCGTCCCGATTCTCGAACGCATCCACCCGATCGAGGGCTGGCTCACCGACGGCGAGGCTGACGTCCTGATCGCGGCCGCGGCTCACGCTTGCACCACCTTTCCGCCAAACCACGCGATCGTGGAGGTCGGCAGTTTTCAGGGACGCTCGACCGTGGCCCTCGCGAGTGTGGCAGCGCTGCTCTCGCCCTCGGTGCGGGTCCACGCGATCGACCCTCACGAGGGAGAGGCCGGCGCAGCCGACCAACTGGAGCGTTACGCACCGACTTTTGCGCGTCTGCAACACAACCTTCTGCGGGCGGGCATCGCCGAGCAGGTCGTGGTGCGCCGTGCGCGCTCCTATGAAGTTGACTGGGAGGGACCGATCTCGCTGCTGTTCGTCGATGGTTTGCACGACTACGAGAACTGCGCGCGTGACTTTCATCATTTTCGTCCGTATCTTGCAGCCGGGGGCCTGGCCGCGTTCCACGACTACGGCGACTGGCCCGGGGTCACAGCCGTGGTTGCTGAGCTTCTCGCCAGGCCGGACTTCTCGCCGCTGGCATGGCAGGGAAGCATGATCCTGCTGCGCTGGTCTGGACATTGAGCGCTCCGACAATGACGCCGGTCCGCGATCGGGCGGGTAGCGGCAGGATCCTCGACGCGATCCCGCCCGCCTCGGGCGCTGTCATGATGAGCACCGGCATCGTCTCGATCGACCTTTCGCTCGACGGACGCGAGACGCTATCGCGCATCCTGCTCGTAATCGCCGGCCTGGCGTGGAGCGCGCTTGCGTTGCTGCTGGCCAGTCGTGCGCTCGGCGACCCACAGCGCGTCCGCCGCGCGGCATGCACCCCGGCGGCGCTTGCCGGCGTCGTCGGCAGCGCGGTCCTCGGTGCCCGCCTAACCGTCCTTGGCTGGAGCTGGGCCGGGGTCGCGCTGCTCGCGATCTCTCTCGGACTCTGGCTGATGCTGCTCGGCCCGGTGCTGAGTCACTGGGTGACCCCGACTGCCGGCGTGTCGCTGTTGCTGACGGGCGTTGCCCTGTGGCTCGTCACGTTCGCAGGGATGACCCTGCGCGGTTTACAGCTCGCCCGGGCCGAGCAACCGCCGCTCAGGCGGGGGCCCATCGATCACTTCTCGCGCAGCCGGCGGCGCGCTGGCTAATTGCGCTTGGCTTCAGTCTTAAAAGAGACGGTGAGCACGACTATCTTCTCATGCCCGGGTGGGTGTATCGTCTTGATGAGATGGCCCTCGGAGTCATACCATTTGACCACCTTAGGAGTGGAGCCGCTCAGTCGCGACACCGTCAGGTAGCAAGGCGACGACCTCGGATGTGCTCATCGACGTGATCGCAAACAGCGCACCACCCTGAAGTTCAGAAAAGCAAGCGGCAGCCAAGCGATTCGGAGAGCTGAGGCTGAGAGTTCACGATGCAGTAGACAAGCTGGTGTTCCCTTTCGTGCTGACGCGCGATCACCTCAGCACGCAGTTGCCGCAGCTGCTTGGACAGACATCGCGCAGGCGGGATAGAGATCAGCCGGGGATAGCCCACGACCAAAAAGTAGTGATCGCCGTTGGGCTCCCTGACGAGCTGCCTGATATACCTGGAAAGGTAGCTGCGCAGCTCGCCACCTAGCTCGTCCCTGAGAAAGGTCGCAGACGGCGACGAGTCTTCGGGACCTGGCGGCCGGCGAAGAATCCCGAACATGCTCATCACGCCAAGATCAAGCGGGGCGTAAGCGCGACGGGTTCCTTGGGCCTGCGTTCTTGCGGGCGTGCCGGGCAGGCACTTTGAGTATCTCCGCGATGCGCATCGGCTGTGGCGGCAAGCGCCGCAGACATCCCCCACCTCAGGCGCACCAGGGCGATGGTTACCCCGGCCAGCAATAGCTTCGCCAACCCCGGCTCCCCCGTGAAGATCTTGACCGCATGCCCCCCCTCGCGGCTTGACACGTTATCGGTCACGTCCGGTCCGAGCGCCTGCCGTCACCTGTCACTGCTCGTGAGCTCCGTGAGAGGGCGGGGGATCCGCATGGCCATTTGCTGCCCGCTTGGCCGTTAGCGTGTTCCCCCCTCCAGCTTGCTTTGGATCAGCTCCTCGGCGGCTTGTGAGCCCAGAAACCGGGCCAGCGAAAGATAGACGGCGGGCTGTGCAAACCGGGGCGTGCGGGCGCCACGGGCTTAGTGTAGACGGCCTCGCAGACGGCCGGGGCAAGGCTGCTTGACATTCCTCATAACCTGGATAGACTTACTCTGCAATGTTCACCCACAACACGGCCTCACCCGAAAACCAGGCGACCAGAGATCGCGTGGCTCGCGCCGCAGCGATGCTCGATAGGTCCCTGGTTGACCGATGTCGGCGTCTCTGACGCTGATTCCCTCCTGATTCCTCTCAAGTAGTCCTCTCCCCTGCGGACACCCTCTCGCGGCGGTGGGCCGGCGCGGACGCCGGCCCACCGCTGGATCCCCCGAGCACAGAAAGGGGCGACACCCATGCCCAGAGTTCTAGTACTCGCGAGCGACGGCGCTGAGCGTGACGACGCGACGGTTCTGTTCAACGAGTACGTCCATCCCGTGCACCTGAGTAGCGATCACTCGGCGATGCAGTTCATCGAGCGGCTCAGCTGGGCGATCAGCGACGCCGAAGACGCTGAGCTTCACCGGAGTCGCTCGGCGACGCCCCCACCCTCCCAAACCCCGCGATCCCGTATGGGGGCGGGCCGGCCACAGGCACGGCAGCGAGCGCAGCGCCCCGTTCACGCATAGCACGCAACCACCAACCCGAGTCAAGGAGCAACAAGCAATGTCCGTCATCCCGCCAGCCTCCTCGCTCACTTCGGCAGCCGTTTCCGGGACGGCCAGGCGACGATTGCGCCAACTGATCTTGGTGCAACCGCGACGATCGGCGCGCTCGTCTCAATCGGGGCTGCTACGAGCAGCCCCGCGCTCGCCGCTGAACCCGTCTCGCCCCCGCCCGTGACGATCCTCACCTCGAGCCCGTTCGCCGATCGCGGCGACATCTTCATCACCCCGACCGGAGACCGGGCGAACTACGCCAACGGTCCGGAGATCCTCGACACGCGTGGCAATGTCGTGGTTTCATCCTATCCCGCAGGGACAGACGGCCGCGGACTTCCGCACGCAGACCTATCGCGGTCGCCCCGTGCTCACGTGGTGGCAGGGAACGGGACTTGGCGGGCTCGCCAGCGGAACCGACTACATCTATGACGGCGAGTTCCAGCAGCTAGCCACCGTCAGCGCAGGCAATGGCCTGAGCGCAGATGGCCACGAGTTCTTGATCACGCCTTGGAACACGGCGCTCATCCTCGCATACACGACCGCGACAGCGAACCTGACCTCGATCGGCGGCCCAGCCGACCAAACCGTGATCGACGGGGTGGTCCAGGAAATCGATATCGCCACCGGCAAGGTGCTATTTCAATGGAACAGCCAGGACCACGTCCCCTACAGCCAAAGCGAGCAGCCGCTGCCGGCCTCGCCGAGTACGCCCTGGGACTGGTTTCACATCAACGCGGTGCATCTGGACACGGACTGGAACCTGTTGATCGACGCACGCGACACGTGGACGACCTACAAGGTCAACCGCTTCACCGGAAGCATGATCTGGCAGCTCGGCGGCAAGGACTCCAGCTTCGCCCTTCGGGCAGCCCCGGGACAGACCCTCGACAGCGCCAACGAGATCTTCGCCTGGCAGCACGATCCCGAGGCGTTGGGCAATGACACTTACACCTTCTTCGACAACGAGTCCTCTGGCACACCGCTGCTCCCCTACAGCCGCACGGTGACGGTGAAGTTAAACGAGTGGACGCGCACGGCCACGCTGGTGAGCTCCGACAACCAACCCGAGGGGCTCTCGGCAGCCTCGCAGGGCAACGCTCAAACCACCCGCGACGGCGATCTCTTCGTCGGATGGGGAGCGCTACCCTACTTCTCGGAGTTCGACCCCTTCGGCAGGCTCATCTTCAACGCCGAATTCCCCGCCGGGGTAAACACCTATCGCGCCTATCTGCTGCCCTGGAATCCGAACGGCTTGCAGTTCAAACCTGAGATCCCGACTACCGGGGACGCCGGATAGGGAAGAGCCGCCAGACACCGAGCAGCCGCCAGCACATACGCCGCCCGCGGCCCGCGTCGCCCCGAGCGAGGCGGGCCGCCAGGCTCGATCATCTGATCCGCTCGAACCCGGCGCGAAGGTCACACCAACCTTCCGCGGCCAGCGTCTCGCTGGGGTGCGGTCCGGTTGGCTCGCTCGTCGCGGGCACAACCTCGATGTACAGCAGCTCGCGATACAGAAGCCGACTGACGGTTCCTTCGTAGAGTCGCCGCTCGAGCCCGTAGTTGGCCGCTATTGCGCGCTCGGCGCGCCCCGCTTCATCTGCCTTCAAGATACGAGCGCGGCCCTCCGATGCCGGGCCAAGCGGCCTACCGCGGAACGTGCACGGGGCGACCTGTACGCGCGGTTCACGTCGTATGCGCTTCACCTTTCCCACCGCTGCCTCCGTGCGGATGTAGATCTTCCCCTCGGCGAGTCCGAACCAGACGGGCGTCGGCACCGGCTCGCCGCTCTTGCGGAACGTGCTGAGCAGACAGTGCTTGTGGCCGCTGAGCGAGGTGAAGCCGTGCTCGCCTGTCGTGGTGTCGCTCGCGGCCGGCCCCCACGCATCGCGATGGCGCATCGACAGGTACAAGCGGTCTACGACCACGCTGATCCGCCGGCGCTGATGGCTGGGCTGCTTCATGCTGTGGGCTCGCTGGCTCGCGCAGGATGCAGCATGAGCCACACCGGTGGACTGCCGCCCACCCGTACCTCGTGCACGACGGCAAAGCCGAGGCGTTCATACAGCGCGGCGCTGCGCTCACTGGATGCCTCCAGATATGCGGGCAGGCCCTCTCGGTCGCAGCGATCAAGGGTCGGGCGCATTAGCGCGCTGCCGAGACCTTTCCCCTGCAGCTCGGGGCGCACGCCGATGTCGGCGAAGTAGTAGTGCGGGCTGCGCTCGTGCCGGCGCTCGATCGCGGCCAGCAGCCGCACGGCTCTGGGCACACGCAGCCCGAAGGTGGCGCCTTGCTCCAGGACGGCGCGGGGTGGGTATCGCCAGTCCCCGGGGGGCATACTCAGGGCAGCTCCACCAAGATCGTGCGACGTCCACACACATCCGCGCGTCAACGTCACGTGGCGCAGTTGAATCGCAAAGAAGCGACGCAATCTTGCGAGCCTGCTCTGTCCGTCAGGCATCAGCCAGCTGAAGATCGGATCGTCATAGAACGCCTCCGCGAGCGTGGCCTTCAGTCGATCGACGTCGCTCATGTTCGCGAGGCGCAGCTCAAGACGCGCCGCGGCGCCGGGCAGCGTCTCACGACCGACCGTCGGTGAGCTCTCCGTCATTGCGTAGCTCCTTTCACAGTCGCTGTAGTCGCCTGTCGTGCGAGCGCGCTCAGCGCCTGGAAGATGAGCACGAGCATGTCGCCATAAAGCGTGTCGGGCACTGCGTCCGGAGCGACCAGCTTCTCCAGAGCGAGACCGTTCCCGAGCGCCGTGATCACCAGTCCCAGGCGCTCGGTCATCTCGGCATTCAGCGAGATGCCGTGATGTTTGGCACCCTCCGAGACGAGTCGCCCGCTCGCGGTTCGAAGCGTCGCGACATGCTTGGCGAAACGCTTCTGAAGACGCGGTTCGCGGATCGCGTATGCCCAGAACTCGATGAACAGGGGAAAGTAGTCGGGACGCTCGTGCAGGATCTGCATCCAACGGTCGGCAGCGGCACGGCCCATCTCGGGCGGCGTCTCACCGCCGGCGAAAGCCTCCGCGTAGTCGCGCACATCGGCGGCGACCGTTTCCTCAAACAGGGCCAGGAAGAGATCCTCCTTGCCAGCGAAGTTCGAGTAGAGCGCGCCTGTCGTGGCGCCGGCCTCGCGCGCTATCTCATCGACGGACGCAGCGTGGAAGCCACGGCGCGCGAAGACGCTCTCGGCGGCGTCGAGCAGGCGGCGACGCGTGAGCGCCCTCTGCTCATCGCGCAGCGAAGGACGAGAAGCAGTTGCCATAGCGATCATTATTGCAGATTGGAATTCTTATATGAAGGCGCCGAAGCTGGTGTTGTCGAGATGGGCGACAGGGCACGAGACCGCTCGACTTCGCCTGAAAGCTCGCGCGCTCGTTTATGGTCATCGGCACGATGCTGCGCTTCCGATTGCTCGCGGTTCCACTCGTAGGCTTGGCTCTGTTCGGTGTCGCCAGCGCGGCGAACAATCAAGATGCTGCGATCACGAGTGCCGCTCTCGCGCCCTATCGCGACGAGCTGCTCAGAGACGCGCCTGCCCTGTGCTCGGACCTCGCGCGCCCGCCGATCACGATCGAGCCAGGCGCCCCGCAGGGAGCGAGCTGCGAACGGGCAGTGCAAAGCATCTTCGCTGCCACCGCCCCCTCCAGCCTCCCGCGTGATCTCGTGTCCTCTCTGCGAGCGAGCGTTAGTCGCCTGAGAATCGACGGGCACCGCGCGACGGGGATCGTCTCGCTGAGCGCGAGCGGATCGACCACCGGATCGACCACTGATCATGGGATCACGACAGAGACGCTCGTTTGGGTCGGCAGATACCAGCTGAGCCTCGAACAAATCGCCGGACGATGGCTCGTATCGTCGCAGGCGCGGCTCGCCGCGATCGACGACTGCCAGCTGAAGTCCCAAGGCGATTGCCATCCGGGCGTAAAGGACCTGCTGTTCGTGCTCGGGGTCTCGCTGCTGCCGACGCCAGGAGAATCGATTCCCACACCGGCGGCGGTGCGCAGGGCGAGCGGTCGCGAGCGTCGCGAATTCGCTGCGGGCCGCACGGTCTTCGCCCAGTCCGGCTGCCTGGCCTGCCACAAGATCGGCGACGATGGCAACCCGGGTCCCGGTCAGAACCTCACGCACGTCGGCGCACGACTCTCCTCCCGCCAGATCGAACATGTGTTGCTGTCGCCGGGCGCACCGATGCCGTCGTTCAAGAAGCTGCCCTCCAAGCAGCTCCACGACCTCATACGCTTCCTGTGCCTGATGCGCTAACCGCGATCGCAAGCACTCTGGCGAGCGGCGCGCGGCGACGCGGTCGACAATCTACGCGACGCGCTCGCTAGCTTCCTTTCGTGATGCCATAGGCGGCGGTCACGAGCGCAATCACATAGCCACCGAACGCGACCGCCAATGCCTTGATGCTCGGTGGTGTCTGATTCTGATTGATGATGTAGCTCACCGCTACGCCGGAGGCGACCAGCGCGTACACCCATATGCCAAACGTCTTCGGCCAGCTCGCGGCGCCCGTCGACGGCGGCTCCAGTGACAGAATCCGCCTGCCCGCGGCGAGAACTCGGTCCTTCGCACTGCCATCTGCCGCCGCTTTGAGTGCGTGGCCCAGGTTGGCGTTGGTCGCACCCTTCGCGGTCGGCACGCCTATCTCGAGCGCAAACGCCGACCCCAAGACTCCCGCGAGGGCGGCCGCGGTGGATACAAGCGTCGTATCGAGGTGGGGGGGTTTGCCAGCCGGAGCCTGGAATATGCGGACAATGAAATACGTGTATAGGCCAGCGAAGGTCAACACGGCGCCATAGAGCACGATCCCCTTGAGAGCCGAGAGGCCGGCGATCCCCGGCACTGCGGCTTCCTGTGCCGGCGGCCGCGATGATGCCATCGACCAGGAAGAACCAGATTCCAATACGGCGTTGTCGGAAACGAAGCCGCCGTTTGCCGTCTGCTGCGCGCTCGGCGCGTCCTGGTTCTTCGTCGATCCGGTTGCTGTTGATTGTCGGATCATCGTGCGGGCTCGCTGCTGTTAGGGATGAACCCTAACTTAGCGTCAGGCGACCGCGAGAAGTGTGATCTGGCACACGCACAGAAGCCGCACCGGTGGCGATCGACGGATCGCCTCACGACGCGTAGATCGCCGGCGCGGTCAGCTTGCCGGTGCTCGCCGTGGCTGCGTTGCTCGCGGATATCGCCTACGCGGCCACTGGTGATGTCCGGGCGCGCGCTCGCGGAGTCCGAGCTCGGGCCCGGCACAGGACAGGTGACAATCCGAATCGCGCGGCTCGGAGCATCTGTCACGGCCGTCGAGCCTGACCGGGCTCTTGCCGCATGTCTTGCAGAAAAGACCCGGGACAGCGGGCTCACGGTGGACATACGTATCTCGCCGTTCGAGGACGCAGCGCTACCGTCAGATAACTTCGACATCGCGGTTGCGGCCACATCGTTTCACTGGATAGACCAGGCTGCTGGACTACGCAAGGTTCGCCAACTGCTCGTACCGCGTGGTTGGTGGGCGATGTGTGGTGGAACGTTTTCGCCGATACCAGCAGAGAGGATCCTTTTACGAGGCGGCGACACCGGTCATGCGTCGATTGCGCCCGAGTCCGTCGGCGGGCGACGCTGGCAGGCCTTCGTTCGCGCTTGACGGCGACTCGCGGCGTCGAGAGCTCATTGCGGCCGGGTTTGACAACATCAGGATGGACGTCGTTCGGTGGACGACGCGGCTAACTGCGCAGCAGGTTCAGGCGCTTTATGCGACATTTTCTCCAATAGCACGCCTGCCGGCTCGGCAGCGTGAAGCTACGCTCGACCGGCTCGCTGCGATCGTGAATGACGAGTTCGACGGGTGTGTCGAGCGAGCATTTCAAACTGCGCTTTATACGAGCCAGCGACAATAACTGCGGTGGCATGCGTCGACCCGACGATGGGCGAGCGCAGTCGAGGCAACGGAGATCCGCGAGTCTCGCTGAGAGGCGATGCGTCCGTCGGCTACGAGGGCATTTGCGAGGCCTGCCAGGACTCGAGCTTGGCCACAAGCTCGCGGACCTGCGTGACGACCATGTCCGCCCCGATCAGCGCCGCTGCGGGATAGCGGGTCGAGGAAAACAACACTGAACGAACGCCGTCTGCGCGCGCCCCCGCGATGTCGCGCGGCGTATCCCCAACCACCACGGTGTGCGCGCGCGGGCACGGGAAGCCGGGTGAGCCCGCGCGCTCGCGCGCGATCGGCACCAGCTGCACGCGGTCCTCGTCGTCATCTCCGTAAGCCCCGATCTCGGTGTCGAGGCTAGCTCCGAGCCCCATCCGCCCAACCTTCACCGTCGCGATGGCGCGAAGGTTGCCGGTCACGACAGTGGTGCGCATTCCCAGGCTCCTCAGCCGTGCGAGCGCCTCGGCGATGCCTGGCCGGACATGACAACTTCCCGTAAGCGCGGCGGCCTCGGCAACGAAGGCAGAGCCCGCGGCGTCGATCCATACGCTGAGCCTCCGGTCGGTCTCGTCGTTGTCGACACCGGCTCGGCGTAGGACGTCTCGGACGATGCGCAAGTCGGTCTTCCCCCATGGCTCGACTCGCTCGACAGCGTCGTCGGGGAGCCGCACGTGGTAGACAGATCGCATCGCCTGGACCAGGGCCCGTTCGTGGGCATGCCCGTCATCGAGGAGCATGGTGCCGTCGATGTCAAAGAGAATGAGCAAAGGGGCCGACAGAGTCGCTGATGATGCCCGATCGGCCCCCTTGCTGGGCGCTGGTAGCGTCCTGATGCCCGCTCCGGTCGGCTTCAGATCGCCCCGGGAAAATCAGCCGGCCAACTCCCGCTCGAGCTCAGCGAAGCACCCGCGCCAACCCCAGTCCTGAGCGCCGCGGCGCTCGTCGGTCGAGATGCCGCTGTTGACCATCAGCACCCTGGTCGAGCTCCCGGACTGTGAGAAGGAGAGTTCGATCAGCTGCTCGTTGTGGGGATCGTCGTCGAACGTCCAGCTCATCACCAGCCGATGGGGACGGTCGATCAGTGTGTACTCGCCCTGCGCTTCGGCCTGCGTGCCGTCGGGCCTGCGCATCACCACCCGCACCTTCCCGCCCACCCGCAGATCGACCGCGGCCTCCGGCGTGCTCCAGTCGGGGGCGGGGTGCAGCCAGCGCCGCATCACCTCCGGGCTGGTCCAGGCGTCGAAGACGTCCTCGGCCGAGGCCGCGAAGGTTCGCTCGATGCGCACTAGGTGGCTGGACCGCTCAGTCATCGCCCTCCTTTCGTTCCTCCAGGTACTCGCCGACGACATCGAAGAGACGCTCCCAGCGCTCCCGCTGTCTTTCTATCCAATCTGAAGCCTCGGCGAGCGCCTCGGGGCGCAGGGCCAGACGGTGGGTCCTGCCGTCGATCATGCGGCTGACGACGCCTGCCTCCTCGAGCATTCTCAGGTGCCGAGAGATCGTCGGCTTGGAGACACCGAAGTCACGGGTCGCCTCTCCGACGGTGGCTGCTCCGCCGCTGAGCCGCTCCACGATCTCGCGCCGGAGCGGATGCGCGAGGGCTTTGAACGCATCGTTAGCCATTGTGCTAACTATATAGCTCGCCTTAGCGGAATCCCGGACAGGAGGTGGCATGGTGATGACGGAGCACAGGATTGGCACGCAGGAGGACTGGCAGGCGCAGCGCGATGAGCTGCTCAAGGAGGAGAAGGAGCTCACGCGCCGCGGCGACGAGCTGACGCGCAAGCGGCGCGAGCTGCCCTGGGTCGCGGTCGAGAAGGACTATCGGTTTGACAGCGAGGACGGCGGCAAGAGCCTCGCCGATCTGTTCGACGGCCGCTCGCAGCTGCTCGTCTACCACTTCATGTTCGGGCCAGACTGGGACGCGGGCTGCCCGGTCTGCTCCTCGATCACGGACACGCTCGCTGCACAGGTCGCGCACCTGAAGGCCAGGGACGCCACCCTGCTGCTCGCCTCCCGCGCGCCGCTCGAGAAGCTCCTCGCATACAGGCAACGGATGGGCTGGGACATCGACTGGGTGTCCAGCGGCGGCAGCGACTTCAATCGCGACCTGGGGTTCCTGTACACGCAGGAGGAGCTGAAACCGTTCCTGGAGGGCGATGTCCCGCTCACCGTCGAGCAAAACGCGCGCATGTGCGGGACGGATCCAGGGGGATACGTCGCTGAGGGACCGGGCCTCAGCGTGTACGCGCTGGCGGACGGGACCGTCTACCGGACCTACGTAACAACCGCGCGCGGCCTCGAACCCGCGATGGCCTACTACCGCCTGCTGGATCTCGCGCCCAAGGGTCGCGACGAGCGCGCAACGGAGCCGTTGTGGGTGCGCCGCCACGACGAGTACGAGCGATCGGCAGCCCGCGCATGATGCCGCTTCAGGTCGCGCGCAATCACCCCGGATCGATCGCCGGGATACTGGCCGCTGCGGGCCTGGCGTGGTGGTGGACGGCCGAGCGGATGGCCGGAATGAACGCGAGTCCCGGCACCGACCTGGGCACGCTTGGCTGGTTCACGGGCTCGTGGGTGGTGATGATGGCGGCGATGATGCTGCCCTCGTTCGCTCCAACCCTGGCCGCATACGTGACGCTCACGCACGGTGATCGGACCAGCCGATCGCTGCTGTTCGCCTGTGGCTACCTGTTCGCCTGGACCATCGCAGGCGTGGTCGCCTATGCGCTGCTCGAGCTGGCCAGGAGCGTGCTCGGAAACGACCTGGCCTGGCACAGCGGCGGGCGCTGGCTGTCCGGCGGCGTCCTTGCCCTCGCAGCCGTCTACCAGTTCACTCCGCCGAAGCGCGCGTACCTCATGCGTTGCAGGGCGCAACCAGGGGATGTGCACGGCGTCTCGCGCGAAGGCCGGTCAACTGCGCTCGCGATCGGCTTGCGCAACGGCGGCTGGTGCATCGGCTGCGTGTGGGCACTGATGGCTGCACTGTTCGCGCTGGGAGTGATGAGCCTGACCTGGATGGCCCTGATCGCTGTGCTTGTCGCGCTCGAGAAGATCGGTCCATGGCCCGCCGCCGCGAGGCTCGCGACCGCAACGGTCCTCGCGGTCCTGGCCGTAGGAGTCCTCACGGCACCCCAGCACGTACCCGGGCTCGCTGTCCCGGGCTCAGGAGCGATGCACGTGATGAAGACGATGGGTTAGGCGACAATCACCGCAATCTGCGCGCTAACGTGGCCTGAGCGATGGCGCGTCTGGTCGGCATCAACCACGTCGCTCTCGAGGTCGGGGATCTCGACGAAGCGCTCGCCTGGTACGGGCGCCTGTTCGAGTTCGAGTTGCGCGGCCGGGCCGGGAGCCGGATGGCCTTCATCGACATCGGCGACCAGTTCATCGCGCTCGCCTCAGGACGTACGCAGCCGTCCGACGGAGCAAGGCATTTTGGCCTCGTGGTCGATGACAAGGAGGCCGTCCGGGAGCGCCTGCGTGAACAGGGGGTTCCCGTGGCGGCATCTGGTTCGCTCGACTTCAGAGACCCCTGGGGCAACCACGTTCAGGTGGTCGCCTATCGGGACGTTCAGTTCACCAAGTCGCCGGAGATCCTGCGCGCAATGAAGTTCGATGGCCTGACCAAGAGCGAGCAGGCGCTCGAGGAGCTCCGCGCCAAGGGTGGACCCGCAGCTTCAGAGATATCCGGCGGCCAGTGAGACCCGGGCCGCCGATGGATCTTGTTCTGTCAGGCACTATCCTCTGACTTCGGTTTCATACCATTCGAAGTCTTCCCCAGTGACATACGCCTCGAACGGGGTAGCCTGCGTTTTTGCACACAGGATGTTGCTCGCTTTTTTGTTCAGGATGCCGGTCACTTCGCCTTCGGTGACGGAGAAGGGCGGTTCGAGAAAGCCTTTGAATTTTTTGTATTCATAAACGCAGGGTCCCGGCTCGCTCAGCGTCACGGTTGGTGAGGTGTCGAACACTGCTTTTCCGGAGGCCCCAAGCAGGACCGTTCGTACGCCTCCGGAGATCGAATAGCCAGGCACCCCACATTCGCTGACGACGGCTGGTTTGAACGTCAGCTTGTCCGTAGACTGACTGTTCGCGACGAGTTTTCCTTCTTCCGCCATTTGAACGCATTTCCCGGGGAAGACGAAGTCCGCCTCGCGTGCAAGGCTGCCTTTTTTGGCCGCAATCCCTTCCGTCTTCAGGACCAGCATGTTGGCCGATGCGCCGCCGGCCGTGATCGCGCCAAGCCCGAGCACGGCGAGGACACTCGCGCCCCACGCCTTGAAACGTCTCATCGATAATCACCCTTCTGCTAGTTGTCGCTCGCGGTCCTTCGTCACTGGGCTCAGTAGTTCGGTGAGTCCGTTCGCCGGACGGCATACGCGTCGCAATACTACGGCCAGGAGTCCAAGCACTCGACGCGCACCGGACCATACAGTCGAGCTCGCACGGGGGGTGTGAGTTCAAGCACAGATCTTCAACGCGACTGCCGCGTCCCGCGCTTCGCTACATCACGATCGTGGCCATGGGTTAGGCAACGCCCACCGGCGAGCGCTCGCCGCCGGCGACGGTCCTCAACTCGTCGAGCGACTCCTCGATGATCTCCGGCAGGTCCCACGGCCGCATCATTCTGTCTCCTGGACAACCCCGTCGGGAATCGTGACGGTGAGATTTCGCCGCTTGTCGGCTGCGGTCTGGCCCACCCGCTGCGCCCAGCCCGCCGGCGAGCGCATCCATTCCGGGAGACCGGCGGGCAGGTCCGCCTCGGGGATCTCGACCAGCTCGTTCGGCCTGAATGCATCGCCGTAGGGGACGAGTTCGCGCTTCGCATCAGGGTGAGCGATCTGCGGATGAAGCATCTCCAGGGCTTGGTTCCAGTTGGCGAGCATCACCTTTATCGCGGCCTTCAGCTTGTCCGGGTTGCCGCCCGAGCTGCTCTCCGGCTGCGTCGGATGGGTCACGTGGGCATAGGCAGGTGAGTGCGCCTGGCCGGCCTGCGTCTGCTTCCACTTTTGCCAGGCGTCGTCCGCGAGGTGACCGAGCGCGATCACCGCCTCGATCGCGCTTACCTTGAAAATCGCGTCGACCCAGCGATTGCGATAGGCGACTATTCCCGCGTCGTCCTTGTGCTGCTCGCCGCCCGCCTGGCCGTAGACCGAGTAGAGGAAGGTGTTGACCATCAGGTAGCTGCGATCGATCCCGAGCTTCGCCAGCAGGCCCTGGGTGCGGTGCCCGGCCTCACCGACGAGGATGCGTCGCACGATCGTCTCCGAGGCCGCGGGGTCCTGCCCGATCACGAGCACTCGCGCGCTTCCGTCGAGCCGGCCGCGGTGGAAGATCGGGCCCCACTCCACCCGGAAGGCGCTCGCGGGGTAGACATCGAGCCCCGGGTAGTCCTCAGCGAGCGACGCGAACGGCTCGCCGACGGGACCCGGTTCGAAGGAGTGAGGCATGCCGGCCTGTGACTAGAGCACACCGCGACCTCCACCGCAAGACCGAGAAGCGGTTGGCTGATTGGCCGGCTCGACATGCAAGCGGGAGCTGGTTAGTGTCTGGCCGCATGACAGCTGCCGGGGCAGTGCTGCTTCCAGCCCCACTGGTCGTGACGGGGCACCTCGTCACCTTCGACCGCGCACGACCGGAGATCGAGCAAGGCGCCCTCTACATCGACGACGCCGGCCAGATCCAGGCGGTCTGCGACGCCGCGGAGCCGGCTCCGGTCGGGTTCGACCGCGCGGCTCGCGTCGAGACCGACGCTCTTGTCTACCCGGGCCTGATCGACCTGCACAACCACATGGCCTACAACTGCCTCTCGCTCTGGATTTCTCCGAGTCGGAGCGCGCCCTGGACGCGGCGCGATCAGTGGCCGAACGACCCGGACTACAAGCAGTCGATCAGTCTCCCCGCCAACGCGCTCTGCCACGCGGACGGCAAGGCGGTTCTCAAGTACGTGGAGACGAAGGCGGTCGTCGGCGGGGTGACCGCGATCCAGGGTTCCGCCAAGCTCGCGCATCCCTTCGAGGGCTGGATGGTGCGCAACGTCGAGTTCGAGACCTTCGGGACCGGCAAGCGTACGGTCAACCAGTCAGTACGGGCGTTCGAGGAGCCAGCCCAGTACCAGGCCGCTAAGCGGGATCTGGACGCAGGGCACGCGTTTCTCTACCACCTCGCGGAGGGCACTGATCCCAAGCTCCTAAAGGACTATGACGGGGTAAGAGACTACGGCTGCCTCGAGCCGAGGTTCATCGGCATTCACTCGACCGCGCTCGCCACGCCGCAGTTCGACGAGTGGCACGGCACGGCACACGGCGGCTCGCTCGTCTGGTCGCCGTTCTCAAACCTCTGGCTCTACGGCAAAACGACGGATGTCGTCGCGGCGCATCGGGCCGGGATCGATATCTGCATCGGCGCCGACTGGTCGCCGTCGGGCTCGAAGAACCTGCTCGGCGAGCTCAAGGTCGCCGACCTCTGTAACCGCGCGCAGCTCGACGTCGCTTTCTCCGACGAGGAGCTGTGCGCGTTCGCGACGCGCAACCCCGCCGCCGCGCTCGGCTGGGACGACAGGCTCGGCCGGCTACGGCCGGGACTCCGCGGCGACTTCCTGGTGCTCGCCGAGCGCGGAAAGGGCGCCTACAGGACCTTGATCGAGTCAACCGAGCAGGACATCCAGCTTGTTGCGATCAACGGCTACCCGATGTACGGGACGGCGCAGCTCATGCACGCCGCGAACGCCGTCAACCCGGAGCCGATCCAGGTGAGCAAGACGCTCAAGCGCACGATCACGCTGCGCGACGAGCGCATCGAAGACGCCGACATGAGCTGGCCCGAGGTCCTCAAGAGCCTCGAGCGAGCCAGGCAGCAGCCGGCGGCGGCGCGCGAGACCGCGCTCGCGCGCGATGGCGCGAGCGAGCCTCCGGTGGCGCTCCTCCCGGACAAGCACTGGGACGACCCGACCGTCCATCCCGAGCTGGTCGAAGCGCTCGACCAGGTGGCGATCCCGCCGCTCGACTCGCTCACGCACGACGCGGCCTACTTCGACGCGGTGAAGCGGGAGACGCTGCACCAGCACCAACTCGACGCACTCGTCAGCTACTACGACGTCTGACGCCGGATTCGTCGGTGGGCCCGCCCCGCCTCCCTAGCGATCGCCCGCCTAGGCCGCGATCCTACCTCGCAAGAATCGTGAAGAAGTCTCGGCTGTAGGGTTCGAGGAAGCGTCCGGGGATGCCGACCTGGCCCGGCACGACGGGGATGGCGCTCGGCCCGCCGTGGCCGTGCACGTAGAGATAGCCCGCCACCCACTCGGGATTGATGTCGAGCTCGACAGCTCGCTGAACGCCGGCCTCGACCAAGCCCTGGGCGATGCCGGCCGGCGACAGGCTCGCGCCCGCTGCCCATACCAGCTTGTCGTCGCTGGTGATTCCCAGCGCCGAGCGTGCGATCAGGGTGGCGCCCCCGAGGGTCGCGCCCCAGCACGACTGAACGCAGCTTTCGAGATTGGCGGCGGGAACGCCGTGATCGACGAGCAGCTGGAGGTTCTGCAGGACCGAAGCGATCGCCCGACCGCGGGCGGGTACGCCTTGCTGCCAGGCGCCGATCGCGCTCACTCCGTTTCGGTAGGTCACGATCGAGCCCAGCCCGGGCTGCAGCGCCACGGCCGCGCGCCCGTCGGCCATGAACCCGACCACCCCAGTTTCGAACTTGAATCCTCCGTTGAAGGCAGCCACGACGCGATGGATCTCGCTCGGCTCGATCTGATCGCCATACCTCCAGTTCCCGCTCGGCTCGCCGAGCCCGGCGTGAAGCGCGAGCCGCACGAATCGCTGATCGAGGCGAAGCAGCGTGGCGCCCGAGCGCTGTGCCTCCCAGACCGCTGTCTGGCCGCGCACGTTCGCGACCGGGTGCCAGCCGAAGCTGGGCTGGCTGGTGGGAGTCACATACGGGCTGAGGGGCGCGCTGGGGCGAACTGCAGCGGCAGGGCTGGTCGATGTCTGGCTGCGCGCCGCGTGAGGCGCGAGCCGGCGCGCAGCGGAGGGCGTCGGGGCGGCTGGCGCCGGACGGACGGAAGCGTCGGCGCCGCTCGCGGGGCTCGTTGTGGTCTGCGTCGCGCTGGACTGCCCATCACACCCGGCAAGCGCAGCGACCGTCAGCGCCGCCGCGAGCGCCATGATCGCGATGCGCAGCAGGGGCCTCGCGGATGCCAGCATCATCACAGCCGCGCCTAGGGACTTGCGAGGCCGACGCGCTGACCGAGCACATGCCCCGAGGGCAGTTCCACGGAGGTCTCTGAGACGTCATTTTGGTGATTTGACTCCGTCAGCAGATTCTCGGGATCGGCGACCTGGACATAGGCAAAGCGACCGTGCAGCCCGGTGACATCGATCCACTGTTCCGGGTAGACGTACGGATAGACATCAGACCAGCCGACAGACGTCCCGAGCACGTCGTTTTGCATATGGGGGTTCTGGTTGCACCCGGGATAGACGGGCCTACGCGGCGAGGCAGTCGAAGGGTGCATGCGCGACAGATCGCGCAGGCAATAATCGACCTTCGGTCCCGTCCGCACCAATCGCGTGGCCCTGCGTTGGGCATCCACCGACCAGAGCTCAAAGGCAGCGGCATGTTCGAGCTTCCAATAGCTGAATGCGCCGACATTTCCATATTCGTAGCGTTCACCGGGAATGTACTTGAACGCGAGCCTGGCCGCGGTGGGATACAGGTGCGCTCGACCCCTGTCGTCGTAGATCGCCTGATAAACGACCGTCGTATGCGGCCCGCTGCGGCGTGCTCGGAGCTCCAGCGGTCCGGCCCCGTGGTTATTGACCGAGCTCGTCGCGCGCAGCAGCACATGACCGGGGATCGTCGTCCGGTCCAGGTGAAGTTCCGAGGGAGCCGACATGACGATGTCCGGACAGCGCAGATGCAGCGTCGTGGCCGAGCAGGGGCTCGGCGGTGGCCGCGGCGTGGCTGGCCCCGTGGGGCCGGTCGTCCCGGGCGTCGGTTCAGGACGTCCAGCGGGCGGCGGCGGCGTTGCGCCTTCGGCGAGGAGCAGCGACGGCGCAGCCAACAGACAGATGACCGGGATGGCCAAGATCAGCGCGCCTACCCGCACGGCTGCGCCGATGCGTCGCCGCTCATGCGCTTGCACTGAAAACACAATGTCGCGGAGCCTCGTCCCCGTATCGAAAGGGAGCATTAACAACCGGTGAGAAGAATCTCATCTGCCGCGCTCGCCCGCAACGGGCGCAACCGCGAGCGCAGGGCTCAGCGGCTCTCACCTGCGCGCGAGCGCAAGCCTCAGCAGGTCGCCGAGTATTCGGATGTGCCTGGCCCGGACGCTGGTTCATCGACGACCCGTGTTTCGTTCGATCTGAGTACCGCGCCGAGGTGCACCACGTACCAGACGCCGCGCCAGGAGATCATCGAAGCGATGCCGAAGGAGCGCAGCTCTCCGCGGCAGCGCACATCGCGCGGATCAGCGATGGGTCGCGCTTCGACGCTGACCAGCGGCTCGAATTGGTGACTGGCCATCGAAAAACCAAAAAGGCTCTGCCGAGCAGGTGAAAATACTGTCGAAACGCGAACACCCGAACCAAAAAGACAACGCGGGATTCGTTATGAGAATTCCTTCATGTTGAGCCATGATGTGGACCGGTCCGTAGGGTCGTTTCGCGCTGAGGCGAATAGGAGTTGTCATGGCGCGTGCATCGCGCATCCGCAGCGACGATGTTTCGGCGGCAGCACGAGCCCCGCGCTCGCCCAGTCAGACGAGAGTCGCGCGAGCGACCGCGGCGGCTGCGCGCCGCAGCCAGATCACCGATTACGAGGCTCGCATCATCGCCTACGAAGACGCTCGCGACGCAAGCGATCTGAGGAGGCCTCGCGGTACGCCGTCCAGACCGCGACCGCGGCCCCCGAGCGGGAACGGCCGGCTTGGGGCGAGCGCGCATGCTGTGCCCGGGCAAGCACCGGCGCGCCTGCGCACGCGCCAGGCGCGCCGGCCCAGAACGGTCAGCCAGCGTAGGCTGGCCACCCGGCGAATTGTCGCCCTAACAATCCTGGTGTTCGTCGCGAGCAGCTTGATCTCCTACACCAAAACGATGCTCGCGCCGTCGAATGTCAGTTTTGGCGTGCGCTCGGTGGAGTGGTTGCGCGAACACGGCGCCGGCTGGCTCGTGAATGACGTCGAGCACATCTACTACTCGCTCAATGCGCCCCAGAAGGGCGGGCCACCGCTGAAATCGCTGCCCAACGTCGGCGATCAGAGCGGCGCACAGGTAGCGAGCTACGCGCCTGCTTCGATCCCGCCGGTGATCGACCCGGCGCTTCCGGGCGAGGGCTTATGGCGGAGCACCGGGATGTCGGTAAACGGGGTCGCCCCGGTGCTCGTGACGACGTTTCGCGCCGATCCCAGCTATCCGCAAATAGTCGCGGGCGTTGCCTGGATCGACAGCAGGCGCACGTCGCTGACGCTCTATCCGGGACGCTACGAGCCGCCGGCGGGGTCCTTCCGGGGTCCGATGGAGGTCCCCCCGAACCTGCGCGGACAGTTGCTCGCAACATTCAACAGCGGCTTTAGACTCGAGGACTCGGGCGGAGCAGGGTTCGCTGCACTCGGGCACGTGTACGCCCCGCTACGCGACGGGCTGGCGACGCTCGTCGGGCTTCGCGATGGAAGCGTCGACGTGCGCACATGGACCGGCGGACCAGAACCGGGACGGGACGTGCTGTTCGCGCGGCAGAACCTGCCGCTGATCGTGGAAAACGGCCGGCTCAACCCGCGTCTGAGCGATGGCTCGGAATGGGGCGCAACCCTCGGCAATGCGGTCAGGGTCTGGCGCTCAGGCGTCGGCGTGGACGCACATCGCAACCTCCTTTACGCGGCAGCAGACGACCAGACCGCCGAAAGCCTCGCGTTGATCCTCCAGCGGGCCGGCGCAGTGCGAGCGATGGAGCTCGACATCAACTCCGAATGGGTCACGTTCAACTTCTATGGCGCGCCCGGGGCCGGCCTCCCATCGAAGCTGCTGCCCGGGATGAATCGCGAAGCGACCCGCTACCTGACGCCCGATGACCGCGATTTCTTCGCTGTCTACAGCCGTGGCGGCGGCTGACCTGGCCCGGCAGTCAGCTGATCCAGCGCCGATCTGACCGGCAGCCCGGGACCTTCATCGCGACTGGCTGAGGGGAGTGACGTTCAGCGATGCCTGCGCTTCAGCGATGCCTGCGCTTCCAGCCCGCGAGCGGTTTGAGCAGCACTCGCTGAACGAGCCTTGGGGGGAAGGTCATGACCGTCACGTCCGCGTAGCGAGACATGAGATCGGCGAGCTGGACGATGGCTCCCGGTCGCTTTGGGAGTCCCCTGCGCGTATAGGCGCCGGCCCGGGCGAGCGCGGCGGCCTCTTCGAGGAAGGCCTGAAGCGTGAGCGCAGGCTCGACGCGTACTCGCAGGTGGGCCTCGGCGGTCCCGTTGTTGACGAACGCATGCCTCACGCCGGCGGGCGCGACGACTCTCGTCCCCGGGCTCCCCTCGATCCGCTTTCCGTCGACGAGGAAGCGCACCGTCCCTGAGAGGACCTCCCACCGCTCCTCCTGGCTTGGGTGGTAGTGGACAGGCACGTCGCTTCCCGGATCCGCCCAGACCTCGGCGTGCAGGACCTCGCCTTCGCGTGCGAAGCGAAGTCGCTGTCTGCGGACGGGATCGTGCACCAGCTCGCTCATGGCCTGCTCCTTCCGTTGGGGAGACGTAGTATAAGTCACCAATGGGTGACATAGCAACCCCCAGACGACGTCTCCCTGCGGCCGAGCGGCGCGCGACGCTGGTGCATGCGGCCTCGCAGCTGTTCGCCGAGCGCGGCTACGACCACGTCTCGCTCGACGAAGTCGCTCAGCGGTGCGGCGTGACGAAGGTGATCGTCTACCGCCACTTCGCCTCAAAGAAGGATCTCTACCTGCAGCTGCTGGCGGCGCATCGCGATGAGCTGCTCAGCACGCTCGTGGCCGGTATGCAGGGCGACGCCTCGCTCGAGCGGCGCGTGCCGGCGGTCGCTGACGCCTGGTTCGACTACGTCGAACACCACCCGTTCGCATGGCGGATGCTCTTCCAAGATGTCAGCGGCGACGCGGACATCCGCGCCTTCCACGCCAGCATGCGCGACACCGCGCGAGCCGTGATCGCGGGGTTGCTGGAGGATGAGAGCAGCTTGCGATTTGCTCCGGACATGCTCGAGCCCACCGCCGAGCTGCTGCGCTCAGCGATGACCGGGCTCGCTCTGTGGTGGCTCGATCACCAAGAGATCGCTCGCGGCACCCTCGTCGACACGATCGTCTCAACCACCTGGCACGGACTCGCGAGCCGCAAGTGACGGCTACGCGCAGAGCTGCGGCTCGGCGCCGGCGAAGCGCCTGCCGCAGGTGCTCCGAACCTAGCGATGCGCCGGCGCGTTCTTAGATTTGTGAACGACCTTGGCCGCGAAGCGCTTGCGCGCCTGTTTTTCGCACGTCACACGCCGAGCCTTGGAGTGCTTGTGTTGTTTGCGGCATCGCTGCAAGGCCCGCTTCAGCAGCTGCGCGCGCGAGAGCTTCCCCGGCTTGGACGCCATGACGGTCTTGCAGCCCTGCAGCGCGATCTTCGTCGTCTGCTTGAGCACGGCGCCATTCTGGCCGACGATTTCTGTCGGCATCACCAAGCTGCTCTTGCAGAGGTTGAATTTGGCTTTTTCCGGCAGGTCGGTCGTCAGCGCCGAATGCGGACCGGCCGGCAGCACCGTTTCAAACACTGTGAACGGCGCGTCGGGAGCGGATTCGAACTTCGAATAGGTGATTTGTTTGGAGATCTGCGTCTTGCCATCCAACACCAACGTTATCCCTTCACCCTGCAGCACGAACTCGACATCCGGGAACGCTGCACCGCCGTGGGATACGAGATACGCGGGACCGGTTAGGGGATTCGACAACACGGGAGTGTGGATCGTAGCGTGCCCGATCACCGAACCTTCGGGGCATGACGCCGGATTTGTATCGAAGGCGCCTTCGGTGCAGGCTTTCTGAAGCGTCGTCAACCTGGCGGGCAGGGCCTTCGGCAGCTGCAGGCGGACTTTGGCGATGTTTGCCTGCCCGAGGCCCTTGGATTCGACCTTGACGTCGAAGTTCGCGCCGTTGGCTTTGCTGGCCTGCCCTTTCGTGCTGGCCGTCAGCTTCGGCTTGAACGGCAGGCCTTGGCAGCCGCCGACCTGAAACGGCGAGGAGACTGCGCTGCTGGCGCCTTGTTCGCCGCTGATCGTGCCTGCGATCCGCATCGGGCTGCAGTTGGTCGGGTTGAACTCGAAGCTCGGGCGATCGACGGTGACGTTCAGCTGTTTGAGTTGCGCCGGGATGCCCCTGACGAACGTCGGGAACGGTTCGCTCGTGATGGTCACCGCCGCGGTGTCAGGATCGACGTTGATCTTTGCGCGTACGTCGATGTTGCCGAGGTTGAAGGGCCCTGCCACGGCGGGTGTGACGACGAGTAGACCGAATGGCGCTCCGCCGTATCCCGCGGTGAGATAGACGGTGCCGGGCAGCGCGTAGGGTTCTGACCCGAGTCCCGCCCACGCGGTGGAGTGGCCGATCTCGCTCGCCGGGCCACAGGCCCATTCCTGGCCTGCCGGGGGTTGCGGGCAGGGGGTCACGGTCGACAGCAGTGCGGCGACGCCCGGCGGCAGGCGCATCGTCAGGGCGGACAGCGGCTGGTCGCGATCGGGATGTGCGATCGTCAGCGTGAACGCGGTGAATGCGCCGGCCTGCACGCTGGTCACACCAGCGGAGAAAGCGGGGGTGAATGGCAGCGGATCTGCGCACGGCGCGCCTTCGGGGCCCGAGGTGATCTGAAACGGTTCAAGCGCCGAGGGTTCCTGCGCGCCGCCGGACCATGCTGTGAACGAGCTGGTGGTCGTGTAACTTCCACAGCGAGCCGGGGTGGAGAGCGGCCCCCGCTCGCCGCCGAAGAGCTTAAGCGTCAGTTCTTCGAAGGGTACCTGTGGGGTGTTCTGGAAGTTGGTGGTGATCTGCCCTGTGCGTTCGTCGAGTTGCGCTTCGCCCGCGAGCTTGACGCGCAGCCCGAGGGCTTGGTTTTCGGCGACGATATAGATCGCCACGAGCGAGTTGAACGGGTTCTCGCCTGGTTCGCCTGCGGGGGCGGGCGTGGCGAGGTAGGCCGAGCCGGTTAGCTGTTCATCGAGTAGCGGCGTCTTGATGGCGACCGAACCGATCTTCGAGGCTTCCGGGCAGTTTGCTTTTTCGGTTGTGAAGCGCAGCGGTTCGCTCGCTCCCGGCGACAGCGGGTCTACGCCGCCCTGCCCCAGATACCCGACCTGCGCCTCCGAGCACGCCTGCAGACCGTTGGCCGCAGAGGGGTTGAGCTGCATGCCTTCGGGCAGCGTCACTGTTGCGCTCTTGACGTCGGCCTCACCGAGCCCCGCCGCTTGCAGCGTGCTTTGTTGGGGCGACTTGACGGCGACGTTCAGCCCGGTGGGGGTGCTCGCGCTGCTGGTCTGCGCCGGCGGCTGGCCGGCTTCCGCCTGCGCGATCGGCTGGACAGCGATCGCCGGGCTGAACGGCAGCTGTTCACAGCCTTCCAGGTGCTGTAGCGGTTGGCCGAGGCCGTTTTCGAAGGTGAATTCGCCGCTCAAGCTTTCGTCGTTCCACGCGTTGCCTTCGCTGGTGCTGAGTAGCGCTCCCGTGCACGCTGTTGGGAGTGTCAGAAACGGGGTGCTCGAGCGTGGGTCCGGCGGGGTGCATGGTTGTTCGTGGTTTATGTAGATGCCTTCCAACAGGCACGCCCAGCCGCGAGAGGAGTCGTGGCGCGGGTCGCCCGGGACGCCCCAGAAGGTCACCTGGCTTCCGACGATTTGCCCGGTCTCAGACGCGTTTTTGACGTTGACCGTGACCCCGTAGTCGCCGCCGGTGCGCACGGAGGTGTCGAGCACTACCGGGACTTTGTTGATCTCAAAGCCAAAGCGGGCGGGCTCTCCGGGTGCTGGCACCAGATTGAATAGCGGGACCGCGAAACTGGCGTACCCGTAGGGTTTGGTGACGTTGATCGAGACCGTCGCGACCCCGACCGCCGAGCTGGGCTGGCAGAGGTTGATGTCGCCTTCGACGAGCGTGGCAAAGTCGACTTCTGAGCACTGTTCCACCGCGGTTACGTTCCCGAGCAGCCCGGGCGGAAGGTTGAAGCTGAGGTCGCGCGCGAGCGCGGGCGCCGCGGGTTGCAGGCCCTTCACCGCCGGCTGTCCTTCCACCGGCAGCGCTTCGAGGGTCTGGTTGAAGTCGACCGTGCTGGTCAGCTGAAACGGATGTGAGCCCGCCTGGCTGTCGAGCGAGCCGTCTTCGTTTTCCGCTCGCAGCGAGTACCCGCCCGGTTCCAACCCAAACGAGACGGGCACAGAGCCGATCTGCAGCGCTCGTGCGAGCGAAGCAGATGCCACGGTGGCGCCTGTTTCGGTTTCGCCTCCTTCGACGCTCAGCGTGTTCAGCAGCGAGGTGCTCGTTCCGGCTGGCTCAGCGACTTCTACGGGGATCAGCATTTCCACGCCTTCATACGCCGGCAGCAGTAGCTTCGTCGCGCAGCTGACCTGTCTGAGTCCCGATAGCGAGCAGCTCCAGTCGGCTTCTTCTGATGCCGCGCCCAGGATCGAATAGAAGCGCCGCGCGCGGATCCCGGCCAGCCCACCGGTCACGTTCAGCCCTTCGGGCAACGTGTCGCGGATCGTCACTTGATTCGTGGCGCCGCGGACCGCGCTGTCGCCGAGATTGTCGGCCGCGACGACGAGCAACCCGGTTCCTCCGGGGGCAAGCTCGCTCGGCGCCGCGCGCGAGGACAACCGCCACAGCGGGGCCGCAAGCGCCTGGCTTGCCCCGACCAAAAAGAGGCCCAGCGCGATCGCAAGCACTAGTCCCGCCCTTGCCAGCAGCTCGTTCGCTGGGCGTCCTGACACCCGCAGGTAATGCCTAGCGCTCATGCCCGCTGCTCCCGCTTGTCGACGCGGGCGGATGAGCCGCTGCGTCTCGCTCTCACACCACGGTGCCTTGACTTCGCCTTGGCCTTGGTGGCGTAGCGTTTGCGAGCTTGTGCCTCGCAGCGCGCCCGCTTGCCTTTATCCTTTAGCTTCTTGCAGGCTTTGAGCGCTTTGGCGAGCTGCTGCGCGCGGGTCGGGGGATTTGGTTTGGTGACGGGTGTGGTTTTGCGCGGGACTATGTTGCCGGATCCGGTGAAGCTCTCACTCGGCGGGGTCGCCACGCTCGCAGCGGACGTCGCGGGCCCCGGACGACAAGTCGCTGACGTTTCGCATTCTGGCGATGGTGGTGGTGGTGGTTTTAGGCAGGGCGAGCTTTCGCTGCACACCCGCGCGTCGTAGATGTCGAACGCGTTATCGGTGTCTTGCGCGGTCAGTTGCGCGGCGGTGAGGAAGAACACGCCGTTGCCCGTTTCGCTGGCGTCGAGGAACGCCGATTCGCGGTTTGAGGTACCTGAGGAGATCAGCCCCAGACAACCACCGGATTGTTCACAGCTTCCGGTGTTCTGTGGCTCGTACTGATAGATATCCTCTTTGCCGTTGGTGTCCTGGGAGACGAGTGGCTCGGGGCTGTTGAAGAATAACCGTCCGCTGTCGGAGAGGTAGCGCGCCTGGTAGACCGCCGATTTTTCGCGGCCATAGTCAAGCGTCCACGCCGGGAGGGACCCCGCGAGCCAGTGTTCGCCCCAGACGCCGGTATGGTCGACCAGCGGTCCGAGGCCTTCGGGCGAGCGCAGCGTGTCATAAACCCCGGTCGGGCGCTGGCCGCTGGGGTCACACGACGCGCAGATCAGACGGTCAGCGGCCGCGTCATACAGATAGACCTCCTCGTCGAGCCTTTCACCGGGATGTTGGCTTGTCGTGTCTTCGTTGTCATAACCCGTCAGGCTGCGCTCGGACATGAATGCGAGATATTGGCCGTTGGGTGACACGCGCGAGCCGACGATGCTGAGGTCCTGTTCGGGGATCAAGCCCGAGCTCAGACCCGCGCCCCAGTCCGCAGCGTCTTGCTCGGACAGCGCCGCGATAAACCTGGTCACGCGCTGGCCGGGATGCGCGGGGTCAACCGTTGAGAGGTAAAGATTGCACGTCGCTCCGGGCGGGGGTGTCGTTTCTTCAGCGGCATAGCGGGCGCAATGCCCGGGGGTGGCACCTGGCGCGAGCACGCCGTTAGCGACGAAGTAAACATTTTCGCCGTCCGTCCCAGCGCCGGGGATCAAGTTCAGCACATCCCCGGTTCCCTGGATCGACGAGGCGGTGAGGTCGCTCAGCCTGCCACGCAATGCTTCGCCGGGCTTGCTTGTGAGTTCGAACTCATACAGGTCGGCGGGGCCGACCTCCCCGACGGGTTCCAGCGTCGCGTCTTCGCTTAACCTCGCGGTGTCCGTGAAGAACACCCTTGACCCATCGCTGCTCGCGGCCTGATAGTGCACTTCTTGGCGTCCTTCGCCTGGTTCGGGCACTTCGTGTTGGTTTGGGCCGGGTTCGGTCGCGTCATGACCCTGCGCAGCGTTCACTTCGATCGTTTCGCCCCGCACCATGTCGCGCAGATACAAATGTTGTTTGCCATCCGTGAAGAACACGCGCGAGCCATCGTTCGAGATCGCGCCACGAGCGTTCAGGCCTTCCGCATCGCCGTTTGCCGGCTCGCCGTCACCGAGGGACGGGGCGCGCGCAGGTTCTCCACCCGGCAACACGCTCACCAGCGCCAGCTGCCCACCGGCGCTCCACTCATACAGTCCAGCCGCGCTCGGCTCAAGCGACGTCAGCCCAAGCGAGGATTTGAACACGACATCGCTTAGATCAGGGGTCGCGCCGAGGAAGTCCAGCGCCCCGCCAAAGCTGGAATGCGCGCTGTCATTCGCGGCGGTGACGAGTGGCAGATACCCCGGCGAGAGGTAAGCCCGGTTCGTTTCCGACCCGGCCTGTTCATACGCGGATCTTTCGGCTTCGGAGGGGGTTCTGGAGGGGTCATCGCGCAGATAGATCGTCTTTTCGCTTGCTTCTGGGGAGAGCGGCGGCGCTTCGCGCAGCCCGAGTTGCGTTTCTCCGAGCGCGACCGGGACCGCCGGCTGCAGAAGCCCGAGCGACAGGTCTGCTGAGAAGTCCTGGTACTCGACCCCGAGCGGCTCGATTTTTTCGATGCCTCGCCCGCTCGTGTGCGGTGTTTCTAGGTTTTCGGTCTGCCAGCCTTCAGTGCCGCGGGTGGAGAGCAGCTGATCGAGTTCGGGGCTGCGGTTGCCCTGCGGTTCGCCGGTCAGCGCGCCGTTGGCGACCCACGTGATCGCGCCGCCATCGGCCGCGGCCATAATCATCGCGCCGCCTTCGTGCGGCAACGATTCGATCGCCGCGCCGTGCTTATTAGTCGGAGAGACCAGCTCCCACGCGCGTCCATCGGGCAGCACGCTCGGCGACGCTAGCGTCGTGAACGTGTTCGGGGACGGGGCGCCTTCGATCGGACCGCCAAACGAGTTCTTGACCAGCACGCGGTAGAAGTACGCCGTCGCTGGCTGCAACCCCCGCACTTCGACGCTAATGCCCTGATCGCCAAAGCCCGCTTTGAGCTCGCCGGCTGGCACCGGGATCTGCGTGCACGCCGAGGGGCTTACCCTGCAGTCTTGTGTGCCGTATTGGAAGTAGTATTCGGTTTCCGCACCCCGCGGGTCGACCTCCGCTTCCAACGAGCTCGAGCTCGGCGTCAAGTTCCGCGCGCCGACGCTATCGACCAGGGGCGCCCCCGACGCTTCTGGTATGAACACGTCAACCTGATTGCTCGCGGCGTCTGCGACGAAGACTTCATCGCTCCGCGAGTCCAGTGCAAGACCACCGCCGGCTTTCAGCTGTTCGCTGCCAAAGCGCTGGATCAAAACCCCTTCGCCCGTGAATGCCGCCACGCTCCCACCCTCATCTACATACACATCACCGCTCGCCGGGTCAAGCGCAACCCCGGTGGTGTTCGCGCGATCGAGTTCCTTGCTCAGCAAGGTCTTTCCCGAGCCGTCGAGCTTGGCCACCAAAAACGGGTTGGGCGCGCCGCCTTCGGCGCCGGGGCATTCTTCGCCAGAGTTCTCGCGTTCATAGCCGACATAGAACGCCTCGGCGCCCGGCGCCACGGCGAAGTCAGGCCTCGCGACGCACTCTGCGATCCTTGACTCGGCCCCTTCGAATTCCGCCGGCGTCAACGACGGCACCCAACCGTTCACTTCGCTGTCGTCAAAGCCCGCAAGCCTGCCTTCTTCTCCCCAATACACCCACAGCGTGCCGTCCGGCTCGACCGCCACGCTCTGGATGTCTTCCAGTTCCAGTGGTTCGACTGGTTCTTTACCTTCTTTGGCCTTGAACATGCTTTTTCTAAAGATTTTTTCGCCGGCAGCGGTGAACTTGTACAGGTAGTCCCGTTCCGCCGCTTCCGCTCCAGCTTCTACGCTCCCGACGACATACACGTCGCCCGCCGAGGCGGAGCCAGCCGTGTTATCCACCGCGACGGCTCCGGGCGAGTCGACTTTGAACGCTGAGACGAACGTATAATCACCTTTGCCATTTGGCGTGAAGCGCTCGACGCGTTCGTGCGCGCTGTCCACCACATACACGTCACCCGAGGCTTCGTCGACCGCCACACCCCCCGGCTTCCCGAACGCGCCTTCCCCGTTTCCGGCGAAAGAAAAGCCGAACACATGACCCCGGTGAGTAAAAGCGTATGCTTGAGCCGCGCTGAGCGCGCATATGAGCAGGCTCAGAGCCACGATCCATCCGAGCGGCAGTCCCCGCGGGCAAACCCTCCTTGTGTCCCGACCTCCTACCGTCAGTGCCGGACACCGATCGGCTCCACCCAGGACGAAACCCAGGTCAGGAAAAGCGGATCTGGCACGGTGCCGGACGCTTCTTAGAATGCTTCTGTCCCACACAACAAAATCCTTATCTCACCGATCATAGAAACCGGGTGATCCCGAATCGCAGGGAGTATGCGGGGCGCCGAGACGCCCCGCATAACCGATACCACTGCCTTCGGGCTCAAACAACTGCGTTGAGCTCCAGTTTTTCTTCGTCGGTCAGTGTCGTGGTAATCGTCTGGCCGGACTGTTCGAAAGGCGCTCCTCTGAACGATGATTCGAGTATGTCGTTCGCTTCACCTTCAAAGTGTTCCACTTCCTGGCGGCCGCCAGTCTGCACATATTTCAATGATGTCGTCAGCGCCATTTTGTCCGATGTTATTGGCACGATCACCGAGCCGCGCACCGCGACCGTCAGGCCGAGGCACGAGAATTCAATGAATAGGCCTGTTTTGCCTTCGGGGAAGAGGTCAAAGCCAGTCTTCAGGGCGGCTTTGTTTATGAAGCCGACGACGCCTTCTAGCTTTTTTGTCATCAGTTCCCCTGTTTCGGAGCCCGCCGTGCTGCATTTCGCTCCACCCGATTCACAGCCGTTGAATTTCACCACCACGTTCTTCACTTCTTTTGTTCCGCTGTATTCGCCCGTGCTGTGCTCGGTTTCGCAATGCACCCCAAGGCCGCCGACGGTGGCCAGCGCCCCTTTGCCGCCGGCCGTCGTCTGAAACTTTTTTACGGCACCGGGATGCCATTCAAATTTACCCAGCGTAGCCCGTTTTTCTTCAGGCACTTCTTTGGTACACGCCGAGTTTTCGTACTTCCCCGTAAATTTTTTGCTAACCTTCGCGGCTTTCAGACACCTGCCGAATTCTGGCGCTGCAGCCGACGCGTTCGCCACGACGACAGCGCTCAACACGGCCGCCGCTACGACGCTCAAGCGCGCTACTTTTACAAAGCTCATCAGTTACGGTCTCCTTCTTGGTCAAATACCTACGCGGCCATTGCCCACGCGGTCATAACCGCCACTCACACACCGCAGCTCTGCCACGTTTTCCGGTCGCGCGAGCCACCCGACAGCGTGTGCCCCGATGCAGCAGGGACCCCGCCCCTTCGACGGAGTCCCCCGCTGCGATCCTTGCTTACCTTGTCCTGTTCAGAGTTCTCTTTTGACGAGACTGGCTACGGCGAGATCGAACTCACCTATCAGTTCAGTGGTGCTCGAACCAGCTTCCGCCGGCAGCCCAAACGCGCGATTCACAACGGGATCGAGGTATCCTTCGTAAACGCCGCCGCCACAGCCTACAGCACCCGGCACCGGGTAGGTGTTATCAACAAAGCGACTTCCGTTGAGGGTAACCTCCGAGCCTTCCGCCAGGATTTCCAGGCTACCCGCGGTTCCTCTGAGCGCTTCACCGGTCAACGGCGAAGTACTTACTCCGGTAGTCAGGTGCTGCACAATCGGATGTTCGGTCGAGCCGATTCTGCAGTTACCTGATTTGCCGCCTCCGATGCTTTCGAGCCATTTGTTTTTTCCAACGATTTTAATCGGAGCGATGATTCCGAACCCTTCTTCGAAAATGATGTTTGTATTGTTGAGTACCGGAAGGCCGGCCGCTTCGATCACCTCGGTGGTCGTTTCTGGTCCGAGGAGGCCCTTGATCCGGGCGCTCTCGTATTTTTTCTGCAGCGTTGCCGGCCATCCGAATTCCTTCTGTTCGGCGGGGGTCACGTTCGCCAGCGGTTCGCCGGGCACCGTCTCCGGAGCCGGCACGACTGCCTGACCATTCGCCGGGGCAACGAAAACCTGCTTGCCTTCACTTTCGTAATAGCCTCCCTGAAGCACGATGCTGTTGGTGATTGGTACGGTGATCGGCCCGACGGTATAGTGCCCGCCTTCGCCTGCATAGGTATGGCCGTAGGTGCAGACTTCCACCAACGGGTTTTTGAATGGGCACTTCTTGTACTCTTCCAGATTCTGTCCAGCCAGCGCCGAGCTGGTTGCTACTGCACTGATTGCAACCGCGGCGACTAGGCAGAGCCCGAGCATCCTTACACGTCTCACTTGTCCACTACTCCTTTTTCCTCTCGAGGTTATGACCGACCGAAGCGGACGCACGCCTCGTTGGCGGCGTCTTAGCGTCCGATCGTTTGCGACTGCAGGCAAACGACCGCTGGGTAGAAATCTCGACCACCCGTGCGCATCGTTCGCTTGCTCTCTCAACGGCACGTCCACGCTCCAGGCGCGCCGAAAAGCTCCCAGGGGCCGGTACGCGCTTCACGCCGCGCCCCTGACCCTTTTGCCCGTACGCGCGCCTGCGCCTGGCACGAGGCTGTGACGAGTCGCGCCGAGGACCCGCTCGCCATACGCCGTCAGCAGCCAGGCGTTCGCGCCACCGTATGCATGTCCCACTCCCACGTTCTGCACCAGCCCGCGTTGCTCGAGGCGACGTAACAGCCGCGAGGTCTGTCCCTCATCGGTCAGCCCGGCGGCATCGGCGATGTCGCGGTTGCTCAGGCCGGGAGAGTCGCCGATCGCGTTGAGCACGCGCGTGGTGCGATATGTGACGCGCACAGGCAAGCGCTGCAGCTGTGACTCTGTGCTGTTCGCGTCCGGTGTCCGCTCCGCGTTCAGGTTCGCGCTCGAGCCTGGATACTGGGCCATTATGAACGCGATCAGGGACGGCGCGAGCTCCACAAACGACTCGCGCGCTCCTTCGTCGATGCGCCTGCCAAGCACCGACGCGATCCCGCCAACGACGAGCTCAGCCGTGAGCTCAGACCACGGTACGAACCATCCACAGTCATTCTCTTCGGCTTGTCTCTCGCTGACCAACACACGCGTGAGCGCTTGGAGCGGCTGCTGACGTCGCTCGAACTCCGCCCCCCCGACCAGGGGAGACGCACCGAGTAGGAGACGCGCCCGGCCGGGCTCCTCATCGAGGAAGACCAGCAATGCCGAGAGAGCGCCACGAACGCGCTCGTGCCACCCGCCGGCGCACTTCGCCGCCTCCTCGACGAGCCGCGAGACCCGCGCGACACTCTGATCGTAGGCCGCGAACATGCAGTCTGGAACACTGTCGAAAACGCTGTAAAACTCGCGTTCGGAGATATTGCAAGTAGAGACCACCGTCCTCTGTAGACGGGGGTTATCGGATACCAAAAAGGCTGTTTTTTGGCCTGGAGCCTTGACAGGCCTTGACAAACAGCGTGGGGTATGCTCTCATTCTTCCCACAAGGGAGCACGCAGTACGAGAGGAACTGCTAGCGACGTGGGGTGAGACGCGCTGGCGAAGGTGAAGCACACTGCGTTTTTGGGAAGGGCGAGAGAGGGATTATGCGAGGGACAAGTGCGGGAAAAAAGGACGTCATCATGGACGCCGCACCGGAAGTTAACCCTGCGATGCAGCCAGCATTCGAGATCAACCAGAGTGGCTCGCACACCCTCCAAAGCAGGGATTTTGAGGACCCCGAGACGCTGCGAACCAGCCTGATCGAGGCGGCCGTCAAGGCCGTCGCCGACGGCAGTGGTCCCCGTCTACAGAGGTCCCGGCTCTGGCCCTAATCCCGCATAGATACTGGACTTTTCGGCGACCTCCCACGTCCCTCCCGCGTTCGGCCAAGGCCGTCGCCGCCGCGGTGCTCATCGGCACCGGACAGCCCTGTACTCCGCCCTCGAGAAGGCCCCGCGCCTAAACAGTAGGGTCGTCGGCGCCAGGGAGCCCGCGCTCGGCGTCGCGGTGCTTGGCGGAGACGTGCTCGTCGCGGAGCTCTAGCCGTGCGCTCGAGCTTTCCTGGATTTGTGAGACGGCCTTGGCCGCGTAGCGCTTGCGTGCCTGTTTTCGAACGTTACATGCCGAGCCTCAGAGCGCTTGTGCTGTGCGCCATCCCTGTAAGCCCGCTTCAACAGTCGCGCGCGAGAGAGCCTCCTTCCTCCTCCTCCTCGGCTTGGACGCCTTGACGATCTCGCAGCCCTGCAGCGCGATTCTTCGTCGTCCGCTAGAGCACGGCGCCGTTTCTGGCCGATGATTTCTGTCGGCATCACCAAGCTGCTCTTGCGCGCGTTGAATTTGGCCTATTCCGGAGAATTGGCGGTCACCGCCGCATCGGGCCCCCGGCAGCACCGTTTCAAACACCATAAACGGCGCGTCGGGCGCAGATTCGAACATCGAGTAGGTAACGCCGCGGGCTGCCGGCCGCCTCTGCTTGGAGCTGCCACGGCCAGTCGGCGCCATTACCAATTGGGTAATGGACGCGACGCACTGGGTCTGACACAGTCAGGCCATGCTCGAACATATTTCACATCAAAGCGAAGGGTCTACAGAGTCTTGGATGAGGCGAATTCGCACGCACTCAGCCGCGCCACTCGCCGTGGTGCTGGCCGGCGTGTTCGTGATCGTCCTGGACTTCTTCATCGTCAACGTGATGCTTCCCTCGATGCAGTCCGCGCTGCACGCCAGCTCGGGCGAGATCGAGTGGGTGATCGCCAGCTACGGGATCACGTTCGCAGCCTTCCTGATCACGGCCGGGAGGCTCGGCGATCGCTACGGCCGCCGGCGCTTGCTGCAGCTCGGAATGGCGCTCTTCACCGTGTCATCTTTGATCTGTGGAGTCGCACCAGACGTGACCACCTTGGTCGCTGCGCGGGCGCTCCAGGGAGTTGGCGCGGCCCTGATTTCCCCGAATATTCTGTCCATCATCGGTGTGACGTACACAGGTGAGGCACGCGTGCGCGCACTGCGAACGTATGGGCTCGTGATGGGCCTGGCAGCGGTCGGCGGGCAGGTGATCGGAGGCATCCTGCTACAGGCGGACCTGGCTGGGCTCGGCTGGCGCAGCTGCTTTTTGATCAACATCCCGGTCGGCATCGCGGCGCTGGCGCTGGCGCCGGTGCTCGTCCGCGAGTCGAGCGCAAAAGACGCGCAGCGTCCGGACCTCGTCGGTATGGCGCTGGTGTCGCTGGGACTCATCGCGATCGTCCTGCCGCTGATCGAGGGACGCCAGTTGGGGTGGCCGGCGTGGTCCTGGGTGCTGCTCGCTTGCGCCCCCGCCTGGCTGTGCACATTCGCGCTGCACGAGCGGCTGGTGGTACGCCGTGGCGGAGCGCCGCTGCTGCACCCGGGGCTCTTCCGGGCGCGGGCGTTCTCTTCGGGGCTGCTCACGCAGTGCGCCTTCTGGTGCCAGCAGGCCGCCTCCTACCTTGCCCTGGCCTTGTATCTGCAAGAGGGTCGCGGTCTCAGCCCGCTTGACTCCGGTCTCGTGTTCACGATCCTGGCGGCGGCGTACCTGGCTGTGTCGCTGCGGGCGCCCGCGTTGACCGTACGTTTCGGGCGTGACCTGATCGCACTCGGCGGGGGCCTGCTGGTTGCCGGCTATGGGCTGATGGCAGTCGCCGCGCTGGACAGCGGCGCTCATGCAAGCGCGCTGATCTTCGCGCCCGGCCTGCTGCTGGTAGGTGCCGGTCAGGGCCTCTGCATCACGCCGCTCACGGTGACCGTGATGTCGGCGCTCGACCCCGCCCGGGCAGGTTCCGCGTCGGGGCTGCTGTCGACGATGCAGCAGGTCGGCAACTCGATCGGCGTCGCCGTCACGGGCGTGATCCTGTTCGGCCTGCACGACAGCGGCTTCGACAAGGCATTCGCAGCGAGCGCCGGCGAGTTCGCGGCACTCGCCGCGCTGGTGATCGCGCTCACCCGGCTGATGCCCCGCCCGCCGCACAGGCGGGACGCGGGCTCGGTGCGGCGGTGGGCGAGGGTGCGCACACGCCGGTCGCGGATCGAGCCTCGCGGCCTGCAGGCCGGAGGGACGGGTTCTCGATGAGCCACCTCCACGACAGAGCGGTTGTGGTGCTAGGAGGCACCAGCGGTATCGGCGCGGCCACCGCGCAGCTGTTGGCGCAGGAAGGCGCCGCCGTGGCGATCGCGGGCCGTCGCGTGGCCGAGGGCGAATCGCTGGCCGAGCGGCTGGGCCCGCGCGCCTCGTTCGTCGCCTGTGACGTGCTGGTCGAGAGCGAGGTCCGGGAGCTGATGGCGCTGGCGCGTGATCGCTTCGGCCGCATCGACGGCCTGGTGAACTGCGCCGGCGACGCCGGCGCTGCGGGTGACATGGCGAGCGTGGACCTCGGCGCCGTCGAGCGCACGCTCGCAGTGCACCTCGGCGGCACCCTGGCCGCGATGAAGCACGTCGCGCCGATCATGCTCGAGCAGGGCTCCGGGAGCATCGTCAACGTGGCCAGCATCGGCGGCCGCGCCGCCGGCTGGACGGGCGTGGCCTACGCCGCCGCCAAGGCAGCCGTGATCCAGGCGACACGCTGCGCTGCGATCGAGCTCGGCGAGCGAGGGGTCCGCGCGAACAGCGTCTCGCCCGGTCCCATACTGACTGGCATCTTCGGCAAGGGTGCCGGTCTCGACCCCGCCGTGGCCGATTTGCGCGCGCGGGAGCTCGAGCCGCTGTTCAGCGCAGCTCTGGCGAGCTGGCAGCCGCTGAGGCGCGTGGGAATCCCCAGCGACGTGGCGGCGGCGTGCGCATGGCTGGTGAGCGAGCGGTCATGCTTCGTCAACGGCCATGACCTGGTGGTGGATGGGGGCATCTCCGCGGGACGGCCGGTCTCGGTGTCGGCGGCCGAGCGGCGAGCGATGGCCGTGGTCCTGCGCGGCGGGCAGGAGGCGGCGCCAGCGGGGTCCGGGCGCGGCGCCGCGCCGGCGGGCGGTGACGCCTCGGCATTACCAATCGGGTAATGGCGACTGCGACCGATCGCCCCTACATTGCTTGCATGGCCACGGCGATCACAAGCCCGAAGGTGGGCGAGCTGCTGCGGGCGTGGCGGCAGCGGCGCAACCTGAGCCAGCTCGCGCTGGCAAGCGACTCGGCGGTGTCCACGCGATACCTGAGCTTCATCGAGACCGGTCGCGCGCGACCCAGCCGCGAGATGGTGACTCACCTTGCCGAGCAGCTCGAGGTCCCGCTGCGCGAACGCAACGCGCTGCTGATGGCGGCCGGCTACGCGCCCCTATATGGCGAACGCTCGCTCGATGACCCGTCCCTGGAGCAAGCACGCGGCGCCATCGATCACTTGCTGGCAGCGCACGAGCCCTGCCCTGCGCTCGTCGTGGATCGGCACTGGAACATGCTGGCAAGCAACCGGGCGGTGTGCGCGTTCACCGACGGCGTGGCGGCTCATCTGCTGGAGGCGCCCGCGAACGTCTTCCGGATCGCACTGCACCCCGAAGGCATGGCGCCGCGCATCCTCAACATCCGCGAATGGAGCGGAGCCGTGATGCAACGCCTGCGCCGCCACGCGGCGGTCAGCAGCGACGCGGAGATACAGGCGCTCTACGAGGAGCTCAGCCGGTATCCGTCGATCGAGCTGTCCCCGTCAGACCGCGCCGGGACTCAGCTCGACCCCGTGCTGCTGCACCGCTTCGTGCTCGCCGGTGACGGCGGGGAGCTGTCGCTGTTCAGCACGGTTACCACGTTCGGGACCGCCAGCGACATCACCCTGGCAGAGATCTCGATCGAGGCGTTTTACCCCGCCGACTCCGCGACGCGGGCCGCTCTGCAGGCGCAGGCGGAGCGACGGCAGAAAGAGACTCATGCAGCTGCGCGTTAGTCGCGCGCCGCGAATCCTTTGCCTCTCAGATCCCGCTGAGCGAGCCCGCGAAGGCGCGTGCGAGATGCTGCTCGCGGGGTAGAGCAGCGTGGGGCAGCGCGGACGTCTCAGTCTGAGTCGCTCGCGCGTGTCAGCACGGAGATCGTCCGATTTCGGCGAGCGCGAAACCCGAGCCCTTCGTACAGCCGGATCGCGTTCGTGTTGCCAGTCAAGACATGAAGAAAAATGCGTTCGCAACGATGCTGGATATCGGCAACGAGCGTGGACACGAGCCGTGAGGCCAGTCCATGACCGCGAAAAGCCGGCGCGGTGCATACGGCACTGATCTCCGTCCAGCCGTCGAAGTGCAGACGCTCGCCGGCCATCGCTACGAGCGCGCCATCGCGTCGGATCCCAACATACGTGCCAAGCTCGATCGTTCTCCGAAGGAACGGTCCAGGGTCGGTCAGCCGAACTAGCTCGAGCATCTCTGGCACATCAGCCGACCCAAGCGTCACCGCCTCGGGATCGTGAGCTCCGCGAGCGTGGTCTGCGACCATCTGCACGAGCTCGAAGGTCTGTGTCAGCTGCAACGACTCAGGCAGCGGGGAGCCGTCGTGAATCGTCGCGGCGACCGCTCCGGGTCCCAACAACTCGATCGCATCCCGCCAGTCGCTCGTCGACGCATCGGGAGGCAGCGCGAGGAACGGCGCTACATCGGCGGCGTAGCGGAGCACGCGACCGCTGCGCTGCGCAAATCGTGACTGCGCGCCCGACAGAGCAGCGTACGCCGGGTTATCGAGGCGGGCGTCATCTGACGAGAAGGTGGTCCTGGGCACGATGACCTGGGGCGCAAGCTAGCGCGCGTGTCGGCTTCGACAGTACAGCACCGGGTCAAGCGTCCCCGAATCCACGCCCACCCTTAACACTCCCTGCGAGTCCTCGAGCGGTTCGTCGTCGGATTTTTGAGTCCCCAGTGGTTAGCGCCCCAGCGTGCGAAGGAGCTGCTGAGCCTGCCCGGAGAAGCCGCCGATCAGCAGGCGCACGTCCTGAAGACCCGCGCGCAGCTCCGGGTCGCCGACCTCGATCGGGAGCATCGAATCCTGGAGCGTCGCGAGCACACGGTCGGCCCCGCCAACTGCCTCCATCGCGCTTGACAGGAAGCCCCTGGCGCCCTGCGAGGGGGCCCCGGGAGAGGCAGGCCCGAACGAGCGCTCCGGTAGGCCGTGGCGCCGGGCGAACTCGGCGTGGGTGCGCTTGGCCCTGCCGTAGGCCGTTTGCACCGGTCGGAAGAGCTCTTGCTCGAGCTTGTCGGCTGTCTGCGCATCAAGCTGCTCATACGCCTCACCCAGAGATGCAAGCGCGATGGCGATCTCCTGGATCGCCTCGGCAAGTGTGTCGAGCAGCTGCTGCCTTGCGTCCGCGCCAGAATAAGCCATCGGCTCGTAGCTTACGCGCCGTCCACCCTGTGGCGTTTTGCGCCCGCACTTGCTCGGCGCGCAAGATTGACATTTGGAAGTGTTCTTGTAGGCTTTTTATCTCCCTTTAGCCTCCTTCCCTCCTCCGATGACCTCCCCCGCGTACGCAGAAATTAGCGAGAGTTTGCCTTGGCGATGCCGGCGTCGAGGATGACATAGGCAGTGGCCCGGCAGACCAAACGCGCGCGATCGCACGATAGTCGGAGACCGCAATCGGCCGACGTGCGGTCTGAGCGGTACTCTGAGAACCTCGCTGTGCGACTGGTTGGAAAAGCCAAGCGCTTCCTGTCCAATACTACGCATCTTGTGATAACCGTTGGTGCTCTCGCTGGCGCTGTGGCTGCCGTGATCGCGCTGTTGCCAAAGTCATCAGAAACGCTCGATGCCAGCTTCGGCAGCATCACCGCAGAGCCTGAAGTCAGCCTCGAACAGTACGACGCTACCGTGGAAACACACGGCGCCACCTCACTGCAGGGTTCTCCCTCTTCAGCCTCATCGCGGTCGCTCGTCTATCGCCTGGCAGCCGACACAGAAGCGACGCAGCCGACGGGACCCAGCGTCTCAGAAGAAAGCAAAACCTCAGGCGAAACGACGAGCACGAGCACCACGTCGACCGCGACGAGCCCATCGTCTCCCACGGCAACCACGACGACCGAAAGCGAAACGACTCCTTCGAGCGCAAACCAGCCGAGCGGCGCAAAACCCGGCAACGGATCCCCATCCGCAACGCCGCCTTCGCCGTCGCGGTCCTCCTCGTTTCATTCCGTTGAAGGGGCGCGGGTCGCCGAAGGAACCGGAGCACCATCGACTCAGACATCGAGCGTCGTAAAAGCGCTTGAGCACGTCAGTGTCCCGGCTTCCGAAACAGAAGCGTGTCCGTCTCCATGTGATGTCCCCTACCTGAGGACATTGAGCGAAGGGCACCGGTCCTCGAGTGGGGTAAACGAGATGGTCGACAAGGAGCTCACCTATGACGCCAGCCCAGTCAAGGCTGCCCAGGCTGTCGCTGCGATCTTTGCCAACTCGCGTGCGGAGGTTGCCGGCCACCACCTGTATCCGTTGGGGGCGAGGATCAGCTACACGGTCAAACTTGACGGATTCGCTGGGAGCGAGGCCGCGCTGAAATGGTCGCTGTGGTCGACAGCAGGGCGGCAGCCGCTGCCACGGAACTGGTGGCGAGACGTGACCGCCGCACTGATCAAGCCGTCCGTGAACCACGAGTCGATCTCCGGGACATTCTGGGTGCCGATGCCACCGCGGCACGGGGACTATGTTGTTCAGGTCACGCTGACCGACCGCAACGGCCTCGCGCACGCCGGGGGCGAGTCGACGCCGCCCATCCACTGAGCTTCATCCGACTGGTTTCGGCTCGAAAACGCCTGCATCGAAAATTCCTGCAAGATCTCAAACGGAGGCCTGCACGCGCTGGCGCGCAACGGCTATCGCGGCGCCTGGCCCTCTCCGAGCGGCCAACGCATACGTTCGCTGCTGCAGATCAGGCGCTCAGTGTGAGCCCAAGGAGCGAGAGCGCCTCGTCAAGGTCTCGATCGCCGCGAACCAGGTCGGGCCAGCTGATGACGTCAATTCCGGCGGGCTCAAAGATGGCCCAATTACGGATGTCGTCACCGAGGCGCGATAGGTAGCCGATGCCTTGGAACGCTCGGCCTCCTTCCTCGTCCGTACATTCATAGACGTATCGCGAGACCTGCTGGGTAAAAGCGCGTGGCACACGCGCACGGATCGCCGCCGCGTCGAGATCGTCCAAGCCATGCCGCACGATCTCCGCGGCGAGCGCGCCACGCAGATGTGCAAGGGAGCGAGCGTGACCCACGTCGGCGAACGCGCCATCGCATCGAGCCTCGCCGAGAACGCGATTCTCAAACCACCGCTCGGGCACAACGCCCGGGCGCAGCGTCTCATACTCGGCGTCGCGCGGGTCGCTCGCGATCTGCTCGGAGACGATCGCAGGATCGGCCCTGAAGCGCGCAAGCGTCTCGATCAGCGCCCCCAGCCGCTGTGAACTCGCGTACAGGACACGATACTCGCTGCGGGGGTCGTCGTAGCGATTACCGAACGTGCCGTCTTCGCCCGCGTAGGCCCAGTCGGGCCATGCCCACGGGTCGCTAGAGCGACCCAGCCGGTAAATCGGACCTTCGGGCCAGACCGGCTCGAGCTCGGAGCTCATCCGCCGATCAAAAACGCGCGGGCCGCCGCGACGACGAGCGGTCCCACCTCGTCGAGGTCGCCTTCGCGCAAGAGCCTCGCCGGCGAGCGATCGTCGAGCTCGGGATTGAGCCCTTGAAACCACGCTTGGGCTACCGCCGCGTCATCACCTTCAGCGATCATCTTCGACACTTGCAGCGCCAGGCGCAACCGGCGTTGTACGAGCTCCGAGGGTTTGCGGCCCTCGTCCGCCCACTCGTGCACCGCGCGCGTCTCCTTGACCGAGCCGAGATATGCCACCAGCCGTGCACCGAGCAGGCTACGCAGCTCGTCGACCACGGTCGGGAAGTCCACCCGCACCGCATGTGCGTGAGCCTCGAGGTCGGGGCGTGGCTGGGTGATCGCCATGGTCGTCGGCCGTTCCTTGCTACCGCACTATAACAGTCTGATCACGCCCTGATCACAGGCAGATCCCACGTGGATCCTATCTTGCTCGTGCAACGTCCCCGGCCCAGGAACTCGGACGCGGATCGCGGCCATAGCGCGGGGCGCTATGCAGCACCAGCACCAGCAGCCGCAGCAGAGGAAATCTCGGTCCATATAGAATAATCCTCCATGACGGCCGCCGCTGTTCCGGACACGCGCCGACGCCTGCTCGACGCCGCGCGTCGGCGTTTTGCGGCGGATGGCGCGCTGACGCCTACGCTCGATGAGCTTCGCCGTGAGGCAGGGGTGAGCGTCGGCGCGCTCTACCACCACTTCCCGGACAAGCGCGCGCTGGCGGCGACGGTGTTCGCGGAGGTGCTCGCGGGCTACCAGCAGAGCTTCCTCGCGATGCTCCGGGCGCAGGCGACGGCTCGGGGCGGCATCCGCGGCGGGGTCGAGCACCATCTGCGCTGGGTCACCGCGCACCGCGCCGAGGCCAGGCTTCTGCTCGGCGAGCGCCTGGACAGCGACGCGCTGCGCGAAGCCAACCGCGTGTTCTTCGCCGCGATCGAGGATTGGTGGAGGCCGCACGCCGCATACGGCGTGCTGCGGCCGATGCAGCCGGATCTGATCGCCGCTCTGTGGTTCGGCCCCGCGCAGGAATACGGCCGCCACTGGCTGACCCGCGACGCACGACGAATACCAACTGCGACCGTCCAGGCTCTCGCGAACGCGGCTTGGATATCGCTGCGCACCAAGACCACCGACGAGGAGGTTCACCGATGAGTTCGACCTACCCGATGCTGCTCGCCGAAGGCGAGGACCCAGAGGCGCCCCGGCGCGTTCGTGTCGAACGCGGAGCGGACCGCGCTGTCGTCACGCTCAGCGAGCCCGATCGACTCAACGTCCTCAGCGCGCCGCTCGTACGTCAGCTGCGCGCCGCGCTCGAGGAGCTGATCGGCGATCGCAAGATCCGCTCGGTCGTGCTGACCGGCGAGGACCCGGGCTTCTCGGCGGGGGGCGATCTGCGGATGATGCAGCTCGGCATCGAGCACCTCACCGGCGGGCCGGGCACGACCGATATCTGGCGGTGGATCCGCCGCGAGTTCGGCGGAATCGCGCGGCTGATCGCCCGCTCGGACACGACGTTCATCGCCGCGATCAACGGCCCGGCCGCTGGCGTGGGGCTCGCATGGGCGCTCACCTGCGACATCGCGGTCGCGTCCGAGCGCGCGGTGATCGTCCCCGCGTTCGGGAAGCTCGGGCTGCTTCCCGAGGTGGGCACGAGCTGGGCCCTGACCAGACAGCTCGGCTACCAGGGCGCCTACGCGTACTACCTGCGGGGTGAGCACATCGACGCACACGAGGCCCTGCGGCTCGGTCTCGTGCAGGAGGTCGCACCGCACTACGAGCTGCGTGCGGCGGCCGACGCGTGGTGCGATCGCGTCAGCGCGATGGCGCCGCACGCGATGGAGATGACTAAGCCGCTGCTGCGTGCCACTTGCGACGCGAGCTGGGAGGGCGCGATCGCGCTCGAGGAGTTTGCCGAGCCGAGCTGCTTTACGACCGAGGCATTCGCGCGAGCTGTTCAGGCGATGGTCTCGCGCTGAACCCGTCCAGGTCGAGCGCGCGTGTGGTCAAGCGGCGCGCGTCGTAGCCTGTAGCCCGTGACGTACGTGATCGCAGGCAGCTGCATCAAGGACGACTCGTGCATTGAGGTCTGTCCGGTCGACTGCATCCATCCAAAGCCGGGGGATCCCGACTTCGAGACCGCCGAGCAGCTCTACATCGATCCCGAGGTGTGCATCGACTGCGACGCCTGCGTGGAGGCGTGCCCGGTGGACGCGATCTTCCCCGAGGAAATGACCCCCGAGAAGTTCGTCTACGCGCTGGAGCTGAACGCGGAGTTCTTCGCCGAGCGCAGCACTGCGGAACGGACCGCGATCTGATGGTGGAGTCGGGGCCGCGAGTGGCGATCGTCGGCGCGGGGCCGGCCGGCGCTTTCGCCGCCGCGGGCGTCTGGCGGGTGCGCGGAGACGCCGAGATCGACCTGTTCGAGCGTCTGCCGACGCCCTGGGGGCTGCTGCGCGGCGGGGTGGCGCCCGACCACCAGGAGATCAAGCGGCTGGCGGACACGTTCGAGCGCGAGACGCTCCTGCGAGGCGGCCGCCTGTTCGGCAACGTGGAGGTCGGCGTTGACGTATCCCACGATGAGCTGATGCGCCACTACTCCGCGGTCATCTATGCGACCGGCGCGCAGAGCGACAAGTCGCTTGGGATCCCCGGCGAGGGGCTGTCCGGGAGCTGGGCCGCCACTGAGTTCGTCGCCTGGTACAACGGCCATCCGGACTACCGCGGGCTCGAGTTCGACCTGTCGCACCCGCGCGCGATCGTCATCGGCCACGGCAACGTGGCGGCCGACGTGACCCGCGTGCTGACGCTCAGTCCTGCGGAGCTCGAGGGGACCGACGTCGCCGACCACGCGCTCGAGGCCCTGCGGCAAAGCCGTATCGAGGAGGTCGTCGTGCTCGGCCGTCGAGGCCCTGCGCAGGCAGCGTTCACGAGCTCTGAACTGCGAGAGCTGGGTCATCTGGACGGAGTCGGGCTGCGGGTCGATCCTGCGGAGATCGAGCTCGACCCTCTTTCCGGCAGCTGGCTCGAGGAGCAGGGAACGTTCACAGCGCGCAAGAACGTCGAGCTGCTGCGCGAGTTCGCAGTAAGAGGAGAGCGCAGCGACGCCGCGCGGCGGATCGTGCTGCGGTTCCTGCGTTCACCGGCTGAGATCCGAGGCAACGGGAGAGTCGAGGCGGTGCGGGTGCGTCGCAACGAGATCGTCCCGGCCGATGACGGATCGCTGCGTCCTCGGGCCGTCGACGAGGAGCCTGAGACAGTCCAGTGCGGCCTCGTGCTGCGGTCGGTCGGGTACAGGGCGGTGCCGTTGCCCGGTGTCCCCTTCGACCAGCGCAGCTTCGTCGTGCCCAATGACTGCGGCCGGGTGCTTGGGCCCGATGGCGAACCGCTGCCCGGCGTCTACGTCGTTGGCTGGATCAAGCGCGGTCCGACAGGAATCCTCGGCACCAACAAGCGCGACGCGCTGGAGACCGTGGCCTGCCTCGCAGAGGATCTCGCCGCCGGTCGCCTGCCGGCGCCATCGTATCCCGAGCGCGAGCGCATCGAGGCCCTGCTCGCAGAGCGCAAGCCGGACCTCGTCACCGTCGACGGCTGGCGCGCGATCGACACCCACGAGCGCGAGCGGGGAGCGCGTGAGCAGCGCCCGCGGGTGAAGCTCTCTTCCCGCGACGAGCTGCTGGCCACCGCTGCGGCATCCCGGCCTGGCTGACGAGCTATCTACCAGCAATCGGCGAGGACCAGGGCGCGCGTTTCGTTCCGGGGCTAGGTGTGGGCACCCGCGCAGGCCTGAGACCCGCCCCCTTGATCGAGGACGGGTCTCAGAGTTGCCGTAAAGCTGGCCTTTGATTGCTGCTGTTAGTGGGTGGCGTGTCTCTTGCGTGCGTTGACTGCCTTGAATGTCACGATCTGCTTAGAGACCGTTTCTGTGTGTCCGTTCGCGAGCGTTTGGATCACTCGCAGCGTTACCTTGAGTCTGTGGTGCTGGGCGAGCAGTTTCCTGCCGGTGTGGTTCAGCGAGATGCGAACGATCTGTGACTGGCCGGCCTTGAGCGTGACCTTCACGGCCCCTACACCCACCAGCTTGCGGGTCTCGTGCACCTTCTTGCCCGCTGTCACCGCGACGATCCTCTTGCCTTTGAGCGTCTCAGTGACGCTCAGCTTGAAAGCGAGTTGGCATGACGCTCCGCCCGGTCCCTTACACGACACGCGAATGCGCACGTTTGGACCGGATACTGTCGCGGTCGAGCCGGATGCCTTCGCTTCGCCGACTTTCGGAGTGCCCGCAGGCGGCGGAGGCGGTGGAGGCGGTGGTGGTAGTGGTGAGGCGGTCTTGAGCGTCTGATCGGCGCCCACGACGGTGCCGAAGTCACTGGCCGCGACGGCGCGGTAGTGGATGGTGGTTCCCGCGGGCAGGCCCGTTAGTTGGGCGCTGAAGGGCGTCGCCGCGTTGTTGGGCGCGGTCTTCTGACCTTCAGTGCTCTGACCGTATGCGGTCGTGGTGCCGTACTGGAAGGAGACCTTCGCAGAGGCGCCCTCGGGATTGACCGTCGCGCTGACGGTCGCTGTGGATTCGCCTACGCCGCTGGCGACGCCGGTGATCGGCGCGTCGGGCTGGTATGCGTTTGCGAACAGGCCCCGCGGGTTCGTCCCGTTCGTGAACAGGAAGAATGGCGTCCCGATTGCTTCAGCCTGGCACGCCGCACCGTCGGAGTTGAACGGCGTCGCGATGCAGGAGGAGGAGATCGGCTCGCGGACGTCCGCCTGGCCGGTGGGCGTGAGCGGCACGTTGCTTTCATCCTGCACGAACGTCGGGCTCGCCGGGTTTACGAAATGGCCGTAGAAGCCCTTCACGATCCCGCCGCCGACGTCCTGTCGGTAGGAGATGTACGGGGTGTTGCCCGAGAACGTGATGTCCGGGCGGGTCGAGTCGCCAAGACCGCTGGAGATTGGTTTTCCACCGTTGACGATTTCGAAGTGCGGGCTTGGGACGGTGACAAGGCGTGAGACGAATACCTGCTTGACACCCTGCACGTCCTCATCCCATGTGACCCACGGGACGGTTGGGTTCGCGGGGTTCATCGTGCCGGCCGCTACCCGCGGGTCCTCCGCGTCCTTTTGGGGATTGCTGTTGAGCGAGCATTCTTCCTCGTTCTTAGCTGATTCGGCGCACACTCCGAAACCATTGGTCGTGTCGAGGATCGCGTGGCGCTGGTTGCCGACAGCTTCCCAGTGAAAGCCGCCCTCGGCGGCTTCGTCCTTGATGCCCCTGGCCGCGAACACCATCTCGTTTTCGTTCAGTGGAAGAGTGCCTTTTTCCTTCTCATACCAGACCACCCACGGAACGCCGTCCTGCGCGCCGGTGAACGCGATGTCCGGCTCGATCCCATTGCGCGTGGGATCGACGTTAAGGCTCGGATCCGCACCGCCGGCGCCGACGCGCCCAATCCCGGTCTGCTGGAAGCAGAAGCCGCCGATCGCTGGCACGTGACCTTCGCCGTTCTTGACGCCTTCCGGTGTCACGCCGTCGCAGTTGGCCGCTCCCGGGCCGATCGGCCGCGAGACGAAGATCTGATCGGCGCCTTTGACCGGCTGTTCGGTCGTCTCCTGCCATGTCACCCAGGGTCCGGGCTTGGTCGGGTCGACGGCCGAGCCGCCTGCCACCGACGGGTTTTCAGCGTTCTGGTCGGTGTGGATGTTCAGCGACGGGACGGGCACGGCGCCTCCGCCGGTGCCTCGGCTCTGACCGCCGAAGATCCACTTGCCCTGATTTGCGTCGCCGGTGTTATCAAAGCGACTGGCGAACACGTTGTTGTTGGCGAAGCCGGTTCCCACGGTGCGCTCGTACCAGGTCGCCCATGGAACCGTGCGCCCTGCACCCGCGAAGTCGATCGCCGGTGCCTCGCCGTTCTGTTCCTGATCGAAATTGAGCGAGCCGCTGAACAGTGGGCTGGCGCTCGACCGCCCACCCACCGTGCCGTTGCCGCGCGTCAGCCAGGAGCCGCCCGCAAACGAGCGACTAAATATCTGGTCGTGGGGCGGCGGTGAACCGTTTGTCTCCTGCTGGCGAAAGATGGCCCACGGCACGGCTGGCTTGCCGGCGGTGAGCGCGCCACCGACGACATCGGCGTTTGTCGGGTCCTCGCCGCTTACGCTGATCGCCTTGTTGATGCCGGCGGCGAGATCGTCGTTTACCTGAAGGCCTACTGGCAGCGGCTGATATGCCGCCGCGGATCCGGCGGCCAGCAATGCGATTGGTCCGCCGAGGAGCGCTGCCCGTGCGGGCAGCCGTCCTCGCGCCAGAATCTGCCTCGCGACAGCGCGCGCGGCGCTCGCGATCAGTACGAGCAGGGCCTGGCCGATGTTGGTCGTGGTCGAGAACATGGTGCCTCCTTGGTCGCGGGGATTGAGTTGTGTCCTCGCGAGCGATACGGCTCGTGAGCGCAAACGGTTCGCGCGCCGACGTGAGCCATACAGGTGAGCTCCGACCGCCGTGCAGCCGCGACGTCCTACGCATGTTGTTCGCCTGGATCGCGCGGCCGCGGGTCGATCCGGCCGATCGCGGCCGATCACGTTTACAGACAACGGGCGCAGATCGCGCCGCGCAGGCCCGCCTCAGCGTTTGGCGCGGATTGTCCCTAGCAGCACGCGTTCGCCCGAGGAGGCCGGGTTGCCGTTGGCCCGTTGGCGGGTGACACTAAGGGTCCGGAACGTCGTCACAGGCACGCCAGACCACAGGGTCACCTGCCTGGCGTCATTGAACGTGCCGACCGGGACCAGCACGCCGGCAGCGTTCTTCAGCCACGCCTGGTAGTAGCTGCCGTTCGCGAGGTGGGGCAGGCCAGCCGCGGCAAGTTCGATCCTCCAGCCGGATTGCGTCTTGGTGAGCGTCGCCGCGCCGTGGGCGCGGGGCACGAGACTGGTGCCGGAGACCACCATCGCAAACTGCTGCGACGGCGCGGTCGTGGTGTTCAGCGCCCCCGCGACGACGATTGCCACGACCACCGCCGCCGCGAACCCGGCGAGCGCGTAGACGGGGCGGCGACTGCGCAGACGAAGCCCCAGTGCCGGCCGACGGGAACGGGCCCTTGTGGGCTTGCTTTGAGCCTCCTCAGCGATCGCCGCGACGACCCGGTCCTCGAGACCCGCGTCGGGCTGTGCCCATGTCGCCGGAGCTGCGAGCAGCGCGTTCAGCTCGTCGAGCTCGGCGCGCTCCTCGGGCGTGAGCAACCGGCCAGGCTCGCCAGCCAGGTAGGCAATCCTGTCGTCATCGCTCGAGGCCATAGATCCTCCTCTGCTTCGTTATACGGTAAATCGACCCCAACCGGTTCACTCCCGCAGGTGCCCGAGCTCCGCGGCCAGGCGTTTGTGCGCCCGAAACGAACGTGACTTCACGGTTCCCGCCGGAAGGTCCAGCCGCCGCGCGATCTCGGTGTGGGTGAGGCCTTCGAAGTGCTGCATGCAGACGATCGCCTGCTCCTCGTCCGGGAGCTGCGTAACGGCCTGGCGGACCTCCCAGACGTCGTATAGGGCCGCGGCTGATTCGGGCTCGGACACCAACGCTGGGTCAGCCGACGCGGCGGACTCGAGCGGGTCCGCGCTGCGATGCGTCTCGCTGCGGTAGGCGTCGATCGCAACCCGCCGTGCGATCGTCGCCAGCCAAGGGCCCATCTCGCGACTCGTGTCCAAGCTACCCGCGGCGCGCCACGCCTTGACGAACGTCTGCTGGGTCGCATCTTCGGCCAGTGCGCGATTTCCCAGGACCCTGTAGGCGACCGCGTACACGAGCCCCCCGTAGGCCCCGTAGACGCGCCGTATCGCCTCCGGATCCCCGGCGCGAAATCTCTTCCTCACCCCCCGGTCGACCATCGCGTGGACGCTAACAGGGCGCTTGGTCGCGGCACTGGGTTGCCGCGCTTGTGTGAGATCTCCCGGCGACTCAGCCGGTGCGTATCGGGGAGCTCGCTGTGAGCTTTTCATCGCGCGCTGGTCTGCGGAGTTGAGACGGCTCGGCGCCGTTGAAGCGTGGGGTGAGCTCGGCGCGGCTGGACAGGCCGAGCTTCTGGAAGAAGTTCGGTCAGCGCGTCGACGAGCGGGAATACGCTCCAGATCAGCGCCGCCGGAGGGCTCTGGGAGAGGCCGTGGGGTGCGCGATGAGCGTCTCGAGTCTGCGCCAGTACCGCACCCTGCCTCGCGCCGGCCCGGAGGACCCAATCCGCCGCATCCGCGACTCGGTGATTCGGCGACGACGCGGTGCTGGAGGAGCCTTTCAGTCCGCGCCGGCTGGTCTACGCCGACTACGCCGCGTCCGGACGCGCGCTGTCGTTCATCGAGGACTACATCCGCGAGCGCGTGCTGCCGCTGTATGCCAAGACCCACACCGAGGCGTCCGCGACGGGTCGGCATACGACAGCGCTGCGCGAGGACGCGCGCAGGGTCATTCATCGCGCGGCGGGATCAGGGGCGACGCCGCCGTGTAAAGGCGCGGGACGAGATCGGTCACGTAGACGCTGGGGAATACTTGAGTCCTTCCAAAATCAGATCTAGACTAGGCTCCCGGTCTGTGAACGAATCCCTCGAACAAGCTGCCCTCCTGCGCCGGCACGGGGTGCAGGTAACGGCCCAGCGGCTGGCTGTTCTGCGCGCTGTATCCGAGCAACCGCACAGCACCGCAGCCGACATCGACACGGCCGTGCGGACCGAGCTCGCCGCGGTCTCGCTGCAGGCCATGTACGACGCGCTCGGAGCCCTCACCGAGAAGGGGATCATTCGACTGATCCAGCCCGCTGGGTCGCCGGCGCGCTACGAGGACCGCGTCGGGGACAACCATCACCATCTGATCTGCCGGACCTGCGGCCGGATGGTCGACACCGACTGCGCCGTGGGCTACGCGCCTTGCCTGACAGCGCCCGCGGACTGCGACTACGAGATCGACGAAGCCGAGGTCATCTACTGGGGTCGCTGTCCCGAATGCGTCGCGGCCTGCGCGGTCGCGGCGGTCGGCTCACGGCAGGAACACGCAACGGGCGAGAACGGGCAGGGCGGGATGCCATTGCGTCCACGAGGACCGGCAACTACGAAGGACCAATCATCGAAAGTCAAACAGTGAGACAGAAAGGGAAGAGACGTGGCTGTCACCGATAGGACGGGCCAGTGCCCAGTCGTACACACGCCGGAGGGAGGCTGGCGCAACCGGGACTGGTGGCCGTATCAGCTCAACCTGAAGCTTCTGCACCACCACTCTCCCGAGTCCAACCCGATGGGCGAGCAGTTCAACTACGCCGAAGCGTTCGCGACGCTCGACCTCGACGCGCTCAAGCAGGAACTGATGGAGCTGATGACTGACTCGCAGGATTGGTGGCCGGCGGACTTCGGTCACTATGGGCCGCTGTTGATTCGGATGGCGTGGCACAGCGCCGGCACCTATCGAATCACCGACGGCCGTGGCGGAGGGGGGGCCGGCGCGCAGCGCTTCGCTCCGCTGAACAGCTGGCCGGACAACGTCAGCCTCGACAAGGCCCGCAGGTTGCTGTGGCCCATCAAGCAGAAGTACGGCAACAAGATCTCCTGGGGCGATCTAATGATCTTCGCCGGCAACTGCGCGATGGAGTCGATGGGCTTTAGGACGTTCGGCTTCGGCGGTGGTCGGGAGGACGTCTGGGAGCCCGAGGACGTCTACTGGGGGCCCGAGCACACCTGGCTCGGCGATGAGCGCTACCGCGGCGACCGAGAGCTCGAGCAGCCGCTCGGCGCGGTGCAGATGGGGTTGATCTACGTCAACCCGGAGGGTCCAAACGGCAACCCGGATCCGGTTGCCGCGGCCCGCGACGTGCGCGAGACGTTCACCCGCATGGCGATGAACGACGAGGAGACGGTCGCGCTGATCGCCGGCGGCCACACTTTCGGCAAGACCCACGGCGCCGTCACCGAAGACCACATCGGCCCCGACCCCGAAGACGCTCCGCTCGAGCAGCAGGGCCTCGGCTGGAAGAACTCGGTCGGCAACGGCAACGGCGCCAATACCTGGACCAGCGGGCTAGAGGGGACCTGGACAGCAACCCCGGTGAAGTGGGACAACAGCTTCTTCAGCAACCTCTTCGAGTACGAGTACGAGCTGACCAAAAGCCCCGCTGGCGCCAATCAGTGGACCGCGAAGGACGCCTCCGCGCAGGGCACGGTTCCTGATGCCCACGATCCCTCCAGGCGCCATGCCCCGGTGATGCTCACCACGGACCTCTCACTGAAGGTGGATCCAATCTACGGGCCGATCTCGAGGCGCTTCTACGAGAACCCGGACGAGTTCGCCGAAGCGTTCGCGAAGGCCTGGTACAAGCTGACCCACCGCGACATGGGACCGCTCTCGCGCTACCTCGGTCCACTGGTTCCCGCCGAGCCTCAGCTGTGGCAGGACCCGGTCCCCCCGGTCGATCACCAGCTCATCGGCGACGAGGACATCGCCGCGCTGAAGAGCAAGATCCTCGGATCTCGCCTGTCCGTCTCGGAGCTCATTAGCACGGCGTGGCTCTCGGCCGCGACTTTCCGCGGCACGGACAAGCGCGGCGGGGCCAACGGGGCCCGGATTCGCCTGGCGCCGCAGAAGGATTGGGAGGTTAACAGCGCGACTAGGAGCACTCTGGAGACGCTCGAGCAGATCCAGCAGGAGTTCAACAGCTCGCAGTCCGACGAGAAGCGCGTCTCGCTCGCCGACCTGATCGTGCTGGGCGGATGCGCCGCGCTCGAGCAGGCGGCCAAGGACGCCGGATACTCGATGGGCGTTGCGTTCGCGCCGGGGCGCACGGACGCCTCGCAGGAGCAGACCGACGTCGAGTCCTTCGCGGTGCTCGAGCCGAGACACGACGGGTTCATCAACTACCTGCAGGCCGGCCAGGCGCTGCCCGCCGAGCATCTGCTGGTGGAGCGAGCGAACTTGCTGAGGCTGAGCGCCCCCGAGATGAGCGTGCTCGTTGGCGGGCTACGCGCGCTGAACGCCAACTACGGACAGTCGCAGAACGGCGTGTTCACCGACCGGCCCGGCACATTGACGACCGACTTCTTCGTGAACCTGCTCGATATGGACACAGAGTGGAAGCCGTCCGAGTCGGCCAAAGGCATCTATGAGGGCAGCGATCGAAATACAGGCACGGCAAAGTGGACCGGTACCGCGGTCGACCTCGTGTTCGGTTCGAACTCTCAGCTTCGCGCGATCGCAGAGGTCTACGCCTCCGATGACTCGGCCGACAAGTTCGTGCAGGACTTTGTCGCCGCGTGGGTCAAGGTCATGAACCTCGACCGGTTCGATCTCGACCGGCCGTAGTTACCCAGCTGGTGACCGGTTCGTGGCGGACCGGTCACCCAGCTGTTGCTGCTCTGCGCCAGTGTGTCCGAGCAACCGGGCAGCACCACGAGGAGTCCCGTCGCGCGCGCAAACGGCTTCGCGAAGGCGCGCGAGCACCCTGTCAGGGTCGTACAACACGATGAGCCCGTCGCCCGCGACCTGCGCCGGGCCCGTGTCGAGCGGCTGTGTCGAGGCCCACATCGGCGACGCAACGCCGACGTCGACCTCAAGGCCACTCGACCGAGCCAACCGGCGCTCGGTGAGGATGCCCCACCGCCGCGTACGAATCACCCGGACAGCCCCGAACGCGGACAACCACTCACCGCTCTGGACGTAGCGCGCAGGGCTCTCGGCGAGCAGTACCACGTCAACATCGGAGTCAGCGCGAGCCGTCCCGCGCGCCCAGGAGCCGACCAGCGCCACTGCTCGCACGTCGCGCTGACCGGCGGCCCAGCCCTTGATCGCAGCAAGCAGGTCATACACCTCACTGCTGCGCCCACGCGGGAGCGGCGTCGCGGCCCTCGGAAGCAGTTCCATGCCTTGACGATAGGTGGCGCACGTGCGAGCCTTGCCCCTTCCCGGAGACCGGCCTATTCGCCGAGCCAGTTGAATGGTCCTACGTGGGCCGCTAACTGCCGGTGCGGTCCCGGTGCTTGCACCCCGGCCAGCAGCAGGGCCGGCGCTGGCCTTCCTCGAGCTCCTCCTGCGTGCGCCGAATGCGGCGCTCTCGGGTAGTCACCTGCTTGGCATCCTCGACCCAGCAGATGAACTCGTTGCGGGCCAAGGGGGTGATGTCCTTCCAGGCATCGAGTGCCGTGGCGTTGGCGACCAGCGCCTGACGCAGGTCTGAAGGCAGTTTATGCACCACCCCACCGGGCACTATCTGGCCGCTCACAGGCTCAATGGTAGCGCAGGCAAAAAGACGACTGGCGAGACTCCGGAATCGAATTGAGGCCACCATGATTCTCAGCTGATTCTGACAATCCCTGGCTGAGCACTGATTTGCAGGACTTTTTCGGGTAGACCACGCGGGTAGACTGGTATTTGTTTGCAGGGGATTTAGGGGGATATTGGTACTGACACGGGGCGCCAGGACCCGTTACGATGCCAAAGGCATATGCCGGAACCCACGTAAATATTCTCCTGTTTGTGATCGGGGCGCTAGACTACCCCCGAGGCCTGATCTTTCCAGCATTCATCGGCCGATACGGTCCTCACCTGCATGGTCGAGATCGGTTGTAGTCAGGCGCGATCCGGCACCGTTTGGCAGCAGAAAACCGGCGGCTGCCTAATCGAGTTTCGACTCTCCGTCTGCGTGCCGCCCGCGGAGTCGTCGCACGCCCTGGCCGCGGCTCGGGCACAAGCCGCGGGTCGCCGCTCGCCTCACCAACGTCCGTTCGCGTATGCGTCAAGACCAGCGGGCGCCGCCTAGCCTTTGGTGTCTCCGGCCGCGTCGGGACCGAGCACGCGGCCGGTATCCTCAGTCGGCGCTGTTCGGCTTGGCGATCTCGGTTTCGCTGAGCTTGGCTTCGATCGCTGACCGCACGTACAGCTGGCGTCGGCCGATCTTTACGTTCGGTAGCAGCCTCGGCGGGCATAGTCTTCGACCACGCTCTTGGGTGCCGAGGATCCCGCCGACCTCGGCCGACTCGAGGACGCGGCCCACAGTCAGAGCCATTTGTCCATCCTAGCCATTAACCCTGTAGGTCGGAGAGCCGCGAGCACAGATCTCATGCGGTGCGCTCGTCCCGCGTGAGGCTTACGAACTGCCTTCTTAGCGGCGTAGCGTCTGCGCGCCTGCCTTTCACAGGCTAGGCGCTTGGCCTTTGAGTGTTTGTGCTGTTTACGGCAGACTGCGAGTGCTCGCTTGAGCAGGTGCGCGCGAGAGAGTGGCTTGGAGGTCTCGACCTTCTTGCAGCCCTGCAGCGCGATCTTCGTATTCTGTTTGATAACCGCGCCGTTCTGAGCGACGATTTCGGTCGGCATGCTCAGGCTGCTCGAGCAGAGGTTGAATTTGTCCTTTTCCGGCAGGTTCGTCGTCAGCACCGAGTGCGGACCGGCGGGCAGCACCGTTTCAAAGACCGTGAATGGCGCGTCCGGGGCGGATTCGAACTTCGAGTAGGTGATCTGGTTCTTGATCTGCGTCTTGCCATCCAACACCAGCGTTATCCCTTCCCCCTGTAAGACGAACTCGACATCGGGGAACGCCGCACCACCATGGGAGACCAGATACGCGGGACCCGTGAGCGGGCTTGCGAGGACCGGGGTGTGGATCGTGGCCTGCCCGATCACCGACCCTTCCGGACACGACGCCGGATTCGCAGCGAACGCCTTTTCCGTGCACGCTTTCTGAAGCGTCGTTAGCCGTGCCGGTAGCGCCTTTGGCAGCTGCAAACGAACTTTGGCGATGTTCGCCTGCCCGAGGCCCCTGGATTCGACCTTCACGTCGAAGTTCGCACCATCGGCTTTGCTGGCCTGCCCGTGCGTACTGACTGTCAACTTCGGCCTGAACGGCAGGCCCTGACAGTTCGCGACCTGGAACGGCGACGATACCGAAGTGCTCGCGCCACCCGAGCCCGCGATCGTGCCGTGGATGCGCATCGGGGCACAGCTCGTCGGGTTGAACTGGAAGTTCGGACGCTCGACGGTGACGTTGAGCTGTTTGATCTGTGCCGGGATGCCTTTGAGGATCGTGGGGATCGGGTCGCTCGTAATCGTCACCGCCGCTGTGTGCGGGTCGATTTCGATACGCGAGCGGACAATCACGTTGCCGAGGTTGAAGGGGCCCGCGATTGCGGGGGTCACGACGTCGATCCCGAATGGTGCGCCCTCGTAGGGACCGGTGAGATACACGTCACCGGGGAGCTCGTACGGTTCGCTGCCCAGACCTGCGCTGGCCAGCGAGTGGCCAATCAGGCTGTCGGGGCCGCACTGCCCGCGGGCTGCTTGCGGTTCGGGGCAAGGCGCGACCGAGGCAAGGATCGCTGCCATGCCCGCGGGCAGCTGCACGCTGATCGCCGAGAGTCGCTGGTCGGCGTCGGGATCAGCGAGCGTGAGGGTGAACGACGTAAATGCGCCCGCCCGAGGGTTTGCCGACCCGGCGCGCATGCTCGGCGCAAATGGCAGCGGATCGGCGCAGCCCTCACCTTCGGAGCCCGAGTTGACCTGGAAGCTCGAAGATGGTTCTGCCACCAGCCCACCAGACCACGCCGCGAAGGTGCTCGTCGTCACGTACGTACCGCACAGGGCCGGTGTCGTGAGAGAGGCGTGGGGGCCTTCGAAGAAGTGCAGGCGCAGCGTTTCGAATGGCACCTGCGGCGTATCTGTGAACGTTGTCGTGACCTGCCCGTCGGGTTCGTCGATGGATCCCTGCCCGGCGAGCCTGACCCGGATACCAGACACAGGGTCTTCGGCGATCAGGTACAAAGCCACGAGCGAGCCGAACGGGTTCTTCCCCGCTTCCCCGTTCGGCGCCGGTTCGGCGAGATACACCCCGCCGGTGAGTTCGTGCGACAGGTCCGGCGACTTGATGTGCACCAGTCCCACCTTGGAGGATTCCGGGCACGAAGCTGGCGCGGAGGAGAACCGCAAGGGCTCAGGCGCGCCGGGGGAGAGCGGATCGCTGATTCCTTCCCCTTCAAGCCCGGCCTGCGCCTCGGAGCACGAAGTCAGCCCATTTGCCGCCGACGGGCTGAGCTCCACACCCCTTGGTAGCGTCACGGTGGCGTTCCGCACCGCCGACTCCCCAAGTCCGCTCGCTTCGGAGGGCAGCGATACTTCGACGTTCAGGCCGGCAGGCGTACTCCCGGCGCTAACACTCGCCCCGGGCGAGGCACCTTCTTGTTCTTCGACGGGCACCACGCTGATCGCCGGGCTGAAGGGCACCGAGCCGCACCCTTCGAGGGTTTCGAGCGGTTCGCCGAGCGCGTTCGCGAAGGTGTAGGTCTGGTGTGCTTGTTCCCCGTTCCAGGCTTCCGCGCTCATCGCGCTGGCCAGGGACCCGCTGCAGGAGGTTGGGAGCGTGAGAAACGGCGGTGTCCACAAACCAGTCGATGGTTCGCATTTTTCGCCGTCTACTTCCTTGCCGTGCAGGCACGCCCACCCGCGCGAGCTGTCGTGGTTCGAGGCCTCCGGTTCGCCCCAAAGCACGACCTGGGTGTCGAGCAGCCCGGCCAGTTGTGTCGTGTTGCGGACCGTCACTGTGACGCCATAGTCACCACCCGTGCGCACTGAGGTGTCGAGGATGATCGGGACTTTGGTGTCCTCGAGGCCAAAGCGGGCGGGCTCTCCGGGCGCGGGCACGAGGTTGAACACCGGGACGGCTTCGGTGAACACTTCCAGTGGAGGGCTCGGGAGATTGAGCGTCACCAGCGCAACGCCAATCGCGCTATCGGCAGGGCACGCGTTGGTGTTGTTTTCGCCGAAGCTCGAGAAGTCCGTGTCGGTGCATTGCGGCACCGCCTCAGGGTCGCCGAGCAGGCCAGGGGGGAGTTCGAAGCTCAGGTCTCGCGCGAGCGATGGGGCCGAGGGCTCCAGCTGTGGCTGTCCCTGCCCCTCCGCTGCGAGGGCCTCGTTCAAGTCGAGCGTGGTGGTCAGCTGGTAGGGGTGTGAGCCCGCACGCGTCTCGGTTGTGCCGTCTTCATCTTCGGGGTCCAGTTCGTAGCGTTCGATCCCGAAGCTGGTCGGGGTGCTGCTGACAAGGATCGTCCGGGACAGCGGTGCTGGCGGCGCGGGTTCTTGGCCGCCCGCCAGTTCGCCGCCGGTAACGCTCACGGTGTTCTTTTCGCCTGTGCTTGCGCCGGGCCCAGTTTCGACGGGGATCGTGACTCGCAGCTGCGTGTAGGGAGCTAGCGGCTGGGTTGATACGGTCGTCTGGCAGCTGACTTCTTTGCGCTGGACTTCTTCGATCGCACACACCAGCTTGCTGGCCGCTTCGCTGCGGTTGTTGGCTTCAAGCCTTCCGACAATGCCGACAGTCGTGACGGTTGCGGGGACCTGCAGTTGGCCGGGCAGCCTGTCGGTGATCACAACGGGGTGAGCGCCGGCGCCCAGGACAGCACTCTCGCCGACATTGCTCGCCGTCGCAATCAACCGTGCTTCACGCCCCGGGCTGAGATTGGTTGGCGCGGTCGCCGAGCCGAGCCTCCAGATCGCTTCTGCGCAGGCCGGGGGCGCCATCGCGCCGAGAATCACGGCGACGGTCGCGAGTGCGCCGGCGATCGGCGACCCCAGGCGGCCAGGAACGCGGACGCTCATCGGAGTGCTCCCCTTATGGCCTGCTTGAGCTTGTGCTTGTTCGCTGCCTTCGATCCGTAGCGTTTGCGGGCCTGTTTTTCGCAGCTTGCGCGCTTGCGCTGGTTCTTCTCCTTGCGGCAGGCCTTCAGCGCCCTCGCAAGCTGCTCGAGCCGCGAGGGTTTCGCCTTGCGTTTTGCGCTGATGGCGTGGCTGCCCGCGTGTTCGAGCGTCTGTTGCGTCGAGATGTTTCCGGGGCCGGTGACTGTCGCGCTCGCCGGGACTTGAGTGCTCGGCGGCACCGAGGTGGTCGCGTTGCAGGACCTCGACGTTTCGCACGGCTGTTGTGACGAGCCTTCCGAGGTCAGGCACCGCGAGCCGGCTGTGCAGACTCTGGCGTCGTAGAGGTCGTAGTTGGTGTCATGATCGGCCGCGACGAGCGCCTGGGCGGTGACGAAGAACGTGTCATCGCCGTCTTCGCTTCCTTCCATGAACGCAGATTCGTGTTCTGAACTTCCCGCGGAGATCAGCGAGACGCAGCCGTTCTGCTGTGAACAGCTGCCGACGCTCTGGGGCTCGTACTCATAGACGTCCTCCTTGCCATTGCTTGCCTGGGGGACGAGCTGATCGGGGCTGTCGAAGAACAGCCGGCCGCTGTCAGAAAGGTAGCGCGGCTGGTGTAGCGCGCCGTCCAGGCCTACAGGGTCCCAGCCGGGCAGGCTTCCGGCCAGGTACGCTCCGGCCCAGTCGCCGCGCCTGTCCACGACTAGCCCCTGCCCTTCGCCGGTGTGTTCGACATCGTGCACGCCAACCGACGGGCCGGCCGCGTTGCACGAGACGCACGTAAGCAGCCGCGAGCTGGCGTCGTAGAGATAGACCTCCTCGTCGCGAAGGCCTTCGCCTGGATGGTTGGCGTCAGTGTTTTCATAGCCGGTGAGCGGCCGCTGTGACATGAACGCGAGGTACTGCCCGTTCGGCGAGATGCCCGCGGTCACGTCGGCGAGATCCGGTCGGTTAGCGGTGAAACCACCGACCCTCCCAGGCCCGTGCAGGCTGCCCCAGTCGCCCGAGTCTTCATCCGACAGTGTCGCGATCAACGCGATCGTGCCTTCGTGCCAACGGTAGAGATCGCAGGTGGCGCCAGGTGGCGCGACTTCCTGGGCTTGATGTACGCAATTCCCCTGCGAGGCTCCTGGGGCGAGCACTCCGTTCGCAACGAAATACACGCTCGAGCCATCCCCGCTGATCCCGGTCGCGACGTTCAAGACATCCGCGCTGCCTCCACCAGGCGCCGCCGTAAGGTCTTTTAGGTTGCACGAGAGCCCGTGCGCGTCCTCGATTACTTCGCACTCATACAGGTCAGCTTCAGCGTGTTCGCCGCCGGGACGCTGCCCAGATTCGGAGGTCAACGGTGCCGTATCGGTAAAGAACACCCGCGAGCCGTCGGCCGAGGCGCCCTGGAACGCAACTTCGGCTTCTTCGCCTGTCGGTTCGACCACACCCTGCGCCGCATTCAGCTGCACCGTCTGCCCTAATGTCGTGTCGCGCAGGTAAAGGCCAGCGGGCGCCCCTTCTTCCAGTGGTTCAGAGGAGAAGATCACCCGCGAGCCGTCTTCGGAGAGCGCACCCCGCAGCAGCGTGTTTTCATCCCCCAGCTGTGGTGCGAGCGCTGGCGCCCCGTCGGGCAGCACACTCACGAGTTCCAATGTTCCTGCTTCGTTCGCCTCGTACAGACCCGGTGAGGAACGTGCCAACAAAGGCACTTCCGCTTCGAAGACGACACGGCTGAGGTCGGGCGTGGTCTCTAAGAAGGTGAGCTTGCCGCCGAAGCGGCTCTTTTCTCCGGGCGCTGTTTCCCCGGTGACCTGCGCCGGCGTCAGCAAGGGCAGGAACCCCGGCGCCATGAAGCCACTGTTCGCTTCGGCCCTGGCGAATGTGCCCTGCTCTGAGGGGCCGGGCAGCAGGGGTAGATCGGCCCGCTCATAGAGCGTCTTTTCGCTCGCCCCGGGAGCCAGCGGCGGCGCTTCAAGCGCTTCTACGTTTCCGCCTGTGGGCTCCACCACACTCAGGGCAAGATCTTCAGAGAAGAACCGGTACTCCGAAGGTTCCCCCGCTTCCAACCCTTCACCCTTCTGACGTGGCGTCATCAGGTCCTGAGAGCCCCAACCCTGCGCGGCGCGCGTCGACAGCACCTGCGTTGGTTCCGGCGCGCGGCTGCCCGGGGGTTCCGAGAGCACTGGCCCATCGGCCACATACGTCACGGCCTGCCCGCTCGGCGTGGCCTGTACTAGCCCTCCTTCGCGCGGAAACGGTTCGACTGCCGCGCCGTCCTTTTCCGGCGGAGAGACCAGCTCCCACGCGCGATCATCGGCCAGCACACCCGCCGATGAGGGAAGCGTCTGAAACGTACCCAGCGATTCGCTGGCTTCCGCCCTGCCATACGGGTTGTTCGAAGCGAGGAGCCGATAGTGGTAAGTCATGCCCGGCTGAAGGCCCGTGAGTGTCTGGCCGACCTCGTGGGCCCCAAACCCGCCGCCGAGATCTTCCCCGGGCGCGGCCGGTGCCTGCCTGCAACCACTTGGGTCGCTCGCGCAATCGACCGTCCCGTATTCGAAGTAGTAATGGGTTTCCGCGCCATCGGGATTGATCCGAGCCGTCACCTTTACTTCGCTTGGCGTAAGGTTCAGTGCCGCCAGACCTTCGATGGCGGGCTTGCCCGCCGCTTCGGGTGTGAAGACATCGACCTTATCTTCGGCACCGTCGATCACGAACACGTCCCCGGTCTGGGCATCGACCGCGACACCCATCCCGCGCTTCAACTGTCCCGAGCCGAAGCTCTCAATCCGCTCCCCGTCCGCTTCAAACGCGGACACCGCGCGGCCGTCATCGAGATACACGTCTCCCTTCGCTCCTTCTCCCAGCGGCGTTTGCGGACCGCTGCCCTGATCGACCGCGACTCCGGTCGCCGCCTGCCGTTCGAGCTCGCCGATCGCCACCCCCCCACTGCTCATCAATTCCGCAGCGTTCAGCTTGCCAACGACCGCGGGCCGCGCAAGGCCTTCAAGCGCCTGCCCTTCGGCAGCCGCTTCGCGTTCCAGCACGGCCGGGCAGCCTCCTTCCCCGTCCAGCAGTTCATGGGCCGCATAGAAGTTTTCGCCCCCGGCGTCGACCCCAAATCCCGGTTTTGCGCATTGAAGCGGCGAGGAAAGTTCCTCTTCCAACCGCTGCGGGCTTTTCGCGTCCGTAAAGCCTTCAATGACGCCTTCTTCTTCTTCGACTCCGCGATAGACCCACACGTCACCTCGCCCATCGATCCCAAGGCCATCCAGCCGCCCTTCTTCCCTATCCGGCACCTGTCCGAGTGCCTCTTCCCCGCCCGCCGTGAACCGCTGCACATCGGGATGCTTGGCCGCGCCATCGGCGCCCACATACACGTCCCGACCACCGTGCCCCGAGTTATCGACCGCGATCGGCCCCGCTTCCCTCAGTTGCCCCCGCCCGCCCCCCGCGATCCCCGCTTGGCAGACGCTCCGGCACATCTCATATTCCGAAGCTCCGTCACGCACCCCCCAACCCCACGCCGCAACGAATTCCTCCGCCACAACCTCGCCGTCGCTACCTCGAACGGGCCTGAACTGCTCCACGCGGTTGTTACCGCGGTCGACAACGTACACGCTCCCGGTGGCTTCGTCGACCGCGATACCTGCGGCTTCGGCGCGCTTCGCCGGAGCTTCGAAGCGAAACTCTCCCGGCCCCTGTCCTTCCCCGCCAAACGCGAACGCCAGTGCGTGGCCGCGCTGGCTCAAAGCCAGTGCCGGCCCGCACCACGCCACCGACGCACCCGCTGCAAGACAGACGACCATCACAGCGCGCGCGAGCGCAATCCATCCCCTTCGCCGAGGGATCCAGTCGCCCATGCCGCGCACGCCACGCGGCCTTGGCAGCCAGCACGCTGCGGAATCTTCACTCACCGTCATCATTCCACTCGCTCACGTTGCTCGTTCTCACTCCCCTGAGAGGCGCAGGCAGCGCGCGAAGCTCCAATGGCGCCTCGCGCACCACCCCGCCAGCTACTGTCTTATCTTGTTAGACGTACCGGTTGAGCTCCAGCGGTTCTTCGTCCGTCTGGCTGTTCGTGACCGTTTGGCCTGCCTGTTCGAATTCCGCTTCTGGGCCGCCGAGTTTGCTCAGCAGCACGTCCTTGACCTTTTCGCCCGCACTTGTGTAGTAGTATTCCGGTTTCTGTTTGCCGGTTTTGGCCGTGAATTTCTGTTCGAACACCGTCTTCACCACGTCGACTGGAACGTTTGTCATGACCGAGCCCTTGACCTTCGCATTCGCAGGTCCACATTGGAATTCCACGAACAGTTCGGTCGACTGCGGTACCAGATCAATAGCTACTTTGGTCTTTGTTGAGTTTTCCCAACGTAGAGAACCGGCAAGAAGATTCGTCGCGATTTCCCCTTCGGCCGCACCAGCCGTCTCGCATTTGAATCCCGTCGCTTCGCAGCCCGTGAAGACAACCTCGATGTTGCCGACGGTTTTCGGGGAGATGTATTCACCCGCGGAGTTCTCCGTTTTACACGTGACTTTCACTTTATGGATGGTTTCTAGCGTTGCTGTCCCGCCTTTGCCGGTAAATTTGTTTTTGACGGCGCCCGGTCGCCATTCGTATTTGCCTACGGTTTTGCCTGTCGCAAGTTTCGTGCAGATGTTGTTCGAGTACTTGCCCCCCGATTGAGCCATACACTGTCCGAGTTCCGGCGCTTCCAATGCCCAGGCGCCGCCTGCAAAAACTCCGCTCACGCCTATGGCGATCGCTACACAAACTCCCATCCATCTCAAGCGTTTCATGTCAGTCTCCTTCATCTCTAGCGGCCGAGCGCGGAGGGGACCCGCTGCGTCACGCCACGGGCCCCCATCTCCTATCCGCGAACTGACCTTCTAAGCGGAGGTCTTGGTCGGCGACGCTTCTAGATTTCGCCTTTGAGACCCTTTTCGACTTCTTCCCTTACTGCGAGCCTGAACACGGCATTGAGGAGCGACGTGTTCCCGCTCGCGGAGGGCAGCCCAAACGCCGAGTCGATGGCTTCATCGGCGCCACCGTCGACACCGCAACCTTCGACGCCCGGCGATGCGAATTCACTGCTCACGAGCGTCTGATCATAGTCCACCAGGATTGTGTCAGATTCTTCTTCGAACCTGCCTGCTTTGCCGTGCAGTTCGCCGGCTTCGCCGGTTGTGAAGGGAACGTCGATCGGATTTTCATCCGAGCCCACGTAGCAGTCGTTGCCGACAAACGGGCTGCTCAACTTGACCTTGACCGGGAAAACAAAGGCGGATCCATGTTCGCCAATTATGTTTGCAAGGTTGACGTGCAGGCTTTCGACCGGGCCAGCCATTTCGATGGTCGCGGACGTCTTGGTTTCTTTCGCGTGATGAACCCAGTAATCGTAGCGTTCCAGTTCGGACGTCGACAGCAGCGCCGTGTTGACATCTTTGGTCAGTGGCGGTCCTGCCTGTGCGACCGGTTCGATTGCCGGCACTCCGACGGGAGCCGCCGCGTTGAATTCGTTGACAATCCCGCTGAATACCATGCCGATCCGGAGCCTGATCGGCTTCTTGAGATCCACGGTTACCTTGCCAGCCGTGAAGTACGAGATGGCGCTTTCCTTGTTGGACTTTCCTTTCCCGGTGGTTTCGTGCTCGTAGGACGATCCCGCGGCACAAAATTCAACACCAGCAGTTTCGAACGGGCAGTTCGCGAGCGCTTGGAAGCTCGCGTGTTCCTCGAGCGTTTCACAACGTTCCCCATATTGTTTGCATGCTTCCTTGGCCAGCGCCTGGCCCGCGGTCATCGCGCTCAACGCGAAGAGCGCAGCCAGACAGAGCCCGAGCATCCTTACATGTCTCACTTGTCCACTACTCCTTTTCCTCTCGGATGACGATCGACCAGTGCTCCAAGTCCCTCGTCGGCACCCTCCGCAACTGATCGTTTGTGACCACAACCGGGCGACCGGCGGGCAACGTCCTCTCGAACGGCCCCGCGCGTCGTCCGCTTGCACTCTCGGCGACGGCGTCGCGCACCACGCGCGACGCTGCGCCGAAAAGCTCGTATCCAGCCAGCGCGTGTCTCATGCCGCGCCCCTGACCCTTCGGCCGCGAACGGGGCCGGCGCCCGGCACGAGGCTGTGTCGTGTCGCGTCGAGCACCCGCTCGCCGTACGGGGTGAGTAGCCATGCGTTCGCTCCGCCGTAAGCGTGTCCGACCCCCACGTTTTGCACCAGACACCGCTCCTCGAGGCGACGTAAGAGCCTCGACGTCTGGCCCTCATCGGTCAGCCCGGCAGCCTCGGCGATATCGCGGTTGCTCAGGCCGGGCGAGTCGCCGATCGCGTTGAGCACGCATGTGGTGCGATACGTGACACGCACAGGCAAACGCTGCGGGTTCGACTCTGCGTCGTTCGTAGCAGCTGGCCGCTTGGAGCTGAGGTTGGAACTAGAGCCCGGGTAATGGGCCATGATGAACGCCATCAGCGACGGCGCGAGCTCAACGAACGGCTCAGGTGCTCCCTCGAGGATGCGTTTGCGGAGCACCGTAACGACCCCGCCGACAACGAGCTCAGCTGTGAGCTCAGACCACGGTACAAACCACCGCGAGTCGTTCTCCTCTGCTTGCGTCTCGGTCACTAATGCTCGCGCCAGGGCGTGGAGAGTGTGCTGACGTCGCTCGAACTCTGCTCCAGCCTCTAGGGGTGACTCACCGAGCAGGAGACGTGCCCAGCCAGGCTCCTCATCCAAGAAGACCAAAAGCGCCGAGAGCCCAGCCCGAACACGGTCATGCCATCCGTCCGCACACATGGCCGCTTGCTCGACAAGCCGCGAGAGACGAACGAGGCCCCGATCAAAGGCCGCCAAGAAACACTCGTGGGCGCTGCCAAAAACGGCATCAAACTCGCGCTCTGAGATATTGCAACTAGAGACCACCGTCCTTCGTAGACGGGGGTTATCGAACGCGTTAAGGGGCTGTTTTTAGCGTACTGCCTTGACAGGCCTTGACAAACAGCGTGGTATATGCTCTCATTCTTCCCACAAGGGAGCACGTAGTTGGAGAGAAACTACTAGCAACGCGGGTGAGGCGCGCTAGAGACGGTGAAGCACACTGTATGTCACGGTGCGCAAGAGAGGGATCATGCGAGGGACAATTGCGGGAAAAGGGGACGCCATCGTGGAAGCCGCGACGGAAGTGAATGCCGCTGTGCAGCCCGCATTTGAGATCAACGAGCGCGGCTCCCATACCCTCCAGACCAGGGATTTCGCAGACACGCAGGACCTACGCGCAAGGCTCATCAACGCGACCGTCGAGGCCATCGCCGAGGGCAGTGGTCCCCGTCTACGAAGATCCCGGCTCTGCCCCTAATCTCGCATTGATACTGGGCTTTTGGGCAGTCGTCCCACGCCTGTCCCGCGTTGGTCAGGAGCCGATCGGCGCTGGGCGGCCTGCGAACAGGCCCCAAGACGACCGTGTTCCTTGCGCGGCTAGAGGAACGTGTGCGGTCGCGGTGCTGGTAAGCCGCGCCGGGCCGCGCTTGAGTCTTGGCGGCGAGGTCGTCGCCGGAGACCAGTCGTCAACCTAGCCCGGGCGTCAAGGGCGGCGGATGCGAGTTTGCGGCGAGTATGTAGCCCGGAATAGAGCAATAACAGAAGCCGGCATCCGGGCGGACCCACGCGTCACCAGCTGGTTAGTTGGAAGGCGCTTGGACTCAGTCGTAGCGGCGCTTCGTTCCTGCCTAGCGCGCTGTGGAACGGCTCCAGCTGGGCATCGTGCAAGCATGATGTGTTCTCCAAGGTCTGTGAACCGGTGTAGCAGTACTCGCAGCGGCGTTGACTCTCTTGCGCTGTTTTTAATCGACGGAAAGATAGTCAAGCCGGTGTTAAGTTCTTGACGATGCGTGTAGTCATGTTGTTTGCTTGGTGGGCCTGTGGTGCGGTATTCGATCACCGAAAAGAGTGATCGGTCTGCCCCCATGTAAACCAGATCGTAAGTTCCCAGCACAAGCCCACTTTCCTCGTCGGCGCGGACCAAGACACAAGGACGCAAGAATACGGATGCGGCAGAATCGCGCCACCAGCCGCGCCGCCGATTCAATGAACACGCAGCGCAAGCGCCTGGTGGCGAGCATGCTCGCCGCCGTTAACGATCACGGGTACGGGGGTGCGACCGTCGCAAACGTCATTGCTCGCGCGGGCGTCTCACGTCGCGCGTTCTACGAGTACTTCAGCGACAAGGACGACTGCTTCCTCGTTCTGTATCGCGATATCTCTGGGCGCCTGTTCGAGCAACTTGCGATCGCCATCGACGACTCCCCACCGAAGCGTGCTCTACAAGCAGTCGTCCGCCAGCTAACCGAATACGCCGAAGCGAAACCCGCTCAAGCGCAGTTCCTGGCAAGCGACGCGGTGGGCCGCGGACCCAGCGCACTTGAGGAGCGCGGGCGTGCAATCGACCAGGTCAGCGAGCGCGTTCAAACCACGCTAGGAGTCCTTTCATCCCAAACTCCGGCGCCCGACCTGCCAGCGGGGGTGGTCATCGGCGCGACCCAGTGGCTGATCGCACAACGGCTGCGCCGAGGGAAGTTAACGCTCGCGCAACTCGCCCAAGAGCTAACACAGTGGCTGACAGGCTATGAGCGACCGATCGGCAAGCACGGGTGGTCCGCTCTCAGTCCGGGACCCTTGCCAGAGTCCGCTCTGGACCCTCGAGAACTTCCGGGTCAGCCGCCCCTGTCCGTGCTCTCCAACAGATCGTGTCTGCTCTCGAGCGAGCTGGCGCAGAGCCGACGCTGGCGCATCCTCTTCGCGACTGCCGACAGCGCTGCGCAGAGCGGCTATACCAAGACCACCGTCGCCGCGATCACGGCGCGCGCGCAGCTCCGCAAACCCGTGTTCTACGACCACTTCCGTGACAAGCGCCAAGCATTCTTAGCCCTGCATGAATTCGCGTTCCAACAAAGCATGGCCGTCGGCGCTACCGCCTACTTCAGTGCTCAGCAATGGCCCGAGCGCGTCTGGCGCTGAGTGCTCGCAACCAGTCGATTCCTCGCCGCCCAGCCTCCAATCGCACACGCGGGACTCGTGGAGACGCACGCGCTCGGCCTGCCTGCGATCCAACGCGTAGAGGAGAGCCGCCACGCGTTCGCGACCCTTCTAAGCGCCGACAGCCAGACGGGACGCGGTCTCCCGAGCGTCACAAGCGCAGAAGCAATTGGCGCCGCCATCTTTGAGATTGCCGACGACCGAGTCCGCCGCCAGCGCGCCAAGGATCTACCGCGTTACGCCTACCACGCGACCTACGTAGCTCTCGCGCCGTTTCTAGGAGTCCAGGCTGCCAACCGGTTCGTGCAGCGAAAGCTCTCTATGAATAAGGGCCGGTGAGCAATAGAAGTTTGTCACGGGGGATGATGGGTTTTGGTGTTGGAGCGGAGCTCACACCTCTATCGCACCCTCTCGTGGGGTGACTAGGCTGGATGGGAGTCCGGTCCAGTGGCGCATTTCAATGAAGGGCCGTCACGCGGCCAGAGCTTTCGTGGCGCCTGCCGGAGCGAAGGGTTGGTTTTGGTGAGCATGTGCCAGATCGCCTCGGCGAGCTTGCGGGCGACCTCGACGCGGGCGACTTTCCTTACCGCGCTGGCGCCCCAGGCGCCGTGCGGTGCGCGCTCATAACGCTCGCGATATGGCTCGCGGCGTGCGGCGTGCATGACTGCCTCGACCAGCGCCCAGCGTAGGTACTTCGGCTCGTTCTTGCTCAGGCTACCGCGATGGTCGCGCTCGCCAGACTGATAGACGCGCGGACAGAGCCCGCTGTAGCCGCACAACTTCGACGGCGAGGCAAAACGATGAATGTCGCCTACGCGGACTCAATTGGTCGTCGCAACGCCTTGATCGTGGAGGTGTTCATGGGAAGGCCGGCAGGGTGGATGAAGGAGCTGACGGGCAGGGCGCCGATGAAGTCGCCGGGGAAGCCCTCGCTGCGGCGGGACGTGGAGCGGCTGTTCTGGCGTGAGATCGCGAAGGGCCTGAGCAGCGAGGACGCGGCGCTGGCTGTCGGCGCCTCTCAGGCGGCGGGGAGTCGCTGGTTCAGGGAGCGTGGCGGGATGCCAACGTTCATGCTTGCCCGGCCTTCGGGTCGGTATCTGTCGTTTGAGGAGCGAGAAGAGATCGCGCTGTTGAAAGCGCAGGGCGCCGGGGCTCGGGAGATCGCCCGCCGGTTGGGGCGTGACCCGTCAACGATCTCCAGGGAGCTGCGTCGCAACGCCGCAACTCGCTGCGGGAAGCTCGACTACCGCGCGTCGGTCGCGCAATGGAAGGCGGAGCTGATGGCGCGCCGCCCGAAGACCGCGAAGCTTGCCGGCGACGAGCGGCTGCGCGAGTACGTCCAGGAGCGGCTCTCGGGCCGGGTTCGCCGGCCGGACGGGAAGGCCGTGCCGGGGCCCACAACAACGCCTTGGAAGGGCCGGAACAAGCCTGTGCGTCAGGACCGCAGGTGGGCGAGGGCATGGAGCCCCGAGCAGATATCTGCCCGGCTGAAGGTCGACTTCCCCGATGATGAGTCGATGCGGATCTCGCACGAGGCGATCTACCAGGCGCTCTACGTGCAGGGCCGCGGAGCACTGCGGCGCGAGCTCACCGCCTGCTTGCGCAGCGGCAGAGCGCTCAGGGTCCCCAGAGCCCGCGTCCGCGGGCACGGCAAGGGCTTCGTCACGGAGCAGATCATGATCAGCGAGCGTCCCGCTGAGGCCGAGGACAGGGCGGTCCCTGGCCACTGGGAGGGCGATCTCATCCTCGGTACCAACCAGACGGCGATCGGAACGCTCGTCGAGCGCAGCACTCGGTTCACAATGCTGCTTCACCTACCACCCATGCCCGGCCACGGAGGCCCAAGAGTGAAGAACGGGCCGCCTCTCGCCGGGCGTGGAGCTGAAGCGGTGCGTGACGCGATCACCGTCCAGATCACCACGTTGCCCGAGCAGCTACGCCGCTCGCTTACCTGGGACCAGGGGGCCGAGATGGCACAGCACGCAAAGCTCACCATCGACAGCGGGCTTCAGGTGTATTTCTGTGACCCGCAGAGCCCTTGGCAGCGAGGGACGAACGAGAACACAAACGGCCTGCTCCGTCAATACTTCCCAAGAGGTACGAACCTCGCCAGACACACCGCCCAGGAGCTCGAGGCGGTCGCTGCCACGCTCAACAGCAGGCCACGCAAGACGCTCGGCTGGCGCACACCCGCCGAGGCGCTCGACGAGCATCTACGATCCCTACAACAGCAAACCGTTGCGAGCACCGGTTGAATCTGCCCTATCTCCGAAGTGATCGTATAGCCGAGCACCCACGCGATCCCCGGTGCGCTCATCAGCAGCGACACGTAGTGATGCTCGGCGCCGAGCTCGCGCGCTCGCAACCTCTGATCTGCCCGTCGAGATCTTCGATCAACACAAGACTTGCGCTTAGCGTCTGCGCCCACGGGTCAGGCAGCACCAGGCGCCCAAAAGCTCGCGGCCTTTGGTGCCGAACAGGTCAGAGACCGGACACGGCACACCGAACGCGACGAGCGTCTGCTGGATACGGTTCTTCAGCGCCATACGGTGGCGAACCAGGTGCAGCCTAAAGCGTGCCCGCTCGCGCTCGCCGCGTAACGCAGGGTCCGCTAGCCAGATCGCCGGCACCAAATCACGGCGCGAGAGCTCCCCAAGAACCCAAGCGTCGATCCGATCGGTCTTGCACGCCAACGACGCCAGGCCCTTGACCTTCTGCGCATCAGCGATCTGCACCCTCCAGCCCGCCTCCTCCGCCGATCATGCACAAAGCGCGCACCGTTCATCGACTCGATCGCCGCGCAGACCGGCTCACCGTACACCTCGATACGGCGCGCCAAACCGCCGCGAAGATCACCAGCCAGTGACCCTGTCTTGGTTCTGCACAAAAGCCTCCTCGTGCTGCCTCAGTCCGCCCTCGCCCCCTGCGCTCAGCATCACAGAATCCGCGGCGGCAGGGCGTGGCGGAAACCGCGCTTTCCGGCCGTATCTCTGTCTGTCCGAGGTCCGAACCCCGCCTCCGCCAGCGCTCGTGCGGCGAACTTCCGTCCCGCGATCGATCTTCGTGGCGAGCAGTCCCGAGCTCCGGTCGAGCAGCCGACCCGCGGTTGATCCGGTTCGCCCTGGGCGCTCCGATGGACGCCTCAGCGCGAGCGAGTTGCGCGCGGACGAGACACGCTCGCGCTGATGCTCGGCCTCTGATTGTCAAGGCCGGTCGAAAGTTGACCCTGTAGCGCCGGTTGAAAACTGACCCCCCTGGGGGTTCGGCGGCGGGCCGTGAGGGTCAGGGGGTCTGTTGCGGTTGGCGGCTGGGATGGGGCCCGAGATCGCGGTCCTTGAGGCGGTAGCTGTCGCCCTTTAGCGAGAGGATTTCTGAGTGGTGCACGAGCCGGTCGACCATCGCGACCGCGACGGCGTCGTCACCGAAGATCTCGCCCCAAGCGGAGAATGGCTTGTTGGAGGTGACGATCAGGCTCGCGCGCTCGTAGCGACGGGAGACGAGCATGAACATGAGGTTCGCTGCCTGCGGGTCGAACGGGATGTAGCCGATCTCGTCGCAGACGATCAGCGGGATCCGCTCGAGCCGTTTGAGTTCCTCCTCGAGGCGGCCTTGGCGTTGGGAGTCGGCCAAGGAGGGCAACCCACTCGGTGGCGGTGCGGAACAGCACGCGCTGGCCGGCGAGACAGGCGCGGATCGAGAGCGCGATCGCGAGGTGCGTCTTGCCGGTGCCGGGCGAGTAGGCGTCGCACTACTCATGTTGTCGATCCGTTGCCTGGGCGGGTGCGGCTGATCGCCGCGCCGGGGGCGCTGCGGGGCACCGAGCTCCGGGTGTTCGGGTGGCGAACTGAGCATGGCGAGACGATGCTGCGCTGTCGGCTGGTCGACGGGAGCGTGGGGACGATCCCGGCGAGCTGGACCGATCTTCCAAGGACGGTGGTCGCGCCCGCCGCGGTTGGTGGTGTCGCCTCGCCGGAGGCGTGGCGGCTGCTTGCAGAGCGGATCGAGGAGCTACGCTCGCGTCGTCCGCGGCGCGGCGCAACCTGCGCCGAAAACGGAGGTCGCGATGTCCGGACAGCTCGCGCTTGGCTTGAGCGAGATGCTGGTCGCGGCGGCGGTATGGGAGACGCTGCCGCCGGAGCGCCAGCGGGAGGTGACGATCCAGCTCGCCCGGTTGCTGGCGCAGCTGGTGGAGGCCGGGCGCGATGAGTGACCGCGGGAAGGTCACCGAGCAGCATCGGCGCCGGCGGGCAGTCGTATATGTGCGCCAGTCGACGCTGCACCAGGTCGCGCGCAACGTCGAGTCCTCGGCGCGGCAGTATGCGCTCAAGGAGCGGGCCCTCGAGCTCGGCTGGCCGGCCGAGTCGGTCGCGGTCGTCGATGAAGACACAGGCCGCTCGGGCAGCTCGAGCGAGGGTCGCATCGGCTTTAAGGAGCTGGTCGCCGAGGTCGGCTTGGGCCACGTGGGACTGGTGCTCGCGCTGGAGGTCTCGCGGCTCGCGCGCTCCTCGGCGGACTGGCATCAGCTGCTCGATCTGTGCGCGCTGACGGGGACGTTGATCGCGGACGCCGACGGCCTGTATTCGCCGAGCGACTTCAATGACCGGCTGCTGCTCGGCTTGAAGGGCACGATGTCCGAGGCGGAGCTGCACCTGATCCGTGCGCGCCTGGATGGCGGCCTGCGACACAAGGCCGAGCGCGGCGAGCTGCGCCTGGCGCTGCCGGTGGGGCTTGACCGCGACGAGAACGGTCAGATCGTGCTCTGCCCCGATCAGCAGGTCCGGCACGCGATCGAGCGCGTGTATGTGCTGTGGCGGCGGCTCGGGTCCGCGCGGCAGGTGGTGATGGAGCTGATCGCCGAGGGGCAGCAGCTCCCGCGACGGACGGTCGGGCAGCGGCGAATCCGCTGGGCGCGCGCGAGCTATGGCGCGGTGCACGACTTCCTCACCAACCCCGCGTATGCCGGCGCGTTCGTGTTCGGGCGCAAGCGCCGGCAGAAGCGTCTGGACGGCAACGGGCGATTGCAGCTGCGCGACGTCGAGTTGCCGCTGGAGGAGTGGTCCGTCTGCTTGCCCGAGCACCATCCCGGCTATGTGGCGTGGAGCGAGTACCTGCAGACGCGCGAGCGGCTGCGCCAGAACGTGAGGCCCCGCGGCGAAGGCGGGGGCGCGGCGCGCGAAGGCGCGGCCCTGCTGCAGGGCTTGGTGCGCTGCGGGCGCTGCGGCAGGCGGATGCAGGTCGCGTATGCGGGGACCGGGGGCAAGGTGCGACGGTATGCGTGCGTTCGCGGCCACGTGCTGCACCACACCGAGCACAGCTGTCAGTCACTCGGTGGCGGCAGGCTCGAGCGGGCCGTCGTCGACGCCTTCCTCGCGGCGGTGACGCCGGCGGGCGTGGCCGCGACCGCGGGCGCGATCCGCGAGCTCGAGGACCAGCACCAGCAGCTGGTGTCCGGTCAGCGCCTCGCGCTCGAGCGAGCCGAGTATGACGCCGAGCGAGCAGAGCGCCAGTTCGACGCCTGCGAGCCCGAGAACCGGCTCGTGGCAAGGACGCTCGAGCGCAGGCTCGAGCAAGCGCTCGCCGCGGTCGAACGCGAGCGCGGGAAGCTCGCCGCGCTCGAGCACGCCCGCCCTCAGCCGCTGAGCGACGAGGAGCGCCGCGCGCTGTCAGGGTTGGCGCGCGATTTGCCGCGCCTGTGGGGCGCGGGCACGACGACCGATCGTGACCGCAAGCAGCTGCTGCGCACGCTGATCCGCGAGGTCGTCGTGACCGTGCATGGCGAACCGCGCCGAGCCGCAGTGGAGATCTCCTGGGAAGGCGGCGCGCGCAGCGAACTCGCGGTCAAGCTCAACGCGCGCGGCCCGGACACCCGCCGCCTGGGCGAGGGCACGATCGAGCTGATCCGTCGTCTCGCCGAGCACCACCCCGACAGGCAGATCGCAGCGATCCTCTCCCGCCAGGGACGGCAGACGGGGACCGGACTGCCGTTCACCGAGGCGCGCGTCAAAGCGGCACGGCAACGTGCAGGCATCCCGGCCGCGCCGCCAGCCGATCCCAACAGCGATCTGGTCACGATCCAACAGGCTGCGTCGGAGCTGGGCGTTTCACTGTTCACCATGCGCCGCTGGCTGCGCGAGGGGCTGCTACCTGGCGAGCAGACGACTCCCGGTGCTCCGTGGCGGATCGGCCTGACCGACGACGTTCGAGCCCGCTTCGTGCCCGATGTCCCTGCCGGATTCGTGCCGCTCAACGACGCCGCCCGGCTGCTCGGCTGCGCTCGTCAGACCGTGTTGCACAAGGTCCAACGCGGCGAGCTGCGCGCCATTCACGTCACCAACGGACGGCGAAGAGGCCTAAGAATCGAGGTCCCCGACGTGGGACTGGACCAACCGATCAACGAGTGACTGCGGAGGTGCAGTGTGAAACAAGACCGGGCGGGCCCAGGAGGACGACGTTTTCGCGGGCGTGCAGGAAGTCCAGCTGGCCAAGGTGCTCGATCACCTGCTTCTTGATCGAGCGCTGGAAGGTGAAGTCGAACTCCTCCAGTGTCTTGCGCGCTGGGAACCGTGCGGAGCGGATGCGGGCCTGTCCGCCGTGCGCATCACGCGCCGCGGTCTCTGTTGAAAGCAGCGCCTGCGCGAAACGCTCATAGCTCCACTCCTCGGCTCTTGCGCGCTCGGCGAGCTTCGGCAGCGCCTTGGCGGCTGCGGGGACCTTCATCGCCCGGAAGAGGTGCTGGAGCTCTGAGGTCGTGCTCACGCGATCAGCCGGTCATAGACGGCGAGCGGGCGCTGCTCGACAACGACCTCCCGGCGGCGCTCCCCGCGGCGCTCTTTCAGCGCCCGCGCATGCTCGAGCGCGGTGACCGTGCGGTTCTTGGCGAAGCTGCGCTCGTGCCGGCAGGCGTGCTCTGCGCTGTCCAGGACCCTCGCGGTGATCTCCCACTGGGAAACTCGCACTTCGACGCGGCGCCCGACGAGGCCCGGGTCAAGCGAATAATCGTTGGTGTCGAAGCGCAGATACGGGTCGGGCGGCACCCGGGTGACCCAGCGGCGGTCGGTATCCGGCGGCTCGTCCGGCAGCGGCCGCATGATCTGGCGCTCCTCGGTCAGCCGGTCAATCGGGCGAGCCCTGATCGTGCGGTGCGCCCGAGCGTTGGCCTTCTCAAACCACTCGTCCAGCTGCAGCTGAAAGTCCAGGTGGTTCGCGAACTGCCGCCCCGGCTCGAAGTTGCTCTCCAGATACCCCTGCAGCCGCTCCACGACGCCCTTGGCCTGCGGGTCTGCGGCTTCGCAGAAATACCAGTCGACCGGCAGCCGCCCACAAAACGCGGCATAGATCTCGGTCGGGCGCCCGCCGCCGGCGTGCAGGCAACCCTCGCGATCCCACACCAACAGCTCCGGCAGTCCGCCAAGCCTCCACAAACAGCGGCTCATTGCCCACAGCACATCCGGCGCCTCCTTGCTGAAGATCAACGCGCCAGCCCCAGCACGAGACCAGCCCATACACGCGATCACGACCCACGCGCGCCGCCGCTGACCTTGCCCGACCGCCACCAGCTCAGACGGCTCCCACAAGTCCCACTGGCAGATCTCCCCCGGCCGATACACCGTGCGCTGGAACGTCCGCGACGCCAAAAACAGCGGGCGGACCTCCCGCAGGTAGTCATCCACGATCGTCTTGCCGCCACGAAAGCCAAGCGGCTCGATCAGCTCCCTGACCCGCACCCCCGGCAGCCGCGGATCCCGACGCAAAAGCTCATGGATCTCCTCCTTGAACGGGTCGAGCTTCGACGGCGCCGACGGCCGCTCATACCGCGGCGGAACCTCCGAGCGCAAAGCCAACCGGACCGTGTTGCGCGAAAGACCCGTCCGCCGCGCCAGCTCCTTGATCGAGACCCCACGAACGAAATGCTCCCTACGCAGCTCCGCCCACCGCTCCACGTCCAACACAACCCTTCTCCCGGTCTCGATGACATGACCGAACCAGGCTCAAACAACCCCCGGACGCCTCCGCCACCATCCAAAGGGGGGTCAACTTTCAACCGGCGAAGGGGGGTCAGTTTTCCACCGGCGCCGACATCTGACACGAGCGATTCCTTAACCGTTCCTCAAGTTTCGCAGTCGCCCGTGGTTCGAGAGCCGGTATCCGTCGTGTCGCTCGCCTCCTACAAATGGGTGATCTTTCGGCCCAGGACCGCAACAGAGCGTCTGCCCAAGGGTGTTGTGTCGCGTGAAGCAGATCGCTCGATGGCTGTTCGCGCAGACCCGACCGACACCTCGCACGACACGCGTGCGACAGCGTCTACGGGGGACGTTGAATCCGGCAGCGCACGGATTGCGGTCTAGCCGAGAGCGCGTAGGCGAGGCGAGTCCGCCGCGGCAGTATCAACGAACGAGAGCTTCATGGCGTTTGCGATCCGCGCGTGGCTCGTGGCGTTTTCACGCTCCGACGCGTGCGGGTCGCGGCGCGCCAGTCCTCTTGCGCCAACCCCGGTGCGCGCCTGTGCTTCCAGGATCCGCACCGCGGCAGCACCATCGTCCTCACGGCTGTGGCCGGGGCCTGCACGTGGAACGTGCTGGATGGCCACTGGACGTTCGCGGATGGAACGACCGCTGACGGCACGACGGTCACTCTGCCGCAGAAGCATCTGGGCGGGTCCGTGACGATCACGGACGGAGCCGGCAAGACGGCGACGACCGGCGTGCACGTCAGCTAACGGCCTGCGCGATCCGGCCGGCGGCTAGGACGGCCACCGGCCGGGTCGTGCAGACCCAGCTGGCGAGCGAGAATGCCTAGCTGGCCGATCGTCTTGTACGCTCCGTTCCCGCCCCGGCTGGTGTGAGTGGAGTAGGTGCACGCGAACGCTTCTGAAAGACCTGACGCTGGAACGCCCCCATGGGAGCGGCTCTTCTGGCTGGTCTTCGAGCGAACCTCAAACGGGATCATCGTCCTCGATGAGCGGCGGCGCATCATTGAGATAAATCACCCTGCGCTCTCGCTCCTGGATCGCTCCCGAAAAGACGTTGTGGGCACATCGATGCTTGGGATCATGAGGCCCGCCGATCGATCGTCGGCCCTCAAAAACTGGCAGGCCCTCCGTCGCTCCGGTGAATTCTTTGGAAAACGGGCCCTCGTACGGGGCGACGGCTCCGAGGTAAAGATCGACTTCGCGGCGCGGCTGGAGCACATCCGCGGGAAGCGGGTGGCGGTCTACGTGGCACTACCGCGTAAGCGCTCCGGGCCGACGCGCTCCTCCGCCCTGGCGGGCGAGCTTCTGCTGACCACCCGCGAGCGAGAAATCATCACCCTTGTCGCCCTCGGCTGCGAGACCGACGAGATCGCCAAACAGCTGTATATCTCGCCGCAGACAGTGCGCACGCACGTGCGCAACGCAATGGCCAAGCTCGGAGCCCACACGCGTGCCCAGCTCGTGGCAATCGTCCTCTGTACCGACGAGGCGGTACACGCGACCGTTGTCGAGCGGATGACCAGCGACTTGCCCCGGATCAGCGACTGAACCAAACGGGCCGCGCCCCTTGTCGATCGGGGGGTCCTTGCGATTCTCTCGTGGGTCGTCCTGTCTCTACGGTGCCGTGGGTGGCTGTATAGGTGACACGATCAGAGCTTAGGCGAGAGGTATGGCGAGACTCGGACTCGAAGCGAGGACACCACGATTTTCAGTTGGTTCTGAGAACCCCTGGCTAGGCGCAGATTTGTAGGATTTCTTTTGGTAGACGCCGCCGCCGTGATGCAATCCATTTGCAGCAGTTTTTAACCGGAACTGGTGCTGGACTCGCGGCCGGGACCAATTCGAATCTCCCGAAGGTGCCGAGAGAACACGGGGTCGGTTCAGCCTAGTCGTCGAACGCTACCCCGCGCGGCGCGGCCACTCAGCGCTCCTCTGATACGCCGCTGACGACGCTGCCCACGCCATGTTTGGTGGGTGGGTCGGCTTTGATGTGTTCTTTGTTGTGAAGCAGCGGCGCGAGTTGGCTGCGTCGTCGGATGTCGAGCTTGCGGTAGGTGTTGGCGAGGTGATACTCGACGGTCTTGACGGTCACGAACAGCATCTGGGCGATCTCGCGGTTGCTGTGGCCCGCGGCGGCCAGCTGGGCGACACGCCGCTCGCTGGGAGTCAGCGCGCTCCAGCCGCTGCCGGCGCGCACCGTGTTGACCCGTAGGCCAGAGGCGGCAAGCTCCGTGCGGGCGCGATTCGCGAGCGCATGCGCACCGCCAGCGGTTGCCAGCGCCAAGCCCTCACGCAATGGCGCTGAGGCGTCAGCGCGGCGATGCGACCTGCGCAGAGCCGCGCCGAGGTCGACCAGGGCGTGGATGTGCTCCAGGCGCGGTGGCGCATCGGCGAGCACCGCCACGGCCTCCCGTAGGCAGCCGATCGCCGCGTCGCCGCGCTCCACAGCCGCCCTGGCGCGAAGCGCGCGGGCGACCGTCCGAGGGATGCCGCTTTGCAGCGCGTGCGAGTGCGCCTCGCTCGCGAGACGGCGCGCGCGGCTGTGCTCGCCGGCGAGCTCGGCCGCGAATGCCGCATCGGCACGCCATTCGAGCATGTTCGCCTGATCGATGCCCCATTGGCGCAGTGACTCCCCGGCTCTGAGCAGCAGACCTAGTGCTGGCTCGGGCTTGCCTTCGGCGATCAGCAGGCGACCGCTGGCGATCATCAGGATGGGGCCCTGGTGGGAGAGCTGGAGGTGCACGTCGCCCGACGCCAGCTCGAGCGTCCTGCTGGCGTCCGCGAGGGCACCCTGCTCGATGTGCGCGAATGCGAGGGCGGCGAGCGCGAGCCCGAAAAATGTGGCCCAACCATCGTCGTGTGCGCTTACGGCGCTCTGCAGGTCGCCAACCGCTTCGTCCACCTGGCCGCGATGCAGGAGCGGCCAGCCCCTGCAGTAGCACGCGGTCGCGAAGGCCATTGGCGAGCCGCGGGAGTATGAATCGGCAATCGCCATATCGCAGATCTCGATATCGCGCTCGAGCTCACCGACGAAGAACAGCGCCCCTGTGACCAGTGGCCAGGTCATCCCGTCGCTGCTCTCGGCGGCAAGCAGGGCGCCGTCTCCCCACGCGCGCTCGGCCAGCGCGCGCACCTCTGCTGGCGGCCTGTGCTCGAGTGCGCGTTGCACAGCCAATTGCGCCAGCATCTGGCGCTGTCCAGGGGTCGGGATCTGGCGATCGTCGCACACGTCGGGGTCGCCCTCTGCGTCCAACTCGGCACGCCGGCCCCCGTCGAGCGTGGTCGACATCCAGCGGGCCGCGCGCAGTTCCCGTGCAAGCTCAGTGCTCGGATCCTTCAGCTGCGCGAGCCCCTCTTCGAACGCTCTGGCAGCCCGGACGTGCGCGCCCGTGACGGTCATCGCCCGTCCGAGCCCCAGCAGCAGCTTGGCGCGCTCGATCGGGTCGCTGGTCAGATCGAGCGCCGACTGGAGCCGCTCGGCCGCATCAGGACGACCGAGGGATACGTGCACGCGCCCCAGCTCGCCGAGCAGTTGCGCATGCTCATCGGGCGTCGGAGGCTCCTCGAGCGCCCGTGCCAAATACTCCGCCGCCGCCGCGGTCGCGCCCTGGCTGATTGCGTCGCTTGCGGCGGATTGCAGCGTGCGCACCACCCACGGGTCGCCGCGTCGCCCGCCTGCGAGCAGGTGGACCGCCACCAGCGGCGGCCCGGCGCCTTGTCGAGCCAGCAGGCGCGCCGCGCGCAAGTGCCAGTCCCCGCGTTCGCCCGGTCCGATGTCGTCATGGACGGCACTCGCGACGAGCGGGTGCACGAAACGCAGGGGTTCGCCCCCCGCGAGAAGTTCTGCGGCCGCCAAGCAGTCGAGCGCGCGAGACGCTTGCACGAGCTCGATCGCGGCGAGCTCGGCGGCATGAGGCAGGGAGGCCCCTTGGCCGAGGACCGCGACCGCCCGTGCAAGCCGGGTGGCCTCCGAGCCGAGGCCGGCGAGGCGCAGACAAACGTTGCTCGCTACACCCGCAGGCGCCGACGCGCCCACGCTCGATGCGTCGATCGCGGTACCCGCGTCGCGCTCGCTCGACAGCTGATGCAGCAGCTCGCGAAGGTAAAAGGGGTTGCCGGCTGTCGCCTCGGCGCACGCCGCGCCCACGCTCGGGGTCGCATCGCTTCCAAGCGCTTCGCGAGCCAGCTGGGATACCGCCGTTTCGCTGAGCGGCTTCAACTGGAGGATCCGTGTGATCGGGTGCGCAGCGATCCGCTCGAGCAGTCCCGGTTCGGCACCCAGCTGGCGTGGCCGGCGTGCGATCAGCACGGCCACTGGCAGCTCGGCCAGCCGCGCGGTCAGGTACGCGATGAAGCGCAGCGACGGTTCGTCGGCCCAGTGGGCGTCATCGATGATCAGCGACAGCGGAACCTGATCTGACAGGCCAGCCGTCAGCCACATCAACCCGTGCGCCAGCCGCAGGATGACATCACCGTCGCCCGCCGCTTTGGCTGGCGCCCCGCCTGGCTTCAGCAGGGCCGCCGCGCCGCCCGTCACTCCAGCGAGCACGTGGCGGCGCGTGCTCGCGGGCAGGTCCGCCAGCGCCGGGGCGAGGAGCATCCGCGCGAGCGACCATGGGAGTGCCATCTCGAGCTCCTCACTGCGAGCGCACAGCGCCGAAACGCCCGTCTCGGCGCTCATCTCCCGGGCCGCATCGAGCAGACGCGACTTGCCCAGCCCGGCCGAGCCCTCCAACATCACGAGACTACCGTTCCCCTTCGCTGCATCCCTCGCCGCCACCTGCAGCGCTTCGAGCTCACGCTCGCGCTCGAGCACCGCGCCGGCTGCGGCGAGCCCCAGCGGCCCCCCCACGCCATTCATTTGCGAACGACTCTACCGGAACCGGCTAATCCTGGGGTTTTCCCTAGGGCAGGCCACGCGCCGACATGCGAGCGTTGTCTCGTGACGAGGATCGACGGTCGGCATCAAAAGCCATGACGGCGCCGCTGCGCTCACCGCGACGGCCATACCGCACGCGCTTGGCTGCGCCGCGGCGGCGGCGCCTGCGACTAAGCAGGCTGCCAGCGGACCGACGTCCCAACTGCACATGCTGGTCGTCAGGGCCTCGGTGGTCGAAACGCTCAGTAGCAAATCGGAGGTCTAGTGCAAGGTACACGTTTCGCGGCCCGCGAGCGACCCACAAGCGCGCTCACGCGCAGACAGTCATCGACGCGCGCGAACACGAAGACGGCCATTTCACGCGCGCGCGAAGACAGTCATCTGTGATCCAGAGGCGGAAAACGCCAGCGAATCTCAAAACGAATGGGGGTGGACATGAAACAACTACGATTTATGCGCCTATATCTTGTCGCAGTCTGTGCCACGGGCGCTGCTGTTGCGACGATCGCAGCGGAGGCCATACCGGCGCAGGCGACCGAACTTCCGCAGTTTGGCACGTGCACGAAAGTCAGCCCTGAAGGGAAACGCTTCCACGGTGGCTTTGCCAATTCCACGTGTACAAAGGAAAGTCCGGAAAAAACGGGGAAGTATGAAGGCCAGGGCGGCCTCGAAGAACCGGCCTTCACAGTCACCGGAGGCGAAAGTACGTTCGTTACGCACAATGGTACCCAGCTGATGTGCAAAACAATCAGCGGCCTAGGTGAATTTGGCACACCCAAACAGGTAGCGGCGGTGCGACTGCTCCTCGATGGATGCGAACGCCTTGGGGTACCGTGCACTGGCGGAGAAGCCAAAGAAGTAGAAGAAGGGGATATATCGACCAGCGAACTCAAAGGGGAGCTTGGTTGGATAAGCAAGGTTCAGCTGAAAGCCGGCCTGGAGCTGTTCGCGGAAGCCGGCGCGCCGGTGCTGGAAGCGCAATGCGGTGGGGTGCCTATCAAGGTATCGGGCTCCGTAGTTGTGGCAATAAAACACGGTAAAGGCGGGCTGACAATCACGGCGAGCTCCTCGACGAAGGGCGTCCAGAAACCGGACCGGCTCGAAGGCGGCGCAGTCCACACACTGCAGATGTCGACCAATGGCGGACCGCTTGAACCGGCTGGAGTAAAAATCACGGGTATGGGTATCGCAGGGGTCAGCGCCCTCAACGTCAATGTGCAAGGTGGTCCGTGGCGAGTTTTGCAGGGACCCTATTTCATACAACCCGACGCAACCGACAACCGCAGCGTGACGCTCGCTTACAAAATCCTGCAGGGAGCCGCGCCGGAATTCATTGCCTCTGCCGGAGAAGTACATTGCTTTAAAGCATCCGGCGAAGGGAAACCCGCGAACCCCGGACTGCATGAACTGACCTTCAGAGTTGCCATCGAACTGTCAGACTGCACGCTCAACAGTTTCGCCAGCAGCGCCACCGAAAATCCCTACAAGGTCGAACCCGTAAAGGCGGAATACGTGTACTTCGCAAGCGGCGCGCTCGAACTTCCCGTTCCGCTCGTGTTCAAAATGCCGGAAATGCCTACGCCGCATCATGAATGCACGTTGACTTTTCCACCGCAAGCGCTGCTTCCGGACTTCCCCGAAAACGAAGGCGTCTGGTACCACATGCTATTGAAGCCAGAACCCTTTGTCCTGGCTACTTATTTTCTGTTCGAGCATGCGGAATTTGAATGGGGTGGGAGCTGCAACACACCGGAATTCAATAGTTTCCAAAACGAGGGATTCCTGAACGCCGCTGATCTGCTGGAGGGGCCGGGCCCCGAAGGAGACCAACTAGAATGGCATGGCAGCTAGGGATGGGACCAGTGGTCGTATCCGCCCAGGCAGGATGACGTAGTCTCGGCGAACGGTGGAGCAGACGGCATCTGCCTCTGCGTCCACCGTTCCGCCCGGCGGCAACAGTTGACGTGCCAGAGACACCTGGCCATCGCTGAACTTCCTCTTGATACCCCCGCCACGAATCGAACCTGGATCTAGCGCATAGGAGGCCACGGGCTGGTCGGTTCGACGCTCGCCCATCTGCTCGCAAATGCGCGTGGGGCTAGGCTACCCGGCCCCACGCGCCACTCGGTCACACCTTAGGCTATGAGCTTGACTGGTTCGCCGAAGAGAATCAGGTCAGTTGATGCCAGCCCGGTTGTTTCAAATGGCCCTCCAAATGAGGTTTCGAGTACGTCAATCGGACCACCTTCCAAGTTCGATATTTTCTGAATCCCCAGAGCCTGCGCGAATTTCAGTTTGAATGTTTCGGACGGAGTCACCAGTTTGTTTATCGGTGTGATTCTGCCGATGACAGAGCCTACCACCCTGGCAAGCGTGGCAGAACCGCAGCCATATTCCAGGAATGGTGCTCCCGCTGCCTGCACCAGATCAATACCGACTTGTTTTTTGGCTTTGTTTATGTAGTAAATCTTCATGCTAAGCGGGTTGGTTGCTATTGTTTCGGGCACCAATCCTGGCGTGTTGCATGGAACTTTATTCAGTTTGCAGCCCGTGAAAATGATCGTCATGGAGCCGTTCTGCGGTCCGGTTAGTTCTCCAAAGTTCGTGTCCGCGGTACATTTCGTTTTTTTGCCCCCCACCGTTTCCAGGAGACTTCCTTTGCTCGTGGAGGTAAACGTTTTGGGGAACGGCCCAGTGAATTCCGGTAGCGCCGCGGACGTCGATCCCGCCATAACCGCGCTTATGGCGAACGTAGACACGAGGCATAGCCCCGTGATGCTGATGCGTTTCATGCATTGCCCCCCTGTTCTGAGTCGGTTCGTCTGATTCGACCTATGTTAGGGCGCAAGCCTACCGCACGCAGACATCCTTTGTCGCGTCCTCCCGCGGATCGGCCGAGCGACGCCGTCGAACCGGCAAACGCGGCAGCTACGGTGCTCACTTGCGAATCACACCCGACGAGCCCGTCCATGGCCGCCGACTACGACGCCTTTCGGCGACAGGGAGGGATCATGTCGATTCGGGCTTCCATCTTCCGCGTTTCTTGTGCTAGTGAACGAGGGTTTGCGGCGCCGGTCCCTGGGCTCGACTGCGACCGTCGACCAGCCGGCGCAGCACCTCGATCTCACCGCGAAGCACGAGCGGTTCAACATCACCTCGTGCTGCGCCCGGACGCCTGAGGCGGCGGCGATCCCGTCGGTGTGAGCCGGTACCCCCGTGCTAACTCGGCGGCGCTGCCGCGCTCTGCCACTGCGGCACGCCGAGGGTAATCATGCGCAGCTGACGCCGTGCGGCGGCGCTGACCTCTGCCTCCGCCGTCGGATCGCCCGCCGGAGCGTCCAACAGCGCCTCGGCGATCCCGACCATGGTATTGACCATCAGGCCGGCGAGCAGCTGCAGATCCTCGGTGCTCCAGCGGTCGAGGTGGGGCAGGCGCGCGAGGTCGGTAGCGAGGTCGCTGGCGAAAAGGCGGATCTCGGCGCGAATCGCGTGGCGCAGCGATGCGACGCCGCCGAAGCGCTCGCGCGCGATGAAGCGGAAGTGGGCGTCGTGCTCGTGCACGTAGCCGACGAGGATCTCCACCGAGTTGCGGATCATGTGCTCGTAGGTGCGCGGGTCAGCGCGCGCCGCGCGGATCATCGCGCGCAGCGTGCGGAAGGACTCGTCGATCAGGACGAGGCCGAGCTCCTCCATGTCATCGAAGTGGCGGTAGAAGGCGGTAGGGACGATGCCCGCCGCGCGGGTCACCTGGCGCAGGGAGAGGCTGGAGAAGCTCTGCTCCTTCAGCAGTTCGAGCGCCGCGTCGAGCAGCGCCTGGCGGGTGCGCTGCTTGCGCTCCTGGCGGGTGGCCGCGTTCTCTGGTGTACGGCTGTCCACGGGTGGGTGTGACGAAGCTCACAGATGTATCTGTTACCTGCGCCCTCAGCGAGTGTACTCGGTAGGGTACGCTGTGAACAGCTGTTCACTTAACCGCGGGGAGTCGAGAACGTGCCCACCACCACCGTCAACCGCCTGCTGCGCTCGAGCCTGCTCGAGGCGCTTGCCTACCCGCATGGCGTGGACCGCTACGTCGAGCTCGTACGCCCGCTGCTCGTCCGGCGTGAGGTGCGCGCGGAGATCGCCGCGGTGCGCCACCAGACGCCCAGGAGCGTGACGCTCATGCTCCGCCCCAACGCGAACTGGCGCGGCATGAACGCCGGGCAGTTCGTCGGTTTGAGCGTCGAGATCGACGGGGTGCGCGAGACCCGGCCCTACTCCCCCGCAGGCTCCGAGCACGCGGTCGACGGGACACTGGAGCTGACCGTCTCGACCCACCCGGACGGCAGAGTCTCGCGCCACCTGCGCGATCGCGCGCGGCCGGGCATGATCGTCGGGCTGAGCGAGGCGCAGGGCGAGTTCGTGCTGCCGCGCGTCCGCCCTAAGCGCCTGCTGCTGATCAGCGGCGGCAGCGGCATCACTCCGGTGATGGCGATGCTGCGCACCCTCTGCGACGAGGGTCTGGCGGACACGGGCGAAGTTGGCTTCCTCAATTACGCGCGGTCCCCCGAGCTGGCGCTCTACGGCACTGAGCTCGAAGAGCTGGTGGATCACCACGCGCAGCTGCGAGTCGCACGCGGCTTCACGCGCGGCGCGGCGTCCCTCCGGGGAGAGCGGCGAGGCGGGCGCGAGTACAGGGAGCCGCTCAGCGGACGCTTCCGGCGCGAGCATCTACAGGCGGTCATCGAAGAGCACTCCGACGCCGCCACCTTCGTGTGCGGTCCGCCGGCGCTGATCGCCGCAGTGCGCTCGGTCTGGGCGCAGGACCGCCTGCCCGAGCCGGCGGTCGAGACGTTCACGCCAACCGTGTTGAGCTTCGACAGCGACGCCGCCGAGGGGACCGTCAGCTTCGCCGCCAGCGGCCGAGAGGCGGTCAACAGCGGGCTGCCGCTGCTGGAGCAGGCCGAGGACGCCGGGCTGACGCCCGACCATGGGTGCCGGATGGGCATCTGCAACACCTGCAGCTGTCGCAAGACGGCGGGCACCGTGCGCAACGTCCTCACTGGGGCGCTCTCCGGCGCCACCGAGGAGCAGATCCGCATCTGCGTGTCCGTGCCCGTCGGCGATGTCGCGCTCGACCTATGAGCAGCTGTTCGACCTGACCTCCCGCTCTTCGATCCCTCGCCATACCCAAACCGATTCGATCCGCAACGCACCCCGACCACCCAGCCCCAACCGCAAAGGAACCCTCATGCCCACTGTCACACCAACCCTCACGCCCGAGCAGCTCGACGCGTTCGGCAAGGAGCTGGATGCGATCCGCACCCGCGTGATGGCCGACCTCGGCGAGCGTGACGCGGCCTACATAAGGACGGTGATCCGCGCGCAGCGCGGGCTGGAGATCGCCGGCCGCGGGCTGCTGTTTGCGAGCTTCCTGCCGCCGGCCTGGCTCGCGGGAACCGTGGCGCTGAGCCTGTCGAAGATCCTCGACAACATGGAGATCGGGCACAACGTGATGCACGGGCAGTACGACTGGATGAAGGATCCGGCGCTGGATGGCAAGACGTTCGAGTGGGATACCGCGTGCCCCGCCGATCAGTGGCGACACTCGCACAACTACATGCATCACACCTACACGAACATCCAGGGCAAGGACCGCGACATCGGCTACGCCATCCTGCGCATGTCCGAGGATGAGCGGTGGCGGCCATACTACCTCGGCAACCCCATCTACGCGACACTGCTGGCGATCTTCTTCCAGTATGGCGTGGCGCTGCACGACCTCGAAACCGAGCGTATCGCCAGAGGGACATGGAACCTGGAAGAGAAGCGCGCGATGCTCGGCGAGATGTGGCGCAAGGTGCGCGCTCAGACACTCAAGGACTACGTGCTGTTCCCGGTGCTGTCCGGTCCCTCCTTCCCGCTCGTGATCGCCGGCAACGCGACTGCCAACCTGGTACGCAACCTGTGGGCGTTCACGATCATCTTCTGCGGGCACTTCCCCGACGGGACCTACGAGTTCACCAAGGAGCAGACCGAGAACGAGACGCGCGGAGAGTGGTACTACCGCCAGCAGCTGGGCTCGGCGAACCTGACGGGCGGCAAGTGGTTTCACATCCTGGCGGGCAACCTCAGCCACCAGATCGAGCACCACCTGTTCCCGGATGTCCCGGCACACCGCTACGCGGAGATCTCGCTGGAGGTGCGGGCGATAAGCGAGCGCTACGGCATCCCCTACAACACGGGGCCGCTGCACCGGCAGTTCGGCACGGTGGTGCGCAAGATCGTAAAGCTCGCGCTGCCGCCGCGACAGTGGGTGGGCAGGCAGGTCGATAAGGTGCTGCCTGCGGCACTCAGGCCGGTGCTGGCCCCGCTGATCAGACGCGGCGGGACCAACGCTGCTACTGGGGACACCCCGCCAGCGGCGGCCACCGAGGCTCGGCCCAAGGAGCTGGTGGCGGCCTGAGCACCCAAAGCGAACCCATGAACGACGATCCCCTCGACAGAGTGGAGACGCGCAAGGACACGATTCAAGTGGCGGTCGAATCGGGCGCGACGCATGTCGGCTCGATCATGGGCATCGTGGTGGGCGCGATACGCGACATAACGCGAGAGGTCGGCGACTGGGCGACGGATGTGTTCGAGATCCGCGACGCGGCACGACGCGGGCGCAGGGAAGGTGGCGACGGGAACTCGCAGCTCTGAGAAGACGCGACGTCTGAAGCCGCCACCCGCGGGTTGTCGACGCGGAGAACGCGCTCTGCTGTGACGTCCATCCCTGACAGTTCAAACGGCGCCCTATCGTGCGGTCCCCGGTTCCTCGTTCGCCAGCGGACCTTCTTCTCGAGGGCGGAGGCCCGCGCCTGCGGTAGGGCGATCCCGTAGGCAATGTCCGCGGAAGTTTGATCTCGTGGCTCGATCTACCCGAGGCGAGCCTGTGAACCCCAGTCGGACCGAGTCGGCGCATCCACACATGTATATGCCAAAATCCGACAATGGTCCGATCTCGTCCGACTGAAGATAAGATTGGCAAGTCAACCTCGAACGCCGCGCTACGACCGTCGCACGCTGCTGAGATCCGCTGGGCTCGCCGTCGCGGGCACAGCTTTGGCACGAGCTGACAACGCCGCCGCGACTGGCCTTCGTGCCGCAACGAAGAGCCCTGCAGGGCAGCAGACGCTGGCCCCGTCTGAAACCGGCAGCGCGCCGTCCATTACGACGAGCTTCTTTGCCGACCCAACGTTGAACTTCCAGACGCTGTTTGCGCTAGGAGTCGCTATCTGAGGTCGGCGAGGTGCTCTCTGCTGTGGACCGGATACGCGACGCCCGGTCTACCTATCAGTCATTCTTCGACCAGTTTCTCGGGCTCGGAACGCTACTCGGGCGGCAGGGGTCAGTCGCGCTTCGCAACGGCAGGCGCGCGACCGCGCGCGCTCGCTACCTTCGCTCGGCAGAGTACCTGAGCCAGGCGCTCTACTTCGTGCTTGGCACGAGCCAGCCGACACGTGCTCGCGAGCGCGCGGTGTATCGCCAGATGCAGGCGAGCTGGGATAAGGCGAGCCAACTGTTCGCCCCGCGATTCGAGCGGGTCAAGATCCCGTATCGCGATATCAGGCTGCCGGGATATCTGCTCCGTCCCGACGCGTCCCCACGACCCCGACCAACAGTGATCCTCAACAACGGGTCGGACGCAAAGAACGTCGATTTGTATGCGTTTGGCGGCGCGGCCGCGTTGGAACGAGGCTACAACGCGCTGATCTTCGAAGGGCCGGGGCAAGGCTCGCTGCTGTTCGAACACAACATCCCCTTCACGCGCGAGTGGGAGCTTGTCGTGAGGTCGGTGGTAGACATGCTCGCGCGCCGTCGCGATGTCGACCATCACCGAATTGCGATCGTCGGCTGGAGCTTTTGCGGGGCCTCCGTCACGCGAGCCGCCGCGTTCGATCGCCGACTCGCCGCGATCGTGCTCGATCCCTGGTGTCAACGACTACATCGCGAGCTTCCATCTCGGACGGATTGAGACGTTGGCCAACGAAGGAAAGAAGCAGGAGGTCAACCGCTTGTGGGCCGAGGTCCTTGCCGGAGCTTCTCCGGCGACAGGGTTCACAATCGCAAAGCGCTCAGAGGTCTTCGCACAGCCGACGTTTTACGATCAGGTTCTCTACATGAAGCGCTTCAGCCTCAGTCCAGCGCTGATCGGACGCATCCGTGCGCCGACCTTGGTGATGGAAGCCGAACGGGAGCAGTTCTTCCCGGCCAGTCGCTAGCCGTCTATCGACAGCTGCGCACTCAAAAGCGCTTGCATCGGTTTACCGCAAGCCAGGGAGCGGAGTACCACGATGAGCCGATGGCGCCGCAGGCTCGTAACGAGGTCTTGTTCGGCTGGCTCGACGAAGCGCTACGGATCTAGTAGCCGTTCCGGTCCCAGTGGCAAAATCGAACCAAGCACACCACGATTGACACAGTTGGTGCCCCAGGTTCGATTTTCAGCTGTCGAGGAGAGCATCTAACGTGGACCGCGGCAAGCGGCTCCTATCGTGCCCCGATCGTCTGGGTTCCGTACGCGATCTCGGCCAGCCAAGACCAAACGAAGACTGGCATCGCTGTGGCCTGGGAGCCTGCGTGCCCCATAGAGGTTGCATTCCGTCAGCGCGATCATTCCTTCCTTCTCCCTGTCGGCGCCGGTGGAAAACTGACCCCTCTTCGCCGGTTGAAAGTTGACCCCCTTTGGATGGTGGCGGAGGCGTCCGGGGGTTGTTTGAGCCTGGTTCGGTCATGTCATCGAGACCGGGAGAAGGGTCGTGTTGGACGTGGAGCGGTGGGCGGAGCTGCGCAGGGAGCATTTCGTTCGTGGGGTCTCGATCAAGGAGCTGGCGCGGCGGACGGGTCTTTCGCGCAACACGGTCCGGCTGGCGTTGCGTTCGGAATGCCCGCCGCGGTATGAGCGGCCGTCGGCGGCGTCGAAGCTCGACCCGTTCAAGGAGGAGATCCATGAGCTTTTGCGTCGGGATCCGCGGCTGCCGGGGGTGCGGGTCAGGGAGCTGATCGAGCCGCTTGGCTTTCGTGGCGGCAAGACGATCGTGGATGACTACCTGCGGGAGGTGCGCCCGCTGTTTTTGGCGCCCAGGACGTTCCAGCGCACGGTGTATCGGCCGGGGGAGATCTGCCAGTGGGATTTGTGGGAGCCGTCTGAGCTGGTGGCGGTCGGGCAAGGTCAGCGGCGGCGGGCGTGGGTCGTGGTGGCGTGCATGGGCTGGTCTCGTGCTGGGGCTGGCGCGTTGATCTTCAGCAAGCAGGCACCGGATGTGCTGTGGGCAATGAGCCGCTGTTTGTGGAGCCTTGGCGGATTGCCGGAGCTGTTGGTGTGGGATCGCGAGGGGTGCCTGCATGCTGGCGGCGGGCGGCCGACCGAGGCCTATGCGGGCTTCTGCGGGCGGCTGCCTGTCGACTGGTACTTCTGTGAAGCCGCAGATCCGCAGGCCAAGGGTGTGGTCGAGCGGCTGCAGGAGTACCTGGAGAGCAATTTCGAGCCCGGCCGACAGTTCGCCAACCACCTCGACTTTCAGCTGCAGCTCGATGGCTGGTTTGAGAAGGCCAACGGCCGGGCGCACCGCACGATCAGGGCCCGCCCGATTGACCGGCTCACCGAGGAGCGCGAGATGATGCGGCCGCTACCGGCCAAGGCGCCTGATAGCGACCGGCGTTGGGTCATGAGAGTGCCGCCAGACCCGTATCTGCGCTTTGACACCAACGACTACTCGCTGGACCCCGGCCTCGTCGGCCGCAGGGTCGAAGTGCGGGTCTCTCAGCGGGAGCTCGCTGCGAGCGCGCTGGATAGCGGACAGCTTGGCGCCCGGCACGAGCGCTGCTTCGCGAAGAACCGCACGATCACCGCGCTCGAGCACGCACGCGCGCTCAAAGAGCGCCGCGGGGAGCGTCGCCGGGAGGTCGTTGTCGAGCAGCGCCCGCTCGCCGTCTATGACCAGCTGATCGCGTGAGCACGACCTCAGAGCTGCAGTACCTGTTCCGGGCGATGAAGGCCCCCGCGGCTGCGAAGGCGCTGCCGAAGCTCGCCGAGCGCGCCCGCTCAGAGGAATGGAGCTATGAGCGCTTCGCGCAGGCGCTGCTCTCAACAGAGACCGCCGCCCGCGACGCGCACGGCGGGGAGGCCCGCATCCGCGCCGCCCGCTTCCCCGCGCGCAAGACCCTGGAGGAGTTCGACTTCACCTTCCAGCGCTCGATCAAGAAGCAGGTGATCGAGCACCTCGGCCAGCTCGACTTCCTGCACGCCCGCGAAAACGTCGTCCTCCTGGGACCGCCCGGTCTTGTTTCACACTGCACCTCCGCAGTCACTCGTTGATCAGTTGGTCCAGTCCCACGTCGGGGACCTCGATTCTTAGGCCTCTTCGCCGTCCGTTGGTGACGTGAATGGCGCGCAGCTCGCCGCGTTGGACCTTGTGCAACACGGTCTGACGAGCGCAGCCGAGCAGCCGGGCGGCGTCGTTGAGCGGCACGAATCCGGCAGGGACATCGGGCACGAAGCGGGCTCGAACGTCGTCGGTCAGGCCGATCCGCCACGGAGCACCGGGAGTCGTCTGCTCGCCAGGTAGCAGCCCCTCGCGCAGCCAGCGGCGCATGGTGAACAGTGAAACGCCCAGCTCCGACGCAGCCTGTTGGATCGTGACCAGATCGCTGTTGGGATCGGCTGGCGGCGCGGCCGGGATGCCTGCACGTTGCCGTGCCGCTTTGACGCGCGCCTCGGTGAACGGCAGTCCGGTCCCCGTCTGCCGTCCCTGGCGGGAGAGGATCGCTGCGATCTGCCTGTCGGGGTGGTGCTCGGCGAGACGACGGATCAGCTCGATCGTGCCCTCGCCCAGGCGGCGGGTGTCCGGGCCGCGCGCGTTGAGCTTGACCGCGAGTTCGCTGCGCGCGCCGCCTTCCCAGGAGATCTCCACTGCGGCTCGGCGCGGTTCGCCATGCACGGTCACGACGACCTCGCGGATCAGCGTGCGCAGCAGCTGCTTGCGGTCACGATCGGTCGTCGTGCCCGCGCCCCACAGGCGCGGCAAATCGCGCGCCAACCCTGACAGCGCGCGGCGCTCCTCGTCGCTCAGCGGCTGAGGGCGGGCGTGCTCGAGCGCGGCGAGCTTCCCGCGCTCGCGTTCGACCGCGGCGAGCGCTTGCTCGAGCCTGCGCTCGAGCGTCCTTGCCACGAGCCGGTTCTCGGGCTCGCAGGCGTCGAACTGGCGCTCTGCTCGCTCGGCGTCATACTCGGCTCGCTCGAGCGCGAGGCGCTGACCGGACACCAGCTGCTGGTGCTGGTCCTCGAGCTCGCGGATCGCGCCCGCGGTCGCGGCCACGCCCGCCGGCGTCACCGCCGCGAGGAAGGCGTCGACGACGGCCCGCTCGAGCCTGCCGCCACCGAGTGACTGACAGCTGTGCTCGGTGTGGTGCAGCACGTGGCCGCGAACGCACGCATACCGTCGCACCTTGCCCCCGGTCCCCGCATACGCGACCTGCATCCGCCTGCCGCAGCGCCCGCAGCGCACCAAGCCCTGCAGCAGGGCCGCGCCTTCGCGCGCCGCGCCCCCGCCTTCGCCGCGGGGCCTCACGTTCTGGCGCAGCCGCTCGCGCGTCTGCAGGTACTCGCTCCACGCCACATAGCCGGGATGGTGCTCGGGCAAGCAGACGGACCACTCCTCCAGCGGCAACTCGACGTCGCGCAGCTGCAATCGCCCGTTGCCGTCCAGACGCTTCTGCCGGCGCTTGCGCCCGAACACGAACGCGCCGGCATACGCGGGGTTGGTGAGGAAGTCGTGCACCGCGCCATAGCTCGCGCGCGCCCAGCGGATTCGCCGCTGCCCGACCGTCCGTCGCGGGAGCTGCTGCCCCTCGGCGATCAGCTCCATCACCACCTGCCGCGCGGACCCGAGCCGCCGCCACAGCACATACACGCGCTCGATCGCGTGCCGGACCTGCTGATCGGGGCAGAGCACGATCTGACCGTTCTCGTCGCGGTCAAGCCCCACCGGCAGCGCCAGGCGCAGCTCGCCGCGCTCGGCCTTGTGTCGCAGGCCGCCATCCAGGCGCGCACGGATCAGGTGCAGCTCCGCCTCGGACATCGTGCCCTTCAAGCCGAGCAGCAGCCGGTCATTGAAGTCGCTCGGCGAATACAGGCCGTCGGCGTCCGCGATCAACGTCCCCGTCAGCGCGCACAGATCGAGCAGCTGATGCCAGTCCGCCGAGGAGCGCGCGAGCCGCGAGACCTCCAGCGCGAGCACCAGTCCCACGTGGCCCAAGCCGACCTCGGCGACCAGCTCCTTAAAGCCGATGCGACCCTCGCTCGAGCTGCCCGAGCGGCCTGTGTCTTCATCGACGACCGCGACCGACTCGGCCGGCCAGCCGAGCTCGAGGGCCCGCTCCTTGAGCGCATACTGCCGCGCCGAGGACTCGACGTTGCGCGCGACCTGGTGCAGCGTCGACTGGCGCACATATACGACTGCCCGCCGGCGCCGATGCTGCTCGGTGACCTTCCCGCGGTCACTCATCGCGCCCGGCCTCCACCAGCTGCGCCAGCAACCGGGCGAGCTGGATCGTCACCTCCCGCTGGCGCTCCGGCGGCAGCGTCTCCCATACCGCCGCCGCGACCAGCATCTCGCTCAAGCCAAGCGCGAGCTGTCCGGACATCGCGACCTCCGTTTTCGGCGCAGGTTGCGCCGCGCCGCGGACGACGCGAGCGTAGCTCCTCGATCCGCTCTGCAAGCAGCCGCCACGCCTCCGGCGAGGCGACACCACCAACCGCGGCGGGCGCGACCACCGTCCTTGGAAGATCGGTCCAGCTCGCCGGGATCGTCCCCACGCTCCCGTCGACCAGCCGACAGCGCAGCATCGTCTCGCCATGCTCAGTTCGCCACCCGAACACCCGGAGCTCGGTGCCCCGCAGCGCCCCCGGCGCGGCGATCAGCCGCACCCGCCCAGGCAACGGATCGACAACATGAGTAGTGCGACGCCTACTCGCCCGGCACCGGCAAGACGCACCTCGCGATCGCGCTCTCGATCCGCGCCTGCCTCGCCGCCCAGCGCGTGCTGTTCCGCACCGCCACCGAGTGGGTTGCCCTCCTTGGCGAGGCGCAACGCCAAGGCCGCCTCGAGGAGGAACTCAAACGGCTCGAGCGGATCCCGCTGATCGTCTGCGACGAGATCGGCTACATCCCGTTCGACCCGCAGGCAGCGAACCTCATGTTCATGCTCGTCTCCCGTCGCTACGAGCGCGCGAGCCTGATCGTCACCTCCAACAAGCCATTCTCCGCTTGGGGCGAGATCTTCGGTGACGACGCCGTCGCGGTCGCGATGGTCGACCGGCTCGTGCACCACTCAGAAATCCTCTCGCTAAAGGGCGACAGCTACCGCCTCAAGGACCGCGATCTCGGGCCCCATCCCAGCCGCCAACCGCAACAGACCCCCTGACCCTCACGGCCCGCCGCCGGCAGCGCGCTGCGCTCCGCGCTACGCGCCTCGCTCCACACGCAGCCGGCGAACCCCCACGGGGGTCAGTTTTCAACCGGCGCTACAGGGTCAACTTTCGACCGGCCTTGACATCTCCCTGGGTGGGCGGCCATGCAGGCCGTACACGTGTCAGCTTCGGCGGCGGCCGTCGTGCCGTTTGCGCGAGCGCGCGGGCATCAGACCGTTGTCCTCGCTCTCGACTAGTCCCTGGCTCACACCCGTACGACGTCTACGGCCCGCGCAAAGTCGGAGAAGTCCGCGTCCTGAGTCCAGACCTCCGCGTTGTTAACCAGCGCCGTTGCGGCGATCCATGTGTCGTGGATGCTGGGCTTACGCCCGTCGATAAGCGCGTTCGCGGCGAGCTGGGCACAGGCCGAGGCGGTGCGTTCGTCGATCGGCAGCGCTGCGCTGAGAGAGCGGATCTCGGTCAGCGTCCGCAGACGCTGCGCTCGAGCTTCCGCATCACCGGTCACGAGCACCCCTACCTCGAGCTCGGCAATCGATACCACGGAGATGGCGACGTTCTCGGGTAGGGGCCGCGCGAGGGGGAGTCCTTGCTCGCGGGCGATGAGCACCGAAGTGTCGAGGATCGCGCGGCTCAACGGGGCTCGATGGTCTGCTCGCGCAGCGGCAGGAGGTCCTCGAGCAACTCGGCGTCGGCCGGGGCCTCCCGCAATACGCGTTCCATCGCAGCTCCAGACACCCAGGCAGCACGCTCGAGCGGCCCGAGCTGCGCGACAGGACGCCGGCTGACCGTCACGCGCAGCCGCTCGCCAGCCTCCGCGCGACGCAAGACCGCCGCCGTATGGTTGCGCAGATCGCGCGAAGACACCTCAGACACACACACATCGTAGCACTAGTGCTACGAAGCACGTCTAACATGGGCGCACGGCGGCAGGCTGGCGTTTGCGTCCGGAGTCAGCGCCAACAAGGTGTGCTTCGAACGCGAGCTGCTCGACCACTACCGTCTGGCGTTCGAGAAGCGAAGTCACGGCAACCGGCGTCGAGCGCACGGCCAGACCCCAGCACTCCACGACGTCCCGACGCCGGCTCCAACTGTGACGAGCAGTTGACGCCCGCCGAGCAACTCGTGGATGTTGCTAAGGTCTGCGAGATCAGGTCGGGCGATTGGCCCGATATCGCAGTGCCAGCGCTCGTAGCCATTGCTCAGCAATCTCCGCGTTCGCCGCACTACTACCGCAGGAGGAAACAGAATGGCTACCGGAACCGTCAAGTGGTTCAGTGACAACAAGGGCTTTGGGTTCATCACGCCCGATGACGAGTCGAAGGATCTGTTCGTCCATCACAGCGCGATCGTCGGTGAGGGCTATCGCTCGCTCGCCGAGGGGGCGAAGGTGAGCTACGAGCCCGAAGCCGACGAGAAGGGCCCGAAGGCCACGAACGTGCAGCTGGCGTAGCGCGTCAGAAGGGCAGGCGGCCCAGCCGACGCCGGGAGCGAAGCCAATGCCTTCACACGGCGCTTGGCCGTGCGTGCTCGGCACCTGCGACAAAGGACGGGAAAAACATGGGCTCAAGTAGCAAGAAGAAGACAACTATGGCGAAGCTCGCCCGCGAGAACCGACTTCGTGAGCGTCGGCTGATCAAGCAGGCCAAGAAGGACGCTCGCAAGCAGGCGTCCGCCGATCACGAGGACACCCCTGACGAGGCCCCCCCGGGCTCGACGGTCCAGGAGCAACCGGCCGGCCTGGCGCCGCTGGGGGGCGACGATTCACTCCGCGATGACGTCATGAGCGGTCCGAGCGATGAGCAAGCGTCCGCCCCGGGTCACACCGACAAGGCAGTGCGCGCGTTCCAGCGGGTTGACCCCGAACCAACCGATCCCCGCGCCAAGGAAGTCGCGCTAGGCCGACTGCGCGACGCTCCAGATGAGGAGCTGGCGGTATTCGAGGCCAAGCTTCGAGACGACGCGCTGCAGGCGGGTGCGACCGAGCGGGAGATGAGAGACGCCCAGCACGATCATCCCGGACATGGTGCTTGACGTCGAACACGGGAGTGGACGCAATGCGCTCGACGAGCGTACTGCTACCTAGAGATGCGAGGGGGCCAGCACAATCATCCCGAACGAGGTGCGTAACCGCTCGGCGCGGGCCTGCATTCATTAGCCCGTCACGGAATAGTGCCGTCCGGAGTCGTCCCCGTGTGGCTGCTTACCGCGACGACGTGTGCCGGATTCAGCGCGATCAGTTCGCCCGACTCCGCCTCCGCCAGGGAGACCAACTCCAAGATTGAACCCCGTGCAGCATCGACGATCTTGTTCTCGACCTCGTCGGGCGCTCCTTGCACACGGAAGCGCTGCCCCCCTACCACGAGTATCTCGCTGACGGGATTCCCAGTCATGGCGTGCGAGGGGTCTCGTCCTCGGTGACGCCGATGGAAGTGCGGTGACCGCAGGCAACTGGCGGCGAAGCTCGGTGGAGCGAGGCATGCTCTTCCTGAGCGCGTCGGAGGCGAGCGTCAGCACCCTCGGAGATTCGCTCGAGTTCCCTGAGTCGAGACATGGTCGTGGGACGCAGGCCGTACATCTTTGCCCGATAAAGGTGATAGCGCTCGCGCGCGTAGGTAGCCTCCACACGCAACTCCTCGACTTCGCGAGGGGTGCTCATGCTGGCCTGAACGGGTCTTGGACGTCGAGATCGTCGCGCGCCAATGCAGCCTCGCGGCGCGCCCCGAGATTTGATGGCGACGCCAGAGCGCGTGGCAGCCGACGCGGCTCGCTGTCTGAGAACGTGTCGAGGTCAAACGAGCGGAACCCAATCACACTCGACGCGGACGAAGCCGGTGTCAACGTGGCATCACAGATCGGACAACGAGCCTCCAGGAGGTCAATTGCGGGAGCGTTCGCAAGCACGCGTATTCGACAGCCCGGGCAGCTGAGATGGCGGACAGACATCACATTGCCACAGCCTGGCGCCGGTTGGGTACGTTGAACGCCAAACGTGCTGAGCGTGGGCCGTGCTGCGCACGGCCCACGGCGCGCGGCGCGCTCGGCGTCATCCCGAGCGACGAAGCTTGCCGAACGATTGAGACGTTCGCCGCGTCAACGATCTCCAAGGTACACCGGCCGCCGTTGGCTCGACATACGCGGAGCTCAAGTCCTGCCTCCGGCGAGACCTGCGTGGCGCTTTCCAACGACATCGCGGCGTGGACCTTCTTTTCCGCGGTGGCCATTGCCAACCGCCTCTCTACCCTTCTGAACGAAGATGTTGCCCGGAAAGCGAGAAGGGCTGGGCTCACTGGACGCACGAGCAACTATAACGCGATCTGACCCGCCGTCGTCGTCGCGTCAGCTTCGGAATGGGGCGGGCATCGGATCCGGATGGCAGCAGTGGTCCAACCTAACTGCCCACAGCGTCTCGCACCTTGAACCAACAGGCGCGCAAGCCACCCGGAGCTCGTGCTTGTCGAGCCGGCGCACATGACGCCAAAGCCGGCTGGGCTCGCCGTGCAGCTCGCGGTGCACACGGAAGCCGCGGTCATCGGCCTCGCGAGCCGCTCTCATCAACGGTCGCTGGAGGAGCACGGCGTGGTCGCCGTCGAACACGGCGACGGCGTCGCCGAGCAGATTCGCGGCGCCACAGGCGGACAAGTGGACGGGTTCGTCGGTGCCTTCGGCGGCGGTCACGTCGAGATGGTGGTCGAGCTCGGCGTCAAGAGCGACCGCGTCGACGTACGCTCGGCAAGATCATCCTGTTCGCCTGACCTGTCACGGTCTCATGCGGGCCAAGATCAGTTGATCTGCACAGGCGTGCCTTCGGCTGTGTGACGGGCGAGTATGTCGATGGCGCTGTCATCGATCCGGATACAGCCGCGCGACCGCGCGCTGCCGAGCGGGTCGAGCAGGCTCGTCCCCCCGCGCCCGTGAATCGCGACCTGTCCCGGACCGCCTTCGAAGCTACGTAGCGCGTTGGAGAAGCCGGTGAGGGGTAGCGCCCACGTCCCGAGAAAATCATTCGGGCTGGGTTGTCGCAGGCGTTCATGTATGGCAAACAAGCCCTGTGGGGTGGGCGTCGTCGGCTTGCCGACGACTGCCCGCCATTGATCGATCACGCGTCCGTCGCGTAGCAGCGAAACGGTTCGGTGCTCGATCGATACCTCTAATCGCCAAGGCGTGCGCGTGAGCGCGACGAAGTTGGAGTTAATCCACGCTGACGAGCCGTTGGGACGCTGCGGCAGCAGGACCCTGATCCACGTGCTGCCGTTGGCAAGGACCCGCGAGGCGAGTACGAGCAGCGCCACCGGCCCGCCGTCGTAGGCGCTGGCCGTGTTGATGACGGCCTGGACGCGTCCACTCCCTGGCGCAGTCAGCGCCTGTGTCGTGATCACGATATGCGCCACCCACGCCGAGCGAGTCGTGGGCGGCCCGGGCAGCGGATCACTAGCCGCGGCGCTGACCGCGTGGCTCGCCGCGAGCGCCGCGAGAAGTGCCACGAGGATCGTGCCGACGCGCCCTGCGTTCACGGCTCGCTAGCCGGTCACTCCGCCGACACGAGGCTGCGGTTGCCCGACGAGCTTCACCCGAGCGCGCACGCTGCGGCTACGCACGCCGTCGGCGCTCGCGCTCGCGGCGTTTGTCAGCATCCGCGGCCCGGCGAGCATCGGCGCGCGCACGCGGACGACGAAACTGCGGTGCTTGCCCTTCGCAAGCGAGGAGATCTTCCAACACGGGCTACCGCCGTGGAATGATGCGCCGTGGACCGAGATGAACGTCATGCCCGAGCCAAGTCGATCGCAGACCTTGACCGCGCGCGCCGGTTCAGGTCCGAGCGAGCGGACCGTGATCTTAAACGAGAGAGCCTGGCCGGGACCGACGGTGTGTTTGTTGGCCGTCTTCGTCAGCTTCAGCGACGCTTGGCCGGGAGTTACGCTCGTCGTCACCTTGGCGACGTTGTTCGCCCCGTCGGGGTCGGGCGTCGGCGAAGCCACACTGGCGGTGTTGTCCAGCTGGCCAGTGGCGATGGGTTGCGTGACGATCGTGATCTTCGCGCTGGCGCCGCTCGCGATCGAGCCAAGCTTGCAGACAATCGCGCCGCTCTTCGAGCAGGATCCCTGCGGAGTATTGATCGATACGATCTTCACGGGTGCAGAGAATGTGTCCGTGACAGTTGGGCTCGCCGCCGTCGCGGGACCGTGGTTCGTCACCGTGATCGAATACGTGAGCGACTGACCGATGTGCGCGCGTATCTGGTTGACGGTCTTGGCAATCGACAGGTCAGCGTCAGATGGCGCCGATGGCGGTGGTGTGGAGGGCGCCGCGACCGGCGTGATCGACGCCTGCGAATTCAGTAGCTCGGGCCGGGCGATCAGCTCGGGCCGACCGGCCAGCTCGGCTGCCGATGCGCTGGCTGTGTTGATGAGCGTGCTGCCGATCGCCGACGGGGCGATATTCACGGTGACCGTCGCGATCACGGCGCTACCGGCGGCGAGCGTCCCGAGCTGACAGATGACTGTCTGACCGACAGAGCCACAGCTGCCTTGCCCGGCATTCGCCGATAGGAACGATAGTCCATTGGGAAGCGGATCGGTGATCGTGACGCCAGTTGCAGGGCTCGGTCCGTTGTTGATCAGTAGCAGTGTGTAGGTGACCGGGCCTCCCGCCGTTGGCGAGGGATTCGATACTGTCTTGGCCAGTTTGAGATCGAAGAACGGCTGGACGGTGATCGTTGCGCTTGCCTGGTTGTTTTCTGGGTTTGGATCGAGCTGGTTGGCCGTCACGGACGCTAGGTTGCCGACCGATGATTCCGCGAGCACAGCAGTCGTGCGCGCCCTGATCGTTACCGAAGCGCCCTCACCGTTCGCGAGTGTGCCGACGTCGCACGTTACGGTGCCGTTGTCGTTGTCGCATCCAGAAGAGGCATCGATGAAGTCCAGCCCGGCAGGCAACGAGTCGTGAATCGTGACGCCCGTCGCTTCATCAGGGCCTGCGTTGGTCGCGGTCAACGTGTAATTGATCTCGTCGTCGACAGCCGGGTTGACGTTGGAGACGGTCTTCGTGAGTGACACGTCGGCGAGCGGGTTGACGGTCAGCGAGGCGTGATCTGTATTGTCGCCAGGTTCGAAGTCCGTGATCGCGGGAAAACCGCCGGCGGCTGCCGTGGCTACGGTCGCTGTGTTTTGGAGGGTCGCTCCCGCCGCCGCCGGTGTTACGCGAGCGGTGAATGCAGCTGTGACGTTTTCGCCCTGCGCGACCGGGCCGACGTTGCAGGTGACCGTGTCGGGCGGGCCAGGGTTATTCTTGCAGGACGAGCCAGCAGCTGATTCGACGAACTGCAGGCCCGCTGGGAGCATATCGCTGACTACGCCGCCGGTAGTTCCGAGTTCGCCTTTGCGGCTTCCTTCCTCGCCCACCGAGACATTGTTGGTCACCCCAAGCGAGTATGTGACGACTTCACCGACGTTCGCGGTCTGCGGCGAGACGGACTTCGCGAGCGCGAGGTTGGCGACTTTTCCGATCCCGACGGTCGTGGTCGAGGATGTCGCGCCTGCGGGGTTGGGGTCGGGTGTGGCGCTCGACACGCTCGCGGTGTTTTGCGGCGCCGTGTTTGCGGCTGACAGGCCCGCCACCACTGGCAAGTTGATAATCGCCGATTCTTTAGCGGGAAGCTTGCCGATCGTGCACGTAATCGTTCCACCAGAGCCGGGGCTGTTGGGGGTGCATTCGGCCGGTGCTGAGGAGGCTAGGGTGATTCCGGCTGGAAGCGTGTCCGTGACGACGGTGCTCGTCGCTTCACTGGGACCATTATTGGTTACGCGAAGAGCGTATATGAAGGGTTCGCCGACGGCGAGTGGGTTCGTTGCCGTCGCGCCGTCGCTCAGGAGCGCGCGCTTTGTGATCGTTAGGTCCGCCGCCGGGCCGACGAGCTGGCTGAGCGTCGCCGTATTGTTCGACAGGTCTGGGTCGCTCGTATTCGAGCTGACGTTTGCCGCATCGGCGATCGTCTGCCCGCCGATCCCGCCCGCGAGCGTGCCGGTGATTTTGATCTGCGCCGGCGAGCCGCCCGTTGGGGCGAGCGTCGCAAGGGTGCACACCGCGGTCCCGCCTGGACCGCCCGGGAGCGTGCACGCAAACCCGCCACCCGATGCTTCTTCAGCGGTAAACTGACTCGGCAGCGTGTCGTTGACGACGACGCCGTGCGCGCTGTCGGGCCCGTTGTTCGAGACCGAGAGCGTGAAGCTGTCGCCAGCGCCCTGCGTCGAATTCGCCGGTCCGGTCTTTTCGATCGCGAGTTCGGCGGTACCGGGCACCGTGACACTTGCGGAGGCGCTGTTGTTGAACGGATTGGGATCCGGGGTCGAGCTCGTGACGCTGGCGTTGTTGGTGAGCGTGGTGTCGCGCGCTGTCACAGTCGCCGTGATCGTGATCGTCGCTGTGGCGTTCGCCGCCATCGTCCCCAGCGAGCAGGCAACCGTCGTGTCGCAGCTCCCCTGACTGGTCTGGACGGCGATTTCGCCGTAGGACGCGGGGTCGATCGGGTCGCTGACCGTAACTCCCTGTGCCGCGGAGGGCCCGGCGTTGTCGACGTTCAGCGTGTAGGTGACCGTTTCGCCGTTGGGCACGATCGCGGCTTCGGTGCTCTTCGTGATCGAGACGTCCGCGAGCCCGCTCGCTCCACCACCGTCGCTGCCGGTGGCCGGCGTTGAACCCCCGCCCGTGACGACCGCGGTGTTCGCGACCGTTTCGGGTGCGAAAGCCTGAACCGTCGCTTCGACGAGGATTGGCGGGTAGCTGCTTTCGGCGGCGAGCACGTCGCTGCGCGAACAGCTGAGCGTGAGTTCATTGATCGCGCAGCTCCAGCCGTCGCCGCCGGCGTTGGCGATCGAGCTGAACGAGCTCACGGGGAAGGGGTCGGTGACCGTCACGGTTGAGCCGTCGGTCGCGATGTTGCCGACGTTTGACACGGCGAGTGTGAAGGTAGTCGTCTGTCCACCGATGAGGCTACCGGTGTGGCTCTTGGCGAGTGTCAGCGAGGGCGCAGAGACCGTGCTCACCACCTGTGGCGAGGTATCGGTGAACGGGGTTCCGAGCGTCAGCCCGGTGAACGAGGCGGCTGCCTGGTTGACGATCTGCTGCCCGGGGGCGTCTTCGGAGTTGACCGTGACGTCGAACGTCGCGGTATCCGTTTCTCCGGGTTTGATCATGCCGCCGGTCGTTCCATCGCCGCCCACGCCGAGGCGGAACACCACTTCCCCGGTGCCGGCATTGAACTCACCGGCGTCGTCCCCGAGCGCGTCCGTGGGGCTGGACGAGCCCGCCGAACCGCCGATGCGCAGACTGCCCGGTACGTACGCAGTTCCCGCCGGGATCGAGTCGCGCATCGCGAAGTTGGCAGCCGAGTCCGAGCCGGTGTTTGCGTAGGAGACCGTGTAGCGCAGCGTGTCGCCGCGCTGGGTGGGACCGCCGGGATGGGTGATATCGATGACCGACTTCAAGCTCGTGATGTTCGGCGCGAACAGTTCGGTCGCTAGCGTGACGACAGCGGGAAAGTACGCATCACCGCTTGTAGTCACCAGGATGTTCGCGGTCGTCGCGTTGTTCGGCAAGATGCCATTGGCGTTGATCAGTTTCGAGTCAAACGCCCAGTTGTTGACATCGCTAGGGTTCCTGGTGGTGACGTTGACCCCGAGGTTCGAGATCCCGCTGTTGAAGAAGTTGTTCGGGGGGTCGGCCCCGTCGCTGAGCTTGGTTTTTTCCAGCGAGGCACTGTCGCCGGTCAAGCCCGAATCACCCTCGTAGGCGACGAATCCCAACGTGGTGCGCACCGGTCCCGAGGGCGGCGTCCGAAATCCCGAGATCGGGATCGTCGTCGGCGGCGCCGAGGAGCTGATCGTGACAAAGCCGTCGTCGACGGTCAGGTTACGTGGCGGCTGCGTCGGATCTCGATAGGCGACCACAAGCGTCCAACCGGCGTAACGGTCCCCGCCCTTGCCGGTCTGCACGTTCGCCACGTTATACGTACCGGCTCCGGCCGACTTCACCGCGCTCGTCACATCGACGAACGCGCTATAGCGCGTCGCCGAGCCCGACGATTGATCGACCGACCCGCTGAGCGTCGTGTAGCCGCCAGCCCCCGGAGCCTGGAATCCGACGCAACCCCGGGCGCCCGGCGTCGGCGCACCAACGTCGCTGGGGCCTGAGCCGCCGCTCGTGTCACCTCCCCAATACAGACCTGCAAACAGCACGGTCGCCGTCGCCGGAAGCGATAGGGTGGCCGAGGACGAGTCAAATGACCCGGATGCGGGACACGCTCCGCCGAGCGCCGGAACCGCTCCGGGAGCCGCGTTGACGTACTGCATGTCATAGCCGTTGTTGTCAAGCGCGCCGCTGCTGCCGCTCGAAATCGTCGGAGTGTTGCGCGCAGCCGTGCACCCCGACGCCGCCGCCGGACAGACCATCAGCGTATTGGCCGCGAACGTGATGTTGCCGTTGTCGTTGGCGCTGAAACGCGTCGAAAAATTGCGATCCGCCAGCGCCGGGGACGCGCAGAGAACTAGCGCAAGTAACGCGCCAAGGGCCCCGCATATCGCCAGAGGGAGCAACCACGCCCGCTCATAGGCCGGGCGGGCACTTACTTCACCCCGGTTACCTTGCGGCCATGTCCAACCCCTGAGCTCGAGAGGGCGCCCTCTATGCACCGACATTGACAGCCAGTCTACCGCCGGCGAGGGCGGAGCGTCCCACGAGATCGCGCCCCAACCCTTGCCGCCCAACCAGCGTAGAGAATCCCAGCGCCGCGGACGCGGAACACGTGGGACTCGTCGAGGCGCACGCACTCGGGCTATCCGCAATTCGACGCGTCGAGCGATCCAAAGGCGCTAACTACCGCCCCGACTGCCGGCTCGAGGCTCCCCGATCGGGCGTCCGAATAGCACGCCCTGGTAGGCGAAGTTCTGCTGCTGCAGCGCACGGCTATAGAGCGGGAGCGCGGCGCCGGCGATCGTGGCACCGTGCATTGTGTGAACCCACTCGGGCCGCAGCTCCTCGATCCGGCGGTCGGCGGCTCGGACCGGGTCCTCGTGGGCGAAGATTCCGAACGTTCGGTAGGCCTCGACCATCTCGGCGGAGAGGTCCTCGCTGGTGATCGCGGGCCGCTCGCCCGGCTGCAGGTACAGGTCGGACGGGAACAAGCTTCGCGTTCGCTCCTCGAACACCATCATCGAGTCCCAGTGGTGGACATGGGGAGTCTCGAGGAAGCGCAAATGGTGATTGCCGAGGACCAGCACCTCGCCGTCACGAACGCCCTTTGTCCGCTCGTGGACGCCGAAGCCGGCCGCGTTGAGGGCGATCGACAGCGCTGACCCGACGAGCTGTGAGTCCGGCGCCCTGGTCATGAAGCGATCCATCCCCCCGTTCTCGTCGCCCTCCCAGTGGAGAAGGACGATGTTTGCCAGTCGCGCCGGGTCCAGGACCTGCTCCACGGCGGCCACGACCGCGTCATAGTCGTCGTGCCTGCCGGTGTGGATCAGCGTCGGAGCGTCGTCGTCGATCAGAAACCGGTTGAACGTGAGCCCCGTCTCGGGCGCCCAGATCGAGATCCGGTAAATGCCGCCGGCAACGTGGTCCACGCGAGCGCTGGACACATCGTCAAGTCTAGAACCCGCGCAGCCACCCAGACCGGGCCGCCGGGCCCCGCGCCCTGTGCCGATGCTCCGACCGCCAGGTCGCGCTCGACCCGCTTGATGTCTCCACATCAGACCGCGACGACCCGCAGCGGTTCGTGCGCTCTGCTCATCTGCGCCAGCTCACCGGCTACGGGTCCACTAAGCTCGCCGCCGTGCCCTACGCGACGCTGGAGCGCTTGGAGGGGATCGCGATCCTGAAGGTGGACCGCCCACCCGCGAACGCGATGAGCGTGGAGCTCCTGGAGGAGATCGTCGCGGCGCTTCGCGCGATCGAGCGCGAGCCGCCGGGCGCGCTCCTGCTCAGCGGCCGCGAAGGCTTCTTCTCCGCGGGGGTGGACTTGAAGGCGATGCCGGGCTACGGGCCCGGCGAGCAGCGCCGGATGGTGGAAGGGATCAACGAGATGGCGCTCACGACGTACGCGATGCCGTGTCCCGTCGTCGGAGCCATCACCGGCCATGCGATCGCGGGCGGTCTCGTCCTCGCGCTGTGCACCGACGTGCGGGTGGCCTCGACGAGCGGTCGCTACGGCCTCACAGAGATCAAGGTCGGCGTGCCCTACCCCCAGGCTGCGATCGGAGTCGTCCGCGCTGAGCTCGCGCCCAACGCCGCACGCGTGCTGGCACTCGGCAACGCGCTCGTGGACGCTGGCGAGTGCCTGCGTCTCGGCGTGTTCGACGAGACGCTCGAGCCAGCCGCGGTACTCCCGCGTGCGATCGAGCTGGCGCGCAGCCTCGCGAGCTTCCCCGCGGAGACCTATGCGCGCACCAAGCTGGAGCTGCGGGCGGCCACGATCGCGCGCCTGCGGCGCAGCGCAGCCGAGGATCCGCTGCTCGCCAGCTGGGTGGCGTGAGGATGCCGCTTGGCGATGGTGACCCGAGCGTGTACCCGTGCGAGCTTGACGGGCGCGCGTCCTAACCTGTCAGATCACCTGCACCGTCGCCGCGGCACAGCGAAAGATGTACACCGGTTTCTGAGCAGACCGTATTCCTGAGCCGGGCGCTGGCACCTGCATCCGCCCAAGCAGGATTCGCCACAGGGACACCGAACCCCACAGGCGGCGTCAAATGGCGCCTGTTACGAAAGGAGCACTTATGCGAGGTCTGGGCCGCTCGATATTCGTGGCCGTCTTGCTGATGATCGCGGGTGTCCTGGACATCGTCTATGGCGTCGCCGCCGTCTCAAATTCGCATTTCTACGTGGCAGAAGAACGTTACGTCTTCGCGACCGTCCACACCTGGGGCTGGATCCAGATCATCCTCGGGGTGATCCTTGTGATCGCTTCGCTGTCGCTTATGAGCGGGGGTGCCTTCGGCCGGGTGGTCGGCATCGTCGCGGCGTCGATCGCCGCGATCGGCGCGCTGCTCGACATCTCCGGCCCCCACCCGTGGTGGGCGATCGGCGTTTTCGCGCTGTGCGTGATCTGCATCCACGGCCTGTTCGTACTGGGCGAGCCCGAGACCGAGTCTGGGAGAGCCCGAGAGCGCGTGACCTAGCGCGAGGCGAGTTGGCCGAGCAGCGGCGCATTTGAGCTGCCGTAACGCTCAGTGCGCGGCCGACTGCTCGATCGCGGGCTCCAAAATCGCTCGTCGCCTGGAGATCCGCGGCTGAGCGCGGATCTCCAGCGGAACACGGCGGCCCGGCCGCGAGGGCCGGGCCGCCGCGCGCCGTCGGCTGAACGTCTACGGAATGGCTTCGTATTCGCCGCTCGCTGTGAGTTCTTTGCCGCCGAAAATGGACGAGTCGAGGCCTTCGGCTTTGTTTTCGAAGCCCCCGCTTATCGAGGAGGCTTCGCCCGTGGCGAGATTTCTTTCCCCGCCACTGATCGACGTGAAGGAGCCTTCGGCCTTGTTCTTGAAGCCCCCGCTTATCGAGGTGAATTGACCAGTGGCTACGTTTTCATTCCCGCCACTGACGGAAGCCTCGACACCAGCGACATTCCCAACACCACCGCTTACCGATGCTTGGGTGCCTTTGGCGACGTTCAGGCGACCGCCCGAGACAGTACTTTCCTTGCCGCTCGCCCCGTTGGAATTACCGCCGATGACCGTGGCCACGAAGCCCGATGCAGTGTTCAGGATTCCGTTGACGACCAACGCGCCTTCCTTGCGGGCTTCATTGACAGCACCACCGAGTACGGAAGCGAGTGGAGCACTGATCGAGTTGTCTTTACCGGCAACGATTCCTCCCCAGCTGGTGAAGTTGTTGCTTTCGCCGAGAACCAGATTGTGCGAGCCGGTCTGGTTGAGTTCTTGTGCGTCTTCGTCGTAGCCGAGCTCGAGGTTCCCCTCGCCGTTTGCCGACTTTGTCTTGCCTTCACCGTTGACGATCTGCACGTTGACGCCCGAGAACTGGATCGTCGGCTTGCTACCTACGCCGCTTTCCACGTATTTGACGTGAGGCAGGATCTGGCCTAACGCTTCGAGTTCGGCTGGACTCGGCAGCGTCTCCTGCTTGTATTTGGTCGTGCTTTTTGTTGGACATTCGTTGCTGGCGCTGGGCGAGAGCACAGGCTTGCTTGGCTTTTCGGGCACGCAGATCTTCGTCGTTTCAGCCGAAGCGCTGCCTATCATCGTCAACAATGCCGCAACGAGCGCGACACTCACCAGACTCGATCGCTTCATCATGTCTTTCTCCTTTTGTTAGTCGCGAGGCCTAGTGGCCCTCGCGCTGGATCCTCCTTGGCCCAGCGATGACGCCACTCTGTCTCCCAGGTGCCAAAGCTCTTGTTTCTCGACAGGTCGGTACTCACCCCTCACATCAGCAGCTGCACCGTCGCGAGCATGTACCCCATTCCGAGCGCCATTACACCCATCGAGAGGCGCAGGTCACGCTCGACCACGAGCGGTTCTGCGACGGTCGCGGTCAGCGTCCCGTCCGGGTTCACGGCGGTCCCGCTGATGGTGAGGCGCCCGTCGAGCTGGCGGTAGGTGTTGGTCAGCCACAGCACCGCCTGTACGCCGAAGTAGGCGACGAGCAGCCAGGTGAGCGGTGCCACGTATCCGCTGGGCGACCACATGTAGGCGATCGCGGCCAGATCGAACGCGAGCACCAGCCACAGGCCGTTGGCCGACTGCCCGCTGAGAATTCGCATGAGCAGCCACGCGATCACGACCCCGGACGCGGTCGCGAACAGCACCGGCCAAAAGCCATGCGGGATGTCGAGGTGATCGAGCGAACCCGGCGCGAATATGAACATCATCCCAAACGCCATCAGCACATGGCCCAAGTGCCAGAAGCGGCGCTCCCCCTGTGTCTCCATGACGTGCCGCGCGTGCACGACCAGCAGGACAGCGAACACGAGCGTCCAGATCACCGCCAGCCAACCGGGCAGGATGTTCGACGCCCCGTGCGAGGCGCCGATCGACAAGCCTCCCACCGACATCTTCACCATCGCCTGCGATCCGTTTGGTTCATAGCTCCTCCTGACGATCCGTACCCGAGAGCGGGCGTTCAGGCAGCGCCGGGGCGCAGCTCGCGCGTGGCGCCAGGGTCCCTCGCCCTGGCCTTGCTAGTGGCTAGCTTGGGGCTCGCCCCGACGGTCGCCGCCAGCAGGACCAGCAGCGGTCCCGTGTTAAGGTCGGTCGCTTCTCCGGCCCAGAACGGTCCGCCGAGGCTCTGCCCGTAGATCCAGTAGAGAAGCGAAAGTGCCGCGCCGATCACCAGTGCAGCCGGGCGCAATCGCGTCCACACACCCACCGCAATCAGCACCGAGACGATCGCGAGCACCGTCGCGGTCCTCACACCATCGCCGCCGAGATCCTTGGCGAGCGAAGTCTGCGCCGTCGCTAGCCAGTGCGGCGAGATTTCGGCCATGCCCGAGATCTGTTCGGTGATCGCTTGCCTGCTGCGATCCACGTGCAACAGCCACAGCACCGCCGCGTCGAGCCAGACCACGCTCCACACAACCAGGCCGCCCAGGCGGCCAAGCAGGCCGCCGTCGACCGGCACACCGTCGGCGTTCTCGTCTTTAGGCCAGACCAGCAGGCCGATCATCAAATAGACAAAGACGGCTCCCGGCGCACCCATAAGCGGCGACGTCGGCGCTCCCGAGAACAGCGTGCCGAAGCCCTCGCCGAACCACCACACGACAAAAGCCCAGATGAAGGAGCCAAACAGCGCGGGGCGCACCGTGCGCCGGCTGAGGATCAAGCCAAGGCCGATCGCGCACTGAACCTCGGCCGACAGCGTGTTCCACAGGGTCAGGTTGTGGGCGTAGAAATGAGCGAACGTCAGTATCGGTTCGCGGATGAATCCCGGCTGGCCCTTGGCCGTCGGTTCGATCACTTCGCTGATGAACGCATGGGTATACATGAAGCTCTGAAACTGCAAGACGCCGTCGAGCAGCCAGATAAAGCCCAGCGCGATCTGAATCCCGCGACGGGTGATTCGCAACCGCTCGCTCAGCGTTCGCATAGAAAACGCCGGTCGTTCAGGCCCTACCGCGGTTGCGTCAGCAGACATTCCTTCAGCTGCTGCATGAACCCTCTCGCTCTGCTCGCTATCGCTCATGTGCTCTCCCCGATCCACCTGCTGCGATCACGCTGCGATCGGGTGTCGGTCTTCAAATGCGAATGGGCAGCGATGGCGACGCTCGCCGTTGCGTAGCGCACGTGGCGCTGACACCGCGGCGCCGAGCGTCCGCTCGCGCGTTCTGTCTAGAAGCCTCACCATCCCTTTTGTCAGCGTTCTCGTCTCGGACCAAACGATCAGCGCCGGCCGCCGCGCCGCCTGAGCGGCGCGGCGGCCCGGGCGCTAGGGAGTGTAAATGTAGGCGAGCATGATCCCCATCGCGCCTTCGTACGGCGGGCCGGGGTTGTTGTACACGCTGTTGATCCTCACGTCGTCACCTTTCGCGACGGTGGCGACCGGAGTTCCTATGCACCCCGACATCCCCGAGATATAGGGGGAGCCTGCCGGCAAGGTGGATCCAAGCATGGAAACTTCCATCATGGACATGTATTCAGGCGACCCGCCGTAGGTGGGCTTTGAGGTGCAGATGTGGGTATGGCTCGTCTCGTCGTTCGCTTCGATCTTCACGCCGTGACCTTCCGTGTGAACGTGACCGCCGATGGCGACGATATTCCCCGGCACGTTGACGTTCCAGTCCCACGCAGTATTCGAGTGACCGCTGGGCACCGTGTATTCCGAGGTGCCGCAATTGTCGATGTCGAGCCATACCGGCGTGACGGGCTTCAACGCAGCGCTGGCGGGCTCATAACCGTACGTCACCGTGACGTACACCTTTTCGGGTTTTTCGTTCATGTTCATGAGGTCGTAGATCAGAATCCAAAATTCGGAGCCGCCGACCGGGTACCCGTAGCCCGGCGGGAGCATCATCGGAGTGCGCTCGTTGCCCGAGGCGAAGAAGCGCTGGCCGATTTTCCCAAGGGGCTGTTCGCCGCAGGTCGGGTCTTCGCGGCCATAAGCGGAGAGGAGTATGTGGTGCATCATCAGGCCGTCGTCGATGTTGGCCGTGTGGCCGTTGGCCGAGAGGAAGTTGGCGTGCATGCTCGTGATGAAGCAGTTGCTACAGGGCTGTTTCACGCCGAGCTTGAAGTTGTCCCTGAGCTCGCCCATCATCATTTCGCCGTTTTCTTGCATTTCGGCCGCCGGGATCGTGAACGGGCCGTAGCGCACCGTCTTCATCTGCGCCGAGGCCGTTGCTGCGCTCACGAGGCCGAGCACGAGCACCACCGCGACGAGCCCAACCTGCCTTAAAAGCCGTGTCCCCATTTCTGTCATCAGATATCTCCCTATCGCTTGGGATTGCTCCCGTATCGCTTGGCCCTGCCTTGGCAGGGCGATCACCTCCGCCTAAATCGGCTCGTCACCCCATTCGCGGCCGCAGCGATGCCGACGTAGGCAGGATACAGTAAACTTGAGGACGCGTGGGCTGGTAGTGGACTGGCGCGGCGTGGCACGGGCCAAATCGTGCTGCGGGTCGCCCCCTCGGCTCCGCGGCCCGAACCGCCGTCGACCGTGACGCTGACCTCGCCGCTCGTGCGGTGCTTGAACCCGACGGGACCGGTAGCCCCCGACGCCAGTGCAAGGCGGGGCCGCGCTCGCTGCGGCCCATACGATGACAAGCCCAACCTGGCACCCCACGCGCCGAGCCGTGAGTGCTTGTGCTGCTCTACCGTAGGCTGCGAGCGCTCGCTCGAGCAGCTGCGTGCGCGAGCGAGGTTTGACCGCCTTGACTTCTTGCAGCCCTGTAGCTGCAGCCCTGTAGCGCGATCTTCGTCGACCGACTGGTAACGGCGTCGTTCTGGCGGACGATTTCGGTCGGCATCGCAAGGCTCGAAGAGTCGAGGTTGTTGTCCTTCTCCGGCAGGTGCGTCGTAATGCCGAATGCGGTCCCGTGCGCAACACCGTTTCAAGCACCGTGAACGATGCATTCGGCGCGGAGTCGAACCTCGACCTCGTGACAGCAGGGTTGACTGGACGCGGGTGTGAACTGCCGCCGTTCCGATTGCAGACCCTTCTGAACATTAGCCCCGGGTTTCACGCAAACGCGCCTTCAGTACGGCGACCTGCGACGTCGTCGGCCGGGCGGGCAATGCCTGCGGCGGTTGCAAGCACGCTTTGGCGATGTTCGACTGGTCCAATCCGGCCAAGCGGAGCGTCACATCGAGGTTCGCCGCGGCGGCCGAAGCCGGTACCAATTCGAAGGCCTGAGCACCGCCTGCGGCTGATTTCACCACGGCCGCGCGCGACGCCGTTGCAAGCTGCCTCAAGGCAGTGGCTGGATCTGAGATGTGCCCGCAACGCAGCGACCCCACGAGCACCGGCACAATCGCGGTCCGTGCCTGGCGCGTCGCGCTCCTGGCGGCCGCAACCCGCGCTCGTGTTGCGGACGAGTCGCCGTCGCCGGGCCCACGCAAACCCATCCAAAGAGCCCTTGCACTGAGCCCGTAGCGGCGAACAGCGTGGCGCCAACAACTGCTGGACCATCGCCAGGATCTCGTCTATACTCTACCGCCTGCTAGCGGGAGAGATCCTCAGTGCGGGGAGCTGGCGCCGCTGGTGGGACAGACCGGGTCGAACGGGGAAGAGAGGGAGAGTTGCTAGCTCTCAGGCGTGCGGGTTGTACAACAGCAGGGTCGGCGGCAATGAATCGTATCCGCCCGCTGGCGCATACCGTGGTTGCAGCTTCGGTTGCGGAAGGGACGGACAGTCCGCCTCCACAGCCAGTACACGAACCCCAGGTGCCCCGCGCAACGACGTGATGGGCATCATGATCGCCTGCTTACATCCCAGCGACCAAGTCACTGTGGAAAAGCATGGTCGATCTCACGGTCACGCTCGGCACAAAGGCGCTGAAAAGAAGAGCGCATGAGTTGCACCGCGAAGCGCACCGGGCTAGTCGCGCTCGCGGTTATCTTCAGCGCCGGAGTCGACGCGGCTCCTGGCACCGGAACGCTTGAAACAGATGCCCTGCTCGGCTACCCCTTCATCGTCGCCGCGGCCATAGGCTTGGTGCTGTCTCGAGTGGTCGTCTTTCTCGTGCGGCGCGGGCGAAGCAGCGCGCACTGGCGAGCGGGCGAGAAATTGGGGACGCGAGAGACATGGTGAGCGCAGGTCTCGAAGCGATGGCAAGCAGGCGCCAGGCGGCTCTGGGTCTGTTCCTGGCGATCGCATGCGTCGCGGCGCTGGGCGGCGCACCGCGCGCGTTCGCCCACGCGAGGCTGCTGGGTACTTCGCCGGCAAACGGGTCTACCCTGGCCGTGGCGCCCGCGCAGGTGATCTTCAAGTTTGGCGAGCCGGTTGGCGGCACGCTCGGAGCGGTGCGCGTATACAACGAACGCGGCGAAGAGGTCGACGACCTGGACGTCTCGCACCCCGACGGCCAGCAGCATTGGATGGGCGTCGGGCTGAAGCCGCATCTGGCGGATGGCACCTATACCGCAACCTACCGCGTGATCTCCGCCGACACGCACATCGTCTACGGAGGCATGGTGTTCGACATCGGGCATGCGGGCACCGCACCGGCAGTAACGGTGGCAGGTCTGATCAATCGCAACAAGAGCGGCGAGGTCACGTCGGTCGCCGTCGGTGTCGCGCGTTTCATCGAGTACATCTCGATCGCGCTGATGCTCGGCGGGGTGGCATTCCTGCTCGTTGCCTGGCTGCCCGGCCTCGCGGCAGCCGCGGGCAGTGAGCCGCCTTGGCGAGCGGCCTCGTTGGCGTTCGCCAGGCGCTTTCAGCTGCTGCTGCTCGCAGCGGTCCTGCTTGGCCTCACGGCGAGCGTGCTCGGCTTTTTGCTCCAAGGCGCGAGCGCCGCCGGCGTGTCCGTTTGGGCCTCGTTGAAAGGCTCGATCCTCGAAACCACGCTGAACAGCCGCTACGGTCGGGTCGTGGGAGCCGAGGCGCTCGATTGGCTCCTGCTCGGCGCGTTGCTGGCCGCGGCTCGTGCCGCGAAGCGTGCGCCGATCCCGGCGCTCCGTCCTGTGCCACTCGGTGCGGACGGCCTCGTGCTGGAGCCTGCGCCTCCGCTCTGGGCGCTCTCGCTGGTGGGTCTCGGCGCCGCCTATCTCGCCATCACACCTGCGCTGAGCGGCCACGCGAGCGTCGAGAGTCCGACCTGGGCCTTCTTTCCCTCCGACGTGCTGCACGTGCTCGCGTCGAGCGTGTGGGTTGGCGGCATCGCCTGCCTGCTGCTCGCGCTGCCCGCGGCTACCCGGCGGCTCGAGCCCCCCGCGCGAAGCAGCCTGCTGCTCGCGACGCTGCAGCGATTCTCACCGATCGCGTTGGCCGCGGTGATCGCAATCGCCGCCACCGGGGTCCTACAGGCCTATATCGACGTGCGCAGCGTCCATGCCCTGGTGCACACGACTTACGGCCTGCTGATCATCGCCAAGACCGTGCTACTGCTCGCGCTGATTGGCCTCGGCTGGATCAACCGCGAACGCGTGCTTCCGGCGCTCAGGCGCATCGTCGGGATAGGAGCTGGCCCCGGCGGGACCGGCGCGCTCGCGCGGCGTACGATGAGCCGCGAGGCGCTGCTGATGCTCTGCGTTTTCGGCGTCACCGCCGCGCTAATCAGCTACGCGCCGCCGATCGATGCGGCCTCGGGCTCTGCGGCCATGAGCGCGACGAGCGCCATGAGCGGTATGAGCAGCCAGAGCAATATGAGCGCTCAGCCCGGGGCCGCGCACCAACCGATCGCCATGAAAACGACTATCGGACCGGCCGACCTCAATATAACTGTTCAACCCGCGCGCGTTGGTCTAAACACGGTCCACCTCGACCTGACCAACGCCAACAGCGGTACTCACTTCACGCGGACCCAGGAACTTACCGCGAGCGCGCGCCTGCCCGCGAAAGGGATCGGTCCGCTTGTACTGCACTCCCGCCCCGCGGGCCCGGGCCGTTATATCCTCAGCTCGGTCGACCTTGCGCCCGCGGGCATATGGCAGCTCGAACTAACCGACAGAGTGTCCGAATTCGAACAGTACACTACGACCGTGAAGGTGCCCATCCAGTGAATTTCCTTTTCTACCTCGCTCCGGCCTTGCTCGGCCCCGCCCAACACTTCAGAGGAGGCATGACAAACATGTCAGTCAGCAAGATCGCCGCAATAGCAGTCGCGGGCACGCTGGTCGCCGCGGGCGCGCTATTCGGGCCAGCCGCAGCGCAGGCGCACATAAGCGTGCATCCCAACACCGTCCCTGCAGGCGCGTTCACGACACTTCAGCTAAGCGTTCCAGGCGAGCAAGAAGGCGCACACGTCACGAAGGTTGACACGTTGATGCCGCCGGGCTTCACCAGCGTCGCATATCAGAACATCGCCGGCTGGAGTGCGCGGGTTATCAATCAGAAGGTTAGTCCGCCCATCCAAACCGACGAAGGGCCCGTTAGCGAAGACGTATCGCAAATCATTTGGACCTGGACAGGGCCGCTCGGAATGGTGAACAACAATCAGTTCATCCAGTTCCCGGTGTCGGTCGCGATCCCTGAAAACCTCGCGGGCAAGGCGCTCGAATTCAAGACGATTCAGAGTTACAGCAACGGCCAGGTCGTGCACTGGATCGCCCCATCTCTCGACGCCGAAAACCCAGCGCCCAGGATCAACGTCACCGCCAAGGGCGGCGTGGTCGAGGAAGTCGCGGGCAAGGAGGCGGGTCCCGAAGCCGGGCAGGCCGGGGCGGCGGGCTCGCAAGCAACGGCGCCGCTTAAGTCAAGCGGCGGCGCGTCGAAAGGCCTCGGCATCGCCGCGCTCATCATCGGTGCGCTCGGGCTGCTGATCGGACTTGGCGCTCTGCTAATCGCGAGGCGAGCTCGAACCCCCGCCTGACGGCGCGGCCGGATCGCCCCGATCCGGAGCCTCAAAGGCGTGTCCGGGACCAACTGAAAACGGCCCGCTGAGCTGGGAAAGATGAGATGGCGAGACTCGGAATCGAACCGAGGACACCACGATTTTCAGGGACGGGTAACTGGGCTAGGAACAGCCACGAAAGCCCTGCAAATCGGCCGGTCGCGGGTCGAGCGCTCTCTGGCGCGATACCCGTGGTTTCCGGTAGTTTCGAGGGGGTTAAGGACGTTGCGGGCCGCCCACGTCCTTTTCGTCTCGAGCCGGACTGAGAAACAGCCTCCGGAGCTCGTGTCTCGGTGAGCACGCCGTCGAGGACCAGCCGACCGGGCTTGCGCAGCCCGCGGGCCGTGTCCTGTATAGGCTGGTTGCTTCCCGTACCCGAGCTAGGACGTGGCCGTGACTGACTTCCTTGACGAGAAGCGCCGTGAGATCACCGAGCGCCTGAAGGAGCTCAGGCCGCTGGTGGAGGAGTTCAACCGCCTGGAGGCGGCAGCGATCGCCCTTGCGGGCGCGGTGGGGTCGGCTGCCTCTACGGCCGGACGGGCCGTCGTGCGCGGGCGCGGGCGCGGACGCCCGCGCCGCGCGACCTCTAGCGCGCCGAAAGCAGCGGAAACATCGCAACCGGTCAAAGCCAGAGCGGCTCGCAAACCCGCCGGTCGCCCCGCTAAACGCCGGGCCGGCAGGCGCAAAGGCAGCGGCACGCGCGCCGCGGAAGCACTCTCCCTCGTACAGGGTCAGCCGGGTATCACGATCCCCGAACTTGCGGCGAGGATGGGCATCAGCCCGAACTACCTATACAGAGTGCTGCCCGGCCTCGAGAAGGAAGGCGAGATTCGAAAGGACGGTCGGGGCTGGCACGCGAAGGCGAGCTGACCGCCGATCCGGCGCGACGGCCGGATCACGGATAGTCTCCCCGCCCTCCGACACAGAGCGAGAGGTCGCCATACGGTCGATGTCGACAGCAGCTCATCCATGAGAAAGCCGGGCTAGAACGCAGCATGGGGCCGTCGCGCGACGGTGCGCCGAGCAGCGACGCCCGCTTATCCGCACAAAGCAGCCGCGGATCCCGCGTGGGCGTGGCCCAGTGCTTTTCGGGGCATGAAAATGACTCCTGGGAACCGTTGTTCTGATTCCGGCCGGTAGGGTCCGGTGACCGGGACAGGGGCTCTCAGGGAGAACGCATGCTGGGTAGGCCGATCGTTGGACGATGGGCGTGTTTGAGCCCGGGCGTTTCATTGGCCGCCCCTGCGACTTGTCCGGTTGCGCTGCGAGCGCGGATCCGTTGGTGTCGTTGTGCCCACGGCGTCTCCCGTCCTGTCAAGCGAGCGTCAGGAGACAGCAATGAGATCAGTCGCGTTGGATGTGCACTTGGATTTCTGTGAGGTCGCGATCGTCGAGGATGGTGAGGTTCGCTCTGCTGGCCGCATCGAGACCAAGCCCGAGCAGATCGAGTTGTTCGCCTCGAGCCTTGGCCCAGATGATCGGGTGGCGCTCGAGGTGACGGGGAACGCGTGGGAGATCGCGCGGATTATCGAGCCGCACGTCGCAGAGGTCCTGGTCGTGAGCCCCTCAGATACCGGCATCCGCCAGGCGCGTGCGAAGACCGACCGCCTTGACGCAAGGACGCTCGCGAGGCTCCTGGCGGCCGGATCTTTGGACGGGGTGTGGATGCCGGATCGGTGGACGTGGGTGATGCGCCGGCGCCTGTCTCGTCGCTCACAGCTGGTGTGGGCGCGCAGCAGGGCCAAGAATCAGGTCCACGCGGTGCTGATGCGCCAGCTGGTCGGTCGCCCGCCGGTCGCAGACCTGTTCGGCGTCAAGGGCCGGCAGTGGCTCTCAGAGCTGCAGTTGGCGCCCGAGGAGTCAGAGACGGTCAGCGCCGCGATGCGCGAGATCGAGGTTTTCGAGCAAGAGATCGCCAAGGTCGAGCAGCTGATCGCTGGGGCGGCAATGGAATCGGCGGAGATCAAGCGGCTGATGAGCGTGCCGGGTGTCAACGTGATCGTCGCCGCGAGCTTCATGGCGGCGATCGGCAACATGCACCGTTTTGAGAGTCCGCGCAAGCTCGTTGGCTACCTCGGCCTTGATCCGCGGGTGCATCAGTCAGGCGTCGGGCCCGCGACGCACGGGCACATCTCAAAGCACGGGTCGGTCCGCGCACGTCACGCGCTCGTGGAGGCGTGCTGGACGACTGTGCGCCAGCCCGGGCCACTGCACGCCTTCTACCAGCGCATCCGCGCCCGCCGCGGTCACTCCGTGGCGATCGTCGCCGCCGCGCGCAAGCTCGCTTCTCTGTTTTGGTGTCTGCTGACTCGCGGAGAGGACTACGCCTACCAGCAGCCCTCGCTGACCAGGAAGAAGCTCAGGCGCCTCGAGATCGCCGCCGGTGCGGAGCGCTACACGCAGAAGGCCGCCGGCATCTGGAGCGCCAACGACGCGGTCCGCGAGGCCGAGCGTGAGCTCGCCCGACAGGCCGAGGTCGCCTACGCGCGCACTGCGCGCGACTGGCATGCCGCCCAGGCGGTGAAGGTGGGCGCGAGTGTGACACCGGGGCGCGCATCAAAGAAACCCTCAAAGGGCGAAGCTGCGCGGCAGACCACAAGCCCCTGACGTCTGCGCTTCGCTACGTCATCGGCTCGCGCCCAGAGCAACGATCTCACATACCGGTCGTTCCTACAAGACGCCGCTCAGCGCGCCGTTGCCGAATGCGCGCGGGCGAAAACCCGGCGGATCACGCACGCCGACCCAGCTTCAACCCAAACCGAAGCGACAGGAGCCGATCTGCCGCCATGGGACGAACGTCCGTGACCGATCCGACGCCCAAGATCGCCGCAAAGTGCGACCGAAACAAAACCCCAGGCCCTTGATTCTCTTACTGACAGAGTCCCCCCCGGCGGCGACGTCCGACCGCTGCGGTTGGTTCTCGGGCTGGCGACGGGCTGACTCATTGATTTTCTGTCGACCAGGTGGTCTGACCGACGGATGTTATGTCGCCCGCCGCCGCCCGAGGACCGCCGGCGTGACCTAATAGGAGCTTGGCATTAGCCCCGAGTGAGACGTGTCCGCCGGAGTCCGCTTCGTTGGCTCTATTGATCGAAGGGACGGTACACATGATCGTGATCGGGACGGACACGCACAAGAAGACCCACACCTGCGCCGCGGTCGATGCGCTCACCGCCGCGTCGCGCGGAGAGCTCACGGCGCCGGCGCGCAGGGGAAGCTTCGGCAAGCTGCTCGTATGGGCGCGAGCGCTCGACTCCGAGCGGGTGTGGGCGATCGAGGACTGCCGGCACGTCTCCGGCGCGTTCGAGCGGTTCCTCGTTGCACGCGCGGAGCGGGTCGTGCGCGTTGCACCGAAGCACATGGCGGGCGCTCGGCGCTCAGCGCGGGAGCGCGGGAAGTCCGATTCGATCGACGCGTTCAGCGTCGCCAGAGCCGCCCTGAAGGAGGGGATCGAGAACCTCCCGGGAGCGCACCTGGACGGCGTGGCGCTCGACATCCGCCTGTTGGTCGACCACCGCGAGGACCTCGTCGCGGCCCGTACTCAGGAGCAGCAACGGCTGCGCTGGCACCTGCACGACCTGTGGCCCGAGTTCGAGATCCCCACCGGAGCGCTGGACACCGGCAAGTGGCTCGGGAAGGTCTCCCGCCGTCTCGCACGCGCCGAGCAGAGCACACGGGTGCGGGTCGCACGCGAGCTCGTGCGCCAGATCGCCGCCCGCACCACCCGCATCCGCGAGCTCGAGGCAGAGCTCGCCAAGCTCGTCGCCGGCTATGCGCCCCAGCTGCTCGCCGAGCGCGGGTGCGGGCCGCTAACCGCCGCGAAGCTGATCGGCGAGATCGCCGGCGCCGACCGATTCGCCTCCGACGCCAAGCTCGCGCGCACGAGCGGGAGCGCCCCGATCCCCGCATCCTCCGGTAACACCAACCGCCACCGCCTCGATCGCGGGGGAAACCGTCAGCTCAACTGCGCGCTTCATCGCCTCGCGGTCAACAAGGCGCATTGGGATCCGGAAACCGTTGCCTACCTCGAGCGCAGACAGGCCGAAGGCAAGTCACGCAAGGAAGCGCTCCGCTGCCTCAAGCGCCACCTCGCCCGACGCGTCTGGAAGCTCCTTCAAAGTCCCGGGCCTCGCGCGGACGCACATCCGCAGAAGCCAACCTCGATCTACTGCAACCTGCCAAATAGCGGCTTCGCCTTGACATAGGAGCAACATCCGTCGTCCGTAGCAGTCGTCTGCAGTGGACTCGCCGGACGCTCGCACTGCACGCGAAACGCAGCCAGGCCAGTCGAAGGAGCAGTACGCTCGCACGGGGTCGGGCGGCGCAATCCCTGCCACCGAGGGCCGGCAGGTCCTCGAAGAGCCCCGGGATACATGCGGGGGCCCGGAGGCCCCCGTCGTCCGGTGTCGTCTTTTGCGGCGAGCCTAGAAGCGGAACATCACCCGCCCTGCTTTATCGCGCAGCTTGACCCGGTGGTCATCACCTTGACGTCGATGTAGTGCAACCCCGACGAGATCATCGTGGCGACGCGCCCTCGGGCTTGACCGCGCCATAGCGGCTCCAGTGGCGCTCGGGGATCGTGTCGGGGTCCTTGTACCAGTACCAGGTGCAGGGGTCCTTGGAGTAGTCGTCGGGCGGATCGGAGGGGTAAAGCGGATAGCCCGACCACTGGATTGGCAGCGACTCGTTCATAAAGCTGCAGTGGGTGCAGTAGAGCGGAAAGCCCTTACGACCGAAGGACCAGTCGTGCGCCTCCCGCGTGCCACCACCGTCTGGCAGGCTCTCGTAGGCGCCGTTTCGCACGAGCCGCTGACCGGAGCCGCACGGATTCATCGTGAAGGTCACCTTCTCCTCATCCTCGGTGATCGTGAAGCTGCCCGGGTTTGGTCCCACCCCGGAGCAGGAGTGCGCACGCCACGTCGCCGCGAGCAGGCCGACCAGGTCGCGTCGGTCGAGCGCCACAATCGCGTCGTGGTGGCGGCGCCACCCGCGGCCCATGCTCTCCGTCCAAGCTTCAGCGACGCCCCGGTCGCCCAGCCGCTGCTGGATGAACGAGACGAGGTCAAGCACGCCCGCCGCCATCAGGTCGTGCAGCATCTGCCACTCGTGCTTCATCTCATTGCACAGACGCTTCGCCTCGTCCAGCTCGCCCGAATCGAGCGCCTCGATCGCGCGGTCCATCGTTGGTCGGGAGAGCCGCTCGAGCTCCTCCTCGGAAAACCAGCGGTCTGTCATCGTTCCCTCCTAGATGATGGGGACCCCATTATGACCGACACACGCAGGGCACTCGTCACCGGCGCCGCCCGCGGGATCGGCGCGGCGATCGCCCAGCGCCTGGTCGCCGACGGCCTCGAGGTGGTCGCACTCGACCTACATGAGGGATGCGATATCGCGCTCGACGTCGCCCGCGACGAGTTTCCGCCGCTCGACGATGTCGACGTGTGCGTCGCCAACGCGGGCATCACGACCACGATCGCGCCTGCCCACCGGATGACCCGCGAGCAGTGGCAGCGCGACATCGACGTCAACCTGACCGGCGCCTTCCGCACCGTTCAGGCCTGCATCGGTGGAATGCGCGAACGCCGCCATGGCCGGATCGTCGTGATCTCGAGCATCGCTGCGCTGGGCGGACTTCCGGGGCAGGTTGCGTATGCCGCGTCAAAGGCCGGTCAGTTGGCAATGGTCCGCACGCTCGCGAGCGAGAACGCGGCGCGAGGGATCACGGTCAACGCGGTCCTCCCAGGTCTCGTCGCGACCGAGCAGGTGCTGGCGATGCCGGATGAGGTGCGCGAGCGGGTGCTGCGCGCAGTGCCGACGGGGAGGCTCGTCGAGCCCGCCGAGATTGCTGCAGCGGTTGCCTTTCTCGCCAGTAGCGAGGCGGCCCAGATCAGCGGGCAGGCGATCGCCGTTGATGGCGCCGCCTCACTCACACAGCTCTCGCTCGGAAGCGAGCGCCGGTAGAGCGTGTGGGTTAGACCTGCATCGGGCCGATTGCTGATCGGGTGTATGCGCGCAACGCCCACCGCTTGCGAGAGTTCGGCCCGCGCCCCAGCGCGGCGCACCTCACAGCGTCCACCTCCACGAGTACCGGCTCGCGACGCGCTGGCGGGCTTTCGGCACCTAAGGCGCTGGCTCAAAAGCGCGTTACAAGTGGCCGCCCGATTGGTCGGCTTGTGTATCGAGTTGGCTGACCGGGTAAGGGCCCACGCGTCGATCAGGCGCCGAATTGCCCGCCGCCGGGCTGCTGAAACATGATCTCTGGCACGACGCAGGCCGGCGAGACGTGCAGCAGGAACTTCAATGCCAGACCGAGATCCTCAGGGCGGATCATCTTGTCGCGGGGGATCTCGCCCCTTACGAACTCGGTCATGTTGGTGTCGACGAACGCAGGGCAAAGGGCGACCGACTTCACTCCATCTTCCGAGAACTCCTTGTTCATCGACTCTGTATAGGAGATCACGGCAGCCTTCGTGGCCGAGTAAACCGACAACCATGGCTGGCCCGACTTGCCCGCCATCGATGCGAGGTTGACTACCAGCGCCGAACCGTGCTCGGCTCCGGCAGCACGAAGAAGCTCGGCGGCCTCGCGATAAGAGAACACGATTGCGCGGAGGTTGAGCTGGAGCTGCAGGTCGATGTGCTTCGTCTGGTGCTCCGCGGCAGAGGCGCCGATGCCGACACCGGCGTTGTTGACGAGCACGTCAAGGCGACCGTACGCCTCGCGGTGATGGTCGATAACTGTCCTCACGGCGCTTTCGTCCGCCATGTTGACCGCCACCGCCGTGACGGTGTGCCCATCTTCGCGGAGCTTCTCGGCGGCCGCCTCGAGGCGATCCGGCCGGCGCGCGGATATCGTCAGTCGGTATCCCTCTTCGGCCAGCGTTTTGGCGAGGACAAAGCCTATGCCCCGGGATGCCCCTGTGATGATGGCAGCACGATCTTGCATGGCAAATCCTTGTCGGGGATCCTACGACAGCACCGTACGCTCGGGCCGTCACGGTCGGCACACGGCAGATTTCGCATCGCCAGAGCCAAGCGACCGAGCGGTCGGCCAGAGCGCTCACGCTCGAAGTTCGTCCAACGCGACAGCCCCGGTGAAGCGCGCAGCGACAGCTGCTTATTGGCCGAAAGCAGGGTCTGTCGGTCAAGTACGCGGACCGCCCGAAGGGCCCAGTCAGCAGCTCGAGGGTTCGAGCCCGGTTTGCGTCCATTGGCCGTACCTTTTCAGGGTCGTGGCCCGGCTTCGCCGGTTCGCTGCGGTGCGCTAGGTGACATTAGGCGCTCCAAGCCAGGTGGTGAGCGCTTCCGAGAGTCCTAGTTGGCTTCGTTCCCCGACCCAGGCGACGTAGCCGTCGGGCCGGATCAACACGGCGGCGGGAGCGGTGACGGTGCCGAGCACCGGAAGCTCCCACGCTCCGGCGTATTCGGCATCGACCATCTGGACGCGGTCAGCCCACGGGGTGATGTCAAAGCCGCCGGGCTCGCCGAGGTTGAGGAGCACCGGCCTGGCGCCGTGGAGCAGTTCGAAGACTCGGAGAGGGCAGTCGGTGGTCATGATGTCCAGATCGGGCATGCGGCGTCCGAGCAGAGGATGGCCCTCGCCGAGGTCGTAGTGGATGTCCAGCCCGGAGACGATTCCGGCGAGCCGTTTGCGAGTCTCGTCCATCATCGCCAGCTCCGACACCAGGTCGGCCAGGGCCTTCGTGCGCTCGTCCTGGCGCTGGAGGGCGGTCTGAGCCATCGTGTACCTGAGCGCACGGGCGGCGACCGGGTGGCGCTCGTCGTGGTAGGTGTCCAGAAGGCTCTCTGGGGAGGTCCCGTTGACCACCTGGGCCAGCTTCCATCCCAGATTGACCGCATCCTGCACACCGAGGCTGAGGCCCTGTCCACCCGCCGGGTAATGCACGTGAGCAGAGTCGCCGGCCAGCATCACCCGTCCCGCGCGGTAGGCCGCGGCCTGACGTGTCATGTTGGTGAACCTCGAGATCCACGTGGGATTGTGGATCCCGAAATCGGTGCCGTAGACGGTGATCAGCGCCTCGCTCAGATCACGCAAGGTGGGCTCGCTGCTGGCCCGATCTGCTGCTCGGTCACCATCACCCGCACCGGCCCGCCATCCCCGTAGACGACCTCGCCGTCGCGGATCTCGTACTCCAACCTGCCGATGGCGTGGACGCCCTTAGCGTCGCGCCGCATGCCCAACTCCGGCTCCTCGGTCACCTCGACCTCGGCGATCAGGTTGCTCTTGGTCGGATCCCACCCGGGGAACTCGATACCGGCTTCCTTACGGACGATGCTGCGTCCTCCGTCGCACCCGACCAGATACCGCGCCCGCAGCGACCGGCCATCGAAGAGCTTGACGTCGACGCCGGTGTCGTCCTGCGCGAAGCCCGTCACCTCACTTCCGTAATAGATCCGCACCGGCAGCTCGGCGATCCAGTCCGCCATGATCCGCTCGATCTGGTTCTGCCAGATCCCGAGCGAATAGGGATGACGCGTCGGGAAGTCGCTCATGTCCAACGCGGTCGTGCCGAACATCGAGGTCTGAGCAACCTGACCCTCCGCGAGGAACCGATCCGCGACCCCACGCTGATCGAGCACCTCGATCGTACGCGAATGAAACCCGCCGGCCCGCGAGCCCACGAGCACGTGATTGGGACGCCGCTCGACAACCGCGACGTCCACCTTCGCCAACGCCAACTCGGCCGCCAGCATCATTCCGGCAGGGCCGCCTCCGGCAATCACCACCGCATGCTCGGTCATACCCCCACCTCCGCGCCGAGTGTCCGAAACTGCGCCGCGAGTCCGATCATTGCTTCGACGTCCCCCCGCGATCCATACCTCGTCAACAACACACGCATTTGACTCCCCTCGGTAGGTTCTGGCCTGCGGCGGGGGATTATGCGGCACACCCCGGGGCTTGAATCAAGCCCCGTGTGGGGTATAAATTGGAGGTGGAGAGGAGCGGGCGGCGGCGCACCGCCTGCCGGCGATATGGCCCAGCGGAGATCCGACGGGCAAGGGACACCCAGCCGCCTGCTATCTGCCGGTGCGCTCGCGGTGCTTGCACCCTGGCCAGCAGCAGGGCCGACGCTGGCCTTCCTCCAGCTCCTCCTGGGTCCGGCGAATGCGGCGTTCTCGGGTCATCTCCTGCTTGGCATCCTCGACCCAGCAGATGAACTCGTTGCGGGCCAGAGGCGTGATGTCCTTCCAGGCATCGAGTGCCGTGGGGTTGGCGATCAGCGCCTTGCGCAGGTCTCCTGGAAGCTTGTGCACCACCCCACCGGGCACTCGCGGGCTGCTCACAGGGCCACGGTAGCGAGTCAGGGCAAGGACTCGGCCCTGGGCGCGCTGGTGATGTCTTGCTCGGTTGAGGGCAAGGCCCCGCGCCGAGCTGTCGTTTGGACAGCCCTGGGCCGCCCCGGCCGGAGACGGCCAGACGCCTGCTCACCCCTGGATGCGAGCGCGCCGCCCGATGGCGCTCCGGCTGCCGGTCTGGACGATCTCCGATTGCCTCAGCTGAGGGCCGGCATACGCCCGCTTACCGGGCGCAATGCGGGAGTCTGCGACACGACGCACGTCCGTGCTCGTGCGTCCGGAGCGATGGCGCGGGGCCGGATGACGGCTGCTTCCGCTCTGGGTCCAACGCGCCACACTCGCTCGGCGGTACGCGCGCTTCGTTGGATATTCTGGCCCCGTGGACGCGATTAGGCACCTCCAGGCGACCACCGTGATCGCCCGTCCGGGAAGAGTCCTGGGTCCGCACGCGGCGCCTGGCCACCGCGTGTCACCGTGACCGAGCGGCATCCCGCGGGGACGCTGTGGGAGCAGCGTTACGGTGGCGAGGGCTACCTCTAGGAACCGAGCCCAACGATTTCCTGCGCGAGAGCCTGCTGCTCCTCCCCACAGGTGCGGCGCTGTGTCTCGCGGAGGGGAGGGGCGCAACGCCGTGTTCCTCGCCGAAGCCGGCTACAAGGTATCGAGCGTCGACCTCGCAGAGGCCGGCGTGCGAAAGACTCGTCAGCTCGCCGAGCGTCGAGGGATGCACATGACGGCCGTCGCTGCAGACCTTGCGGATTACGACCTCGGCGTTGAGCGCTGGGATCTCGTGGTCTCGATCTTCGCGCACACGCCGCCCGCCGTCCGGCGCGACCTGCACCGGCGCGTGGTTGCCTCCCTCAAGCCCCACGGCGCGTTCCTGCTGGAGGCCTATACGCCCGACCAGATAGGGCGCGGGACGGGCGGGCCGCCCTCGGCCGAGCTGACCATGACACTCGACACTCTGCGGGAGGAGCTCGCGCCGCTCGAGCCCACCCCGCAGCCGAGCTGGAGCGAAGCGTGCTCGAGGGAGCTGGGCACCGGGCCCAGGGGCGGTCGTACAGGTCATCGCGCGTAGGGTCTGACGCGCGACCCCTGCTTGGTTTCACGGGCGCGATCCAGACAGAAAGCAGCCAACCTTGGCACCGTGGCAGCTGTGCCTCGGCAGGTCACGCGGCGCGCACCTCGCCGCGCGCGAGGATGAATGCGGCGCCGAGGCTGCCAAGCCGCCGGGCGCGGCGCTCGAGCGGAATGGCGCGAGCCTGCAGCCAGGAGGGGGCGCCTGGCGGCAGGTAGGCGGCCGGGCGCGTCCGCACTTCGTGCGTGCCCGCGCGTCGAAGGAGGGCGGCGAGCTCGCCGGGGGTGAAGAAGTGGGCGTCCCTCCAGAGGTCCGACTGGCGCCAGCCTCTGGCTCGCCGCCATGCGGCCCAGAGGCTGTGGCGGCCCAGCTCAGCCAGTACGACGCGCCCGCCTGGCGGTCACGCGGGTGAGCTCGTCGACCGCGCGCTGCTGATCCCGGACGAAGCACAGCAGCGTAACGGCGAGACTCAAATCGAACGTGGCGTCGCAGAACGGCAGCGCCGTGACGTCGCCCTGGATGAGCGTGGCCGACGGCGCCTTCAGGCGTGCGGCGGCGAGCATCTCGGGGTCGCTGTCGAGGCCGGTGACCCTGGCTCCGGCGGCGAGCAGTCGGCGCGTGAGATGCCCGAGCCACAGCCGGCGTCCAGTGCACGCTCGCCGGGCTGCGGCGCGGCGAGCTCAATGACGGCGCGTGCCTCGACGGCGTCGATCGCTCGGCCAAGCGGCGTGGAGAACCAGGCGTCGTAGCGTGCCGCGCGCTTCGACACGTCTTGCTCGACGTTCAGAAGCTCAGCATCTTGTCGGCCCATAGCGTCCACTCGGTCGGCTCCTCCAGCGTTGAGCGGCGTGCTCCCCCGACGAGCTGCTCACGCTTGATGGCTAGAGGGTCCATGCACGGTGAACACCCTGGAGTACCACGGGACGGACCCGTCAGCGCGGGCGCGTGGACTCTCGGCGCGCGCGGCGATCCAGTCACCGTCCGTCGTCGAGCCCGGGCAGCGATCGCCTCAGTTGTGCTCACCGAGAGGTTGGCCAGCGCCATCAACCGGGCGACGGCCTGATCGCGCTCATCTCATCCGCGCTCAAGTGCTCCGCTGCCACGGCCTCGATCTCAGGTGCAATCGGGCGACGAAAGTGGCCCTCCGCGAGCGCGCTCGCGTAGACGACCGCAGCGCGGCTGCGCTCATCGAGCGCGGCCAAGTCACCTAGGCCGATGGCCTCCAACTCCTCGCTGCTCACGCCAGCGCGCAGCGCCCACCGCTGGTGCACAACGTGCACCCGCCGCAGGCGTTGACGCGGCTGACGGCGACCATGACGCGCTCGCGCAACGTCGCGTCGAGGCGGCCGCGCAGATAGACCGCCGCGAGCGGACCGCCGCGCTGAGCCACGCCGACGACATCGTGTGCCCACTCGGCGGGCGAAGCAAATGTCCGCGGGCGCGGGTAGACGTCGTTGCCGTGGCCATGCTCCCACTCAGGGTATGCGATCGCGCCGCGTCAAGGTCCGCTCCAGTGCGCGTGGATGCGGTCGTCTCAGGCGTCTCAGCCGTCAGCGACTACACCTGCGCGACAGACCCGCACTGCTGCTTTCGCGGGACGAGCGAGCGTCCCAGCAAGGGCCGCGCTCACGCTCGCGTTGGACGAGGAGCACTCGTCTGTGGTCGAGCGTGCGAGACGCTCGCATCGCGGTGGGAGGAGGCGTCTGCGGAGGCAGTGGCGAGACGCCTGCTGCTCGTCCATTGCGGGGTGTGCCCAGAAGTTGGAGGTGCTTATTGAGTAGCTGATCCAACATAAGCTCGTCGTCGCCAGCGGGTGCGAGTCCCGCCCGGGTAGCTGTCAGGAGGCCCGGTAGCAGGCTGCCGGCTTCGGGGGGAAACGCCCGGGGTCGAAGCGCAGCGTCAAAAGCCCTGTTAGGGGGAGCGACTGAGCGGTCCGAAGCGCAAGCGAAGTTCTTCACGCGCCGTTAGGACGCCTGCCCGTTGGGGCGGGGAAGAGGAGGAGCCGAGCCGCGCTCGTCACGGCGAAGGCCATGGAAGGGGTGTAGATCCTGGATTTCAGCCCCGAGGAACCTCCCGGCGTAGCAGGGCTCGGAACGTTCAGAAGGTGGCGGCGGGAACTGGGGAGACCCTCCCCGGCCCGGCGGTCCCGTGGATGGGTGCGCTCGGAGATTCGCGTCCTATAACCGGCGCTCAGCCGGGAAGTGGATGTCGTGCCGGGAGGGTGTCGGAGGCGGCCGTAGTACCGCTTGAGCCGCGGGACAACGGAACCCGCGGCGAGGGAAGGGCCGCTGCTTCGTCCATGCGTCACGCACAGGGAAGGATCGGTGAGTGCCAGATCATGGCTAGGACCACCAAGCAGGATCAAGTCCGAGAACTGCAGCGAACGCTCTACCGGGCGGCCAAGGCCGATCCCGCACGACGGTTCCACGCGCTCTACGACAAGCTCTCAAGGAAGGATGTCTTGGAGCGTGCGTGGGAGCTGGTGCGCGCCAACAAAGGCGCGGCCGGCATCGATGAACAGACCATCGCCGACATCGAGCGCTACGGGGTATCCCGTCTGCTCGATGAGCTGGCCGCGGATCTGAAGGACGGGCGCTGGCGCCCGCTTCCCGCACGCCGGGTGTTCATATCGAAGCCCGGGCGCGAGGAGCTTCGCCCGCTCTCGATCCCCACCGTCCGCGACCGCATCGTGCAAGCCGCAGTCAAGCTCGTCATCGAGCCAGTGTTCGAGGCGGACTTCCTGCCGTGCTCGTTCGGGTTCAGGCCCAGGCGATCACAGCACGATGCGCTCCAGGTCTTGATTGATGAGTCCTGGAGGGGCAGGCGCTGGGCTCTTGAGTCGGACATCGCCAACTGCTTTGAGGCGATCCCGCACTCGGGGTTGATGTCGGCGATCGAGGAACGGGTCTCAGATCGCAACCTGCTGAAGCTCCTGCGCGCGACGTTGCGCGCAGGGGTGATGGCAGACGGTGCGGTCCACCGCGAGGTGACCGGCACTCCCCAGGGCGGGGTGATCTCGCCTGTCCTTGCCAACGTCTATCTGCACCGGCTCGACCGGCAGTGGGCAGAGCGCGGGACAGGGGTGCTGGTGCGGTTCGCGGATGACCTGGTGGTCATGTGCCACACCAAACGGGAGGCCGAGGCGGCACTCAGTGCGCTTCGGTCGATCCTGGCCGAGTTGGGCCTAGAACCCAAGGCGGCCAAGACCCGGATCGTGCACCTAAAGGAGGGAGGCGAGGGTCTTGACTTTCTCGGCTTCCATCACCGTCGGGTGCGCGGTGAGCGTGGCTATGAACACCTCAGATTCCTCGCCCGCTGGCCCTCACGAGAGGCGATGCAAAGAGCCCGCGACCGAATCCGTGAGATCACGGATTACAAGCGGCTCCGCGACCCGGTCGAAGTGATCGTTCAGGATCTCAACCGATTCCTGAGCGGCTGGGCGAACTATTTCCGCTATGGGAACAGTCGCCTTCACTTCACCCGCATCACCACCTATGCGCTCCGGCGACTCGCCCGGTTTGTGGCCAAGCGCCACAAGCGGAAAGCGGGCTACGGCATGACCGTCGTGGCCTTCGTGTCAGCGAACCGCATGGGACTGGTCAGCCTCGACCGACTCGTCGTCACCCCCAGCCCCTTCCGGGACTGGCGGGTCAAGCCGAATGCCGGCGGTGAAGGGCGTCGGTGAGCCGTGTGCGGGAGAACCGCATGCACGGTTCGATGTGGCGGTGGGAGGAAACCGGAACCAGTCGGGCCAGCACGTGCCGCGCGGAACCAGGCGCCTCCCGCCGACCCGACCGTGAACAGTCGTTTGTCGCGCGCTCTCGCTTGCCAACAAGAGCAGTCGCCGAGCCATTCGGAGGATAGGCCGTAAGGAGTCTCCAAACCGAACGCGCCAGGCCAGTTGTGCTCGCCGAACTACTAAACGCGCGGCTCACCATAAACCGACTTCGAGCGTCTCGCTCGGCGCCGAGCACTTGGAACGGTGGTGGGCATCGGGTCTTCCCCGATCCGGCCGGCTGGCCGAATCGGGGAGCCCGAACGCGTGGGTCTCAGCGCAGCCTGACGGCTCGCACACGTTCTCTGAGCTAGTGGGTCAGTAGGTAGCTGGCGGACTGCAGTCCGACGTCTGCCACGAGGTTGCCGAGCTGTGCGTTGACGTCCACGAGGTGCTGTCCCCACAGCGCCGGGCCGGCGGAGCGTGTTCACGAGCACCGTTTCGGTGCGCGTGTCTTTCGGGCGGTCGGCGTCAGCTGCAGCCAGCTCGCGCCGTTGCGGGCTTCGCACTTCGCCGAGTACTGAGCCGCCGTGGCCACCCATGGCGTGGGCGCTTTGGGCGCCTGCACGAACGGCCCGAGGTCGCCGGGGAATTTGCCGGCGACGAAGGCGTTGTACGTCGGGTAGTACGACAGCGACGGGCCCGCGAAGTGCCCCTGCGCCAGCACGGTCGGGTTCACGCACAGCACCTGCGGATGTTCGACTTCGGGCAGGCCGCCGCCGAGGATCGGCAGTGGCTCGTCCGAAGAGGGCTTTTTCGGGTGGTTCTTCGAGGAAGCTCGAGTACGCGATGACGCAGCCGGTCTGACCGACCACCGAGCACCCGGGGATCGTCTTGAACGTGCCGCCGACGTTCTTGCCTTCGGGCACGATCACCTGGCCGCCGAGTACGATCGCGCCGACGAGCTGCTTGCGCAGCGCCGGTTCGGTTCGATCACTTCCTTGATCAGCTGCTCGAGCATCGCCGAGCCCTGGGAGTGGCCGATCAGCTCGAAGCCGCGGCCGTCGTTGTAGTGGGCGATGTATTCGAGGAACGCGGTCGCCACGCCCGTGTACGCCTTCACGGAGTCTTCCGGTTCCACTTTGCCGACGAGGCCGTTGATCGCAGGGATCGTCAGCTGCGGGTAGATCGGCGCGTAGACCTTGCACACCTGCGAGAAGCGCGAGGCCTGGCTTTCGGCGATCGCGATCTCTTCGGCTTCGATTTTTTCGTCGGCGTTGATCGTGAGCTGGCTGCTCACGGTCGGGTAGACGTAGAAGCAGTCGATCGGCGGGTTCTTGGGCAGGCTTGGCGTGTTCGACGAACGTCGCCCCGCCGTCCAGCCTGACGGTCGTTTCCTCGCTGTTCAAACACGGGTTGCTCGCGAGCCCGGGCCGGCACAGCCACGTGGTTCCGGCTGAGGCCGAGGCGGCTGCGAGCCCTGACACCATCAGTGCCACGGCGCCAACGGCTGCGACCAGCCATGCCCGTCCGACCAAGCAGGTCGAACGGGCCTTGTCTGCTTTAGGCATTGTTTCCCTCCCGAATCGCGCGGCACGCCCCTCCAGGCAATGCGCCGCAGGTTGGTGCGGCATTATACGCCCTTCTGGGAAAAGGACGAAAACGCTTCAGGACTCGCGCACGCCGAGCAGAGCCGCCAACACGTCACGCTGGCGATCGGCGCCACCGGGGATCCCGGCGAACGAATCGTTGTAGAGGAACGCCTCCGCCATCCGCACAAACACGTACGCCAGAATGTCCGGGGGGAACGGCGAAACGAAGTGGCCAGCCTCAACCTCCGTGCCGATCAAGCGGTCGATGCCCGCCACGACCCGTGGCTGCACAACCCCAGCGCTCGAT